>NZ_CP184378.1:0-2036932 GCF_049913345.1 Ralstonia sp. R-29
ATGACCACCACCACGCTCAACCCGTATGAACAACCCATCGGCATGCTGCTGCCGGACTGGAGTGCCCGTCCGCTACCGCCGCATACACCGCTGCTCGGCCGATATTGCAAGCTGGAGCCGCTGGACCCCGCCCGCCACGCAGACGCCTTGTTCGAGGCCTTCCGCCACGCGCAGGATGGCCGCGATTGGACGTATCTAATGGAAGGCCCATTTACGGAGGCCGCTGCGCATCGCGCCTATCTGGAGCGCATCGCGGCGCGGCGCGATCCATTGCAGTACGCCGTGATTGATGCGCGTACCGATCGCGCGGTCGGCACGCTGGCCCTCATGCGCATCACGCCGGAACACGGCGTGGTGGAGGTGGGGGCGGTGACGTTCTCACCGCTGCTGCAACGCACGCCGGCTTCCACCGAGGCGCAGTTCCTATTGATGAAGCACGTGTTTGATGACCTCGGCTACCGCCGCTATGAGTGGAAGTGCGACAGCCTGAATACGCCATCGCGGAAGGCGGCGCTGCGGATGGGCTTTCAGTTTGAGGGCGTCTTCCGCCAGGCGATCGTCTACAAAGGGCGCAGCCGCGATACCGCGTGGTTTTCCATCATCGACACCGAATGGCCGCCATTGCGGGCGGCATTTGAGCAATGGCTCGCACCGGAAAATTTTGATGCGCAGGGACGCCAGCGTGCATCGCTCGGTGCGCTGCGGGCCGCAGCGTAGATTTCAGCGACGTTTGATCTACGCGCCGCTAAGCGTCGGGTGCGGAGGTATCGGCGTACATGCCGCGCAGCGCAAGTGCGCGTTCGGCGTCGGGCAGGGCAAGGATGGCCTGCGCGAAGCTGATCAACGCCTGGCAGCGCGCCGCGGCCGGGGCAGCATGGCGCAGCGTGGGCAGGGTCAGCACGCGCTGCTGGTCGAGCGGCAGGGCAGCCACCGCCAACTGCAGCACGGGCAGGGTTTGCGCCCGGGTGACCACAGGGGCGTGGTCAGGGTCGGCCGCCTGCATCAGTTCAGCAAACAGGTTTTGCTCGCGGGCGGCCAGGGCGCGCGGCAGGCGCGCGGTGGCGGCACTCGCATTGGCTGTGCCGTCCAGGTAGGCGACGCAGGCTTCGGGGCTCAGGCGCTGCAAGGCCTGCGCGGCGTCCAGCGTCAGTTGCGCATTGGCAAAGAGCAGCGCGTCGGGCGCGGTCGGAATCAAGGCGCGATACAGCTTGGTGGATTGCGCACGCAGCAACGCCGTGACCTGGGCATCGGTGGCGTTCTGCTGTAATGCTTGCCAGACGGTATCGAGCAGTTGGCCAAAGTGCGCGGGATATTTGCGCTCCAGCGTGGCGTAGAGCGGCGTGTTGCGCAGTTCAGCGGCCAGCGCGTCGCGGCTGCGCAGCTGCGTGGCCATGGTGGCGTATTCCCCGCCGGCAGAGACGCGCGTGACCACGTGGTTGGTCTGCAATTCCTCCGCGCTTGGAAACCACATCCCATCAAACGGGGTGTTCTGCACGTGGCGCACGAATGCATCGGGCAGGCCGGCGGCGCTGTAGGCATCCCAGAGTTCATTGCCGGTGGCACCGGGGGTCTGGTCGTGCTCGGCGCCGACTGCACGGGGGCGGTGGAAGCCGATGCGTGCGCCAGGTGCGGCGGCGCGGTCCTCACCCGCCAGGAAGGCGATGGTGCAGGCCGATGCGCAGGCGCGCTCAACATAGGTGCGCAGATGGTGCTGACGGATGATGTCGGCCACCAGCGCGCCTTCGCGCAGCCAGCCGCCTTCGGAGCGCAGCACCACGGCGGTGGCTTGCGGCGCCTTGCGCAGCGCGGCTTCCAGCGCATCGGCGGCCCCGTCGTTCATGCCGCCGGTAAACAGGATGGCGCGCCCATCGTGCTGCAGCACCACCGTAAATGGCGAGGCGGCCTGTTCTCCCAGCGCCGTGCGCAGATGCGCGCCCAGGCGCGGCAGGTCGTTCACGACGCGTGAACTTGTCGCCAGGGCGCCCAGCACGATCATGATCTTGGCCACTACCGGCCATACGTTCGACAAGCGGGCGCGCTCGCGCTCGGCGGCACGCCAAGTGCCGACGATGGCCCAGATCCACAGCGCCAGCCCCATCCCATAAATGACCAGCAAGGCCGACGACGAAGTGCGTGCCGGCGCGTTGTGTGCCAGTGCGTGCGTGACCCCGGCACTGAGCGCGACCACGCCAAATTGCATGAGCGCGGTGTGCAGCCAGTACGAGCGGGCGAGGCTGTAATCACCACGCCAATGGCGGGCGAAGAAATTGCGGGAGGGTGTACGCGCCGTAGGCGGAGCGACGGGGGTGGTCGGAGGCAAGGCGTCGCTGGCGGCGGAGGTCATGCGGAATCTCGGTGCCGCGCGGGTGCAAGCGGTGCGGCGATTGTCGCCGTTGGTGGCAGGAGCTGACGTCCCCCCGGTGGGAGGGGGTGGCCGATGTGTGGGGCGAGGACGGGGTCTGGCGCCATGGCAGCAGGACAGCCGCGAGCGCGCCGCCCCTTAGGTCCTCAGGCCTTCAGGCCTTGACCGAAACCAGCGGTGGTTCTGCCGGCTCGATGGCTTCGGCGCTGGCCGGATGCGCCGGCTGTGCCGCTTGCGCCTGACGTGCCTGTAAGCGGGCATCGGCAGCGGTGGACGAACCGGTGACCTTGTCCGTCGTGCGTGCCCGGGCGGTCGCGCTGGTGTTGCTGGTGCTGGAAGTGTCCGATGCCTTGTGGCGGTTCTCGACCTGCGTTTCCGCCTGCTCCAGGCCTTTGCGTGCCTGCAGCCGCTCAATCTGTGCCTGCACGATCTGGACTTGCATGCTCAAGACCTCAGCTTGCGCCTTGGCTTGATTGGACGGCAGCCCCTGGCTATGCAGGTCTTCCATCGACTTCTGCAGGTGCTTGAGCTGGCGCTGCAGTTGCTCGATTTCATTGGCCGAACTGCTTCCGCCGCCAGGAGTGCCGGCGACTGCAGGGCTGGAAATGGAAGGGGAAGAGAGTTGCATCGCCATCTCGCTGATCAGTACGCCTGTGATCGGATGGCGCGCAGAAAACTTTAGGGGCCGGAGCAGAAATTTTTTCGATGGATCAGTTTCTGCGCGGCCCCAAGTGCACTTATTCGAACACGCGGACCTTGGCCGCAGTCGCTGCCTCGGCAGGCTCGCGTGCCTCGCCACCTGCCTCGCGCGGCGCCGGGAAGCCCCGCACCTGCTCAGACAACTGTGTCGACACTTCTGCCGCCAGCGAGCGGGACACCGCTTGCATCACCCGCGCCTTGTTGGGCGTCAGGCGGGCGCCGCCACTCCAGATCTTGTTGTCGTTGCCTTCGCCCACCACCGAGAACGCCGCCTTCACTTCATGCGTGCGCGTGTTGATGAGGCTGAAGTCCACACCCAGCTCCAGGCTGTAGAGCAGCATCGTGTTGCGCGTGCCTTGCAGTGGCTGCACATCGTCGCGCCATTCCACGCTGGTGACGGTGCCGAACAGCACGTAGTCGGCACCCGGGAAGGCGCCTTGCTTGATGCGGCTGATCACGTCGAACAGCTGTTCGGTCGGCTTGGCCGTGTACGGGCGCGCCTGCACCACGCGGAAGGCGCCCGATTTGATCAGGTCGCCCTTGATGTCGGCGGTGAACTTGCGCAGCTCGCCGATCTCGATGCGGGTGACGGTGCCTTCGGCCTTCACATACGCGGCTTCATTCGAACCTGAATAGCTGGCGCGGCCGCGCGAGCCGGAATCGCTCTCGCTGTACGAGCCCGACAGGCGCTCGCTCGACTTGGCATAGCCGGCTTCGTACGAGAAGTACTCCTGCACGGTGTCCTTGTACGACAGGTCGGCGACTGCCACCTTGGCCTGCGCGTGCGCGC
This sequence comes from Ralstonia sp. R-29, assembly GCF_049913345.1. Taxonomy (NCBI): domain Bacteria; kingdom Pseudomonadati; phylum Pseudomonadota; class Betaproteobacteria; order Burkholderiales; family Burkholderiaceae; genus Ralstonia; species Ralstonia sp. R-29. The sequence goes on from NZ_CP184378.1 coordinate 3,852, forward strand.
CGCCAGAAGTGACCAACGCGACCAGCGCCGCCAGCCCGAGTGCGGCGCTCACGACACGCATGGCGCGCGCGGCTTGGTTGAACGCTCGCATGGCTTACCTCGCGCTCGTCTTGCGGATTTCCTTGTCGTCAGCCCACTCCAGCATGCCCGACTCGTTGTTGATCAGGCTCAGGTTGAAGATGTAGTAGACGTCCTTCACGTTCGACGAGCGCTTGACGATCGACGAGATGCTGCCTTCCAGGCGGTACTTGGCGCCTTGCATCTGGCCCATCTTGGCCTTGCCGGCGTTCTTGTACAGGCCCGACTGGTTCTGGCGGCTCAGCTCATCCACCTGCGATTGCATCTCGTTGGTGCTCACTGCAAAGCGCACGGCGCCGCTCTTGACGAGTTGCGTGCGGATCTTCTCGGTGATCGAGCGGGTGTCGATGTATTCGCTGGTCTTGTTCTTCACTTCCGCCAGCGTGACGATCGGCGCCTCGCGCGGAGCGGTGATCGGGCGCGATTGCAGCAGCGAGCGCGTCATCGATTCAGCAATGGTCTGCAGGTCGGTCGAGCCGAATTCGTTGGTGACGGTCTCAACGGCCTTGGCATCGCCGTATTGCACGTTGCCGCCCACGTTCGGGCCGGAAACGTTGGCGCAGCCGACCATGGCGGAAGCGGCCAGGCCCATGGCGGCGAGCTTGAGGGCATTGCGGGAAACAGCTTGGAACATGTCGGTCCTCTTATCGAAAGGAAAGGGAGTGGGGTGGGCGCGTGCCGATCAACGCGGGGCGTTGGTCATTGGCATGCTGTTGTCGACGGCATGCACTTCCACGCGGAAATCGGTGGCCTGCGTGGTGGGCGCGAGCGATTGCACATCGACCGATTGCGCACCGTGGATCAGCAGCGGCTTCCAGGGCTCGTCTTCCCACACGCTGAACTGATCCTTGTCGAGCCACTTGAAGCGGTACGACATGGTGCGGTCGCGGTTGTCCTGATTGGTGAAGCGCACCTGGACGAGCATGCGGCCGCCGCGCTCGGTGGCGCGCAGGGCAGCGACCTTGATGTAGGTCATCTCGCCCAAGCCTTCGACGCGCGAGGCAATGGTGTCGGCAAGGGCGGGCGTGCCGGCGGCAAACGCCAGTGCGCACACGGTAGCGCGGGCAGCGTGGCGCAGACCACGCGGAAACTGCGGGAGAAACGGAACGGACATCGCTCGTGACTCGGTTGGGGTGAACAAGCAAAAACCGCCCGCGCTCGGGCGGAGCAGCGGGCGAGGGGAACGGTGCGCGGCTTACTGCGCCGAGACGCCGGAGCTGGTGGCAGCCGCAGCCGACTTGCGCGCGGGGGCGTGGGCCGCCTTGCGTTTGGTCGGTGCCTGTGCGGCCGGGGCGGCTTCTGCAACCATGACGGGCTCGTTGGCCGGCGCCACGGAAGCCAGCGTGCTGACGGTCGGGCCCAGCGGACGCAGCACCAACACGGCGTAGCGGCCGGTGACGTTGACGTCGGTGGTGATCGGGCCACGCGGGGTGGCGAGCGTGATGTGCTGCGGGCCGCTCGGCACGCTCAGGCGCGCCAACGACACGTGCGCCGGCAGCGATTGCCACTCACGCGTGTCCGCATCTGCCGTGACGGCGCTGCCGATGCCCACCGCGAGGCTGATCAGCGAAGCGGCCGTGTTGTTCTGGCGGTCGAGCGCTTCTTGCGCGACAGCCGAGACGACCATGCGCGTGACGCTGCGCGCGATCATGGTCGGCATGTCGTCACGCAGGGCACGGCGGGCCATGGCGTCGAGGTTGGTCACCATGGCGGTGTTGGCCGTGTCGGTGCCGACCGTCACGCTGGTGGGCACGAGGTCATCAGGTTGCGGGCGCAACGTGGGGTAGGCGGCCGACAGAATCTTGATCTTGCCGTTGATGGGCACCGGCAGCGAGATCTTGAGCGACTCGCGGCGCGGGATGAAGCCGGTTTCCACCAGCACCAGCACATCGGTCTTGCCGGGCTGCGGCTTCTTGCTGTCCAGGCCGGCCAAGCCGTCGCGCAGCGAGGTCACGTCGGGGCGCAGCTCGATGGCCTTGCGGTAGCCGGCGGCAGCTAGGCTCTTGTCGCCCGAAGCTTCGAACAGGAAGGCGGCCAGATAGTGCGACACGGCGCTTTGATACGCGTTGCGCAGGTTGGTCACTTCCGGGTCGTTGAAGATCTCGACCGGGTAGCCCTTGATGTCGGCCGTCTTAACGGCGGTGGCATCGGCCTTCTTTTCCTTGGCGGCGTCCTTGATGGCCTCGACTTGCTTGTCGCGCAGGTCTTCGATCAGGGTTTCGCGCTCGTACATGCGGCGTACTTCTACGCGGGCCTTGTCCCAATCGCCGGCGGCCAGGTGGTTTTCAGCCAGGCGGGTGCTCAGCCAGACCTTTTCGTAGTCCTGGCCGTCATAGCGGGCCAGGCCGTCGGAGAGCAACCAGGCGCCGAGCTGGCCGGCACCCTTCTGCAGCTTGCCGCGGGCCTCGTCTTCCCAGCCGCGCACGCGTTCGTCGGCGGTCAGCCACGCCTGCGTGCTTTCGGCCACGTCCTTGTTGCCGGTGCGCAGCAGCTCGCCGCGCTCCATGAAGTAAAGCAGGTCACGGTCGGCAACGGCGGTGTCCTTGTAGGCCGCTTCGTGCGCCGCAATGGCGTTGTCCACCGCGCCGGTCTTCAGGGCATCGGTGGTCGAGCTGATCTTGTGTGTGTAGTTCTGGGCGCAGGCGCCCAGCAGTGCCGTGCAGGCAAGCGCGAGCGTGCCGCGCGTGAGCAAACGCGATGCGTTCATGGAATGACCCCCCGGTCAGTTGTGCTTTTTGTTTGTGTGCTTCTTCGCGCACTGATCTAGTGCGCGCGAGCAGCGGGAGTGTATGCGGTGTGATCCGTGTGCCGCATCCACACTTGGGGGGATTGCAATTTTTACAAAGCCGCGAGGATTGCTCGGCGTAAATAAACAAGGCGGTTGGCAATCTGCATGTTCTATCAGAAAGAACATAGTTTCTTTAGAGAGAATAACTTGGCGAAAATCGGATGGAAATTCCGTCGTACGCTTGGGCGCCTTATGATGGTTTACGGGTTAACGCCCGTTAACTGCGCAAGCTTGTACGCATAAAATAGAACCAGATTCCATCAAACAGAACGCATCAAATCAGGCGCGTTCAAGGAGACGTCCATGCTTGCTTTCTCCCAGGCCGCCAGCGGTCGATTGCACGCCGGGTTGCCGGCGGTCCAGCTCAATCAGGTGTCAGTGCGGTTCGGCAGCTTCACGGCGGTGGAGGGCGTCGACTTGTCGATCGGTGAAGGCGAGTTCGTGGCGGTGGTCGGGCCGACTGGCTGCGGCAAGAGCACGCTGCTCAACGCCGTGACCGGGCTGCTCAAGCCGGCCGGCGGCACCGTCAATGTGTTTGGCGAGCCGCTGACTGGGCTCAATGGCAATGCCGGTTTCATGATGCAGCAGGACTCCCTGCTGCCCTGGAAGACGGCGCTCGACAACGTCGCCCTGGGCCTCGTGTTCCAGGGCGTGCCAGTGGATGAGGCCCGCGAACGCGCCCGCCCGTGGATGAAGAAGGTGGGCCTGGCGGGCTTTGAGGCGCGCTATCCGCATCAACTGTCGGGCGGCCAGAAGAAGCGTATCAGCATGGCGCAGACGCTGATCCTCTCGCCCAAGATCGTGCTGATGGACGAGCCGTTCTCGGCGCTGGACGTGCACACGCGCCACCTGATGCAGAGCGAACTGCTGCGCCTGTGGCAGGAAGACCGCAAATCGCTGCTGTTCATCACGCACGACCTGGAAGAGGCCATTGCGTTGGCCGATCGCGTGGTCGTCATGTCCGCCGGGCCGGCCAGTCGCCCCGTAGGCGATGTGGAAATCACGCTGCCACGCCCGCGCAATGTGTCTGAAATCAACATGACCGACGCGTTCATCCGCCTGTATCGCGAGATCTGGTCGATCCTCGGCACCGAAGTGGAGAAGAGCCATGCCGTCCAGCACTAACGTTGCGCCTTCCATGAGCACGCCGCGCGCGGGTCTCGCGCACAAGACCAAGATTCGCCTGTTCCAGCTAGCCGTTGTGGTGGTGCTGTTCGGCTCGTGGGAGAGCTTCGGCCGTGCGGGGGTGATCGACCCGTTCTACTTCTCGATGCCGTCGTCCATCGTCGCGCGCGTCTGGGAGTGGTTCACCGGCGGCGACATCTACACGCACCTGGCCATCACGCTGGCCGAGACGATCCTCTCGTTCGGCATCGGCACGTTGATGGGCATCAGCCTCGGGTTGTGGCTGGGCTTATCCAAGCTGGCTGCCGAGGTGCTCGACCCGTTCATCAAGATCGTCAATGCCATCCCGCGGATTCTGCTCGCGCCCATCTTCGTGATGTGGTTCGGGCTGGGGTTGACGTCCAAAGTGGCGCTGGGCGCGACGATGGTGCTGTTCATCACCTTCTTCAATACGTACCAGGGCGTGCGCGAGGTGAACCCTGTGATCCTGGCCAATGCGCGCCTGCTCAAGGCCAGCCGCATGAGCCTGCTGCGCCATGTGTATGTGCCGTCCGCCACGAGCTGGATTCTCTCCAGCCTGCGCGCCTCCGTCGGCATGGCGGTGATGGGCGCGATCGTGGCTGAGTACCTCGGCTCATCCGCCGGCCTGGGCCACCTGATTGCGCAGGCCGAAGGCGTGTTCGATGCGACCGGCGTGTTCTCGGGGATCGTCGTGCTGTCTGCCTTCGTGATCGCGCTGGACCGCAGCGTGGATGCACTTGAAGGCAAGTTGCTGGTGTGGCGCCCGAAGGCGGACTCGGAAGCCGGCGCCTGACCCAAAACAACATCTACGGAGACAACCATGAAGCGATGGATTTCGGCCTTGCTGTGCGCAGCCGTCTGCACGGCAGCCAACGCCGCCGAGCCGGAAAAGAAAAACGTGAGCCTGTCGGTCGGCTCGATGATCCTGAACTACATGCCGGTGCCGCTCACGCAGTCGCTCGGCAACTTCCAGAAGGAAGGGCTCAATGTGAAGGTGGAGAACTTCCAGGCCGGCGGCAGCAAGGCATTGCAGGCGCTGATTGCCGGCTCGACCGACGCGGTGGTGGGCTTCTATGACCACACCATCCACATTCAGGCGCAAGGCAAGGACATCGTGTCGGTGGCGCTGCTCAACATCACGCCGGGCATCGTGCTGGCGGTGCGGCCCGATCTCGACATCAAGAGTGGCAAGGATTTGAAGGGCAAGAAGATCGGCATCACCGCGCCGGGTTCGTCCACCGATTTGTTTGCGCGCTACTACGCCATCAAGAACGGCCTGCAGGTGAACGACGTGTCGTATATCGCGGTGGGGTCGGGCGCGCCGGGCATGGTGGCGCTGGATCGCAAGGAGATCGATGCACTGGTCAACTTCGACCCCGTGGCGAGCCTGCTGGAAAAGCGCCGCGCTGCCAAGTTCCTGGTGGATACGCGCACCGATGCCGGCTCCAACGCCGTGTTCGGCGGCCGCTACCCGACGGCGACGCTGTACGTCACGCGTGACTTCATGACCAAGAACCCCGAGACCGTGCAGCGTCTGGTGAACGCCTTCATCCGCACGCTCAAGTGGATCGACGCCAGCACGCCCGAGGCCATTGCCGACAAGATGCCCAAGGAGCAGCAGGTGGGTGGCCGCGATGTGTTTGTGGATGCGCTGCGCCACTCCAAGCCGATCTTCTCCAAAGACGGTTTGATGACGGATGCGGACGCCAAGGTGGCCCTGACGGTGCTCTCCAGCTACGACGAAAAGATCCGCAACGCCAAGATCGACCTGAGTAAAACGTACACTAACCGCTTCGTCGACCAAGCCTTGAAGACGGTCCAGTAAGCCGCCTTCCCCACATCGTCATGACTGCAGAACGCCAAACCGCTCAGAACGACACGCAGCTGCCAGCCAGCGAAGGCGATAGCACGCCGGGCGCATCGGGCGTGGCCGCGCTGGACCGCGCGTTCTCGATCCTGTTCGCGTTCCGCCCCGGCGATTACGCGCTCACGCTGGCCGAGCTTGCCGCACGCACGGGGCTCTATAAGAGCACGATCCTGCGGCTGGCGGGTTCGCTCATCCAGCACCGCATGCTGTACCGGCTGGAAGATGGCCGCTACCAGATTGGCGCCGCACCGCTGATGCTGGGCGCCCTCTACCAGCGCAGCATGCGCCTCGGCGATGTCGTGCTGCCGCACATGCGTGCGCTGGCCGAGGCCACGGGCGAGGCGGTGTCGTTCTACATCCGCGAGCGTGACGTGCGTGTGTGCCTGCATCGCGTGGATTCGAGCCATTCGATCCGCGACCACGTGCGCGAGGGCGACGTACTGCCGCTGGAGCGTGGTTCGGGCGGGCGCGTGCTGTGCGCGTTCTCGGGCATGCAGGGCGCCACGTATGACGCAATCCGGCGCGACTACTACTACGTGTCGGTTGGCGAGCGCGACCGGGAAACGGTGGGCCTGTCGGTGCCGGTGTTCGGTGCGCAGCAGGCGCTGCGCGGGGCGCTGTGCCTGGCCGGCCCGGCTTCGCGCATCGACGGAGCGTTGCTGCAATCGTGGCGCGTGCCAGTGCTGGAGCACGCCGCGCAAATCACTTCCACGCTGGGTGGCGACCCTGCGCCGTTGCGCAACGCCGCTCAGCTAATCCAGAAAACCTAGGCTCTGCCAAACGCGCCCAGCACTTCTTAGAAGGGCGAGGGGCGGAGCCGTTGTAGCAGGAGTTGTTTCATGGCTTTGCCTCTCGCGGGTTTGCGCGTGCTCGATTTGTCGAACGTGCTGGCCGGGCCGTTTTGCGCCTATCAGCTGGGCTTGCTCGGTGCGGAAATCATCAAGGTCGAGGTGCCTGGCAATGGCGATCTCGCCCGCCGCTTGGGTGCCGACCCGGAGCAGGCGCGCCGCAAGATGGGCGCCTCGTTCGTTGCCGTCAATGCGGGCAAGCAGTCCGTCACCGTCAACCTGAAGCACCCGGAAGGGCGGGCCATCCTCCTCAAGCTGGTGGCGCAGGCGGATGCGCTCATCGAAAACTACCGCCCGGGTGTGATGGACCGACTGGAGCTCGGCTACGACGTGCTGCGCGAGGTGAACCCGCGCCTCGTCTATTGCGCCATCTCCGGTTTCGGCAAGGATGGTCCGCTGGCGCATCGCCCGGCGTACGACCAGATTATCCAGGGCATTTCCGGCGTGATGAGCGTCACGGGCGATGATGAATCGGCCCCGCTGCGCGTCGGCTACCCGATCAGCGATACGGTGGGCGGCATCACGGCGGCATTGGCTGTCACGGCCTGCCTGCTCGGCGCCCAGCGCACGGGCGAGGGCCAGATGGTGGACGTGTCGATGTTGGAATCGACGCTGGCCACGATGGGCTGGGTGGTGTCGAACTACCTGAACGCCGGCGTGAGCCCGCGCCCGATGGGCAACCAGAACTTCACCGCCGCCCCGTCGGGCACGTTCAAAACGGGCGACGGGCTGATCAACATTGCCGCCAACGAAGACAAGCAGTTTGCCGCGCTGTGCCGCGTGATCGGCCAGCCCAGTCTGGTCACCGACGCGCGCTTTGCCGAGCGCCACGCACGCAAGGAACACCGCCGGGCGCTTAACGACGCGTTGGAAGCCGCGCTGGCTGAGCGCCCCGCCTCCGAATGGGAACCGCTGCTGATCGATGCCGGCGTTCCCGCCGGCTTGGTGCTGGATGTGCCAGGCGTGCTAGCGCATGAGCAGGTGACGGGGCGCGGCTTCGTCTCCTCGTTCCCGGAGGAAGGCCAGCACGTCACGCGCGCTGGTTTCCGCCTGTCGGGCGAAGACCCGTGCCCGCACGCGCCCGCCCCGACGCTATCCGCCCACACCGACGACTGGCTCGCCAAGCTCGGTTACCGCCCCGACCAAATCGAAGCCCTCCGTGCTGAAGGCGCCATCTGATATGACATCGACGCTTCCTCAAGACGCCGCCGGCCTCGCCGCCGACTACTGGCGCACCGACATCATCGACATCGAACCCGGCCGCATCCACGTGCGCGGCTACCCGATTCAGGAGCTGATTGGCCACATCGGCTTTGCCGAAATGATCTGGCTGATGCTGCGCGGCGAGTTGCCGAGCAAGCGCCAGGCTGCGTTGCTGGAAGCAGCGCTGGTGGCGTCCGTCGATCATGGCCCGCACGCACCGTCCATTGCGATTGCCAAGATGGCGACGAGCTGCGGGTTGCCGCTCAACGGTGCGATGGCGTCTGCGCTGAATGCGCTGGACGACGTGCATGGCGGGGCGGGGCAACAGGCGGTCGAGCTGTTCCACGACATCGAAGCGCGCATGTTTGATGGTGCGTCGCTGGAAGCGGCTACGGCAGCCGGTGTCGACGCCTTCATCGCCGCGCATGGCAAGTACCTGCCGGGTTTCGGGCACCGGTTCCATCCGGTCGACCCGCGCGCGGGGCGTCTGCTCGCGCTGGTGGACGAGGCTGCGCAGGACGGCGTGGTCGGCGGCCGCTACGCCGCTATCGGCCGCGCCATCGAAGCTCTGCTCTCCGGCCGCAAGGGCAAGCCGATCCCAATGAATATCGACGGCGCCACGGCCGTCATCTATGCCGAACTCGGGTTTGCGGCGCCGCTGGCGCGCGGGGTTTTCTGCCTGTCGCGCGCAGTCGGCATTCTGGCGCACGCGTGGGAACAAAGCGGCCGCAGCGAGCGCAACAAGGGCCCGATGCCACGTCAATTGCCCTACCGCTACACCGGCGCCGCCACGCGGCATCTGACCGAAGCCGAGCCGGCTGCTGCACCATGACCTACTTCAACTGGGCCGTTATCGAAACCACGGTCTTTGCGGAGATGCCCGCCGCGCTGCGCCGCCCGGTGCCGACTGAATGGTCGCGCGCTAATAAGGGTGGGGCACCGGTCGATTGCTTTCTTGAGGGCCCGTGCTGGGATGCGCAGGGCAACCTGTGGCTGGTCGACATTCCGCATGGCCGCATCCTGCGTGTCTCACCGCAGGGCGATTGGAGCGTCGTTGCCGAATACGACGGCGAACCGAACGGCCTGGCGCTGCGCCACGACGGCACGTTGCTGATTGCTGACTATAAGAACGGGTTGCTGTCGCTCGACCCAGCGACAGGCGCAGTCAGCCCGTTCCTCACCCGCCGCAATAGCGAACGCTTCAAGGGCCCGAACGATCTGGTCGTCGCCCGCAACGGCGATGTCTATTTCACCGATCAAGGCCAGACCGGCCTGCACGACCCGACTGGCCGCGTGTACCGCCTGCGCACCGATGGCCGGCTCGATTGCTTGTCGTCGAACGGCCCCAGCCCCAACGGCTTGGCCCTCACGCCGGACGAATCGGCGCTCTTCGTTGCGATGACGCGCGACAACGCCGTCTGGCGCCTGCCGCTGTTGGCGGATGGCAGCACCAGCAAGGTGGGCCGCTTCGCGCAGTTCTACGGCACCAGTGGCCCCGACGGCATGGCGATGGACACGGCGGGCAATCTGTTTGTCGCGCACGCATCGCTGGGCGCGGTGTTCGTGCTCTCGCCGCATGGTGAGCCGCTCGCGCGCATCGCTTCGTGCCGGGGGCGGACCACCACCAACGTCGCATTGGCACCGGACGGGCAATCCGTTGTCATCACAGAATCCGCCACGGGCACCGTATTGCGCGCACGCTGCACGGTACCCAATCCCACCTGACCGAGGGCCTGGATGCCGTTGTCCTACAACGGCGTTCCGTCCTGCCGCTGTTTTCCTTCTGATTGAGCGCTGCCCTTGTGGATGGCGCTGCCCTTTTTGCTGCGTCGCGACAACCAAAGTGCGGCGATCGCTTCTTTTCTTCGCATTGTGCTGTCTGGGCGCCGATTTTTGTCACGATTAAAAATACACGTCTTTATCTGTGTGACAAATAGGTAGGAGCTGTCCTACAAAATCGCCGTCAGGCTGTAGGATCACTCCTACAAATTGGTCCAAAAACCGGTCGGCGCTGTCCTACACGACGTGTAGGACGAGGTAAGAAGTGTCCTACAAGCTGTTAACCCGGCATCCGATGCTCAGAGTCGTGGAAGTGCGACGTTTCCACAATCGATTTCGGGCTTCTTTAGGCAATAAGATTGCTATCTTTTGCCAAAGCGTAGGGTAAATACGTGTCAAACGGTCGCTTTAGCGCACGGTCCACCCAGGGCGGATACGCCGACAAACGCTTCATTTGCAACGTTTCTTAACAGTTTTGTACGAAAACGGCTTACAAATAGTCGGCCCTACCCACCCCTCCGACGTAGGGGTCCCACCTTCTTTACTTACCCCGGTCGTCAAACCACAATGTGTTCAACAGAAAACAACTTCGCCATGTCTTTAGCGACGTGAGTAAGAAGGAGGCAGGAAGTGCCGGTAACGGTACCGAATGCTAGGAACATCCGATCTGTGGGGAATTGGTGAGGGTCCGGACGAGGGCGGCGCGACATAACAGCGTCACCGGACACCACCATGTGAGATCGGATGCAGGTTGCACTTTTACTGCACACGACGACGGGACGTACATGGACACGCAAGACATTGTTTCCGAGATCAGTGAACTGAATCTCACCTATTTGATGCTCGCCCAGCAAATGCTGGTCAAGGATCGCGATGCCGCGCTGTTTCGCCTCGGCATCTCCGAAGAATTGGCAGACATCCTCCTGACGATGTCGCCCGCGCAGATCGTCAAGCTGGCCAGCACCAACATGCTGCTGTGCCGTTTCCGCTTCGACGATCACGCCATCCTGGGTCTGGTGACCCAGCCGCACCGTGACAAGGGCCTGCAGCAATCGCAAATGTCGATCCTGTTGGCACGTCAGGCGGTTGAACAGATCAACTGAGCTTATTGCGGCGGAGTTTCCGCCGGGTTCAGTCGGTATCGGATGGGTAGCAGAAGCAAAGCGGGAGCAGTGCCATGCGTCAGACCAGCGTCATGAATGAAGTGCAGCAGATCCACCTCGCAGCGGAATTGATTTCGCTCGGTGCGCGCCTGCAATTGCTGGAACAAGAAACCACGCTCAGCCGTGAGCGTCTGGTCAAGCTGTACAAGGAAATTCGCGGGGAATCGCCGCCCAAGGGCATGCTGCCCTTCTCGGCAGACTGGTTCCTGACGTGGTCGCCGAACATCCATTCGTCGATTTTCCTGAACATCTACCGTTTTCTGGGTGAGAACAGCCGCAGCACGGGTGTGCGCCGCCTGATCTCGGCCTACAAGCTGTACCAGGAACACATTCACGTCCACGAACAGGAAGAGGTGCTTTCGATCACCCGCGCGTGGATGATGCTGAAGTTCTTCGAGGGGAAGATGCTGCACACCGTGAAGTGCAAGCGCTGCACCGGCCATTTCGTGGCCCACGCAGACGACCTGCACCACGATTTTGTGTGCGGTGTATGCCAGCCGCCGTCACGCGCAGGCAAGAAAAAGCGCGTTGCTGGCCAAGTCGATGCGGTCGCAGAGAAGACGATCGACGCCTGAGCGGCGCTTGAGGGGAACACGGGACGTACGGGAATTACGGGAACCGCCGCGCAGACCGGCACATCACAAAAACAAAGCAAGACAGAACACAGAGCAGGACAGCACAGGGGCTCAGACAGCACAAAAGGGGAAGGGGGTAGGCCGGTCGCGGGAAACCGCAGACCGGCTTTTTTTTGCCGCCGCGCGTAAAAGAAGGTCGAAAAACCGGGACGGAAAGCGATTTCCGTCCCTTTTTCTTTGGATTGGCCTAGGTAGAACCCCTCTTCGGGCAGGGTGGCGCTCAAGCCGCCCGTTTTGTTGCCGTTTTTGGTGGAGAAGGGCGCGGTGGCGGGGGATTCCTGGCTGCCGCGCGACAGCAAAACCGTTGCTCAAGCCTTCAGTTAACGGGGCGGATGCCGTTATTCCTCCTTGTATTGATCGCACGAATTGATCGCGCGGTTGCCTGCATCGTCCCATCTAGGAGTTTGCCCCGTGCTAGTCGCCATCGGTTACATCGTGATTCTCGCCTCGGTGTTCGGCGGCTACATGTTGGCCGGTGGCCACCTGGGGCCCCTGTTCCAGCCGACCGAACTGCTGATCATCTTCGGCGCCGGCATTGGCGCCTTCGTGGTCGGCAACGACAAAAAGGCCATCAACGCCACGGTCAAGGCGCTGCCGGGCCTGTTCAAGGGCTCGAAGTACACCAAGGCCCTCTATATGGAAGTGATGGCGCTGCTGTATGTGGTGCTGTCCAAGATCCGCCGCGAGGGGATGATGTCGATCGAAGCTGACATCGAATCCCCGCACGAAAGCGCGCTGTTCGCCAACTACCCCGCCATCCAGGCCGATCACCACGCGCTGGATTTCATCTGCGACTACCTGCGCCTGATGGTTGGCGGCAACCTGAATCCGTTCCAGATCGAAGCGCTGATGGATCAGGAAATCGACACCCACCACCACGAAGCCGAACAACCGGCCCGCATCATCACCAAGGTGGGCGACGCCATGCCGGCCTTCGGCATCGTGGCCGCGGTGATGGGCGTGGTGCACACCATGGGCTCGGTCGGCCTGCCACCGGCGGAGCTGGGCAAGCTGATCGCCTCGGCGCTGGTCGGCACGTTCCTCGGCATCTTGCTGGCGTACGGCTTTATCGGGCCGCTGGGCTCGCTGCTGGAGCAGCGCGCCGAAGAATCGACCAAGTTGTTCCAGTGCATCAAGGTGACGCTGCTGGCCAGCATGAACGGCTACGCCCCGGCGATTGCCGTGGAGTTTGGCCGCAAGGTGCTGTTCTCGACCGAGCGCCCGTCCTTTGCCGAACTGGAAGACCACGTGCGCGGCGCCAAGACGGCGTAGCGCTGAACCCCATATGACACAGAGCGTGGCCAACGAGCCAAGCCATTAACGACGCAGCACACACCGACGGGAACGGACCATGAGCAAGTCCAGCACGCCGACCTTCATTGTGATTCGGCGCAACAAGAAAGGCGGGCACGGCCACCACGGTGGCGCGTGGAAGATCGCCTACGCCGACTTCGTGACGGCCATGATGGCGTTCTTCCTGCTGATGTGGCTGCTCAGCTCGGTCACCAAGGCCGAGTTGTCGTCGGTGGAAACGTATTTCCGCACACCGCTGAAGGTGGCGCTGTTTGGTGGCGCCGGTTCTGGCGATCAGTCGAGCATCCTGCAGGGCAGCCCGTCCGTTAAGCAGAGCATGCCGCAGCCGAACCCGAGCCCCAGCCCGACGGTGCAGCGCCAGCGCAATATCCGCGATGAATCGGACGACGCAGCGCTGAACAAGCTCAAGCAGAAGATTGCCGAGATGGTTGAGACGAACCCGGTGATGAGCCAGTTCAAGCACCAGCTGCTGATCGACATGACCACCGAAGGTCTGCGCATCCAGATCGTGGATCAGCAGAACCGGCCGATGTTCGGCAACGCCAGCGCCGAGGTGCAGCCGTATATGCGCACCATCCTGCGCGAGCTGGGTGCGGCGCTGAATGACGTGCCCAACCCGATCAGCCTATCGGGCCACACCGATGCCACGCAGTACGCCACCCAGCACGGCTACAGCAACTGGGAGCTGTCGGCCGACCGCGCCAACGCTTCGCGCCGCGAGCTGATTGCCGGCGGCATGAAGCCCGAGAAGGTCAGCCGTGTGGTGGGCCTGGAAGCCTCGGTGCCGCTGGACAAGACGAATGTGTACAACCCGATCAACCGCCGCATCAGTATCGTCGTGCTCAACGCACGCGCCGCTGAAGCCGTGCGCTCGGGTGGGATCGAGCCGGTGGCCGATCTACGCAATGACGGCAAGGACACGCTGACCGACGCCGCCGTACGTGCCACCGCGCCTGTTGCAGGTGCCGCCGATGCGGCTGCGCCGGCCAAGCCATAAGCGCCGAGGGGAGAAACAGCCAATGAGCGAGAAACACATTCTGGTGGTGGACGACTCCACTTCCATCCGCCGCATGATTGCCGCGTGCCTGCGCGAATGCGGCTTTGCCGTGACGGAAGCAGCCGACGGCACCGCCGCGCTGGAAGTGGTGCGTGACCCCAACGGCGGCAACCACGATCTGGTGATCACCGATCAGGTGATGCCGTCGATGGATGGCCTGACCCTCATTCGCGCGTTGCGCTCGCTGCCGGCCTATGCCGACACGCCGATTTTGATGTTGACCACCGAAGCCGACGGCACCATCCGCGACCAGGCGCGCGCTGCTGGGGCCACGGGTTTCCTGCCCAAGCCGTTCGATCCGGAAGGCCTGACGGATTCGGTGATGCAGTTATTCGAATGGCATGCGCAGACCCATGGGTCTGCGTCGACGCACTAACAGCCAAACCATCGACCCGAGACAAACGACATGAACCTCGATCTCAGCCAGTTTTTCGGCGCCTTCTTTGAGGAAGCGGAAGAGCTGCTCGTTGACATGGAGCGGCTGCTGCTCAATCTCGATGTCGCCAACCCTTCTTCTGATGATCTGAACGCCATCTTCCGTTGCGCGCACTCCATCAAGGGCGGTGCCGCAACCTTCGGCTTCACGCACATGACGGAACTCACGCATGTGGCGGAATCGATTCTGGACCGCGCCCGCACCGGTACGCTGCAGTTGCGCGAGAACATGGTGGATGCCTTCTTGGAAACGAAAGACGTGTTGAAAAGCCAACTTGATGCCTATCGGCAAGAGCACCCGATTGATACGGCCACGCTCGAATACATGGTGGCCAAGCTCAACAGCCTCGCTGCCGAGGATGGTGGCGCTGCACAGCCTGCGCCTGCTGCACCCGCAGCGCCCGCTGTTGCTGCTGCGGCTGCTGCTCCGGTGGCCGCGCCCGAACCCGAACCGGTGGTTGTTGAGGCGCCGGCGCCCGAGCCGATCGGCGCCATCGAGGGTGGCCTGGACATCAAGCTCATCAACGTCTCGAACGAAGACTGCGAGCTGATCGTCACCGAGCTCAAGCATCTGGGCACCGTGCTGCGTCACGTGCGCACCGGCCGCAACAGCGACATCGTGCTGCAGAGCACCTGCACGGCTGACGACATCATCGCGGTGAGCTGCTTCATCATCGATGCCGACCAGATCGTCATCGCGCCGCATACGGGCGAAGCGGCTGCCGCCGCACCCGTGGTGGACGCTGCTGCAACGGCTGCTGAGGCCGCTGCTGTGACGGCACCCGCGCCGGCTGCCGCGCAGACCGAAGCCCATGCACCGGCCGCCAACGAGGCACCGCGTGCTGCGGCCGCCGCCGCCCCGCCGCGCCCGGCCGCTTCCGACAAGCCGGCCGTGGCCGCAGAAACGACCATCCGCGTGGGCGTGGAAAAGGTCGATCAGCTCATCAACCTGGTGGGCGAGCTGGTGATTACGCAAGCGATGCTGGCGCAGACCGCATCGGCGTTCGACCCGGTGTTGAACGAGCGCCTGTTCTCTGGCCTGTCGCAACTCACGCGTAACGCGCGTGACCTGCAAGAGGCCGCCATGTCCATCCGCATGATGCCGATGGACTACGTGTTCAACCGCTTCCCGCGCCTGGTGCGCGATCTGGCCGCCAAGCTTGGCAAGCAGGTCGAGCTGTCGACGTTCGGCAAATCGACCGAGCTGGACAAGGGCCTGATCGAACGCATCATCGATCCGCTCACGCACCTGGTGCGTAACAGCCTGGACCACGGTATCGAAATGCCCGAAGCCCGCCTGGCCGCCGGCAAGGACGCTGTGGGCCAGCTGCTGCTGTCCGCCGCACACCAAGGCGGCAACATCGTCATTGAAGTGAGCGACGATGGCCAGGGCCTGAACCGCGACAAGATCCTCAAGAAGGCGCGCGAGCGCGGCCTGCCCGTGTCGGACAACATGACCGACGACGAGATCAACCAGCTCATCTTCGCGCCGGGCTTCTCGACGGCCGATCAGGTGACGGATGTGTCCGGCCGCGGCGTGGGCATGGACGTGGTCAAGCAGAACATCCAGTCGATGGGCGGCTACGTCGAGATCCAGTCGCAGAAGGGCAAGGGCACGACCATGCGCATCGTGCTGCCGCTCACGCTGGCGATTCTCGATGGCATGTCGGTCAAGACCGGCGACGAGGTGTTCATCCTCCCGCTGTCGTGCGTGGCCGAATCGCTGCAACCGCGCCCCGAAGACATCAAGGCTGTGCCGGGCGGCGGCCGACTGCTCAAGGTGCGCAACGAATACCTGACGCTGGTGCCGATGTACGAGCGCTTCCGCATCACGCCGTCGCTGCCCGATCCGTCGGAAGGCATCGTCGTGATCCTGGATTCGGAGGGCAAGAAGATCGCGCTGCAGGTCGACGAACTGGTCGGCCAGCAGCAGGTGGTGGTCAAGAACCTGGAGACCAACTACCGCCGGGTGCCTGGCATTTCGGGCGCGACCATTCTGGGCGATGGCAGCGTGGCGTTGATCGTTGACGTGTCGGCGCTGATGCGCGAGACCCGCGCTGGCCATTCAGAAAACGCGCTGCGTGCCGTTAGTGCCGAAAAGCAGGACATGGGCGAAGCACACGGTGGTCGATTCTCGACCCAAGCCATGGCCGCAGCATAAGCGGCCACGCCAACCGCCCAACAACGCATTCAATCTAGTGGCCCGACGCGGGCCGAGGGGAGCCGCAATGGAAGTCAAGGAACGTTCGATCGGTGAGGAAACCGGCGGGGAGGAGTACCTGGCCTTCACCCTGGGGCAGGAAGAGTACGGCATCGACATCCTGAAGGTGCAGGAAATCCGCGGCTACGAAACCGTCACCCGCATTGCCAACGCGCCCGACTTCATCAAGGGCGTGATCAACCTGCGCGGCATCATCGTGCCGATCGTCGATCTGCGCATCAAGTTCCAGCTCGACCGGGTGGAGTACAACCAGTACACCGTCGTGATCATCCTGAACCTGATGGACCGCGTGGTAGGTATCGTGGTGGATGGCGTGTCGGACGTGCTGACGCTGCAGAGCCAGCAGATCAAGCCGGCGCCGGAGTTTTCGGGCGCGCTGGATACGGAGTACATCCGTGGCCTGGGCTCGATCGACGAGCGCATGCTGATCCTGGTTGACATCGAGCGCTTGCTCCTGTCGGCTGACATGGCGTTGTGCGACGAGGCCGAGGCGGCCTGATCGTAGGGACAGTAGGGAAACCAGCCGGGGCGCAGTGTGCGTGCCCTCGTTGGTCAATGTGTCCGGGCTGTCATGCCCGGCTGGCGACGAGACACCGTACAAGGGGTGCGGCGCCGCAAGGGGGGAAGCATGTTCAGCAGGATGACCATCCGGCTCCGACTGGGGCTGATGATGGCGGGCGTGGGTGCGCTCGCCGTGATCGTGGGCGTGACGGGCCTGATTGGCATGCGGCACGCCAACACACGAGTGCAGGACACGTATGCCGTGCAAATGGCCGGTACCGTGGCATTGGCTGAATCCGATTCCAACCTGCTGAGTTTCCGCATCGTGCTCGACCGTGCAGCCATGGCGCCCAATGCGCCGGGCATGGACAAGACGATCGAGCGCGCCAAGATGTTCCTCGACAAGTCCGACGCCGCCTGGAAGCGCTACCGTGCGCTGCCCACCACGGTGGAGGAGCGCAAGCTGGCCGACGAGGCGGATGCGCTGCGCAGTGCCTTTTTGCGTGACGGCGCGCAGGTGCTGATGCAGGCCGTGCAGGCACATGACGAGGCACGCATCAACAAGACGGTCATGGACGTCATGCCCGCGCTGTATCGCCCGCTGGGTGACAAGGTGACCGCACTGAACCGCTTGCAGCTGGATGTGGCCAAAGACAGCTACGAGGCCAGCCAGCACGAACACACCGCGCTGAGCACGCTCACCTGCGGTTTGCTGGCGGGTGGGATCGTGGTGGGCGGCCTGCTGACGTGGGCGCTGCGCCGCTCCATCACCGTGCCGCTGATGCAGGCCATCGAACAAGCCGAGCACATTACGCAAGGCGATCTCACGCACACCATCCGTGTGGACCGCACCGATGAAACCGGCCGCATGCTGGCAGCGCTGCAACGCATGCAGGAGAGCCTGCTGAAGATGGTGGGGCAGGTGCGTTCGGGCTCGGATTCGATTGCCAGCGCCACGCAGCAGATTGCGGCAGGGAATGCAGACTTGTCGCAGCGCACGGAGCAACAAGCCTCGTCGCTGGAGCAGACCGCGTCGAGCATGGAACAGCTCACCAGCATCGTGCGGCAGAACGCCGATAACGCGCGCCAGGCCAGCACACTGGCTGGCAATGCCTCGGACATCGCCGTCAAGGGTGGCGAAGTGGTGGGCCGCGTGGTCGACACCATGGCGGGCATCAATGAAAGCAGCAAGAAGATCGCCGACATCATCGGCGTGATTGAAGGGATTGCCTTCCAGACCAACATCCTCGCGTTGAATGCCGCGGTGGAAGCCGCACGCGCAGGCGAACAGGGCCGCGGCTTTGCGGTCGTGGCCGGTGAAGTGCGCAGCCTGGCGCAACGCAGCGCCACGGCGGCCAAAGAGATCAAGGCGCTCATCAGCGATTCGGTGGGCCGGGTGGAAAATGGCTCCACGCTGGTGGCCGAAGCTGGTCACGTGATCGACGAGGTGGTCGTTGCCGTCAAACGCGTGACGGACATCATGGGCGAGATCAGCTCGGCGTCCGAGGAGCAGAGTGCCGGCATTGAACTGGTCAACCAGGCCGTGAACCAGATGGACGAAGGCACGCAGCAGAATGCCGCGCTGGTGGAGCAGGCCGCTGCCGCCGCGATGTCGTTGCAGGAACAGGCGACCGGGCTGCGCCAAGTGGTGGCGGTGTTCCGCACACAGGGTGGGGCCGCGCCGGTGGCTGTCGTACCGCGCGTGGCGGCTGTAGCGTCAGCCAAGCCCGCGCTGAAAGCCAAAGCCGAGACCAAGGTCAAAGCCAAAACCAAAATCGAACGCCGCGCAGCCAAGCCGAAGGCCGTTGCGGCTGTCACAACCCAAACGGAAACCGCTGCCGCGCCTGCTGCGCCGGTTGCCGCAACAGAACAACCACGTGGGCGTACCGCGGCCGCTGCCGTACCGAAAGCAGCTGCGTCAGCGCCCAAGTTGCAAACACCCAAGCTCGTTGCCGCAGGCGGTGACGATGGCGACTGGGAGACCTTTTAACCATGTATGCACGGGATCTTCGCTGCTCGCGAAAGCTCTCTCGTGTGTGTTTGTGGTGTGCAGCCTGCCCTTCGGGGCAGGTTTTTTTTTTTGCCTGGGCTAGCGCTCACTACAGCAGGGGTGATCCCCCACTGAAGTGGCATGTGCCCTAGGCGGTTCTAAAGAGCCGTCCCCATGAACCGATAGCGGTTAGAGGGGCATATAAAAAACGAAGAGGTAGACAGATGATGGGTTGGATCAAGCGGTTACCGGTGTCGACGGTGCTGACTGGCGGTTTCCTGATCGTGGCCGCTGTGGGCGCGGCTATCGGCGGGTTGGGCGTGTACACCATCACGCAGTTGACCAAGGCCAGCGAGGAGCTCGCGCAAAAGCAGATGCGCGCCATCACGCAGATGGGCAGCGCGGCCAATAGCCTGGCGCATGCCAGCCGGGCGCAGACGGCCCTGCTGATCGCCACCACGCTGGACGAGCGCAAAGCGCTCAGCGGGCAGATCAACGACAGCATGCAGCACCTGAAGGAGGGCGTAGAGAACGTGCGCCCGCAGTTCGTATCGGATGAAGGCAAGAAGATGATCCGCGAGGTGGACGCCGTCTACCCCGTCTGGAGCAAGCGCATGAACGACTTCGTTGCGCTGATGGACAAGCAGGGGCTGGACCCGACCCAATTCGACAGCCGCGTCACAGCCGAGAACGTCGGCCTGCTGGACGACACCGCGGCCTTTGAAAAGACGCTCGACAAGATGGTCAAACGGGTGGAGGAGGTCTCTGCTGCGTCCACCGCCCGTGCCCGCGATGATGCGCAGCGCTCGCGCCTGGTGATGATCGTCATGGCGTGCGTGGGAGCGTTGCTCGGCATCGTGCTGGGTATCGTCATCGCGCGGCGGCTGTCACGCCAATTGGGCGGCGAGCCGGGGTATGCGGCCGAGGTTGCACGCCGCATTGCTGCCGGAGACCTGGCCGTACAGGTGCGCACGCGCCCGGGCGATCGCGACAGCATGCTGTTCGCCATGGCGCAGATGCAGCAGCAACTGACCGGCACCATCAGCAACATCAAAAGCTCGGCCGATTCCATTGCCAGCGCCACCAAGCAGATCGCGGCCGGCAATGCGGACTTGTCGCAGCGCACGGAAGAGCAGGCCAGCTCGCTGGAGGAAACCGCTTCCAGCATGGAAGAGCTGACCAGCATCGTGAAGCAGAACGCCGACAACGCACGCCAAGCCAGCCAGCTTGCCGGCAGTGCGTCGGACATTGCCGTCAAGGGCGGGCAAGTGGTGGGCCGCGTGGTGGAAACCATGGCCGGCATCAACGCCAGCAGCAAGAAGATCGCCGACATCATCGGCGTGATTGAAGGCATCGCTTTCCAGACGAACATCCTCGCGCTGAACGCGGCGGTGGAAGCCGCACGGGCAGGCGAGCAAGGCCGTGGCTTTGCCGTGGTGGCGGGTGAGGTGCGCAGCCTGGCGCAGCGCAGTGCCACGGCAGCCAAGGAGATCAAGGAGCTGATTGGCGATTCGGTCGGCCGGGTGCGCAATGGCTCCGCGTTGGTGGCGGAAGCGGGCGAGGTGATCGGCGAGGTGGTGACCGCCGTCAAGCGCGTGACCGACATCATGGGCGAGATCTCCGCCGCGTCGGACGAGCAAAGCTCCGGCATCGAGCAGGTCAACCAGGCCGTGAACCAGATGGATGAGGTGACGCAGCAGAACGCCGCATTGGTGGAGCAGGCCGCTGCCGCAGCGCTCTCACTGGAGGAGCAGGCACAGCTGCTGCGCAATGCCGTGGCGGCGTTCCGAACGGATGAACACGCCGAGCACATGCACCATGCGGCGCCCGTGGTGGCCCATGTGCCGTCGGCCCCGGTAATGCCCGCTGCGCCGGCCGTGCGCAGTGAAGTCCGGGCGGAAAAGCCCACCCAAGTCGTGCCTTCCATTGCGCGCGCCATTGCCGCACGCAAGTCGGCAAAGGCGGCGCCGGTGGCTGCTGTCGTCGCCGCAGGCGACACCCCGGCGATTGCCCACGAGCACGTCGAGCCTGTCGAGCACGCCGAAAAAGCGCGTGATGAGGCACATTCATCCGCCGCGCCGGTCGCTGCGGTGGCCGTTTCAGCGGCCGTTTCGGTGGCCGCAGCGGCACCAGCCCTCAAGCTGGCAGGGTCTTCTGCCGATGATGAGGACTGGAGCACCTTCTGACGCGAGCCTCGCCAACATCCAACTTGGCGTGGCGCTGAGGTTGCGGTGCCCGCCAACGATTGAAAGCGGGCACCAAGACTCGCCAAACACGGGGTTAGTTATCCATGGCAGCACAAAATTTGGCGCCTGTTTCGCCGACGCTCGCATCGCGTGAGTTTTCCTTCACCGCGCAAGATTTCGCCCGCATTCGCGACCTGATCTACCGTCGCGTCGGCATTTCGCTGTCCGATCGCAAGAGCGAGATGGTCTACAGCCGCCTGGCCCGCCGCCTGCGCGTGGTCAACCTCGGCTCGTTCCGCGATTACCTGGACGCGCTGGAACACGGCCACCTGCCCGACGAGTGGGAAGCCTTTACCAACGCGCTCACCACCAACCTGACCGCGTTCTTCCGCGAGCAGCATCACTTTCCGATCCTGGCCGAGCACGCCAAGGCCAAGCGCACGCCGTTCACCGTGTGGTGCTCGGCGTCGTCCACCGGCGAAGAGCCGTACTCGATCGCCATTACGCTGGCCGAGGCCTTTGGTTCGATGAACCCCGGGCAGGTGAGCGTGATTGCCTCCGACGTGGATACCAATGCGCTGGCCCGCGGCCGCGCCGGTATTTATCCGATGGAGCGCGTGGCAGCCCTGTCGCCAGAGCGCCTGAAGAAGTATTTCCTGCGCGGCACCGGCAAGCAGGAGGGCTATGCCCGCGTGCGGCCCGAGCTGCAGGCCATGATCGAATTCCGCCAGATCAACCTGCTCGACCGCGATTGGCCGTTGCAGCAGAAGTTTGACGTGATCTTCTGCCGCAACGTGATGATCTATTTCGATAAGCCCACGCAGGCCAAGATCCTCGAGCACTTCATCGACGTGATGAAACCCGATGGCCTGCTGTTTGCGGGCCATTCGGAGAGCTTCCTGCAAGTAACCAAGGCGTGGTCGTTGCGCGGCAAGACCGTGTACGAAATCGCGCCCGAGCTGCGCGCCAAGATGGGGGCCCGATGATCGAATTCGGCAAGAGAGCCATCCCCCGTGCTGCCATGACCGACACCGTGCGCAACGACAGCGGCATGACGGCGGGCGCCATGGCCACGCTCGCCCAATCGGCTGCCAGCACGCACGCCTACTACGACACCACCTTCAGCCGCCGCGCCATGAAGGTGCTGCCCGGCGAGTACTACGTCACCACCGAAGACCTGATGCTCGTGACGGTGCTGGGCTCGTGCGTGTCTGCCTGCGTGCGCGACAAGATTCTCGGCATTGGCGGCATGAACCACTTCATGCTGCCCTCGCGCAACGAGGGCGAGTCCATTCTGTCGCCCTCCATGCGCTACGGCACGCACGCCATGGAAGTGCTGCTCAACCAGCTCTACCGGGCCGGCGCCCGGCGCGAGCACCTAGAGATCAAGGTGTTTGGCGGCGCCGCCGTGCTGGCCGGCATGAGCACGCTGGATGTGGGCGAGCGCAATGGCAAGTTCGTCCTCGAATTCCTGCGCAACGAAGGGCTGACGGTCGCCGCCAAAGACCTCTTCGATGTGCACCCGCGCAAGGTGTATTTCGTGCCATCCACCGGCCAGATCATGGTGCGCAAGCTGCGCTCGCAAAACTCGGCCGCCGATCTGGACAGCGAAGCGCAATACGCCAGCAAGCTGTCGAAGTCCATCACGACGAAGCCTGCCTCGCGCCTGCAACTGTTCACGTAATTTCGTTTTTTTCCTGACCTTGCCCCCCAAAACAGCATGAACGACAAACGCAAGATTCAGGTGCTGTGCATCGACGATTCCGCACTGATCCGCAGCATCCTGAAGGAAATCATCAACGCGCAACCCGACATGGAAGTGGTGGGGGTCGCGCCGGACCCGATCATCGCGCGCGACCTCATCAAGCAGACCAATCCGGATGTGCTCACGCTGGACGTCGAAATGCCGAAGATGGACGGCCTCGACTTCCTGGAAAAGCTCATGCGCCTGCGCCCGACGCCGGTCGTCATGATCTCTTCGCTCACGGAGCGCGGCTCTGAGGCCACGCTGCGCGCGCTGGAGTTGGGCGCGGTGGATTTTGTCGCCAAGCCCAAGCTGGGCATGCGCGACGGCATGAACGAATACGCCGATCAGATTGCCGACAAGATCCGTGCGGCGGCGCGCGCCAAGCTGCGTCCGCGTACTGCGACGCCTGCCACTGCACCTGCATTGGCCGTTGCACCGGCACATGGCGCACACGTTCGCGCGGACCATGCACCGGGCACAGCAGCGCCGGCGCGTACCCATTTCTCGTCGACGGAAAAGCTCATCATCGTGGGCGCTTCCACCGGCGGCACCGAGGCGATCAAGGATTTCCTGCTGGAAATGCCGCCCGATTGCCCTGGCATCCTGATCGTGCAGCACATGCCGGCGGGCTTCACCACGTCGTTCGCCAAGCGGCTGGACGGCCTGTGCCGTATTCGCGTGAAGGAGGCCGTGCATGGCGAGCGCGTGCTGCCAGGCCACGCCTACATCGCCCCGGGTGACATGCACCTGTCGCTGGGCCGCAGTGGCGCCAACTACGTCACCGAGCTGGACCAGGGCCCGCCCGTGAACCGGCATCGCCCGGCGGTGGATGTGCTGTTCCGCTCTGCCGCGCGCAACGCCGGGGCCAACGCCCTGGGCGTGATCCTGACCGGCATGGGCAAGGATGGCGCGGTCGGCATGCTGGAAATGCGCAACGCCGGCGCCTATAACGTGGCCCAGGACGAGGCCTCGTGCGTGGTCTACGGCATGCCCAAGGAGGCCGTGGCCCATGGCGGTGTGCACGAGGTGCTGCCCCTGTCGCAGATCGGCCCGCATGTGCTGGCCAAGCTGTCTGCGCATGGCCGTGTGACGCGCGTGTAACGCCTATTTTTCCGGGACCATTGGTTGCGGGGCGCAGCAGTCAGGCGCCCCCAAATCTTTCCAGACGCATGCCGACACTCAAGAATCGGCCACAGGCGCCGATAAGATTGCCAAGGTAGCCCCGAAAACCCCCCAATTCAGTTAGTTTGCGGAGATTGTGTCCATGGACAAGAGCCAGTACCGATTCCTCGTCGTCGACGACTTCCCGACGATGCGCCGGATCGTGCGTAACCTGCTCAAGGAACTCGGCTTTGGCAACGTCGAGGAGGCCGAAGACGGCGCCGCCGGCCTGGCCAGAGTCAAGGAAGGCCGGTTCGATTTCGTCGTCTCCGACTGGAACATGCCGAACATGGATGGCCTGCAGATGCTGCAAGCCATTCGCGCTGACGCCAACCCGAGCATCAGCAAGCTGCCGGTGCTGATGGTGACGGCCGAGGCCAAGAAGGAAAACATCATCGCCGCTGCCCAGGCAGGTGCCAACGGCTACGTGGTCAAGCCCTTTACGGCCGCCACGCTGGACGAAAAGCTGAGCAAGATTTTCGAAAAGCTCGAAAAGGGGGCGTGATGAGCGAAATGCACGATGGCGCCCAGGCGCCGGTCGCAGAAGGTGCGGAAGGCGTAGACCACGGTGACATGCCGGAAATGCTCCAGCGCATCGGCCACCTCACGCGCATGCTGCGCGAGAGCATGCGTGAGCTGGGCCTGGACAAGGGCGTGGAAAAGGCCGCATCGGCCATACCCGACGCACGCGACCGCCTGAACTACATCGCCAACATGACCGAGCAGGCGGCCACCCGCGTGCTCAACGCCATCGACGCGGCCCGCCCAGTGCAAGACGCGCTGGAGAGCGACGCCGAGGCGCTGGTCAACCGCTGGCAATCGTGGATGGACCGCCAGCTTGGCGACGCAGAGATCCGTGATCTGGTCGGCCAGACCAACGGCTTCCTGCGCAGCGTGCCGGAAAAGACGCGCGACACGAACCAGCAGTTGATGGAAATCCTGATGGCCCAGGACTTCCAGGATTTGACCGGCCAGGTGATCAAGAAGGTGCTGGATGTCGTGCAACTGATCGAAAGTCAGTTGGTTGGCATCCTGCTGGAGAACGCACCTGAGCATCTGCGCACGGAAGCCTCGTCGTCGTCGCTGCTGAACGGCCCGCAGATCAATCCGGACCACCCGGACGTGGTCGGCAGCCAGGAACAGGTTGACGACCTGCTGGAAAGCCTCGGCTTCTAACGCCGGTCTGCCCGGCCTTCGCTTGTGCGAGGGCCGGCGCTTCTCTTGTCCAGGGCCCGCTCCGGGCTTCTATCCGGGCGCCTAGTTCTTCACCGCAGCTTGCGCCAGCATGGCGTCGATCTGCGCGTCTTTCTCTTCCCAAAGTTGTGCCAGCCAGCGGTGAAACTCGCTGCGGAACGCCGCATCGGCGGTGTAGTCGCCTGCGCACAGGCCGGCCGGAATTGGCAGCTCGCGAATGTGCACCATCACGCGGCCAGCCCGGCCGCTGGCGAGTTCCCAGAAGCTGGGTGTGCCGTCGGGGTAGACGATGCTCACGTCCAGCAGCGCCTGGAACTGGTCGCCCATGGCGTTGAGCGCCAGCGCCATCGCGCCGGCCTTGGGCTTGAGCAGATGGCGATACGGCGAGGATTGCGCGCGGTGCTTGGCCGCCGTGTAGCGGGTGCCTTCGGCAAAGTTCATGACGCTGGTCGGTACCTTGGCGAACTTGGCGCAGGCGCGCCGCGCGGTCTCCCGGTCTTGGTTGCGCAGTTCCGGGTGCTTGCGCAACGCCGCCTTGGTATGCCGCCGCATGAACGGAAAATCCAGTGCCCACCAGGCCAGGCCGATCACCGGCACATAGATCAACTGCTGCTTGAGGAAGAATTTCAGCAGCGGAATGCGCCGGTTCAGCACCCGCTGCAGCACGAAGATGTCGACCCACGAACGGTGGTTGCAGTTGACCATATACCACCCCGCGTAGCGCAGGTTGGAGGCGCCTTCCACGCTCCATGGCGCGCGCTGCAGCAGGCCGATCCAGAAGTTGTTGCAGCCGATCCAGCAGGTGGCGATCCAGTTCAGCACCGGGTCGATCCGCTGACGGACAGCCGTGACTGGAACCAGCAGCTTGAGGGCGGAGAACAGAAACAGCGGCACGCTCCAGAACAACGTGTTCAGTGCCAGCAGGATCAGGCTAATCGTGCCCAGTACGACGGGCGGCAAGACGCGTATCAACGGCAACTCCAAAAAAGTACCCGCCGGCAGGATCGCGGCGGGCATGGATGGTGATGATGAGGATACGCGAGGGTAGCGCTGATCGCCTGCCAACGCCATGCGCCGCGTCAGACTTTACGTCGGGGACGTCTGGAGGCGCCGAGTCCGTTGCCCCCTCAGTTGCGCGCCTGCTGCGACACCTGCGTCAGGATCTGCCCCGCCGCGCTGTAGCTCGCGTTCATGTAGATTTTCGAGAACGAGTGCCCCAGCGCGTCAGACAGCGGATGCCAGCCGAGCGAGTAGTTGGCGGGCAGCACCGTCTGCACCAGGCTGAGCGCGCCGATCACCGTGTCGGCATGCGACGTCAGGTAGCTGGACCCCGGCAGTTGATAGCGCGTGGCGTTGCCCACGTTGACCGCGCTGATCTTGCCTTGTGCCTGATCCGGCCCGGTCACCAGCAGGTTGATCTCGAAGTTGGTGTACAGCGTGCCCTGCGAGTGGCCCACCAGCACCACCTTGCGCTGCGCCTTCAGGTAGTTGCGGTACTGGTTCAGGTGGTCAGGCAGCTCCGGGATGTCGTTCTTCGTCAGCAGGTCGATGTACTTCTGCTGCAGCGCTGCGTTCATGCCGCCGGCCGGCAGGCTGTTGCCGTCGATGGCGCGCCAGAAGTCGGCCGGGCTCGTGCCTTCCACACCCTTTTGCTTGAACACCTGGTAGACGTCGCTCAGGGCGCCTTGCGTGGCGTTGTAGGCGTTGCCATAGACGTAGGTGTTGTTCTTGTCGCGCGCGTTGAGCTGGGTCTTCAGCACCTGCAGGCTGGCCACCGCATCGTCAAACGTGTTGTTGATGCCGTTGACGAACACGATGGCCGACCCAGGCGCAGCCGAGATGGCACAGAGCGGCGCGGCGAGCAGCGAACCGGCGAGCACGATGGTGGCAAGTTTCTTCATCTTCATGCAGCAGTCTCCTTGGTGGTGGGGTGAAGGGGGGGCCAAGTCAGGCGGGCAACTCCGTGCTCAGTTCGGCAGCGTGGCTGGGTCAAAACTGCACGCGGCGGCACCGGGGTCGTCAAAGTACTGGCCGCCGGCCAGCGCCTGGAAGCGCAGGTAGGCCGTCGTGTCGCTGTCGTTGTCGAGCATGACGGCGCGCGCATTCTTGATGCGATCGAGCATCGTCTGTTGGTCAACGCCGGTGGTGGCGAGTACGCCCGGGCCCAACGCACAGGCGATGCCACTGGCGATGGCATCGCCGGCCAGCTTGGCGTCCTGCGGGCCGCGCACGTTGTTCACGGCCTGGCTCCAGCCGTAGGCGATCTGCGTGAGGGCCTGGCGCGTGGCGGCGGAATTGGGGTACTCGCGGGCGAGGTACTCGGTAAAGCGAGGTGGCAGCGGCGGGTTTGCCTGCGTGGGCGGTGCCAGCGGCGCGCTGGCAGGCGTGGGGAGGGGTGAGGGCGGTGTGGCCGCAGCGGCCCGTTTTGGCGGATCGGGCGGCGGGGCGTCATGCGCGTCTGCGGCACCGGCTGAAAACAGCCGCACCCCCGCAAACACCAGTACTGCTGTCGCCAGGATGGCCCCAGCCTTGACCTGCCACCGCATACCCCCTCCTGCCTGATGAGGTTGGACTGCCCGATGTACGTACCGCAAGCGTCACAGCGCATGCGACTGCGACGCATGGTAGTTGCCGGCGGGGGGTGTTTTGTTAATCCAGTGTTATCAAGTGGCTGTTTGGAGAGTGTGGGCGGGTTGGCGCGCATTCCGGGGCCATTCCACGGAAAAAGGCGTCCCGAGGTGGTTTTCTCCCCGCTTTAGCCGGCGTGCGGTGCGGGAATAATGCGAGCGTCTAGTCATCCACCCCTCGCATCCTCCCGGCATGTCCGAAGAAAGCGATCTCGAAAAAACTGAAGCCGCCTCACCCCGGCGCCTGGAGCAGGCGCGCGAGGAAGGCGACGTTCCCAGATCACGGGAACTGGGTTCGTTCGCCCTGCTGGCAGCGGGCGCAGGCGGGATGTGGGTGATGGGCGAGTCGATCGTGCGGGGGGCGTCGTCGTTTCTGGCGCGCTGCCTGGAGTTTCACCGCTACGACATCACCCGCGGGCAAGACCAGTGGACCTACGTGGCGGCGCAGTTCACGCCGCTGGGCATCGCGCTGGGCGGGTTGCTGCTGTTGCTTATCCTGGCCGCGCTCACGCCGCTGGCGCTGACTCGCGGCGCCATCTCGTTCAAGCCGCTGGAACCCGATATCACGCGGCTGTTCAAGCTGCAGGGGCTCACGCGCATGTTCTCCGTCGAGGGCCTGCTGGAGTTGCCGCGCCTGCTGATCAAACTGGCACTGGTGGCTGGCGTGGGTTGGTGGCTGATCCGGCACTACCGCGCGGATTTCATCGAACTGCCGCAGCAAGACCTGCGCGCCGCCATGGGTGACACCATGCATGTGGCCGGCGTGGCCTATCTGTGCATGGCGGCGGTGATGCTGCTGGTGGTGGCGGTGGATGTGCCGCTGGCGCTGTGGCAATACGCCCGCAAGCACCGCATGACCAAGGAAGAGGTGCGCAAGGAGCACCGCGAATCCGAAGGCGATCCGCACGTCAAGGGCCGCATCCGCGCCATGCAGCGCCAGGCGGCCCAGCGCCGCATGATGGCCGACGTGCCCAAGGCCGACGTGATCGTCACCAACCCGACGCACTACGCCGTGGCGCTGCGCTATTCCGAGCAGGAAGGCGGCGCACCGCGCGTGCTGGCCAAGGGCGCCGACCTGGTGGCCGCCAAGATCCGCGAGCTAGGCACCGAGCACAAGATTCCCATTCTGGAAGCGCCGCCGCTGGCGCGTGCGCTGTACCGGCACACGGAGATCGGCCACCAGATTCCGGAGGCCCTGTATGCCGCCGTGGCCGAGGTGCTGGCGTATGTGTATCAGCTGCGCCGCATGCATCAGGTGGGTGGGCGGGCGCCGAAACGCCCGACCGAACTGCCGGTGCCGGCGGATATGGACCCCGGCCCTCAGGCCGGCCTCGAAGACACCAACGACGACGCCTAAGGGATTAGCAGGGATCTGCAATCCCAACGCCGATGCTGCGGCCGGTGAGGCCGCGACTGGCGCTACCGCACCACGACGTTATATCGACCTGGGCGGTGCCACGCGATCACCATCGCGCTCATGGCCACCGCGCTCAGTGCCGACCACCCTGCGCGGCCAGGCGCGATCACCAAGATCGATGTCAGCAGAATCGTCGAATCGATGGCCACCTGCACGATCCCGGCATTGATCCCACGCGTGCGTTGCAGCCAGAGCGTCAGAACGCCAGTGCCGCCAACGCCCGAGCCGTGTCGCGCGAGCGCCAACACCCCCATGCCGTTGAGCGTACCGCCCACCAGCGCTGCAAATAGCGGGCTTTCAAAATCGATGTGCAAGGCCCGGGGCGTCAACGCAAGCAGGAAGGTGATGCCACAACTGGCCAGCGTCGACTTGATGGCAAAACGCGGGCCCATCACGAAATAGGCAAACACGAAAAACGGCACGTTGACCAACGTGAAAATGGTGCCGACCGATAACGGCGCGACATACGACACCAACAACGCGATGCCCGCAATGCCACCGGTCACGAGTCCGGCCGCGCTCAGCAGTACTACCCCCGTCACGATGAACATCATGCCGACGGCCATGCCATAGATGTCCTCAAGCATCGTGTGTCCGGCTGCATGGGGGCGGCTTGCCGCAACGGTGCCGCTTGCGTGATGAAGCTGATGGTCCATGGTGCCGCTCATCGCGTGAACGGCCAGTCCGGCAAACAATCGTGTATGTCGAGTAATCCAGATGCGGGGTGCTTCATTGAACGTTGCCTATGCTCGGGTTGGTGCATCCACACACCGGCCCATGCACCACCTTCGTGCGGTGTGCCTGGGTTCGGGTCTGGTGGGCTCGCGATTCGGTCGCTGCGGGGATGATTTGCAATTCCCATACCCAGCGCCCACGACAGAGCTGCCAGTGCCGGCGGATATGGCACCGGCGCCTAGCGTGGGGCCAGACGACGATCGGATGACGACGCGGATTCTATCCCGGGCGGCTAGACCGGCCGCCACGCCGGCAAGCGTCTTTCCAACTGAGCGGCGACTGCCAGCAGTTCGTGTTCGTCCCAATGACGCCCGACCAGTTGGAGGCCGATCGGCAGCTGGGTCTGCGGGCAGCGGCCCGCAGGGATCACCACCGCGGGCGAGCCAGTGAGGCTGAATGGGAATACGTAGCGATAGGCGCCCGGTTCGCGCAGCGATTCTCCGTGCCGGAAGGCAACGTCCGGGTAGACCGGGCTGATCAGCACATCGATGTCCCGGAACAGCGCGGCCAGTTGGTAGCGCACCGTATCGCGCATGACCAATGCGCTGCGGAGTTCGTCGACGCTCATTTCCAGCTGCGTGCTTGAGGACAGCATCTGTGCGAGCGGAGCGGAGAACGCATGCTTGTTCATGTCTGCGAACAGGTGTTGCCAGTGGCGGCCGCTGTCACCACCCAGCACCAACACCTTCCACAGCACGTCACAGGCCTCGTCCATCATCGGCGGCGTAGTCTCTTCGACGGACGCCACGGCGCCGTCAAGCAGCGCTGCCGCCTGCTGCAGTAGCGTAGTGGTTGCCGCAGAAGGGCGGGCCGGCCCGCTGCTCTCTTGCCAGATGCCGATGCGCAACCCAGCCAGTTCCTGTGCACGGTAATCCAGGAATGGCGCGGGGACGGTGTCCGGGTCGTGGCCGTCCGGGCCGCTGATCAACTTGCCGAGCAAGGCGACGTCATCCACACAGCGGCCCATCACCCCGAACGATGAACTGAGATGGAACAAGCCGGAGCGGTCGTGCGGGAACTGACCGGTCAGCGGCGCGCGCCATTGCGTCAGCTTCAGGCCGCATACGCCGTTGAAGTGCGCGGGCACGCGCACGCTGCCGCAAGCATCGGAAGCCAAGCCCCCAGGGCTCATGCCCGATGCGATGGCGGCGGCCTCGCCACCGCTGCTGCCGCCGGCCGAATGATCGGGATGGTGCGGATTGAGCGTGCGGCCGTAGAGCAGGTTGTCGGTATCGAAGGCCATGCACATCTCGGGCACGTTGCTCAGCCCCAGCGCGATGGCCCCAGCGTCGAACAGCCGCTGGGCAACCGTGGCGCTGGTCTCGCTGGGCTTGCCGTGCAGTTCGCGCACGCCACGGCTCGGGTGGAAGCCGCGCACGTGGCAAGCGTCCTTGAAGCTCAGTGGTACGCCGTGCAGGGGCCCCTGCAACTGCCCGCGCCGTAGCGCGGCGTCGGCGGCGTCGGCTTCTGCAAGCACGCGCTCGGGCGCCGCCTGCTCGATGATGGCATTCACCTCCGGGTTGCGGCGGGCGATGCGGGCCAGGTAGTGTTCGGCCAGCGCGCGGCTGGTCAGCCGGCCGCGCCGTTGCAGGCCGACCATGTCTCTCAAGGGTAGGGTGTCGATATCGTCGATAGGGTCGATAGGGTCGATAGGGTCGATAGGGTCGATAGGGTCGATACGGGTCATGGGCCCCCTCAGAGCTTGCGCAACAGCGCGTTGGGCAGCCGATACATGGAGCGCGTCACCCGGCGCATCACCGCCACTTTCCAAGCGGGCAGGGCGGCCACGGCTTCCAGCGCCTCGCGGCTGCGATCCAGCACATCGTCGATCGTCTCGGCGCTCACGGTCAGTGGCGGGTAGTAGCGCAGTACCGGGCGCTCGGCGCGCTCGTTCATGGAGTGGCCGGTATGGACGTTCCGTTTGCCCAACTCCATCGACAGCAGCGATTCGTACACCGCGCCTTTGAGCCGCAGCCCCGTCATCAAGCCGATGCCAGGCACGTCTTCGATGATGTCGGGAAAGCGTCTTGCCAGCGCCATCAGCCCCTGGCGCAGTTGGTGGCCGCGCTCGACGGAGGCTTGCAGCAGCCGTTCTTCTTCGATGACGTCAATCGCTGCCAAGGCGGCCGCACAGGCAAACGGGTGGCCACCGCAACTGCCGCGATCATCCTGCGGCGCGGGCAGCCGCTCCAGCGTCTGCTGGCGGTACATCACACACGCGATGGATGCGTATCCGCCGGTTAACCCCTTGGACAGGATCAGGATGTCGGGCTCGATGCCGGCGTATTCCACCGCGAACATCTTGCCGCAGCGGCCGAAGGCGGTCTGGATTTCATCTGCGACGAACAGCGTGCCCGTGCGGTCGCACAACGCGCGAATGTCTTGCAGATAGCCCAGTGGCGGCATGCGCAGGTGGGCACCGCCCAGAATCGGCTCCAGGTACACGGCACAGGCGCCGTCGCCAACGGCTTCGCGCATCGCTGCCATGTCGCCGTAGGGCACGATGACCACGTCGTCGGCGAGCCTGCCGAAGCTGGCTTCGTGTTGCCGCTGGCCCAGGATGCTCATCGCGGCCAGCGTCTTGCCGTGGTAGGCGCCCGCGGTAATCACAATGCGGCGGCGCGGCGCGTTGGCGGCAAGCACGTAGCGTAGCGAGTGCTCCACCGCCTCCGCACCCGACAGCATGTAATGGACGTCGCCCCACTGGCCGGGTGCCAGGGCTTTCAGACGCGCCGTCAGCGCTTGCTGTGCGGGGTGGGTGGTGCCGTGCGGAAGCCAGGCCAGTTGCGCCAGCTGCGCATCGACGCGGCGCTGCACGGCGGGGTGGCGATGGCCAACAATGAAGACGCCGTAGCTGCACGCGAAATCGAGATAGCGGCGGCCCGTGTGGTCGCGCACCTCGCAATCGGAGGCTTCTGCCTCGACTTGGCTGCCGGCAATCCGGTACAGCTTGGCGGCCGACGCACCCCAGTGTTTTTCACAGGTGTCCAGCAGTTGCTGGCGATCAATGGTTGTGGTCGTCATGGAATGCTCTCCTGATGGCAACGAGGGCTTCGTCAAGCGCTAGCGCGTGGGTGGCGGCCGACGGGTGCAGGGTCAACGTTCTGCCGCTTGGCGGCCGCACCAGCACGCCCTCTGCCAACAAGCGTTCGGGCAGGCTGATTACGTCCACGTGGTCTGGCACGCGCAGGTTGACGATGCCGCCAACCACACTGCGGATGTGCTCCGGCAGCGCGTCGGCGATGGTGTTGCCGAGCGCTTGAAACTGGCTGGGTGTCTTGCGCCGCGTCGCGTAGTCCAGTGCGGCGAGCGCGGCGGTGCAGGACAGCGGGTTGCCGCCGGTGGTGCTGCCGTGTTTGGCGGGCGAGCTGCTGCCGTACACCTTGTAGGCGCGCTCGGCCGAGGTGAGATAGCAACCGATGGGCACCGCCCCGCCGCCGAGCGCCCCGCCCAGAACCAGAATGTCGGGGGCCACGCCGGCCAGTTCGTGGCCGAACATCACGCCGGCGGCGCCAAGGCAGACTTCGCTGGCCTGGCAGACCAGCGGCACCTTCGCGGCACGGGCCAGGCTGGCAATCTCACGCAGGCGTTCAGCCGGGAGTGGCACCAGTGAACCATCGTCCTGGCGGATCAGTGGCGAGTAGCACAGCGCATAGCACTGGGCCAGATCGCTGGCCGATGGCAGTGCGCCGTGGCGCTCGATTGTCAGTGTTTCCAGGCCCAGGAAGCTGCGCAGTTCGCCATAGCCTTCCGGTTTTTCCAGGCAGCGGCCAAAACTCAGCGAGCCGAATTCACTGCCGCGCACGTGGGCCAGGCGCCGCAGTTGAGGCTGCAGACCCTTGCAGAGCTTGAGCGCGCCTTCGAAGGCCTCGTCGCCGGAGCTGCACACATAGGCGTTGGACAGCGTGGACGGCAGCATGGCGGCCAGCTCGCGGCATAGCCGCAGCAGCGGTTCGGACATCATCACCCGGTTGGACAGGCCCATGACAGCGGCCTGCGCACGTACCTTGTCGATGATCTCCGGAAGGCTGAAGCCCAAGTGGCCGCTGGCCAGATCGACAATGCGGCGGCCGTTGACGTCGATCAGCGTTTCGCCTTCCCCGCTCAGGAGCTGCCCAGCCAGGGCAGGCAGGGCATCGCGTGCGGTCATGGTGCCCTCCTCACAGGTAGCTGAGCGCGTTGAAGATCTTGCGCCGGGTGTCGACGATGGCGCGCCGGCCATGCATGACACGGCGGTTGTCGATCATCACGAAGTCGTTGTCGCTCCAGTCCACGGGGATGGTGTTGGCGTCGGTCACGCGAATCAGCTCTTCCATCATGGCCGCCGGGATCGGTTCGCCGCTGGCCGCGATCGTGATGCGGGGCTTCTCGTAGTTGTACGAGGGGCCGAGGATGCTGTTGGCAAAGGCCGGCTGACGGCCGATGGCTGAGGACAACACCGCCGAGACCGTGAAGTCGTAACCGATGGATTCATCGGCAGGGTTGTAGGTGATGTGGGTATTCGGATCGTCGCCGACAATGCGCTGCAGATCCTCGAACTTCACCTGCTCCGGATTGTTCAGCGTGGGGGTGTAGTGCACCACCAGCCGCTTCCATTTATCGGCCTGCACATTGCGCGAATAGCGGATCTCGTTCTGCACGAAGAAGTCGCGGGTGCTGTCGGAGAACTGGTCCAGTACGGCCACGCCGTCGCAGACGGTGGTTTGCGAGCCCACGCGTGGGGCCTCCTTGCAATAGAACCAGGTCAGGTCCGGCCAGAACGGCGAGTTGCCGTTCTCGCAGTGCAGGCCCACCGCGTCGGTGCCGGCATCCACCAGTTGGGCGGCGCCGCCTTCCATGGTGCGTGCCGGGTCCAGGCTGAGCCGGGAGCTGTGGCGTTTGACGAAGCTGCAGAATTCATCGACGGTTTCCGCGCCGTGGGGGAACAGCAGCACACCGGTCTCGGCAAGCTCGGAGAGCAGCTCTTCGGTTTTGAGTGCGCGCATCTCTTCAAGGCAGATACGCTTGATGGTGGTCTCAGACTGCAACAAGACGGCCGTGTTCATGGTTGTGTTCCTCATTGATGGAGAAGTTGCCCCGGCGGGAGGCATAGGCCTGCGCAATGTCGCCGCGCTGCGGGCGCCCAGTAACGGTGTAGAGGCGGGAGAGCAGTTCGCTGCCGCGCGGCAGCAGCCACAGCCTGGACGGGCGCTCGATGTCGGACAGGTTGTCGGCCATCCAGCCGAGCCAAGGCGTGGTGTCGGTGGCTTCGCCGGTATGCAGCAGGGCGATCAGGCCGTCCTCGTCGTCGAGGAAGACCACCGCGTCGTGGATGCCATCCAGCTGGCGCAGTTCCAGTTCCACTTGCTCGGGGCTGACGTTGCGACCGTTCGGCAAGCAAATGACGTTCTTCTTGCGCCCGCTGATAAACAGGTAGCCATCCTCGTCCAGGGTGCCCAGGTCACCCGTATCGAGCCAGCCATCGGCCGTATGCGCGCAGGCGCTCGGGTCTTCGCCGGAGTAATGGCTGAATTGCGACGCGCTGCGGATGTGGATGCCGCCGTCGTCCGCAATGCGAATCTGCACGTGAGGCAGTGCGCGGCCCACGCTACCGTGGCGATTGGCCGTGCGCGTGTTGACGCTGACGACCGACGCGTTCTCGCTCAGGCCGTAGCCCTGGAAGATCGCAATGCCCAGCTCCGCCAGCCGGGCTAGCACGTCGGCACTGACGGCAGCGCCGCCACACGTGATGTGGGGGGCATCATCGGCACGGAGATAGCGGGCCAGTTCTGCGTCGCCCTGTTCCAGCCGCGCCAGCAGGCGGTTGACGACCATCGGGGGCACGGTGCTGGCACCGGGGCGCACTCGCATCAGCCAGTCGATCATCCGGTCGGCACTGCCGCCGGGCTCGCCCAGCAACGGTACGGTTTCCGGCAGGAAATGGACGGTGCCGCCCGCCAGCAACGGCATGTACAGCGCCGTAATCTGCTCAAGCAACAGACTCAGCGGCACCAGCGACAGATAGCGGTGGTGACACTCGGCCGGCAGAGCCTCATGCAGGCTCTTCAGCGTGGCGGCCAGGGCGTTCTCGCTCAGGCAGACGCCCTTGGGGCGGCTTGTGGTGCCCGACGTGTGGATGATCTTGCAGATCCAGCTGCCATCCGGCGCGAGTTGCGGCGACGCCGGCATCGCGCTGGGTGCCGGGGCCAACTGGTCCACCCGGAGTTTGCGCACCGCAGACGCTTGCTGCCCCCAGCGTTGTTCCAGGATGGCTTCGCCGGCTTCGTCGACCAGGAAGAAATCGCACTTGGCGGCCAAGTGTTCTGCTTGCGCGCGGGTGAAGGCTTGCGGCAACGGCAAACTGGTGAGGTTGGCGAACAGGCAGGCCAGATCGGCGATGAGCCAGTTGCTGCTGTTACGGATGACGATGCCAACCACGGGGCGTTGTTTGACGAGGTCGGGCCGCAGTTCGGCCTGCAGGGTGTCCGCCAGCACGTGCGCGGTGTTGGCGAGCTCGCGCCGGTTCATCTGGCGTTGGATGCCACCGTCGGCATCGTGGTCGATACAGGCGACTTGCTCTGGGTTGTTCAGAAATTGCTGGCACAGCTGATGGCTCAGGCTCACGATACGGCCTCCTCCAGTTGGGCGGGCTGCTTGCTGCGGATGAAATCCATGGAGGTGGTCAGTCGCTGGAACAGCTCGCGGTGGTTGGCGACGTGGATGAGCCCGGTGGTCGGCTTGTTGGCGTAGTAGCTGCCCCATCCCTCTCCGCCGCCATCGACCTTGGCCGGGTCGGCTTCGCATATCGGTTCAAAGCGGATGTCGCAAGCGCTCAGCAGCCCAGCGACCTTGGGCGTGATGGTGCACAGCAGGGCCTTGGCCCCCATGCACCACGCGAGCAGCGGCACAAGCTTGATGACACTGAGTGATGCGCGCTTGTCAAAGGAAATCAGATTGCCGACCTCTGCAATTTCGTTTCGGCTGTATTGGCATCGCCAAATCTCTTGAATGGCGGTTTCAATTGGCGTGTCCAGATACTGTTCGGAAAATAGCGTTCCGGTTGTGGCGAATGTAATTCCCGCGCAAGCCAGAATCGTTCGGTCGCCTTCTACTGCGACGACAAAGTTTTCCGGGTTGGGTTCGATCTGCGCCTCGTAAGCGCTGCGGTATTTGTTCTGTACGGCGGTGACTGCAAGATGCCATAACGCAGTCCCTTGTTTGACAACTCGGATATTCATCACATCACCCTGTAGGTTTGTCGACATTCGATGTCATCATCATGGGCGGTGCGCTGCGATGTTGCACTGCAGAAAATGGATTTGTGAATTTAAATAATAGGATTGGTATGTTTTGAATCACATTAATCTGTTATAAGCGAAATTTAATACATCGATTTGTAAAAGTGGGCATGAAAAAAACCGGCGCGAGGCCGGTCTTTTTTTCTTGGGAGGGAGAGCACCGATCAAGCCCCGCCATATTGAAGGCGCAACGCCTTCTTGTCGGTCTTGCCGACGCTGGTGCGAGGCAGTGCGTTGGTGAGGTGAATCGCATCGGGTAGCGCGTAGGACGGCAGCCGGCCTTGATGCGCCTGCACGTGCAGTGCTTTGCGCAGCGCGTCGGCCAACGCCGGGTCGTTGTCTTTCTCGGGGACGATCACGGCAACAGGGCGTTCTCCCCAGCGTGCGTCTGGAATGCCGATGACTGCGGCGTCAGCCACGCCGCTGCAATCCAGCAGCAGGGCTTCGAGTTCCAGCGACGAGACCCATTCCCCGCCGGTCTTGATCATGTCGGTCGCCCGGTCGGTCAATCGCAAGGAACCATCTGTGTCGAGCACGCCGATGTCGCGCGTATGAAGAAAGCCGTTACGCCACAGTCCTGCGCTGGCCTCGGGCTCGTTCAGATAGTCGGCCGTCAGCCACGGCGCGCGGGCGGTTACCTCGCCGGCCTGGCGGTTGTCACGGGCCACCGGCTGTCCGTCCTTATCCAGCACGCGCAGACGGACCAGCGGGATGGGCGAGCCGGCACGCAGCCGCGCGGCCAGATCCTGCGCTTCGTTGCGCGCATGGTCCGGGTGAAACTGGGCCAGCGTCAGCACGGGCCCCGTCTCGGACATGCCGTACCCCGCCCAGATGTCGATGCCGAGCGCCAATGCGCGACGCGCCAGGGCTTCCGATAAAGCCGCGCCACCGATGATGACTTTCCAGCGTGACAAGTCGCGCTGCGGCTGGCTGGGGTCATCCAACATCATTTGCAGCAGCGTCGGCACGCAGTGCGAGATGGTGACGCCTTCACGTTCAATCAGGTCGAGCAACGCTGCCGGCCGGTACCGGCCCGGATACACCTGCTTGAGGCCCAGCATCGTGGCCAGATAGGGCATGCCCCAGGCATGCACGTGGAACATCGGCGTGATCGGCATGTAGACGTCACGGCGATGCAGCCGGAGACCGTCCGCCGAACAGCCCAGCGCGCCCGCGAGCGACAGCGTGTGCAACACCAGCTGTCGATGACTGAACGAGACGCCTTTGGGCGCCCCGGTGGTGCCCGTCGTATAGAACAGGGTGGCGCGCCGATTCTCGTCGGGGGCGGGCAGCACCGGATCGGACGTTTCCGCGGCCAGGCACGCCTCGTACTCCCCGTGCCAGGGCAGGTCCGGATGCGCGGGTGCATCGGGTTGGTCGGTCAGCCGCAGCCAGGCGGTCGCTGCCGGCAGTGCCTCGCGAAGCTCGGCCAGTTGCGGCGCAAAGTCGTCGTTGACCAGCAGCACGCTCGCCCCGGAATGGCCCAGCGTGTAGGCCAGTTGTTCGGGCGACAGCCGGATATTGGCCGTCATCAGCGTGGCGCCCGTCATGGGCACGGCAAAGTACGCTTCCAGATAGCGGTGGCTGTCCCAGTCGGCCACGGCAACGGTCACGCCCGGCCCCGCCCCCAGGCGCTGCAACAGCGCGCACAGCCGCAGCACGCGCTCATGGAGATCCCGATAACGCAAGCGCACGGTGTCGCGGTAGATGATTTCGCGGTCGGGGTACTGCTCAACCGTGGGCATCAGTAATTGGTCCAGTGTCAACTGGAAACCCTGCGCGCAGACAGGCGATTCGAAAGCAGTCATGGCTCCAAGGCGGGGTGGTGAGTCGGACGGGTAGTGTAGGTAGCGGGCAAAGCGGGCGATTGCGAATTCCCCGATAGCCGATTTGAAACTTTGAATTGGCGGTAGGCGCACGTTGTTACGACAATGCCCCGGTCGTTCCTACACGCATGGAGTCAGAACGTGACGCAATCTTCCCGCGCGGCAAATCGTGTGCCGTTGATCCTTGCGCTGGTGCTGGTCGGCCTGAACCTGCGCCCGTCGATGGCCGCCATCGGGCCGCTGTTGACGTCGATCCGAAGCAGCATTCCGTTGAGCTACACGATGGTCTCCCTGCTGACCATGCTGCCGGTGCTGGCCATGGGCCTGGCGATGTTCCGCGGTGCCAAGCTGGCAGCCCGTTGGGGGGAGCACCGCGCTATTGCGGGGGCGTTGCTCGTGATCGGGCTGGCCAGCCTGGCGCGGCTGTACGCTTCCTCCGCTTTGGATCTGATCCTGACGGCTGTGGTGGCCGGTGCCGG
The DNA here is from genome assembly GCF_049913345.1 of Ralstonia sp. R-29. Classification (NCBI taxonomy): domain Bacteria; kingdom Pseudomonadati; phylum Pseudomonadota; class Betaproteobacteria; order Burkholderiales; family Burkholderiaceae; genus Ralstonia; species Ralstonia sp. R-29. Next base: position 43,526 of record NZ_CP184378.1, read on the forward strand.
CATCGCTGTCATCCAGTCGGTCATGCCGGGCATCATCAAGAGCCGCTTTCCGAACGCCATTGCGTTGCTGATGGGGGTGTACGTGACCGCCATCATGGGCGGGGCAGCCTTGTCCGCCTCGGTTTCGCCATTCATCAGTGGTTGGTTCGGCGGCTGGCAGCCGGCGCTGGCGGCATGGTCAGCGCTGGCCGCGGTGGCGCTGGCGGCGTGGTATGCCATCCGCGGTGACATCGTGTCGTTCGTCGCGCCTCAACAAAGCGCGGGCGGCAGCGACAAGCCGTTTGCGACCCGCCCGCGTGCCTGGCTGCTGGGCATCTTCTTTGGTCTGGGCACGGCCTCCTACACCTGCGTACTGGCCTGGTTGCCGCCGTTCTATGTCGAGCAGGGGTGGGCGGATACGAATGCCGGCCTGTTGCTGGCCTACCTGACCAGCATGGAGGTGCTGTCTGGTCTGGTGGTGCCGGCGCTGGCCAGCCGCAGCCTGGACCGCCGCCCGGTGTTGCTGCTGGTGTTGGTTTCCGTGATTGCCGGGTTTGCCGGCCTGATCCTGGCGCCCACGGCTTATCCCATCGTCTGGGCCGGTCTGCTGGGTTTTGGCATCGGCGGCCTGTTCCCGATGAGCCTGATTGTGGCCATGGACCACATGGACGCCCCGCGTCGCGCCGGCGAACTGACGGCGTTTGTGCAGGGCGTGGGTTACCTCATTGCCGCGCTGTCGCCGCTGATTGCCGGGTTCATCAAGGATGTGTCCTCCAGCTTTACGCAGGCTTGGCTGCTGCTGGCGCTGGTGTCCACCGGCATGATCTTCATGGTGGGGCGATTCCGCCCGGCCGACTATCCGAAGCATTTCGCCATCCAGCCGAGCCGCGGCTGAGCGCCACTCACGCAACCCGCCTGGCGTCGACCGCTGCTGGGTTTGCTTCGCGGCGCCAAGCGCGGAGCCCTTCCGGTCAGATGTTCACGCAAGCGCGGATCAATTGCTGACGCAGCCAGGTATTGGCCTGGTTGTTCGTCAGCGCGGCGCTCCACACCATGTCGAGCGTGAAGTCCGGCATCCCGTCGGGCATGGGGCGTGCGCCGACATTGGGCAGCTTGCGTCTGACTTTGTCGTGGATCCGGCGGGGAAGCATCAGCAGGAGATCGGTGCCGAACAGGAGCTCGATGGCCGAAAAGTAGCTGTTCGCCCGCGCCGCGATCGTGCGGCGGTGGCCCTGTGACTGCAGCCAACTGTCGACCATATTGCTGTCGGAAACCCAGGGCGTTGGAAAGACGTGACGGCGTTCCAGCAGCGCATCCAATGGCAGGGGGTCTGTATTGTCGGGGCCGTCTTGCACGGCAAGCAGCTGGTCGCGGAACAGCGTCTGGGTGGAAAGACCCGGGTAGTTGCGATAGAAGCCCGGGCCAAAGAAAACGCCCAGATCGATTTGCCCTGCGACGATATCGGCGTAGGGCAAATCCTTTTCGGGTTTGGTAATGTTGATCGAAACCTTATGGCCGGCCTCCAGAATGTTCTTCATCAGCACCGGCATGATGATGATTTCGAAATATTCCGGCGCGTAGATCGTAAATGAAGTGGATTTGATGGCGGGATTGAAGCTGGCATCGTCCTGCACGCACTCGGCCATCTGGGTGAGGATGCCCTGCACGCGTGGCGTGAGCGCCGTCGCCCGCGGGGTTGGGCTCATGCCAAAGCGCGAGTTGGTGAACAGCTCATCATCAAAGCAGTCGCGCAGGCGTTTCAGGCAGTAGCTCACGGTCGATTGGCTGACGCTGAGCAGTTCCGCCACCTCGGTGACGCTCCTCAGCTCATATATCAGGTGAAAAATCACCAGATCCTGAAAGTCCAGCTTGCGGACGCGATTATTCAGTAACAGCATGGTTGTTTTGTCCTAGATCGATGCCCGCGTGCTGACAGCATGCGCGAGATTCGATTTCTCATTCGGCAGAAGGTTGCGGCCTTCTGCGCGGGGGCGCAATTGTGGCATTACTGGCGCCCATTTAGATGACAGCCAAATTGATCAATGCGGAAGCGCGCGGAAAATGGTAGGCATTCGGTTATGTGGAGGGCTGTCGCATCGCGGTTAAGCCGGGTGCTTAATATTGGACCTGCGACAAATGCGATTTGTTGCCAATGAGAAATATAAAAGCGCCCATTTGGCGCAACCGCTCTTGGCGGGGCAGCGCCGTGGCTGACACGTGCTCTTAACAAAACCCAGCGAAGTGGTCCCGGCGAGGCGCGCCGAGTTCTGAACTCGGGCCGCCGAGAAAAAGGCCCCACACGCCAGGTTCTGAGCTCGGGCTGCCGAGAAAAAAGCTCCACGCGCCGAGTTCTGAGCTCGGGCGGCCGAGAAAAAGGCTCCACGCGCCGAGTTCTGAGCTCGGGCGGCCGAGAAAAAAGCTCCGCGCGCCGAGTTCAGGACTCGGATCGTCGAGAAAAAAGCCTCGCCCTCAGCACTTTTAACCCCGCGTTTGGCTGTTTGAGCCTCATGGATGGGGCTTGGCGGTGCGCAATGGCCGGCAGGCGGCACCGTTCGCCGCTTCCACACCCCCCAGCGGGAGGGTATTTCAAAGAAAAGCCGCCTTTTGGGCAGCTTTCTCCCGTCTTCGATTTGAGGGCCCGGGCGGCAAGATGGCATCCATCGAAATGCCCCCCGCTGCACACCCCCAACGATGAACGCCGCACTGCTCCGAGTCACCGACATCCTGCGCAAGGGCGACTACCGCTCTGCCGCCGGCCCGGTACTCATCATCCTGATCCTGGCGATGATGGTGTTGCCGCTGCCGCCGTTCATCCTGGATCTGCTGTTCACCTTCAACATCGCGCTGTCGATCATCGTGCTGCTGATCAGCATGCACACGCTCAAGCCGCTGGATTTCTCGTCATTTCCGAGCATCCTGCTGATCACGACGCTGATGCGGCTGTCGCTGAATGTGGCTTCCACCCGCGTGGTGTTGATGGAAGGCCACACCGGCCCCGATGCGGCCGGCAAAGTGATCGAGGCGTTTGGCCACTTCCTGGTGGGCGGCAACTACACGGTCGGCATCGTGCTGTTCGTCATCCTGGTGATCATCAACTTCATGGTGATCAGCAAGGGTGCGGGCCGAATTGCCGAGGTCAGCGCCCGCTTCACGTTGGATGCCATGCCCGGCAAGCAGATGGCGATTGATGCCGACCTGAACGCCGGCCTGATCCGCGAAGACGAAGCCCGCAGGCGCCGCACGGAGATCGCCCAGGAAGCCGAGTTCTTCGGTTCCATGGACGGTGCCAGCAAGTTTGTGCGCGGGGATTCGGTGGCGGGTATCGCCATTCTGCTCATCAACATCATCGGCGGCTTGGCCGTGGGTGTGATCCAGCACGGCATGGACGTGGGCCACGCGGCCACCAACTACACGCTGCTCACCATCGGTGACGGCCTGGTCGCGCAGATTCCGGCGCTGGTGATCTCCACCGCGGCGGGCATCATGGTCAGCCGCGTTTCCACCGACAAGGACGTCGGCCAGCAACTGTCGAGCGAGCTGTTTGCCATGCCGATGGTGCTGATGACCACCGCCGGCGTGATCGGTCTGCTGGGCCTCGTGCCGGGCATGCCGCACATCCCGTTCATCCTGTTTGGCGGCGGTCTGGGCTATCTGGGCTGGTACCTCAAGAAGAAGCGCGAGATTCCCGAGGTGGAACCGGTGCTGCAGGCCATTGCCCCGGTGGATACGCCGGAAGCGAGCTGGGACGACGTGTCGTGGGTCGACGTGCTGGGCCTGGAGATCGGCTACCGCCTGATCCCGCTGGTCGACAAGAGCCAGGACGGCGAGCTGCTGCGCCGCATCAAGGGCATCCGCAAGAAGTTCACGCAGGACATGGGTTTCCTGGCGCCGGTGGTGCACATCCGCGACAACCTGGAACTGGGCCCGTCGTCGTACCGCATCACGCTCAAGGGCGTGGAGATCGGCCAGGGCGAGGTGCAGCAGGGCAAGTTCCTCGCCATCAATCCGGGCGGACAGCATGGCCACATGGGCACACAACTGCCGGGCACGCCCACGGTGGACCCGACCTTCGGCTTGCCGGCCATGTGGATCACCGCCGATGTGCGCGACCGCGCGCAGGCCGAGGGCTACACCGTGGTCGATTGCAGCACTGTCATCGCCACCCACGTCAATCAGTTGATTTACACCCATAGCACCGAGCTTCTCGGCCGTTTGGAAGTGCAACAGTTGCTCGATCATTTGGGCAAGGAAGCACCGAAGCTGGTCGAAGACGTTGTGCCCAAGCTGTTGCCCGTCGCGACCGTGCAGAAGGTGTTGCAGAACCTGTTGGACGAAGGCCTGCACATCCGTGACATCCGCACCATCGTCGAGACGCTGGCGGAACACGGAGGCAGGACGCAAGACCCCGCCGAACTCACCGCCGCCGTGCGTGTGGCGCTGGGCCGGGCGATTGCCCAGCAGCTCTTTCCGAACAAGACCGAAATGCAGGTCGTCACGCTTGACCCGAATCTGGAGAACATCTTGCTGCAAAGCGTCGTTGGCTCGAATGCCGGCCCGATTGAACCGCAACTCGCGGACTCGCTCATGCAAGCGGCAGCGGACTCGTCCCGCCAGCACGAACAGATGGGTCAGACGGGCGTCCTGCTTGTACCGCCCGCACTGCGCCCGATGCTTGCCCGCTTGTTCAAGCGTGCTGCACCGAGCCTGCGCGTGCTGTCGCACGCAGAAATTCCAGATCACCGAACGATTAAGGTTGTCGCCATGCTTGGAGGCCGCGCATGAAAATGCATCGATTTACCGGACTGACGTCGCGTGACGTCTTGCGCAAAGTCCGCGACCAGTTGGGCGACGACGCGCTGATTCTCTCGAATCGCGCCGTGCCGGGCGGCATTGAAGTCATCGCCGCTTCCGACACGCATGTGGATGCCCTGGTCGATACCCATTCGACGGCACCCAAGGGCGCCCAGCGCCGCCCGATGGCACCCGCGCCGATTCCCGAGCCGATTCCCGAGCCGGCACCTGCCGCAGAGGCTGTCGCCCAGGCATCTGCCGAAACGCCGGCCCAGGCCGCCGCAGACCACAGCGCCGCGCAAGGTGCTGCACCCAACGCGCTGGCCCGCCTGCGTAATCGCTTCATTGCCTCGCGCCGCACCGCCGCGCAGGAAGAGGCGCCCGCCGCCGAGGCCGCCGCTGCTGCCCAAGCCAAGCCGGCCGGCCGCACGCTGCAAACACGCGTGGATGACGATGTCGCACTCAATGCGTCGGCAGATACGCCGGCCAACGATCCGCTGACGGCATCCACCCGCATGCTGGCGAGCCTGTCGCTGGACCGTGCCAACAAGGACGCCGCCGACACGCTGGCCAGCACCGCCCAGTTCATCGCCCGCCGCACCGTGGTGCAGGAAGACGAAGCTGCCGAGCCGGTCAAGCGTCCGGCCGCGCGCCGTGAACTCCCGCGTGAACCGTCGCGCCAGTTTGCGCGCGAGCAAGACCCGCAACCGACCACGCTGCGCGACTTTGCCGAACGCGTGGAAGCGCAGTCGCGCAAGTCGGCCGACGCCTTCAACCCCTCCAACGTCTTTGTCCGCATGGAGGACACGATGGCCAAGCAGCCTGAAGCCCCGCGCGAAGACGTCAGCCTGCAGCGCGCACCCATCGACCTGAAGGCCGATCTGCGTGCGGACCTGAAGGCCGATCTGAAAGCCGAAAGCGATGCCATGACGCGCCGCATGGTCAGCGAGATCGACGTGCTCAAGAGCACGCTGACCGATGCCATGTCGAGCCTCGCCTCGCTGGGTGTGAAGCTGGGCGACCCGGTGCGTACGCGCCTGTTCCAGACCATGCTGAATGCAGGTTTCTCGGCGCAGCTCACGCGCTACGTGCTGGAGAACATGCCGCAGCACGATACGTATGAAGGCGCGCTGGATTTCGTGCAGCGCGCGATTGAAAAGAACCTGGCCACCGTGTCGGACGAAAACAGCCTGCTCGACCAGGGCGGCGTGTTTGCCCTGATGGGCCCGACGGGTGTGGGCAAGACCACCACCACCGCCAAGCTGGCTGCGCGCTTCGTGCTGCGCCATGGTGCATCGCGCGTGGCGCTGCTCTCGACCGACAGCTACCGGATCGGCGGCCACGAACAACTGCGCATCTACGGCAAGATCCTGGGCGTCTCGGTGCATGCCGTGAAAGACGCGCAAGACCTGAGCCTGGCGCTGAACGATCTGCGCGAGAAGCACGTCGTGCTGATCGACACCATCGGCATGAGCCAGCGCGATCGCGCCGTGTCCGAACAGATGGCGATGCTGCACGCCGTGGGCCCGTCGATCAAGCGCCTGCTGCTGCTGAACGCAGCCAGCAACGGCAAGACGCTCGACGAGGTGGTGAGCGCCTACCGTGACGCCAACCTCGCGGGCTGCATCCTCACCAAGATCGACGAGGCCACCTCGGTGGGCCACGCGATGGACGTGATGATCCGCCGCCGCCTGCCGCTGCACTACGTGTCGTACGGCCAGCGCGTGCCGGAAGACATTGCGGTGCCCAACAAGAAGCTGCTGGTGCATCGCACGTTCCGCGCGGGCGCCGAGCAATCGTCGTTCGCGCTGGATTCGGACGAGTCGCTGCTGGTGGCGCAAGGCGCCACACGTAGCCGCGAACCCGGCCTGGCCGCTTTCGATTTCGCCTGAACAAGGGGGCGAGCATGACCACACCTTTCGCCAAGGATCAAGCCGCCGGGCTGCGCCGCATGCTCGGTCAGGCAGCCAGCCGCCGCGTGCTGGTGATCGGCGAGCAAGAGCAGGTGGATGACTTTGTCGACAACCTGCGCATTGCGCTGTCTGCCATGGGCCGCGACGCCGCCGTGGTGAGCGCGCAGACCATGCTGGCGGTGACGGGCATGCTCGAACAGTACGACGACACTGCGGACGTGACGCTGGTGGCCGCGCATTTCGGTACGCGCGCGCTCGCCACCGTGGCCGAGGCTTGCGACGACGTGCTGCTGACCTTCACTGATGGCCCGGAAGGCATCAAGAGCGCGTACACGCTGCTCAAGAAAACCGCCGTGCTGCAAGGTAGCGGCGCCGGCATCCGCACCGTGGTTTGCGGCGCGCATTCGGTGGATTCCGCCCTGCGCGTGTTCAGCAACCTGGCCAACACCGTGGGCCAGTACCTGAACACCCGAATCGATTTCGCTGGTTACCTCCCGGAGGACCGGCATGTAGAACTGGCGCTCTCGCTCGGCAAGCCCGTGGCGAGCGCGTTTCCCGCATCGCCTTCGGCCATGGCGTTCCGCCAGCTTGCCGAAGAGATGCTGAGCTGGGCCAGCAGTCATAGCGCCGGGGCCCAGCCTGAGGAGGGCATCGGTCAAACCGTGCCGTCGCGGGTGGAGGCATCGGCGCAGACACAGACAACAACGTCAATATCGGCACCGACAGCGACGCCCCACGCCACTGCGCGTGCGGCCGAGATGGTTTATTGAGGCGCAGCATGAACGAAGCGCCAAAGGCAGGCATGGATATGTACACCGCAACCGGTCGCAAGACCAAGTCCGACGAAATGGCCGCATACGCACCGCTGGTGCGCCGCATCGCCAACCAGATGATGGTGAAGCTGCCGGCCAGCGTAGAACTGGATGACCTCATCCAGGCCGGCATGATGGGCTTGCTCGATGCGCTGTCGCGCTACGAAGAAACGCAGGGCGTGCAGTTCGAGTTCTACGCGGCCCAGCGGATTCGCGGCGCGATCCTGGACGAGCTGCGCGGCTCCGACTGGCTGCCGCGCGGGTTGCGCCGCAATGCCCGCACGATCGAGCAGGCGATCCAGAAGCTGCAGCAGCAGAAGGGCCGTGCACCTACGGAAACCGAGATTGCTGCTGCACTGGGCATGTCGCTGGCCGAATACCAGAAGCAACTGGTCGACCTGCAAGGCAGCCAGCTGCTGTATTACGAAGACTTCGATCGCGAAGACGCCGACGCCTTCATCGAAAACCGCGCCGCCGAGAACGACGCCACGCCGCTGGACCAACTGCTGGACCACGACCTGCGCGAATCGGTCGTGGCCGCCATCGAAGGTCTGCCCGAGCGCGAAAAGCTCATGATGAGCCTGTACTACGAGCAGGATCTGAACCTGCGCGAAATCGGCGCCGTGATGGGCGTGTCGGAATCGCGCGTGTGCCAGATCCACAGCCAGGCCATTGCCCGCATTCGCGCCAAGCTGCGCGACCGCGCGTGGCTGCCGACGCCGACCTGATCTCGGCGCAGTTCTACGCTGCCAGTTTTCTATTGCGCGGCCAGCGAGTCATCTCGCGGCCGCGTTTTTTCTTGGTGCAACTCGGTGACAAGGCGCGCTGCCTCGGCATCCCACACGCGCGTTTCACCGTGGCGGAAGAGGGTGAAGCGCTCGGCCGGCACGTTGGCCGCCTTCAACGCGTTCGCCAGATCGGTGATGGGCTGGTCGAGTGCTTCGTCCGTCAGCGGGAACGTGCCCCAGTGGATGCCCACGGCCTGTTGCGCGCCGATGTCGCGCATCACCTGCACGGCTTCGGTCGGATCAATGTGCTGGGACTTCATGAACCAGCGCGGCTCGTAAGCACCCACGGCAATTGCCGCCACATCAAAGTGGCCAAAGCGCGCGCCAATGTCGCGTGTGTCTTGCGAATACCCCAAGTCCCCCGAGAACCAGAAGCGCAACTGCGGATGCAGCAGCGCCCAACTGCCCCACAGCGTGTGGTTGCGGTCGTACAGGCCGCGTGCGGACCAGTGCTGCACGGCGCAGAAATACGCGGTGAATGGGCCGAAGTTCGCCTCGTCATCCCAATCGAATGCACGTACGTTGGCGTTGCTACCCGACAGGCGCGTGCCGCGCACGTTGCGCGCAAACCAGTGGTCGATCCCCAGCGGTACGAAAAACATCGGTGCGCCACCGGGCTGGCGCATGAGCGCGCGCACGCTGGCTTTGTCGAGATGGTCGTAGTGGTTGTGCGAGATCAGCACCAGGTCGATATGCGGCAATTGCTTGAGCGACAGGCCGGGCGGCTGGTGCCGGCGTGGCCCGGCAAAGGGCAGGGGCGATGCGCGCTTGGAGAACACCGGGTCGGTCAGCACGTTCAGGCCGTCGATCTGCAGCAGCAGCGTTTCATGGCCGATCCAGGTGAGTTGCGGCACGTTGGGCGGCCGGTGCACGGCGGCCAGATTGGGCGCGACGCAGGACAGGTCCTGCGTGGGCGGCTTGGGCAGATTGAGGCGGCGGCGCTCCTGCTGCCATTTCCAGAAATCGCCGTTCGTGCGGGGGTGCGGGTAGCGGTTGCGGAATCCGTCGGGGGTGTGGTGGGGTTTGGATGGATCGTAGTGGGGGTTGGCCATGGCGTCGCAGGGGGTGGACGAGCCACCCAGGTGAGGGAAGCGGCTCGAATATCAAGAAGTATCAACTTCTGTTGGTTTCTGAATTTCGGATGCGCCACTGCCTAGGCTGAAACGGCCTCGCCGAGGCGCGCTCCGCGGCACATTTCAAGCGGGGCGCGGCAGTCAACCCTTCCTCATAGAACCCGCATGCATTCAGATTCTTACTTGGCCGGTCAACTTGATGTTTCGGATGCGCAGGCCGCGCATCAAAAAGGGGGGCCGTTTGTGGCTTGACAGGTTGTCAGGAACCCGGACATGGCGGACAGATCATCCGCTTGGCCGATGCCCGGGCTGCCACGTTTTCTCCCCGGCCATCGCGCCCGAGTGCGCCGCCCAGGTTTGTGCTGGGTGGGCCGGCGCGACAGACCAGCGGCAGCGTCGCGCGGCTGGCGCAACTTCCCTCGGGTGCCATTGTCGGCATCAACGACTATCAGCTGATTGGCGCCGCCGCCGAACTGGCTGACGTTCTCCATCTACGCGGTTATATGCACGGGCGCTGGACACATGGCCAGGCGCGCTTGGGCGGACATGTGCGGCACATCGCCGGCGATGCCGGGGAATGCCACTACGCCGTGGTCGAACAGAGCACCGCGCTGCTGCGCCGACACACCGCACTCGGGTGTCTGGGTACCTTCACATCGCCTACCGTGGCGGCCGGCAGCGGCCCTGTTGGGCAGGCGCAAGGCACGCTCGATATGGTCTGGCAGAACGGTGTCTTGCGCTTGATCGGCAGCGTGGAAGTGCGTGCAAACGGCGCGCAAGCCACTCTGCTGATCCGCCACTACCAGCCTGGGTTGGGGGCCGCGTGCCAAGGCGGCAGCCCGTTCGGGGGCAACACGTACACCCTCACGCCCGTGGTAGCGGAAAGCGGCCTGTTGCGGTGCGTCATCCTCTACAAGGTGCGGCTGGATTCGGGCGTGTTCTACCAGGGCGTGGGGATGTTCGAAGCGCACGCGCGTACATGAACCCAAAATATGTACACAAAAGACGGCGCATATTGTTGACAGATACAAACGCGGTCTCCAAGATTGCCGGCAAATGTGCGGCATCACGTCACACACATGTTGGCAGCCGATGCGCCTTGCGCGGCCTGCCCAAGCACGCTCCCCGGCACGCACAGGGGGGCGGCATCCGGAGACAAAACATGCGCCAATCCCCCGGCCACCCTTCGCCTGCGTCCTCCACCTGCGTGGACCCTGTCAACGAGCGCTTGCCGCTGCCGCGCCTGTTCGCGCTCGGCCTGCAGCACCTGCTGGTGATGTATGCCGGCGCGATTGCCGTGCCGCTGATTGTCGGCAATGCGCTCGGTCTGTCGAAGAGCGATCTCTCCTATCTGGTCAATTGCGACCTGTTTGCAGCCGGCATCGGCACGCTCATCCAGTCGCTCGGCTTTCTGATCTTCGGGATTCGCTTGCCGGTGATGATGGGGGTGACGTTTGCCGCGGTGGCACCCATGATCGCCATCGGTGTGGAGCCCGGCATGGGGCTGCCGGGCATCTTTGGGGCGTCCATCGTTTCAGGCGTGTTCGGTATTGCGATTGCACCGCTGATGGGCCGGCTGCTGGGCCTGTTTCCGCGCGTGGTGACGGGCACCGTGATCATGCTGATCGGCTTTTCGCTGCTGAGCGTGGGCATCAACTGGGCAGCGGGTGGTCAGCAGATGATTCCGCAGGTGGTGGACGGCGTGAAACAGATGGTGCCGAACCCGGCCTTTGGTGATCCGTTTGGCCTGGCCATTGCCGCGCTGGTGCTGGTGACAATTCTGCTGCTGACCAAGTTCGGCAACGCCCTGCTGTGCAATATCGCTGTGCTGCTGGGCATCGTCGCGGGCACGCTGGTGGCCGCCGCTTTCGGCAAGGTGTCGCTGGCGGATGCAGGCGCCGCGCCGCTGATGACGCTGGTGACGCCGTTCCACTTTGGCATGCCCAGGTTCGAGCTGTCGGCCATCATTTCGATGTGCATCGTGATCGTGATCACGCTGGTGGAGTCGACCGGCATGTTCCTGGCGCTGGCGCACGTGGTCGGCAAACCAATCTCGCGCAACGAGTTGACGAATGGCCTGCGTGCCGATGGCTTGGCGACGGTGGTGGCGGGTGTGTTCAACACGTTCCCGCATACGTCGTTCTCGCAGAACATCGGGCTGGTGTCGATTACCGGTGTGCGTTCACGCTATGTGGCGGCGGCCGGTGGTGTGCTGCTGATCGTGCTGGGGCTGTTTCCGAAGCTGTCGTATGTGGTGGCCTCGGTGCCGCAATACGTGCTGGGCGGCGCGGGGCTGGTGATGTTCGGCATGGTGGCCGCTGCCGGCATTCGCATGCTGGGCATGGTGGATTTCCAGCAGCAGCGCCATAACCTGCTGATCATTGCCGTGTCGGTCGGCTTTGGGATGATGCCGACGTTGGCGCCGGCCTTCTTCCATCACTTTCCGGATTGGATGCGGCCCATTACCCACAGCGGCATCGTGATGGGCACGCTGGTGGCGGTGGTACTCAATGCGTGGTTCAACGGCATTCGCGACGCGCACGAGGTCATGCATGGCGCCGCTGCGGCGCACTGAAATTTAGCCTGCTCGCCTCACGTTTCGCGGGCAATCGACACGCGATATTGGGTGCGCTGCCGATACACCGCGCCGGGCCGGAGCATGACCGTTTCCGCGTCGGGCATGTTGACGTGGTTCGGATACGCGCTCGCTTCCAGGCACAAGCCGCTGCGTGGCGCGTGCGTGCCCGAGAGTTTTTGGCCCGAGTAGAACTGCAGCCCACGTTGGTCTGTCAGCACCGTCAACTCGCGGCCGCTGCCGGGGTCATACAGCCGCGCGACCGGGCGCACTTGCAGGGCATCGTTCAACGCTGCGTTGCGCAGCACGAAGCAGTGGTCGAACCCACCGGCCTGCGCGAGTTGCGCGTGGGGCCAATCCAGCCGGACCCCAATCGGCGCCCCCTGCCGAAAATCAAATGCCGTACCGGCGACGCTGGATAGCCGCGTCGGAATCAGCTTGGCATCGACTTCCCAATACGCGTCGGCATCAATGGAGAGGATGTGGCCTTTGATGTCGGTGCCGGGTTTGCCGCTCAGGTTGAAATAGCCGTGGCTCGTCAAGTTGACGGGCGTGGGCGCATCGGTGCGCGCTTCGTAATCGATCGACAGCGTGCCGTCGTCATCCAATGCATAGCGAACCTGCACGGCGACATTGCCGGGGAATCCGGCATCGCCCTCGGGGGAGGTGAGCCGCATGACGAGTGTGCCGTCTTGCTCGTCAGTGGCCCACAGCGCGCGATGAAAGCCGGTTGCGCCGCCGTGGAGCAGATTGCCGCCTTCGTTGCGATCGAGCGCGTAGTCGATGCCATCGAGCGTAAAACGCGCGCCGGCAATGCGGTTGGCCCAGCGCCCGATCAAGCCCCCCAGGAAGCCCGCCGATTCAAGGTAAGCGAGGGGCGATTCGTGGTTGAGAAGAATCTCGCCTAGGCGCCCGCCACGGTCGGGCGCTTGCCATGAGACGAGCGTCGCCCCGAGATCGCTGATCGAAACACGCATGCCCTGGGCATTGCGCAGCGTAAACAACCGAACCGGTTCACCGCCGGGCAATCGCCCCCAAGTTGTCGTTGAGATGGTGCCATCGACCGGCGCGTAGGTGGAAAGCGCTTGCGCGATGCTCATGATTGGCCCTGTGCGATGGTGCGTTCTTGGTATTCACGTGGTGTGCAATCCAGCTCGCGACGGAATACGGCGTGCATGTATTGCGGGGAGGTAAAGCCGCAGCGCACCGCCACCTCGGCGGTGGCGACATCGCGGCTGGCCAGCATGTGCTTGGCGGCGTCGAGCTTATGGCGAAGGATTTCCTGGTGCACGGTGCAATGCAATTCACGACGAAAGTGTTCTTCGAGCGAGGAGCGCGAGATACCGACGTAGTCCGCGACCTGCTCGGTCTTGATTCCCTGGCAGGCATATTGCCGGATGAAGTGCCGCGCACGCATGACATACGGGCTGGCCAGTGGCTGGTGCCTGGACGATGCCAGTACGTTGATGCCAACCGGCGGCACGAGAATCTGCCGGCCCGCCAATTCTCCCAAACGGGCACCGCCCAGCATCTGATGCAGCAGGTGTGCGGCGGTGCGGCCCATCTCCATGGTGCCCTGAATGACGGACGACAGCGGGATACGGCTCAGCGTGCGCGTGAGCGGATCGTTGTCGATGCCGATGATGGCGATTTCTTCCGGCACCGCGAACCCCGCTGACACGCACGCCTGCAGCAGATGCCGCGCCCGCGCATCCGTCACCGCGATGATGCCGATGGGCTTGGGCAAGCCGCGCAGCCATTCAATCAACTGGCTGATCGCCTGATGCCACGTGGGCGCGCTGGTTGAGAGGCCGCGGTAGATCTCTTGCGCGATGGGCGCGGCGGGATTGTCTAGCCGCCGCAAGTGGGTAAAGGCCAACTCGCGCTGCTGCGCCCACCGGTTTTCTGGCGCCTGGGGCAGGCTGTACAGCGCGAAGTGCTGCAGGCCAGCCTCGATCAGGTGACGGTAGGCCAGCGAGACCAGCTTGCCGTTGTCCGTGGCGACGTAGGGCACGTTGGCCGGGTAGTGCGCGGCGTCTTCATACGACGAGCCGACGGCGACCACCGGCAGTGGGCAGTCACGCAGCGCTTCGGCCACGGTGGGGTCGTCGAAATCCGCGATGATGCCGTCGCCGTCAAAGCGCTCGATGCCGGGTAGGCGGCAGCGGAAATCCTCTTCCAGAAACACGTCCCACGTCACGCGGGTCGAGCGCATGTAGTCGCCAATGCCCGTGATGATTTCGCGGTCATACACCTTGTTGGCGTTGAACAGCAGCGCAATGCGATGAATCCGCGCGTGCTGCGAGGGATCGGGCAGTTGACGATGCATGGTGGTTGAGGGGCGCTCGCGGTGGCAGTGGGTTTGCCAAACGGCTGCCACATTCTAGGGGCTGCCTGCGGCGCTGTCAGACGATCGCAGTGGGGTGGCAAGAAATGTTAGGGCGCTTGGGCAATTTCGTAATTGCCGGTGCCGAGCGGGCGCATGCACCATGCCGTTGCCGTCGAGCCGGGCGAGATCACATCACTATTGCGGTGCAGCATGCGCCCCGGCACCCCAGGTGTACCCACCAACACAAGAAGATGGAGTGAGACATGAAATCGAACCAACGCCGTTGTGTTCTGAGGGCCGCGTTTTGCGGTGCAGTGCTCGCCAGCCTGTCGATGGCGGCGCCGCTGGCGCATGCGAGCAAGGAGAAGCCGGAAATCGGTTTTTGTATTGACGACCTGCGTGTCGAGCGCTGGTCGCGCGACCGCGATTACTTTGTCGCTGCAGCGGAAAAACTGGGTGCGAAGGTGTCGGTGCAATCGGCCGATGCCAGCGAGCAACGCCAGATCTCGCAGATCGAGAACCTGATCTCGCGCGGTGTCGACGTGATCGTCATCGTGCCGTTCAACTCCAAGGCGCTGACCAACGTGGTGGCCGAGGCCAAGAAGGCCGGCATCAAGGTGGTGTCGTACGACCGTCTGATTCTCGACGCTGATGTTGATGCCTACATCTCGTTCGACAACGAGAAGGTGGGCGAGCTGCAAGCCCAGGGCGTCTACAACGTACGCCCGAAGGGGAACTACTTCCTGCTGGGCGGCGCCCCCACCGACAACAACGCGAAGATGCTGCGTGAGGGCCAGTTGAAGGTGTTGAAACCGGCCATCGACCGCGGCGACATCAAGGTCGTCGGCTCGCAATGGGTGCCGGAGTGGAGCGCGTCGGCTGCGCTGGGCATCGTTGAAAACGCGCTGACAGCGAACAACAACAAGATCGATGCCGTGGTGGCATCCAACGATGGCACGGCAGGTGGCGCGATCCAGGCGCTGGCTGCGCAGAAGCTGGCCGGCAAGGTGCCAGTGTCGGGGCAGGATGCCGACCTTGCCGCCGTCAAGCGCGTGATTGCCGGTACGCAGACGATGACGGTCTACAAGCCGCTCAAGCTGATTGCCAGCGAGGCCGCGCAGCTTTCGGTATCGCTCGCCAAGGGTGACAAGCCGAAATACAACTCGCAGTATGACAACGGCAAGAAGAAGGTCGACACGGTCTTGCTGCAACCCACCCAGCTCACCAAGGACAACGTCAACCTGGTGGTGAAAGACGGCTTCTACACGCAGGCGCAGATCGGCGCCCAGTAAGGCAACTGCAGTATGTGCCGGTGATGGGGCATGAGGTATGAGTGCACCGCTTCATCGCCGGCCGCGTTCGACTCCAAAGGACGGAGCATGTCTGAACCTCTGCTGCAGATGCGCGGCATCGTCAAAACCTTTGACGGTGTAAAGGCGCTCGACGGTATCAACCTGGTTGTGAGGCCGGGCGAGTGTGTTGGCCTGTGCGGTGAGAACGGCGCAGGAAAGTCGACGCTCATGAAGGTGCTCTCGGGCGTCTACCCGAGCGGCACCTGGGATGGCGAAATCCTGTGGGAAGGGCGGCCGCTTCACGCCAGCGGCATCCGCGACACGGAGCGCGCGGGCATCGTCATCATCCATCAGGAGCTGATGCTGGTGCCGGAGCTGTCGGTGGCCGAGAACATCTATCTCGGCAACGAGATCACGCTGCCGGGTGGGCGCATGACGGGTTGTCGTATGAATTACGCGGCCATGTACCAGGGCGCAGACAAGCTGCTGCGCGATCTGAACATCCAGGGCATCAACGTTGCGCTGCCGGTGATGCACTACGGCGGCGGCCATCAGCAACTGATTGAAATCGCCAAGGCACTGAACAAGCGCGCCAAGCTGCTGATTCTGGATGAGCCGTCGTCATCGCTCACGGCGGCGGAAACGCGCATCCTGCTCGACATCGTGCGCGACCTGAAGGCGCGCGGCATTGCGTGCGTCTACATCTCGCACAAGCTCGACGAGGTGGAAGCGGTGTGCGACACGGTTACCGTCATCCGTGATGGCCGCCATGTGTCCACAGCGCCGATGGCCGAGCTGACGACCGATCGCATCATCGCGCAGATGGTCGGGCGCGAGATTACGCAGCTGTTCCCGCGCGAGCCACACGCGATCGGCGAGGTGGTGTTCGAAGCGCGCAACGTGACGTGCTACGACGTGAACAACCCAGCGCGCAAGCGGGTCGACGATGTGTCGTTTTCGGTGCGGCGCGGCGAAATTCTCGGCATAGCTGGGTTGGTTGGCGCGGGGCGCACGGAGTTGATGCAGGCAGTGTTTGGCGCGTACGAGGGCGCCAGTGAAGTGGAACTGGTGCTTGACGGAAAACCGTTGAAGGTCCGCGCGCCGCTCGACGCCATCCGTGCGGGTATTGCGATGGTGCCGGAAGACCGCAAGCGTCACGGCATCGTCTCGTTGATGAGCGTGGGGCACAACATCACGCTCGCCGTTCTCCAGCGTTTCGCAAACTTCGGGCGGATTGACGGGGCGGCCGAGCTCGACACGATCCGCAAGGAGATGCGCCGGCTTGCGGTGCGTGCCGCGCATCCGATGTTGCCGATTGCCAGCCTGTCTGGCGGCAATCAGCAAAAGGCTGTGCTCACGCGTATGTTGCTGACCGAGCCGCGCGTGCTGATTCTGGATGAGCCGACCCGCGGCGTGGACGTGGGCGCCAAGTACGAGATCTACAAGCTGATTGGCGACCTCGCCAAGCGCGGCATGGCCATCATCGTGATCTCGTCGGAGTTGCCGGAGGTGCTTGGCATCTCGGACCGCGTGCTCGTGATCGGCGAGGGGGAACTGCGCGGCGACTTCCTGAACGACGGGCTGACGCAAGAACACATTCTGACCGCCGCCATTCAGCCGGTCCGGCACACATCCAGGCACGTACCCACTTTCCATCAGGCAGGTCACGCATGACTTCTCAAACCAGCCCACAAACCGCCGGCAAGGTGGACCATTCGGACCCCGCGCGCAGCACGTTCAAGGCAAGCCAGCGCCTGCGGCAACTCTTCGCACGTTACAAGATCCTGGCGTTGCTGATCGCCGTGGCCGCCATCTGGCTGTTTTTTTCGATGCTGACCAATGGTGCGTTTACCTCGCCGCGCAATCTCTCCAACCTGCTGCGCCAGATGTCGATTACAGGGATGCTGGCCTGCGGGATGGTGTTCGTCATTATCGCGGGCGAGATTGATCTCTCGGTTGGTTCCATGCTGGGCTTGCTTGGCGGCGTGGCGGCCATCCTGGATCAAGGGCTGGGTTGGCCGATCACGGCTACGGTGCCCGTGGTGTTGCTGCTCGGCGTGGCCATGGGGCTGTTCAACGGATGGTGGTCGACCTACCGGGGCGTGCCGTCCTTCATCGTTGGGCTGGGCGGCATGCTGGCGTATCGCGGCATCCTGCTGGGGCTGACGCACGGCTCGACCATTGCGCCGGTGTCAGACAGCTTCGTGCTGATCGGCCAGGGCTACCTGCCGCGCCACGTGGGCGACCTGATGGCAGTGCTGATCTTCTGCCTGTTGATCTTCGTGGTGATCC
The DNA here is from genome assembly GCF_049913345.1 of Ralstonia sp. R-29. Lineage (NCBI taxonomy): Bacteria > Pseudomonadati > Pseudomonadota > Betaproteobacteria > Burkholderiales > Burkholderiaceae > Ralstonia > Ralstonia sp. R-29. The sequence goes on from NZ_CP184378.1 coordinate 61,370, forward strand.
GGCAGCGGCGCGAACACCGTCGCTATGAACTCGACGTTGCGCCGTTGTGGCAGGACGTTGCCAAGCTGGTTGCGGCGGGCGCGGTCATCGTCGCGTTTGTCGCCACGCTCAACAGCTATGGCGGTATCCCGGTGCCGGTGCTGCTCGTGCTGGCGCTGCTGGGTATTTTTTCGTGGATTGCCAGCCAGACGGTATTCGGTCGCCGCATCTACTCCGTGGGCTCAAATCTTGAAGCCACGCGTCTGTCGGGCATCAATACCGATCGCGTGAAGCTCGCCATCTTCGGGCTGATGGGCCTGATGTGTGCGTTTGCCGGCATCGTCAATACGGCACGTCTCGCTGCGGGTTCGCCATCTGCAGGAAGCATGGGCGAGCTGGATGCCATTGCGGCCTGCTTCATCGGCGGCACCTCGATGCGAGGCGGCGCGGGCACGGTCTACGGCGCGCTGGTCGGTGCGCTGGTCATGGCCAGTTTGGACAACGGCATGTCGATGCTCGACGTCGACGCGTACTGGCAGATGATCGTCAAGGGCGGCATCTTGGTGCTGGCCGTCTGGGTGGATGTGATCTCGCGCTCTGGCCGCCGTTGAATCTCCGCTACACGCTTTATCTCTTTGCAGTCACTGGAATCTCCCATGTCTTACGCAATTTATCCGAGCCTCGCTAACAAGAACGTTGTGATTACCGGAGGCGGCAGCGGCATTGGCGCCGCCATCGTTGAAGGCTTTGCACGGCAGGGGGCGCGCGTTACGTTCCTGGATATCGCGCGTGCGGACTCAGAAGCGCTGGCGTCGTCGCTGGGTGAGTGCGTGCATCCGCCAGTCTTCCGTCACTGCGATCTGCGCGATATCGATGCGCTGATCGCCACGTTCGCGGAGATCGAATCGGCGTCCGGCCCCGTCGAAGTCCTGATCAACAACGCCGCGAATGATGATCGCCACCAGATCGGAGACGTGTCGCAGGCGTATTGGGACAACCGCATCGAGGTGAACCTGCGCCATCAGTACTTTTGCGCGCAAGCGGTGCTGCCGGGCATGAAGACGCTGGGGCGCGGCGTGATTCTGAACCTTGGGTCCATCTCGTGGCATCTGGCCCAGCCGGACCTCGCCATTTACATGACGGCCAAGGCGGGCATTGAAGGCCTGACGCGTGGCTTGGCGCGTGATCTGGGCGGCTTCGGCATCCGCGTCAATTGCATCGTGCCGGGCGCGGTCCGCACACCGCGTCAGATGGCGCTCTGGCAATCGCCCGAAAGCGAAGCCAAGCTGCTGCGTGAGCAATGCCTGCATGAGCGTGTTGAGCCGGAACACGTGGCACGCATGGCGCTGTTTCTCGCATCGGACGACGCCGCGCGTTGCACCGCCCGCGAGTACTTTGTTGATGCAGGGTGGTACGGCGGATGATGGCCCCGAGCGTTCCGGAATGCGTCTGGCGTGTTGCGGCAACGCTGGGCGAAGGCGCGGTGTGGCATGCCGCATCGCGCTGCGTGGTCTTTGTCGATATCAAGGGTCGGCGGCTCTATCGCTTTGACCCCGACACCGCCATGCGCCGTAGCTGGATTGCCCCTGGGCAGATCGGCTTTGCGCTGCCCAGCGTGGATGGCAGTTGGATCTGCGGCATACACGGCGGCCTTTACCAGTTCGACTTTGCCTCAGGCACCTTCAGCCGCGTGTTGCCCGTTGAGGGCGACCGGCCAGGGAACCGCCTGAATGACGGCTATGTGGACCGCACCGGGGCGCTGTGGTTTGGCTCGATGGACGATGCGGAGCGTGCGCCGAGCGGGCAACTCTATCGCGTGGGTCTCGACGGCCAACTCAGCGTGCGCGATTCGGGCTACGTGATCACGAATGGTCCAACCGCAAGCCCGGATGGCCGCACGCTGTATCACACCGATACGTTGCAGCGCGTGGTCTATGCCTTCGACCTGGGCGACGACGGCGCGCTGGAGCGCAAACGCGTCTTCACTGCGATTGAGGGCGCCGGTCATCCCGATGGCATGGCTGTGGATGAGGAAGGGTGCGTGTGGATCGCGCTGTTCGGCGGAGGCCGGATCGAACGGTTCGCGCCCGACGGCAGATGTATCGGGCGCGTCGAGTTTCCGTGTTCCAACATCACCAAGCTTGCGTTTGGCGGTGATGACTTGCAGACGGTCTATGCGACCACCGCCCGAAAGGGCCTGACGGACGCAGCATTGCAGGAGCAGCCGCTTGCGGGCGGGTTGTTCGCGTTTCGCGCGCCGGTCAAGGGGCTGCCTTCTACGGAATGTGCGGTGGACTTTTCCGCAGCGGTTTCGGCAGCGGCGACGGGTCAATCCTGACGGACGAGCCCGCGTGCCGCCAGGTTGCGATACAGGGCGCGGACACCGAAGGTCCACGGCGCAATCTCAGTCGACAGGCGCACCGTGTTGACCAGCGCGCCCAGCGGTGGCGCGCTGATCGTCACGCGGTCGCCCAGGTGATGCGTGAAGCCGGCGCCCGGCGCATCGCGATCCTTGATCGGCGAGAACATCGTGCCGAGGAACAGCATGAAGCCGTCTGGGTATTGATGATGCCGGCCCCAGGTTTGCGCAACGAGATCGAGCGGGTCACGGCTGATCTCGCTCATGTGGCTGACGCCGTCGAGCACGAAGCCGTCGTCGGCACCCTCAACGCGCAGCGACACCTGCGTTGTGCGGATGGTGTCGATGGTGAAGTGTTCGTCAAACAGGCGCACGAACGGGCCGATGGCGCACGAGCCGTTGTTGTCCTTACATTTGCCCAGCAGCAATGCGGAGCGCCCTTCGATGTCGCGCAGATTCACGTCGTTGCCGAGCGCCGCGCCCACGACGTGCCCAGCACTGTTGACCGCGAGCACGATCTCCGGCTCGGGATTGTTCCAGCGCGAGGCGGGGTGCAGGCCCACGTCGGCGCCGAAGCCCACGGCGGACATCGGTTGCGATTTCGAGAACACTTCCGCATCAGGCCCGATGCCGACTTCCATGTATTGCGACCACGCGCCCCGGCGCTGCAATTCCGCCTTGAGTCGAATCGCGGCGTCGGAGCCGGGCTTGATCTTGGAGAGATCGGAGCCCACCACCCCGACAATGGACTCGCGCACGTCGCGGGCCTTGGCCGGGTCACCGCCAGCCTGTTCTTCGATCACGCGCTCGATCAGGCTGACTGCGAACGTCACACCGCAGGCTTTGATGGCCTGCAGATCGTTCGGAGCGAGCAGGGTGGGTGCGTTGCTGGAGCGATCGGCGGCCAACGAGCGCTCGACCAGCGCTTCCACGCGGCCCAGGTCTTCCCCCGGCGCTTGCCGCGCGATGGCCAGCGCGTCCGAATGCTCAAACAGGTCCGCCACCGTTGGCATGGCCTGCGTGATATCGAACACGACCCCGTTGCGCACCACCACGACAGACGGGCCATCGCCATTGGCGGTCGTACGCCAGACCCGGCCGACGAGCGTTGCGCGCTCCAGATCGTGTGGCAGGTAATCGGTAATAGCGGTCATGTGCGCTCCATCAGTTGAACCCGAGACCGCGTGATCGTAGAGAGGGCAGTGCAGGGTGTCCAACACGGTGGCGTAATTTCCAACCTGTTGGACAATCAGCCTCATCACAAGCAGGGCGTGTTCGCAGTGAAGACCGACTACGAAGTCCCGGCGCTCAAGCGCATTCATGAAGTGCTGGAAATACTCTGCGCGGCGACGTCCCCCGTTCGTCCGGCCGCTTTGGCGCAGGCCACGGGCATGTCCAGGAGCACGCTGTACCTCTTGCTGGAGTCGCTCAAAAAACGCCGATGGATCGAGAAGCGGGCCGACGGCTATCTGATAGGCTTGACCCTGTTTGAGCTGGGTAACGCCTATTTCCGGCATGATCATCTACTGGCTGCATTCCGGCGCGAATCCGCTGCCTTTGTGGCGACACACAACGAAGTCGTGCAGCTTGCCGTGCTCGACGGCACGGAAGTCGTGTACATCGCGCGGGAGGATGCACCCAGGCCGGTCCGCCTCGTCTCCGATGTTGGCCTGCGCCTGCCGGCACATTGCTGTGCGTTGGGCAAGGCGCTGCTCGCGAGTCTTGATGACGAAGCCGTATGCGCGCTCCTGCCGGCCCGCCTAGCCGCAATGACGGAGCGCACCACCACGCGCCGTGCCGACCTGCTGGACGAGCTTGCGAGCATTCGCACGCGAGGACTGGCGAGCGAGCGTGAGGAGGTGGTTGCGGGGCTGGCGTGCTTCGCCGCGTTCGTGGGCGTGACGCCGCTGGGCAAGCGCGTAGCGGTGAGTTCCAGCGTGCCCATCAGCCGGCTGGACACGCGGCGGGAGAAGCGGCTCGTTGTGGGTGTGGCAGGCATGGCAGACCGCATCGGCCGCGCGCTGGCGCAGGCGTAGTGCGCGGGCTGCACCATGGCGGTGTGGCCGGTTCCGCTATGATCGCAACTCCTCTTTTGCCTTGCCGCCATGAGCCACGACGCCGCTAACGCAACACCCCCTCGCATGGCTGATGTGGCCCGCCTTGCTGGCGTGTCGAAGATGACGGTGTCGCGGGTGCTGACGGGGGGGAGCGTGTCGCCCGCCACCCGGGCGCGCGTGCAGCAGGCCATTGACGCACTCGGCTACGTTGCAACCGCTGCAGCCGGGATGCTCTCCAGCGGTCGATCGGAATTCGTTGCCGCCCTGGTGCCTTCGCTGGCCAGTTCCAACTTTGCGGATACCGTGCGCGGCCTGACGAATGCCCTCGCCCCGCACGGCCTGCAATTGCTGTTGGGCGACACCGACTACCACCTCGATCAGGAAGAGGCGCTGGTGAAGTCCCTGCTGCGCCATCAGCCGCGTGGCATTGCATTGACGGGGCGCCACCACAGCGCAGGCACGCGCGCACTGCTGGAGCGCGCCGGCATCCCCGTTGTCGAGATGTGGGACCTGCCGGAACGGCCGATCGACATGGCGGTGGGGTTTTCCAACGCCAAGGCCTCGCAAGCGATGGTGCGTCACCTGTACGCACGCGGCTACCGGCGCATCGGCTTCCTGTGCGGCGCCAGCGAGCTGGACCGGCGCGGCACCGATCGCATGCGTGGCTATGTCAGCGGCATCAAGGCGCTGGGCCTGGGCGAGCCGCGCGTGATTCGTCTGGGCGACTCCCCCATCACGATGAGTCACGGTGGGCCCGCCATGGCCGCCTTGCTGGAAGCCTGGCCCGATACCGACGCTGTGATGTGCGTAAGCGATATGTCGGCCTTCGGCGCCATCATGGAATGCTACCGGCGTGGCCTATCCGTGCCTGGCGACATCGCGGTCGCGGGCTTCGGCAATTTTGAAATCGCATGGTGTTGCCACCCGACCATCACGACGATTTCCGTTGACGCCTATGGCATCGGCCTGCGGGCCGGCGAGGTATTGCTCGATGCGCTCGGTGTTGTCGAGTTCACGGGCGCGCGCAAGCTCTCGCGCATCGACTTCAGCGTGGTCGAGCGCGAGAGCGCATAGCCGGCGCATCCGCCGCCGGCCGCTGCATGCATCAATGCGAGTGCCGTGGGTTGCCGCGCGTCTCGATGACGTTCAGATACAGCGTGGCCGGCTCCAAGCATCCGCCAGTGGAGAGCTGCCCGACGAACTGCCGATAGAGTTCCTGCCAAGGCGTTTGCGACTGCGGCACGCTGAACGTTGCGGTTTCACGCCGGCGCGCAAGCTCGTCCGCATCCACCAGCACATCGACTTTGCGCGCGTTGAGGTCCACCCGAATGCGGTCACCGGTACGCAATAGCGCGAGCCCGCCACCAGCGGCCGCCTCTGGAGACATGTTCAGGATCGATGGGCTTGCCGAGGTGCCACTCTGCCGGCCATCGCCCATGCACGGCAGCGATTCGATCCCTTGCTTGACCAGCGCCGCGGGCGGCGCCATGTTGACGACCTCCGCGCTGCCCGGATAGCCGACCGTTCCACAGCCACGGATGACGAGAATGCAGCGCTCGTCGATCTCTAGCGCCGGATCATTGATGCGGGCGTGATAGTCCTCCGGCCCATCGAAGACGATGGCGCGCGTCTCGAAGACGTTTTCCGCGCCGGGCTCGCTCAGGTAGGTCTGCCGAAAGGCCTCGCCCACCACCGACATTTTCATGATGGCGCTGTCAAAGAAATTGCCCGACAGCACGATGAAGCCCGCACGATGCTTGAGCGGTGCGTCCGCCGGGAAGATGACGTCGCGGTCGGCATCGGGGGCGGCATCGGCAATCGCACCAATCGTGCGGCCGGACACGGTGGGGCAATCGCGCCGCAGCAGTGCCGCTGCGTTGAGCTGGCGCAACACGGCCGGCACGCCGCCCGAGCGGTGAAAACTCTCACCCAGGTATTCGCCGGCCGGCATGCAGTTCACGAGCAACGGCACGGACTCCCCATGGCGTTGCCAATCTTCCAGGCTCAGTTCCACGCCCATGTGGCGCGCAATCGCGATGAGGTGCGGCGGGCAGTTGGTCGATGCGCCAAGCGCCGATGCCACCATGATGGCGTTCTCGAATGCCGCGCGCGTCATGATCTGTGAGGGGCGGATGTCTTCGTGCACCAGGTCGACGATGCGCTTGCCGGTGGCATAGGCCATCTGCCCGCGCTCGCGATACGCCGCCGGGATGCTGGCACACCCGGGCAGCGACATGCCCAGCGCTTCGGCTAGGCAATTCATCGATAGCGCGGTGCCCATCGTGTTGCAGTGGCCAATCGACGGGGACGACGCGGTGGTCAGTTCCATGAAGCCTTCGTAGTCGATGTCGCCTGCGGCCAGCCGGTTGCGCGCATGCCAGATGACGGTGCCGGAGCCGACCCGTTTGCCTTCGTGCCAGCCGTCCAGCATCGGGCCGCCAGATAAGACGATGGCGGGTAGGTCCACCGTGGCGGCAGCCATCAGGCAGGCGGGCGTGGTCTTGTCGCAACCGGTGGTCAGCACCACGCCGTCGAGCGGAAAGCCATGCAGGATCTCCACCAGGCCGAGGTAAGCGAGATTGCGATCGAGCGCAGCAGTCGGGCGGCGGCTCTGCTCGGCCAGTGGGTGCACCGGAAACTCCATCGGGATGCCGCCCGCGTCGCGGATGCCGGCCTTTACGCGCTGGGCCAACTCCAGGTGGTGCCGGTTGCACGGCGCCAGATCACTCCCCGTTTGCGCAATGCCGATGATCGGCCGGCCCGACTGCAGCTCTTCGCGCGTCAGGCCGTAGTTCATGAAACGTTCGACGTAGAGGGCGGTCATGTCGGCGTGGCCCGGGTCGTCGAACCACAACTGGCTGCGCAGTCTGCGGGGAGGCTGGGTGGGCATGGTGTCTCCGTTGTTATGTGGAACAGGTTCCCTCTGTGGGGAATCGGCGTGGTGCTTTCTGGAGGCGTGTGCTTCCGTTGGTACCGGTAACAAATCATAGTCGCCGGAAGACGGCTCAGGCAATAGCAGACGAACCTGCGTTGGCTACATGGGCATGTGCCGCATCAACGCTGTGCGGTTGTCAGCCCCACCGTGGGGGAGGGTGTTTGGATTTGGCGACATCCATCTGAGCGCAAGCGTTTGCCGTTGGCCGGCCTGTGGCAAGGGGCGCCGGTTTCACGATTCTGCAAACAAGCCGCCCTACGGTGTGCCCATCTTTGGGGGCGGAGGGGCTGCCATGCAGATGTTGTCTGGGCGATTCGAAAAAACCGAGGCAGGGCGGTTGGAAGTCGCCGCGCGCAGCGGCATGTTGAACCGGTCCAACCGTGCGCTGCTGATCATGGTGGATGGCCAAACCACGGGCGAGGATTTGGCGGCGAGAGCGCATCAAATCGGTCTAGGCGAGCAGGCCATCGTCGAGCTGGTGAACGCGGGCTTCATCCGCCGGCAAGAGCGTGCCGGCAATGCGCCGGCGACCGAGCCAGAAGCCGCTGTGCCCAAGCCCGCCATGCCCAATCGCAAGCGCTCGCTGGCGGCGGCACGCATGTACCTGATGGACATTGCGGCGCGCACGTTTACCTCTGCTGAGCATCCCATCCGCCAGCGCCTGGTGGAGGCCACCGACCGCGCCTCTGTGGAAGGCGCGTTCGATGCGTTGATGGCAGCCCTGCGCGAAGCCACGTCAGCGTCGATGGTGGAGCAGGTAGAGGTGGCGTTCCGTGGGTTCTTGCCGGCCGAAGAGGCGGTGGCCGGCTGAACCATTACGCATTGCGCATTACGCTGCCTGCTGCGCCACCTCGTCCTTCAGCAGGCCGCGCGCCCGCTGATTCGACTTGTAGATGTTGTCGCGCACCGGCACCGCGCCGGTCTTCACGCTGTGCACCCATTCCTGGGTCGACATTACGGCCGCAAAGCGCGATTGCAGGACCACGCTGAAGACGCGGTGGATCTCTTCCGCCGTCGCAAAGCCCGCCTGGTTTTGATACGGCACCGAGCCCGATGCATCGTGCAGAAATTCCACCGCCGTACCGTTGTGCAGCGCGTGGTTGATGGTGGATGCATCGCAGTTGTGCGTCATGTAGCCGACCACGGTGAGCGTGTCGATGCCACGCGTTTCCAGCCATTGCGCGAGGTCCGTTTCCGGATAGGCGCTGGGCAGCAGCTTGCGCAGGTAATGATCATGCGGGCGCGAGGCCACCACGGGGTGCAGTTGCCAGCCATCGGTGTCGATCGCAAACAGCGGCGAGCTGGCGGGCGATGTCTGCTGCACGACGATCACCGGAATGCCGGCCGCGCGCGCCGCGTCCATGGCAACGCCGATATTGGCGACGGTTTGCTGCGGGTCCGGATACTCGATCGGCAGGCCGCCGGTGAAGTATTCGTTCTGCACATCGATGACGATCAGGGCGCGCTTGGGTTGTGTGGCTGCAGTCATGGCGAGACTCCTTGAGCGGGTGGCGGGGTTGTGACTGGGGGCATTTGTGTGAGCCCGTGGACAGCATCTTCGGGCATGGCTATCCTTCCCGACAGTGGCCCGGAAGACATTCATCGAAAGAATCGGGCCAAACGAATGGAGTCAAACCAGCGGACACCTCATGCCCCCGAAGGAAATCGCCGTTCTGGCGTTCAATGACATCAGCCCGTTTCACCTGTCTGTGCCCTGCCTGGTGTTTGAAGACCGCGTCTGGGCCGGGCTGCCGGCGTATCGCTTAAGCATCTGCGCGGGCGAACCCATGAAGCGGGGTGGTTTGCGTACCACCGCCGGCTTTGCCGTGCAGACGGACCTGACGCTGGAAGACGCCGCGCGTGCCGACGTGCTGATCGTGCCGTCGTGGCGCGACACGGATGAGCGGCCGCCTGCGTCCATGGTCAATGCCGTACGAGACGCGTACGAGCGTGGCGCGACCGTGGTCGGCCTATGCCTCGGTGCGTTCGTGCTGGCTGAAGCTGGCGTGTTGGATGGCTTAGAGGCCACCACGCACTGGAGCGCGGTTGAAGCGTTTTCAGAGCGCTATCCGCGTGTGAAGCTGGTGCCCGATGTGCTGTATGTGGATGCGGATGACGGACGGCTGGTGACCTCTGCCGGCACCGCCGCTGGGCTGGACTGCTGCCTGCATCTGGTGCGCCGTTGGCATGGCGCGGAGGTGGCCAACCGTATTGCGCGGCGGCTGGTGGTGGCGCCGCACCGGCAGGGCGGGCAGGCGCAATACATTGAGCAACCGCTGCACGATGCGCCGGGCGGCGATCGTCTCTCCGATTTGTTGAACTGGACGGTCGCCAACCTGGCTGAGCCGCACACGCTGGACTCGCTAGCCGAGCGTGCCACCATGAGCCGACGCAATTTCACGCGGCGGTTTCGTGAGCTGACCGGCACAACGGTCGGGCAGTGGTTGCTGGGTCAGCGGCTCGCTTATGCACAGCGCATGCTAGAGACCACGCACCAGCCGGTGGAAGCGATTGCGCAACTGGCGGGTTTTGGCAGTGCGGTGTCGCTGCGGCAGCATTTCGGCCGGACGTATCACACGTCGCCCAGCGCGTATCGCGCGTTGTTTGCGCAGATGTAGCGCTTGAGGTGACTGACTGAGGTTACTTACTCAACTCGTGGCCGATGACCGCGCCGGCTGCCGCACCGCCAATCGTGCCGGCCGTGCTGTGTGTCAGTTCATGCCCCGCCACACCGCCAGCCACTGCGCCGCCCGCCGTACATGCCGCCAGCGTGGGTGCCAGGGCGGCCATCGCACACACCAGTGCCGTTTTCCATCTGTTCATGATGCCCTCCTGAGTCGCCGCCCGGAACCCGGGCCGGCATACCTCAGTTGAGCAAAGTGCATGCCGCACTCACATGAACAACGGTGAAAGCGCCAAATGCGACAGCGCAATCACGATCACTTGTGCGATCACCAACAAGATGAGAGGCGACAGGTCAAAACCACCCAGCGGGGGAACCACGCGGCGGATGGGGCGCAACAGCGGATCGACCAGCGTATTGAGCACCGCGCCCATGGGCGAATGTGGCCCTACCCACGACAGCACGGCCGAGGCAATGGTCACCCACACCAGCGTGTTGAAGGCCCACTTGAGCACGGTGAGCAGCGCCGCCACAAAGCCCATCGGCAGGAATGCCAGCGGGCTGATGCCCACCGTGGCCAGGAGCAAGAGCAGATACACCAGCGCCGTCACATAGGCCGCGATCAGGCACGACCAGTCGATATAACCCGTGGCCGGAATCACCCGGCGCAGCGGATGCACCAGCCAGCCCGTCAGCTGAAAGATCGCCTGCGACAGCGGATTGCGCGGTGACAGCCGCACCGCCTGTGTCCAGGCGCGCAGGAGCAGCGCCGCGCCGAAGAGTGTGAAGATCGTGTCGAGCAGAAAACGCGTGATATCGCCGAACATGCGTCCGGTTCTCCTATGGTCAGGTCAGGCAACAAGCGCGGAGGCAGCGGGGTGCCCCCGGGGCGGGCTATTGTCGCACGGGACTCTGAGGGCAATCTGTGCGGTGATGTGGCCGCCACGGACGTTGTATTCGCGTATTGTGGTGGCCGTTCGTCGGCTTCCCTTCCAGGAGATGCATATCGTGAAATCCCCTCTGTTTTGTGCGGTGTTCTCGTTGGCTTGCCTGTCTGCTGCGGCGCACGTCCATGCGCAGGGTGACACGTTCACCATTCAATCGGCCGCGTTTGCAGACAACGGCGTCATGGACCGGAAATACGCCGGTAAGAACCCTGCCAACGCCAACTGCACCGGCGACAACATCTCGCCTCCACTGGCGTGGTCTAACGTGCCGGCCGGCACCGCAAGCCTGGCGCTGATCGTGACGGACCCGCAAGGCGCGGGTGGCCTGGGCGTGAACCACTGGATGGCCTACGGCATTCCGGCCACGCAGACGAGCTTGGCCGAAGGTGCCGGTACAGGGAGTGGCCTGCGCATGGCACAGAACGCCATCGGCAAGCCGGCCTACCTGGGGCCGTGTCCGCCCAAGGGCACGGGCTTGCACCACTATGTGTTTGTGCTGATCGCCACCGACCTGGCGCCAGACGCCTTGGCCGACGGGCTCACCCGCGCAGAGCTCGACGCCGCGCTCAAAGGGCACACCAAGGGTGCAACGGCGTTGATCGGTCGCTTTGGCAACTTCTGACGTGGGCGAGCCGGCCCCGCGGCACTTATTGCGCTCACTGTGCTCACTGTGGCGCTGCCGGCTCCATGCCTTTGCGCTGGAGCACGGCGGCGGCCTCGTGGCTGCGTAGCGCATCCAGCAGCGCCTGCGCACCTTCCACGCTTTTTGCGTGGGGGCTGATGCCGGCGGCGTACACCGTGTCGTTCTGAATAGCAGCGGGCAGTGGCCCGACGTATTGGATATGCGGCACCGCGAGCAACTCGCTCACCTGATGGACCGCCAGCGCAGCCTGGCCGTCGACCAGCCGGGTGCCGACCAGTCCGCCATGCACGAGCACCGCCTTGGGCGCGATCGCCTGCGCAATGCCCAGCGTCTGAAACAGCTTTGACAGATAGATGCCCGACGACCCACCCGCCGCCGGGTCCAGATACGCCACCGATGGTGCAGCCAGCAGCGCTTGCTTGAACTGTTCGACCGTGGAGATATCCGGTTTCGGCGCGCCCTCTGGCACCGCCACACCAATGCCGACGCGCGCAACAGGCCTGACGGTGGGTGTCAGGTTGCCCGCTTCCGCCAGCGTTTTTGCCAGCGGCTCGGGCAGGATGGCCACATCAAACACCGCTCCCGCACGGATGCGCTTGGCCAGCTCGCCCGCCGTGTCGTTGGTGATGATCAGATGGAGGTGGTTCTCGCGTTCCAGCGAGGGTGCTAGCGCATCGAGCACGGGCCGAAACGCACCGGCCGTGAGGACGGTGACCTCTGCTGCGCAGGCCGGCGCGCCATGGCCGGCCATACACACAGCAAACAGCGTTGCCAGAAGCGGGGTTCTCGGGATCAAGATGCGGCTCCGTTGCATACGGTGGTGCCGCACCTTAGCACTGCTTACAACCCTGCGATGGGAAAGCTCGCCTGCCAGACCGCGCTTTGCACGTTCACCGCTTTCGGAATCAGTTTCTGCTGCAGGAACAGGTCGGCAATCTGCTGTTGTGACGCTACGATTTCCGGCGTGATGGGCGTTACGCCGTAAGGCACGCGCCGCAGCCAAGTTTCCACTACGGGTTGTTCAATACCGAGCTTGGGCGCCAGCAGCGCCGCTGTCTCCTGCGGATGCTGATTCACCCACAGGCCCGAGGTGCGCAACTGCGCCAGGATGGCATTCACAGCGCGCGGATGCGCTTTGACAAACTCCGGCGTAGCCTCGTAGAAGTTGGAGGTCGGCACCGCGCTGAAGTCGCCCAGCGTGCGGGTCTTCAGGGCCTTCTGCGCCAGCGCGTAGTACGGATCCCACACCACCCAGGCGTCGACAGCGCCGCTCTCGAAGGCGGCACGTGCCTCGGCGGGCGGCAGGTAGATCGGCTGCACATCCTGCACCGTCAGGTTGGCGTGCTTGAGCAACTGCACCAGCAGGTAGTGCGAGCTGGAGCCCTTCTGCAGCGCAATGCGCTTGCCCTTCAGGTCAGCCACGCTGTGCGCGGGCGAGCCGTCGAGCACGAACAGCGCCTCGTTGGTCTTGCCGCCCGGCTCCGCACCCACGTAGACGAGGCGTGCGCCTGCCGCCTGGGCAAAGACGGCCGGCGGCGCACCGGTATAGCCAAAGTCGATACTGCCCGTGTTAAGTGCCTCCAGCAGTTGCGGCCCGGCGGGGAATTCCTTCCACTCGACCTTGTAGCCGAGGTCACCCAGCGGTTTGTCGAGTGAGCCCTGCGCTTTCAGCACGGCCAGCAGCCCCGCCTTCTGAAAGCCGATGCGCACCGTGCCGGCCGGGTCTGCGGCTTGGGTGAGGCCTGCGCTCAGCGCAAGGCCGGCGCCCAGCAGCGCGGCAAGCCAGCGTCGTCGGCCAGACGATGGGGCGGTATGGGGCGATTGGGGTTGCATGATTCCTCCAGCGAGTTGAGTTTTGTGCGGTCGATGCTACGGACCACCCGTGCGCGAAGGAACGAACAAGATTGCATGTGCATAGACGCAGCTAGGGTCTGTCAACCTGTGAAACGCGTGCGCGTTGGCCCAAGCGGGGGCCAGATGCGCGAAGGACGCCGCCGCAAAGGGTCATTCCCTTTGCAAGGCGCGCCGACAAAGCAGATGGCCCCCGCTCGGGTCAACCCTTCGGGCGAGGGGCAGATGGGCCGCAGGGCGTCGTTGCGGCCGGCTTACTTAGCTGGCTAAGCTGCGCCGTCCACGCCTAGCCCTGCGGCCCATCTGCCCCTCGCGTGCGCGCGTTTCACAGGTAGACAGACCCTAGGTCAGCCTATTGCTATGGCAGCCAACTCAGCCAGGTAGGCCCATGGATAGATGCCGCGCGCATGCCCATCGCTGAAGACCAGCTGCACGCCGTAACCCGCCGGCTCAATGGCGGTGATGCGCACATCGGCCGGCGCGCGGACCGGCGTGCCGTGGTGTCGCTTGGACTGGCAGCCAGCGCAGCGGCAGGCTTCGCGCAGCGCCGCGTGGTCGAGTGCAATGGCTGCGTTGGCCCAGCGCAGCCGCAGTCGGCTTTGTGCGATGTCGTTGTCGATGCGCTCAGGTGGCTGCACGGGTGCCCTCGATCTGCGCAAGCGCAATCCGCACGGCCTTGACGACTTCGGGGTCGCCATCGCCTTCGGCGTTGCGCAGGGCGGGCAGGGCAGCGGCTTCGCCGATCTCGCCAAGCGCCAGCGCCGCTTCCTTGCGCAGATTGCTGATGGGGTGTGCGAACAACGCGGCAAGCGCATCAATCGCATGCGCCGCACGCCAGCGGCCGAGTGCGCGAGCGGCTTGCAGACGGACTTGCCAGTAGTCATCCGCCAGCGCATCGGCCAACGCCTGCGTGACGCGCGAGTCGGGAGCCAGCGCGCGGAGCTTGCCGAGCGTGTTGGCGCTTTCCTCACGCACACGCCAGGCGGTGTCGCGCAGAGCTTCGAGCAACGCGGGCAGTACAGATGCATCCGTCGCAAGGCCGAGCGCACCCACAGCCGCGCGCCGCACCTCTGCATCGTTGTCGTGACGGGCGCGTTCCGCCAGCGCTGGCAGTGCGGCTACATGCTTGCGCCAGCCGAGTACAGCCACGGCTTCGCGGCGGACGGTGGCATCCGTGTCTTGCAAGGCGCGCAGCGCGGGCGCTTCGCTGTCGGGCACGCGCAACTCGCGCAAGCCGCGCAGGGCCGCTGCACGGACAAAGGCGCTTGCGTGGCTCACGTAGGGCAAGAGCACGGCGGCCGAGTCCGCCGATTTCAATTCGCCCAGGCCGAGCGCCGCTGCATCACGCACGGCAGCATCCGCGTCTTCGAGAGCGTGGACGAGTGCTGTCACGGTGTCCGGCTGTTCCCAGGTTGAGAGGATGCGCACGGCTTCGAGCCGAACCTCGGGCGCAGGGTCGTGCGCGAGCAGCGCAATCACCTCGGGCAGCGCATCGGCGTCTTCCTCATCGGCAAGCTGCAGCAGGGCGACGCGGCGGGTGGCGGCATCGTCATCGCGTAATCGGTGCAGGTAGCTAGTCATCGCCACCTCAACGCAACAGATAGGGGATGTCGACCTTCACCGCGCCGGTCGGGCAGTCCTGCTCGCAGGGCATGCAGTACCAGCACTCGTCAAACTGCATGAAGGCTTTGCCCTTGGTCAGGTCAATGGCGAGCAGGTCGAGCGGGCAGACATCCACGCACACCGTGCAGCCCTTGTCGGCAATGCACTTGGCTTCGTCAATGGTGACGGGGGCGCTGCTGCGCGAGGTGATGTCGTGGGGCGTGTGCAATGAGAGTGGGGCGTGAGACATGATCAGGCTGCCTGGGGGATGCGCAGGTGCGCGTAGGAATCGGTGCCGCGCACATCGACGGGGATGACGTACGGCTCCACCGCCTGCTTGCGGCTGGCCATGGCGCCGCGCGCGTCCTTGTACAGGCGTGTGTGGCAGAACCAGTTGGCGTCGTCGCGCTCGGGGTAATCCACGCGGTGGTGGTACAGGCCCCAGCGGCTCTCGGTACGAAAGAGCGAGGCGCGCGCCGCCATCTCCGCGCAGTCGCGGATGAAGCTGACTTCCATCGCGCGCATCAGCTCGTGCGGGTTGCGCGCGTGTAACTGCGTGATGTCTTCGGCAATCTCGTCGAAGCGGCGCAGACCGATTTCCATCTTGCGCGTGACCTTGGGTGGCTGCAGGTAGTCGTTCACCATGCGGCGCAGCTTGTATTCCACCTGCGCTGGCGCCAAGCCGTGATCGCGCTGCAGTGGCGCGAAGATGCGTGCGCGCTCGCGTTCGATTTGATCGCTATCGATGCGTACCTCGCCTTGTTTGCCGGCGATGTAATCCGCTGCGTTCTGCCCCGCAAACCAGCCGTACGTGAACGCGCCGAGCATGTAGTTGTGCGGTACGGCGGCCATGTCGCCAGCGGAGTAAAGGCCAGGCACGGTAGTCTCAGCACGCGCGTTGACGTACACGCCCGATGCGCTGTGCCCGCTGCAGAAACCGATTTCCGAGATGTGCATCTCCACCATCTGCGTGCGGTAGTCGGTGCCGCGCCCGGCGTGGAAGCGGCCACGGCTCGGGCGCTCGTTGGTGTGCAGGATCGTTTCGATGGTCTGGATGGTTTCTTCCGCCAAGTGATCGAGCTTGAGGAAGACGGGGCCCTTGCCGCCCTGCAGCTCCTGATAGAACTCCCACATCATCTGGCCGCTCCAGTAGTCGCACTGGATGAAGCGCTCGCCGCGCGCATTGGCGGTGTAGCCGCCCAGCGGGCCGGTTACATAGGCGCAGGCGGGGCCGTTGTAGTCCTTGATGAGCGGGTTGATCTGGAAGCATTCCAGGTTGGAAAGCTCCGCACCGGCGTGATACGCCATCGCATAGCCGTCGCCCGCGTTGGTGGGGTTCTCGTACGTGCCCATCAGGTAGCCCGATGCAGGCAAGCCAAGCCGCCCGGCCGCACCACAACTGAGCACCACGGCCTTGGCGCGGATGACAAGGAAATCCGCCGTGCGGCAATCGAAGCCCAGCACGCCGCACGCTGCGCCATCTGCATCGGTCAGCACGCGCGTGACGACGATGCGGTTGGTGATCTCCACCCGCGCGCGCTTGAGCTGTCGATACAACACCTTCTTGATGTCGTGCCCTTCCGGCATCGGCAGCACGTAGCTGCCCATGTGGTGCACCTTCTTGACGGCGTAGTCGCCCGTCTCGTCCTTCTCGAACTTCACGCCCCAGCGGTCGAGCTGTTCGATGGTGGCAAAGCTGTGCTGCGCATACGCATACACGGCCGATTGATCGACGATGCCATCGTTCGCCAGCGTGATCTCGCGCGTGTATTGCTCGGGCGTGGCGTGGCCGGGAATGACCGCGTTGTTCAGCCCGTCCATGCCCATCGAGATGGCGCCGCTGCGTTTCACATGCGCCTTGTCGATCAGCAGCACGCGCAGCGCGGGGTTGCGTTCCTTTGCCTTGATGGCTGCCATCGGGCCGGCGGTGCCGCCACCCACGATGACGAGGTCGTATTCCAGTTCCAACGTATTCATGCGATGCCCTGCGAGGGGAGGATGGATTGCGAAGCGGCCGCCACCTGCCGGTCCAGCCGCAGCCGGTACTGGAAGGCGTCGCCACGGAAATAGAGGCGTTCAAAGTCGATGGGTGTGCCGTGCGCGTCGTGCGTCAGGCGCTCCACGCGCAGCAGCGGCGCACCGGCGCCCGTGTCGAGCGCGGAGGCAGTAGCGTGGTCTGCCAGGGCGGCATCGATGGCCAGCGTGGCATGGCCGAGCGCCACACCGGCGTCATGCTCCAGCACGAGAAACACATCGCGCGTGGCCAGGTCGGCACGGGCGACGACGCGGCCCAGGGCTTCGGGCAGCCACGTCACCTCGAGCGACACGGGCGCCTGATCGAGTAGCCGCACGCGATGCAATTCGGTGACGGGCGCGCCGGGCGTGAGGTGCAGCGCCTGTGCCACGTCTGTGGGCGCAGGCACCGTTTGCAGCTTCAGCACGCGGTTGCGGATCGCATGGCCCTGCGCCGACATCGCCTCCGCAAAGCCTTGCAGCGCCGTTACGTTCTGGAATGCCTTGGGCTGGCTCACAAACGTGCCCTTGCCATGGTGGCGGTAGATCAGCCCCTCGTTCTGCAAGTCAGCCAAGGCCTGACGCACGGTGATGCGGCTGGCGCCAAACTGCGCACCCAGCGCCGCCTCCGAAGGCAGCAGGGATGCCGGCGCATACAGGCCGCTGACAATGCCCTCGCGCAGCGCGCCCTTGATCTGCTCATAGAGCGGCGGGGCCGGCAGGCGAGGTGAGGGTGGGGATGTCGTCATCTGGGTGCGAACTCGTCATAACAAGTGAGTGCGCCCAGTCTAAAAAGCCGGCAATGCCAGGGGAACGAAGCTTTTTCGATATGGTTCTGCGGTTTTTGCGGGCGAAAGCCTGGTGCGTTTTGTGCGCTGCACGATGCTGCAGCCTAGCGCGCGATATCAGAATCGATATCCATGTCGCCAGAAAAAAGCATTAGACGGTTATGTCTCACTGTCCATAACATGGCTCAGCACGAACGGCTGGCCACGAGGGCATGGTTGCCGGCTGAAAAAGAAACGTGCGCAGCCGCAAGGGCAGTGACGGGCTGCTTCCACCATAAGAGGAGATATGCAATGACAACAACGCGCGCTGACCGCGCCAGACGTACCGTATTGACCTTTCTCGCCACGGCCGGCGTGCTGTTGGCAACCGGCGCGGGGCCCGCTGCCTACGCGGCTGACAAGGCCTTCACCATGGGCTTTGCCCAGGTGGGTGCCGAAAGCGAGTGGCGCACCGCCAACTCCGAGTCGATCAAATCCGCCGCCAAGGCGGACGGCGTGAACCTGAAGTTCTCCGACGCCCAGCAGAAGCAGGAAAACCAGATCAAGGCGATCCGCTCGTACATCGCACAGAAGGTCGACGTGATTGCGTTCTCGCCGGTGGTGGAATCCGGCTGGGACACCGTGCTGCAAGAGGCCAAGGCCGCCAAGATTCCGGTCATCCTTACCGACCGTGGGGTCGACAGTAAGGACACCTCCCTCTACACCACCTTCATCGGGTCGGATTTCGTGGAGGAAGGCCGCAAGGCAGGGCGCTGGCTGCTGGAAAACGTCAAGCCCAAGGGCGGCGATGTGAACATCGTCGAGTTGCAGGGCACCGTCGGCTCCGCCCCGGCCATCGATCGCAAGCGCGGCTTTGAAGAGATCATCAAGGCCGACTCGCACTACAAGATCATCCGTTCGCAAACCGGTGATTTCACCCGCGCCAAGGGCAAGGAGGTGATGGAAGCCTTCCTCAAGGCCGAAGGCAAGAAGATCAACGTGCTGTTCGCGCATAACGACGACATGGCGATCGGCGCCATCCAGGCCATTGAAGAAGCGGGCCTGAAACCGGGCAAGGACATCACCATCATTTCCATCGACGGCGTGAAGGGCGCGTTTGAAGCCATGATGGCCGGCAAGCTGAACGTGACGGTGGAATGCAGCCCGCTGCTCGGGCCGCAACTGATGGATACCGCGCGTGCCGTGCTGGCGGGCAAGCCTGTGCCCAAGCGCATCGTCACCAAGGAAGGCATCTTCCCGATGGACGTGGCCGCCAAGGAGTTTCCGAACCGCAAATACTGATCCTACAGCGCGGCCCGATCTTGGCCCGGGTCTGCCAAATTCGTGCTCGCCGTACCCATGTACGGCTGCCGGTTTGGACAACTCGTCGGACCAACCCGGGCCGCTCGCTACGGATCATGAAAAGGTTCTGAGGGGGCCGGCACGGCGAACGATTCCGCCGTACCGGCTTGCGCCACGTTAACAGGTGACACCCATGTCGGATCACGTTGATCAATCCGCCGCGCACGATGCCCGCGGCGCGCTGCTGCACATGCGCGGCATCTCCAAAAACTTCCCCGGTGTGCAGGCGCTGGCGGGGGTGGATTTCCGCTTGTTTCCCGGTGAAGTGCATGCCCTGATGGGGCAGAACGGTGCCGGAAAATCGACGCTTATCAAGGTGCTGACTGGCGTGGAGGCGCACGACGCGGGCGAGATCCTGCTGGGTGGCCAACCCATTGCCCCAGGCTCGCCGCTGGAGGCGCAAAAGCTCGGCATCAGCACGGTGTATCAGGAGGTGAATCTCTGCCCGAATTTGACGGTGGCGGAGAACATCCACATCGGCCGCTTCCCCATGCGCATGGGCAGCATCGACTGGCGCGCTACCAACCGGGCGGCCGAGGCGCTGCTGGCCGATCTGAACATCCACATCGACGTCACGCTGCCGCTGTCGCTGTACCCGGTGGCCATTCAGCAGATGGTGGCGATTGCGCGGGCGCTTTCCACCGAAGCGCGCATTCTCATCCTGGACGAACCCACCTCCAGCCTGGACGACGACGAAGTTGCGCGCCTGTTTGCCGCCATTCGCACGCTCAAGGCACGCGGCATGGCCGTGCTGTTCGTCACGCATTTTCTGGAGCAGACCTACGCCATTTCCGACCGCATTACCGTGCTGCGCAATGGCCGGCTGGAAGGCGAATACGCCGCGCGTGATCTGCCGCAATTGCAATTGATCAACAAGATGGTCGGGCGCGACATCGATGCCAGCCGCTTCGAGCGGACCGAAGTGCCGCCGGTGGATGACACGGCGCCCGCGTTCCTGAGCGCACGCGGCATGGGACGCCGTGGTGTGGTGCAACCGCTCGATCTGGACGTGCGCCCGGGCCAAGTGCTGGGCCTCGGTGGGCTGCTCGGCTCTGGCCGCACCGAGACCGCACGCCTGTTGTTTGGCGTGGACCGCAATGACGCCGGCTCCATCAACGTGCAGGGCCAGTCGCGCCAGTTCAGCTCGCCGCGTGATGCGATTCGCCAGGGCATCGGCTTCTGCCCCGAAGACCGCAAGACCGAAGGCATCATCGCCGAGCTTTCGATTCGCGAGAACATCATCCTCGCGCTGCAGGCCAAGCGCGGCCTGTTCCGTTATCTGCCCAAGAAGCGCCAGCGCGAGATTGCTGACCAGTACATCGCGCAACTCGGCATCAAGACGCCGGATGCGGAAAAGCCCATCGGCCAGCTCTCGGGCGGCAACCAGCAGAAGGCCGTGCTCGCACGCTGGTTGGCGACGGACCCGGCCATGCTCATCCTCGACGAGCCCACGCGCGGCATCGACATTGCCGCCAAGCTCGACATCATGGACTTGGTGACCGCGCAGTGCCGCAAGGGCATGGCGATCCTGTTTATCTCCAGTGAACTGCCCGAAGTGCTGCGTGTGAGCCACCGGCTGGCGATCCTGCGTGACCGAAAGAAGGTCGGCGAGCTGGCCGGCGAAGACGTCACCGAAGACAACCTGTACGACGTGATTGCCGGCGGGGAATTGCCGGCTAAATCACCGATCAGCCAGTCCACCACCGGAGGCGCCGCATGACGCAACCTTCTCGCATGCGTACGCTTGCTGGCCATCGGCTGTTCTGGCCTTGCGTGACGCTGATCCTGCTGTGCCTGCTCAACACGTGGTTCAACCCGCATTTCTTTCACCTGGAAATCCGCAGCGGGCACCTGTACGGCAGTGTGATCGACATCCTCAACCGCGCAGCACCGCTGATGCTCGTATCGCTAGGCATGACGCTGGTGATTGCCGTGGGCGGCATCGACATCTCTGTCGGCGCGGTGGTCGCCATTTCCGGCGCCATTGCGGCATCGCTCATCGGCGGCACGCTGGTCGTGCAGAACGGCCTGCCCGTGTATGTGACCAAGGTGCCGCTGGTGCTCGCGCTGCTGGCCGCCGTGGGCGCGGCGCTGGTGTGTGGCCTGTGGAACGGCATGCTGGTGGCGGGCGCAGGCATGCAGCCCATCATCGCCACGCTGATCCTGATGGTGGCCGGGCGCGGCGTGGCGCAGCTCATTACCGGCGGCCAAATCATCACCGTCTACTACGAGCCGTTCTTCTTTGTCGGCAACGGCTACCTGTTCGGGCTGCCGTTTGGCCTGTACATCGCCGCCGCCGTGTTGGGCCTGCTACTGCTGTTGATGCATCGCACAGCGTTGGGCCTGTTCATCGAGGCGGTGGGCATCAACCCCGTGGCGGCGCGGCTGGCCGGGCTGAATACCAAGGCGCTGCTGTTCGGCATCTACGGGTTCTGCGGTGCCATGGCCGGCGTGGCGGGGCTGATCATCTGTTCCAACGTGAAGAGCGCGGACGGCAACAACGCTGGGCTGCTGCTGGAGCTGGACGCCATCCTGGCCGTCACGCTGGGTGGCACCTCCCTTGCGGGCGGCAAGTTCAGCCTGTGGGGTAGCGTGATTGGCGCACTCATCATCCAGACGCTCACGTATGCGATCTACTCGATGGGCGTGCCGCCTGAAATCAACCTCGTAGTCAAAGCCGTGGTGGTGTTTGCCGTGTGCCTGGCGCAGTCGGAATCGTTCCGCGCCATGCTCTTTCAACGCCAAGGCCCACGCCGTACCGGGGCGCAGTCATGAAAATCAATCCACGGCGCTTGCCGTTCTACGTCACGCTGTTTCTGTTCGTGCTGTTGTTCGGCTTCGGGTCCGTCACGTACACGGGCTTCTTCAGCGTGCAGGTGTTTCTGAACCTGTTGATCGACAACGCGTTCCTCATCGTCGTCGCCATCGGCATGACGTTCGTCATCTTGTCGGGCGGTATCGACTTGTCGGTCGGGGCGGTGGTGGCGCTCACCACCATGATCTCTGCCGCACTGGTCGAGCACCATGGCTGGTCGATCGGCGCAGTGGTGCCGCTGGTACTGGCCGTGGGCGCGTTGTTCGGCTTGATGATGGGGATGCTGATCCAGGTGTTCCGCATTCAGCCGTTCATCGTCACGCTGGGCGGTATGTTCCTGGCGCGGGGGCTGTGCTACCTCATCAGCATTGATTCGATCAGTATTACCGACCCTACCTATACGGCGCTCTCGCAGCACAAGATTTTTGTGGGCGGCGGCAACTACGTGTCGCCCAGCGTGGTGATTGCGCTGGTGGTGTTTGCGGCGGCCGTGTGGCTAGCGCATTGCAGCCGCTTTGGCCGCACGATGTATGCGCTGGGCGGCAACGAGCGCTCGGCCTTGCTGATGGGCTTGCCCGTGGCGCGTACGCGTGTTCTCGTCTATGTGCTGAGCGGGTTGTGCTCGGCGCTGGGCGGGGTGCTGGTGACGTTCTACATGCTCTCCGGCTACGGCCTGCATGCGCAGGGCATGGAGCTGGATGCCATTGCCGCCACCGTGGTCGGCGGCACGTTGCTTACCGGCGGTGTAGGACTGATCAGCGGCAGTGTGGTGGGCGTATTGCTGCTGGGTGTGATCCAGTCGCTGATCACGTTCGACGGCACGCTCAGTTCGTGGTGGGCACGCATTGCCATCGGCGTGCTGCTGTGCGTGTTCTGCCTTATGCAGCGCGTGCTCGGGCGCAGCCAGCGCGGTGCGTCTGTGCCGCCATCGGGCGGGAATCGGCCGGCACAGCAGGCGCCCAAGCCGGCCAAGGATGCCGCTGCGCCGGCTGCCATCGTCCATGCCCATCATGCAACGGTATCGCCGGGCTGAGGTATCACGTCAACACCGTACCGGTGCATCAAATTGGAGCATGGCGATGCACTAGTTTGGCCCGGGAGTCGCCTGCAGAGCACTGCGTGCAGGCGCCATGTGAACCGCAGTCGTCTGCTGACGCTTTTTGTTCCTCAACAAGCTTCAAAACCCTTTAGGTGCTTGTTCCCCGGCCGATATGCAGCCTATGCAAGGCTGATTTAACAGCGAGCAACGAACGGGGGAAACAATGCGCTCAATGGTCCATTCGGTACGGTTCAAACTTTTTGCAGCCTTTGGCATTTGCCTGGTGCTGCTGCTGGCGACGGGCGTGTTTGGCGTGACGGGCTTGATGCGCCTGAACGGCAACGTGGCCGACGCCTACACCGGCAACACGCTGCCCATTGCCCGCTTGTCGGAAATGCGTGCCGCGCAACTCGATGTGCGCTTGCAACTGCGGCGCATCCAAGTTTTCAAGGACGACGCCGCCAAGGTTGCGCAGTCCATCCAGACGATTCGTGCCGACATGGACCAGATCAACGGCACGTGGAAGCAATATTTCCCCGACAGCATCACGAGTGATGAAGAGCGCCAAGTCGCCAATCAGCTCAACGAGGCGATGCAGACGTTCAATACCGCGACCAATGATGTGGTCAACGCGCTGCAATCCGGCCACCTGGATGCCGCGTCAGAGCACATCAACCGGCACGCCGTTGCGGGCGAGGCAATCAGCAATCTGCTGACAAAAGACATCGCCATCAATCTCTCGCAAGCCAAGGAGTTCGTTGCCGATAGCGAGGCCACGTACCACCGCATCCTCGGTGTGGCCATCGCGCTGGTGTGCGCAGGGATTGCGGTGGGTGTGGGCATGTGCTGGTACTTGCTGCGTGCGATCTCGCGCCCGCTCAGCCGTGCCGTCAACGTTGCCAACGACATTGCCGGTGGCAAGCTGGAGAACGGCATCGTTGTCGACACGCAGGGCGAATTTGGCGAACTGCTGGTCGCGCTGCGCACGATGGATCAGCAACTGACCCAAACGGTGCGCGGTATCAAGGCGTCGGCCGAATCGGTGACGGTGGCGTCCAAGGAAATTGCCGCGGGCAATATTGACTTGTCCGCACGCACAGAGCAGCAGGCCGCATCGCTGGAAGAAACCGCGTCGAGCATGACGCAGTTGACCGAGACCGTGAAGCAGAACGCCGAGAACGCCGCGCAGGCCGATGCGCTCGCCTCCAACGCCAGCACCATCGCACAGGCCGGCAACGTGGCCGTGCAGGCAATGGTCGGCACGATCGACCAGATCAGCACCAGCTCGGGCAAGATTTCCGAGATCACCGGGCTGATTGAAGGCATTGCCTTCCAGACCAACATCCTGGCGCTCAACGCCGCCGTGGAAGCCGCACGGGCCGGCGAGCAGGGCCGCGGCTTTGCGGTCGTCGCCAGCGAAGTGCGCACGCTCGCACAACGCTCGGCCTCTGCTGCCAAGGAGATCAAGGGGCTGATTGGCGCCTCCGTTGCCGTGGTGCAGGCGGGCTCACAACAGGCCGCTGAAGTGGGCGAGACCATGGCCGAAGTGAAGGAAGCCATCCGCCGCGTGTCGGAGATCGTGACCGAGATTGCCGCAGCGTCTGCCGAGCAAAGCCGGGGCATTGAACAAGTCAACCAGGCCGTCGTGCAGATGGACGAAGTCACGCAGCAGAACGCCGCGCTGGTGGAGCAGGCGGCTGCGGCAGCGCAGTCGCTCGAAGAGCAGGCATCGACCTTGCGGCGCGCAGTATCGGTGTTCCGCCTTGGGAATGGCACCGGCGCAGCATTTGCCTGAAGACCACCCATAGAGCAGGGCAGAAGCGGGCGGCTTGAACTGGTTGCTCCATGCAACTATATTGGTTGTTCAACGCAACCAATCGAGGCTGTCATGGATTTCATCGAAGCGCCCGCCCAGCCCCGCGAGCAAACCATCAGCGAGCTGCGCGAGGTGTCGCGCAGGCTGGTGCGTGAACTCGGTTTCATGCGCAGCACGCTAGCGCAGAGCGATCTGCCGCCCTCCGCCGTGCACGCCATCCTGGAGATCGCCGGTACACCCGGCATTCAGGCGCGCGATCTGGCCGAACGCTTGCGGCTGGACAAATCCAGCACCAGCCGCCAGGTCACCCGCCTGGAATCCGCCGGGCTGGTCGAGCGCCGCGCGTGTGATGACGACGGCCGATCTTCCGAGCTCTACCTGACCCGCGCCGGCCAGCAGTTGCGCCGCAAGATCGACGCCTATGCGTCCGACCAGGTATCGAACGCGCTGCGCCACCTCGCTCCGCTGGATCAACAGCGGCTGCTCGCGTCGATGTCGCAGTACGTCAGCGCGTTGGCCGACGACAACGACCATCAAGCCCCACCCCCCGCCACCGAGGCCGGTATCCAGATCGTGCAAGGCTACGTGCCCGGCTGCATTGGCGACATTGCCAGCCTGCACGGTCGCTTCTACGCGCAACACTGGGGATTCGGCGTGTTCTTCGAGCGCCGCGTCGCCCAGGAACTGGCCGACTTTGCGCAATCCCTGCCCGACGACAACAAAGCGCTCTGGCTGTGCGTGGAAAACGGCCGCAGCCTTGCCTCGCTCGCCATCGATGGCAACCCCCACTATCGCGCCGCACACCTGCGCTGGTTCATCGTGGATGATGCCTTGCGCGGCACCGGCATTGGCCGCGAGTTGATGTCGCGCGCCATGCGCTTTGTCGACGCGCGCTTTGACGAGACGTACCTCAACACCTTCAAGGGCCTGGACGCCGCCCGCCACCTCTACGAGTCATTCGGCTTTACGCTTACGCACGAAGAAGCCGGCACGCAGTGGGGCAGCCCCGTGACCGAGCAGCAGTTCCGTCGCCGCGTAAAAGACTGATCCCGCGCCCCCGCGCACAAGGAGACCGCACGTGACATCGCCCATTAACCTGGACGCCTACTTCAACCGCATCCGCTGGGGCGGCAACACCCGCCCGACCTACGACACGCTGGCGCAACTCGTGCATGCACATATGCGGCACATCCCCTTCGAGAACCTCGACGTGCTGCTGGGGCGCGGCATCCGCATCGACTTGGAGAGCATTCAGAACAAGCTTGTCCACGCGCGCCGTGGCGGCTACTGCTTCGAGCACGCCACGTTGTTTGCAGCCGTGTTGGAGCAACTCGGTTTTCAGCCCACGCGCCACTCATCGCGCGTGGTGCTGCTGTTCCCGCGCACCGAAGCGCCGCGCACGCACATGTTCCTGACGGTGCCGCTGCCAGAAGGCACCTTCGTCGTCGACCCAGGTTTTGGCTCGCTGGCGCCGCGTGTGCCGGTACCGCTCGACGGCACGCAGGCCAGCATCGATGGCGAACTGCACTGGATGGCGCGCGATGGCGAACGCTGGACACTGCGCGCCCAGGTGCGCAGCGACACGCCCGTCGACGCCTGGGTCACCACGCTGGAGCAGGACTACCCGGTCGACTTTGAAATGGCGAACCACTACACGAGCACGCATCCGGCGTCGCCGTTCACGAATCGTATCCTGATGCGGTCAGTGACGGACGAGGGGCGGGTGACGGTGATGAATCGGGATGCAACGATCTGGCGGGGGGATACGCCGCATCGGTTTGAGTTGGAGGACCGGCGGGCGTTGCGGGGGGTGTTGGTTGAGTACTTCGGTATCGACTTGCCGGAGGTGGAGCAGATGCGGGTGCCTGGAGTGGAGGGGTGGGGGTGAGGCACGGAGAGCAGAAAGACGAATCCATAGACGTTTTGTCGGCCATGCGTGTGAGCGCTGGCTCCACCGCATACCCCAACTGGGTATAGACGTTCACGCTTGACGGAGGCGTCAACCATGGGAACGGCCTGCATCGGTGAATTAGTTTTCGTGCGAATCTTCTGCAATTTCATCCTCAGCTTCATCTTCAGATACCTTGAACTCCCCTTTTCTAATGGCGCGAAGATTAACAAGAACGGCATCTCCATACGGAGTCAGACTCCAGAAGGTTCGGGTGTCTTTCACGCTCCTGGCTTTCTTGCTTTGCTCAATTAGACCAAGTGCCCGCAATTGTATTTTTATGGTTTGTTCATCGCGGGACGAGACTGAGAAATTTCTGAGCGAGCGAACTCCTTTAAGATCGGGGTCTCCATTTTTTGTTTCAATCGTTCTGTCTTTAACGAGCTGAGCCAAGCCGGCACGGATTTTCTCATCTGCTACTTCGTCGAGCATAAGTGGGCCGATCTCCTCGAATATTTCATTCCATGAAAAATTGAGTTGTTTACTGAATATCCATGAATTTCCTTCGTTGTCATGGCCGTCAAATTTATAATCAATCGGAAAAATCTCTTCTCCTTGAGCAAGCTCCTCGCTGCCCTTTGGCGCACTGAGCTGAGATTCGGCGAGCTTCGCTTGCAGTTCCTCAATGGTCTTGCGAAGACGCAGCACCTCCGTTGCTGCGATCGCTGATGCAGCTTTATCAGCACGTATCCAGCCCGGCATTGGATGGGTGCCAATTAGTCTGATGATGCTGCGACTCACTGCCGATCCGAGATCTGCGGGGCTCTCCCAATACTTGCAAACCTTCTTCTGAGTCAACTCTCGGAAAGCCTTCAGCTTGGTAACCGATGCAGGATCTGATTCCGATTTTCCCACGGGGATTGATTGTGGGTTTTTATGCAGAAATGCAATTACCGGTTTTCCAGATTCGCTGGCGTATCGATATTCTTGCTCGGTGTAGCTAATTTCCTTCGGGCCTATTGATCCATATCGTCCGCCGACAATTACTATATAATAGTCGCATTCGTCAATTATTCTCTTTATGAGAGTCCATTGATCATCATCGGTCGCAGGAAAGAGCTCCATTCCTGCTGGAATGCAGTCAAGTTCCAATAGGGCTTGCATGACCTCCTGCCGTTCCTCGCGAAGGTCTTCATATGTCGAGCTGACAAAAACTTGATATCGGCGATCAGATGACATTTTAGCTATTTCTGGTTATGTAAATAAAGCGATGGATTGGGAATTTGCAGCTAGCCAAGCTCGCGGATAGCACTGTCAAATTGCGGCTGCCAATCGGGGTGGGCAAGGTTCCTTCCGAGGGCCAACGCGCCGCGAATTCACGGGTAGTCCGTTTTTCTCTTTTCGATCAGCTATCCAGCACGTTTGCATAACCCGTCCGTGCTTTTCCCGCACGGCATCCTGCAAAGTCTTGTAGGTGGTCTTCATGTGGGGTCTCCGTCTCGCGTGCACTGATAGTACGCACGCATATGAGCGGACACCAAGCGCAAAGTTGTTGCTCTTCGTTGCTTTGATGAGCTTCCCCGCCCGTCCCCGGGGAAAGCAACTACATCTTCTTATCTACCCCGCCCCCGCCCCAGTTCCTCCAACAACTCCCACCGATACAACTCCACCAACACCCCCTCCAGCGTGGTCAGCACATACACCCCAATCGCATCCAAAAACCCCGCCTGATACTCCGCAGATTTGTCACTGGCGTGCATCTGCAACTCCCACCGCAGCACCCTCGGCTCAAACTGCCGATGCAGTTTCAACCCCGCCTGCGTGCGCCGCAAAAACTCCCGCGCAGACAGTGCGCCGTTCAGATAGTCCCGGTTGTGTTCAAGCGTCATCGCACACCTCCGCACACGGCGTGGCGATCAATGCAGGGTGGGGCGGGGAATATCGCGGAGCAGCGTCCGCAAGAAGTGGAAACAGCGTGAATCAGTAATGCCATCGTCTTGCCCTCTAACTTTGAGTAAGGGGAGCCGCCCACCGGGAGGGGTGGGCGGGCACACGGCAAGGTCTGCAATACCGATCAAAACAAACCTAAAAATCGGCAGGGCCGAAGCCCTCCCTGCCGGGCCCGCCCATAGGGGCGAACGACGGCACGCCAGTGCCATAACGGCACTCACGGATATGTTTTGAATTCAGGATTGCAGTCCCGGCTGCGCTTGTTTGCGCGAGCGGGGCAGAGTTTACGGGCGGCCAGCGGTGCCGGCAAGCTGGGGTTTGTGGCGGTGCCCGGCTCAGAGTGCGCGCATCGAGCCAAAAACGCCCCGTGATAACAGCGCCCAGATCAGAAGGGCGCCTGCAAACTCCCCCAAGTGAACCCAAAGCCCCACGAACCTTGACGATCCATGAGGCGCCGTCAACACTGCACAGTGCACGCACCGCGGTCACTGCCAAGCCAACGCTGCCGCCGTCTGCCGTGTCCCACCGAGGGAGGGCCCCATGCAACCGCGCAGGAGTTACCCGCTTCATGTTCACCTGTGGGTGCTGTTTGGCTCGCTGACGCTGGCGTTGGGCGCGCTGATCTGTGGCATCCATTTCTACCAAGCCAAAGCTGCGCAGGAGAAGGCGGCGGCTGAAGCCACGCACCGCATCAGCCGGGAAACGCTGGACGAGGTCGAAGACCTGATGACCCCCTCACGGATGGCGGTCAAGCTCATCAGCCACAGCTCGCTGGCCGATGCGCAGTCGATCGACGCGCGGATGGCGCGCCTGGCGCTCGTGCGCGACGCATTGGAGACCTCGCCTGTGCTGCAGTCGCTGTATGTCGGCTATGCGGATGGCAGTTTCTTCTACGTGCGGCCACTGCGTGCGGCGGCGGATCGCGCGGTATTCAACGCCCCCGAGCGCGCCGCCTACGTGGTGCGCACCGTCGAACACGCTGGCGGAGTGCCCCGGGGGCAACTGTATTTTCTGGATGCCAATCTGACCGTTATCCAGACCGCCGATGCCTCGGATTTCGCGGTGCGGTTTGATCCGCGAGAGCGGCCGTGGTTTATCTCGGCCATGTCGGCGGGCGGGCTGATCCGTACGGATCCCTACATGTTCTTCTCAGACCGGCAGGCAGGCGCCACGCTGGCGGTACCGACGGTTTCTCGCCATGCGGTGGTGGGTGGCGATTTTCGGCTGGATCTGCTTGGCCAAACGCTGGCGCGCAAGGAGACTGTCGCGCGGTCCGTGCTTGCGTTGCTGGACGCCAGCGGCCAGGTCGTCGCCATTGATCGAGATGCGCCGGCTTCCGCTGCGGCACCGGACACGATCGAGTCGGGCCTGCTCGCGGCCGCAGCCGACTACGGCCTGCCCGTCCTCACACAGCTTGCCGCTGGCGTGCGTGATCTGGATGCATCGGGGACGCGGCAAGCAATGATCTCCGCCGGCGGCGAGCCGTGGTACACGAGCATCGACCGCCTGACCCCCACTGGCGGCAAGGCGCTGTACCTCGTCTCAGCCATCCCGCAGAACGAGTTGCTGAAGGGCGCCCGGCGCGAGGCTTGGCTGGGCATCGGCGTCACAGGGTTCATCATCGTGTTGTCCTTGCCGCTGATCGGTTGGGCGGCGCGCCGGATCGCGCGGCCCATGCATGCCTTGGCCGACGGCATGGAAGCCATCCGGCGGTTCGACTTCCAGCAGCCCATTGTTGCAACGTCGCGCATCAGCGAGGTGAGGGCGCTTGGCGAAACGTCCGAGCAGATGCGAGAGACCATCCAGCGTTTCCTGATCATCATGCAGGCTGTTGCGGCGGAAAGCCGGCTCGAGCAACTCTTGCCGTTGCTGCTGCGCAAGATGCTCAAGGCTTCCGGAGGCGGCGCAGGTGTGCTGTACCTGGCAGATGAGGCATCGCTGAACGCAGCCGTGGCGTTCGACCGCAACGGTGCAGACGTGGCACCCGCAATCGGGCAGACGCCATTGCAAACGGCGCTGCCCTTGATCCGCAGCGCCGTGAGCGCGATGGCACCGCAGGCCAGCGCACTTGCAGACGACGTCATCCGCACGGCGAAACTCGAACCGCTGACCATGGGCGCGCCATGCCATGCGGCAGCCATTCCCTTGGCGACGCGGGCGCATGAGCTGCAAGGCGCCATTCTCATCCTGCGCGATACACCCATTGAGGCGGCCCAGCTGGCTTTTGTTGGGGCGCTGGCGAGCCTGTGCGCGGGTGCGTTGGAAGTGCGTGCATTGACCGATGCCCAGCGCAAGCTATTCGATGCCTTCATTCAAGTGATGGCCGGCGCGATCGATGCGAAGAGCCCCCACACCGGCGGCCACTGCGGCCGTGTACCCGAGCTTGCCAAGATGCTGGCCCAGGCCGCATGCGATGCCACGGAGGGCCCCTACCAGTCGTTCCAGATGACCGATGCAGAACGCGAGGCCTTGCACGTTGCCGCGTGGTTGCACGACTGCGGCAAGGTCACCACCCCCGAGTACGTCATCGACAAGGCGACCAAACTGGAAACGCTGCATGACCGCATCCACGAGGTGCGCATGCGCTTCGAAGTGCTCAAGCGCGACGCGGAAATCGTCTATCTGCGCGCCGTTGCGGCTGGAGAAGATGCTGAGGCGGCGCAGCGCCGCCGCGACGCCGAGTGTGCGGCGCTGGACGATGACTTTGCGTTTGTCGCCAAGTGCAACCAAGGCGGCGAGTTCATGGATGCCTCGCAGAAAGAACGGCTGCAGCGCATTGCCGCCCGCACGTGGACGCGCACATTGGACGACCGCCTTGGCGTTTCGCAAGAAGAGCTTGCGCGTCAGCAGCGCCGGCCCGCAGCGCCATTGCCTGCGCAGGAACCCTTGCTCGCCGACAAGCCCGAGCACGTGATTGCGCGTACCGGACACGACACCATTCCCCCCGACAACCCGTGGGGATTCAAGCTGAACACGCCCAAGCACCTGTACGACCGGGGCGAGCTGCACAACCTGCTCGTGAGCCGCGGCACGCTGTCGGAAGAGGAGCGCTTCAAGATCGAAGACCACATCGTGCAGACGCAGATCATGCTCTCGCGCGTGCCGTTTCCAAAGGCGCTGCGTGAGGTGCCGGAGATTGCCGGCAACCACCACGAGAAGATGGACGGCACCGGGTATCCGAGGCGGTTGCGCCGCGAACAGATGAGCCCGCTGGCCCGCATGATGGCGATTGCCGATGTGTTTGAAGCGCTCACCGCTGCAGACCGGCCCTACAAGAAGGCGAAGACGCTGTCGGAATCTGTACGCATCATGGCCATCGCCAAGGAGCAGCAACACATCGATCCGGAGCTGTTCGACCTGTTCCTGAGCAGTGGCGTGTACCTGCGCTATGCCGCCCGCTTCATGCGGCCGGAACAGATCGATGCGGTCGATATCACGCAGTACATCGGCGGGGCGTCGCCGAGTGCCATGGAGACGGCGTAACCCTTCTGGGCGGACCGGGGTCGTACCTGCGAAGCATCATCGGCCGCGCTTGAGACTTCGAACCCGGTCCGCCTGCCACGCGCTCACCGCAGCGCTCGCTTGGGCTTCTTCCTCTTGAGACGCCTTCCGTGGTTTATACGGCGACGTGCTCGCAGACAGAATCGGGACGGAGTTGTGGATGTCCTGCGCCAGCCAGCTCAAGTAACCGCGACCTTCGTCGCGATAGCGTTGAGCCTCAGCTGCTGTCAGGCAAATCATGAAGCTGTAGCCGAACGCACCATGGTTGCAGTTGGCGTCGAGATACAGCGCATCGCCCGCTTCAAATAGGAACCAGCTGTACGGTTCGTGATCCAGCACCTGCATTGAGGTCTCCATGTGCGTAGGTGGCCTACACCTGGATGGCGCTGATGAACAGCTCCATCACGCGCAGGCTTTCGTCGAGAGCATGGTCTGGGTTTTGTCCCCAGCTCGCGAATTGGCCGTCGATGTGCATTCGCGCCAGGCCATATGCCAGCGCGCGCAGGCCGAGCACGTACCGGTCGATATCGCCGGAGCGCAAGCGTCCCTCCTGTGCCGCGGCTTCCATCAACTGCCGCATGGTTGTACGCAGGCGGTCGTTGCGGTCGCGTAGGCCGGGGCTGTCGAAATCAATCACCGCGCGCGTCGAGATGACATGGAAATGTCCAGGGTTCTCAAACGCCCACCGCAGGAAGCCCTCACCGATCGCGCGGAAGGCGGCCAGCGGGTCGTCGGCTTGTTCATGGCGGCGCGCTTCGGTGACTGCCGCGAGCAGCCGCTCCTGCGCCTCCTCGGCCACTGCCGTTAGCAAGGCCGTGCGGCTCTTGAAATGACGGAAGGGCGCGCCCGGCGAGACGCCGACGCGTCGCGCCACCTCGCGCACGCTGACTGCCTCCAGGCCCTGTTCTTCGGCCAACTCCACTGCGGCGGCAATCAAGGCGTGTCGCAGGTCGCCGTGGTGGTAGTCGCGATCGTCGACGGGTTCAGGAGTGGGCATGGCACGAATTTGGGGAAGGGGGTTATGTAATCAGCGATCACATGTTACATTGCACGAATGTAATCGATGATTACATTGGGTTGTTCCAAACCACTACAAGGAGTGCATATGCCTACGTTTACGGTCTCATTGCGCCGGGGCGCGCGCGTCGTTGCCGCGCTGTTGGCGCTTGCCGCCTGCCATGCCGCCAGTGGAGCCACGGAGGCGGCCGCCGGCCCGACGGCTGCGCCGGTTGGGGCGCCGGCAGAGGCTTCTGCTCGGCTCGAGGTCTCCGCGCCGCTGGCCGGGCTCCTCGCGCGCGGCGTCGTGGTCGTGCCGTTTCACGCCGAGCATTTGCAGCTTGTGCCGGTCTACGGAGCGGCCGCCGCCAACGTCTCGCCACGCATCGGTCATGTGCATCTAACGCTCGACAATGCCCCTTGGCATTGGGTGCAGGCGAGCCCTGATCTCATCGTCCTTCAAGGCCTTGAAGCCGGGTCGCATACGTTGCGGGTAGACCTGGCCGACGCCAAGCATCAGGTGCTCGACAGCCGTACCGTGACATTCACGGTTCCGCAGCGGTGAAGCGATTCACTACGCTTGCCACACCGCATACCCTTCCTCGCGCAATCCGATCGCCAGCTCCACTTCCATCTCCCGTGCCGCCTCGTAAGGCATCGGGTTGAAGCACTCGTACAGCTCCGGCATCAGACGCAATCCGTACTCCCGCACAAACCGGTTCGATTTCAGCCCCGCCTTGTGTTTGTCAAAACGCACGTCCGGCGACTGCCCGGTCATGCCGACATACACGCAAGGCTTGTCACCGAGGTAATCGGGGTTGGCTTTCTTGAAGCGCGTTTCGCTCAGCACTTGCCGCGAGAGTTCGATGACGTAGACGTGGTGGTGGTGACGTGGCATTGAAGAAGTCTTCGACCGTGAAGAACGCACGGTGAGCATAGCAGCGCCCCGGCCAGACGGAGCGCTTGTCGATGCCGTTTGCCTAGAGGCCGGCTTGCAGCTTGTCGGCAACGTCTCCGTAACTCACGGTGTCGCCGGCCAGGTACACGATCTCGTTCTGGATACGCGGTTTGGCGAACACGATCGCGGCGGGCATCGGCCAACATAGTCAACAGCTCCGCAGAACCTGATCGACTTGGCGTACGCCGAGTTCCGAGTCATTGGATTTGAGGAAGCCGCGTCAGAGAGAGATTGCGCCGGAAGCCGCTTGTATTGCTGCAGCAATCTCGTCTTCGCTGCGCCCCCCATTGATGGCAATGCTTCCCCCAAAGACAAAGTGAGGAACCGAACGGACACCGGCATTGGCCGACTTGAACGCTTCCGCTTCGACGCGATGGTGCTGTTCAGGATCAAGAGCGATGGCCCGAGCCTGATCGCGCTCAAAACCGTAGTCGGCTGCGATGTCGGCCAGTACATCGGCATCGGAGATATTCTTCGCTTCGATGAAGTAAGCGTCAGTGATTGCAACGGCGAGCCTGTGCTGCGTGTTACGCCCAGCGGCTGCCAGAATCACGGCATGAGCTGCCTGGGTCGGATAGGCCCAGAGCTGGCGACCAAGATCCAAGTCGAAGCCCGAAGCGCGGGCTTCTCCTTCAGGGCGAGCAAAGGCGACTTTCGGATCGGTGATGCCGTAGCGCGAACGCAGCAAGTCGGGAATATAGAGGCCACCTGCCGGCGCATCTGGCAGCAGCAGGACGGGATGCTGCCGGATATCAACGACCAGGTCGGGAAAACGCTCCGCCAGCACTTTGTCGAGACGGTGATGCCCGACGATGCACCACGGGCATGTGATTTCTGTATAGAGGTCTATTTGCATAACCAACGTTCCTGCGTCAATGGTTGGCGATGCCGGGCGCGGCACGCACGAGCTTCTTGTCGGTTACTTGGTCAACCAAGAACTTCGCAAGATTGCCTCTGGAGAGCCTCGTGCTGAGTTTGGTCTTTCCATACCAACCCACATCCACGCTGCCATCGGCAGGGCCATCCTTTAGGTTCGGGATGCGTACCAGTGTCCAGTCCAAGTCCGAATTGGCGATCAATTCGCCAGTCGCCTTGATGTCCTCATACCCCTTGCGCGCGATCACCTTGAACAACAGCGCGAACGCATGGGTTTTGGAGGCAAAGCCATCCTTGGGATCACGATACGCAGCCGTAGAAATCTGGATAAGACGGCGCACGCCTGCGTGCTTCATCGCGGCGATGATGTGGGTCAAGCCGTGCATGACCGGCTTATCGCCTTGCACCTTGAGACTGTTGGGACCCAGGGCGCTAATGACCGCATCGGCACCTTGGATGCACTTCGCAATGGCACGCGGGTCTTGCAGGTTGCCGACAACAATTTCGACCCTTCCCGCGAACGACGCGAGTTTCTTTGCGTCGCGCGTATAGACCGACAGGTTGTAGCCCTGCTTCAAGGCTTCCTCGATGATGTGCCTTCCGGTCGGTCCGGTCGCCCCGAACAGCGCGATGGTTTTTTTCCCGGCCATGAGGTCACGCAGCCTTCGCCAACAAGGCTTGGATGGCCGTTCCGGTGTTGGCGATTGCGGCCTTCACTGCATCGGGGCCGAGAACCGTGCCTTCGACACGCACCACGTCAACGTCGGTCAGACCGATGAAACCCAGCAGATGCAGCAAGTAGTTGGTCTGGAAGTCGAACGGTGCCCAAGCACCTTCCGAGAACACGCCGCCGGCAGCGGTAACGAGATAGACCTTCTTGCCGGTCAGCAGCCCCTTCGGCCCAGTATCGCCGTAGCCGAAGGTGACGCCCGGCCAGGTGACGTGATCGAACCAAGCCTTCAGCTGCGAGGACGGACCGAAGTTGATCATGCCCGAACCGAGCACGATCACATCGGCGACCTTTAGCTCATCGACCAGCTCTTGCGCGACCTTCACTGCCTCGACCTGTTCCGGCGTGCGATCTCCGGGCGACGTGATCCGGCCTTGGATGTAGGCCGGTGCGATATGGGGCGGAGGATTCGCGGCAAGGTCGCGCACGGTCAGTGGGCCGCCCGCGCGGGCTTGGATACCCTCTGCGATTTCGGTTGCGAAGCGGGTGGACAGGCTGTCAGCCCCGCGCGGGCTGGACGTAACAAGCAGGGTGTGGCTCATGACGGCTCCTAGGTATAAAATAAGAACTAAGTCAGTAAATAGGCCTGACTTACCAATTCATACGTAGGATGGTATGGGTCCTGCCCCCTCCTCACAAGAAGGCACACGCATGTCACTTAGTCACACCGAGCTACCTGCCGATATGCCTGCACCTGATGCCGGCGGCTGTGTGGCAACCCGCGAAATATTGGATCGCATCGGCGACAAGTGGAGCCTCTACATCGTCGCCATGCTGGCCAATGGCCCGCTGCGCTTCAACGAATTGAAGCGCAGCATCGACGGCATTTCCCAGCGGATGCTGACCCTGACCTTGCGCGGACTGGAACGCGACGGACTGATAACGCGAACGATGTTTCCGACCATTCCTCCGCGCGTTGATTACGAACTCACTGACATGGGAAGAACGCTGCTGGAGCCTGTCATGGCGTTGGTCAACTGGGCAAACAAGAACCAACTCGCCATTGCCGAAGCGCATCAACGTTTTGACGAGGAACCGGAGCCGGATCAGGTCTTGGTTCAGGGCGTTGTCTACCAGCGTCGATAAACGAGTCCACGCCGTAGGCTTGTGCAAACACCACGGCGAGATTCAACTGCCGGCTGGCGTTGGGACGTGTCCCAACGCGGATCTTAACTAGACGTGTCAGTGCGCGGTAACGGCGGAGACCTGCCTATGGCAGCGGTTGCAAGACGGAGGCTTCGACGGATCCGCTCAGCAGCGGCTTCAGCACACTCAGGAAACGTTGTGACTCCGGCAGCTGTTCGAAGGCGACGAACGCATCCTTGTTTCGGAAGCTTTCAATCGCCACAAAGACGTTGGGATCAGGCGTGGCAAGGACTCGAAAGTCCACGACTTCTGGACGCTGACGGCTCGCCGAGATGCGCTCCTTGATGATCCGCAGAAAGTCATTGCGGCTTTCCTGCCGGATGGGAAGTTTGACGACGAGGCCATAGCTGGCCGCATCGCGGTCGTTGGAAGCGTCTGCGGTTGACTGGGCGTGAGCGGCGGAAAAGAAGCCGAAGATCGCCATGGCAGCCACGGGCAGAGCGTAGCGAAGAGGATTCTTCATTTGGTGAGCCTCATTGCAGAAGACCTGCGTTACGCAATGCCTCTTCGGCGGCCTCGTGGTCCTGGGCAGAGCTGCCCCCGGAGATACCGATGCCGCCCACCAGACGCCCTTCGTGAAAGATCGGCACACCGCCGCCGACCGGCATCAGGCGCGGATGGTGCGCCAGCGGGGCAACGGCGGGTTCGGCCATGTACTGATTCCATTGGTGCGTGGACATGCCGAACGAGGCCGCCGTCCATGCCTTGTTGATGGCGACGTCAGCGGTCAGGAAAGGCGCGGCGTCTGCACGCTCGAACGCGCGCAGGTGGCCGCCTGCATCGGTAATGGCAATGGTCGCAGCGAACCCGCGCGCAGCACAGGCGCGACGCGCCTCCGCCAGCAAGGTTTGCGCAGCTTCCAGGCTGATCGTTGCGGTGGTGATGGTGGGGGATGTCATGGTGAGGCTCCTAGTCAGAATGCTTCAGGCGTTTCAGGCGTTCGCGACAACGACTTTGCCGATCATGTTGCCGGCCTCGACCAGCGCATGCGCCTTGATCAAGCTCGCGGCGTTGATGCCATCAATGCGTTGGGTCAGGGTGTGCTTGATGTCTCCGCGATCGACCAGTTCGGCCACGCGGCGCAGCAAGGCGTGTTGTCGGGCGAGGGTGTCGGTGGTGAACATGGCGCGCGTGAACATCAGTTCCCAGTGAATCGAAATGGACTTCCCCTTGAACGGGCCGATGTCCAGATCCACCGGATCGTCGATCAGGGCGAATTGCCCCTCGGGGCGCAGCACAGCGGCGATCTGCGGCACGTGGGTGGCGCTCTGGTTCAGCCCAGCCACATGGGTGACGTGCTTGATGCCAAGCTCTGCCAATTGAGGTGCCCAGGGTTGACGGTGATCGATGACGTGGTGCGCGCCATGCGCCAACACCCATTCACGGGTTTCCGGCCGCGAAGCGGTGCCGATCACGGTCATCCCCGTCAGTGTGCGTGCGAGTTGGGTCAGGATGGAGCCGACGCCCCCGGCCGCTCCGGTGATCAGCAGCACGTTGTTCTCGGTCGGATCAGCCGCCTGAACACGCAGACGGTCAAACAGCAATTCCCAGGCAGTGATCGCGGTCAGCGGCAGCGATGCGGCTTGCGCAAAATCCAGCGATGCCGGCATGGGGCCGACGATGCGTTCGTCCACGGCATGCAGTTCGCTGTTGCTGCCAGGCCGCGTAATGTCGCCGGCATACCAGACACGGTCACCGGGTTTGAAGCGCGTCGCACGCGGTCCGGTCGCGCGGACGATGCCCGCAGCATCCCAGCCGGCGATACGCGCACCGCCTTCCGGAATGTCTCCGCCCCGCCGGATCTTGGTATCGACCGGGTTGACGGACACCGCGTTGACTTCCACCAGCAGGTCGTGGTCGCGCAGTTCAGGCGTCGGCAGCTCGATATCTTGCAGCGCCTGCGGATGGCTGATGGGGTGGTTCTGATAGAAACCGATGGCTTTCATACACGTGCTCCAGAGAGAGTGAATGAGGGCCATGCTATCTTTCAGCGATATGCGGATAAACGGGTGATCTGCCCAAACACTTTCGGCATTCCAATGAAAATCATCCGCCTCGATGACGTGCAAATCTTCGTGCACACGGCCGACGCCGGCAGCTTCTCAGAGGCGGCACGCCAACTGAATATCGCGCCTGGGCAGGCAAGTGCGTCTGTGCAGCGGCTCGAAAAGGCGCTGGACGCGCGCCTGTTCACGCGGTCCACGCGCAGCATGCAACTGTCAGAGGCGGGGGAGCGTTACCTGCCGCATGCGCGCGTCATGGTTGGCGCGCTGGAGCAGGGCGAACAGGCGCTGGCCGGTGGTCGGGAAACACTCTCCGGCCCGCTGCGGCTATCGGCACCGTCCGATTTCGGGAGAAACCTGCTACTGCCGTGGCTCGACGACTTTCAGCACCAGCACCCGGGTTTATCGGTGCACCTGAAGTTGAGCGACCGGGCGGCCGATCTCATCCGCCAGCCGCTGGATTTCGCCGTGCGCTACGGGGCGCTGCCGGATTCATCCCTTCTGGCCATCAAGTTGCTCGACGACAACCGGCGCGCGTTGTGCGCAGCGCCGTCGTATATCGAACAACATGGCGCACCGGCCAAAGTCGACGACCTGCGTCGACACAACTGCCTTCGGTATATCTGGAGCGAACAGGTCCATGAACGCTGGCGCTTTACGGTGCCAGGTGGCGAGCGCACCGTGGCAGTCACGGGAAACCGCGTGAGCGACGACGCCGATGCGGTGCGTCGCTGGGCGATCGCTGGTGAAGGCCTGATCTATAAATCGCGCCTGGATCTCATCAACGACCTGAAGGCCGGACGATTGGTCGAGATCTTTCCGCAGGAGTACGGCGAGCCCGCGCCACTGCATTTGATTTGCGCCCACCGTGCGCAGCTGACGCCCGCAATTAAGACGCTGAGTGCATTCTTACGGGAGCGCTGTGTGGCTCTGCTCGCAAGCTACGCCACGTCAGGCGCGCCAACCGAATAGCACGCCGCCGACCAGTGCAAATTGCGCTTCCGTTCAACAACGCAACAACGGAGTCTCGCCCGAATTGCTGACGGGCATGGTGTTTCGCCTGGACGGCCCGATGTTGGATCAAACGAGATTCAACGCGTAGGTTTTGACCAGAGAACACAGTAACGTGCCGGACAGGAGCATGAGGACGAGCGACGCAAGACGCAGCAGTCTGGGGGTCTGCTCGATCAGATTGTCACTATGGTTGCATGCGCTGCCGAGACTGGCCCATCCCACGCCGATGGGAACCAGGATGGATAGGAAACAGGTCATTGCAACAGCGAAGTGTTGAGCGGTCCGAAACGCCTCTGCCGGGAAGATTGTGCTGGCAAACAGCAGGCCTTTGGGGTTCGTCAAGGTTGAGACGAACATATCCTTGGCATTCACGATGCGGTCGCCACGTTCTTTGATCAAATGGCTGCGCGCCCACATCTTCAGCGCCAAATAACTGATGTAAGCCGCGCAGCCTCCCTTGAGGACGGCTTGCAGCCACGGAAATCGGCCGGACACGGACGCCAGCAGAAATCCCAGCGAAGAAATCGCGATGAAGTACCCGAGTGCTTCGGTCGCGATCAGCGGAAGGGTTGTTCGTAATCTGACGTGCAGACCGGAGACGAACAGCAAGGTGTTGGTCGGCCCGGGGATCACAAGAATCAGCGCCGCACCTGCGATCATTTCGAACATTGAAGCCGGGAAACTCATTTCAACTCCACAATATTCGGCGCCCCGCACGCCGTGATGTTCGGGGCGCCGTTCGCCAGGTTTTCGAGCGTCTGGCGTAGCGGCGCTGCCGAAACCGGCTCGACTACGGTTGCTGACTCATGCATCGCTGCTCATTCTTGTCGGCGCGCTCGAGCTGCCGAACGGTCGTCTCGCCGACGCGGTCAACCCAGCCTCGGTAGAACGCGCGGTACTTGAGCACAAGCTTGTCGTACTTGCTGTACGCACCGCCGCCGTCCGGCTTCATCCCGTTCCAGATCTTGACGTCGTACCCGGCGGCCTGCCTGGTCTGCAGCCCAAACAGCACGTAGTCAGTCGCCCGGCGCAGCAGGCCGCCCACCTTCTTGATCGAGATGAGCATGTGCATGACGTTTTTGCCCTCGCTCACCGGCGTGACACACTGGAGCAGCTTGTATTTGACGACGCCGTCCAGGGCAACGGTCATGACGCACCCGCCGGGGTAGCCATCGAAGTGCAGGTTCATCTGCGACATGTTCAGGCCGAGCGCACGCGACAGCATGCCGAGGGGCCCGAAATACCGGTCTACGGTGAAGTCGATCCCGGCACCGAACCACGCCCCCGCCCGCGCGAGCGACTCTACCTCCGGCCACGGGCGCCAATCGTCGAAGCGCTTGAGCTCGAAGGCCGAGATCGGGAGCCCGTGCACGGGGTTCGCGTGCTGCGCGTCGTAGAAGTTCTCGACGATCCGCAAGACCGCAGTTGTCGTCTCGAACGCGATATGCAGGTGCATAAAGTCGTCGTTGTCGACGTCGGCCGCGGCGATCTCGGGCAGCGGGTGCAGCGGCTGCGGCGACCCATACCAGACCCACACGTAGCCATATCGCTCGGCGGTGACCAATGTCGGCTGGCGCGCTGCGCGCGGGACGGGCTCCAGCTGGAGCACCGCCGGGTTGTGGCCGGG
Organism: Ralstonia sp. R-29; assembly: GCF_049913345.1. Lineage (NCBI taxonomy): Bacteria > Pseudomonadati > Pseudomonadota > Betaproteobacteria > Burkholderiales > Burkholderiaceae > Ralstonia > Ralstonia sp. R-29. The sequence goes on from NZ_CP184378.1 coordinate 102,867, forward strand.
GATGTGCACGCACTGGCCCCGCTCGTCGTATCGCCAGTGGTGAAACGGGCACTGGATGCACCCGTCCTTGATCTGCCCGTCGGCCAGGTTCGCGCCGAGATGCGAGCAGTGGCGGTCCATCACCACGGCCCGGCCGGTCGCGCCACGCCACGCCACGCACGGACGGCCGAAGAGCGTCAACGCCGTTGGCTTTTCCTTGAGGTCGTCCGAGCGCATCGCAACGTACCAGCTTGCGGCCAAACGTGTGGTGGCGTCGTACATCCCCCGGGGATGCTCCTGGGTGTCCGCTTGATCCAATTGAGCGTCGTTCATCATGTTCCTGTGCGTTGGCCGACTACTTCAGCGCCAAGCCGATGCGGGTCGTGACGTACGCCCTGAGCAGCGCGAACATCGGGTTGTAGTCAAAGTACCTTTTCACCTCTGCCGGCGCGCTCGTTTGCGTCCAGTGCAACAGCTTCATCGCCGGCAGCAGGCTGTACTTCGAGTTGTTGAGCTGCGGCTTGGTCCCGTTGATGCAGTACCCGAAGCCGAACATCGGCTTGGCGAACTCTCTTTCGTTGATGAGGGTGTGAATCCGTGCCGCGGCCTCCTCGGCCGACTTGCGTCCGGCGCTCACGGCCTCGACTTCGGCTTTGGCGTCGTTGAACAACTGGTAGTACCCCTCCATGTCCGCACACAGATACCCAAGGTATGGGGGATCGTTGTCGAGGTGATCGAGATCACCCTCGTCGCGCGACGCACGGAACCTTGCGTGGGCTTGCACGAGCCGGAACTGCCCGAGGATCGTGCCGACCGCCCACAGCCTGTGGAATGCGTCCCACAGGCGGAAGTCCGAGAACGCCGTGTAGCAGCAGCTGACGAAGTCGTCGTTGTGATCCAGAAGCTTCTGCTGCAGGCGCTCGATGTACTCGAAGCGCTCGGGGGAGAAATCGTCGTCGCGCAGCGCCTTGATGAGGCGCGCCGCGAGCGCGTGGATGGTCACAGCGGTGTTCTCGAGCCCCCGGGAGAAGAGCGGATCGATGAACCCGTTTGCGTGCAGCATCAGGCAGTAGCGGTCGCCAACGCAGGCGCGCGACGAGAACTGCAGTCGGTCGGTCTTGACCCAGTCGCGCACTGGCACGGCGTCCTGGAACTGCGCCGCGATACTCGGGAACCGCGCGAGGAACTCATCGAATTCCTGCTGCGCGGAGATGTCCGATTTCGGATAGACACGCGGGTCGAGCTGCAGGCCGACGCTGACCAGGTTGTTGGTCGACCGGGGGTGGTTGTTGAACGGAATCACCCAGAGCCAGCCGCCCTCGAACATATGGTGCAAGGTCCCCTCATGCCAGCGCCAGCGCTGCCCCTTGACCTTGAAGATGTCGTCGAACGGCTTGACCCCGAGCATGTGTGTATAGAGGCTGCGCGAGTGCGTCTTGAAGCGACACGGCTCTTCGCGGAGCCCGAACTTGGTTGCGAGCGGCGCGCGGGGGCCTCCGCAGTCGATCATGTAGCGGCCGGTGAACCGTTCGCCCTGGGCGGTGGCCACCGCGACGCCGTCTTTGTCGGCGTGGTATTCGGTCACGCTCGTTTTCTGGCGGACCGTACAACCGTATTTAATGGCGGCTTGCAACAGGTAAGCATCGACGTCTTGCCGGTAATAATGGCTCTCCGGCCCCCACGGCAGTTCGGGAATGACGCACTGCGTGAACTCCTTTGGGTTGTGCTCCTGGCCCGGCTTGTGGAACACGAAGCCGAAGTTGCGTTTGATGCCCGTGCTCGACGCGACGTAACGCTGCGTCGAGTAGAACGACGTGATGTGGTCGAGCTCCGGAATGCCGTAGCGATCGGCAATGATCCGGTTCATCAGAGACGTTTCGGGGATCGACGATTCGCCGATCGTGAACCGTGGGTGCGACGACTCCTCAATGATCAGCACGCGAAACTGCTGTTTGGCTAGGATGGCCCCCATCTGGGTGCCGGACATGCCCGAGCCGAGGATGATCACGTCGAAGTGGTTGCTATTGCTCCCCGTCGCGGGGCTCTTCTGAGTCATGGGGGTAGGCTCTCTTTGTGAGGTGGAACACATGGCCGGTTGTTTCAAGCTTGGTCGCACGCGGCGCGCAGGCGCGACCGCGCGGTACGTGTGAGTTCGAGTAGATCGCCGAGCATGGCGGGCGCGTACCCGCCGCTGCCGATTGCGGGACCGCTTCGGCCGGCTTCGTACACCCGCTCCGCCAAGTTGCGATGAGGCGCCCGGAAGCGCAGCAGGACCTCGAAGACCCGGTCGAGCGCCGCCAGCCCGGCCTCGACGCGCTCGCCCCGTGCCTCGCGTGCATGCGCCTCGCCGAGCGCGCGGTCGATGAGCGACGGCCGCTCAGCGAACCGAGCGTAGACCGCCCTGAACGCGGGGAGCACATAGGGCAGGTACGTCTCTTTGAATTCTCGATAGGCCTGGTGGTCCGATTGCGAGCCCCACAGGACGTGCTCCAACACGAAGAGGGGCATTTCTACGGCACCAGGGCCGAGGTAGCTCTGGCCCCCGACTCGAATCGGATCGTAGAAAGGGCGGAGCTCGTCGTAGAAGACCTGCGGCGAGATGTAGCGGTAGGCGTAAACGATCGATTCGACCATTTTCTGCAGATAGGCCGCTAGCTCGTCGCACTTTTCCGCGAACGCGGGCGACCGAAGGGGCTCGTCGGACAATTCGACCGTCAGCGCAATGGCCGCCTCGAGGGCCGCCATCGAGATGCGCACGCTCTCGAGCAGGTGCGCTTCGTCTGGGAGCCCCGTGTAGCTACGCTGCGTGTCGGCCGCCGCCGGGTTCCAGACCGTCACATGCAGGAGCGTTTCGCGCGGCGGCAGGTCGGTCACGCGCGCCAAGTCGAGCAGCACTGGCTCCAGCCCGGGCACCGCGTCCACGGGTTCGTGCCCGTACCGCTTGAGCGACCCGAGGAAGAATCCGATGTCCCGCATCGCGGCGGCGGCTTCGACGAAGCCCCAGCCGGAGGGCACGCCGCCCGCCGGGAGGAACTCGCGCAATAGGCCGACGATGCCAGGCACGTCCTTTTTGCGGTTCAGGCTCGGCAGCTGCAGAACGTGCGCACGCGCCTGCAGCGGGTCGCAGGCCGCCACTGCAGCGTGTGTGGCGGCGACCGCGCCCACTCGGTCCAGGGCCCGCTCCACTACAGGATTTCCGACGTAGCAAGCGCCGGCCCAGACTCGCTGCGTGACAGCCGTGCGCCGGCCTCACGCAATGACCGCAGGTAGTCGTAGTTCGTCGGCAGGGTGGTCCGCAGACGCTCGGCCTCGCGCCGGATGCGGGCGAACATCGCCTCGGCCTTTTCGATCGACTGCGGTCGGTGCTCCAAGAGCGGCAGCGACCGGTCGGGCAGCATGCCCAAGCCGGCGAAGATGCAGTAGTAGTTTCCGTTCAACCAAAAGTTCTTGAACTCGTAGTCGAAGGTCTCGTAGTACGTGGAATCGTCGAACGACGTGGTGGTCAGCGGCAGCCCAGCCTTGTAGCGTTCAACCTTCTCTTTGATGGCGTCCGAGAGCCGCAGCTCGTGCCGGTTCGCAAGCCAAAACGGGGTGTCGTCGCGCTGCGAGGTGAAATAGTGCGCCTGGACGAAATCGCGGCAGTCGTCAAACATGTGGACGATCTCGGCGTTGAATGCGTCGGCCAGCCGTGGATCGAACGAGGTGTCGGGGAAGTGCTTCACGAGCTGGTAAAGCGCCGCATAGATGAAGTAGATACCCGTCGATTCCAGGGGCTCCAAAAAGCAAGACGACAGCCCGATCGCGACGCAGTTGTTGACCCATGCCCGCCCGTTGCGTCCCACCCGGAACTTGATCTGGTTGAGCGGCTGCTTGTCCGAGAGGCCCCACAGATTGAGGAAGTCGGCGGTGGCTTGGTCGCGCGAGGTGAACTTGCTCGAAAAGACGTAGCCGCTACCGAACCGGCCGAGCATCGGAATCTTCCACGTCCACCCCGAGTTCATGGCGATCGCGGAGGTGTACGGCTCGATCCCCTTGCGCGCATCGTCGTGGGGCACGGCGCTGGCGACCGCGCTGTCGCACAGCAAGTAGTCGGACATGTCAATGAAGGGCTCCTTCAGGGCCTGGTTGATCAAGAGCCCCCGCATGCCGGAGCAGTCGATGAACAGGTCCGCCTCCAGCGTGCGCCCCTCCTTGGTGGACAGGCTGGAGATGTAGCCGCGGTCGTTCAGGTGGACTTCCACGACCTCGTCGATCACGCGGTGCACCCCGCGTTCGACGGCCCAACGTTTCAAGAAGTCGGCCACCAGGTGCGCGTCGAAGTGCCACGCGTGGGACATCTGGCGGGTCCCGTCAGACAGGCACGGTGCCAGGTTGGCGTCGAGTGCCTCGGCCTGCGGGTAGCAGGCATACGCCATCGGCTGCTGAAAGCCCTGTTCGCGTTTGCGCAGCCAGTAGTGGGTCAGTGGCACACCATCGCAGTTCGGCACGGTGCCGAACATATGGTAGAAGTGATCGTCGCGCGAGGGGTCGGGAGACTTCCTCCAGTTCACGAACTTGATGGCGGCCTTGAACGCGCCGTTCACCTGGGGCATCCACTCCCGCTCCGGTATCCCGAGGAAATCGAAGAACACCTTCTGCAAACTCGGGATGGTCGCTTCGCCCACGCCGATGCGGGGAATCGCGGCGGACTCGATGAGCGTGATGTTCGCGTGCTGTTGAAGGGCGCGCACGAGGTACGACGCGGACATCCAGCCTGCCGTGCCGCCGCCTACGATGACGATATTCTTGATTGGTTTGCTCATAAAATTCTTCTCATAGGATTTAAAGCTTGAGGGGATGGTGCTGCCTTATTGAGCTGAACTCGCAACTCGTCCGGTAACGCGTCATAAGTGTCTAGCTCATCACGACAAATGACACCGGGAGGGGCGCAAAAATTTGCGAGGAAAGAATCAAAAAACCAGGAAGTCGCGAATCACGCGCAAACATCATTTGCGCATGGCAATCAGTTGCTAAGCCGGTGTAAATCACCGGCTACTGTTGCCGTTATTCGGATTGGATAGCCGATTGGAGCCGTCAACCGCGATGGCCTAGTTGCGTCGTTTTGGACCAGTGGCACTTGCGGAACCGACCCAGGTACCGGTCCCCCCGGCCGGCGGGAAGACGATCCGCCGTGTACCGCCAAACGCGGCGGAGCCCGACGATTGGATCTGTCGGTACGATGGATCAGTGAGGTGAGTGACTGCCGGAATGGAGACGTTGTCGGTATAAGCGTAGCGGGCGAAAAACGACGTAGCGACAGGCGAAATACCGAACATCGTATTTATTACACGCGTCATGCAATATTTTCATCGTGGCCAATTTCTGGAAATGTGGGAGTCGTGCTCGTCGCGACAAAAACTAGGCTAGTGAAAATCGACCGCGTCCGCCTATGAAGGCTTTTAAATTCTGATCTAAGAGATTGTTTGAAAGACGAAGTGAGTGCGACGCCGCAAGGGGGAGTGCGGAACAAGCGCATCGAGAACGCGAAGCGCAGCCAACCCACTGGCCTCGTCGTTGCCCACGTGTGGCGGCCAAGCAGGATTGAGCTTAAGCAGCGGGCCGGCGTACTCGCTTTTCGGTGGAACCCAGTCGTGGGTGTCTGCAAACGGCTTTGTGGTGGTTGGCGCTATCGCCATCGACTCGGGGCGATTACCGCTAGCTGTCAGCCTGACGCACCGCTGCCAATAGAGCATTGGCGATGGGTGCGTGCTCGTGATGGCCGCGCGTTGCTGGACTATACCGAAGGACCGCTTCTGGCTGCGGATTCAACCGGGTGAACGCCACGTCTCACTTCGCGCAGCCACTCACCGGCAGATCGATTTCTGCCCGTCAGCCGTCGAACACATGCTTTCACACCCACACTCGGTGGAAGTATCTGTGCGCGAACTCGTCCGTCGGCGTACGAACTGGACTATCCACACCATGGCCGGCAGCAACATCAGCAGCGCAAACAAAGGCGAGTGGGCTAAGCCTGCTCCGGTGATTCCAAGCCACGCAAGCAACGGTGTTAGCAGCGAAGGCGCCGCGCAGCAGACGGCACATGCTGCCGCAGTGCCCCCACCAACAATTCCCAAATTCTTCAGAATCCTTTTCATGAGGAACTCCTCGTCAATGGTCTCAAAAATGACCTTGCCAGGAATGTAAATCCTCAAGTAACTTGAGGATCAAGAGCCTTTTGGGAGGTGTTGATGGAGAGTGGGAAACTGACAATTGGGACACTTGCCGGTCGTACGCAGTGCACTGTCCCCACCATCCGATACTACGAAGAGATCGGCCTGCTGCCGCCGGCGCCTCGAAGCGCGAACGGGCTGCGCTACTACAGCGAGGTCGACCAAAAGCGCCTGCTTTTCATAAAGCGCTGCCGGGATTTCGGATTCCCTATTGAGCAGGTCCGCGACCTAGTGAGCATGTTCGAGGACGGCGATCGCGCCTGCGTCGAGGCACGCGACATGGCGCAGGGCCACGTGACACAGGTTCGCGCCAAGATTGAAGAGTTGCGTCAGTTGGAGGAAAGCCTGTTGGCGTTTGTGCAGAGTTGCGACGAGGCCTGCATAGGAGGAGCAGCGCAGGACTGCACGATCATCGGGGGCCTGTCGTCGCAACCGCCGACCCCAGGTACGAGGTCGTGCTGCAGCGGGACGCGGGAAGGTATTGTGGAGAGCGCTTCTGGAATCGTGGAAGTGAGGCGCAGTTGAACATGAAGTGGACCAGCGCCGGACGTATCGCGCGCACACAAAAAAACAGCCCCATCCCGAACGGCGCTCCCGCTTGCCCATCACCATCGAGACCAATAACAAAGCAAGAATCGGAGCGTATCTAGAGAACACAGTCGGCATCATGGACCCATCCACTCACGGAGCAAGGAAGCCATGAATAGCCCTCACGTTGTTGCCGAACCCCCCATTTTGTATCTCGGAACGCCCGTTGTTCTGGTTAGCACGGTCAACGAAGACGGCGGACATAACCTTGCCCCTATTTCGTCGGCTTTCTGGCTGGGCTGGCGGGGGGTGCTTGGTATCGCGTCGGCGTCGCAGACCACGCGCAATCTGCTTCGCACTGGCGAATGCGTACTCAATCTTCCTTCCGTCAACGAGGTAGGCGCCGTCGACCACATCGCGCGAACCACGGGCGTGCATCCTGTCTCCGACTTCAAGCAGGCGATGGGGTATGTCTATGAACCCGACAAATTCGGCCGCGCGGGAATGAACGACATTGGCATCGGATACCGTCGGGGCTGCGCGCGCGCTCGAGTGCCCGATACAGCTCGAAGCTGTGGTTGCGGCAGTTCACGGCATCGGTGATGACAGTGACCAATTACGCGGCTTCATCAGCTTGATTGAAGTGCGGATCAAACGCGTTCACGTCCATCCTGATCTGCTGATGGAAAGTCACGCCAATCGGATCGATCCGGATAAGTGGTCGCCTTTAATTATGAGTTTCCAGAAGTTCTATGGGCTCAGCGGACAGGTGCATCCGTCCAGACTCGCTGATATACCGGAAAGGGCGTACGAGCCGCTATCGCAGTTGTGATGCCGGCAGGGCGTCGCATTCCGCAGAGCGGTAAGACAGTAGCAGCATCGAGGCCACCAAGCAGACGACAAACACTGCTCTTGTTTTTGTCATTGAAACCTCGCTAGCCTTAACCTAATCCCGTTGATACACCTTGTCTTCCACAGAGGGGGCACGCAACATCAAGGTCTCCACTGGGGGGAACACTTTTGTCACCGCATGGTAAACGCCGACAGGAAAGCAGCAGAATTCCCTTTCTTTGATAAGGGTACGCACGCCTTCGACTTCCACTTCTATCGCGCCCTTTAGGACAATGAAGCATTCGTCGCTTGATGTATGGAAATGAGGTTGTTCGCCTTCGCCCACCCAACTCTCATTCGTATTGTTGTACCAAATCTGAAGCTGGCTTGATTTGAAACCAATGTCATCCGGCGGTACCCGTCCGGATAACAAGGTTGAGTAATCAGGGAGTTTTCGATGATGAATCAATGAGACCTCTTTTCATAAGTACCCTACGGCCGCGTCTTTCCATCGAGCCTCGGGCCTGGAGTTGAGTGCCTCTTCCACACGCGCGATGATCTCTGAGTCTGGCGTAGTGAGATGTCACCTCGTAGGAATGACTGCTCACTAACGCAGCGTCGGCCAAATTGTAGGTGTGCGAGCAGCGCGGTAGACCACTGCTTTCAGGACTTCCGCGCTCGATCCGCGCAACAGCGTTTGACTAGCAATCCGACACGCTCAACGCTCCGACCGCTCAACCACGACTTCGCTGACCTGGACCACCGGCACGATGTCGGTGTAGTTGGCGATGTCGCCCAGGATCTCCGCGCGATGCGGTTGGATGGCGGTCTCGTAGCCTTCGATCGAATCACAGATGAACGCGCACATCGCCACGAAGGTGGGCGGTTGACCCGGTGCTCCGCCGGCCAAGCCCTTATCGATGGTGTAGTACGCGCAGGCACTGCCCAGCCGCGCCTTCACCAGTGGCATGTGCCGGTCGCGGTAGTAGGCGTGGTCGAAGCGCGCGCCTTCGGTGTACGGGTACATCACGGTGACCTTGATCATGCGATTCTCCTTGCTGTCATTGGCGTCGTCGTCGCTGAGGGATTCTCACGACTGCCGGCGATCATACCCGTCGCACGGTCGAGGGAGCCATGCGCGCTGCATGGGGCGGGAGGCGCTTCAGGACGCCGCGTGGTTCAACGCATCAGCCGTTGATGGCAGAGGACCGTCTTCCGTGATGTAGGCACGCGAATTTCCCGCACGCTGGCGGATTGGCTTGAGCGCTTCATCGGCCGGCGACTGGTACCATGCCTTCGGGCGCCGCGCCTTCCGATATCGTCTGCGCCGAAGTCCTCATCGATCGCTACACATGAAGCCGGCGCGAACTGGTCAAGGCGTAGCGCAATCAGAAGGTGCGGCCGTGTAATGGGCGGGGTGTGGTGTGCTAAGGGCTTTCTGGGCCGAATACCCTCGAGCCCTCATGACTGCGTTTCCACCACAAACATCCGCGCCTGCTGCGCCTCCTGACGTGCGGCTTTAATGGGCGCATACCGCTCGGAATGGTAGAAGGCCAGCGCTTGGTCAAGCGTCGGAAACTCGAACACGCCGGCCAGCGGCAGCGGTTCGTCATCGCCCTCCAGCATCTGCGCAACCGGGCCGAAATGTACGATGCGTCCGCCGGCTTCTTGCAGCGCCGCTTGAAAGCGTGGCGCAAGTGCCGCCTGCTTGGCGGCGTCGATGACGCGCAGGTTGATGTGGACATATGCTGGCATTGTGCTCTCCTAAATACTGCATATACAGTATTATCGGGTGGCACGGTTGTCAAACGAGGTCGATGTGAAGGGTTTTGATCCAGAATCTTTGAAGAACGTCGCAGCGGAGTGCCCGGGCTTTCAGGCACGCGCAACGGCGCGGTCGCTCACGCGGTACTACAACGCCTGCTTCCGGCCGCTCGGGCTCACGGCGGAGCAATTTAGCCTCTTGGTCGGCATCGGAGAGGCGGGCGGTACGACGCTGGTTGAGCTTGCGGATAGAGCCGGCGTGGACCCCACGACCCTGAGCCGATCTGTTCAGAATCTTGAGAGCCGGGATTTGGTCTGCGCTACTGGTGGACGCGGTCGCGCTGGCAAGCGGCTCACCCTAACGACGCTTGGTCGTCGGCTCGTCTTGAAGGCGCTGCCGGTATGGAATTTAGCCAAGACGACACTGGCCGCTCAAATAGGCGATGAAGCCCTGGAGATGGCAAGGCAAGCAATGGCCGAGCTTGCAAAGGCTGCGGAGTCGTCTGAGGTCTAGGGCGTTAATGAATAAGGGTGCGCGCCTCGCGGACATGCCCGCTGCTGGCCGACGCGTCGAAGGAATGGCGTCATAGGCCTGCAATGCGCGACCAGAGCTGCTCCGGCTGCATGGTGCCGTACCACGACAAGAATTGCTTCCGGTCAGACTCCCACGGTTCCCCCAGGGTTGGCCGCGGGACTGCCCTATAATTCAACCGCTACGCAACTGGCGACGAAGGATGGGGCACCATCGGGAAGCGTAGCGGTTCTGCCGCCGTTCGCCTGGGCACATTGGTATTCGTTTTCAGCGACTTCACCAACGATCGCCCGTCACTCTTCCTGTATTTTCAAGCGCGCTGCCATCTACCAAACTGGCACGATTTGCCATGGGTTCGCGCTAGGCTGGGAGAGCGCACGATCGGTGCATCCGGAGCAACACATGACCATTACCCTCGATGGAAAAGCACTCGCGGCACACCTTGAAATTGCCTTGTTGCCGCGAGTTGAGGCATTCAAGAAGCGCCACGGCTACGCCCCTGTTCTGGCGACCATTTTGGTTGGCTCGGATCTGTCCTCGGCAACGTACGTAAGAATGAAGGGCAACGCGTGCAGACGCGTTGGCATGGCGTCGAAGGCGATCGAGCTACCTGAGTCGGCGACGACGGCGGATGTACTCGCCGTCATTGACGCGCTGAACGCAGACTCGCGCGCTCATGGCATCCTGCTGCAACACCCGGTCCCCAGGCATGTTGACGAACGCCGGTGCTTTGACCATATCCACGTCGCCAAAGATGTGGACGGGGTCACCAGTCACGGTTTTGGAAAAATGGCGTTAGGCGAGCCGGCATTTGGGTCGGCCACGCCGGCTGGTGTCATGCGATTGCTTGCGCACTACAACCTCCCCATCGAGGGCAAGCTCGCCGTCGTCGTGGGTCGCAGTCCAATTCTCGGCAAGCCGATGGCGCTCATGCTGTCCAACGCAAACGCGACCGTCACGCTCTGCCACTCCAAAACCGCCGATCTCGAAGCAGCGGTGCGTAGCGCAGAAATCGTTGTCGCCGCCATCGGGAAACCCAGATTCATACAGAGCCATTGGATCAGCAATGGCGCCGTCGTCGTAGACGCCGGATATCACCCTGGCGGCATCGGGGACGTCGACCACGACGGCTTGATGGGACGATGTGCAGCCCTCACCCCAGTGCCCGGCGGAGTGGGGCCCATGACGATCTCCACGCTGATCGGACATACGCTTGCGGCGGCTGAACAGTCCATCGCATAGGCGCCACGTCTCGTGGGAACGCGCGAAGCGAGAAGCGCACCGTGATGGCGCGCAGTCTCAATGCCTCAACGCCGGGGCCGAGAGAATACGTTGACGAGATTTCCGTCCGGGTCACGCAACAGGAGCGAGCGATTGCCCCAAGGCATCAATGTCGGCGGCATCACGATGTTCGCGGCGGATGCCCTCATCCGTTCGAACACCGCGTCAACGTTCTCCACTTCGAACTCCAGGATTGCCGATTGATTGGCCGCGGCAATGGCGGCTCCGGCATTGAAAAGCTTGATCAGGTGTTCGGATGACATCGCAAGGGTCGCGCCGTCGAACCGGAGTTCGGCAAATCCATCAGCAAGGCGTACGGCGTCGATGCCGGAAAGCTTTTGATAGAACGGGATCAACCTTTCGAGATCCGGGGTAACAACACGAATCGACGCGAACTTCATTCTGAGCTCCTCTCCAAGAAAAGAGCTTCAGTCTAATGATCCATGCTGTCAGGTTCTGGCAGTATCGTGCGGCTCGCAAGCTGATGGCGCTTGCGCCATTCGCGAAGCAGAGTGGAGCGCCGCTTGGGGTAGCGCGCCTCCATCTGTTCGACGTGCAGGATCCGGTCGGCCCGGAAATTCCGAAAATCCGCTCGAAGCTCGCACCAACACATCAGAACGCGTGCTTGGTCGAAGTACACCAGGGCAAAGGGCCACACAGTACGCCGTGAGTGCGTACCGCTGCCATCGACATAAGTGATGTCGAGCTTTCGTTCCACGCGGACGGCGGCGCGCAGAAGGTCTGGGGAGATGGTGTGGGTCGGTCTTTTCAGCGGCGCGCCGATCAGCAGCGACGATTCTTCCAGTTCGCGACGCAACTCTGCGGGCAGGACGGCGGCAATCTTCGCCAGCGTGCTCAGCGCACCGGACGATAACGCCGGGTCACAACGATCGGCCACCCAGCGCATGCCCAGGACCAGCGCATCGAGTTCTTCCGAGCCAAACATGATAGGGGGCAGCATGAAACCCGGCTTCATTACGTATCCAATGCCGGGTGCCCCCTCGATCATCGCGCCCTGCGCCTGCAGACTGGCGATGTCCCGGTATAGCGTGCGGATGCCGACGCCGAGTTCGTCAGCGAGGCGCTGGCCGCTCACCGGACGCCGATGACGACGTAACACTTGCAGGAGCTGGAGGAGGCGTTCGGCGCGGGACATACGGAAAGCATAGGGGCGTTCGGATGGACGCCGCATTCTTGACGATGTATGCGGCCTTGTCGAACGCCCGAGTATGGCGAGGGCGTTCGCGCACGTACTGCATGGGCGCTCGCGCGGAAGCACCCGCCGGCATACCGACCAAAGCCTCCCACTACCTCGCCCCGCCAAACAATTGACTGACCACGCCGCGCAGCCAGCGGTTGCCCGCCTCATGGTGATACCGCGCATGCCAGTGTTGCCGCACGGCAAAGCCTTCCACGGGGAACGGGCACGCGCGTACGGCCAGGTCATTGGCCTTGGCGAGCGTTTCGCCGATGTGGCGGGGCAGCGTGGTAATCAGGTCGGTCGTTTGGATAATCGCGCCGAGCCCCAGGAAGCCCGGCAGTTCCAGCACGATCTGACGCTCGATGCGCTCGCGCGTCAGTGCCTGTTGGAGAAGTTGCGCCCCGGTGCCCGCCGTGACGGCGACGTGCCCTTCCGCGCTGTATTGCTTCACGCCAAACCGCGTGCGGATTCTCGGGTGGTGCCGGTTGGCCAGGCAGACCCAATCCTGCTCGTACAACTGCTGCTGATAGATGCTGCCGCTCAGCCAGGGCACGTAGCCGATGGCGAGGTCGGCTTCGCCTGATTCCAGCGTGCGCTCCGTATTGCCGTCAATTCTGGCGGCCTCCAGGCGGACACCGGGCGCCTGCGCACGAACATGCGCCAGAAGACGTGGCAGCAGTGTAATGTGGCTCGCATCGGTCATGCAGATGCGAAACCGCCGCTGCGCTGTCGCGGGGTCGAACGCAATCTCCCAGGCCGCAAAGCGCCTCAGCGATTCGAGGATCTCCCGGCACGGCCCGATCAGCGCATCCGCCTGCGGCGTGGGCGCCATGCCGCCGGGCGTACGGATGAACAGGGGGTCCCGTATGTAGTCCCGTAGTTGCCCGAGCCAGATGCTGACCGTCGGCTGGCTCTGGCCAAGCTGCTCGGCAACACGGCTGACGTTGCGAACGTCGTATAGCAGGTCGAACAGTTGAAGCAGCTTCAGGTCGGGCAGGGCGGCAAGCGCCGCTGCATTATTGTCCATGGCAATAACGGTATTGTGATCATTGTATTGCCAGTATAAGGGCCGCCTCCTATCGTGCAACCACACGTGAAGGAGACGCCATTGAAGATTGCGATTCTGGGTGCCGGCGCACTGGGCTGCGCCATAGGGGCGACCCTCACCGAAGCCGGCCATGAGACCTGGCTGATGGTCCGTTCACCGGACCGCGTCAACGCCATGCGAAACGACGGCCTGCGGGTGGACGATGCCCAGGGCACGCGACACATCCAGGTGCGTGCGGCGACGCACGCGGCAGAGGTTGGGGTCGCAGAACTGGTGATCGTGCTGGTCAAATCATTCGAGACCGATGCCGCCATGCGCGGTGCGGTGGAGCTGGTCGGCCCCGATACGCTGGTGCTGTCGCTGCAAAACGGCCTCGGGCACGAAGAGATTCTCGCCGACATCGTGGGCCGTGAACGCGTGCTGGCAGGCAAGACCTATGTTGGCGGGGTGATGCGGGGCCTCGCGCATATTCAATCGGGTGTGGTCGGCAAGGCCACCTACATCGGCGAACTGGATGGCCGTCTTACGCCGCGCGTGCAGGCCGTGGCGGAAGCTTTCAATGCCGCCGGGCTGGCGACCACCGTTACCGACAACATCGTCGGCACGATGTGGGACAAGCTGCTCGTCAACGTGGCCACCGGCGCGCTCACTGGCATCACGCGCCTGACCTACGGCCAACTCTACGACGAGCCACTGCTCAAGGCGACCTCGCTTGCAGCCGTGGCCGAGGCCATTGCGGCGGCACAGGCCGCGGGCGTGAAGCTGTCGATGACAGACCCCGAACAGGCATGGACCCTGGCCGCCGAAGGCCTGCCAGCCGCATTCAAGACCTCGATGCTGCAAAGCCTGGAGAAAGGGACGATCACCGAGATCGATTTCATCAACGGTTCGGTTGTGCGTTGCGGGCAGCGGTACGGTGTGCCGACCCCCGTCAATGCCACGCTGGTCGCCTGCATCAAGGGGATCGAGCGCGCCATGGCAGACCAACTGGCCGACCAACAACGACAACATAAGGAGACCACCGCATGAGCACCCCCAAGGCCTATGTGGAACACGTCGCCATCTGGGTGAAAGACATCCACTGGCACATCCGTTTCTTCGAAGAGGTGCTGGGCATGACCCTGCGCGAGATCGACGGCACGCATGAAGCGCCCCGGCAGTACTGGACGCTCGGTGGCTTGCAGTTCATCCATGCCCCCGAGTTCGAAGGCCCCGAAGGCCGACTCGCTCACCTGGGCGTGATGTGCGAAGACCTCGAAGCTGCGCTGGCTTTGGCCCAGAGCTTTGGCGTGACCGAAATGCCGCAGGGCCGCAACTGGCTGCGCTTGCCGGACGGTCTGGCGGTCGAACTCATTCAGGCCAAGCCTGCGTCGTGCGTGGCGCAGGCGCTGGCGATCAACCCACGTGCGCAGGCATGAACATGACCATCGTTGAGAAATACTGGGACGACGCCCGCGAGGGCGATACGTGCGTGAGCCCGAGCTACACGGTTACGAAGGAACGCATCCTCGCTTATGCCGACCTCACCGGCGACCACACGCCGGTGCATGTCGACGAGGCCTACGCCAATGCCAGCCACTTCGGCTGCATCGTCGCGCATGGCTTGTTCGGCCTGTCGATTGCGGATGGCTTGAAGACGCAGAGCGACTATCGCTTCCTGCCCGGCATGTCGCTCGGCTGGACGTGGGATTTCCTGCTGCCGATCAAGGTCAACGACGTCTTGCACGTGAAGTTCCGGGTCGGGGAGATGCGTGCAAGCAAAAGCCGGCCGGGTTGGGGCATCGTCGTGCTGCCCTCGGAGCTGATCAATCAAGATGGCCAAGTCGCACAACGCGGCGAGCACCGCCTGATGGTGCCGCGCCGGCCGGGAGCGTTCTGATGCAGGCGCGCCCACTCGAAGGTATTCGCGTTGTCGACTACAGCCACTTCCTCGCCGGCCCCTACGTCGGCCGATGCCTGGCGGCGCTCGGCGCTGAAGTGATCAAGGTCGAACGCCCCGGCACCGGCGATGCCGGCCGTCAGCACGCCACCGTGCTCGACGACGAGCAAAGCGGCTACTTCCTGCAGCTCAACATGGGCAAGCGTGGCGTGAGCGTCAATATGAAAGACCCGCGCGGCAAGGCGTTCATGCAGCGGCTGTGCGATTCCGCCGACGTGTTCATCGAGAACTACCGGCCCGGCGCGCTGGACAAGCTGGGGTTGGGCTATGCCGAGCTGTCGGCGCGCAATCCGGGCCTGGTGTATTGCTCCATCTCGGCCTACGGACATACCGGGCCGGATGCACATCGCGCCGGTTTCGGGCTGATTGCCGAAGCCAAGAGCGGCATCATGCAAATGGTCGGCACGCCCGGCGAGCGACCACCGCTGTTGCGCATCTCGCTCGGTGATATGTACACGGGCATCCACGCCGTGGCCGCCATCAACGCCGCGCTGCTGGGGCGTGTGAAGAGCCAACGCGGCCAGCACATCGACATGGCGTTGTACGACACGCTGGTGTCGATGCACGAATACGCGGTGCAGTGCTACACCCTGCAAGGCGTGCTGCCCGAGCAGACCGGGCATGACATGCCCACCTCGACCCTCTATGGCGTGTTCCGCGCGGCGGACGCCGATTTGGTGATTGCCGCGCAGGTCGACGATGCATGGAAGCGCTTCGCCGCGCTGGTCGAAGCGCATGGCGGTCCGGCAGGCTTCGGCGCGGATAAGCGGTTCCATGACAGCGTTGGCCGCAACGCGCACCGGGCGGAGATTCTCTCTGTGGTCGAACCCTGGGTCGCCGCACGCCCCGTGGCATTGGTGCTGGAACTGCTGGATGGCATCGATGTTCCGTGCGCCAAGGTGCAGCGCATCGACGAGGTGCTGGCCGATCCGCAAATTCAGGCCCGCGGCATGGTGGTCGAGCAACAGCATCCGCGCTACGGAACGTTGCGCCTGCCCAACCTGCCATTCAAGTTTTCCGATTGCGATACGACCATCCGCGACGTTGCGCCCGACCTGGGCGAGCACAACGTTGAAGTCGCGCGCACCCTGGGTTTCGACCCTGACGAAATCCAGGCGATGCAGGCCGATGGCGTTCTTTACTCGAAGCGAGCCTCATGATGACTGACCACTATGCAGTGATCGGCAACCCGATCTCACACACCAAATCTCCGCTCATTCACGGTCTCTTTGCGCAGGCGGCGCAACAGGACATGCAGTACACGGCCATCGAAGGGCCGCTTGAGCCGGACACGGCGTTCGCCGATGTGGTGCGTACGTTCGCCGCCGGCGGCGGCAAGGGCATAAACGTCACGGCGCCGTTCAAGCTCAAGGCGTTTGCGATGGCCGACGAGCGCAGCGAGCGCGCCACGTTGGCGGGTGCCGCGAACGCATTGAAGTTCGAGGGTGGCCGCATCCTGGCCGACAACTTCGACGGCATTGGGCTGGTGCGTGACATCGAGATCAACCTGCAGCGGCCGATGGCAGGCAAGCGCGTGCTGCTGCTGGGTGCCGGTGGTGCAGCGCGTGGCGCGCTGCTGCCGTTCCTGGCGGCGGGGCCGGCGCAGTTGGTCATCGCGAACCGAGACGTGGCAAAGGCGCGGGCATCGGCAGACCATGTTGCTGGTCGCGGCCCGATCGTCGCTTGCGGGTATGCCGACCTGGAGACGATGGGGCGCTTCGTTCTGGTGGTCAATGCCACCTCCGCCAGCCTCACAGGCGATCTGCCGCCCGTTCCACCGAGCATCTTCAGCCCCGATGGGCTGGCCTACGAACTGGCGTATGGCAAACGGCTGACACCGTTCCTGCGGCTCGCGCGCAACGCGGGTGTGCGCAACATCGCCGACGGCGTCGGCATGCTGGTCGAACAGGCTGCGGAAGCGTTCGTCTGGTGGCGCGGCGTGCGTCCGGATACCCGCCCCGTGATCGATCGACTCACCGTTCCCCTCGACTGATCTGAACTGATCTGAACTGATCTGAATCCATCGCAGAGGTTTGAATGAAGCGCATCCTGATGCTCCACGGCATCAATCACAACATGTTCGGTAAACGTGATCCCACGCAGTACGGGACCATCACGCTGGCCGAGATCGACGCAAAGTTGCAGGCCCTCGGCGACGAGTTGGGCGTGCAAGTGGAATCGTTCCAGACGAACAGCGAAGCGGCGATGTGCGAACGCATTCATCGCGCCTTCGAAGAGGGCCAAGACGCCGTGCTGATCAACGCAGGCGCCTGGACGCACTACAGCTACGGTATCCGCGATGCACTCGCGATCCTCACGTGCCCCGTCGTCGAGCTGCATATGTCCAACATCCACGCGCGTGAACCGTTTCGGCATCACTCGGTGTTTGCCGACATCGTCAGCGGGCAGATCTGCGGGTTTGGCGTTCAGAGCTACCTGCTGGCGCTGCGGGCGGCGGTTTCTGCGCTCGGGCCTGCGTAGCGAAGGCCATAACAGAAGACGGCCCCGGCAACGCAGCGCCCCAGGCACGTTGGCTGCTACCCATTCCTTGTGCGCAAGCGCGCATTTTCAAAGGAGCAGACCATGAACAAGGACCAAGTGAAGGGTACTGTCGAGAAAATGAAGGGCAAGGCCAACGAGGCCCTGGGCAAAGTGACGAACAATCCTGCACGCGAGCTGAAGGGCGACCTTCAGCAGGCCGGCGGCCAAGCGCGCAAGGATGCGGGTGACGCCAAGGAAGCCGCGAAGGACATCGCGAAGAAGTCCCGCTAGCTGGGGTACACATGGCAAGGAAAAGGGCGACTGACTGGCCGCCCTTTTTTTGTTTGCCCGCTCATGCACGGGGGATGTTCGGCAGCGTGCCGGACGGCCTCGAAAAACAGCAGAGGCGAATGACGCGAGCCAGACGCTTACTGTTCCAGCGTCCACCCTGCGTTGGGCACGTTTTTCCCTTCGCGATAGGTCCAGTGCGCGCCGCAAGTCCTGCAGGTGAACGTGCTCACCGTGACGGCCGCAGTCTTGGAGGCTTTGATGCGCTGTGTGTCGGTGATTCTCAGAAAAGCATGGCCTGACGCGCCAAGTCGACCGACTTCAATAGCAAGGCAAGGGCCGCAGAGTGTCATGCGAATTCCTCTCTTAAATAACGTGGCCCCAATGTAACGCACGAACATGTGTCCGTTGCATCTTCGGCCTCAGACGCCAAAGACGGGCGCGCCATATTTCAACAGCAATTGCTCGATCTGGCTCATGTCATCGGTGCGCGGTGTTCTGTCTTCTGTCACGCGTGACGGGCCGCCATACTCGGCCGCCACATGCCTGCGCACCGTGAGTACATCGTCGGCCGGCGGCACGACGATGACGGCCTCGCCCGGCTCGTGCCGGTAGCTGCCATCTTTCCAGCCGTCGGGCGTGAGATGCAACTCTTCCCATTCATCGCTCACAGACATGGCGATTTCCTTCTAACGTTGGGTGGGCCTGCTGCTGCAGCAAGCGGAAAAGCCGCCATGGGCGGCCGGCGTGGTTCAGTTCTTGTGACGGGTGGCCAGACGTGCGATGGCGGCGCTTCCTGCACGCCGGGCCGCGTGTCTTGCAAGCGCTTCCGTACCGTGGACGTTGTGGCGCATCGAGACGTTGGCGAGGATACGTTCCACGCCATCGCTGTATTCACTGATGAGGTAGGTGGCAAACCAGACGCCTGGTTCTTGCTCGATCGGGTACACGGACACCGTGTAGGGGGATGGGACTTGGTTCAATCGACTGCTTGGTTTCGGGCGACGGCCAGTGGCAGGCGTGGTGCGACTGGGCAAACCACTGCGTGCTCAGACGTACGCCACGATGGGTAAGGCCAATGCTGTTGTGCCATCCACATAGATGTGAGGAGCAAGCCATTGGCGGCGAGGTGACCGTACTTGCGTACGCAGGCGCGCCTAGTACATGCGCGTCGGATACGGAGCGGATAACCCGCCGGTCTGGTGGTGATGGGCTGCGTGGCCCAGGACGATTCGGGTGTACGCCCGACGGGTGGCCGGCGTTGTGTTGTCTTGTCTGGCTCGGCACCCGGCCCGATCCATGCGAGAAGCGGGCAGAAGGTTGTGCATGGTAACAGCTTCTCGCCACCCCTGCGGCGAGGCAGGCGCAACATGAGGCGGGCAAGCAAAGCGCGGGTGCAACCACATTTGTGCGTTATTTCGAGGTGGATTGCTTTTTTTCGTTGACAAAACCTTGTGATGGCGGTAAAAAATGCGCCGCAGGCTTTTCAAGCAGTTACTCCGATGTTTTGGGCTGTCACACCAAGCGACACCTTTTCCTCTTTGTTCCTTCCTTGATTGTCATGCCTGGAGAGCATGGGCTCATCCAGAACATTTAAGGAATCCAACATGGAAACCGGTATCGTCAAGTGGTTCAACGACTCCAAGGGCTTCGGCTTCATCACCCCGGATGCAGGCGGCAACGATCTGTTCGCTCATTTCTCTGAAGTTCAGGGCAATGGCTTCAAGTCGCTGCAAGAAGGCCAGAAGGTCAGCTTTGTGTCCGGCGTAGGCCAAAAGGGCCCGGTCGCGACCAAGATTGCAGCGATCTGATCCAGCTCGCCCGCAGTAAAAAAACCCCGCCACGCGGGGTTTTTTTTTCGTCCCCCAGCATATGGGCCCGGGCCCGACATAGCGCGAACACCCTGTTTGTGGGCCCCGAAAGATAGTGACGCCGCCGCGCAGTTATAGGAGTACAGTGGGGCACCAACAATGGCGCGCCAAATCTTGCATTCGTTGGCACGAAGCACGTTTATCCGCACTTGAGATCGCAGCGCTCGGTGGCGCCTCCTCCGCTGGATCAAGCTCTGCACGCTGTCATCTTCGCCCGTTCCGCACACGAACGCTTGTCCGTTGATGCTTCGACTCGCGATGTAGGTCATGGAGATCCGTGATGCTCGACCTTGTCGCGTTCACCAAGCCGGTGCTCGATGAAATTACCGGGCAGGATGTGCGGACCTGGAGTGCCGGTCCGCATACGCTAGCGGCCAACTGGCAGGTCCCCGAACTCGACAGCCGCATCTGGCGTGTGAGAACGCTCACGATTGCATTCACGCACGATGTCATGAATCAGTTGCTGCACGCGGATCGGCAAGACCTGTGTCAGTTCCAGTGCATGCTTGACCGCGCTCTACGCGCGCGCCTGGGCATGCATGCTCAAACAGACCTGGGAGATCAGATGCTCATGATTACCGTCGATGATCTGGGCGTGGATTCGTAACCACCTGCGCACCATCGACGCGTTGAGCTTCGATTGTGCCCATACGAGTTGGAGTCATTCATGAATGCAAACCCGTCAGCCACGTACAAGGGGTTCGACCTGTATCCGTTGGTGTACAGGACGGAGACGGTCCAGTCATGGCCGCGCAAGCGCCCCGACCGCACATTCAACGCGTCCGTCGTGATCTGCCGCGAAGGTCATCCACCTGGAACAGAGCATTCGCGCGTGTTCCGCGTGACGCTTGCCGCGTGGGAGAACGTCGGCACGGCGAGGCGGGGAGCGCTGAAGTTTGGCGAAGACGTCATCAATGGACTGGTGGTGGGCGAATCGGTCGTGTCGCTATAACGGGCGCGATGTTTCGCTGGCCCACAGCCCTGTTAGAGACTGCGTTGGAGAGGAGTGTTGTATGCGTGACGAGCCCGAAGACAAGATGACCCCTGCGTCCGACAAGAGGAGCTTTCTCTGCACGCTTCCGGGCGAGAAGAAAGGCATGGCGTATTCCATCACCGTTGGTTTTTGCAACGATGGGCATCCGAACTGTGCGCAATTCACCAGTTTCGTGGGGGAGGGAAGGCGGTCCTTCCGGGTGTTGGCGAGCGCTTCGGATGTCTTATCTGCCGCCACGCGTAACGTTGAGACCTTTTGCCGCTTGGCAGTGGGACAAGTCATTCGAGACAGCCTCTACGCAAATACGGTGCAGGGCGACCATACCCTCGATGCGCGCGTGCAGGCTTGGCAAGGGGATCTCAGACCTGCGGGATCACGCGGCGTACAACGGCCGCTTCGTTCGCACTCGCTGATCCGAGGGTAGTTCCATCAAGCCAGCGTGAAGACCGAACATTGACGGCCAACAGGCGGCTTGGCTTATTGCTCGTCGAATGCTAGGGGTGAAGCTTTTCACCCTTGTTCAGCATGTCAATGAACTGAGCGATCTTCCTCGCGCGTGTTTCGGCTTTCTTGACGTTCTGGATTCTGAACAGAATGGCGTACCGGTTTTGGCTATTCAGGGTCGCGAAGAACTGCTTGGCCTTCGGGTTGGCGTCGAGAGCCTGCTGCAGATCATCGGGTACGGTCGACGTGCTCGCAGAAGAGTAGGCCGCCTTCCAGCGCCCGTCGCACTTGGCTTGGTCGATCGCGCGAAGCCCCATGGGGCGCATCCTGCCGGCGGAGATCAACGCCTCGGCTTTTGCCTTGTTGATCTTGGACCAGATGCTCTTGGCGGTTCGCGGCGTAAATCGCTGCAGCCAGTAGTGCGCGTTCTCTGCCTGCTTTTGCCCATCAATCCACCCGTAGCAAAGGGCGCTCTCCAGCGCCTGTGCGTAAGAAAGCGTGGGTTGTTCGGCCGATCGCTTGGCGATGCGCAGCCAAACACCCGGCACGTCCTCTCCGTGGGCGTCGAGCCAGGCTTCCCAGGCTTCCTGGTTGGTGAACGTCAGTGTGGGGCTGTGCATGATGGTGGGGCGGAATGACGTGCTCGCGAAATGGAGTTTGCCGGGAACGCTATTCACGCCTGAAGCTCAGGACGCCTCTCCCTATCGGGTTCCCAGCAACCAGCGGATTCGGCATCCACGCCGTACGGATTTCGAGCGCGTCCCCATCCAGCGTGTAGAAACGCTCCTGCTCGGTGCCGTTCCAGGCTTCATTCCAGGATGCGTCGATCGTGGTGATGAACCGATCGCCATCGATCCGATACCGCCCCGTATAGGCCATCACCGTGCGGAAAAGGGCGGCCAGTTTCTCGTCGGTATTCCCGGGCTCCCGCGCGTTTGCGGTGACGAGCACCACCATTCGCCCATCCGCGCCAAACATGAGCGCTCCCTTGGGATCCGCGCCCCACGGTTGCGTACGTTCCTTTGTGTTCTGAAGCTCGGTCTCAAAAGATACTAATCGCCAGCTGCCGTGAAGTTTTGTGTCGTGCTCAGGCATCGTCTGTCCCTGTCATGGTTCAAGTTGCGGTCGTGCCGGCCGCTGCTCGGCCCGCAAAGCCACTGTTCGCATGGTAGTCGGCCCGGATTGCTGCTGCATGCAGCCTTGTCGATCACAAGTTCCACTCAAGGAACGGAACAATGCGTTCCGTTTTTGTGCATTGCAATATCGCGTGGCGCCTCGTACCTTGAAGTGACCGTCACTTTGCTGACGACCCCAAGAAGGTATGCCATGAATACAACGCCTGATACTGCGCTCCCCTCCGTCGATTCCAAGACCAATAACACCGTCTCTGCCCTCCAGCATGGGGACATCGTTGCCGCGTTTACCGCGCAGTCATCCCAGCGCATCGCCGTGCTGCACATGCTGTATCCGCACACCGACGCCCGCACGCACCGCAGTCTGGATAGTCTGGTTGAAGCGCTGCATCGCCATGGACTTCACGGCGTGGCCACGCTGGTGGAAAGCGAGGCCCGTTACCTCGTGTTCCAAGATCCCACTGAGGCCTGGCGTGCGCTGCATGAGATTCGCCATGACTCGCTGGCCGTTGGCGTGCATCTCTACTACCGCGGCTTGACGGGTAGTGCTGCGGAAGCTGCGTTGGATGTGGATGCGCATCTGATGCAGTGAACGCCCCGCGGCCGCAGTCCGGTTGAGGACAGCACGACAGAACGCTCGGCGCTTCAGAAAAAAAGCCCCGAACGCCGAGCGACATCTCCGCCATTGGGAGGAGGGCGCCGCGATCCTTTAGAATCGCGCTCTTTGCCCGTACTCCCATGTGGTTCAAGAATCTTCAGGTTCATCGTCTTCCGGCGCCGTGGGCCGTTACCCCTGATCAGCTTGAAAAATGGCTGGCGCCCCACGCGTTTCAACCGGGCAACAGCGTCGAAAAGCAGACCGCCGGATGGGCATCGCCGCGTGACGATGGCGCGCTGGTGTATTCCACCAATCGGCAGATGCTGCTCACTTTCCGCGCTGAAAAGAAGCTCTTGCCGGCATCGGTCATCAATCAGGTGACCAAGGCCCGCGCGCAGGAGCTGGAGGAGCAGCAGGGCTTTAAGCCCGGGCGCAAACAGCTGCGCGAACTCAAGGAGCAGGTGACTGACGAGTTGCTGCCGCGCGCCTTCAGCATTCGTCGTGACACCCGGGTGTGGATCGACCCCGTCAACGGCTGGCTCGTCATCGACGCCGCTTCGCAGACGCTGGCGGACGACGTGCGTGGCCTGCTCGTGAAATCGGTCGACCAGTTGCCGCTCACCAGCGTGCGCGTGGCGCATTCGCCGGTGGCCGCGATGACGGAGTGGCTGCTTTCCGGTGAGGCGCCCGGCGGGTTCACCGTCGACCAGGACGCCGAGCTGCGCTCAACCGGAGAAGGCGGGGCCACGGTGCGATACGTCGGCCACGCGCTGGAAGCAGAAGACATGCGCCGGCATATCGAAGCCGGCAAACAGTGCATGCGCCTGGCGATGACGTGGGATGACCGCGTCTCCTTCGTGCTGACGCCGTCGCTCACGATCAAGCGCATCACGCCGCTCGACGTGATCAAGGAAGCTGAAGACCCCACCGCGCAAAACGACGAGGAACGCTTCGAGTCCGATTTCGCCTTGATGACGGGGGAACTGGGGCGGATGCTGGCGGATCTGGTCGAGATTCTGGGTGGCGATCAGCAAGACGCGGTGCTTCAGGCCGCAGCCTGAATGCGGTTGGCCGGGCCCTGACAAAGGCCGTTTGTTTCCTGGAGCGGGCTGGCTGTAGGCGGAATTCAATCGCATTGTTTTTCGCCTAGCCTTGTGACGTCGCCAGCCATTCACGCACACCGCCATGCACATCCCCAGCATCATCCCGTCCAAAACCGCGCTGCTGGTCATGCATTACCAGACCGACATCACGGGGTTGTTTCCGTCGGTCGCCCCTACGTTGTTGGCCAATACGCGCCAGTTGTGTGACGCGGCGCGGGCCAAGGGCGTGCACGTGTATTTCGCGCAGTTCCATTTCAGCCCCGGCTATCCGGAGGTCAGCCCGTTGAACAAGAACGGGCAGGGCGTGAAGCAACTGGGCTTGTTCGTGAACGACCGCATTTCGCCGGAACTCGGCCAGCGGGCGG
Source organism: Ralstonia sp. R-29 (assembly GCF_049913345.1). Lineage (NCBI taxonomy): Bacteria > Pseudomonadati > Pseudomonadota > Betaproteobacteria > Burkholderiales > Burkholderiaceae > Ralstonia > Ralstonia sp. R-29. The sequence continues at coordinate 127,456 of NZ_CP184378.1, forward strand.
ATGAACCGCTCATCCTCGCGCATCGCGCCAGTGTGTTCTTCGGGACGGATCTTGGCGTGCGGTTGTCCGCCCAGGGTGTCGACACGCTCATCATGGTGGGCATTGCGTCGACGGGCGTGATGCTGTCTTCCGTTGCGCACGCGAGCGATGCGGACTACCGCATCTTCACCGTCAAGGATTGCTGCTACGACCCCGACGAGGTCGTGCACGCGCATCTGTTTGCCACGGCGTTTGAATCTCGCACGACGGTTCTGGCGCTGGATGATGCGTTGACGTTGCTGGCGTAGCGCTAGTAGCGGAGGTCAGGGCTGCGCTTCCACCGGGGCGCACGCTACGCGATTTCTACCGGTGCGCTTGGCCTCGTACAGGGCGATATCCGCGGCTTTGGTCAAGGCCTCGAGTGATGGGACGCTCGACCGCCTTGCCGTGGCGCAACCCACGCTCACCGTGAACGGCGCCAGGGGTTGATGGCCATTGGTGGGGTGCGAGCCTTCGACTTCTGCGCGGATGCCTTCGGCGATCTGCATGGCGCCCGCTTCGTCGGTGTCGGGCAGCACGAGCACAAACTCTTCTCCGCCGTATCGCGCTGCCAAGTCACCACGCCGGCGCACATGCTTACTGATGCAGTTGGCGAGATGCTGGAGCGCGGTGTCGCCCTGTGCATGGCCGTGCGCGTCGTTGTACCGCTTGAAGTTGTCGGCATCCACAAACAGCACGGAGAGACAACTGCCATTGCGTTGCAGGCGGTCCCACTCGTTGTCGAGCGCGGTGTCGAGGGCGCGGCGGTTCTTCAGCCCGGTGAGCGCGTCGATCTGGGTCAGCTCTCGCAGATGGTGCTCCGCCTTGACGCGCCCACGCAGGGCAAACGCAAGGAGCCACACGCCGCCGCAGAAGGCCAGGCTCACCAGCAATGACGATAGCCCGACCACCCACGCCAGCCGCGTCCACGAGGCCAGCGCATCGGACATAGCAGGCGCCACCACGGCAATGAACGGCGTGCCCGGCACGCGCTGGAACGTGTACTGCCGCAGCAGGCCGTCGCTGGCCGAGGGCGCGACATAGACGCCGGACTCCTGATTCACCATGCGCGGAAACGTCAGCGATTTGCTGTAGTTCAACGAGCGCGCTTTATTCGACGGTGGGTTTCGGGCGACGAGTGAGCCGTCGGTACGGACAATGGCCGTCACGCCGTGCGGGCCCACATCCAGCTTCGACAGCAGTTGCTGGAAATACTCCAAGTCGATCGCGACCAGCGCGGTGCCACCGAAAGTGCCGTCTGGTCGGTTGATCCTGCGGCTGAGCGCGATAGCTTCGATGCCGCCGCGTGATCGTGCGCGATAGACGTTAGATACGTACAAGCCAACGTTTGCGGAGTCGCGCTGGGCAATGAAATAGTCGCGGTCGCTGAAATCCCAGTGGTGGGTGGCGGAGCAACAGCCGTCGATGAGCAAGCCTTTATCGTCGGTCACGCCCATGCCGGTCAGGTATTGGGTGGCGGTTCGGTTGAACAACAGGTCATGTCGCACGTCAGGGGGCAGAGCGCGGATGCTGGGCTTGTCCAGCGCGGCAACCAGCGTGAGCAGGGACTGGTCGGCCGACTCCACCGTGCGGGAGATGTGGCTCGACAGAACTGCGGCCACGTTTTTCGACATGCCGTGGGCGTGTTCGATGGCCGTTTCGCGATCGGCCCACAGGGTGAGCGCGCTGATGGACAGCACCACCAGCGTCAGCAGCGTGCCCAGCGCACCGACGATAAAGGGGTGATGACCGGCCAGCGTTGTGAGCCTTTGGGCGAAGGGGCGAAGGGGCATGTTGGGGCGGCAGGTCGGCAGATGCCGTGCGTCTGTCTTTTGGGGCTGAGTGCGGCCGATTCGAAGCGTTATTCGCCCAGGCAGCGAGCGCACAGCCCTTCTGCCGGAAAGCGACAGTACGGTTATCGGCAGGAATGGAAAAAACTACAGCCTGGCTGGGCGCGCGATGCTGGCTGTGATGGCGGGCTGTTGACGGGGTTCCGACGACGCGAAGGTCAGCCGCGCATGCGTAGCAGATCTGCGTACGAGACGAGTTTGCGTTTGCCTTTCTGCAGCGTTTTTCGTTTGGAGGGCGTGCGGGCCGTTTTGCCGCGCTCGAATTTGGCGGCAGCCCGCGCGTCTTCCTTGGCGTGGATCTCCGCGGCCTTGGCTTCGGCTTTCTGACGGTCGGCTTCCAGCTTGGCGGCCACGCGTTCCTCTCGGGCAACGTCCTGCGCGGCCGACAGGATTTCAGCCTTGAGGCGATCGCGCCGTTGCTTGGCGGCGGCGCGGGCGGCTTGCAATTGCTCTTTGCGTTGCCGCAGCCAGTCTTGCCGGCTCACCGGCGCAGGGCGCGCCTCCGGGGGCACGCTCAGGCGCAGTGCCCGGCTGGCGGCAACCTTGTCTGTCCGAAGCGTGCGTCGCGCGTTCTGTTTCGCATCACTCACGGGGCGTTGTTCTCCTCAAGCGCACATCAATGTGCTCCAGACGGCAAAGGGCGGGTGGGCCCCGTAGACCTGATCTTGCCACCGTACCACAGGACTTCGCGGTTGCGCCGGGGTGGACGCGACGCCACAGGACACGGCATCGACCCGCCGGGCAGGTGTGCCGCTAACGTGCCACGTTGAACCAGAACTGCACGGCCGCAAAGCCAGCCGCCGCTGCGGCGGTCAGCGCGATGCGCAATCGGCAGGTGGCCGGTGTCGTTGCCAGTAGCACGCGCCCGAGCGTCCAGCCGAGGATGGACAGCGCCAACGCGACGGTGCCGGGCAGCCACCGCAACGACATGTCCAACCCAGTGTCGGAAAGCGCGGATTGGGGGTGGAGCCACGCTAGTCCTAGTGCACCGCCGGCGGTCAGCAGGCAGGTGCTTACGATGGTGGTGATGGCGGCATCGGCGCGCGGTTCTGCAGCTTGCTGCTCCAGTCGCGTATACGCGCTGCGCAGCCGAGCATGCGTTGCCTCGAGAATGGCGAGACCTGTCGACCCGGCAAGGCGTAGGGTCGCGCCCAGCGCATCGGAGCGGGCCCGCGTGTTGTGCAGATTGGCTTCACCGGCGATGGCACCGGCAGCCATTGCAAGATAGGGAAAGGGCGTCCACACGAAACTCATGATCAGGAACAATGCCCCGCGATAGCCCGAGATCCACAGAACCACGGTAAATGTCAGATACGTCAGCAAGGCGACCAAGGCACCGCGCAGCGGCCCGTACGCCTTCAGGTCGGCACGGCGAGGGTGGAGCAGCCATGTCCAACCGTATGCGCAGGCTGCGGCCAGAAACGGCAGCCCAAGCGCCAATTGCGAGGGCATGGGTATGGGCGGCTCGGACAGATACGGCGTCAGCACCGGCGTGAACACCGCTGCGGTGCCCAACGCGACAACGGCAAAGAATCTGGCGGTAAACGCGCGCATATGGATAGCGTGCTGCTGTATAGGGTAGTGCCGACAGGAAAGATCATCCCATGGCGCGATCCAGCCTCGACCAATCCGCCATCACGGCAATGGGCAACAAGCTTTCAGCGCGGTTTGGCGGCGGGGATTTTGCAGTGCGAGGCTCACGCCTGGAGGCTATCCCCAGTATGCGCCACCCTCATACCCCCTCATCAAAATACGTCGCTTCCCCGTGCCAATTGGGCGCCGACACAATGCGCGAGTCCAACTCATCGACGAGACTCCGCAATGACCACCCAGAAGCAGCTCTATATCGGCGAAGGCTTTGAAGGCCCCGGCGTCAATCTCGCGCATATCAACGTGCTGATCGGCCCGCGCAACGGTCCGGCAGGGCAGGCGTTCTCGACCGCGCTGGCGACGCCGTCGGCCGGCCACGCGCCGTTCGTGGTGATCGCGCAGCCGGGTGTGCCGACCAAGCCGCTCACGCTGTACGTGAACAAGGCGCAAATCGTGAACGATTTTCACGGCAACGCCACATGGGGCGCTTCGCAGGCCGGTATCGCCAAGGCTGTGGCCGAAGCGCTGGAGAATGGCACGCTGCCTCCGGAAGCCGAAAACGACTGGGTGGTTGTGACAGCCAACTGGGTGAACCCGGGCACCGACAATCTCGACGCCGTGTTCGAGAACAACTACAACGCCTGCCGCAACGCCATCGTCGCGGCCATGGAAGGTCTGCCGCGCAAGGAGGCCGTGTTTGCCGCCGCGCGTGAGGTGTCCAACCCGTTTTACACGCCCAAGCACGCCTGAGGAAGCGCAGATGGAATACGTTCGCCTGGGCCAATCCGGCCTGCGGGTCTCGCGCCTGTGCCTCGGCACCATGAACATGGGCACACCGCAATGGAAGCCGTGGATTTTCGATGAGGCGCAAAGCGAGCCCATCGTGCGCCACGCGCTCGAAGCCGGTGTCAACTTCATCGACCTGGCTGACTTCTACTCGACCGGCGTGGGCGAAGAGGTGGTCGGCCGCATCCTGAAGCGCCTGGCACGCCGCGAGGAAATTGTCGTCACCACCAAGGTGGGCTACGACATGGGCAATTACCCCAACGCGGGCGGCCATTCGCGCAAGCACATCTTTGACGGCATTGACGGTTCGCTCACGCGTCTGGGCATGGATTACGTCGATATCTACATGCTGCACTTCTTCGACGTGCACACGCCCGTGGAAGAAACCATGCGCGCGATGAACGACATCGTGCGGGCAGGCAAGGCGCGTTACATCGGCGTGTCGACCATGTACACGTGGCAGTTCGCCAAGATCATGCAGGTGTGCGAGCGCAACGGCTGGCACAAGCCGATCAACATGCAGCTGCAGCTCAACCTCGCCTACCGCGAAGAAGAGCGTGAAATGGTTCCGTATTGCCAGGACCAGGGCGTGGGCGTGTCGGTGTTCAGCCCGCTCGCGCGCGGCCTGCTGAGCTGCGAAGCGCAATCAACGCGCAACCAGACCGATTTCTTCACCGTCCAGATGTACGGTGATGCCGCATCGCTGGCGATTGCCGAATCGCTGGCACGGGTGGCCAAGCGCCGCGGCGTGCCGCCGGCACAGATCGCGCAGGCCTGGGTGCTCAGCCGCCCCGGCATCGCCAGCATGCTGGTCGGTGCGGACTCGGTTGCGCAGTTCGACAGCGCACTCGGCGCACTCGAGACCAAACTGACCGAAGACGAGCTCCACGAGCTGGAGCGCAACTACACCCCGTGTGACCTCATCAACGACTACACGGCCGGGCAGCGTATTGCGCGTGAGCCGCGTCCGGCGCAAGGCAGCTTTGCCGCAGAATAAGGAACCCCTGATGAGCGAATTTCTCAAGACTGGCCATTACATTGGCGGCGAGTGGTATGCCCCGCAGGGCATCGGTGCGGCAACCTATTCGGTGCTGAACCCCGCCACCGGCGAGACCATTACGCAAGTCGCCAAGGGCGGCGCAGCGGAAACACAGCAGGCCATTGCCGCCGCCGAGCGTGCGTTCCCTGCTTGGCGTGCACTCACCGCCAAGGAGCGCGGCGCACGCGTCAAGCGCTGGGGCGAGTTGATGCTGGAAAACCGCGACGCGTTGGCCGAGTTGCTGACCCGCGAACAGGGCAAGCCGCTGGCCGAAGCCAAAGGGGAAGTCGCCTACGCGGCAAGCTTCCTGGAGTGGTTTGCCGAAGAGGCCAAGCGCATGTACGGCGACGTCATCCCCAGCCCGAAACCGAACGCGCAGATCGTCGTCACGCGCGAGCCGATCGGCGTGGTGGCGGCCATTACGCCGTGGAATTTTCCGCTGGCGATGATCACGCGCAAGGCGGGCCCAGCGCTGGCGGCCGGCTGCACGATGGTGCTCAAGCCGTCGGAAGAAACCCCGTTGTCCGCCTTTGCTCTGGCGGTGCTGGCGGAGCGTGCTGGCGTGCCGGCGGGCGTGTTCAACGTCGTCTCGGGGGATGCAGTGGCCATCGGTACGGTGATGACGGAATCGCCCGTGGTGCGCAAGCTGTCGTTCACGGGCTCGACGCGCGTGGGCAAGCTGTTGGCCAAGCAGTCGGCTGATACGTTGAAGAAGCTGTCGCTGGAGCTGGGTGGTAACGCGCCGTTCATCGTGTTTGACGATGCGGATCTTGACGCAGCGGTGGAAGGCGCCATGGCCTCGAAGTTCCGCAACACCGGGCAGACCTGCGTGTGCGTGAACCGCTTCCTGGTGCAGGACGGCGTGTACGACGCCTTCACGCAGAAGCTGGCCGACGCCGTGCGCAAGCTGCGCGTAGGCAACGCGCTGGCGGGGGAAGTCGACCAAGGTCCGCTCATCAACGCTGCCGCACTGGCCAAGGTGGAGTCGCATATTGCCGATGCCACGGGCAAGGGCGCCACGGTGGTGACAGGCGGCAAGCGCCACGCATTGGGCGGCACGTTCTACGAGCCGACCGTGCTGACCGGCATGACTTCCGACATGCTGATCGCTGAGGAAGAGACCTTCGGCCCGGTTGCCGGTTGCTTCTGCTTCAAAACCGAGGAAGAGGCGATTGCCATTGCCAACGACACGCCGTTCGGCCTATCGGCGTACTTCTACACGCGCGATCTGGGCCGCGCCTGGCGTGTGTCCGGTGCGCTGGAAAGCGGCATGGTTGGTGTCAACGACGGGATCATCTCCACCGAAGTCGCCCCGTTCGGCGGCGTAAAGCAATCGGGCCTCGGCCGCGAAGGCTCGAAGTACGGCATCGACGAATACGTCGAGCTGAAATACACGCTGATGGCGGGGCTCGGCCGATAAGTCGGGCCGTCTCACACGCTGTACCGGCGACTGCGCCGCGCACCCTCTGGGGTTGCGCGGCGCCACCCCTCTCTCGCGGCGGTGCCTGTATCGGCACGTTTCCCGCACGTTTCCCATAACAACGAACAACACAGGAGGAGCCATGACCCAATCCCATGTCCACTATGCCGATGGCGCGATGCCGCCGTCGTGCACCGCAGAACATGTGGAGCGACAGGGCCGCATCGGCCTGGACGATGTTCCGCTCAACGGTTTCCATATCAAGATGGCGGGCCTGACGTTCGGCGCGCATCTGACCGAGGGTTTTACGCTGGGCACCGTGGGCTACGCGCTGGCGGGGCTCAACAAGCAGATGCCGCTCGATGCGTTCTGGATGGGCATGCTCGGCAGTTCGGCGCTGCTGGGCATCTTTTTTGGCAGCCTGGTGTTTGGCTGGCTGTCCGACCGCGTGGGCCGGCAGAAGATCTTCCTCACCAGCTTCGTCATCATCACGGTGGCAGCGTTTGCGCAGTTCTTCGTCACGTCGCCGCTCGAGCTGCTGATGCTGCGCCTGCTCATCGGTTTCGGCATGGGCGGCGATTTTGCCGTTGGTCACGCCATCCTGGCGGAGTTCTCCCCGCGCAAGCATCGCGGCACGCTGCTGGGCTCGTTCAGCGTGATCTGGACGATCGGTTACGTGGCGGCGAACGTGCTCGGCATGATGTATGCCGAATCGTCGCCTGATGCGTGGCGCTGGTTGTTGGCATCGGCCGGGGTGCCGGCATTCATCGTGCTCATCCTGCGCATGGGCACGCCCGAATCGCCGCGCTGGCTGGTGGGCCAAGGCCGCGTTCAGGAGGCGCGCGCCATCATCACCAAGCACTTCGGCCCGAACGTCGTGCTGGATGGTTCGACCGATCGGCATGAAAGCCCCAGCTTCTCGCGCCTGTTCCAGAAGGATCTGATCCGCCGCACGATCTTCAACTGCGCGTTCTTCGTGTGCCTGGTGATTCCGTATTTCGCCATCTACACGTTCCTGCCGACGATTCTGAATGTCATTGGCCTGTCGCAGGGTTTCGGCACGGATCTGCTGCTCAACGGCTTCCTGGTGCTGGGCGCGCTGATTGGTATCTGGCTGACGATCAAGCTGTCACGTCGGGGGTTTTTAATCAGCTCGTTTGCGGTGTGTTGCGCGGCGCTGGTGGCGCTGGCCATCCTGCCGGAGTCGGCGTCACTGGCAATGATCGTGGCGTTTGGCGTGTTCACGCTCACGATGTCGGCGTTTAGCAACTTGGTGGGCGTGTTCCCGCCGGAGTGTTTTCCGACGGATGTGCGGGCCACCGGGGTGGGCCTTGCCGTGGCGGTCAGCCGGTTGGGCTCGGCGGTCGGTACATTCCTGCTGCCTTTGAGTATTGCCACGCTGGGTTTTCACGCGACGATGTTCGCGCTGGCCGGCGTGCTGCTGGTCGGGATGATCGTGTCGATTGCGTGGGCACCGGAAACCAAGCACCTCACGCTCAACCAGGCTGCGGGGCACTGAGCTCCCCAACCTGTTCGCGCAGCCATGCGCCGAACACACATACGTGTTCGGCCGTGGCGCTGGTCGGCGCAATGTCCAGCCAATAGCCGAACGGCCCCACCACCCGCACCGGCGATAACTGAACGAGGCTGCCGTCGGCAATTTCCTCTTCAATCATGTTGAGATCGACTACCGCCAGGCCCACGCCCTTGCGTGCCGCATGGATGGCCTGCTCCAGCGTGGAAAACTCAATACCATCGTTTGTGTGCGAAGCGGACAAGCCGGCCTGGGCGCGCCAGTCGGCCCACAGCGTCAGCCGCTTGCCTTCGTGCAGCACGTGTAGCGGCGGCAGCTTGGCGAGCAATACGTCCAGCGGCTCTGCGGCAAACTGCTGCGCTCCCACCAGCGCATGCTGCTCCACCATCAGCCGTTCGGAATGCGTGCCCGGCAGGGCGGCACGGCCAAAGCGGATATGGCAATCGCAATCGTCATCGGCGCTGGTGCGGATCGATAGGTCGACTTCTGGCTGCACCTCTGCCAGCGCTCGAAGCCGCGGCGAGAACCATTGCGTTGCCAACGTCGGCGGCATCGACACTGTGAGGCGACGCCGTGTGCCGGCCGGCGTGGAGGCAATTTCGCCAATGCCGCACTCGATGGCATCGAAGGCCTGTTCGACAAACGGCAGCAGCCGCTGTCCGGCATCGGTCAGGCAGATGCCTTTGTGATCGCGCTCAAACAGCCGCGCGTCCAGCGCATCTTCCAGCAGGCGGATCTGGCGGCTCACCGCGCCCTGTGTCACACACAGTGACGTGGCTGCGCGGCTGAAACTCAGGTGATGCGCGGTCTCTTCAAAAAATCGCAGGGCGATCAGCGAGGGCAGGCGTCGCATGGGGCATGTTCTCTCGTTGTGATGTGCCGGACCTGACGCATCCGGCGCGCGCCACCTTAGCTGCGTGCGCTGCGGTGAGCATTCGGAATCGTCGGAAAAGTGTGCGGGCGCCATCGGCATCAGATTTCGCTGATGTTGCCGCATTCCCTTGCGTGGCAGGGATTGGCGCGCGCGATAGCGGTATGGCATTAGTTTTCCGCATACCCGGTGTCACAATAATTCGTTTGTCGCATGCGAAGCGCGTGAACAGAATGCCCTCCTGCTCAGTGGGTGGCGGTCACCAACCGAAGGGACCCGCCTACGTTTCTGGAGGGAGCCCCGCATGCGTACCGAGCGCAATTACGTGAACGGCGGTTTTGTCGACCCGCAAGGCGATGCGTTCATCGTTGTTCATAATCCGGCCACAGAGGTGCCCATCGCCCGCGTGCCGGCGGCCACACCGGCCGAGGCAATCGCCGCCGTGGACGCTGCGGCCGCTGCCCAGAAGACGTGGCGCAAGCTACCGAGCACGGAGCGCGCAAGCTACCTGCACAAGCTTGCCGATGCATTGACGGCGCGCGCCCCGCACATTGGCGCGGCGCTTGCGCAGGAATCGGGCAAGAGCGTGGAAGACGCCACCAACGAGGCGATCTACGCCGGCCAGATCACCCGATACCACGCGGAGTGGGCACGACGCATCGAAGGCGAGATCATCCCCAGCGATACGCCCGATGAAAACCTGCTGCTGCATCGCGAGCCGATTGGCGTTGTCGCGTGTTTGATCCCGTTCAACTTTCCCGTCTACACGCTGCTGCGTAAGGTCGCGCCCGCGCTGATCACTGGGAATACGGTTGTCGTGCGTCCCAGCAACAACACGCCGGTCTCGGCATTCGAGATTGCCAAAGCGGTGGAAGACGCGGGCTTTCCAGCAGGCGTCGTCAACATCCTGACGATGGACCACGCCACTGCCGAGGTGCTGTGCACCCAGCCGGCCGTCGGCATGATCACGCTCACGGGCAGCGTGAATGCTGGCCGCAAGGTGCTCGATTACTGCAAGGCAAACATCGCCAAGCCATCGCTTGAGCTTGGTGGAAAGACGCCCGCAATCATTGAGCCGGATGCCGATCTTGAACGCGCCGCCGCAGCGCTCGTCGCATCGAAGACAACGCACTGCGGCCAGCTGTGCACTGCCATCGAACGCGTGTATGTGCACGACAGCGTGCATGACCGCTTCGTCGCGCTGCTGAAGGAGAGGATGGCAGCTGTCCGTATTGGCGATCGTGCTGTAGACGCTTCTTGCATGGGCCCGCAGGTGAGCGCATCGGCGCGGGCAAACATCCACGCAATGGTGCAGCGTGCCATTGCCGACGGCGCGACGCTGGAAACAGGCGGCGTGATGCCCGACGGCTCGGGCTTCTTCTATCCGGCCACGCTGCTGACTCACTGCCGGCAAGACATGGAGATCGTGCAGGAAGAAACCTTCGGCCCGATCCTGCCGGTGCTGCGCTACGCGACCATCGACGAGGCCATTGCCTTGGCCAATGACCATCAGTTCGGCTTGGCGTCGGTGCTCTACACCGAGAACTACCGCACCGCGATGAAGGTGGCGAATGCCATCGAGGCGGGCGAGCTGTACGTCAACCGCACGCCAGCCGACCCCTACCAGGGCTACCACGCCGGCTGGAAACGCTCCGGCCTGGGCGGCGACGACGGCAAGCACGGGATGCTCGAGTTCACGCAGACCCGCCTGGTCGTCATGAAGTACTGATCCTCACCGCACCGTGTGTTCGATGTCTGGACCGTGGTGCCTCTGCATTTCCGAAAAAGAAAACCGGAGCGGCGCTAGACGCCTTTTCCCAGGAGACACTCCCATGACGACGAGCACTTCGTCCGTGGCGCAAACGGCGTCGCTTTCTGCCAGCGAGGCAACGCAATCCGCGCGCACGCAACGCTACATCCAGTTGGCGCTCGTGGTGCTGGCGGCGGGCACGATCTACCCGATGCTGTATCTGCGGCAGTACTACGGCCCGACGATGCAGGCGTTCTTCGGCATTGACGACCTGCAACTCGGCAGCTGTATTCCACGCTCGGCCTGGTGTTCGTAGCCTGCTACATCCCCAGTGGCTGGCTGGCAGACCGCGTGGCGCCGCGCATCCTCATCAGCTTTTCGCTGTATCTGACGGGCGCGCTTGGGTTCGTGTACTCAACGGCGCCGGCGTACCCGATGTTGCTGTTGATCTTCGGCTGCTGGGGCGTCTCCACGGGCCTGACGTTCTGGTCAGCCGTCATCAAGCGGGTGAACTCGATTGCGACGGACAGCGAGCGTGGGCGCTTCTTCGGCATGCTCGATGGGGGGCGTGGCCTGGTGGAGGCATCGCTGGCCTTCATCGCAGTCTCCGTCTTTGCGTACTTCACGCGCAACCATTCGGAGTTTGAGGGCTTCCGGGTGGTGTTGCTGATGTACTCCACCTTGTGCGTGACGATTGCCACGATTCTGGCGTTCATCAAGGACAGGAAGCCGGCCACCGCATCGGCCCTGCCCAAAGCTCAAGCGCGCAAGGGCAGCACGCTTGACGATCTCAAGACGCTGGCCAAGATCCCGGACTTGTGGATTCTGGCCGCGGTGGTGTTCTGCGGCTATCAGCTGTTCTGGTCCACCTACAACTTCGCGGCCTATCTGCGCGTGGGCGATTTCGGCCTGGCAGCCACGGTCACCGGCTTCATCACCATGGCCAAGATGTGGACGCGCCCGATTGCCGGCATTGGCGGTGGCTTCCTGGCTGACAAGCTCTCGCGCGAGGGCGTGCTGGCTGGCGTGCTGGTCTGCGGCAGTGTGGCGCTCGCCACCTTGGCCATGCTGCCAGCCGGTGCGCCGCTGGTGGTACTGGTCGGCCTCGTGCTGTTCATCGGTTTGATGGCGTATGGCGTGCGCGGGCTGTACTGGGCGCTGCTCGACAAGTGCAAGGTGCCTGAGCATTGCACGGGCTTGGCGATCGGGCTGGTTTCGATGATCGGCTATTCGCCGGACATCTTCCTGCCGTTGCTCAGCGGGCACCTCACGACCCGATATCCGCACGGCCTGGGTTACCGCTATTTCTTCTTCTACATCGTGGCAGTGGCGTTGTGTGGCGCGATCGGGGCGCTGATTCTGAAGCGCCGGTTTCGCCGCAAGGCGAACGGGGCCTGAGGCGGAACCATGACCCATTCATCGCCTTCCGTCGCTTCCATGCCGCAACCTCCCGAGAGGCAGGCCGCACATCGGGCGCGCACGCAGCGCTATGTGCAACTGCTGTTGCTGGTAGTTGCCGCTGGCGCGATCTACCCGATGTCGTACCTGCGGCAGGTGTACCAATCGACGATGCTGGAGTTCTTCCACATCGACGATGTGCAACTGGGGTATCTGTATTCGTCGCTCGGCACGATCTTCTTGCTGAGCTACCTGCCAAGCGGCTGGCTGGCCGACCGCTTGCCACCACGCTGGCTGATCTGCTTTTCGCTGTTGGCGACCGGCGCGCTGGGCCTGCTGTATGCCACGGGGCCGTCGTTCCCGGTGCTGGTGATGATCTTCGGCGCCTGGGGCCTGACCACGGGTCTCACGTTCTGGGCGGCTGTGATCAAGCGCGTGAACATGATTGCCGGGCCGGATGAGCAGGGTCGGTTCTTCGGCTTGCTCGACGGCGGCCGCGGTTTGATCGAGGCGTCGCTCGCCACCATTGCGATTGCCCTGTTTGCTTATGTGACGCACACGCGCGGCGGTACGGACATCGACGGCTTCAAGCACGTCGTCCATTTGTACGCGTTCTTCTGCATCGCGATGGGCGTGCTGCTTGCGCTGGTGAAGGAGTCCAAGTCGGCGGCGGGCCAGGGCGCAAAAGCCACCCTGGCTAGGCGCGGCAACGTGCTGGCGGATCTGAAGACGCTCGCCAGCATTCCCGAGCTGTGGCTGGTCGTCGCGATCGTGTTTTGCGGCTATCAGGTGTTCTGGGCCACCTACAGCTTTTCGGCGTACCTGCACGAAGGCGGCTTCGGGTTGACGACCACCGCTGCGGGCGTGATCACCACGCTCAAGTTGTGGATGCGCCCGATCGGTGGCATTGGCGGCGGCTGGCTGGGCGATCGCACATCGAAAGTGTCGGTGCTGTTCTGGGCGCTGGTGCTGGCCGCGGTATCGCTGGCGGCGCTGATCTTTGCTCCGACCAATAGCCCGGCAGTCATTCTGGTGGTGCTGGTGCTGTTCATCGGCATCCTGACGTACGCGGTGCGTGGGCTGTACTGGTCGCTGCTCGACGATTGTAAGGTGCCGCCGCACTGCTCCGGCCTGGCCATCGGCCTGATCTCCGTGTTGGGCTACGCGCCTGATGTCTTCCTCCCGCTCATCAACGGCTACGTCACGCAGACCTTTGCGGGCGCGCGTGGCTATCAGTTCTATTTCGGCTACATCGCGGTCATCGCCTTGCTGGGTGCAGGCGCGGCTGCCGTTCTCAAACAACGCTTGAACCGTCACAAGGAAACGTCATGAAAATCGTCTCGCTTGAAACGCACATCGTTGCAGTTCCGCCGCCGCACGTGGGCGGCATGTATTGGCTGTTCGTCAAGCTCAAGACCGACGATGGCATCGAAGGCGTGGGCGAAATCTACGCGGCCACGTTCCACCCGAAGGCGATGGTGCCGATCATCGAAGACGTGTTCGAGCGCTATCTGTTGAACCACGATCCGCACCACACCGAGCGCCTGTTCCGCCAGTGCTATTCGAGCGGCTTCACGCAGCGCCCGGACCTGACGATGATGGGCGTAGTCAGCGGCCTGGAAATGGCCTGCTGGGACATCATCGGCAAGGCGGCCGGCAAGCCCGTGTATGACCTGCTGGGCGGCAAGGTGAACGAACGCCTGCGCTCGTACACGTACCTCTATCCGAAGAACGCGCAGGGTGAATACGACTACGACGATCCGGACCTTGCAGCGGAATGCGCGCTGGAAAACGTCAAGCTGGGCTTCACTGCGGTGAAGTTCGATCCAGCAGGCCCGTACACCGCGTACTCGGGCCACCAACTGTCTCTGGAAGTGCTCGACCGCTGCGAGCTGTTTTGCCACCGCGTGCGCGAGGCCGTGGGCAGCAAGGCGGACCTGCTGTTCGGCACGCACGGGCAGATGGTGCCGTCCTCGGCCATTCGCCTGGCCAAGCGCCTGGAGAAATACGATCCGCTGTGGTTTGAAGAGCCGGTGCCGCCGGGCCAGGAGGAAGCGATAGCGACCATTGCGCAGCACACGTCCATCCCCATCGCCACGGGCGAGCGCCTGACCACCAAGTATGAATTCCACAAGCTGCTGCAGGCGGGCGGTGCATCGATCCTGCAACTGAACGTGGCGCGTGTGGGCGGCCTGCTGGAAGCCAAGAAGATCGCCACGTTGGCCGAGGTGCACTACGCGCAGATCGCGCCGCACTTGTACAACGGCCCCGTGGGGGCTGCGGCGAGCATCCAGCTTGCTGCTTGCACGCCGAACTTCCTGATCCAGGAAAGTATCGAGACGTGGGGCGGTTTCCATGCGGAAGTCGTCAAGACGCCGATCCGCTGGGAAGACGGCTACATCATCCCGTCCAACGAGCCGGGCCTGGGCATCGAGCTGAACATGGACGTGGTGCGCAAGCACGCGCCGTACACCGGCCAGCGCCTGCACTTGCAAATGGGCGAGAAGCCTGTCGACGTGAAGGACCTCGCGCCCGCGAAGGGCTGAGGCGCAGGGGGAAGATGTGAGCTACGACTACATCATCGTCGGCGCCGGGTCGGCCGGCTGCATTCTGGCTAATCGGCTGAGCGAATCGGGCAAGTACACCGTGCTGTTACTGGAAGCCGGCGAGCGCGACGATTCGTTCTGGTTCAAGGTGCCAGTCGGTTTCACCAAGACGTACTACAACCGGCGCTACAACTGGATGTATTACAGCGAGCCCGAGGCACAGCTCGCCGACCGCAAGCTGTACTGCCCGCGTGGCAAGGTGGTGGGCGGCTCCGGCTCGATCAACGCCATGGTGTACGTGCGCGGTCAGCGCAGCGACTTTGACGACTGGGCGAAGGCCGGTAACCCCGGCTGGGGTTACGACGACGTGCTGCCGTATTTCCGCAAGCTGGAAACGCACGCGGCGGCCGCGACCGACCCCCAACATCATGGTGCAGCCGGGCCGATCCACGTTACGTCGATGAAGGATGACGTGCACCCGATCGTGCACGAGTTCCTCAAGGGCTGCGAGCAGCTCGGGCTGCCGCGCACCGACGATTTCAATGGTGCGCAGTTCGAAGGCGCCGGCATCTATGACCTGAATACCAAACGCGGCGAGCGCTGTTCGAGCAGCTTTGCCTATCTGCGCCCTGCGCAATCGCGCCCGAATCTCACGGTGCGCTCGAGCACGCTGGTGCGGCGCGTGAAGTTTGATGGCAAGCGCGCGGTGGGCGTCGTTGTGGCGGGCGAGGGCGGAGACGAAACGATCGACGCCAAGCGCGAGGTGGTCCTTGCGGCCGGCGCGGTGGATACGCCCAAGCTGCTCCAGCTCTCGGGCGTAGGCGACCCAACGCTGCTGGCGCGCCACCAGGTGCCGCTTGTACAGGCGCTGCCGGCTGTCGGCCGCAACCTGCAAGACCACCTGTGCGTGAGTTTCTACTTCAAGGCCAACCGGCCGACGCTCAACGACGAGATGGGCAAGCTGATTGGCAAGATGAAGATTGGCCTGCGCTATCTGTCGACCAAGCGGGGCCCGCTGGCGATGAGTGTGAATCAGGCGGGGGGCTTCTTCCGGGGTGCACCGGACACGCAAGAGCCCAACATCCAGCTGTACTTCAACCCACTGTCGTACCGGATTCCGCAGAGCCCGGACGCCAACATTGAGCCGGAGCCGTATTCCGGTTTCCTGATCGCCTTTAACCCGTGCCGGCCCACCAGCCGCGGGTCGATCGAGATTGCATCGAACCGCGCGGAAGACGCCGCCAAGATCCACATCAACGCACTGACCACCCAGAAGGATCTGGACGAGGCGGTGCAAGGTAGCAAGGTGATTCGCTCGCTGATGTGCGCGCCTGCGCTGAAGGCCATGACCATCGAAGAGATTTCGCCGGGGCCGCAGATTCAATCCGACGAAGCCCTGCTGGAGTACTTCCGTGAGCAGTCGGGTTCGATCTACCACCTGTGTGGTTCGTGCGCGATGGGCACGGACGCTGCCAACTCGGTCGTCGATGCTTCGCTACGTGTGCACGGGCTGCAGAGCTTGCGCGTGGTAGACGCGTCGGTGTTTCCGAACATCACGTCCGGCAACATCAATGCGCCGACGATGATGGTAGCGGAGAAGGGCGCGGACCTGGTCCTTGCCGATGCCGAGGGCGCAAGCAAGGCGATCCCCCACCAGACAAGCCCGGCTGATATCGGCCACGCGTCGGCAATGGCTGAATCAATCTGATTTGAATAACGACAACAACACCGACCCCCAGGGAGCTTCTGACAATGAAAAAACGTTTCGCAGTACTGACCGTCTCTACCCTTTCCACCGCATGGGCAGGAACGGCCAACGCGCAGAGCAGCGTCACGCTGTACGGCGTGATCGACCAGGGCATCAACTTCACCAACAATGTCGGCGGCCACAGCCTGACTGAGATGGCCAGTGGCCACGTCCAGGGCAGCCGCTGGGGCTTGCGCGGGTCGGAAGACCTGGGTGGTGGCCTGAAGGCGATCTTCCAACTGGAGAACGGCTTCGCCGCCGATACGGGAGCGCCGGGTCAAGGGCGCCGCATGTTCGGCCGCCAGGCGTATGTTGGCCTGGAGAGCAACCAGTACGGCCGGCTCACGCTGGGCCGCCAGTACGACTCCGTGGTCGACTTCTTCGCGCCGACTACCGCCAACGGCAACTGGGCCGGCTATCAGTTCGCCCACCCGCTCGACAATGACAACACCGACAACTCATTCCGCCTGGACAACGCCATCAAGTACGCCAGCCCGAGCTTTGGCGGTTTCCGGTTTGGCGGGGCGTATGCGTCTAGCGATACCACGTCATTTACCGATAACCGTGTCTACAGCTTCGGCGCAAGCTACACCAACGGCGGCTTGACGCTGGGTGCGGGCTACATGCTCGGCAACCGCATTGGCAAAGGTGAAGTCGGGGCGCTCACTGCCAGCGATGCCAGCTACATCGCCAACCAGATGCGCGTGTTTGGCGCGGGCATCAACTACACGACGGGCCCGGCGACGGTTGGTTTTGCGTATTCAAACTCGAACTACAGCCAGCCATCGGGTAACGGCTACGGCGTGAGCCTTGCCGCACCGGGCGCAACGGTGGACGCGATCAAGTACCACAACTTTGAAGTCAACGGTAAGTACCAGATCACGCCCGCGTTCTTCCTGGGTGGCCAGTACGTGCTGTCGCTGATGAAGTACGACGCGTCGACAGGCCGCGCCGAACCCCGTATCCATCTGGTTGGCCTGATGGCGGACTACAGCTTCTCCAAGCGCACCGATGTGTACCTGCAGACCTCTTACCAGCGCGTGGCGGGTGGCAAGACCGGCTCGCAGTTGGACAACGGGTTCGTCATGGGGGCGCAAGGCCCGTCTTCGACATCTGGCCAGATGGCTGTACGCCTGGCGCTGCGCCACAAGTTCTGATGTGACACGGCAGATTCGTCACGCCTGATGCGTCGTGACGATATGCCGTTGAGCGCCACACCCCGATCCCCCAAAGGGCCCCCGCTCGCTGGGGGATTGGTCTGTCTGGCGGCCGAAATCCTCCCGTTCGTGAATACGCAACCCAATTGCGCGCCCGTTGGCGCAAAATAGCGGTTTGGGCATTTTTTGTGCCCCTCGAACACCTTGGAGACGGTATGAACAACGTTGCCGAATCGGCCCCTCTCGCCCTGTCGATCGAAAAGAACCCCAATGCCGTTGCGGCGGATGCGCGTGCGCGCCTGCTGGAAAGCCCGGCTTTCGGCCGTGTATTCACCGACCACATGGCCACCATCCGCTACACCGAGGGCAAGGGCTGGCACGACGCCAAGATTAGCGCGCGTGGTGTCGTCCCGATGGATCCGGCCACCCAGGTGCTGCACTACGCGCAAGAAATTTTTGAAGGGATGAAGGCCTACCGCCTGCCGGATGGCGGCGGTGCGCTGTTCCGCCCCGATGCCAATGCGCGCCGCTTCCAGAACTCGGCCAAGCGCCTGGCAATGCCGGCACTGCCGGAAGACCTGTTCCTGCAGTCCGTGCGCGAACTCGTGAAGCTGGATCGCGAATGGATTCCGTCGGGCGAGGGCTCGGCGCTGTACTTGCGCCCGTTTATGATTGCCACCGAGGTCGCATTGGGCGTCAAGCCGGCGGCCGAATATCTCTACTGCGTGATTGCCTGCCCGGTGGGCGCGTACTTCAAGGGTGGCGCGTCGGCGGCCGTCACGATCTGGGTGTCCGATACCTACACGCGCGCCGCACCCGGCGGCACCGGCGACGCCAAGTGCGGCGGCAACTATGCCGCCAGCCTGCTCGCCCAAGCCGAAGCCACGCGCGAAGGGTGTGACCAGGTGGTCTTCCTCGACGCCGTGGAGCGCAAGTGGATTGAAGAGCTCGGCGGCATGAACGTGTTCTTCGTCTTCGACGATGGCTCGCTGCAGACGCCACCGCTCACCGGCACGATCCTGCCAGGCATCACGCGCGATTCGCTGATTACCCTAGCCCGTGGCATGGGTCTGACGGTGCGCGAAGAGCCGTACTCCATCGACCAATGGCAGGCCGACGCCCAAAGCGGCCGCTTGCGTGAAGCGTTTGCCTGCGGCACCGCCGCCGTCGTCACGCCCATCGGCAAGGTCAAGGGCCACAAGCACAACTTCACCATTGGCGACGGTGGTGCGGGCGAGCTGACGACCAAGCTGAAGGCCGCGCTGGTCGAACTCCAGAACGGCCGCGTGCCGGACCCGCACGGCTGGCTCGACCGCGTGTTCTGAGCTCGGGATGGCCGCGTCGCTTTCCCCGCTTTCCATTGACGGTGCCGAGGCGTGGATCACCACGCCGGACGGCCGTCTTTACGCCAAGCAATGGGGCGGCCCAGTGGACGAT
The DNA here is from genome assembly GCF_049913345.1 of Ralstonia sp. R-29. Taxonomy (NCBI): domain Bacteria; kingdom Pseudomonadati; phylum Pseudomonadota; class Betaproteobacteria; order Burkholderiales; family Burkholderiaceae; genus Ralstonia; species Ralstonia sp. R-29. The sequence continues at coordinate 146,599 of NZ_CP184378.1, forward strand.
GCGGCCAAGCCGCCGATCGTGCTGCTGCACGATTCGCTCGGTTGCGTGGAACTGTGGCGCGACTTTCCGCAGCGCTTGGCGCAATCGACCGGCCATGCGGTGATCGCCTATGACCGCCTCGGCTTCGGCAAGTCCGATGCCTTCCCGGGGCAGCTCGATCCGGCATTCATTCAGCACGAAGCGTACGGCGGCTTTGCAGCGCTCACCGAGCAGCTTGGCGTGGACCGCTTCATCGTGTTCGGCCACAGCGTGGGCGGCGGGATGGCCGTGTCGATTGCGGCCGCCTACCCCGACCGTTGCGCGGGTTTGATCACCGAGTCTGCACAGGCGTTTGTGGAAGAGCAGACGCGTGAAGGTATTCGCGTTGCCCAGGCGCAGTTTGCCGAGCCCGGGCAGATGGGCCGGCTCGAGCGCTATCACGGTGACAAGGCGCAATGGGTGCTGGATGCGTGGGTGAACACGTGGTTGTCACCGGCCTTTGCGCAGTGGTGCCTGGATGATGCATTGCTGGCGGTACGCAGCCCCGTGCTGGCGCTGCACGGCACGGAAGACGAGTACGGCTCGACCGCGCAACCCGAGCGTATCGTCACGCTGGCTGGGGCGCCCGCCACGCTCAAGCTGGTGCAGCGTTGCGGGCATGTGCCGCACCGGGAGCAGGAATCGACCGTGCTCGAAGCGGTCAACGCGTTCCTCCGCACATTGGCTTGATTGCGCTACCGCATCAGCGGCAGGTCTTCTCCGGTTTCTTCTCCGGCATTGGCCAACGCTGCACTTTCGAAGAGTGCACGGGTGTGCAACGCACCAAAATCGAACGACCGTTTTTAAATCGCCCGTTTCAAGCGCCGTCGTCTTTCCCACACTCCAAAAGGCCACATCCGCGCCGCGCCGTTTGGAAGGCCACGCCTAGCTTCTGATGTTGGACTCCTGGCCTGCCGAGCCTATAAAGCAGGCGTCGGGCATGACCCGGCGGCGCACGCATGTGCGTACACAAAGCCACCCAGCGGGGCAAAACAGGAGGAAGACACATGGCAACACCTGGCATGGTCGCGTCCGTGGAGTGGACCGACGGCAAGCGCTACCTCTGGATGCTTGGCGCGCTGACCATCACGCTGCCCATCATTGCGGCCGTTTCGGCGCTCGCCACGGGCTGGCATCCGCTGTGGTGGGCGGGGCCGTTCATCGTGTTTACGATCATCCCGCTGCTCGATTTCCTGATTGGCGACGACAGCGACAATCCGTCCGAAAACGTCGTTCCCGTGCTGGAAAAGCAGCGTTACTACCGCCGCATCGTTTATCTGGCGACCACGGTGCTCTACGTGAGTTTTGCGGTGGCGATGTGGGTGCTGCGTACGCATGACCTCGCCTGGCACGACTACGTTGCGTTCGCATTTTCGGTGGGCGTGGTGACGGGCATCTCGATCAATACCGCGCACGAACTGGGGCACAAGACCGACGGTTTCGAGCGCTGGTTGGCCAAGATCACGCTTGCGCCGGTCGCTTACGGCCACTTTTTTGTGGAGCACAACCGTGGCCACCACGTGCGCGTTGCCACGCCGGCTGACCCGGCTAGCGCGCGCTATGGCGAATCGTTCTGGGCATTCCTGCCGCGTACGGTGGTGGGCAGCATCAAATCGGCGTGGGCATTGGAAAAGCACCGGCTGGAGCAGCAAGGGCGCTCGGTCTGGTCGTGGCGCAACGATGTGCTCAATGCCTGGGCGATGACGGTGGTGCTGTGGGGTGTGTGCATTGCGTTCGTTGGGCCCAAGGCGGTGCCGTTCCTGATCATCCAGGCCATCTACGGCGCCTCGCTGCTGGAGGTGGTGAACTACCTGGAGCACTACGGCCTGTGCCGCCAGCAGTTGCCCAGCGGCCGCTACGAGCGCTGCACGCCGCAGCATTCGTGGAACAGCAACCACGTGGTGACGAACCTGTTCCTGTATCAACTGCAGCGGCATGCCGATCATCACGCCAACCCGACGCGCTCGTTCCAGGCGCTGCGGCATTTCGAGCACTCGCCGCAACTGCCTGCGGGTTACGCCGCGATGATCCTGATCGCCTATGTGCCGCCGCTGTGGTTCCGAGTCATGAACCCGCGCGTGGTGGCGCATTACAACGGCGACATGTCGCTGGCGAACATCAAGCCGTCGATTCGGCAGAAGGTGCTGGCACAGCATCCAGCGCGGGCTTGATTTTCGCCATGGCAATGCCGGGGCGCAGGGTTGGTAGCAGAATATCGGCGCGATCACTGCCCACCTACTGCCATGAACGCCGCCACGCCCGCCGCCTTGCTTGAACCCGTTCCCGTCAGCCTGCGCTCCAGCGAGGGCCTCGGCTGGGACGGCTTTGCCGCCACGCTGCTCGGTATCCGCCCGGGCACGTACCGGGTGCCGGCGATGGAGCACCACCGCATCAACGTGCATGTGGGTGCGCCGGTGCGCGCGAACTGTGTGTGCGATGGCCGCCGCTATTCGCGCATCCAGGCACATGGCGATGCGGATGTGATTCCCGCCGGGTTGCCCGGCATGTGGACCGATGATGCGGATTGCCGGATTCTCCGCATCGCCATCAGCGATGGCCTTGTGCTGCGCATTGGCGAGCAGATCGGCTTGCGCACCGCTCATATCACGCCCCGTCTGCAGTGGCGCGACACGCGCGTGCAGCATCTGGCTGCGGCGCTTGGCGCCGAACTGGAAGCGGAAGACACGTCCGACGCGCTCTACGCGGAAAGTCTGTGCACGGCGCTTGTGGTCCGCCTGCTGAACAGCAGCCGGGATGTCGTCTCCGGCGGAGCGAACAGCGCGCGGACGCTGGCACCCCGCGTGGCCGCGCGCGTGATCGACTACATCGAGGCCCATCTACACCAGCGGCTGACATTGGCGGAGGTGGCTGCGCAGGCCGGCCTGAGCGTGCCGCACTTCAACGTGCTGTTTCGCGCCACGCTGGGCGTGCCTGTCCATCGCTACGTTGTGCAGCGCCGCGTGGAACGCGCGAAGGCGCTGTTGCTGGAGGGCCGGCGTAGCGCCTCGCAGATCGCACTGGACGTCGGCTTTGCGCACCAGAGCCATATGACGCAGTGGATGCAGCGGCTGCTTGGCGTGACGCCGCGCGATATCACGCGGGCAGCCAGGGCAGGGGCGGCGTCCGCATAGTCGATCCTCCAGATCTGCCAGATTCCGCTGTTCCTGCAAGTTTGTCTCGCGGGGGCGGCCTAAGCTCGCGTCTCACCTGATAGGAGCGCGAGCATGTTTGTCATCTTTGGAGCATCGGGCAAGGTCGGTCACGCTACCGCCGTGGCATTGCGCAACGCGGGGCGCTCCGTGCGTGCGGTGGTACGTCACGGTCGGCAAGGCGAGGCGCTGGCCAAGATCGGCTGCGACGTTTCCATCGCTGATCTGATCGATTCGGCCTCCGTCGCGGCAGCCATCAAGGGCGCCACGGCGGTGCAGATTCTGTGCCCGGTGCCGGTGGGCGATGCGGACCCAGCGTCGACCATGGAGCGCATGATCGACGTGGCCGCTGGTGCGCTGCGCGTCAACCCGCCGCCTGCGGTGCTGGCCTTGTCGGACTACGGCGCGGAGCTGGACCACGGGACGGGCCTCACGCGGCTGTTCCATCTGCTGGAAGAACGGCTCAAACCGGTGGCCACGCACCTCACGCTGCTGCGCTCAGCCGAGCACGCGCAGAACTGGGCGGCGATGCTGCCCGTCATGCTGGCGACGGGGCGGTTGCCGAGCTTGCATCAGCCACTGGATCGCGCCTTTGCCACGGTTGCAACGCAGGACGTTGGCGCGCTGGCCGCTGAACTGCTGCTGGAAGGCCCGGCGGGGAAGGCGCCGCGCATCGTCAGCCTGGAAGGCCCGCGCCGCGTGAACCTGATCGAGGTGGCACGGGCCTTCAGCGCCGTCATCGGCCGCGAGATCATCGCTGAAGCCGTGCCGCGTGCGGCCTGGGTGCCGATGCTGCAGCGCGCCGGACTGTGTGCAAACCACGTGCAGCTCATCACCGAGCTTTACGACGCCGTGAACGCCGGGCAGATCGATGTCGAAAAGGGCGTTTCCGAACAGCGCTTCGGCAAGACCGAGTTGCACGATGTGTTTGCCGCGATGCTCGCAGCACACCGGAAGTCGAGGTAGCCGCGCGAGGTCGTGGGCCGCAAATACGAATGCCTCTTATGCAGATTTGTATCTGCGCTTCCCGGTTATTCCGCACGGCACGCTATGACCTCACTATGATCTCGGGATTGCTTCGGAGGTCACCATGCTGTCTGCACAGGCTGCGTGCGCGATGGGAACGGCGGTTGTGCTTGCGGCATCGGCGCTGCCGGCGCAGGCGGTGCTGCCGGATGAGATCCAGGTCTACACCGGTGATATCAACGCGCCGGGCGAGTTCGGGCTGGAGTTGCACGTCAATACCACCCCCAGCGGCATTGGCGTGCCGAGCTATCCGAACGAAGTCACGACGCCGCACGGCTGGCGTGCCACGGCGGAGTTCTCCTACGGCCTGACGCCCTCGTTGGAGCTCGGGCTGTATGTGCCGACCACGCTCACGCGCGAGAACACCTATTACGTGACCGGCCCCAAGGTGCGGGTGAAATGGATGCCCGTTCGGCCCGTGGATGGCGTGGGGCAATTTGCAGGCGTCAATGTGGAACTCGCCCACGTGGCCGGGCGTTTCGAAGCGTCGCAGAACGCGATGGAACTGCGGCCCATCTATGGGTATCAGGATGACCGGTGGCTGTGGGCGGTCAATCCGGTGCTTGATTGGAATCTCTCAGGGGATGGGCGCAGCGGCGTGCCGGAAGCCGCGCCCAGTTTCAAGATTGCGCGGACGGTCGCCACGGGCGTGCGCGCCGGCATGGAGTATTACGCCGGGCTTGGCCCCATCAACCATATCGCGCCACTGCACGAACAGCAGCACACGGCATTTCTGGCATTCGATGTGGACCTCAAGCCATTCGTCTTCAATTTCGGCATTGGGCGCGGCCTGACACGCGCAACCGATCGCTGGACGCTGAAGTGGATCTTCGAGATTCCGCTGAGCTGATCCTTGGCCGCTGCGCCACGTAGCATCTATCCTTTGCAGCAACCGATTGCGCCAGGTCGCCAGGAGGCCGCCATGACGATCGACTTACGCTGCATTGCACTGGCATTGCTGTTGTCAGCGTCTGCCACGCATGCCGAAGACGACCTGCAGAACCGTGGTCACGATCCGTTCTTCCAGATCTCGTCGGGCGTGGCCAACTGCCCCGAGCCTGCCGGACCGCGCATCAGCGAAGCCGAATGGAAGCGTGATTCCCACCACCGCATCGAGCACGGCAACCACTGCTGGGTCGAGGGCCGCTGTCGGCTGCCCAATGCGTTTTCCTACGACGATGAGATTGCAGAGACGGCGAAGCGCCGCCTGCAGTGGATGGCCATCCATGTGCCCGGCTGGAAGCAGAACACCACGCTGTGGGTGACGGTGTGGCAGCGCTGGATGCTTGTGCAGGGCTGTGTGGCACCGGGCTACGCGTTCGAGCCGTTCATGACTGCGCTGCGCGACGTGCCCGATGTGGAGCGTTTTATCAACGAGACGACGGCACACCCGGAGCGGGGCGTGCCGTATGCGCTGTTTCGCAAGGGTGCGGTCGCCAAACCTTGAGTTGCGCTGGGGCGTGGCTCAGGGCTTGTGCTTTTGGTAGGTGCCGATGAGTTCGGCTTCTGCCACCACATGACCGCGCATGGCGCGTTCCAGTTCGGCCTTGGTGGGCGCACCCAACTCCGGCAGCTCCACGTTCAGCGCGTAAAGCTTGTGGTAGTAGCGATGCCGCCCGGTGGGCGGGCACGGACCGCCGTAAGCGGTGCGCTGCCAGTCGTTGTTGCCGGGGCGTGCGCCGGGCGGTAGTCCTTTGCGCGCGGCATCTTCGGCCAGCGACGTGGTGCCGGGCGGGATGTTGTAGAGCACCCAGTGGACCCACGTCATCTGTGGTGCTGCCGGGTCGGGGGCATCCGGGTCATCGACGATCAATGCCAGACTGCGTGCGCCTGCCGGTACACCCGTCCACGCGAGCGGTGGCGATGTATCCGAGCCTTCGCATGTGAGGCGGCTGGGGATCTCGCCGCCGGCGGTAAAGGCCGGTGAGGTCAGGGTGAGCGTCATGGCGTTCCTCACTTGAGCGGAGATGGGCGTGCCGCATACGGCCACCAGCAGCAGCGTCAGGACGCGTGTTCGGCGGCAATGCTGGGGCATGTGTGAACTCCCGGTGGCGAGGGCGCATCCGGTGCGGTATGGCCCTCTGATTCCTTTCAAGCTAGTGCGCGACAGCGGTGCTGACAAGCATCGCCGCCGCCGCGCGAACGCACGCCGCTGTCAGGCAAACAATGGCAGCACCAGCGCCACCACCGCAGGCACCGTCTGCACATACAGAATCCGCCGGCTCACGGTGATGGCGCCCCAGATGCCCGCCACCGCTACGCAGATCAGCCCGAACAACGCAAACGCGGCATTGATGACCGGGTTGGGTGCCACCAGCCCGATCACCAGCGCAGCCACCAGAAAGCCGTTGTACAGGCCCTGGTTGGACGCCATGGCTGCGGTTTCGGCAGCCTTCTCGGGCGTCATGCGGAACACCTTCGGGCCGCGCGACTTCCACAACACCATTTCCAGCACGACGATGTAGACGTGGATCAGCAGCACCAGCAGATAGGCGATGAGGGCAAGGGTTTTGATCATGGCGTTTGTCATGTCAGGAATGAGCGTGCCGCCATGATAGAGATTTTGCGCCGCCTGCCTGCTCCCAGAAGGAGGGGTATCAGGGCCCCGTCAACGCGCGGGCCTTGGCAAAGGTGTGCAGCGACGCTTCTGCCGAGGCGATGGATGCCGGCTCGATTGCCGTCAGCGCCTGGCCGCAGAGCCTGTCGATGGTCTCGCGTGTGTTGCGCACGAGTGTCTTGCCTGCGGGGCGAATGGCAATCTGGCGGCCCGCGTGCGTGCTTTGGCGCTCGACCAGGCCGATTTTCTCCAGCGCCCGCACGCGCTTGAGCACGGCAGGGCGTGGCAGCCCGAGCGGCTGCGCGCACTCTGCAAGGCTGGCATGGCTGTCTGCATGTGAGGCCAGCCAATCCAGCAGCACGAAATCAGCGAAATCGATGCCGTAGTGCGTGCCGAGCTTGTCGTCGAGTTTGCGCTGCAGGCTGGCCTGCGCGCGCTGCACTGCCATGCAGAACGTGAATCCCGGTGTACTCATGCTGCGCGCTCCACGTTTTCATAGCCACATGCGCCTTGGCAGGGGACTTCCTGGCGCCAGAGCGTGACCAGCGTTTCCAGTTCGTGTGCTGCATCAAAGTCCGGCGCCTCGCGGTGCTTGACCAGATCGAGCACTTCAAACACGAAGCTCGATTCACCGTGGTCTGCCCAGTCCTTGCGGAGCAACGCGTTGGCATGGGTGCCGTGCTTCAGCTCGAAGTGATGGCGGTTGAGCGTGCTCTGCGCATCGGTGCTGCCCTTGATCAACGCCCGGCCGGTGATGAGGTTGCGGATGGCATAAACACCCCAGCCTGCACCCGCGCGGCTTCGGGTCTCAAGGTACTGGCGTTTCAGTTCTCGTCGGTCGGTCATGGTGGGTCCTTATGCGATGCATGTGTGGTGCAGCCTGCGTTGATAGGCGGCCGTCGTTTGTCAATTATTACCCGGGTAATAATTGTTGGTCAATAATACCCGGGTTAAATGCGCAATGAGTGTGCTGTCGAGCACTTGGACCGTTGCAGGCGCGGCTGCAAATTTCACGGCCCGCGGCTATGCTGTGCGCTTTCGTTTCAGGCAAAGGAGCCACGCATGACTGCGCCGCAAGGATCCATGATTTCGTTCAAGCGCCCGGACGGGCAGGAACTCCAGGGCTATCTGGCCAAGCCGGCCAAGGCAGAAGGCGCCCCCGGGGTGGTCGTCATCCAGGAATGGTGGGGCCTGAACGACCAGATTCGCGGCGTGGCGGATCGCCTCGCGCGCGCCGGCTATGTGGCGCTGGTGCCCGACCTGTATCGCGGCACGATGACGGTGGAAGAGGAAGAAGCCCACCATCTGATGAGCAACCTGAATTTTGGCGACGCCGCCACGCAAGATGTGCGCGGCGCCGTGCAATACCTCAAGCAGACCTGCGACCGCGTGGGCGTGACGGGCTACTGCATGGGCGGTGCGCTGACGTTGCTGGCGCTGTGCAATGTGCCCGAAGCCGCGGCCGGTGTGGTCTGGTACGGCTGCCCGCCGCTGGAGTACATCGATGCCTCGAAGATCAAGGTGCCGGTGCAGGGCCACTGGGCCACGCAAGACGGCTTCTTCAAGATCGAAACGGTGGACGAGTTGGAAAAGAAGCTGACCGGCGCCGGTGTCGATGTCGACTTCCACCGCTACCTTGCACACCACGCCTTCGCCAACGAAACGGCCGTCGGCCCCAACCGCATTGCCGCGACGCAGTACGACCCGGTGTGGGCGCAGCATGCGTGGGACCGCACGCTGACGTTCTTCGGCCGCACGCTCTGGAACCAGGGCTAACCGGCCAGAATCACCCGCGCCGCGCGGTCACCCCACCACGCGGCTTCTTCAAAGACGGAGTAGCCGGACAGGTCCGCATGTGCATAGTGGATCGGTCCGCTGCTTTCGCGCAGGCGCGCAATGCCCGGCCGCGAGAGAAAGCCCGGCGTGGGAATCGCCATGGCGTGGCCACGTAGCGTGAGGTCTGCGCGGCGAATCTGCGTGCGCAGGCGGATGCCGTACACCGTATCGAGATCGGCTAGCGCGCGATCGAGCAGCGCCTGTGGCGGTGCCTTCAGCAGCCATTCGCGCGCGGCCTTGGGCGTCATGTCCGACAGCGCCACATAGGCCGTGAACACGCTCTGCGCGGGCGGCCCCACGCGGATGTCTTGGTGATTGGCCACCACGTAGCCTAATCCCGTGCCGCGATACACCACGTTGTCCCACGCGAGCGGCGTGTCGTCGTGCTCTGGCGGAAAGCCTTCGATCAGCAGGTTGGCGAGCAGCCACGGTGCGGCTTCGGGCAACTCGGCGGCAGGCACGTCAAAGCCTTCGATGACGTGTTTGGCAACGTGCAGCGGCATCGCGCTGACCACGTGATCAGCCAGCAGCCGCACGACGCGGCCATCGGCTTGCGGCACATCGGCATAGATGCGGGCGCCGGCTTCGTTTGTGGTGCCGATGCGTGCGGCGCTGCCGGGCAGCAGGCGGCCGGGTTCGTTCAGCCCAGCCGCTTCAAAGAGCCGCTCGGCCATCCAGTCCAACCCTTCTGGCCATGTGAGTACGGTGCCCTGTTCTGCATTGCTGGCCATGCCGCCACGGCTGGCGAAGTAGGCAATGCCGGCCCAGGCGGAGACGTGGTCGGCGGTACTACCGTAGTCGTCGCGGCAACAGTAGTCGGCATACCAGTGCAGGGTGTCGGCGTGGTAGCCCTCGCGGTGCAGCCAGTCGCGGAAGGTGAGCGCATCGAGCGCGCGCCAAGTCGGGTCGGTGGAAGCCAGCGCCGTGGGGACGGTGAAGATGCGTCGGCCATCATTGCCGGTGGTCTGGCGCAGGCGGTCGATGTGGGCGAAGAAGCGGGTGTGTTCGGCGCGTTCTTCGGCCGTGATGCCCTCGTGCGGTACGAAGCCGTCTTGCCAGCGATTGCCGAGCCACAGGCGTTCATCCGGCGCATGCACGAGCACGCGTTCGTCGTAGGTGGGGCGCAGTGCAAACGGGTTGCGTTCGATCACGCCAAAGTCGGCCAGCATCTCGCGCACGTGTGTCGATTCCATCGACGGCAGCGGCAGGTAATGTGCGCCCGTCGGAAAGCGCTGGGTGCCCGACGCCGTATTGAACCCGCCGCCGGCGGCGTTGCCATAGCGCTCCGGCCCCTCCACGACCACCACATCGTGCCGGCCGCTCTTCGCCAGTCGCCACGCGCAGCTCAATCCGCCGATGCCGCTGCCGCAGATGGCCACGCCCACGCGGCGTGTTTCCGACGGTGCGGGCAAGGCGCGCAAGTCGCGCAGTTGGTGGCCGGCGGTCTGGCCGGGCATGCGCACGTTGGGCGTGATCTCCGTAAAGGCGCGAAAGCCGGCCCACGAAGCAGCACCTGCCGCGGCCACACCGGCTGCAGCAGCACCCACCAGAAAGCTGCGTCGCGTTGCCATCAGCGCAGCACGCCGTGCCAGTCTTCTTCGAAGTACCGCACCAGCGATTGGTTGTTCAGCCGGTTGGGCTCCACCTGCGGGCGCGGCATGTCGGGGGCGAAGCTGAACATCTGGTGCGTGGTGTCGGCATCCAGGAAACGTGTCGGCACGCGGTAGGACGTGGGCGGCTGGAAGTCCGCCCGGCCGGGTGCCGCGAGGATGAAACCCCATTCCCCAAACGATGGCACCAGCGCGTGGTACGGCCACGTGCGGTAGCCGGCTTCCTTCAAGGTCGCATCCACGCACCAGTACGAGCGCGGCGCGAAGTAGGGCGACGTCGCCTGGATGACCACCAGTCCCGTATCCGCCACATGGCGCGACAGCAGCCGATAGAACGGCACCGAATACAGCTTGCCGATGCTGAAGTTGGACGGGTCCGGAAAATCGACGATGGCCACGTCGAACATGTCGGTGGCCGTCTGCAGCCACTGCCCCGCATCGGCGTTGACCACCGTCACGCGCGGGTCGCTGAACGCATGCTGATTGAGCGCAACCAGCGCTTCCGCGTGCGAGAACAGGTTCGTCATGCGCGGGTCCAGATCGACCAGCGTGACGTGTTCGACTTCGGGGTACTTCAGTATCTGCCGCAGCGCCAGGCCATCGCCGCCGCCTAGCACCAGCACGCGCCGCGCACCGCGTACGGATTCCAGTGCGGGCAGCACCAGGGCTTCGTGATAGCGGTATTCGTCGCGCGAAGAGAACTGCAGGTTGCCGTTGATGTAGAGGCGCAGATCATCCTTCCAGCGCGTCACCACGAGCCGTTGATACGGCGACGAAATCGCGTGGATGATCTCGTCGCCAAAGAGCGCGCGCTCCGACCAATGCGTGAGCTTGTCCGATGCGCCAAAGCCCGCCAGCAGGGCTGCTGCCACCGCACCTGCGCGCCACGCCATTGCGCTGCGCATGCGGGCCGTCAGCACCAATTCCGCACGGAAGTGCCAGAGCGTCCACACTGCAATCGCCGTATTGAGCAGCCCGAACAGGAAGCCCGTGCGCACCAGCCCCAGGCGCGGCGCCAGCACCAACGGAAACAGCAGCGACACGGCCAGCGCGCCCAGGTAATCGAACGTCAGCACGCGGCTGACCAGGTCGGAAAACTTGGCCTGTCGGCGATGCAGCATGCGCATCACCAGCGGAATCTCCATGCCCACCAGCACGCCAATCACCGTCACCAACGCGTACAACACCAGCCGGAACGGCGCCGATTCCACCGCAAACAACACAAACAGCGCCGCCGCCGACACGCCGCCAAACAGCCCCACCAGCAGTTCCAGATCGACAAAGCGGGCGAGTAGCGCGTCATCCGTCACATAGCGCGAGAGCCACGAACCGATGCCCATGGCAAACAGATAGGCGCCGATGATGGAGGAGAACTGCAGGATGGAATCGCCCAGCAGGTACGAAGCCAATGCCCCGGCAATCAGTTCGTAGGCCAACCCGCACGAGGCGACCACGAACACGGCAAGAACGAGCAGGGCATTGCCGCGGCCGGCCGGCTGCGTGGTTTCGTAAGTGGCGTCAGGCTGCGGCGTCGACATGCGGCAAGGGTGGAAAATGAAGGAGCGTTAACAAACGGCGGGCCCGAATGGCGAGCGCGATTGTGCCGTCTTTTTCGTGCCGCCGCGAGCGCATCGCGTGCAACAGAATGGGGGGGTACGCAAGCGACGCATGAGCCGCTATAGTGGCGCCACCTATGCATTGCCAGGCCCGTGTTGGCCACTATCTGCCATGCCCGACATGACTGCTTCCGTGATCGCCTACGCCTCCCACCTGCTGGCGGGCGCCGTGGTGTTCTCCGGCTTCTTCTTCGTCTACCTGCGCCTGACGCCGTATGACGAGTTCAAGCTGATCCGTGAGGGCAACATCGCAGCGGCGCTGTCGCTGGCCGGCGCGCTGCTCGGTTTCGTGCTGACCATCGCGTCGAGCATCACGCACGCCGATGGCTTGGTGCCCTTCCTGTTCTGGGCGGTGATGGCGTCGGTCGTGCAACTGATCGTGTTTCTGGTGCTCACGCGCCTGATGCCGGATTACCGTCTGCAGATCGAGCACAACAACATCGCCGCCGGTATGCTGTTTGGCGTGAGCGCGCTGGCCGTTGGCGTGATCAACGCGGCTTGTTTGTCCTGACTCGTGTCCTGATCCTCTGATTGTTCCTGCCCCGCAAATCATTGCGAAGGAGTTTGCTGTGAGCCTGTCCAGTTTTATCAAGAAGCAGTTTATTGACATCCTGCAGTGGACGGAGAGCGAAGATGGTGTGCTCGCCTGGCGCTATCCCATGCAGGACATGGAAATCCAGAACGGCGGCACCCTGGTCGTGCGCGACTCGCAGATGGCGATGTTCGTGAACGAAGGCCAGATCGCCGATGTGTTCAGCGCCGGCACCTTCAAGCTGACCACGCAGACGCTGCCCGTTCTCACGTACCTGAAGAACTGGGACAAGCTGTTCGAGTCCCCCTTCAAGTCCGACGTCTACTACTTCAGCACGCGTCAACAACTTGGCCGCCGCTGGGGCACGCCGCAGCCGGTCACGGTGCGCGACAAGGATTTCGGCATGGTGCGCCTGCGCGCCTTTGGCGTGTATGCCTACCACGTGGCCGATCCGAAGCTGTTTTACCAGCAGGTGAGCGGCACCCGCGACATCTACACCGTCGATGACGTCGAGGCGCAGCTCGGCCCCGTCATCATGGGCGCGATGGCCACGGCGTTTGGCGAGTCCGGTGTGCCGTTCCTGGATCTGGCCGCCAATCAGATGCTGATGTCGAACAAGGTGCGCGATGCGCTGCTGCCGCAGTTCACGCAGTACGGCTTGGCGTTGGATAGCTTCCAGGTCTCCAGCGTTACGCTGCCGGACGAATTGCAGGCCGCGCTGGACCGCCGCATCAGCATGGACATGACCGGTGACATGCAGCGCTTCACGCAGTACCAGACGGCCGAATCGCTGCCGCTGGCTGCGCGCAATGAAGGTGGCATTGCCGGCACGGGTGCCGGCTTGGCAGCAGGCTTGGCGATGGGCCAGGCGATGGCTGATAGCCTGCGCACGGCAGTGCAGGGCGGTGCCGCCCAAGCGCCGGCAGCACAACCGGCCGCCGCCGCGCCTGTAGCGCCAGCCGCAGACGACCCGACCGCACGTTTGGGCAAGCTCAAGGAATTGCTCGACAAGGGCCTCATCACGCAAGCGGACTTTGATGCCGGCAAGGCTGCCGTGCTCAAGGCGCTGACCGGGGGCTGATCTTCAGCCTCACGGATCGGATGATCGGGCGGCTCCGTAAGCCGCCCGTTTTTCTGCGCAATGTTTCGCGCAATCGAACGACCTGACCATGTTTCATGCCAACTGCCCGGCGTGTGGCGCGCCGGTGGAACTGAAGTCTGCCGCCGCCGTCATGACGGTGTGCAGCTTCTGCAAAAGCACACTGCTGCGCGACGGCGAGACGCTGTCCGACATCGGCAAGATGTCCGCCGTACTGGAGGACTACGCACGCGTGCAGATCGGCACCACCGGGCGCTACAAGAACAAGGCGTTCACCGTGGTCGGCCGCATCCAGCTGCGCTACGACGCAGGTTTCTGGAACGAGTGGTACATCCTCTTCGATGACGGCACCGATGGCTGGCTGGCAGAAGCCTCCGGACAGGTGACGATCACCTTTTCGCGTGGCACACCGGCCAACGCCGTCGCGTTTGAGGCGCTGCGTCCGGGTCTGCTGTATGAGGCGGAAGGCAAGTCGTTCACACTGTCCGACGTGCGCGAAGCCGATTGCACCGGCGGCCAGGGCGAATTGCCATTCCGCGTGGGTGAAGGCTGGCATGCCAAGGTGGCCGATGGCCGCCGCGACGATGCGTTCATCACGCTGGACTACTCCGACGGCACGGCCCCCACGCTCTACGTGGGCGAAGCCACCACGCTCGAATTGCTCAAGTGCCAGCTCCTGCGTACCGACGCCGAGATCAAGGAAACCGCCGGCCGCGTTCCGCGCAAACTCACCAACCTCGACTGCCCGCAGTGCGGCACGTCGATTCCGTTCAGCCCCGGCATGACCGGCCACGTGCTGTGCCCCGGCTGCGGCGCGGCCATCGATGCGGCAACACCGCGCGGCGAGATCATCGCGCGTGCGCGGTCGGTGCCGCAGGTTGTCACCACGCTGGAACTGGGCGACAAGGCGCTCATCGATGGCCAGCAGTGGCAGGTGATTGGCGTGATGCGGCGCACGGTGGTCGACGGCGGCGGTGAATGGTTTGAATACCTGCTGTACACGCCCAAGCGCGGTTTCAGTTGGATGGTCGAGACCGATGACGGCTGGTTCCGCGCTAACGTGCTCGACCGCTGGCCCACACAGACCGACGGCCGCAAGGCCACGCTCGGCAATACGCAATACACCCGCGACGAGGACTACACCGCCCGCGTGACCTACGCCGCCGGCGCGTTCAACTGGCGTGTGCAGGCAGGCGACCAGACGCGCGTGGTGGAATACACGGCGGGTCAGGAAAGTCTTGCTGCGGAGAGCGACGCGCATGAGCTGACGTGGTCCAAGAGCACGCCGGTGAGCGCCGCCCAGATGAAGGCGTGGTTCGGCAAGGTGGTGCCGGAGCCGGTTGAAGAATCGTCGTCGAATTACATGACGGTGGCCGTGGTGGCGTGCGTGCTACTGGGCCTGCTGAACTTAGTGCCGTTCTTCATGGCGCCGGGTTCGGTATTTGGAATCACGCTGTTCGCGGCGCTGTTGCTGATCGTTCCGGCATGGTTGGTCGCCAAGGTTGGGGGTGGCGAATGAAGGGCTGGTTCGTCTTCTATGCCGTGGCGGTGGTCATTGGCGCGACATACATGGACTGGAAGGCGGGGTTTGCCGCGCCACGCACGCCGTCGTACGGCAATAGTTCCAGCGGGTCGTCCTACTGGGGTGGATCGTCGGGCGGTAGCGGCTATGGCGGTGGCTTCAGCGGGGGCCATAAGTGACGCGGACTGACGTGCCGCCCTCCATGGTCGAGGCACCCGCCGCGGTGGGCGAACATCTGCTGCTCGATCTGTACGGCGTCGCGCCCGATCTGCTGCGCGATGCTGCGGCGCTGGAAGCCACCTTGCGTGCGGCGGCAGCTGCGCTGGGGGCGACCATCCTGCATGCGCACCTGCATCGCTTTGATTCACTGCGCGGCGGTTCGCCGGTCGACGAACAGGGCGGCGTGACGGGCGTCCTGCTGCTGGCGGAATCACATCTTTCCATCCATACCTGGCCAGAACATGGGTTTGCCGCCGTGGACGCGTTCATGTGCGGTACGGGCACGACGCATGCCGCGCGTGCAGTGTTTGAGCGGGCGTTGGCGCCCACGCGTGTGGATGTGCGCGTCATGCAGCGCGGTCGATGAATGATCTAGATCTTTCGATCTAATACACATTTCGGCCTGTTCATATTCCATGCATGACGGGCAGAGTGGTACTTCGGGTTGCATTCCGATGGCGGATGCAAGGCCATCGGTGTTTTCCACCAACCGACGAGGCCTTCATGACCACACTGCCCACGCAAGTCCCTTCTTCGCTCGTTCCCACGCCCTTCGTTGCGCCGCCGGCATTGCCGGACTGGATCGAGGCCCGCATGCGGCGTCACTTCGATGACCGTATTGCTAAGCTGCTTGGGGGTGATCATCTGCTGCGTGGCCGGTTGCCGGGTCCCGACGCATTGTTTCTGAACAGTAACGATTATCTGGGTTTGCTTGGTGAACGTGCGTTGGTTCGTGCCCAAGCGCGCGCGCTATTGGAACGAGAGGACGAGTTGCTCATGTCGGCCGTATTTCAACATGGCGACACACCACAGCATCGGGTTGAGCATCGACTCGCCACCATGATGCGCGCGGAGGCCGGGCTGATTGCCCAGTCCGGCTGGGCCGCCAATGTGGGGCTGGTTCAGAGCGTTGCCGGACCGGGTGTCCCTGTTTATATCGACATGCATGCCCATGCATCGCTCTGGGAGGGCATTACCGCAGCTGGCGCAGAACCGATGCCCTTCCTTCACAACGATGCCGAACATTTGGATCGATTGATCGCACGCAGAGGCCCCGGTGTGGTGCTGGTCGATTCCGTCTACAGCACGACCGGGAGCGTTGCACCTCTGGTGGCGTTTGCCGAGATTGCCGAGTCCAGGGGTGCGGTGCTCGTGGTGGATGAATCCCATGCGTTTGGTACCCATGGCTGGGGCGGGGCAGGCTTGGTGGCACAACTCGGCTTGGAGGCGCGAGTGCATTTTCGTACGGCTTCACTGGCGAAGGCGTTTGCAGGGCGGGCAGGGTTTGTCGCTTGCGGGGCCCGATTCAAGGAGTTTCTTGCGATGGAAGCGCGGCCGGCAATTTTTAGCTCCGGATTGTTGCGTCATGAAGTCGCATGGTTTGCGGCAGCGGCGGATTTCATTACGCGAGCAGAAGACAGACGGGAGCGCCTGCGAGCGATTACCCGATCAGCGCGTGCCGCGATTGCTGCGCTGGGTTATCCCATTCAGGATGGTACGGAGCAGATCATTGCGCTCGAAGCGGGAACGGAACCACAAGTCAAAATATTGCGTGACGCTTTGCAATCACGCGGAATTTTTGGCGCGGTATTCTGTGCGCCAGCGACTCCAAAGAATCGGGCATTGATGCGGCTCACCTTGCATGCCAAGCTGCGCGCTGAGGATATGGAGCGCTTATTCGACGTGTTGCGAGATATCCGGGACGAAGTCCGGCTGGAGACCTGGTCATCCACGCGCAGGGCCCGGCGAGCGGCCGCGTTTGTCTAATACAACATGAATTTCAAGGCGCCGTGATGATGGACCAGCGCAGCTTGTATCGAGTTAGGGCGGAGGGGCTGCTGGCCCACATCTGGCGACGTTTGGAGGGCGCTCTGACAAGTACCGCTTTACTAGGGGATGATGGCACCGCGCGTTTGCAGCGTATTCGCTTTATTGGGGCGCTGGGCGTGATCGGGCATCCGCTTTATTTCGTCATCTGGACGAATATATTTCCCCAAGCTTACGAGAATATCTGGCTGCGGATGTTTGCGATGGTGGTTTTTATTCCATTGCTCTTCGCGACGCGACTGGCAAGATATCCGTGGCTTCCGGCCTATGAGCTGTTTGCCATCACGGTTGGAATGCCATTCGTTTTTTTCTTCATGTATCTCGAGAATGGCGGAGCTATGGTGTGGGCAGAGTCCTCGATTATTGCGATCGCGGTTCTTTTTCACTTCGGTTTGGCATTTGCAATGATCTCCCTTGCCGCAGGCGCTATGGGTGCGGTGACACTATTTTTGCTGATGGGGAATCCCGTCAATGCGTCGCTGTGGCAGGCGCTGACGATTCAACTACCGATTGTTGCCTTTGTGATTGCCATCCACGTGATCGTGGTCCGATTGAATCGGCGGATCATGACTGAAGAGAAGCGGCGCGGCATGGAGTTGGCGTTGGG
The DNA here is from genome assembly GCF_049913345.1 of Ralstonia sp. R-29. Lineage (NCBI taxonomy): Bacteria > Pseudomonadati > Pseudomonadota > Betaproteobacteria > Burkholderiales > Burkholderiaceae > Ralstonia > Ralstonia sp. R-29. Next base: position 164,217 of record NZ_CP184378.1, read on the forward strand.
CACGGTGGCACACGAGCTACGCACGCCGTTAGCCAGTCTCGCGTTGACAGCCCAAGGTATTCAACGACGGTTAGAGGGTTTGGTGCCAGTGGACCATCCAGACCTCCCAGTGCTACTGCAAGCCGTCGAGCGCATGCGTGCCGATGTAGTTCGTGCCAACACCAGCATCGAATTGTTGGTCGCCAACTCTAAAGACCCGCAAACCGTCAGCACCGGCTGGTTCGACCCGCACGAAGCGATCTGCTCGGCGGTGGGCGCCTACCCGTTCGAGCCGGGCACACGGGAGCTGGTGTCCATCGCGCCAAGCGCGGGCGTGCAGGTGCTGGGCAACGCCAGCTTGTTCGAGCACATCATCACCAACCTGACCAAGAACGCGCTGGAGGCGATCCACCGCGTTGGCAAGGGCAGCATCCACATCGGCTATGCGCTGATGCCGGAGACGGTGGAGATCGTGGTGCGCGACACCGGGGCCGGTGTGCCGCCCACTGTGCTCAAGCGGATGTTCCAGCCGTTCGTGTCCTACCCCGCGCATCGCGGCACGGGCATCGGCCTGATGTTCTGTCGCAAGGTGCTGCAGAGCTGGGGCGCAGGTATCTCATGCCACTCGGTGGAAAACGAATACACCGAATTCCGTATCCGCTTTCCGAACCCGCGCTGAGGCCGTCTGCGCCGGGCTCGGGAGTCCGCCGCTTACCTGCCGACCATGTTTTCCGGCCGCACCCACGCATCAAACTGCTCGGGCGTGACGTAGCCCAGCGCCAATGCCGCCTCGCGCAGGCTCGTGCCTTCTTTGTGCGCCTTCTTCGCAATCTGCGCGGACTTGTCGTAGCCGATATGCGGGTTGAGCGCGGTCACCAGCATCAGCGAGCGCTGGACCAGTTCGTCGATGCGGCTGCGGTTGGGTTCGATGCCCATGGCGCAGTGGTCGTTGAAGCTGCGCATGCCGTCCGCCAGCAACCGCACGCTGTGCAGGAAGTTGTAGGCAATCATCGGGCGGAACACGTTCAGCTCGAAGTTGCCCGATGCACCCCCTACGTTGACGGCGACGTCGTTGCCGAACACCTGGGCGCAAAGCATCGTCACGGCTTCGCTTTGCGTGGGGTTGACCTTGCCCGGCATGATGGACGAGCCCGGTTCGTTCTCGGGGATGGAGAGTTCGCCCAGGCCGCTGCGCGGGCCGCTCGCGAGCCAGCGGATGTCGTTGGCGATCTTGGTGAGGCTGGCGGCCAGCGTTTTCAGCGCGCCGTGCGCATGCACGAGGCCATCGGCGGATGCCATGGTTTCGAACTTGTTCGGCGAGGTGATGAACGGTAGACCGGTGAGTTGCTCCAACTCTGCGGCCACCTGCTCGGCGTAACCGGCGGGTGCGTTCAGGCCGGTGCCGACGGCCGTGCCGCCCAGTGCGAGTTCGCACAAGTGCGGCAGCGCGGCGTTCAGATGCGTTTCGTTGTGCTGTAACTGGGCGACGTAGCCGGAGAACTCCTGGCCGAGCGTGAGCGGCGTGGCGTCCTGCAGATGCGTGCGGCCGATCTTGATGATGTCGTTGAAGTCCGCCGCCTTCTTGGCAAGCGTTTCACGCAGCGTGCGCAGCGACGGAATCAGATGATGCGTGATGGCTGTCACTGCGGCCACGTGCATGGCGGTCGGGAACACGTCGTTGGACGACTGACTGCGGTTCACGTCATCGTTCGGATGCACGAGGCGCGACTCGCCGCGCTCGCCGCCCAGCAATTCGCTGGCGCGGTTGGCGAGCACCTCGTTCATGTTCATGTTGGTCTGTGTGCCCGAGCCCGTCTGCCAGACCACCAGCGGGAATTCGTTCGGGTGCTTGCCGGCGATGACTTCGTCGGCGGCGGCGATGATCGCATTGGCTTTGTCGGCGGACAGCAGCCCCAAGCGGTGGTTGACGGCGGCGCTGGCACGCTTGATGCGCGCCAGCGCGTCGATCAGTTCGCGCGGCATGCGGTCGCCAGCAATGTCAAAATTTTGCAGAGAACGTTGCGTTTGTGCGCCCCACAGGTGGTCGGCGGGGACTTCAATGGGGCCAAAGGTGTCGCGTTCGGTACGGGTAGTCATGGCGGGAAGAGGGCACGAGTGACGGGGGCGAACGCTCCAGTATAGGCAGAGCCCAGTGCCCTTTGTTGGCGGTAGGGCAGATGCCGGAACACGCCGTTTTGCCGGGTACACCGTTTGCGGGCCCGGGCGTGGCACGCCACAATGGCGGCTCCGCCGCACGCCCAACTGCCTCGCCATGTCATCTTCCGTTTCCGTCGACACGTCTCTCAAACCGCTGCTCTGGCTGGTGGCCATGGGTCTGTTCATGCAGACGCTGGATTCCACCATCGTCAATACGGCCTTGCCGGCCATGGCGCGCAGCCTGTCGGAAAGCCCGCTGAAGATGCAGTCGGTCATCATCGCCTATACGTTGACGACCGCCATGCTGATGCCCGCCTCGGGCTGGCTGGCCGATCGCTTCGGCACGCGCAAGATGTTCTTCGCAGCCATCTTCCTGTTCACCATCGGTTCGTTGCTGTGTGCGGAGTCGCGCAGCCTGACCATGCTGATTGCCTCGCGCGTGGTGCAGGGCGTGGGAGGGGCGCTGTTGATGCCCGTGGGGCGGCTGACGGTGCTGCGTGTGGTGCCGCGCGAGCAGTTCCTGCCGGCCATGAGCTTTGTCACCATTCCGGGGCTGATCGGCCCGCTGATCGGTCCGACGCTGGGTGGCTGGCTGGTGGAGGCAGCCTCGTGGCACTGGATCTTCCTCATCAACATTCCCGTGGGCGTGATCGGTGCGCTCGTCACGCTCAAGGTGATGCCCGATGTGCGTGCCGAGGATGACAGCCGTTTCGACTGGTCGGGCTATCTGATGCTGGCGTTTGGCATGGCGGCGGTGTCGTTCTCGCTGGATGGCCTGTCGGAATTGGGCTTCCAGCACGCGACGGTGCTCGTGCTGCTGATCTTCGGGCTAGCGGCGCTCACGGCCTACTGGTTGCACGCGGGGCGCGTGGCAGGGCCATTGTTTCCGCGCTCGCTGTTCGGTATTCCGAGCTTTTCAATTGGTGTGCTGGGCAACCTGTTTGCGCGCATCGGCAGCGGCGGTATGCCGTTCCTGATTCCGCTGCTGCTGCAGGTGAGTCTGGGGTATTCGCCGTTGCAGGCTGGCTTGATGATGGTGCCAGTGGCAGCTGCCGGTATGGCCGCCAAGCCGTTAGGCACGTGGGCCATCAAGCGCTACGGCTATCGACGCATGCTGTTTGTGAACACGTTGATGGTCGGCCTGATGATGGCCAGCTTTGCGGTGATGACACCCGATGTGCCGGTGTGGTTGCGCATCGTGCAACTGGCGCTGTTCGGCACCTTCAATTCGATGCAGTTCACGGCCATGAACACGCTCACGCTCAAAGACCTGAACGGGCCGCTGGCCAGTGCGGGCAACAGCATGCTGTCAATGGTGATGATGCTGTCGATGAGCCTGGGTGTGGCCGCCGCCGGCGCGCTGCTGACCGGCTTCACCGACTTTACCGCCGGGCCTGAAGGGCGCGACACGCTGGCCGCCTTCCACAAGACCTTCATCTGTGTGGGCGTCATGACGGCGGCGGCGGCGTGGATCTTCGCGCAGCTCTCGCGCTTCGAGTCAACGCAGGTCGTCAAGCAGCCCGAGATTGAAGTCCATTGACGACAGACGCCCTCTACTTTTGCCAGTAGCCGCGCATCTTCTTGGTGAGGTCCACCTTGGCTGCGGCGCGCGCCTCCGCAGCCGGGTCGGCACCAGGCTCGGGCGGCGGCCAGGCGCAGGCCTCGAACAGCGGTAGCAATGCGGGCGGAATGAAGCGCGTGCGCGATGCGTAGATGTGCCGATCGCCATTCGGTGTCTGCTGCGTGACGTAGAAGCGCTGCGGCACCAGGATGTCCAGATGCTCCCGCGCACGTGTCATCGCCACATACAGCAGGCGGCGCTCCTCTTCCAGCTCTTCGTGCGAGCCGGCGCCCAGGTCGGCCGGCATGCAGCCATCCACGGCGTTGAGCACATACACCGCCTTCCACTCCTGGCCCTTCGATGAGTGGATGGTCGAGAGGATCAGGTAGTCCTCATCGCGATACGGGTCGCCAGATTCATCGCTCGTCAGCTCAGGCGGGTCGAGCGTCATCTCGGTCAGGAAGCGTTCGCGCGTGGCGTAGGTGGCGGCCATGCGCGCGAGTTGGTCCAGATCGCCCTGGCGCACGGCGGCATCGTCGTGCAGGCGTTCCATGTGCGGCGTGTACCAGGCGCCCACGGCTTCGAGTTCGCTGGCCCATTCCAGGCTGTCTTTGGGTGCGCGCAACAGTTGCATCAGCGCCGTCAACGTGGCCCAGTCACCGGCCAGGCGGGCGGGTGGCTCGTGGGCGAGCAGCGCGGCAATCGGGTCCGCCGCCTCGGCCATGGCGTCGAGCACGCGTGCGGCAGTGGCGGGGCCTGCGCCCGGCAGCAACTGGATCACGCGAAACCCGGCGATGCGGTTGCGCGGGTTCTCGGCCCAGCGCAGCACCGAGAGCACATCCTTCACATGCGCGGCTTCCAGAAACTTGAGGCCGCCGTATTTCACGAACGGGATGTTGCGGCGCGTGAGTTCGATCTCCAGCGGCGCGCTGTGGCTCGCCGTGCGGAACAACACGGCCTGCGATTTCAACGCTAGCCCACCTTCACGGTGATGTAGCACCTGCTCAGCCACGCAACGCGCCTGCTCGGCTTCATCGCGCACCGAGATCAGCCGTGGGCGATGCGTTGACGCGCGATCCGTCCACAGCGTCTTGGCGAAGCGCTCGGTGGCAAAGCGCATCACGCCGTTGGACGCATCGAGGATCGGCTGTGTCGAGCGGTAATTACGCTCCAGCAACACCGTGTGCGCCGCCCGCGAAAAATGGCGCGGGAAGTCGAGGATGTTGCGCACGGTCGCTGCACGAAACGCGTAGATCGACTGCGCATCGTCGCCCACCACCGTCACGCCGCGGCCATCGGGGCGCAGTGCGCGCAGGATGGACGATTGCAGCCGGTTCGTGTCCTGGTATTCGTCAACGAGGATGTGGTCGAAGCGCGCGCCGATCTCGGCGGCCAGCTCAGCGTCGGACACCATGGCGTGCCAGTAGAGCAGCAGGTCGTCGTAGTCGAGCACGTGCTGGGCCTGCTTGGCTTCGACATACGCGTCGAACAGCGTGCGCAACTGTGCTTCCCACATCGCGCACCAGGGAAAGTGGTGCTTGAGCACGGCGTTCAGCGGGCTCTCGGCGTTGATCGCGCGCGAGTAGATCGCCAGGCACGTCTGCTTGAGCGGGAAGCGGCGCTCCTTGGTCGACAGGTTCAGCTCGTGGCGCACGACGTTGAGCAAATCCGCCGAGTCGCTGCGGTCGTGGATGGTGAAATCGGGCGCGAGGCCGACGCGCTCGGCGTATTCGCGCAGCAGGCGTGCGCCGATGCCGTGAAAGGTGCCGGCCCACGGTAGGGTCGTTTGGTACGAGGTGCCGGCCGCATGCAGCGCGCCATTGCTGCGCTCCCCCTGCATGGCGCGGGCGAGCAGATGACCGGCTCGGTTGGACAGCTCGCTTGCCGCCCGGCGGGAGAACGTCAGCAGCAGGATGCGTTGCGGGTCGGCCCCATTGGCGACCAGATGCGCGACGCGCCAGCCCAGCGTGTGCGTCTTGCCCGATCCGGCGCCGGCCAGGACGAGCAGCGGGCCGGTTTCCGCCGCATCCGCCCCGGAAATGCCGAACTCGACCGCGCGGCGCTGCTGGTCGTTCAGTTGCGCCAAGTACGCTGGCGCGTTGGCAGAGTCAGGAGTGAGTGAAGCGGAAAGCACGGCAGGGCATCACAGAAAATAACTGTATGAATATACAGCACTGTGTTGCCTGCCCAGGGATTCGATAGTGGTGATGCCACACCCAAACAACAGGTGTGGCATCACCGATTTGCAGCACGATCAGACCCGTGCTGCGTCAGACGAGCTTAGTGGCGCTGTTGTACATAGCGCTGCACATCGTCCAGCGTGACGTGGCCGGAGTGCGCCGCGTCGATCTGGTCGAAGTGCTTGGCCACGTAGCCAAGACCGCTGGCTTGTGCCTGCGCTTTGGTGATCGCGCCGCCGGCACCGAGCGTGGCGTTGGCGCTCAGCCGTTTGGTCAGACGTTGCTGCGCTTCCTGTTGTAGTTGCACGCCGGTGGTGGGCGCGACGGGCAGAGGCCGGTTGCTGGGGAAGAACGGGCCATCCACGCCATGGCCGCCCTTGGGCAACGTGATAGGCGCGACGGATTGGGTGGTCGGCGCTGCATGGGCCTGACCGATCGCCAACCCTACAAGCAGGGCCGGCAGCACGCGCCGCAGGATATTGAGAGGGGACATGATCATCGCTCCTTCCATCAAAGTTTAGGCGCCGAGCTTGCGGCGGCGGTCAGCGTTGGCGTGTCAGCGGGGTTCTCATCGGCCCACGGGGCGGGCAGCTTCGCCAGCGTCAGCGCGGACGGAATGGACTGGCCATTGAAATACGCCACGAGATCGCTCTTCATCTGCGGGCGGGCCACGTCATCCAGGTAGATCATGTGTCCGCCCTGGTAGAAGGTGACCTGCAGGTTGGGGTTCAGGCCCTGCACGGTCTGTAGACGCGCCAGTTGCTTCTCGGTATTGAAGAACGGCGTGGCGAGATCGTGGTAGCCGTTGGACGCCAGCACCTTCAATTGCGGGTTCATCTGGATCGCGGCCAGCAGGTCAGGCAACGTATCCGGCAGCGGCTGACCGTCGTGCGAGAAATCCCAGTTGCTGATGATGTTGTCGTTCAGCGGTGCGTAGGTCGCATTGGGGGCCGTATAGCCGAGGTAGTTCGGCATCTGGGTCTGCAGCGCCATGGTGAAGGGCTGTGAGATCAGAATGTCCGACGGGTCCGAATCGTTTGCCAGACGCGAATCCGAATTCGGCAGCGAGACACGACCGTCGTACCGACCAATCGTTATGCCGGGCAACAGCGACGTGTTGAACGGATTCTTGTTGAAGTAGCCCTGCAAGGCTTGCAGCGTCAGGCTTGACGGCGCTTCCCACGAGGCCAGGGTGGACTTGGACGGGTACACCGGCCTGCCAAGCGCATTTGGCGCCCCAAGCTGGCTGAGCGCCCAGGATTGCGCGTATGTCTTGAGCTGGCTGTACTTGTTCGTGACGAACTGCTCAGACTGCAGCGCATACGCAGCCTGGTTGGGCTGGGCCGGCGAGACCTGGTTGAAATACGAAGCCACCGCCGCATACCCCGGGAAGTAGCCCGCCACCGTATCGGTTGCAAGCTTCAGTCCAGCGGTGGAGTTCTCAATCGCCGTGGCTTCTACCGCATCCGCAAAGTAATTGAGGATGGACGACTGCAGCACGATCCCGGTGAGATGCACGCCCGCCGTTTCCAGCGCCAGCGCCAGCATGTCGGTGCGCGGTGTGCCGTAGGACTCGCCGTACAGATAGATTGGCGAGTTGGTGCGGTTGTTGACGGTCAGATAGCGCTGAATGAAATCGCGCATGACGTTGACGTCGACATCGCTGCCCCAGAATGAGCTATTGGTGTTCGGCGCGATCGCTTCTGAAAGGCCCGTTCCTGGCGGATCGATGAACACCATGTCCGTGGAGTCGATCAGGCTGTCGGCGTTGTCGACGAGCGAATAGTTGGGCCAGTTGGTCAACAGCGGGTCGGGCGTTGCCACACGCGTGGGCGCGAACGAGCCCAGGCGCAGCCAAATCGATGACGAACCCGGTCCACCGTTATAGAAGAACGTGACGGGCCGCGCCTGCCCGTTGCTGCTGGGCGCGGTGTACGCGACATACGACATCGTCGCCTCGGGGTTTCCGTTGGCGTCGGATGCCGTCAGGTGGCCGGTCGTGGTGGTGTAGTTCACTGGCGTTGCGCCGGCCGTCCATTGGTAATGCATGACGGCCGCCTTTTCCGACACCTGCGACAGCGCCAGGCTATCTCCCGCGTTGGACGAATACGCGACCGGGTCGACGTAAGGCTGGTTGGCCTGTGCCGTTTTCGCACTCACGTCAGCGGTGGGGCTTGCGCTGGCCGTGGACGCCACGGAGCTGCCGTCATCGCCCCCGCACGCCGTGACGAGTGATATGCCGACAAGCAACGCGCCGACGCCAACGAGCCGCCCTAACGTAGGAGCGCGGCCACGGTCATCACCACCGAAACTACGGTTTGGTTTCATTTGCATCCCTGTGATTGATGAGATACGAACAAAAAAGCCGCTTGGCGGGGAAGCCATCAGAAAATAGGCAAAAAATGCACGCGTGAATGCATCGGCGAAATCCATGGGATTTCACGCCGTCCATCAAAGCGTGCGGAAACGAATTGCCTGAAGTCTTCTAAATGAGATCGATGCGTTAGCGGCGGGGTTTTGCGCAAACTTGGGTATTTGAAAAAGAGGTGCCCAGGCTGCGCAGAAAGGCGCTAAGGCAAAGCGCAGCCGCCAGAGGGTGGCGGCTTGGAGGTCGTCGGGTCGATCGCGGGCTTCAAATCGTTATTGGTGATACGTCCCGGTAATGCGCTCGTTCTATCTCTATCGCATTCTTGCAAGCTTGCAGACAACATGCTGTCTCCCGGATCAGGATCGTTGTCGGGCCATGAACGGCTTGGACTGTGGCCGATTTGCGCACCTTTTGGGTGGTCGGCTAGAGAGTCGCCATCAGGTCGGCATCAAAAAGAGTGGTTGAATCATAGAGGCAAAATGCGCACTGTCAATGGAGTGCCACTTCGAATTTCGGCCTTTGTAATTTTGATGAGAAATCGATGTTTACGGAAAATTACACGGAAAATTTTCCATGTGAATCTGTGTGATAACGATATGGTGTTTCGCGATATGCGCTTCCACGCTTCCAAAGCGATTTGTCTGGTGCTTTTAGTATCGCGATAGATTGATTATTGCAATCTCTATTGAACGAGATTGAACGCGCAAATGCCCGGTATTGGTGCGAGGCGTGTTTGCATTCGCAGCGTAGGACTGGAGTGCGGTATGACGGAAAGCCCGGGGTGGGTGGCTCGTCACCGGCATCGACGGCGGCGTGGCGCCAGTCGATGCCGTGATGTGAAGACAGAGGAGCTGTTGCCTGCGTGCGGGTTGGGCGTCGTCAGATGCCGTCGCGCAGCGACTTCGCGAAGTCTTGCGGCGAGGTGCGTTGATTGACAGCGTTGATCAGATCGGCCACGAACCACGGCAGGATGAGCTTCGTGCCCGGATCGCTTACGCCGATGCTCAGCGTCTTGTGCGAGGACAGTTCGGCTTCCGGTGCCTGCTGGGGCGACCGTTGGGCCGGCTGTTGGACCGACGGTTGTGCGGATTGGCTGCGCGCCAGCATGGCCTGGAGTTCCCGATCGGAATACGTGGCCGACGTGGTCGTCAGCGCGGACGCGGTCATGGCCGCGGACATCAAGGCCGATGCCACGACGAAATGTTTGAGAGTTGCGGCAGCCATGTCAGGCCTCCATCGACAGAAAAAGATTGAAAGGGTGGCGACCGGTTGCAGTGCGGTCACAGGCAGCAATGATCCACCATCGGATCGTTGCGCAGGCTTAGGGTTCCGTTTCGCTCAGAAAAGCGTAAACACCGCGTGCGATCGATCAACTTGCCTGCGGCTGCAATGCGATGACGGTCATCCCCACCAAGGCGATGGCGGCACCGCCGATGTCCCAGCGCGTGAGCGTGATGCCATCCACCAGGCGCAGCCAGACCAAGGCCACGGCAATGTACATGCCGCCGTAAGCGGCATAGGTGCGGCCCGCGGCAGTCGGGTGCAACGTCAGCAGCCACGCAAACAACGCCAGCGAGGCCGCTGCAGGGAGCAACAACCAGACGGACTTACCCTGCCGCAGCACCAGCCACGGCAGGTAGCAGCCGACGATTTCCGCCACGGCGGTGACGGCAAAGAGCAAGGCGATACGAAGGAAGTCCAACATACGGTGCGCAAGCGGTCAGAAGCGAGGCGCCGATTGTGGCACGACCACCTGCCGTCAAGCGATGACGCCCGTTAGCGCAACGAGCGCTTCCACTTCGGCTCGCGTGGCGGCATACGCGCCAGGGTGCGAGGCCGTCAGCGCAGCGGCGGCGGCCGCCTTGCGCAGATGCGTTTGCGCGGGGGCATTGGGCGCTTGCAGCAGGCTGGCCAGCCAGCCGCCCATGGCCGCGTCGCCGCAACCGACCGTGTCGACCACCCGCACCGGGAACGCGGGTTGCGCGATGCGTTGATCGCCGTGCAGCCATTGCATACCGGCCGCCCCGAGTGTGAGCAGAATTTCGGCTTGCGGGGCGTGTGCGCGCAACGTCGTGAGCGGATCGGCCTCCTCCGGAAACAGATGGTGCAGGTCTTCATCCGACACCTTGATGACGGACGCGATGGCCGCCATGCGCCGGAACAGCGGTGCATAGTGAGGCGCCTCCATCGCTACGCGCCAGTTCGGGTCGAAGGTGATGCGTATGCCTTGTATCGCCAGCGCTTCGGCCAGTGCGACCAACCGGCTGGCGAGCGGCTCACGTGCCAGACTGATGCAGCCGAAGTGGGCAATCTCCACGGCGGTCTGCCAACCTTCGGGCAGCGCCCGTGCGTCGAAATGTAGGTCGGCACTGTCATCGCCGACAAAGAAGTAGTGCGGCGGCTGCGTGGAAGTCACCATCGCGAGCAATGGGGAGCGGTCCACGCGTTGCAAGAAACGCAAGTCCAGTCCGGCCGCCTGTGAATCGGCGAAGAGCGCATCGCCGAAGACGTCGTTGCTGATCGCGCCCGCATAGCCAGTGAGCACGCCCAGCCGCGCCGCCACGCGCGCCACGTTCCAGCATGCGCCACCCGGCCGGGCGAGCCACTGGCCGTTGCCCTGGTTCAGGAAGTCGGTCAGTGCTTCACCGAAGACGACGAGGCGGGGCAGGGGCAGCGTGGTGGTCATGCGGGCAGGGGCAGATCAGCAGATAGGGTGGACGGTGCCGTGGGCAATGGCGACGCGCGGCGGTACAGCGCGCGGAACATCGTCAGCCGGTCGGCAAGGCGCGCGTGGCGGGCGGCATCAGGCCGGTACGTGGCCAGCACGCGGGGCTTGGCGCAGACGATGGCTTCGGCGCCGCCATCGGCCATCCAACCCAGGCGCGCAGCACCGAGCGCGCCGCCGGCTTCGCTGCCGACGTGCGTTGTCAATTCCGTGTTGAGCGTGTCGGCCAGCAACTGCGCCCAGAACGGGCTGCGCGAACCCCCGCCGACAAACGACAGGGATGCCACCTGCGTGCCTGCTGCGCGCAGTGCGTCCAGCCCGTCGGCCATGCCGAAGGCCACGCCTTCGATCACGGCATAGCCGAGGGCGGCACGGTCGCTCTCGTGCGACAGGTTGTGGAAGTGGCCCTGCGCCAGCGGATCGTTGTGCGGCGTGCGCTCGCCGGAAAGATAAGGCAGGAAGACCGGCGCCGATTCCCGCGCGGTTTCTGGCAGCGCGGCAATCTCGTCGAGCAGCGTGGCTTCGGGCACGCTGGTCAGCCGACAGAACCAACGCAGGCAGCTCGCGGCAGAGAGCATCACACTCATCTGGTGCCAGCGTCCCGGCAGCGCGTGGCAGAACGCGTGTACGGCCTGGGCGGGGTTGGGGCGGAACCGGTCATTGACCACGAAGATCACGCCTGACGTGCCCAGCGACAGGAAGCCATCGCCCGGCTGCGTGGCGCCAATCCCCACGGCACTGGCTGCGCCGTCGCCGCCGCCGCCGGCCACGATGACGTTACGCGCCAGGCCCCACGCATCGGCCACCTCGGGCAGCAGCGTGCCGCTGGGCGCGCTGCCTTCTACCAGACGTGGCATCTGCCGGCGCGACAGGCCCGTCGCGGCGAGCAGTTCGTCAGACCAGGCACGCTGCGCCACGTCCAGCCACAGCGTGCCGCCAGCGTCCGACGGGTCGGATGCGCGCTCGCCCGTTAGACGCAGGCGCAGCGTGTCCTTGGGGAGCAGCACGCAGTTGATGGCGTTGAATACATCGGGCTCATGGCGCGCGCTCCACAGCAGTTTCGGCGCGGTGAATCCGGGCATGGCCAGGTTGCCGGCGATGGCGTGCAAGTTGGGCACACGGCGTGTCAGTTCGATGCATTCGGCGGTGCTGCGGGTGTCGTTCCAGAGCATGGCGGGGCGCAGCACACGGTTGTGTGCATCGAGCAGCACCGCGCCGTGCATCTGGCCCGACAGGCCGATGGCGCGTGTCGCGGCAAAGGCCTTGGGCGCCGCGTCGCGCAGTTTGCCGACCGCCGCACATGTGGCGTGCCACCAGTCGTCGGGGGACTGTTCCGCCCAGCCCGGATGCGGCCGCGACACGGATAGCGGCTGGCCAGCTGTGCCGACGATGGCGCCCGCTGCGTTCAGCAGCAGCGCTTTGACTTCCGAGGTGCCGAGATCGATGCCGAGGTACATGGGGGCCACCGGGTGAGTTGCGCTCAAGCCGGGATTGTCGCGCGAATCAAAGCGAGGTCATACGGTGTGGTCAATCCGCCGTGGCGGCGTGCTCGGTGGCCAGCCAGGCCCGTACGTGCTCGACGGCGTTGCGAACGAGGCCCGTGAGCGCTTCAGTGCCGGCCAAGCTACCCCACAAGGCGGCGTTTTGGCAGTACACGGCGATCGGGTCTTCCGCATCGAGCATGGCCCGTGCGGCGGCGGGATCGAACTGCCCATCCTGATAGGCATACGGCAACGTGCCCGCCCTCCAGCGTTCCAGAAACACGAAGAACAGCGCCGGCAGCATCGCCGTGGCCTGCGGCACATGCCCGCGTGCGAACGACTCCACCAGCGTGGGTGTGATGAAGCCGGGGATCTTCGAAAAGCCGTCGGCCGCCACACGCTGGTTGGTGTCACCAATGTGCGGATTGGCGAAGCGGTCGAGCACGGTGTCCCGGTAGGCTGCCAAGTCGAGCGGACTCGGAGAGAGGCATGGAATGACGTCATCCGTCACGTAACCCCACGCCATGCGGTGGATGGACGGTACGGCCACGCTCTCGTCGATGGTGCGCAGCCCCAGCAGTGTGCCGGCCCATGCGATGCAGCTATGGCTGGCGTTGAGCACGCGGATTTTCGCTTCCTCATACGGCAGCACCGAGGCGACGAATTCCACGCCGACGCGCTCCAACGCTGGGCGCCCGGCGCGGAAGTCGTCTTCCACCACCCATTGCGCGAAGGTCTCGGCCATGACGGGGCAGCGATCTTGCCAGCCCGTCTGTGCGGCGACGCGTTCGCGCAGCGCGTCGGTTGGGCGCGGCGTGATGCGGTCGACCATGGTGTTGGGTGTGCTGGCGTGCGCGTCGAGCCAAGCAACGAGATCGCCATCGCCGCGCAGGGTGAGGAATTGGCGCAGGCCATGCGCCATGCGCTCGCCGTTGTGGCGCAGGTTGTCGCAATTGAGCAGCGTGACGGGTGCGCCGCCGCGCTGTACGCGCAGGCGCAGCAGGCGGGCCAGTGCACCATAGAGTGTGCAGGCGCTGCCACGCAGGTCGGCCGCAATATCCGGCTGTGTGGTGTCGAGCTGGTGCTGTTGATCGAGGTAGTAGCCGCCTTCCGTTACGGTGAAGGAGATCACGCGTGTTTCGGGCGCGGCACCGATCTCGCACAGCGCGGCGAGTTCCGCATCCCAGGACACTACGGTATCGACGGAACAGATGCGCGTGTACTGGCGGTGCCCGGCGGTGTCGACGGTTTCCAGCGTGTAGGCACCGTGCTGGGCAGTGAGGTCGCGCAGTAGCGCAGCCGCATCGTCGCGGATATTGGCCAGCGCCAGGCGCCACGACGTATCGCCAGCCTCGCGCAGGCGATGCAGATACCACGCCTGATGCGCGCGATGGAACGAGCCGGCACCCAGGTGTAGCCAGGTAGAAGAAGCGTTGGCGGAAGGCATAGGAATAGCGGTGAGGCGTCAGGCGGCCAGTTGGGCATGCAGGCGCGGCAGCGCGCGGCCCTCGGCGTCGAACAGGTGGCAGTGGGTGGCTTCCGAGGCCAGCGTGATGGCGCTGCCGTGCGCGAGCTTGGTCGACTCCGGCACGCGCAGCACCAGGCCATCGGGCGCGGCCTCGCAATCGGCATGCAGGTACGCCACATCGCCGAGGGATTCGATATGCGTGACCGATGCCCCCAGTGCACCGGCCGCATCCAGATGTAGATGCTCGGGGCGGATGCCGAGCGTGACGGTATCGTCCGCGCGCAGTTCACCCGGCGATACGGCCACGCGCTGTTGACCCCCTGCAAGCCTCACGTCCACACCGGACGCATCGACGCGGGCGACGGTGCCGCGCAGGAAGTTCATCTTGGGTGAGCCGATGAAGCCCGCCACAAATTGGCTGGCCGGGTGGTGATACAGCGTGTGCGGCGAGCCGACCTGCTCAATGCGCCCATCGCGCAGCACGACGATCTTGTCGGCCAACGTCATCGCTTCCACCTGATCGTGCGTGACATAGATCATGGTGGTCTTGAGCGCGTCGTGCAGGCGGGCGAACTCCAGGCGCATCTTCACGCGCAGTGCAGCATCCAGGTTGGAGAGCGGTTCGTCGAACAGGAACACCTTGGGCTCGCGCGTGATGGCGCGGCCGATGGCCACGCGCTGGCGCTGTCCGCCGGAAAGCTGGCGCGGCTTGCGGTCGAGCAATGCATCGATGTGCAGCACCTCGGCAGCGCGACGCACGGCGGTGTCGACAGCTTCACGCTTCATGCCCGAGAGCTTCAGGCCGAAGGCCATGTTGTCGTACACGCTCATGTGCGGATACAGCGCGTACGACTGGAACACCATTGCAATGCCCCGCTTGGCGGGCACCACGTCGTTCACGCGCGTTTCGCCGATCAGCAGGTCGCCGCCGTCGATGCTTTCCAGACCCGCGATCGTGCGCAGCAACGTGGATTTGCCGCAGCCCGAGGGGCCGACAAACACGACGAATTCGCCGTCGGCAATGTCGAGGTTGATGTCGTGCAGGACGGTGTTCTGTTCGTAGCGTTTCTGCAGATTGCGCAGGGTCAGGCTGGCCATGAGGTGTCTCCTTAGGCGTATTCGCTATTCGTATTCGGTTCAGGCGGGCGTGGCGAGGGTCGACGTCAGGGCGTCGGCCAGGGCCCGCATATCGGTGAAGACGTGGCGTGCACCGGCAGCCAGCAGGCGCTGTGTGGCAACGGCCGGTACATGCGCGACGCCGGCAAAGCCGAAGACGGTCAGGCCGGCCGCTCGGGCGGCGCGCACGCCAGTGTCGCTGTCTTCAATGACCAGGCATTGGGCCGGGCTCGCACCCAGGCCAGCACACGCGGCGAGATATACGTCAGGCGCCGGCTTGGGCCGCGGTGTTTCATACGCGCTGTAGATGTGCGGGCCAAACACGTCGAGCAGGCCGGCGCGGCGCAGGCTGGCTTCTATGCGCGGGCGGCTGCTGTTGCTGGCAACGGCCTTCGGCTGCGGCAGGGTGGAGAGCAGGTTGGCGATGCCGGGCACCGGTTGCGATTGCGTCGCGCAGTCGTGCTCGACATCGGCTAGCACGTCGGCCAGTTGCACATCGGACAGCTGGAAGCCGATGCTGTTCTGCAGCTCACTCAGCAACGCCATCGTGTTCATGCCGAGGCGCGGCTCCAGCATTGCCTCCAGCGCCGAAGCGGAAAGATGGGGCACATGCGGACCCAGCGTGCGGATCAGCGCGCGCAGCGCCACCGATTCGCTGTCGATCAGCACGCCGTCGCAATCGCAGATCAGGTAGGCGGGTGCAAGCGTGTTCATTTGACGGCCCCGAACGTCAGGCCGCGCACCAGTTGGCGTTGCGCCAACCAACCCAGCATAAGGATCGGCGCAATGGCGAGTACAGAGGCGGCCGAGAGCTTCGCCCAGAACAGCCCTTCCGGATTCGAGTAAGACGCGATGAATACCGTGAGCGGTGCTGCGTCAATGCTGGTGAGGTTCAGGCTCCAGAACGCCTCGTTCCACGACAGGATCAGCAGGAGCAGCGCGGTGGAAGCCAGCCCGGGCAGCATCGTCGGCAGCAGCACGTAGACGAGTTCCTGCCAGAGGTTGGCTCCGTCCATGCGCGCGGCTTCCAGAATCTCGCGTGGTACGTCGTTGCAGTAGGTGAAGACCATCCACACGGCAATCGGCAGATTGGCGAGCGTGTAGACGATGACGAGCGCGGTAATCGAATCCAGCAGCCCAGCCGTCTTTGCCAGCAGATACACCGGCAGCAGCACGCCCACAGCCGGCATCATCTTCGTGGAGAGCATCCACAACAGCACCTGCTGCGTGCGCTTGTTCGGGAAGAAGGCCATCGCATACCCAGCCGGAATGGCAATCGCCAATGCCAGCAACGTGGAGATGACCGACACCGCCAGCGAATTGCCGAGGAAGCTGGGGTAGTGCGCGCGCTCCAGCACCTCACGGAAGCTATCGAGCGTGGGCGTGAACCACAGCGTGGGCGTGTAGGCATCCTGCTCGGTCTTGAACGCCGTCAACGCCGCCCACGCAATGGGGAAGAACAGCGCTAGGGCAATCGCCCAGGCCAGCACGCCGGCAAGCCGTGTGCGCCAAGTCGTCGTCAGCGTGCTCATTGCTCGTGCACTCCCTTCAGGTTGCGGGCCAGCATGCGGACCAAGAAGAACGCCACGACGTTCGCCAGCACCACGGCGACGATGCCGCCGGCCGACGCAATGCCGATATCGAACTGCTGCAAACCCAGGCTGTAGACGAAGTAGGCGAGGTTGGTGGTGGACGTGCCGGGGCCGCCCGCGGTGGTCGTGTGGATCTCGGCAAAGATGGAGAGCAGGAAGATGGTCTCGATCATCACCACCACGGCAATCGCGCGTTTCAGGTGCGGCAGCACGATGTGCCAGAAGATGCGCACCGGGCTTGCGCCATCGAGCTGCGCCGCTTCCTTCTGCTCGGGGTCGAGCGATTGCAGCGCGGTGAGCAGAATCAGGAAGGCAAACGGTGTCCACTGCCACGCGACGATGATGATGACGGAGAGCATCGGATGCGTGGCCAGCCAGTCCACGGGCTCGGCGCCGAACAGGCGTGCGACCCATGCGGCCAGGCCGTACACGGGGTGCAGCATCATGTTCTTCCAGATGAGCGCCGCCACCGTTGGCATGACGAAGAACGGGCTGATGACCAGGATGCGCGCCACGCCGCGCCCCGCAAACGGCTGGTCAAACAGCACGGCCAGCAACGTGCCCGCCACCACGCTGATGACGAGCACCGACCCAATCAGCACCAGCGTATTGCCGATGGCCGGCCAGAAGGCCGGGTCTTCGATCAGGAAGCGGTAATTGTCGAGGCCAGCCAAGCCGGTCTGATCGGGGTTGAGCAGGTTGTAGCGGCTGACCGAGAAATACAGGGTCATCGCCAGCGGCACGATCATCCACAGCAGCAGCACCAGCACCGATGGCGAGACCAACAGCGTCGGCAGCCAGCGCCGCGTGCGCTGCGTCGGCACCGACACCGGGGACGGCGTGCCACCCACGCCATTCACGTGTGACTCCAATACGTGTTCCATGAAACCTCCGGGCGCAGCCGCCGCTGCATTACTTCAGGTAGCCGCCTTGGCGCATCGCACGCTGGGCCTGCGATTGCGAAACGCGCAGCGCATCGTCCACGGTTGTCTTGCCGGTGAGCGCGCCGGCAATGGCCTGGCCCACCACCGTGCCCAGCGACTGGAACTCCGGAATGGTCACGAACTGCACGCCGGTGTACGGCACCTTCTGCGCGGATGGGTCGTTCGGGTTGGCGGTCTCGATGGCGCGGCGCACGAAGCTCGAGAACGGCGCTGCCTTCTGGTAAGCCGGATCGTCATACGTCGATGCCCGCGTGCCCGGTGGCACCTCGCTCCAGCCCTGGGCCTTGGCAACCGCACGGATGTATTCCTTGGACGTTGCCCACGCGGCAAACGTCTTGGCCGCCTCCGGCGACTTCGACGACTTCGGCACCGCCAGCGCCCAGATCCACAGCCAATGCGAGCCCTTGGGTGTTGCTGCAATTGGCGCGTTGGCAAAGCCCACCTTGTCGGCCACCTTCGAATCCTTTGCGCTGCTGACCATGCCGGCGGCGACGGTGGCGTCGATCCACATGCCGCACTTGCCGCCCGAGAACAGCACGAGGTTCTCGTTGAAGCCATTGCTGCTGGCGCCCGGCGGGCCGTACTTCTTCAGCAGATCAACGTAGGTGTTGACGGCCTGTTTCCACTGCGGCGTATCGATGGTCGGCTGCCATTTTTCGTCGAACCAGCGGCCGCCGAATGTGTTGACCATGGTGGACACCAGCGCGATGTTCTCGCCCCAGCCCGCGCGCCCGCGCAGGCAGATGCCGTAGACGCCTTTGGCCGGGTCGTGCAGCTTGGCCGCGAACTTGGTGATGTCATCGTACGTAGGCTGCTCGGGCATCTTTAGGCCAGCCGCGTCAAACAGGTCACGGCGGTAGTATGTCATCGAGCTTTCTGCATAGAACGGCACGGCGTAGAGCTTGCCGCCTTGCGACAGGCCATCGCGCACGGTGGGCAGCAGGTCGGCCGCGTCGTAGCTGGCGGGCATGTCCAGCGGCACGAGCCAGCCTTTCTTGGCCCACAGCGGCGCTTCGTAGCCGCCAATCGTCATCAGGTCGAACTGGCCGCTGCCGGTGGCGATGTCGGTGGTCACGCGCTGGCGCAACACGCCTTCTTCCAGCGTGACCCAGCGCAGCTTGATGTCGGGGTGCGCTTGCTCGAACTGGCTCGACAGTTTTTGCAGCACGATCATGTCGGGGTTGTTGATCGTGGCGATGGTGAGCGTGGTGGGCGCGGCGTATGCCGTGGCGACGGAGAAAGCGGAAAGGGCGGGGAGGGCCGCGAAAACAGTCAGCTTGAGTAGATGGGATGGGCGGGCCATCCCGCGCAAAAGCGTGCGGAACATGCAGTCGTCTCCTTTTTGGAATGTGACGATGCGGGCGCATCGTCCGGACTTGCTGCGAGGGCGTGAGCAATTGTCCGTGTTGTGAGCAAATAATCGGATGTGGTTTCGTGCTTGTCAAGCAAATGCTCGTTGAGAGGGCAAAAGCACATAAAAACGCGCTAGGATGCGATCTCATATCGCCGAGGTTCTAGAGGAGACGCTGCGTGTCCAAGCAGCAAGAGAAACGAGATCAGGCCGCCCGCGCGGCGTGGCTCTACTACGTGGGCAACCACACGCAACATGACATTGCCGAGCAGTTGGGCGTGTCGCGCCAGATCGCCCAGCGGCTGGTTGCCTATGCGGTGGAGCACGGGTTGGTGAAGGTGCGTGTGACGCACCCAGTGTCAGCGTGTCTGGAGTTGGCGGAAAGCCTGCGCAGCCGCTTCCGGCTGGAGACCTGTCACGTGGTGCCAGCCGCCGCGGACGATGCCGAAACCGCCCAGCGCATGATCGCGGTGGCGGGTGCGGAGACCATGGAGCGCTACCTGCTGGCGGAGGCGCCGCGTGTGGTGAGTGTTGGCTCGGGCCGTACGCTGCGTGCCGCGATTGACCAACTGCCCGATCTGGACCGGCCACAGCATCGCATCGTGTCCATGGTCGGGGCGATTGCGGCGGATGGCTCGTCCAACCGCTATGACGTGGCGCTGGCTGCGGCAGAGAAGACCCGTAGCCGCTATTACCTCTTACCCGCGCCGCTGGTGGCCGACAGCGCGGAAGACACACGTCAGTGGTGCCAGCACCGGCTCTATGGCGTGGTGGCCGATCTGGCCGCGCAGGCGGATGTCACGTTCATCGGCGTTGGCACGATCGCGCCGGGTTGCGCGTTGCAGGTGGATGGCTTCATCAGCGCGCAAGATGTGGAGGAGCTGCTGGCACATGGTGCAGCGGGCGAACTGATTGGCCGCCCGATCGACGCCCACGGCCGCCTGCTGGATTTGCCGCTGCAGACGCGCATCACCAGCCTTCCGCTCAAGCCGATGCCCGCGCGCCCGGTGATCGCCCTGGCCGGTGGCATCGCAAAGGCGGGTGCAATCGCAGCGGCCCTGCGCGGTGGGTGGCTGACCGGTCTGGTGACCGACGAAGCCTGCGCGCAGCAGATCCTGCAAGCAACAGGCTGAGTTAGCGCCCGGATGCCGGCGGCAACACCGGCGTCACCGTAAACCCACGCGCCGCCAGCAGGGCCGGAATGCCCTTGGGCCCGATCATATGCAGCGCGCCCACGGCGCCGAATACGCGCTGCCCACTGTCATGCACGCGCGCAATGTTTTCCGCCATGGCGCGGTTGCGGTTGGTGACCAGACGCTGGAAGGCACGCTTGTCGGATGGCGTTTTCAGGCAATCGCACCATTGCGGATAGTGCTCCAGCGTATCGAGGTCGCTCTCGGCCCAGGCGTTGGCGAGCGTCAAGGTTTCCGTACGCGCTTCGCCCGATTCGATGGCGTCGAGCACCGTGTCGAACTGCTGCGCCATTTCATTTTTCGGCACGATTTCATTCAGCACGCGCATCTGCTCGCTCAGAGTTTCCAGCGGCACGATGGGCACCTTTGCGCCCTTGGCGTAGGTAGTGAGGAACAGGTCGATACCGAAGTCGGGATAAAGCCCATCGGTGCGCACGCCCAGCACGGCCAGTGAGGCGAGTTGCAGGGTCGGCTGGAACTTGCGGATCTGCGTCAGCACCGGTTCGGGCAAGCATGACGTGGCAAGCAGCTTGTTGAAGCGTTGGCCACGGCGACCGGTCAGCAGGCGGCGCTCGTCGTTGGTGGTGCCGGCTTCGAGCGCTTTGCGGCTGTCGCCCTTGTCGAGCAGGTCGAGTTCAAGCGCGATGGCGTCGCTGTGTTTGAGCGCATCGCGCAGGGTGGGGCCAGGCAGCATCCAATCGGCCCGGGCGACGTGGATGGTGCCGTAGAGCCACGAGGTGTGGCCGTCTTTCTCGATGCGCCAGAGCAGGCCGTGGTCGGTCGCACGTTGCGCGGCGGCGGCCCAGCCGTCCTTGGGGACGAAGCTGGTGGCGGGCGGCGGGCAGTTGTCTGGCGTCGATGTGGGTGGCGGTGTGTCTTGCGCCGTGGCGGTGCCGATGCCCACCAGCAGGCCAAGCGCGGCCGCCAGTGCGCGCCACGTGGTGCGATTCCGTGCCATCACGTAACTCCCCGTTTTTTGTGTTTGATGTGCGAAGTGTAGTCGTCGACAACTAGGGCGCAATCGACGGCGCCCCCGGCTATGGGCTCAGACGCGGTGGCACGGCATGCGCGCCCCGTGTTTCGCGGAACCACAACGCCAGGCTTTCGTCTTCCAGCGCATAGGCGCCGCGCGATTCCTTCCAGATCAGGTTCTTGTCGCGCAGCGCGTCGAGTGCGGCCTGCACCGTGGCGGTGGAAAAATCACTGTGGCCCAGACGCGCGGCATACGCCTTCATCGACTCTTCCGAGAACGGCGAGTAGCCGCCCCCGTGTTCACCACGCTCGATCAACACCGCCAGCACGGCGCCCTGGATCTCGGTCAGTGCGCTGTAGTCGCTTTCGATTTCGCCCCAGATGCGGTCGCGGATGCCCTGTGCGCCGCGCTTGAGCAATTCGCCCAGATTGGCTGCCTCGCCCAGCTCCAGCGCGATCTCGCTGACGATGCCCTTGAGCATTTCCGGCCGGTGCCCAACCAGCTGGAAGGCGGCGAACATATCGTCTTCCTTGAACTGGTTGTTGGGCGCCAGGTGTTGATTCACCCACGCCGTGTACGCCGACACATACGGCCGCCCCAGCAGCGGGAAGTTGGTCACGCGCGAGCCGAAGAACGGCTGCGTGCGATTGAGCAGCAGATTGGCGAGCTTGTCGCGGTTCGACCCCGTGAAGACGAGGAACAGCCGCGGCTCTGCCACACCCTGGTTCATCTGATCGCGCGCCGCCTTGAGCGCGAACATGGCGTTGGTGCCGGCTTCGGTCGATAGCGCGTGCTGCGCCTCGTCGATGATCAGTACGACAGGCCGCTGGACTGCCTTGTAGAGCACATCCAGCGCATCGGCCAGCGTGATGCCCTCGGGTAGCCCGATCTTGCCGAGGTTGAAGGTGAAAGTCCGCAGCACGTCCACCTTCTCCATGCCGGCCTGCTTGGCCAGCTTGGCGATCGGCCCGTCGAACTGGGCGAGCTTCGATTTGATGGCATCGGCGATGAGCAGACCAGGGTCGCGGGCGCGGTCGGCCCACAAATCCACGTAGATGGCGATCCACTTGCGGCGCTCGACTTCGGGCACCAGGTCTTCGCGCAGGAACGTACTTTTGCCCGTGCGCCGTGGCGCTGCCAGAAACAGCCCGGAGCGCGCGTCGGCCAGGCCCTTGCCCTCCAGGCTGTCGCATAGCGTGTTGGCGAGGTCCTGGCGGTGGAAGTTGAAGCGGCCGGTATCGGTGTCGGAATCCATGGCAGTCCTGTTTTAGACTCGATTATGGAAGTCGGTATAAATTATAGTCGATTCAATAATTAGGGCTAATTCGACTAAGCTGCTAAGAAATCCTGCATTGCGCGACAGCTTGCCGCAGGCAAAATGTGAACTCTTGTGCAGCGCTATACTCGCGCAACTCTTCCGCCGCCCCATGCTCCATCGCCGCTGGCTCTTCCTCGTCTGGCTTGCGATCGTACTGAACGTACTGTCGCCGGTGCTTGCTTCTGCGCGCGCTGCGCAGGCAGGCACGCTCGACGTTGAGCTTTGCAGCGCAACCGCACCGCATGGCAGCACCGTGCAGATTGCCGTCGACCTGCAGGGCGATGGTGCTGCAGGCGATTCGGCGGCCCACCACGGCGTGGCGCACTGCCTGTATTGCCCGGGGTTTGCGGCCGGGTTTGCGTTGGCCTCGCTGCCGGCGCTGGATGTCCCTTCCGCCCATTTCGTCTATCGCGTGCGACAGCCGGCCAGCCCGGCACCGGTGTATGCGCGCAGTGCACTGCGCGTGGCCGAGAGTCGCGCGCCACCCGCTTCTCCGTTGTTGTCGATCTGACGCGCCTGCGGGGTGAACTCCGTGGCGCCTTTGCGTCTGGCCCCTGTTGTGGCCGGCGCCATCGCACTCCGGAGATCGTTCGAATGTCCTCGCCCAAGCGCGCCGTGGCTGCCATGCCAAGGCGCACGCTGGTGTGCCGTGCCGTGCTCGCGCTGGTTGCAGCGGCACCGCTGTCTGCCTTTGCCGCTGACGATGCGTCCGCCACCCAGGAACTCGCACCCACGGTGGTGCGCGCCAGCGCTACCCCCGCGCCGTTCGCCCGCAACACGCCGGCCGTCGTACAAACCGTAACGGCTGATCAGTTGGCCGACCGCAACGTCGTCACCACCGAAGACGCCGTCAAATACCAGCCCAACGTGATGGTGCGTCGCCGCTTCATTGGCGACCGCAACTCCATCTTCGCCGGCCGCGATTTCAACGAGATCCAGAGCGCGCGCGGCCTGCTGTACGCCGACGGCATCCTGCTCTCGAACCTGCTGGGCTCCAGCTACAGCTACCCGCCGCGCTGGTCGATGGTCGGGCCGGATGACTTGGCGCGCGTGGATATTTTGTACGGGCCGTTTTCGGCGCTGCTGCCGGGCAACTCGATGGGCACGACCATTTCGATGACGTTGCGCAAGCCGGAGAAATTCGAAGCCGCCGCGCAGACGCAGGTGATGAGCCAGCACTACAACGATGCGTACGGCTTCTCGCGCAATGTCACGGGCAACCACGAGAGCGCATCGCTGGGCAACCGCATCGGCAAGTTCTGGTATGCGCTGTCGGTGGATCGGCTGGAGAACGACAGCCAGCCGATGCAGTACGCCACGCCCAATTCGAAGCTCACGGCAGGTGGCACGCTGGTGCCGGTCACGGGTGCGCGGCAGGACCTCGGTCCCAACGGCTTGCCGCGCGTGATCCTCGGGCCGCAGATGCTCGAGCGCACGCAGCAGTTGCAAGAAACGCTGCGATTCGGCTACGTCTTCAGCGACAGCCTAGAAGCCTCGCTCACGCTTGGCCACTGGGAGAACCACTTCAACGATCAGGCGATCAGCTTTTTGCGTGATGCTGCTGGCAACGTGGTCACGGGCGGGAACGTGCTGATCAACGGTACGCCATACACGATCGCCCAGAACACCTTCGCCCCGCAAAACGGCGACCAGGAAAACTGGCTCTACGGCCTGGGCGTGAAAGGCAAGCTCGGCGGCTGGAAGATCGATACCAACGCCTCGGCCTACAACGTCACGCGCGACATCCTGCGTGCGTCCAACACCGCAGCCAACAATGGCCCCGGCACGGTGTTTTATGGCGACGGCACGGGGTGGTCGAACTTCGACATCAAGGCGACGTCGCCCACGGTGGTGGGCCATACCTTCACGACCGGCTATCACTACGACCAGTACCACCTGCGCAACCAGACGTTCAACGCGACCAACTGGTCGACGGAAACGCTGTCCACGCTGAAATCCAGCTACCAGGGCGATACGCAGACGCAGGCCGTCTTCCTGCAAGACGCCTGGGCCTTTGCGCCGCGCTGGCTGGCGACGCTGGGCCTGCGCTATGAGAACTGGCGCGCCTATAACGGCCAGCTCGGCAACGACAGTAGCACGTTTGGTTACGCCAGCCGTGCCGAAGACGCGTTCTCGCCCAAGGCGGCCATCCAATGGCAGGCCACGCAAGACACGCTGCTGCGTCTGTCGTACGGCCGTGCGGTGCGCTTCCCGACGGTGGCGGAGCTGTTTCAGGGCACGATCAGCGGCAACACTATCGTCAACAACGACCCCAACCTCAAGCCCGAGCGCGCCAATGACTTCGACTTCACCGTCGAACAGGCCGTGCCGTACGGCGTGCTGCGTACCAGCCTGTTTCAGAGCGACGTGCGCGACAGCATCTACACGCAGACCAACATCCTCGTGACGCCCAACGTGACGAACGTGCAGAACGTCGACCGCGTACGCACGCGCGGCATCGAACTGGCGTATTCGGGGCAAGACGTATTGCAAGGCGCGGGCGTGCGCGGCGTGGATGTCGAAGCCAATGTTGCCTTCACGCAATCGAAAACGCTGGCTGACGCGGCCAACCCCACCTACGTCGACAAGACCTGGCCGCGCATGCCGCGCGTGCGCGCCAACCTGTTTGCCAGCTGGCACGCCACGCCGGACTGGACGGTGGGCGCAGGGGTGCGCTATTCCGGCCGGCAATACGGCACGCTCGACAACACCGACGTGCTGCCCAACGTCTACGGTGGTACCAGCAGCTTCTTCACCGTGGATCTCAAAGCCAGCTACCGCGTCGACAAGCATTTCACGCTGGCGCTGGGCATCGACAACCTGACGGACCGCCGGTATTTCGTGTACCACCCGTACCCGTCGCGCACCTTCTATGGACAACTGAAATGGCGTCTGTAATGCACCCGATTTCTCGATTCGTTGTGGGTGCGTTGCTGGCCCTGGCGGTAACGGCTGGGCTCGCACACGAAGGTCATGACCACGGCGCGATGGCAGGCAAGACCGCAGCAGCCAAACCGCAACTCGCTACGACAGCCGCGTTCGACAAGGCGGGCCGCCTGTGGGTGACGTGGGCAGAAGGGCAGCACGTGGTGGTCGCTTCGTCTGATGACCTCGGCAAGACGCTCTCCAAACCGCAGCGCGTGAACCCGCAACCCGAGCCGATCTATACCGACGGCGAGAACCGCCCGAAAGTCATCGTCAGCCCCGACGGCGCGCTGTACATCAGTTGGTCCCGCCCGCTCGATGCGCCATACACGGGGTTCGTGCGCTTCTCGCGCTCACTCGACGGCGGCAAGACATGGAGCGCGCCGGTGACGGTCCACCACGACCGGCAGCCGATCACGCACCGCTTCGATTCGATTGCGGTCGACAGCGCCGGCCGCATCTTCGTCACGTGGATCGACAAGCGCGACCTGCTGCGCGCGCAGGCCGCCAAGCAGCCGTATGACGGCGCGGCGGTGTACTACACCGTGTCGACCGACCGTGGCGCCACCTTTGCACCCGAGCGCAAGGTCATCGACCAGACCTGCGAGTGTTGCCGCATTGCGCTGGCGCCTGACGCCGACGGCCACATGCTCGTACTGTGGCGCAACGTGTTTGCAGGGCAGATTCGCGATCACGCCTTGGCGACATTGCCGGTTGATAGCCAGCAAGTTGCCGTTACGCGGGCGACGTTCTCGGAATGGCGCGTTGATGCGTGTCCGCACCACGGGCCGGCGCTGGCCGTTACGGCCGATGGGGTGCGGCACATGGCGTGGTTCTCGGTCATGCACGACAAGCCCGGCTTGTTCTATAGCCGGCTCTCGGCCGACGGAAAGCCGATCGGCGGTGCTTGGGCTTTTGCAGGTTCCGCGCAGGCGGGAGCACAGGCCTCGCATCCCGCATTGCTGGCGGCCGATGGCGCGCTGTGGCTCGCGTGGAAGCAATTTGCCGATGACCGCATGCAGATCCTGCTGCGCAAGTCGACCGACGGCGGCGCGCACTGGACGGTGCCTGCGAGCGTGGCGAGTACCGATGGCGGTAACGATCATCCGCAACTGCTTGTGCGTGATGGCCACGTCTATCTGTCATGGCGTACGCAGGCGGAGGGCTATCGCTTGATTGACGTGACCGACGCCGTTCCGGCCAACGCAACCCTGGAGGCATCGCGATGAACCGTCGATGGAAATCGCTGGCGATGGGCGTGGCGTTGTCCGCCGCCGCCCTTGCTGTGCAGGCCGCTGGGGCGCTGCAATTCCAGCCGCTGCGCGCACGCGATGTGCCGGCGCTGCTGCAGACGCCGCAGGCGCGTCCGCTCATCGTTGAGGTCTGGTCGCTCGATTGCAGCTACTGCCGCGAGAACATCGCGCGCATTGCGCAATGGCGGCGCTCTGCCAAACAGAACGTGGATGTGGTGATGGTGTCGATGGACAGCCCGGACCAGGCGGACATGCTGAACCGCGCGCTGGCGCCGTTGGCCCGCGACAGCAAGATCGGCCTCGCACGCGTGCCGCAATACGCCAACGCCGAAGACATGCCGGAGCGCCTGCGCGCCGCGCTTGACCCCGGCTGGCAGGGCGAAATGCCGCGCACGATCATCCTGCGCCCGGATGGTAAGCGGCATGCGTCGAGCGGTCTGCTAACGCCGCAGGCCCTGGATGCCGCGCTCGCATACTAAGTTCTCTTAACCTAGCCGCACGAGGACTCTGGAATAATCGCCGCCCCAAATCTAACAACAGGGGAAGTGAAATGAGCGTTCTCAATAAGGTCGAAGGCGGCTATCTGCAATTGATGCGGATTTTGGTGCTGGCGTTGGCAACCGTGGTTCTGGTGGGTGTGGTGTTGCTGGTGGTGAGCGCCGTGAGCGATTACAACGCCAAGCCCAAGGCGGTGTCCGAGGCCATCAACATCAAGGCTTCCGCTTTCAAGCTGGATGACGAGAAGTCGAGCGCGGGCGATGAAGCCGCCAAGCCGTCCGCCGGCGCGGACAAGCATGAAGCCGCACTCGCTGCGGTCATCAGCAAGCATGGTAAGGCGCTGCTGGGTGCGTCGTTCCAGTTCGATCGGGCGGAAGTGCGTGAACTCGTGACCAACGCGTTGGACAACCCCGAGCAGGGCGATGCGTTCCTGAACGCGCAAACGGCGTATCTGGACCAGGTGCTCAGCCGCGCTGACGTGGCCAAGCAAGCCGGCACGGTCGAATCGTTCTACACGGTGGTCAACAAGGTGTTCTCGGATTACCAACTGGCGTATGCGGAAGAGCAGGCGCGCATTTCCAGCGAAAAGGACGCCGCCAAGATGGACGCCGACGGCAAGCGTTCGGGCGTCTATATCTCGCTGTACATGATTGCCGCGCTGTTCTCGGCCTTCATCATGCTGGTGATGCTGATCGTGCAGATCCGTATCGAGCGCAGCATCCGCGTGATGTCCGAAGCCAACGCTCGCGCGTAAGCCGCGTTAAGCGTGTTTCAGCCTGGATTTTTGCGAAATGGAAATGTGGGGTGTGTGTGCACCCCCCATCGTTGGGGTATGGCGGGGGGCAGGCCCTTTTTATAATGGCTTCGCTTTGTGAGTTCCGGCGCATTGCTCATTCACAAAGCACACCCGACCATCTTTCGTCGTCAAAGGCTGAAGATGTTAAGCCCGCCCGCCCCCCGGCCCGCGGGCTTTTTCTTTGCCCGGCCCACACTGCGAGGGGGCGGATGTATGTGGCGGCGGATTTTTCTGCGTCGTCCGATACTGCACTCAGGCCCACGGCCGCTGCGGCAAGCAGAATCGCCACACCGCGCGCGATGTAGAAAATCGTTTGCGCGCTGATCCACTCACGTTTGTTGGTTCCTGTTTCTGTAGCACGCACCGTGTGGCGCAGCGTCGCATCACGATGCCCACGCGGCGTGCGCATGCGGTGGGCGGGATGGGCCCGGGACATGTGGGTCATCGCGGTTCTCCTCATGCTCATGCGTGCGACCACGCGCGCCAGAACAGCAGCGCCGTCATCGAAAAGCCAAAGATGGAAATCAGCGCGCGCACCGTCGACACGGGCAAACGCTTGCCAACATGCGCCCCGACGTAGCCGCCCAACGCAGCGGCCACCAGCATCACCAAGGTCTGCGGCCACCAGACCATTTTCGCCAGCGCAAAACACAGTACGGCGACGAAGTTGGTGGCACCCACCAGCAACGTGCGCGAGGCATTCAGGGCTTTGATGTCGTCATGGCCCAACAGCGCCCACACGGCCATCATCATGATGCCGACCGCGCCGCCAAAATAGCCGCCGTAAACGGCGAGCACGCCCTGAGCGAGGAGCAGCGTTGATCGACCGATCCGAACGCGTTGGCGCAGCCAAGCCCCGGCTTGCCTGCCGAACGTAAACGCCAGCGACCCCACCAGCAGCAGCCACGGCACGATGAAGTCGAATGCGCGCGATGAGGTCGTCATCAGCAGCAGCGCGCCGAGCAGTCCGCCCGCCAGGCTCACCGCCACCATGGTGCGCATGGGCACCTGCTCGAACCCGCGATAGTCCGCTCGATAAGCCCACGCTGACGTGGCCGCACCGGGCAGCAGCGCTACGGTGCTCGATGCATTGGCATACACGGAGGGCACGCCCGCAAACATGAGCGCGGGCAAGGTGACAAACGAGCCGCCGCCGGCCAGCGCATTCATCGTGCCGGCGAGCAGGCCCGCGCCAAACAGCAGCGTGGCGGATTCCATTGGGGGCGGAGGTTGGGGTGTTGTATTGGAGGTGCCTCAGTTTCTGGTACTGGCGGTGCCCGCACAATCTGCGATAAATTGATGGAGCCTCAGGCTGGCACTGAGGCTCATGCTCCTATTGAGACCACCGTGCGCTTCGACCTGACCGACCTCCGGCTCTTCCTGTACACCGCTGAAGCCGGCAGCATCACTGCCGGGGCAGAGCGCGCGCATTTGACGCTGGCCTCCGCCAGTGCGCGTATCCGCGGCATGGAGGACACGCTGGGCGTACCGCTGCTCACGCGCAACCGGCGCGGCGTGGAGATGACCGCCGCAGGCCGCACGCTGGTCCACCACGCGCGCGTTGTGTTGCAGCAGATGGACCGCATGCGCGGCGAGCTGGGCGAATATGCGCGCGGCCTCAAGGGCTATGTGCGGCTGCTGTCCAACACCGCCGCCATGACCGAGTTCCTGCCCGAAGCCTTGAGCGCCTTTCTGGCGGCGCATCCCGAGGTCGACATCGACCTGGAAGAGCTGGTCAGCCATGAGATTGTCGAGGCGATTGCGCAGGGGCGGGCGGACATCGGCATCGTCAATGACGCGGTGGATCTGTCGGGGCTGCAGACGTTTCCATTCCGCCATGACCGCTTGGTATTGGTGACAGCGCGTGACCACCCGCTGGCCGAGCGGCGCGAACTGAGTTTCGTCGAAACCTTGCAGGAAGATTTCGTTGGCCTGACCGGTGACAACGCCTTGCAGGCTTACCTGGCCGGGCACGCCGCGCGCGCGGGCTACCGGCTCAAATACCGCGTACGGCTGCGCAGCTTTGACGCGGTCTGCCGCATGGTGGAGCGCAACGTGGGCGTGGGCGTCATCCCCGAGCACGCGGCGATCCGGCTGCAGCGTTCCATGGGCATCCGCCGGGTGCGCCTGACCGATGCCTGGGCGACCCGGCTGCTGCGTATTTGCGTACGCAGTTTCGATGATCTGCCAGCGTTTGCACGGCAATTGATCGAGCATTTGCGCGAGGCCTGACGCCACCGCCTGTCCGTCATTCGGAGGAGGCGTGCTGTTTGAACTCGCGCGGGCCAACCCGCCTCGGTACACTGCAAACAGTTGCGGTCGCCTCAGGACGGGGTGCTGCATCCACCTTCCGCTGATGGAGCGCATCATGGCGTCTGCCGGTGTTCCCCCGCGTGTTCCCCCGAAGGCTCCCCAGATCGGCCTGCTGCACGCCGCGCGTGCGCTGCGCATCTATCGGCGCCACGAGATCAACGCGCTTGCGTGGATCGCGCTGGGCGTCTGCCTGCGCAGTCCGGCGCCGATGGCAGCCATTAGCGTGGCGTTGCTGATCGTGTGCGCATGGTCGCTCACCCGGCATATCCAATATCTCAAGCCCCTGTATGAACTGCCCGTGTTCAGCCGCGTGCTGACGCATTGCGGCATGGCGTTTGCGGCCATCAGTGCGGCCTTGCTGGCGGTGGAATTGGCAACGGGGGCAGGCCGGGGCGCGTGGTTTGATGCGGACGGATGGCTGGCGATCGCCTGGCCGCACATCCTCCCGGACGTCTCTGGCACGGTCGAGTTGATGCTGGTGAGCGCCCAATGGGTGGCCGTGCTGGCCATCGTGGCGGCGGCCACGGCCTGGGCGTGGTTGAGTCTGGGTGGCGGCCGGTCGCTGCGTTTTCCGCCACGCTCCCAATGAGCGGCAGCCCGGGTGAACCCGGGTTGGTCTGGCGGAAGATTTCCTTCTATATAGATCCGTGGCAGGTGCGTTTTTCTAGCGCCCGGACGAGGCGCGTGCAATGCAATGACAGGAGACAGGCATGACATCGCTGGATGCCTTTCTGCGGTGCCGCGACTTTCTGCTCGCGCACCGTGAGGACTACGAGACCGCCGTGCGCGATTTCACATGGCCGGTGCTGGACCAGTTCAACTGGGCGCTCGACTATTTCGACACCATGGCGCGCGGCAACGACGCCGTCGCCCTGTGGGTGGTGGACGATCAGGGCAACGAGACGCGCCTGTCGTTCGCGCAGATGGCGGAGCGCTCGGCCCGCGTGGCCAACCACTTGCGGGCACTCGGCGTGCAGCGTGGCGATCGCATCCTGCTCATGCTCGGCAACGTGCCCGCGCTGTGGGATGTGATGCTCGCCAGCATCAAGACAGGCGCGGTCATCATCCCCGCCACCACGCTGCTCACGGCGGAAGACCTGCGCGAGCGCATTGCCATGGGGCAGGTGAGCCACGTGGTGGCGGGCGCAACCGATTGCGCCAAGCTCGATGCCGTATCGGGCACGTTCACGCGCATTGCAGTGGGTGCGGACAAAGCACCGCCGGGCTGGCACCGCTTTGAAGACGCCTACGCCGCGTCGCCTGAGTTCACGCCCGAGGCGCCCACGCAGGCGAGCGACCCGCTGCTGCTGTATTTCACCTCCGGCACCACGTCCAAGCCCAAGCTGGTGATGCATACGCATGCGAGCTACCCGGTGGGGCATCTATCCACGCTGTATTGGATCGGGCTGCGCCCGGGCGATGTGCACTGGAATATCAGTTCACCTGGCTGGGCCAAGCATGCGTGGAGCTGCTTCTTTGCGCCATGGAATGCCGGTGCCAGCGTCTTCATCTACAACTACGCGCGTTTTGAGCCCAAGGTCGCGCTGGACGTACTCTGCCGCGCCAAGGTGACCACGCTGTGCGCACCGCCCACCGTGTGGCGCATGCTGATCCAGGAGGACCTCGCCGCCTGGAAACCCGCCCTGCGCGAACTCGTCGGCGCTGGCGAACCACTTAACCCCGAGGTGATCGAGCGTGTGCGGGCCGCTTGGGGCATCACCATCCGAGACGGCTACGGCCAGACCGAAACCACCTGCCAGATCGGCAATAGCCCCGGCCAGCCGATCAAAGCCGGTTCGATGGGCCGACCGCTGCCGGGCTACCGCATTACGTTGCGCGACCCTGACGGCAACGAAACGGAAGAGGGCGAGATCTGCATCGAATTGAATTCACGCCCGACGGGGTTAATGGATGGCTATGCCGGCAACGCCGACAAAACCGCCGAAGCCATGCGCGGCGGCGTGTATCACACCTCCGATATTGCCGCGCGCGATGCCTCCGGCTACCTGACTTACGTCGGTCGTGCCGATGACGTGTTCAAGGCATCAGACTATCGCGTGAGCCCGTTTGAGCTGGAAAGCGTGCTGATCGAACACCCCGCCATCGCCGAGGCAGCTGTGGTGCCGAGCCCGGATCCGGTACGGCTGGCCGTGCCGAAAGCCTTTCTGGTGCTGCGCGCGGGCCACGAAGCCGGTCCGGCGCTGGCGCAAGACATCCTGCAGTTCTGCCGCAACCGATTGGCGTCGTACAAGCGCGTGCGGCGCATTGAATTTGCCGATTTGCCCAAGACCATCTCAGGCAAGATCAGGCGTGTTGAACTGCGTATGCGCGAAGCCGCGCGCAGCGAAAGCGCCCCGACCGTACGCAACGTGCAGGAGTACTGGGAAGAGGATTTCCCGGCTGATTGATCTGCGCTTGGCGCTTGGCATTTCACACCTCGCGCCGCGCGCATGGGCACCCGCGGAACGTGCGACCCCCCGACCGCACGTTCCGCTGCACCCGCGCTGGCAACTTCAGCGCGATGAACGTGGAACCAGGCGCAACTGGCGCGAACGGTCCAGATCGTAGGCCGGCACGCCGCCATGCGGCAGCGACGCACGCGAGGCGGCCAGGTCGCGGCCGCGCACGATCACGGGTGCCAGCGTGCCGGCACGGATCAAGTCCGATGCAGCCAATTCGATCCAGTCGCGGTAGCTGCGATAGACGTCTTCAGCGGTGGCTTTTTGATGTGCGCAATCGCACAGTGACAGGGCTTCGGACGTGACAAAACAGCTCACGACCTTGCCGTCGACGATGGCTTGGAAGAACAGGTCTCCTACAGACCTGAAAGTCTTGCCGGTGAACGAGATGTTCATGATGCTCCCCCCATTGATCAGGCGCGCCACGTGGCTGGCGTGCCCCACATGCCGCTTGCGCGGCGCATTTTGATCACATGCGGGAGCGTGTTTTCCGAATGGAGGGATGACGATGCCCCGGACCCTCAATCTTTCCGGATGCAATTTGACCCATGAAACTGGTCAGACAACCCCTCGGTGCCGCTAAGCGGTCTAATCAATTCGGTGTTATTCCAGCGGTTTGCTCTCGCGCTGCGACCTTCCCCGTACAAATCCTGCTTAATGTTTTTCTAGCTACCACAACCTGTGCAACAGAACGCCACCGGTACCCACCGCGACCGAAATCGCGCACAACCACCACAAAACAGCTGGCGTGCGGAGTGCTGACATGCGCGACGGAAGAAACAGGCGGCGCCGCGTTGGGATGGTTTGCCAATTCGCCGAATGTGCCGAATGGCGCTCCCAACTCCAGCGGGCAGAGATTCCCGCGCTTCCCCGTCTGATTGTTCCCATGGCTGGCTCCCGAAGCGAAGTTTGCTGCGTATTTACTTTTATTTAATTCTGGTTTTCTGTGTTTGCATTCTAGGACACTCTCGGCGGAGCGCTAGGTGGCCTTGGCATGATTTTTCTCGTCCATTTGGCTCATAAACGAGTGGTCTAGGACATATCGGGGGAGGGAATATGCGGAGCTTTTCCTAAGTGCCCGTGGAAAGGGATTATCCGATACGCAAACGCTTACGTTTTCAAAAGGAAAACGTGTGCCGTTGCAAGCTTGCTGCAAGGTGGTGCGGTTGTACTCCTGGCCCGCAAACGCTCGTGCGGTCATGCAGTCACAAGGTGGGAAAGCCGGCAGTGCTGCTGTAGAGTGCTGCCGGCCTTGATAGGCAGAGTAAGAGGCAGAACAAGCAGGATATCGATATGACGGAAGCAAGACGCGCCTGGACACATCAGGCGCTGGCAACGTGGGTACCGTGCGCGATGGCAGCGCTGAGTGCGGCGGGGCCGATGGTGGCGCACGCTCAGGAGCCTAGCCTGGCAACGCGGCGGGCGGCGGTGGAAGCGACGCTCGCACATGCCAGCAGTTGCCAGCGCCTGGGCGATTACTACTGGGAGATCGGCGACGCCCAGGGCGTGCTGATGCGCGGCCAACAGGGGCAGCGCGTGGGGGCCAACAAAACCGTGCGGTTGGCATCGGCTTCCAAGTGGGTGTTTGGCACGTATGTGGTGGAACGTGCGGGCGGCAAGCCCACGCCAGCCCAGATCGACGCGCTAACGATGCGCTCGGGCTATGACGCGCTCAACCCGCTGCTGTGCAATCGCAATGACACCGTGCAGAGCTGCTTCCAGCGCGGGCGCAACGCCACATTCACGCCGGGGCATGTCGGCCGATTCAGCTACAACGGTGGGCACGATCAGAAGCTGCTGATGGACTTCGGCCAAGGCGCCGCCGATGCCGCCACGCTCACCGAAGACCTGGAACGCGAACTTGCCCACGCCCCGGGTCTGCGCGATGCAGAGAAACCGCTGGGCATTCGTTACCTTGCACCGGAGCCGGGCGGCGGCATGATCGCCACCCCGGCGGCATATGGGCAATTCCTGCGCCGGCTGGTGCGGGGCGATTACCTGCTAGGCAAGATGCTCGGCCAGCATGCCGTCTGCACCGAGCCCGGCAGTTGCCCGACAGCCGTCAGCACGCCGGCTTCGCAGCCCTGGCATTACGCGCTCAACTATTGGATCGAAGATCAGCCCGGCGGCGATGGTGCCTATAGCTCGCCGGGCGCGTTCGGGTTCTATCCGTGGATTACCGCAGACAAACGCCACTACGGCATGCTCGTGCGCGAGACGCTGGGTGCGCGTGCCTACGTGCGCAGCGCAGCGTGCGGCGCGCTCATCCGCCGTGCGTTTGCAGAGGGCCGGCCGCAACGTCCGCCCGTGGAACGAGACTCGGCGGACGGCAACGATTGATCGGCCGGGCGGGCCATCACCTACCGTGTTTGAGGGTGGCGACGCCGTTGCGCAGCGCCGATGCGACCGGTGCCGCATGCGGCACGTAGATTGCGACGCTGAGGCCACCTTCACTCGTGGAGATGGCGTATGGCCCGGTACCCCCTGCATGGCAGTGAACGCACGATTCCGGAAGGCGCCCGCATTCTTGGCGATGCGCCACCCTCCGAGCAGCTCCAGGTGCTCGTCCAGCTTCGCCGGCCCAACGCCGCTGACCTGGATGCACGCCTTTCCGGGTTTGCACAATCCCGCGCCGCCGGCACGCCGCCACCCGCACCGCTGACGCGCGAACAATGGGCCGCGCAGTTTGGCGCCGCCGCTGACGACATCCACGCCGTACAAGCTTTTGCGCAGGACCGTGGTCTGCAGGTCACGCACGTGAACGGCGCGGCCGCGACCATCACGCTTGCGGGCTCCGTCGAGCAGTTCTGCCGCGCGTTCGACACGCACCTGCACCGCGTGGCGCATGGCGATTGCGAATACCGTGGTCGTTCTGGCCCGCTGCGTTTGCCGGACAGCTTGAAGGATGTGGTCGTGGCCGTGCTCGGGCTGGACTCGCGCCCGCAAGTGGAACCGCATTTCCGCTTTGTGCCCATGCCGCCATCGCCTGTGTCGATTCGCCCAGCGCGGGCCACGCCCGCGGCCTCGTACACGCCGGTGCAGCTCGCGCAGCTCTACGGTTTCCCGCAGGGGGATGGCGCTGGCCAGTGCATCGCATTGATCGAGCTCGGCGGTGGGTATCGCGAAGACGATCTGCGTGCGTACTTCCAGCAGGTTGGCGTGGCCATGCCGAAGATCGTCGACGTACCGGTCGGGCAGGGTGCCAACCGGCCCAGCGGAGACCCAAACGGCCCGGACGGCGAGGTCGTGCTCGACATCGAGGTGGCGGGTGCCGCCGCGCCTGGCGCCACGCTGGCGGTGTACTTTGCCACCAACACCGATGCCGGCTTCGTGCAGGCCATCAACGCGGCCATCCATGACACGACGCTGCGGCCATCGGTGGTCTCCATCAGTTGGGGCGCGCCCGAAAGCCGTTGGACGCCGCAAGCCATGCAGACCGTCAACGCCGCGCTGCAGAGCGCTGCCACGATGGGCATCACGGTGTGCGCCGCATCGGGTGACAACGGCTCAAGCGACGGCCAGCCCGATCGCGCAGACCACGTCGATTTTCCTGCCTCCAGCCCCTACGCCCTCGCGTGTGGCGGCACCAGCCTGCAGGCCAGCGGCAGCCGCATCGCCGAAGAAACCGTATGGAACGACGGCACGCAAGGCGGCGCGGGCGGGGGCGGGGTCAGCACCGTGTTTGCCGTGCCGGCCTGGCAGCAGGGCCTAGCCGCGCAGGAGACCAACGGTGCAAGCCTGCCCCTCACACAGCGTGGCGTGCCGGATGTCTCCGCCAATGCTGACCCGCTGACAGGCTATGTGGTGCGTGTGGATGGCGAGACCGGTGTGGTCGGCGGCACCAGCGCGGCCGCGCCGCTGTGGGCCGCGCTCGTTGCGCGCATCAACGCCATCAAGGGGCAGCCGGTGGGGTATCCGCACGCGCGGCTGTATCAGAACCCGGCCGCGTTCAACGATATCCGGCAGGGCGACAACGGCACCTTTGCGGCCGGCCCCGGGTGGGACGCTTGCACCGGCCTGGGCAGCCCGAAGGGCGACGCAATCGCCAAACTCTTTGAGTAGCGAGGCACGCATGACGACGACAGACCAACCGTTTTTCGACGCCACCGCCTATGGCAACGGGCCCGACGACAGCGTCACCGACACCAGCGAGGGCATGGCGATCACGCACCACACCGTGCACGTCGGTGGTCCAGGCGGGCGCGATATCGCCTACACCGCGCATGCCGGCCACCTCGTCACGGTGGACCCGAGCAGCTCGAAACCCGTGGCGAAGATGTTCCATGTGGCATTTCTGGCCGACGTGCCCGAAGGCGGTACACAGGCTCGCCCAGTGACGTTCTTCTATAACGGCGGCCCTGGGTCGTCTGCCGTGTTCGTGCTGCTGGGCTCGTTCGCGCCACGGCGCATCGTGACGTCGATGCCGTCGTTCACGCCGCCTGCGCCGTATCGCATGGAAGACAACCCCGATAGCCTGCTCGATCGCTCGGACCTCGTCTTCATCAACCCGGTCGGCACCGGTTATTCGACGGCTATTGCGCCCAAGCACAACCTCGATTTCTGGGGCGTGGATCAGGACGCGCGCAGCATCGCGCAGTTCATCAAGCGCTGGCTCACTGCCAACGATCGGTGGAATTCGCCCAAGTTTCTGTTCGGCGAGTCGTATGGCACGGCGCGTTCATGCGTGCTGTCGTACGTGCTGCATGAAGACGGGGTGGACTTGAACGGCATCACGCTGCAGTCGTCCATCCTCGACTACACGCAAGCCGGCAACCCGGTGGGGCTGTTGCCGACGTGTGCGGCCGATGCATGGTTTCACAAGCGCGCCACATCGCCCACGGGCGGTGCGCTGCCCGCCGATGTGGGTGACTTTGCAGAAGCCGCCGCCGTGTTTGCCAGCACCGACTATGAAAAGGCGCTCGCCAACCCCGCGCATGCCGATCCGGCGGTGTTGAAGACGCTGTCTGCGTACACCGGTATCGACGCGGCCACGCTGCAGGGCTGGCGACTGGATGTGGCGGCCGCCGATGGTGCAGGCACGTCGCTGTTCCTCACCACGTTGCTGGCCGACAAGGCTTTGTCGCTGGGCGCCTACGACGGCCGCGTTACGGGCATTCACACGGGCATTGCGGCCAGCGTCGACCCGAATTCCGGTGGCAACGACCCGACCATGACGGCGGTATCCGGCGTCTACACGGCCATGTGGAACACGTATCTGAATGACGATCTGAAGTACACGTCCAACTCTGCCTTCACGGATTTGAATGACCAGGCCTTCCGTCATTGGGATTTCCGCCACACCGACCCAACTGGCGCACAAAAGGGGCTCGATGCCAACGGCAACGTCGCCCTCTACACCGCCGGCGATCTGGCCGCCACGATGAGCCTCAACGTGGATCTGAAGGTGTTTTCCGCCAATGGCTATTACGACTTCGTCACGCCGTTCTATCAGACGATGCTCGACCTGAAGTCGATGCCGCTGCTGGATGCGGATGTGCGCAAGAACCTGTCGGCCGGGTTCTACCCGTCGGGGCACATGGTGTATCTGGATGGCGGGTCGCGTACGGCGTTGAAAGCCGATCTGGCCAAGCTCTACGACGCCGCCACGGCTGATCACCAGGCTGTCGCGCGCATCCGCACGCTGCAGGCGCGCAAGGCCTGAGCGGTGGATGCGGCGGTCGCCAGGCGATCAATAGCCGTGGTAATACGGGTGGTAGTGCGGGCGGTCGTAGTAGTAGCCGCCCGCCGGCACAACCACGCAGGCGCTGAGCGCGGAAGCCGCTGCTGCGGCAAGAATCAGTAGGGCGAGGGTGCGTTTCATGGTGCAGCTCCGGGGTTGTCGTTGGACCTGCATCGACTGTATGGAAACCCCTCGCAACCGCGCATTACCGTTTGTAAGAAAAACTCGGGCGCCCTGGCGAGCAAATGACGGTGCACGCTGTGTCCGCATGGGCGACACCTCTGCGGCGGTAACTTGCCGTTACCTTTGCGAACACACCGTGAAGCGACGCTCTCGTCGCGGCTTGTCTACGTGGCGCCACAATGTTGCACGAAATTGTCGATGGTGTATTGACAGAACGCAGAGATAAGCCGGAAATAGAGCAAACGGCAAACGTTGGGCACTCAAGTTCGAAGGCTTGGCGCCGATAGCCGTTCATAGAGACAGATGTCAGGGCGCGTTGAAGGATCAATGTAGCCCTGCGGGGACTACACGGTGCGCGCCTCCATTGGAGCTATAAGGTGCGCATCGGCAACACGTGTCGGGGGAACGCATCATGACGACTTTTCTGGAATCCACCATTGCCTGGGTTGTGCCTTGCCTGATCGCCACCGCGATCGTTGCGCCAGTCATGTGGCGCAAGTTGCGCACACGCCGCGCGCTCGAAGCCATCCACCACGCGCGCGAAAACCGCGACGAGTGATGCGTTGACCGACGATCGGCCACGCCGATCTTCCCAATCTGGAAAACAACAACGGGCGCCCGCAGCTACGCGGCGCCCGTTTGCTTTGGGGCCGATCTGTTTGATCAGGCAGCCACGGCTTGGCTGACCACGTCAGGCATGGCGGCGTGGGCGGCTGCCATGGCTTGCGTGCGGGCATCCGGGCCCATCGCCAGACCTTCGGCGCGCACGAACTGCACGTCGGTGATGCCGAGGAAACCGAACACGGTCTTCAGATAGGCTTCCTGGAAATCGACAGCGCCGGCCGGGCTGTTCGAATGGATGCCGCCGCGCGTGGAGGCGACGATGACCTTCTTGCCGCCAGCCAGGCCCACCGGGCCCTTTTCCGTGTACTTGAACGTGCGGCCGGCTTGCGCCACGCGGTCGATCCACGCCTTGAGTTGGCTCGGCACCGAGAAGTTGTACATCGGTGCGCCGACCACGATCACATCGCTGGCCAGCAATTCGCTGACGAGCGCTTCCGAACGGGCGTGCTCGGCGCGGGTGGCGTCGTCGAAGTCATCTGCGCCCGTGGCGCGGAATCCGGCGGCGATGGCGCCATCCAGATGGGGAATGGCTTCCACGGCCAAGTCACGGCGCACGATGGTGGCGCTGGGGTTGTCGCGGCGCAGTTCGTCGACGATGGCGGCGGTCAGGATGCGCGAGGCCGAGGCGTCACCGAGGATGCTCGAATCGATGTGAAGGATTTGCATGGTGTCTCTCCAGGAAAAGGTGGGTTGCTGGAAAGATAGTGCGGCGCAGCGAGTTCCAGTAGTGGGTCGAATCGACACTCATCGTTCTATGAGTGGGACAATGCTGGCGATTCTGAGAGAACGGCCATGGAAGACCTGAACGACCTCGTCCTGTTTGCCAGTGTGGTGACGCACGGCAGCTTTTCCGGCGCCGCGCGGGCGCTGGGCATTCCCAAATCGCGGGTCAGCCGCCGTGTGGCCGATCTGGAGGCGCGACTGGGTGTGCGGCTGCTGCAGCGCTCTACACGCGCGGTGCACGTGACGGACGTGGGCTCGGCGTTCTACGCGCATTGCGAGTCGATGACGCAAGCCGCCCGTGCCGCTTTCGAAGTGGCCGAGCACGCGGGCGAAAAACCCTCGGGCCGCCTGCGCGTGAGTTGCCCGGTGGGCGTGGCGCACGTGTTCATTGCCCCAGTGCTGTCGAAATTCCTGCGCGCGCAGCCCGAAGTGCGGCTCGAGCTGGACGTGACCAACCGCCGCGTCGACGTGATCAGCGACGGCTATGACGTGGCGTTGCGCGTGCGCTCGACGCTGGACGATTCCAACCTGGTGGTGCGCAGCTTTGGCGTGAGCGACCAGGTGCTGGTGGCCAGCCCGTCGTTTGTGGATCAGCATGGTCCGTTTGACAGCCCGGAATCGATGCGCGGGGCGACGGGTGTCGGCGTGGGTGGCGCGGCTGGCGAACGCGCGCGCTGGCGACTGACCGGTCCCGAAGGTGGCGCCATCGACGTCGATTACACCCCCGCGCTGGTCACTGACGACCTGTACCTGATGAGCCGGGTTGCCATCGAGGGCATCGGTATCGCGCAGTTGCCGTTCAACCTGTGTGCCGAGGCCATCCGCGATGGCAGGCTCGTCGTGCTCCTACCTAGCTACCGCTTGCCGGCGCATCAGTTTCATGCGGTGTTTCCGTCGCGCCGCGGCTTGGTGCCGGCGGTGCGGGCGTTTATCGAATTCCTCGCACAAGAGCTGCCCGATGTGACGGCGAAGGTCAGCCGCTGCTATGCGGATATCGCCCAAGGCGCCCAAGGCAACCCGCCGCACCTCGATCGTTGACCCTGCAACGATTGACGATCAGCAGTATCATCAACGGCTTCATTTCGTTGTTTGTGTGGACGCCCGCGACGGTGTCTGCGCAGCCCCCCATGTCCTCCCGCCCCAGCATTGAGCCGCCCCAGCCGGACACCCCCATTGCGTCGTTGACCGACCCGCTTGGCACGTCGCCCGTCCCCGAGATTCCGGTGATGGTCGTAATGGGCGGGCTGATGCTCGCCATCCTGCTGGGCGCGCTGGAGCAGACCATCGTCGCGGTGGCGCTGCCCGTCATTGCAGGCGAATTCAACGGCTTCGCGCTGATGGCGTGGGTGGTGTCGGCGTATCTGGTGGCGTCGACGGTGGTCACGCCCATCTACGGCAAGCTGAGCGATCTGTATGGCCGTCGCGCCATGCTGACCACGGCGATTGCGTTGTTCGTGCTGGCCTCGGTGGCGTGCGCGCTGGCGACCAGCATGCCGATGCTGCTCGTTGCGCGCGTGCTGCAGGGGTTGGGTGGCGGCGGGCTGATCTCGGTGGCGCAGGCGACCATTGCCGATGTAGTGCCGCTGCGCGAGCGCGGCCGCTACCAGGGCTACGTGAGCGGCATGTGGGCCATGGCGAGTCTGGCCGGCCCGGTCATTGGCGGTTATCTCACGCATTACCTGTCGTGGCGGTGGATCTTCTGGATCAACCTGCCGCTGGGCATCGTTGCGTTGTGGGTGGTGCGCCGTACGTTGCGGCATTTGCCGGTGGCGCGTCAGCGTCGGCCGATTGATGTGCCGGGCGTCGTTCTGTTTGCGGTGGGGCTGACGGCGCTGTTGCTGATGATCACGCGCGTGGGGCAGGGTGTGCCGCTTACGCAACCGGACAACCTGGGCTTGCTTGTGGCCGCCGTGGTGGTGCTGGGCGTGTTTGTCTGGCAGGAAAACCGCGCGGCTGAGCCGATCATTCCGCTGTCGATGTTCCGGGTGCGCACGGTCACGATCTGCTGTCTGGCGCTGTTCCTCTGCTTCTTCCAGTTGATTGCCACGTCGGTGCTGATGCCGTTGCGCTTCCAGATGGTGGCTGGCGCCAGCCCCGATGCGGCGGCGCTGCGGCTGGTGCCGCTTACGCTGTCGATTCCGTTTGGTGCCTTCGTTGCCGGCAAGTGGATGACGCACAGCGGCCGCTATAAGCCCTTGATGCTGGGCGGTGCCTGTGTGGTGCCGTTCGCCATCGTCGCGCTGGGCCTGCTGGACCCGCACAACGTCTGGGCGCTCACGCTGGCAATGATCGTGCTGGGCCTGGGCATTGGCGTGCAATTTCCGACCGGGCTGGTGGCTACGCAGAACGCCGTGTCGCCGCAAACGGTAGGCCTGGCGACGGCGCTTACGGCGTTCTCCCGTCTGCTGGGCGGCGCGGTGGGTGTGGCGGTGCTGACGTCGGTGCTGATTGCGCTGTTGCGTCAGGCCGCACCCGAAGCGCAGGTGGCTGCCGGGGGCGATCTGCTGATGGATCTGTTCCACGCGGCGCTCGCCAGCAATGGGGCTGATGCGCAGGCGCTGCAACGCGCGGGTGAGAGCGCCTTCCGGCATCTGTTCTTCTTTGCGGCGGCGGTGTCCGCGATTTCCCCGCTGCTGCTTGTGCGGCTGGAGGAGAAGGCACTGCGCGGTAAGGTGTCGCTCGCGCAGGCGGTGGACTGAGCCCGCGCTAGCTCGCTGCCGGCATCAACGCGCGGCGCCGGGCCTTGCGCACGACGCTGCCCTCATACAAGGCCCAACGCAACGTGGGTGCCACGGTGTGCATGGCGGCAGACGCCAGCGCTGCGCGCAACGGCGGCGGCTGGAGGTCGAGCATCTGCGCGGCCCACGGCGGCAGCAACTGGATGCCGGCATCCAGAAACAGGCGCACCGCCGGCTTCAGCCCCGGGCGCGGCACCGGCCAGTTCATCAACACGTCAACCACCGTGCGCGTGCGGTCGCTGGCGACCAGTTCCGCACGCATGGCGTTCAGATAGTCGCGGATGGCTGCGCGGGATTTCGGCACATCGCGCGCGCCCAGCAATTCGGCCACCAGCGCGGTCTCTGCAAAGTAGCGGTCCTGATCGGCGCCGCTCAGGCCGCCATCCACGTAACGCAGATAGCCCGCCAGGAAGCTCGACATTTCGGCCACGTGCACCCAGGTCAGCAGGTCCGGGTCGTTGGCGGAATAGGGGCGGCCATCCGGTGCGATGCCCTGTACGCGGTCGTGGATGACCTTGACGTGCTCGATCAGTGCCAGCGCGTCGCGCCGGCTGCCATAGGTGGTGCCGGCCACGAATTGTGCGGTGCGGCCCAGGCGGCCCTGCAGGTCTTCACGAAAGTTGGAGTGGTCCCATACGCCGGCCAGCGCCCGCGGGTGCAGTGTTTGCAAGAGCAAGGCGCTGATGCCGCCGGCCATCATCGAAGGGAAATCGGCATGGACTTTCCAGCAGACGGCATCGGGGCCAAACAGGCCGGGGTCCCCGGGCGGCGAGGCGAGATCGAGCGAGAGTCCGCCGCTGGCGCGTGTCAGGCCGCGGACCTGGTTGGCGATGCGTTCGCGCAGGATGGCAAGCGGGGAGGGCATGGTGCCGAATGGCAAGCGAAGAAGCTTCTATTTTAACGACGCACCGCACCACGCGCCGCGATGACAGAACGCCGCACGCAGTGCACAACGGCTAGGAACATTTGTTGCGCACCCGTTGCAGTAGTGCCTCCTAGAATGCAAAGACGATTCGCGAACCCGCTATGCCTATGCTCCCCCATCGATACTCCGCCTGGCTGGGCTGGATGGCCCTG
This sequence comes from Ralstonia sp. R-29, assembly GCF_049913345.1. Lineage (NCBI taxonomy): Bacteria > Pseudomonadati > Pseudomonadota > Betaproteobacteria > Burkholderiales > Burkholderiaceae > Ralstonia > Ralstonia sp. R-29. Next base: position 207,892 of record NZ_CP184378.1, read on the forward strand.
GCGCTGGCCGGTTTCTGCTTCGGCCCTGCGGCGCACGCAGAAAGCGCCACATCGCTGCGCGACCGCTACCAGGCCCTGGCGCCGCAACTTGCCGACAACCCGTTCCACCGGCCGCTGGTGCTGGAATCCACCGAATCGCCCGACCGGCTCAAGAGCGATATCTACAGCGTGCTCGACTATCCGTTTGCCACTGTCAGCGGCGCGCTGAATGACCCGGCGCAGGGTGCCGCCAACTGGTGCGACGTGCTGATCCTGCACCTGAACATCAAGTATTGCCATGCCACGCAGGGCGCCAGTGGCAGCGTGCTGAACGTGAACCTGGGCCGCAAAGTAGAGGAATCGCTATCCAGCAGTTACCGGCTGGAGTTCAACTTTCACCCAGCGGCCAGCAGTGCGGACTACTTTCGCGTGGAACTGAGCGCCGCCTCCGGCCCCCTCAGCACCCGGGATTACCACATCGTGCTGGAGGCGATTCCCGCCCCAGGGGTCAGCAACCACACCTTTCTGCACCTGACCTACGCCTACGGCTACGGCACCGCCGGCCGGCTGGCGATGCGGACATACCTCGCGACCGTGGGCAGCGGCAAGGTCGGCTTTACCAAGACGGCGGATGCTTCATCGGGCACGCCCGACTATGTGGGCGGCGTGCGCGGCTTGCTGGAGCGCAACACGATGCGCTACTACCTGGCGATCGATGCTTACCTGAAATCGCTTTCGGCGCCGCCGGACAAGCGCCTGCAACAGCGTCTCAACACCTGGTTCAACGCCACCGAGCAGTACCCGCGCCAGCTGCATGAACTGGATCGGCAGGACTACATGGAGATGAAGCACCACGAGGTGGAGCGCCAGCAGACGGTGCAGTAAGGGCGAGGCTGGCTTCAAGCCGGCCGATACACCTTGGCAAACCGCTGTGCCTGCACGACACCGTAGTCGCCGGGGGCGTATTGCAGGATCCAATCACCGGCTTGGCCGTGCAGTACGTCGCCGGCTTCGGAGCGGGCCATCGAGAACGGCGCGTCCATCTGCTTGGCCAGCACCACGCTCGGGCGATTGCGGTAGGCACCGGGCTGACCATGCGCGAGCGCGGTATCGGCGGGCAGATATTTGGCATCGAAGCGCTCACGCGAGACGACCCAGCGGTCTCCCGTTGAACCGGTGATGAGCGCATCGCCGGGGGCATAGCGGTTGGGGCCTTCCAGGCTCATCAGCTCGCCGGGGGCGTGGGCAAAGTCGACGTGGACGGTCTCGTCCTTGACGAAGGGGCGCGCAGCGGGGTCGGTGCGCAGATCAACATGTTGCAGAGTGGGCATGAAGCGCGTGGCGTAAGACAGCGTAAGACGGAGCAGCGGTCAAGGCCGTAAGGGTACCCCGGATGCGGTGGCAGTGCGGTAGCGTGGAGCGCACAATACCGCAGCCCCACGTTACTATCTTCGTGCCCCAATAATCGGGGCTTTGGCCAGCCAGGCCCGGCATGATTGCTGCCCCCAGTCGCCCATGATCCGGGGGGTGTTGTCACCGGGCCTGGTGGGTGGCTGGTGATCGCTGATAGGGGCTTGGCCAGGACTTCCTGAGGCCGCCCGTAACGTGGATGCCGAGACTTGCCACCGATGTTGCCGGCCAATGTGTTTCATGGCGTCTCACCTTCATGCAAGAACCGCTTCAGCACAATTCCATTGATGTCTTTGTCGGCGTCGATGTCGGCAAGGGCCAGCATCACGCCGTCGCGCTCGATCGCAGCGGCAAGCGCCTGTACAACAAGGCGCTGCCCAATGACGAAGCCAAACTACGTGCCTTGATCAATGAACTCAAGGCGCACGGCCAGCTTCTGTTCGTGGTCGACCAACCCGCTACCATCGGCGCGCTGCCGGTGGCCGTGGCTCGCGACGAGGGTGTCTTGGTCGCCTATCTGCCAGGGCTGGCCATGCGCCGCATCGCAGATCTACACGCCGGTGAAGCCAAGACCGACGCTCGCGACGCGGCAATCATTGCCGAAGCCGCCCGCTCCATGCCCCACACCTTGCGCTCGCTGCGGCTGGCCGATGAGCCGCTGGCCGAGCTCACCATGCTGTGTGGCTTCGACGACGATCTGGCCGCCCAAGTCACTCAAACCAGCAACCGCATTCGCGGCCTGCTCACCCAGATTCATCCCGCCCTCGAACGAGTGCTGGGGCCGCGCCTGGATCATCCTGCCGTGCTCGATCTGCTTGAGCGCTACCCGTCACCCGCCGCACTTGCCGCGACCAGCGAGAAGACGCTCGCCAACCGCCTGATCAAACTCGCTCCGCGTATGGGCAAGCGCTTGGCCGCCGAGATCGTTCAAGCGCTTGGCGAACAGACCGTCGTCGTGCCCGGCACCCAGGCCGCGACTGTCGTCATGCCGCGCCTTGCCAAGCAGCTCGCTGCCTTGCTACAGCAGCGCGACGAGGTCGCTAGTGAAGCCGAGCGCCTGGTGCATGCACACCCTCTTTACCCGGTCCTGACCAGCATGCCCGGAGTCGGCGTCAGGACCGCCGCCAGACTCCTGAAAGAAGTCGCGCACAAGGCCTTCGCTTCAGCCGCACACCTGGCCGCCTATGCCGGCCTGGCGCCAGTCACCCGGCGCTCGGGCTCGTCCATCCGAGGTGAACACCCCTCCAGGCGCGGCAACAAGGTGCTCAAACGAACCTTGTTTCTCTCTGCGTTTGCTGCCTTGCGAGACCCGATCTCACGCGCCTACTACACGCGCAAGATCCAGCAAGGCAAGCGTCACAACCAAGCCCTCATCGCGCTGGCTAGGCGTCGTTGCGACGTCCTGTTCGCCATGCTGCGCGACGGGACCCTTTACCAACCCAAAACCGTCCCTAACGCTTGACGAAACACATAGGGGCACCCCCCAACCCCCGCGGAGCCCGCATGCCGATCCACTGGTCCCTCATCGCAAGCTGCGAAGCCGATGCCCTCCATGGCCGGTTGGTCGAAATCGACGGCTGGGCGATGCCGCTTGATGCAGCGGCGCCGTCGGCCAGCTACTTCCTGCTCGCCGAAGAGGCCCCGTGCTGCGGTCGCTGCGTGCCGCGCAATCCGGCCACGAGCGTGGAGGTGTTTGCTGCGCAGCCCGTGCCAATGGGCGACGGCGCTATTCGCGTGCGCGGCCGCCTGCTGCGTTTGCACGATGATCCGGCCGGCTGGTACTACCAGTTAGTGGACGCCACGCTTGCGGCGGAACAACCGGCGAGCGAATCCCCGCGCGTCAGCCGCCGGGTGTTTCTGGCCGCAGGGGCCGCGCTGGGCCTCGCGGCTTGCGCGCCCGGTCGCTTCGCCAACTACACCGAGGGGGCATCCGGCGACGCACCCACATGGACGCCCGCACCCGGCACGCTCACCATCGACATGCATAGCCACGCCGGCCGCGTCATCGTTTCACGCGACCCCAAGATCGGTGCCAACCGGCCCTTCCTTCCGCTGGCCGAGCCGATGCGCGCTGGCGGCATGCACGTGATCTGCCTGGCCATCGTCACCGATACGACGGCCACGCACGTGTCGGCCAGTGGCAACCGGTTCGAGGCCTTCCGAACGCCGGAACCGGGCGAGCTGTATCAACTCGGCATGACGGAATTTGCGCGCGCCCAACGGTTGATCGAGCGGGAGCAGTTGCACGTGGTGACGGACGCGGCCTCGTTAGCGGCCATGGGGCAGTTGGGGCCGAGCGTCATCATCGCGTCGGAAGGGGCGGATTTTCTCGAGGGCCACATCGAGCGCGTGGACGAGGCCTACACGCAGCACCGTCTGCGGCACCTGCAGCTCACGCATTACCGCGTGAACGAACTCGGCGACATTCAAACGGAGCCGCCCGTGCATGGCGGCCTCACGGATTTCGGCGCCGACGTCGTGCGCCGCTGCAATGCGCTGGGCATCGTGGTGGATGTGGCGCATGGCACGTACGATTTGGTCAAACGCGCGGCCGCTACGACCATCAAGCCGCTGGTGCTGTCGCATACGGCGTTGACCGGGCGGCCGAGGGAGCGCAGCCGGCTGATCTCTGCTGACCACGCGCGCGCGGTGGCGGAAACCGGCGGGGTGATCGGCGTGTGGCCCAATGCGTCGGATTTCCCGACCCTCGATGCCATGGCCATCGGCATCAAACGCATGGTGGATGTGGTGGGCGTGGCGCACGTCGGTCTTGGCACCGACATGCTCGGTTTCATCAAACCGCCGACCTTTACGGACTACGCACAGTTGCCGGCGCTGGCAACGGCGTTGCTCAAGGCCGGTTTTACCTCGGGCGAGGTGGGGCAGCTTCTGGGCGACAACTACCGGCGGGTGTTCGAGGCAACGGTGAGCTGAAAACCGCAACGCGGCGCGGACCGTAAGGGTTGGCGTGCGCGAACTTGCCTAGGCCATCTGTTGTTGCCTGTAGTTGGTGCAGTCACGCGGTACGTCGCGATCCAGCAAGTCTTCATCTATTTGAAGGATGAATGGCGGCATGGGCTTACGCAGAATCTCTCCCACAACACACCAGAACGGACCCGAGGGAGGGAACCATGAAGCTCACACCGATTGCAATCAGCGCTGCGGCGCTTGTTTTGACTGCCGGCTTGTCCGCTTGTGGCGGAGGCGGAGATTCCGCGCCGGCGCAAACCGGCCCGCAATCACAGACGATCAGCGGGGTCGCGGCCACTGGCGCGGCCATGCCTGGCGCAACGGTCAACGTGACGTGCTCGGCGGGTTCGGGTACTGCCACCACCAGCGCAGACGGCAGCTATTCGGCACCCATCACGGGTGCCAGCCTGCCTTGTGTGGTGACGGCCACCAGCAGCGACGGCAAGACCGTGCTGCACTCGCTGGTTGCCGGTTCCGGATCGATCAGCAGTGCCGCCACGGCCAACATCACGCCGCTGACGGAACTGCTGCTGGCACAACTGGCTGGACAGGACCCGGCAAAGTACGTGGCCGGGTTCAGTTCGACGACGACCGTCAATGCCAGCGACGTCACCGCCGCGCAAGCCGCCCTGATCAAGGTGTTGCAGAGCGCTGGCTTTGACGCGTCGGGCATCAGCGACTTCCTGGGCGGCACGATCAGCGCGGGCAGTGGCCAGGGCTATGACGGGGTGCTCGACACGCTGCAATCGACGCTGGCTGGTGCGGGCGTCACCCTGACCGACCTCAGCACCGTGGTTGCCAGCACCAGTGGCAGCTCCAGCGGGTCTGCGGGCTCGACGGTGGGCACCGTGCTGGCGCCAGCCAATTCGGCCTGTCCGGCACTCAAGAGCGGCGATCATCGGCTGGTCAAATTCTCGGATGGCTCGGCTCAGGTGGTGACTGTCGACGCGGTCAAGCTGACCGTCGCGATGGGCGGCGCGAGCTACCAACTGACCCAAGGTGCGACGGCCTGCGATTACTCGTTGAACGACACCGGTTCGACGCGCGTGCTGGTGGCCAAGTCGGGCATGGCGGTGTGGACCAACGGCACCGGCAGCACGGGCACGCTCTCGCTGTCGGTGCCCAAGCAGACCGTGGATCCGAGCGCCGTCAATGGGAACTACCTCTATGCACTCCTGAGTGGGCAAGACCAAGGCACGTTTGGCACGAACAACTATGCGAAGGGCGTCGTGACGGCCGCCACGAACTGCGCGGTCAACGCGCCTTGCGCGCCTGATCTCAATTCACCGTATGGGCATATGGTTGCCACCTCAGATGGTGGGGTCGATTGGGTTGACGATGGCGCCTCGGCAGGTACCGTCGATGCCCACGCCTATGGGTTCAAGAATGCGCAGGGCAATATGGTCTTCGTGGTTGCGCTCACCGGAGGTGGCGTGGGCATCTTCGCTCAGCAGACGACGCTGTCCGTGCCAGCAGTCGGCACGACCAACGCTTTCTGGCAAAGCAACGTGAAGTCGACTGGTCTGACTGCGGTGACGGAAGACAGCAACACCATCACGGCGGTGAATGGCTCGACGGTGACGCGCACCTTTGCCGACAACCATACGGACCAGATCATCTATAACGATCCGTTCAACGGCCTGCGCCATCGACCCGGTACCGCGGTCTGCACGAACACGAGCGGTGTGACGGTGACGTGCAACCAGACGTGGCAACTGCCCTTGGGCGGCCTGACGCTGGCATTGAGCGGCTCTCCGTCCATCACACCGAGCACGTATCAGGTGAACTTCTCGGTCAACAAGCCGGCGCAGTAACGCAACAAGACAAGCGCTCCCCGCGCGGCCCCGTTGGGGTATCGGCACCGGCCTTGAAAGGGCCGGTGCCGACGCATTTGTAGAGCCACGTTCGTCCCCCATCCCTCGCATCCTTCATTTGGTGGAAAAACACACCAAACGAACGATGCCCGCCGTGCAACACCCGTGCTACGGTGACACGCACAACATGCCCGGCGCCGACCACCACGGCGAGCGCGACGGGCGGCCGGGCCAGACAGCCATTCTTCCGGGGGGAAGCATGCTCAAAGACCAACTGATTGGAGACCTGTACGAAGCGGCCGTGACGCAGGATGGCTTCCTGGAAGTCTTCCACGACGTCACCGAGGCATTGGGTGCCAACGTGTTCCACATGTTCAGTTGGGACGCTGCGCGCAATGCGCCCCACCTTTCGACTTACTCCCCGGGAAGGGGGTGGGACGAGGTGATCGCACTCTACGATCAGTACTACGGCGCGCTCGACCCGCGCCGCGAGCATGTGCAACGTGCGGCGCTGGGTGAATTCGCTTTCTGCCAGGACTACGTATCCGACGCCTACGTCGAGCGCAGCGAGTTCTATCAGGACTACCAGCTACCGTCGGGCTTCCGCTACTTGATGGGCGTGCGGCTGGCGCGCCCTGGCAGCAGCGACATCCTGCTCGGCATGCTGCGCTCCAGCGGGCGGACGCCGTTTTCCGAAGAGGAACGCGCCACGGCCGCCGGCATGACCGGCCATCTGCAGCGCACGATCAATCTCTGGCAAGACACGCGCGTGCTGCATCGCGACGCGGCGCTCGGTGCGGAACTGATGGAGCAGCTCGGCCTGGCGGTATTCGCACTCGGGCGTGATCAGCGCGTGCTGTTTGCCAACGCTCAGGCCGAGGCGCTCTTGCGCGCGTCGACCTGTCTGCGGCTGGAGCATGGCCGCTTGCATGCCACCTTTGCCGCGGATAACGATGGTTTGCAGGCAGCGCTGTCGCGCGTGGCCAAATCCCGCAAGGGAGAGAGTTTCGCCGTGCGCCCCTCACTGGGCGCGGCGCACGAACTCTTTCTCGGCATTTCGCTCTTGCCCGCCAATGCCGCCCATGCTGCGTTTGGCGATGCGGCCATGATGGTCACCGTGCGCCGCCGTGGTGCGGCCAGCCCGGTCACGGCAGTGCAACTCCGGCAGGCGTTCGGCTTGTCAGCGGCAGAGGCCGCCGTTGCGGAGGCCTTGATTCTGGGGCGCTCTCCCGATGAATACGCTGACAGTGCCGGGGTTGCCGTGTCGACCGTGCGCACACAGTTGCGCTCGATCTACGAGAAAACCGCCTCGCGCTCGCAAGCCGAAGCGGTGGGGGCGATGCTGTGGGTGCTGTCGCAGAACAAGCCGGTGGCACAGGGATAGCGGGGGCGCCTCCATAACACGCACGGCGGAGCCTGGTGCAAGTAGCGCGGCCCGCCCGTTGCGTGCGTGCGCGAATTACGAAAACACCGGCCGAAAGAAGCTGCGCTCGTAGCTGACGATGCAGCCGGTCGCGTCCGCATATTGGAAGGCGGCGATGCAGGCAGGATCGGTTTTCGACTGCTCCCGATAGGCCTCGTAGGCCGCGAGGCTGGGGAACGAGAACAAGGCCAGTGCGACGTTGTTCGCGCCTTCGGATGGCAGAAAGTAACCGTGGTGCTGGCCGCCAAATTTCTCGACCAACGGAATCCACATCTTGCCGTAGGTCTCGAATTCAACGAGGCGGGCGGGGTTGATGATGTAGCGGAGGTAGCAGGTGACCATGGCGTGTGCGGGCAAGGGGAGAAAGGCTGTGAGCCTAAATGCCTGCCCGCCGCATCGTCAATGTCGGTCGTTCAGTAATACCGCAGCTCTGTGGCCTTGCCGTGGAACACCTTGTACGAGTATACGGTGTACGCCACGATGGTCGGCAGCACGATCGCCACGCCCACCAGCATGAATTCGAGCGACTCCGGTGCGCTGGCGGCTTGCCAGATGTCGAGCCGGTCCACCACCAGGTACGGGAACAGGCTGTAGGCGAGGCCGTTGAACGCCAGCAGGAAGATGGCACCGGTGCCGACAAAGGGCGCCCAGATCAGGTGTTCATCCCCCTTGGCAATCTGCTGCGGCAGGCGGCGCAGCACCCAGTCGATCAGGCCGAACAGCGCGATGGTGACCAGCGGCACCGGCGCCAGCAGAATGATGTTGGGCAACACGAACCACTTGTCGAACACACGCGTGCTGACCCAGGGTGTGGCGAGCGATACCGCCGCCACGCCCAGCGCAGTGAACCACAGGCTGCCGCGCGCCCATTGCACCGCGCGCAGCTGCAGTGCGCCTTCGGTCTTCATGATCAGCCACGTGGCGCCCAGCAGCAGGTAGCCCGCAATCAGCCCCGCCGCCGTGCAGATCGCAAAGACGACGTTGGCCGCGTCGTACTGAAAGCCGGTGATGTAGAGACCTAGCATCAGGCCCTGCGATGCCGTGGCGATGACGGAGCCGGCATAGAACGCGCGGTTCCACCACGGCTTGTGGTGCGCGCGCGCCTTGACGCGAAAGTCGAACGCCACGCCACGCAAGATCAGCCCGAACAGCATCAGCGCGACCGGCAGATACAGCGCGCCCAGGATCTCCCCATGCGCGGCCGGAAACGCCACCAGCAGCAGGCCGACGCCGAGCACGAGCCACGTCTCATTCGCATCCCAGAACGGGCCGATGGAGGCGATCATGGTGTCCTTCTCGGCGTCATCGGCGCGACGCAGCAGAATGCCGACGCCCAGGTCGTAGCCGTCCAGTACGACGTAGGCCAGCACGGCAATGCCCATCAGGGCCATGAACACCACCGGCAGCCAGCCGGCGGGTTGGGTGAGGTCGGGAATGGTGTTCATGCTTGGATTGCGGCGCCAGAAAGTTGCGGGGCGTGTGTGCCGGGAATGTCGGCATCGGTCGGGTCAATGGCGCCGCCAGCCTTGCGGGCCAGGTAGAACACCACGCCGATATACGAGGCGATGAGGAAGGCGTATAGCGCGAGGTACATCGCCAGCGTGGTACCGATCATCTGCGCGGGCACGGCAGAGGCGGCTTGCGCAGTGGTCAGCACGCCATAGACGAGCCACGGCTGGCGGCCGATCTCGGTGACGTACCAGCCGGCGACCACGGCCACCCAGCCCGAGAACGTCATCGCCACGAGGGTGCGGGCGAGCCATTGCGGCAATTCACCGTTGCGACGCAAGCGCCAAGCGCTCACCCACGATACGGCCAGCATCAGCACGCCCACGCCCACCATCGCCCGGAATGCAAAGAACACCGGCAGCACGGGCGGATGCTGGTCGAATTGATCCAGCCCCTTTACTTCGCCATCGAGCGCGTGCGTCAGGTACAGCGATGCCAGCTTGGGCACTGCAATCTCGAAACGGTTGCTGCGCGTGGCCGCGTCGGGCACGCCGAACAGCACCGCCGGCACGCCACGCTCGGTTTGCCAGATGCCCTCCATGGCGGCGAGCTTGGCGGGTTGATGTTCCAGCACGTTCAGGCCATGTGCGTCGCCCGCGGCAATCTGCAAGGGGATCAGCGCGGCCGCCAGTACCACACCCGTCTTGAGCGTGGCGCGCACATCGGCGCTGCGGTCGTTACGCAGCCAGCGGTAAGCGGAGAGCCCCGCCAGCAAGAACGCCACCGTCAGCCCCGAGGCCAGCAACATATGCGTGAACCGGTACGGGAACGACGGGTTGAAGATGATCGCCGGCCAGCTTTGCGGATGCGCGCGGCCGTCGACCATCACGTAACCGGCGGGTGTCTGCATCCACGAGTTGAGCGCGATGATCCAGAACACCGAAATGGTCGTGCCCAGCGCAACGAGGAATGTGGCGAACGTATGGATGCGTTGACTCACGCGGCCCGTGCCGAACAGCATGATGCCGAGGAAGCTCGCTTCCAGAAAGAACGCCGTCAGCACCTCGTACGCCAGCAGGGGCCCAGCGATATTGCCCACGGTGTTCATATAGCCCGGCCAGTTGGTGCCGAACTGAAAGCTCATCGTCACGCCGGACACCACGCCCAGCGCGAACGTGAGCGCGAAGACCTTCACCCACAGGCGGTACGCGGCCATCCAGGCCTCATCGCTGGTTTTGCGATAGCGCAGCTTGAAGAACAGCAGCACCCACGCCAGCGCAATGCTGATGGTGGGAAAGAGGATGTGGAAGGTGATGTTGGCGCCGAACTGGATGCGCGCCAGTACAACAGGATCAAGTGACATGGTTCTACTTTTGGGGCGGGGCTACTTCGATTTGCCGCCAACGACAACGGCGAGTTTGTTCTTCATCTCCAGCAGCTTGTGCACCTTGGCGCCCATCTTCATGAGCTGCTGCAGGGAGTCGGCGTCCAGCGTCTGCACGTCGTCAAACCAGTTGGTCATGAGCGTGATGAGCTGATACATCTCCTTCATGCGCGCCTGGGCGTGGCGGTCGTCCGGGTCGGTGGGGGATTCGAGCATCACGTCGCGCAGCAGCGTGAGCGTGGGGTCGATCTCGCGCTTGCGGCGCTCTTCTGCCAGCGTGCGGAAGATGGTCCAGATGTCGTCGGGGGCCGCGAAGTATTCGCGCCGATCGCCCGGCTTGTGCGACAGCCGCACCAGCTTCCACGACTCCAGCTCCTTCAGCCCGATGCTGACGTTCGAGCGTGAGAAACCCAATGCCTCGGCAATCTCATCCGCGTTGATCGGCTCGCGCGCCGCGTAGAGCAGGGCGTAGATCTGCCCGACCGTGCGGTTGATGCCCCAGCGACTGCCCATCTCGCCGAAATGCAAGACGAAGCGTTGTTTCAAGGGGGAGAGTTGCATCGTTTTGATCTTTCTCAAATTTCAGGAATTTGTGAAAGTTTAGAACGCGCAAGTGTGGTTGGCGATGTGGCGTGCTGTCGCGGGGACGACGGGGAGGTAGCGGCGGCGCTCAGTCAGCGTTGTGATGTTTGCTCACATGCAAACGTATGGAAACTAGTGAACACCTTCAGTTTTGGGGCGGACACAGAAAAATTAACGCAAATGAGGGATTAACGGATTTTTCGGTTTGAGATAACCGTCGGCGGTTCACTCCGCAAATGGGGTGGGTACCTGATGAATTCCCTTCTGCGTAGCCAGTTACGGCAGGTAGAAACCATTTTCAGAACGCAGTATCTGCTCTGGCAGTTTTATCGGCTGTTCTGTCTACACCCCGCGAAAAAAGGGTTATCTCCCCCTTAATAAATTTGATTCTCTGCCGAAAACCCGGTTGCTAAGCAAAATCATCAAAGGAGACCTCCCGTGCGTGTCAATGAACCTGTTACCCAGCGTGAATACGAGTTCCCGGATAACGCCACGCTCATGTCGACCACCGACACCCAGAGCTATATCGCCTATGCAAATGCGGCCTTTGTCGAGGTGAGCGGTTTCTCGCGTGAAGAGATCGAAGGCCAGGCGCATAACATCGTGCGCCACCCTGACATGCCACCCGAGGCATTTGCCGATATGTGGGCGACGCTCAAGGCCGGCCAGCCCTGGACGGCGCTGGTGAAGAACCGCCGCAAGAATGGCGATCATTATTGGGTGCGGGCCAACGCCACGCCGGTGGTGCGCAATGGCCGGGCCAGCGGCTATATGTCAGTGCGCACGAAGCCGTCGCGCGAAGAAATTGCAGGGGCCGAGGCGCTCTATAAAGAGTTTCGCACCGGCCAGGCGGGCAGCCGCAAGTTCCACAAGGGCTTGATCGTGCGAACTGGGTTGATGGCCTGGCGCTCGGTGTTTCAGATCATGCCTGTGCGCTGGCGCATCCGGCTCACGTTCCTCATGTTGCTGCCGGCGCTGCTGGCGGCGGCATGGGCCTTCGGGTTGTCGGGCTCGGCGCTCGGCGGTTTTACCGGTGTTTTGCTGCTGGCGCTGATGCTGGGCTCCTGGTCATTGAAGGTGCAGATCGCCACGCCGCTTGAAAAGCTGCAGGAGCACGCGCTGAGTGTGGCGTCGGGCGAGAGCCGCAAAGTCGCCATTGCGGATCGCGTGGACGAGATCGGCATGACGCTGCGCTCCATCAGCCAGCTCGGGCTGATGTTCCGCTGGCTCATCGACGACGTGGCCGAGCAGGTGGTCAACGTGCAATCGGCCAGCCAGGAGATCGCCAAGGGCAACGGCGATATCAATATGCGCACCGAGCAGGCGGCCGCTAGCCTGGAAGAAACCTCGAGTTCCATGACGCAGATGACCGCCACGGTGGCCAGCAATGCGGAAACGGCGGGCCAAGCGAATACGCTGTCGAGCGCGGCCACGCAGGCGGCTGTGAACGGCGGCCGGGCCATGGAGCAGGTGGTGGCCACCATGAGCGCGATCACGCAAAGCGCCAAGCAGATCGCCGACATCATCGGCGTGATCGACAGCATTGCCTTCCAGACCAACATCCTCGCGCTCAATGCCGCTGTGGAGGCTGCACGGGCGGGCGAGCAGGGCCGTGGCTTTGCCGTGGTGGCAGGCGAGGTGCGTGCGCTTGCGCAGCGCAGTGCAGGTGCTGCCAAGGAGATCAAGGAGCTGATCGGCACCAGCGTCGACAAGGTGGAATCGGGCTCGCGGCTGGTGGACGATGCCGGCAAGACCATGGACGACATCGTCGATCAGGTCAAAAAGGTGTCAGCCATGATCGCCGACATCAGCCTGGCGACGGCGCAGCAAACCGACGGCATCACGCAGGTCAGCCAGGCGGTCAACCATCTGGATCAGGTGACGCAAGAGAACGCTACGCTGGTCGGCCAGAGCGCGGCTGCCGCCGAGGGCCTGCGCATTCAGGCCACGCGCCTGGTGGAGGCGGTGAACGTATTCCGTTGAACACGATGCAAATGCAAAAACCGCGTGAGCGCCACATGGCGATTGTGCTGTCTTCGCCTACTATGCCTGTGCAGCATCACCCTCCAAACACACGTTCACGGGAGCACGGACATGGCATCACACGGTTTGATTGCATGGTTGATCATCGGCGCGGTCGCAGGTTGGCTGGCCGGTATCTTGGTCAAGGGCGGCGGTTTCGGCATCTTTGTCGACATCGTGGTCGGCATCGTCGGCGCGTTCATCGGCGGATGGCTTGCCGGCGTGCTGCACATCTCGCTGGGCAGCGGGTGGATCGGCTCGATCATCACGGCGGTGATCGGCGCGGTGATCCTGCTGTTTATCATCCGGCTCATCAAACGCGCTTAGTCGTTTAGTACAAGCCAGTACGGAGCCGGTACGGCGGTGGATGGTGCTGTCATCCAACCGCCGGATTTCAACCCCCATCGCATCACCTAGACTGGTTGCATCAGGACAGCCGCGCCGCGCCACAAGCGTCGGTGCGGCCGGTACACGCCATACCCCGCGAGGCCACCATGTCTGATCAACTCACCGCGCCGCAGGCCCTCTACGAAGGGTTCGAGATTCACGTTGCGCCGTCCCCCACGCGCGCCAACCCCGCCCGCTACACCTACACCGGTTACGTGTGCCACCCTGGCGCCGACCCTAACCAGCCGGGTCATACGGTGCCTTTTCATGCCGATGGCGATGACAGCTTCCGTAGCGCGGAAGAAGCCATGGAAGAGGCCATGCACGTGGCACGCAGCATCGTCGACGGCACGCATCCGGACCTCTCCGTGTTGTCGATCGTGACGCACGGCTACTGACGCGCAAAGCCTGATCAAGCAGTCGTTGCTCGCCCACCCCAAGTGATGGGTGGTCGCCTTCCCGCGGCCGCGCACGCATTTGCTGTGCCGCACCATCCCGATTCGCATCTGCACCGAAAGCGTGCGGTGCAACGCCCGTGCATGAGGCACGGGCGCTGTGCGCCGGCGCCGCTTTCTGCTGCAAACCGCGATAGATCAACGCTTCCCACGCTTGGCATACCTGTTGCATAGACCCATTGCGCGGATCAATGGCGATACGTGCTCTTCGTGGTGAAGGCCCTGGTGCTCAGGGCTACTTGGACAACGGCGTCCCAGAACCTGGCTCAGGTAGCGAGGTTCTCGGGCGCCTTTCTTTTTTTCTGGAACTGGGATTCGACATGACCGCCAATGCCACTCGGGCCACCCGAATCGATCTGTTCAGCTTGCGCACGCCGCAGATGCGCGCCTTTCATCTGACGTGGCTCGCGTTCTTCGTGTGCTTCTATGCGTGGTTCGCCTGCGCGCCGCTCATGCCGCTGCTCAAGGGCGAGTTCCACCTGACGCCGGGGCAGATCGCGAACATCAACATCGCCGCGGTGGCCGTGACGATCCTGGTGCGGCTGATTGTCGGCCCACTGTGCGACCGCTTTGGCCCGCGCAAGACGTACACCGGCTTGCTGGTGTTGGGGGCCATCCCCGTCCTGGGCGTGGCAACGGCGCAGAGCTATGAGGCCTTCCTCTTCTTCCGCCTCGCGATTGGCGCGATTGGCGCGAGCTTCGTCATCACGCAGTACCACACGTCGGTCATGTTCGCGCCTAACGTGGTGGGCACCGCCAACGCGGCGGCCGCTGGCTGGGGCAACGCGGGCGGCGGTGTGGCGCAAGGCACGATGCCGCTGCTGCTGACCGCCATCGTGATGATGGGCGTGACGCAGAGCCTGGGCTGGCGCCTGGCCATGGTGGTGCCGGGTGTGGCCATGTTGATCGTCGCGGCGCTCTACTGGCGCTATACGCAAGACTGCCCGGAAGGCAACTACGCAGAGCTGCGCGCCGCCGGCAAAACCATCGAAGGCGGTAAGAAGGGCGGCTGGGGTAGCTTCGTCACGGCCGCTGGCAACTACCGCGTCTGGCTGCTGTTCGTCACCTACGGTGCGTGCTTTGGCGTGGAGATCTTCATCCACAACATCGCGGCCACCTACTACGTTGATCACTTTGGCCTGTCGCTGTCGGCGGCCGGCATGGCGGCTGCCAGCTTCGGCCTCTTGGCGCTGTTTGCCCGCGCGCTGGGCGGCATCGTATCTGACCGCATGGCGGCCAAGCGGGGCCTGGATGCCCGCACCCAACTGCTGTGCCTCTTGATGCTGGGCGAAGGCCTGGGCCTGTTCGGCTTTGCCCACGCCGGTAGCGTGACGGTGGCCGTGCTGGCGATGCTCGGCTTCGGTTTGTTCACCCACATGGCCTGCGGCGCCACGTATGCGCTGGTGCCCTTCATCGATCGCCGCGCACTGGGCGGCGTGGCCGGCATCATCGGTGCGGGCGGCAACGCTGGCGCGGTGGCTGCCGGCTTCCTGCTCAAGGGTATGGCCGATACGCAGGCCACGCTGTCCATCCTCGGCGTGCTGGTGGCGCTGTCCGCCATCTGCGCCATTGCTGTGCGCTTCTCGGCAGAACACAAGGCGCGTGAACAAGCGCTGTACGACAACACGCTGGCCGCCGCCAACGCCTGACAAGGAACATCACCATGACCATGAAGATCGTCGTCATCGGCCACGGAATGGTGGGCCACAAGTTTCTGGAAAGCCTGCTGCACGCGCCGGGTCATCACCTGCAAGTGACGGTGCTGTGCGAAGAGCCGCGCCCCGCGTACGACCGTGTGCATCTCTCCGAATTCTTCGCCGGCAAGACTGCGGAAGACCTGTCGCTCGTTACGCCGGGTTTCTTCGACCGCGATGACGTGGTGCTCAAGCTCAACGCCCGCGCCACCGCCATCGACACGACCGCCAAAACGGTGACGGCCTCCACCGGCGAGGTGCTGCCGTACGACAAGCTGGTGATTGCTTCCGGCTCGTCGCCCTTCGTGCCCCCCGTGCCGGGCAAGGACCGCAAGGACTGCTTCGTCTACCGCACCATCGAAGACCTCGAAGCGATGGCCGAATGCGGCCAGCGCGCCAAGACCGGCGTGGTGATCGGCGGCGGCCTGCTGGGCCTGGAATGCGCCAAGGCCCTTCGCGATATGCACCTGCAAACCCACGTGGTCGAGTTTGCCGGCCGCCTGATGGCCATGCAGGTGGACGACGGCGGCGGCCGCATGCTGCGCCGGAAGATCGAAGATCTGGGCGTGACGGTCCACACGCAAAAGAACACGGTGGAGATCGTCGATGGGGTGGACGGTACGCACCGCCTGAACTTCGCCGACGGCACGCATCTGGACGCCGACATGGTTGTCTTCTCCGCCGGCATCCGCCCGCGTGATGAGCTGGCACGTGCCTGCGGCTTGGAGGTGGGCGAGCGCGGCGGCATCGTGATCGACTCGGAATGCCGCACCTCCGCGCCGGATGTGTACGCCATTGGCGAATGCGCACTGTGGGGTGGGAAGGTCTACGGTCTGGTTGCTCCCGGCTACGAGATGGCCCGCATCACCGCCAAGCAAATCCTGGCCGCCGATGACGCGACCGAATTCAGTGGTGCCGACATGAGCACCAAGCTCAAGCTGATGGGCGTGGACGTGGCCAGCCTGGGCGATGCACAAGGCACGACGCCGGGCAGCCGCAGCGTGCAGTTCACCGATGAGCGCAAGCAGATCTACAAGAAGCTGGTGGTGTCGGAAGACGGCAAGTACCTGCTGGGCGGCGTGCTGGTGGGCGACGCGGCCGAATACGGCACGTTGTTGCAGATGATGCTGAACCGCATTGAACTGCCGGAGGCGCCGGAATTTTTGATCCTGCCGCAGGCCGATGGCAATGCGCGCCCGGCATTGGGTGTGGATGCACTGCCCGACAGCGCACAGATCTGCTCGTGCAACGATGTGTCGAAGGGTGCGCTGTGCCAAGCCGTGTGCGGCGGCGCCACCACCGTGGGCGCACTGAAGGATGCAACCAAGGCCGGCACCTCGTGCGGCGGCTGCGTGCCGCTGATGACGCAGGTGATGAAGGCCGAGATGAAGAAGCAGGGCCTGGCCGTCAACAACCACCTCTGCGAGCACTTCCCGTATTCGCGTCAGGAGTTGTACCACCTGGTGCGCGTGGGCCGTATCCAGTCGTTCGAGGCACTGCTGGAAGCGCATGGCCACGGCATGGGCTGTGATATCTGCAAGCCCGCCGTGGCAAGCATCCTCGCTTCGTGCTGGAATGACTTCGTGCTCAAGAAAGAGCACGCCAGCCTGCAGGATTCCAACGACTACTTCCTCGCCAATATCCAGAAGGACGGCACGTACTCCGTGGTGCCGCGCATGCCGGGCGGCGAGGTGACGGCGGACGGCCTGATCGCCGTGGGCCAGGTCGCCAAGAAGTACGGTCTGTACACCAAGATCACCGGCGGCCAGCGCGTGGACCTGTTCGGCGCGCGGCTGGAACAACTGCCGCTGATCTGGGAAGAGCTGATCGCGGCTGGCTTCGAGTCGGGCCACGCCTATGGCAAATCGCTGCGCACGGTGAAGTCGTGCGTGGGCTCCACGTGGTGCCGTTATGGCGTGGGTGATTCGGTCGGTTTTGCGATTGCGCTGGAGAACCGCTACAAGGGGCTGCGCTCGCCGCACAAGATCAAGTTTGGCGTATCGGGCTGCACGCGCGAATGCGCCGAAGCACAGGGCAAGGACGTCGGCATCATCGCCACCGAAAAGGGCTGGAACCTGTACGTGTGCGGCAACGGCGGCATGAAGCCCCGCCATGCCGAACTGCTCGCCGCGGACCTCGACCAGGAAACGCTCATCAAGTACGTCGACCGCTTTCTGATGTTCTACGTGCGCACGGCCGACCGCCTGCAACGCACCAGCACGTGGCGCGACAACCTGGAAGGCGGTCTGGACTACCTGAAGGACGTGGTCATCAATGACAAGCTGGGCATCGTGGCCGAGTTGGAAGCCGAGATGCAGCACGTGGTCGACACCTACCAAGACGAATGGAAGACCGCCGTGACCAACCCCGAGGTGCGCAAGCGCTTTCGCCACTTCGTCAACAGCGACGCGAAGGACGCGAACGTCGTCTTCGTGGAAGAGCGCGGGCAGATCCGCCCCGCCACGGTGGAGGAGCGTACGAAGACACGCCCCGTGCGCATTCCCGTTGTTGCTGAAGCCGCTTGAGAGAGGAGCCCATCATGCAAGCATCCCGCTGGACCCCTGTTTGTTCGCTGGACGACATCGTGCCCAACACCGGCGTGTGTGCGCTGGTGGATGGCGAGCAAGTCGCCGTGTTCCACGTTGCGGGCAGCGCACCGCAGCTCGTCTACGCCATCGGCAACTACGACCCGAATTCCGACGCGGCCGTGCTCTCGCGCGGGCTGGTCGGCAACCTGGGCGAGCGCATCGTCGTGGCCTCGCCGATTTACAAGCAGCACTTTGACCTGGCGACAGGCGAATGCCTGGAGGCGCCGGCCAACTCGGTGCACGCGTACGCGACGAAGGTGGAAGACGGACGTGTCTGGGTGGCCGTATGAATGCCCGGACCGCGCGCCCCAAGCTGGTCGTCATCGGCAACGGCATGGCTGGCATGCGCACGGTCGAAGAGCTGCTCAAGCTGGCGCCGGACCTGTACGACATCACCGTGTTCGGCGAGGAGCCGCACGGCAACTACAACCGCATCCTTCTCTCCCCCGTGCTGGCGGGCGAGAAGCAGGTTGACGACATCATGCTCAACACGCGTGAGTGGTATGCGCAGAACCACATCACGCTGCACGCGGGCGACCCGGTGGTGAGTATCGACCGCCCGCGCCGCACGCTGCGCTCGCGCGACGGCGTGGAAATGCAGTACGACCGCCTGTTGATCGCCACCGGCTCGCGGCCGTTCATCCTGCCGGTGCCGGGGCACCTGCTGCCGGGCGTGATCGCCTTTCGCGACATCCAGGATGTGGAGACGATGCTGGAAGCCGCGCGCAACCATCGGCACGCAGTCGTCATCGGCGGCGGCCTGCTCGGGTTGGAAGCGGCCAATGGCCTGATGCGCCAGGGCATGGAGGTAACGGTCGTGCACCTGTCCGACACGCTCATGGAACGCCAGCTCGACAAACCCGCCGCGCTGTTGCTGCAGAAAGCACTGGAGGCCAAGGGCCTGCGCTTCCTGCTCGGCGCCCACACGGCCGAACTGCTCGGCACCGATCGTGTGACGGCCGTGCGCTTCAAAGACGGCACGCAAATTCCCGCCGACCTCGTCGTCATGACCGCCGGCGTGCGCCCGAACATTGAACTCGCCAAGGCCGCCGGCCTGCACTGCGAACGCGCCATCATCGTCGACGACACGCTGCAAACGTACGACCCCCGCATCTACGCCGTGGGCGAATGCGTGCAGCACCGCAGCGCCACCTTCGGCCTCGTCGCCCCCATCTGGGACCAGGCCCGCGTGTGCGCCGCGCACCTCGCCGGCGCCGGCCACCGCCGCTACATCCAACAAGCCACAGCGACTAAGCTGAAAGTCACGGGCGTCGACCTGTACTCCGCTGGCGACTTCATCGGCGGCGAGGGCACCGAAGACATCGTCCTGCGCGACCCGCGCCGCGGCATCTACAAGCGCCTAGTGCTGAAGGACGACCGCGTAGTCGGCGCAGTGCTGTATGGCGACGTGGCCGACGGCCCCTGGTACTTCGACCTGATCCAGCGCCAGACCTCCATCACGCCGATCCGCCAGCGCTTGTTGTTCGGCCGCGCGCTGTGCGAAGCGGAAGCCGCATGATGATGGACAGCACAAAAAATTGGCGTCCCCATCTGCACGCAGATGGTTTGGCCGTACTGGCCCTAGAGGGCGCCTTGAATTTCTGTCAGCGGGCGGAAAAAAAGACGGGGAACTGTTTGAGCGAAGCGAGTTTTCCCCGTCTCCGCCCGGTGACATAAATTCAAGGGGAAGTCGCCATCTCGGGCGCGCCTTTCTTTTGCTTACTTTTCTTTGGCAAGACAAAGAAAAGTGAGTCAGCCCCGGCAGGGGATGAAACCAGGGATGCACTACAACGTACAGCACCACAGAGATGACGATGAAAACCATCCCCATTCACCCAGCCACTGAAGCCGCGAACACCACGCGCACCACCTGCCCCTACTGCGGCGTCGGCTGCGGCGTACTGGCGACCCCCCAGCCGGATGGCACCGTCGACATCAAAGGCGACCCCACCCATCCCGCCAACGCCGGCCGCCTGTGCGTAAAGGGTTCCGCACTGGGGGAGACCGTCAGCCTCGAAGGCCGCCTGCTGTATCCGGCGATGCGCGAGCGTGCGCACGACCACGACGCGCCGGTTGCGCCGCTACACCGCGTGTCATGGGACACCGCCCTCAACACCGTCGCCCAAGGCTTCCGCCGCATCATCGACAACCACGGCCCTGACGCCGTCGCACTCTACGTCTCCGGCCAGTTGCTAACCGAGGACTACTACGTCGCCAACAAGCTGATGAAGGGCTTCATCGGCACCGCCAACATCGACACCAACTCACGCCTCTGCATGTCGTCCGCCGTGGCCGGGCACAAGCGCGCGTTTGGCGAAGACCTCGTCCCGGTCTGCTACGACGATCTGGAAGTAGCAGACTTGGTCGTGCTGGTGGGCTCCAACACCGCGTGGTGCCACCCAATCCTGTTCCAGCGCATCGTGCGCGCAAAAGAGGCGCGGCCGCAGATGAAGGTGGTGGTGGTCGACCCGCGCCACACCGCCACGTGTGAACTGGCGGATCTGCACCTGCCCATCAAGCCCGGCACGGATGTGTGGTTGTTCAATGGTCTGCTGTCGTTCCTCTCCCGGCGCGGCGTGGTGGACCGCAACTTCGTCACCCTGCACACCAACGGCCCCGACGCCGCACTGCAAGCCGCCGGCACCGAGAGCGAAGACGTTGAAGCCGTCGCCAAGGCCTGCAAGCTCAAGCTCGACGATCTGCTCACGTTCTACAGCTGGTTTGCCAACACCGAACGCACCATCACCGCGTTCTCGATGGGCGTCAACCAATCCAGCGCGGGCACCGACAAGGTCAACAGCATCATCAACTGCCACTTGCTCACGGGCCGGATCGGGCGCGCGGGCATGGGGCCGTTCTCCATCACCGGCCAACCGAATGCGATGGGCGGGCGTGAAGTCGGTGGCCTCGCCAACATGCTGGCCGCGCACATGGAGCTGAATGAGCCATCTCATCGCGAGCTGGTGCAGACGTTCTGGAACGCACCGCGCATGGCGGACAAGGCGGGGCTGAAGGCAGTCGACTTGTTCCAGGCTATTGAAGACGGGCGCGTAAAGGCGGTGTGGATCATCGGCACCAACCCCGTGGTCAGTCTGCCCGATGCCGACCAGGCGCGGCGGGCGCTGGCCAAGTGCGAACTGGTTGTCGCTTCTGACATCGTGGAAGCCACCGATACCACCGTGCTGGCAGACGTTCTGCTGCCCGCGCTCGGCTGGGGCGAGAAAGACGGCACGGTGACGAACTCCGAGCGCCGCATCTCGCGCCAGCGCGCCTTCCTGCCAGCACCGGGCGAGGCTCGTGCCGACTGGGACATCATCGCCGACGTGGCTCGCCGCATGGGCTACGACGGCTTCGACTTCAAGAGCCAGCACGCGGTGTTCGACGAGCACGCACGCCTGTCGGCCTATGCCAATGATGCAGGCGGTGTACGCCGTGCCTTCCACCTTGGCGGCCTGACGGGGCTCGACGCCGGTGCGTACGACAGCATGGTGCCGACGCAATGGCCAGTCACGCTTTCCGGCAGCAGCGAGGCGCGTCTCTTCCGCGATGGCCGTTTCGCGCACGCCGATGGCCGCGCGCGCTTTGTGCCCACGCCGGCGCGCGCGCCCGTGCACAAGGCAGGTGGCGACTACCCCCTCGTCCTCAACACCGGCCGCGTGCGCGACCAGTGGCACACCATGACGCGCACCGGCCGTGCGCCCAAGCTGGCCGACCACGTGCCCGAACCGTTTGTCGACCTGCACCCGCACGATGCGCTGCTGGCCGGCGTGCGCGAAGGCAACCTCGCGCGCGTGTCGTCGCGCTGGGGCAGTGTGGTGGCGCGCGTGCGCATGACGGGCGGCATCGCGCGCGGCAGCGTGTTCGTACCGATCCACTGGAATGGCCAGTTTGCTTCCGATGCGCGTGTAGGCGCGGTGGTCAACCCGGAGGTCGACCCTGTCTCTGGCGAGCCCGAGTTCAAGCACACGCCGGTGATGGTCGAGCCGTTTGACGTGGCATGGCACGGTTTCGTGCTCTCGCGCCGCGCGCTGGATACCGACGACGCAACGTGGTGGACGCGCATTCAGGGCAAGCAATTCGTGCGCTACGAATTGGCTGGGCGGCAGCCACTCGGCAACGTGCATGACTGGGCGCGCAAGCTGCTCGGCGTGGACGACCCGCACGCCGACTGGCTCGAATACGAAGACGCCACGGCCCGTGTCTATCGCGCCGTGCATGTGGTGGACGATCGCATTGAAGCGTGCGTATTTCTCTCGCCACGGCCCGATCTGCCATCGCGCAACTGGCTGGCCGGGCTGTTTGCGCAGCCGCGCCTGGAAGACCTCGACCGCGCGGGCGTACTGCTTGGCCAACCGATGGAAGCCGGCGCCGATGTGGGGCCCACCGTGTGCTCGTGCTTTGGCGTGGGCCGCAACACCATCTGCGATGCCATCCGCACCCAGGGCCTGCAATCCACGGGCGAGATCACTGCCTGCCTGAAGGCGGGCGGCAATTGCGGCTCTTGCGTGCCGGAGCTCAAGCGGTTGCTGGCGGAAACACGGGTGCTGACGGAAGAGGCGGCGTGATGTCACGGCACCAAGATGTGTCATCGGAAAGACGGGACGCCAACCGCCGTCCCTTTTTTCGATGGCGGTACCGCATCGGGGCAACGCCTTATCATCTCGCCCGGTCGAGTCCCGGATAGTTCGCCAATGCATAGTCAAAAGATCAGATTTCTTCGCTCACGCATCCCCGCGTTTGAGTGCGTCCCCGGCTGTCATGATTGCTGTGGCCCGGTGACTGCCTCAACGGAAGAGATGTCGAGGCTGCCTGTCAAGAGCGATGCCGAGCACGAAGCGGCGTTGGCAAACCTGAGTTGCCCGCATCTTGATACCAAGGGATGCAGTGTGTATCTGGAGCGCCCCTTGATCTGCCGCTTGTTTGGGACGACACCGAGGCTTGCTTGTCCGAACGGAAAGCGGCCGGACCAGATGATCGATCCGGACGTTGAACGGCAGATTCAGCGCTTCTTTGTCGAAACACGTCACGTGCTGGTCTGAGAACGTGAGTCCGTTCTAACGGCCTCACACAATAAAAGGGGCGAATGAACGCTTTCGCCCCCTTCTTGATACCGACCTACGCGGGGTGAACTGACCGGCTGGCTGACGAGAGCGGAGTCCGCCGGATCGATTGCGACCTCATGCTCCATGTATGGGCCACCAACAAGGCTCGGATTCAAGGGGGGAGGGCTTGCTGGCATTTTTCACCCGGATAATATTGACTCTTAATTAAACCCGGGTAGAATGCGTTCCTGTTGAAATTCGCAGCAGGAGCACATTCCTATGGATGCCACAGCAATCCACGCGTGCACGGCCTTTGCCGGCACCCGACGCTTGGCCGGCGGGCCCGTCCGCGACGTCGCCCTGGCGGTCAAAACGCACCTCGACGCGCACCCCGACTCCCAAGTTCTCGTCTTCGACAACACGAGCGCGCAGCCCGTGGAATTCGACGTGCGCGGTACGCTGGACGAGGTGCTCGCGCGACTCGACCGTACGGCGTCGCCCGTGCCAACTGCCGCCGACACCGAATGCCGCCCGCGCGGCCCCGGCCGTCCCAAACTGGGCGTGATTGCCCGGGAGGTGACGCTATTGCCGCGTCATTGGGACTGGCTGGCCGCGCAGCCGGGCGGGGCATCCGTCACCTTGCGCAAGCTGGTGGAAGACGCACGCCGCGCCACCGAAGGCGCAGACCGCCGCCGCGCTGCACAGGAAGCGGCCTACCGCTTCATGGCCGCCATGGCCGGCAATGCCGCGGGCTTTGAAGAGGCCACGCGCGCGTTGTTCGCTGGCGATGCCGGCGCATTTCAATCCCTCACCCAAACTTGGACCGCCGACGTGCGCGACTTCGCGCGTGAACTGGCGCACGCTGCGTTCGATACCCACTCACAAGAAGAGGCGGCTGCATGACGGCACCTACCGCAGTACCGACACCTCGCCCGCTGTGGCGGACCTTTGTGTCATTTCTCGGGCCGCTGATCCTGGCCAACATCCTGCAATCGTTGTCGGGCACGCTCAATAACGTCTACGTCGGCCACATGCTGGGCGTGAAGGCGCTGGCCGCAGTGTCGGCCTTCTTCCCGATCCTGTTTTTCCTGATCGCCTTCATCATCGGGCTGGGCTCGGGGGCGGGGGTGCTGATCGGGCAAGCGTGGGGCGCCAAGAAGCCTGAGGCGGTCAAAACCGTGGCCGGGACCACGCTGTCGGTGGGTTTTATCGCGGGCTTGGCCGTGGCGCTGCTGGGTGGGCCGTTCGCGCATGCGCTGCTCGGCTGGCTCGGCACGCCGACCGACATCCTGCAAGATGCCACGCTCTACGCCAGTGTGATGCTGTATGCGATGCCGGGCCTGTTCGTGTATCTGCTTGCCACGGCGATGATGCGCGGCGTGGGCGACACGCGCACGCCGCTGCGCACGCTTGCACTGTCGACCTCGATCGGACTGGTACTGACGCCAGCGTTCATTCGCGGCTGGTTTGGTCTGCCGCAACTCGGTGTGGCCAGCGGTGCGGTGGCGACCATCATTTCGTTCACGGTGGCGCTGGTGTGGCTGGCGTTCTTCCTGCGCCGCCGCAACCACCCGCTCGCGCCCGATGCTGTGCTGGCGCGGCATCTGTGGGTCGACTTTGGCGTGCTCAGGACTGTCCTGAAGATTGGCGTGCCGACCGGCGTGCAGCTGGTGGTCATCTCGATTGCGGAGCTGGCGCTGCTGTCGTTCGTCAACAGCTTCGGCTCGGACGCCACGGCCGCCTACGGCGCCGGCACGCAGATCATCAGCTACGTGCAGTTCCCCGCCATGTCGATTGCGATTACGGCGTCGATCCTGGGCGCACAGGCCATCGGTGCGGGCAAGCCTGATCGGCTCGACGCCATCATGCGCACCGGGTTGTGGTTGAACGTCGCCATCACCGGGGTGCTGGTGGTGCTGGCGTTGTTGTTCTCGCGCGCCGTCATCGGCTGGTTCACCACGAATGCGGAGGTGATGGACCTCGCGCAGAGCCTGCTGCATATCTCGCTGTGGAGCTCGGTCATCTTTGGCATGGCGAGCGTGTTCTCGGGCGTGATGCGCGCCAGCGGCACGGTCATGGCGCCGACGGCCATTTCCATCCTCGCGATTGCGGCGGTGGAAGTGCCGGTGGCGTGGATGCTGAGCCGGCATATCGGCACGGATGGCATCTGGGCGGCTTACCCCGCCGCGTTCATCGCCATGTTCGTGATGCAGGGGGCGTACTACGGCCTGGTGTGGCGGCGTCGTGCGCAGCGCTTTGGGATTCGGCGGATGGTGTGAGCGTTTCCAACGGGGCTTCGTTGGGGGCGCGGAATGTTCGCGGCGGATGCGGCCTGGGTTCGCAGCGGTCGTTAGTCTGATGTTTCCATAGGGGCAGAAGATCGAGAAAAGCAGAGCGTCAATGGAAGGCTGCCTCGCCATCTCGAAGCCCCTGCGTTGAGGAAACCACGATGCCACGAATCACCCAGTCCCCCACTTCGCACGTCAACCGTGCCTCGCAAGACGCTGGGCAGACCTCTGCCACCACGTCTTCCGGTGCGTCATCCAGTGCGCCAGCCCGAGCGCGCACGAGCACTTCCGTACTCAAGGGGCTGAAGTCGCTCGCAAAAACCATTGGGATCACTTCGACGGCCCCCAAGCGTTCCAAGCCATCGCTGGCGGCACTCATGCACCAGGAAGCACCGTCGAAGCTGACGCGTGCCCACCTTGGGGTGCCTGACCCTGGCGATAGCAAGCCGTCTTCGGCGTCGTCTTCAGCTGTGCCATCGCGGCAATCCTCGGGTGCGGGGCCCTCCGGGTCTGCGCCGGCTCGTACTGTGCCAGGACGCGGGCGCGTGCAGTTCCAAAGCACTGTCGGTACACGCGTGATCCACAATCAGGCCAGCGATGCATCCGTCCGCCGCGGCACGGACAAGGTCGATTTCACCAGCGAACTCAGACCGTCCGGCGTGCATACGCGGCCGGCCAAGCACATCGACGCGCTTCGCGCAGCGCAAACAACGCCGCAGCGCGACATTCTGGTCGGCAATATGGTGCAGGTGTTGAACGAGCGCATGCACGGTGCCGACGCCGATCCGGAGGAGGCAGCGGAGATCAAGCAGGCATTGGCTGCCAAGACGTTTCCGCAAAGCCTTGTCTTTTTGGCCCAGATGTCAGGGCTGGCGACCGCGGAGAGCCGAGCCGCCGTGGTCGCCCGCTTCCATGAGCTGGCTGCGGACGATGCCGAGCTGGCCAAGGATTCGGCCCAGCATACTTAGCAGGGGCGGTGGCGATATCGCCGTCAGCTCGCGTTGGCCGCGTCTTCGAGAGACACGACGACGTGTTCATCGATAACGTCAACAGCGTAGGTGTCCAGGCAGAGGCTGGCTGCGCCGGGTGTGCAGCCGGTCGCAAGGTCAAAGTGCAGCCCATGCGCGGGGCATTGCAGCCGCGTACCGTCGAGCTTGCCATGCGCCAGCGATGCACCCTGGTGCGGGCAACTGTTGTCGATGGCGTAGACGGTGCCCTCGATATTGAAGACCACCACACTGCGCCCATCAATGAACACCAGCTTGCGCTGGCCCGGCGGCAGCTCCGCCATGGGGATCGACGCGGTGTTCGGCATGTGGCGGCTCGGTTCAGCGCAACGCATGAATGAGCGCTTGCGCCCGTGGCCATGGGCCGAACCCTGACGCCGGGTTCAGATGCCCGACTTCTCCCAGATCGATCAACCGACTCCCCCAGTCCATCGCCATGCTGGCCACGCGCTGGTAAGACGCCAGCGGATCATTCCGGCTCGCCGCAACAATGCTGGGAAACGGCAGCAGCCGGCGCGGGCAGGGCAGCCAGCCGTTCTTCTGCAGCACGTCTGGCGTGGGATAGCCAGAAGGCAGCGGCGTATCGAGATCGGCCGGCGCAGCCAGCAGCGCGCCGTGAATCTTGCGGGCGTGCCGCTTGGCCCAATGCACGGTCGTCATCACGCCTGCACTGTGCGCGACCAGGATCACCGGGCCATCGATGGCGGAGATGGCTTTGTCCAATGCGGCCACGCGTGCAGCGCAGCTCAGCTTGTCGGCCTCGAGCGGCGGAACGGAAACCGCGCGCTGCCCTTCGGCCTGCAACTGGGTCTCCAGCAGTGTTTGCCAGTGCTCGGCCACGTGGTCGCGCAGGCCCGGCACCATCAGGATGGTCGGAGTGGTCTTCAACATCATCATCGACTTCAACTTGGGGGATAAAAAACGAGGAGGTCGCCCTCCTCGAATGCCGACCTGGGAGATGGCGCGTCAACGCCACCTCCCCTGGTTCTGGCCGCTCAGAACTTGTGGCGGATGCCGACTGCTGCGCCCACCATGCTCGTTTTGCCGGTGGCCAGGCCGTAGCCTGTGGCGTTGAGGTCCACCGTGGCCTGATCCAACGCCAGGCCCGCGTTGCGTGCATACGCGGTAGTCAGGTAGAGATCGGTGCGCTTAGAGAGCGTGTAGTCGGCAATGAACGCGACCTGCCACGGGTTGGCTTGTGTGGAAGGCGCGCTGTTGATTGTTTTGATCTTCTGATACGAGTATTCGAGCGACAGGCCCAGCGCATTGGTGGCCTGGTAGTTCACGCCGGCCCAGTAGTAGTCGTCACGTAGGGCGACGCTGCCGTTGGCGTTCTTGTTCTGGCCCCAGCGATAGCCGCCCATGACCTTGACGGTGTCGCCAAACAGATAGCTGCCCGCAATCGCCGCCTTGCGCACCGTGCCCGAACTGAAGGCACCGCCGCCCAGTGCCGTGCTCGGGTTGTACTGGTCAAAGGCCAGCGTGGCGCCGATGGGGCCGGCCATGTACGCCACGCCCGCGCCGTAGCCGCTATCGCGACGGGCTTGCCCGGGCACCTCGCCGTTGCCGCCGCCGGTAGGGTTGGCGCTCGGTGCGCCCGTGCCGAAGCTCCAATGCGCCTGGGCGGTGACGGGGCCGAAGGTGCCCGTGTACATGGCGGTGTTGTCGGAGCGGAAGTTGACACCCGTTTGCACTGCGG
The DNA here is from genome assembly GCF_049913345.1 of Ralstonia sp. R-29. NCBI lineage: Bacteria > Pseudomonadati > Pseudomonadota > Betaproteobacteria > Burkholderiales > Burkholderiaceae > Ralstonia > Ralstonia sp. R-29. The sequence continues at coordinate 236,085 of NZ_CP184378.1, forward strand.
CCGGTTCGTACTGCGTGGAATACGCCATCGGCTCGAAGTTGGCGAGCAACTGGAACAGCGTCGTGTACTGCCGCCCGAACGTGAACTGCCCGACGGTGGCGCTCCTCAAGCCCACGTAAGCCTGACGTCCGAACAGGCGGCCGCCTTGTTGCGATTGGCCCGTATCGCTCGCAAAGCCGCTTTCCAGCACGAAGAGCGCGCTCAAACCGCCGCCCAGGTCTTCCGTGCCCCGCAGGCCCCAGCGTGAGCCGGAGAGCCCGCCGCTCTGCATCGACACGCGGTTGCCGGAACTGCCCGGCGTGGCGCCGGGCAGGTTGGTGGCGTACTCGATGTTGGTATCCACCACGCCGTACAGCGTCACGCTCGATTGCGCGCACGCCGCGCTGGCGCAGGCCAGTAGGGCAATCGGCGCCATGGGGGCGATGTGCTTGCTCTTCATGTTGCAGGGTCTCCTCTTGGTGTTGTTGCCGCGAGCTCGGTTGGCCCAGCGGTCTTTAAAACGGCTTGCTGCCGATAATGCCTGCGCGCTCCATCTTGCGATGGCACGGCGCGTAATCCATGACCGCGTAGTGCTGCGTGGCGGTGTTGTCCCAGATGGCCACGCTATTGGGCTTCCAGCGCCAGCGCACCTGATATTCGGGGATATACGCCTGGCTGATCAGGTAGCGCAACAGGTCTGCCGCGCCGCTGGTGGCGTCTTGCCCAACGCGCACGCGCGCAGGCGTGTGGTAGTTCGTGAAATGCGTGGTGAAGCCGTTCACGTACAGCACCTTTTCGTCGGTTTCCGGGTGCGTGCGCACCACGGGGTGTTCGGGGTCGGGATACTGCGCCTTGAGCGCCAGGCGTTTTTCAATCGGCATGGCAGCGCCGAAGCTGGCTTCGATGCTGTGGCGCGCGCGCAGGTTGGCAATGTCGCGCTTCACGTCGTCGGGCAGCCGTTCGTAGGCCAGCACCATATTGGCCCACATGGTGTCGCCGCCCACGGGCGGGCATTCCACGCAGCGCAGTACCGCGCCAAACTGCGGCGCCTCGCGCCACGTGGTGTCGGCGTGCCAGCAATTTTCGTAGCGGTCGTTCGGCTGGTCGGGCGTTTTGTAGATGCGCACGAGGCCAGGGTGATCCGGGTCGCTGCCGGCCACGGGGTGGTCTTCCAGATCGCCAAAGCGGCGGGCAAAGGTGACGTGCTGCGCGCGGCTCAAGTCCTGGTCGCGCAGAAAAAGCACGCGGTGCGTGAGCAGCGCCGCGCGGATCTCGTTGAACAGGCCGTGGTCTTCAATGGCATCAGCCAGTTGCACGCCGATGAGTTCTGCGCCGAGCGCGTTGGTCAGTTGTTCGACTCGCATGGCGGTGCCTCAGATGACGAAGACCGACGAGCCGGTCGTCTTGCGCGCTTCCAGATCGCGGTGGGCCTGCACGGCGTCTTGCAACGCGTAGCACTGGTGGATTTCGATGCGGATGCGGCCAGCGGCGACGTGGTCGAACAGCTCGCCGGCGAGCGCCGCCTTTTCAGCCGGATCGGCGATGTAATCCGCCAGCGCCGGGCGCGTCATGTAGAGCGAGCCCTTCATCGCCAGCAACTGCGGATTGAACGGGGGAATCGGCCCCGACGCCGTGCCCACGCACACCATCAGCCCGCGCCGCTTGAGCGAATCGAGCGAGGCATCAAAGGTGGCCTTGCCCACGCTGTCGAACACCACGTTCACGCCCACGCCGTCGGTGAGTTCGCGCACGCGCTTGGCGACACGATTGTCGTCACCCCCGTGCGCGTAGTTGATGACGTGGTCGCAGCCGTGCGCACGGGCGATGTCGGCTTTGGCTTCGCTCGATACGGTGCCGATCACCGTCAGCCCGAGCAGCTTGGCCCATTGCGAGACGATCAGCCCCACACCGCCTGCAGCCGCGTGCAGCAGCACCGTATCGCCCTTGGCAAACGGGTAGATTCGGCGCAGCAGGTAGGCGGAGGTCAAGCCGCGCATGGTCATGGCGGCGGCGGTTTCGCAGGCAATGGCATCCGGCAGTTTGATGAGCGGTGCGGCCGGGATCAGGCGTTCGGTGCTGTAGGCGCCCAGTGTGTTGACGAAGCCGGTGTAGGTGACACGGTCGCCTTCGGCAACGTTGGTGACGCCGTCGCCCACGGCCTCGACAATGCCTGCCGCTTCAACGCCCATGCCGGCGGGCAGTGGCACCGGATAGAGGCCGGAGCGGAAATACGTATCGGCAAAGTTCAGGCCGACGGCCTCGTGGCGCAGGCGGACCTGGCCGGGGCCGGGGCGGCCGACTTCGACGGTCTCGCAGCGCAAGACTTCGGGGCCGCCGGTTTCATGAAAACGGACTGCGGTTGCCATGGGTGTCTCCAATGTTTCAGCAATGTTTTGGGTGCGCGCTGCCCGCACGGCTCGCGGGGCGAGTCGCAATCAAAGCGGGAGAGGGATGCGGGTGCCTTGTCGGGCGGCGCGCGTAAAAAAGGGGCGGCTCAGGTGGTCATGCAGATGCAACCGCAGGCGGCCCGGCCACCGGCGCCGCATCCATCGGCACATGGGCGACGCGCTTGAGTTCGGCCTCGTAACTACGCGCGGCCAGCAGAAAACAGGCGGCCGCCACGACACCGAAGAACGGCATCACCGCCAGCGCGGTCTGCAAGCCCCAGGCATCGGACATGGCGCCGCCCACGAATGGGCCGATCGCCAGACCGAACAGGTTCTGGAACAGTGAGAGCAGTGCCGCGCCCGTCGAACGCACACCCGGATGAATCACGTCGAACACCACGCTGGAAGCGGGCGCCACTGTGCACGTCATCAGAAAGCCACCCAGCGCGATCAACAGGAACTGCTGACTGGCGGACATGGCGGAACCAAACGCTGTAACGAAGACGAACACGGTCACGATGGCGAGCCCCGCGACTGCAATCAATCGGTTGCGCTGCCGGCGTGCTGCCACCACGTCTGCCACCACGCCCCACACGAACGCACCCAGCGCGCCGCACAGCACCACCAGCGCGGCCTGCATGGCGGCATGCTCGGGCGCCGTGCCGTGATAGCGGTTGAGGTAGCTCGGCAGCCACGACCAGATGGTCGAGACGACGATCAACTGGAAGGCTGCACCCAGGCACGTCCACCACAGCGTGCGCGAGCTGCTGATGGCCGTCGCCACGCGCTGCAGGAGCGTGCTGCCCGGCTGCCGCGCTTGGGCATCGTTGGATGCCATGGCTACGGTCTTGTAGTCCGGCACGAACACATAGAGCAATGCCAGCACCAGCCCCGGCACGCCCACCACGCCAAAGGCTGCCTGCCAGCCCCAGCGCGCGGCAATCACGCCGCCGAGCAACACGCCCAGCACGGAGCCCACGGAGGCCGCCGCAAAGAAGGCGCCCATCAACGTGGCGCGCAGGCGCCGGGGAAAGAGGCTGGCGATAAGCGCAGCGCCCACCGAGCCATAGCCCGTTTCGCCCACGCCCACCATCGCCCGCGCCGCAAAGAGCTGCGCATAGTTGCGCGTGAACATGCAGGAGATCGTCGCCAAGCTCCACACCGTTGCCATCACGACGATGCTTTTGACGCGGCTGAAGCGGTCGGCCAGCAGGGCCACCTGCAGCCCGCCCACCGCCACCACGATGGAGATGACGGACACCAGCGCGCCCAGTTGCTTGTCCGACAGCGCCCACGCCGTCTTCAGATGCGGGAACAGCGACACGATGACTTGCCGGTCGATGTAATCGAACAGCATCAGTGCGAAGGTCATCGCAAAGGCAAACCACGCCTGGGGGCGGCTGACGAGATAGTCGTCGTGGTCTGTGCGCGGGTCGGCGGCGTGCAGATTCATGGTGGTCTCCGAGTGGCGGCGCTTGCGTTGAGCGCCGCCTGTGTTGGCCCGGTGATGCTGCGGTTTCTAGTTTAGGCTGCGCGCAGCGGCAGGTTCTTCACGTTTGGCGCGCGGTTGGGGGACATGCCGTTCTTCGCCAGCGTGTCTTCCACGCTGTCGTATTGCACGCCGATGCGGTAGATGGCGCGAGCCTCCTTGCCGCTGGCGATCTCGCGGCCAAGCTCCTTCGCCACGCGCACGCATTGCTCGATCTGCTGGACGGAAGTCATGCGGTTGCCGTGCTGGTCGATGATGGTGTCTTCAATGCCGCAGCGCGGGTGCAGGCCCATGGCCATGGCCATCATGTTGAACGGCAGCACGTTCTTGAGCAATGACTCGGCGGTCAGCGTGCAACCATCCGGCGCGCGGTGGATGAAGTTGAAGAAATTGAATGGGTTGGGGCCGTCAAAGCCGCCGCCAATGCCGATCCACGTCAGGTTGAGCGGGCCCTTGTAGACGCCCTTGCGCACGAGGCGCTCAAGCGTTTCCAGCGCGTGGATGCCGGTCAACTGAAAGTGCGGCTGTACGCCCGCTGCCTGCAGACGGCGCAGGTGCTCTTCCACCCATTGCGGGCCGGCCGGCACGGTCATCTCGCGATACGCCTGCTGATACGCCGGGTGCGACAAGGAGGTGCCTTCCAGATACTCCGGATACAGCAGCTCCATGATGTTCATCTGCGTGGTGTTGATGGCCACGGTCACTTGGTCAGGCGTTGGCGTGAGATCAGCCAGCATGTGGCGCGTGTCGTCCGACAGCCACTTGGCGGCCTGGCCTTCGTCTTCCGGCGCAAACGAAATCGAGCCGCCCACCTGGATGATCATGTCCGGCACCGCGGCGCGCACGCCGGCAATCAGCTCGTTGAATTTCGACAGCCGCTTGGAGCCCTTTCCGTCCAGCTCACGCACGTGCAGGTGCAGCACGGTGGCACCGGCGTTGTAGCAATCCACGGCTTTCTGCACCTGTTCTTCCATGGTGACGGGGATGTCTTCCGGAAAATCTTCCGGCATCCATTCCGGGCCGTACGGCGCAACGGTGATGACCACCTTGTCCTGGTTTTCGGGGTGCAGGGAATCGTCGAGGAATTGCATGGGTTGTCTCCGCTAGGGATGTCTCGGGTGGACTTCACTATAGGGACGCGGTAGTTTTCAATTTCTCAGTTGGTGCCAAGTTTTTCTCTTTTGGCGCCATTCCGTATAAACACCGACCCGCCAACAACCTGCCGGAACAGCCAACGGAACCCCCATGGAAACGATGGTGCGTGCACGCTCGCTCAATGGTTACTTCCAGGTGGTGCGGCGGCTGGGGTTCAACCCGCAGGAGGCGTTGCGGCAGGTGGGGTTGGACCCCGCCAAGCTGACCGACCCGGAACAGCCCGTGCCCGTGGTGGCGACCTGCCAGTTGATGGAGATCACGGCCAGCAGCGCACCGTGTCTGACGCTCGGCCTGCTGATGGCCGAGGCGCGGCCGGAGCTGGACTTTGGCGTGCTGGGCTTGCTGCTGGGCCACAAGCGGACGTTGCGCGAAGCACTGCAGGCCATCATCCAGTACCGCCATCTGCTGAATGAAGCGCTGGCGATCTATCTGGAGTCGGACGGCGACATGGTCGTCATTCGCGAAGAGGTCATCACCGAGACCCCCGTGCCGTTGCGCCAGGCCAATGAGTTGGCCGTGGGCGTGTTGGCCCGCACGTGCAGTGCGCTGCTGGGCGCGCACTGGAAACCGCGCAGCATCCATTTCACGCATGCCGCACCGGGCGATCTCAGCCTGCACCGGCGCCTGTTTGGCTGCCCCATCGTGTTCGGCAGCGACTTCAACGGCATCGTCTGCGCAGCGGCAGACCTGGAGATTCCCAACCCGGCTGCTGACCCGGCTCTGGTGCGCTATGCGGAAAGCCTGGCCGAACCGCTCAACGTATCGGGCCCCGACGCGATGGTGCAGGAGGTGCGACGCGCGGTGTATCTGTTGTTGCCACTGGAGCGCGCTTCTGTGGAGCAGGTGGCGGAGCACCTGCATCTGAGCGTGCGCACGCTGCAACGGCAGCTAGAGGCCGCCGGTGCCACGTTCTCCGAGCTGGTGGAGGAGGTGCGGCACAACCTTGCCGTCCGCTACATGGCGAATCCGACCTACCGGATCGGGCGGGTGGCGGCGCTGCTGGGCTATACGCGGCAGGCGTCGTTCACGCGCTGGTTCATCGCGCATTTCGGCATGACGCCGCGGGCGTGGCGCAATGCGCAGCGCAGTGACAGTGCTGGCGACGCAGCTCAGGCCGGTTCCAACCCTGCCGACGCATCCTCCGCACGCGGCTGACGCACCAGCCGCACCGCCGGCGATTGCAGGATGCACAACAACTGCAGCGCAAAGCTGGCCAGTGCCATCAGCAGGCACGCACCCATACCCGCCTGCGCCGCCAGCCATGCCGCCAAGGCAGCACCCACCGGCCGTGCACCGTACGACATCACGTTCACCGCGGATACGCATGCCAGCAGCGCGGGCGGCGTGACCGTCTGGCGCAGCGTGGTCGTGCTGACCACCCACAGGATCGGCCCACACCCCAGCATGAAGAACCCAGCATGGGCGAGCGCCGGCCACGGTTGCCAGAGCGTCGCTGCCAGCAACGCACCGCCGGCCAGTCCGCACACGGGGCCGGTCGCCACCACATGGCCAAAGCGCCAGCGCGCCAGGATGCACGCAGCGAGCAGTGCGCCGATCACCATGCCTGCACCGTACATGCCGAGCGTGAGCCCGATGGCCTGCGCCGACAGCCCAAGCTGGTGCGCCGCATACGGCACGAATACGGCGAGCACCATGAAAAAGGACATCGTGAACAGGCATTGCGTGATGAACACCGGTCGCAACAGCGGATGCTGAAACACGAAGCGCGCACCCTCGGCAATGTCGCGCAGCGGATGCGTCGCATGCCGTGCGGCAGCTGTGGGTGAGGGCACACCCGTCAGCAGCGCGGCTGCACCCACGGATAGCGCGGCGGCCAGCACGAATGCCGTCATGGCACCGGTCCAGCCGATCAGCGCGCCGCCGATGGCGGGGCCACAGGCAAACGCCACGGTGCGCGCCAGTTCGATGCGCCCGTTGGCCCGCGAGAGCATCGTCGGTGGCACAAGCGACGGCACCAACGCTGGTGCCGCCACGCTGAACACCACCGTGCCGCATACCGCCACGAAGCCCAGCACCACCAGTGCCGTTAGATTCAGTTGGCCAGCGAGCAGCAGCCCTGCCACCCCGAACAGTGCTGCTGCACGCACCGCTTCTGCTCCGGCCATCAACGTGCGTTTGGGCCAGCGATCCGCCAGCATGCCGACGGGAATGGCAAACAGCACGAACGGCAGCGTCAGCGCGACCTGCAGCCAACTCGCCGTGCTGGCGTCGGCATGCAGGGTCAGCACCGCGACCATGGGCATTGCAGCGAGCGCGATTTGCTCGGCTGATTGCGCGGCCAGATTGGAGCCTGCGAGCCGGTTGAAACCGGGCGGCAGGCGGTCGAGTGCGGTAAGGGGCATCGCGCGTCTCCTGAAGTCATTGACCTTCAGGTTAAGGACGGCGATGCGGTGATGCGCTCCGCTTCTTGCGGGCGAATTCGCAAATGTGGAAAGGCGGCTACAGAATCGGCGCGAACAATTTGGCCACGTGCATGATCACGCGGCGTAGCGGGTGCGCGCGCTCGTATTCGTCCCGGCCGATGCGCGTGGCTTGCGCAAAGTCCGCGTCGAGCATTTGCGCCACGTCATTCGCGAAGCGCTGGTCGGCCGTCACGACCATCAGCTCGAAATTCAGTCGGAACGAGCGGTTGTCCAGGTTGGCGCTGCCGACGGCGGCGGCATCGTCGTCGATCAGCACGACCTTCTGGTGCAGGAAGCCGGGCAGGTAGCGGTAGATCTTCACGCCGGCGCGGATAGCCTGGTGGGCATACAGCGTGGAGGCCAGGAAGACCACGCGGTGGTCCGGGCGCGATGGAATCAGGATGCGGACGTCCACCCCGCGCAGCACCGCCAGGCGCAGCGCCGCAAACACCGCCTCGTCGGGAATGAAGTACGGCGTGGTGATCCACAGCCGGTGGCGCGCGGACTGGATAGCCTCCATGAAGAACAGCGAGCAGGTTTCCTGCTTGTCGGCGGGGCCGCTGGCCACCACTTGGCAGACCATGTCTTCGTCAGGACGCAGCTCGGGCACGATCAGTTGCGGCACTTCATGCGCCGCCCAATACCAGTCTTCGGCAAAGGTGAGTTGTAGGTCCATCACCGCCGCGCCGACGATCTCGATATGCGTATCGCGCCACGGAGCCAGCGGTGGTTTCTCGCCCAGGTATTCGTTGCCGACGTTATGGCCGCCCACGTAGGCGCGTTCGCCATCCACCACCACCAGCTTGCGGTGGTTACGGAAGTTGAGCTGGAAGCGATTGACGAAGCCGGCATGTGTGGAGAACGGCTTGGCGTGCACGCCGCCGTCGGTCAGGCGCTGCACATAGTGGCGTGGCAGGGCGTGGCAACCGATGGCGTCGAACAGGAAGTACACGCGCACGCCGGCACGCGCGCGCTCAAGCAGCGCGTCGGCTAGGCGGCGGCCGAGCGTGTCGTCATGCACGATGAAGAACTGCACGATCAGCACCCGCTTGGCCTGCGCGATGGCCGCGAAGATGGCCTCAAAGGTCTCCGCGCCGTTGACCAGCAGCCGCACGCGGTTGCGCGACAAACACGGCATGCCCGTCAGCCGGGGCAGCGCCTGCATGCACGCGTGGTGCGGCTCGACAACGGAGGATTCGTGATCGCGCAGTCGGCGCCAGTCGTCCGACAGCGTGATCTCGCGCATGCGGGCATTGTTGAAGCGCCGCGCATCCACGTAACCGGCAAAGGTGCTGCGCCCGAAGATCAGATACGGGATCAGCGTGAATTCTGGCAGCGTGACGAGCGAGATGGCCCAGGCAATGGCCCCCTGAGAGGTACGCACGGTCAGCACGGCGTGCATGGCGGCCAGCACGCCCACGCAGTGCACAAGAAACAGAAAGGTGGCGAATGTGGTGGTTTGGGTCAGCATCAGGGGGCAAGGAGGGCATGCCACGGGGCATTTTGACACGCCTAAGGTGGCGTCGGATAAACACGGATTCGCGCCGCCTCGCCGGCGGCGTAGCCTGGGAGCGCCGGTGCCACTCACAGGCACGCGGCATGCTGATGTGCAGTTACCGTCCTGTCGATTCTCTGTAGCACAACGCGACCAACCAACATGCAAGGGCGCACGCTGATCTTCCGCACGTTTCTACGCGTCTGGCTGACCTGCCTGACAGCGCTGCTGCTGGGTGGCTGCGCCAGCCTGCCTGAGCACGTCGAGCGGCCGGTCACGACGGCGCTTTCGGGGGCGGAATCTACGACTGCACTGGGGCGTTTGGCGCAGGCGAAGGCCCCCTCCGGGGACGTGTCGGGTTTCCGGCTGATCCCCTCGGGCGAAGAGGCCTATGCCACCTTGCTCACGCTGGCCGACCGCGCTGAACGGACCCTGGATCTGCAGTACTTCATCATCGGCAGCGACAACGCCGTGCGGGAGTTGATGCGCCACGTGCTGGCCGCCGCCGAACGCGGTGTGCGCGTGCGCGTGCTCGTCGACGACCTGCACAGCGATGGGCGCGATCTGGCGTTCCTGAAGTTCTCGTTGCACAAGAACATCGACGTGCGGCTGTTCAACCCGTTTCCGGGTGGGCGCATGTCGAACCTCACGCGGTATTTGAGCGGCGCCGCCGAGTTCCGCCGCGTCAACCGGCGCATGCACAACAAGGCGTTCATCGCCGACAACGCATTGGCCGTGACAGGCGGGCGCAATCTGGGCGCTGAGTATTTCACCCAAGACAAGACCACCAATTTTGTCGACCTGGATGTGCTGGCGGCGGGGCCAGCGGTGCGGCAGCTGTCTTCTGCATTCGACGCGTACTGGAACAGCGAATTTGCCTACCCCGTGCAGGCATTGGCGCCCAAGCCCAGCGATGCCCATCCGCCCGAGCAGAAGGACGGTAACTACCCGCAGGCCGTATCCATGCCTGCCCGCCCGGAAGCGCCATTGCGTCGCATCGAGGTGCCGACTGCGCCAATCGCGGCGATGGACATGGCCTCCGCATCCGGCCCGCAGGCCTCCGCGCGGCAGATCACCGACCCTGAGCAGCAGCGACTGCGCAACCAGACCGACTTGGCCAGCACCACGCCCGTCGACCCCCTGCCGCTGCGGCCTGGGCCACGCGACTGGTTCCTCGCCGACCAGATCGCGCGCGGCCGGCTCAGCCTGGAATGGGCGCCCGCGAAGGTCATCGTCGACCGCCCCGCCAAGGTGTCCGGCGACGACATCGAGCCTGGCGGTGAGCGCCTCGCCCGCACATTGATGCGTGTCGTGGACGAGGCGCAGCGCGAGGTGATTTTGATTTCGCCATACTTCGTGCCTGGCAAGCGCGGCGTGGAAGTGGCCAAGGGCCTGCATGATCGGGGCGTGCGCCTGCGCGTGCTGACCAACTCGCTGGCAGCCACCGATGCACCCATCGTGCACGTGGGCTATGCGAAATACCGTGGAACGCTCATCGATAGCGGCGCGGAACTCTATGAGCTACGTCCCACGCTCGGCGAGCGTCCGAGAGTGGTCGGCACGTTTCGGTCATCGCAGGCGAGCCTGCACGTGAAGTCCGTCATCGTGGATCGGAGCACGCTCTTCATCGGCTCCATGAACATCGACCCGCGCTCGATTGCGCTGAATACGGAAACCGGGCTGGTGATCCGCAGCCCAGTGCTGGCGCAGGCCGTGGCCCGGCTGTTTGATGATTCGCTGAAGGAAAGCGCCTATCGCGTGACCAAGGCGGATGACGGCCAATTACGCTGGACCACGCACGAGAACGGCAAGGAGGTTGTCGTCAACCACGAGCCCGATGTCGGCTTCGGCCGCCGAACGTGGATTCAGATGCTGGCGCCGTTCACGCCAGAGGAGTTGTTGTAAGGCTTCCGCCCAAAGAAAAACGCCGCGAGTTGCGGCGTTCTTCCACTCCAGCCGGGAGGCCCGAGCAAGGGGCGCCCCGGCCTTCGTGTCATTACATCTTCTGCTTGGTGCTGTCGGCTGCGTTTTCCAGCTTCTGGCCACCGGTCTGGATGTCCTTGCCCATGCCCGCCATCGTGTTGCAACCCGCCAGAACGGCGCAGCCCAGGGCCAGCAGTGCAATCAGTTTCTTCATCTTGATCCCCTTGTGAGCAGTGCGGTAATCCGCACGATTTCGCATGATTGCCACCGGATGGGTGGCGCAATCCGCATTTTAGTGTCACCCCACTTGAGGGGGTGCGCCTGACGCATCTTTTTTACACTCTTGCATATCACTTGCGGCATATCCCGGACATTCAATGCCTGGGCCTCCATTTCTCTCCTGGTTTGCCGATAGGACTCTTCGGGAGTGAACCGGGTGCCAGACGAGCGGTGCATTGCAACCGAACCAGACAACGCCAGACGGCCCAACCAAGCGGGGGATAGACCTATGTGGAAGTGGATGGATACAAGCATTCGAACGCGACTGACGATTCTGGTGGCCGCGTTTGCCGTGATGATTGCGGCGGTGGGCGCCGCAGGCATCGCCACCGGTCGGGCAACCAACGCCGACCTGCGCGCCGTGTACCTGGAAGACGCCAAAGGGCTGGACTTGCTGGCCAAGGACACGATCAACCTGCTGTGGGCGCGCATTCACCTGACCAATTTCGATTCGGTCTCGTCGCCCGAAGAACTCAAGAAACTGCTGACGGACGCGCACACCATGGTCAAGACGGCCAACGATGCGTGGGCCGAGTTCATGAAGCTGCCGGTGCCCGAAGCCGACCGCGCCCAATTGCAGGCCGCTGACGCTGCGCGCACGAAGTTCGTCAAGACCGCGTTGGAGCCGGCCATCGCCGCGCTGGAACGCAGTGACCTCACCACGTACCGAGACTTGAACACCACCCAGGTGCCGCAGCTTTTTGTCGCCTATGACACGGCGCTCGGCCCGCTGGTCAAGGCGCGCTTCGCCTATGGCCAGGCGCGTTTTGACCACTCGCAATCGCGCTACGCCATGAGCATCTGGGTGTCGGGTGGTTTGCTGGCGGCTGCGCTGTTGTTGTCGGTGGTGGCGCGTGGGGTGCTGGGCCGCACGGTGGTGCGTCCGCTGGAACGTGCCATCCACGTATTCGAGCGCATGGCTTCAGGCGACCTCGCCACGCGCGTGGAAGGTCAGACCACCGCAGGCCGTCGTGATGAAACCGCCCGCCTGATGCACGCCGTGTCCTCCATGCAGACGAGCCTGCAGCGGATCATCGGCCAAGTGCGCACGGGCTCGGATTCGATCGCCAGCGCCACCAAGCAGATCGCTGCAGGCAATGCGGATCTGTCGCAGCGCACGGAGCAGCAGGCCAGCTCGCTGGAGGAAACCGCCTCCAGCATGGAAGAGCTGACCAGCATCGTGAAGCAGAACGCCGACAACGCGCGTCAGGCCAGCACGCTGGCTGTGAGCGCATCGGACATCGCGGTCAAGGGCGGAGAGGTCGTTGGCCGCGTGGTGGACACCATGGCTGGCATCAACGAGAGCAGCAAGAAGATTGCCGACATCATTGGCGTGATCGAGGGCATTGCGTTCCAGACCAACATCCTCGCGCTCAATGCGGCGGTGGAAGCGGCCCGTGCGGGCGAGCAAGGCCGGGGCTTTGCGGTGGTGGCAGGGGAAGTGCGCAGCCTGGCGCAGCGTAGTGCCACGGCAGCCAAGGAGATCAAGGAGCTGATTGGCGATTCGGTGGGCCGCGTGCAAAACGGTTCGACGCTGGTGGCCGAGGCTGGCACGGTGATTGAGGAGGTGGTGACCGCCGTCAAGCGCGTGACCGACATCATGGGCGAAATCAGCGCCGCATCGGAAGAGCAGAGTAGCGGCATCGAGCAGGTCAACCAGGCCGTCACGCAGATGGATCAGGTCACGCAGCAGAACGCCGCATTGGTGGAGCAGGCCGCGGCTGCGGCGGAATCGCTGGAGGAACAGGCGGAGGCGCTGCGCTGCGCGGTGGCGGTGTTCCGCGTCGAACACGCATAAGCCAAGCGCGACAAGACGCAACGCCCTTCCATGTTTGTGGAAGGGCGTTGTTTTTTACGGCAGTAGATCGCGTGCGCGTTCGGCAATCACGCCTTGCGTGTCGTCGATCCAGCGAGCGGGGAAGGGCTGCGACAGCAGATAACCCTGGATGACATCGCAGCGGCAAGCGCGCAGGGCTTGGAGCTGCGCGGCGGTTTCTACGCGCGTGGCTGTGACGGGCACGCCGGCCGCGTGGGCGGCGGCTACCAGGCGCTGCAGCGCGCCGTGGCTGTGTGCGTCTGCCACCGCGCCGACCACACCCTGGTCGAGCTTGACCTGGTCGGGGCGAAAGGTCTCCAGGCAATCGAGGCTGTGCTCGGTGGCGCCAAAGTCTTCGACCGCCACGCGCGCACCGCATGCGTGCAGTGCTTCAATGGCCTGGCGTGCGGCACCATTGGCGCGTTGCAGCGTATGTTCCGAGACCTCGAAGACGAGCCGCGCCGGCGGCACGGCGTGGCGCGCGGCAATGTCGCGCACCACCTCGCTCAACTGCGGGTCCAGCAATTGCGCCACCGACAGGTTGACCGCCGCATGCACGCTCGGCTGATGCCGTGTGCCGCTCCGCCCAGCGCGCTCGGCTTCTTCGCGCTGCAGGCCGGCCAGCATTTGTGCGGCGTTGTCGAGCACCCAGCGGCCCACCTCGCGGATGTCGCCCGTCTGTTCGAGGATCGGCAGAAAATCTGCCGGTGCCACGCCACCGAGTTCGGGTGAAATCCAGCGCAGCAGGAATTCATAGCCGACGATCCGGCCATCGGCCAGGCTCAACTGTGGCTGCAGGTTCAGGCTGAACTGGCGGCGCGCCAGCGCGTGGCGCAGTTGCGCAGCCAAGCGCGGCCGTTCTGCCACGGCGTCGTTTGCCTCGGCAGCCGACACCGGGGCGTCGGCATGCGGCATGGCGGGGGCGGGCGCATAGACGGCCGGGCTCTGCTCGCCGCCGTGCTGCACGTGATAGAGCGCGCGGTCGGCCTGATCAATCAGTCGGGCAGGGTCGGCCGGCGTGCTGTCAAACAGGGTCATGCCGATGCTGCACGAGCAGACCAGCTCATAGCCATGCGCGATGAACGGACGCGTCAACGCGGCGGAAATGCGCCGCGCGAGGTCATGCACGGCTTGTGCCGAGGTGAATTCGGTCGAGGCAATCGCAAAGGTTTCGTGGCCGACGCGGCCAACGAAGGGAGCCGTGGCATCGACGCCGGCGTCGCACAACGCTTTGAGCCGCGCCGCACACTCGACGAGGATCGCCCGCGCGGCCAGCGGGCCCAGCGTGGTGGTCGCCTCGGCAAAGTGGTCAAAGCCGATCAGCAGCAACGCGCCAGTGCCATCCGGCTGCGCGGGCTGCATGGGCTGAGGCAGCGCGGCCAGCCACCGGATGAATCGTTCGCGGTCCGGCAACCCGGAGATGGGGTCCAGACCCGATGGCGCGACGGACGTGGCGCGACTCATAAATGGAGATCGTCCTGCAAATACCTGTGAAACGGAAATGCGTCGGTTCGCGCGGGTCATTCAATTGTGTCGAGTTGTCACGACGAACCTGTGGGCATCATAAGCCGAAACTCCGCTTGCCGGGCCGTTGCCCGGCGCATTGTCGCGGGAATCGTACGGGCGTTTTTTATGTTTAGAGATAATTACATCTGATAAAAATATTGCGCATATCACTGATTTTACGCCATGCGCTGGCCACCCCAAAGCAATTGCTCGTAGATAAAGCACTGCAGCAGCATCCGTTGCGAGGCCCCTAATTCGATGAACTCCACGCCGTACTGATACGCATTGGGCAGGTCGGCGGGCTTTTCGCTGCGGATCAGCGCGGCGGCCACCAACTCGGAGTGGTAGTCGCGGGTTTTCACGCGGAATCGCAGGCGCGCAGGCGCACCGCTCAACTCCAGCCGATGGGCCGATCGGAACGATGCACCCGTGGTGCTGATGTCGGAGATATGGATCATGCGCGGCGGCTCGCCGCTCACCAGCATCTTGCCCACCACGTTGGCGCGTACGCGCAGCGACTTGCGCAGCGCACGGCTTTTGATGCGCCTTGGCGCCGACAAGACGACGTATTCGAACGGGATGCGGCACACGGCCATCACCGTGCATTCAAAGCTGGCAATGCCCTCGCCCGAGAAGGCGTGGATCTCCAGCAGCTCGTCTTTGACCGGCATGACGGCGCGGCCACCGTCGGCCGGCATGGTAATGAGCAGATGGCGCTGCGGGCTATAGCCCATCACACGCGCGGCCCCCTTGCTTTGCCCGGCGCCGGCGGTCAGACGCACGGTCAGCATGCCGCCCGGGCGCAGGCCAAGCTGTTCCATGGCGATGGAGCGCTCGTTCTCCGGGTCCTCCGCCATGTCGGGGAACAGCGTATTCGGAAACAGCGTGTTGGCGAATGGCGAAGCGCTGGCAGGCGTGCCGTCGGCCTGACGGTGTGGCCGGTGCAGGGTGAAGAGCAGGTCGATCTCTTCCGGGGAGTGGATGACGTCGCCTTTGGGGACGAGCAACTGCCCGTCGGCGTCGAGCATCGGCCACGGCAGGGGGATCGCTAGCGGAATGTCGAGAGGTTGGAGTTCGAGCATGTCAATGGAGCGTCCGCAGCGGCGCGGGTGCCCACGTGCTTATACGGCAAAATGTTGCCCAACTTTAAACGGGCACGGGAGTTGCGCACCTTGCGGCCATGACTCAGCGCAATTTTGATTCTCAGGCAGGTGGGCCGCACGCAGACCTCGGGCGCGCGCAGCGTTTCTGGGCTGTGGCGGCGCAGTTCTCCCGCTATGTCGTCATCGGCTTCGGTGCCACGCTGGCGCACTACGTGGTGCTGTTCGGGCTGGTGCAGGCCGGCGTGTCGCCCTGGCGGGCCTCGGTGGCCGGCAGCGTGATCGGCGCCACGCTCAACTACATCATCAGCCGGCAGGCGGTGTTCAACAGCACGCGCGGTCACATTGGCGCGATGGTGCGGTTTGGGCTGGTCGCGTTTCTGGCGCTGGGGTGCAATGCGACCATCATGGCGATTGGCCTGTCGCTTGGGCTGTATTACCTGCTCGCGCAGGTGTTTGCCTCGGCCATTACGGCGGTCTTCAATTTTCTGGTGCACCGGCATTGGACGTTCCGCGACGCCGCTGCTGTCGGGGCGCCCAGGGAGCCGCAGCCCGCCATTGTGCCGAAGCGGCCGGCGTGTAGCAGGCGCGGGCGCTAGCGATCAGTGTCGGCGGGCGGTGGCGTGCAGGCCTGAGGCGGCGTCGGTCGGGAAAGTCACCTCGGCCAGGCCATCCGCAGAGCGCGTCTGGCCATCGTCGCGCAGTCGTTCCACGATCAAGTGCACGTCGATGATGTCGGCCATGCCAGCGGCCTCTAGCGAGACGAGTGCGGCAAGCTGCGCAATCGCAAACGTATCCGCGAGCAGGGGCGTGTCGTCGTGCAGGTCCCCGCTGGGGAGCATGTGCGGCGCGGCCTCGCCGGCACGTGCGGGATGCTGCGCCGCGTCACGGGCGCGGTAGGCGAAATAGGCGTCGGCAAAGTGCACACGGTGTGCGTCAAAGACGCGAATGGCGGCGGTCAGTGCGTCGTCGATCCACGCGGGGTCGACCGGCTCGCTCCCCTCGGGCAGCCCCGCCAGCTTGAGCGCGTAGCGGTGTGTTTCGGTACCCGGGGCGACAAAACTTAATTCCATACAACCTCCCACAACCGCAGGCGTCGCGTGGCGCACGGCGGCTGGCTGTGTTGACTCGTCCCCCCGGAGCGATATCAGTCATAGTAGCGGAGCCCGTGCCGGTGTGATTGCCGTTTCGTTCTTCTGGATGAGTCCGGCAGCATTCACTGCCTATGCAGGCATCCGCAATGTGGAGGTACCGGCGTTTGCCTCAGGCAAACGTATGCATCAGGCCACGCACCATAAAACCTAGCCGAAAGGCTGACTGTCGCGGTGTAGACGTAGGTGTACAGTTGTCCGATGTCCGGCGTGGCCGGGCAGCTGCCGGCCACCGGCAGCGACAAACGCAGACGGGAATGACGCGGGGCGCGTTTCCCTCGCGTCGACTTCAAGCACGAGGGGCCAGAACGAGCGTCTGACCCGTGTCCCCTCGCGGGAAGGGATTGCCCCGTTAACTCACGGCTTCTATAGTCCGCCTCGAATTCGCGCACATGGATTGTGTGCGACAGGTCTGCCAGCCTCCGGCTGAACGCGCAGACCACGAGACCGGTTACGGGGATCCACGTCGAGCACCACCGCAGCTTGCCTAATGCGGCCCATTGCGATCACGCAGTGGCGGGCGAGCCGGTGCCGTCATATCCGTTGCTCCCCGGGACTGCCGCATTCGCGAAGTGCATCGCCATGCTTGAGGACCACCATTTGTATAAGGCTGCGATCGAACATTCGCCGATTGGGATCGGCCTGTGCGCGCCGGAGGGTCGCTTTCTCGACGTGAACCGGGCGCTGTGTGCGCTGACGGGGCACGAAGCACAGGCGCTGCGCTCGCGCGATCTCTTCGATCTCTGTCACCCCGATCACGCCCAGCGCACGCGCGACGGCATCGGTGCCTTACTTGCCGGCCACCGGGAGTCGCTCTCGCTGGAGACCCGCTTTGTGCGCCAGGATGGCAGCACCGTGTGGGTCCAAGCCGACGTGGCCCTGGCGCACCAGGATACTGGCGATGCCAAGCACCTTGTTGTGCAGGTTCAGGACGTGACTGCGCGGCGTCTGGCGCTCGAATCGCTGCGCGCGTCGGAGCAGCGGCTGGCCTATGTGCTGGACGGCGCAGGCCTGGGCACGTTCGACTGGTCCACGCGGGCGCGGCACGTGTCATTCAATCGCCGCACTGCCGATATGCTCGGCTACGATCCGGCCGATTTGCCGAACGATCCGGACGGCTGGTTTTCCATGGTGCACCCGCAAGACGCGACGACGAGTGCGCGACGCATCTATCGCCATCTGCGTGGCGATGCCGACAGTTTTGAAGTGGAACAGCGCATGCGCGCCGGCCATGGCCAGTGGATCTGGGTGGCGGCGCGTGGCCGTGTGACCGAGCGCGATGCCCTTGGCATGGCCACCCGCGTGAGCGGCACGCTGCTCGACGTCACCCAGCGCCGTGCCGCACTCGACAAGGCGCACCATCTGGCGCTGCATGACCCGCTGACCGACCTGCCCAATGCGCGCCTGCTGCGCGATCGGCTGTTCGTCGCCATCCAGGCGGCACGCCGTGCCCGTGCGCAGGTGGCGGTCGTCTTTGTCGACCTGGATCGCTTCAAGCCCGTGAACGATGAATATGGCCACGGCGTGGGCGACCTCGTTCTCAAGGCCACCGCCATGCGCCTGCGCAGCGGCCTGCGTGCGTCCGACACAGTGGCGCGCCTGGGCGGCGATGAGTTTGTCGCCGTCCTCACGCACTGCACCACGCGCGAAGACGTTTCGCAGACCGTCGAGCGCCTGATCGAGCAATTGCAGACCCCGTTCCGCGTGGAGGGCCATGTGCTGTCGCTGGGCGTGAGTGCCGGCGTGGCGCTGTATCCGACCGATGGCCGCGATGCCCAGACGCTGATCCGCAACGCCGACGCCGCCATGTACGAAGTCAAGCGTGCCGGCGGCAATGGCTTTGGCTTCCATGCCTCGCTCAACTACGAGCGCCTGATGGGCATGCGATCGCGCGATCGCGATTTCGACGGCGAGGCTGACGCGCACTGATCTGCTGCCACCTGCCAGCCTGATCAGTCGCCGAGGGGTTCGTTCTCGGGCGTGGCGTGCGCCCCAGCCCCGTGCAGGGCGAACTCCACGCGATCGCGGCCGTTTTTCTTGCTTCGGTACAAAGCCGCATCTGCGCGCGAGATCATGCCGTGGATGGTGTCCTCATCTTGCATGCAGGTCACGCCAAGGCTCGCCGTCATCCGGCCGATCAGGCGGAAATCGTGCTCCCCGATCGCCTTGCGCAAGCATTGCGCATAGCCCATGACATCTTCCGGCCCGGCATTGGGGCAGATCAGCAGAAACTCTTCACCGCCCCAACGGCCGACCGTATCGGTTGGCCGCTTGACGTGCACGATGCGGCTGGCAACCTCCACCAGCACTTGGTCGCCCACCTGATGCCCATGGGTGTCATTGATGGATTTGAAGCGATCCACATCCATCAGGATGATGGCCAGTGGACTGCCATCGCGCAGGCAGCGCTCCAGCTCGTGGGTGAGCACGGCATCCAGACATCGCCGGTTGAATACGCCGGTGAGCTGATCGGTCAGGGAGAGCGTTTCCAGCTGCCGGTTTTTTTCGACCAGCTCCGCTTGGGTAGCCTGAAGCTGCGCGAAGGCCTCGTTGGTGATGTGGATGGCCTCGCGCGCCGTCATTTCGGCTTCTGTGCGCTGCGCGATGATGCGCTTGAGCTTGCGCAGGACTTGGTTGAAGCCCTCGATGACACTGTCGAACTCCGTGCGGCCCAACTTGGGAAGCTCTTCCAGATGATCACCCTGGGACGAGGCGAGGTTGAACAGCGCGCGCTGTAGATGCGCCAGCGGCCGGAACACCATGCGCAGCCCGAAGGTCAGCAGCAGCACCAGGGCCACATCCATGGCGGCGACCTCCGTGATGCCCTGGATCATGGCGGCACGCAGGGCGTGGCGCATGGGGTCTCGGGTGAGGTAGAGGACCGCTTTGCCGATCGGCTGTTTTCTACGCTGCGGGTCGATGCCGGCGGGTGGGTAGATTTCTACCTCGCTGATCACTTCATGCGGGCTGGGAGCGGTGCATGTTGGGGCGCCCGACGCGAGCGTGCCGGCACCCGCTGCTTTCCGGTGGACGGCGGTATAGGTTTCCTGCCGATCCGCAGAGAGCGCGCACACCTGAACGACCTCCGGATGCACGAGCGCGGATTCCAGCTTGGTCCGCATGATGTCGACGTTCAGCGCCCAGACCGGTTCGGCCAGGCTCTGCCCGAGGCTGTCCAGGATGTCCGTGCGGAGTTGCTCGAAGCGCTGATCCAGATCGCGTTGTCGCTGCCATTGCCGATGGATGGCGAACGCCCCTAAAGTCGTTGTCGTGACAACGATGAAGAGCGCGATCATCCTGTTCCGGATCGATTGAACAGGAGACAGCGGGGGCATGAGTGGGCGGGGCGGCTGGCTGCGCGATTACTCGTCTGCCGCCCTGTCAAACAGCTGGCGGAATCGGGCGAGCTCGGGGTGCGACTCTTCGTATTTCTTGCTGAACCCGACGTGAACGGTCTCGCTTTTGACAGTCAGGATCCGCTTGGACTTGTAGCGCATCCGCTCGGGAATGCCCTGCGCCTCCAGCGTGACCAGCGCCTCGTTGATGACGATGCTCGGGTTGACCACGCAGTCAATCTCGCCCACCAGCATCTTCTTGACGAGATCCTGAAACTCCTGGCCTTCGACAATGCTGATCTTGCCGGCCTTTGCCATCTCGAAGAAGCGCGGGCCGGGTGCCAGGTAGCCGCGCTGGTTGCCGAACCGGAAGCCGGCAAAGTCGTCGGGGTAGGTGTTGAGCGCGCGCCCTCGCACCGAATCGCGGTTGCAGTGTACGGCAACGTCCTCGGTGTAGATCGACTTGGAATGATTCAGGAACGGGCGCTCCTGCGGGCGGTAGTACACGCCGAGCACGCCGGCGCTGTTGCCGTTCTTGGCTTCTTCCACGGCGCGCGCCCAGGGCACGAAGCGAATCTCCACCTTGTATCCCGGAATCCGCTTGAGCACGCGCATCAGGTTTTCGACATAGGCGCCCTTGGGCGTGCCATGGTCGTCGTAGGAGAGCGGGCGTTGCCCGGCCTCGGAGTAGATCAGGATGGATGTTTGCGCCAGAGCAAGCGCGGGCGCCCAGAAGGCGCACAGTGCGCAGAAGACCCAGGAAGGGCGCAAGAGATGCATGGCGTCAGGTGGCGCTGAAGAGAATGCAATGCCCGGTCTACGTGGCGGCGTGGTGCCCGCCGAACTGGCGCAGTGTGAGCTCCAGAACAGTTAATCGGCAATCTAGACGAGTGGTTTAGCCCCACTGAAGAGTGGATGGCTGGCACAGCGCTGTACAGCGTGTGCCGGTGCCGGTTCCGATGATGGGGCGATTGCTCATTAGGCCGGCTTTCTCCAAGCTTGCATGCTGGTCTAACAATGAAAAAGGGTTCGCAGGAACTGGCCTGCAAACCCTTTCATGTTGCGGTGCGGACGGATCAGCCTGGGTGGGCAGTGTGCTTGGCGTCAGCAGCGCATCCTCGCCCGTACTGCGGCCGAAGGGGTTTCGCCGAAGAGCTTCTTGTAGTCGCAGGAGAACTGGCTGAAGTTGACGAAGCCCCAGGCCGCCGCAATGTCGCCGATGGCACGGCTGCCGCTGCCTTCGCATAGCGCGCGCCGCACGCCGTTCAGGCGGAGCGCGCGCAGGTAGGCCATGGGGCTGATGCCGAGGACATCTTCGAAGCAGTATTGCAGCGTGCGCCGGCTGACATGGACCGCCTCGCACAGCATCGGTACGGTGACCGGGCATTTCTGCTGTGCCATCGCGTATTCGCACGCGTTGTTGACGATGCGCATCCGGCGCTGGAAGTTGGCGCTGGCCTCGGCTTCGATCTCGCCGCTGTCCAGCAGCGCCAGCAGCGACACCAGCACCGCTTCCTGGCGCAACTGCAGCGCCGCGTTGCCGGGGGTGTCTTGCATGCCGCCGGCCACCTGCAGCAGGTCGGCGATATGGCGGCGGCAGGTGTCCAGCGCATCGTGTTCGACATTCAGCAATTCGGCCTGGCCGAGTTTGCTCCAATCCACTTCGCAGCCCAGACGGGTGGCGGTGGCCAGCAGCGCGTTGCGCTGCACAACGATGCCGTAGATCTCATGCTGGTCGGGCGTGACCAGTTCGAACTCGCCGCCGCCCGGACGCGTCATCACCGCATCCGCGCCGACTTGGCGGCCGTTGATGCGCATGCCCGCCGCGTAGGCTTCGATGCCGAACCAGAGTGCATCCGACCATACCCGGCACGACTGGCGGATGGCGCGGCTGGTGCTTTCACGGAAGATCTGCACGCCCGCGCTTTGCCATTCGTCCAGCACGCCTTCAAACGCGCCGCAGGCAATCTGGTCGTAGCGCTGCTCCCAGTTGGTCAGGTTGTGGGCGTGTTCATCAACATCGTGCGCGATGACGGTGCGCAGCGCCCGCTTTGTGTGCGGCTGTGCCAAGTTTGCGCGCGCGGGGGAGCCGGCTGTTGCAGTTTGGAGCAGTTGGGCCTCGGACATGTGAGTGACTCCCGGTGTTGCGCGGCGGTTAGGCCCATGACAGGTTTGCCGAATTTCAATAACGCCGCCAAGACCACCGTGCTTATATTGGTGCCGATGGCGCAGCGCTTGTCCCTTCTCATGCAAGCGCTATGCCCGCAGGCTTTGACCCTGCGTGCAGGCCATCAGCGCCGCAGCGTGCGGCACATGCATATCGCGCCTATCGCGCCAATAGGAGAGCCCCATGGATGCCAGCTCATCCGGCCATGACCACGTCTTGAAGCCGGTTTTGAATACCCTGCAGCTTTGGGGAATTGCAGTCGGCCTGGTGATTTCGGGCGAATACTTCGGCTGGAGTTACGGCTGGGCCAGCGCCGGTACGCTCGGCTTTACGATCACCGCGTTGTTCATCGCGGCGATGTACACCACGTTCATCTTCAGCTTTACGGAACTGACGACCTCCATTCCGCATGCAGGCGGCCCGTTTGCCTACAGCAAGCGCGCGTTCGGCCCGGTGGGTGGCTATCTCGCCGGGGCGGCCACGCTGATCGAGTTCGTGTTCGCACCGCCGGCGATTGCGCTGGCGATCGGCGCCTACCTCAACGTGCAGTTTCCCTCCATCGATCTCAAGCTGGCCGCGCTGGGTGCTTACCTGGTATTCATGACGCTCAACATCGTGGGTGTGCAGATTGCCGCCACCTTCGAGCTGTGCGTGACGCTACTGGCCATCTTCGAGCTGCTGGTGTTCATGGGTGTGGTCTCGCCCGGATTCTCGATGGCGAATTTCATCAAGGGTGGCTGGTCGGGCAGCGACAGCTTCAGCCTGGCGGCGGTACCCGGCATGTTCGCCGCGATCCCGTTTGCGATCTGGTTCTTTCTCGCCATCGAAGGTGTGGCGATGGCGGCGGAGGAGGCAAAGGATCCGAAGCGGTCGATTCCTATCGCTTACATCACCGGCATCCTGACGTTGGTCGTGCTGGCCGTCGGCGTGATGCTGTTCGCCGGCGGCGCGGGTGATTGGACCAAGCTCGCCAACATCAACGACCCGCTGCCGCAGGCCATGAAGCTGATTGTCGGGGCCAATAGCAACTGGCTGCACATGCTGGTGTGGCTGGGTCTGTTCGGGCTGGTGGCGTCCTTTCACGGCATCATCCTCGGCTACTCGCGCCAGATCTTCGCCCTGGCCCGAGAGGGCTACCTGCCGACGTATTTTGCTCGGGTGCATCCGCGCTTCAAGACGCCGCATCGCGCCATCATTGCCGGCGGCATTGTCGGTATCGCCGCCATCTACAGCGATGAGCTGATCACCATCGGCGGCCAGACGCTGACGGCCAACATCGTCACCATGTCGGTGTTCGGCGCCATCCTGATGTACATCCTCTCGATGCTGAGCCTGTTCAAGCTGCGCCGTGCCGAGGCCGGCCTGGCGCGTCCGTTTCGTGCGCCGCTGTACCCGTACTTTCCTGCCTTCGCGCTGTTCGGTGCGTTGGTGTGCATGGCCACGATGATCTACTACAACCCGCTGATCTTCGGCATCTTCCTGGCCTTGCTGGCGCTGGGTTATGCCTGGTTCCTGGCGACCGCGCGTCGCCGCGCCGAGAGCGATGCGGCGGTAGGCGTGATCTCCGGCCGCTGAATGGTTTCTTCCCTGATTGACGCAACCAACTGACGCAATCCACCCACTCGACGAGAGCGACCATCATGAACAACAGCGACAAGACGCCTGCCTTGCAGGACCTTCACGACAGGCCGCGTGCTTGTGCCAATGCCGCTGCCAGTGGGCTGGCCCGGCGTGGCTTCCTGGGCGGGCTGCTGGCAGCCGCAGCCGGCGGCGCGCTGGCACCGGCGCTGGGCCATGCCGCAGCGAAGAAGACGGCCATCGGCCTGGACCGTGCCAAGTGGGCACCGCGCAACCACGAGATGGTGGCGCAGATGATCGCCGCGCATGGCAACACCGCGCCCGGCTACAAGGTGAGCAAGCGCCCCTACGCCGTTTTCGACTGGGACAACACCAGCATCATGAACGACTGCGAGGAAGCGCTGTTGATGTATCAGATCAACACGCTGGCCTTCAAGCTCACGCCGGCGGAGTTCGCCGCCATCATCCGCCAGAACGTGCCGCCGGGCCCGTTCAGCAAGGATTTCAAGAACGCCGCCGGCAACGTGGTCGACCTCGATTCGATCTGCGCCGACCTCGACGCCGACTACGCCTTCCTGCACGCCAACTACAAGGGCATGGCCGGCAGCAAGCCGCTGGCGGAGATCACCTCCACGGTCGAGTTTCAGGACTTCCGCGCCAAGCTCTACTACCTGTATGAGGCGGTCAACGACACCCACGGCGTGAGTGTCGGCTATCCCTGGGTGATCTACTTCTTCGCCAACATGAGCGAGGCGGAGGTCAGCGCGTTGGCCGAGGCCTCCAACGATGCCGCACTGGGCGCGGCGTTGAACAAGGTCAAGTACACCAGCCCGGCCGACCGTCCGGGCAAGGCCGGGGTGGTCAGCGTCACGCATTTCCATGGCATCCGGCTGTGCACGGAGATCGCCGGCATGATGGATACGCTGCGTAGCAACGGCATTGATGTCTATGTCTGCACCGCGTCGCTGGAAGATGTGGTGGCGGTGTTCGCCACCCACGCCAAGTATGGCTACAACGTGGCGCGCGAGAACATCGTCGGTCTGCGCCTGGAGCGCAACGGCGGGGTCTACCGCAACGCCTATCTCAAGGACTGGCCGCTGACCTGGGGCCCGGGCAAGTCGGTCGCCATCAAGCAGGAGATCGTGGCGAAGAAGGGCTATGGCCCGCTGTTCGTAGCCGGCGACAGCGATGGCGACTACGACATGTTGCGCGACTTCCCGGAGACGCAGTACGGTTTGATCGTCAATCGCATGAAAAGCGGCAAGATCGGCGAGCTGTCCAAACTGGCAGCTGAACAGATCCCTTCGTCCAAGCCGCGCTTTCTGTTGCAGGGGCGTCAGGAGTCGACCGGCAACTGGCTGCCGGTGGAAACCAGCATCAAGTACGGCAAGACGGCACCGCAATTGCTGACCACCTGAGGGTGCAGGGTCCGACGGTCTGTTGAGCAGCCGCCGGACCTTGCTGAAGACGGAGAATGAGCATGCCGGGACACAGGTTCAACCACCGCGTTGGCAGCGCCAGTTACGCTTTTCGCGACCTGAAGGAGCTGATGGCCAAGGCGTCGCCGGCGCGTTCGGGCGACATGCTGGCGGGTGTGGCTGCGGTCAACGCCGAAGAGCGTGCGGTGGCACAGATGGCGCTGGCCGAGTTGCCGCTGAAGATCTTCATCGAGGAGCCGCTGGTTCCCTATGAAGACGACGAGATCACGCGGCTCATCATCGACACGCATGACCGCGCCGCCTTCGCGGCCATCTCGCACCTGACGGTCGGCGACTTTCGCAACTGGCTGCTGGCCGACGATACGGATAGCGCTGTGCTGGCTGCCGTTGCGCCCGGCGTCACGCCGGAGATGGCGGCGGCCGTCTCCAAGATCATGCGCAACCAGGACCTGATCCTGGTGGGCAAGAAATGCCGCGTGGTCAGCGCCTTCCGGAACACCATCGGCCTGCCGGGGCGGCTGTCCACGCGATTGCAGCCCAACCACCCGACCGACGACGCCAGCGGCATCGCCGCCAGCATGCTCGATGGCCTGCTGTACGGCAACGGCGATGCGGTCATCGGCATCAATCCGGCCACCGACAACGTGCCGCAAGTGGTGAAGCTGGTGAGCATGATGGCCGACGTCATCTCCCGCTACGAGATTCCCACGCAGTCGTGCGTGCTGACCCACGTCACCAATACCATCGCCGCCATCGAGCGCGGCGCGCCGGTGGATCTGGTCTTCCAGTCCATCGCCGGCACCGAGGCCGCCAACCGCGGCTTCGGTATCGACCTCGCCATTCTGGGTGAGGCGCGCGAGGCGGCGCTGTCGCTCAAGCGCGGCACGGTCGGCGATAACGTCATGTACTTCGAAACCGGCCAGGGCAGCGCACTCTCGGCCAATGCCCACCACGGCATGGACCAGCAGACCTGCGAGGCACGCGCCTACGCGGTGGCGCGGGAGTTCAAGCCCTTGCTGGTGAACACCGTGGTCGGTTTCATCGGCCCCGAATACCTCTATGACGGCAAGCAGATCATCCGCGCGGGGCTGGAAGACCATTTCTGCGCCAAGCTGCTGGGCCTGCCCATGGGCTGCGATGTCTGCTACACCAACCACGCCGAGGCCGACCAGAACGACATGGACGTGTTGCTGACTTTGCTGGGCGTGGCCGGCTGTACCTTCGTCATGGGCATCCCCGGCTCAGACGACATCATGCTCAACTACCAGACCACGTCCTTTCACGATGCGCTGTACGCACGCCGTGTGCTGGGCTCGCGCCCGGCGCCGGAGTTCGAGACGTGGTTGCGGCGGATGCAGATCTTCAACACCGTCGGCGGTGAAGGGCAGTTCCGCCTGCATGCCGACACACCGCCCGGTTTTCGCGACGCGTTGCTGCGGTTGCACTGAGTCATGGACAGGATAAAAAAGCGCGAAAAGCGCGACAAGTCTGGCCAGCCCGACCAGCCCGCCAAACCGGTGACCGACAATCCGTGGGAAGCGCTGCGCCGCTTTACCGCCGCGCGCATCGCCTTGGGGCGTGCTGGCGTGAGCTTGCCCACGGGGCCGCAACTGGCCTTCCAGCTCGCGCACGCGCAGGCGCGCGACGCGGTGCATCTTGCGCTGGACGTTGACGCTCTGAAGCTGCAGTTGCAGGCGCATGGCATCTGCGCGGCGGATGCCGTGATGCAGGTGCACAGCGCCGCGCCCGACCGGCTCACCTATCTGCAGCGGCCCGATCTTGGGCGGCGCCTGTCCGACGAATCGCGCGCACAGATGCTCGCTGCACCATTCGCGGCCGCGGCGCAGGCACGTCCCTATGACGTCGCCTTCGTCATCGCAGACGGCCTGTCGTCATTGGCTGTGGGTCAAAACGCGGCGCCTTTTCTCGCCGAACTCCAGCGGCGCATCGTCCCGGAAGGGTGGAAGATCGCGCCGCCGGTCATCGTGCGCCAGGGGCGCGTGGCGGTGGCCGACGAAGTGGGTGAACTGTTGGGCGCGAAGCTGGTGGTGATCCTGATCGGCGAGCGCCCGGGCCTGAGCTCGCCTGACAGCATGGGGCTGTATCTGACGTGGATGCCTGCGCGGGGCCTGACCGATGCCAGCCGCAACTGCATCTCGAATGTCCGTCCGCAAGGCTTGCGTTACGAGGAGGCCGCTTACAAGCTGCACTACCTGATGTCCGAAGCGCATCGCCGCGGTTTGTCGGGCGTGGCGCTGAAGGATGAGACACAGAGCGAGAGCGGGGAGCAGCTCGATTTGCGCGGGAATTTTCTCCTCGGCAACGACTGAGTACGGCAGCTCCCGCCGTGGTTCAAGCCAGTCGTATCGGAGATGGCTGCCGGCGTCAGGGGTGGCTTTGGCTCACTGTCCTGAACAATCCGGCAATGCCTGGTTGGCTTAGAACGTGTACCGGAGGTACAGCTCGTTCAGATCCGTCCCCGGGTTCGGGCGCTTGATCGATGCATTCGAGAGGTGCTCGAAGCGGTAGCCCATCTGGAACTGCTGCTTGCTGCCAAAGGCCACGCCCACGCCGATCATGTCGGAGAACTGGAAGGCCGTGCTGAAGTTGTGTTCATCCGACGTGCGGGTGTGCGACAGCAGGCGCGGGCCGATGCCGACTTCCACGAACGGCACCCACGAGCTGCCACGCTTTTCAATGCGGAACAGCGGCGTCACGCCGAATTCGGTGAGGTTCTGGCGGTTGGTGCCTTTGGTCGAGCGCCATTGGCCGAGGGCGACTTCCCAGTCCAGATTGACAAACCAGCCTTCCGGATTGCCCCAGTGGTAGCCCGAGTCGAAGTCCAGATCGACACCATATTTTTCAATGCCATGCTTGTTGTCCTTGCCGTAAATGGCGCGCACAGACGGATCGGCTTGGGCCGGCAGGGCGGCGAACAGCGAGGCAGCGCCCAGGGCGGCAGCCAGCAACTTGGTGGAGCGGGAAAGCGCGGATCGGATCATCAGAGAGAGGCAGAGTCGTTTGAGCAGCGCGCGTGATTCACGGCAACAGCATCGGCCAGCCACGCGCGCGACGGACATGGCGGCAGGCAAACAGACGGTCGGGATGGCGCCGGGCGACTGGCTTGCAAGGCACGGGGCCACGCAAATTACGCGCCTGCGCTCTCGCAGCCGGCCCGAACGATCGGGGCAGCCTGAAACAAATTCTGACGATTATAGGAGGAACTCTCTAACGATGTGCGCCACCACCGCGCAAGGTGGTATTGCCGGCAGCGGAACGTCAGCTGCCGGCAAGGTCGGATGGTTTTGTTATTGCGCGGAGGGCGCCGCCGCGGGGGATGCGGGTTGCAGCGCGGCTTGGCCGACGACCGGCACCTTGCCGTGCCAGCCGCCGCCCAGTGCCTTGACGAGCAGCACGGCCGCCGAGTACCGCTTGCCCTGCAGCGTGAGCAGCGTGCGTTCTGCGTTGTAGGCGGTGGCTTGGGCGGTGATGACTTCCAGGAAGCTGATCGTGCCCGCGCGGTAGCGGTTCAGATCTAGCTGCGCGGCTTCCTGGGCGGCCTTGACGGCGTCGGCTTGCGCGTCGAATTCCTGCGCCTGCCAGCGCAGGGCGGCCAGGTTGTCTTCCACGTCCTGGAAGGCGCCGAGCACCGTCTGGCGATAGGTGGCGACGGTGCCGTCGTATGCCGCGCCGGCCTTGTCGACCGCCGCAGAGCGCGCGCCGGCATCAAACAGCGTGGCCGCCAGCGACGGGCCGATCGACCACACGCGGCTTGGCAGCGTTGCCAGGCGCGACAGCGTATTGGCCGACAGCCCGGCCGATGCGCCCAAGGTGAGCGTCGGGAAGTACGCGGCCTTGGCCACGCCGATCTGCGCGTTGGCCGCCGCCATGCGGCGCTCGGCGGCGGCAACGTCGGGCCGGCGCTCCAGCACTGAGGAAGGCACCTCCAGCGGAATGTCCGGCAACGCAGGCAGTTCGTACACGTTGGAAGCAGCGATCGGCGCCAGCGAAAACTCCGCCGGCGGCTTGCCGATCAGCACGGCAATCGCGTGTTCCAGCTGTGCCCGCGTGACTTCCGTGTCCAGCAATTGCGCTTGCGCCTGCTTTAGCTGCGTCTGCGCGGTGAGCACGTCGGAGCGCTGCGCCACACCCACTGCGTACTGGTTTTGCGTGAGCGTGAGGAAGCGCTCGTAATCGGCCACGGTGCGCTGCAGGACGGCCTTCTGTGTATCCGTGACACGCAATTGAAAATAATCCTGCGCCAGCGTGGCCTGCGCCGACAGCAATGCCGAGGACAGATCGCCCGCGCTGGCTTGCGCGCTGGCCTGGTTGGACTCCACCGATCGGCGGATGCGGCCCCACAGGTCCAACTCCCAACTGGCATCGAGCGATAGGCTTTGCGCGTTGGTGATCGACGGGTTGCCGGTCCCCAGGCTGCCATCCGGGTTGACCGTGGTGCGCACCGAACGGCTGCGCGTGGCCGACGCATTGGCGCCCAGCGTGGGGAAGAACGACGCGCGCGCCTGTTGCACCAGCGCCTGCGCCTGACGGTATTGCGATTCCGCGACCAGGATGTTCTGGTTGGCCGCCGCCACCTGTTCTTCCAGCGCGTTCAGTTGCGGATCATTGAAAATTTCCCACCACTTGCCGCGGGCGAGGGCGTCGTTGGGCGTGCCAACTTTCCAGTCGCCGGCTTCCTTGTACTGCTGCGGCACCTCGGCATCGGGGCGCTTGTAGTCGGGGCCGACCGCGCAGGCGGACATCAGCGCGCATGCCGCGAGCGCGAGCAGGAGGGGGCGGAGGGCTTGGGGGCCTCTTGTCATGTTCAGCTTCCTTGCGAATCCAATGCGGAGTCCAACGCGGGTAAAGGTGCTTCCCGGCGACGGCCCAGTAGCCGCAGGCGCAGCTTGTCGAGCGCCAGGTAGACCACCGGCGTGGTGTAGAGCGTCAGGATCTGGCTGACCAGCAGCCCACCGACGATGGAGATACCCAGCGGCGTGCGCAGCTCCGCGCCGTCGCCATGGCCGAGGGCCAGCGGCAGGGCGCCCAATAGCGCGGCCATCGTCGTCATCAGAATCGGCCGAAAGCGCAGCACGCAGGCGTGGAAGATGGCATCCGTCGGGCTCATGCCCTGGCTACGCTCGGCCTCCAGGGCGAAGTCGATCATCATGATCGCGTTCTTCTTGACGATGCCGATCAGCAAAATCACGCCGATCAGCGCGATGATCGAAAAGTCCGTGTCCGTGATGATCAGCGCCAGCAGCGCGCCCACCCCCGCCGAGGGCAGCGTCGACAGGATCGTGATCGGGTGCATGTAGCTCTCGTACAGCACACCCAGCACGATGTAGATGGTGATGAGCGCGAACAGGATCAGCACGGGCTGGCTGGAGAGTGAGTCCTGGAACGCCTTGGCCGTGCCCTGGAAGCTGCCATGCACGGTGCTCGGCACGCCGATGCGGTTCATGGCGTCCTGGATGTCCTGCGTGGCGCCCGACAGCGACGCGCCCGGCGCCAGGTTGAACGAAATCGTGCTGGCCGCGAACTGGCCCTGGTGGTTCACCGCCAGCGCCGTGTTGGTCGGCTCGTAGTGCGAGAACGTCGACAGCGGTACCTGCGCGCCGGTTGAGGTGATGAGGTAGATGTCGCGCAGGCCTTCGGGGTTCTGCCAGTACTGCGGCGCGGCTTCCATCACCACGCGGTACTGGTTGAGCGGGTTGTAGATGGTCGACACCTGGCGCTGACCGAAGGCGTTGTTCAGTGCGTTGTCGATATCGCTCGGGTTGAGGCCGAGCGCCTTGGCCTTGTCGCGGTCGATCACGAGCGAGGTCTGCAGGCCCTTGTCTTGCGCATCGGTGTTGACGTCGGTCAGCGACTTGAGTTGCGACAGTGCTTGCTTGATCTTCGGCTCCCAGGCGCGCAGTTCATCGAGGTTGTCGGCCTGCAGCGTGTATTGATACTGCGCGTTGCTGGCGCGGCCGCCCACGCGGATGTCCTGTACCGACTGCAGGAACAGGCTCGCGCCCGGCTCCTGAGCAAGCTTGCCGCGCAGCCGGTTGATGACCTGATCGGCCGACAGCTTGCGTTCAGCCAGCGGCTTGAGCTGGAGGAACATCTGCCCCGTGTTGCGCTGGCTGCCGCCCGTAAAGCCGACCACGTTTTCCACCGCCGGGTCTTGCCGCACGATGCTGATGAAGTCCGTCAGCTTGGTGCGCATGGCCTGGAACGAGATCGCCTGGTCTGCCTGGATGAAGCCCATCACACGGCCCGTGTCCTGCTGCGGAAAGAAGCCCTTGGGCACGATCACGTACAGGTAGCCGTTGAGGAAGATCGTCAGGCCGAGGATCAACAGCGTGAGCCAGCTATGGCGCAGCGCCCAGGCCAGCGAATACCGGTAGCCATCGAGCAGCCAGGTGAAGAAGCTCTCGGTCTTGCGGTGGAACCAGCCGTGCTCTTCTTCGTTGGCCGGCTTCAGCAAGCGCGCGCACATCATGGGCGTGGTGGTGAGCGATACCACCAGCGACACCAGAATTGCCACCGACAGCGTGACCGCAAACTCACGGAACAGTCGCCCGACAATGCCGCCCATCAGCAGCAGCGGAATGAATACGGCAATCAAGGAGAGGCTCATCGATACGACCGTGAAGCCGACCTCACGCGCGCCCTTGAGTGCAGCCTGCATCGGCCGCATGCCATTCTCAATATGGCGCGAGACGTTTTCGAGCACCACGATGGCATCGTCGACCACGAAGCCGGTTGCCACCGTCAGCGCCATCAGCGAGAGGTTGTCGAGGCTGTAGCCGCACAGGTACATCACCCCGAACGTGCCGATGAGCGAGACCGGCACCGCAACGCTGGGGATGAGCGTGGCCCGCACGTTGCGCAAGAACAGGAACACCACCATGATCACCAACGCAATCGACAGCACCAGCGTGTGCTCCACATCGCGCAGCGAGGCGCGGATGGTGGGCGTGCGGTCCATCATCACATCCAGGTTGATTTGCGCGGGAATGGTGTTGCGCAGATAGGGCAGGGTGGCGTTGATGGCGTCGACCGTGTCGATGATGTTGGCGCCGGGCTGCCGGCTGATGATGAGCAGTACCGACGCCTTGCCGTTGGCCGAGCCGTAGTTGCGGATGTCCTGCACGCCGTCGCTGACGTCGGCCACATCTTGCAGCCGCACCGGCGAGCCATTGCGCCACGCGATGATGAGCGGCTTGTATTCGACGGCCTTCTTGGCCTGGTCGTTGGCGTAGATGGTCCACACGCGCTCGCCCGATTCCAGCATGCCCTTGGGCTTGTTGGCGTTGGTAGCGGTGATCATCCCGCGTACGGTCTCCATCGAGATGCCGTATTTGTTCAGCGCCGTCGGGTTCAGCTCCACGCGCACGGCGGGCAACGATGCGCCGCCAATGGTCACCTGACCGACGCCGGTCACCTGCGACAGCTTTTGCGCGAGGATGGTCGATGCCGCGTCGTACAGCTCGCCGCGCGACATGGTGTCGGACGTGAGCCCGAGAATCATGATCGGCGCGTCGGCCGGGTTGACCTTGCGATACGTCGGGTTGCTCGGCAGGCCCGAGGGCAGCAGGCTGCGCGAGGCATTGATGGCGGCCTGCACGTCACGCGCGGCACCGTCGATGTCGCGCGATAGGTCAAACTGCAGCGTAATGCGCGATGAGCCCAGCGAGCTGGACGACGTCATCTCCGTAATGCCCGCAATGCGCCCGAGCGAACGCTCGAGTGGCGTGGCCACCGTGGCCGCCATCGTTTCGGGGCTGGCACCCGGCAGCGAGGCGTTGACGGAGATGGTCGGAAAGTCCACCTGCGGCAGCGGCGACACCGGCAGCAGCTTGAACGCAGCCATGCCCGCCAGCGCCACACCGATGGTCAGCAGTGCTGTGGCAACCGGCCGCGCGATGAAGGTAGCGGATAGGTTCATGGCTGGCCGCCGTGATCGTCTGCGGTGCCGCCGGAACGCGGATGCCCGCGCCGCGCCGCGCGCCGCTCACGCCAGTCGCGCAGGCGCAGGCCTAGGTTGTCGAACGCCAGATAGATGACGGGCGTGGTGAACAGCGTCAGCACCTGGCTGACCAGCAGACCGCCCACCATCGTGATCCCGAGCGGCTGGCGCAGCTCCGAGCCCACGCCCGTGCCCAGCATTAGCGGTAGGGCGCCCAGCAGTGCCGCCATGGTCGTCATCAGAATCGGACGGAAGCGCAGCAGGCAGGCTTGGTAGATCGCGTCGCGCGGCTTCATGCCTTGCTCTCGCTCGGCCTCTAGCGCGAAGTCGATCATCATGATCGCGTTCTTCTTGACGATACCGATCAGCAGGATGATCCCGATGATGGCGATGATGCCCATGTCCTTGCCCGCAAGCAGCAGCGACAGCAGCGCACCCACGCCGGCCGACGGCAGCGTCGACAGAATCGTCACCGGGTGGATGGTGCTTTCGTACAGCACCCCCAGCACGATGTACATGGTGATGATGGCCGCCAGGATCAGCCAAAGCTGATTGGAGAGCGATGCGCGGAACGCCAATGCAGCGCCTTGGAAGCTGGTCTGCATGCTGGCGGGCAGGCCGATTTCCTGTTCGACCGCGTTGATCGTATCCACCGCCGCACCCAGCGACGCGCGCGGCGCCAGGTTGAACGAGATCGTGGCCGCCGGGAACTGCCCCTGATGGTTCACCACCAGCGAGCCCGGTTGTTCCACCACCGTGGCAAAGGCGCCCAGCGGGACTTGCTGGCCACTGCTGGAGGGCACGTGCAGGTCGTACAGCGAGTGGGGCCCAAGCTGCATCTTCGGGTCGCTTTCCAGCACCACGCGGTACTGGTTCGATTGCGTGAAGATGGTCGACACCAGGCGCTGGCCGTAAGCGCTGTACAGCGCGCTATCGACCGCCGCCATGGTGATGCCATACACCGCTGCCTTGTCGCGGTCCACCTGCACATAGGCACGCAGGCCGTTGTCCTGCAAGTCGCTCGCCACGTCGCGCAGCTCCTTGGTCTGCTGCAGGCGTTCGACCAGTTTCGGCACCCACTTCGACAGGTTGTTCGGGTTCGGGTCTTCCACCGTGAACTGGTACTGCGTGCGGCTGACGCGGTCTTCAATCGTCAGATCCTGCACCGGCTGCATGTAAAGCTGGATGCCAGCCACCTTGGCCAGCTCAGGCTGCAGGCGTTGGATGATCTCGGTGGCGTCCGCGTCGCGCTGGTCCTTGGGTTTCAGGTTGATCAGCATGCGGCCGCTGTTGAGCGTGGTGTTCACACCGTCCACGCCGATGAACGACGACAGGCTGACCACTGCCGGGTCTTTGAGCACCACCTCGGCCAGCTTCTGCTGGCGCTCGGCCATGGCCGAGAACGAGATCGATTGCGACGCATCCGAAATGCCCTGGATCACGCCCGTGTCCTGCACGGGGAAGAAGCCCTTGGGCACCACCACATACAGCAACCCCGTCAGCACCAGCGTGCCGATGGCCACCAGCAGCGTGCTCTTCTGGCGGTTGAGCACCCACTGCAGCATGCGGCCGTAGCGCGCGATGACGTTATCGAAAAACGCACCGGCAGCATGGTAGAAGCGCGACTGCTCGGCTTCGGGAATGTGCTTGAGCAAGCGCGCGCACATCATCGGCGTGAGCGTGAGCGATACCACCGCCGAAATTAAAATCGACACCGCCAGCGTGATCGCAAACTCCCGGAAGAGCCGACCCACCACATCGCCCATGAACAGCAGCGGAATCAGCACCGCAATCAGCGAGAACGTAAGCGAGATGATGGTGAAGCCGATCTGCTTAGCGCCCTTGAGCGCAGCTTCCATGGGTGGGTCGCCGTCTTCAATGTAGCGGGCAATGTTCTCGATCATGACGATGGCGTCATCCACCACAAAGCCGGTGGCAATGGTCAGCGCCATCAGCGTCAGGTTGTTGATCGAGAACCCGGCCATGTACATCACGCCGAACGTGCCCACCAGGGACAGCGGCACCGCCACCGCCGGAATGATGGTGGCCGGCACGTTGCGCAGGAACACGAAAATCACCATCACCACCAGCGCCACGGCCAGCATCAGTTCGAACTGCACGTCCGATACGGAGGCGCGGATGGTGGTGGTGCGGTCGGTCAGCAGTGTCACTTCCACGTTGCCGGGCAGGGTGTCCTTGAGCTGCGGCAGCAGCGCCTTGGCGCGGTTGACCACCTCGATCACGTTGGCGCCAGGCTGGCGCTGCACGTTCAGGATGATGGCGGGCGTGGCGTTGGCCCACGCGGCCAGCTTGGTGTTCTCGGCGCCGTCGACGATCTGCGCGACGTCGGTCAGGCGGATGGGTGCGCCGTTCTTGTAGGCGACGATCATCTTGCCGTACTCAGCGGCGGACTTGAGCTGGTCGTTGGCGTCGATGGTGGAGGCGCGCGCCGGGCCATCGAAGCTGCCCTTGGCGCCGTTCACGTTGGCGGTGCCAATGGCCGTGCGGATGTCGTCGATCGACAGCCCCAGCGCCGCCAGCGCCGACGTATTGGCTTGGATGCGCACCGCCGGCCGCTGCCCGCCGCTGATGCTGACCAGGCCGATGCCCGGCAACTGCGACAGCTTCTGGGCGATGCGCGTATCGACCAAGTCTTCCAGCTTGGGCAGCGGCATCGTGTTGGAGGTGATCGCCAGCGTCAGGATGGGCGCATCTGCCGGGTTGACCTTGCTGTAGATCGGCGGCATCGGCAGGTCATTCGGCAGCAGGTTGCCGGCAGCGTTGATGGCGGCCTGCACTTCCTGCTCGGCAATGTCGAGCGAGAGCGACAGATCAAACTGCAGCGTGATCACCGAGGCGCCGCCGGAGCTGGACGACGTCATCTGCGTGAGCCCCGGCATCTGGCCGAACTGGCGCTCCAGCGGCGCCGTGATGGATGACGTCATCACATCCGGATTGGCGCCCGGATACAGCGTCGTCACCTGGATGGTCGGGTAGTCGACCTCTGGCAGCGCGGAAATCGGCAGCATCCGGTACGCCACCAGGCCCGACAGCAGGATGGCGACCATCAGCAGGGTGGTCGCCACGGGCCGGAGGATAAATATGCGGGAGGGATTCATGCCAACTCGGTGCAGAAGACTTCAGGCGGGTACACGCGATTACGGCTTGGCCGCAGGCGCGCTTGCGGCAGGCGCGGAGGCGCCGCCTTGGCCGCGACGGTGGCGACGGCCCTGCTGCCCGTCCTGGCCGGCAGCCGGCGCGCTGGCGGGGGAGGCGCCGGGCTGGATCACCTCCACCGGTGCGCCATCGCGCAGCTTGTCCGCTCCATCAACCACCACGCGCTCGCCCACTTTCAGGCCCTGGGCAACGGACACTCGATCGCCCTCCGTCACGCCCAGCTTGACCACGCGCAGCGACACGTTGCTGTCGTCGCCCACCACATAGACGAAGGTGCCTTGCGTGCCGCGCTGGATGGCCGCGCCGGGCACGATCACCTGATCATGCAGCGTATCGACGCGCATGCGCACGTTCACAAACTGGTTGGGGAACAGCGCGGCGTTCTGGTTCGGAAACTGCGCGCGCAGCTTGACCGTGCCGGTGGTGTTGTCGATGGTGTTGTCCACGGTCATCAGTGCGCCGTGTGCGAGTACCGTCGTTTGTGCGCGGTCCCAGGCTTCCACGGGCAGCTTGTTGCCCGATTGCAGGCGCGGCATCACCTTCGGCAGGTTGTCTTCCGGGATGGAATAGATGACGGTGATCGGATCAATCTGCGTGATCACGACGATGCCGTTGGTATCCGATGCATGCACGATGTTGCCCGGATCCACCTGGCGCAGACCCACGCGGCCCGACACCGGCGCTGTGATCCGCGTGTACGACAACTGCACACGTGCGTTGTCGACATTGCCCTGGTCCAGCTTGACCGTGCCTTCGTACTGGCGCACCAGCGAGGCCTGCGTGTCCACCTGCTGCTTGGCAATCGAGTCTTGCGACAGCAGTGTCTGGTAGCGCTGCAGATCCAGCTTCGCATTGGTCAGCAACGCCTGGTCGCGTGCGAGTTGGCCTTCGGCTTGTGCGAGTTGCGCTTGATAGGTGCGCGGGTCGATTTCGGCCAGCAGGTCGCCGGCCTTGACGGTCTGGCCTTCCGTGAAGGCCAAGCGCACGAGTTGGCCGTCCACGCGGGTTTTGACGGTCACGTTATTAACGGGGGTGACGTTGCCCAGCGCAGATAGCACGACGTTGATGTCGCCCTTGGCCGCGGTGGCCACCATGACCGGCATGGGCTTGCCGGCCATGGCACCGCCACGTCCACCCGGGCCGCCGCGCCCAGCACCTTGGCCGCCGCTGTTGCGGTGTATCGCGTGGTACACCGCATAGCCGATCAGTGCCAGGATGATGAGGACAACCCAGATGCCCCAGCGCCGCCGCTTGCCGCCCGCATTGCCACCCTCACGCGGCGGCGGCAGCAGTGTCGGCGAAACCCCGTTGGACGTGTCGTGCGGATGGCGTCCGGCATCGGGCTGGCCGGCTTGTGGGTCCTTGGCGTCGGACATGGTGGCTTCCTGTTCTTAGCGATATGAGGGCAAGCGCACATGATACTGGGCGCCTGCTCTAAACAGCCCGCAGCTTAAAGGCATCGCCTTTGCGCAGAATTAGTCGCACCGTAGGTTGTATTACTGCAGATTACAAATCGATGGTGCTGTTACTGCGAGAAACAATATGGCGGAAATACGCGGCATCTGTGTGCGCGGTAGTGGCTATCATGGGCACACTTTCAAGCGTCTGCGTTGACGCACACCACGCCCAAGCAAATCCCGAGCGACATGAGCGGCACCAAGATCCTGGTCGTCGATGACGACGTCGAACTGCGCGACCTGCTGCGCGAATACCTGACCCAACAGAGTTTTGCCGTCTCCGTCATGCACGACGGGGATGGACTGGCCGCGCGGCTGGAGCGCGAACGCCCCGCATTGGTGGTGCTCGACCTGATGATGCCCAAGGTGGACGGCTTGTCGGCCCTGCGTGACCTGCGTGCCCGCAACGATGATGTGCCCGTCATCCTGCTCACTGCCCGCAGCGACGAGATCGACCGCATCATCGGCCTGGAGATCGGCGCGGATGACTACCTCGGCAAACCCTTTTCCCCGCGCGAACTGCTTGCGCGGATCAACGCCGTGCTGCGTCGCCGCCAAGCGGTGCCGGCATCGGCCCCGGAGGATCGCGACAGCTTTGCCTTCGGCCCTTTTAAGCTCAACTTCCGCATGCGCACGCTGTTTCGCGGCGACCGCGCGCTCTCCATCAGCGACACCGAATTCGCGTTGCTCAAGCTGCTGATTGCGCACGCCATGCAGGTCCTTACGCGCGAGCACATCGTCGAATTGATGTATGGCCCGGGCAGCGGCGTGTCGGACCGCGGCATCGACGTGCAGATCTGGCGCCTGCGTCGCGTGCTGGAAGAAGACGCCCAGCGCCCGCGCTATATCCAGACCGTGCGCGGGCGTGGCTACACTTTTGTGCCGGATGAGCGGGAAGAGCAGGGCGAGCGCGATGAAGTTCAAGGCTAGGTTTGACACGCTGTTCGGGCGGCTTGCCGTGCTGATCGTGGTGGTGCTGGTACTCAGCCATTTCTCGTGGCTGGGTGTGCTGCGTGCGGAGCGCCGTGAGCGGCAATTTCAGGCATCGGTCGACCAGATGGCGTTCCAGCTGCAGGCGTTTCAGGCCGTCATGGATGGCCACCTGAAGGCCAAGCTGCCCGACCTGGTGACCGAAACCAATGACGCACCACCCAGCGATACGCTATCGGCGTCGGATAAGTCTTCCGAACTGGCACGGCAGCTTGCTCGTCGTTTGCCGGCCGGTACGGAGTTGCGGCTCGAACCCTCCGCCACGCCTCGGGTGTACGTTCGCTTTGCGCAGCGCGACAAATGGATCGCCATGCCGCTCGTCTGGGTGCATGCGCCACCGACCATTTCTGCCGTGGTGCCGGGCGTGATGGTGGTGTTGGCGATTGCGATTGCGTTTTCGCTGTTTGCGGCATGGCAGATCCAGCGGCCCGTGCGTGCTTTGGCCGATGCCGCTGGCGCATTGGCCCGGCGCCGCTACGTGGCGCCGCTCAAGGAGCGTGGCCCCTACGAGCTGCGCCAGTTGACGGTTCAGTTCAACCACATGGCGGCGGATCTGTCGGCCACCGACGAAGAGCGCAACACCATGCTCGCCGGTATCGCGCATGACCTGAAGACGCCGCTTTCCCGCCTGCGCCTGCGTGCCGAGATGCTGGCTGATCCGAAAGCTGGCGCCGGCATCGAGCGCGATGTCGAATCCATGTCGGCCATCGTCGAGCAGTTTCTCGCCTATGCGCAGAGCGGCGACGGCGAAGCGCGCGAGGTGACGGTCGATCGCCATCTGCGCGGTCTGGTGCAGCCGTTTGCCGAGCAAGGCAAGCACGTTGCCCTCGATCTGCATGCCGGCGATCGCTTTCGGCTCAAGCCGACGCATCTGGAGCGCATTGTCGTCAATCTGCTCGACAACGCCTTCGCATACGGTGCCGAGCCCGTCAACGTGCGCACAACCGCCGACGAAGGCGGCTACACGCTGACGGTGGAAGACCACGGCGCAGGTATCCCCACCACGGACATTGACCGCGTGATGCGCCCGTTCGTCCGTCTGGACCCGGCGCGTGGCGGCAATGCGCATTGCGGCCTCGGCTTGGCCATCGTCGACCGGCTGGTGCGGCATCTGGGTGGGGAGCTGGCAGTCGGGCCGGCTGCGGCCGATGGGGCGTCCCCAGGATTCCGCGTGACGATGCGGTTTCCGGTGTCGGCGGCCATTGCCTGACAGCGGCCTCTGACACACGGATTGGCGATTTCGTACGCTATCCTAGGCGCGGCAAGCACGCTTGTTGCGTGCGCTCCACCAGACCCCCCGGGAGGAAACGCATGAATCGCGCTGTCTGTCTCGCCAAGGATGCTGGCCAGGGCCGCCAGGCCGCCGCTGCTGTTGTCTGTGTGCTGGCGATAGGGTTGGCAGCTTGCTCGTCACCGATGCCGCCATGGCAGCCGCCACGGACGACCATCCAGCCTGCACCTGCACCTTTACCATCTGCGCCGGTGACCACGTTACCGCCCGCACCTGTAGCGCGCCCGGTGCCGGCTCCGCCGCCCGCGATGGCGCCGAACACACCGCCCCCCGCCGAGGACGCCGAGCCCCCGCGCGTGGGCATGGCGAACCCGGCCTCAACGTATTGTCTGCAACGGGGCGGGCAGCTTGAGTTTTCCACCCGCGCGAACGGCGCCGAGGTGGGCACGTGCGTCAGCCCAGGTGGGGACGAATGTGAGGAATGGGCCTTCCTGCGCGGCAGTTGCACGTGGTGAACTGCGCGTAAACAAAAAAAGGGCCGCGGAGGCATCCTCCGCGGCCCTTTTTACATGGCAGTGCGCCGATCAGCGCGGGCTGTTGCCCAGCTTGGCGGCCACGCGGTCTGCACGATCCTGCGAACCCGGGTGCGAGCTCAGCAGGCCGGCCGACTTGCCGCCATCGAGCTTGGCCAGCTTCTGGAACGCCGTCACCAGCGCGCGGCGGTTGCTCTTGGTGCGCGTGAGCAGGTCGAACGAGTAGTCATCCGCAGCGGTTTCCTGCGATTGCGAGAACTGCGCATTCACGAAGGCTTCCGACAACGCGCCCATTTGCGAGGACGACAGCGCGGCCACCGCACCATTCCCGCTGGCGGCCAGCGCGCCGCGTGCGGCCTGCGTGGCGTAGGCGACTTGCATGGCGTTCTTGCTGTGGCCCAGCGCCACGTGGCCGATTTCGTGGCCCAGCACGGCGCGGACTTCGTCGTCGGTCATCTTGTCCATCAGGCCGCTGTACACACGCACGCAGCCGTTGGCCATGGCCCAGGCGTTGATGTCCGGCGTCATGTAGACCTTGGCGTCGATGGGGATGCCGCTGGCTTGCAGTGTCGGCACGATGCCGGCCAGACGCTTGGTGTAGGTGCTCTTGGCCGGGGCGATCTTGTTCTCGGCGTCGCTCTGCGCGCAGCTTTGCTGCGACAGCGTGCGCACGTCGTTGTCGGACAGCGAGGCGGCCTGGAACAAGTTGCTGCCGGCTTGCGTCATGCCTTGCATGTCGGTGCCAGCACAGGCGGTCAGCACGGCGGCTGCCGCCACCGTCAGGGCGGTGGCGCGCAGGGTCGAAAGGGACAATGTGGGCAGCGAGGACAGGCTCATGAGTGGGCTCCTTGGTTAGACGAGAGAGAGGCCCGACATGCTAGGCGCCGCCTGCGCCGCGTGGGTTAAGTTGTGTTAACACCGTAAGAATACCCACCCGCAGGCTTATCGCCGCGCCACCACCACCTTGTCCGCAGATTCCGCCACCAGCCGCATCGGCACGCCGGCTGCCTGCAGCTTTTGCCATGTCGTACGGCGCATGAAGGCGTAGGCGGGCGGGCCGTCGGTCCAGCGTTGGATCCATTCATCGGTGGTGGCGATCACCTTGCTGGGCTCCAGGCCCGCGCCCATTTCCAGCTCGTCAAAGCCCGCGACCAGCGTCAACGGGCGGCCCAGGTAGTAGATGGCCGTCTGGTCCAGCCAATCGACCGAGTAGAACGGCGTCTCGGTGGGAATC
The DNA here is from genome assembly GCF_049913345.1 of Ralstonia sp. R-29. Classification (NCBI taxonomy): domain Bacteria; kingdom Pseudomonadati; phylum Pseudomonadota; class Betaproteobacteria; order Burkholderiales; family Burkholderiaceae; genus Ralstonia; species Ralstonia sp. R-29. The sequence goes on from NZ_CP184378.1 coordinate 277,889, forward strand.
GGGCCGGTCGCATCCAACGTTTTTTCGATGATGTCGCGGGCGGAGAGTGCGTCGCGGAAGATCTCGCTGCCGTTGAGCACACGGTCCCAGCAGAACAGGGCGGACACGGCGAGCACGATCACCGCGAGTGTGCGTCGCTGCCAGCGCAGTGCCAGCAGGGCAGCCAGCGTGCCGATGGCCAGCATGGCCATGACTTCGCGCAGCATGGGCATGGCCTGCGCCACCTGTTCGGGCGGCATTTTGGCGCCGGCCTTGGCACCAATGATCGGGACGGCAAACCACAGCCCGATCGCAATCAGGAGGTTCACGCCCAACGCCCAGGCGACGGCGCGCGTGGGCATCTTCTCCAGCGCCAGCGCCAGCACGATCGCAAATGCGGGAAACGCCGGCACGATATAGCCCGGCAGCTTGGAGCTGGACGCCGAGAAGAACAGGAAGATCATCCCCGCCCAGGCGATCGACCAGCGCACTAGGTCAAATTGTCGCGTGGCGACAAACAGATCCGCCGCGCGGCCAAGGCGCCTGCCGATGGCCGCAAACAGCAATGGCGTCCACGGCAGCAGCCCAGCCGCGCCCACTGTAACGAAGTACCACCACTTGCCGCTGCGATGGTGCTCATTGGTGAGGAAGCGCTGGAAGTGCTCGTGGATGAAGAAGAAGTTGAAAAACTCCGGGTTGCGCTGCTGCACGATCACAAACCACGGCACTGTGGCGATCAGATACAGCGCCAGGCCCGGCAGCCAGTGCATGCGGCGGATCAACGCCCAGTCGCGCGTCATCAGCAGATACGCCACGCCGATCAACCCCGGCACCACCAGGCCGATCAACCCCTTGGTGAGCGTGGCGCCGGCCAAGGCCAGCCACACCACTAGCATCCACCCGAGCCGACCACCGCGCGAGACGCCCGGTCGTTGGGCCAGTGCAAAGCCGCACGCGCCCACGGTCAGGAAGAAACCCACGCCCATGTCGAGCGTGATCACCTGCCCAAACAGCAGGTACAGCAGCGACGACGCCAGGATGGCCGCCCCCGTTGCCGCTGCACGCCCGCCGCGGTACACCGCCAGCGTCCACGCCGTCATCAGGATGCCGCCCAGGCCGAACAGGATCGGCCACAGGCGCGCGCCCCACGCATTCACGCCAAACGCCTGGAAGGTGGCCGCCGTCGTCCAGTACTGCAGGGGCGGCTTCTCGAAGTACTTGAGATCGTTCAGGCGCGGTGTCACCCAATCGCCCGAGACCACCATCTCGCGTGGGATCTCCGCATAGCGGCCTTCATCGGGGCGGAACAGGGTGGAGCGCTGGAACAGGTCGTCCGTCCACAGCGCAAGGAATACGGCGATGAGCGCAACAACGATCAACGCCATCCACGGCGAACGAGGGCGGGAAGAAACAATGCGGGATTCCATGCGGGGACGGCGATAGCGGCACGGTCGGAAAGGCTTGGATTCTAGTCGATGCCGGGTTAGCGGACCGTTAGCCGTGGTCTCCAAGCCTTGCGCATCGCCCCCGCGGTCAGCCCGCCGCGTTGTTGCTCAGCCTGAATACGGACACCACCTCGTTGAGCTTGGTCGCCTGTTCCTCAAGCGATTGGGCTGCGGCCGCCGCCTGCTCGACCAGCGCCGCATTCTGCTGTGTCACCTCGTCCATCTGCACGACGGCCTGGTTGATCTGTTCGATGCCACGGCTTTGCTCTTCCGAGGCGGCGGAGATTTCGCCGACGATATTCGACACCTGCCGGATGGCTTCCTTCACCTGGCCGATGGTCGTGCCGGCGGCCGTGGCCTGCGTGGCGCCATCCTGGATCATCGTGACCGACGCGCCGATCAGTTCCTTGATCTCCTTCGCTGCCGTGGCGGAGCGCTGCGCGAGGCTGCGGACCTCGCTCGCCACCACGGCAAAGCCGCGGCCCTGCTCGCCAGCGCGCGCGGCTTCCACCGCGGCGTTCAGCGCCAGGATGTTTGTCTGGAACGCGATGCTCTCGATCACGCCTGTGATCTCCGAAATCTTGGTCGAGCTGCCGCTGATTTTTCCGATGGTGCCGACCATGCCCTGCATCGCGTCGTTGCCCGCGTCGGCCATCTCGGTCGCACGCAGTGCGAGCGCGTTGGCGTGCCGTGCGTTGTCTGCGCTGTGCTTCACGGTTTCGGTCAGCTGAGTCATGCTCGATGCCGTCTCTTCGAGCGAGGCAGCTTGCTGTTCGGTGCGCGCCGATAGATCGACATTGCCATTGGCGATCTCGCTTGACCCAAGTGCAACGTACTGGCTCGCCGACTGGATCTCGGCCACCATCGAAACCAGTCGCCCCTTCATTTCAGCAAGGGCCTCGAGCAGGCTGCCCGGCGCGGCGTGCGACGCATCGAAGTTTGCACTCAGGTTGCCTTGTGCGATTTCCTGCGCGATCTTCGTCGCGTACGCCGGTTCTCCGCCCAGCGTTCGCTTGACGCTGCGGGTCACCGCCCACGCAATGCCACCGATGGCGGCAGCGATGACGACCGCAATTACGCCGAGCACCGTCACCAGCCGCATGAACGTTGCGTTGATGTCGTCGTAAAAGAAGCCGGTACCGATCCACCAGTCCCACTCCGGAATGGACACCACGCCTTGTAGCTTGGGTTCGGGCTCGGCATCGGGCGAGCGCTTGATGAGCACGTCGACGAGCGCGAAGTGGGATTGCGCCATGCCGGTGCGGTAGGCCTCGCTGTCGGTCACGCCGGTCGTCGTTCGGTTGCCCTGTGCCTTGGTGCCGATGAACTTGGCGTTCGGGTGCACGAGATTGATGCCGTCGGCGGTTGTCACCCAGTAGTAGCTTTTCGTGTTGGCATTCAATTGCGCCAGCGTGTCCTTGGCCGCCTGCTGCGCCTGTTCCCGCGACATCGTGCCGCGCGCTTGCGCGTCTCGATAGGCGTTGACCAGGTGCTCGGCCTTGGTCAGCAGAATGACGAGCTGCTCGCGGCGGCTCTCGATCAACGAACTGCGCAGGGTCTGCAGGGCCGTCGCCGCCAGCAGGACGACACCGAGCAGCGCCGCAGCGACGAGCGCCAGCAACTTGGTGGACAGTTTCATGGGGCTCCCCTCCCGATATAAGTTGGGAGGTCTAACGGCCCGAAATCGCGTAACTTGCGCCGGTGCGTTCGCTGATCGAACTGCAGCGTGCGACTATCGAGCAAAATCCGGGTTTGCCCTCACGCGGCAGGCCGGCGCGTCGTGATGGGAGGACAACCTTGCCCGACCCGTCAGTAGGGTCGATGCGTTGCAATTTGTTGCGGTAGCATGGCGCCTGCCGACACCTTTGTCGGTGTAGTACGTCTTCAGGGCGGGGTGGAATTCCCCACCGGCGGTATGCGGGCAATGTGTTTTGCGCCCGTGAGCCCGCGAGCGCCCGATATGCGCCTGCATATCGGGGTCAGCAGATCCGGTGAGATGCCGGGGCCGACGGTCAGAGTCCGGATGGAAGAAGATGTGCGGAACAACACGCTCCCGCTGCTGGGCGCGCTTGGCCATGTCTTGACGTGCGCCGGGTGTGCCGCTGCCAGGACGTGTTTGTCTGCTTGCCCTGGAACGTCTTGTCGCCAATCTCGCGAGGAGCGTTTCCATGTTGTCCACTCAGCAATCCCCTGTAGTTCACCCGCCCGCATTGCCCTCAACCATGGAAGGCAATGTGATTTCTGACGCCATCGAAGCCCGCTTTGATCCGGCCGACATGCCCGAACGCATGGCTGCCGCGCTCGATGCGGTACGCCTTGGCGTGCCCGTCGTCGTGCTCGACGATGCCGACCGCGAAAACGAGGCCGATCTCATCGTCGCTGCCGACAAACTTACGCAGGCCAGCATGGCGATGTTGATTCGCGAATGCAGCGGCATCGTCTGCCTGTGCCTGACGGCGGAGAAGAGCGCATCGCTCGGCCTGCGCCCGATGGTGGAAGACAACCGCAGCCAATACGGCACAGCGTTCACCGTGTCGATCGAGGCGCGCACGGGGGTGAGCACCGGCGTGTCAGCAGCCGACCGCATCACGACGATCCGCGCGGCGATTGCGCCGGATGCCGATACGCAATCGATCGTCAGCCCCGGGCATGTGTTTCCGCTGGTGGCGAAGGAGGGTGGAGTGCTCACGCGGCGCGGCCACACCGAGGGCTCGGTAGACCTGGCACGTTTGGCAGGCTTGCCGCCCGCTGCAGTGCTATGTGAGCTGATGCTGCCCGACGGCACCATGGCGCGCCGTGACGACGCGGTGCGCTTCGCCGATCAGCACAGCCTGCCGGTGCTGACCATTGAAGACATCGTGCGGTATCGGGAACACATGGAGCGCGCGGTCAGCTTCGTCTGAACCGGCCCATGATCCTACTGCGCGGCCCGATCTTGGCCCTGTGATGCTCGCTGTACCCATGTACAGCTGCGCTTCTCGGACCAACCTCGGGCCGCTCGCTACGGATCCTGAGCCGGTTCAAAAGCCGACCGCGTGAGAGAGGTGAGGCTGATTACCGCTTGAGCGCGGCCGCTTCCTTGGCAAGCGCTGTGATATCCGCCCAGTCGCCGGCAGCGACCTTGTCCTTGGGCACCATCCACGAGCCGCCCACGCACACCACGTTGGGCAGCGCGAGGTAGTCGGGCGCGCTCTGCGGCGTGATGCCGCCCGTGGGGCAGAAGCGCACGTCACCGAACGGGCCGTAGATCGACTTGAGCATCGGGATGCCGCCTGCCGCTTCGGCCGGGAAGAACTTCAGCGTGGTCAGGCCGAATTCCAGCGCCAGGATCAGCTCCGACGGCGTGGCAATGCCTGGCAGCCAGTCCAGCTCGGCCTTGGCTTGTGCCACGGCCAGCATCGGCGTGATGCCTGGCGACACGGCAAACACGGCGCCCGCGTCTTTCGCCCGCTGGAAATGCTCGGGCCGCGTGAGCGTGCCTGCGCCGACGATGGCATCGCTGCCAAGGTCCTTCACCACCGCGCGGATCACATCCAGCGCCACCGGCGTGCGCATCGTGATCTCGAACGTGCGGATACCGCCTTCGTACAGCGCGCGGCATACCTTGACGCCTTCATCGACAGATTGGAACTGCAGCACCGGAATGACCGGGCCGGCCTTGACGACGGAATCGATACCCACAACGTTCTCCTAGATCAACTTCATATCAACAGAACAGCTTAAACGACGGTCGACAGCGCCAGCGTCAGCAGCAGCGCCACGACCGAGATGATGGTTTCCAGCACCGTCCACGTCTTGAAGGTTTCCGGTACGGTCAGGTTGAAGTACTCCTTCACCAGCCAGAAGCCGCCGTCATTCACGTGCGACAGGATCAGCGAGCCGGCACCGGTGGCCAGCACCATCAGCTCTGGCCGGACGGCCGCGCCTGATGCTGCAGCGATGGGGGCGACGATGCCGCAGGCAGTGGTCATGGCCACGGTGGCCGAGCCGGTGGCGATACGGATCATCACGGCCACCACCCAGCCCAGCAGCAGCGGCGACAGGTGCGCATCCGTTGCCACACCCACGATGGCCTTCGACACGCCGGAGTCACGCAGAATCTGGCCGAAGCCGCCGCCTGCACCCACCACCAGCGTGATCGTGGCGATCGGTGCCAGGCACTCGTTGGTGAACTTGAGGATGGTCTCGCGGTTGAAGCCGCGTGCCTTGCCGAAGGTGTAGAAGCTCACCAGCGCGGCGATCAGCAGCGCCATGACCGAGTTGCCGGCCAGCTTGAGGATGTCATTGGCCAGCGACTTGGGCGTGGTGAACAGATCCGCCCAGCTGCCGATCAGCATCAGCACCACCGGCAGCAGGATCGTGAACAGCGTGATGCCGAAGCCCGGCAGTTCGCGCTTCTGGTCGGCTTCCACAAATTGCGCGGCCAGCGGGTTGTTTTCATTCGGCTTGACGTAGCGCGAAACGAGCATCGCCCAAAGCGGACCGGCCAGGATGGCCGTCGGCAGGCCGACGATCAGCGCATACAGGATGGTCTTGCCGATGTCTGCCTGGTACGCCGTCACGGCCAGCAGCGCGGCCGGGTGCGGGGGGATCAGGCCGTGCACCACCGACAGGCCTGCCACCATCGGCAGACCCACCATCAGGATCGGTGTGCCCGTGCGCTTGGCCACGTTGAAGGCAATCGGGATCAGCAGCACGAAGCCGACTTCAAAGAACACCGGCAGGCCGATGATGAAGGCCACCACCATCATCGCCCAGTGCGCGTTTTTCTCGCCAAAGGCATGGATGAGCGTCTTGGCGATGCGCTCCGCACCGCCTGACTCGGCCATCATCTTGCCGAGCATGGTCCCTAAGCCCACCACCAGCGCAATGTGGCCGAGCGTGTTGCCCACGCCGGTTTCGAACGCCTTGACGATGTTGCCCATCGGCATGCCGACCACCACGCCCAGCGCGAGCGAGACGACGATCAGCGTAACGAACGGGTTCAGTTTCTGGACGGCGATCAGGTAGATCAGCGCCACCACCGCCAGCGCGGCGGTTAGCAACAGCGAGTTGCCTTGCATCGGGACCATCGGGTTTTCTCCTCAGTGTGTGTTCACGGCTCTTGTTGTCGTGGCCGCGCCGTCGTGCAGCGCGTGCCTTTTGATATGCGGACTACGGCTTCTTGTAGGCCACGCAATCCACTTCCACCTTGCAGTCGATCACCATGCTCGACACCACGCACGCGCGGGCCGGCGGGTTGGCGCCAAAGTATTCCTTGAACACCTTGTTGAACGACTGGAAGTCGCGCGGATCATCCAGCCACACGCCGCAGCGCACGACGTGCTCGGGGCCGTAGCCGGCTTCGGCCAGGATGGCCAGCAGGTTCTTGATGGTCTGGTGCGATTGCTCGACGATGCCGTTGCCGACCACCTCGCCGTTCACCATGGGCGTCTGGCCCGAGACGAACAACCAGCCATCTGCGCCGGCCGCACGGGCAAAGGGGAGGTGCTGGCCACCGGTGCCGGTGCCGCCTTCAACGCCAATTCGGGTAATCGTCATTGCTGTATTCCTTCTTCCAAACAAATGCAGATTCAGTGGACTTCCGTGCTGGCCGTTGCCTGCGCGCGAGGCCCGCGCTTAAGGAACCGCCCAGCGCGATGGGGCTGTACGGCACCGTCCTGATACGACAGATGGCCGTTGACCCACACCGCCGCGATGCCAGCGGCCGGTTGCTGTGGGTCGGTGAAGGTGGCGACATCGCGCACGATTTCCGGGTCGAACAGCACGAGGTCCGCCCAATAACCTTCGCGCACGAGGCCGCGTTCGGCCAGGCCGAAGCGCTCGGCGGACTGGCCCGTCATCTTGCGGATAGCGGCCGACAGACTCAGCAACTTGCGCTCCCGGCTGTAGTAGCCGAGCACGCGCGGGAAGGCGCCCCACAGGCGCGGATGCGGTTTCGGATCATTTGGCAGACCGTCGGAGCCGATGACCGTGGCGGGGTGCGTGATGATGCGGTCCAGATCCTGCGCCGACATGTTGTGGTACACCGCGCCGGCCGGTTGCAGGCGGCGCGCAGCTTCCATCAGGTCGGTGCCCCAGGCGGCGGCGATTTCCTTCAGCGTCTGCCCAGCCATGCCCGGCTCAGGCTCCGACCACGTGATGAAGATGTCGAATTCGTCCGTCACCTGCTTCAAATCGAGCGTGGACGAACTTGCGGTGTAGGGGTAGCAGTCGCAGCCGACCGGCTGGTAGCGCTGCGCTCCTTCGATCGATTCCAGCACTTCGCCTGCGCGGCCCCAGTTGGCGGCGCCCGCGCATTTCAGGTGCGAGATCACGATGGGCACGCGCGCATGCTTACCGATGCGATACGCCTCGTCCATCGCGTCGAGGATGGCGGCGAACTCGGTGCGCAAATGCGTGGTGTAGATGGCGCCGGCCTCGGCCAGCGGTTCTGCCAGGCCCATCACCTCTTCGGTGGTCGACGCGAAGGCGTTGGCGTAGGCCAGGCCGGTCGATAGGCCCAGCGCGCCGTGGTCAAGCGCCTCGCGCAGCTGCGTGCGCATGCCTTCGACTTCATCTGCGGTGGCGGGGCGGTCGAGGCGGTCGAGGTGGTTGTTGCGCAGCGCCGTATGGCCGATCAGCGCGGCGACGTTGACGGCCGGCTGCGCGCGCTCCACGGCTTCCACGTAAGAAGCGAAGGTCGGATAGGCGAACGCGCTAGCGGGGCCGAGCAGGTTCATCGGGTCCGGCGGATCGCCCTTGAGCGTGGCCGGCGACGCGCTGATCCCGCAGTTGCCGACGATGACCGTGGTGATGCCCTGCGACACCTTGCACAGCATGTCGGGCGTGCGGATCACGTTGGTGTCGTCGTGCGTGTGCACGTCGATGAAGCCGGGGGCGAGCACGCGGCCTTCACCGGCGATTTCCTCATCCCCCAGCCACGCGGTGGAATCCGACGTGGCGATGGCGGCGATGCGGCCATCGGTGATGGCCACGTCGAACAGCGTGGCCTCGGGTTCGTGGCCGCTGCCGTCCACGATGCGGACCTGGCGGATGACGGTGTCGTACTGCTGCATGTCAATCTCCGAGCGGCTGACGATTGCCGCCGCCGCGATGCGCATCGAGCACGTACTTGATGCGCCGTAAGAGCTCCTTGCTGCGATCGGCCTGCTGTAGTGCGACCTCGGTCGCCAGCAGGTCGATCATCATCATCATGGCGTAGCGCGATGATGACGGCTTGAAGATGAAATCGGTTTCCATGGCCTGGATCGGCAGCAAAACATCGGCCAGCGCCGCCAGCGGCGAGCCGATGGCTGTGATGGCGATGACCTTGGCGCCGTACTCGCGCGCAATGGTCACGCTGTCGATCACCTCCGGCACGTGGCCGGTCACCGAGAACACCACCACCACGTCGTCCGGGCTGAGCGTGGCCGCGACCATCCGCTGCAGCATCGAATCATGATAGGTGGTGACCGGCCGTCCCAGGCGGGCGAGGCGGTAGCGCATCTCGTCGGCCATGGTGGTCGAGCCGCCGCCCATACCGAACACGGCGATCATGCGGGCCACGGCCAGTGCCTCGGCAGCGGCGCGGAAGGCCTCGGGCCGCACCAGCGCGCGATTGGCTTCCAGCACGTTGGAGATGTCAGCCAGGATGCCGTCGGCGCTCGAGGGCGGGCGATCGGCGCCGCCATCCAGAAACCGCTGGCCGACTGCGGCTGCCTGCGCTAGCTTGAGCTTCAGTTCGCGCACGTCGCGGCAGCCCATCGCCTTGGCGAATCGGGTGACGCTGGCTTCGCTCACGCCGGCGCGTTCGGCCAGTGTCTGGATGCTGCCGGCGGCGGCTTCGGCAATGTCGCTCAGCACCGTTTGCGCGACCTTTTGCTCAGCCGGGCGCAGTTCTGCGGCACGCTGGGAGAGGCGGGTAACGATGTCGATCGGTTCGCGCATGGGGTCGGGATTAAACTCGCGCATTCTGGCCCCGGTAGTTGTCCGGATGGTGGCTAACGGCGGTCTTTGGTACTTTGTAACAGGTCGGCCGGCAGAATAATTTCGCCGCTATCATTGTGTCAACCCGATGTTTACCCCCAAAGGAACGTGAGTCGATTCCCATGAATGATACAAAGTACCAAGGAGACGCCAACGCCACTGTCCAGCCCCTCGACAAGGGCTTGGGGGCGTTGGATGCCGCTTGCACGCCGGAGCAGATTGCTGCCCAGCGCTGGAACGTCTTGAACGAGGATCTGAACCTGCCGGCGGCGGTGCTGTATCAGTCGCGCATTGAACACAACCTGGCCTGGATGCAGCGCTTCGTCGACGAGTACGGCGCCAAGCTCGCGCCGCACGGCAAGACGACGATGGCGCCGCGCCTGTTCCAGCGCCAACTGGCGGGCGGCGCGTGGGGCATTACGTTGGCAACCGCGCACCAGACGCGTGTGGCCTATGCCCATGGTGTGCGCCGCGTGCTGATGGCCAACCAGTTGGTCGGTAAGCGCAACATGGCCATCCTGGCCGAACTGCTGGCCGATCCGTCGTTCGAGTTCTTCTGCTTGGTGGATGCGGCGGATCAGGTCGATCAACTTGCTGCCTTTTTCGGCAAGGCAGGTCACCCGATCCAGGTGCTGATTGAGCTGGGCGTGCAGGGTGGCCGCACCGGCGTGCGCGACGACGCGCAGCTGCAATCGGTGCTGGACGCGCTCACGCGGGCCGATGGCGCGGTCAAGCTTGCCGGCGTGGAGGTCTACGAAGGTGTGATCAAGGAAGAGGCCGACATCCGCGCCTTCCTGCAGCGTGCCGTGAAGACCATCGGCGACTTGGCGAAGGCCGGCCGTCTGCAACGCACGCCGGCTGTGCTGACCGGCGCGGGTTCGGCCTGGTACGACGTGGTGGCAGAAGAGTTCGCCAAGGCCAATATCGGCCAGCCGCTCGATGTGGTGCTGCGCCCCGGTTGCTACCTCACGCACGACGTCGGCATCTACAAGGCCGCGCAGGCTCGCATCGACGCGAACAACCCGATCGCGCACAAGATGCGTTCGAGCCTGCTGCCTGCGCTGCAACTGTGGGCCTATGTGCAGTCGGTGCCCGAGGCCGAGCGCGCCATTATTGCGTTGGGCAAGCGCGATGCCGCGTTCGATGCAGGCTTGCCGCTGCCGGTGCTGCGCTACCGACCGGGCGATAAAGCGTCATCCGCCACGCCCGCCCACTGGGAAGTCACCGGCATGATGGACCAACACGCCTACCTGAAGATCGCCCCCGGCGACGATATCAAGGTCGGCGACATGATCGCCTTCGACATCTCGCACCCGTGCCTGACGTTCGACAAGTGGCGCCAGATCTCGGTGATCGACGACGCCTACAACGTCGTCGACGTCGTCCAGACGTACTTCTGAGCGAGGCACCCATGGCAGACATCCTCGCTTATGGCGAAGCGCTGATCGAATTCAACCAGGCCGATTCTGGTAGCTCGTCGTGGAATTTCGGCTTTGGGGGGGATACCTCCAACTTCTGCATTGCCGCAGCCCGGCAGGGCGCGCGCGCCGGCTACATCAGCGCGCTCGGTGCCGACCGTTTCGGCCAGGCGCTGCGTGCGCTGTGGCAGGAGGAAGGTGTCGATCACACCTACGTGCATACCGACGCGCAGGCGCCCACGGGTCTGTACTTCGTGTCGCACGATGCACGCGGGCATCATTTTGATTACTTGCGCGCGGGCTCGGCGGCCAGCCGTTTCCAGACCGCGCAATTGCCGTTGCAGGCAATTGCGGCAGCCAAGGCATTCCATCTGTCAGGCATCAGCCTAGCGATCAGCGACAGCGCTTGCGATGCGGGTTTGGCGGCGATGGCGCATGCGCGGGCGGCGGGTGTGCTGGTGTCGTTCGATACCAACCTGCGCCTGCGTCTGTGGCCGCTGGCGCGTGCGCGCGCCGTGATGCAGGAAGCAATGCGCACGTGCGATCTCTGCCTGCCGAGTTGGGATGACGTGACCGTGCTGCTGGATTGCCATGACCGGGATGGCATCGTCGATACATTGCTCGGCTGGGGCGTCAAGCTCGTGGCGCTGAAGATGGGGGCGGAAGGCTGCTACGTGGCCACGCCGGAATCGCGCACGTTGGTGCCGCGCCATACCGTCAACGCGATTGATGCCACGGGGGCGGGGGATTGCTTTGGCGGCTCGTTTGTTGCGCGGATTGTGGCTGGGGATACCCCGGTAGATGCGGCGCGTTATGCCAATGTGGCCGCGGCTATTTCCACCACGGGATACAGCGCTGTTGCGCCGATTCCGCGGGCCGACGCTGTACGCGCCGCGCTGGCTGCAGTGCAACACGGGTAAGCCGGCAACCGGACGCCGATTGCGCCGAAACCACTGAAACAAAAACGCCACCGCGTTGTATTTGCGGTGGCGTTTTTTGTTGCGTTTGCCTTGGTCAGGCGGCCAACGATGCGCTGTCGATGACGAAGCGGTATTTCACATCGCCGTTGAGCATGCGCTCGTAGGCGTTGTTGATCTGGTCGGCGCGGATCATTTCGATGTCGGCGACGATGCCGTGCTCGGCGCAGAAGTCCAGCATTTCCTGCGTCTCAGGAATACCGCCGATCATCGAGCCGGCCAGGCTGCGGCGCTTCGTGATGAGGTTGAACACCTGCGGCGAAGGGTGCGGTGTGGCCGGCGCTCCCACCAATGCCATCGTGCCGTCGCGCTTGAGCAGCGCGAAGAAGGCATCCAGATCATGCGGTGCAGCCACGGTGTTGAGGATGAAGTCCAGCCGCTTGGCGTGCGCGGCCATTTCATGGGCGTTGCGTGAAACCACTACGTCATGCGCCCCCAGCGCCTTGGCGGCTTCGCGCTTGTTTTCCGATGTGGTGAACGCCACGACGTGCGCGCCCATCGCCCGAGCGAGCTTGATGCCCATGTGGCCCAGTCCGCCGATCCCCACCACGCCCACGCTGTGCCCCGGCCCCACCTTCCAGTGGCGCAGCGGCGAATACGTGGTGATGCCCGCGCACAGCAGCGGCGCCACCGCAGCCAGTTGCGCTTCAGGGTGGCGGATGTGCAGCACGTAGCGCTCATGCACCACGATCTTCTGCGAATAGCCGCCCAGCGTATGGCCCGGCGCGTCTTCGGTCGGGCCGTTGTACGTGCCGACCATGTGGTCGCAGTAGTTTTCAAGCCCATCGTCGCAATCGGCGCAGTGCTGGCAGCTGTCCACAATGCAGCCCACGCCCACCAGGTCGCCGACCTTATGGCTGGACACGTGCGCGCCCACCGCCGACACGCGGCCGACGATCTCATGCCCCGGCACGCACGGATACAACGTTCCGGCCCATTCCGCGCGCACGGTATGAATGTCGGAGTGACACACGCCGCAGTACGCGATGTCGATCTGCACGTCGTGCGCACCAGGTGCCCGGCGCGTGATGTGCATCGGTTCGAGGGATTGGTCGGCGGCGTGGGCGCCGTAAGCTTGAATGGTCATGGAGAAACACCTTTCGTGAGTGTGGGCGACATCATCGACGCCATCTTGGCGATTCCCCCGCCAGCTGACTAGCTAATGGATGCTTAAAGAGGATATAAGGCTAGCTAATTAATCCTCCTGTGAGACTCGCAGCCATGGTCAGGCGCAACCTCAACGATCTGCTGTATTTCGTCACCGTGGCACGCGAAGGCAGCTTTACGCGTGCCGCTGCGCTATTGGGCGTGACACAGTCGGCGCTCAGCCAATCGGTGAGCAATCTGGAGGCGAAGCTTCAGATCCGGTTGCTCACACGGACCACACGCAGCGTCTCGCCCACCGCGGCTGGCGAACGGCTGCTCAATGCCATCGGGCACCGCCTTGACGAGATTGACGCCGAACTGGACGAACTGACGGCGTTGCGCGACAAGCCCGCCGGCACGGTGCGCATTACGTGCAGCGACTACGTGCTGCACAACATCCTGCTGCCTAAACTCACACCGTTGTTGCGCGAGTACCCCGATATCAAGCTGGAGTTCGACGTGAACTATGGCTTGCGCGATATCGTGGCGGATCGGTTTGACGCAGGCGTGCGCCTGGGTAACACCATCGACAAGGACATGATTGCAGTACCCATCGGCCCGCCCATGCGATGGGCCGTGGTGGCATCGCCCAGCTACTTTGAGGCCCATCCCATTCCCAAGCGGCCGCAAGACCTGATGGCGCACCAGTGCATCAACCAGCGTCTGCCGACTTCCGGCGGCCTCTATGTGTGGGATTTCGAGCGTCGGGGCCGGCAGGTCAACGTGCGTGTGGATGGCCAACTGATCTTCAACACCACGCAACCGCAAGTGGATGCGGCGCTGGCCGGCCTGGGCATCATCCTGCTGCCAGACGATGAGGTGATGTCGCACATCACGGCGGGCCGGCTTATCCGCGTTCTGGAGGATTGGTGCGCTCCATTCGGCGGTTACCACCTCTACTATCCCAGCCGGCGGCAGCCTTCGCCCGCATTCTCATTGGTTGTCGATGCGCTGCGGTTCAGTGGGCCACGCGAAGCGTACGCCGCACACCAGGACGGCGCGCAAAGCCTCCGTTGAGGGTGTCAGTTTGTGCTGCTGTCGCCAGCGTGCGCCTTACTTTGCCGGCACCAGATGCACACGCGATTCCGTGGCCGCTTCCACAGCCTTGCGCGAATACAGCAGCGGGAAGTACTCCCCCTTGAGCCACAGCGGCGCAAGGTCGCGGTAGTGTGGGCTGTCAGGGTCGCCGGACTGGCCCGGCAGGTTGACGGCGCGGGAGTTGTCCCAGTTGCCCACATCGACAACCGTGCGGAATGACGGGCCGTTGGTCTGCAGGAAGTCGCTCGCGCGATACGTCGATTGATTTGGCGTGTACGGGCTGCCGCCTTCGGGTGTCGGGCCGACATTGAGCTTTGCGCGCGTCGCATCGTCGACGATGGCGGCGAACGGGTGGGCGTTGAGGTTGTGGTGCAGTTGGCCCCAATTCCAGGCCTGCGGGTTTGAGCCTTGGCGTTTGATCATATCGGCCCACGCATCCTTCAGGCTGGCGAGCAGGACGGCATCGCGCTTGGCGGCGGCTTGTTGTGGGTCTTCGCCGAATTTGCGTTCGCTGCCTTGCGGGTGCTCGAGCGTGTCGAGCATGACGGCGGTATCCGGCGTGCCCACCGCATCGGCGCTGGCCTTGGAGAGCACGGCGTGCTTGAACGCACGGCCCAGATGGTGCGTGAACCAGACCTCGTGCAGCGCAGCCTGCGGAGAATCGGCCAGCATGGTCGCGTTCCAGCCCTTGAAGAGGTTGAGCGCGGCTTGCGCATCGGGGTCAATGCGGGCATCGTTGGAGGACAGCGGCGCGAGCAGTGCCATCAACCGCCGCGCCGGAATCGACACCATGTCGTTCTGCAAGCGCATCGAATCTTCAATCGATACCTTGTCGAGTTTGGCCAGCACCTCGTCAATGCGCGCGTGGCGCGAGCCGTTGGTCCACTCGAAGCCGAGCTTGCGCTCGCGGTAGGGGTAGTCAGCGGGCAGGTTCATCTCGTTGGACGAGGTGAAGTAGCCCGACTTCGGGTTGTAGCTGCTGGGCAGTTGATCGCCGCGCCAGAACCCGGCCCATTCGTAGCGGCCGTCACCGGGCACGGGCAGCAGGCCATCCCAGTTCGGGCGGATGGGGGCGAGGCCGCCCGGTACCCAGCCGATGTTGCCCTTCGTATCCGCATAGACCTGGTTTTCGGTGGGCGCCCCCCAGTTCAGCATCGATTGCTTGAACTGCGCGAACGTGCGCGCGCGCATGTAGCCGACCGAGCCAAAATACGGCGACATGCCCGGCGACAGCCACGCCGAGCGCACGGCATAGGCGCGATGCTTTTCCGCGTCGATGTAGATGACGGGGCCGTGACGCGTGAAGGTCAGGTCGACGGGGCGCGGTTCCCCACCGCGCACCTTCACGGTTTCGTGCAGCACAGTGAAGGGCTCCCAGCCGCCGTTGTAGCGGTACTCGGTGTTGTTGGCCGGGTTCAGCTCGTAGACGTAGAGGTCTTCCTGGTCGATGTTGAAGATGGTCAGGCCGAAGGCGACATGCCCGTTATGCCCGATCGACACGGCCGGCAAGGACGGTTCCCCCGCGCCGATGATGTCGAGCGTGGGCGTGCTGACGTGGGCGATGTAGCGCAGGCTCGGTGCGGAATACGCGCGGTGCGGGTCGTTGGCCATGACGGCGCGGCCGGTGGCGGATTTACCGGGCGCGATCACCCAGTTGTTGCTGCCCTCCATGGTCTCTTCGAGGTTGGTGGCAGCCGCAACACGCACGCTGTCGATGTCGACGCCCTTGAGCGATTCCGGCGTGAGGCGCACGCCTTGCGTGGCGAGTGTGAAGACCTTGAGCAGATCTTTCGGCAGGCACGGGTCCAGACCCTCCGGCAACTGGGTCTGCCAGTCGGGCTGCAGGCCAAAGCGGATGGTGTCGTCGACCAGGCTGGCCTTGCAGGCCACGTTGGCGCGTGCGACTTCGGATTGCAGATTGCGCGTCAAGCCATGGCTGCGGATGCGCACCACGTCTTCCGGTGCCCAGTGCGCAGGCGTGTAGCTCAGCTTGCGGAACTCGAACGGCATCTGCTCCGGGTGCTTGGCCAGCCAATCGACGTAGGCATTGATGCCCGCAACAAAGCGCGTGGCAATGCGCTGCGCATCTGGGCTGTAGTGCTTCCATTCGACCTGCATGTCGCCGCGATAGAGAAACAGCCGCGTAGCGCGATCCTGTTCCACATAGGCGGGGCCGAATACTTCCGAGAGCTGCCCCAGGCCGCGGCGGCGCCACAGGTCGATCTGGAATAGGCGGTCGCGTGCGGCATTGAAGCCTTGCGCGAAGAAGCCGTCGTCTTCGCTCTTGGCGTAGATGTGCGGCACGCCCCAGTGGTCGATCAGGATGTCGGCGGGCTTGGAGAGGCCGGGGACCGCGATGGTTTGTATGGCTGCCTGGGGCGCATCTTTGGCAACGGCCTGTGCGGAGATGCCGAGCGCAACAGCCGACAGCAGAACGGGAAGTGAACGGATGGGCATGGCGATGCAGTCTCCTCTCTGAGCCCGGAATGCCGGTACGGCCCTAGCGCGGGCCACAGGATTCGAGCGTTCTTATGGATACGGATACAGCAGACAGCCGCGAGCGCGACTGATGGGAAGGGCAAGCTGGCCGATCGGCAGAGCCGGGTGCTGCGAACTGCTAGGGGAGAGATGCCCGCCGATCGGCACAGATTGATGAGTATGCGGATGCATGCGCATATGCGCCAATGACTTTTGTTCGGTCAACCATTCCGTCAAGGCATGGTTGCAGGGACGCTCACGCCAACGTCTCGGGCCCTGTCTTGCGATGCACATTAGCAGCGAGCACGTGGCCCAGCTCACCGGGGAAAATCGGTTTGGTGATGACGGATTGATAGCCGGCTTCCTTCGCGGCCTTCAGGCGGATCGGGTCGGCAAACGCGGTGACGGCAATGGCTGGCAAGTCGGCCATGCCGCGCGCGCGCACGGCCCGCACGAGTTGCATGCCGTCCATGCCGGGCATCGCCAGGTCGCTGACCAGCGCGTCGAATGGGTGATCGGGCTCCGACAGCGCATCGAGCGCCGCCGCGCCGCTGGACACGGTGACCACCTCGGCGCCATAGCGCTCCAGCATCAGCGCAATCACACCGAGCGACTCGGGGTTGTCATCCACCGCCAGCACGCGCAGCCCGTCCAGCGCGGGCATGCCTGTGCCTGTGACCAGCCCTGGCATCTGGCCGGCTTGCTCATCGGCCTGTGCGGCGTGCAGTGGCAGCGACACCGCCATGGTGGTGCCGAGGTTGGCGCCGCTGCTGGCCGCGGTGATGCGCCCGCGATGCAGCTCCACCAGTTGCTTGGCAATCGCCAATCCCAGGCCCAGCCCGCCGTGGCGCCGCGTGCTGGACAAGTCCGCCTGCTGGAACCGGTCGAAGATGTGTGGCAGGAAGGCCGGTTCGATGCCAATGCCGGTATCGCGCACCGTGGCGACCACACCCTCGGGCGCCGGGTGCACCGACAGCCGGATATGCCCGCCGTCGGGCGTGAACTTGACGGCGTTGGCCAGCAGGTTCCAGAACACCTGCTTCAGGCGTCCCGCATCGCCCTGCAGCATGGGCACGGGCAGGAATTCGGTGTCGATGGTGATCTGCTTCTGGCGTGCCATCGGCTCGATGGTTTCGCGCGCGCGTTCCAGCACGTCGGCCAGGTCGACCGGCGCGATCTCCAGCGGCACCTTGCCCGACAGAATGGCCGACATGTCGAGCAGATCGTCGATCAGGTGCACCTGGGTGCGGGCACTGCGTTCGATGGCTTCGATGCCGCGCTTGAACATGGCCTCTTCATACGGCCGCATGTTCAGCAGCTGCGCCCAGCCCAGCACCGCATTGAGCGGTGTGCGCAACTCGTGGCTGACGGTGGCGAGGAAGTCGTCTTTCAGGCCGCTGGCGCGCTCGGCTTCTTCCCGTGCACGCTGTTCGGCTTCGAGCAACAGCGCACGGTGCGCTTCGGCCTGGCGGCGTTCGCTGATGTCGATGGCGGCGTTGGTCAGGCCGATGATCTCGCCGGTGTCGTCGCGCAGCGGCATGACCACCACGTCGTAGACCACGCGCTGCGTGTGCCGGCGGCGGAACGCGAATTCCACCCGCGTGGGCGTGCCGGTGGCAATGACGCGCTGGCCCGCATCGGTCAGTTGCGATGCCGCGCGGCGGCCGAACACTTCGCGCACAGTGCGGCCCATCAGGTCTTCCGGCTGCAGCCCGAACACGGGGTTGTGCACCCAGGTGAAGTGCATCGTGTTGTCGACGTCGTACAGCGAGATGGGCGAGGCCTGCAGCGCTGCCAGCAAGCGTTGCTGCGACAGGCGCTGCTGCGTCTCCGCCAGCGCGCGGCGTTCTGCCCCGGCGCGGGCGCGCCGCAATTGCTCGCACAACACGCAGATCAGCAGGGCGCCCACGGCAAACACGGTCATCTGCACGGGTGTGAGCGGCAGCGTGACGGATGATGTCTGCACGGCCGCCAAGCCGACAAACAGTGCCGCGTAGCAAACGATGGCCACAATGCCCGGCCAGAAGCCGCCGTACCATGCGGCAATCGTTACGACCGGAAACGCAAGGTAGAACGGCAGACGCAGGCCCACGGCCGATTCCAGCATCAACCGTGCGAATGTGCCGACCACGGCTGCGCCAATCGCCACCAACCACGCCGACGGGCGAATGGCTGGCGCGACATCGAGCCCCGCACCGCTGAAGGGGCCGGGGTCAGATGCCGGACGCGCGGGGCGCGACGAAGACGGCGGGATGGACTTCACGATCGGGCGCAATCTTGAGAGCGGCGGGGCGAGGCGGCCAAAGGTGCATCAGCATACGAACTGCCCGATACCGATGCCATCGGGGTTTCGCTGACATGCTTGCCGGAGGGTGACCCATTCGGTGCTCGGCGCTTGCCCAGGCCAGTAGCCGCGCGGGGGCGCAAGCTTACCCCTCTGACGTGGGGTGTTCGGGATGCGCATCGCGCAGGCGATGGCGGCGCGTCAGATCGGGAAACAGCCGCATCCAGATGGCCACCACCAACAGCGTACCCAGGCCGCCCACTACCACCGACGCCACCGGCCCCAGCAGCCCGGCCACCATCCCCGATTCGAATTCGCCCAACTGGTTGGACGCGCCCACGAACACCGAATTGACCGCGCTCACCCGCCCACGCATGTTGTCCGGCGTATCGAGCTGCACCAGCGAGGTGCGGATCACCACGCTGATCATGTCGGATGCACCCAGCACGACCAGCGCCAGCATCGATAGCGGCAACCACCGCGATAGGCCGAACACCAGCGTCGCCACGCCAAATACGGCCACGGCTGCAAACATCACCCGGCCCACGTGCCGATCCAGCGGACGGTGTGCCAGGAAGAGCGCCATGGCCAGCGCCCCCACTGCCGGCGCAGAGCGCAGCAGCCCCAGGCCCCACGCCCCCGTGCCCAGGATGTCGCGCGCATAGATCGGCAGCAGCGCCGTCGCGCCGCCCAGCAGCACGGCAAACAGATCGAGCGAGATGGCGCCCAGCACCACCGGCCGACTGCGGATGAACACAATGCCCGCGAACAGCGATTCCAGGCTCACCGGCGTACTGACGGGCACTGCGCGTTCCATGCGCACCAGCGCCAGCAGCACATGCGCCAACAGGAACAGGGCCGCCGCCGTGGCATACACCACGGGCGCGCCGGCCACATACAAGAAGCCGCCTATTGCCGGGCCGAGGATGATGCCCGTCTGCGTTGCCGAACTGGACAGTGCCACGGCGCGCGGCAATACCTGCGGCGGCACCAGCGAGGGCAGCAGGGCTTGCAGCGTGGGGGTTTCGAAGGCCCGCATGGCGCCGATCACCACCACGCAGAGGAAGATGGCCTGCACGCTGGCATGGCCCGTGAGCGCAGCGGCGGACAGCGCCAGCGCCACCAGCGCCTCGACGGCCTGACAGGCGCGCACCACACGGCGCCGGTCGTAGCGGTCGGCAATGTGCCCCGAGGCTAGCACCAGCACCACCGAGGGCAGGAACTGCACCAGCCCCACCAGCCCCAGCACATAGGCGCTGCGCGTGAGGTCGTAGATCTGCCAGCCAACCGCCACGCCAAACATTTGATAGGCGAAGGTGGTGGAGAGCCTGGCGAACCAGAACAGTCGGAATGCGGGGTAGGAGAAGGGGGCGTCCGACAGCGTTTGCGTCGGTGCGGAAGAGGTAGTGGAAAGACCAGCGTCGCCAGACACGTTGGATGCACGCCGGAAGCCGGCGGTAGAGGAAGGGGGCGGAAAAGATAAGCGAAACGCCCGTCATCGTAACGGAACTCTGCCGTGCGCACAGGCCCGCGCGGGTACGTGGTTTGCAGAACGATGAAGACATCATTACAGGAGATTTCACCATGGCAGCAACGCACGCCAAACCGAAATCCGGCGCCAAGGCCGGCCGCGGTACATCGCATCGCTGGTCGCACCATGTGATGGAAACGAGCGATGCGCTGGATCTGGAACCCGACATCTTCAAGTCACGCAGCCCGGCACGGATTGCCGCTTCGCTCAAGGCTTCGGCCGAGCACAGCAAGCGGCGCAAGGGCTCCGCATTCCAGTCGGCCATGTCGATGCTGACGTTCTATATCAATCGGGCGGGACACAACCTGAGCGCCGGGCGGCGGCGGATTCTGGAGCGCGCCAAGGAGAGCCTGCGCGCCGAGTTCGGCCGACCCGCAGCGGGCAGCAAAACCAAGCACTGAGCCTGGGCCGGGTCGGGCGCTCAGATGGAAAGCATCACGCAGAGCAGCCGATGCGCGACGGCCTTGTAGTCCCCATCGGGCGAGTAGGTGGACAGCGTTTTGCCCCGGTGCTTGACGGTGACGATGCCGTTGCGGGTGGAGTAGGTGGCGTTGATCTTGCGGCCGCAGCATTCCATTTGCAGCGGGGCGGTGTCGGCCAACAGGCGCGAGGTATCAGACGAATCGGACGATGTCGCCGGGGCGGTCGTGGAAATCGGGCGCTGGGCGCTGGCGTGTTGGACGGGATGGCGCATGGGGCCTCATTCTGCTTTGGGGGGCGACGAACGGCTCTCGCAGGTTCCATACCAGCTTGATGGACTACGGTACGCGCGGTGTAGCCGCCCGAAAAGTGGCACGTTGGTGATCGCCGTGTAGTGGGTTTGACATCACGCGTCGTTTCGAATGACAAGGTTTGTCAACTTTATAAACGCAATTAACCGCCAGGATTTTCCGGCCCCGTGCAAATCCGGGCTATCAGAGCGCGGGGGTACCTGCCATTCTGGTAAATGACGTGGCGCAAGCGGCGCCGTCGCCGACGTCCCAACCATGCCAACAAGGAGGCGATATGGGTTCCCACACCTACAAGATGATCGAGCTGGTCGGCTCTTCTCCGGATTCCAGCGACGCGGCCATCCGCAATGCCATCGCACGGGCGGGCGAGACGCTCAAGCACCTGGACTGGTTTGAAGTGCTCGAGACACGCGGCCACCTGGTCGACGGCAAGATCGCCCATTGGCAGGTAACGATCAAGGTGGGCATGCGGCTGGAGACGCTGGAGAGCGAAAAGCCAGCCGGCAAGAAGAAGGGCAAGTAGGCGGCAAAAAAAAGGCGACCCGAAGGTCGCCTTTTTCGTGAGCACTGATCGCGTTATTGCGATTGCGAGAAGTCCAGCGCGTTGGTCAGATCGCCCATCGGCTGATTGCCGTTGGCGGCGAGGGCCGCGTCACGCTGCTTGATACCGGGCAGCGTCGGCAGGGCAAAGCGGTGTGTGATCAAGCGCAGCACCGAAGCCGTGTCGTACTGGGTGTGGTCCACAAAGCCCTTCTTGGCGAACGGCGAGATGATGATCGCCGGGATACGCGTGCCCGGGCCCCAGCGGTCGGCCTTCGGCACCGTGGCGTGGTCGTAGAAGCCACCGTTTTCGTCGTACGTCACCACCACCACCATGTTCTTCCACTGCGGGCTCTTCTGCAGTTGGGCGATCACGTTGGCGATGTGGGCATCGCCGTCGGCCACGTTGGCGTAGCCGGGGTGCTGGTTCAGGTTGCCCTGCGGCTTGTAGAACGTGACCGGCGGCAGGTTGCCGGCGGCAGCGTCTTGCAGGAACGCGGCGTCGTAGTCCTTCAGGTGGGCTGCACGTTCAGCCGCACCGGTGGCGGTGGCCGGATCGAAGCGGCTGAAGTAGTTGAACGGTTGGTGATGCGGCTGGAACTGGATCGAGCCCGAGTAGATCACGTTGCGCGTGGTGTTGGGCGCGTCGGCCAGGGCGGCGTTCCAGGCGCCGGCATACCAGGCCCAGTTCACGCCCTTGGCGGTCAGCAGATCACCGATGTTGGTTTGCTTGGATTGTGCCGGCAGGGTCGTCGCCTTGGTCGGATCCGCATAGGCAGCGTTGCTGGTTGCCACAGCGTTGCCCGACGGCTGATACGGCGGCTGCATCGTGTTGACGGCGAACGCGCTGCCGTCGGCTTCCAGCGGCGTCAGGTTGCCGTCCTTCGTGCCGTTGCCAAAGGTCGGGGCGCCTGCCATGACGGAGCTTGCGGTCGGCGTGAGCGTGGGCGAGCCATTCGGGCCCGTCACCACCTGAGCGATGCTGCCCGAGGCCGGCGAGCTGGCGGCGTTCGGGTAGATCGGCGCGCAGGCGCAGATCAGGTACTGGTGGTTCAGGAACGAGCCACCGAAGGCGCCCATGAAGAAGTTGTCGGCCAGCGTGTATTGCTTGGCGATGTTCCACATCGACATCTTGCTGCCGTCGTAGTAGCCCATGGTCAGGCCGCCGGCATCGGCAAAGGCGGCGTACATGTCGTTCTTGCCGCCGTTGATCTGCATCTGGTTCTGATAGAAACGGTGCCAGAGGTCGCGGGTGATGACGTTCTGTCCAACCACAATGCCTGTGCCGTTGATGCCGGCCGGATCGTCAATCCGGAACGGCTTGTTTGCCCAACCGCTTGTTTGCGCTTCGGTCACCTGTACGGACTGGCCGGCGGCGGTCACGCCTTTCCACGTCGGCGGCAGCGTCGGCAGTGTGGAGCCATCGAAGTCCTTCTGCGCGACGGCGGTGCCGGTCGAGGTCGGATTCACGCCCGGAATGCCGTTGGCGCCGGGGAACAGACCATACAGGTTGTCGAAGCCGCGGTTTTCCGCGTAGATCACGACGATCGTCTTGACGTTGTTGGCCAGTGCCATGCGCTTGGCCACGCCGTTGCGGATGGTCTGGCCGATGTCGCCGCCACCGGCCACTGCATCGGCAATCAGGTCGATGGCCTGATCGATTTCAGCCTGCAGCGCGGCCTTGATGTTGGCGTCGCCTTCCTTGTTGTGGTCTTCCAGCAGCTTGTCGACCGTCACGCCCAGGCGTGCGGCCAGCGCGGCCTTGGCAGCGTTGATGTCGCCGCCGTTGCTGTCCATCAGCACCGCCAGTTCGGTCGAGATGGCGCTGACGATGGCGTTGGCGCCAGCCGGTGCGCGGAACACCAGCGGGCGCGTGATGGCCGTGTGTGCGCCCGTGGCCGGGTCATTGCGGAACGCGTCCGTGCCGACTTCCACCGCCACCGCACCCGAGCTGGGCAGCGTGTAAGCGCCATCCTTGTCGGTATAGGTGCTGGCTTCACCCGAATCGCACTTGCCGTTGTTGTTGGTGTCGATACAGACCTTGGCGTGCTCGAAGTAGCTGCCAGTCACCACGCCGGAGGTACCGGTGGAGGCGCTGTTCGAATCGCTGCCACCACAGGCAGACATGCTGGCCGCGACCAACGCGGTCAGCGGCAAAAGACGGAACGCTCGGCTCATGATTTCCCTGAATTGTTGTGTGGGGGACGAAAGCGAGCGGGAGTCTGTGCCTTGTGTGTGACAAGTTGATGATGCAAACGCAGGCGTGGAGCGGATCTCGCCCCAATTCAGCGTGACCACCATCATCAGGATGAGAAGGGGCACGACCGAACGTTTGAAGACATTTGCCACCATGAGGGCTCTCCAAGGGCTGACGTGACAGCGGTTTGACGACATCAAAGTGTCATGGGAGCCGTGCTAAGTTGCAAGGCTCCCAACATATCGCCCACTGCCAATGCGCCGCCCTTTGTCTGCTGCCACTCTTCGCGTGATCGCGGTTTCGGCGCTTGCGCTGGCTGGTGTGGCGGCCGGGTTGAGCGGCTGCGGGCGCGGTGAACCCGGCGTGGCGCAGGCCGCCACAGCGCCGGCAGCCAAACCGGCAGTGGCCTCCGCGCCTGCTACATCTGCTGCATCTGCCGCACCGGCCTACGAAAAAGCCTTCTACACGATGATGGCGACGCGCCGCCCCTCGGTGCCGGCCATGACCGCACTGGGCAAGGCGCTGTTCCTCGATCCGGCGCTTTCTGCCTCGGGCAAGCTGGCCTGCGCAAGCTGCCACAGCCCCACCCACGCGTACGGCCCGCCGAATGACCTGTCGGTGCAACTGGGTGGCGAGGGCATGAACAAGACGGGCGTGCGTGCCGCGCCGTCGTTGCGCTATCTGCAGAACGTGCCGGCGTTTACCGAGCGCTTCTTCGAAAACGACGGCAACGACGCCGAAGACCAGGGCCCGACCGGCGGCTACACGTGGGACGGCCGCGTATCGTCCACGCACGATCAAGCGCGTATCCCGTTGCTGTCTGCGCACGAGATGGCCAACGGCACGCCGGCCAACGTAGTCGCCAAGCTACGCAGTGGCCGCCACGCGCAGACGTTCCGCCAGGTGTTCGGCAACGACATCCTCGACAACGAAGACACCGCGTTCCGTGCCGCCCTGATGGCGCTGGAGGTGTTTCAGCAGACGCCGTCGGAGTTCTATCCGTACGACAGCAAGTACGATGCGTTCCTGCGCAAGCAGGCCAAGCTGTCGCCGCAGGAAATGCGCGGCCTGCAACTGTTTGCCGACCCGGCCAAGGGCAACTGCGCCTCGTGCCATGTCAGCGCCATCAAGCAGGACGGCGCTTTCCCAGCCTTTACCGACTTCGGCCACATCGCCGTGGGTGTGCCGCGCAACCGCACGCTGGCGGGCAATGCCGATCCGGCGTTCTTCGATATGGGTCTGTGCGGCCCCGACCGGACCGACCTGAAAACGCACACCGAATATTGCGGCCGGTTCCGCACGCCGTCGCTGCGCAACGTGGCGCTGCGCAAAACCTTCTTCCACAACGGCGTCATCCATTCGCTCGAAGACGCGGTGCGCTTCTACGCCCAGCGCGACACGCAGCCGCAGAAGTGGTATCCGCGCAAGGCCGACGGCACCGTCGACAAGTTCGACGATCTGCCGCCGCAATACCGCGCCAACGTCAATATGGAACCCCCGTTTGGCGGCAAGCCCGGCGACAAGCCCGTGCTGTCCGAGGCTGACGTGCGCGATATCGTTGCCTTCCTCAAGACACTGACCGACGGCTACCGCCCCCCGCGCATTGCCCAGCGCTAAGCCTGCCGGCCCGTTTGTTGCAACGCTTCACACGTGCCGGCGCGGGCCGTGCGTGCGCTGCGGTTATCATCGGCGGATTGCGTTTCTGCTGTCTTCCATTGCCCTCTATGACTTGGCTTGCTGACCCGTCCGTTTGGATCGGCCTGTTCACCTTGGTGGTGCTCGAGATCGTTCTCGGCATCGACAACCTCGTTTTTATCGCCATCCTCGTCAACAAGCTGCCGCCTGCGCAGCGCGATCGTGCCCGCGTGATCGGACTCGGGCTGGCGCTGGTCATGCGTATGGTGCTGCTGGCCGCCATGTCGTGGCTGATCGGGCTCACCAAGCCGCTGCTCACGCTGGGGCCGGTGGACTTATCCGGCCGCTCGATCATCCTGCTGCTGGGCGGGTTCTTCCTGCTGTTCAAGGCCACGTCTGAACTGCACGAGCGCCTGGACGGCGAGCCGCAGGACGAAAGCCATGGCATCGGCCACGGCAAGTTCTGGAACGTGATCGCGCAGGTGGTGATTCTGGATGCGGTGTTCTCCATCGACTCCGTCATCACCGCCGTGGGCATGGTCAACGACCTGCCGGTGATGATGACGGCCGTGGTGATCGCCATGGGCGCCATGCTGTTTGCCTCGCGCCCGCTGACGAACTTCGTTAACGCGCACCGTACGGTGGTGGTGCTGTGCCTGAGCTTCCTGCTGATGATCGGCTTCAGCCTAGTGGCCGAAGGCCTGGGCTTTCATATTCCGAAGGGCTATCTGTATGCGGCCATCGGTTTCTCGATCCTCATCGAGTTCTTCAACCAGGTGGCCCAGCGCAATACGGTGCGCTATGAGCGCCGTCGCCCGCTGCGCGAGCGCACTGCCGATGCGGTGCTGAGCCTGCTGGGCGATCGTCGTGGCACCCCGGCCGACGCCGAGTCGCACGAAGCCGCCCCGCACGCAGACCAGCCCGCACCCGAAACCGTGTTTCGCCCGGAAGAGCGCAGCATGGTCAGCGGCGTGCTGGACCTGGCCGAGCGCTCGGTGCGTTCCATCATGACGCCGCGCCACGATATTTCTTGGGTGGATCTCGACGCCGATGCGGCGGTGACGCGCAAGCTGCTGCTGGCCGTGCCGCACAACCAGTTTCCGGTGTGCCGGGGTGGGTTGGACGACCTGGTGGGCGTGGCGCGCGCCAAAGACCTGATGGGCGACCTCGACACGCGCGGTGCCATTGACGTGGAGCGCAGCGTCAAGCCGGCGCTCAAGGTGTCGGACAACATCGGCATCCTGCGCCTGATGGACAAACTCAAGCGCGCACGTGGCCGCATGATGGTGGTGACTGATCCGCTGGACGTGGTGCAGGGCGTTGTCACCCCCATTGATGTGCTCGAAGCCATTGCCGGTGAATTCCCCGACGAGGACGAGCGCCCCGGCGTGGTGGAGGTCAGCGAAGGCTGCTGGGAAGTCGCCGGCGAAGCCGATCTGCGCCAGCTCGAAGACGTGCTCCACGTCGACTGGCTGCTCGATGAAGGCGGCGGTGCCACCAGCCTGGGCGGCTATCTCTTCAACCAGTGGGACCGCCTGCCCGAAGTGGGCGACACGCTGGTGCGCCACGACCTGCGCTTCGTCATCCTGGAAGCCGGCAGCCGCCGCATCGTACGCGTGCGCATTGAGCGCATGGAAGAGGTGACGGCGCCTGACGCCGAAGCCTAGCCAGCCGACGAGGCCGGCGAGGGCGCACCAGGGCCTGTTCCCATATGGAACGTGCGCACGCAGTGGGAATTTGGGCTGCAGGGCTAGGCGTGGACAGCGCCGCTTAGCCGGCTAAGCAAGCTGGCTGCAACGACGCCATGCGGCCCAAATTCCCATTGCCCTCCGGGTTGATCCGATCAGGGGCCATCTGCTTTGTCGGCGCGTCTTGCAAAGGGATGACCCTTTGCGGCGACGTCCTTCGCGCATCCGGCCCCTGCTCGGATCAACGTGCGTACGTTCCATATGGGAACAGGCCCTAGCCCCAGGCTCAGTACTGCCGCCAATACCGATGCGATGCCCGCCACTTGGCGGGCGCTGACCACCTCCCCGAGCAGCGTGGCGGCAAACACAATGGCCGCCACCGGCGCCAGCGCCGTGAACAGCGACGCCTCTGCGCCGCTCACGCGGGCCGCACCGGCATACCACAGCACAAAACCGCCTACGGTTGGCACGATGGCGTAGTAGGCAACCGCCGCCACAGCGTGGGTGATCTGCGCGGAATCATGCAACTGCCACGGGGTTTCCCATAGCGCGGGCAAGAGGGCCGCGACGAGGCCGAACGCGCTCATCAGCGTCGACAGCGCCAGTGGCGGCACGGGCGTGCGCAGCCGCTTGTTGAGCAGGATGAACATGCCTTCGCACAGCACAGCGCCCATCACCAGCAGATTGCCTAGCAGCGGGTGGGCGGCATCCCCACCGGGTTGAAACGCAATGGCCAGCACGCCGGCAGTGGCCAGCGCAATCGCGCCCAGCACTGCGCGTTGGGGGCGCTCACCCAGCAGCACGATCGCAATCAGCGCCGATACCACCGGCAGCGTGCCGATGATCACCCCCGCATCTGCCGCTGACGTGTGCCGCAAGCCCGAAATCAGCAGCGTCGTATAGCCGACGCTACCTGCCGCCGCCTGCATGAACAACAGCACCCAATCGCGGCGCGCCAGCACCGGCCAGCGTGTGCGCGTGACCCGCATGGCGATGAGGAACAACGGCAGCGCCATCGCAAAGCGCAACGCCGTGGCCGAAAAGGGCGGCAGACCCGCCGCGATGATCTTGCTGGCGGTGACGGTGCTGCCGACCAGAATCATCGCCAGGGCCAGGTAAAGGCAGCCTTCCAATCGTTTCGACATGGGGTCTTCCGCGAGTGAGAAAGCCCGCAGGATGGCTGCCCGCGACGTGTGCGTCTTGAACGAAATTGCAGCGGAAGGTTTTGGCGCTAGCGGGCGGCCGCTACCATGCCGGGCGACACGCCGTACTTGCGCACGAACTGCCGCGTCATGTGGCTTTGGTCGGCAAAACCGCAGGCGGCGGCCGCTTCCGCCAACGGCAGGCCCTGCGCGATCAGCCGGCGTGCCAGAGCAATGCGCCGCTGCAATTGGTAGGCGTGGGGTGTGAGGCCTGTCGCACGTGCAAAACCGCGCAGCACTTGGAATCGGCTCAGGCCGGTGTCGTGCGCCAGATCGAGTAGGGAGACCGCCGCGGCCGGGTCATCGTCAATGCGTGCGCGGGCGAGGCGGATCGCGTCGGGTGCCTCATCAATGCGATGCGCCGGGGCATGCAGCACGTCCGCGAGCACGGAGAGCAGCAATTGTTCGCGCAGCAACGCGTCATGCTCAGCGGCGGAGGCGGGTGATACGGTCATCTGCGTGAACAGCAGACGCACACGCCGCGCCAGGTTGGCACCTTGTGCGACGGGGCGGTCGAATTCAGCCTGGCCGTTGCGGCGGACGTCATGCGCCAGGTCGATGATGACTTCCGGGTCGAAGTACAGCATGCGCCAAGCGCGGCCGGCGTCGCCGATGGGCGTGCCGTCGTGTACCTCGCCGGGGTTGACGGTGATGACGTCACCGGCGCCGGCTTCCACCATGCCGCGTCCGCTCAACGATTTCTGCGCACCCCGATCAACAATGCCGATACCGAACTGCTCGTGCGTGTGGCGCGGGAACGTATGCCGGCTGTCAGCGGCGACGGCCTCCACGCCGGGAACGGCGCAGCGGAGCATCGAAAACGCAGGGCGGGCCGGCGTGCTGGGCGACATGTCTTTCCGTGGTGGAGGACTAAGGCTGGCAGCATAACGCGCTTGACCCACGCCCGGGCGCGTGCGCGTTACGCCATATCGGAATGCCGTGAAAACGTGTTCTTCGCATTTCGCTCATTTTCTGACGGGGCCGGGTTGTTATGCTCAAGGCATCCCGCCAGAGGCCGCCCGGTAAGATGATGCCAGTCCGGTGCCCGGCCAACCGTTCATCCATGCGCCCGTCTTTCGGCATTACCTCCAAGCTGTTCGTTGCGCTGTTTACGCTGAGCATTGTCGTGGCGCTCGCCATGGGCGCGGCGGTGCGATGGCGTTTCGACACCAACTTCCTCGATTACGTGAACGCGCGCGAGGCCGAGCGCCTCGCTGCCGTGGCCCAGGGCGTGGAAGCCGCCTACGGCCAACACGGCAATTGGGATTTCCTGCGCAACGATCCGGCCGCGTGGTTCCGCCTGTTGCGCCATGAGGGCGCACGCGCCCGGGCCAATGGCATGGGCGGCGATCGCTTTGATGGGCCCGGCGCCGGCCACCACTTCGAGCCGCTGCCGCCCGGCATGGGGCCTGACGTGTCGGCCGGCCCGCCTTCCGGTAAGCCGCCTGGTCCACCGCCCGCTGGCAGCCTGTCACCGCATCCGCCGGGCGATGGGCCGCCGATGCCGCATTCGCCCATCTGGCTGCTGGACGCCCAGCGCAACGCCATCATCGGCGACGGGCCGCCGCTGGGGCCGAACGCGCAGTGGCACGCGCTGCACCACAACGGCGAGACTATCGGCTGGCTGGCCATGCCGCCGCGCATGCGCGTGCCGGAGGGGGCCGACCAGGCATTCCAAGTGCAGCAGTTGCGCGCGACGTGGATCATCGCGGGGTTCTCCGTGCTGCTGGCCGCGCTGGTGGCCGTGCTGCTTGCGCGCGGGTTGCTGGCGCCCATGCGCCGCATGACGGATGCCGCGCGCCGCATGGCCGACGGCGACTACGCCACGCGGGTCGACGTCCATTCGCGCGACGAGCTTGGCGAGCTGGCGGCCGACTTCAACCACCTCGCTGCCTCGCTGGAGGCCAACCAGAAGATGCGCCGCCAGCTCACCGCCGACATTTCGCATGAGTTGCGCACACCGCTGGCCGTGCTGCGGGGCGAACTGGAAGCGCTGGAAGATGGTGTGCGCCCGTTGACCGCCACGTCGCTCGCCTCGTTGCAGGCCGAGGTGTCGACGCTCAGCAAGCTCATCGACGACTTGTACGAGCTGTCGCTGGCGGACGTGGGCGCGCTGGCCTTCCACATGGAGCCGCTGGACCTGGCCGACACCGTCTGCAGCGCCGTGCAGGGCTTCACGCCGCGCCTGATGGAGAAGGGCATCGCACTGCAGCTCGACTTGCCGAGCGGTTCATCGCACGCCGCACAGGTGCGCGGAGACCCGCAACGCCTGCGCCAGGTCATACAGAACCTGCTGGAGAACACCCTGCGCTACACCGATGCCGGGGGCACCCTGCGCGTCCAGGTTCACGCAGAGGGCAACTGGCAGCAGGTCGACGTGCAGGACAGTGCGCCCGGTGTGCCGGAGGCCATGCTGCCGCGCATTTTCGATCGGCTCTTTCGCGTGGATGCATCACGCAGCCGTGCGCAGGGTGGGGCGGGGCTCGGCCTGAGCCTGTGCCAGACCATCATTACCGCGCATGGCGGCACCATTGAAGCCAAACCTTCACCGTTGGGCGGGCTGTGGATCGCGATTCGTCTACCCAGCCTGCCCGTTCTTGATTCGCCTGATCCGCTGGACCCCCTTGCCGACCATGATTCTCATCGTTGAAGACGAACCGAAGCTCGCTGCGCTGATGACCGACTATCTGCGCGCCGCCCACTACGAAACCGAATGGCTGGCCGAAGGCACGCACGCGGTGCAGCGCATCCGCGAGGCCATGCCCGAACTCGTGGTGCTCGACCTGATGCTGCCCGGCAAGGACGGCCTGGAAATCTGCCGCGAGGTGCGGGCCTTCAGCGAGGTGCCCATCGTCATGGTGACGGCGCGCGTGGAAGAGATCGATCGCCTGCTCGGCCTGGAACTCGGCGCAGACGACTACATCTGCAAGCCATTCAGCCCGCGCGAACTGGTGGCGCGCATCAAGACCATTCTGCGCCGCGCCCAGCGCGCCGGTGGTGTGCCGGAGAGCGCGTTGGTGATTGACGGCGCGGCGTATTCCGCCACGCTGCGCGGCCAGCGCATGGATCTGACGCCGGTGGAGTTTCGCCTGCTGGCTGCGCTGGCAGCGGCGCCCGGCCGCATTCTGTCGCGCGCGACGCTGCTGGAACAGATCTACGACGACCACCGTGTTGTGACCGATCGCACGGTCGATACCCACGTCAAGAATCTGCGCCGCAAGATGGAGCTGATCAGCCCGGGCACCGACATGATCCATTCTGTGTACGGCGTCGGTTACCGGCTCGACGCCTGACGCTCGGGGTTCGGGGTACCCAAGGGCTTGCGGCTGCCTGGGCAGACTTCAGAAAAACTCCACGGTTCGCCCACCTTTGGTGCGCCTTCGCTGGCTACAGTGATTGCATGGCTGCTCTCTGCAGCCGACGCTTTCACAGGAGCCCAACCATGATCGTTGCTACCCCTCGCCGCCTGGCTGCCATTGCCGCCGGGCTGTTGCTTTCCTGCGCCGCGCTTGCGCAGACGGCCGCACCAGACGCTGCTCCACTGGCACCACTGCCACATCCCGGAATGATGGGCCCGGGCATGATGGGCCGTGGCCCCGGTCCAGGTCCCGGCATGGGGGCCCCTGGCCCGCATCGTGGCGGTGCCCCCTTCCTGCGTGGGCTGAACCTGACCGAAGAGCAGCGCGACAAAATCTTCGCCATTGAATACGCGCAGATGCCCGAGGCGCGCGAACAGCGCAAGGCCATCGAGCACGCGCATCGCGATCTGCACAAGATGGTGGTGTCGGGCCAGTATGACGAGGCGCGCGCCCGTGCGCTGACCGAAACCCTCGGCCGTGCCGTCGCCCGCGAGGCGCAATTGCGCGCGCAGGCGGGCACGAAGATCCTGCAGGTGCTCACGCCCGAACAGCGCAAGCAGGTGAGTGAGCGCGAAGCTGCGCGCGTGGCGGAACTTGAGCGCGGCGAGGGCGCGCCGGAACCCGTGCCGATGTAACCGGCAACGCCGCTATCGGTACACCACCACCGGAATGCTCGCGTAGGTCAGCACCTTGCGCGTTTCATTGCCGATCAGTAACCGGCCCATCAGGCTGCGGTGCCCGTGCGATGCCATGAAGATGACGTCGCACGCGTGCCGCTTGGCCGCATCCAGAATGCCCAGGTAGGGTTCGGGAAACTGCGTCACGTCGCTGTCGAACTGGATGCCTTCTTCCTGCGCGCGTTGGGCAATGCGCTCGATGCACTGCTTGGCATGCCCCTGCACCTGCTCCATGTAATGCGCGTGCGGACACTCGCCCACGCCGGCCGAATAGGCCATGTTGGGAAACTCTTCGATGCAGTTGTACGCGGTCAGTTTGCAGCCCGTGGCACGCGCCAGCTTGAGTGCGCCTTCAATGGACTTGCGGCACTGCTCGGAGCCGTCGGTCGGCAGCAGGATATGGGTGAACATGGTGCTCTCCATGGGGGACCCATGTCCAAATTACTGCGCCGCACAGAGCGCTTCCATCGTGGAAAACGCTAGGGCGTACGCGGCTTTTCAGCCGATGCTGAATACGATCGTTCGTTTTCTTGCTGCAGCATGCAACCAGCTCAGGCGCCTTGCCACGCCCGCCGGTAGAACGACGGCGATGCACCGAGTTGCACTGCAAAACGCCGGCTGAAATGGCTGGCGCTGGCAAAGCCGCAGCGCTCGGCAATGGTCGCCAGCGGCAGGGACGTGTTGCGCAGCAGATCTTGCGCGCGGGCCAGTCGCTGCTGCATGACCCATTCGTGCGGCGCCACGCCGAATGACGCGCGAAACATCCGCGCAAAGTGAAACTCCGACAGGTTCGCTTCGGCAGCCAATTCACCGAGGGAGAGCGGCAGATGCAGCTCCGCATCGATGCGCGCGGCAATGCGCCGGCACACGTGCGGCGCCAGTCCGCCGCGTACGGGCAGGGCGCGGGTGCGGCCCTGCGTCTGCACGAGATACGACAGCGTGTCGTTGGCCAGCGCGTTGGCGCGCATGCGGTCGTCGAGGTCGCTCCAGTCGAGCTGGGCGATGCGCGTGCAGGCCTGGGCGAGGTGTACATCTTCAATGAAGGTGCGGTCGTGCAGCGTGAACAGGCGCGGCTCGGCATCGAGCAGACGCACCGCATGCCCCGCCAGCGCATCGGGCGCGAAATACAGGTGAACGAATCGCATTGGTTGTTCGATCACCCACGCAGACTGATGCTCCGCCGGCAGCATGCACACGCGCCCCGGGGCACCGAATAGGTGCGGCAGATCTTCTCGGTGCGTGGTGTAGCCGCCCTGCAGATAGACCGACAGCGTGTGGTGCCCGGGTTGGGTGTAGCGCGCCTCGTCGTGCTCGTTGCGCCAGATGGCGGCGGTGACACCATCGCCCAGATTGGCGACGCGCTCCAGCGACGCCCGTGACCCGCGCGCGAGCGTGCCGAAGACGCTGGCGTCTGCGGTTACACGCGGATCAGGCGAAGAAGGGTTGGGAGCGGGGCGCACCCAGTGATGTTACCAACGACGGCCACGCAATGCGCGCAGACGTTTCCCCATCAGCCCGTACACAGCTGGCGTGCGACCGCGCCGGCCAGGCCCACGCCTTCCACCGGTTGCCAGGCGGCGTCGTTACCAAACTGTTTTTCGACGACGGTCAGCGCGCCCTGGTACAGCGTGGAGCGCGAGACGGAGAACTGCCGCGTACGGCAATCGATGGTGTAGAGAAAGTCCGCCATGTCGCCACGGAAGGCGCCAAACATCCGTTGCAATGAACGCTTGCCCGCACGGTTGGACGCCTCCACGCGCACCCATGCACTGATCGGGCCGCTGGGCATGCGCTGCACGCTGTCGGCGTTGAGCGATGCGTAGCTGTCGGGTTGATCCGGCAGCGCGACCCAGCGTTCGGCGCCGCTGGTCGGTATGGCTGCGCTGGCGAGCACACCGGCGATCAGGCTGGCGATCACGCGGCGCATGGTGGGCATCATCGCGCCTTGGTGGTGGGGGTCGGGCTGGTGTTGCCGCTGCCCGGCACCGGAATGGCTATCGAATCCGAATGGCTGCAGGCCATGGTTACGCCGGCTTTGTCGACGTCGACCAGGACTGCGCCGGGCTTGTCGCTGTTGGTGGGCGTGCCGGCCAAGCTGCCCGACAGGCGACGCATGATGTTTTGGCACGTCGGGCCCGGGCCCTTGGGTGCCTTGGCTGGCGTGGAGGGGGCTGCGTCACGGCTGGCTGCTGCAGTGACTGGGCTCGGCGCAGTCGTCGTGGCCGCAGCGTGCACGCGTGGCAAGGCTGCCAGCGCGGCCAGCACGGCCACCGCAATCAGCAAACGCGCAGCACGCCGGGCAGACGACGTGCACAACGAACGGGAGGGGGGAGACAAAGATGGCATGGCGGTCCGGACATGGGCATCCAAATGCGCCTGCGGGTTCACCCTGGAGCAGGCGCGCTTATCGGACAGTAACGGCACCTTCCTCTCAAACTTGACGTGGCAATCTGCCTCATTGGTCACGCGGCGTGATTTGCGCTGCCTAAACGATATACGCCGCGTCAACATAATGCGTGCGCGCGGAACATTCACGCCCGCATGCCGACCAACCAATATGCCGGGGTGATTTACTCGGTGGCTGAAGCACGAAGGCCTGTCCTGAGAAATGGGCATCACAAAGGGGCATCACCAAGGTTCTCAACCAGGCCACCAGAGCAGCCGAAGACGCAGGCGGGATCAGCAGCAAAGGGGTATGTGAAGTGCCAGCAGAAAAAACGGCGACGGAAATTAAATAGGGATGGAATACCCTGTCTTTTCCGCCCTTTGTTTTTTCATGCCGGACACTATGATTCAAAACGTGGAAGCGATACCGGTGCAGCACTGTGCCGGAGCATCGTGGGTCGGTTCTCCTCTCTGGAACAGATCGACACGGTCCAGAGATTTCAGCCCGCGCCTCGTCAACTGAGCGCGGGCTTTTCTTTGTCGGCATAGCGGCTCTAAGGGCACTCTTCAGTTTTTCGCCATCGCGCCGTTGTGCATAGGGTCGAAGCGTGCAGTCTCGCTTTCTGTTGCCGTCGCTGACCAAGCAAGCGTATCCCCGATGACTCGTTTCCACCCGGCCGATGCCGGAGCC
The DNA here is from genome assembly GCF_049913345.1 of Ralstonia sp. R-29. NCBI lineage: Bacteria > Pseudomonadati > Pseudomonadota > Betaproteobacteria > Burkholderiales > Burkholderiaceae > Ralstonia > Ralstonia sp. R-29. The sequence goes on from NZ_CP184378.1 coordinate 313,258, forward strand.
TCTCCTGTTGACGCCGCGTCGCCGCTCGCACCCGAGTCGCGCCCCGCGGTGGCGGCAGCTATGGTGACGGACGCAGCCGCGGCGGAATCCACCGGCACGGACTTCGTGGCACTGGCCAAGCTGTCATCCGACGCTGTGCTGCTGACCGTGGAGGGGCGGGTGGTGCGTGCCAACCCCGCCGCCGCGCGCTTGATGAATGCGCAGGACCCAGCACAGCTGGTCGGCGTGCAGCTCGCTGGTCTGATCCACCCGGACGATGTTCCGCAAGCGCTGCCACGCGTGGCGCGGATGGTGAGCAGTGGCCAGCCTGCCGAGCCTGTCGAACACCGTCTGGTCCGCGCCGACTACACCCATGTGCTGGTCGAAACGGTTGCCGCCGCGTGCGAGCATGAAGGCCACCCCGCCGTCATGCTGGTGCTGCGTGAAGCCGGCTCCCACCATGCACTCGAACGCCACGCCGTGCAGGCGCGTGCCGAGGCGCTGCACGCGCGCCGTTTGCTTGCCTCGGAGAACGCCGTGCTCGCGCAACTTGCCTCCAATGCGACGCTCTCAACGGTGTTGCGCCACCTGTGCCTGTACGTCGAGCAGGTCTATCCGAATGCCATGTCGGCGGTGCTGCTGCTCGACACGGAAAGCCGGCCCGACCACCCACGCCTGCGTGTGGCCGCCGCACCTACGCTGCCCGCCAGCTATGTCGCCACGCTGGAAAACGCCCCGATCGGCCCCGACTCGGGCGTGTGTGGCTGTGCCATGTTTTTGGGCGACACCGTGGTCATTGACGACGTTGCCGGGGACCCGCGCTGGCAGCACGAGCGCACTGCGGCACTGGCGGCCGGCTTTGGCGCGGCATGGGCGTTGCCCATCCGATCGTCACGCGGTGACAAGCTCGGCGTGCTCGCCCTGTTTTACCGCGAGCGCTGCGTGCCGGCGGATGAAGAGCAGCATTTCCTGGACGACGTCACCCATCTGGCGGGCGTCGCCATCCAAAAAGACGCCGTTGAGCGCGGCCTGGCTGAAAGTGAAGACCGCTACCGCCTGGCCATTTCGAACCTGCACGAAGGGGTCGTGATCCAGTCGGCGCAGGGCGTGGTGCTGGCGGCCAATGCCAGCGCTGAGCGCATCCTGCGCTTGCGCCCGGGGCAGCTGGTGGGGCGCGATCGGCTGGAAGCCATTCAGCGCGTGGTGGACGAAGACGGCAAGGAAATCCCCCTGAGCATGATGCCGTCGGGCTTTGTGCTGCGTACGGGTGAGCCGATTCTCGGCCGCGTGTATGGCCTGTTGCTCAAGACGGGCGAGCTGGTGTGGGTGCGGCAGAACATTATTCCCCTTCGCTCGACCGGTCGCCATGGCGAGGCTGTGCCGAGCAGCGTGATGCTGTCGTTTGCCGACATCACCGATATCAAACGTGCCGAGCAGCGGCTGCGCCATCTGGCCGCACATGATCCGCTGACGGGGCTGACCAACCGCAGCTTCTTCACCGCGCATCTGGACAGCGCCATCGAGCGCGCGCGTGACGAGAGCCGCGAGCTGGCGCTGTTCTTCCTCGATCTGGATCGCTTCAAGAGCGTGAACGACACCGCCGGCCACGCCTGCGGCGACACGCTGCTGCAAAGCGCCGCCGCGCGCCTGGCCGACAGCATCGGCCCCGGTGACGTGATTGCCCGCCTGGGTGGCGACGAGTTCGTCATCCTCGTCGAGCAGCGCGTGGAAGGCAAACGTATCGCCTTGCTGGCCGAGCGCTTGCTGCAGGCCATGCGCGAGCCGTTCGATACCGTCAACGGGCGCTATTACCTGGGCGTATCGGTGGGCGTGGCGCTGTATCCGCACGATGGGATTTCCGGCTCCGACTTGCTGCGCTCAGCCGATGCCGCCATGTACCGCGCCAAGCAGAACGGCCGCAACCGCGCGCAGTTCTACACGGCCGAGCTGAACGCCCGCCTGCAGCGCCGCTACATGCTCGAAAACGCGTTGCGTGATGCGCGCGACAACAACGAACTGCAACTCGTCTATCAGCCCAAGTACGACCTCGCCAGCCACCGCATCGTCGGCGCCGAGGCGCTGCTGCGCTGGAACAGCGCCAAGCTGGGGGCGATCTCGCCAGTCGAGTTCATTCCGGTGGCAGAAGAGACCGGGCTGATCGTGCCGATTGGCGAGTGGGTATTGCGCCGCGCCTGCGAACAGGCGGTGGTGTGGCATGAGGCGCTTGGCTACGACTTCCGCATGGCGGTCAACCTGTCGGCGCGCCAGTTCCAGGCCGGCGATGTGGTCCCCATGATCGAGCAGACGCTGGCCGACACCGGCCTACCGCCTACCGCGCTGGAAGTGGAAATTACCGAAAGCCTGCTGATGGGCGGGGCCGATGAGGTGCGCCCGATGTTCGACGCGCTCACCGCGCAGGGCATCCGTATTTCCATCGATGATTTCGGCACGGGGTATTCGTCGCTGTCGTATCTGCAGCGCTTCCCGATCAGCAACGTCAAGATCGACCGCTCCTTCATCACCGGCATTCCGGGCGACCCCGACTCGGTGGCGCTGACCGAGGCCATCGTCGCCATGGCGCGCGCCCTGGGCATGACCGTGACCGCAGAGGGCGTGGAGGATGCCGATCAGGTGGAATTCCTGGCCAAAGCGGGCTGCCAGGAAATCCAGGGCTACTACATCGGCAAGCCAGTCACAGCGGAAGGCTTTGACCGGCTGCTGCGCGCGCACCTCTCCGTGGTGGACGCCGGCGTGCGGGCCGCGCTGGGCTAAGAGCCGCTAACCACTCGCGGCGGCATTTTTGCCATTCGTCGCAAACCGCTCCCGCGTGCGGGAGCCGGCCCCTAAGCTGGTGGCATTCCAAATTCCCATGCGGAGACCGCCATGCCCCAATCCCTTGCCTCCATCGTGTCGCACACGCCCACCTGGGTGTTCGTGGTGTTTGCCGCGCTGATCGCCATTGGTGTGCGTCAGATGCAGCCGCGTACCGTGTCGCGCCGTCGCCTGATCGTGCTGCCGATGGTGGTGGCTGGGTACTCGCTCTACGGTGTGGCGATGGCAAGCCATGGCAGCGCGCTGGCGCTCACGATGTGGCTGGTGGCCGGCCTAGTGGCGTTTTTGCTGACGTACATGTCGCCGCCCAGCGGCGCTGTGTCGGAAACGGCGGACACCGTGCGCGTGTCGGGTAGCTGGGTACCGATGGTGGTGATCCTGGGCCTGTTCAGCGCCCGCTATGCCTACAACGTGATGCTGGCGATCCATCCGGAAGTCATGCACTCCAATAGCTTCATGGCGCTCTTCAGCGCGCTGTTCGGATTCCTGGGCGGGCTGTTGCTGTCGCGCTCGGTGCTGCTGCATGTGCGCACGCCCCGCTTGATCGCCGTGTGATTTGGCGCCCGCATGGGCGCCGCACGGATCAGCGCGCATTGATCAGCGTTAACATCCGCATGTTGCAATCTCCCTCCAATACGAGACGACATGCTGGAACTCGACGGCACCATCTGGCTGCGCGCCGGTGACAACAACTGGGGCGGACATGGCCGCATCGCGCTGCTGTCCGCCATCGGGCAGACGGGCTCCATTACCGCCGCCGCAAAGGCGGTGGGCCTGTCCTACAAGGCCGCGTGGGACGCCATCGACACGATGAACAACCTGGCCGGCGAACCACTGGTCGTACGCACGACGGGTGGAAAGGGCGGCGGCGGCAGTGTGCTCACACCGCGTGCCGAGCGCTTGATCGAGAGCTTTCGCGTGCTCGAAGCTGAGCACCGCCGCTTTGTCGAACGCCTGGATGCCGCTGCCGAGACTGCCAGCGAAGACGCCAATCTGCTCCGCCGCCTGATGTTGCGCACCAGCGCACGCAACGCGTTGTTCGGCACGGTCGAGGCCGTTGCATCCGGCGCCGTCAACGACGTGGTGACGTTGCGCTTGGCCGGCGGCCAGGCGGTGGTGGCCACCATTACGCAGGAAAGCACGCATGCGCTCGGGCTGGCGCCGGGTGTGCAGGCCGTTGCGCTCATCAAGGCACCGGCCGTGATGCTGCTGCGTGGGGCCGGGGAATGGCGCCTTTCCGCAGAAAACCAATTGCCGTGCGTGGTGACGGAGGTGCGCGAAGGCGCGGTGCAGTCGGAAGTTCGGCTGCGCTTGCTGGATGCGGAGTCCGCATCGGCCGAGACCGTGCTGGTGGCGATGCTTTCGCGCTCGGCGGTGGAAGTGCTGGAACTGGCCGAAGGCGTGGAGGCCCTGGCGGTGTTCGAGGCATCGAGCGTCGTGCTGGGCCTTGTCTGAGCCCCATGACGACACCCAAGACCCTGCTCATCGTCTACCACTCCATGACGGGCGGCACGCGCCAGATGGCGGAAGCCGCGCAGGCCGGTGCCATGGTGGACGGCAGCGTGACTGTGCGCCTGCTGCACGCTGCCCAGGCTGGCCCCGATGACGTGCTGGCCGCAGACGGCTATCTCTTCTGCACGCCCGAAAACCTCGCGGCCATCAGCGGGCAGCTCAAGGACTTTTTCGACCGCTGCTATTACCCCGCGTTGGATCGCATCAACGGCCGCCCGTATGCGAGCCTGATTTGCGCGGGCAGCGATGGCGAGAACGCCGTGCGACAGATCGAACGCATTGCCACCGGCTGGCGGCTCAAGCGCGTGGCCGAGCCCATCATCGTGTGCACGCATGCGCAGACGCCGGAGGCCATCCTGGCCCCCAAGCAGATCGGTGCCGATGCGCTGGAACGCTGCCGGGGACTTGGTGAGGCGATGGCAACCGGGCTCGCGCTGGGTGTGTTCTAGTCCCAGGGGCGCTTAGCGGTTCACCACCGCCGTCAGATGCGGGTATGGCGACAACGGCGGCGCATCGGGTGCGCGCACCGCATCGGCCACCACCCGTCCATCACGCAGCTCGAAGACGTGGTCACCAAAGATTTCGACATCCGCCGGGTCGTGCGTGATCATCAGCATCGGCACGTTCAGCCGCTGCTGCAGGGCCGACAACTCCGAACGCATGCGCGTGCGCAGCGCCGGGTCCAGCGCGGCAAAGGGCTCGTCGAGCAGCAGCATGGAGGGCTCGGCAATCAGTGCGCGGGCCAGGGCCACGCGCTGGCGTTGTCCGCCTGAAATCTGTGTCGGGTAGTTGGCCGCCACGGCACCCAGTTCGAACATGTCGATCCACTGCTGCACGCGTGGGTCGTGCATCCGATGAATGCGGCGCGGCGGGTTGAACCACCCGCGCTTGAGCCCGAACGCAATGTTCTGCGCAACGCTCAGGTGGTTGAACAACGCGTAATCCTGAAACAGATAACCGACGCGGCGCTCTTGTGCGCTGAGGTTGATGCCTTCCGTATGGTCAAACAGCGTGCGGCCATTGAGGGCGATGCGGCCGCGCTGGGGCGTCATCAAGCCTGCGATGGCGCGCAGCGTGAGGCTTTTGCCCGCGCCGGACGGGCCATACAGCACCACGCGCCGGCTTTCGGAGCGCAGGGCAACGTCCAACGAGAACACGCGCGCCGCGCTGGCGAGCGTCTTCTGCACAACAAGATCGATCATCACAGTAGGATTGGCGCTCATGCCAGTTGCTCCTGCAGGCTCGGTGCGCGGCCTTGCAGCAGGCGGCTGGCCACCACCAGCACCACGATGCAGGTGAGCGAGGTGATCAGCACCAGCGTATTGGCGGTGGCATCGTCGCCGGCCTGCACGGCTTCGTAGATGGCGACGGAGAGTGTTTGTGTGCGGCCGGGCAGGTTGCCGGCAATCATGAGCGTTGCTCCGAACTCGCCCAACGCACGCGCAAACGCCAGCAACACGCCGGCGGCGATGCCGCGCGCAGCCAGCGGCAGCGTCACGCGGAAGAACACCGCCGCTTCGGGCAGGCCCAGCACGCGTGCCGCATTCTCCAACTGGTGGTCCACGCCTTCGAACGCGGCGCGCGCGGACTTCATCACCAGCGGAAACGCCACTACGGTCGACGCGATCACCGCTCCCTGCCACGTAAACACGAGTTGGATCCCCAGACCGTCCAGCCACCCGCCGATGGGTCCGCGCCGGCCCAGCAGCACCAGCAGGTAGTAGCCGAGCACCGTCGGCGGCAGCACCAGCGGTAGCGTGAGCACGGAATCGATGACATCGCGCACGCGGCTACGCATGCGTGCCAGCGCGTAGGCGGCGCCCACGCCCAGGACGAGGTTGAGCGCCGTTGCCCAGCCGGCCACCTTGAGGGAGAGCAGCAGGGGCGTCCAGATGGAAGCAGACATGCGAGTGCGTTGCCAGAGGGGGCCATCGCCCAGCCGGATGACCGTTGGGTCGTTGGGCGCGGGCGACGGAATGGGTGAACTCATCGCAATATAGGGTTGGTGATAACGCTCGGTCAATCCTGACAGGATGATGGCCGGCATACGGCAAGGGGCATGGAAACGCCGTCGCATGACAACTGTCGGGAGGGGTTTATGCTGCATTGCGACATAAGCCACGTCGATAGTAGGGCACTAAAAAGTTTTGTTGGACAACGTTGCCGCCGACTTGCAACAATGCGCCAAAACGTAAGCCGGACGTCGCTTTTCACGATCCGCGCCCGCGGTGTACAGGGTCACCGCACAGCAACAGTCATCCCCCGGGGGGGAACAGCCTCGGCTATGTCCGGTATGTAACCGGCGGCCGAGCGGGTGTTTCCACCATGACCGGAGGACGGCAATGGCCGCCGCACATCGCTCAGATGGTTTGCAGGCAGTACGTTTCCCCCGCGCCGAAGACCTGGCGCTGCTGATGGACATGCGCACCACGCTCCACGGTGCGCCGCAGCCCGATGTTCCACCCCATGCGAACACGGCCGTCCCGCTGGAGCTGGACGCCTTGCCGGCGTCGGAAGGCATGGCACCGCTGCCCGGGCACGCCGACCCGCTGACCACCCGTTCCATCCCGGACGATGCAGCCAACGGTGATCGCTTTTTCGTGCCGCTGCCACCGGGCACCGAGATCCTCCCCGTCGACGAGCATGCGCTGACCTTCGAGCCCGGCCCGCTGCCCCCAGGGCGACTGCGCCTTGCCGCAGAGTTGCAGGCTGCAGGCAGCGTGGCCGAGCGCGCCCGGATCGTGTCTGGGTTGATGGGGCTGATGGGTTTCTCGTCGCTGGCGTATGCGGTGACTGAGCAGCACGAAGCCGCACCGCCCACCGTGGCCATGCTGAGGAACTACGTCAGCCCACGCTTCGTGCAGCGGTATTGCGACGATCGCCTGTTTGCGGTCGACCCGCGCCTGCCCGCGGTGTTTGCGACGGGCATGCCGCTCGTATGGGATTTGGCGTCGCTGGCGCGCAGTCAGCCGCGCATGGAGCCGGCGTTGCGCACTTTCCTGCAGATGATGGACGAGCATGGCCTGCGCAGCGGCGTGATGTTCAGCCTGGGCGCAGGCAAGGGCATGAGCACCGCGGTGGTCAGTTTCAGTTCGCCACATGCGGGGCGCGAGTGGATCAGTGACAGCGTGCTCGGTCAGTCCATCCTCTTTGGAATGGCGCTGCATCAGATCTGGCGCGCGCCGCTGCAAACGTTCGCGCGCAACGCGCACGTGTGCCACGAAGAGCCCATGCTGTCGGCCATGCAGCGCCGCGTGCTGACGTGCCTGGCCGCCGGCATGAGCGACAAGGAAATCGCCATCAAGCTGCAGACCACGGCGCACAACGTGGATTACCACCTGCGCCTGATCCGTCGCCGTTACGGTGCCACCAACCGCGCGCAACTGGCCTACATTGCCGGCCGCCTCAACTTGATCTGAGTGAAGGGGCAAGCGAAGCTGCCGTGCGGCACTGAGAGCGGGTGAGGCGCAGCGCATACACCCAGATCAGGGTCGTGCAGCAGGATCGTGAACAGGTTCCAAGGAAAGACCGCTACTGGATCGCGTAGTCCCCGGCATGGAGCCCGCCGGTTTCGCGCGCTTTTCTACGAATTTTCCGGATAGGCGTGCTTGGCAAGCGCGGCAATCATGGGCGAGCGCTCGTAGTCTGCCCAGGAGAACCGTAATGCTCAGAGCCATCGACGGCGGTGGTGGCATCCCGACGCCACCACCTCAGCCCATCCAACCGCCGCCGGCGCCCAGTGCACGCGATGTGTCTGATGCCGAGACGGCGCTGAAGAATGCGCTCCAGGGCAAGGCCCCCGACGATACGGCGGCGCTGAAGGCTGCCATTGAGAAAGTCCAGCAGACGCAGCCCGGGGTCAGCCGAGAGGCGCTTGCGCGGGCCGCCATCCTGCTGCAGGCCGCGCACAACGGCCCGGCGCATACCACGGCGCAACAACCCAAGGTCGACGCGCTGGAGCAGGCCGCCAGCCAGGTCGGTCTCACGCACGTGTTCGACAACACCACGTTGGACACTGCCACGCACGCGCTGTCCGACAAACCGCTGGCCACCGACCAGGCCCCGCCCACGCAAGCCGTGACGCTGCAAGACGCACGAGCCGCCATTCAGGCGGGGCTCGACGGCGGCATGACCGAGGCCGAGGCCGTCAACGCAGCGCGTGCCCAGCTTGGCGGCAGCGAGCAAAACGAGACGGTCCTGAGCGAAGCCGCCCTGACCATCGCGGCCGAAAAAGCCGTGGCAGACGGCAAGGTGCCGGCCGATGCCGACCCCATCCAGGTTGCCGCCAAGCAGGACGTCTGGCTCAACAATTTCTCCAAACCCGCCATCGACGACGCGGTGAAGGCGCTGCACGTTGAGCTCAAGCCGGCCGCCAACCTGGACGACACCGTCAAGGCCACCCAGACCGCCTTCGAGACCTGGCAGAAAGACAAGGCCGCCAATGCCGACGCGACTACGCTGGCGCGTGACAAGCAGGCCTACCACTCCGCGCTTTCCGATGAACTGAACGCCGCTGCCGGCCAGCCCGACAGCCAATGGCGTGCCGATCCGCTGCAGACCGAGCGGCGCCTGCTGGCCGAGCGCCTGGTCGCGCAACGCAACAGCGCCGCAAGCGGTACGCCAGGCGCGCAAGGTGCACCTACCGCTGCCACCGTGCTGAACGACCTGCACGCCGCGCAGATCGTCGACGCCGCTCAGGCCGCGCGCGCGTCGGGCGGCGCCGATGGCAACCTCAAGGCAGCACAGGCGCTCACCCAGCAGTTGCGCGGCGTGGCCAACACCGACCCGCTCTATGCGAGCGTCATGGACGACGCACGTACGCAAGACATCCAGGCCAGCGCGCTGCAGGACATCACCCACGCCAGCGGCAAGAACCCACACGACACGCTGGTGGCCGAAGGCAACGCGCTATCGCGCTACAAGGACACGGTGCTGTACAAGGGCCTCGTGCAATCGGTGCTGAACGCCGGCATCACGCACGACAACATCACCAAGGTGGGCACGCCAGGTGAGCTGCGCGACATCGCGGCGCTGCTCGAAGACGTGCAGCGCGCCTCGCCAGAGCTGGCGCAGGCGCTCTACACGCAAAACCTGCAGGGCAAGATCGACAGCAAGATCAAGGCGGGCGACCCCGAGGTCTACGCGCCCTCCATGCAAACGCTGGACAAGCGCGACGACTACTACGGCCCCATTAGCCGCATCGTCAACGCATTGGGTGGCCCGAAGAGCGACGGCGCGGCTCATGTCATGGGCAGCCTGAAGGCCTTCCTCTATAACGCGCAGGCCGACCAGGACCGCTACAAGGAAAACGGCTACACGCCACCCAGCACACCGTTCGACACGCTGGGCCTGGCCAAGGCTAACAATGCATCGATGGCGCCGTACCAGACCATCATCGATGAAGACCCGAACGGCGCGCTGTCGAAAACGCTGCAGAAGCACACCGGCCTGAAGCCATCACCGCTTACGGTGCAGGTCGGGCCGGACGATGCGGCCCACCTATCCAAGGCCCAGGCGGCGCTGAACAAGGCACTGGGCGGCGGCACGGCCGATGCGGCTGGCCTGCAGAAGGCGCTCGATGCCGCGCGCAACGACAAGGACAACGCCGACATCAGCAACTCGACATGGGCCCAGGCAGCGGTGCTGGCACGTGCGCAGGCGGTGACCGTGGCGCGGCAACAGGACAACACCGGCGACAAGACAGGAGACAAGGCCGGGCAGCCCCCCAGCGACCCCATCGACCAGGCCACCAAGGACGTCGACGGCGCCCAGCTGTTTACCGAACAGGACCTGCAGGACGGCGTGAACGCCCTGCGCAAGGGCACCTTGGCGGCAACGCCGGATGCCAAAACGCCCGACACGCAGCGCGACGGCGCCCAGCCCGACACCACCGCCCATCTGGGTCAGCTGGTGGCCAGCGGCATGACACTGCCCGAGGCCATTGCCGCCACGCGAGCCTGGCTTGGCGGCAACGAACAAAACGAGGCGATGCTGACGCAATCCGCACTGACGGTGGCGGCGCAGCAACATCTGGAGGACTACTACCAGGACCCGACCCAGGACCCCGTCGATGCCGGAGCCAAGGACCTCGCCAAGCTGAACGTGCTGGACCCGGACGTGCTGCGCGTGACGGCCGGGATCATGAAGCAGGACATCCAGCCCGACCAGAAGGCACTGGACAGCGCCGTCACGCAGGCCCGTACCGACTACGCGGCGTGGCAAGACGCCAAGGCCAAATCGGACAAGGCGCCCGACAACGCGGACCTCAAAGCCGCTGCCGCACGCGCCCTGCAGGCGTATCACAACGACCTTGACCAGGCGCTGAACGTCGCCGCCGGCCACAAGCCCGACGATGGCGATTGGCAGCTCAACCCCAACAACGTCGATACCCTGTGGAAAGCGCAGAACGCTGTCACCATGGCTGGCATTGCGCCCGAGATGGACGCAGCGCGCGGCACCGGCAAGGACTCCCCCGAGTTCAAGCAGTTGCTGACGAGCTTCCAGCAATGGCAGATGGGGCTTGGCGCGCAACAGGTGCTGCACATTGCCGCGCATGCCCTGCAAACCAACGGCGGCCCGGGCAAGGGCGACGCGGCGGCGGCCAAACGGCTCACGGGCCTGCTTGCCGGCATGCAGTCCGGTGACCCGCTGTTCGACCAGGTCATGGGCGACGCGAGCATCTCCGGCCTGCAGCAGCGCGCGCTGCAATCCATCCTCGACCATGCACCCATGATGTGCATCGCCGCCAACAACGGCAGCGATTCGCCGCAGGGCCGGCTCACCGCCATGGGTACGGCGCTCGATGCCTACAAGGGCACGATCTTCTACGCGCAACTGCTGGACGACACGATCCAGGCACCGCAGACCCAGTCGCTGTTTCAGCAGAGCGGCGCCCAGGTATTCGGCAAGGACAAGGGTGACCAGGCCAACGCCGCGGCCGATCAGATGAACGGCGTCGCGCCGGACCTGGCCGCTGCGCTGTACCACAGCCAGCTCCAAGGCAAGCTGGACGTGACTGACCTGAAAGCCATGTCGCGCATCTACGCGGCCGCGGGCGGCGCACGCAACCAGGACATGACCGACCTGCGCAAGCAGATCGAGGGCCTGATGCTCAAGCCCATCGACAAGGGCGGGCTGGGCACCGAATCGGTAGATTCACGGCTGAACACGACGTACTTCGTCGGCGGCGATGGCATGGCTGTGGTCACCGGCCAGGACTTCGGCCTGGGAGACGTCAAGGACGACAACGTCCCGATGCAGCTCACGCAGGACATCCTCGGCGACAACATCGGCGACGACGTCAGCAAGGAGATCCGGCGCGAGACCGGCTACAAAGACGCCGCCAAGCCGCCGGCGCCGGTCAGCACCGCCCCCGCCACCGCGAACGCCCCGAACACGAGTCCGCCGCTGAAGAACGACCTGCACTGGGCGCCCGACACCGCAGGCGTGAGCTCGGGCACCACCGCCGGTGTCACGGCCAGCGGCAACACGGTCGGGCTGCCTTGGCAGGACGGCATGCACACCGTCACCAGCCAGGCCGAGGTGTACAACGCCGTGGGCCAGGCATACGGGCTGGACCCGACGTATACGGCACGCACGCTGAGCGACCAGCAAGCCATGGCCGACGGCCAGTTCAATGAATACAACGGCAACGAAGTCGTCTACGACCACAAGGGCCACAAGACCACACTGGCCCAAGTGGCTAGCCAGCTCATGCACGGCGAAGGCGTGAACACGCCCAGCGGCACCACGCCCGTGGCGCTGACCTCGCTGTCGATGCAGTGGTGGGACAACCGCGAGGGCAAGGGCGACGCCAAGCGCCTGGCCATCATGGAGGGCATCGGCACCGACGGGCGCTATATCGACGTGGGCCCGGCCGATACCACCGTGCGCAATGGCTATGGCGACTGGGAATCGCACAGCGGACTGGATCGCGGCCTGCTGATCGCCCAGCCGCACTGGGTGGTCGATGCCAACGGCAACCTGATGACCGGCGACGGTTACTGGAAGACCTACAAGCCCGACGACCACTGGTACAACTGGGAGCACCTGAAGACCGACCTGGAGATCGGCCTGACGGTGGCGGCCGGCATCATCACCACTGTCGTGCAACCCGAGACGGCGGCGCTGTGGGCCGTGGTGCTGTCGAACCTAGCCGATGCGTACTTTGCGGTGACTGCCGTGGCGGGCGCGGCACAGTCGATCAAGGCGCTGTCCACCGCCAAAGGGCGTGACGACCCGTGGAACTGGGTGGGCCTGGGCGCCAACGTGCTGGGCGGCGCGGCAGGCGTAGGCGGGCTCGTCAACCGCACGGCCGTGGCCGCAGCGCGCGTGGGCGCCTACAACACCGACTTCATGGAGGCGATCAACGCGGTGCGCATCACGCGCGGCGCCAGCGCCGAAGATGCCGCGCGCATCAGCCTGCTCAATGACAATCGCTGGGCCTTGCGCCCGTTCCAGAACAACCTTACCAACGCCGTGCTCAGCCGCGCGCTGTATGGCTCGCCCGCGGCAACCGCCAACGCGGCGCAACGGCTGAATGCCGTGTTCGGCGTCACGCGCAACCCGGGTGTCGTGGCTGATCTCACGCAGGGCACGCTGCGCCTGCAGCGGCTGAATGAGGCCATCCCGCTGCTCAACCGGGCCGACGTGCTCGCCAGGCTGCCCGCACGCGTGCGCCGGCTGGCGGGGCTGCAGTTCCTGGGCGGCGGCGCCCTCGCTTATCGGCTGATGGGCACCGGCGCGCTCAATACCAACCTCGCGGCCATGCTGCATCAGGGGCAATCGCTGGTGGCGAACAACGGCCAGGCCACGGGCGAAGACTGGGTGCAGTTCTTCACCTCCGCCGGGCTCATGGGCGCCGGCATGGGCGTGGCGCGCCAGCATGGCGCATCGCAGCGGCAGGCCTACGAGGCGGCGGCAGCCAACCTGGCCGCGTCTGGCGTGCGCATGCCGGGCGTGGCGCCCGACGCGGGCAGCATGCCGGTACAGCGCGTGCTGCCGGAGCTGGGGCCGCGTGGTGCCGAATCGGCATTGGAGTCCCAGCAGGCGTTGCTCGCCAAGGTGCAGGCAGACGGTACAGGCCGGGGCGATGGTGCATTGAGCAACAACGAGGTGTACCGCTTGTACGCCCGCACGGGCGGCGTCACCGGCCCGGAAGACACCATGCCGGGCGAGTTCTATTTCCCCCGCCTGATCGCATTGGCAGAGCAGCGCCCCGAAGGGGCCTATACCGTGTCGCAAGCCGACGGCGCCTTCGTCGACAGCACCATGCCAACGGAAGGCCGCGCGCGCACCACGTTCTATCACTTCCTGCGCGAGGATGGCTTGGTCGACCCGGACGCCGTCACCGAGCGTGTCTATGTCAACGCAAAGACGTCGCATGTGCTCGACGTGCTCGACTTCCTGGTGCGCGGCGTGGTGGACCAGCCTGGCCGCTTCCCGGGCATCTATGCCGCCAAGGCGTCTGGGCCCGACGCCGCCGGCCCGCGCGCCGACAACATCGTCGTGTATGCCACCGACCGCGCGGCCGTGGACCGCGTAGTGGAGGCATTGCGGCATTACCAGCAGCAGCATCCGGACCACTTCCACGACACCGTGCCGTCGATGACCGAGGCGCAGATGCGCGGGGTGTCCACCGCGGCGGAACCGACCCCCGCGATGGTCGACCGGCTGCTCAACGCCATCGACAGGTTTGCCGCCGGCAACACGCAATTTGGCACCACCGACATCGGCCGCACGCCCAGCTCGGAACAGAGCTTTGGCAGCATCCGCGCCTACGCGATCTCCTTGGCCCAGCACGACACCGTGCTGGCGCAGCAGGCCGCCGCGCAATACGGCGTACCGTTCGATTACAGCGCCGCGCTGCAGAAAGCCACCAGCCGGCGCTTTGCCGAGATCGGCATCGACCCCGCCAACCCGGCGCGCAACCTCGGCGGCCCGGTGGAACGCCCGGCCGGCTCGCCCGACTACAGCGGCACCGGCACGCAATACCGCCCGCAGGACGGCACCTACCAGACCACGCCGGCCGACCGCGTGACGATGTCCTTTGCCGGCGCACCGCTGCCGCCCAGCGCCCACGCACTGATTGGCGCCTCCGACACGCTCACGCGCCAATTGCGCCTGCTGCACGACGCCGGCTGGACGGTGCGCCTCGGACACAGCAACCGTGGCTCTGCCGTGGATGCCGAGCGCAAGACCATCACGCTCGACGCCAACGCGCCCGACGCGGGAGCGCTGGTCTACACGCTGGGCCATGAGGCCGACCACGCCGTGAAGGTCGAGCTCGATCTGCTGGGCCTGCAAGGCCACAGCGAGGGCAGCTTCGTGCAGACCTCGCTTGCCGCCGAGGCCAGCGCCCAGGGCAACGCGTTCAACGTGCGCGACGAGGTGCTGGCCGCAACCGGTGTGGACATCGGTGCCCGCGCGCAGATGCCGCAGCCCCTGGAACAGGCCTATGCGCAGTGGGATGCCAACAACCCCGAGGCCTACCTGCGCTTGGCGCAGACCATGGGCGGCATGCGCACGTCCATCGCGCCGGACCAGACCTACGCGCAGTACTACGCCTCGCGCTGGAACGGCGCGGCGCCCGGCACACCGCACATGCCGGCTCCGGCATCGGCAGCCGCATCCAACGCGCAAAAAGCTGCCGCGCAGGCCGCCGAATGGCTCGACGTGAAAGACTTGCGCACGCTGCGGCACGTGCCCGGCGCCGAGGTGCCCAGGCTGAGCGATCTGGCCGGCAAGGCGGGCAGCAACACCGTCCTGATCGCGCTCAAGGACACCAGCCAGCCGGACGGCACGCCCGTCATCATCGCGACCACGCAACTGCGCGACGACGGCACCTTCGCGCCGCCCCAGGCCGTACGTGGCAGCAGCGTCCCCAAGATCGTCAAGCGCGCCGTGCGTGGCGATAACTCTGCAATGCACACCGCACGCAAGGGCGTCGATTTCTATATCAGCCCTGTGTCGTACGAGCGGTTGCAGGCTTTTGGTGGCCCCTCGCGCATCAATAGCGGCGACACTTCGCACGTGCTATCGCCCACGGCCGACCAGATCGACACCGAGGTGGTTGCCCACATCCAGCAGCTCGGCGGGGCCAAGCGCTACAAGAGCGTGAAAGAGGCCACCGGCGCCGCGCAGGACGGCGACGTCATCTACGTGATCGACAAGAAGGGCGGTGCCCCGAAGGGCCATGCCAAGCGCGGCACCGACGGCACATGGACATACCACGTGGATGCACCCATGGACGGCGCCACCGTGCCCGAGCGCAGCCTCGAAGCCGCCTTTGCCAAGCAGCAGACGCATGGGGCACGCACACTGCGCAGCGCGCCGCGCGGGGTGCGCTTTGTGGTGAGCTCGGTGCAGCCCGAGACAGTCAAGGAACTGGGCGGCTTCCTTAAGCCGCGCACGCTCTGGAAGCAGGCTGAATACGGCATGCCGGCCTTCAAGCCGGGCGAAATTGCACAGGCCGCCACCACACTGAACCGGCAGGCCAACGGCGGCTTCCTGCGCGGGCGCGCGGCGCAGCTTCTGCAATGGCGGCAGCGCACGCTGGAAACACCCGTTACGGCCGGCACGCCGCTGCAAGCGTCGGCTCACGCCTACGCCAGCACGCGCATGCTGCCCGAATCCGACGCCCATGCACTCGACTACAGCGGGGCGAACATCGCCCACCTGCGCGACCTGGTGAAACAGGGCCTGCTCGAAGCCGGCACGCACTACATCTACGTCTACGAGACGGCCGACAACGCGGGCAAGCTGGGAGGCCATACGCCCACCGGCCGCCTGGAGCCCAACGGCAATACCCTCATGTGGTATGACGCCCGGAGCAAGGCAGCCACGCAACACAACGGCACCCCGGCCAACGAATTGGCAATCGGACACGACAGCTTCGGTGCGGATACCCACTTCCTGCTCACGCGTCTGCCGCCCGATCAATTCGAGGCATGGCAGCGCAGCGGCACCGGCCTGGAGATCGGCGTGTTCCAGCCGGTGCTCTCCAGCACCACCACGGCGGCGCTGCCACCCGACGCGCCCAAGCTAGGCAACCTCACCCGCCCGCTGGACGAGGTCGAACTGCTGGCCGGCAAGGAGGCCGACCCCTATGCCAGCAATGTCGAATTCAAACCCGTCAAGGACCACGCGCCCGAGGTGGTGATGGCCGATGCGCAGCTCTGGCGCAAGCTCAAGCTCAAGCTGCGCGTGGCCCGTGACGTGGCCGCCAACACCGTGTCGCGCCGCGTGCCGTTCGCGGGCAAGCGCGCTGCACAGCGGTTCTCGGCGGCGGCCACGGCAGACCGGCACATGGTCAACACGTTCCTGCGTTCGGAATTCCCGCTCCAGGCACGGCTGGCGCCGATGGGCCGGGCATACCGCCTGCGCGACGACCCCGCCCGCGCACTGGCGTTCATCAAGAAAACGGGCGGCGCCATGCCGGTGATCTCGCTCGTGGTCGACCCGTATTCGCTGCGCGCCGCCGTTGGCAAGCGCCAGGACCCGAGCTTTGTGCAGGCCGCCAAGCAGATCGACGTGAACAACGCCACCATCGACCATGCCAACGCGCAGATCAAATCCGGCAGCGGCGCCGATCAGAAGAAGCTGTTCCTGGACGATCTGCACCAGTCGCGTCTCGACAAATGGCTCGACCTGTCGTCGCAGACCGGCGTGGTCATCCGCCTGGAGTTCGCGCCGTCGCGGCCACTGATCGGTACCAACGGCCACTTCACCGCGCGCACCAATGACGCGTACGACAACCACGTGCGGCTGTTTTCGATGCTTGAGAAGTGGGGCGCCGCCCACCCCGATGCGCAGCAGCCCCACGTGATGGTCAGCTTCCACGGCTGGGATACGGTGCTTGAGCCGGTGCCGGGCGGGGGCAACGCCAAGCTGGTCGAGCAGGTGTTGGAGCGCCCCACGCTGCCCTGGGTGCATATGGGCGTGTCATACGCCACCAATGGCGCCGACGCCATCGCCAACGAGCGGCTGAACACCACCGTCGCCGACATGGTGCTGCGCTTCGAGCGCGACGGCGCGCCCACCCAAGGCCGGCTGCATGGCGACGATGCCCTCACGCGTGTGTTTGAGCGCCCGTCCAAGAGCCAGTACGACGCGCAGAACCAGGTGCTGCTGGCCGAGATCGCGCGGCTTGGCAAGCAGAAGTACAACCTGTCGGACAGCCAGGTCAATGCGATCATCGACCGCGTCTTCAACGGCAACACGAGCGCGCTCGTCAATCGCGCCCGCGCCACCGAGATCGACTTTGCCAAACCGCTGTGGGAAGCCAAGCGGCGCCTGAGTCCGACAGAAAAACGCGCCAATCAGTTTGCCGACCAATGGACGACCGAGATGGGCGTGGCTGCGCGCCCCGCGGGCGCCAAGGCACTGCCGGCGTCGGCCAGCAACCAGGCCACACCCCTGCCCACCTGGCGGCAGATGGTGGAAAACGAAAAAGCCCTGTCGGTGGACGCGTCCGGCGAGCCGCAGAGCGCGGGGCGCGTGGAAACCACGCAGACCGCCCGCAAGATGCTGGTCAAACCCGAACAGGCGTCGGCGGAACTCAATGCACTGGGTGTGGAGGGCGCCAAGCCCAAGCTCGGCACGCGCGCGCGCGAAGTGGCGACCGTGGGCGCCTCCGTGGCAGGCGGCGCGGGCGCGGTGCTGATCGGCATACCGGGCACTGGCGCCAATACCGTTTCTCTGGCCGGCAACCCATCCATGCTGCTGCTGCGGGTCGGACGTTCGGCGCAGGTGCTGCATCAGGCGACGATGGCGACCATCGAACGGGCAGACCCGCGTGTCTTTAGCGAGGCCACGCAGACGATGGTCGACCGGCTGGTCAAAGCACTGCCGGACCACACGTCGGAGAAGACCGTGCCGGCCAACCTGACAGAGATCGAGGGCCGCCTGCGCACGTTCGTTGCCGAAGCCAACTGGAGCGTGCACAACATCTACCAGCGCCTGGGCAATCGGGAAATCACGCGCACGCAGGCCGGTGAGGCCACGCAGGCCGTGTCGGCGGATCTGGTCAAACAGATCCAGGCCGTCTTCAGCGGCACCGGGCTGCAGCAGGTGCATCTGGGCCACCCGCGCACCAAGCTCGGCTACTGGGGCCGGCAGATCGCCATCGGCGGCTACAGCGCGGGGCTGGCCTCGTATGCGCATGCGATGGCGACCAAGGCGTGGACACTGGCGCACGATTCGGCCGTCTGGTATGTGCTGCCCACGGGCGGCACAGTCGCGTCGATCGCGTACACCACCGGCGTGCTGCTCGGGCGCGGACGCAACATCGACATTGAGCAGCGCAGCCGCACGGTGCGGGGACTCGATATCTCGGCAGACACGCTCGCCGCTACCGGCGGCATGCTGCTGGGCGCCGCGCAGATGGCGGGTGGCGACTACATTAAGGGCGTCCCGATGCTGTTGTCGTCGGGCGCGCTTGGCCTCTCGCGCTTCAGCTCCCACTTTCCGAATGCGTCGGAGTTTGTGAGCAAGCACAAGATCGCTATCGCGCTGCTGCCGCTGTCGGCGTATGCATTCAACCTGATCAAGCCGCTGTTCATACAGGACGACAAGAACAAGCGCCCGCCAGGCACACCGGCTGTCACGCAATCGCCTAGTGCATCACCAAGCGCATCGCCGAGTGCATCGGCATCGCCTTCGGTGTCACCGTCGCCAACGCTCTCACCGTCTACCTCGCCTTCACCGTCGGGCAGTGCGAGCGCGCCCTCAACCAGCCAGTCGCCCAGCCAGTCGCCCAGCACATCGGCCACCCCGCAGCCCACACATTCCGAATACGTAGTGCAGCCGGGCGACACGCTCAACGGCATTGCAGACCGGTATCGCACGCCGCTGTTGCACGAGGCGCACGTCTCCGACGCGCAGCGCCAGACCATGTCGGACGAGCAGCAGGTCCAGGCAGCGCTGGCGCAGTTGCTGCAGATCAACCCACAGTTCGCGCATCGCAATGTCGGACTGATCCAGCCGGATGAGCCGATCGTGATCGTGCCGTGAGCACCATCGCTGCGTTGCCGAGTCGGGTCCCCACCGCCCGTAGGGCGACGTGGGCAGGCTCGGCATCGACTGTCAACAGCAGGCTGCCGCCGATCACCCCATGCTGGAACTGATCGTGAACAGGTGCTTAGCGCGGCAGTGCTATGCAGCGCAGGCAGGACGGACCATCGGCGCGGTTGCACGCAATGATCATCACTTGCCGGCCGTTCTGACCGGTGCACGCGCTGCCGGATAGCACTCTGGGCTGTGCTTGCGCTGATGCTGATGCCGGCGCTGATGTGGACGCGGTGCGTGGCGGTCTTGGGGCCGGTGCACCGCCGCCAGCGGGTACCACCGGGATCGGCTCAATGCGCGCCTGGCCTGCATCGGGCACGATCGCGGGAACATCCCCGGCGTTGGCGACGACTTTCTGCACGTAGCCGTGGCGGAAACCGGTCTCGAAATTGCCGCTGTAGTAGCACGACAGGGCGGCGCGCAGTGCCTGCTGTTGATCACCGTAGCGCGGCAGGGAGCGCGCAAAGCATTCAGCGAGGATGGTGCCACCCGCGCGCAGGTTGCGACAGGCATCGAAGGCCGTCTCAATGGTTTCGCCAAAGCGCGCGAGGTTATAGCGGTTGACCTGCCCGAGCCCGATGCTGAAGTTGTAGCCCTGGCGCTCCAGGGAATGCGCTGTCGCCACGGCTTCTTCCAGCGTCGCCGGCTGGCGCACCAGCCTGCCGCCGACCACGCCAATCGCGTACGGGTTGTAGGCGGATTCCGTGCGGACCAGCGCTTCGAGCGTCAGGCGATCAACGCGGGGTGCGCACGTGGCGGCCAGCGTGGCGAAAGTACGCGCGTCGATGCGCGGTCCGGCCATCGCGGAGGCGCCCACTAGGCAGGCCGTGAGTGCCATGGCGGCAACGATGAAGGCATGCGCACGCATGGTCGCCACCGCTATCGATAAGACAGCACGAGCCCGTGCACCAGCACCGACCAGCCGTCGAGCATCACGAACAGCAGCAGCTTGAACGGTACCGAGATGGTGGTTGGCGCAATCATCTGCATGCCGAGCGCCAGCAACAGGTTGGCGACAATCAGGTCCACCACCACGAAGACGATGTACAGGACAAAGCCCACCTGGAACGCCTTGATCAACTCAGTGAGCGTGAAGCTCGGTACGAGCACGGTCAGGTCGTCGTTCTTGAGGCCGGCGGCGCGCTCCTTGGGCCAGATGCTGGTGGCCGATTTGACGAAAAAGTTGCGCTCTGACTCCAGCGTGTGCGCCTGCAGGAATTTCTTCACCGGCGGCTGCGCGGCATCGAGGACGGCGATCACGTCATCCACGCTCATCTGGCTGCTGAGGTTGAAGTTGCGCCCGCGCAGGTTGTCGACCATCTCCATGCCGACCGGTGCCATGATGAACACCGTCAGGATCAGCGCGATGCCGTTGAGCACGATGTTGGGCGGCACTTGCTGAATGCCCAGCGCCGAGCGCAGCAGGCCAAACACCACCACCAGCTTGGTGTAGCTCGTGACCATGAGCGCGGCAAAGGGCGCGATGCCCAGTGCCGCCACCACGGCAATCATCGCGACGGGATTGGGCAGGTTTCCCATGGGGCGTGTCGAATGTCGAATATGGGGGATGTTGTTCTTGTGGAGGCGCCAGGGCGTTATGCCTGTCCTGGCGCTGGCTGGCCGATGAAGCGCGAGACGCGCACGCCCAGCCGGTTGCCGACGGCAATCAGGTGGCCTTCACCCACTGGCGTGCCGTTGGCCAGGATGCGGATGACGGCCTGGTTGAGCGGCTGTGCCAGTTCCATGACCGTGCCGGGCCGCAGCGCACGCAGTTCGGCCAGCGACAGGCGGCGCTCTTCCAGCTCGAAGGTGGTGACCAGTTCGATGTCGTCCAGGCTGTCGGCGGGCAGCGCTCGCGCAGGCCCTTCGGCGCCGGATGGGGTGCCAGAGTGGTCGCCGGATGGAGCGGCGGCGTGTTCGGTTGTCATCGGTTTTTCCTCCACGTTTTCCACGACGATGCGGCTGCCTTGCACTTGCCCGAACACACGCAGGTGCAGCCGCCCGCGCACGCGGGCCACGCAGCGCAATGCGTCGCCCGCGGCCAGCCATTTTTCGATGCGGATGATGTCGCCCAGCGCAATGTCGGCAAAGTCGCGGCGCGACAGAAAGGTGGCACCCAGCTCGAACCGCAGCGGCACCTGCGTGCCCATGAAGGCCGAGAGCGGGATGGGCTCCGCTGCCAGGTCGGATGGACACAGTTCGGGCAGCACCTTTGGTGATTCGAACAGCAGGCCGGCGCGCGCCTGCCACGGTGCGTCGCTGTCTGCGGCAGGGGCTGTATCGCGGCGGGTCACCCGTAGCTGCAGTACGTCGGGGCGGTCCAGCCGCACGTCGGGCGGTGCGCTATCGGGCTGCCATGTGAGGCCGCGCCCGCTGCGTTGCTCGATGGCGCAGGCGAGCGGAGCGAGGGCATCCGCCAGCACGGCACAGCGCAGGGCTTGCGGCACGTGTGCATCTGCGGCGTCGGCCAGCCAGGCGCGTTCTGCGGCGGCATCGAGCAATACCCACCCCGGCGCATCGCCCAGCGTGAAGCGATAGGCCTGGGCGGCAGTCTGCACCGTATGGGCTTCGCAACGCGCTTCGTAGGAGGCGTCCCCTACGGAAAACGGTAGTGCCGCACGCGCCAGATACAGGCGCGACAGTGTCCGCGCCAAGGCTGGGTCGACGGCCGAGAGCATGCGGGCGTCCAGCGTGTTCATGTCATGAACATGCGGCCGGCCATGTAGGCGAGCTGCACGCGGTTCTGCGCGCCGTACTTCTTCTTGAGCTGGCGCAGGTGGTAGTCGACGTTGTGGGGCGACATGTTGAGCTGCTCGGCAATCGCCTTGTCTGACAGCCCACTGGTGATGAATTCCAGAATCTGCCGCTGTACCTGCGTGAGGGCGCGAGCGTGCGTGTCTTCGTGCAAGGGCTTGGCGTGCTGCATGAGGAATTCGTGCACACCGAGCCCCACGGCGTAGGCCTGGCCGACCACGTTGTCGGCAATCCAGCCTTTTGCGTTGTTGCCCGAGCCGAAACAGATGACGCTGTGCTCCAGGCTGCGCGGGCTCACCACGCCAAAGCTGATGCCGCTGCGCAGGCCTGCACGCTCGGCGTCTTGCAGCAGGCGGTGGAGGCGGTCGGACTCGGCGGGGGCAGTTGGCGTGGCACCTAGGTCGGCCAAGTCCCACACCAAGGGCCACTCATGGCGCAGGGCAAAGGCCAGGCGCGGGTCGACTTCAAAGTAGCGCTCATCCACGTAGCGCTTGGGCCAGTTGGGCGGGGAATAGGCGCGGAAATACAGCACGCGCGTAATCGATTCACCAATGCGCGTGAGCCGGTAGTAGCAGAGCCAGTCAAAGCCGATGCTGCGCAGGATGGCGCGCAGCAGCAACTGCCGTTCCTGGGCGCCGTGCGCGGCCCGCAAATCCTGCGCGGTCTCCGAGAAGGATTCGGTGCGTGCCGTGGCGCCCAGACGGATCGACTCCGCATCGACCACGATGTGTTCTTCGCCAAACAGGATCGGCGCGCGGACATCGCCGGCACCCACATTCGAAGCAGTCAACCGGGGCCTCTCGCGTGGCAAGTGAATGCACTTAATGTAGTGGTGTGCACACGTCGCGATGAACTACAGAAAAACGTAGTCGACCCCGAAACTTCGTGGGAGTTTGACCGCGCGACTACGAGTTTCAGCGTTGAGCCGAGTCGCCCACCGCCTCTACACTTTTCGCAAGGGAAGCGGGCACCTGAGCGTGCCCGCCGTCTACGGAAATTCGTGGGCCGACGGCCCGAAGGCGCGCCATGGCAAAGCCTCGGAATCTTGCTGCAGCGTTGGACGTTCCACTCACCGGCATGCGTTGGGCACGGCTGGTGAACTACGACATTGCGATCGCCGTGTTCGTGGTGGCAGTGGTGGCGCTCTTCGTGCTGCCGCTGCCGACCGTTGTGCTGGACGGGCTGATCTCGCTCAACCTGGCGGCCAGCATCGTGCTGCTGTGCGTGTCGATCTATTTGCCGTCGGCACTGGCGTTTTCTTCGTTTCCGGCGGTGCTGTTGTTTACGACGCTGTTCCGGCTGTCGCTCAACATCGCCTCGTGCAAGCTGATCCTGCTGCAGGCCAATGCGGGCCACGTGATCGATACCTTCGGCAAGCTGGTGGTCGGTAACAACTTCGTCGTGGGCGGTGTGGTGTTCCTGGTGATTGCGGTGGTGCAGTTCATCGTCATTGCCAAGGGCTCGGAGCGCGTGGCGGAAGTGGGCGCGCGGTTCTCGCTGGATGCCATGCCCGGCAAGCAGATGAGCATCGACGCCGACCTGCGCGCCGGCATCATCACGTCGGACGAGGCCAAGCGCCGCCGTGAAGCGCTGGAGCAGGAATCGCAACTGCACGGCGCCATGGACGGCGCGATGAAGTTCGTCAAGGGCGACGCCATTGCCGGGATCATCATCGCGGTCATCAACATCCTGGCCGGCATTGCGGTGGGGGCGCTGATGCACGGCATGTCGATTGGCGATGCGCTGCACCGTTACGCGATCTTGACGGTAGGCGACGGCATGGCATCGCAGATTCCGTCGCTGCTGGTATCGATTGCCGCTGGCATCGTCACTACCCGCGTCGCCACGCGAGACCGCGAAGCCCGCCACCTCGGCCAGCAGATCGGCGCGCAGATCACCGCGCACCCGCGCGGCATGCTGATGGCCAGCGGTGTGCTGCTGGCCTTCCTGCTGGTGCCGGGGTTTCCGAAGTGGTCGTTCCTGCTGCTGGCGATCGGCACCGCGGCCGCTGCGTTCCTCCGCATGCGCCAGCGCCGGCAGGCTCCTCCGTTGGACTTGCTCGTGCTGGGGCCCGATGCGCGGCGGATGGCCGAACCCGAAGCCGGTTCGCCCGCAGAAGGTATTGCCCCGCCCATTGCCGTGCGCCTGGCAGAAGACCTGCGTGGCGAGATCGAACTCGTTGCGCTGCAGACCCGCCTGGCCGAGGCCAAATCGCGCGTGCAACGCAAGCTCGGTGCGGTGTTCCCGCGTGTGCAATTGAACTGGGATGCGAACCTGCCGGCGCACGGCTATGCGTTGCTCGTGCAGGACGTACAAGCGGCCGAAGGCACGCTGCCCGAGCGCGATGCGATTGCGGACAGCGCCTTGCCCGCTGAAGACCGACTCGCCGCCGAAGTGGAAGCCCTCATCGAGCGCAACGCCGCATCTCTCATTGGCATTCAGGAAACGCAAAACCTCATCCAGATCATGCGGCGTGAACACGGCGAGTTGGTGGCCGAACTCACGCGCCTGGTGCCCCCGCAACGCATTACAGAAGTGCTGCGCCGGCTGGTGCAAGAGGGTGTGTCGATCCGCAACCTGCGCGCCATCTTCGAAAGCCTGATCACGTGGTCGCCCAAAGAGCCTGAAGACGTGATCGGCCTGGTGGAACTGGTGCGGGTGGACTTGCACCGCCAGATCACCGAGCAGTTCTGCGGCACCAGCCGCGTGCTCGATGTGGTGCTGTTCGAGCAATCGTTGCAGGAGCGCATCGAGCAGGCCGTGGTGCACACCAAGCAGGGCAGCGTGCTCAGTCTCACGCGTGACGCCAAGCAGGCGATTACCGACCAGGTGGTGAAGATCCTGGGCGGCACGCGCCCGCTGGAGAAAGACCGCCACGGCCGCCCGCTGGCAGTGATGGTGTCGCTCAATTGCCGGCGTTACGTGAAGACGATGCTGCAACCCGTGTTTGGCGATCTGCCGGTGCTGTCGTACCAGGAGATCGACGAAGCCATCGAACTGAATACCGTGGGCTGGGTGACCAACCCCGCCTGAACACTCAGAACGCAAAGGAGATGTGCCCATGAACATGAGCGCCACCCTTCTCGAAGCCACGCGCCAGGGCCTGCTGCTGGTGCTGCTGGTCTCGTTGCCGGTGGTGGCGGTGGCGACGGTGTCGGCGTTGCTGATTGCGATCGCGCAGGCGGTGACGCAGATTCAGGATCAGAGCATCGGGCTTTCCGTGCGGCTGATTGCAGTGATGGTGACCATCGTGGTGCTGGCGGGGTGGGGCGGACGCGAAGTGCTGCGTTTTGCCCGCATGGCACTCGATCAGGTGTTTTACGGCGGTGTGGCGCCTTTCTGAGCCAATGAAACACGGCGCCAGCAAACAACAACATAACCGAGCGAGAACACGCGTGAACAAACGCTATCGATTCCTGCGGTGGAGTGCATCGGCGGCCTGCCTGTGGCTGCTGACGACGGCGGCCCTGGTGCAGGCGGCCGAGCTGCGCTGGCGCAACCGGTCGTACACGCTGGTGGCCGAGGGCAAAAAGGTGGGCGATTTCATTCGGGAACTGGCGGCATCTCAGGGAGTAACGGCCGTGGTGGACCCGAAGGTGGAAGGCACCATCAACGGCAAGTTCTCTGGCCCGCCGGCCAGCACGCTCAACACCGTGTGCGCCACCTACGGGCTCACGTGGTACTACGACGGCTCGCTCATCTACGTGGACCGCGCGGACGATTCGCAAACGCAGGTCTTCCCGATTCCGAAGGGCAGCGGCCCGGAGCTGGCGCAGATCCTGCGCGCCATGCAGATCACCGATCAACGCTTTCCGCTGGTGGTGAGCGACAAGGAAAACACCGTCTACGCCTCCGGCCCCAAGCGCTATGTGGAACTCGTGCGCCAAGCCATTGCATCGATTGCCGATCCGGCACGCGGCAATGATCGGGCGGAGATCCGCGCCTTTCCGCTCAAATACGCCTGGGCGGGCGATGTGGAGATCAACCGTTCCGGCAAGCCGGTGACGATTCCCGGCATTGCCACCATGATGCGTCGCCTGCTGGGTGCGCCCAACCCTGGGGCCAGCAGCCCCGGCATGTCGCCCACGCGCGCGATGCGGCTCACGGGCCCGACGCGGCAGATGAAGCTCAGCTCGGGTGACAGCATCAACGTGCCGCGCATTGAGATTCCGCTGGCAGGCGGCGGGCAAGGCGATTCGGGTTACGGCGCGCAGGCGCCCGCAGCATCGGCAGGTGGTGCGCCGTCCGACCTGCCGCGCATCGAAGCGGATGCGGGCATCAACGCCGTGCTGATCCGCGATGTGCCCGAACACATGGCGCAGTACGAACGGCTGATCGCGTCGCTCGACACCAAGCCGCGGCTGGTGGAGATCAACCTCACCATCATCGACATCAGCACCGATTCGCTCGACAGCCTGGGTGTGGATTGGCGCCTGCACACCACGCACGGCGACTTCCAATCCGGCAATGGCAACAACCCGCCGCTCACCTTCAACTTGGGCACCACCGAAGACGGCCAGACCGGCGCCACCACGCCGATCGGCATGGCGCTCACGGCGTCGATTGGCGGCAGCCTGCGCAACTACCTGCTGGCGCGCATCAATGCGCTCACGCAGAGCGGCAACGCGCAATTGCAGGCCAAGCCCAAGGTGCTGGCGCTGGACAACACCGAAGCCATTCTCGAGAACCTGATCCACTTCTACGTGCCGGTGTCGGGCTTTCAAGATGCGTCGCTGTACGGCATCACAACGGGTACGAGCGTGAAGGTCACGCCGCTCATCGTCAACGAGGCGGGGCAGATGAGCGTGATGATGTCGATCGACATTGACGACGGCAACCTCACCAACGACCGCGTCTCGCAACTGCCGGTGGTGCAGGAGCGCTCCATCGTCACCAAGGCGATGATCGAAGAGGGCAAGAGTCTGCTGATTGCCGGCTTCAACTCCGACAGCCTGAACAACACCAAGTCGGGCATTCCGTTTCTGTCGGATGTGCCCTTCATCGGCAACCTGTTCAAGTACACCAACAAGACCGGTCAGCACATGGAGCGCTTCTATCTGCTGACCCCACGCGTCCTGACCGCCGCCAGCACCAACCCGAACGACGTGCCCGCCGTGTCGATTCCGGGTGTCGGCATGCCGGTGCCGGGTGCGACCGATTGGAAACCGGGTCCGTCGCCTATCGCTCCTGCGCCTGCCGCGCCCGGCACGTTGCCCACGCCGCCTGTATCTCGATTGCATGAACCAGCCAGCCGTTCAACCCTCGCCGCACGCTGACAAGTCGCCCTGGAAGCTGTGCTTCCTGAGCGGGCCGCTGTACGGCAGATCGATGCCGCTGCGGATGGGTGCCAACGTGGTGGGCGCTGCGCCCACCTGCGAAATCATCGTGCCTGACAGCAGCGTGGCTCCGCATGAGCTGATGTTCGAGGTGGGCAGCATTGCAGTCACGGCGCGGCGCCTGGAGGAGGGCGCCCCGACGCTCAACGGCCAGCCGTTCGGCCAGACACGCCGTAGCGTGGTGCCCGGTGATGTGATTGCTATGGGCGACATCCGCGTCGGCATTGAAAAGGTCGGGACGATCCGCATGCCGGCCGCTGCCGTGGAAGGCGCGGGCGCCGCTGTGCTGGCGGAGCGCGTGCCGTCGTGGTTGCCGCTGGCGGCAGCGGTGTGGCTCTCGCGGTTTTCCACCAAGGCGGGCCGTGGGCGGACATGGTTGATTGCCGGTATTGGTCTGTGGCTGGCGGTGCTGCTGGCCGGCGGCGTGGTCGCGTTCGCGGGGCACGATGGTTGGTCGCTCTGGGGCCGTGACCCCGCTGCACGTGCGTTGCAGGTGCGCCATGCACTGGGCGATCCACCCGAGATTGTGGTGACGCCCGCGTCAGACGGCACCTCGCGGGTGTCCGGCTATGTGCCGACGGAGGCGGATCACCAGGCGCTGCTGAGCCGCGCGCGTGGGTTGTCCGACGTGTCGATCGGCGAGGTGTACGTGGTAAGCGATCTGCTCGCCGCCGCGCAGCAGTACTTCAGCGCGGGCGGCACCAGCGGCACGGCGGGCCTGAACGTTGCGTACGACGGACACGGCCGCATCGTGGTGAGCGGCACGGCTGACCGGGCGCAGGCATGGCAGCGCATTCGCAATTACGCGCGCGATGCCAAGCCCGCTGTCGAGGTGATCGACCGGGTGGCGTGGGATGGCCCGCCGCCGCCCAACATCGTCGCGGAAACCCCGCGCGCCGACGGTCTGCCGGCCATTGTCAGCACATACGAAGACGAAGACGGCACGCGCTTTGTGCAGACGCGCGACGGCCAGTTGTATTTCGAGGGCGCCCAGCTCAAGGGCGGCCTCCAGGTGAAGAGCATCGCTTCAGATGGTGTGGTGCTCGACCGCGGCGGGCAATCGGTCAACTGGCCGATCCAGCCGCAAACGCCGTAGTGCGCGGGCTCGCTTTTGTGTGTCTCTGCGTGCGCCGGCGTGAGCAGTGCGTTGGTATGCAGTTCCCTTTGATCTTTTGACCCTTTTGACTCTTTGATCCTTCGATTCAGAACAGGAGAACACCATGACCGCTCCAGCAAACGGCGTCGATGGCGCCATCAATAGCATCAACCAATCTGGCGATGACCAACTCAAGATCGCCACGGCAGTGCAGGCTGCCGCAGCCAAGGGCGCTGCCGCCAGCGGCATCATCGGCGCGGCCCAATCGCTGAGCAACACGGCGGCCTCGGCAGCCGGTGCCGTTCGAGACGGCGCGCGCGCGAGCTGACGCGCATCCCTGCGGCGGCGGGCGAGGCCTGCCGCCGCTTCACCCCATTCAGGAGGGCACGATGTCGATCGAAACGAATGCGATTGCGGCCGTTGCTGCAACCCAGGCAGCGCAGGCACAAGCTGGCAGTGCCGCTGGTGTAACGGGTGCAGCCGGCGCCAGCCAAGCCGCGCAGGTCAACCCTGCGGCTTACGCTGCTCAGGGCCCGGGACGGGTCGAGCAAGGCATTGGTGCCCCCACAACGCAAGCCGCAACCCCGGCCGACGCGCAGCAATTCGGCAGCATGATGCGCCCCGTCGCCACCGCCACCGTGCAGCCGACCACGCTGCCGGCGCAGCCGATACCGGTGGTGCCCCACGCTGTCAGCACAACGCCATCGCCGGTGCCGGACGTCTCGTTCACCTTCACGCGCGGGCCCGGTGCGGATGGCGCGATGGGCCAGTGGCGCGACTACGGGCACGACCTCAACGAGCGCTACACCAGCATCAACGCCAAACGGCAGGAGATGCTCGATTCGCTCGACAGCATGGACGTGACCATGACGATGGTGAAGCTGGCCGACTTCAGCTACTTCGCCTCCATGACGCTGGCCGAATACCAGATGGACATGAGCTTCGCGCAGGCCGCCAACGGCGTGAGCCACTCGCTGCTGAAGAACCAGGAAGGCTGACATGAACCGATTGCTGGGGGTGCTGCTGGCGCTGGCGTGCCTCTTCGGCCTGGCCGGCTGCGAGCAGGAGCTGTACACCGGCCTGTCAGAGGTCGAAGCCAACGAGATGGTGGCGGCGCTGTCATCGGCGGGCATCGGTGCACAGAAGACGGCGCAGGATGGCCAGGGCCAGGAGGGCCGCACCTGGACGCTCACCGTCGACGAGGCCGACATGGGCCCGTCGCTTACCGTGCTGCGCGCGCAGGGGTTGCCGCGTCCGCGCCTGGCCTCGCTCGGGCAGGTGTTCCAGAAGCAGGGGCTGGTGGCCACGCCTGCAGAGGAACGCGTGCGCTACATCTACGGCGTATCGCAGGAGCTGTCGCGCACGCTGCTGGATGTGGATGGCGTGATGCTCGCGCACGTGCACGTTGTCATTCCCGAGAACGATCCGCTGGCTGACAAGGCCAAGCCGGCGTCGGCTGCGGTGTACATCCGTTATCGGCCCGGCGTGAACCTGACCGCCATGGCGCCAATGGTGAAAGACCTCGTCGCACACAGTATTGAAGGGCTGAGCTACGACAACGTGTCGCTGTTTCTGCAGGGCGCGCAGCCGGTGCCGGTGGATGTGCGCAAGGGGGCAGCATTGCTCGGCACGTTCAGCACGCGCAACCCGCTGGTGTGGCTGCTTGGCTTGTTGATCGTCGCGGCGCTGGCTGTGACGGGCCTCGTGGCATGGCGGCGTGGTGTGTTCGACAACCTCGGCCGGCCAGGCGGACGCGGGGCGGAGCGCGCGTCATGACCACGGACGCGCGCCTGGCCGGGCTGGTTGCGACGTTCAACCTGCGGCCGGATCGCTACATCGATGCGTCGTGGTTGCCGGCGGATTGGCCGCTCACACTGCGCGATCCTGCCCGCTACGGCGAAGCGGGCCGTGCCGTGCTGGCGCGCGCGCTGCTGCAAACGCATCAATTGCAAGACGCATGGGATTACGACTTCGCACCGGTGGAAAAGCGCATTGCCTTGTTGCCAGCCGACGCGCTCGATCACATAGCGGTGTGCTGCGGGCTGGGCCTGCATCGGCAATGGCTGCGCGAAGGTGAAGTCCCGCGCAAGACGCGGCAGGCCATCGATGCGGCCTTTGGTGCGCCGCTGGTGAGCTTTGTGCTTGAGCGCATGCCGGCCTTCGATGCCGTGGCTGAAACCCTGCACGCGCAACGTCAGCACCCACGCCTTGCGGTGGAAACCGTACGCGCGCGCGGGCGCCGGCTGTTGACCGATTTTCTCGTGCCCTTTGGCCCGGCCGTCATCCGGCGGCTGGCGTTGAAGTTTCCGCGCAATGCCGCAGGTGCCGATCGGCCGCCTTATCTGCTGGGCCGCACGCAGCGTGCCGAGCTGGGCGAACTGCTGCGGCTGAGCTTGATTCCTGAACAGGTGCCGGCATGGGACTGGCTTTTCTGATCACCACCGACAAGCTGCACATCCTGAGTGAGCGCAAGGTGCTCAAGCAGCACGAATACGCTGCGTTGCTGGACGCCAACAGCGTTCTCGGCACCGCCAAGGAGGAACGTGCACGCCTGCTGGAAGACGCGCAGGCCCAGCGCGAACAGCAACTCAAGGCTGGCTACGACGCCGGGTACGAACAAGGCGAACGCGAAGCTGCCACGCGCTTGTATGCCGATGCCTTGGCCAACGCCCGCGCCCTGGCCGCCATGAAGCAACTGATGGCCGAGCTGGTCACCCGTACGGTGCGCGAGCTGGTGGCCGATCTGCCGCGCGATGCCATCTACGCCAAGGCCTTCGCGCGTATCGAAACGCTGGTCGAACACGAGCCCGTGCTGACGGTGCGTATTGCCCCGCAGCAGGTGGCCGACCTGGAGCGCGTGCTGGAGACCATGACCGACGGCACCCGCCGCGTGCGCGTGGTGCCCGATGCCAGCCTGTCGGAAGAGGCACTGGTGGTGGAAACCGCGTCCGGCGTGGTTGAGGCCGGCATCGATACGCAGCTTGCCGCGTTGCATGCAGCACTGGCCGGAGACAAAACATGACCGAGCCCGCCGTCAGCCACATCATCGATGCAGGCGACCTGGAGCGCAGCCTGCGCGACGTGCTGGAGCGCGCCGACGGCCTGCCCACCGGTGTGCAGATGCGCGGACGCATCCACCGTGCGGTGGGGCTCATGCTCAACGCGTCGGGCATTCAGGCGCGGCTGGGCGAAGTGTGCGAACTGCGCACGCCGGGTGAACGCAGCGTCTATGCGGAAGTCGTCGGCTTTGAGCGGCAGTCCACCTTGCTGACGCCGCTGGGCAGTGTGCACGGCTTGTCGGCGGCCACGGAGGTGATTCCGTCGGGCAGCGCGCACCGCTTTGGCGTGGGCGATGCGCTGCTTGGCCGGGTGTTGGACGGCCTGGGCGCCCCCATGGATGGCGGTGGGCCGCTGTTCACCAACGAACGCGTTTCCACGCATGCCGAGCCGCCGAGCCCGTTGTCACGCCGCCGTATTGACGCGCCGCTCTCAACCGGCGTGCGCGCTATCGACGCCATGTTGACGGTGGGCATCGGCCAGCGGCTCGGCATCTTTGCGCCATCGGGCGTGGGCAAGAGCACGCTGCTGGGCATGATTGCGCGCGGCGCGCAGAGCGATGTCAACGTCATCGCGCTGATTGGCGAACGCGGGCGCGAGGTGCGTGAGTTCCTGGAGCTGTGCCTGCCCGAGGCCACGCGGCGCAAGACGGTGCTGGTGGTGTCCACGTCCGACCGGCCGGCCATGGAGCGCGTGAAATGCGCGCTGGTGGCCACCGCCGTGGCTGAGTATTTTCGGGACCGGGGCAAAAACGTGCTGTTGCTGGTCGATTCCCTCACGCGGTTTGCGCGGGCCCAGCGCGAGGTGGGCCTGGCGAGTGGTGAGCCGCCCACGCGGCGCAGCTTTCCGCCGTCCACTTTCTCGGTGTTGCCGCAGCTGCTGGAACGTGCGGGGGCAGGGGCGCATGGTGTCATCACCGCGTTCTATACGGTGCTGGTGGAGGGCGACGAGGAGAGCGACCCGATTGCCGAAGAGGTGCGCTCAATCGTGGACGGGCACATCGTGCTCTCGCGCAAGCAGGCGCTGGCTGGGCGCTATCCGGCCATCGATTTGCTGGCCAGTATCAGCCGCGTGATGCCGCAGGTGACCACGCCCGCGCATCGCGCAGCCGCGCAACGCGTGCGCGAGTTGCTGGCCAAGTACCAGGAGATCGAATTGCTCGTGCAGATTGGCGAATACCGCGAAGGCAGCGATGCCCTGGGCGATACCGCACTACGTGCCCATGCTGCGCTCACGCGTTTCTTCGAGCAAGACGCTGACGTACGCGTGAAGCTGGAGCGCACCGTGGCCGACCTCGAAGCTGTGGTGGGGGCGCTATGAGCGACGTGCTGCGTCAACTGGCCCGTGTGCGCGAGGCACGCAAGCTGGGCGCCATGGCGCGCGCCCAGAAACAGGCCGCTCTGGTGGCGCAGGCGGTTGCACAGAACGCCGCAGCCCAGCAGGGGTTGCAGCAGACGGTGACAGCGCGTTCTGCGCACGACGCCGCCATCGAACAGGCTGTGCGTGACGACGCGCGCAGTGCCGTCGCGCTGCTGTGCAGTGCCAATGTGGCACGGTTGGCGCTGGACCGCGCCATCGTCAATGCGCATGTCGAATCGACCCAAACCAGCGCAATGCTGGCTGCCCAGCAGTTGGCGCAGACGCGTGCGCAGCGGCATGTGGCCCGCGCCAATGCGAAGTGCGAAGCCGTTGACCGCGCCGAGCAGCGCGTGGCGGCCGCGCAGCGCCGTGCCGCAGAGTGGCAGGAAGAAGACGCTGCGCTGGAAGCCCAGATCGCCCGTCAGCTTGCCCACCAGAAGACCACTGCCTGAGCCGATGCAAGGGTTCGACCCCCAATCCATGGAAGGCCTGTTCCGGCAGGCGTTGCTGGTGCTGCCGCGTCTGCTGCCCATCATGTTCATCGTCCCGGTGTTCAGCGGGCGCGTGGTGACGGGCATGGTGCGCAGCGGGTTCATCGCCATCCTGGCGGTGTTTGTGGCGCCTTCCATGGCGGGTGCGGCCATGAACGTGCAGGGCGGTGGGCTGTGGATGGCCCTGGCGCTCAAGGAGGCGCTGATCGGCGTGCTGCTGGGCATGGCGTTTGGTGCGCTGCTGTGGGCCATCGAGAACATCGGCCACCTGATCGACTTCCAGACCGGCTCGGGCAACGCGTCATTCTTCGACCCAGTGGCGGGGCACGAGAGCGGCCCGACCGCCAGCTTTCTCGGCTTCATGGCCATCACGCTGTTCGTTACGGGTGGTGGCCTGCATGTGATGCTCGGCGCGTTCTTCGAGTCGTACAAGCTCTGGCCGATCGAGCGCATGCTGCCCAGTGCATCGGTGGCGCTGGAACAGTTTGCCGTGCACGAGGCCGACAGCGTGCTCGGCTGGACGCTCAAGCTGGCTGCGCCCGTGATCATCGTGCTGGTGGTGGCGGAGCTGGGCATCGGGCTGATCAACCGCTCGGTGCCGCAGTTGAATGTGTTCCTCTTCGCGCAGCCGGTGAAGAGCCTGCTGGCGGTGCTGATGATGGTGCTGTTCCTCGGCTTTGTCTTTGAATCGCTGCGCACCTTCCTGGCCGGCAACGGCGAGATGGTCTGGCTGCTGCGTGCGCTGCTGCACAGCGCGGCGCCATGAGCGAGAAACAGCACAAGCCCACGCAGCGCCGGCTGGAAGATGCCCGGCGCGAAGGCGAGGTGGTCCGCAGCACGGACGTGACGAGCGCGCTGGTGTTCATCGGGATGCTGGTGCTGCTGTGGCAGGGCGGGCCATGGTTGCTGGAGCACTTGCGCGGGCTGCTGGTGCAGAACGTGACGGCAGTCACGCAGGCGCGCGATCCCTCTGCGGCGGTACGGCAGGCGCTCGCTTCGGCGGGCGCGGAATGGGCGCTGATGAGCGTGGCTGTTCTGGGCTTGGTGGCCGTGCTGGCGGTGCTCGGGGCCTTTGCGCAGGTGGGTGGCATGTTTGCCCCCACACGGCTGACGCCAAAGATGTCCCGCCTCAATCCGGGTGAGGGCATCCAGCGGATGTTTTCCGTGCGCAACCTCATCGGCCTGGCCATCATGCTGTTCAAGGTGGGGTGCCTGGCACTCACGCTGTTTGTGGTGATTCGCGGGTCGTTGGACTTGCCGCTGCAGGCGGGCTATGGGCGGCCGGGGGCCATTCTGGCTGTGGTGGCGCATCTGCTGCTGGTGCTGTTCGGCTGGGCGGCCGTGGTGTATGTGCTGATGGCCGCGCTGGACTACTGGCACGTGCGCTTCGAGTTCTTCAAGAAGAACCGCATGTCGACCGACGAGCTGCGCCGCGAGCACCGCGAGCTGCAGGGCGACCCGCATATCGTCGGCCGGCGCCGGCAACTGGCGCTGGAAGTGCAATACAGCGCGCTGGAAGATCGGATGCGCATTGCCACGGCTGTCGTGTTCAGCGCGCGGCATGCGGTGGCGCTGTATTACCCCGGTGACGGCACGCTGCCGATGGTGATCGCCAAGGGCAGCGGAGAAGCCGTCCAGCGCATCCGGCAGATGGCCGAATACCACCTGGTGCCGATTGCCGCCAACGCCGGCCTGGCCGAGCGCCTGCACGACACCGTGCCGATGGACACCACCATTGATCGCACACTCTTCCGCGATGTCGCGGCGCTGCTGCGCTGGGCCGAAGGGGCTGACGCGGTGGGCAACCCGTACGTGTCATCCACGTCTTGAAAGAAAAAGGACGGGCGCCTGATTGCTGCGCCCGCTGTTCTTCGCTAAGCGCTCAAGAATCCACGCCCGAGGCTGAAGAAGCGTTGTCCAAGGCCAAGCGCGCCGAGCATCCCGTGGCTGGGTTCATCGAGCGCATCGGTACGCTGTTCGCCGTCGAGGCCCAGACCAACGATATGACAGCACCGCAGCGGCAGCAGGTCCGCGCTTGGGCCCGTGTGCAGGTTGTCGATCACACACACAGCACTCTGGCGATCCTACTTCCCAATCTTCACGGGCACCAATGCCCCCTCCGGCAACGTAACGATCAGGGGCACGGCAGATGCCCCCCCAGCCGCGGAATCCACATCACGGAACACCTGTCCGCCACCGGCTTTACGCAAATCCCCCAGCGTCATCGAAACCAGGACGTGGTTCTTGCTACCCTCGCCATAAGCGGCTGTCTCATGGGCGCGCGCGCCGTGCATGACGTTCAGAGTTGGAACTGGCAGCTCGTTGGCGCGCATTTTGGTGGGCGCGTATTTCATGGCCGGATCGTCGCGCATTTCGGGCGGCATCATGCGCAGCGTGATGGGGTCGATGGTGTTTGGCCTGAGCACGTGGTAGTTGTTGATCGTGGCCACGGACTCGGGATTGCCGCCCAGCATCGGCTTGCCGTCTATGTTCTGCAGCCACGACTTGTGGGTGGAGCGGTAGAGCACCGTGGCATCCGTGAGGCCGAGCGTGCGAACAGGATCGAGATTATCCAGCAGCGCATCCTGTATCTCTGGCGAAAGCGCGTGCAGTGCGATGTGACGCTTGTCTGTCGGCCCAGATGTGAATGCCGGCGTAGAAGCAGAAGACGACGCACCAGCCGCCGCCCGGGCCGGTGGCGTGCGCAGCGGAGCGGCTTCTTGCTGTACGGGCGGGCGGGTCGGTGGCCTGACCACAGGCCGCCGTTGTGGGGGTGGCCTGCGGCGCGTGGGTTCGGCCGCGGGGGGCGCCGCATCTTGGCTGCGTGCCGCTTGTGGGCCGAGCGCGTTCTGCCGGGTCAGGAGGGGGCGCTCTGGCGAGGAAATCTGCGGCGTGCGGCTGCTCGATGCACCGGGCGATTCTGATGTTACCGACGCTTTACGGCGGAACAGACGCGGCAAATTGCCCAGAACGCCAAGCCCGCGACTTTTCGGAGCAGAGGTCGATTCATGCGACGGGGTGCGTGCAGGGCTGGCCCCGTGTGTATCAGATGCCGAGCTAGACGATGAGGTAGACGACGGCCTGAAGATGGACGGGATTCTCGGCGAGCCCATGGGATGGTTTCTCGGAAAATAGGTGTGGCAGGACTGCGGCTTGGTACGGATTCTCTGCCCTCACACCCGACCTGATCCGAGACGTCAGCGAAACTGGACGTTCAGAGACGAAGTCTTCCGGCTGGCCTTCCCGCTCGGGACGCTCGAAAGCCAACGGCATGAAGGTCCTCGGATACAAACTCAGGCGGCCGGCATGACAGCGCTCTGACGCTGGCGTGACGGCTGCCTCGGCGCTGGCCCGGGCGCAGGCGTTACGGGACGGACGTTGTATTCAAATCCGCCCGTTTTCTGTTGCACTGACAAAAACAGCTGGGTGGCGTCCCCTTTCCGTTTTATAAGCAGCCTCAAGACGGCCGTTTTCGAGCGCTTACGTTCTTCGCTAACCGATGCGCACGATGTCGCCCGGGACGACGAGGTCCGGGTCCTGCCCCGTTGCGCCTGGCGTGTACGGATTGCCATCCAGCGCAGCCCAATCGAACTGATTGTTCATGGCGGGCAGCTTGTCGAGCGCTGCAGCCGTGCGTGCATCGGATGCGGGGCCAGGGGCGCCCAGTAGCTTGGCCGCATCGGCGGCGCTCAGTTGCCACAGCGTGTCGCCGGGGCCGACGATCGCGTATTGCGGTGATTTCGCCGCGCTGACCGATGGCAGCGCAGGCGGCGCACTTGCGCGCAGCACGTCACCGCTCACGCCTTGCATGTCCGGCAGAGGGATCGTCGCGAGGGGCGGGTTGTCCGGGTCCTGCCCGTTCGGATTGACGTTGCCGTTGGCCTGCAATTGCGCGACGGCCGGCTTGGCGGCCTGGTTGGGCGCAAAGAGCTCGATACCGAAACGTGTCACGGCCGCCACCCCGAGGATCACGCCACCAGGCAGCGCGGCATTGCTAGGCAAGCGCTGGCCCACCTTGGGCATCAGGTCGCCCGCCAGGCGCAGTGCCCCGGCCCCGAATGCCAGGTCCAGCGCCGCCTTGGTGGCGCCCATGGCAGGGCTGTTGGTGTGCATGAGGGCATCGTTCATCGCCAGCGGCACCGAGCCCACCGTGTACAGCGACATCGTGAACGCCTGTGCACGGTTCAGCCACGGGCTCGTGTTGGTCGCCTTATCGTTGAACGTGGCGCCAAGGCGGCCGGCAAAGTTGCGGCTCGACAGCGCGAGGTTGGCGCTCAGGAACAGCGCATTGCTCCAGAACGATGGCGTGTTCAGGTGCGCTCCATGGGTCGCAAACCAGTACGCGGTGTTGCCGTTGTTGAGCGCGAGCGTGAGCAGTTGCAGCGTGTCGTTGGCACGCCCCACGGGGCTCTTGGGGGAGAGCAGCTTGCCCGGTGCGCCCTTGAGCGCCTGCAACGCCTGCACATCAGGGTCGTCCTTGGCTTTGGGGTCGTCTGCCTTGGCCAAGGCGGCGGTGAGCGCATCCGGATTGTCCTGGAAGCGTTGAACGGCATCGGCGATGGTCTGCCGGTCGCCCTTGGTCACGCCCCAGCGGCGCCCATGGTCGGACAGGTTGGTCTTGAGCCATGTCAGCGCTGAACCCGAATCTTTCGTGCCCAGCTTGCCGACCTGCGCGTTGATGGCGCGCGTCTTGTTGGCGCGCAGCGCCGCGATACTGCCGCGATACATGAACGACAGCGGGCTGGTGACCGATGGGTCGAAGACCGCCGACGTGGCGTGCGTGCCGGTGAGCGTGGCGGAGCTGGCCGCCGTCGAGAACGCCCCCGTGAGCGAGCCCGCAAAAATCCAGCGGATCCACGGCTTGCGCTTGGGTTCGCCGGCGCTGTCGGGCGCGGTGGGCGGGGTACCGTCGCCGCCGTCGGCGTTGCCCTTGGCGTGGACGGGCGGTGCGGCCGTGTCGGGCTCGGTGCCCCTCGGGCCGTCGGGGGCGGGGCCTTTCGGTCCACTTGGTCCATTGGGGGCGCTTGCACTGGAGGCGGGTGGTGGCGTGCCGGGCTTCTTGCCTGCCGCCAGGTTGATCATCTGCACGACGGTCTGATAGGCGTTGCTGTCCTGCCCGCCCACCGTGGCGGTGGCCTGCCCCGTGGCGCCATCCACGGCACCGGCGTTGGCGGTGGCTTGCAGCGCATCCATGTGCTGTTGGTGGGTGGTCAGCAGATCCGTGCGGCCAGCGGCTTCCAGCACCGAAGCCGCCAGGCCGTGCGCGCCCCAGTTGGCGTTCGACGCGCTCACGTAGTGGTCCGCGGGCACCACGGAACGCGGGTCCACCACCGAGCCGTCGGGCAGCGTCACCAGCGGCGCGGTACGGCGCGTATTGCCCATGCCGGCTTCGTGCCCGCGCGAGCCCACGCCGATGGTGGTCACGCCATCGCGCTTCCAACCGGCAACGGCCACCTCATCCAGCGGCACCGTCTGGTCGGTGACGTCGTTACCGTTCTGGTCGACGTAGCGGTTTTCTGCGTTGCGGCCGTGCACGTTGATCGACACGACGGTATCCGGTGGCACTCCATTTGTGCCGTCGAGCAGGTCCTGCGCCAGCGCACGTGCCTGTTCACCGTGCTGGGCATCGAAGGGGACGATGCTGTAGTCATTGACGGCGGCACCGCGCGCCTGCAGGGCGGCGTCGAGCGCCGGCACGGCGTCATGCGGGACCACGTAGACGATGCTCTTGCCCGCGGCCTGCATGTCGTGCCCGAACACGGCGGCGCCGGCAATGCCATCGGTATCCACCGCGCCGTGTGCGTTGCGTGCGCCGGCCAGCACCAGGATGCGGTTGCTGTCTTGCAGCGCGGCAGCGGCCTGGTCGATGCCCAACGGGTTTTCAATGCGGGCCGCGTTGCCGGTGAACAGTGCCTGAACCGCATTGGTGATGGGGCTCGGCTCAAGGCGGGGGTTCGATGGGATCACGCTGTCCAGCGTCTTGCCGGGGCCAAACCGGCGCACGCGTTGCACCGGCACATCGGGCAGTTCCATCAGGTTCTGGGCGGATTCGCTGACCGGCCCAGTCTTGCCGGAGGTGACGACATACGGGTCGCTCGAATACGCCGCGCTGGGCACATGCCATTCCTGCTGGCCGATGGCGTCGAGCACCGCCTTGGCCTGGTACTGCATCGGGTCGACCACCGGAATATCCATGCCGCGCTTCTGTAGCGAGGTCACCAGGAAATCCTTCATGGCCGGGTAGTGCGTGCAGCACAGCCACAGCGACGTGGTGTCCGGGTCCAGCTCCGACACGTACAGGTCGGACGCCGCCTGCAGTTCCTTCTTCACCTCTGGATCGTCGCTCTTGTGCTTGAGCTCGTTGACGAAATCCGCAAACTTGTGGGCCGCTACGGCTTGCGGGTTGATCTGACCATCGGTTAGTTCAGCCACCTTGCTCTGGTAGGCGCCGCTCTTGACGGTGCCCGCCGTGGCGATGACGGCCGGACGGTCGCCGCCGTGCTGGACGATGGCGCGCGAGGTGACGTCAATCAAATCGATGACGGGCACATCCACGTTGTCCAGCGCCTTGGGGAAGGCCGTGCACGCGGTGTTGCATGCCATGGCCACCATGGCGGCCTTCAGGCGCTGTGCGGTCTGCAGGCCGTTGCCGACCAGGCGGATAAGTGTGTCGGGGCTCTTGGGGCCGTAGGGCGCATTGGCGTGGTCCACCACGATGGCCACGGGCAGGTCTTCACCGGTTTGCGCCTTGATGGTCGCCAGCATGTTCTTGGCGGCGATCAGCCCGCCGTTGCTGGAATCGAAGGCGGCAAACGTGAAAGGCTCGGTGGGCGTGGCTTCGTCGAAGGTCTTGTCGGTGGGCATGTGGTTCATGGCCTCGCGCAGCAGCACGAGCATGCCCTGGTGCACCTGCGAGGGGAAACCGTCGACGCTGGCTTCGCTCTTGCGGCTCACACCGTCTACCGCCCCGGCATCCACCGATGCTTTGATGGCGGCGTGCAGCTCTTCCGGCGTGGTCATGAGGTCCATGCGGCCCATCCGGTGCAGCATGTTGGCCAGGATGGCCTGTGCGCCAAAGTTGGAGTTCCACGCGGTCACGGGGTGGTCTACCGGCACGGTCGACGCAAAATCGATCGTGGTGTCATCTGCCAGTTTGACCGGCGGGATGTTGCTGCGCAGGCTGCCCATGCCGGCCTCGTTGCCGCCGTCGCCCACTCCCACCGTGATGACCCCTTTGCGCTTGTTGGCCTCCAGGATGATCTGGTCCTTCGGGGCGTTTACTTCCGCCACTGAAATGCCGCGCATGTTGAGGTAATCGCCGTCGGCATTGCGTGCAGGCAGTTCAATGGCAACCACTGCATCCGGCTGCAGCCGGTCGAGCAGCGCGTTGGCGGCGTCGCGTGCGGGCTGGCCGCGCTTGGCGTCGAACGGCTCGAGCTTGACGAGATGCCCGCCATTGAAGCTCGCCAGCACCGATTGCACCACCGGCATGTTGGCCGAGTCGGTGGCGATGGTCATGTCGCGGCCGGTCAGCGCGAGCTTGGCCGCCAGTTCGGCCGTGCCGACCGGGCCGTCAGTCTCGGGCAGGGCGCGGCCCGAGACCGGATCCCGCCCCACGGTGAAGCCCGTCACCAGCAGAATGCGATTGGCGGGTTGCAGTGCGGCGGCAGCATCTTCCGTGCCGCCCTTGACGAAGAATTTGCGGATGCCCCGATCAACGAACAGTGCTTGGATGCGGTCCACCGGCGACATGATGCGATCGGCCGTGCGCCCGAACACCGACGACTTGCCGCGATAGAGCTGCATGCGCTGGCGCCAGCTCATGCGTACCGGGTCTTTGACGTTGGCGGTGTCATGCGCGAACTCGGCCTTGCTCAGGATGAGCTGCCGCTGCTCATCGCTCATCTTCGCCAGCGCTTTAGCCAGGCTCCGCACGCCCACGCCGTGCGGGTGGTGGCCATTGGTGCTGCCGCTGGTGCGGTAGTTTTCTGCGTCGAGCAGCAGGTCAGCATGTTGCGACAGCGCGGTCTGCGTGTCGGCGTCGAGCGCCTTTTGCGTGTCGGTGAAGTTGGTCAGCGTGACTTCGGGGTTGGCGAGATCGTCCAGTGCGCCCGGCAGTGGGCGTGAGGGACGGGTAGGCCCCGTGTTGGTCGGGGTGCCTTCGTCACCGGTCTTGCCGGATGAGGTGCTTGGGTCTGCCTCGGGCTTGGTGGTGCCCGTGTCGTTGGTGGGCTCGTTGGTTGGCTTGGTTGTGGGGTCGATGGGGTCGGTGGTGTCCGTGCCGGTTTTTCCCGTTTTTCCGGTGCTGCCGGGTTCGGTGGTCTTGCCACCGGTTTCCAGGATCACCGGGTCGGTGGTCGGATCGGTGGTGGGGCGTCCGGCACTGGCTGGGTCGTTGGCCGCCACGGTGGTGGGCTCGGAGACCATCTCCGTGGGCTTGTAGCGGTCGGCGTTGTTTTTGAGCGCGCTCAGCA
Organism: Ralstonia sp. R-29; assembly: GCF_049913345.1. NCBI lineage: Bacteria > Pseudomonadati > Pseudomonadota > Betaproteobacteria > Burkholderiales > Burkholderiaceae > Ralstonia > Ralstonia sp. R-29. The sequence goes on from NZ_CP184378.1 coordinate 355,214, forward strand.
GGCCGTTGCGTGCGGTGCCGTTGGATAGGCCAACGCGCTCCAGCATGTGCGTCGCCCCGATCTGCCCCAGCCCCAGGCCGAGGAACATGATGGATTCGGCCTTCTGTTCGCCCGACATGCGGTCGCCATACATCAGCAGGTCCTTGACCTGCGCGCCGGTCATGACCACGCCGCCAGTCCCTGCCACCAGATCCGAAGCCGATCGCGTGAGCGTGAACATCTTTGAGGCAGCAGCGGCTTCCGACACGGCCGACAGGCCCTTGCCCGCCAGGCTGTATTCGCCTGCGGCAGAGGTCACGATGGCGAGCCAGTCGTTGAAGGCTTCCGGGTTGGTGGGCGACCACGAGCGGCCGTGGTCGGCCAGCGTGTTGAGGTGGTCGATCGACTCGCCCACGATCCAGCCCGTGCCTGCTGCAACCATGAAGCCACCCACCACCGCCAGCGTGCCACCCGAGCCGACGGACAGCAGCACGCCGCCCACCGCTGTGGCCACGCCGGCCACCACGTCCACCACGTGGCGCACTTCCTGCCCAAATGTGGTGACGTGCGCGCTAAAGTGGTCGACATCCGGAATGCCCTTGCCGTCCACCGACACCGATCCGGCAAGGTTCTTCGGCACGTAGATCGTGCCGCCATCGGACAGCGCATTGTTGTGGCGGTAGTCGTCCAGGTCTTTGTAGTCCCAGCCGCGGTCGTCAATGTAGTGCGTCTTGCCATCCTTGCCGGTCACCTCGAACAGGGCGGTGGGCATGACGCCCGCGCTCTTGTCGACGTACGCAATGGGAATGGCCTTGACAGTCGGGTTGTCCCCGGCGACGTCGTGGATCTCCTTGCTCACCTCGTCGATGACCTTGGTGCTGTTGCCGTTGGTAAACCATGCCGCGCTGGTGTTGCCGCTGTTTTGCGCGCCGGCATTGTCGGCCTGGATCATCAGCGCGCCACCGATGTAGTTCTTGAGCTGCGTGTCGGCATTCGGGCCGTTGAAGGAGACAGCCTTGTCGCTATAGAGCGGCGTGTCCTTGCCGAAGGTGGCCTTGGACATCTGCCCGAAGATGTTTTTCAGCCCCGTGTTCTGGTCGGACTGGAAGGTGTTGTAGTCCGTCTCTGCCTGCTTCTGCTGGACCTTTTCGTTGCCGCGGTCGAAGGCGCGTTGCAGCATGTCGACGTTGGGCAGGTCCTTGCCGTGCTGCTGGATCAGCGCGTTGGTGACGGTGGCGCCGTTGCCATCGCCCACGGCGTTCTGCACCGGCACCCACGACGGCATGCTGCCCCCCGAGCCAGAGGTCTGCATGCTGTAGAGGAACGACTTGGCATTGGAATTGGTGGTCAGCCAGTTGGCCACCTGCTGGGCGTGGTCGGTGCTCGGCTGATCGCTGGCAAAGCGCGGCGAATCCGCCACGGCGGCGGTCAGGCTCAGGCCGCCGTAAAAGTCCGAGCCGTTGGGCATGAGCCCCGACGTGTCGGCGCCGGCATTGCTCTGGAACCAGTGCTTGTTGTCGTTGAAGCGGCCTTCCACGGTGGCGAGCAGGTTGCTGGCCACCTCGGGCGGCGCCACCTTGGCGATCTCCTTCATCCATTTGCCCACCGCGTCGTACTTGACCGTGTTGTCGGCCATCTTGCGGTTGGCGTCGGGGTCGTCCGGGTTGTACTTGTAGACCTGCGTGAGGTCGGTGATCTGCTTGTTGAAGTAGTCGCTGTGTGCGCCAAAGTACGGCTCACCCGCCACCTGGAACAGGTTGTCGCGCGCTTCCGTATCAACGCCGGACACCGACACGTCGTTCATGTTGGTCGACAGGATCTTCAGCGCGCCCTGCGCATCGCCTGCCTTCATCTTGGCCGCGACCTGGTCCTTGGTGTAGTTCACGCGCACGTCGTAGCTGGCCGCGCCGATCTGCTCGTAGATCTGCTCGGCGTTCTTTTCGTTGGCATACGGCCGTGCAAGCTGCACGCACGCAAACTGCACCGGGTCATTCGTGGCAAGCGCCTTGTCCTGTGCCGAGAGCGTGGGGTCGTTCGGGTTGATGTGGTTGATCTGGTACTGGATGGCATCGCTCGTGGCGATGTTCTTGGCAAACGCGAGGCTGCCGTCATCCCAGTCGGGGTGGGCGCTGGCGAGCGCATTGACGGCGTCGTTGGCGGCTTTCAGGTTGTCGCCCGTTCCAAACTGTTCATAGCCGGCCAGCTCGTTGCCGATGGCGGTCTTGAAGGTTTGGATGGCCTTGTCCAGATCCGCTTGGGCGGCGCTGACGGATGCCCCCTTGTCTTCCGCAGCGATGCGACTAGTGACTTTGACGCTCTGCGCTTGCTGCAGCTTGTCCTGCGCGTCGAGCACGCCGTCGCGGGCTTCGGAAGCGGCACGCTGGCTCGGGTCTTGCTTCTCCACCGCGTCTTTGGCGTCGTCGACGATCTTGTCGAGCCACTGTGCGTTCGGGTCGCGCTTCTTGATGGCGTTGGCGGCGTTTTCAACGGCTTGCTTTTCGTCGCCGGGAGCGGCCTGGTCGGCCTGCAGGCGCAGTTCGTTCTGCACCGTGTTGATCACGTTGGACAGCGGCTGGTCGAGCTTGGCCTTGGCCGCGTCGGAGTCGTCGCCGTTATTGATGTAGTTGTTGACCGCGCCGTTGGCCGTCTGGATGGCTGCGTCGGTCTTGGTCTGGGCGTTGGCCGCAGCCTGCTGCTGGGCGGGCGTCGGCTGGGGCTTGGGGGGCGGCGGACGGTAGTAGACGATGCGGCCGTTGATCTCGTCGATGGCGGGCATAGCGTTCTCCAGCGGCGCCCCATGCGGGGTGAGCCTGATTGAAAGCGATCCGCTGATACAGGCATTCTGGACGCCGGACACAGGCGCAGCTATTGGCGAAACACGTAGTGCGGCACGGCAATGTTGGTGCGGGCGTTGTAGAAACTACGAGGCGCCGTGGCAGGTTGGTTCGTCATCGGTAAAAACCGGTGCGGTATGACGCAACTGCGGAGTCAACCGCTGGGGCGATTGCGTTGCGTTGCAGTACGAACGCCCGCAACCGGGTGGCAGCGCCGTCGAAAACAAAACGAGGGGCAGGGCATGAACTTACGTTTTCTGGAAACCTTTGTATGGGTCGCGCGTTTGCGCAGCTTCCGCCTGACGGCGGACAAGCTGTTCACCACGCAGGCGTCCATCTCGGCGCGCATTGCCGCGTTGGAAGAAGAGCTGGGCGTACGGCTGTTCGACCGCGATACGCGCGGTGTGCAGCTCACGCCCGATGGCCACAAGGTACTGGAATACGCCGACCGCATGGTGAGCACACTGCACCAGTTGCAGGCCGCCGTGGCACAACGACCGGGCTTTGAGGGGCGCGTGCGGGTGGGGGCGATGGACAGCGTCATCCACACGTGGCTGTCTCCGCTGATTGCGCGCACGGCCGAGATGTTTCCCGCGCTGGAAATTGAACTGGTGGCCGACAGCGCCATGCACCTGGTTGAGCAACTGCAGAAGGGCGCACTCGACATCGCCTTCCAGACGGACGTGCTGCGCGCGGAAAGCGTGCGCAATGTGCAGCTTGCGCAATACCCCATCCACTGGGTGGTGGCCGCCAATTCGCGGTTGGCGCATCCCTATGCCAGCCTGCAGGAGCTGGCGCGCGAACGGCTCATCACCTTCGTGCGCAACTCGCGGCCGCATCAGGACATGCTGAATCTGCTGCACCTGCACGGCATCGAATCGCCACGTGTGAACTGCGTCAACTCGGTTGCAGCGATGACGCGTCTGGTGGGGGACGGCTTTGGCGTGGGGGCATTGCCCACCGTGCTGGTGCGCGACCGCATTGAAAGCGGCGCGTTGACCGTGCTGGAGATCGAGCCTGCGTTGCCGACGTTGCCCATCATTGCTTCCTGGCGTGCGGGGGCCGGATTGGAAGTGCACGAGGCCATCGTCGGCCTGGCGCGGACGATGGCGCGCGAGTTCTGCCTGTCGGTGGGGCCACGCTATGCGGTTGCAGAAGAGGTGGAGCGCAGCAGCGTGGCGGCCTAGACTAGTCTCAGCAACTGTCGTGGCAATCACCTTTTCCTATCGCCGGTCATCCGAAACTTTCGTTGGACCGTGTTTCATCACGCTTTCACAATGGCCCGCACGATCAACCTTGTGGACGAGCTTGCATGAAATCGGCAGTGGAGACGGCCCGCGCAGAACACACGCTGGAGCAACCGGCACCCCCCCAGGCCTACACACGCGGCGCCAGCGTAGCCTACGCAAATCCGTATTCGGCTCGGCTGGCAGCGCGTTCGGGCGTATTGCGCGGCCACACCAGCGGCCTATGCGACGGCTATGTGCAAGCCAACATTGTGATGCTGCGCGACACCTGGGCCAATGAGTTCTTGCGCTTCTGCCAGCTCAACCCGAAACCGTGTCCGCTGCTGGACGTGACCGAACCCGGCGTGCCGGTGTTTCGCCACCTCGGTCAGGAAGTGGACGTGCGGCGCGACGTGCCGCGCTACCGCGTCTACCGCAACGGCGAGCTGGCCAATGAACCCACCGATGTGGAAGCACTCTGGACCGACGACATGGTTGCTTTCGCTATCGGCTGTTCGTTTTCGTTCGAGCATGCATTGATGGAAGCCGGCGTGCCGCTGCGCCATATCGCCCTGTCGCGCAACGTGGCGATGTACCGCACGTCGATCGAGACGGTGGGCACATCACGCCTGGCGGGCAAGCTGGTGGTGTCGATGCGGCCGATGTCGGTGCCTGACGCCATTCGCGCCATTGAGATCACCTCGCGCATGCCGCGGGCGCACGGCGCGCCGGTGCACTTTGGGGACCCGGCGGCCATCGGCATTGCCGACCTCGCGCAGCCCGACTGGGGCGATGCCGTGCCTGTGCAGGCGGGCGAAGTGCCGGTGTTCTGGGCGTGCGGGGTGACGCCGCAATCCGTTGTGCAGCAGGCGCGGCCCGAGTTGTGTATCACGCATGCGCCGGGGCACATGCTGATCACCGATCTGCGTACCGCAGCGCTGAGTTGAGACGTCAGCCAACGAGACGACGGACGGGTAGGGGTTCTTACCGGCGCACGCAGAGGCGCCGGCCTATACAAGCATCGAGACAGCATCAATCAAAGGAGGAAGCACCATGACAACCGAAGCAACGGTTGCGCGAGCGCCCACCGAGGCGGACAGCGCAGCTTCACCTGCCGCTGGGTCAGGCGGCCTGTTCCGCTGGTATCGCGAAATCTCGTCGCAGGAGCGCCGCACGTTCTGGAGCTGCAAAGTCGGCTACGCGCTCGACGCGATGGACACGCAGATCCTGAGCTTCGTCATCCCCACGCTGATCGGCATCTGGGGCTTGTCCAAGGCGGACGCGGGCCTCATTGGTACGTGCACGCTGCTGGCATCTGCTGCGGGTGGCTGGGTGGCCGGCATTCTGTCGGACCGTATTGGCCGCGTGCGCGCGCTGCAGATCACCATCCTGTGGTTTGCGGTCTTCACCTTTCTATGCGGCCTCGCGCAGAACTACGAGCAGCTGCTGATTGCCCGCACGCTGATGGGCTTCGGCTTTGGCGGCGAATGGACGGCTGGCGCCGTGCTGATCGGCGAGGCCATCCGCGCGCAGGATCGCGGCAAGGCCGTGGGCATGGTGCAGGCCGGCTGGGCGATCGGCTGGGGCGCATCGGCGTTGCTCTATGCCTGGTTCTTTACCGTGCTGCCGCCTGAGACGGCCTGGCGCGCGCTGTTCCTGGTGGGCATCGTGCCGGCGGTGTTTGTGTTCTTTCTGCGCCGGCTGGTGAAAGAGCCGGAAGTCTTTCAAGAGGCCAAGACACGGCAATCGGCCAACGGCAGTACAAGCTTCTTCGCCATCTTCTCGCCCAAGCTGCTGAGCACCACGCTGCGTGCGGCGCTGTTGACGACGGGCGCACAGGGCGGCTACTACGCCATCACCACGTGGCTGCCGACTTTTCTCAAAACCGAACGCCACCTCACGGTGCTGGGCACCGGCGGTTATCTGGCGGTGGTGATCATCGGCTCGTACATCGGCTACCTCACCAGCGCCGTGTTGACCGACCGCCTGGGCCGCAAGCGCAACTTCATTCTGTTTGCGGTGGGGTCGATGGTGGTGGCGCTGGCCTACACGCACCTGGAGGTGACCGATAGCCTGATGCTGCTGCTGGGTCTGCCGCTGGGGTTCTTTGCCTCGGGCATCTTCGCGGGCATGGGCGCGTTTCTGACGGAGCTGTTCCCCACAGAGGTGCGTGGTTCGGGCCAGGGCTTTTGCTACAACGTCGGCCGGGCGGTCGGTGCGTGCTTTCCGTTCCTGATCGGGCAGGTGAGCGCGCATTCTTCCCTGGGCCATGCCATCGGCCTCTTTGCGGCGGGCGCTTACGGCATCTTGATCTTGGCGGCACTGACGCTGCCGGAAACACGCGGCCGGCAGCTCGCATCGATTTAACGTCTGTGCTCCCCCCATGAGCGCACGGTGCGCGGCGTTTGGAAGACGCCGCGCTTTTTTCTTTCTGTTGCGCGTGGGCGGATAGAAAAACGATCGATCGCGCCGCCTAGAAGATGGAGCGGCCCGTTAGCGTGGTCAGCCACTCCAGCGCCTGCAAGCCCGCCAGCGAGTTGCCGCTGATATCCAGCCCCGGCGACCACACGCACACACCAAACTCCCCCGGCAACACGGCAACGATGCCTCCGCCCACGCCGCTCTTGGCCGGCAGGCCGACGCGGTAGACGAAATCGCCTGCGGCATCATAGGTGCCGCAGGTCAGCATTAGCGCAGACAGGCGCTTGGCGGGGCTGGTATCGACGATGCGCTCGCTGCTCCAGGGCACCACACCGCCGTTGGCGAGAAAGAGCACGGCGCGCGCCAGGTCGGTGGAGTCCATCTCGATGGCGCACTGGCGGCAGTACGCGTCGATCACTGTTTCCACGGGCATTTGCAGATTGCCGAAGCTCTTCATGAAGTGCGCCATGGCGCGGTTGCGGTCGGCATGGGCCAGTTCCGACTCCGCCACGCGCCGCTCATAGTCGATGCGTGGGTTATTGACCAGCCGCCGCATGAACTGCACCAGAGCCGTTTCCGCCTGCACGAAGCGCCGGCACAGCACGTCGGTCACCACCAGCGCCCCTGCGTTGATGAACGGGTTGCGCGGGATGCCGTTTTCGTATTCCAGCTGCACCAGCGAGTTGAACGCATTGCCGGAGGGTTCACGGCCGACGCGTTTCCAGAGCGCCTCGCCCTCCAGTTGGAAGGCCAGCGTGCAGGCAAACAGCTTGGAGATGCTCTGGATGGAGAACGGCACATCGGCCTTGCCCACGCGATACACCTCGCCGCTGAGCGTGACGATGGCCATGCCGAAATCGGAAGCGCTCGCGCCGGCCAGTTCGGGGATGTAGTCGGCAACGCGCCCCTGGCCGAGCCACGGCTGAATGTCGCGGTGGATGGTGTCCAGAATGGCTTGGTAGTCCATGCGGGGAGATCGAGCAGCAAGGTTGGGGCGAGGATTCTACACGCGCGTCTCGCGTGTCGGCAGGCTTGGCGAGTGCGGTGCGCAATCACGCGCTATCACGTTTGTTTTTTATCGATCGTTAATCTTTGCGTGGCCATGCAGCGCATGACGTGCATGTATGCGCACGCATTGCAGCGTGATTAGCTCGCGTTAAATCAGAATTCAATAACTTTCAGACGCTGCGTAACGGAACGCTTACCTGTTGAACACGCGCTTCCACTAGGATGCGCTCCATCATCCATCGGCAATGTATCGATGGGGAGGTGCCGGGGGGATTCCGGCCGAAGACAATGGGTGTTCCAGTTGATCACGAAGTTGTCGGCCCGGCCGGTGTATGAGCCGCTAACAAAACTGCCCTGGCTAGGCGTGCCGACGCAGACAGTACTGGAGTACGGCAAGGAGGCGTAACGACGCCAGGGCGGTTTTGTTAGCGGCTCTAAATCGCATAGCACGATGGGAGCGGGCCCATGAGTTTCACTTCTACCGGAAACGGCAAAGCGCCGTCCGGAACTTCATTTTTGTCGACCCTATCCGGCGGACTGCCAGCGGGTGCCAGCACGCTTGTGGATGCCGCGAGCATGCTGGGCAATGTGCCCGGTGCCGGGTTGATTGGTGGTGCAGCACGCGCGGCGCAACTGGCGCAGACGGGCATGTCGCTGCTCGGGCGCTCGCCTGCGTCCATTGCCGACGCCATCAACGGCATGCCGGGCGCCAAGTCGCGCCTGACGCAAGACAGCCGCTTCGTGCGCATGGAGTCGCCACTCGGGCCCGACGCGCTGCTCGTCAACGCGCTGGTGGTGGACGAGTACGTCAGCCGCCTGCCGGAAATCCATCTCGACCTGTTGTCACACCAGAGTGATATCGAGATCGACAAGATCGTCGGGCAGCAGGTGTCGGTGTCGCTGGAACCCAAGTCGACGGGGGGCGTATTCAGCCAGCTGGCGGCGGGGCCGGAGATTGGCCAGCGCTACTTTCAGGGCTACGTTGCATCGTTCGGGCGCGTCGGGCACCCCGGCTCGGTCACGCGCTACGAGATGACGGTGGTGCCATGGTTCTGGTTTCTCACGCGCTCGACAGACTGCCGCATCTTTCAGAACAAAACGGCGGAAGACATCCTCTCCGAGATCTTTGTCGAACTGGGCTTCCATGACTTCGAGTTCAACCTGAAGTCGGAGCAGGCGCCGCTTGAATACGTCGTCATGTACCGGGAGTCCTACTACAACTTCTGCGCCCGGCTGATGGAGCAGGAGGGCATGTTCTGGACGCACCGCTATGAGAAAGACCGGCACGTGCTCGTCATCGGGGACACCAACGACCTGTTCAAGGCGCTGACGCCTGTCGATACGATTCCGTACTACGGCGCCAGCGCCGCCAGCGAGCGCAACGGCATTGACCGGTGGGACGAGGCGTTCAACTTTCGCGTGGGCAAGATCACCTATCGGGACTTCAACTACGACACGCCATCGTCGCCGCTGATGCACGTGGAAGTGCCGACCACGCTGAAGAACCCGAACATTGGCGGCACCGAGCGCTACGAATACCACTCGCTGTATGACCACAGCGACGATGGCCGCCGCTACGCGCGCTACGCCATGGAGGCCGAAGAGGCGCAAGCGCACCGCTTCAAGGGCGCTGGCTTTGTGCAGGCCATGACGACGGCCGGGCGCTTCCGGCTGACCAATCATCCCGTCTCCGCATACGACGACAAGGCTTTTGTGCTGCTGCACGTGCGCCACCACGCCGTGAACGACTACACGAGCCAGGGCGCCGAGCAGCCGTACCGCAACAGTTTTACGTGCCTGCCCGTGGATGTGCCGTTCCGCCCCGAGCGCCGCACGCCCAAGCCCTACATGTATGGCACGCAGGCGGCGGTGGTGGTCGGCCCCAAGGGCGAGGAAATCCATACTGACGGCAGCCGCGTCAAGGTGCATTTCTTCTGGGACCGTCGCGGCAAGATGGACGGCTCGGATTCCATCTGGGTGCGCGTGTCGCAGCCGTGGGCCGGCGCGGGCTGGGGTGGCGCGGCCATCCCCCGGATCGGGCAAGAGGTGATCGTCGCCTTCAACGAGGGCGACCCCGACAACCCGGTGATTGTCGGCCGCGTGTTCAACGGCGAGGCGGCCAACCCGTACCACGGCGACAGCGGCCAGACCATGGGCATCCGCAGCCAGACGCACAAGGGCGGTGGCTCCAACGAGCTGCGCTTCTCTGATGTGAACGGCGCGCAAGAAGTGTTCATGCATGCGCAGAAAGACATGAACACCGTGGTGGAGGATGCGCAGAGCACGCATGTGGTCAAGGGTGATCGGACGATTCTGGTGTCGACGGGGAACCATGCGACGGAGGTGTCCACCGGCAACCTGAGCGAGGCCGTCAAGGGCGACCACACTACGCTGGTTACCCAGGGCCATCACAAGACGCAGATCGACACCGGCAACATGGAAACGACCGTGAGCACCGGCGACAAGACGCTCACCGTGTCGAAGGGCAACTACGACACGACGGTGTCGGTGGGCGACTTGACGGACACGGTCACGCAGGGCAACACCACGCAGAAGTCGCCAGCCGGTGTGCACACGATCGAGGCCAAGGAACTGTGGATCAAGGTGGGCGGTGCAGGCGGTACGTCGATCCACATGACGGCCGATGCCATCGAGCTGCACAAGGGCTCGTCCACGATCCGGCTGGATGCGGCCGAGATCAAGATCCAGGCACCCAACACCCATATCAACCCGGATAACGGCTGACACCATGTATCAGATGCAGGAAGGTTCCTTGTCGCTCCCAGCGGACTGGATCGACAAGACAATGAATGTGTTCGTCTCGGCCTCCACCGGCACGGAAGGCGTGAGCTTTGTCGTCACGCGCGAGCGTTTGCCGTGGGGCATGCAGTTTGGCGAGTACGCCGCCAGCGAGCTGCAGAAGCTCGCCAAGCAGGTGCCCGACTACGAAGCGGTGAGCAGCAACGAGACCACGGTGTCTGGCCGCGCAGCGTATGCGCACGAATACAAATGGTCGAACAACGGGCGGCCGCTGCAGCAACTGCTGACGATGGTGGAGCACGGCAAGCAGGTGCTGATGCTCACCTTTACCGCGCCCGGTGTGCTGAGTGCCAGCCAGAAGGCATTGGTGGAAGGCGTGGTGCAGAGCCTGCGCCTGAACGAGCCGGCCTGAGCGCAGCACTGCCATGGCGGACCAAGATCCAAGCACACCGAGTTCTCCCACCGGGCCGAGCGGCACCGCCGAGGAGCGCATGGCCGCGCTTCAAAACCTGGAAGACGGCGAGGCGAAGAAACAGTCGCAGATGAAGTGGGTGGACGGCGCCAACTACGGCATGTTGGGCGCCGACGTTGGCTATGGTGCGTACGCCGCCGGCACCGCCGCAACGGCAGCAGGCGCGACCGGTGCGGCCGCGGCCGGTGCCGCGGCGCTGGCAGCAGTGCCTGCTGTGGTGGCACTGGGCGGTGCGTGGCTGCTCGGCAAGATTGGTGTTACGGGCGCCGTCGAGAAAGGCGCCGAATGGCTGGGCGACAAGCTGGGCCTGAGCATCGGAAAGGGCGATCCGCACCCGGCGTGCATAGGCGATGACATCGCACATTCATCGGGCTTCTGGGGCATGGTGGCCGGTCTCGCAATCGGGGTCGCCATTGGAGCCGCAGTTGCCGCGACGGTTGCGACCGGCGGGTTGGCCGGTGCGGTGATCGTGGGTGCGTGTATGGCAGGCGGGCTGAGCCTCGGCAGCGGCCTAGCCGCAGCCAGCCAGAGCTTGGGCAGCAACTGCGGAAAGATCGCGTCAGGCTCGGGCAATGTCACCTTCGAAGGCAAAGCCGCCGCGCGCGTGACCGACATCATCGCCTGCGATAAGCACCCAGGGCCTGAGCCGCTGGTTGAAGGCAGTCTCACCATCACCGTCAATCAGTTGCCGCTTGTGCGTGTGGGTCATTCGAGCCATTGCAGTGGCAAGGTGAACTCGGGGCGCAAGAGCGTCTTGATTGACAAGACGACTGGGCAGTTTGGGCCGAAGAACCCGGAACTGACGGCGGGTGAGGAGTTTTTTGCTGGGCTGGTGGGCGGGTTGCTGGGGGCGAAGCTGGGCGGCATGGTCAAGGGCCGGGCGCCGGGTGAGCCGACCAAGTCGGCGGAGCGGGAAGGGGTTAAGGACGAGACCGCCACGCCTTGCAAAGATCCCATCGATGTCGCCACTGGCGAGATGATGGAGATCCGCACGGACGTGTCGATCCCCGGTGTATTGCCGGTGGTGCTGACGCGCCGCTACCGTACACGTTCGGATGACGACGGCATGCTTGGCCCGAAGTGGTCGGTCAACTGGTCGCAGCGTTTGCGGTGGGATGACGGCCACCTCGTTCGCTTCTTCGATGGCGGCGGACTCTCCATTACGTTTGAAGCGCCGGATGCCGAACTGAACGGCATCAACCTGCGCGAGCCACGCTATCGCTTGGAGGGGACGCGGGCCGCACCGCGCATCCTCGACGATGAAACGCGGCACATCCTCCGGTTCTCACCTCTGCTCGACGGTGCCACTTCCCGCATAGAGCGCATCGAAGACTGGAACGGCAACGCCATCAACTTTGAGTACGACGCGTACGGCCGTCTAGCAACGCTGCGGCACACAGTCGGCTATTGGCTGGTGCTGGGGTATTTGGGTGGCGCGCGTACCCTATCTAGCATCACGTTGCATGAGGTATCAGGCGACACGCATCGCTTGGTCGACTACGCGTACGAGAACGGCATGCTTACGCAGGTGTCGAGCTTGCAGTACGGCCAGTTCCATTACACCTACGATGTGCACGGCTGGATGACCAGCTGGCGTGATACCGACAAGACCGAGGTGCGCTACGCCTACGACAGCGCTGGCCGCGTGGTCGAAACCGGCACGCGCGAGGGCTACCACACCGGCCGCTTCATCTACGAAGATGGCGTCACGCGTGTGATCGACGTCGATGGGGAATGGCGCTACGAACACAACGCCGAAGGGCTTGTTACGCGCGAGGTGAATCCGCTGGGTCATGCTACCCAGCGGGCGTGGCAGCTCGGACGGCTGGCCTCCCAAACCGATGCACTTGGGCGGCGCACCGATTTTGGCTACGACGACCAAGGGCGGCTGGCCAGCATGGGTGATCCAGCGGGCGGAGCCACACTGTTCAAGTACGACGCACAGCGCCGCCTTGCTGCGGTGGTGCAACCCACAGGCGACCGCTTGACGCTCGAGTATGACGGCAAGCATCGCCTGACTACGCGCACGGAGCCCGACGGCAGCGTCAAGCGCTATCGATATGGCGAGCATGGCGAACTCCTGCGCGTGGTGGACGGCGAGCATGAAACCCGCCACGACTACGACGCACAACTGCGGCTCATCAGCACACGCCTGCCGACGGGCGCGAAACTCGGCACACGCTTTGATACGCTGGGCCGCTTACTCGAAGAAACCGATGCAGCGGGAAGCATAACGCGCCACGACTACACAGCAGGCCCGGACAACCCGCGCGGCCATCGGGCGCGGACCGCGCTGCCGGACGGCAGCCTCCACCGCATTGCGTACAACACCGAGGGATTGGCAGTTGCGAGCACTGATCCGCTGGGGCGAATCACGCGCCATACCTATGGCCCGTTCGATCTGCTGACCAGCACGACCGACACTGCCGGCTATGCAACCCGCTTTGAGTACGACCACGCGACACGGCCAACGCGGATCATCAACCCGCGCGGGGAAGTATGGGAGTTCCGATACGACGCCGCAGGCCGAGTCGTGACTGAAATCGATTGGGGCGGCCGCGTCTCGCACTACGAGCGCGATGTTGCTGGCCGCGTGGTCAAGAAGACGTGGTCAGACGGCGGCGTGTGGTTGTACCGCTATGACGGCGGGGATCGCCCCGTGGCCATCGATGCTGGCGACGTCAAACTCGTCTATCGATACGACACGGCAGGCCGCATGATCGCGGCTGCGGTGCAGAGCGACACGACATACGTCAACCGCTTCCGCTACGACAATAAAGGCCGCCTGATCGAAGAAGAGCAGCACGGTCAGCGCGTGCAGCACGCCTACGATGCGCAGGGTCGGCGCAACGTGCGCAAGACTCCGCATCAAGAGACGCGCTACGAATATGACGCGCTCGGTGCGCTGACGCAGGTTGGCGGCTTGACCATTCAACGTGACGCGCTGGGCCGCGAAACCGGCAGGCAAGCAGGCGAGTTTGTCTTGGCGCGCCAGTACGACGCCGTGGGCCGTCTGCAGCGGCAGGCGGCCGGACCGCGCACCGCCTTTGACGCACTGCAGGCGGCACCGGCGGACGCGCTGCAACAGCTGACCCGCCAGCGCTATCGCTATGACGCCGCGGGCCAACTGACGCAAGTCGATACCGATGCCGACAGCTTCACGTACATGCACGATGCGCGTGGGCAAGTCACCACAGTTGGCAGCATCCAGCAACCGGCCGAACACTATGCCTACGATGCCGCCCGCAATATTGCCGCGCATGGTAAGCAAGGTCCGGTTGATCGGCATGACTATGTTGCGGGAGGTCTGCCTACGCAGGTCGGGCACATCCACTACCGCTACGACGCGCGCGGACGGGTCATCGAAAAGACGGTTGATCAGCCGGGCATTGAGGCTCGCACGTGGCGGTACACCTGGGATGGGCTCAATCGCCTGATTGGGGTGCGCACCCCCACAAACGAAACCTGGGCCTACCGCTATGACGCGTTCGGGCGACGTGTTGAAAAACGGCACGTCGAGACTGGCCGCGCAGTACGGTTCCTGTGGGACGACTATACGCTCGCCGAGCGTTGGGACCAGCGCCCTGACGGCACGGCTGGCGCGGCAACGACATGGCACTTCGAGCCCGAGAGCTTCATGCCGCTGGCGCAGGAGTGTGGCGAGCTGCAGTACGCTGTCTTCAGCGCCCCGACAGGCCTGCCGTTGGAGATGTATCGAACCTCGGGCGAAAAAGTCTGGTCTGCACGCTACAGCCTGTGGGGTAAGCAACTCAACGAAGATACCCACGCCGATACCGCAGGGATTGAGCTGGATACGAGTCTGCGTTTTGCCGGGCAGTGGGCCGATGAAGAGTCGGGCCTGCACTACAACGTCAACCGGTACTACGACCCGGACAGCGGCTGTTATCTGAGCATTGACCCGATCGCGATTCAGGGCGGGCATCGCACGCAGGGGTATGTGCAGAATCCGTTGCGGGAGATGGATCCGCTGGGGTTGCAGCCTTGCTTGGAGCGGTACGAGCGTTATAAGCAACTGCGCGCGGAGGGGTACTCCGCGGCAGATGCTGCTCGCTTGTCGAAGACGGGCGCAGATGGAACGTTGCCGGAACTGCCAAACAAGACAGGGAATTCCGGTGGCAAGGTCGACTACGGTGACATTCCACCGGAACACCACTGGCGCTACGATCGCTACCTTAGTGAATCCAACAAGAAGCTGGGCCCTGACGCTTGGTACGCTAAAGCAAAGCAAGCGTGGGCCAACAATAAAGGCGGAAACGCCTTCGAGCAGGCGGCCCGGCGAGACCTTGGGGCCCCTTTGGGACGCGGCTCGAAGCCTGTATCCATTGATGGGTACATTCCCGATTTGCCTGTCGGCAAGGAATTCGGGGTGACCGATGTCAAGAACTGGGTGGAGGTCACAAACAACGATCAGCTACGCGCATTTCATCAGTATGCTGCGGATCATGATCTACCATTCAACATTGTCGTTGGGCCAAGAACGCAGACGATCTCGGAGCCGCTTCTTGATAACATTCGCCAAACAGGCGGTAGCGTAATTGAATACAATCCGACGACGCGCGAATTCAATCCTATTGATATTGGAAAAACAGGACCCTGGAAAAGGAATTAAGGCATGACGTTTTCTCTACTTGCCCTGCTAACCGAGCAATCGCCTGCAATGTCCAACGAATCGTTGGCAAATGAGTTGCGGGAGTACTTCGCAAACCAAGAGAATTTTTCCCTGAAATTTGAGCGGCTGCCGTTCGCCAAGACTGATACGCTCGCCTTGCGCTGGGGAATTTGGTTGATGCGCGTTGCCTATGAAGAGGGCAGCCGTATTCAGGACGAATCCGCCCAGATTCAGGAGATTCTCGGTGACCGATCTCCGTGTGAACTGTCTACCATTGACCGCCGGGTGCGCGTGGTTTTTGGGGACGACGATGATCGCGAGCATACGAATCAGATCATCGACATGATGCAGTTTCTGCAGGATATTCCAGGCAGCATCGTTTTCGATCCGCAGCAGAACGATTTGATGCAGTGAGGGCAGTGCTTTCGACGTCGCCCCCTCCACGCCGTGCGCATGTCCGAGCTTCCAGACCTCATCCACCAGCAAATCACTGCACTCTGCAGCAAGGGCGACGAGCTTGCAGAACAAGGCGACCTTGACGCCGCCAAACAGCACTACATCGCTGCACTGCGCCTGCTGCCCGACAACCCGCTCGACTGGGAAGCGGCCACGTGGATCTATGTCGCCATTGGCGATGTGCACTTCCGCACGGGCAATTTCGACAAGGCGTTCAAGTGCTTCTACAAGGCGGTGCAATGCCCCAAGGGGTTGGGTAATCCATACATTCACCTTCGCCTCGGTCAGCTCTATTACGAGCAGAGCAACTTCGACAAGGCGGCCGATGAATTGACCCGTGCCTACATGGGTGGCAGCTTGGACATCTTTCTCGAAGACGACCCCAAGTACCTGGAATTCCTGGAAACCAAGATCAAGCTCTGAGTCGTTTCGACAAAGAAAGATGACACTGATCAAAATTCATGGTTGGGACAAGAGGCCTCAAACCGCATTGCGCGGGATCAAGGTAGGAGACATCTTCCTGCTGTCGATTGACGGCGAGTCATATGCGGCAGGCAGGGTTCTGTCCAAAGTCGATATTGGGCATGGGGTGGAATTCTTCGACCTCTTGCTGAGGAGACCAGAGATCACCGCGTCGGAGATCGAGTCCGCTCAGCGGGCGGGCACGCCAGTGTTTGTCGACTCGTATGGGTTGTTTGACCGGAAGATCGAGGGGGATTGGCGCATCGTTGGCCATGACGACGGCTTTGTTCCCCGCGAGGAAAGTGCGTACTTTTCCTACGGAGCCGGACAATATTGGAAGGTCGATATCTTTGGAGCCGAGGTGGAAGTTTCCCAAAAAGAAGCGGAAAAATATCCCTCGTATAGCCCGCAAGGTGATGCGAAGGTGAAGCAGTGGCTTGTTCCGATATTGAATCGGGGCCGATAGTCATTGAGGGGCGCCACCTGTTTGCGGTGATATTCGGGCGAACGGGGGGATGTGCGAGGCAGCGGTGGAAAAGTGGTTTGCCCTCCATGCGCTGTCCAGTGCAATGCGCGGGGCAAAAAAAACGCGGCCGAAGCCGCGCAGAGTCTCGCTTTCCGAGAGAGAGAAGAGATAACGCTTTTTACTGCTGCGCCACAGTCGCCTGAGCGGGCGGCAGATCACCCCACCCGCCGCCCAGCGCCTTGACCAACCCCACCGTCGCATTCACACGGGCGCCCGCCAGCTGCACGCCGATGCGCTCGGCCGACAGCATGTTGCGCTCCGCATCGATCACATCCAGGTAGTTGACCGACCCGGCGTTGTAGCGCGTGCGCGAGAGCTGTGCGGCACGCGACGACGCACGAACCGCATCGTCCTGAGCCTTGGACTGATCGGCCAGCAGGCGCAGGTCCGACAGGTTGTCTTCCACCTCGCGGAAGGCGACGAGCACGCTTTCGCGGTAGTTGGCGACGTTCTCTTCGTACGCGGCGCGCGCTTGCTTCACGCCTGCACTGCGTGCGCCACCGTCGAAGATTGGCAGCGACAGTGCGGTGCCGACCAGCGGCCCGAGAATCCACGTGCGGCTGCCCCACTTGAGCAGGTCGCCAATGTCGTGCGACTCGTAGCCGAAGCCGCCCGTGAGTTGCAGCTGCGGGAAGAACGCTGCGCGTGCGACGCCGATGCGTGCGTTGGCCGCAGCCATGGAGCGTTCTGCAGCGGCCACGTCTGGGCGGCGTTCCAGCAGGGCGGAGGGCAGGCCAGCCGGCACGCGCACATCCAGCGTGGTGAGCGGTTGCGCGTCCATGTTGAAGTCAGCGGGGGCTTTGCCCAGCAACGTAGCCAACGCATGCTCCAGCACGGCGCGACGACGTTGCACGCCGATGCGATCGGAGCGCGCGGTGGCCAGCTCGGTATCGGCACGGGCGACATCCAGCTCGCCAATGTCGCCAGTGTTGAAGCGGCGCTGCACGAGCTTGAGGGCTTCTTCGCGGCCGACCAGCGTGCGGGCGAGCAACGCCTCTTCTGCATCGAGCGTGCGCAGGCTGAAGTACGTCTGCGCCACGTCGGCTTGCAAGGAGAGGCGCGCGGCGCGGTAGAGCGCTTCCACGCGTTCGGCGTCGGCATCAGCGGCGCTCACGCTGTTGCGTACGCGGCCGAAGAGGTCGGCTTCATACGCCACGGTGGCTTGCGCGCGCCAGTACGTCTGCGGCTGCACGGGCGCACCCACCGGCAAGCCGGCGGACGCCGCCGAAGCCCGCTGGCGCGTCGGGCCGAAGCCCGCGTCCAGTTCCGGGAACAGCGATGCACGGTTGGCCTGCACGAAGGCGCGCGCCTGGTTCACGCGCGCGGCTGCGGCGGCCAGCGTGGGACTGGCTTCTGCGGCCTGTGCTTCGAGCTTGTCGAGCGTCGGGTCGTTGAAGATCTTCCACCACGCGCCATCGGCGGGCAGCGAGGGCTCGGCCGTCTTCCACTTGCCTTGTTCGCCTGCGGCCAGCTGTGTACCTGCCGCGAGTTTGGAAGATTCGGCAGCTTCCTTGAAGGCGTTGGGCGTGCCGACGTCCGGCTTCTCGTAGGTCGGGGCCAGCGAGCAGGCCGCGAGGAACAGCGCGGCGGCCAGCGCCAGCGGAGTCCAGCGGCCGGGTCGCACGGCTTGACTTGGTTGTTGTTTGAACGCGTTCATAGCGATGTCTTGATTAGTGTTGACCTTAGTGCTGACCCGAGGGCACCGGCAGCGCGCCATCCAGGTCCAGATCACGATCCGGTGCATCTTCCGAGCGCTGGCCACGACGGGCAGCCAGCGTGCGCAGCAGCACGTAGAACACCGGCGTGAGGAATAGGCCGAACAGCGTCACACCCAGCATCCCCGCGAACACGGCCACGCCCATGGCATGACGCATTTCCGCACCGGCGCCGGTCGACACCACCAGGGGCACCACGCCCATGATGAAAGCGATCGACGTCATCAGGATCGGGCGCAGACGCAGGCGGCAAGCCTCGATGGCGGCTTCCACGATGGAGCGTCCTTGCAGTTCAAGCTCGCGCGCAAACTCCACGATCAGGATCGCGTTCTTACACGCCAGCCCCACCAGCACCACCAAGCCGATCTGCGTGAAGATGTTGTTGTCTCCATGCGAGACCCACACGCCCAGCATGGCGGCAAACAAGCTCATCGGCACGATCAGGATCACGGCCAGCGGCAGCGTCAGGCTTTCGTATTGCGCAGCCAGCACCAGGAACACCAGCAGCACGCAGATCGGGAAGATCCACACGGCGGAGTTGCCGGCCAGGATTTGCTGATACGTCAGGTCCGTCCACTCGAAGCGCACGCCCTTGGGCAGCGTTTCATGCGCGATGCGTTCCACAGCCGCTTGTGCCTGGCCCGACGAGAAGCCCGGAGCAGGGCCACCGTTGATGTCGGCAGCGGTGTAGCCGTTGTAGCGCACCACCATGTCCGGCCCGAAGCCTTGCGACACGCGCAGCAGAGACGACAGCGGCACCATGTCACCCGCGGTGTTGCGCGTCTTCAATTGCAGGATGTCTTCAGCATGGGCGCGGAACGGCGCGTCTGCCTGCACCTTCACTTGGTACGTGCGGCCGAAGCGGTTGAAGTCGTTCACGTACAGCGAGCCCAGGTAGACCTGCATGGTGTCGAACACGTCCGTGACCGGCACGCCCAACTGCTTGGCCTTCACACGGTCCAGATCGGCATTCAACTGCGGCACGTTGATCTGGTAGCTCGAGAACGACGGGCCCAGCTCAGGCGTCTGGCGTGCCTTGGCCATGAAGGCCTGCGTGGCGGCAAAGAGCTGTTCGTAACCGACCGAGCCACGGTCTTCGATCTGCATCTTGAAGCCACCCACCGTGCCGAGGCCTTGCACCGGCGGCGGGGGGAACACGGCGATGAATGCATCCTTGATGGCGCCGTACTGCTTGTTCAACTGGCCCGCAATGGCACCGCCCGACAGGTCGGCACTCTTGCGCTGGTCAAACGGCTTGAGCGTGACGAACACAATGCCGGCGCTCGGGCTGTTGGTGAAGCCGTTGATCGACAGGCCCGGGAAGGCCACGGCGCTTTCCACGCCGGGGTGCTTCAGGGCGATGTCGGACATGCGGCGGATCACGTCTTCCGTGCGGTCGAGCGAGGCACCGTCCGGCAGTTGCGCGAAGCTCACCAGGTATTGCTTGTCCTGCATCGGCACGAAGCCGCCCGGCACCTTGTTGAACAGCAGCGCGGTCGCACCGATCAACGCGAGGTAGATGCCAAGCATCACGGCCTTGCGACCGATCACGCGCGAGGTGCTGCGGCCATACGATTCCGACGCCGCGCCAAACACGCGGTTGAACGGGCGGAAGATCCAGCCCAGGCCCTTGTCCATTGCACGCGCCAGCCAATCCTTCGGCGCGTCATGGCTCTTGAGCAGCAGGGCAGCGAGCGCTGGCGACAGCGTGAGCGAGTTGAACGCCGAAATCACGGTCGAGATCGAGATCGTCAGCGCGAACTGCTTGTAGAACTGACCGGTCAGGCCCGTCATGAAGGCCAGCGGCACGAACACGGCAATCAGCGTCAGGGCAATGGCGATGATCGGGCCGCTCACCTCACGCATGGCCTTGTACGTGGCCTCGCGTGGCGATAACCCTTCGGCGATGTTCCGCTCGACGTTTTCCACCACCACGATGGCATCGTCCACCACAATCCCGATCGCCAGCACCAGCCCGAAGAGCGACAGCGCGTTGATCGAGAAGCCGAACATCAGCATCAGGCCAAACGTACCGATGATCGACACCGGCACCGCCAGCAGCGGAATGATCGACGCACGCCACGTCTGCAGGAACAGGATCACCACGAGCACCACAAGCGCCACCGCTTCCAGCAGCGTGTGCGTGACGGCTTCGATACTCGATCGGACGAACTGCGTCGGGTCATAGACGATGCGGTAGTCGACGCCTTCGGGAAAGTCTTCCTTCAGCTCGGCCATCGTCTTGCGCACGTCATCCGAAATCTGCAGTGCGTTGGAACCCGGCGCCTGGAAGATCGGAATGGCCACGGCCTGCTTGTTGTCCAGCAGCGAGCGCAGGCCGTATTCCGACGCGGCCAGCTCAATGCGGGCCACGTCACGCAGGTACGTGACGGCGCCGTTGGGCGAGCTCTTGAGGATGATGTCGCCGAATTCCTGCTCGGTTTTCAGGCGACCTTGCGCGTTGACGGACAGCTGCAGGTCCGTGCCCGGCACCGATGGCGAACCGCCGATCACGCCAGCCGCCACCTGCACGTTCTGGTCACGGATGGCCTTGACCACTTCGTTGGCGGTCAGGCCGCGCTCCGCGACCTTGTTCGGGTCGAGCCACACGCGCATCGAGTAGTCGCCCGAGCCGAACAATTGCACCTGGCCCACGCCGCTGATCCGCGCCAAGCGATCCTTGACGTTGAGCACTGCGTAGTTGCGCAGGTACGTCATGTCGTAGCGGTCGTTGGGCGACAGCAAGTGCACCACCATCGTCAGATCGGGGCTGCTCTTGATGGTCGTCACGCCCAGGCGTTGCACCACGTCGGGCAGGCGCGGCAGCGCTTGCGACACACGGTTCTGCACGAGCTGCTGCGCCTTGTCCGGGTCGGTGCCCAGCTTGAAGGTGACCGTCGTGGTCATGTTGCCGTCGCTGTTGGCTTGCGACTGCATGTACAGCATGTTTTCGACGCCGTTGATCTGCTCTTCGAGCGGCGAAGCCACGGTTTCGGCAATCACCTTGGGGTTGGCGCCCGGAAACTGCGCGCGCACCACCACCGAAGGCGGCACGACCTCGGGGTACTCCGAGATCGGCAATCGCCAGATCGAGATGATCCCGATCAGCAGGATCAGCGTGGAGAGCACGCCCGCAAAGATCGGGCGGTCCACGAAAAATTTAGAGAAGTTCATGGCTGTGAGCGATGAGGTTCAGTCGCGTTTTTTCGCAATCAGGCGCGATCGGCCGGAAGGCGTTGTGCGTTAGCGGCGGTCTTGGCGTTGGCAGGCTTGGTTTCAGCCTTGGCAGCAGGCGCAGTGGATGTGTCGGCTTTGGCTTCGGCCGGTGCGGCGGGCGCTTCGGGTTGTGCACCCGGCAGCACCACGCGCTTGGTGACCAAGCTATCCATGGTCACCGCATTGGGTGCCACGGCGTCGCCCGGGCGCACGCGCTGAATGCCGTTGACGACGATGCGGTCGCCCGCCTTCAGGCCAGACTTCACAACACGCAGCCCATCGATGGAGGCGCCCAGCACAACCGGGCGATAGCTCGTCTTGTTGGCCGCATCCACCACCAGCACGAACTTCTTGTCCTGGTCCGTACCGATGGCCTTGTCGCTGATGAGGATGGCGTCATGCGGCGCGCCGGTGCTCATGCGTACGCGGGCGTACAGGCCCGGCGTGAGGCGGCCATCGGCGTTGTCCAGCGTGGCGCGCACGCGGATCGTGCCAGAGCGCACATCCAGCCGGTTGTCGACGGACTGGATGGCGCCTTCGCGCGTGTAGCCATCTTCATTGGCCAGGCCGATGTAGACCGGCGTCTTGGTGCCCTGGGCCGCCTTGGCGGAGTAGCGCAGGTAGCTCTGCTCGTCCGCATCAAACGCTACGTACATCGGTGACACCGACACCAGCGTCGTCAGCACCGGCGAGGCGCCGCCGGCAGAGACCACGTTGCCGACGGTGATCTCCGCACGCGATACGCGGCCGGACACCGGCGCCACGATGCGTGTGTACTCCAGGTTCAGCTTGGCGGCATCCAGCGCAGCAGCGGCGCCTTGCAGGTTGGCTTGCGCCTCGCGCGCGGCGTTTTCCTTCTCTTCAAACTCGCGGCGGGCGATGGCGTTGTCGGCCACCAGCTTCTGTGCGCGATCCAGTTCCGACGTGGTGTAGGCCACGCGCGACTTGGCGGCCGTCAGCGCGGCTTGCGTGCGGGCCACCTCGGCGGCATACGGGCGTGGGTCGATGGTGAACAGCGGGTCGCCCTTCTTGACGATACTGCCGTCTTTGAAGTGGACCGCCGTGACGGTGCCGCTCACCAGCGGGCGGACTTCCACGCGTTCAACGGCTTCGATGCGGCCGGAGAATTCATCCCACTCCGCCACGTTCTTGGCAAGGACGGGGGCCACATCAACCGGCGTGGCGGCGGGGGCGCCTGCTGGCTGCTGCGAGGCGCCGGCAGTGGAAACCAGGCCGTAGGTGCCGATGGCGGCGACGCCAAGCACGGCTGCAGCCGAAATGGCGATGGTGCGTTTGGACAGGCTCATGATGTCTCTCTCGATTCGTTGGGATAGGCAAAGAGAAAAAGGACTCGGTAAAACCGCTCGGAACACGTAGGGGCCGCAGCGTAGAAACACGCGCGCGGCCTCGCACTCCGTTTCTTGTTATGTGGGTTCAGCCAGGCGTCTCCCCGGTTGGGTCAATGGGGGTGCGGTCCTTTCGATCCGCACGTGCGCGCCGTTTGCGGGGCGTCGCCGCCTGGCGTGTCATACCCAGATGCCAGCGCAGGAAGCACGTCATCTCGTCTTGCGCGACGGCGCTCATGGCAATCGAGTCATGGCAGGCCTCGTGCACGCGCACGACTTGCGTGGCCACGCCGGCCTCGATGAGGGCGGTGGCGTAACGCTCGGCCTCGGTGCGCAGCAGGTCTTGGGGCGCGGTCAGCAGCAGGGCAGGGGGCAGACCCTGCAGGCGGCGCGATTCCACCGGCGCGGCATACGGATGCACGCGCTCGGTCGGGCGGGGCAGGTACTGGCGATAGCAATCGGCGCAGACTTCGGCCGAGTTGGTGGCATTGGCCAGATGATCGGGGCGCACGCGTGCCATGGTCGGGTCGAGCATTGGGGCAATCAGTACCTGCGCACGCAGGTTCGGGCCGCCACGGTCGCGGGCGATCATCGTCAGCGCGGCGGAGAGGTTGCCGCCCGCGTCGTGCCCGGCCACCGCCATGCGGCGCTTGTCGATGCCCCAGGCGGTGGCGTGCTCGGCCATGCAGCACAGTGCGGCGTACACATCTTCCGGCGCGGCCGGAAAGGGCGCGGCGGGCGCAAGCGAATAGCCCACCGTCACCACCGCCGCCGGCAGCGTGGCGGCTAGATGGCGAGCCGGTGCTTCCGCATCGTCGATGGAGCCGTTGACGAAGCCGCCACCATGCAGATACAGCACGGCAGGGTGACGCAGCGGCGCGGCAGCGTCGTCGGCGTGCATTTCCGGGCGGAAAACTCGCAGGCGGATGCGGTTGGCGTAGCCCTGCGTCCAATAGTCCTCGGCGTGCACCTCGCGTGGCAGCGCGGGCGTGGAAGCTTGCTCCGGCAGCGGGCATGTTGCGCTGCGCAAATGGGGATTGGCCGCGACATTTGTTACGTCGGCGGTGCTGTGCGATTGCGCTGGCCGAACACTGGCCGCGGCCGCATTTTCCGTATGCGTGCGTTCCGAAACAACCAAGCGCGGTGGAGAAGAACCCATGATGTCAGGCGGGGCTTACCTTTGCGGATAACCCGAATCTCAATGGGCTGAATGATGGTGATTAGACGAACGCGGATAAATGCCTATAATCAGACATCACTATTAGTTGCAGCCGAACAATCAAAATTTACGGTTGTGCTACAAAGTGTTCCTTGCTCGAGGCCGATCTTGTTGCACTGCGAAAACCCGTAGTCGCTGCCCTCCTGATCGCGCCAACCGGGTGCACCCCTTCAGATTTCACGGGTATTGCGCATTACCGTTTGGATTCCGGTAGTGCGTACGGTCCGTGGAGTCCGACCCTCAGGAGCCGCAGATGGATCGCTTGCAGGCCATGCAGGTTTTCACGCGCGTTGTGGAAGCCAGTAGCTTTACCAAGGCTGCCGACAGCCTTCAATTACCTCGCGCCACGGTCACGAACCTGGTGCAAAGCCTTGAGGCGCATCTCGGCGTGCGCCTGCTGCACCGGACCACCCGCCGCGTCAACGTAACAGCCGACGGCGCAGCGTACTACGAGCGCTGCGTGCGGCTGCTCGGCGACCTGGAAGAAACCGAGGCCGCGTTCTCGCAGAGCGCAACGGGCGCACGCGGCACGCTGCGCATCGACGTGCCTGCCTCCATTGGCAAACGGTTGCTGGTGCCGCGCATCCGCAGTTTTCATGAGGCGTACCCCGATCTTCAGCTCGAGATCGGCATGAGCGATCGCCCGGTCGATCTGGTGCAAGAGGGCGTGGATTGCGCCGTGCGCGGCGGCGAGTTGCAGGATTCCACCCTCGTCGCGCGGCGGATTGGGCAGTTGCCGATGGTCAATTGCGCCTCGCCGGAATACCTCGCGCAGTACGGCACGCCCAACACGCTTGAGGATCTGCAGGACCACGTGGCGGTGAACTACTTCTCTGCCCGCAATGGCCGCCGCATGGATTGGGATTTCGTGATCGACGGGCAGAAGCAGATCCACAAGGTACGCAGCATGGTGTCCGTCAACGATGCGGAATCGGCGGTGGCGTGTGGGTTGCACGGCCTCGGGCTGCTGCAGACGTCGCGCTTTCTGGTGTACGAGCACCTGATGTCGGGCGCCCTGGTGGAAGTGCTGCCGGATTACATCTCCGAGCCGATCCCGGTGTCGGTGGTGTACCCGCATAACCGGCATCTGTCGCCCAAGGTGCGGGTGTTTGTGGACTGGGTGGCGACGCTGTTTGCCGATCACCCATGCCTGCAGTTGAAGGAAAACCCGCGGCTGCAGATTGTTAGTGCGGCCTGAACAGTTATTTCTGCAAAGTCGCATTTATCAGACAGGAGCAACGATCTATTCTGCCTTCCAAGCGCAACAACGAGCGCAAACGAATCAGGAATCGATCATGAGCTCCCGTCTCTCCTCTCTCTTCTCGCGCCGCGCCGGCCTGGCCCTTGTGGCTTTGATTTCGGCGTCTGCCGCGCTGCTGTCGCAACCGGCAACGGCAGTGGTTCAACCCAATTTCGATGCGCCCGCCGCCACGCAGTCGGGCCGTTTTGACCCGTACACCCAAGGCGCCGATCGCCAGGTCGACACCTACGGCTACCTCTCCTGGAATGGCGACGCCAGCTACCCGAACGGTGGTTCTGCCTCCCGCGCGTAAGCCTTCGGCCATCGGCCCACACTGATTTCTCCTCCCTCCGTTGTCTTTGCGGCGTGACTGAGCAGGTCACGCCGCTTTTTATTTGCGCAAAGCGTCATCCGCTGCGCCATAGCGCACGGCAATCAAGGCGATCAATGTTCCGTTGAACATTCTCGTTGCGCGTCAAGAGACGTCACAAAATCCGGTCCCATAGTCAATCCAACACGGGAACCGCCATGAACGTCGACCTCTCGAGCGCCATGCTCGATTCGATTCGCCAGTCCCTCAGCAGCATCAGCGTCAACGACGATCCGCAACCCTCTGCAGATGGCGCGGCAGCCGGTTTCTCCGATCTGCTCAAGCACGCCGTGCATGGCACGGACGCCCAGCAACATCACGCCAACGACCTGGTGACCGCCGTGGAAACCGGCGCCAGTGACGACCTCGTCGGCGCGATGCTCGCGAGCCAGCAGGCCAGCCTGTCGTTCTCGGCGATGGTTCAGGTGCGCAACAAGCTCATGAGCGCGTTTGACGACATCATCAAGATGCAGGTTTGACGAGGACTGCCAACGTGCTCGATCAAATCAAAACGCTCACCGCGCGATTGACGCCTGAAGGCGGGTTCCGCCTGCCGTCGTCCGCTGCGCTGGCCAAGCTGGCACCGATCGTCATCCTGGCGATCTGCCTGACCGCGCTGGCGATGATGCTGATGCATCACCAGAACGCGCGCTACAAGCCGCTGTTCGGCGCGCACGAAACCGTGCCGGCCGCCGACATGATGGCCGCGCTGGACGCCGACGGCATTCCGTATCGCATTCACCCCGACAGCGGCCAAGTGCTGGTGCCCGAGCAGAAGCTGGGTGCCGCGCGCATGCTGCTGGCCGCCAAGGGCGTTGTCGCCAAGCTGCCCGAAGGGCTGGAGCAGGTGGACAAGAGCGACCCGCTGGGCGTGAGCCAGTTCGTGCAGGACGTGCGCTTTCGCCGTGGTCTGGAAGGCGAGTTGACGCAGAGCATCGTGGCGCTCGACCCGGTGTCGACGGCGCGCGTGCATCTGTCGATCGCCAAATCGACGTCGTTCATTCTTTCCGATGGTGACAAGAGCTCGGCCTCCGTCGTGCTCACGCTCAAGCCGAATCGCAAGCTGAGCAAGGAACAGATCGCCGCGATCGTCGCCCTGGTGGCCGGCAGCGTGGCCAACCTGGACCCGGCCCGCGTGACGGTGGTGGACCAGGCGGGCAATCACCTGTCTGCGCAGATCGACCCGGTACTGGGTGGTGCATCTGCACTCGACAGCGAACTGGGCGCGCAAACGCGCGAGCAGACCCTGCGCAATATCCGTGAACTGCTCACGCCCACGCTGGGCGAAGGAAACTTCCGCGCCAGCGTGGCGGTGGAGCTGGACCACGACCGCGTGGAAGAAACCCACGAGCAATACGGCGAAGCGCCCAAGGTCACGCAAGAAGCCATTCGCGACGAGAAGGACATCGGCCAGGCTGCACTGGGTGTGCCGGGTTCGCTGTCGAACCGTCCGGCGCCCGCATCTGCCTCTGCCCCGGCCGCCTCCGAGCCGCCGCACTCCGCCAAGAACGCACAAACGCGCCAATACGCCTACGACCGCAACGTTGTGCAGATCAAGCGCAGCCCCGTGCGTGTGAAGCGGTTGAACGTGGCCGTGGTGCTGAACAACGGTGCCGCGCCGGGCCAGGAAAAGGCGTGGACCACCGAACAACTCGCTCAGGTCGACAAGATCCTGCGCAACGGTCTGGGCATCGATGCCGAGCGTGAAGACGCGCTGGTGGTGTCGTCGCTGGACTTCCGCACTGCGCCGGTGGCCGCGTCGCTGCCATGGTGGCAGCAGCCCGACAACATCGTGACGATGGGCACGTGGGGCGCATGGGCACTGGGCGCGCTGCTGGGCTTCTTCTTCATCTTCCGCCCGCTGCTCAAGGTGCTGCGTACGTGGGCCAACGGTGGGCGTGATCCGCAAGTCGTGGATGCCGTCGTCGCCGGCACGGAAGCCCCGGCCATCGAGGCCCCTGGCGCCGACGCTGATACGCAGCCGCTGCTGCTGGCCGACGCCAACCTGCCGCCGATCGGCTCCGATGTCGACGTGCTGATCGAACACCTGAAGCATCTGGCCGGCCAAGACCCCGAGCGCGTGGCCGAAGTCATCAAACCTTGGATTCGAGACGATGAACACACCAGCTAACGTACCCGCAACTGTGGATGCAACCGCACCGGCCTTGCCGGCAACTGCTCCGGCGTTGAACCTCAGCACGGTGGAACGCGCCGCCATCATCCTGCTCAGCATGGGTGAAGAAGCCGCGGCGGGTGTGCTGCGCTGCTTGTCACGTGAAGAACTGCTGGGCGTGACGATGGTCATGTCGCGCATGCAGGGCGTGAAGGTGGATGCCGTGCAGAACACCATCGAGCGCTTCTTCGCAAACTTCCGCGCGCAAAGCAGCGTGCGTGGCGCCTCGCGTTCGTTCCTGCAGCGCTCGCTGGACATGGCGCTGGGTGGCGTGGTGGCCAACAGCGTGCTCAACAAGATCTACGGCGACGTGATCGGCCCCAAGATGGCCCGTCTGCAGTGGGCGCAGCCCCAATGGCTGGCCGATCGCCTGCGCGACGAACACGTGCGCATGCAGGCCATGTTCCTGGCCTTCCTGCCGCCCGAGCAGGCGAGCCTGGTCATTCAAGCTCTGCCGGAAGCGCAGCGCGAGCAGGTGCTGCTCGACATCGCCCGTCTGACGGAAATCGACTACGACCTGCTGCGTGATCTGGAAGCGGTGGTCGACGGCTGCATCGCCAACCTCGGCACACAAAGCACCGCCGTGGAAGGCGTGCGCCAAGCGGCCGACATCATCAACCGCCTGCCGGGCGACCGTGCACGCGTGGTGGAACTGCTGCGCGCACGAGACCCGGACCTCGTGGCCGCCGTGGAAGAGCGCATCTACGACTTTGCCGTCATTGGCAAGCAGAGCGACGAGGTGATCTCCGTCATCCTCGAACAGGTCGACATGGAACTGTGGGGCGTGGCACTCAAGGGTGCCGACCCGGCCGTGCGCGACACGCTGCTGCGCTCCATGCCGCGCCGCTCGGTGCAGGCGTTTGAAGAGATGCTGCGTCGTACGGGCCCGGCACCGGCCAGCAAGGTCGAAGCGGCCCGCCGCGAAATCATGGACACCATCCGCGAGCTGGCCGACGAAGGCGAGATCGAGTTGCAGCTCGTGGCGGAGGACGTCCTCAAATGAAGGCTTACCGCCGTTACGCCTTTCCGCCACTGGCACGCGTGCGTGCCGCCCATGAGCAGCGCGATGGGTTGTCGCTGCCGGACGAGGCTGGACTGCTCGCCACGCAATTGCATGCGCCGCCCGCTGAAGAGTTGCTCGACGAGGCGCGGCAGGCCGGCTACGACGCCGGGCATGCCGATGGCTTTGCCGCAGGTGAGCGCACGGGTGCTGACCAAGCACGCCACGATGTGCGTGCCGGGCTCGATGCATTGGTCGCGCCGGTCGATGCACTGGTCGCCGGTTTCAACGGCGCACAGCAAGCGTATCGGGCCAAGGTGCGCGCCGAAGTGGCCACGCTGGTGGGCGACGTCGCCCGCCAAGTTGTGCGGGCAGAACTCGAAGCCCGCCCCGAACAGATTCTTGCGTTTGTCGATGAAGCCATCGGCACGCTGGCCAAGGCCCCCGACGACATCAGCGTGCGGTTGAACCCGGCCGACTATGCCCGCATTGCCGAAGCCGCGCCCGAGCGCGCAAGCCACTGGCACCTGGCCCCCGACGACCGCCTCGACCCCGGTGAGTGCCGCGTGCAGGCCGGCGACGTAGAAATGGACGCCGGCTGCGGTCAACGCTTGGCAGCCTGCATCGAGCGCATTGCCGTGCAGCTCTCGCACGTCGATGCCGAGGCTGCGGAAGGAGCCGCCGTATGAGCGATTCCGTACTCGGTGCGCTCCACCTAGGCGATGTGCCAGTTGCGCGGCCGGTCGGGCGCTTGTCCGCCGTGTCGGGCCTGCTGCTGGAAGTGACCGGCTATCCGTTTGAAACCGGCCAGCTTGCGCGTATCGAAACCGCATCGGGCGGCTGGCTTGAAGCGCGCGTCGTGGGTTTTCGCGAAGGCGTGTCGTACCTGATGCCGTTCCGCCCCGCTGAAGGGCTGAGCGCCGGTGCCCGCGTGTTTCCTGACGACGGCACCCGCACGCTGTCCATCGGCCCCGCATGGCGCGGCCGTGTGATCGATGGCCTGGGCGAGCCGATTGACGGGCGCGGCCCATTGACTGGCGATGCCGTGCTCGATCTGGAGCCGCCGCGCGTCAACCCGCTGCGCAAGCAGCCGGTGGAAGGCGTGCTGGACGTGGGTGTGCGCGCCATCGACGGCATGCTCACGCTGGGCCGTGGCCAACGTGTCGGCCTGTTTGCAGGCAGCGGTGTCGGCAAGAGCGTGCTGCTCGGCATGATCACACGCCAGACCGCGGCCGATGTGGTGGTCGTCGGCCTGATCGGTGAGCGTGGTCGTGAAGTGCGCGAATTCATCGAGCATTCGCTTGGTCCCGAGGGCATGTCCAAGGCCATCATCGTGGTCGCTCCAGCGGATGAATCCCCGCTGATGCGCCTGATGGCCACCGAGCTGTGCCATGCCATCGCCACGCATTTCCGCGACACGGGCAGCAATGTGCTGCTGCTGGTCGATTCCCTCACGCGCTATGCGATGGCGCAGCGCGAACTGGCGCTGGCATTGGGCGAGCCGCCCGCCACGCGCGGATATCCGCCCTCAGTGTTCGGCATGTTGCCGCGCCTGGTGGAGCGTGCCGGCAACGGTGAAGGCGCGGGCAGCATGAGCGCCATCTACACCGTGCTGGCCGAAGGCGATGACGAACAGGACCCCGTGGTGGATACCGCGCGGGCCATTCTGGACGGCCACATCATGCTCTCGCGCGATCTCGCATCGCAGGGGCATTACCCCGCCATTGACGTGCTGCGCTCGGTGAGTCGATGCATGTCGCTGGTAGCGCCGCGAGAGCAGATCGACGCCGTGCGCAAAGTCAAAGACATGATGTCGCGCCACGCCAATGTGCGCGACCTGATCCCGCTCGGCGGTTACGTTGCCGGGGCGGACCCTGCCACTGATCACGCCGTGCAGATGCACGACCACATTGAAGCCTTCCTATGCCAGCGACAGGACGAAGCGGCATCGCGTGACGCCACGCTCATGACCCTCAAGGAGATTGCCGCATGAACACCGAACGTGTTGTTGCCGGGCTGTCGAAACTCGTTGCCATGCGCGCGCAGGAAGTCGATCGGTTGAGTGCCGATGTGGCTGCGCGCGATGCCGAAGGCGCCCGTTACCGCCGCCATATCTCGCAGATGACCGCGTTGATGCAAACCGTCGAGACCGGTGCCCACGTGCATCCGGCCCACGCCATGAACGGCGCGCGCTATCGCAGCGCCATGGCGGATCTGATTCACCAGCACGAACGCAAGTTGGCCAACCACGAAGCCTCGGTAGCTTCGCTGCGCGCGGACTTGCGCCATGCGCGCTTGCGGCACGAACAGATCGACGTGGTCCGCCGCAAGAAACTCACCGCGCTCGACATCGAACAACGCGCGCGCGATCGCAAGCGCGAAGACCAACAAGCTTCCCAGGCATGGCTGCGACGCCGCCTGTCGCACGGGGGCGCACTCTCTCACCCAACCTGACCAGCGAGGACAGCCATGTTCGGCAACGTATCCCCCGCGGAAAGCGCCAAGGCGTTTACCGATTTGTACATGATGAACGCGACGACGCGTCTGAAGGCCCTGCAAGAGAACAATGCCACTGCCAAAGCGGCGCTCTCCAAGCTGCAAGGTGCGTTGAGTTCGTTCCAGACCGCGTTGGCGGGCCTGTCGGGTGCCAGCAGCATCGTCAAGCAGAAAGCCACGCTGTCGAACCCCGCGCTGGGCAACGCCACGGTGGGAAACAGTGCGCAACCGGGTAGCTATTCGTTCTTCGTCCAGCAGCTTGCTTCGGTGCACCAGGTGGCGTATTCGGGCATTCCGTCGTTTCAAGGCAAGGATGCCGGCACGCTGAAGATCGATCTGAAGAACGGCGAGTCGTTTGATGTGGACTTGTCTTCGGCCAACGTCGATGCCAGCGGCAATGTGTCGCCAGCAGAACTGGCGCGGGCCATCAATCAGGCCGAGGGCAATGAAGGCAAGGTCGCCGCGTCGATCGTCACGATCAACGGCGAGCAGCGTCTGGTGCTGACCTCCGGAGAAACCGGCGAGGAGAGTGAGATCTCGCTCGACACCAGCGGTATCAACGACACCGCACTGGCTGCCGTGCTCTCGGGCACGCCCGACGAGTTGTCGGCTGCACGTGACGCCATCTTCAAGCTGGGTGGTGAAAGCGGCGTCGAGATCAAGCAGTCCAGCAACACCTTCACCGGTATTCAAGGCGTTGCCGTCACCTTCACACAGGCCATGAAACCGGGCGACTCGCCGTTGCTGTTGGATGTGGAACTCGACAAGAGCGCGACAACAGAGTCCGTACAGGCGTTTGTCGATGCCTACAACGAAGTGATGAGCGTGCTGGCCGAGCTGACCAAGGTCAACCCGGACGATCCCGCCAACGCCGGCCCATTCGTGGGCGACGCCGGCGTGCGCGGCCTGCAGGCGCGCATGAGCGAACTGCTGCGCGGTGCGGTGGGCGATGCGAGCCTGCTGGACTACGGCATCAGTGCCGACCGTAGCGGCAAGCTCTCGCTCGACGCCTCCAAGCTCGAAGCCGGGCTGGCCAAGGACCCGAACGGGCTCGACGCGCTGTTCTCCAATGCCGACAAGGGCATCGCCAAGCGCATGGACGACTACCTGAAGACATGGACCTCGTCTGTGGACGGCCATATCAAGCGCCGCCAGGAGAACACGGAGTCCGTTGAGAAATCGTTGAACAAGAAAGAGCTTTCGCTCGATGCTCAATACACTCGGATGTATGACAGGTATCTGGCGCAGTTCACGCGCGTTGAGCAACTGCAGTACCAGATGGAATTCACGATGAACCTGATCGACAACATTCCCGACTTTGGGGGATCGAAAAAATGATGACCACACAACACGGCTACGGTGACTACCAGACAGCGAATCTCGAAGGCCAGACGGCAAGCGCGTCGCCGGTGCGTCTGGTGGTCGTGTTGATGGACGGCCTGCTCGACGAAATGGCGCGTGCGCGCGCCCATATCGAGGCCAAGCGTTACGAAGAGAAGGGCCACAGCCTCAACAAGTGCATCGGCATGTTGCACGGCCTGACCAGCGCGCTCGACTTTGATGCGGGCGGCGAGGTGGTCGTCAACATGGCCCGCTTGTATGAGTACTGCACGTGGCGCTTGAACGAGGCGGGGCTCACGCTGGACCCGGCCATCATCGACGAAGTCTCTGAGCTGATCCGCACGCTGCGGGCCGCTTGGGAAGGCGTCGACCAACGATTTGGATGACACGACCATGGACCAGTCCGACTATCTCCTGCGACTCGCGTCGCGCGTACGGCAAGCTATTCTCAAGCGCGATTTTGATGCGCTTGAGCGCTTGAACCACGAGGTGCACGACGTCGTCAGCGGTATGGCGACCAAGCGGGCGCTGAATGTGGCCGAGCGCGAATCGCTGGTGTTGCTGCGGGTTGCGCATCGTGCGGCCATTGCGCTGCTCGCATCGGAGTCCGAGCGGTTGGTGGACGCCATGAGCGGCCTGCGCGTACGCCGCGCAGGTTGGGACGCCTACGCCGCGCAAGGTGGCCTCCGATGAGGATGGGCATGCTGGCCATGGGCGATCTCGCACCTGCCACCGCGCTTGCCGGCCTTCCTGGGCTACCGGCATTGACCGGTGATGCCAGCGCGCTGCAGAACGTTTCGCTTGCGGAGTTTGAAGACCTGCTGGCAGGCGACTTCGCCGCACAAGTCGAGGGTTCTGACGTGGATGCAGATCCGTTCGCGCAGATGGATGCCTGGGTTGCGCAGGCGTTGGCACAGGCGATCGAAGCGGAGATGCCGCTGGGTCTCATGCCGTCTTTGCAAGACGGCGCGATGGCTGCGCCCTGGTTGATGCAAGCGTTGGAGGTCCATCAAGCGCAGCCTGCTTTCAGTGACGACGCGATTGCGCCACAGGCCTCGGCTTTGCCGGCCCAGGTGCCTGCGCAACTCCGTGGCGCAGGGCTGGCAGCCGTGCAGACCGGGGGCGCGATTGAATTCGCAGCTTTGCAGGCCGGCGCACCTGGTGCGGCGGATGCCGTACAGGCGGAGCGCGTCGTCCACCAACGGTTGGCGGCGCCAGTTGCACCGCAGGCACAGGAAGGCACGGCCGCCGGAACGGCGCAGTTGCTGAATCCGCGCGCCTCCCAGGACACCGCATTGCCGGCAGGCATGCCTGCCATTGCGCCAGAAGGCCTGGCGCGATTGAGTGGCAGCCAGAACGATTTGCCTGGGGCACCTGCGGCATCCGCGCCGCGCGCGCCCACTGAGCCACAGCAGAAGTTGATTGACGCGCTGGGCGATCGCCTGAGCGTGCAGACAGCGCAAGGCATGCGGCAGGCCGTGATCCGGCTGGATCCGCACTTGAACGGCTCGGTCCGCATCGAGCTGCGGCAGGACGCCAACGGCATTGCCGTTCACCTGTCGGCAACCAACGCCGATGTCGTTCGCCAGCTGCAAGCCATTGGCGAGAGCCTGCGCCAGGACCTCAGCGCTCGCAACGGTGGCGATGTCACCGTGCAGGTTTCCGCCAGCCGGCAAGGCCAGGCAGATGCGGATACGTCGGGTGGGCGTGAGCGCCATGCCCGTGACGACGCAGAGGAGGGCCCCGGCCGTGGGCTGGCCGCCGCCGGTGGGGATGGCGCATTCGAATTTGTGTCGCGAGATGCGGCGCGCACGGAGAAGGAAACGGTATGAAACAGAATCTGATGATGATCGCCATTGCGGCGGCAGTCGCCGTGGGCGCAGCCGGTGTGACGGCATTTGTGGTGACCCGCGGGGGCAATCCGGCAGGGGCCGTTGCTGCCAAGCCGCCCCGCCTGCCCATCGACGCGCAAGCGCGCTATGTGTCCCTCGACAAGCTGATCGTCATGTTGCGCAGCACCGAGGGCAGCGCCCGGCCGCGCTACGTGGTGATGGACCTCGTCTTCTCCGCCACTGACGCCAAGCGCGAAAAGCAGGTGAAAGAACACCTGCCGGTGCTGCGCGCCACGGCATACAGCGTCCTGTCCGAGCGTACGGCGGCAGATATCCAGCGCATGGGGCCGATCGAGCTTGCCGCCATGCTCAACAAGGAATACGAGCACGGCTACGGCGGCGCTGACCGCACGCCCTTTGACAAGGTGCTGGTGACGAAGGTCATGATGGACTGAACGCCATGAGCGCAACGACTTACACCGAATACGAAAGCGTGCAGCGTGCCGGGCAGACCCTGTCTGCCGCGGACGAAGCACGCTGGATGGCGCAGTACGCGCCGCTGGTCAAGCGCACCGTGCGCAAGCTCGGTTCACAAGCGGGGGGTGCGATGGATGCCTCCGACCTGGAGCAACTTGGCCTAATGGGGTTGCTGGAAGCCCTGCGCCGTTACGGCGAGCCCGATGCCGAATTCGAGCACTTTGCGCTCGTGCGTGTGCGCGGCGCCATCCTGGATGAACTGCGCCGCCAAGACTGGCGCCCGCGTTCTGCACGCCAGGGGGCGCATCGCCTGCGCAGCACGGAGCGCACGCTGCGCCGCGAGCTGGGCCGCGAGCCGACCAAGGAAGAACTGTGCGACGCGCTGGAGATCGACAGCGACGAATACGAGCAACTGCAGCTCGACGATTGCGCCCAGGAGTTCGTCAGCTTCGACGCCTTGCTGGAAGACTGCGGCGATGCATATGGCAGCGACGATGGGATCGAGCGACAGATTCTGCTGCGCCGCTCGCTCGAAAAGGCGCTGGGGGCGCTGGATGCACGCGAGCAGCAGGTGATCCAGATGTCGTACGAATTCGACCTGAACCAAGCCGAAATCGGTGCGGTACTTGGCCTGACGCGGGCCCGGGTCTGCCAGATCAACAAGAGTGCGCTGGCGAAGATGCGCAAGTATCTCGCCGTGCGCGGACAGTGAAGAATCGCCCGCCGGCCAGACCGCGCGGCACCTAGACGGGAAGGAATCATGCAACAGATATTCGGCATTTTCATCGTGCTTTCCTGCGTATTCGGCGGGTTCATGTTCATGGGCGGCGATTTCAGCAAGCTCTGGCAGCCGGTCGAATTGCTGATCATCTTGGGGGCCGCCGTGGGCGCACTGGTGCTCGGCAACCCCCGCCACGTGCTCATCGAAATGAGTAAGCAGGTGCGCAAGGTGATGACTTTCCGCAAGCGCACCGTCAACAAGGAATTCCAGCGCCAGCAGCTGCTGGTGATGTACGAACTGCTGAACATCGGCCGTGACCTCAAGGCGCTCGACAGCCACGTCGAGGCTCCGCACGAAAGCCCGTTGTTCCAGCGCTATCCGATGGTGCTGGCCGATCCTGAGCTGCTGGCCTTCATCGTCGACAACTTCCGCCTGATGGCCATGGGCAAGATCAGCGCGCACGAGCTGGAAAGCGTGCTCGAGCAGGAGTTGGTCGCCATCCATGAAGACCTGGAGCAGCCTTCGCGCTCGCTCAAGAAAATTTCGGAAGCCATGCCGGGCTTTGGCATCGTGGCCGCTGTGCTGGGCGTGGTGATGGCCATGAACAGCCTGGGCGACGGCGCCAGTGCCATCGAACTGGCCGAGAAGGTGGCAGCCGCCATGATCGGTACCTTTATCGGCATCTTCTTCTGTTATGGCGTGCTGGACCCGCTGGCAAACCTGATCAAGCAGGTGGTGAAGGCTGAGATGTCGGATTTGGAATGCGTCAAGGTGGTCCTGATCGCCTTTGCGGCAGGCAAACCGCCCCTGCTGGCCATTGATACCGGGCGCCGCCTGATGCAATTGACCAACAAGCCCAGCTTTGCAGAGCTCGAAGGTTGGATCGGCCGGCTGGATGGGGCCAGCGCATGAGTGCCGACACCATCACCGCTCCGGTCGTGACTGAAGTGGCAGCACCGGCTGCACCGGCTGCACCGGCCGCACCTGCCGCATCTACCAAGCGAGGCGGGCGTCGCGGGGAACATGTCGACCTGATCGTCAAGCGTGCCGTTCGGCGCGCCCATGACGACGACCACGGCGGCAGCTGGAAAGTCGCCTTCGCCGATTTCTGTCTCGCGCTGATGTGTCTGTTCCTGCTGTTGTGGGTGCTGGGTGCACGCGACGAAGAAGAGGCGCGCCTCAAGCTCGGCGAGATGGCCGATAGCGTGGTCTATGACGGCGGCTCCAGCGTCCTCAACGGCGCACCCGTCATCCTGGACACCGCTGTGATGCCCGACGGCCTGACGCCGCGCACCGCCGGCAAGGAGGGCGACGATGCGAAGCGCACGCAACCCATAGCAGATACGCGGGATGCGCTGCAGGCACTGGCCGAGCGTGTGCGTACGCTGGGTGAAGAAGCCGGGTTGCTCGATAACCTGCAAACCATCGTCACGCCAATGGGCCTGCGCGTCATGCTGCATGACACTGATGAGCGTGGCGTGTTCGTCAGCGGCGGGGGTACGCCTTCCGAGCCATTCCGCCCCATGCTGACCAAGCTCGGCGCGCTGATGGGCGCGGTAGGCAACCCGATGCTGGTGATCGGTCATACCGACTCCGTGCCCTATCGCAGTCTGGGCTTTGGCTCGCGCTCGAACTGGCACCTGTCGGGCGACCGCGCCATGTCGGCCCGGCGCTGGCTGCTCGAAGGCGGCATGCGCTCCGGCCAAGTCCTGCAAGTGGTGGGCATGGCGGACCGGGCGCCGCTGGCGGACGACCCGCGTGCGGCCATCAACCGCCGCATTGAATTCCTGGTGCTGACGCCCGAGCGCGCCCGCACGATCCAGACCATGTTCGGACGCCCCGAACGCGTGGTGCCCCTCGTCAACGGGGTCAACGCCGCATCGGCAGGCGAGCCGGATGCCGGGCGGGTCGGCCAGCAGGTCGGCGTTGTCCTGCCCGACGATGAAAAAAAGATTTAACACCCGTGCCCACCCGGTCGTCTTGATGGGTTGAGTGACTGATTAACGATCTATCAAGGCCAACCAGGTCATAGGGTGACAGTATGCGAATCGCAAACGTGGGCGGCCACACCGCCATCAACGAGACGGACAGCGCACAGCGCGGCGAAGGCACGCAGCACAAGGCGGCCATTGCACCGATCAGCGCGGTGGGCGAGAAGACCCGCGATCGCCAGGCGCTCGACGCCGCACGTGCCGCGATGGGCGAGTCGCAGGAAATCGACACGGCGCGTGTGGCGGAAATCCGCGCCGCGCTGGCAGCAGGCGACATCCGTTTCGATGCCGCCAAACTCGCTGGCATGATCCAGCGCTACCACGGAGGCCATGAATGACCGTCAAGGGCAGCTACCCCGGTAACCCGCGCCAACTGCTGGCAGATGTGGTGACTGACAGCATCAGCTACCGCAAGCTCGCACAGTTGCTGGAAGACCAGTTTGCCGCGGCAATGCGGCTGGACACCCAGGCGCTGGCCGCCTTGGCCAAGTCGATTGCGGTGGAAAGCGATGCGATTAATCTGCGCCGCCGCTACCGCGTCGAGCGGATTGGTCACGCGCCCGGAGCGGTGCTGGCGTTCGGTCAGCGTTTGCTGTCGGGCGACAAGCATGCCGCGCAACGCGCATCGTTTGTCGAGCGCTGCACGGACCTGAAGGCCCAGGCTGCCCGCTGCCAGGCACTGACCGCGCGCAACGGCGGCTTGCTTGCCGCACAGTACGAAGCCATGCAACGCCTGATGCACGGAGAGCGCCATATCTATGCTCCGGCCTAACGTCACCTTCAGTGCTGCAACGCCGGGCACGGTTGCCCGCCCGCCTGCTCCCGCCGCGCCCGCAAGCGCGTCGGCAGCGGGCTTCGGGTCGTTGTACAAGTCGCTCAGCCGCGATATTTCCGGCACGGTTCGCAACGGCTTTGAACGCACGTTTGAGCCGCAGCTCTCGTCGCAGGCCACGCAATGGGTCAACGCCATGCAGGCTCGCGCGGAAGCGGCGGAGCGTCGCGTGTCGACCGGCGCAGGGGTGACGGTCTTTGGTTCTGTGGATCCGGACCGCCAAGCATTTTTGGCCGAGATCATGCCGCATGCGCGCCGCGCCGGCGCGATGATCGGTGCGGCGCCTGAGCTGATCGCTGCGCACGCCGCGCTCGAATCTGGCTGGGGCCGCAAGCCATTGACGAACGCGCGTGGCGAGACCACGCACAACCTCTTCGGTATCAAGGCCACAGGCAACTGGAAGGGCGCGTCATCGGCGTCGGCCACCACCGAATACGTGGATGGCGAAGCCGTGAAGATGGTCGATCGCTTTCGCGCGTATCCGAGCTATGCCAGCGCGTTTCGCGACTACGGCGCGCTGTTGCGCGATTCACCGCGCTACGCAGGCGTGCACAACGTGGGCGACGATGCTCGCGCCTTTGCGCGTGCGCTCAAGCGCGGTGGTTACGCAACCGACCCCGCCTATGAGAGCAAGCTCGTACAGATGGCAGGGCAGGTGAAGGGGATGGTGCGGTAACGCTGTCTGCGTTGCCGTGCGCTACTTCTTTGCGCCAACGGTCTCGACCGTGCCGGCACTCGTCACCCGGGCGGTGATGATCTTGCCGGTGCTCGTGTTCTTCACGCGGATCACGTCGTCAATCGCGCCGTTCTGCATGGCGGTGCCAGGCACCGTCACTTCCACCGGCCCTGTATTCGCCACGATCTGCACGGCCTGACCACGGCGGATGGCCTCCACGCCTTTGAGCAAGCGCGCCTGAATGACCTGACCGGCCTTTATCGCACGGCGCGGCGTTCGGCCA
Source organism: Ralstonia sp. R-29 (assembly GCF_049913345.1). Taxonomy (NCBI): domain Bacteria; kingdom Pseudomonadati; phylum Pseudomonadota; class Betaproteobacteria; order Burkholderiales; family Burkholderiaceae; genus Ralstonia; species Ralstonia sp. R-29. The sequence goes on from NZ_CP184378.1 coordinate 394,916, forward strand.
ATGGCTGCGGCGGCCTCCGTCAGCGCATCGGGCGTTTGCGCAAAGTCACGCACGTCATGCGTGAAGTCTGTCTCGCTTAGCGATTGGTTGGGTGTTAGCGCCGTTGCTGCCACGAGCACCGGCAAGTCGATGCGTGCACGGACCACGTAGACCGTCGCACGCGATTCCCCCGGGCAGCGTACGGAAAACCGCATGCGCGTCAGCACCTTCGTATCGGTCACGGCAACGTCATAGGGCTCGCCACAGGCCGGCGCAAGCCGGCGCGGCGTTGATACGGTGGCCGACGTTTGCGCATCATTCAAGGCGTGGTCGGCAACGTAGCGTGTCAGCCAGGTTTGGGCGGCTTCCTCGACCTGCACGGCGGCCGGATCGCCGGTAGCGGCGGAGCCCTGCGCCATCGCCATCAACGGCGTCATCAACAGGCCACCGGCCATCGCTGCCGATACCAGGGGCTTCACAAGCCGTTTCGGGAAACCGGATGCAGACATGGCGCGCTTGGATGTGGAGGAAAGGTCGCCCGATTATAGGGGCGGCATCCACGCCACGGGGCCCGATAGCGCCCACTTATGCGCCCCATAGGCATCCGTTCAAGGTCTGTACAACATCTTCGCCGCATTGTTCGCCGGCCCGTAACCTCCGCACTGTCAATGAATCAATCGCTGCCCGGCACCCGCCGCGCGGCCCTTTGCGGAGGCAACAGCACGATGGGACTGAATCTCGAACAAGCGCTCGGCGTGCATCCGGCGGCACTGAAAGTGCGCGCCGAACGCACCAAGCTCCTTGCGTCGAACCTGGCGAACGAATCGACGCCGGGTTACCAGGCGCGCGATCTCGATTTTCGAGCCAGCCTGGACCAGGCGCTCTCCAACAACGCGTTTGAAGCTGCGCTGCAGTTCAGCAGCGACGAGGCCAAGTACCGTGTGCCGAGCCGTCCGTCGCAAGACGGCAACACGGTCGAGCTGGGCGCCGAGCAGGCCGCGTTCTCGCAGAACGCCGCTGATTTTCAGGCCAGCCTCACCTTCGTGAACATGAAGATCAAGGGCCTGAAGGCCGCTATCACGGGGAACGTCTGATGAGCTTCAAGGACATCTCTCAAATCGCCGGTTCGGCAATGAGTGCACAGACCGTGCGCCTGAACACCATCGCCAGCAACCTCGCCAATGCCGGTACTTCCGGCACGGAAGAGACGGCCTACCGCGCACGCAAGCCGGTGTTCGCATCGGTGTTTCAAAACGGCGGTGCGCGCGTGCAGGTGCTGGACGTGATCTCCACCGACGACGCACTCAGCGCGCGCCACGAACCGGGCCACCCGCTGGCCGATGAAGACGGCATGGTCTTCTACTCCAACGTGAGCGCCGTCGAAGAAATGACCGACATGATGGCTGCGTCGCGTGCCTTCTCCACCAACGCCGAGGTGCTCACGCGCATCAAAGGCATGCAGCAAGACCTGCTGCGCATGGGCGAGGCCTGAACCCGATGAACATCAACAACAACGTCAACAACAACGGTTCGGGTATCGGTGACCAGATCACCCCGCCGGGCGCCAACAACAACGATGGCGGCGGCATCTCGGACATGTTCACCAAGCTGCTGATCGCGCAGATCCAGAACCAGGATCCGCTGGCGCCCATGGAGGCCAGCCAGTTCGTGACGCAGTTCTCGCAGATGAGCCAGGTGGAAGCGCTGCACACGCTGGCCAACCTGAGCGCCGCCACCGCCGCCATGCAGGAAAGCATGCTGGTGGTCACGCTGGGCTCGCAAGTGGGCTCGCTGGTGCGTGTGCGTGCGGATGCGGTCGAGCTGGATGGCGACGTCGTCAAGGGCGGTTTCAACCTGGAGTCGTCGGCGTCTGACGTGGAAGTCATCCTGACCGGCCCCGATGGCACCGAGCACAAGATCTCGCTGGGTGCGCAGCAAGCGGGCGATGTCGATTTCGAGATCGATCCGGAAGCGCACGGTCTGCCCCCCGGCAACTACAAGGTGCGTGTGGCCACCGACACCGGCGAGAAGCCGAATGTCGAGCTGATCGGCGAGCTGCAAAGCGTGCGCCTGGGTGCCGATGGCCGCGTGATCCTGTCGATCGCCGGTATTGGCGAAGCAGACACCGGCGACATCACCCGTTTCCTGGGCCGCGCGAACGGTGGCGGCAACGGCACCACGCCTCCTGAATCCACTCCTCCCCAGATCCTTCCCATTCCGAAGAGGTACCAGTCATGAGTTTCAACATCGCACTTGCCGGCATCAACGCCATCAACGGTCAGCTCAACCAGATCAGCAACAACATCGCCAACAGCGGTACGGTGGGCTTCAAGTCGGGCCGCGCCAACTTCGCGTCGAACTACATCAACGCCATGCCTTCGGGCGTGTCGATCGGCTCGACCTCGCAGTCGATGGATATCAGCGGCAACTTCCTGGCCACCGGCCGCGGCATGGACGCCGCCATCTCGGGCAAGGGCTTCTTCGTCTCGCGTGATACGGATGGCTCGATGGTGTATTCGCGTGCCGGCGTGTTCGGCACGGACGCCAACGGTAACGTGGTGGATTTCATGGGCCGCATGGTGCAAGGCTATGGCGCGGATGGCGCGCTGGGCAGCCTGAAGGTGCCCACCGGCGCGATTCCGGCCGAGGCCAGCAGCTCGCTGGAATACGTCGGCAACATGTCCGCCGACTGGGAAGAGCCGAGCGTGACGCCGTTCGACAAGGACAACCCGCAGTCGTACAACGGCATGTCGGCCACCACCGTGATCGACTCGATGGGCCGCGAGCACACCGTGACGCAGTACTTCGTCAAAGGCGCCGGCAACGACATGCAGGTCTACTACGCCATGGATGGCGAAGACGTTGGCCTGCCCACGTTCCTGAGCTTTGATGAGAAGGGCACGATGGTGATGCCGATCGGCTCCGTGAAGCTGGACCTCGGCAAACCGGACGGTGCAGAGCCGATGTCGATCGCCATCAGCTACGCCGGCACGACCATGTTCGGCGGCGACCAGAGCACGGCCAAGAACCGCGCGGACGGCTTCAAGTCCGGCACCGTGACGGGCGTGTCGCTGGCGGAAGACGGCTCGGTCGAGGTGCAGTACAGCAACGGCAAGAAGCTGTCGGCAGGCCAACTGGCCATCGCCACGTTCCAGAACGAAAACGGCCTGACACCGGTGGATGGCTCGGCCTGGCAGGCCAGCGCCGCCACAGGTGAGCCGCTGCTGGGCACAGCAGGCACGGGTATGGCCGGCAAGCTGGCCGTGGGCGCGGTGGAGCAGTCGAACGTCGACATGACCTCCGAACTGGTGCACCTGATGGGCGCACAGCAAAACTACCAGGCCAACTCGAAGGTGCTGTCCACCGAAAACGAAATGATGCGCACGCTGATGCAGGCGCTGTAACGCGATGGACGCCTTCATCTACACCGCCATGACGGGCGCAGACCACTCGCTGCGCGCGCTCAACGTGCGAGCCAACAACCTGGCCAACGCACAGACCACGGGTTTTCGCGCCGACATGGCCAGTGTCACCAGCCAGGCCGCCAGCGGCTATGGCTACGACTCGCGCCATCACGCGGCGCTCACGTCCACCCATGTCGACCACACCCCGGGCAAGACCAGCGAAACCGGCCGCACGCTCGACGTGGCGATCGACGGCCCTGGCTACCTGGCCATTGAAACCGACAGCGGCGTGGCTTACACGCGCGCCGGCGCCATGGTGATGGATGGCGAGGGCAACCTCACGCTGGGCGGCCACTCGGTCCTCGGTGACGGCGGCCCCATCGTGCTGCCCGAGCATGACGCGCTGACGATTGGTGCAGACGGCACGATCTCTGTCGTGCTGGCCGGTGAGAAGGGCACCCAAGACGTGGGCCGCCTGCTGCTGGTGAACCCCGAGCCGGCAGACCTGATGAAGAACGAGCAGGGCCTGATCGTCTCGCGCAGCGGCGCGGACTACGCGGCCGATGGCAACGTCACCGTCAAGGGTGGGCACTTGGAGAGCAGCAACGTCTCGGCCGTCGAAGAAATGATGCACACGATGTCGCTCACGCGATCGTTCGAGATGCAGATGAAGCTCTACAAGGTGGCCGATGAAATGGCCGATGTCGGCAACCGGCTTATCCGCGGCTAAGCGGTTGCGCCAAACGTAAAGAACGCAAGGAACGCAGGAGAAAGGGGCAACCATGAATCACGCAATGTGGATCAGCAAGACGGGCATCCAGGCCCAGGACGCGAAGCTGCAGGCGATCGCCAACAACCTCGCCAACGTCAACACGGTCGGCTTCAAGCGTGACCGCGCGGTGTTTGAAGACCTGTTCTACCGCGCTGAACGCCAGCCGGGCGCACAGGTGTCGGACAACGCCACCGGCCCGGGCGTGCAGCTCGGCAACGGCACACGCATTGCCGGCACGCAAAAGGTATTCACCACCGGCGCGATGCAGAACACTGGGCAAGCGCTGGATCTGGCCATCAATGGCAACGGCTTCTTGCAAGTGGAAATGGCCAATGGCGAAACGGGTTACACCCGCGCCGGCCAGTTGCGTTTGAACGATCAGGGCCGCCTGACCAACGCGCAGGGCCTGCCGATTGCACCGGGTATCGATATTCCGCAAGACGCCACGGGCATCACGATCGGTGAGAACGGTGTGGTGTCTGTGACCACGGGTTCCAGCACGACGCCGACCGAAGTGGGTCAGCTGCAGCTCGCGCACTTCGTCAACCCGGCCGGTCTGCTGGCGCTGGGTGACAACCTGTATGGCGAAACCACGGCCAGCGGCGCTCCCACGGAAGGCGAACCCGGCCAGAACGGTCTGGGCACCATCAAGCAAGGCGCGCTGGAAGGCTCCAACGTGCTGGCCGTGGAAGAAATGGTCGAGATGATTGCCGCGCAGCGCACCTATGAGATGAACACCAAGGTGCTGTCGGCAGCCGACAACATGATGCAGTACCTCTCGCAGGCGGCACGCTGATGAGGGCCGCCCGCTTTCTCGCCGTATGCGGTGCACTGGCCTTGCTGGCCGGTTGCGCAACCGGGCCGCTCGATCGTCCGCTGCCGGACTTCGACGACAACGCCATGCCCGAGACCGCGTTTGAAGTCCGTCGCGGCACGGCGGGCGGCGTCATGGTGCCGGATCAGGCATGGTCGCTCACGTCAGACGTGCGCGCATTCCGCGCCGGCGATGTGCTGACGGTCGAGCTGGAAGAGTCTACCCAGGCCAGCAAGAAGAGCGGCACGCAGATGGGCAAGGACAGCAGCCTGAGTGCCAAGAAGCCGTCCTTGTTCGGCAGAACATTGCCCATCGATGCCGAGATCGGCCTCAAGAGCGGCTTCAACGGCTCGGGCTCCACCTCGCAGCAGAACACCCTGCGCGGCTCTGTCACGGTGGTGGTGCAGCGCGTGATGCCCAACGGCCTGCTGCAGGTGCGCGGCGAAAAGCGCCTTGTGCTGAACCAGGGCGAGGAGAACGTGCGCGTGGCGGGCTATGTGCGCGCCGCAGATATTGATTCGAACAACCGCGTGTCGTCGCAGCGTGTGGCGAATGCGCGTATCACTTACGCGGGTAGCGGCTCGCTGGCCGATGCCAACCAGCCCGGCTGGCTCGCCCGGTTCTTCAACAGCCCCTGGATGCCGTTCTAAGGATGACACCATGAAATTGAAGCTGAAGCGATTCGCCACCTTTGCCGCCACGTGCGCAGTGGTCGTTGTCGCGGCGCTGCTCGGTGCCGTGCCCGGCGCCCGTGCGCAATCCGTCGGCAGCCTGGTCGACGTGGAAGGCGTGCGCGAAAACGCGCTCGTCGGCTACGGCATCGTCGTCGGCCTGGCCGGTTCGGGCGATGGCACGCAAGCAAAATACACCACGCAATCGCTGCAGAACATGCTCAAGCAGTTCGGCACGCGCCTGCCCGAGAATGTCAACCTGCGCTCGCGCAACGCGGCGGCCGTGATGGTGAGCGCGACCTTTCCGCCGGGCTACCGTCGTGGCCAGAAGGTGGACGTGACCGTCTCGTCGCTGGGCGATGCCAAGAGCCTGCGTGGTGGCACGCTGCTGATGACGCCGCTGCGCGCGGCCGATGGCGAAACCTATGCGCTGGCGCAGGGCAACCTCGTGATCCCGGGGCTCAACGCCACGGGCCGCAGCGGATCGAGCGTCACCATCAACACGCCCACCACGGGCCGCATTCCGAAGGGCGCGACGATCGAGCAAGAGATCGTGACCGACTTTGCCAGCACGCCCACGGTGCGCCTGAACCTCAAGCGCCCGGATTTCTCCACCGCATCGCAGATTGTCGACGCCATCAACACGAAGTTTGGCAACGACGTTGCCAGCACGGCAGATGCAACGTCCGTAGACGTGCTTGCCCCCGAAGGGCCGAGCCAGCGCGTGGCGTTTGTTGCCCGCCTGAAGAGCCTGCAAGTCAAGCAGGGTAGCGAGGCGCCGCGCATCGTCTTTAACTCGCGTACCGGCACGGTCGTTATCAGTCAGGGTGTGACGGTGAAACCGGCGGTGGTTTCGCACGGCGCGCTGAAGGTCACGATTGCCGAAGGCACGATGGTCAGCCAGCCGAATGAATTTGCGAATGGTTCGACCGTGGCCGCACCCATCAGCGAGATCGGCGTCGAGCAAGCCGGTGGCAATGCTTTCCAGTGGAAGTCGGGCGCAAGCCTGCAAGCGATCGTGGACACGATCAACCGCACGGGCGCCACGCCGGACGACCTGATGGCCATCCTGCAAGCGCTGTCTGAAGCCGGTGCCCTTACGGGTGAGCTGGTGGTGATCTAAGACCAAGGAGCGCGACCATGACACTGGAACCGATGCACCTGATACAACCGATGCAAACGCCGGGCGGCGCGCCCGCCGGCGAGGCAGTCAAGCCCGCCGACCCGGCATACCGCAAACGCGTGGAAGAGGCCGCCGTGCAGTTTGAAGGCCTGTTCATCGCGCAGATGCTGAACGAGATGAAAAAGGCGACCGACCAGCTCAAGAGCGACGACAGCGGCACCGACCGCACGAGCGACGCGATGCTGGACTACGCCAACCGCGCGGTGGCCGATGCGATTGCGCATCAGCGTGCGTTTGGGATTGCCGACACGCTGGTGGCGCAGATGTTGCCGCCTGAGGCTGCATCTGCTGCCGCATCCGCACCTGCACAAGACTGACGCGTGCCACCCCATTTTTAGCCTACTGGAACCCCATCATGAGCATCTCCCGAATCGGCCTGTCTGGTTTGCTTGCCGCACAAACGAACCTCAACATGACGGCGCGCAACATCGCCAACGTGGCAACGCCCGGCTATACACGCCAGGGCGTGCTGCTGACCGCGCGCGTGGGCGGTGGCGTTGATGTTGGGGCTCTGATCCGCTTTGGCGACAACTACAAGATCCAGCAGAAGTGGCTGTCGCAAGGCCCGGTGGGGCAGCACAGCGCGGCGGAATCGTATTTCCGCCAACTGGAAGAGGTGATGGGGCTGGAAGACGGCAGCGTCAAGGCCGGGATGGACAAGTTCTTCGGCGCGCTGGATGAAGCCAGCGCCGACGTGACCAACCCCGCGCTGCGCCAGCAAGTGCTGATGGCCGCCGGTGGCTTGGCCACCAGCTTCAACAACCTGCAGCAGATGATGCGCGGCCAGCTCGATACGCTGCGCCAGCAGAGCGCAGCCACGGCCGACCAGATCAATGGTCTGTCGGAATCCATTGCCGACCTGAACCGCCGCATTGCAGATGCCGAAGCCACCGGCGGCGCGCCGTCGGAACTGATTGACCAGCGCGACATCGCCATCGACCAACTGGCCGCGTTGGCGGAAATCCGCACCGTGCGCCAGCCGGACGGCACCATCGACGTGAACCTCGCCAGCGGTACGCCGCTGGTGGCTGGCAACCAGGTCGGCAAGGTCAATGTGGAAACGAAGGCCAATGGCGAGTTCGCGCTGAACATCGAGTTTGGCGGCACGACGTACCCGATTGACGGCGCCAAGGTGGGCGGCACGCTGGGTGGTCTCTACACGTTTGCGCAAGACACGCTGCTGCCGCAAATGGAAGCCATCCGCTCGTTGGCCGGTGAGATTGCCGACAACTTCAACAAACAGCTTCAAGCGGGCTACGGCATGGATGGATCGCCGGGCAAGCCGTTGTTCACGTTCGATCCGGCAACGGGCCGCCTGACGCTCAACGATATGAAGCCCGAGGAACTGGGCTTTTCCGGGGATCCGAACACCCCAGGCAATAGCGACAACCTGCTCAAGCTGATCGAACTGCGCAATCAGCGCGTTGATCTGCCGGGCTTTGGTGAAACATCGCTGGGCGACGCTTACACGCTGCTGGTGGGCAAGCTGGGCTCGCAGAGCCAGCAGAACCAATCGGCGCTCGCCATGGCGGGTGAGATGCGCAAGCAGGCCGAAGAGGCGTGGCTGTCGTCGGCAGGCATCAACGGCGACGAAGAAGCGCTCAACCTTCAAGAGTTCGCGCAGGTCTACCAGGCCAACATGAAAGTCATTTCGGTGGCGGCCGAGCTGTTCGACGCCACGCTCAAGAGCTTCTAAGGAGAACACCATGCGCGTGACCAATCAGCAACTCAGCATGACCGTGCTCAGCACGCTGCGCAACTCGAACAACAAGACGGCCGACCTGCTGACCAAGATTGCCTCCGGCCAGCGCGTACAGCGTGCCTCCGACGACCCGATCGCCGCCGTGCGGCTTCTGATGCTGGAGCGCGACACGTCGGTGCTTGAGCGCTTTCAAAAGAACATCGACACGCTGACGGTGCGCTTGCAGAAGAACGAAGCGCATATGGACGGCATGCTCGACACTGTGATGTCTGCACACGACATGCTGCTGGCGGCAGCCGATGGCAGCCACAGCGCCGCCGACCTGAACGCCATGGCCGGCCCGCTGCGCACCATGCTCGACAACCTCAAGCAGGCCGCCAACGCCAAGGATGGCGACGGCAACTACCTGTTCTCCGGCACGCAAACCGACACCCCGCCCATTGCATACGACCCGACCGCCCCCGCAGGCAGCCGCTACAGCTTTGCCGGCAACCACGAGCAACAAGAAGTGGTGATCGGTCATGGCGTAACGCAAACCGCCAACGTGACGGTAGACCACCTGGCCGACGTGCTCAACAAGCTGGAAGTGGCCGTGGATGCCATGGCGGACCCCGCAGTGGACCCGAATGACCCGGCCGTGCGCGCGCTGCTGACCGCAGGCATCGACTCGCTCAAGAACAACGGCATCAACGCGCTGAGCGCCAAGATTTCGCACCTGGGCGGTGCGCAGAACACGCTCACCCTGATGAGCGACAACCATGCGGCGCAGCTCATCGCCAACGGCCAGGCTGCCAGCCTGGTGGGCGAGCTCGATCAAGCCGAGGCGTACGACCAACTCAGTAACTACATGGTGGCGATGAAGGGCACGTATGAGGTCTACGGCCGCATGAAGCAGATGTCCTTGTTCGACGTCATCTGAGGCCACGCTCATGGAGATGCGACTCACTGCGCCGCTGGGTAGTCAGCCGGTATCCCGGCGCGACGAGAACACCGCTACCGCGCAGACCCGACGTGGCGCCGCTGCGGAGGTCGCGCACGCGGCCCCAGCCAAGCCGGCGGTTGCGCAGCAGGCCGCAACCTCGGCAGGTGCGGCGCGCGCGCCGGGCGCCACCGCCGTCTTCACCGCGCGGCAAGCCCAACTCAACGCCGACGTGACGGGCACGCAGCGTGCCCTCGCGTTTGTGGATACGGCGGCAGTCCAGTTGCGTGGGCTGAAAGCGGCACTGAGTGCCACGCTGGGCGGCGCCGCCCGCTGCAGTGATGAGCTGACGCAACGGGTTGCCCGTTTTGACGGGCTGTGGAGCCACCGCGCAGCATCAACGGGCGGCGTGCTCGACGCACAGTTGGGCGTGCATCTGGGGGGTGATGCCACACGGACTTTCCGCGTTCGCGCGCTCGATACCGAGCAATGGCGCAGCCAGGGTGCCGAAACGTTGACCTTTCACCCGATGGGCCTCGGCAAGCAGGCGGCATCCATCACGTTCGACGGTAAGCCGCTTGAGCCGACGGCGCTTGCAAAGCGGCTAGACCGGGCGCTGGCCGCCACCGGCGTACGCGCGTCGCTGGCTGCAGATGGTCAGGTGGATTTCGCCGTGGCCGAATCGCGCTGGCCCGCCGTGCGAGACCAAATGATGGTGCAAGGCGGTGGCAAGCGCTTCCCAGGTGGGCGCCCGAGCCGCGCACAAGCGGATGCCGCAGCCGAGGCCATTGCACCAGCACGCTGGCAAGTGGGGGACCGGACCGGGCAACGTGCAACGCTGCGTGATGTGGTCCGTGCGCTCGATGGGCTCACTCAGGCGGATCGCACACTACGCGGCCACCTGGAGGCCGCCACCAGCCGCCTGCGTGGCGGCATGGGCGACGCAACCGGCCCGCAGGCTGCACGTGCTACCCGTTCGATGGCCGATACGCTGGGCGGCTCGACGGACTTCAACGTGCTGACCACCGTCACAGCCACGCTGTCGGGTCTCAGCCGTGCCCGCGTTGAGACGCTGCTCAAGCGCTAAGGCGTGAAGCGCAGCCGTCTGCGCGGATTCTGTTGAATCATCAAGAATCTGTTGAACCTTGTTCAGCGCCGCCGGAGATTCAGCGAGGCTAGGGAAGATCCACCGCTTTAAAAGGAGCCCCCAGCCGATGACGTCATCCTCCCGCCTCCCACGCTTGCGCTTTACTCCGGGCACGCAGATCTTCCTCGCCATCGTACTGGGCATTGCCGCCGGTCACTTCATTGGCGAGCCAGCCAAGCTGCTCCAACCGCTGGGCGACATCTTCATGTCGTTGATCCGGATGTGTGTGATTCCGGTCGTGTTTGTTTCTCTCGTCTGCGGCATCACCTCGCTCTCTGATTTGGCCGCGATGCGCCGCATCGCATGGAAGTCGGTTGCCATCTACATGCTGCTGATGTCTCTGACCGCCGTGCTGGCGATGATGGCCACCGGCATGTTCGATATCGGCAAGGGCTTCAACCTGCCGGCGCAGCTCGATACCTCCATGCTGGTAGAGCCGACCAGCCTGAAAGACGCACTGCTCGCGGCCATTCCGTCCAACCCGTTCAAATCGTTTTCCGAAGGCGCGCTGCTGCCGACCATCGTGTTCGCCATCTTTTTTGGGCTGGCCATCAATCTGTCTGGCCAGGCAGGTGAGCCGGTGCGCGGGTTCTTCAATAGCTTGTCGGCCGTGGTGTTCAAGCTGATCGGCATGGTGCTCAAGTTCGCGCCCGCGGGCGTGTTCGGCCTCATGGCGTATGTGACGGCGGACCATGGGTTCTCCGCACTCGGCCACCTGGGTGCGCTGGTGGGGGTGATCTATGTGGTGCTCGCGCTGGTGGTGTTTGGGCTGTGCAGTGTGCTGCTGGCCGTGTTTGGCCTGAACCCGCTGCCGTTCCTGCGCAAGATGCTGCCGGTGCAGTTGTTTGCGTACTCCTGCGCCAGCAGCGCCGCCACGCTGCCGCTGAACATGGAAACCTGTAAGGCTCGTCTTGGCGTGGATGGCCGTGTCGCGAGCTTTGTGCTGCCGCTGGGCTCCACCATCAACATGGCGGGCTTGGCGTGCTACCTCGGCGCGGTGGCCATCTTTGCCAGCAATGCGTACGGCATTGAACTGTCGATGGCGCAAATGGGGATGGTGGTGCTGACCACCACATTGGCATCGATTGGCGCGGCGGGCATTCCGGGCGTTGGGCTGGTGGTGATGAGTCTGGTGCTCTCCGCAGTGGGCCTGCCGCTGGAGGTGATTGCCGTGATTGCCGCTGTAGACCGCCTGATCGACATGGGCTGCACGTCGGCCAACGTGACGGGTGACACCGTGACCGCCGTGGTGGTGGCGCGGGCCGAAGGTGCATTGGATCTGGAGCGTTATCGCGCAGCGTAACCGCATCGCCGCACCGTCACCGTCAACGTCAATCGCCGAGCCTAGGGCTGCCACGTCCGAGGCTTGGCGATTTTTTTGAGGTCTAGGAAGTGCTTGCAGGACATGCAGCCCAGCGCGACCTAGCGCCGTGGCTAGGCCGGATTGCGCTGCCTCGCGTTCGCGCCAACGCCGTTGGCAAGCAGCGCTGGCCATTCTCTGTTACCTGTCGGGGCGCACATGGCCACCTATGCTGAGATGTTCAAGGAAGCGGAGACCGATGCAGATGGTTTCCTCTCGCTTGACCAGTTCACGACTCTATTCAAAAAGCAGAATCCCGGCGCCAGCGACAGAATCATTCCCACCATTTTTCAGGACACCGATGCTAATCGCAACGGGAAAACCAGCTTTGCTGAGTTCCAACACGCGATGACTCCCAAGGCAGAGCGCTAACGCGGCCAAAAGCGGGACAAACGTCCCAACATCCAGAGGTTCAAGGCTTCAGAAAAAATGGCGCCACGTGGCGCCATTTTGATGTTCGCGTGCTGTTCAGCGCGCCGGCCAGTGGTCAGTGAGGCCAAGCTTCGTGTCCACGCGCTGCCCTTTAGCCGAGCGTCCCCACAATGCTCACTTCCTTGTTCTCTGGAATCTCGTTGTACGACAGCACCGCCAGCCCCGGCGCAAACAGCTTGGCGTAGCGCGCCAGCATCGGTCGCACACGCGGCACGACCATCAGCACAGGCGTGGAACCCATCTGCTTCATCTGCTCGGCAACGGCGGGCATGTGGGTCTGCAATTGCGAAAGCACGTTCGGCTCCACCGGGAAGTTATCGAGCGGCGCACGCGTGCCGGATTGCTCCGCACGGCTCAGTGCGCCGAGCAGGATGTTCTCCAGCTCCACCGTCAGGCTGAAGCCCTTCAGCGCGCCCTGCGGATTGCCCAGCCCCGACACGATCTGCCGGCGCAGCGCGCAGCGCACTTCGGCCACGAGCAGCAGCGGGTCCTTGGTGGTCTCGGCGGCTTCCACCAGCGTGGAGGCCACGGTTTCGATGTCCTTGATCGATACGTTCTCGGCCAGCAGCGTACGGAACACCTTGCGCAACTGGCTGTGCGATAGGCACTTGCCCAGCGCATCGGCCAGCACGGGGGCAATGCCCGTCAGGCGTTCGATGATGGCGGTGACGTTGTCGTAGCTGAACAGCTCGGGCAGGGTCTCGCGCACCAGTTTGGCGGCATGCGTGGCGATGACGGTGGCGCAGTCGACCACCTGGTAGCCAAGCCCCAGCGCGTGGGCTTTCTGCTCGGGTTCGATCCAGGTGATAGGCATGCCGTACGCGGGGTCCACGCCTGGCGTTCCGTCCAGCTCGCCGTACACGGTGGGCGACGGAATCGCCATCAGCTTGCCGGGCTGCACTTGCGCCTGGGCGAGCGCCGTGCCGTTGAGCATGATCGCGTAACCGGCGGGCGGCAGGCTCATGTCGTCGCGCGCGCCAATGGGCGGCAGCAGAAAGCCGAGCGATTCCGACAGGCTCTGGCGCGTGCCCTGCAGACGGCGCACGAGCGGCGCGCCCTGCGCGCGGTCCACCATCTGCACCAGCTTGTAGCCCAGCGACACCGACAGCGCATCCACATACGGCAGGCTCGTCCAGTCGAGTGCCTCTTCACGCGGGGCGGCCAGCGTGGCCTCAACGGCGCGGGCGGTGTCTTCTGCATCAGCGGCTTCAGCGGGCGATGGCCGTTGCGACATGCGCCAGCCCACATAGCCAAGCACGGCTGCAAAGCAAAGGAACACCAGCGTCGGCATGCCCGGGATTAGGCCCAGCGCGGCCATCAGTGCGGCGGCGCTGAACAGCACCACCGGCGAGGCGAGCAACTGCTGGCCCACCTGTTCTTCAAAGTCGCGCGAGTCGTTGATCCGCGTGACGATGACCGCCGCGGCGGCAGAGAGCAGCAGTGCCGGAATCTGCGCGACCAGGCCGTCACCGATGGCCAGCAGCGCGTACTTGTGGAACGCCTCGCCCGTGGGCAGGCCGTGCATCATCACGCCGATCACCACGCCGCCGATCAGGTTGATGATCAGCACCAGAATGCCCGCGATGGCATCGCCGCGCACGAACTTCGATGCACCGTCCATGGCGCCGTAGAAGTCGGCTTCGGTGGTGACTTCCTTGCGGCGCTTCTGGGCTTGCTCTTGCGTGATGACGCCGGCGTTCAGGTCGGCATCGATGGCCATCTGCTTGCCGGGTAGCGCATCCAGCGTAAAGCGTGCCGACACTTCCGAGATCCGCTCCGCGCCCTTGGTGACCACCACAAAGTTGATGATCATCAGGATCACGAACACCACCAGGCCGACCACGAAGTTGCTGCCGATCACCACATTGGCGAACGACTCGATCACCTGACCGGCCGCACTCCCGCCGGTATGGCCGTTGAGCAGCACCACGCGCGTAGAGGCGACGTTCAGCGTCAGCCGCATCAGCGTGGCGGCCAGGATGATGGTCGGGAACGCCGAGAAATCCAGCGGCCGCTTCACCGTCACCGCCACCATGACCACCACGATGGAGAGCACGATGTTGAACGTGAACATCATGTCCAGCGCCATCGGCGGCAATGGCAGGATCACCATCGCCAGGATGGCGAACAGGGCGAGCGGCGCGGCAAACTTCGCGCGCTTGAGCATGGCTATCAAGTTCATGGGGATGGAGCCTTTTGTAGATGTTCAGGAATATCGAAACCCGTGGGCAATGACGGCGAGACACCACGGCCGCCGTTGCGGAATGCTTTGATCTGCAGCACGTAAGACAACACCTGCGCCACCGCGCGATACAGCGCGGCCGGAATCTGCTGGTTGACCTGGCTGGTGTGATAGATGGCGCGGGCAAGCGGCGGAATCTCCAGCACTTCCACGCCGCGCTCCTTCGCCAGATCACGAATGAACAGCGCCACCTCGTCGATGCCCTTGGCGACCACATACGGCGCTTGCGCGCGCGATTCGTCGTATTTGAGTGCGACGGCGTAGTGGGTTGGGTTCATGACCACCACGTCGGCAGTCGGCACGGTCTTGCGCATGCCATTGCGCGCCATCTGGCGCTGGATCTGGCGGATGCGGCTCTTCACCTCGGGCTTGCCCTCGGACTGCTTCATCTCGTCCTTGATGTCGCGCTTGCTCATGCGTTGTTCGCGCATGAACGTCATCCATTGGATGGGCACGTCGATCAGCGCAAACGCGGCAATCACCCCCGCCAGCGTGAGCGCGGAGGTGAGGAACAGATCAGCGCCGCCAGCCAGCGCATCCATGAGCGGTGCGCCCTGCAGGCGGATAAAGCCATCCAGGTTGATGCGGCAGACCACGTAGAGCGTGACCATCAACGTGATGGCCTTAAGCACCGTCGTGCCGAACTGGATGTAATGCTTGCGGGAGACCAGCCGCTTGAGCCCGGCGATCGGGTTCAGCTTGCTGAACTTCGGCATGAAATTCTTGCGGCTCATCACCCAGCCACCGGGCACCAACGATGCGATGACGATGCCCGCCGGCACCGCCGCCAGCGGCGCGAGCATCTTGCCGATCAGCAGCAGGGTGGCCGGAAACAGCATCGACCCGGCATTGCCAAGAGCACCATCACCATGCAGGTCGGCAAACGACAGCGCGAAGATGCGTTTGAGATCCACGGACCAACCCGGCGCGAGCACGATGATCAGCTTGAGCGCCACCAGAATCCCCACGGCGGTACCGATGTCGCGCGAGCGCGCGACCTGGCCTTCCTGCTTCGCTTTGCGCAGCTTCTGCGGGGTGGCCTTTTCGGTCTTGTCGCCGTTGTTGGATTGCTGGCTCATGGGCGAGCCACCTTGGCCAACAGGGCGGGTGCGTCAGACACGTCAAACGCAACGGGCACGGTGAACACGATCAATCGCCTCCTCGGGTGAGTTGCGGCCATTGTCGGCAAGTCGTTGCGAGGTGTTGAGAAGGTTGAACAGACCTTGAACGGCCCGCGCAACTGCGGCATTGGGCCTGCGAGGCCCGTGCATGGTGTTCAGAACCCCGGATTCGATACTTTTTCGTCCGTGAACGGACCTCCGATGCACCGTTAATGCATAAAAAAGCAGCATTAACGAGGCTCGGAGATGCGTTCACGACCCTCGGAGGCCCGTTAATGCTGCTTTTTGGAGCGTCAATGCCGCTTTTTTAAGCGTTCACGATGCTTCGAGACGCGTGAACGGACCCCAAGAGGTCCGGATTCGAAACTTTTAGTGCGGAAGTCGGAGCTTTGAGGTGCGCCGTCGGCCCCCTGAGGTCCGCCCGGGAAGCGTAGCGGTGCGCACACCGCCTGTGTCGGGCGCGTCACACCTTGCCGGGCGCGGGCGGTAGAGCCAGTTGGTCATACACCTCCAGCACGTGCTCCACCATGCGGCCGTAGTGGTCGGGCAGCGAGGGCAGCAGCAGCGTCAGCAGCAACAGCCCGAACATCGTCGTCACCGAAAAGCCCAGCGCGAACAGGTTCAACGCGGGCGCAGCGCGGTTCAGCAGGCCCAGGCCGACTTGCACGACCAGCGTGGCAAACATCACCGGCAAGGCCAGCGCCACGGCCGCCGAGAAAATCCAGCCCACCGCAAACGCCAGGTGTTTGAGTGCCGCCAGGTCAAACGCAAAGCTGCCCACTGGCCACACCGTAAAGCTGCGCGCCAGCACGTGCGTGAGGATCAGGTGCCCATCCACCGCAAAGAACAGCAGGATGAACACCACGTACATCACGCTGGTCAGCACGTCGGCCATCTGGCCGTTCATTGGGTCGTTGATCTGCGCCATCGACAGGCCCATCTGCGACGAGGCGATGGTGCCGAAAATCTGCAGCGCAGAGAGCACGAGGTGGAACATGAAGCCGAGCAGCCCGCCGATCAGTACCTGCTCGGCCATGGCCGCCACGCCTTGCAGCGAGATCGGGTCAATGGTCGGTGGTGTCGGTATGCCCGGCTGCACGACGAGTGCGAGGATGAGCGCCACCAGCAACCGAATGCGCATCGGCACCATCACCTCACCCAGGATCGGTGCTGCGGCCAGCGCAGCGGCGATCCGGCAGAACGGCCAGACGATCGCGTTGGCGAGTGGCAGTAGCTGGATGAGGACGTCTTCCATGCGTGCTTGATCAGCCGGCCAGTTGTGCGGCACGGCCGAAAATCTCAACCGTGTAGTGCATCACGCGGTCAGCTACCCATGGGCCGGCCAGCGCCAGCGCGATGAGCGTGGTGACCAGGCGCGGCAGAAAGCTCATCGTCTGTTCGTTGATCTGCGTAGCGGCCTGGAAGATGGCGACCAGCACGCCGGTAATCAGCCCCGGCGTGATGAGCACGAGGATGATGACGAGCACGAGGCGCAGCGCATCAATGGCGAGGCTGGCGGCAAGGTCTGGGGTCAGCATCAGAAGGCCCTTATGTTCACTTCACACTGGTGATGAGGGTGTTCACCGTCAACGACCAGCCATCCACCAGCACGAACAACAGCAGCTTGAGCGGCAATGAGATGACCAGCGGTGACAGCATCATCATCCCCATCGCCATCAGCACGGAGGCGACGATGATGTCGATGATCAGGAACGGGATGAACAGCATCGCGCCCACCTGGAACGCGGTCTTCAGCTCGCTGAGCACGAAGGCGGACAGCTTGACCAGGAAGGGTTGGTCTTCGGCTTTCTCGATCTTCTCGGTGCCCGAGAGCTTGGCCATTTGCGCGAGCGTGGCCTTGTTGGTTTGCGCGAGCATGAAGTTGGAGAGCGGCTTCTCTGCCGTCTGGAGCGCGACTTGCATGCTCACCTTGCCTTGGTCATACGGCACGAAGGCCTTCTGCCAGATCTCCTCGCCAATCGGGCGCATCGTCAGCATCGTGAGCACCAGCGCGACGCCGGTGACGATGCGCGCGGGCAGCCCTTGCTGCAGGCCCAGCGCCTGTTTCAGCAGCGACAGCACGACCACGTAGCGCAGGAAGCTCGTCATCGTCATCAGCAGCGCGGGCAGCAACCCGAGCAGCGTCATCAGCACGAGGATCTGCGTCTTGACGGTAAAGCCTTCACCCTTCGGGCCGCTGGAGGCGAGCGTCAGCGTGTCGGCATGCGCGAGTGCGGGCACGGCCAGCGTGGCCAGCGCCAAGCCGGCAAACACGAGCAGCCAGGTGCCGAGGCGGACGAGGAGGGCGCGGTGTTTCATGACGTGAGCGAGCTCAGGTCGTCCAGTTCAATGATGCGCAGGCCGTAGTGCTCGCCCGAGACCACGACTTCCGCCGTGCCGATGGCGGTGCCGTTGACCTTGATGACGAGCGGCTCGCCGGCCAGGCGGTTGAGTTCTACCGTGGAGCCGGCTTCGTACGACAGCAGATCGGCCAGCGGCACGGTGGCTTCGCCCACTTCCAGCGTCAGGCGCACGGGGATGCGGCGCAGCATGCGCATCGGGTCGCGCGGGGCGGCAGCTTCGGCGGTGGCCTGAGGCTCGTCGCCCAGGTCCAGGTCGTCCAGCGCGGAGAGGTCGATATCGTTGATGGCAGTCATGTCGTGTTACTCCACAAGTTCGAAAGAGGTGATCCACATGGCGCCTTGCTGCTCGGCCAGGGCCGCGCGGTAGAGGCGCACGTTGTCGACGAGCACGTCGGCGGTATCGGGCAGCCGGACGGGCAGGATGTCGCCGGGGCCCATGCGCAGCAGGTCTTCCAGGCGCATGTCCTTGGTCAGCATGCGCACCGACAGCGTGATGGGGATGCGCACATTGGCGGGCGTGCCGTCCGAGGCGGACGGCGTCGGGCGCAGACGTTGCGCATCGAGGCGGGCAAACAGGTGCGCAAGCCACGCTTCGTCCAGTGCAAATTCCAGTTCGCCGCGCAAGTGGCGGCTGCGGTCTTCAATGGTGATGCGCAGTGTGCGAGCCGTGGGCGACGGCAGCGCGTCGGCCAGGGGCGGAAAGGCTTGGGTCTGCTCGCCGATCACCGCTGTGGCGAAGGCGCTGAGCACCGTGGCGTCCAACTGGGCGGCAAAGCGGCGTTCCGTGCCGGTTTCCGGGCCGGGCGCGGCCAGCGTGGCTTCATCGAGCGGTGTGTTGTAGTGGCAAGCCAGCAGCGCCAGCAGCAGCGTGCGATTGCAGCGCACGGCAATCTGGCCGTGCTCCGATGCGTAAGTGCGCCAGTCGGCGGCGTCCCGCGGGCGGATCGCCGCAATGGCGATGTGAGAGGTGACGAAGTTCGTGCCACGGCGCAGGTTGAAGCGTTCGTGGAAGGTGTGATCAATTCTGCGCTTGATGTCTTGCAGAACTTCGTCGAGCAAGTGATACGGACGCCCCAGCGTGCACGGATCGAGCACCACTGGGGTGGCGGCTCGGGCGTTACGGGAAGGAGTGGAAAGTGCCGACACGTTTGGGGTTCCGTTTGAAGAGTTGGCGCCATTGTCGGCAGTGGACGCCACATCACGGAGAAGGTTGTACAAACCTTGAACGCATAAAAAAACCGGCCCGCTTGTGGCGGACCGGCCAGTCAATCTCAATCTAGAGCGGAATCGCTTACTGGATGAGCGACAGCACCATCTGGTTCATGCTGCTGGTTTGCTTGAGCATGGCCATGCCGGCTTGCATCAGCACTTGCTGCGAGCTCATCTTGGCGCTTTCCGTGGCCATGTCGGCGTCCATGATGCGGCCTTCAGCGTCAGCCGTGTTCATCGACATGTTGCCCAGGTTGTTGTAGACGTGGCCGAGGCGGTTTTCGCCCGCACCGATGGCCGAGCGCATTGCGCCGACGGAGGACAGTGCCGCTTCGAGCTTGCCGATCATGTCGTTGGCGCCCGTGCCAGCGGTCAGGTCGTCGCCGGTGGCACCGCCGAACGCCTTGGAGGCCGCTTTCAGGTCGGTGTGCACCTTGCCCAGTTCGGTCGACACGTTAAATTCCATCTTTTCGCTGGCGGAAGCACCGATCTGGAACGTCACGGCTGCCGCCAGCTTGCTGCCGGTTTCGCCGATCAGCTTGGCACCACCATACGACGTGTTGCCCATGATGTTGGCGAGTTCCTTGCCCAGTGCATCGTACTCAGCCTGCATGGCCTTCTTGTCTTCGTCGTTGGACGAACCGTCGGCGGCTTGCGTCGCCAGATCCTTCATGCGGTACAGCACGTTGGTGACTTCGTTGAACGCGCCGTCGGCCGTTTGCAGCATCGACGAGGCGTTCTGGGTGTTTTGCATGGCCACGCCCATGCCGCGCGTTTGTGCTTGCAGGCGAACAGCGATCTGCAGGCCAGCGGCGTCGTCCTTGGCCGAGTTGATGCGCATGCCAGTACCCAGGCGGGTCATGGTGGTGTTCAGGTTGGCACGGTTGTTACCGATGGCCTTCTGGATGTTCATCGCAGCGGCGTTGGTGTGCAGGCTCAGCATGGTACGGCTCCTTGACTCTAAGTTGGGGGGTATCTGCTGCCGCCTGTTCATCAGACGGCCACGTCTGCTCAAGACGGCACGCAAGGAGGCGGTGTTAAATCGATTCGGATATTCGTGCCCCGACAAGGCGCTCGAACGCTGGATTTAGGGGGCAAGACTGCTACCATTGACGGAATGTGACGATTAGCACGTCCCTCAAAAACGCCTCCAAGCACTCCGCACACCATGTCGACGGCCACGCCCACCGATTCCGAGAAGAAGCGCATCGCTGTCCTGGAAGACAACGTCGCGCAAGCAGAAGCCGTCCAGCGGTGGCTCCAGAAGGCGGGCTATGACGTCATCGTTGAGCACGACGGTCCTGCCTTCATGGCGCGCATCGACCAGGAAAAGGTCGACATGCTGCTGCTCGACTGGGATGTACCGGGCATGAACGGCATTGATGTGCTGATCGCCACGCGCAAGCGCATCCACTACGAGCTGCCCATCGTGCTGCTCACCCAGCACGACGACGAGCGCGACATCCTGCACGGCCTGGCCAGCGGCGCCGACGACTACCTTGTCAAGCCCGCCAGCGAGCGCATGCTCGTTGCCCGTGTCGTCGCGCAACTGCGCAAGTACTACCCCGAGACGCAGCGCAAGCAGCAGGTGGGGTTCGACGGCTACGTGCTCGACGAGACTGCGCGCACCGCAACGCTGCCCGATGGTGAGCAGATCGCGCTGCCCGAGCGCGAGTTCGCCATCGCCTTGTACCTGCTCAACCACGCGGGCCGCGTTGTGAGCCGCGATGCGCTGCTCAAGCATGTGTGGGGCGAGACGGATGCCTCGCAGGTCGGTACGCTGGCGACCTACATCACCCGGGTGCGCAACACGCTGCGCCTGCGTGCGCATGGGTTGCGGATTTCAAGCGTGTATCGGCATGGCTATCGCCTCGAGCGTCTTGTAGACGCGGCCGATAGCGATCTCGACTGACGGCCCAGAGCGCGCTCTTTTCGCCTGATGCCCTCGCTCATCCGCCGTCTGCTGTCGCTCGGCCCCTGGCGGGGCCTGTTCGTTGTCGTCATGGTGATGCTGGCTGCCGCCAGCGGGCATCCGGGAAGCGGCGTGGTATCAGGGGCGCTGGATCGCGTCCTGTTCGATGCGATGGCGCAGGTGGTGGCGCATCGCTCCACTGGGCAGGTTGTCGTCGTCAACATTGATGAGGCGACGGTGGCCGAGTTGGACCCTCGTCGCATAGCGGGGTACTCGGCGCAGTTGCTCGATGCGCTGAGCGAGGCGCGCAGTGTCGCGCTCGATTTACCACTGCTGCCGGGGCTGGATTATTCGGCGCTCCAGGCGGGCATGCGTGCCTATCCGCGTACGCTGTTGATCGTGCCGAGCGTGGCGGAAGATGCAACGGGCGGCTCCAACCTGATGCTGCCGCAATCCCTCAGTTCGCTGGCGGCTGCGCGCAGCCATCGGGTCATCACGGTGGGCCATTACGGCGTGGTGACGGGGTTCGTGCCTTATCGCGCGTCGGCGGGTTTCAACTATGGCAGCGTCTCGCTCGACGCACTGCGCGTTGCCGGCGTTGAGCCGCGATTGCCCATCGCCAAGTTCATGCAGCCGTATGCGCAGTCCATTAGCGACGAGCGCACGCAAGCCGTGATGACGATGCTGCCGAGGGCGATGAACCTTCCGCAGTATTCGTATATCGACGTGCTGCATCAGCGCGTGCCCAAAGAGACCTTTGCGGGGAAGGTGGTCTTTGTTGGCAACCAGGCGTGGCGTGGCGAGGGAACATTCCAGATCTCGTCACTCAACGCGCACGAGGTCACGCGGACGCAGCTCGATGCCCTGATTGCCGATGCGATTGCTTCGGGCAACGTGGCGCGGGAGGCGCCGATTGGGCTTGAGGTGGCGATCTATCTGGCGTTGGCGTTCGGCATCGTGCTCATCTGTGTGCTGGTGCCAGGGCGCGCCGTGCACCTGGCCGCGCTCGGCTGGGGCGTGGTGATCTTTGCCGTGCCGCTGGTCATGCTGGCCTTCCACATCTGGCTGCCGCTGGGCTTGCTGCCGGTGGTCTGTTTGCTCATCTACGGCTTCTTTGCGTGGGAGCGGCATGCGCGGATGCTGTCGATGCTGCGTAGCGAGCTGTCTGAGTGGCGTGGGATCGCCGCGTCGATCCGGCCGTTGGAACGTGCGGCCGATGCCGAGGTGGCGCCCGGCGGGGAACTGAGCAGCATCAAGGCGACCCTGCAACAGGTGCGTGGCTGGCAGAAGCTCTACGTCGACATGATCAACCAGATGCCGTACCCGGTCTTCCTTGCGATGGATGGCCGCGTTGCGGTCTGGAACGCGAAAGCGGCGGCGCTGATGGAAAGCGGCGCACAAGGCGACGGTGCTGCGCCGGCGCTGGCCCAGGTGGAGCAGCTCGTCGCGGAAAGCGTGCAACAAGGCAGCGATACCATCCGAGAAATCGATTGGGGTGGCCGTACCCACATGCTCATGTGCGATGCGCTCTCGCCCGAGGGGGAGGGCGGGGATGGACTCGCGCAAACATCGCACCTTGTTTGCCTGATCGACATCACCGAGGTGAAAGACCTCGTCTCGCACGACAAGCGCATGCTGCGCCACATCGCACACGACCTGCGTAGTCCGCTGACGGCCATCCTCTCGCTGATCGACCGCCGTGGCGGCGCGCATGGCGACGATGCGGATACGGTGTCGGACCGCACCTTTCTGAACGATCTGCGCCAGCAGGCTTCGTACTCCCTACGCATTGCCAAGGACTTCATGCAGTTAAGCCGTGCGGAGCGGCTCGACCGGGCCGAGTTTGAACCTGTGGCGTTGAGCGAAGTGGCCGAAGAGGCGGTCGACCAGAGCTGGCTTGCGGCCGAACAGAAGGGCATCGTCTTGCACGCGCCGATGTTCAACGTGGAAGACACCATCGTCAGCGGCAATGCCGACATGCTCATGCGTGCCGTCGTCAATGTGGTGGACAACGCGATCAAGTATTCGCCCGCAGGCACTGCGGTGCGGCTCACCATTGATGCCGGCGCTGAAGGTGCACTGGTGCTGAGCGTGATTGACGAGGGGATTGGCATGGACGAGGAAACCGTGCGCCGCTTGTTCGAGCCCTTCTTTCAGGCCGAGCACAAACCCGACGGCAGCGGCGGTGTGGGGCTGGGGCTGCCGTTCGTCAAGGCGGTGATCGAGCGGCACGGCGGCATGGTTGACGTTCGCAGTGCACCGGGGCGCGGCACCGTGTTTGCGCTGATCCTGCCGCGGCCATCCAACGCCTGATCCCGGGTCACTCCAAACGTTGATGCCACTGCCGATTCGCTGTTTTCCCGGCTGCGGAGTATCGTGGCAGGCATGCCGCTCGTTTCCCTCACGTTCGATGCCGACCTGACGCCGCTTCTGCCGCTGGCGCTGCGCGGGCACACCATTGCACGCGCCTGGGCCGAGGGCGCCACGCTCAAGCACGCCATCGAGGCGCTTGGCGTGCCGCATACCGAGGTCGGCCGGGTACTGGTGGACGGCGAGCCCGCCCCCGTGGAGCGCATGCTGCCGCCTAACGGTCACATTGCGGTGGCCGGTGTGGAACCTGCGTGGCCGGCGGCGCCGTTGCATTTTCTGTGCGATGCCCACCTTGGCGCGACTGCACGCCTGTTGCGCATGGCCGGCTTTGATACCGCCTACGACAACAACTACGCCGACGCGGCCATTGAAGCGCTGGCGCAGGCGGAAGACTGGATCGTTCTCTCGCGCGATCGCGAATTGCTCAAGCGGCGCGGCATTCGCCGTGGTGCGTTCATCCGTGCGCGGGAGCCGCAGGGGCAGATGCGCGAGATCGTCATGCGCTTTCGGTTGGCAGAGGGGGCTAAACCTTTCTCGCGCTGCCTGGAGTGCAACGTGCCACTGCGCATGCTGAGCGTGGAAGAGGCCGCCGCCAGCGTGCCGCCGCGCGTGCGGGAGCGGCAGCACATGTTCAGTACCTGCGATGTCTGCCGACGCGTGTACTGGCCGGGTTCGCATTGGTCGCGCATGCGCTCGGTTCTGGATGCCATGCTTGCGGCAGACGCCGATGATGGCGTCGAAGCTGGCGAGAGCATCCTGCACAGCGGCAGTGCTGGCGCGTGACTACCGCGCCGGGCTGTTACGCAGGTCTTCGATAAAACGCTCCCGCCAGACCGTGAGATTCGCCACACGCAGCCGATCCATCATGTGGGCGTAGCGCGCCTTGCGTTCTTCCAGCGGCATCGTCAACGCGCGGTTCAGCGCCTCGGCCATACCGCGCGTGTCGTACGGATTGACGATGAGCGCGGCATCGAGCTCGCGCGCCGCACCGGCAAAGCGCGAGAGCACCAGCACGCCGGGGTCTTCCGGGTCTTGCGCGGCCACGTATTCCTTGGCGACGAGGTTCATCCCATCGCGCAGCGGCGTCACGTAGCCGATCTGCGAGCTGCGGAACAGCGCCATCAGCACGCGGCGTTCGTATTGCTTGTTGATATAGCGAATGGGCGCCCAGTCCAACTCCGAATGCTTGCCGTTGATCCGGCCCGATTCCGCTTCCAGCCGCTGGCGGATCTGCTGGTAGCTCTGCACATCCTGCCGCGAGGTCGGCGCAATCTGGATGAAGGTGACGTGCCGGCGGTGCTCAGGAAAATCGTCGAGCAATTGCTCAATGGCGCGGAAGCGTTCGGGCAAGCCCTTGGAGTAGTCCAACCGGTCCACGCTCATGATGAGCTTGGGCTGGCCGCCGGGCTCGGCGCGCAGGCCAGCGTGGCGCGCAAATGGATTGCGTCGCGCCAGCGAGGACACAGCCTGCTGCGCGATCTCGTCCGGATGGACACCGATGGGGTAGACCTCCGCGCGCAGCGTGTGGCCATAGGCGTGCACGGGGCCGTTCTGCTCCTTCTGCTCGATATAGCCCCGCGCCTCGCGCTCGATGTAGTCGTAGAAGGCCACGCGGTCGGTTTCGGTCTGAAAGCCGACCAGGTCATACGCGCACAGCGCGCGCATCAGGTCTTCATGCGGCGGAATGGTCGTCAGGATTTCCGGCGACGGAAACGGTATGTGCAGGAAGAACCCGATGCGGTTGGTGAGGCCCAGCGCGCGGCACTCCGCCGCAAACGGGATCAGGTGGTAGTCGTGCACCCACAGGATGTCGTCGGGCTGCACCAGCGCCTTGAGTTGATGGGCGAACTGCGCATTGACCCGCCGATAGCCGTGATACTCCTGCCGCTGATAGCGCGACAAGTCCACCCGGTAATGAAAGGTCGGCCATAGCGTGGCGTTGGCAAAGCCACGGTAGTAGTGGTCGTAATCCTTGCGGTTCAGGCCCACCGTGGCGTAAGTGATATTGCCCTTGCTGACGATATGCGGTTCGTGCGAAACCGTGGGCGCAGTCTCGCCGCTCCAGCCGAACCAGACGCCGCCGGTCTCGCGCAGCGCGTCGAACACGCCGACTGCCAGGCCGCCGGCCGTGCCTTGGCCTTCGGTCACAGGCGCCACGCGGTTGGAGACAACGATGAGCCGGCTCATGGGGCACGCTCCGCTGCACCCGCAACGAGCCCACCCAACCATGCCCGCAATGCCGCCGGGTCTCGCACGCGCCAGCGCGCTTGGCTCGGGCCCGTGCCCACCTTGATGGACCACCCACCCAGCGCATTGATGGCGTAGAAGGCGCTCTCGTCTGTCAGGTCATCCCCCGCAAACAGCACCTGGCGGCCCATGAAGGGCGGCTCCGTCATCAGTGTGTGCACCACGTCGCCCTTGCTGGCGCCACGCGGCTTGAGTTCGACGACCATCTTGCCGGCTTGTAGCCGAACGTGGTCTGCATGGCGCCGCGCGATTCGGTCTCCCAGCGCAAGCACGGCGCTTTCTGCATCCGGGGCATGGCGGTAATGCAGCGCGAACGCGATGTCTTTGTTCTCGAGCACCACACCGGGAAATTCCGCGGCCAACTGCGTGAACTCGGTATGCAGTTCGCGTGCAAGTTCGGCCAGCGCATCGGGGTTGGTGTCGAGCCGGACGAAGCGGCCATCGGCGTAGCGCCGTTCGGCGCCGTGCACACCGGCAATCACCAGCCCGGGCAGCGCGAGTTGTGTTTCGACGTCGTGCACCGTGCGCCCGCTGATGATGGCCAGCGCACCACCACTGGCGGCATGCAGACCGGCGAGCATCTCGCGCAGCGGCGCGGACACGTGGACGGCATCGGGTTGCGGCGCGATGTCGACGAGCGTGCCGTCAAAGTCGAGCAGGAATGCCGTTCGGTTGAGATCGAGCGGGGGCAGGGGCGCCGCGCTGGCGGAAGACTGGGGTGCAGCGTGTTTGGACAAACCGGTTCATGGGGGATGTGCGTGATGCGTTGTTTCACGCAAGAACCGGGCCGGCCCCACCGCGTCTTGTCAGCGCCTTGTCATGTCGCCATTCGCGGCGGGCCGGGGCGGTGCGAGGCTTGTAAAAACGGGCGCGGGGTGCAATTCCTTCACACCGCGCGCGCTGTGGGCGTCACTGCAATCTCAAAGCGATGCGGCCAGACGTGTGCCTTGGTCGATGGCGCGTTTGGCGTCGAGTTCGCGTGCCTCGTCTGCCCCGCCGATGATGTGCACCTTGGCGCCGCCCGCTTGCAGCGGCGCGACCAGTTCACGCAACGGCTCCTGGCCGGCGCAGAGCACGATGGAGTCCACCGGCAGCCATTCTGCGTCTTCGCGTTTGTCGCCGTAGCTCACCAGCAGGCCCTCGTCGCCGATGCGCTCGTAGTTGACGCCGCCCACCATGCGCACGCCCATGTTTTTCAGGCTGGTGCGATGGATCCAGCCGGTGGTCTTGCCAAGGCCGGCGCCCAGCTTGCCGGCGCGACGCTGCAGCAGCGTGATGTCGCGTGCTGGCGCCTCGGGTTGCGGGTGGACGCCATCCACACCGCCGCGCACCTGCGTCGGGTCACCGACGCCCCATTCGGTGCGCCACGTCTGCAAATCCAGCGTGGGCGAGTGGCCATCGAGCGCGAGGAACTCCGCCACGTCAAAGCCGATACCCCCCGCACCGACAATCGCCACGCGCTTGCCCACCGGCTTGCGATGGCGCAGCACGTCGATGTACGACAGCACGCTCGGATGCTCCTGCCCCGGAATCTTCGGGTTGCGCGGCAACACGCCCGTCGCGACGATGATCTCGTCGTATTGGCCTGCCAGCAGTTGCTGCGCATCCACGCGCGTGCCCAGCCGCAGCGCTACGCCCGTCGCCTCCACGCGGCGCGTGAAGTAGCGCAGCATCTCGTGAAACTCTTCCTTGCCCGGAATCGTCTTGGCCATGTTCAACTGGCCGCCGAGTTCCGGTGTGGCGTCGTACAAGTCGACAGCATGCCCGCGCTCCGCCAGCGTGATGGCCGCTGACAAGCCCGCCGGCCCTGCGCCCACCACCGCAAAGCGTCGCTTCGCAGGGGTGGGGCGAATGACAAGCTCCGTCTCATGGCATGCACGCGGGTTGACGAGGCAACTCGCAACCTTGGCCTTGAATGCGTGGTCCAGACACGCCTGATTGCAGGCGATGCAGGTGTTGATGTCCTGCGCGCGGTTCGTGGCCGCCTTGCGCACGAACTCCGCGTCGGCCAGTAGCGGGCGCGCCATCGAAACCATATCGGCGCAACCCTCCGCCAGCACAGCCTCTGCCACTTCGGGCGTGTTGATGCGGTTTGATGTGACCAGCGGAATGCCGACCTCGCCCTTCATCTGCTTCGTTACCCACGCAAAGGCCGCGCGCGGCACGCTCGTCGCGATGGTGGGGATGCGCGCCTCGTGCCAGCCGATACCGGTGTTGATGATGGTGGCGCCCGCGCGCTCCACGGCCTTGGCGAGCTGCACGACTTCTTCCCACGAGCTGCCGTCCGGGATCAAGTCGATCATCGACAGGCGATAGATGAGGATGAAGTCTTTGCCGACCGCCTCGCGCGTGCGCTGGACGATCTCCACCGGCAGGCGCATGCGGTTGGCATAGCTGCCACCCCAGTCGTCGGTGCGCTTGTTGGTATGCGTGACGAGGAACTGGTTGATGAAGTAGCCCTCGGAACCCATGATCTCTACGCCGTCATAGCCGGCTTCGCGGGCCAGTTGGGCGCAGCGCACGAATGCGCGGATCTGCCGCTCGATGCCGCGTGCCGACAACTCGCGCGGCGTGAATGGGCTGATGGGTGAGCGTAATGCCGATGGCGCCACCGCAAACGGGTGATAGCCGTAGCGGCCGGTATGCAGAATCTGCAGCGCGATCTTGCCGCCTTCCTCATGCACGGCGTGGGTGACGGCGCGGTGGCGACGTGCCGCGCCGTGTGTAGCCAGTCGGCCGGCAAACGGCTTGGTCCACCCGGCGATGTTGGGCGCAAAACCTCCGGTCACCATCAGGCCGACATCCCCACGCGCACGCTCGGCAAAGTAGGCGGCCAGGCGATCGAAGTGATTGCCGTCTTCCAGCCCGGTATGCATCGACCCCATCAGCACGCGGTTCTTGAGCGTGGTGAAGCCGAGATCGAGGGGGCTAAGCAGGTGGGGGTAGGGGGAGGGCATATCCGGCGCATCACGTGATGTGGAAACGCGCCGGACGGTAGCACCCAAGCGCCCGTTGGAACAACAGGGCAGGGTTCTAGAGATGTGGGATGCGCGTCAGGACGTCAGGACTTTTGCGAGTCGTCTTCGGCGGGCTTGCCGAGCAGCGCCTTCAGCAGTTTGTTGTTCTTGGGGATGGCCTTGCCGCTGCCCTGGCCGGGCTTGCCGGCGCGCTGGCTGTCGCGCTTGAGGTTGTTGGCGATCTTCAGGCCCTTGAGTTTTTCGAGGTCGGTTTTCTTCACGATGGGGTCAGTTAATGGCGTGTTACGCTCGGCAGGATACGCGAAACGACATCGCCCGCCCGTTTTTCCTGCATGCCGCCAGCCTTTACGCCGCCCGCCACGCCGGTTCCCGATTTGTTCCAGCCCAGCCTGCAAGACTGGGCAGACCAGCCCGCGCAAGCCTTTGAACACTGGCTGGCGGTGCGCGGTTACCGCGAGTCGTCTGCGACGGTGTACCGCGCGATGTGGGGTAAATGGCTGCGCTGGGCCGAGTCGCGCCAGCGCGCGCTGGCCGATTGGAGCGCGGGCGACATTGCCGCCTTCCTTGACGAATCAGGCCTGACCAAGCTGCACCGCTACCGGTATGCCCGGCTGATCGAGCGTGTTTTCCACCAGATCGAGCAGTTGCGCACGGGTACACACAACCCGGCCAGCTCGGTCGTGCAGCAAAAATTGGCGGAAGGCGAAAACGACCCGACCACGTTTCTTTCCGTGGCCGAGCGGGAGGCCATCGAGGTGTCGTTGGAGGTGGGTGCCGGCGGAAATGAGGCGGCAGCCAATGCCAGCGCCTTCAAGCTGGCACGCGACCGGGCCTTGGTGGCGGTGTGCCATGGCGCGGGGTTGAAGGTGGCGCAGGTGCAGTCGCTGTTGCTCCGCCAGGTGGGGGATGCACTGGAGACCATCACCGTGGAGCCCGTGCGCGGCCCGGCGTATCAGGCGCCACTGCTGGAGGCGGCGCGCCCTGCGCTGGCGGCGTGGTTGGCGGTACGTCGACATGCTGAGGTGCAAGGCGAACGCGTGTTCGTGGCCGACGCAGGGGGGCGGGTCATGCATGCGGCCTCCATCTATCGGCGGGTAGAGGCTTGGCTTGCGGCGCTGCCCGCATTGACGCACCGCAGCGAACGGCTCTCTCCGCAGACGCTGCGCAATGGCTACGCGGCCGCGTTGTTCGATGCCGGAGCCGCCCCCGCTGAAGTGGGGTACGCGCTGGGCCTGCGTGACCAGACCTCGGCCTGGCGTTTGCGTGCTGCTTATGCTGATTGGCAGGCCGCTGCTCACCCGGACGGCCGGGTGGACCTCCGATCGGGCGACTGATCGGACCGCCCATCGGGCAATCAACGGGTTGCCAGCACAGACACCGTTTCAGCGCGCCGTTTTTCTGCACGTTTTTGCGGCAAATCGCCCGCAAATCCATGCGGTGCTTTGCTATGATCGCGCTGTTTCATCGCGCCGGTGGCTATGGTGCGGTGCAACGCGATGCCGCGTTCGAACCGGCACGATAGAACTCTCTTCCTCCTCGATACCTCGCACCCAATGACCGAAACCATTCTGCTGACCGGCGCCACCGGCTATATCGCCTCGCACACCTGGGTTGAACTGCTGGATGCGGGCTATCAGGTGATTGGGCTGGACAACCTCTGCAACAGCAGCTCGACGGTGCTGTCGCGCATTGAGCAGATCACCGCCAAGACGCCGAAGTTTGTGCAAGGCGACGTGCGTGACCGCCGCCTGCTCGACGATCTATTTGCCAGCACGCGCATCTCGGCCGTCATCCATTTTGCGGCGCTCAAGTCGGTGGGCGAGTCGGTGCAGAAGCCGCTGGCTTACTACGACAACAACATGGGCGGGCTGGTGACGCTGTGCGCCGCCATGGCCCATGCGAATGTGCGCCAGCTGGTGTTCAGCTCGTCGGCCACGGTGTACGGCAATCCACATACGGTGCCGATTACTGAATCGTTTCCGCTGTCCGCCACCAACCCGTACGGCCAGACCAAGGTGATGGGCGAGCAGGTGCTGCGCGATCTGGAGATTTCCAACGCCGCGTGGCAGATCGCCCATCTGCGCTATTTCAACCCAGTGGGCGCGCACCACAGCGGGCTGATCGGCGAAGACCCGCGCGGCATTCCCAACAACCTGATGCCGTATGTGGCGCAGGTAGCCGTGGGCAAGCGCGAGAAACTGTCCGTCTACGGCGGCGATTGGCCCACGCCAGACGGCACCGGCGTGCGCGACTACATCCACGTGGTGGACCTGGCGCGCGGGCATCTCTCCGCGCTGGATGCACTGCGCCGCGATGGCCGTGGCTTCACGGTCAACCTCGGCACGGGCCGCGGCTATTCGGTGCTGGAAGTGGTGGAAGCCTATAAGCGCGCCAGCGGCCGCCCGATTCCGTATCAGATCGTCGATCGCCGCCCTGGCGATATTGCCGCCTGCTATGCCGACCCGGCCCTCGCCGCGACGCTGCTGGGCTGGCGCGCACAGTACGGCATCGAGCGCATGTGCGAAGACTCGTGGCGCTGGCAAAGCATGAACCCCGAAGGTTTTCAGACGCGCGGCTGATGCATTGGTTTTCTGACGCATCCGACACCGGAGACCTCCTGCAGTGAACGTGGCGCTTGTCGATCATCTTGATCACTTGGTTAGTGCACTGGTTGGCGCGCTGCTGCCATTGATCGTGGCATGCGGCGCGGGCAACCTGTTGCTGCGTTTGCTGGACGGTCTGCGCAGCGCGACGGCGATGCGCTCGCGCTTGCCGCTGGTCGTGACAGCGCTGTTCTCGGCGATCGCGTTGTGGACGGTGCCGTTGCTGCCGTTAATCGGCCGCTGGCCCCTGCAAGAAGACACGGCACCCTACGTGATGGCGCTGGCCGCGTTCGCCTGGAGCCTGGCAGTGGCGGCGCTGTGGTGCGTGCTGGGCGGTCGCTCGGGGACGGTGCGCGCGCTGGTGCTAGGCGTGCTGCTCAGTATGAGCGGGCCGGTGACGGTGCTGTTGCTCGCAGGTGTGGCACGCTTTGAGTCGGTTGCATTGCAGGATGCGGGGCTGTTCGGCATCGTCATGGCGCTGTCGGCCATCGCCTGTGCTGCTGCGTTGCAGTTTGCCTTCACGGCGCGTTCGGGCGCATCGGGTGTGGCGGCGCGTCGCCCGACCGTCAGCCTGTTTGTGAGCGTGCTGCTCGGCATGGGGCTGGCGGTCGGCGCCGTGTACGCCGCATCATTGGCCAACATTGCACCAGCTTCCGCGCAGAGCGCGCCGGCATGGCTGCAAGGGCTGGTGGTATTGGGTGCGGTTGCTTCCGTGCTAGCCGGTTACCTGCTGGGCTATCGGGATCGCGCGGCGGGTGATGCTGCCACTGCTGTCACCGCACGTGAAATCCGCCGGCGCAAAGAAACCATGCAGGCGCTCAACGACCTGGAGCAAAGCTATCGCCAGCGCGAGGCTGAGCTGTCGGCGCGCCATCAGCTGTTGCTGGACGGCGCCGACGTGGGCTTGTGGGAGTTCGATCTGGTGACGCGCAGCGCGCAGTTTTCTACGCGCTTTGCCGCCATGCTGGGTTACTCGCTCAAGGAGATTGGCCCGAGCACCAGCGAATATCTGCGCCTGGTGCATCCTGACGATCTGCCAATGGTGCTCAACTGTATTCAGGCCCATGTGGATGGCAGCGCGCCAGCCTACACGGCGCAGTTCCGCATGCGGCACAAGGACGGCAGCTATCGCCAGATAGTGGCGCACGGCGTGGCGTCGCGCGATGCCGGCGGTCGTGCGGTGCGCATGGCCGGCTCGCATGTCGAGCTCGTCGCCGAAAAGACTGAAAAGGCAGAAAAGCTCCCTGGGGCGGACGTTGCCTCATCACAAGTCGCCATGGCTTCGGCTGCGCCCGAGGTCGTCCGACGCCAGGGACTGTGGGAATCGTGGTCGCCGCTGGAGCAGGAGCAACAACCAACGCCAACGCGTGTTGTGACCGAACCCGCGCCCCCCGCCGACGCGGCATTGCCCAGCATCAATCCCCACGCCTTGCGCTAAAGCTGCCAAGGCTGTCAATCGCGCGCCAGAGGCCGTCAGCCCTACGCGCATTCAAGTTTCCTTTCCATCTGCCCGATAGCGCATAGAGAGCGCGTGCAATCGCGCCGGGGAGCACCGCGCACGACGCGGACACAAAAACGCATGGAGGGAAGGAAGATGAATCGACTGACGCTTCGACAGAAGCTGTGGCTGCCGCTCGTCCTGAGCTGGGCATGTCTGCTGGTGATCGCGTTGTGGAGCGCATGGAGCGCGCGCATGGTGCGCATGGAGGAGCGGCAACGCGATCTCCAGAACGTCAGCGCAACGGCATTCAGCGTGATCAAGGAGTACGCCCAACTCGCGCAGGAGGGCAAGATGTCGGTGGACGAGGCCAAGGCACAAGCCATGGCCCGCCTCAAGGACATGCGCTACGGCACCGACGGCTACTTCTCGCTGTCGCACAGCGACACCGTCTCGGTCATGCACCCGTTCAAGCCGGAGATGGTCGGCAAGAACATGTCGGCCGTCACCGACCCTGCCGGCACGCACCTGTTCGCGGATATTGCGCGCACGGCCAAGGCCGGTGGCGGGTTCGTGCGTTATCTCTGGCCGAAGCCCGGCAGCGACAAGGCTGAACCCAAGCTGACCTACGTGGCCTACTACGAGCCGTGGGATTGGTCCATGACCACCGGTCTGTATATCGACGACGTTGAGGCAGCGTTCCACGCCTCACTGGCGCAGGCGCTCGGGTTGCTGGTCGGGGTGGGGCTGCTGATGACGCTCGTGGTGGTCACGGTCACGCGTGGTGTTCAGCGTCAATTGGGTGGCGAGCCGGCTTACGCGGCGGATATTGCCACCCGCATCGCCAAAGGCGATCTCGCCATGCACGTGCAGACGCGTACGGGCGATCAGGACAGCATGCTCTACGCCATGGCACAGATGCAGCGCGAGCTGACGGGCACGATTACCCATATCAAGACCTCGGCCGATTCCATTGCCAGTGCAACCAAGCAGATCGCTGCCGGCAATGCCGACTTGTCGCAACGTACGGAGCAGCAGGCCAGCTCGCTGGAAGAAACCGCCTCCAGCATGGAAGAGCTGACCAGCATCGTGAAGCAGAACGCCGACAACGCGCGTCAGGCCAGCACGCTGGCGGTGAACGCCTCGGACATCGCCGTCAAGGGCGGCGAGGTGGTGGGCCGTGTGGTCGAGACCATGTCGGGCATCAACGAGAGCAGCAAGAAGATCGCCGACATCATCGGCGTGATCGAGGGCATCGCGTTCCAGACCAATATCCTGGCGCTCAATGCCGCCGTGGAAGCCGCCCGTGCGGGTGAGCAGGGCCGAGGTTTTGCCGTGGTGGCAGGCGAAGTGCGCAGCCTTGCACAGCGTTCGGCCGGTGCGGCCAAGGAGATCAAGGAACTGATTGGCGATTCGGTAGGCCGTGTGCAGAACGGCTCGGCGCTGGTGCAGGAAGCGGGTGCGGTGATTGAGGAGGTGGTGACCGCGGTCAAGCGCGTGACGGACATCATGGGCGAGATTTCGGCCGCGTCGGATGAGCAGAGCTCGGGCATCGAACAGGTCAACCAGGCCGTCAATCAGATGGACGAGGTGACGCAACAGAATGCGGCGTTGGTCGAACAGGCCGCAGCGGCGGCGCTGTCATTGGAGGAGCAGGCGCAAATCCTGCGCACGGCGGTGGGGCGCTTCCAGGTATAACCGCGCGTACGCCCAAAATGCACAAGGCCGGCAAATATGCCGGCCTTGTTCTTTTGTGGTTTCCGGATGCCTCTATGGGCTGTCTCGGAGGTGCAACTTGCTGCGGTTCAGGCGACCAGAAAATCTTCCACCTTGCGGCCCGCCGACAACTCCTTGACCAACCAGCCCGGACGCTTGCCACGGCCCGTCCAGGTATTGCCGTTGTTGTCGCGATAACGCACGGGCACCTTGCGGCCAGCCTTTTTCGAAACCACGCCGGCCTTGCTGCCAAAACCGAGGTCATCGGCGGTCAGGCCGTATTCCACGATCTTCTGCTTGATTTCGGCGATCACGGCCGCCTGTTCATTTGCCCGGAGTTCATCGGCCTGGCGCTGCAGTTCAGAGATCTTCTGAACAATTTCCTTGTAAGTCGACATTATGGATTCCTCAATTTTTGCCATTGAAACATGGGCACGCTCCCCGTAGCCCACGGCATTATAACGACTTTCATGTGAGCGATGAATTCCGTTAAGACCTAATGTTTACAGTTGCATTCCATGTGAGGCGCGTGGAGCCAAAACCGTGATGGCGCTTGGCTTTGTGCCGAATGCCGATTCGTGAACAGGTGAAGATTTTTCAGCCTTTGATGCATTGCTGAGACAATGGAGACAAACTGCTGCGCCTGCACAATTCGTACACAATTTTCTTATGTGATTGCTTCATTGCCCCGGCAATGCTGGCGCTTGGCACTGTAATGTTTTCAAGCGCTGAGTTGAAAGGTTGGCGAAAGGTTTTACGCCATGCATCAAAATGGCGCATTTTCTGTACCAACGCCGTCAGGCGGCCTGTAAATTCATCCAGTCTTGAAATGCTTGGGCGGGTAGCGGACGTGCCAGCAGATAGCCTTGCACCTGATCGCAATGCAGATGGATCAGGGCTTGCATTTGCGCCTCGGTTTCCACGCCTTCGGCTACGACCGTCATTTCCAAGGAGTGCGCCATTGCACAGATGGCGCGGATGATGGCGGCGGCTTCAGGTGGGTTGTCGTCGAGCGCGCTGACAAATGCCCGATCGATTTTGATCTGCTGGGCGCGGAAGCGCTGCAGATAGCTGAGGCTGGAGTAACCGGTACCGAAATCGTCGATGGCGACTTCAAAACCGAGCGATTGAATCTGCCGGATTGTGGCAATGCTCTGGCTGGCATCGCGCATGGCGGCGGTTTCCGTAATCTCGAACATCAGCCGGTGTGCCGACACGTGATAGCGGTGCAGGATCTGCGAGAGCCGCTGCACGAGGTCGGGCTGCTGAAACTGACGTGGCGAGAGATTCACGGCGATGCGCTGCGGGGCCATGCCGGCGGCATCCCAGTGCATGATCTGGCGGCAGACTTCTTCCACCACCCAGTCGCCCAATTCAACAATGGTGCCGGTGCGCTCGGCCAGCGGGATGAACTCAGCAGGCGACACCGGGCCAAGCTCCGGGTGATTCCAGCGCAGCAGTGCCTCGGCGCCGGTCATGGCCCGCGTGCGGGTATCGAACTTGGGCTGGTAGTACACCGACAGCTGCCCGTTGAGCGCCGCGTGCGAGAGCGAACGTTGAATCTGCAGCACACGGTGCGCGGTGGTGTTCAGGCGCGGTTCAAAAAAGCGGTAGGCGTTGCCGGTGGACTGCTTGCAGTCGAACATGGCAGCGTCGGCGTGTTCGAGCAGGGCATCGGCGGTGGCGCCGTTGTACGGGTGGATCACCACGCCGATGCTGGCTGTAGCGCGCACGCGGCGGCCGTCAATTTCAACGGATTCCCGCAGCCGGAACAGCAGCTTGTCGCCGATGGTGGCGGCGGCCTCTGGCAGGGCAAGGCCCTCGACCAGGATGCCGAACTCATCGCCACCGAGGCGGGCGACGGTGTCTTCACCGCGCACGGTTTGGCGCAGGCGCTCGGCAACGATCTGCAGCACGCGGTCGCCGGCGTTGTGTCCATGCTGCTCGTTGATCTGCGCGAAGTTGTCCAGGTCCAGATAGAACAGCGCGAAAGGTCGCCCGCGTCGCGTGGCGGAAACGATGGCGCCGTCGAGCGCCTGGCGCAGCTGCAAGCGGTTCGGCAGGCCGGTGAGCGCGTCGTGATGCTGCGGAATCTGCGGCTGGCTCGCCACGCGCGCCAGCGATGCGGTCAGGTGTGCCTGCGTGGAATCGACGCGGGTTTCCAACATGATCAGCACCGCATGCAAGCCCAGCGCGAGCAGCATGCCAGCGGCGCTCAGCATGATGGTCGGGATGATGTGCGCGGTCGGTTCCTCGGCTGTCCAAGCCGTCATCGACGGCCAGATCATCAGCGAGAAAACGGCAGAGGTTGCCAGCACTGCAGCGGCGCGCGCCCGCAGGCCAACCGCTTCCCGCCGCTGTGCCGGCGGCGCATGGAACGCCATCGACATGGCCAGGCACGCGCCCGCGCCCAGTATCAGCGTGCCGCCGCCGTAACTGAGCAGCATGCGCTGCAGTGTGAGCGTTGCGCCGCAGGCCCATGGGCGCGCCAGTTGAAGCTCCAACACCATGAGGCCGATGCCGAGCGCAGCTGCGCCGATGGCGAGGCCCCATCGCTGCAATGGTTGGCTGGGCGCGCTGAACGTCGCATCTGGCAACACCACGGTGAAGGCGGCCACCGAAGCGGCCAACGCCGTAAAGAGGCTGCCCAGCAACGGTGCCCCGAGCGACGCGCCAAGCGGCCGATGCAGGCCCACCTGGGCTAGCCAAAGCCCCGACCACAAGCCAATCCCAAGGATGGCGGCGCAGGCAATGCGCCAGTTGCGGCGTGTTGCGATCGTCGAGCCCCCCGGCAGACGTGTCGCGGCGTCTAGTGCGGCAAACGTGGTCAAGCCTGTGCTCACCCACGCAAACAGCAGCAGCGCAATATGGAAATCGTTATGCATGCGAGCGCATTCGGCGCGGCCCCCCGATTAGACCGACGCCTGTCTGTGTTTTGCGGCGAGGATAGCGCAATTGCCTGGTGTTTCAGGCAGCGAAAAGGCGACCTTGTTGTGCGCTATTCACAGAATGCGTCGGGATAAACCGTCGGAGTTGCATTGCATCAAGCCTGCGTGACGGCTCCGCACCTATCCAGATGCATCGGCAAGAAATGCCGGAACGTTGACCCGGGTATACGTGAATGGCAGGCGCGGGGTGATTGCGCCTAGCCCCGACGTTTCAGGCGTGCAGCCGGCCGCGACGGCGCGAAGCTGGGGTGGCTGCGCCGGCGCGCTCCAGATCGACGCTGGGCAGCAGGTGCAGCAGGCGCACTAGCTCAGACTGGCGGTGCGTGCCGGTCTTGCGCAGGATGTCGCGGATGTGTACCCGCACGGTATGCAGCGAGAGGAATTCGCGGTCGGCAATTTCCTGCAGGGTTTCGCCGGCAGCCAAGCGGGCGGCGACGATGCATTCCTTATTGGTCAGCCCGAACAGCGAGGCCAGCACGCCAGCATCCATCACCGAGCGGGTTTCGGAGTTGCCCACGAGCACCAGCGCCAGCGGCGACGCCCAGCCCGAACGCATGGCGTCGGAAGGTGCCAGCGGCGTAGCGATAAACGGCACTGGGCGCCCATCGCGTGCCAGATACATCCACGAACCCGCTGCGCCTTGCACGCCCAGGGAGCCCGCGGCCGTTTCAATCAGCGCGCGCAGCGCACTGTCGTGCGTATGGTCACCGGAATGCAATTTGCCGCCATCCAGCGACAAACGGTCGTCTTCTGCGGCCATCGCGCGCGCCCAGGCGTTGGCGTATTTCACGCGCATGGTGCGTTCGATGACCATGACGCCAAAGTCGAGCGTATCCAGCCCCGCCATGCCGAGCGCGGCGAGTTCGTTCAGTTCCTGGTTGCGTTGCTGCATGCGCGCAGCGCGCTGCAGATGCGGCAGCACGCGTTGCAGGCGCTGTTCGCGCTCGCTGGCGCTGACTTCCGAGGCGCCGTCGCGCGTACGCAGGCGCATCGTGACGCACAGGTCGGGTGTGTCGACCAGGGTCATGGCATTGGCAGGGGCGTCGTCGGCGTCGTCTGCCGGCTGCGCGTTGAGGACTTGCGGGTCCTGGCAGAAGGCGTTGCACTGGCCCGGCTGCGGGCATTGCGCGCACCAGCCTGACGACACGCCTTGGCGCGGCGTCTCGGTGTGTTTGTCCCAAACAAAATAATGTGCGCTTTCGGCCCCGGCGTAGACCGACAGGAGGGCCAGAGCGATCGGCATCTGCGCAGGTTCGAGCACCGCTTCGTAGATGGTATCGACGAGGCGGTGGAACTCTGCGTCATCTGATAGACGTTGCAGCATGATGGCCCCCGGTGCGTATTGCGATGGCTGGGGGCTGGGGCCCTCGCCAACGTTGTGTAGCGGCGTGATGCCGCTGTCGCTGTATTGATTGTTGTTGTTCTGCGCGACTTCTGTAGTAATCGGCAACTCTTTGGAGAAACTTAACATTCCGCTTGCGATGCTCCCAAATTCCGGCGGTGCTGTATCCCCCCCTCGAGAGGGGAGTATGGCCGACTTTCAGCGCTGAAAATATAAAAAATATACAAAATAGCTTAACGTGTTCAGTGCTTGCCCTAGTTGAATTGGTAGGTGTAAGCGGCGTTGAAGCGCAGCGCACGCGAGCTGCTGTTGATGGGCTTATCGCCCATCGGGCGCGCGATGGCCAAGTCCAGCGTGTAGTACTTCCGGTCTGAAAAGCGCACGCCCAGAGCTATCGAGCCGAGCTGGTCGTGCACCAGTGTGCCCGCATTCGAATACACCTTGGCCGTGTCGTACAGCACGTAGGGCTGCACAGTCTTCAGATAGTCCATCGATACTGTAAAGGCGCGGTTGAGCTCCACCGACGCGCCCCAGCCGCGGTCGCCTGCCACCTCGCCAGCCGGGTAGGCGAGACCGAAGAAGCGCCCGCCAAAGCTGATCTGTTCCGACGACGGCAGCACCGCGCCACTGTACTGCGCGGCGCCCGATACCACCACGCCAAAACCGAAGGGCAGATCGTGCGCTTCGCTGGCGGTCATGCGTGTACGCAGGAAGCCCAGGTCGACATTATTGTTGATCGACTTGCTCGCTCCAAGACCGCTGATGCCTTGATACAGGCCTAACGAGGCGCGGCGCGTCTCGCCGGGTTTCACTTCCGTATACAAGGCCTCGGCGCCGGCTACGCGCACCTTGGCATCCAGTTCGGTCTGTGGGAGGGCGGTGTTCTGGGGCGAATAGCGTTGCGTATCGTCGTTGCCGTAGAACGTGCCGGTGAGCGTGAGGCTGCGCGCGTTCGACAGCAGCACCGGGTAGCTGAGCGACAGGCCCAACCGCTGTGTATCGGTCAGATAGCGCGACTGGTAGCCGAGCTGCTCAAGCGGCAGGTTTTCGGGCATGCCGCGATAGTGCGACCAGGAGAGCTTGGCCAGCAGCCCGTCGGTACCAATGGGTTGTGCCCACGTGGCGGAGTAGAACGTTTCATGGTCAGACCCACGCGGCTGCAGCGTGGACACGGTGATCTGCTCGCCAAACGGCGTCACGCTGTTGAGCGTGCCCGTGATGACGGCGCGCACGCCAGGCTTGCGGTATTCGATGCCGGTGCCGATGGTGTACGGCTGGCGCTTGACGTTGAGCACGAGTTCGCTCGCACCATCGGTGGTGGTGGGCGGCTGCACGGTCGCGGTGATCTGCACACCGGGCTGCTGCGCGAGCACGCCGGTCACACGCTCGAAGGTCTCGCGGCGCAAGGGCTTTTCATCCATCAGGCGTTGCGAGATTTCGCGCAGGCGGCCCTCCAGCGGCCCGGGCGTGCCCTCGACGCGCATGCGCGCAACGTAGCCTTCCACCACGGTCACGCGTACCACGCCGCCTTCAAACGTCTGTGCGGGCACGAAGGCGAACGACAGCGGATACCCGCGATCGGCATACAGCTTGGTCGCATCATTGGCCGCCTGCAGCAGTTGCGCGACGGTGATGTCATGCCCGGCCAGCGGAGCAAAGTACGCGGCGATCTCGGGAAACGGCAGCGTCTTCACGCCTTCGATCTGGAACTTGGTGGGCGTGAGGTGCGTGGCGAGCAGATTTTCCAGCGCTGGGTTCGGCCGCTGCACTTCCACTTGGATCTTCTGCTGGGGCGGACGGGACGTATCGACCTTGGGCAGCGTATCGATCGGGTTGCCTTGGGTAGGGCTGCTTTGCGCCCAGCTCAGCGCCGGGTGGGCCAGGGCAACGCCCGTGGCCAGGGCCAACCGCAGGGTGGTGGTCCGCACGCCTGTCTCCTCCGTGATGGGGTGTTCGTTTGTGGTGAAGCAAAGCCGCGCATTGATCGCCGCGCGCTGCATCAAACGATAACCGCGAGACATGGTGCTTTACAACAAATCACATAGAAGCAACGTTCACGCAGCGCAACGGCCCATGGTAGATACCGATGGCACGTAGTCCCGCGTGGCTTTGTCCAGTACGGACAAGGCTTGCCGCAGCGTGGATGCGTGTTTAAAACAAGCGGCGGACCGGCTTGGCTTGAAGCGAGTCCGCCGTTTGTCGATCAGTGGTGCGTGCCGGTGCCGCCGAGTACGCCGCCCACCGTGCCAAGCAATCCGCCCACCGCGCCAGTCACCGGTGCCAACGGTGTGGTGCTGCCGGTCGACGTCACGCTCGTACCGACTGTGCTGACGACAGCGCCAACCGGCGCAGTGACTGCACTGATCGGGCTGCTGCCGCCTGTGGCGCCGCCAAGACTACCGAGCGCACCGGTGATCGGTGCCAGAGGATTGCCACTGCCGGCCGCGCCACCGAGGCCACCCAATACGCTGGTAATCGGCGCCAGCGGACTGCTGCCACCAGTGGCGCCACCCAGCCCACCGAGCGCGCCCGTGATGGGCGACAGCGGGTTGGAGCCGCCCGTAGCGCCACCCAAGCCGCCGAGGCCACCCAACAAGCCGGTGATGGGCGCAAGCGGATTGCTCGGCGACGACGTGGGCGAATACGCTACGCCGCCCAGCGCGCCAACGGTGTTGCCGACCGCGGTGACGACGCCGCCCAGCCCGCTGACCACTGGCGCGTGCGTGTTGGTGAGCGTGGTGCCGCCATTGGCTACGGCGCCGCCCAAGGTGCCCAGCAGCGTATTGCTGGGCGAGCCCAGGCCGGTGGTGGCACCTGCGGTTTGCGTGGCACTGGTGAGCTGCGATGTGAGCGGCACGATGGCCGTACTCAACTGTTGCGTGAGTTGCTCCACTGGGCCAGTCGACAGCGCGGTGCCGAGCGTACCTCCACCATTCGCCACCGCCTGGCCAACCTGCATGACCACACCGGCGAGCGGCGTCGTCACGGGGGACAGCGGCGCCAGCGGGCCAGTCCCCAGGTTGTTGACCAGCGTGCCAGCACTGGTGACGGTGTTCCCGGCGCCCGTCACGACGTTACCGAGGCTCGATACCGTCGTGCCAACCGGGTTGGAACTGTTGGGGATGTTGCCCAGACCGCTCTGCACGCCGGTGCCCAGCGCGGACACGGTCGTGCCCAGGTTGTCGACGACGCCACCCAGACCGCTTTGCACGCCGCTGAGTTGCGACGGCAGCGGGGCGCTCTTGATGGCGGAGCCCAGTCCGCTGATGGTCGAGCCGGTGGCGGTGACCACATTGCCGGCGCTATTCAATACGGCGCCGGTCGGCGTCAGCGCCGCAGGCGAAGGTGCCGGAGAGGGCGACGGCGACGGTGAGGGAGAAGGCGAGGGGGACGGAGACGGAGACGGGCTCGGCGTGGAGCCACCGCCCGTGTTGTTGTTCGACCCGCCACCGCCGGTTGAACCGCCCAGCGAGCTACCCAGATCCCCCGAGCCCGAGCTGGCGCAACCGCCCAGCACCAGCAAGCTTGCCATGGTGGCTGCCAGGCATTTGATGTTCTTGTTCATGGTTGTTCTCCCGTTTTAAAAGTCCGCTTTTTCGAAGCTGGAAAATGGTCCCAATGTCGATTTGGGTCAGCGGACTCTGCAAACGGTGTGCCATGGCAAGATTATTTCGCCATGCGTAACGGCTTATGTTGTTTTGGCGGTTTTCATGCAGAAATACGGTCTGAATTATGAAATTCTCATAAAGATCGGATTTTCTTACCCTACCAAAGTTGGGATAAAACGTTTGCGCGCCGGGGTTATGTCGAGCGCAATGTGTTCCGTGTCACGTTACACCGTAACGTCCGGAACACGGATTTTCGGGTCGTAACAGGCGTGTTCCAGGGCTGGGTTATCCCGTAGAACCGCCTGCAAACCCTCGTCAGAATGCGGTTTCCTAAAAATTGAGTGCGCGTTCTCACGCAATTGGCATGGCAATTGCAGAAACAGGCCCGCTGTCCGCATTACCGAGCTCAGACATCAGGAACACAACCATTCCAAGAAGGGGACGGACCATGACTCACACTCGACACGCCATCCGCGTCGCGCCGTTGGCCTGCGCTGTTGCCGCACTGCTGCTTGCGGCTTGTTCTTCGGGAGGCTCCGGCTCCGGCAGTTCGCCAGACCCGAGCCCGAATGATCTGACTGGCGTGACGCCGGTCGGCAAGGTCGCCAACGGCACCGGCAATACGGTGGTGGCGACGGGCCAGGCAGTCAGCAGCCTGGGGACCACACTGCAAAACGCCAATATTCCTGGCCTGTCCGACCAAGCCAAGGCTGGCCTGGGTGGCACGGTCTCTAACACCGGCCAGGCGATTAGCGACCTAGGTCTGGGCGTGCAAAACGGCGTGGGCAAGATGGGGCAGAACCCGAATCCGATCGGCACCACGGTCGCCAGCACTGGCAATGTCGTGACTGACGTGGGGCACGCTACGGTGAGCGCCGGTTCCCTCGTTCAGGGGCTGGGGCAAGGCTCCGGCGCTCCGCTGGCTCCGATTACGCAACCGGTGGGCGGTGGTGTGCAGCAGGTTGGTCAGGCGCTGATTGGCGGCGGCACGCTGCTGGGTAGCGCGCTGTCTTCCGGCGCAGTGCAGCAGGTTACGCAGCAGGCCAGCTCGGCCATCGTGCCGGTCACCACGCAGGTCACCAACGCCACGCAAATGGCCGGCGATTCCACCGGCCTGGGCGGCCAGGGGAACACGCTGCTGGGCGCGGTGGGCAACGGCGTGGCGGGCGTCGGCTCCACCATTACCGGGACGGGCGCACCTGTGGTGTCCAGCCTGGGCCCCATCGTGACTTCGGTGGGGACAACCGTGGCGCTGGCCGGCGGCGTTGGTACGGCCGGCGGCTCCAGCGGCAGCAACCCGCTGAGCAGTTTGCTGGGTGGCGTGGGTGGCGCGGGCGGTGGCAGCAATCCGTTGGCACCCGTGACCGGCCTGCTGGGTGGCTTGGGCGGGGCGACTGGCGGCTCCAACCCGCT
The DNA here is from genome assembly GCF_049913345.1 of Ralstonia sp. R-29. Lineage (NCBI taxonomy): Bacteria > Pseudomonadati > Pseudomonadota > Betaproteobacteria > Burkholderiales > Burkholderiaceae > Ralstonia > Ralstonia sp. R-29. The sequence goes on from NZ_CP184378.1 coordinate 438,809, forward strand.
GGCTCCCGTTACCAGCGCGCTCGGCGGCGTGAGCGGCGCAACCGGCGGAACTTCGGGCAGCAACCCCTTGGCCCCTGTAACGAACTTGCTGGGTGGTGTAGGCAACCTGGCGCACTGAGCAGTACCTGTCTGTGCTCTTGAAGGTGCGCGGGCGCGTTCCCGTCGCTCGCGCATCCTTTTTTTGACCTGGACAGAGAATGGGGAGCGTTCAGACCGACCCGGTATTCATGGATTCCCCGCCTATATAGTGGGTTTAATCTGCTGATCATTAAGGGATTTCCATGAGATTTCAGAGGGGTGGCTGGGTTTTTCATAAAAATGAATAGAGGTATTATTCTAATTCAACATAAGTACCTCACTTGAGTTATTTCCCGTTACGGGCTGCACACCTATAAAAGCGTTACGGGGTGTTACGTGACATGCGTGACACTCCGGTAACGCCATAAAGCAAAAGCAGTTTGGGTGAGGGAGCGGGCATGAAAACGATCATCACGCGTTTTTTGCGCGAAGAGGACGGGGCGACCGCCATCGAATATGGCCTGATTGCGGGGCTGATCGCGGCGGCAATTGTCGCAAATGTGGGTGGGGTTGGAACGCAGTTGGGCAGCGTTCTCAACTACGTCAGCACCAAGCTGAGCGCCATCGTGCCATCCAGCTGATCCGGCAATCCAGAACAAATACCAACAGGGCGAGTGCACAGCAGGAGAGAGATCATGAAAAAAGCCATTCTTCAGTTCATCCGCGAAGAGCAAGGTGCCACGGCGATCGAATACGGCTTGATGGCGGGCTTGATCGCCGCAGGCATCGTGACGGCTGTGGGTGGTGTCGGCACCAACCTCACCAGCGTTTTCAACTACATCAAGGGCAAGCTGGTCACCCCGGCGACTTGATCGATGGCCCTGACTCAGCTTGCGGACATCGCAGGCTGGGCGGCGGTCGCAACCTTCGCGGTTCTTGCCATCTGGTTTGATTTGCGCGCCCGGCGGGTGCCGAACTGGCTCGTCCTGACGGGTCTGGTGCTGGCGGTTGCGCTGATGGGGCTGGGGCCGGTTCGGGCCCTGGCGCCGGATTGGCGTGACGCGCTGCTGGGCGGCGCAATCGGGTTTGCCGTGTTTCTGCCGCTGTATGCACTGCGGTGGATGGGGGCTGGCGACGTCAAGTTCTTTGCCGTCGCGGGCCTGCTGTGCGGCTGGCATGGACTGCTGCCGGTGTGGGTGGTCGGCAGCCTGCTGGCTGGGCTGCACGGGCTGCTCATTGTGGTGGCGCGGCGCATGGATGCGGCAAGCCCCGCGGCGTGGTTGCTGATGCGTGCGTGCCCGGCCGTGGTTCGGTGGGACGCGGCGCAAGCGGGCCAGCGCGGTATTCCCTATGCGGCTTATATGGCGATTGGGCTATTGGCCCTGCCATGGCTGCACTAACGGGCAGAAGGGGCTGAACCCGCCCAGCAAGGAAAAACGATGGCTGAGACGGCACTGGAGACGCCGCCGCCCATGCAGACAGGTTGAATCAGAGCCGCATCAAGCGGCCATACGCTAAGAGAGGGGATCGGCCATGCCGACAGGACAACGGGAACGGGCGTGCCAGCAGGCACGCCGGCGCGGTAGCTCGGGCGCTGTCTCCATCGAGTTTGCGGTGGTGCTGCCGGTCTTGCTCACGCTGATGCTGGGCATCACGTACTACGGCCTGATCTTTGCCATGCAGCAGGTGCTGACGCTGGCCGCCGAAGAAGGTGCCCGCGCTGCCTTGCGCTACCAGCCTTCCAACACGCAACGCGTTGCCGCCGCCTATACGGCCGCCACTGCCGCGCTGCCGTCATTCATCAGTTCGCAGGTCACCACTAACCAGAGCGGCGCGCCGCTGGTGACGTGTCCGACCATCACCAGCATGCAATGCCTGAGCGTGGTGCTCACCCTGCCGGTCACCACGGGCACGAACCCGCTCTTGCCCTCCATTCCGCTGCTGCCGGTGCCGTCAGCGCTGACGGGGTCTGCGGTGGTGCAACTCGTGCCCAGCACGTAGTGCGCCGATGCGCCGCCGCCCGCCCATCTCTTCCATCGACTGCATCGACACACCGCCCCGATGACCAGCAAACACCTCCAGATCTTTGCCGCTGCGTTGCTGCTGCTTGCCGCCATTCTGGGCGCGGTGGCCTGGCGTAGCGCCCACAAGCCGCCGCCTGCACCGGTGAGCGTGCGGGAAGACGGCAAGACGCTGTACCCGGTCGTTGTCACCACCAAGCCATTGGAGGCCGGCAAGCCCATCACAGGCGATGCGGTGGAGGTAGCGTTGCTGCCGATCAACCCGACCGATTCTTTCTCTGGCGTTGCCCAGGTGATTGGCCGTGAGCCGATTGTCGCGCTGGGTGGCGGCGTACCGCTGATTGGCTCGCAACTCTCGTCGGGGTTGGCGCTACAGGTGACGCCGGGCCAGCGCGCGGTAGCGATCACGGTGGATGAAGTCATCGGCGTGGGCAACCGCGTGGAGCCCGGCGACTACGTTGACGTGTTCTTCGTGACCCGCCGCGATGGGCAGGAGATTGACGGCAGCGTCGCCAAGCTGCTGCTGCCGCATCTGCGCGTGCTGGCGTTCGGCACGCAGGCCGTGAACGAGAGCCCGCAAAAAACGCAGGAAGGCGGCGCGATGACGCGCAAGGTGGAACCGGCCAAGACGGCCGTGCTCTCGGTGCCGGTGGAGGCCGTGAGCCGGCTGGCGATGGCGCATCAATCGGGCCGCTTGCTGCTGGCATTGCGTAACCCGGCCGATGACGCCGAGCCGACCGTCAAGCCGCAGGATGCCGCGCTGCTGGCCGCAACCAACCGCAACCCGCTGGATGTGGCGCAAGCCGGCGTGTCGATCACCAGCGTGACGGGCGAGACGCGCCGACTCCAATCTGTACAAGTCCCGCCGCTTCCGGTGGTGACCGCCGCGCGCAGCACCGTGCGCAGCCCGTCTGCCGGCGGCGTTGAAATCATCCGCGCAGGAAAACGTGAGGAGCAACATGACTGAAGCCGCCGTAAATCGGGGTTGGGCGGGCGGTTGGATGGGCGCGCTTGCGTTCGGCTGCGCGGCGTTCGTGGCGACGGCGTTTGCCGAGACGGCACCGAGTGCGCCCAGTGGACAAGCCTTGCACTTGCTGACCGGCAGCCAGCGGGAGATCCGCCTGGGCAAACCGCTGGAGCGCATCGCCATCGGCAACCCCGACGTGGCCGACGCGTTGTTGCTCAAGGGCCGGGGCGCGGCCAACAGCTTGCTGATCATCGCCAAGAAACCCGGCGCCGCCAGCGTAATGGTGTGGACGCAGGGTGGGACGGCTATCACGTACAACGTGCAGGTGGATGCCGCAGCGCCCCAGCAGGGGGACCCCGATGTCAATGCGCAGGGCGATGCCGCCGTGGTGTCTGGTCAACCGAAGAACGTGTATGCACTGGCCCGCGCGCGGCGCGCGGCGGCATCGGCCAGCGGCGCGGAAAAACCGAAGGATGGCAACATCATCGACAACACGACGCTCAACGTGCCCGGCACCGTGCAGGTGGACGTGCGTGTGGTGGAGTTCAGCAAGACCGTGCTCAAGCAGGCCGGGTTCACCTTCACACGCAACCGTGGCGGCTTCACGTTCGGCAGTTTTGCGCCGACGTCGCTCACGCAGTACAGCGTGACCAACAACAGCCTGACGACGCAGTCGACCATGCCGGTCAGCTCGGCGTTCAACCTGCTGATCTCGTCGTTCAGCAAGGGCATCTTTGCCGATCTGAGCCTGATCGAATCCAACGGCATGGCGCGCGTGCTGGCCGAACCCAGCCTGGTGGCGCTGTCAGGGCAGAGCGCCAACTTCCTGGCCGGCGGCGAGATCCCGATTCCCGTGCCGCAGGCGCTCGGTACCACCACCATCGAATACAAGCCGTTCGGGATCGGGCTGACGGTGTCGCCGACCATCCTGTCGGAAAACCGCATCGCCCTGAAAGTGGCGCCCGAGGCGAGCGACCTGGACTTCAGCCGCGGCATCACGCTCAACGGCGCCACCGTGCCGGCCATCGTGACGCGCCGTGCAGACACGATGGTGGAGCTGGGCGACGGCGAGAGCTTCGTCATCGGCGGGCTGGTGAGCCGCTCCACGCTGTCGAATCTCGACAAGGTGCCATTCCTGGGCGACGTGCCGATCATCGGGACGTTCTTCAAGCGCGTGAACTACAACCAGGAGGAGCGCGAACTGGTGATCATCGTGACGCCGCATCTGGTCAAGCCGATGGCGCGCAATGCCCCCATCGACAAGATGCTGCCGGGCCAGACCGATGGGCGGGACCGCGACCGTGCGGGCGCGCCGGTGTGGCGGCCGTTTGCCCTGGGCATTGCTGATCCGGCGACCATGCCGGGCTTCTCGCGCTAAGGGGCGGGCATGGACTACTTCCTCCTGCACGGTGGCGCGCATGGTGCGCAGGGCGATGCCCAGGCCGTAGCGGCGCACCGCTGGCTGGCCGCTGCCATCCGCGAGCTTGGCGTGCTGGTGGCCGAGAGTGCGGGCCATGACGCGTTCATCGAGCAGATCGGCGCAGTGAACCCCGAAGTGGTGTTCGTGCGCTTTGCCTCGTCCCCCACGCACATTGATGTGCCCGAGCGCGACCAGAAGCTGGCCGAGGGCGCCGATGCCATTGCGGAAGCCACGCAACTGGTGGCGGAGCTGGCTCGCTTGTTTCCCGGCTTGCCGCTGGTGGCCGTCGGCGCGGCCTCCGACGGCCGGGCCATGCTGGCTGCGCTGCGTGCCGGGGTGAAGGATTTCGTGGATGTGGAAGGCGCGCCTGCCGAGGCCGTGCGCGTGGTGCGGCGGTTGCTGGCCGAGCGCGCTTCCGCCGAGCCCACGCGCCGTGGCCGTGTGGTGGCGATCCTGGGGGCGCGCCCGGGCGTGGGCGCCACCACGTTGGCCACCAACCTGGCCACGCTCGTGCGCCGCACCTCGGCCAGCGACGTGATGCTGCTCGACTTGGGCCAGCCGCTGCGCGACGGCGCGCTCTACATGAACGTGCAAGCGAACTTCCATTTTGTCGAGGCCGTGCGCAACCTGCGCCGCTTCGACCAGGTGTTCGTGCAGACTGCACTGTCGCGCCATCCGAACGGGCTGGCGGTGCTGCCGCTGCCGATTTCGCTGGCGGAGATGCGCGACATCTCGTTCTCCGAAGCACTGGGGTTGCTCAATCGCCTGCGCACGTTCTTCGACTTGCAGGTCGTGGACCTAGGCGGCTTCAACAACATCGACTTCATCGCCCAGCTGGTCAAGGCCGCCGACGACGTGATGCTGGTGACCGAGCAGAGCGTGGGCGCCATTGTGTCGGCGGCGGAGTTGATGCAGGAGCTCAAGAAGCGCGAGATCGACCGCGACCATCTGCATCTGCTGATCTCGAAGTTCGACTCGCGCCTGTCGCTGGATGCGGAGCAGATTGCCGAGCGGCTGGAGATTCCTTCCGTGCTGACCGTGCCGAGCCGCCGCCAGTCGCTGGTGGTGGCGTCCAACCAAGGCGCTGTGCTGGCGGAAACCCATCCCACCGATGCCTACGTGCGCGCGCTGGCGCAGATCGCCCAAACGATGGGCTACGCCCAGCAGAGCGAGCGTGCCGCAGGCGTTGCCAACTGGATGACCCAGGCCCGCGTCCGTTTGGGTAATCGCCTGGGCGGACGCCTCAAACGCAAGTCGGCCGACGCTGCTGAGCTGGATGTCGGCAGCGGCACACCTGAACGGAACGCGACATGACACAGCCCATCGAGTTCTCCAATCAGAAAGATGCGGGCAACGGCGTGTTTGCCGTTTCACAAACCTTTCATGACATCAAGGAAGCGGCGCACGAGCACCTGCTCACGCGCATTGAAGAGCTGGGGGCGGAGTTCGGCCGCTGGTCGCGCACGGCCATTCAGCGCTTTGTCGATCTCGAGGTCGAGGGCTTTACGCGCATGCGCCGCATCCCCGTCAACGAGACAGAGGTGCGGCAGATTGCGGAGGCCTTGACCAAGGAGCTGGCAGGCTTTGGGCCGCTGGAAGATCTGCTGGGCGACCCGGCGGTGGAAGACATCCTCGTCAACGGCCACATGGATGTGTATGTGTCGCGGCATGGCGTGCTGGAGCGGATTCCGGTGCGCTTTTCCGATGGCAACCACCTGCTGCGTATCGTGCGCCGCATTCTGGCGCCGATCGGCCGGCGGCTGGATGAGTCCAACCCGATGGTGGATGCGCGCTTGCCCGATGGTGGGCGCATCAACGTGGTCATTCCGCCGTTGGCGCTGGAAGGGCCGGTGGTGTCGATCCGCAAGTTCCGCAAAGACCCGCTCAAGCCTGAAGACCTGCTCAGCCTCGGCACCATGAACGAGGAGATCGGCGCGTTGATCGAGGCGGCGGTACGCGCGCGCTGCAACATCCTGGTGAGCGGCGGCACCAGTTCCGGCAAGACCTCGCTGCTCAACGCGATGGCGTATCACGTTCCCGTTACCGAACGCGTGATCACCATTGAGGACACGGCCGAGCTGTCGCTCAACCATCCGCACGTGGTGCGCCTGGAGAGCCGGCCCGGTGGCTTTGAAGGCACGGGCGTGGTGACGATCCGCGACCTGCTGCGCAACAGCCTGCGCATGCGCCCGGACCGCATCATCGTGGGCGAAGTGCGCGGCGGCGAAGTGCTGGAAATGCTGCAGGCCATGAGCACTGGCCACGATGGATCGATGGGCACCATCCACGCCAGCAGCCCGCGTGAATGCCTGTATCGGCTGGAAATGCTGGCAGGCTTTGCGGGCTTTCAGGGCAGCGAGGTGAGCTTGCGTCGGCAGATCACCAACGCCATCGATTTCATCGTGCAGATCGGGCGGTTGTCCAACGGCAAGCGGCGCATCCTGTCGGTCACGGAAATTACCGGGCTGGGCGACAACATCATCTCCACACAGGAGCTGTATCGCTACGAGCCGTATGTCGGCCCCGACGGCGAAGAGGTGGACCGGTGGACGGCGCTTGGCTTGCAGCCGCACTCGCCCAAGCTGGCGCGCATGCGCAACGCAGGGATGGATGGTGGGATGGGGGGCGGCATGGCTGGTGGCTTCGGCGGTGGAGGCCGGTTCCATGTCTAACCAGGCGCTCTGGCTCGGTTGCCTTGCGTTGCTGCTGCTCGGCGGCGGGCTGATGCTCTGGGCCGAGGCCGTGCGCCGCCGCGAGCGTGAGGCATCGCGCGCATTCGTGCGCGTGCAGACCGACCAGATCAACGCGCGCTACCAAACCAACGCCGAACCTGTGCCGACCGGTGTACCCGACACGCTGCACCGCGTGTGGAACGATGCCTTGCGCCGCGCCGATATCGAGCCCAATCGCCGCTTCTATACGTTGTTGATCGCGCCGGCCGTACTGCTTGCGTTGGTGGCATGGGCGGTGGCGGGGTTGCTCTCGGCTGTGACGGCGCTGGCGCTGTATGCGGTTATCGCGGGCTTCCTGTTTTGGAACCGCACCCGCCGCATCAACGAGCGCCTGCTGATGCAGTTGCCTGGTTTTCTGGACGGCGTGGTACGGCTGATGAGCATTGGCAGTGCGGTGCCGGCAGCGTTCCAGGCGGCCAGCGCCAACACCGAGCCGCCGCTGCGCAACTGCCTAGCCTCCACCACGCAGATGCAACGCGCCGGCAAGGATCTGGATGCTGCGGTGCTGGCTGTCGGCCAGCAGTACCGCGTGAACGAACTCGTGATGTTGGCCTCGGTATTGCGGCTGTCGCTGCGCTATGGCGGACGAGCCGACATCGTGATGGAGCGCACCGCCGCCTTCATGCGCGATCGCCAGCAAGCGCAGCGCGAGCTGATGGCACTGTCGGCTGAGACGCGCCTGTCCGCCTGGGTGCTAGGGCTGCTGCCGCTGGTGGTGGGCGGGCTGATCATCATGTCCAACGCGGCGTACGTGATGTCGATGTGGCACGACCCGTTCGGGCGCACGCTGATCATGGCCGCGTTTGGGCTGGAGGTGATCGGTGCGCTGGCGTTGGCCAAGTTGGCCAAGTCGGTGTAGGGGCGCATATGGACGACGTCTTTCTCACACTCAGCCTGACCGCCGCCACCGCTGGCTTGCTGCTGTTTGGCGGCATGGCAGTGCGCGCGGTGCTGATGCGCCACCGCAGCGTGCGTAAGCTCGATACGGCGTTGTCCAACGTGCGCGCCACCGCAGCCGGCGTGGTGCCCGCGGCCACGCCCGTGCCGGCGGCGCCCCTGCAACCACGGCCGCACGGCATGCGCGAAGCGCAGCAGTTGCAGCAGCAGATTGCAAAGGTGGGCCAACGCTGGATCGACACGCCGCTGGGCCAGCGCATCGTCACCGACGAAGACCGCAAGCTGCTGGAGGAATGCGGCTTCTATGGCGAGCACGCCCGCACGCTGTTTGGCGGCATCCGGATGCTGTTGCCGCCGGCGTCTGCGGTACTGGGCTTCATTCTGGCGCCCACGGCGGGGCATGCCGTGCTGTGGGCATTCATGGGTTTTGCGGAAGGGTATCTCGCGCCCAAGTGGTATCTCGGCTATCGCTCCTCAGACCGCCGCCGTCGGGTTGATGACGAGTTGCCGGTGATGGTCGACATGCTGCGCCTGCTGCAGGGCGTGGGCCTGTCGATCGACCAGAGCCTGCAGGTCATCGCCAGCGAATTCCACGGCATGTTGCCCGTGCTGGCCGGCGAGTTCGGGCGTGCCAACCAGCAGTTCGCCTCCGGCCGCCCACGCGAGCAGACGCTGCTGCGCATTGCACGCCTGTTCGACAACGAAGATTTGAAGGGCCTGATCACGCTGCTCACGCAGGTCGATCGCTTTGGTGGCGCAGTGCAGGAACCGCTGCGCCAGTTCGGCTTGCGCTTGCAGGAGAACCGCCGCGCGCGCATGAAAGACCGCATCGGCAAGCTGACCGTCAAGATGACCATGGTGATGGTCATCACGCTGCTGCCGGCACTGCTGATCATCACGGCGGGGCCGGGCTTCATGGGTGTGATGCGCAGCCTGAAACACGTCGCAGGAGGAGGTTGAGGTGACGACAATCCAGATCGCCATGCGCGCGGGCAGCGCCCTTGCCCTGGCCACATTGACGCTGCTGACCGGCTGCGGCTCGATGGCTGGCTCTGACATGAGCCGCCGCGCCGACGTCGATATCGAAATGGCCCGTCAGCGCCAGAGCGAAGAGAAGGCCGAGATCAACAACCCGGCGACGTACCTCTCTCTGATCCGCAAGATGCAGGAGCAGGGGCTGTATTACGCATCGCTGGCGCATATCGACGCGTACGAACAGCGCTATGGGCGTGCGCCCGAGGTGCTGCTGATGCGCGCGGATGCCCAGCGCGAAACGGACCAACTTGCCGCCGCTGAAGCCGGCTACCGCGCCGTCATTGCCGCTACCTCGGCCGTGGGTGCGGGCACGCAAGGCGCGCTGCTCAATGCCGGCGCATGGCGCGGCCTGGGCATCACGGCCGGCCGGCAAGGCCACTTTGCTGAAGCCGCGCGCAGCCTGCAGGTGGCCGCCCAAGCCAACCCGACCGATGCCAACACCGTGAGCGACCTCGGCTATGCGCTGATGCGTGCTGGCGAGGTAGAGCAGGCGCGCGTGCCGCTCATGCAGGCCCAGCAGATGGCCGAAGCCAACCCGAAAATCGCCGGCAACCTCGTGATCTGGCTGACCGTGAACGACCGCAAGGACGATGCCGCATCGCTGGCTGCGCATGCGCAACTGAGCTCCGCCGCACGCAAGGCCATCGACGACGACGCTGCGCGTGTGAAGAGCGCCTGGCGTGACCGCCGTATTGCCCGTGATACGGCGCCCGCCGTGTCGGCTGTGGCGCGCGCTGTCGCTGCAACGCAAGTCACCAGTGTGGCCGCCGCGTCTGCCAAGCCTGCCGCAACCACGGCGGGCCGCCCCTCTATGAACCCGCTTGCCTTGCAGCGCGGGCGTTTGCTCGACACACTGGAGAACGCGCAATGATCCATCGGATGCTGTTGACCGCCGGCATGGCGGCATGGCTCGCAAGCGGTGCAGCGGGCGCGCAGGGTTTCTCGGGCTCGGCGCAGCCAAACGCAGAACCCTCTGCGCCCAGCGTTGGCAACCATGTCGGCGATGCCACGCGCGCGCTGCTCAAGGCTCAGCGCGAGGGCACGTACGCCGGCGAGTTCGTGCCGCTGCGTGGCGAGCAGGCAGCGCTGGCGTATCAGCGCTATCTCGATTCGTTCAATAAGCCGATGCCCGGGTTGTCGCAGTCGCAGTCCGGCACGCGGCCCTCCACGTTGAACGTGGTGCAGCAGTCGGGGCGCTGAGTTTCCGCCATGCATCGATCTGCTGCCCGCCTTCGTCACTACGCTGTCTTGCGCCGCCGCGCGCAGGGCGCCATCAGCGTGATGACCGCTGTCTTTGTGACGACCATCGGGCTGGCCGTGCTGGTGTCGGTGGATATCGGTAACCTGTTTTACTCGCAGCGGGCGTTGCAGCGGGCGGCAGATTTGGCAGCGATGGCAGCGGTGCAGCAACTGGGCGCCGCCAACAATGCCGCGCAACAGAGCGTGAATCAGAACGGTTTGAGCATCACTCCTACTGTGCAGGTGGGGTTCTGGGACAACGTTTCTGGTACCCCTCCGACCTATTTCACGCCCCAGGCGGCGATGGACGGCACCACCAACGCGGCGAAAGTCACCCTGACGGAGAACGTGCCGTATTTCTTTACCGTGGGGCAGCGCAACCTGACAGCCACGGCCATTGCTGCAAACACGTCCATTGTGTCGTTCTCATTGGGCTCTGGCCTGGCCGCCACGGACGCCAACCGTAACCAGGCGCTTGGCCTGCTGCTGGGCGGCAGCGTCAATCTGGTGTCCTATAGCGGCTTGGCCAATGCCAACATCCGGCTGGGCGACTTGGCGGTGGCGTTTGGTGCCGGCAGCGTGAAGGAATTGCTGTCGCTGAACGCAAGCGCTAAAACGCTGCAGAGCTTCATTCAGACAGTGCTGAGCCTGGCAAACATCAGCGGTGTGACGGTCGGCGTGATGCCCGCCAGCGGGTCAGCGGCGAGCAACCAGATCCTGATCAACAACGGCCTCATCAACCAGTCGGTCGATTTGGTGGCGCGTACCTCCAGCGTCGGGATACTCAACGTTCTGCAGGGCGATAGTGTTGCGCAGGCGGATTTTCTATCGCAGCCAAGCAACGAGCAAGCCGCGGCGGACACGACGGTCAATGCACTCGATCTGATCATGGCCGCTGCACAGATCGCCAACGGTAATTCCGCGGTCAATGTGCCGGCACTCGCGATCAATGCGCCCGGCGTCGGTACGGTCAATGTCAGCCTGAAGGTGATTGAACCACCGGTCATCGCCATCGGGCCGGCGGGCAAGGATGCCTCAGGCAATTGGCGGACGCAGGCGAAGACAGCCCAAGTGCGTGTTGGGCTGGGCGTCAATGTGTCAGCGGCAGGGTTGCTGTCAATGAATTTGCCGATCGGCTTGTTGGTTGCAAGCGCCCAAGCCGGCGCGAAGAAAAACACCTGCGCCGTGCCCAGGTCGCAATCCACAGCCACCATCAGCGTGTTGCCGCAGCCTGTATCGGTATGCCTTGCACAGGGCGCGGATACGGCCGTGAACAGTATGACCGCTTGCGCATCGGCGAGTCCGGCCCCTGTCGCGTCGGTGACGGTGCCACTTGTGACCACCGTGACGGTGGGTCTGAAAGCCAATGTCGTGCCGTTGTCCAACACGAGTTGGACCGATGAGACGATCGCCGTTTCGCAGATCGGGAAATCTCCGCAAACCGATGTCAATGGCAATGCCCCGCCGAGGGTGTCCACGTGTGCTGTCGGGCAGTCGGCCTGCACCAACCTGGGCGGGCTGCTCGGCGGCTTGCAGCCCAGCATTTCGACCTACCCATCGACGCCATTGACTGGGGTGGTGAATGCAGTGTTAGCCCCCGTGCTGGCGCTGTTGACGTCAACCTTGAGCCTGATCGGGCCACTTCTCGATACGGTCATCATCAACACCGTGGGGCCGCTGCTGAACGCCATCGGGCTGGACATTGGCTACGCCGATGTGGCCTTGCGCTCGCTCGACTGCGACGCAGCTGACCTCGTGTACTGACATGGACGCAACACCATGAAAACCGATCGCTGGGCGTACGAAGCGCTTGAGATCTTCGTGTGGGAAGGGCGGCACGACATTGCCGAGCGCGTGACGCGGTTCATGGCGCCGTTCGGGGCCGAGGTGATCCGCGCGGGCGGCATCGACTTCCAGCCCGCCGAGCCGCGCATGAAGCCGAGCGTGGCCATTATTAGCGCGTCGGTGGTGGAAAGCGGCGGCTTTACCGTGCTGGACTGGCAGGCCGCGCAGGGGATGCCGGTCATCTGGGTGGCCGCCGATACGCTGCAAGACTCAAGCCGCTTCCCGCCTGAATACACCCACGTGCTGGGCCCGGACTTTGGCGCGGCGGAGTTGCGCGCGCAGATCGCCAAGGTGTTGCCGTCGATGACGTCCGCGCAGGACGCATCGCCCGACCAGAGCGCCCTGGTGGCCGCATCGCCGGCCATGCATGGCTTGCTGGAGCAGGTCGACACCTTTGCCGACTGCGACAGCAACGTCATGCTCTACGGCGAAACGGGCGCGGGCAAGGAGCGTATCGCGCGTCTGCTGCACGACAAAAACAGCGTCTACGGCAAGGGCCCGTTCGTGGCGGTCAACTGCGGGGCCATTCCCGATGGCTTGTTCGAATCGCAATTCTTCGGCCACGCCAAGGGGGCATTTACCGGCGCCATGTATGCGCACCGCGGCTACTTCGAGCAGGCCAATGGCGGCACGCTGTTTCTCGATGAACTGGGCGATCTGCCGCTCTATCAGCAGGTCAAGCTGCTGCGCGTGCTGGAAGACAGCGAGTGCACGCGCTTGGGCTCCACGGTGCCTGTGAAGCTGGATTTCCGCCTGGTGGCCGCCACCAACAAGAACCTGCGCGAGATGGTGGCCACGGGCAAGTTCCGCGCCGATCTGTATTTCCGTCTGGCCGTGATCGAACTGCGCATCCCCAGCCTGGAGCAGCGCGGCGCGGAAGATAAGGTGGCGCTGCTGCTGTCGTTCCTGCGCTATCTGCTGGGCGACAAAACCTACGAGAGCTTGCCGCCGGTGCCCGAATGGGTGCGTGCATCGGTGGGGCGCGCGTACTTTGCCGGCAACGTGCGTGAGCTGCGCAACCTGGCCGAGCGCATTGGCATCACACTGCGCCAGTTTGGCCGGTGGGAGGAGGCACGCATCCTGCCGCTGTTTGCCGGCCTGCAACGCGATGCGTTTGACCGCGACGGCAGTCACGGAGGGCACAACGGCTACGGAGGCAACGGCAACGGCGATGGCGCGGAAGAGCGCCGCCGCATCCTCGCCGCGCTGGATGCCAACCACTGGCGCCGCCAGGACACCGCCGCCACGCTCGGCATCAGCCGCAAGGTGCTGTGGGAAAAGATGCGCAAATACCAGATTGCCGACGGCGAAACCGAGTTGCGCGAGCTGGAGTAAGAGCCGCTAACAAAACTGTCCTGGCTAGGCGTGCCGACGCAGACAGTGCAAGTAGCACCGAGTGTTGGTCACTGCGGGAGGCGCAACGACGCCAGGGCGGTTTTGTTAGGGGCTCTAAGGCGCTGAGCCCGATACAACACCCTCCCTCCCGACGGGGCTGCGCGTACGCCACTTGGGCAGCGGATCGCGTATAGTTTTCGGCTGCAAACACCCGCGCAGAATCCACAGGGTCGAGATGACAACTACAAAACAGTCAGGGAAGGCGTCGCAACAGGCGTTTCAGAGGGGATGGGCCATCGCGGCCGCGGTGGCCATCATGGCGGGCACGTCCGCCTGCGCGCCGGTGGTGGCGCAGAGCCCGGCCGCACCACCCACGGCCATCACACCGATTGCTGCCGCGCCCGTGCCGGCATTGACTGCCACCGTGGGGCAACCGGCCACCGCCGCCGTTAGCACGCAGGCCACCGCAGCCAGCACGGCCCGGGCGGAACGTCCGGCCCCGAGCACCAGCGCCGTGCTCGAACTGCAACAGCGCATGCAGGCCCAGGAGCTGTCGGAATTGCGCACCACCTACAACGGTGCCTATGGCGCTAGCCTCCTGTTTGCGCAGAGCGATTTGACGTATTACGTGACGCTGTTCCAGCAGAAAGACCTCTGGCGCGTCATCAAGACCCCCAACGAAGCGCAGGCCGAACGCCTGTACAGCGACTTTGCCAAGCAGACGCGGACGATGGCCGACCTGGAGCTGCAGCGCATCCGCCTGGAAGCTCAGAAGGAGCGTGCCGAGCGCCGGATTGCCGCACAGCAGGAGCATCTGCGCGGCCTGAAGACGGATCTCGACATCCAGCGCCAGCAACAGGCCCAGGCCCAGGAGCGCCAGAAGGTCGCCCGTACGGAAGCCGAGGCGCTTGATATCGAACGCCGTGCCGCCCGCGCCCGCGTGGACGAGCTGCAGCGCCAGATCCGCGAGCTGGAAGCGCAGGTCAACGCACCGTTCAACGCAACGCAGCCGCAACGTCGGCGCTGACAAGCGCATTGCCTCATTCCACAACAATCGGGCGGCCCACGGGTCGCCCGATGCACTTTTAGGGGCGGTTGTTCAAACACGGCCGGGTAGTTTGATCCGTTGCGGTGCTGCGCGTAGATTGGCTGGCACTCCACTTTCGCAGTCGATCGCGCATGCGTTCTGCTTCCGAGTTGCCCGCCAATGTCTCCGCCATGGTCGATCTGGCGGCGCAGCCCCTCCCACAGCCCATTCCGCAGCCCAAAGGGTTGCCGTGGCTCGGCAACCTGCTGCAACTGCCCAAAGACCGCGTGGCCCAGACGTTTCTGGAAATCAGCCGGCAGTTCCCCCAAGGGCTCTATCAGCTGGACTTTGCCGGCCGGCGTGTGCCGTTCGTCTATGCCGCCGATCTGGTGGCCGAGTTATGTGATGAAACGCGTTTTCGCAAGCTGATTGGGCCGCCGCTGTCGTTCCTGCGGGCGGGGGCGGGCGACGGCCTTTTTACCGCGCATCCAGACGAACCCAACTGGGGCAAGGCGCACCGCATCCTGCTGCCCGCGTTCAGTCAGCGGGCCATGAAGGGCTACTTCGACGTGATGCTCGAGGTGGCCAACGCGCTGGCCGACAAGTGGGCGCGGCAAGGCCCCGACGCCGACATCCCCGTCGCCGACGACATGACGCGGCTCACGCTCGACACCATCTCGCTGGCGGGCTTTGGCTACCGCTTCGATTCGTTCAACACGCCCGAGCTGCATCCGTTCCTGTCGGCCATGGTGGGCGTGCTGTCCGAAGCCATGGGCAAGCTCACCCGGTTGCCGATCAAAGACCGCTTCATGCGCGCGCACCATCGTCAGTTCGCGCAAGATGTGGCGGCCATGCACCAACTCGTGGACGAGGTGATCCGCGCGCGCCGCCAGGCGAAGGATGGCGCCACCGGCGCGAGCGATCTGCTGGGCCTGATGCTCAACGCGCGCGACCCCGTCACGGACGAGCCGCTGGACGACACGAACATCCGCTTCCAAGTCATCACGTTCCTGATTGCGGGGCATGAAACCACCAGCGGGCTGCTGACCTTCGCGCTGTATCTGCTGTTGCGCCACCCGGCCGTGCTGGCGCAGGCGTATGCCGAAGTCGATCGCGTCCTGCCCGGCGATACCGTGCCGCAGTACGCGCACCTCGCGCAGCTTGACGTGATCGAACGCGTGCTCAAGGAAACGCTGCGCCTGTGGCCGACCGCGCCGAGCTTTGGCGTGGCCCCGTATGAAGACACGCGCATCGGCGGGCGTTACGTCATCCGCAAGGACCAGCGCGTGGTGACGGTGTTGATGGCACTGCACCGTGACCCGGCGGTGTGGGACCGCCCCGAGGTGTTCGACATCGACCGCTTCCTGCCGGAGAACGAAGCCCGCATCCACCCGCACGCCTACAAGCCCTTCGGCAATGGCGAGCGCGCCTGCATCGGCCGCCAGTTCGCGCTGACTGAAGCCAAGCTCGCCCTGGCGATCATCCTGCAGCGTTTTGCGTTGTCCGACCCGTACGACTACGCCTTCCACATCAAGGAAACGCTGACGCTCAAGCCGGAGGGTTTCCGCCTGCGCGCACGGCGGCGCAGCGCGCGTGAGCGGTTGTCGGCGCTGACGCCATCTACGGTGGATGCGAGTGCTGCCGCCAATGCGCCCATCGCACTCGCCGGCGGTGGCGAGCCGATGCAGGTGCTGTATGGCGGCAGCCTCGGCACCTGCCAGGACATCGCCGAGCAGCTGGCGGCCACCGCGTCGCGGGCCGGTTTTGATGCCAAGGTGGCGCCGCTCGACACCATGGCTGACACGCTGCCGCAAACCGGCACGTTGATCGTGGTGGCGGCCACCTACAACGGCCGTGCGCCGGACAGCGCGCGTACGTTGGAAGCGCGGCTCGATGCCAACGATGCGCCGACACGGCAAGCGCCCGGCTTGCGCTATGCAGTCTTGGGTTGCGGCAACTCACAGTGGCCAGCGTTTCAGGCGTTTCCGAAACGGGTAGACGCGATGCTGGCAGCGTTGGGCGCGCAAGCCATCGTCCCGCGCGGCGAGGCGGACGGCAACGGCGGTTTCGACGCCGCCGTCGATGCGTGGACGCGCAGCCTGTGGAGCGCGCTCGGCGCCCGCCAGTCGACGGCCGAGGTATCGCCCGTCCGCGTGGACTATCTCGCACCCGACGCCATGCGCGCCGCCACGTTGCCCGCCAACGCGCGGGCGATGCGTGTGCTCAGCAACGAAGAACTCGTCGGCGACCCCGCTGGCCTATGGGATGTCGCTCGAGAGGCGCCACGCGGCCCCACACGGCACCTCACCGTGCAACTGCCGGAAGGTGTGACCTATGCTACGGGTGACCATCTGGCCGTGTACCCACGCAATGCGGATGACCGCGTTGATACGGCTATCGCGCGACTTGGTCTGGAAGGCGAGGCACTCGTCACGCTGACGGCACAACATGCGCATGTCCGCCACTTGCCGCTCAACCAGCCCGTGACGGTGCGGCAGTTGCTGCGCGATTTTGTGGAACTGCAAGACACCGCCACGGCGCGCGACATTGCCGCGCTGCATGCGGCCACGCGCTGCCCATTCACACGAGGCCAGCTCGCGGTGTGGATGGGCGACGACGAAGCCGCCCAGCGTTTCGACCAGGAAATCCACACCGCGCACGTGAGCGTGCTGGACTTGCTGATCCGCTTTCCCGCCATTGAGCTGACGTTGGAGGGCTTTCTCGCGCGCGTGGGCGCCATGCGGCCGCGCTTCTATTCGATTGCGTCGTCGGCACGTGTATCGCCCGGGGTTGCAGCACTGACGGTGGGTACGGTGTCGGGGCCGGCGTGGTCGGGCGTGGGCACATATCGCGGCACGGCATCGCACTACCTGATGCAGTTGCCGCCCGGCGCGGAGATCGCTGCTGCGGTGCGCACGCCCAACCCGCCGTTCGCGCCGGATGCAGACCCCGGTAAGCCGATGGTGTTGATTGGCGCCGGCACCGGCATTGCACCGTTCCGTGGCTTTCTGGAGGAGCGGGCCGCGCAGCAGGCGGCGGGTGAGACCGTGGCGGCATCGCTGCTGTGCTTCGGCTGCCGCCACCCGGAACACGATTTCCTCTACCGCGACACCTTGCGCACGTGGGAGGCGGCTGGCGTGGTGCGGATCTTCCCCGCGTATTCGTGCGTCGAGGCGCATCCGCACCGCTTTGTGCAGCACGCCTTGTGGGACGCACGAGACGCTGTCTGGGCTGCGTTCGATGCCGGTGCCACGCTGTATGTATGCGGCGATGGCCGGGCCATGGCGCCTGCCGTACGTGACACGCTCATCCGCATGCACCAGGCGCGCTATGGCAGCGACCTGGCCGCCGCATCGGCCTGGCTGACCGCGCAGATGCAGGCTGGGCGGTATCGGCAGGATGTGTTCAATTGAGTTAGGGGGTCGTCACCAAGGTTGATTTGCCACAACCCTGTAAGGCGGGGGCGGGCATGTCGCATGTTAGGATTTGCCCTCCGAGTTCCGTGCTTTTGGCCTGGTGACGCCCTGTCTGACGCGTCCGGCGCGGCACTCCCGAGGAGAAATGACAATGCGACGCCGAATCAAAGCGTCCTGGACCGCGATTCTTGTATTTGCCCTGGTGGGCGCCGGTTACTTGTGGATGTACCGGTTCGAGCCGCTGCTCTCCGGAGAGGCGGGTAGCGACGTGTTCGTGTGGGACCGCTGGACCCACCGTGTCTGCGCACTGAGCGATACCGGCGCCGCCACCGAGTGGCATTGCGACAACGCCATGGAAACCGATGGTGCTGGCGGTAACACCAACAATTCCGACGTGTCCACGCGCCTGCGCATGCGCGACGCCGTGCAGCATCTCAAGCTGTAACGCTCCCGACCCTGCTGTCTTGTTCACGCCCGCCCGCCTTCGTTGCGGGCGATTTGCGTTGTTGCGTCAGCCCTTGCTCGGCTCCGCGGCATCCACCAGCTCAGGGGCGGGCACGGCGGGCAGCTTGCGCACCTGCGCGCCCTCCATGCGCCCATGGCGCTGGAACGGGCCAAGATTCTGCGGTTGCCCCGACTCCAGCGCGCGTTCAATCGCTGCCAGTACGCGCACGTCGGCCAGACCTTCTTCGCCATTGGGCTCGGGCTCGCGGTTGTGCAGGATGCAATCGGAGAAGTACTGCAGCTCGCCGCCAAACTGGTTGGTGGCTTCAAAGGCCTGCTCGCGGCTCTTGCCGCCGAGCGTGAGCCGGTGCCGCAGGCCCACCCCAAACGTAAAGCCCGGCGACACTTCCAGATCCCCCTCCGTGCCGACGATGCGGTATTGATCCACATTGGCGCTGCTGTAGCTCACGACAAACTGGGCGACGCGGTGGCTGGCAAAACGCAGCGTCACGGCCACCGTATCGTCAAAGTTGAACGGCACCCCCGACTCGCGCACGCCGATGGCGGACACCTCCACGGGCTCTTCGCCAAACAGATTGCGTACGGCGTTGATCGGATACACCCCCATGTCGGACACGGGCCCGGCCCAATAACCGTGGCTGGCGCGGTGGTTGGATGGCGCCACGGATTGGCTGAACATCGCCGAGAACGCGCGCACCTCCCCCAGCTTGCCCGCGCGCACGAGCTCGATGGCGGCCAGCGTGGCGGGCTCGAAATGCAGTCGGTACGCGATCATCAATTTGGCGTTGCCGGACCGGGCGGCGTCGATCATGGCTTCGCAGTCAGCTTCGCTGGTGGCCATGGGCTTTTCCAGCAGCACGTGCACGCCGCGTTGCAGGGCGGGCAGGGCGTATTGCCGGTGCATGTCGTTGGGCAGGGCGAGGTAGATGGCGTCGATCTCGCCGCTGGCGAGCAGCTGCTCGTAGTCGGCATAGCCGTGGATGTGCTCGATGCCGTAGCGTGCGCCGAGCGCGTGGGCCTTGACCGCATCGCCCGTCACCAGGGCTGTGACGACGGAGTTGCCGCTTTCAGCCACGCCGGGCAAAAACGCCGCCTGCGATATCCACCCGGCACCGACCACGGCGTAGCGCACCGGCTTGCGTACGGTGCGCGCGGGTGCGGCTTGCGGCTCACGCTCAACCTCATGAAAAGCGGTAGACATGACAATTCCTTTGCAATCGTTGCGCACGGTCGCACCGGCGCCATGGTGCGGCGCGCAAAACCGTGCGGGGGTCTAGAACGATTAGCAAAGGCGGTGCCCGCGACGGGTCACACCCGCTGTATCAACCCTTCGCGACGGATTCAACGGTGCTCGGCGCGGCTGTCGCCGGGGGCTTGCTCGCGTTCGTTCAGGCCGTAGTCGCGCACGACGTGGGCAATGCGCAGGCGGTAGTCGGCGAACCCGTGTTCGCGGCCGAAATGCTGGGCGGCGCGGTGCTGTTCCAGGTTGCGCCAGGCCTTGACGGCCTCTTCATCGCGGAAAAACGAGAGGGACAGCATCTTGTCGGGGTCCGTCAGGCTCTGGAAGCGCTCGACGGAGATAAAGCCGTCGACTTGCTCCAGCAGCGGCTTCAGGCGCGCGGCCACGTTGAGGTAGGCATCGCGCTGGCCCGGGGCGGGTACGACTTCGAAGATGACGGCGATCATGGGCTGGCTCCGAGTGGGAACAATCAAACGTGAAAGACAGGAATGCGTGCGTTGGGCGACGACCGATAGGTGACCTCGCCCAGGCCGGCGAGCCAGCGAGCCACCCCAGGCAAGCTCAGCAGATGCTGCACCGTTTCGCGTGCGATGACCACGGCCAGCGTTTCAGCAGGGCAGCGGTGCACGCCGCCGCCGAAGGTCCATAGGCGCGGCTGCGCGCGGCCCGTGTCGAAGCGCAGCGGGTCGGGGTTGGCTTTGGCATCCACGTTGGCGGCGGCCAGCAGCACGAGGATCTTGTCGCCGGCGCGCATGGGTTGGCCGAGCAGCGTGATGTCTTCGGCGACGAAGCGGCGCGTGTTCTGCACGGGCGCATCCAGGCGAAGGACTTCACGCACGAAGGCCTCGATCTCGGCCGGCTGCGCGCGAAGCCGATCGGTCAACGCCGGCTGCCGCGATAGCGCGACGATGCAATTGCCCAGCAAGCCCGCACAGGCGTCGTAGGTTTGGGCCAGCAGTGCGGCGAGGTTGCTGATCTGCGCATCGTCATCGTCGGTCGCAAGGGGGGAATCGGCAAAACGCTGCTGCAGGCGGCTGACCGCGGTATCGGCGTGTTGCACGGTCGAGGCATCGGCGGCAGGGCTCAATGCCGCCAAGTACGCAGCAATGTTGGCCTGGCAAGCCGCCGTATCCGCACGATCGTCGAGCAGCGTTTGCGCGATTGTGGCCAGCGGCACGCGGAAGTGGGCGTCGGCGTGCAGTGCGGTGTCGAGCTGCGCCACGTCGGGCAGGGCGGCATCGGCTTGCCGATGCGCACGGGCGGCCAGCGCGGAAGCGTCCAGCCGGCCCAATGCGGCCATCATCCTGGTCTTGCGCACGCTGTGGTCGGGGCCGTCGATCTGGCGAACGAGGCGGCTGAAGAATGCCCCCGTGGCCGATGCGGCGACGGCTTTGGGCACCGGTTCATCGGCGGGGCGGACGCGGCATGCGGCGCTGCCCAGTACAGCGTCGACGGCATCGGCGCTAGCGGCAATCCACCAGCCCAGTGCCCCGTCGAAAAACAGCGGGCGCGTGGCGGCAAGCTCCGCGTAGTAGGGCGCGGGATCGGGGTGCACGATGGCGTGCAGCGGGTCGGCAGGCGGAGCGAGGGCGGTGTCCATGGGGCAATCGCAATTTGGGCGCAGGAGTAAGATGCCCCATTGTCTGGATGGTCCCTTCGCCTGTCACGCGCCAACAGTTTGGTCTGCACCGAACCATGACTGCATCGTCCCAAGCTACCCAACCCGCCACGCAACCGGATATCGGTCGCGTGGCCGCCACCATTGGGGACCCGACCCGCATCCGCATGTTGCTGCTGCTGATGGAAGGGCGGGCCCTGACCGCCAAGGAACTTGCCTACGGCGCGGGCGTGGAGCCCGCCACGGCCAGCGCGCACCTGCGCCGGCTCGAGGGCGATGCGCTCATCACCTCACTGGCCAGCGGGCGCTACAAGTACTTCGGGCTGCGCTCGCCGGCGGTGGCGGAGATGATCGAATCGCTGATGGTGGTGGCGCCAGAAAAACCGGCCGACCCGCGCCGTTCCACCGTGCCGGAAAACCTGCGTGCCGCGCGGCTCTGCTACGACCACCTGGCCGGGCAATTGGGCATCGAGGTGTCGGCCACGCTGCTGGCGCGCGGCTGGCTGAACCCGCAGGACGAAACTCACGCCGCATACGACGTCACGCCCGACGGCGAGCGCGCCTTCGCGGCCATCGGTATCGATGTGAACGCGTTGCAAAAAAACGGCCGGCGCCGCTTTGCCTACGGCTGCATGGATTGGAGCGAGCGCCGTCCGCATCTGGCGGGCGCGCTTGGTGCCGCGGTGGCCGAGCGCTGCATCGCGCTGGGGTGGCTGGCGCGGCAGAAACACTCGCGCGCGCTGGTGGTAACGGAGGCCGGGCAGGGGAATCTGCGCGCGTGGCTCGCGCGCTAACTGCTTAGGCCGTGCGTGCGGGCACGGTTTGCTGATGTCGCCGTTGCGGTTGCGCACGCCTGCGCCGGTCCAGATACAGCCACCACCCCGTTGCCGCAAACACCGGCAGCATCAACGCCCCAATCATCACCAACACCACGCCGATCGGGCCGAAATAGCGCCCGTTGTGCAATGGCAGCATGCCGGCCAGCAAACGCTGCATCGGTGGCTTGTCGGCAAAGGGCTCGTTGCGTAGGGCTGCACCGGTGGTGACATCCAGCGTGAGTCGATTGAATGCGCGATCGTGTGGGGCATCCGCAGGCAACCAGTTGATTTCCACCTTGCCGTTGCGGGCGTCGTCGATGCGCAGTGTGGCGGTGCCGTAGTTGGGCGCGGCCGCGACGAAATGCGTCCACACACGTTCCAGTGCGGCTTCATCCAGCGGCTTGCGTGGGCCGTCCATCGCCTTGGCCTTGACGGCCACCGGCATGCCGGCCATGCGCTGCAACCCATCGCGGTACCAGTCATACGCCCAGTACAGCCCGCTGAACGCCGCCAGCACATACAGCGGCAACACCAGCGTGCCGACGACGGTGTGCACGTCCCACCAGCGGATACGCCCGGTGCGGCTCCAGCGGATGACGAGCCAGCTTCGCCAATTGGTGATGCGTTTCGGCCACCGCAGGTACAAGCCGGACAGCGCCATCAGCACCAGGGCGATGGTGCTGGCGCCGACGATCTGCTTGCCCACCTCCTCGGCCAGCAATGTACGGTGCAGCAGCTTGGTGGTGGCAAAGAACGATTGCCCACGCGCTTCGGGCAGCAGTGTGCCGGTGGCCGGATCGATGTAGCGCAATTCACCACGGCTGCTACCGCCGCGTTGGCCGGGTGGCCAGGCATACCAGACGCGCCACGGTTCTGTCGGGTCAGCCGCCGCCGTGACGAAGGTGATGGCGCGCTCGGGGATGGCGTTGCGCGCCTGCTCGGCCACCTGCGCCAAGACAGGTGCCGGGCCAGTGCGGGCGGGCAGGCTGAGCACGCCGGGATTGAGCCAGCGCAGCAGCTGATCCTCGTATGCCATCAGCGCGCCAGTGGCGCCGACCACGGCCAGCACCACGCTGGCTGACAACCCTATCAGCCAGTGCAGGCGGAAGAGCACCCGTCGCAGCATTGCCTGTTCGCCGCTTACATCTTGTACCGCACGCCTAGCAGCGCCATGCGCGGCGCACCCGGCATGTTGTAGTTCTCGGCGCCGCCGTGGGCCGAGACGTAGTACGCGCGGTTGAACAGGTTCTGCAGGTTCAGCGTCACGTCCACATGCTTGCTGCGATAACCGGCGCCCAGGTCGACAGTCATATAACCGGGCAGCGTGGTCAGGTTGTACTGCGAAGCGTAGCGCGCGCCCTCGGCACGCACGCCGCCGGCCACGTAGAAGCCGTTCGGCAGATCGTGCTTGAGCCAGAGCGAGCCGCTATGCCGCGGCGTGAGCGACGGCTGGTTGCCGTTGACGGCCACCGTGCCGCTGCGGTCGAACGGGTTCTCCAGGCGGCCGTTCAGATAGGCATAGCTGGCCATGAGCGACCATGTCTTGACGATCTCGCCCGTGAATGACAACTCCAGCCCGCGCGTGCGCTGCGTACCGATGGGCACGCCCAGCAGCGTGACCGGGTCGGCGGCCGTCAGGTTGGTCTGCTTCATGTCGAACAGCGCGGCCGTCACGCTCGCACCGGACGAAAGGTCGTACTTGGCGCCAATCTCGTAGTTGGTGGTCCGCTGCGGGGCCAGCGCGCTGCTGTTGTTGAAGAACGTAAAGCTATCCGCTAGCGGCTGGAACGAGCGGCTGTACGACGCATACAGCGACAGCGGCTCGATCGGGTGATACACCACGCCCAGGCGCGGGCTGACCGGCTTGTCGGTGCGCGCCAGATCGGCATTGCGCGGGGTCAGGTCGTCGCGGCTCTGCTTGAGGATTTCATAGCGCAAGCCCGCGAGCACCGTCCATTGCGGCGAGAACTTGATCAGGTCCTGCACATAGGCGGCGTAGGTTTCGTTGTGCGACAGGCCGTAGTTGGTCGGCGTGGCGTTGGCAGGCACCGTGGGCAACACCGGCAGCACGCGATTGAACAGGTTGACCGAGGTCGTGCCTGCGGCCGCGGCCACGCGGTCGCTCTTGTCCTGATACCCGAGTTCGATGCCGTACAGCAGCGTGTGCTCAACGCCAAAGGTATTCGCCTTCTGCGTCAGCTCGTTCTGCCAGACGGTGCCACGGTCGCTGCGGTTACGCTGGTTCACGCCCAGGCGCGCGGTCGGCACGGCGCCATCAACGATGCTGTTGACGGTCACGTAGTTGTTGCGGCCGAGCGAATACTCGTAGTTGCGCACCACGCTGTGGAACGACCATTGCTCGTTGAAGCGGTGGTCCAGCGTGCCGGTCACGCTCTTCATGGTGGAGTCGACATTGCCGGCGCCTGCATTGGCGGAGCCGTAGCGCGTTTCGATCGGTACGTCGACCGGGCGGCCACGGTACGCCGGCACGCCCTGGTCGGCAATGCGGTTGTCGTGCAGGTAGTCAAACTGCACCGTCAGCTTGGTATCGGGCGCCAGGTTGAACAGGAACGACGGCGAGATAGCCTGGCGACGCAGGAAGTAGTCGTTGCGGAAGCCGCCCGAATCTTCCACCGCGCCGGTCAAGCGCGCGCGGATGGCGTCGTCGTTGATGGATGTGTTCAGGTCGAACTCTGCGCGCTTCTGGCCCTCGGTGCCCAGGACCACGCCCACTTCTGCCAGCGGTGTGGCCAACGGTTTCTTGGTCACGCGGTTGATGATGCCGCCCGACGAACCGCGCCCGTACAGCACCGCGGCCGGCCCCTTCAGCACCTCAATGCGGTCAATGTTCGACAGGTCGCGGAAGTAGAGCGAGTCGTCGCGCAAGCCGTCGACGTACTGGTCGTTGATCGACGAGAATCCGCGAATGGTCACCTGATCGCGCTGCGCATCCCCCAACGAGGCGGACACGCCCGGCACGTTGCGCAGCGTGTCGTTGATCGACAGCGCACCCTGATCCTGGATCACCGCACGCGGCACCACGTTGACGGATTGCGGAATCTCGCGCAGCGGCACCGGGATCTTCGTGGCGGTGTTGGCGATGGGCGTGTCGTAGCTGGTGTTGCCGCGCGTGCCGGTGACGGTAGAGGTGGGCAGCGTGCCCGCGTCGGCTGCGGCAATCGTGTCGGCCGCCATCGCGGCATTCCAGAATGGCAGCGTCCCCAGAACGGCCAGAGACAGACGCAGACCCTCTCGTCGAAATTTCGGCGGCATTGCAGTTCCCGTAAAGTAAATGGCTCCGCCCTCGCGGAGGAGGCCGCCTTGCCCATCAGAGCCGGCGCGCCTTCAGAGTTTGAAGGCGCAAATACTAATGAGAACAATTCCTATTTACAAGAGGGTTAAATAATACTTTTGACGGCGGGCAAACACTGCTGAACTCAAACGCAGCAACTTTCGTTGAACCTGCCGCCGATTGTCGGCACCAAATTGCGCGTCGCGCGTCTGAACCACGGCTTTCCGCTTCCTTTTCATATGCTTTCTTCATCACGTCTGTCGTCGGCTGTGCGCGTTGCTCTCGTGGGCTATGGGTACGCCGGCAAGCTGTTTCATGCCGCCCTGGTGGATGCCACGCCGGGCCTGCAATTGGGCGTCGTTGGCTCCAACCGGCCAGAGGCGGTCCATGCGGACCGGCCCCTTGTGCGGGTCTGCACGCCCGAGACCGCTGTCACCCATGCGGACGTCGACATCGTTGTCATCGCCGCGCCCAATGACCGTCATGCGCCCTTGGCCGAAGCGGCACTGCGGGCCGGCAAGCATGTCGTTGTCGACAAGCCGTTCACCACCACGCTGGCTGAGGCGCGGCACCTCGCGCGCGTGGCACGGGAGACGGGCCGGCTGTTGTCCGTCTTCCAGAACCGCCGGTGGGACAGCGATTTCCTGGCCGTGCAGGCCGCGCTTGCCGGTGGTGCCATCGGCGAGGCCATGCACGTGGAAGCGCATTTCGATCGCTATCGGCCCCAGGTGCGCGCGCGCTGGCGCGAGCAAGCGGGGCAGGGCACGGGCATCTGGTTTGATCTCGGCCCACATCTAATCGACCAGGCATTGCTGCTGCTCGGCCTGCCGGATGCGGTGAGCGCGTCGTTCGCCCGCCAGCGCCCCGGTGCGGAAACGCCCGACTGGGCGCACGTCGTCCTGCACGTGGGCGAGCGCCGCGCCATCCTCCACGCGAGCATGCTGGTGGCCGGCGGCGCGCCGCGCTGGATCGTGCATGGCACGCGCGGCTCCTTCATCAAGCAGCGGATGGATCAGCAGGAGGCGCAGCTGCTGGCGGGCATGACGCCTGGCGCTGCGGGCTGGGGCGAGGATGACTATGCGGGTGTCCTCATCGACGGCGCAACGTCTGCCGCCACCGACGTCGCCACCCCGGCCGGTGACCAGCTCGCCTACTACGCCGCCGTACGCGATGCGGTTCTCGGCCGCCGCGCCAACCCCGTGCCGCCTGCGCAAGCCGTTGCCGTCATGGCGGTGCTCGAAGCCGCTGTGGCCGCCGCCGAAACCGGCACGGCGGTCGTGCCCGACCTCACCGACACGGAACGCATCGACTGGCATGCCGCACGCGTCTTCACGCAAGGGGCCACGGCGTGAACGGTGTGGTCATCCTGTTGCTGGTGGCGGGTGGGCTGCTTGCCGTGGTGGCGTTGGTACAGATGTTGGCCTCGCGGTTGACGCTGCCGGAGTCGACCTTGCTCGCGCTGGCGGGCATCGGCATCGGCGGCGCGTATGTGGGCTTGCAGAACAGTGCGCCGGCGTTTGCGGCGACGTTCTTCGCGCCGCTCATCGACCCGAGCTGGCCGGCGGAAGCGTATCTGTGGTTGTTCCTGCCGCCGCTGCTGTTTCAGGCGGCGCTGTCGGTGGACGTGCGCAGCATGGCGCCGGATGCGGCACCCATCCTGATGCTGGCCATCGTGGCGGTGGTCGTGGCCACGGGCGTCATTGGGCTGGCGGCGTCAGCGGTGACGCCGTTCGGCGTCGTCACGTGCCTGTTGCTGGGCGCGATGATCGCCACGACCGACCCCTCTGCCGTGATTGCCGTGTTCCGCGACGTGGGCGCGCCTGCGCGTTTGATTCGCCTGGTGGAGGGCGAAGCGCTGCTCAACGATGCGGCTGCCATTGCCATCATGGGCGTGCTGCTGGCCATGCTGACCGGGCATGGCGGGGATGCAAGCATTGGCACTGGCGTGCGTGAGCTGGCCAAGGCGTTCGGCGGTGGCGTGGTGTTCGGGCTCGTTGCCGGGCGCATTGCCGCGTTTCTGCTGCCGGCGCTGCGTGGTATCGCCCAGGCCGAGGCGGCGTGGACGCTCGCGCTACCGTATCCGCTGTATCTGGTGGCGGAAAACATGCTGGACGTATCGGGCGTGGTGTCGGTGGTGTGCGCGGGGCTGGTGATTGGCGCGCTGGGCCGCACGCGCCTGACGCCGCGCAACTGGCATCACCTGCAATTGATTTGGGAACAGATTGCCGCACTGGCGGGCGCGGTGGTCTTCTTGCTGGCGGCGGTGCGCGTGCCGGAGTTGCTGCACGGCGTGGTGTGGAAAGACGCCGCGTGGCTGGCGGTGATTGTGGTGGCGGCGCTCGTCGCGCGCCTGGCCGTGCTGTTTGGTCTGTTGCCGGCGCTAGCGTGGTTCAAGCTGTCGGCGCCTGTCAGCCATGCCTACAAGCTGGCGATTGCGTGGGGTGGCCTGCGCGGCGCCGTCACGCTGGTGCTGGCGCTGGGCGTAGCCGAGAACCAGGCCGTGCACGCGGCGGACCGCCACTTCGTCACCATCCTCGCCACCGGTTTTGTGCTCGTGAGCGTGCTCTTCAACGGGGCGACCTTGCGCTGGGTGATGCATCAACTCGGGCTCGATCAACTCTCTGCACAGGAACAGGCGCTGCAAGGGCAGGCGCTGAACATGTCGACGGAAGAAGTGGAAGCCATCATGCGCCGCATTGGCGGGCATTTCCACTTCGCGGCCGGTGCGACGGACCAAGCCGCCGCCATGTACCGGCAGGAAGTCGCGGCCGGCGCTGCCGAGCTGAACTTGGAGGAGGCGCTGACCGAGCGAGAACGCGTGACCATCGGCCTCGTTGCGCTGGCCACGCGCGAGCGCGAGCTGATTCCCGAGTACGGCAACGGGCTGGTCTCCATTCGCAACCTCGACGCGATGATGCGCAACACGGCCGACATGATCGACGCCGCGCGCGCCGAAGGCCGTGTCGGCTACAAGCGCGTGTCGCGCCAGATTCTCGCCAAGAGCGTCGCCTATCGGCTCGCGCAGTGGCTGCATCGGGTGGTGCATATCGACGGGCCGCTCGCCAAGGCGCTGGCCGATCGCTTTGAGCTGCTGGTGTGCCGCCAGACCGTGCTGGAGCGCCTGCGCGCCTACAACCGCGTATCGCTGCAGCCCGTCCTGGGCGAGCGCATGGCGGACTTGCTCGACAGTGTGCTGGTCGCTCGCATCGAAGCCGCAGAAGGCGCGCTGGCCGAGCTGCGCGAGAAGTTTGGCGACTACAGCGCCGCGCTGGAGAAACGCTTGCTGCTGCTGTTCGCCCTGCATATCGGCCAGAGCAAGATCGACACCATGCTGGCCGAAACCGTGATCTCGAAAGAGGTCTACAAGCAGATCAGCGGGGTGATCCGCCGAGCGTGGATGGCGGCGCTGCCGCGGCCGCCGTTAGAGGTGGTGCAGAAAAACGGGCTGTGAACGGGGGCGCCGGAGCGTGCAACACCATCGCGCGCTCACTACACTGACGAGGTCAAAATCTCGAGGCGCTCCCGACATGCGAATCCAATCCGCCAAGCTGTTGTTCGCGTTGCTCCCTGTGGTGTGCGCTTCGACGCTCGCTCGAGCGGCAGAAGTCGAAACCCGACGGCCCGCTGACTTTGTGAACGTGCAGCAGGCCGTTCCGCATATTCAGGCAGATGTGCGCTATTTCACGGCTCACAATTTTGTCGGGCGGAAAATCAGCGGCTATAAGGCGCCCGCCTGCCTGTTGACCAAGCCGGCGGCGCAGGCGCTGCAATCGGTGGTGGAACGCCTGGTGCCGATGGGGCTGACGCTCAAGGTCTACGACTGCTATCGGCCGCAAACCGCCGTCAACGATTTTGCCGTGTGGGCAGAAGACCTGAAGGCGACCAAGATGCGCACCGAGTTTTATCCCACCGTGGACAAGACCCGACTGTTTGCCGATGGCTATATCGCTTATCAATCCGGGCACAGTCGGGGCAGTACGGTGGATCTGACCATCGTGCCGCTGGGCAGCCAGGTTCCCGCCTATGACCCCAAGCGCAAACAGGTCAGTTGCACGGCGCCGATGTCGCAGCGTGCGCAGGACAACAGCCTGGACTTTGGCACCGGCTACGATTGCTTCAGCCCCGTTTCGCACCCAGACGATCAAACCGTTTCTGGGCAGCAGAAGGCAAATCGCCTATTGCTGCAATCCTTGATGGAGCAGGCAGGCTTTAAGCGGCTCGACACCGAATGGTGGCATTTCACCCTGGTCAACGAGCCTTACCCGAGCACGTATTTCGATTTTCCGGTGGCCGATTGAAGGGCTCAATGCGTGGCACGGTGTCATAGCCGCTTGGCCGGCCGATCCCCTTGCAGGTGGCGATGGATGTCATGTGTGACAAAGCCAGAGTCGTTGTCCGGCATCGCCAGCCACTCGGGGTGCGAGAGCGATTGGCGGATGTCCGCCAAACCCGAGGCCCAGTGGTCACGCATGGTGGACGGCCCGAACTGGATGTCCTTGCCCGGCCCTTCATGCTCCTTGGCAGCGTAGATCAGGTGGAAGACGTTGTAGTGCTTGGTGCAGGCCAATTCTTGCGCGTGCTTGTACCACGGCGTGCGTTCGAATTCCTTCGGCGGCAGATGGTCGAGCAACTTGCGCACCAGCCTGCGCGTGGATTGCGATCGTTCCATCCAATCGGTCACGAGCCGCGTGCGGCTGGAGTACTGCAGGTCTTTCTGTCGGCTGGCCACGCCGATCATCGTATCGGGCACCGGTCCCAGCGCGCTCCACAAGTCCACCTGGAACACCAGCGTGTCCTTGCGCGGCTTGGCGCCCAACACGTACGACAGCGGCGTGTTGGACACGACACCGCCGTCCCAGTAATAGTCGCCCTCGATCAACACCGGCGGGAACCCTGGCGGCAGCGCCCCGGATGCCATGAAATGCTCGGCGCTCAGGCGGCGCTCGGTGTTGTCGAAGGCTTCGAGGTTGCCGGTGCGCACGTTGACGGCGCCCACCGACACGCGGATGCCGCCATCGTTGATGCGGTCGAAATCGCACAGGCGCTCCAGCGTGGCCTTGAGCGGCGTGGTGTCGTAATAGCTGGCATCGAGCGGGTCGACCTCGTTCGCGGGCAGCGGCGGCGGAACGCGCGGTGTGAAAAAGCCGCGTTGGCCTTCGAGGAGGGTGTCGGCCGCCTGCATGGCGGTCAGCCATTTACGCAGATGCGCGTTGCCGTCAAACCAGGCGTTCTCAAGGATGTCGGGTAGTGGCGGTGAAAAACTCGGCTGCGTGATCGTCTGCCAGAACTCGCGCAATTTCGCTTGCCGATCCTTCGGGGCGTTGCCGGCAATGATGGCGGTGTTGAGCGCCCCGATGGAGATGCCCGCAATCCAGTTCGGCACGATGCCGGCCTCGTCCAACCCTTCGAACACCCCGGCCTGATAGGCGCCGAGCGCGCCGCCACCTTGCAGCACCAGCGCGATGTTTTCGTACGCCGGCAGCACGATGCGCTGTGCCGTGGTGAGCGGTGCGTCGTCCGGGCGAGAGGATTCGGCGGGGGTGGGCCGCTTGCTTGCGGCCACGCGTAGTTTGGGTGCGGGCATGTCTCCTCGACCTCCTTGGATGTGCTGAGTGCCGTGGTTACTGCATGAACCAGCCGTGGCTCACGACGAACGATTGTCCGGTGAGTGCGGCGCTCGGGAAGGTGGCCAGGAAGCGCACCGTCTCGGCCACGTCCTCCACTGTGGTGAACACGCCATCGACGGTGTCACCTAGCATGACCTTCTTCACGACTTCTTCTTCGCTGATGCCGAGTTCCTTCGCCTGCTCGGGGATCTGCTTTTCAACCAGCGGGGTGCGTACAAAGCCCGGGCATACCACGTGCGAGCGCACGTTATGCGCCGCGCCTTCCTTGGCCAGCACCTTGTTCAGCCCCAGCAGCGCGTGCTTGGCCGCCACATAGGCCGACTTGAGCGGCGAGCCCTCGTGCGAGTGCACCGAGCCCATGTAGATCACCACGCCGCCACGGTCGTCCTTGTACATGTGGCGCAGTGCGGCACGCGTGGTCAGGAAGGCGCCATCGACGTGGATGGCCTGCATCTTCTTCCAGTCGGCAAACGAGTAGCTCACGAACGGGTTGACGATCTGGATGCCGGCGTTGGAGACGAGGATGTCGACCGAACCCAATTCTTCTGCCACGCGGTCGATGCCGCTGTCGACGGCTTGCTCGTCAGTCACGTCCATGCGCAGGCCGATGGCCTTGCCGCCTGCATCGGTGATTTCTTTGGCGACGGCCTTGGCGCCGTCTTCGTTGAGGTCAACGATGGCGATGGCGGCGCCCGAGTTGGCCAATGTGAGCGCGATCTGCTTGCCGATGCCGCTGGCTGCACCCGTGACGACGGCGACTTTGCCTTTCAAATCAGACATGCTGTGTGCTCCTTGAGGGGGAATGAGGAGGGATGGGCCTTACTTGGCGAGGTAGTCGAACACGACCTCGCCCATGCCAAGGGTCAGGTCGGCAATGATGTGCCGAGCTTCGACAATCTCCAGTACCGGCAGTTCGGCCACCGGCGCCAGTGCGTGATGTGCCAGCTCCAGCGACGCAGGCCCGGTCCAGGCGCCTTTCATCTCGACATCGATCATGAAGTTGCGCGACAGCTCGCAGATGCGCGCGGTCTTGCCATCCACGTGCGGGATGATCTTGAGCAGATAGTTGGGTAGTTCCAGTCGGCGCTTCTGTTCTGACAGATCCAGCTCGCGGTACTTGTAGCCCATGGTGCCGGTGGCTACGCGCACCGGGCCGTAGTCCAGCGTGCCGATCAGGGTGTCTTTGTCGGTTTCCAGCTTCGGCGCGGCGAGCTTTTTCGGGAAGCCCCACATCTCGCGGCCGCCGGCCAGTGGCGGATGGTCATCCAGATACATCGCCAGTGTGTAGGTGCCGGGCTTGCCTTCGTAGGTGACCGGAATCACCTGGCCGCTCTCGGTGTAATCACCAAAGCCGGTGGAGTCCGCCATGCGGATGAACTCATAAGACACCAGCGGTTCAGGTACTTCCAGCGGCTCGGGCACCATGGCGCGCAATTTGGCCGGGTCGGTGCGGTACGTGATGATGAAGAACTCGCGGTTGATGAAGCGGTACGGGCCGGGCGGATAAGCCGGGCTCGTGAGCGGCATCGCGAAGGCGGTCTCGCGGACGGTTTTGATGTCCATTGGCACTCCTTGTGCATTGAGATTCAGAGGCGAACGAAAAGAACGTTAGGCGATAGACCATCCTGCCGGGGCTTGATGACAGGGTGATCGTCCCGGCCTCTGAAAATAATTGAACAGGCAACCATCCTACTGCGGCGTCGAGTGTTATTGATAAATAAGAAACAGTAGTTAACTCGATAAACGCACTGTTTCTTATTTTGATGTCTTAAGCGTGAGCGCTTGAGAGGAACGCCCACAACGCAGGGTCAGCGGAGTACGCGACGTTGAATCGCAGCCAGGGGCTGGCCTCGTCGTGTGGGCGGAAGTATTGGCCGGGCGCCAACCAGATGTTGCGGTGGATGGCCTGATCGGCCAGTGCGGACGCATCTGCATGGCGTGGCAAGCGCGCCCACAGAAACAGGCCGCGTCCCGGCGCATCAAACAGCTCGGCACCATGCTCGCGCATGATGGCGGCAACACCGGTGTGGGCGTCGCTGAGCCGCGCACTCAACCGCGCAACGTGCTCCGCATAGCCGGGCCGCGTGACGAAGGCGTGCACGATGCGCTCGGTGATCTCCGACGAAGTCAGCGCCACGGCCATCTTGGTGCGCGCCAGTTCGCGCGTGATGGCAGCATCGGCCACCACGTAGCCCGCCCGCAGTGACGGCGAGATCGTCTTGGAGAAGCCGCTGACGTACAGCGTGCGGCGCAAACCGTCGAGGGCGGCCAGCATCGGCGCGGCCGGGTCGGCGAGTTCACGGTGGAGGTCGTCTTCGACGATCCACAGGCCGTGCTGCTCGGCCAGTTGCAACACGCGGTAGGCGTTCTGCGCGGACATGGACGAGCCGGTCGGGTTTTGCAGCACGGAGCTGGTGAAGAGGGCGCGTGGGCGGTCGGGCCCGTCGGCGCGCAGGATGGCTTCCAGCACCGCCGTGTCGAGGCCATCCGGCGTGCGCGGCACGCCCACCACGCGCAGCCCGGCGAGCTTGAGCACTTGCAGGACATTGCAATAGCCGGGGTCGTCCACGGCCACCACGTCGCCGGGTTTGAACAGCGTGCGCACGATCAGGTCGAGCGCCTGGGTAGCGCCGCTGGTCAGCAGCACTTGCGAGCGTTCGACCGGGAGCCCCCGCAATGCGAGCGATTGCGCCACGTGTTCACCCAGCGGCGCATAGCCCCAGGGGTGTCCGTAGCCCGCCACGCGCAGCGCGGAAACGCGGCTCACGGCGCGCATGGCCTCTTGCACGCCGCGTTCGTCCAGCCAATCGTTGGGCAGCCAACCGCAGCCGGGTTTGATGGCGATGGAGCGATCGGCAAACACATCCGACAGCAGCCAGGCGGCATTGAGCTTGGGCGGCTCCCAGTGCGGTGCCACCGTCGCGGGCTGGGCCGGCGCGCGCGCAGCCACCAGATAGCCCGAGCGCGGCCGCGCCACGATCGCGCCCAGCGCCGCCAGGCGTGTATAGGCTTCCGCCACCGTAAAGGTGCTGATGTCGTGTGCCTGGGCCAGTTTGCGCACCGACGGCAGCCGTGTGCCGGGCAGCAGGCTATGGTCGTCCACGGCCGTACGAATTCCTTGGACGATCTGATCGACCAACGTACGCTGAGGATGATGAGGATCGAGTTGGAGTTGCATGTTGCGATGCGGCATGAGGCGCGTGACTGGCACCTATACAGTTTCTTATAGAACGGCCATCTGTGCATGTCCGCGTGGCAGGTGACTCTGTACAGTTTGCTCCAACCGCTGGCTTGCCAGTCCCACCCGCTTTCCGCTGTTTTTTCGGAGTTGCCGATGAAACCCGCCCCGCACCCGCTGGAAACCACCGATCTGTCCTACTTCTGGATGCCCTTCACGGCCAACCGCCAGTACAAGGCCGCGCCGCGCCTGCTCGTGTCCGCACAGGGCATGTACTACCGCGACGCCGACGGCCGCGAAGTGCTGGACGGCACGGCTGGCCTCTGGTGCGTGAATGCCGGCCACAGTCGCAAGGAAATCGTCGACGCCATCACCACGCAGGCCAGCACGCTGGATTACGCACCGACCTTCCAGATGGGCCATCCGCTGGCCTTCCGCGCCGCCGAGAAGGTCGCCGAGATCATGCCGGAAGGGCTGAACCGTATCTTCTTCGCCAACTCCGGTTCGGAAGCGGTGGATACGGCGCTGAAGATTGCGCTGGCGTACCACCGTGCGCGTGGCGAAGGGCAGCGCACGCGCCTGATCGGCCGCGAGCGTGGGTACCACGGCGTCGGCTTCGGCGGTATTTCGGTGGGTGGCATTTCGCCGAACCGCAAGGCGTTTTCGGGCAACCTGATCCCGGGTGTGGACCATCTGCCGCACACGCATGCGCCGGAGCACAACGCGTTCTCTAAGGGCCAACCGGCCTGGGGCGAGCATCTGGCGGATGAGCTGGAGCGCCTCGTCACGCTGCACGATGCGTCGACCATTGCCGCTGTCATCGTTGAGCCGCTGGCCGGCTCCACGGGCGTGCTGGTGCCGCCCAAGGGGTATCTACAACGCCTGCGCGCGCTGTGCGACAAGCACGGCATCCTGCTGATTTTCGACGAGGTCATCACCGGTTTTGGCCGCCTGGGCGCGGCCACCGCGGCGGAGTTCTTCGGCGTCACGCCCGACCTGCTGACGATGGCCAAGGGCATCAACAACGCTGCCGTGCCGATGGGTGCCGTGGCGGCGCGTCAATCGGTGCACGACACCATCATCGAAGCCGGTGCGCAGGGCGCGATCGAGCTGTTCCACGGCTATACGTATTCCGCGCATCCGCTGGCCGCTGCTGCGGCGGTCGCTGCCATCGATCTGTATCGCAATGAAGGGCTGTTCGAACGCGCACGTGCACTGTCGCCGGTGTTTGAGGCGGCGGCGCATTCGGTCAAGGGCGCGCCGCATGTGAAGGACATCCGCAATCTGGGGCTGGTGGCCGGCATTGAGCTGGAATCGCGCCCCGGTGCGGTTGGCGCACGTGCCTACGAAGTCTTCCTGAAGTGCCTGGAGCGCGGTGTGCTGGTGCGCTACACCGGCGACATCCTGGCGTTTTCGCCGCCGCTCATCATCGAAGAGGCGCAGATCGCGCGCATCTTTGAAACCGTCCGTACCGTTCTGCAAGAGGTAGCCTGAGATGAACCGACCGATTGATCCTGCCGTGACCGCGTCTGTGGTCAGCCACTACATCGGCGGCCAACGCCATGCCGGTACCGGCACGCACAGCGCCGATGTGTTCAACCCCGCCACGGGCGCCGTCAGCGCGCAGGTGCTGCTGGGTGGTCAGGCCGAGGTAGAGGCCGCTGTGGCTGCCGCACGTGCCGCCGCCGCGGACTGGGCGGAGACCTCGCCGCTCAAGCGCGCGCGCATCCTGTTCAACTTCAAGGCGCTGCTCGACCAGAACCACGATGCGCTGGCCGCGTGCATTACGCGCGAGCACGGCAAGGTGTTCTCCGATGCCAAGGGCGAAGTCACGCGCGGCATCGAGGTGGTGGAATTTGCCTGCGGCATCCCGAACCTGCTCAAGACGGATTTCACCGACAACATCGGTGGCGGCATCGACAACTGGAACCTGCGCCAGCCGCTGGGCGTGGTGGCCGGCATTACACCGTTCAACTTCCCGTTCATGGTGCCGATGTGGATGGCGCCCGTGGCCCTGGCGTGCGGCAACACGTTCATCCTCAAGCCGAGCGAGCGTGACCCGAGCGCCAGCCTGATGATCGCCGACCTGCTCAAGCAAGCTGGCCTGCCCGATGGCGTGTTCAACGTTGTACAAGGTGGTAAGGATGCGGTGGATGCGCTGATCGCCCACCCGGACGTGCAGGCGCTGTCCTTCGTCGGCAGCACGCCGATTGCCGAATACATCTACGCCGAGGGCACCAAGCGCGGCAAGCGCGTGCAGGCCCTGGGCGGCGCCAAGAACCACCTGGTGGTCATGCCCGATGCCGACCTCGACCAAGCCGTCGATGCGCTCATCGGTGCCGCGTATGGTTCGGCCGGCGAGCGCTGCATGGCGATCTCCGTGGCCGTGGCCGTGGGTGATGTGGCTGACAAGCTTGTGCCGCGCCTGGCCGAGCGTGCCAAGACGCTCAAGATCGGCAACGGCATGGAAGCCGCCAGTGAGATGGGCCCGCTCGTGACGGCCGCGCACAAGGCGAAAGTCGAAGGCTATATCGCCAAGGGCGTGGAAGAGGGTGCCAAGCTCGTGGTGGATGGTCGCGGCCACACCGTCGAGGGCCATGCCGAGGGCTTCTTCACGGGCGGCACGCTGTTCGATCACGTCAAGCCTGAGATGACGATCTACAAGGAAGAGATCTTCGGCCCGGTGCTGTCGGTGGTGCGCGTGCACGACTTTGCGCAAGCGGTCGACCTCATCAACGCGCATGAATTTGGCAACGGCGTGTCGTGCTACACCAGCGACGGCGGTGTGGCGCGCGCATTTGCGCGGCAGATCCAAGTGGGCATGGTCGGCATCAACGTGCCGATTCCGGTGCCGATGGCGTGGCACAGCTTTGGCGGCTGGAAACGATCGCTGTTTGGCGACCACCACGCCTATGGCGAAGAAGGTGTGCGTTTTTACACACGCTACAAGAGCGTCATGCAACGCTGGCCGGATTCGATTGCCAAGGGCGCGGAATTCGTCATGCCGACGGCCAAGTAATCGGGCCAAGCGCAAATGAGAAAGGGAGGCATGGCCTCCCTTTTTCTGTATTCGGCGATATGAGTCAGATCACCCGGATGTTTTGAGCCTGTGGACCTTTTGCACCCTGTCCCACATCAAACTCAACGTGCTGGCCTTCACTCAACTCTCGGAGGCCATTCCCGTCGATCTGGGAATAGTGGGCAAATACATCTGGGCCACCGCCATCCTGTGCAATAAAGCCGAAACCCTTTTCGCTGTTGAACCATTTAACAACGCCTGTAACCATAGCGCCAACTCCTGAAGTTGAGAAATCGGTTCGCCGTTAACGCGCTGACTCGGTTGGGGCGGCCGCTTCGTCAGGGTAGGTTTGGCCGCACCCTCCGTCAAGAATGGTCCGCAGTGACTTTGCGGACCCCGGGTTCATATGGGTTTGATGTTGACCGCGATGGGCTCCCCATCCGGCCCGATCTCCACATCGAAGCTGACGCGCTGACCCTCGCGGAATCTCTGCAAGCGTGAAAACTGGATTTCCGAATCCCGAATAAAACTCGGGGCAGCATGCATTTCTGCAGCTGCCCCGGCGGGCGGATCATATTGAACGGCGTTTTCTTCAATTCGGCTGGCCATTGCATTCTCCCGAGAGAGGATTCTTCAAAGCCGAGTGCCGCCCTTTTTAGAGGCGCCAGCCCGGCCGCTGGATGGCAAACACGTACTGAACAACCAACAACCCTTGCAACCTGATTCCTTGGGGCCCTTCGACCGGCGCACACCCTGCCCGAAAGTGTGTGCGCCGTCCTGCAATCGCGTGAGCGATCTTGGCGCTGCCTACGCCCCGGCCTACAGATTAAGCGGCCTGAATATTCGAGGCTTGCTTACCCTTCGGGCCTTGCGTGACCTCAAACGACACCTTCTGACCTTCCTTCAGGGTTTTGAAACCAGCCATGTTGATGGCGGAGAAATGTGCGAAAAGGTCCTCGCCG
Organism: Ralstonia sp. R-29; assembly: GCF_049913345.1. Classification (NCBI taxonomy): domain Bacteria; kingdom Pseudomonadati; phylum Pseudomonadota; class Betaproteobacteria; order Burkholderiales; family Burkholderiaceae; genus Ralstonia; species Ralstonia sp. R-29. Next base: position 476,980 of record NZ_CP184378.1, read on the forward strand.
CCATCATCCGGAGTAATGAAGCCGAAACCCTTTGCGTCGTTGAACCACTTGACGGTACCAGTAGCCATGATCTTGAGTCGTAAAGTTGAGAAATCGATCGACTGCCAGCCGAGAAACACAGACAGCAGGCAGAACCGGCCAAAGCAGCCAAAACGATCGTTTGCTGAATATATGCTTGGCGCGTCTCCCCGTCAAAGCCTGTTTTTTTAACATCTGGCGTTAGATCAAGCATATGCGATGCCAACGGGGTGCATCAGGCTCCGTGCGCAGCCGCCATTGGTGCAAACACCCGCGCAAACCGTGGCGTTTTCACCTAAGCTTTGGTGGCGTCTGCCGCACTCCGTCGTTCTGCGCCGGGCCGCTTTGCGGGTGATGGCGCACGGAAATTGCGTGCGTCTCCCGTCGTTCCAGTCGTAGCCAACCATGTCGACAGCCGCAGCCAGCACAAGCACAAGAAAACCCGCGTTGATGGCCACCATGGTGGGCGCGATCGGCGTGGTCTTCGGGGACATCGGCACCAGCCCCCTGTATGCACTGAAAGAGTGCTTCAACCCGGAACATGGTGTTCCGTTTTCAGACCAGACGGTGTTTGGCATCCTGTCGATGCTGTTCTGGGCGATGACGCTGGTGGTGTCCATCAAGTACGTGGTGTTCGTCATGCGCGCCGACAACAACGGCGAAGGCGGCATCCTGGCGTTGACTGCGCTGGCCATGCGCGCCAGCGGCGCCGGGGCCCGCTTCAAGCGCACGCTCATGCTGCTCGGTCTGCTGGGCGCCGCCATGTTCTATGGCGATGCCGTCATCACGCCGGCCATCTCCGTCCTTTCCGCCATTGAGGGCATGGAGATCATGGCCCCCACGTTGCAGAAATGGGTGTTGCCGCTGTCCTTGGTTGTGCTGATCGGCTTGTTCTTGCTGCAGAAGCAGGGCACGCACGTGGTGGGGCGCCTGTTCGGACCGATCATGGTGATCTGGTTCGTCCTGCTGGGCGGGATCGGGCTGGTGTCGGTGATGAAGTCGCCGCAGATTCTGGTGGCGCTGAACCCCGTCTATGCGCTTGAGTTTGCCTTCCGGCACACCATCCTGGCGTTCATTGTCTTTGGCTCGGTGTTTCTCGCGCTGACCGGCGCAGAGGCGCTGTATGCCGACATGGGCCACTTTGGCGCGCGGCCGATCCGCTTTGCGTGGTTCTACATCGCCATGCCGTGTCTGCTGCTCAACTATTTTGGCCAGGGCGCGTTGCTGCTGCGCGAGCCGGCGGCTGTGCAGAACCCGTTCTTCCTGCTGATGCCGAACTGGGCCGTGGGCCCGATGGTGGTGTTGGCCACGGCAGCCACGGTGATCGCGTCGCAGGCAGTCATCTCGGGCGCGTTTTCCATGACGGCGCAGGCGGTGCATCTGGGCTATGCGCCACGCATGAAGATCCTTTACACGTCGGATGTGGAAATCGGCCAGATCTACGTGCCGGTCGTGAACTACGTGCTGTTGCTGCTGGTGGTGGCGGTGGTACTGGCGTTTGGTAAATCTGACAACCTGGCCGCCGCCTACGGCATTGCCGTGACGACGACCATGGTGCTCACGACAGGCCTGGTCACGGTGGTCATGCGCAATGCATGGAAGTGGAGCTTGCCGCTGGTGGTCTGCGTGGGTGCGGTATTTCTGGCGGCGGACTTGTCGTTCTTCGCCGCCAACCTGCTCAAGATCGCGGCCGGAGGGTGGTTCCCGCTGTTGCTGGGCGGCCTGATCTTCTTCCTGATGGTGACGTGGCACAGCGGCACGCAACTGCTGAAGGCGCGCAATGTGGAGGGCGGCATTCCGCTGGAGCCGTTCATGGAGGGCCTGCTGCGTCATCCCCCGTACCGCGTGGATGGCACGGCCGTGTATCTGACGCCGAGCATCGAGTTCGTGCCGCTGGCGTTGCTGCACAACCTCAAGCACAACCACGTGTTGCACAAGCGTGTGCTGTTCGTGCATTTCCGCACGCTGGCCGTGCCTTATGTGGAGCCGGCCAAGCGGCTGGTGCTCAAGACCATTGGCGAAGACATCTACACGGCAGTGGTGGATTTCGGCTTCAAGGAAACCCCTGCGGTCGACGAGATCGTCAAATCCGTTGGCGAGCGCCTGGGCGTGGTGTTTGAAGACATGGAAACCTCGTTCTTCATCACCCGCGCGACGGTGGTGCCATCACCACTGCCGGGCATGGCGATGTGGCGTGAGTCGCTGTTCGCCTGGATGCAGCACAACAGCGCCAAGCCGTCGGATTTCTTCCGGATCCCCGCCAACCGGTTGGTGGAACTGGGGAGCAAGGTGGAGATCTAGCGCGGTTGCTGCGCAACGCAGCCGGTTCTGCGCCGGCACCAGCAGTTGGCCAACGGTGGGCCGCCTCGGGAGGCTGCTTCCTAGAGGCGAGGCTATTTTGATCGACGTGGCCCCAGCAGAGCCAATTCAGTTGCGCCGGCGATCTGCTCTGCCAGGGTCGCGCTTCCCACTGCTCGCGCGAGGGTGACTGCACCCACCAGTGAAGCGAGGGCCGCGCAAGCCGTGTCAACGTCCTTCGGCACGTGCGGAGATGCAGGGCCATCAACCACAGCTTGTGCAACTTCGCGCAACGCGGTTTCGAATGCCATGCGCGACTCCAGATCGGAGCGTGCCACTTCGGTCGGCATCGTCTGCAACGTGCAGCCTTCTGACAGGTCGCAGGTTCGCTTTACGCTGAGATAGAACCGCACGAACTCGGGCCACCAGTCGCGTCCATGCTGTTCTTGAAAGTAGAGGATTCCCCCGCGGAGATGGTCCATTCCGAGTCTGAGCGACTCGCGGAAGGCATCCCCTTTGGAGCCGAAATGAACGTAGAAGGCGCCAGACGTGACGCCCGCCTCTTTGGCTAGGGCGTCGACTCCCGTTCCTGCGTACCCGCCTTTGCGAAATGCACGTCCGGATCCCTCAAGAATGCGCTGACGCGTCTGCGCCTTTTGCTCAGCTCGTGACATTGAAACCTCTGGGTCATCAAGGCGACATTATAGTTGACCGAATAACGGTCGTTATCTATGATCGCATCACGATCGTTATTCGAATGACGATCGGCGGTGAATCTTCTGGAGCACCGCAACCCATCTGATTTGAGAGATCTCATGCCACTTACCCTCACGCTCACCGAAGGCGTTCTTCCCAAAGGCCAAGAAACGCTAGCCTTCGCCCGGCTCTCCGACGCCATGATCAAGTGGCACGGACTCACCGGAAACGCCGCCATCACGCCGAATATCGTTGGTTCGATCAACGTTGTGCCAAAGGAGCACACGTTCTCCGGGTCGAAGGAGGCGTCGGTTGTCTTCGTCGAGTGGAAAGTCCCGGCCTTTGCATTCAACAGTCGGGAGATTCAGTCGGGTTACATCGCAGAGGCCACCGACATCATTCATTCGATGTCAGGTAAAAAGCAGCCCAAGGAACGCATCTGGGTCAACGTGGTTCACGCAGTGGACGGTGCTTGGGGAATTGGTGGCGTGGCGTTGACCAATGCGCAACTCGTCGGCTAAGCCGCGTTCCTAGCTGAAACTTTGGAGGGCGCGTCCTGCGACCTCCTACCAGGGGCTCTCGATGCTGCTTTCGAACTACTTGTTCTTTACTGATACCTGTGAGGAAGCACTGCGCTTCTATGAGGCATGCGGCCTCGGCCGAATTGTCGAGATGCTGCGGTACGGCGTGGACGGGATGCCCGCGAAAAGCGAGGCAATGCGCGGGAAAGTCATGCACGCCAGGTTCGAAGGAGAGGGTGTCGCTTTCTACGCCTCAGACAACGATGACGCGGAACCGATGCGAGGGTCCGCGCACCATCTGGCGATGGACGACAGGCAATCGACAGATCGGTTGTTCAGTGCGCTGGGATCAGGGGGGCAGGTGACGACTGCGCTCGGCCTACAGCCGTGGGGTGACTACTACGGGAAGCTGACCGATCGGTTCGGCGTCCAATGGATGCTGAACTGCCATGTGCCGTCTCAAGAGTTATCAGAATCGAGCGGATTTACTGATAGCTGACGGCTCAGTGCGCCAAGCCGCCGAACGAGGACGTGCTGACCAGAAACACGCATGGGCTGGGCCTCAGGAGAAGAGGCACCCATCGAACGAAAAGTACGGTTAGCCGAGTGCTGTTCGCGTCGGCATATCTAGCCAGGACCGCTATGCTGGGTTTTGCTAACGGCGCTAAGCAAACCGCGTCACGCTATCGCCCCGGCAAAAGGCCAGCAGCGCCAATTGCCCGGCCTTGGCGTGGTTGATGGCCAGGGATGAGGGCGCGGAGATTGTCGCCAGCAGCGGCACACCCACGTGCACGCATTTGCGCGCCAGTTCGAAGCTCGCGCGGCTTGTCATGACGACGAAGCCGTCAGCGGCGCGAATGTCCAGTCGGGCCAGCCGGCCGATCAGCTTGTCCAGCGCATTGTGGCGGCCCACGTCTTCCAGCACATGTAGCGGTGCGTTGCCGTTTGCTGGCACCCAGCCGGCAGCATGCAAGCCGCCCGTGCGTGCGTTGGCGGGCTGATGCGCGGTCATCGCCTGCATGGCGTCCAGCACTTGTGCGTCGGTCAATGACGTCATCCACGCAGGCGGCACAAGCGGTATCGGTGCGTCTTCAAAGGTTTGCAGGCTTTCAATGCCGCACAGGCCGCAGCCGGTGGGTCCGGCCAGCGCGCGCCGGCGCTCCTTCAGGCGGGCGAAGCAGTGCGAGGCAATCTCGGCGTGAACCTCGATGCCGTGCGGGTGCGTTGCCACCTCGGCGCCACGCCAATCGGCGCGACTGTCGATGATGCCTTCGGACAGCGCAAAGCCCAGCGCAAAATCTTCCAGATCTGCTGGCGACGCCATCATCACCGCATGCGCGATGCCGTTGAAGACAAGCGCGACCGGGGCCTCGTCGGCGACGGCGGTGGTGGCGTCGTCTTGCGTACCGTCCCGCGTGCGTCGCGTCGCCGAGGTGGAGACGACAGGCAGGTCGGCGGGGTGATGGTTTAGGGCTGTCATGCAGTGAGTTTCGGTGCGGCGCGGCCGGCATCGAGCAGCACGACGAGCCAGCGGGCGTCATCCATGGTGACGCGCAGCAGGCCGGTATCGGCAAGCGGGTGCAGCGCGCGCAGCACGGTGCTGGCGCTCTCGCCTACCCGCTTGGTCAGCCAGGGGAGCGACACCGGCTTGCCGGCGTCCGTTTCGCGCAATGCTGCCAGCAGCGCCAGTTGCAGCGCGGACCACGCTGCCTCGCTGGGCATCAGGCGTCGGCCGTGGTGGCCGCTGTGGTATCCGTCGTGCGCTGCACTTGGCTCGGCACCAGCATCACCGGAATCGACTTGGACGTTGGCGTACGTGCCTCATCGGCCACGGAAGACAGCGGCACCAGCGGATTGGTTTCCGGGTAATACGCCGCCAGGCAGCCACGCGGAATGTCGTACGCCACCAAGCGGAAGCCGTCGGCGCGGCGCGTGGTGCCGTCTTCGGACAGCGTCACCATGTCCACCCACTCGCCGTCTTTCATGCGGATCGTGTGCAGGTCTTCCTTGTTGATGAAGACCACGCGGCGCTGGCCGAACACGCCACGGTAGCGGTCGTCCATGCCGTAGATGGTGGTGTTGTACTGGTCGTGCGAGCGCACCGTGGCCAGCGTGAAGACCGTGGCATCGGCATGGCGCTCGCGTGCGCGGTGGACCGGTGTGTCGGTCGGCACAACGTGCGCGTGAAATTCCGCCTTGCCCGACGGCGTGTTCCACACCCGTTCCGACGCGGTATTGCGCAGCCGGAAGCCGCCCGGCACGCGAATCTTCTCGTTGAAGCCTGCAAAGTCGTCGAACACGGCTTCGATGCGCTCGCGGATGCGGTCGTAATCTTCCACCAGCCAGCGCCAGGGGATGGTGCTCTCGGGCAGCGTCGCTTCGGCCAGCCGCGCCACGATGGCCGGCTCCGACAGCAAATGCGGCGAGGCCGGCGGATTGATGCCCGCCGACATGTGCACCATGCTCATCGAATCTTCCACTGTTACGCCTTGCGTGCCGCCGGCTTGCTGGTCGACTTCGGTGCGGCCCAGGCAGGGCAGGATTAGGGCAGCCCTACCGTGCACGATGTGGCTGCGGTTCAGCTTGGTGGTCACGTGCACGGTCAGGTCGCACTGGCGCAGGCCGGCCCACGTGGCCGCCGTGTCAGGCGTGGCTGCCGCGAAGTTGCCGCCCATCGCAAAGAACACACGCCCTGCGCCGTTGCGCATCGCTTCAATGGCGCCAACGGTGTCGTAGCCATGTTCGCGCGGCGCGTTGAAGCCAAACACCTGTTCCAGCCGATCCAGGAACGCCGGTGCGGGCTTCTCGTAGATGCCCATCGTGCGGTCGCCCTGCACGTTGCTATGGCCGCGCACCGGGCACGCGCCTGCACCCGGGCGGCCGATGTTGCCGCGCATCAGCAGCAGGTTGACGATCATCTGGATGGTCGCCACGGAATGCTTGTGCTGCGTGATCCCCATGCCCCAGCAGGCGATCACGCTGCCGGCCTTGATGTACGTGTCGCCGGCCTGGCGGATTTCCGCTTCAGGCAAGCCTGATTCAGCCTCGATGGTGGCCCACGATTCAGCGCGCACGTCAGCGGCAAAGGCGTCGTAGCCGCCCGTATGCTGGGCGATGAACGCGTGGTCGATGATGGCGGGCTCACCGCGGCTGCGCGCCACGTCATCGCGCTCGATCACGTGTTTGATGAGGCCCTTGATGGTCGCCAGGTCTCCGCCGATGCGCACCTGATGGTACTCCGTGCTGATGCGCGTGGAGCCCATCGTCAGCATCTCGATCTTGCTTTGCGGATCGGCAAAGCGTTCCAGGCCGCGCTCGCGCAGCGGGTTGAACGAGACGATCGCCGCGCCGCGCTTGGATGCCTCGCGCAACTCGCCGAGCATGCGCGGGTGGTTCGTCCCCGGGTTCTGGCCGAAGATGAAGATGGCGTCGGCCTTGGTGAAATCGTCGAGTGTGACGGTGCCCTTGCCAACGCCGATGCTGCTCCGCATGCCGGTGCCGGAGGGCTCGTGGCACATGTTGGAGCAGTCGGGGAAGTTGTTCGTGCCGTATGCACGCACGAACAACTGGTAGAGGAAGGCCGCCTCATTGCTGGTGCGGCCGGAGGTATAGAAGATCGCCTGGTTCGGATCGGGCAGCGCGCGCAGGTGCTGCGCGATCAGACCGAAGGCGGCGTCCCACTCGATCGGGACGTACTTGTCGATGGCGGCGTTGTAGACCATCGGGTGCGTCAGGCGCCCCTGGTCTTCCAGCGCGTAGTCGGACCACTCGGCCAGTTCGCGCACGGTGTGCTGTGCGAAGAACTCCGGCGTGGTGCGACGAGATGTCGCTTCTGCGGCCACGGCTTTGACGCCGTTTTCGCAAAACTCAAACGTGGAGGCGTGATCGCGATCGGGCCAGGCACAGCCCGGGCAGTCGAAGCCGTCCGGCTGGTTGGCCGACAGCATCGTCTTGGCGCCCTTGGCCGCGATGCCCTGCGACAGCAGTTGATGCGCAACGCTCTTGAGCGCGCCCCAGCCACCGGCCGGATGACGGTAAAACTCGATTTTCTGGTGCTTCATGGTGGCGGGGCGGCTTGAATCCGGGCGTTAGGAGAATAGAACAGCAGCTTTTTGGAGTGTAATCCAAACCCCCCAGCCCAGCGGCAGGCCCACGGCGGCCCAAGCCACCACGACGGCCACGGCAGAGCCCGGATGCGCCTTCCATTCCAGCGACGTTTCCGGCGCGGCCACCGACGGCGTCGGGCTCTTCACAGCTGCAGCGTGGCGTTGCTCTTCAAGTTGTGCTTCGGTCATGAAGTGCTTTGCGTTGACCGGGCGTACCAGCAGGTTGCAGATGAAGCCCAGAATCAGCAGGCCGGCCAAGATCATCATCGTGATGTCGTACACGGCAGCGCGTTCCACGCCGTGGGCGATCTGGTATTCGCGCAGGTAGTTCACCAGCACGGGGCCCAGGATGCCGGCCGTCGACCAGGCGGTCAGCAGGCGGCCGTGGATGGCGCCCACCATCTGCGTGCCGAACATGTCAGCCAGATACGCCGGCACAGTGGCAAAACCGCCGCCGTACATCGACAGGATCACGCAGAAGGCCAGCGCGAACAAGGCGATATTGCCAGTGTGCGACGTCCACGGAATCGACGCGTACAGCACGAAGCCCAGCACGAAGAACACCGCGTAGGTCATCTTGCGGCCCAGCTTGTCCGACAGCGATGCCCAGAAGAAACGGCCGCCGATATTGAACAGGCTCAGCAGACCCGTAAAGCCAGCGGCGATGGCCGCGATCTGGCCCTTCTGCGCAGCGGAGAGGTCCATGAACGCCGTCGTCACGCCCAGCAGCTTGCCGCCAAACACTTCCTGCAGCAGCGGCGAAGCCATGCCCAGCACGCCAATGCCCGCCGATACGTTCAGGCACAGCACAGCCCAGATCAGCCAGAACTGCGGCGTCTTCAGGGCTTCATTCACGTGGACGTGGCGCTGCGTGACCATGGTGTTGTTCGCCTTGGCGGGCGAGGGCGTCCAGCCGGCCGGTTTCCAGCCCGTGGGCGGCACGCGGTAGCCCAGCGCACCGGCCATCATGAACACGAAGTAGATGCCAGCCAGCACGATAAACGTTTGCGATACGCCCACCGATTCAGGCGTGGCAAACAGCTTCATCAGACGGTCCGCCAGCGGGGCACCGATCATCGCGCCGCCGCCAAAACCCATGATGGCCATGCCGGTCGCCATGCCGCGCTTGTCCGGAAACCATTTAATGAGCGTCGACACCGGCGAGATATAGCCCAGCCCCAAGCCGATACCGCCGATCACGCCCGAGCCCACCCACAGCAGCCACAACTGGTGCATCTGGATGCCGAGCGCCGAGATCAGCAACCCGCCGCACCAGCACACAGCGGCGACCACACCGGCCTTGCGCGGACCGACACGTTCCAGCCAACCGCCCCACATGGCAGCGGAGGCGCCCAGGAACACGAAGAACAGCGTGAACATCCAGCCCAGGCTGGACACGCGCCAGTCACAGGTGGTGGTGAAGAGCTCGGCGATGAGCGAGACATCGGCGCCGCAGGTCAGCGGCTTGCTGATGCCCAGTGCGCGGCCAAGCGGCAGCCAAAAGACGGAGAAGCCATACGCCATGCCAATGCACAGATGGATGGCCAGCGCGGCAGGCGGAACCAGCCAGCGGTTGAAACCCACCGCGGCGATGGTGCGCTCGCGCGAAAAAAATGGATGCAGGACTGCTTCGGACATCGAAATCCCCCCGGATGAGTGATGTGCCTGGTTGCTACAAGGGAAGTGGTGCGGCCGCACAGGGTCATGGCCCGCGCGTGCCAGTCGGCTGCAGTTGCAGTGCGCCGACGTTGCCCGCGGAAGATAGTGGGGTAGCCTGTTTTACATCAATAGTTGTAAGACTCCGTTGTATTGCGGATCACGCAACGTACAGCCTAATTATTTAATTTATGTGATGAAAAACATAAATAAACGACTCGGGGATCGTCGTAGTTGGTGTTCTGCGCCGCACCGCCAATACTGAAAGCGAAAGCGAAAGCGCGGCAGGCATGGCCGAACGGCGGAGGTAGGGATGGCAACCGACACGCAGGCAAAAGGGCAGGCAGCAGGGCAAGCACAGCTCGAAGCCCATGCGCTGGGCCTGAGCGAATCCATCGTCATGGGGGTGGCCGGCACGGCGCCGGCCTTCAGCATTGCCGCGACCACGGCCACGCTCATCGCGGCGGTGGGCGGGTTGACGCCGGCCAGCCTGTTGTACTGCGGTCTGATCATGTTTGGCGTGACCTTTGCGTACCTGCATCTGAACCGCATCAATCCGCACGCAGGGGCGGCCTACGCCTGGGTGGGCGCCATCTTCAACCGCACGTTGGGGTTCTTTGCCGGCTGGGCGTTGCTGGTGGCATCGGGCGTGTTCATGGTGTCGGGCACGATTCCGGCAGCCACGGCCACGCTCACGCTGGTGGCCCCGTCGTTGGCCGGGCAGCCGGCCGTGGTGGCGTTTGTGGCGGCGGCATGGCTGCTGGTGGTCAGCGCCATCATCATCAAGGGCATCAAGCTGACGAGCTATTCGCAGATCGCCATGACCGTCACCGAGACCGCCATCCTGGTCGCGCTGATGGTGCTGGCCGTGGTGAAGTTCGGCTCGCACCCGGCGCATGCGTTGTCGCGGGCGTGGCTATCGCCGGGGGCGTTTACGCCGCAGTTGTTTGCGACGGGCGCGCTCACGGCGCTGTTCTTCTTCTGGGGCTGGGACGTGACCGTCAACCTCACCGAGGAAACCCGGGACGCCAGCCGCGCACCCGGCTACGGCGCGCTCTGGGCCATGCTGATCGTGCTGGCATTGTTCATGGGGTTCTCGGCCGTGATCCTGCTCGTGCTGAGCGACGCGGAGATCGAACAATCCAGCACCAACGTCATCTTTGCCGTGGCCGACAAGCTGCTGCCGCGCCCGTGGAGCTATGTGGCCGTAGTGGCCGTGATGTTGAGCACGGTGGGCACGCTGGAGACTTCCATCTTGCAATTCACGCGCACGCTGTATGCCAAGGGGCGCGACGGCATGCTGCACGCGCGTTACGCGATGCTGCACCAGACGTGGCGCACGCCCTGGGTGGCCACGGCGGTGATCACCGGGATTGGATTGGTGCTGCTGTTTGGCGCGTCGTTTTTTCCGACCATCAACGCCATCATCAAGGACTCGGTTAACGCGATCGGCTTTCAGGTGGCGTTCTACTATGGCCTGGCGGGATTTGCGTGTGCCTGGCACTACCGGCGGGAGGCGCTGCGCTCGGTGTTCAACGCGGTGTTTCTGGTGGTGTGGCCGCTGGGTAGCGCGCTGTTCCTCTGGGGCATTGCGGCGTACAGCGTGCCAACCTTCGACTGGACGACCAACTTCGTTGGTCTCGGCGGTATTGCTGTAGGGGTGGCACCGCTGCTGCTGAATCGGCGGCTGGCGGTGCGAGACGGCGCCTTAGCCCGCGACCGATGAATCCGGCCATGCGCAACGGGTGACTTGCTGCTGGAACGTCTGCGCCAGCGTGCGCAAATGGGAGAGGGCGGCTTGCATCTCGGCTACGCGCTCCCCGTAGGGGCCAGCGGTTTGCGCCGTACGTTCAATGACGCGGGCGGTATCGCCTATCTGCAGATGCCCTAGCATGCGGGCGGAGCCGACGATGCGGTGTGCGGCTTCTACGATCTGCGCATCCTCGCCGGTGCAGATGGCCTTGTCGAGATTGGCTAGATCCTGCTCCACGGTTTCGGAGAACAAATCCACGATAAAGCGCCATTGCGAGAGGTCATTCCCGAACAGTTCGGTCAGCGTGGTGACCACTTGCGGTGGGAATTGCGTGGCGATGTCGGTAGCGGCTGCGTCGTACGTGCTCGGGAGGGTCGGCATGGCGGTGGCGTGCAATCAAGATGGATGGGATTGATACGCACTGTGCGCGCGGCGCGCCCGGCCAGCCATGGGATTGGTCCGATTCTGGCGGGCCAGCAAAGAAACGGGCGCACCGTGGGTCAGACGGTGCGCCCGTTGCATATGTGGAAAAGCGCCAGCCGATCAGGGCAGCATGGCCGCCGTGGGCGTGACGTCCGGTTCGCGCGGCGGCATGCCGCGATGCCGGTGCGCCCACGTGAACACCACCGGCAGCACCAGCAGCGTGAGGATCGTCGTGGTCACCATGCCGCCGACGATCACCAGCGCGAGCGGCCGTTGCGCCTCCGAGCCAATGCTGTGCGATAGCGCCGCCGGCAGCAGCCCCAGGCCCGCCAGCATGGCCGTCATGATCACCGGGCGCAGGCGCAGCGCGGCGCCTTCCACTGTGGCTTCTCGCAGGTTCTCGGATTGCGCCAGCCGGTTGACGTACGAGATCAGGATCACGCCGTCCTGAATCGCAATGCCGAACAGCGACAGGAAGCCGATGCCCGCCGAGATCGACAGCGTCTCGTTGGCGATGTGGAGCGCCAGCAGCCCGCCAATGGCCGCGAACGGCACGTTCAGCACCACCATCAGCGCGTCCTTGAAGTTGCCGAACGTGCTGTACAGCAGCAGGAAGATGACGAGGATGGTCAGCGGCACGATCACCATCAGCTTGCCTTGCGCGACCTTCATTTCGTTGAACTGGCCGTCCCACTTCACGGTGTAGCCCTCGGGCAGCTTGACGTTGTTGCCCACCACGCGCTGCGCCTCGTCCACCGCGCTGCCCAGGTCACGCCCGCGTACGCCAAACTTGATGGCGATGTAACGCTTGCCTTCCTCCCGGTAGATGAAGAACGGGCCATCGGTCATCTCGACCTTGGCGATCATCGAGAGCGGAATGTGCTGGCCGTCGGGCGTATCGATCAGCAACTCGCGGATGGCGTCGTACGAGGCGCGTGCCTGCTGATTCAGGCGCACCGCCAGCCCGAACGATTTCTCGCCCTCCAGGATCTGCGTGACCGGCGCGCCACCAATGGCGTACTGCACGAGGTTCTGCACGTCGCTCACGTTGATGTTGAAGCGCGCGGCGGCCTGGCGGTCGATCGACACGTTCAGCGTCGGCTGGCCCAGCTCGCGGAAGATGCCTACGTCCACCAGCCCCTGCACCTTCTTGAGCTGCGCCTGGATTTCATTGGCCTTGGCTTCGAGCATATTCAGGTCGTTGCCGAACAGCTTGACCGAGTTCTCGCCCTTTACGCCCGAGAGCGCCTCATCCACGTTGTCCTGGATGTACTGCGAGAAGTTGAATTCGATGCCGGGAATCTTCTCCAGATGCTTCGACAGACGCTCGACCAGCTTGCCCTTCGTCATGCCGGCCTCCCACTTGTCGGGCGGCGCGAAGTACAGGCCGTATTCCTGATTGAACACGCCGGTGGAGTCGGTGCCGTCGTCCGGGCGGCCAATCTGCACGGAGACCTGCTTGATTTCCGGCTGCTTGACGAAGTACGCGCGCAAGTCGTTTGCCACCGACGCGGAGTAATCCAGATCCACCGTATTGGGCAGCGTAATGCGCAGCCACAGGTTGTTTTCTTCCAGCGTGGGCAGGAACTCCGTGCCGAGGAAGCTCGCGCTATACAGCGTCAAACCCAGCGCGGCGAGGGACACGGCAAACACCGTCTTGGGGCGGTGGATCAGCTTGCGCAGCACCGGCTTGTACCAACGCAAAATGGCGGTGATGAACGCTGGCGAATGCGGGTGCAGCGACTTGCCGAACACGAACGACGTGGTGGCCGGCACAAACGTGAGGCTCAGCACGATCGAGGCCAGCAGTGCAAAGCCCATCGTGAAGGCCATCGGCTTGAAGATGATGCCTTCCACGCCGCCGATGAAGAACAGCGGCGAGTACGCCACGATGATGATGCCCGTGGAGAAGATCATCGCGCGCTGCACTTCGCTGGTGGCCTTGACGATGGCGTCGTCCAGCTTTTCGGCGCCTTCCTCCAGGTGCCGCATGATGTTTTCCATCACGATCACGGCCGCGTCGACGATCACGCCAAAGTCGATCGCCCCGAGCGAGATCAAGTTGGCCGGCACATGGAAGTGCTCCATGCTGATGAACGACACGCACAGCGCCAGCGGAATCACCGCCGCCACCACGGCCGCGGCGCGCAGGTTGCCCAGGAAGACGAACAGCACCGCTAGCACCAGCGCAATGCCCACCACCAGCGTGTGTTCCACCGTGCCCATGGTGATGTCGAGCAGCACCTGGCGGTCGTAGAACGGCTTGATCTGAACCGACTTGGGCAGGACGCCGTTGTTCAGCTCCGCCACCTTTTCGCGCACCTTGGCCAGCACTTCGCTGGCGTTGGCATCGCGCTTGAGCAGGACGATGCCTTCCACCACGTCGGGCTGGTCGTTGTATTGCACCTGGCCCAGGCGCTGCACGTTGCCGACTTCCACCTCGGCAATGTCGCGCACGCGCACCGGCACGCCGTTGTTGGTGTTGACCACTACATTGCGGATGTCGTCCACCGTCTGCAGCAGGCCCACGCCGCGCACGACGAACTGCTGCTCGCCATCGCGCAGCAGGTTGCCGCCGGTGTTGTTGTTGGCGTTGCCGATGGCGGTGATGAGCTGCGACAGCGTGATGCCGTACGACTGCAGCTTCGCCGGCGACGGCACGATGTGGTACTCCTTCACCTTGCCGCCGAAGGAACTCACATCGGCCACGCCCTGCACGTGCTTGAGCCCCTTGGAGATGTCGTAGTCCTGGTAGCTCTTGAGCGTGGTGAGGTCGACGCCATCGCCCACGAGGCGAAAGCGCATGATCTCGCCCGTGGCGTCCGAGTCGGGGCTCAAGGCGGGCTGCACACCCGTCGGCAGGGTGGCGCTCGCCAGATACTGCGAAAAATTCTGCCGCGCCTTGAAGCTATCGGTGCCTTCCTTGAACTTGAGCGTCACCACCGACAGCCCGAATAGCGACACCGACCGGAACGACTGCACATCCGGCACGCCGGCCAGCGCGTTTTCAATCGGGATGGTGATCTGCTGCTCGACTTCGGTCGTGCTGCGCCCTGGCCACTGCGTAATGGCCTGTACCGACAGCGGTGCCACGCCCGGATACGCCTGCAGCGGCAGTTCCTTGAACGACAGCACGCCCGCTACCAGCAGCGCGATCGCCAGGAAAACGATCAACAGCCGGCGCTTGAGAATGCCCGCGATGGGGTTGAAGCCCATGCTCACGCCCCCGCCTTGACGATCATCTCGTTGAGCAGCGCGGCGCCGCGCATCACGACTTTCGACGAAGCTTCAAGCCCTGCGGTGACAGCGAAGTTGCCGTCGGTACCTGTGTCCTTGCCTTGTACCTGGACGCGCTTGAAGTGCTTGGCGTCACTCTGCACGATCACGTAGTAGCTGCCGTGATCCTTCACCAGCGCGGACTTGGGCACCACCGTGGCTTGCCCGCTGCCGGTCTGGATGCGCGCCGTGGCGTACATCTCGGGGCGCAGCAGGCCGTCCGGGTTGGGCACGTCGCAGCGCACCGTCAACGTATGCGTGGCCGGGTCGATGTTCGGTGCGATAAAGCTCACGCGGCCCGTGAACTCGCGATCCGGATACGCCGAGGTGTGCAGCGAGATCGGCTGCCCGATGCGCACGCTCGCAATGTCGTTCTCATACACGTTGCCGGTGAACCACAGCACGCGTGTATCGACGATGCTCATGAACGAATCGCCCACGTTCAGGAAGGCGCCCGGGTCCATGTTGCGCTTGACGATGGTGCCTGAGATGGGCGCGCGCAGCGTCAGGTGCTCAGCCGGCGTGCCGCGCTTGGCAATTTGCGCGACATCGGCATCGGACATGCCCAGCACGTGCAGGCGGCCGGCGGCGGATTGCACGGTGGCGTCCGCATCGTCCTGCAGGTCCTTCATGTTGGAACTCTTGAGCTGGCGGGCGGTGTTCAGCGCCAGCAGGTATTCCTTCTGTGCGGAGATGAAATCCGGCGCGTACAACTGGGCAATCGGCTGGCCTTCACGCACCAGCGCCCCTTCGAAGAGAAGAATCTGGTCCAGCCGGCCGGCCACGCGCGCCGATGCCAGCTTGGTGCGCTCGGCGTTATAGGCGAGCTTGCCGGGCGTGGACAGCTCCACCGGCACCGCAAGCTGGCTGACCTGCGCGACCTGCACCTGTTGCGGGTCGAAGCCGCCATCTGGAATTTCAACAGAGTCGGGCTTCGGGCCTTTGGCGGCGGCCAAAGGTTGTTCAGAGCCAGAGGTGGCGCTGCTGGTGGGCTTGGCCACTTCAGCAGAGGTGGTGGGCCACTTGCGACCCACCACCACGCCAACAGCAAGGGCCGCGGCCAAGGCAATCACAGCAACGACGGGAGAGAACTTCTTCATGATCTTATTGAGCTTGAACCGGCGAGCGGCCCGTGGCCGCCATCAGCGCGTGATAGGCCTGCAAGGCCGTGGCCTGCGCCTGCGCGACCGACAGTTCAGCGTTCTTGAGCGCGCCCTGGGCGGTGAGCAGGTCGTTGAAATCGGCGTTGTTGCTGGCGTAGTTGGTCATCGTCACGCGATACGCCGCCAGCGCCTGCGGCAGTTGCCGCTGCTTGTTGAAGTCGAGCTGCGCGAGCGTCTGGCGCAGCGTGTTGTAGGCGGTATCGACGGCCAACAACGTTTGCTGGCGCACGGATACATCGTTGGCCTCGGTGGCGATCTGGCTCTCCACCGCCTGGTTCACGCCGTAATTCTCTTTGGTGAAGAACCAGAACGGGATGATCACGTCCAGCTCGATCTGGTAGCTGTTCGGGCGCACGCCGTAGGGCGGGTTGTCTGTGGTGACGGTGGCGATGACCTGGAAGTCGGGCAGATAGGCCTTGCGCGCCAGCGTCACGCTCTTGCGCGCGGCGTCCATCAACTCGGCGGATGCCTTGATCGACGGGTGCTCGCGCAGCGCCTGGTTTTCCAGCTCGGGCAGCGGCTCGTCGGGCAGGCGCACGGCGTCGTCGTCGGCGCGCAGCACGAGCGGAAAGCTCGGTTCCTTGCCGATGAGGGTGTTGAGCGTCTGCAGCGTGTTGTCGTACTGGCGTTGTGTGGCAAACAGGTCGTTCTGCGCGCTGCTCTGCATGACCTGGGCGTTGAGGAAGTCGGCGTACGCGGCAGCGTTGTTGGCGTAGCGCACGCGCGTGATCTGCTTGACCTGCTCGAGCCGCGTGATGGTCAGCTTCTGTACGTCGATCTGCTTCTGCAGCGCGATCGCCTGGTAGTACGTGGTGGAGAGCTGCGCGTAGAGCTGCAGATACAGCGCATCGGTCTGCGCGTTCAGCGATTCGGCCTGGCGGTCGGCAATTTCGGCCGCCAAGGCTTTCTTGCCCGGAAACGGAATCTGCTGCGTCAGGTTGTATTGGCTACCACCCGCGCGGTTGACGGCCAGCGGGAACCCCTTGGGAATGCTGTTCCAGATGTAGCCGACCTGGGGGTTGTTGGGCGCGGCAAGCTGCGGCGGGATGGACTTGGCCGACAGATAGGCGTGACGCCCCTGGATGAGCTGCGGGTTGTTGCTCTTGAGTTCTTGCAGAAGCTCGACGAGGTTGAAGCCCGGGCCGGTAACGCCCGGTACCGACGGCTTGACCGGCGGCATGGTGGCCACCGGCATGCTGGCCGCGGCCGGCGCGGAGCCAGCAGCCCAAGCGGCAGGCGGCAGGCAGGCGAACGCGCACAGCACAGCCCACGCCCGCGGATGAAAGGCACCCCAATGTTTCACTGCAACAGACTCCCCTTGAGACCGGAGCGTTTTTACCGAGGCGATCTTTCAAGCGCCTTTCACGGCTGAGCAAAGCCTGCAGCCGCATGACGACGCCAAAAACCGCGCGAAAAAGCCGCTCCACCACGGCAGTCTGCGTCAGTTATATGACAAGACATATCGACCGTCTCAGGCCGGTGCAAGCGGACACGGCATTCCAAGGCGCGCGGCAAGCGCATCGCGCGTGGCTTGCAGGCTGGCGATGCGGGCATCGATGGCGGACAGCTTGTCGCGCAGGAGGGCGGTCACGGCGGCATCCGTGTCGGGTTGCTGCCACACCTGCGCCATGCCGTCGCCAATTTCGGCGAGCGTGAAGCCCAGCTGCTGGGCAGTGCGGATATAGCGCACCAGCTCGACCGCCTCGGGCGGATAGGCGCGATAGCCATTGCTGCGTCGGCGGGCGCGGAGCAGGCCGCGTGCTTCGTAAAACCGCAGGCCATCGCGCGAAACGCCGGTGGCGGCAGCCAAGTCGCCGATGGCGAGATCAGCAGGTTGAGCGGGCAAGGTTGCTGGCATGGCGGACAGGTCCAAAGGCGGGCTTGACCTTGGAGCGTACACCAAGCTTTAAGGTGGCGGCTTGTTCACATATGGAGAGCCGCCATCATGGTGTCTGAATCAACTTTTGTACGTATCGTCCGGGCCAGCGCCTGGTACGACCTGATCGTGAGCGCCCCGTTTGCAACGCCCTGGACATTCGCCTGGCTGCATCAGGCGTTGAGCGCTGTGGCGCTGGCGCTGGGCATCGGCGGGTTGCCAGCGTTTGAGCCTACGCATGTGCTGATGGCCAATCTGATGGGATCGGTGGTGTGCGTATGGTCTGTATTGCGGATTCGGCAGACGAGCGTGGCGCTGGGGCGCTATGACGGGGTGGCCCGGTGGCTCTTTGCGACGTGGCAGACGGTGGCGCTGGCGTCTGGGGCGTCGCTGCTGATCGTGCCGTTTCTGGTGATAGAGGTCAGCTTCGGGCTGTTGCAGTCGTTGCCGGTAGGGCGCGTGCCCGGGCAGGTGGGCACGCGCGTGACTTAACGGGCCGCGGGCGCGCTGGCCGGCGCTTGCGGCAGGCCCGGCGGGATCAACGGACCGCCGCCCAGCACTTGCATGCGTGACAGGATGCGAAGCTGGTTGTCGAACTTGGCCGGGTCGACGAAGCGCTTGACGTCCTCGCCGGCGCGGCGGGCCATTTCGGGAGTATCGACCCAGCCCGTCAGCGTGACCTTGCCTTCGGGCGTGGTGTGAATGCGGATCTGGCGTGGGTTGAGGGCGGTGTCCTGGTCCAGTGCCGCCTTGACCTGATACGACAGCAGCGAGTCATCCGTCATGCGGGCGCCGGTGCTGTTCGGGCTATCGCCCAGCGCGCATGCAGTGAGCAGCGCCGCCGCACCCACCGCGGCCAACGTACTCACCGAGGCAGCCGGGGCCATGAAAGACAACTGAGGGAAGCGCATCGAAGCTCCTGAAGGAATGACGACGGGTTCACATGATAAGCCCGCCGCCCCGGTGCATGAACGCTAGGCCAGTGCGTATGTCGTCAAACTGCGTGAAGTGGTGTACTGGTGCGGCGTTGCCACAGCGTCTGCACCGCCAGCCAGCCCGGTCCCACCGTCGCCACGATGGCAATCAGCACGCCCCACACGAAATGGAATTCGATGGCGGATGCTGACAAGTTGGCCCAGTACGACAGCGCCGCCACCACGTTGACGAAGAACAGCCCCACCGCAGCCAGGCGCGGCACGATGCCGATCAGCATGAGCGACGGAAACACCAGCTCGCCAAACGTGCCCAGCGCGGCCGCCAGCATGGGCGGCAACAGCGGCACTTTGTATTCCTCGGTGAAGAGCAACACGGTGGTGTCCCAATCGTGCAGCTTGGTCAAGCCTGAGCGGAAGAACACATAGAAGAGGTAGGCACGCGCAATCAGCAGCACGAGTGCGTACAGGCCGCCTTGCGAGCCGGTGATACGGTCGAACACGGAGCGGATACGTGCGAGTGGGGCGAGGGTGACGGTGTTCATGGTGTGTCTCCGGAGGAAGTCGTTGCGGCTGCGGACAGCGCGAGCAGCCCGTTGTGATAGAGGTGCGACAGGCAGGCCGTGAGGTCAAAGTCCGCGCAATCGCGCAGCGTTTGTGCGAGGGCGTCTTGCAGTGAGGGTGTGGCATCGCAAGCGGCCAGGAAGGTGGCGGTGCCGGCATCGATGTCGAGCACGGCCACGCGCTGCTCGCGCACGGTGACGATGGCGGCTTCCCTCTGGCCCAGGTCAATGTCGGCCAAGGCAATGGCGGATTCAGGCTGGTGCGCGCGCCAGATCGAAGCGACCGGCCAGGCGGAAGCGATCCACCGCGCGCCTTCAATCAGCCGAGCGCGGATCTTCTCCGGCGGCTGTGTGAGCAACGATCCCAGCGTGGTGGCATCCAGTACCTCGACGTGCGCATCGGGTGCGTAGTGCGCCCAGTGCACGTGCCATTCCAGCCGGGCAACATCGGCTAGATAGGGCACGCTGCTAGCCAATGGCGAATGCGCGACCACATCGGGCAGCGCATCGCCGTAACGATGCAGGTTTGGCGACGTGGAACGCTGCACGGCCAGCGTGTCGCGCACAATGGCATCGAAGCAGTCCTCGCCGACCAACGCCCGGCACACCGGGTACGCGCCCGCCAACGCATTGCGCAGGATGACCAGCCGCGCATTGCGGTACACCGCCACGCCGCGCGATGTCTCGCTCGCGGGCGCTGTGGTGAGTGTGCCGATCAGGTCGGCTTGCCAATCACGTAAGCGCATGGTGGGCCTCTGCGACGTGCGATGGCGTATGGAGATCAAGAATGGTCTGCGCGCGTTCCACTTCCTGCAGCAGCACGCGCACCGGCGGAAGATCGGCATCCCATTCGATGAGCGTTGGGCGTGCGCCATGTGCCGCAACCCAGGCTTCGTAAATCGCCCAGACTGGCGCGTGCACGGGCGCGCTGTGCGTGTCGATCAGCATGCCGTCTTCCTCGCTGAAGCCCGCAAGGTGGATTTCGCCCACCAGTGCGGCGTCGATATCGGCGAGTACCGATTCAACGCGCACGCCATGGTTGACGCTGTTCACGTACAGGTTGTTCAGATCGAGCAGGATGCCGCAGCCGGTGCGGCGCGCGAGCAGGGTGAGGAAGGCGCCTTCCGTGATGGCCTCGTCGGCGTTGACGAGGGCGCGGCAGTCGATGTACGCCGCGATGTTTTCGATGAGCAGCGGCCGCTTGAGGATGTCCTGTGCGCGCATGACGTTGGCGCACACGATGTCGAGCGACTCGTGGGAATAGGGCAGGGGCAGCAGATCGTTGACGACCTGTGCGCCGCTGCGGTTGAAGCACAGGTGCTCGGAAATGGCGGCCGGGGCAACAGCATCGGCCAGCGTGGCGATGGCGCGCACGTGGTCGATGTCGAGGCCATCGGCGTTGCCGAGGCCCATGCCCACGCCATGCAGGCTGACGGGCTGGCACGCCCGTGCGGCTAGCAGCGCGGCGCGGGCGGGGCCGCCATACAGATAGTTCTCGCTGTGCACTTCCACCCAGGGGAAGCGGGCTTCCCCGTGCAGCAGGGCGGGGAAATGCGGGGCGCGCAGGCCGGCGCCGGCGCACGTGGGTAGGGTTGTCTGCATGGCGGTCACCCGATGTGGCGCGTGGCGCTTACTTGGACATCGGCTGCATCGTGCCGCCCATCTGCGCGCAGGTGCCGGCCGGCACGTACTTCCACGACGTCGGATCCTTGTCGATCTTCGATTGGCCGGCGCAGGCGTGGGCGCTGCCGGGGCTGGCGCAGTCGTTCTGACCGGCCTTGGCCACGCCGTAGCACTTTTCCTTGCCGGCGGCATCGGCAGCGTGCACCGGGGTGGACAGGGCGCCCAGCGCGAGCAGGCTACCCAGGGCGGCGGCGATCATGGCGTGTTGTTTCATTTGCGTTCTCCTTGATTGAGCAGGTGTCGTTAAACGGCAGACCGGGGGAAATTCCTTGCCGTACGGTGCACTGCGACATCGCGCAGATGTGTTCCGTGCAACTTGGTCGACGCTTGCGTGCGTTCCTGACACGGAGAACGAAAACTTTTTTGTAGCGCGTCACCGCCAACAAAAAAGGCGACCCAACGGGCCGCCTTCCAGGCGAAACAAGGTGAAACAGGAAAGATTTACTTGGCGTGGTTTGCCGCGCGTGTGCGGGCTGCCTTCTTGGCCGCAGCGGACCGGCCTGCCGCGCCCTTGGTGGCAGCGCCCTTCTTGGCCGCTGCCGAACGCTCGCTGGAGGACCGTTTGGAAGCCGCGCTATGCGCCTGCTTGGAGAGCGACGACTTGGATGCTGCCGCGTGGCCTTCCTTCTTCAGCGTGCGGGTGGTGGTCTTGCTGCGCTTGCTCGTGGATTCCTTACTGGCGCTGGCGTGGCTGCCCTTCTTGGTGCCGGCCTTCACGTCGCGCTCAGCCTTCTTGCGCGTGGCCGCCGAAGCCTTACCTTCGCCTGGTGGCTTGACAGCAACGCCTGAGCGGCGGGCCTTGGACAGCCCGATCGCGATGGCCTGCTTGGTGTTCTTGGCACCGTGCTTGCCCTCGCGGATGTGATCCATTTCTTCCTTGACGAAGTTGCCTGCCTGTGTCGAGGCGGCCTTGCCGTGGCGCTTGTCGGCGCGCGCACGTTCTACGGTTTTGCGTTCCGGCATGATGACGTCCTCCGTTGAGTTGGAGCGCCAGCCGGGCCGTGCCATGGTGAAGGTGGATTGGTGCGTCAAACCGGCGGCGCTAGTGCACACAACCACGCAACCTGCGTACCTGCACCTTCGCAAACGCGCTTAGCCGATACGGAAATGCTCGATGCTCTGTCCAGCGTTGACCGCGCGTTGCAGCCAGTCCGGCATGTCGCCGTTGCCGTCCCAGTGCTGGCCGTCGGCGCTCATATACGTCGGGCCGGCGGGCGGAGGCGGTGCATCGAAGCAACCGTGCGCCTGCAAGTCTTCGACAGACAGGCCGTAGGTTTCCATTTGTTCCCGGATCCAGGCGACCGCATTTTCGCGGTCCGGCAGTGGCGGGTGACCTTCCTTCATCTTGTGCGTATGTTTTGGGTTTTTTCTGTCCGCCGGGCGCTGTGGCGCCTTGAGGGAGAGAGCGGCAGGCGCAGGGCGCGCCTTGCATCGGCGGAAAACACACAAGAATAACAGCAGTTTGCCCGCCGATTCATGTTCTGAATGCGGCGGCATATTGCGTGATTTAATCGCAGTGCTATTTAACGGCGACCGAATTATTTCGCGAACGCAGCCAGCGGTAGGGCGACCACCCCAAATTCATCCCTGCCGCCGCCAGCAGAATGGCGCCCGCCCCGAGGAACTGCGCCACCTGCAACCGGTGTCCAAACGCGACGATGTCGACCACGATGGCCACGATCGGGTAGATAAACGACAGCGAGCCCGTCAGGTGCGTGGGCAACCGCTGGATGGCGCCGTAGAGCAGGATGTACATCAGCCCCGTGTGCACCACGCCCACGGTCACCAGCATCCCCCACGTGCGCGCATCGGCCGGTGCGTGCGACAGGTTGGCCAGCGGCGCCAGCATCAGCACGCCCACACACACCTGGATCAGCGCGATCAGGTGCGGCGGCGTGCCGGCCAGCTTCTTGGTGATGATGGCCGCCACTGCATACGCAAACGCCGCCCCGAGGGCCAGCGCAATCCCCATCAGATAATCCGTGCCTGCGCTGGCGGCCGGCCCCACCTGCACAATCAGCACCACGCCGATGAAGGCGATGGCCAGCCATGTCAGCTTGGCGGCGGTCAGTTTTTCCGACAGGAAGAGCGCGCCAAGGCCAACGAGCATGAACGGCTGCGTGTTGTAGACCGCCGTCGCAATCGAAATGGACGCCCGCGGATACGCCGCAAACAGCAGCAGCCAGTTGATGACGATGGCCACCCCGCCCAGCGCAGCAATGCCCGCGCGCCGCCACGTAATCGCGCCGCGCAGTAACCCGAGGCCCGCGCACACAGCCAGCAACGTGATCGCCCCGAATACACAGCGCCAGAACACCACGTCCATAACGGGCTGCCCCGAGCGCACCACGAACCAGCCGATCGTTCCGGAAATCGTCATGGCGGCGGTCATTTCGACCGTGCCCCGCGTCTTGTCTTGCATGACAGTTGCCCCTTCGTTTTTAGCTTGATGCGAGAAGGATCGCATGCGGAGGGCGCGTTCTCCATGGGTTTTCTAAGGCAAAATGAACCTCTTTCTTCATGAAATAAGGCGAAATGCCAATGGGAGGCGCAATGAGCACGATTGATGCGTTGGACCAGCGGATTCTCGATGTTCTGCTGACCGATTCCCGTATCTCGCTCAAGCAGTTGGCCGAGCAGGTGGGGCTGTCGTCGCCCAGCGTGTCGGAGCGCTTGCGGCGGTTGGAAGAGCGCGGGGTGATCCGCCAGTACACGGTCGATCTGGACCCTGCGGCGCTGGGGTATCCGCTACAGGCCATCGTGCGGGTGCGGCCCATGCCGGGCAAGCTGCATCTCGTGCAGAAGCTGATCGAAGCCATTCCGCAGATCAGCGAGTGCGACAAGGTCACGGGCGAGGATTGCTTTATCGCCCGGCTGTATGTGCAATCGATCGACCAGCTCGACCAGATTCTCGACCGCGTGGCCGATCACGCGGAAACCAACACCGCCATCGTCAAGGCGCAGCCGGTGCGCCGGCGTGCGCCGCCGTTTGCATTGGCGGGCTGAGGGGGGATTGATGGGCTGATCGGCAAGGGGCTCTGGCGCACCGCGCGCGCCCTGCGTCAATACGGGGATGAGGCTATAGTGCCCTGGCGCACGGCCTGATAACGTTCGCGCCGATAACACGTACGCCGGCACGACCGGCGTCAACGAGGGTACCAAAGGAGCTCCTATGCAGAATCCAAGAACAGGGATGCGGTGGGTCGTCGCCGCAATCGCGTCGATCAGCATTACAACGGTCGCGCACGCGGCGTCGGTTGCGCCGGTCGCCGCGGAGAATGGGATGGTGGTGTCCGCACAGCACCTGGCCAGCAAGGTGGGTGTGGACGTGCTCAAGCGTGGCGGCAACGCTGTCGATGCTGCTGTGGCCGTGGGTTACGCGCTGGCCGTGGTCTATCCGGCCGCCGGCAACCTGGGCGGCGGCGGTTTCATGACCATTCAGCTGGCCGATGGGCGCAAGACCTTCCTCGACTTCCGTGAAGTCGCCCCGAAGGCCGCTACCGCCAATATGTATCTGGACAAGGACGGTAACGTCATCAAGGGCGCCTCCACCAAGGGTCATTTGGCCGTGGGCGTGCCGGGCACAGTGTCCGGCATGGAATACGCCCGCGAGAAGTACGGCACCATGCAGCGCGCGGCACTGCTCGCGCCGTCCATCGCGCTGGCCGAGAAGGGCTTCACCCTCGACCAGGGCGACGTCGACATGCTGCTCACCTCTACCAAGGACTTCCAGGAAGACGCTGCCTCGGGCGCGATCTTCCTGAACAAGGGCCAGCCGTTCCAGGTGGGCGAAAAGCTGGTGCAGCACGATCTGGCCAAGACGCTGCGCGAGATCAGCAACAAGGGCACCGACGGCTTCTACAAGGGCTGGGTCGGGGAGGCCATTGCTGCATCAAGCAAAGCGGGCGGCGGTCTGATCACGACCGCAGACCTGACGAGCTACAAGACGCGCGAACTGGCACCGGTCGAATGCGACTACCGCGGCTATCACGTGGTCTCAGCACCGCCCCCGAGTTCGGGCGGCGTGATCATCTGCGAGATGCTCAACATTCTGGAAGGCTATCCGCTCAAGGACCTGGGCTGGCATTCCGCGCAGGCCACGCACTACCAGATCGAAGCCATGCGCCACGCCTATGTGGACCGCAACAGCTACCTGGGCGACCCGGACTTCGTGAAGAACCCGCTGGACCGTCTGCTGAGCAAGGACTACGCGGCCAAGATCCGCGCCGTGATCGACCCGAAGAAGGCCGCTGTGTCGAAGGACATCAAGCCGGGCGTTGAGCCGCATGAGGGCAGCAACACGACGCACTACTCGATTGCGGACAAGTACGGCAACGCGGTGTCCGTCACATACACACTCAACGACTGGTTTGGCGCGAAGGTCACGGCCGCCAAGACGGGCGTGATCCTGAACGACGAGATGGACGACTTCACCGCCAAGGTCGGCGTGCCGAACCTGTACGGCCTGGTGCAGGGTCAAGCCAACTCGATCGCCCCGGGCAAGCGTCCGCTGTCGTCGATGAGCCCGACCATCGTCACCAAGGACGGCAAGCCCGTCATGGTGGTGGGCACGCCGGGTGGCAGCCGCATCATCACGGCCGTCATGCTGACCATGATCAATGCCATCGACTACGCCATGAATGTGCAGGAAGCCGTCGATATGCCGCGCTTCCACCAGCAATGGCTGCCGGACGTGACCAACGTCGAGCCGTACGCGCTGTCGCCGGATACGCGCAAGGTGCTGACCGACATGGGCCACAACCTGGGCGCGCCACAGCCGGCCAACCATCTGGCGGCGATCATCGTCGGGGCGCCGTCGCTGGGCGGCAAGCCGGTCGGCAACAACAAGTTCTATGGCGCGAACGATCCGCGTCGCAACACGGGGTTGGCTGCCGGTTATTGACCAGCGCTGCGCCACGAAAAACCCGCCGGAGTATCGGCGGGTTTTTTATTGCTTGGCGCCAGCGTCAAGGGCAATGGCTCGGCTGATCTGAGCTTGTAGTTGCGCCTGCCACGGTCAGCGACGTGTCGTTCTTCACATCTCCAGCGTGTTCAGGTCGTCCAGCACGATGTCGCGGTCGCCTACAGTGGGCGCGCAGCATCCTGTGCCGCCAGAAAATCAATGAACGTACGCACCTTGGCCGACAGATATTTCCGGCTCGGATACACGGCATGCAGCGTTGTCTTGAAGTTGAGCGCATCCGGCAGCACCGCTGTCAGCCGGCCCTGTGCAATGTCGGTCTGCACCATCCAGGTGGGCAGAAAGACGACGCCCATGCCTTCCAGGGCGGCCAGATGCAGCACCGTTTCGTTCTCGCTTTGCATGATGGTGCGGAAGATGACGGTCTGCGGGCCTTCGGGGCTGTCCAGGGTCAAACTGTTGCCGGAGCCCATGCCGCTGTAGCGCAGCAGCGCGTGGCCATTGAGGTCTGATACGGCCCGAGGGTGGCCTGTGCGTTCCAGATAGGCGGGCGATGCCATCAGGCCAAACTCGATCTGCATCAACGGACGGGCCACCAGCCCGGGGTCAAGCCGGTCTGGCCTGGTGGCGCGTAGTGCCAAGTCGAAGCCTTCATCCACCAGGTTTACGATTCGGCCGCTCAGGTCCATATCCAGGCACACATCGGGGTAGCGGCGGTGATAGTCGGCCAGTAAGCCGGTAAAGCGCGGGCTGGCCACCCACACCGGCGCACTGAGCTTGAGCGTGCCGCGAGGCGTGACGGTGACATTGCTGATGGCAGCCTCCACCTCGTCCAACCCTTCCAGCGTGGCTCTGGCCTGGCTGAAGTACAGCGCGCCGGCCTCGGTCAGGCTGACGTGGCGGCTCGTCCGGTTGAGCAGGCGATTGCCCAGGCGGCTTTCCAGGTGCATCACGTGTTTGCTTGCCATGGCGGGCGAGAGGTCCAGTCGCTTGGCGGCAGCGGCAAAGCTGCGCAGCTCCGCCACCATGCAGAACACGCGCAGGCTGGTCAGGGTGTCCATCAGATCATCAACAAATAGGAAAGGATCCGGTAACTTTACGCCAATTGATTGCCCATTAGAAAACCACGATGCTACGCAAACGCGTGATCCGACCTAGCGGCGTCGCGACTTTGCATAGAGAGCCCATCGTGAATACACCCCGACTCCCCACGTACTTCATCAGCCACGGCGGCGGCCCCTGGCCGTACATGACGGGCGACTTCCGTCACAACTTTGATCAGCTCGAGCGTTCTCTGGTGGAAATGCGCGCCGAGTTGGGCAGCGTGCCCAAGGCCGTGTTGATGATCTCAGGCCATTGGGAGGAAGCCGGTTTCGCCGTCTCTTCGGGCAGCCGCCCCGGCATGGTGTACGACTACTACGGCTTCCCCGAGTATTTCTATCAGATCCAGTACCGTGCGCCGGGCTCGCCCGAACTGGCGCAGCGCGTGCGCGATCTGCTGCTGGGGAGTGACCTTGATGCGCGGCTCGACCCGACGCGGGGTTTTGACCACGGCACCTTCAGCGTGATGAAGCCGTTGTGGCCCGATGAAGACATCCCCGTCGTGCAGTTGTCGCTGGATGCAGGCCTCGATCCCGCGCTGCATCTGAAGGTCGGCAAGGCCCTCGCGCCGTTGCGCGATGAGGGTGTGCTCATCATCGGCAGCGGTTTGAGTTACCACAACCTACGCGCCATGCGCGGCACCAGCGGGCATGAGCCGTCCCGGCAGTTTGACGCGTGGCTGCAGCAGACGCTGGTGGAGGCTTCGCCCGTTGAACGCGCTGCGCGGCTGATCGGTTGGGAGCGTGCCCCCAGCGCGCGCGATGCGCACCCGCGTGAAGACCACCTGCTTCCGTTGATGGTGGCCGTTGGCGCAGCGTGGGATGAGCCCGGCACCACCACCTATCACCAGACCGATCTTTTCGGTGGGCTGACCGCATCGAGCTTCCGATTCGGCAACACGCTTGCGCAATAACTTCCCATCCTGGCCACCGAGCCATTCTGGAAAGTCACCATGAAAGCAGCGCCTTTGAAGTCCTCTGGTGGCGCCTGGATGCCTGCTTACACCTCGAAGTATTCCGGGCGCAGCCGGCGCGTGATTTCCAGCACGGGCAGCACCTGGTCGAGGTGCTCCCGCATGGCCCGGATGGCTTCCTTCGGTTTGCCGGAGGCGAGCGCGTCGACGACGGCGCGGTGCTCGGCCAGCACTTCGGTCATGCGGCCTTCCAGGGGGAGGGTCAGCAGCCGATAGCGGTCGATCTGCGTTTTGACGTCCAGAATGATCTGCCACACGCCGGGGTAGCCCGACAGCTCGGCCAGCGTGGCATGAAAGGCTTCGTCTGTGCGGAAGAACCCGCGGCGGTTGCTGTCGCGCACGCATTGCGCCTGGCGCTCCAGCACGGCATTGAGCTTCTTGATGCCTTCCGGCGTCATGCGCTCAGCCGCCTTCTCAATGATGGCGACTTCCAGCGCGCTGCGCACCAGCATGGCTTCTTCCAGCGTATTGAGCGGAATGCGCGACACGAACGTGCCAACACGCGGCTGCACGTCGATCAGGCCTTCTTCCGCCAGCCGCTGCACAGCCTCGTGAACGGGGGTGCGGCTGGTGCCGAATTCATCCGCGAGCTCTTTTTCAACGATGCGCGTGCCGGGCAGGAGTTCCATCTCGAGGATGCGCTCGCGCAGGCTGAGGTAGACGCGTCGGGACGCGGTCATCGTGACCTCGTCATGCGACGGCGAGGAAGCGGGGCGCGAAGTCATACAGCTCGCAACAAGATCGGGTGGTAGTGGAAGGGATTGCAATGCGCTGCCTGAGTATGTCGATGCGGTCCAAGACCAATGAGCGATGGGCGGCGCGGGCATCATGATAGCGGCAAAGCCCACGCACTTGAACTGCTGCCAAACCGAGCCCGACCTCCATACGGAGGGGTTCTAAGAGCCGGGCCGTCCATCGCTTTTTTGAAGGAGGCGGGTTGTTCAGCGAGCGTCGGTCACGGTGGTATTGAAGGTCTGCCCACCGATCACTACGTTCTGCAGCGTGATGTCGTGCACGTTGTAGGTGTAGATCGGCCCCGGCACGGTGGCGCTCGCAGGGCCAGTCGCCGTGGGTGTGCCAAAGTTGCAGTTGGAGATCGTCACGCCAGAAATGGGTGGCACGGTGGGCGCGGGCAGCGGCCCGTTGTAGTCAAACGCCACAGGGCCCTGCGCCACGATGGCCTGGAAGCACGACCCTGTCAGGCCGCCCACCGTGACATTGCCAGCCACCACGTTCGAGATGTTGATGTTCTGCACCAGCGCCGGCCGTGTGCGGATGGCATCCGCGGCGGGTTGGTAGTCGCAGTCGAACGTGATCAGCCCGCCCTGCGATGCAGACGGATTTGCCGCTGTAGACGTCACCACGCCGAGCGGCACCGTGCTGTTGATCGGACTGCCCGTCAGCATCTTGCTGCCGTAGCCGGCACCCGCCAGGTTGACCCCATTGGGCAGGCTGACGTTAGTCACATAGAAGTTCTTCACGAACCCGCCACGGTTCATGTTCGTCTTGATGCGGATGGCGATGTTCAGCGAGTTGGTCGCCCAGAACTGGTTGAGCATCGCCAGATTGCGCGCGTAGATGTTCTGCACGCCGCCGCCCATTTCGCTGGCCAGGGTGATGCCGCCGTGACCGCTGTTCATCGTGCAGTTCTGGATGACGTGGTCCTGCGCGGGGCCGTAGCCGGTATCCAGATTCTTGCCCGACTTGATGGCGATGCAGTCGTCACCCGTGTTGAAGGTCACGTTCTCACACAGCACGTTGCTGCAGGCATCTGGGTCGAAGCCGTCATTGTTCGGGCCGATGCTGTCCACCGTAACGCCACGGATGACCACGTTCGTGCAATGCACCGGATGGTGCTGCCAGAACGGCGTGTTGATGGTGCGGTAGTTCTCCATCAGCACACTGGTGCAGCCGATGAGCTCCACCATGCACGGCCGCAGGTAGTGGCCCAGACCGAAGATGCGCTTTTCCACCGGCACGCCAGCTTCGGACAGGGCCGGCAGGTAATTCTGATCCTGCTGCCAGGGCGTAGCAGGATTGGTCAGCAGCGTATACAGCGCGCTCGAGATGCCCGGCACCGCCGTCTGCAAGTCGACGTTGTTCGGGTTGCTATAGGCCTGTGAAGGTGTGCTCGAGCTAGCGCAGCCGTAGGCGCCGTTGGTGCCCTTGAAGGTCCACCAGCATGTGCTGGTGTTGCCCGTGCCCGCAAATGGCGTCATGGCCTGCCCATTGAGCACCGACGTCGAGCCCTCGCCCGTCAGCGCGATGTTGTTGGCGTTGCGCGCGTAGATCGGGGAGCCGTAGTTCAGACAGTCGTCCGCTTGCCAGCGGCTGTAATAGAGCCTGCCGTTGGCGCCGCAATCGACCGGGCCATCCTTGGCGTAGTCAGCCGGGTTGGCGCTGAAGTAAATCGTGCAATTCGCACTCAGGTGGAAGTTGACGTTGCTCAGCAGCACGATCGGCCCCGCGCAATACCACGTGCCCGAGGGCACCACCACGCGACCACCGCCTGCGGCGTTGCACGCGGCAATCGCGGCCAGGAATGCCGGTCGCGAATCGAAAGAACCCGGTGCCTGTGTTGCCCCGGCACCTGAACTGACAGGGGATTTGGTCGGATCGGTATATGGACTCGTCTGCGCAACCACGGCGCACGGCTGCGCACCAAACGCTTCCACCTGGAAATCCATGGCGGGAAACGCGCTCTGCGCAACGCCCTGCAGCGACGAGATGATGGTGGTGGCGGCGCCGTTCGCACCCCAGATCGGATCGGCCTGTATGGGGGCGGTCGGCGTGCTGGTAACCGGTGCCGCCGCGTCGGAGTCCCCGCCACAGGCACTCACTAGCGCACCACCGACCGCAGCACCGCCGTAGCTCAGAAACGCGCGTCGAGCGGGATTCAGTGGGGCGTGGGCGCGGCGCGCGAGTTGCCGCAGGATGCGAGTGGCGGATGCCATGGCTCTCCCTCCGTGGGTTGTTCTTAGGTGTGCTGTTCGAACCACTGCAAGTAAATATATCAGTGTTTGTGTGTTGATATATTAGTGATCCGAGCCGAGTTTCCCTTGTCGTTGTTCCCAGGGCTGAGTCAGCGAAGGTGTGGATCAGCCGTCGCTGACCGGCATCAGCGGGGTAATTCGATAAGGACTGATGGTGTCGTAATCAGCTAATTTTCGCTCGCAATCCCAGGCCCCGCCGGGGCCCCGACGGCATTCTTCATGGCTGTGTCATTGGGGAGTCATGAAAAAGGTGTTGCCAAGTTCGCCAAAGATGCCTATAGTTCGCCCCTCGCTGCAAACGACAGCGCCGAAACGAAAGCGACGGCGGGGTGGTTAAGGCGGTGGAGAAGTAGAAGTGGTGCGGGTTTGCGGGTTGTTGAGTGGTTGGCGATGGCTCGAAGTTGCAGTGAAGTTAGCGACGCGTTGAACGATAAAAATTCTTCAGCAAGTTGTTGACAGCGGCGAAAAAGCTCTGCATAATCTCATTTCTCTGCTGCAGCAAACGCAGCGACGCGGTGAACAAAGTTGATCGCGCAGTTCTTTAACAAGCAAACAGCCGATAAGTGTGGGCGCTTAATACTGGGTGCGACGAGATTCGTCTCGTTAGCTAACAAGTAATGAAGTGCTCGCACAGAAGTAAGGTTTGAACGAAAGTTCAAGTCAGATTCTGAGAGTGAGCGACCGCTCGTAAAGAGCGAAAACAGCAGATTGAACTGAAGAGTTTGATCCTGGCTCAGATTGAACGCTGGCGGCATGCCTTACACATGCAAGTCGAACGGCAGCATGATCTAGCTTGCTAGATTGATGGCGAGTGGCGAACGGGTGAGTAATACATCGGAACGTGCCCTGTAGTGGGGGATAACTAGTCGAAAGATTAGCTAATACCGCATACGACCTGAGGGTGAAAGTGGGGGACCGCAAGGCCTCATGCTATAGGAGCGGCCGATGTCTGATTAGCTAGTTGGTGAGGTAAAGGCTCACCAAGGCGACGATCAGTAGCTGGTCTGAGAGGACGATCAGCCACACTGGGACTGAGACACGGCCCAGACTCCTACGGGAGGCAGCAGTGGGGAATTTTGGACAATGGGCGAAAGCCTGATCCAGCAATGCCGCGTGTGTGAAGAAGGCCTTCGGGTTGTAAAGCACTTTTGTCCGGAAAGAAATGGCTCTGGTTAATACCTGGGGTCGATGACGGTACCGGAAGAATAAGGACCGGCTAACTACGTGCCAGCAGCCGCGGTAATACGTAGGGTCCAAGCGTTAATCGGAATTACTGGGCGTAAAGCGTGCGCAGGCGGTTGTGCAAGACCGATGTGAAATCCCCGGGCTTAACCTGGGAATTGCATTGGTGACTGCACGGCTAGAGTGTGTCAGAGGGGGGTAGAATTCCACGTGTAGCAGTGAAATGCGTAGAGATGTGGAGGAATACCGATGGCGAAGGCAGCCCCCTGGGATAACACTGACGCTCATGCACGAAAGCGTGGGGAGCAAACAGGATTAGATACCCTGGTAGTCCACGCCCTAAACGATGTCAACTAGTTGTTGGGGATTCATTTCCTTAGTAACGTAGCTAACGCGTGAAGTTGACCGCCTGGGGAGTACGGTCGCAAGATTAAAACTCAAAGGAATTGACGGGGACCCGCACAAGCGGTGGATGATGTGGATTAATTCGATGCAACGCGAAAAACCTTACCTACCCTTGACATGCCACTAACGAAGCAGAGATGCATTAGGTGCTCGAAAGAGAAAGTGGACACAGGTGCTGCATGGCTGTCGTCAGCTCGTGTCGTGAGATGTTGGGTTAAGTCCCGCAACGAGCGCAACCCTTGTCTCTAGTTGCTACGAAAGGGCACTCTAGAGAGACTGCCGGTGACAAACCGGAGGAAGGTGGGGATGACGTCAAGTCCTCATGGCCCTTATGGGTAGGGCTTCACACGTCATACAATGGTGCATACAGAGGGTTGCCAAGCCGCGAGGTGGAGCTAATCCCAGAAAATGCATCGTAGTCCGGATCGTAGTCTGCAACTCGACTACGTGAAGCTGGAATCGCTAGTAATCGCGGATCAGCATGCCGCGGTGAATACGTTCCCGGGTCTTGTACACACCGCCCGTCACACCATGGGAGTGGGCTTTACCAGAAGTAGTTAGCCTAACCGCAAGGAGGGCGATTACCACGGTAGGGTTCATGACTGGGGTGAAGTCGTAACAAGGTAGCCGTATCGGAAGGTGCGGCTGGATCACCTCCTT
This sequence comes from Ralstonia sp. R-29, assembly GCF_049913345.1. Taxonomy (NCBI): domain Bacteria; kingdom Pseudomonadati; phylum Pseudomonadota; class Betaproteobacteria; order Burkholderiales; family Burkholderiaceae; genus Ralstonia; species Ralstonia sp. R-29. The sequence continues at coordinate 510,179 of NZ_CP184378.1, forward strand.
TAAGAGCGTGCATCCGACGTTAGGCGTCCACACTTATCGGTTTGTTTGATGTTACAGCCAAGGGTCTGTAGCTCAGGTGGTTAGAGCACCGTCTTGATAAGGCGGGGGTCGTAGGTTCAAGTCCTACCAGACCCACCAAGTTACGGACGGTGGAAGTATCTCTGCCGTGACTGGGGGATTAGCTCAGCTGGGAGAGCACCTGCTTTGCAAGCAGGGGGTCGTCGGTTCGATCCCGTCATCCTCCACCAATACCTTTTGGTTACCAAACGCAAGCATCGACGCGGTGTCGATGGTGTTTGCGTTTGGCCTAGCCAAGACGAGCGTAAAAGTTCGGCTGTTCTTTAACAATATGGAATGTAGTAAAGGTGTCGCGGTGCGTTGATGAGACGCACATTCAAACGCGACACTGGGTTGTGATTGTATCAACCAGTATTACCAGAGCAATCGAAAGATTGTCTTGGAATACGGCACAACGCGAGAACTCAGCCTATAGCGAGACATACTCGTTATAGGGTCAAGCGAATAAGTGCATGTGGTGGATGCCTTGGCGATTACAGGCGATGAAGGACGTAGTAGCCTGCGAAAAGCTGCGGGGAGCTGGCAAACAAGCTTTGATCCGCAGATGTCCGAATGGGGAAACCCGGCCCGCATGGGTCATCCCTGACTGAATACATAGGTCAGGGAAGCGAACGCAGTGAACTGAAACATCTAAGTAGCTGCAGGAACAGAAATCAACCGAGATTCCCAAAGTAGTGGCGAGCGAAATGGGATCAGCCTTGTACTCTTTAGCAGTATTGCTAGCAGAACGGAATGGAAAGTCCGGCCATAGTGGGTGATAGCCCCGTATGCGAAAGCAGTATTGTGGAACTAGGTGTACGACAAGTAGGGCGGGACACGTGAAATCCTGTCTGAAGATGGGGGGACCATCCTCCAAGGCTAAATACTCGTAATCGACCGATAGTGAACCAGTACCGTGAGGGAAAGGCGAAAAGAACCCCGGGAGGGGAGTGAAATAGATCCTGAAACCGCATGCATACAAACAGTCGGAGCCTGGAAACGGGTGACGGCGTACCTTTTGTATAATGGGTCAGCGACTTACATTCAGTGGCAAGCTTAACCGATTAGGGAAGGCGTAGCGAAAGCGAGTCCGAATAGGGCGTTCAGTCGCTGGGTGTAGACCCGAAACCAAGTGATCTATCCATGGCCAGGTTGAAGGTGCGGTAACACGTACTGGAGGACCGAACCCACTAACGTTGAAAAGTTAGGGGATGAGCTGTGGATAGGGGTGAAAGGCTAAACAAACTTGGAAATAGCTGGTTCTCTCCGAAAACTATTTAGGTAGTGCCTCGTGTCTCACCTTCGGGGGTAGAGCACTGTCATGGTTGGGGGGTCTATTGCTGATTACCCCGCCATAGCAAACTCCGAATACCGAAGAGTGCAATCACGGGAGACAGACATCGGGTGCTAACGTCCGGTGTCAAGAGGGAAACAACCCAGACCGCCAGCTAAGGTCCCTAAATATGGCTAAGTGGGAAACGAAGTGGGAAGGCTAAAACAGTCAGGAGGTTGGCTTAGAAGCAGCCACCCTTTAAAGAAAGCGTAATAGCTCACTGATCGAGTCGTCCTGCGCGGAAGATGTAACGGGGCTAAGCCATATACCGAAGCTGCGGATGCACGTAAGTGCATGGTAGGAGAGCGTTCTGTAAGCCTGTGAAGGTGTCTTGTAAAGGATGCTGGAGGTATCAGAAGTGCGAATGCTGACATGAGTAGCGATAAAGGGGGTGAAAGGCCCCCTCGCCGTAAGCCCAAGGTTTCCTACGCAACGTTCATCGGCGTAGGGTGAGTCGGCCCCTAAGGCGAGGCAGAGATGCGTAGCTGATGGGAAGCAGGTTAATATTCCTGCACCGTCGTATGATGCGATGGGGGGACGGATCGCGGAAGGTTGTCCGGGTGTTGGATGTCCCGGTCCCTGCATTGGAGATGGCACTTAGGCAAATCCGGGTGCGTGATTCAAGGGTGTGGGGCGAGCGACTTTAGGTCGCGAAGCAATTGGAAGTGGTTCCAAGAAAAGCCTCTAAGCTTCAGTCATACGAGACCGTACCGCAAACCGACACAGGTGGGCGAGATGAGTATTCTAAGGCGCTTGAGAGAACTCGGGAGAAGGAACTCGGCAAATTGGTACCGTAACTTCGGGATAAGGTACGCCCTTGTAGTTTGACTGGCTCGCGCCAGAAGGACGAAGGGGTTGCAATAAAATGGTGGCTGCGACTGTTTAATAAAAACACAGCACTCTGCAAACACGAAAGTGGACGTATAGGGTGTGACGCCTGCCCGGTGCCGGAAGATTAAATGATGGGGTGCAAGCTCTTGATTGAAGTCCCGGTAAACGGCGGCCGTAACTATAACGGTCCTAAGGTAGCGAAATTCCTTGTCGGGTAAGTTCCGACCTGCACGAATGGCGTAACGATGGCCACACTGTCTCCTCCCGAGACTCAGCGAAGTTGAAGTGTTTGTGATGATGCAATCTCCCCGCGGCTAGACGGAAAGACCCCATGAACCTTTACTGTAGCTTTGCATTGGACTTTGAACCGATCTGTGTAGGATAGGTGGGAGGCTTTGAAACCGGGACGCTAGTTTCGGTGGAGCCGACCTTGAAATACCACCCTGGTTTGTTTGAGGTTCTAACCTTGGCCCGTGAATCCGGGTCGGGGACAGTGCATGGTAGGCAGTTTGACTGGGGCGGTCTCCTCCCAAAGTGTAACGGAGGAGTTCGAAGGTACGCTTGGTACGGTCGGACATCGTACCTAAAGTGCAATGGCAAAAGCGTGCTTAACTGCGAGACCGACAAGTCGAGCAGGTGCGAAAGCAGGACATAGTGATCCGGTGGTTCTGTATGGAAGGGCCATCGCTCAACGGATAAAAGGTACTCTGGGGATAACAGGCTGATACCGCCCAAGAGTTCATATCGACGGCGGTGTTTGGCACCTCGATGTCGGCTCATCTCATCCTGGGGCTGTAGCCGGTCCCAAGGGTATGGCTGTTCGCCATTTAAAGAGGTACGTGAGCTGGGTTTAAAACGTCGTGAGACAGTTTGGTCCCTATCTGCCGTGGGCGTTGGAATCTTGACGGGGGCTGCTCCTAGTACGAGAGGACCGGAGTGGACGTACCGCTGGTGTACCTGTTGTCTCGCCAGAGGCATCGCAGGGTAGCTATGTACGGAAGAGATAACCGCTGAAAGCATCTAAGCGGGAAACTTGCCTGAAGATGAGGATTCCCTGGAGACTTGATCTCCCTGAAGGGTCGTTCGAGACCAGGACGTTGATAGGCTGGGTGTGGAAGCGCAGTAATGCGTTCAGCTAACCAGTACTAATTGCCCGTGCGGCTTGATCCTATAACCGGTATGTTTCCGGCTGGGTCTGCCTTGTGCCTGATACATAAGTCACAACCTAAACTACATTCCCATATTGGCGACGTTGCCCACAAACGCAACGACGCGACAAGTCATAGCCTGGTGACCATAGCGAGTCGGTACCACCCCTTCCCATCCCGAACAGGACCGTGAAACGACTCCGCGCCGATGATAGTGCGGATTCCCGTGTGAAAGTAGGTCATCGCCAGGCTCTCCCATAAAACACCCCAGCTCCACACCGAGCTGGGGTGTTTGCTTTTAGGCGGCTGCAAACACTATCGGGAGAATATTTTACATAATCCTAATTATGGGACAGGATGGCATCTTTACGGGTGTTGCGTGTTCTTGAGATTGTTGATGCACTTGGACGCAACGCTTGGGATGGTCAATGGTACAAACGCCGCTCCAACGTGAACATCCGTCTTGGATAGATCACGGGATGCCGGCCGACAGCAACGTAGCTCACACCGGCCGGCAATTGGAAGAGAGTTCTCCCAACGATCATTTGGTCGCAAAAGCATTGGCAATTTGCGTCGCTCGTTTCATGTCGTCCCCATGTAGATAGATCGAGGTCGTCGAGATGGACGCATGCCGTAGATTGTCGCGCACGGTGGTCAGTTCGGCGCCGCGCGCCAGGGCGTGGGTGGCATGGGTATGCCGCATCCAGTGCGGACTGGCTTTGCGTAGCTTCTCTGCCAGCACTGCGTGATCGTTTTCGATGACATCGGCAGCCGTCTCAAAAAACCGTCTAACCACGCTCCACAGTCGCGTCCCCGTGATGCCTCCAGCGGCGCCGATCTCCAGCCCACCAATCAGCGGTGTCTTCGGAGTCCAGCGCGCCCGCGTGACCGGTAGCCCGCGCTCCACGAGGTAGCGGTCGAGCGCCGCTCGCGCCAGTGGTGGCAGCGCAACCTTGCCAGCGCGACTCCCCTTCCCCACCAGGTTGAGCCAGTGATCGCCCTGTTGGTCCGTTTCGATGTCGCCAAGCTTTGCGGAAACGAGTTCGCTGGCACGCAGGCCAGTCGCATAGCCAAAATCCAGCACGAAGCGCAGCCGCTGCGCGGCGGGTGCCTCCCAGCCATACGACCACTCCAGTCCATCGGCGATGGTGCGGATCAGCGTCCATTCGCCTTCCGTAAAAGCGTGCGAGGCGTCCAGCGCGGCAGTCCGCCCGCCACCACGTACTTTGATGCCTGCAAACGGGTTGGCCAGCACGTAGCGCTGCTGAATCAACCAACGGAACATCGCGCCCAACACGGACAACGCGTAGGCGATCGAGCGGGCCGAGAGCCCGTCAGTGAATGGCCGCCATTCGACGGAGGTGCGTGGGCGTGCCGGGCCGACCCAACGTTCGCGCAGTGTCGGTCGGCGCAGGAAGCTCCGGTAGGCAATCGCGTCCTCGGTGGTGAGCGACGACAGCGGCCGGCCGCGTTCGACGATGGCCCACAAGATCAGGCGCTCCGCCTCTTTGCGGTACGAACGTTGGGTCGCCGGCGACTCGTGCAGGGACAGCCACGCTTGAATGGCCTCGTAATCGTTGTCAGCAGTGAGTACGCAGGTCTCGCGCGGCGCACGGAATTGCCCCTGCGAGCCGTCAACCTCCTGGGGCAGGCGCAATTGCTCCCACGGCACGACTATGCCGCGGACCCGCTCGGCGATTAGCGCGCGGGCACGCTCGGTCAGTTGGGGGTGCTCGGCAAAGAACGCCTCGATACGCCGCGCACTGGCCTGCCCCAAGCCGGGAATGACGGCCCACCAGCGGCGTCGGCGCGGCACGCGGACGGTCAGGTCGGCCAGGGTGTCGATGCCGGCGGCGCGTAGCGCGGCGACAGTCCGAGCATCCAACCACAATCCGACGTCATCGCTGATGAGCGGGGCGGGAAGCGGCAGCGTGCGGAGCAGCTCGATCGCCTGGTCGGCGGCCCTACCCTGTTTGGCACGGTCGGCTGCCGGCATCTCGAATAGCACTGCCAGGTCTTCGCGTTGACGCCGGCGTGCAAACGCGGCGAGCTGGCGCCGAATGTGTCCAAGCACGCCGCGCGAGGACTGCCCGGGGTCCAGGCGCTCGCCCAGATAGCGTTCAACGGCCTCGCGGGTCGACAAGCCGGCATGCCAAGCACGCAGCACGGCCAGCTCGGCGGCGTCGGGGAAATCAGGTGGAGTGCCGACGGAGGGATCGACGGGGAACAGGCGCGTTTTCATGGAAGGCAGTTTAGTGCTTCCATGCGGCTATTGCGATAAGAATAGTTATCGCAATAGCGCTATATCTTCGAAGAGGGACACAAGTGATCCTCGGGAACTTGTCGTTTGGCCGCTGAGCTTGCTCGTCTTCACGGCATGTCTTCCACTTCAAATCGTCAAGTTCAGGCCGGATTCTCCACGTCTCAGCGGCATTGTCTCTTGGTGCAGAGTCACATCACAGGCGCACCTTGTCCGTCCTGTTTAGATCAAACAATGGAGCTGCGCATCATTTTTCTCTGCTGAAAAAAATCTTCATCGTGCCGTTGTCTTGCGGACGGCTTACGAGTTTTCTACTTTTGCGGCAGTCCATACAAAAAGCGATGCGCAAGGACAGCGCACACGGCCAGGGGGATTGGCTATCAAGCAGCGCACCCGACAGGTGAATATCCGCATGAAGTCCTTGACCCCCTTCAGCAGCGCCGTGCATTCAGCGCGGACCGATTCAGCGGCCATCATGGCCCACCTGCCACCGCATAGCGGCCAAAGTGCTCGGGCATAAATGCTCGACACACCGTCACCGCACCGCGCATCTCGTCTTTCGCCCGCCGTCGCCGGCGTCGCTCATCACCAGACCTGCAGGAAGCCCCACATGGACATGTTGGACGTCATTGGTATCGGGATCGGCCCGTTCAACCTCAGCCTGGCAGCGCTGATTGCACCCACACCGCTGCGGGCACTGTTTCTGGAAAAGCGCAGCGCATTCTGCTGGCACCCCGGACTCATGCTGCCGAACGGTCGGCTACAAGTGTCGCCGCTCAAGGACTGCGTTACGCTGGTCGACCCGACCAGCCCCTACTCGTTCCTTAACTACTTGGCGGTGCACCGGCGGCTCTACAGCTTCGTCAACAAGCGCAGCACTTCCACCTCTCGGCGAGAGTTCACCGATTATTACCAGTGGGTTGCGCAGCAGCTCGATACGCTGCGCTTTGGTGAGGAGGTGATCGACATCGTGCCCGTGGCTGGTGGCTACCGCGTGAGCACGCGCGCTGGCACCTACCATGCGCGAGCCATTGTGATGGGCGTGGGCGTGGAGCCGAAGATCCCGGCCAGCGCCCGCTCATGGCTTGGCGAGACCGTCTATCACGTCGCCAACTACCTCGATCGCCCACCATTACGCGCGGGCGAGGAGGTGCTGGTGGTGGGCGGGGGCCAAAGCGGCGCCGAGGTAGTCGAACACATGCTCGAGCACGCGCCGACGGCGCGCATCACATGGGTCACCTCACGGGCGAACCTGTTTGCTATGGACGACAACGCCTTCGTCAATGAAGCGTACATGCCGGGCTACAACCGGCGCTTCCACGCCCTGCCGATCCGCCAGCGCCGCGCCATTGTTGAAGCCGAGAAACTCACCAGTGACGGCATCTCGGCCGAGCTGTGCAACCGCTTGTATGATGTGCTGTACGAGCGAAGCGTGGCCGGTACGCTAGCCGGCAGCTTTCGCTTGCTGCCCGGCGTGGCGATGGAAGACATCACCCGTCGCGACGAACGCTGGCAAGTGGGGCTAGCCGCGCTCACCACGCCACACCGCTGCCGCATCCAGGCCGAACGCATCGTGCTGGCAACGGGCTTCCAGCCGTGCATGCCGCCCTTCCTCCAAACGTTGCTGGCCGGTGCCTGCCTGGAAGACGGCCTGCCTGACCTCGGCCACGATTACGCCGTGCGCTTCGCGCAGGGCATGCCTGGCCCGGTCTATCTGCAAAACCAGGGCCGCGTGCAGCACGGCCTGCAAAGCGTGAACCTCTCGTTGGTGGCCTATCGCAACAGTCGCATCATCAACAGCCTGCTCGGGCATGCGTTCTATCCGGACGTGCCAGACCAGCAGTTGCTCGGCGAGCTCGACCAGGCCGAGGACGCCGCTGAGGAGGTTGATCTTCGCCCCGGCTTTGATGCCATCACGCACCTGCGCCGCCACGCTGCCATCGCATGACCGCTGCTTCCCTTTCTGCCGCCGGCAACCGGTCAGGCAGCACGCCGTCTCCACATGCTGACCTGCTGCCTGACACGCTGGAGCTGCGCGCCTTCGTGCCATTTCTGGTCGCATCGATCGTGATTGCGGCGGCCTATGGCACCAGTTTCCTGTTACCGGATTACCTAAAGGCGCATGGCATGAACAGCGCCGCTGCGGGTGCAGTCATCTCCAGCGGAATGGTCGCCACCATCGTGTGCTGCTGCTTGGCGGGGTGGGTAGCCCAGCGCATCGGCGTGATGCCGACCATCGCGGGTGCCTCGTTGGCTATGGCGCTGGCCATGCTCGGCTTTGCGGGAGTGGCGATCGATGCGCGTGCGGCGTACCTGGGCGGCATGCTGGTGGGCGTGGGCTGGTCGGTGTTCTTTATCCTGGCGCCACTGCAGATCATTCATCACTTGCGGCCGGCCGCGCGCATCCAGTACCTGACCATCGTGTCGGGCGCGCAGATGGCGGGCCTTGGGCTGGCCACGCCGCTCAGCCGCTTGCTGGCGCGATACACCGGCTCAGTCGCGGTCGTCTACGTGATGTTTGCGGCGGCCTGCGTGGTCGCGGCGATATGCGTGGAGGCCGCGCGGCGTGCAATGGTCCAGGCGCCCGGCCTGCCGATGACGCGTGTGGCCATCACCGTGCGCGAGACCCTGGCGCTACTGAGCGAGCGCACCGTTGCGCCCATCACCATGATCGTGTTTGCCGCGTGCATCTTCGCGGGTCTGTCGACCTATCAAAGCGTGTATGCCGAATCGCGCCATCTGCGGCCCGATTTGTTCTTCTTGGCCTTCACGGCAACCAGCGTGGCACTGCGCTTTTCGCTGGCGCGCGTGATGGGGCGCATGCCGGTGCAGCGGCTGGCCCTGGTGCTGTTCGTGGCGACGGCCGCATCGCTGGCGCTGTTCATCGCCAACACAGGCAGCACGCTGCTGTATGTGGCGGCCACGGTGGTCTTCGCCACGGGCTACGGGCTGAGCTACTCCACGCTCAACGGTATGGCGGTCAACCTTGCTGGTGAACAGGGCGTATCGGTGCCCGTCACCTCGCAGATCTTCACGTTGGCGTACTTCATCGGGCTGTTCGGGTTTCCGTTCATCGGCGGTCACCTGATCCGAAGCTCGGGTCCCAACGCCATGCTGCTCGCGCTATTGGCAGCGGTGGCTATCAATGTCGTGCTGCTGGCCGCGCTGCGTGTGCGGGTGGCCGCACCAGCCGTGCGCTGAGGCGCGGTCTTCGTCTGTATTCTCAAGGAGGATGTTTCGTATGCTGACTGAAGCGCAACAAGAAAAGTGGCACCAGGACGGGTATCTCAGGCTGGAAGGCTTCTTCGACGCGAGCGCGCGAGAGCGCATCTCCAACTTGGTGGATGATGTCGGCCGCTGGAACGTGAGCGACGACAAATGGATGATGTGGTTTGAGAAGACCAACGAGGGCAGCAAGATCATCTCCAAGGTCGAAAATTTTCTCGACTACAACGATGCCCTGCGCGAAGCCCTGCTGGCCGATGGCCGCATCCGCAGCGCCGTCGAAACGCTGCTTGATGAAGACACGCGCATGCTCAAGGAGCTGCTGATCTTCAAGTATCCGGACAGCGGCGGCTACCGTCCGCACCAGGACATCTACCATATCCCGCACAAGATTCCGGACCGCATGGTGCACGCAGTCGTCGCCATCGGCATCGACGATTCCGACCCGAACAACGGTGGCTTGTTCTTCACGCCGGGCCGTCACAAGGAAGGCGTGTTTCCGATGAACGCTGGCGGGGTCATCCACCCCGAGGTGGCCGACACCTTCACGTGGGAACCGACGCCCTGGAAGGCCGGCGACATCTTCATCTTCGACGACTACGCGCCGCATTATTCGCAGCCCAACAAAAGCGATCGCTCACGCCGCACGCTGTATCTGGTGTTTCAACGCGCCTCCACCGGCGGCCCAACGCGTGCCGAATACAACCGCATGAAGCGCGCCTACAACCCGCCCGAGGGCAGGGTGGCGGACATGGACAACCTGAAGGTGTCCAACGGCATCTTCTACCGCGACTGAGCGGCCACCACCGGGGGAGTGCACACGTGTACACGAAGCAAATCGACCGCACGATGATGCGGCCCGAGTACGGCGTGCTGGTTTGCCGCCTGCTGGAGCACCTGCCGCAGGGCTTGCAGACGCAGTTCGGCACGTCGGTAGTGGAGGTGGTGGCGGGCGGCGCGGTCGATCTGCACGCACACCACGAGCACGAACTGTGGGTGCTCATCTCGGGGCGCGGCGAGTTCGAGGCCGACGGCCAGATCCGCCTGGTGGGGGAGTCGACGCTGTTCTACATGCCACCGCACCAGAAGCATGCCATCCGCAATACCGATCCGAATGCCAGCCTCAAATTCCTCTCCATCTGGTGGGACTGACCTGACCGATATGCGTACCTATTTCGTTTGCCCCGCTCCGCCCTGCCCCAATGGCAAGCTGCACCTTGGCCATATCGGCGGCGTCTACCTCCTGACTGACGTCTTCGTGCGCTTCCAACGCATGGCCGGCCACCGGGCGTACCACATCACTGGCGCTGACGAGCACGGCACCTACACCCTCGTGAAGGCCCGCAAGCTCGGTCGCCCAGTCGACGAGGTCGCGCAGATGCACATCGATGAAATTCTGCAGTGCATGCGCGCGCTGCAGATCACACCCGACGTGTTCGTGCGGACGTCCAGTGCGGCCCACAAGAACAACGCCCTGGCGATCTTCCGCCAGCTGCAGGATGCCGGTTACGTAGAGGTGCGCGACGGGGTGCAGCTCTACTGCTCGCACTGCGACGAGTTCATTGCTGACTCATTGGCGGCCGGCAACTGCCCGGCTTGCGGCGCCTCCACCGACAGCAACCTGTGTGAGAACTGCGGCTTGGCGGTGCAACATGCCACGTTGCAGAACGCGCGGCACACGACGTGCGGCAACGCCCTCACGTTGCGGCCGATTCGCCAAGCGGTCCTCAACGTGCCGCAGTTGGCGCAGGCGCTGGACGAAGCCATCGCGCAGAGCGCATGGCCAGAGGTGATCCGCGAAAAGGAGCGCGGCTGGCTGGCGGGCGATGCCCATGCACTGCCGATGTCGCGCCACTTCAGTCGCGGCGTCGTGCTGGACCAGCCGGAAGCCGTGGCCGGTCAGACGCTGCTCACCTGGTTCGAAGGTCTGTGGTGTTACGACACCGGCATCCGCGAACAATGCGCCCGCGACGGCTTGGACGCCGAAACCGTGCTGCACGACCCCGACACGCGCCTGCTGTTCTTCATGGGCCAGGACAACCGCTTCTACTACACGGTGGGCGTGAGCGGCGCCCTACTTGTGCGCGGCTACCCCATTCCTGATAACCATTCGATCCAGGATTTCTACAAGCTCGAAGGCGAGAAGTTCTCCACCAGCCGCAACCACGCGCTCTGGGCTGACGAGGTGGCGCGCGAGCTGGAGCCCAGCGTCCTGCGCTACGCACTGGCGCGCGTGGCCAAACCGTTTGGCGGCAACGACAACGATTTCCAGATCGACGGGCTCATTGCCGCCGCCACGCATCTGCGCACCTGGGAAGATGCGCTGCGCCGCTATGCCGAGGGCGCCCGCACGCCGGATGCCAGTGATCTGTCTCCCGCGCTTCGTGACATCACGCAGCGCTACGCTCGTGCCATCGAAGACGTGCGCTTCTGGGACGCACTGGACGCCATCGATGCGTACTTCGAAGCGTCGGAGTTAGCACGTGAGCGTACAGGCGCATGGAAGCCGGAAGTCGTGTCGGTGTTCCTTAGCCTGCTGTATCCAGTGGTGCCGGCGCTAGCGATCCGCTACGGTCAACACTTCTTTGGCGCAGCGTGGCGGCCCTCACTCGAGGCGTCCACCGTGCGGCCTGCCCTGCCCGAAGCCACGGTTGACTTCCCTTACTTCAGTACGCCGGTGCCCGACAGTTTCATCGCAGCCTACAACGAGCGCTTTCGCCCTGACCACGCCGCTATGGCAATGCCTGCCTGACCCCATGAACCTGATCCCCTCGCACCGCAGCCGCCTGTCGCAAGACTTTGCCGCGTTCGACTACTCGGGCGGCAAGCATGCCATCAACTTCGCCTACGGCTTGCCGGACCCGGCCCTGTTCGCAGAACTTACCTGGCCGGATGCCTTCGACATTGCCACCGGCGTAGCGGCAGGTGACCTCCCTCAGTACACCGATGCGCAAGGCCTTCCGGAACTGCGTGCGCAGGTCGCGCTGCGCCACGGCGTGCGGCAGGACCAGGTGATTCTGACCAACGGGGCCTCGCAGGCGGTGCAGTTGCTGGCTGACCTGTACCTCGATCCCGGTGACGTCGTGCTGACCGAAGACCCGTCGTACCTGGGCGCGCTACGCACGTTTTCGCTGGCAGGGGCGACGATTGTGCAGCTCGGCATGGGGTCAGACGGTGTCGATCTGGATGCGCTGGAAGCCGCCCTGCGTCACACGCAGCGCGTGAAGCTGTACTACACCACGCCTGCCTTCCACAATCCAACCGGCCGCCATATGCCACGCGCGCACATGGCCCGCGTGGCGGCGCTGCTGGCGCAGCACGGCGTGCCGCTGGTGCAGGATCTGGTCTACGCGGAACTGCCCTACGATGGCCCTGCCGAGTGGCTTTCGCCGGGTGGCAACGTGATCAATGTGCACAGCATCTCTAAGGTGGCAGGGCCGGGTCTGCGCGTCGGCTGGGTACTCGCGGAACCCGACATCATCGGCCAACTCGCGCGGCTCAAGTGTGATGGCGGCGTGAGCCCGATCGTAAGCAACGTGGTGCTTGGACTGATGCAATCGGACGGGCTCGATACACACATCGCGCGGCTGCGTCAGCATTACCGCGCAAAGCGCGATGCTGTGCACAGGCAGCTTCAAGGCAGCCGCTTCTGCGAGTCCGACTACACCCTGCCGCACGGTGGATTCTCGTTTTGGGTTCGGCTTGCGGCGGGCACCGATGCGCAAGCCTTCATCGACGCAGCGCGCCGCGAGCACGACGTTCGTTTGGTGCACGGCCAGCACTACGGCCCCGCCAGCGCCAACCACGTCCGGCTGTGCTTCAGCTATCTGCCGATGTCCTTAATCGAACAAGGACTGGCACATCTGGACGCGTTGCATACTCAGCTCTATAGACTGCGGCAAATCGCCGTTGGGACAGTAGCGGCCTGAGCGAGTGTTGTGTCCGAGAAATAACTTTGACTGTTAGGCCGCATCAGCACTGAGTCTCCTTGATAGATACGCAAGCGGCGCCAAGCTAACGGCGACCGGGCGCGGCCTTTACGAAGCACGGCAAAACAAGACTTGCTTCGGCGAGCTTGAGGTAAATGGTGAGCCATCGTAGTTGCCAAATCGCTCCACGACGTCGAGCCCGTTGAGCCCGTTGAGCCTGCAAAGCGCCTGCAGCTCTTCGGGAAAGAAGCATCGCATGCTCACTTTCTTCGTCCTGATGAGGCGGCCATCACGCATGTAATAGAGCGCGAACCTCAGAATCTGTCTGCTGTGCCAGGGCAAGCTTAGAAACATAACGTCACTTATCGGGTGTTGCTCAGTTTGCAGGTGCAGGACGGACGCAGCGATGCGATCGGAAACTGCAACGCAACAGAGCGGGGCAGATAACTCGCCCTGTAGGTCATGCAAGGCGGGGAATGGCTGCGCGACAATCCCCCGGCATACCAACGCTGAGACTTGTATCGCGGGGCAAGTTGTTACTTTCCGTCCCATGTTCCAGCCAAACGCATCCGCCGCTGGTCGATACATCCATGGCCCCATCACGCCGGGCGCAAACCTATACTCGCGACCTCAACCGCCAGAAGACATTCGACTATGGAAAGCTTTCTTTCGCACCTTCATCCCGAGCGCCTAAATTTCCTTTGGGACGCGTTCAGCCGCTTCGCTGTCAGCTTGTGCGCAGCGCTGTTGATTCTTGTCGTGGGCTGGTGGGTCTCGAAGCGCATTGGTCGCTGGCTCAACCGCATGATGACCAATCAGTCGCGGGTTGACGCCACGCTGACGCCGATCCTGTGCGACATCGCTGTCTGGGGGATTCGCATTTTGGCCGTGGTCGGAGCGCTGTCGCGGCTTGGCATTGAAACGGCGAGCATCATTGCCGTGCTGGGCGCCGCAGGCTTGGCCATCGGTTTGGCGCTGCAAGGCACGCTCCAAAACATCGCCGCCGGCATCATGCTGCTGGCGCTGCGCCCGTTTCGTGTAGGCGACTACATTGACGGCGGCGGTGGCGATGTGGCCGGTACCGTTGAGGAAGTTGGCCTGTTTATGACGCGGCTGGCCAAACCCGATGGCATCTGCGAATACGTGCCGAACAGTGCGCTTTGGAGCCATACGGTGCGCAATTACACCCGCAATCCGACCCGCCGCCTGGATCTGGAGACCGAAGTCTCGCTGCACGACGACATCCCCCGCGCCATCGAGGCGCTCAAGGCACTGGCAGCGAGCGAGGCGCTGGTGCTGCCCGATCCTGCGCCGATGGCCATGGTGATGCGCTTTGACGATAGCGTGGCCGTGTTGAATCTGCGCGTGTGGGCCAAGACGGAGGATTTCTGGCAGATGCGCTGGAACCTCGCCCAGCAGGTTCGCGCGACATTGCTGGCTGCCCGTTGCACCCTGCCCGCCCGGGTGCGCGAGCTGCATATCGTGCAAGGCGCCGGGCAAGAGTCCGGTGAAGCGCGCAGCGCTCGCGCCAGCGAAGCGTTGCTGGGCTGAGACACGGCGCGAATCCGCCGGATTTTTCCGTGCATTCCCAGTCGCATTGCCTAGACTCGTTTTTCAAGCATCTCTTCCTATAGGCAACGCATCATGTGTCGCTGGCTGGCGTATTCGGGCAATCCCATTCAGATGGAGACGGTGCTGTTCCGTCCGACACATTCGCTGATCGACCAGAGCCTGCGATCGCGCTTGGGCCACACGACCACCAACGGGGACGGATTCGGCATCGGCTGGTATGGCAGCCATTCCGAGGTGCCGTTCCGGTATCGCTGCCTGCACCCGGCCTGGAACGACACCAATCTGCGGGAAGCTGCCCGGGCCATCCGGTCTCCCCTGTTTGTGGCGCATGTTCGAGCGGCCACCGATACGCCCACGCAGGAAACCAACTGCCACCCGTTCCGGTACGGCCGCTGGCTGTTCGTGCACAACGGGTTGATCCGTGATTACCCGACGCTGCGGCGCGACCTGATGATGGAGGTGGCGCCCGAGCTGTTCCGCTGGATCGAGGGTTCGACGGACTCCGAGGTGATGTTTTTCCTGGCGCTCACGTTCGGGCTCCAGCGCGACCCGCAGGCCGCCCTAGAGCAAATGGTGGGGCTGATCGAGCACGTCGGCCATCGGCACGGCGTCGAGCACCCGTTGAACATGACCGTGTGCGCTACCGATGGCGAACAGATCATCGCAGCGCGCTATTCGAGCGAGCGGGATTCGCGCTCGCTGTTTCACAGCACGTCGTTCCGGCATCTGCGCGAGCTGTATCCGGAGAATTCCCGGATCAAAGATGCCGGGGACGAGGCGTTTCTTGTGCTGTCGGAGCCGCTCGTCGACCTGCCCGACGCCTGGGACGAGATCCCCGAAGAGACACTTGTCATTGTCAAAGGCGGTGCCGTCGAGCATCGTCGCTTTGTGCCCCGGCTGCCCGTGGTCGAGGTGTCTGCAAGGCAACAGTCTGCCTACGGCCGCGCTGCCGGTTGACCGGCTCCCCGTCTTTTTCCCCGCCGCCCCTCCCCGCTGAAGGCTCCTGACAAAACGCTGTCAGGAGCCTTGCGCTACCCTCGCGCTCGCGACTTGTGCCGTAGATGAACTGGATCTCAAGAATCCGCTACAGTTTACGGTTCGAATTCCGATTGCCGGCGCGGCTGAAAAGTGATGCTCCGCACCGGCATGCCTCTTACCTCCAAGGAACGCCCTCCATGTCCTCCGGTGTCATTCGCCTGCGCGGAGCCCGTCAGCACAATCTCAAGAACCTCGATCTGGATCTGCGCACGGGCGAAATGACCGTCGTGACCGGCCCATCGGGGTCCGGCAAGTCCAGCCTCGTTTTCGACACCCTCTACGCCGAAGGCCAGCGCCGCTACGTCGAGACCTTCAGTGCCTACGCGCGCCAGTTCCTGGATCGCATGGACCGGCCGCAGGTCGAGCACGTCGAAGGGGTGCCGCCCGCCATCGCCATCGACCAGACCAACCCGGTGCGCAGTTCGCGCTCCACAGTCGGCACGATGACAGAGCTGAACGACCATCTGAAGCTGCTGTTTGCGCGTGCCGCGCAGCTGTTCGACCGTGACACCGCGCTGCCGGTCCGGCACGACACGCCCGAGACCATCTACGACGAGCTGATGGCGCGCACGCGCGAAGCCGATCCGCGCCTAGTGGTGACATTTCCCGTCGAGCTGCCGGCCAATACGAGCGCCGACGAAGTCGCGCAATGGCTGTCGGTGAGCGGCTATACGCGTGTGCAAGCCGAGCGGGTCGTCGGCGAGCGCAAGCTGCTGGACGTAGTGGCCGACCGCTTCCGCCTGCAGGGCACCGAGCGCGTTCGTGCGCTGGAAGCGATTGAATCGTCTCTCAAACGCGGCGGCGGGCGCGTCAGCGTCTATGTGCTGCCGGCCGATGAAGGCGCTGCGCCGGAAATCTGGCGTTTCTCCACCGGCCTGCACTGCCCCGAAAGCGACCTGCGCTACGCCGATCCGCAGCCCGCGCTCTTCTCGTTCAATTCCGCTTACGGCGCGTGCGATGCCTGCCGCGGTTTCGGCCGCGTCATCGGCGTCGATCTTGGGCTGGTGATTCCGGACGAGCGCAAGACCTTGCGCGACGGCGCGATCAAGCCGATGCAAACGCCAGCCTGGAAGGAATGTCAGGATGATCTGATGCGCTATGCCGCTGCGGCCGACATCCCGCGCGGTACGCCGTGGGCTGAACTCACACAGGCGCAGAAAGATTGGGTCATCAACGGAGACCCGACCTTCAAGCGCGGTGGCTGGAACAAGCAGTGGTACGGCGTGCGTCGCTTCTTCGACTACCTGGAGTCGAAGGCGTACAAGATGCACATCCGTGTGCTGCTCTCCAAGTACCGCAGCTATACGACGTGCGAAACCTGTGGCGGCGCGCGCCTGAAAACCGAATCGATGCAATGGCGCCTGGGCACCAAGGAAAACGCCGATGCCGTGCTGGCGCCCGAACATCGCTTCATGCCGCGCGGTGTGAAATGGAGCCGCGCCCAGCTCGAAGCCTTGCCCGGCCTGACCGTGCACGACGTGATGCTGCTGCCCATCGAGCGCATCCGCCGCTTCTTTGACGAACTAACGCTGCCATCTTCGCTGCTCGACGATGCGCTCAAGCTGCTATTGGACGAGGTGCGCACGCGCCTGGCGTATCTGTGCGATGTCGGCATCGGCTACCTGACGCTGGACCGCCAGAGCCGCACGCTCTCGGGCGGCGAAGTGCAGCGGATCAACCTGACCACGGCGCTGGGCACGTCGCTCGTCAATACGCTGTTTGTGCTGGATGAGCCGAGCATCGGTCTGCATCCGCGCGACCTGGATCGCATTGTCGAAGCCATGCAGCGCCTGCGCGATGCGGGCAACACGCTGGTAGTGGTGGAGCACGACCCGTCCGTCATGCTCGCGGCCGACCGCCTGATCGACATGGGCCCCGGCCCCGGCGAGCGCGGCGGCACCATCGTCTTTGATGGCACGCCGGCCGCTATTCGCAAGGCCGATACGCTCACCGGTGCCTATCTGTCCGGCCAGCGCCGCGTGGCAGACACGGACTGGCAAGCCCGTCCAGTCGACAGCGCCACGCCACGGCTCGTGCTCGAAGGCGCCAGCGAACACAACCTGCGCGACGTCACGGTTGAAATTCCGCTGCAGCGCCTGGTGTGCGTGACGGGCGTGTCCGGTTCGGGCAAATCGACGCTGATCCAGGACGTGCTCCACCCTGCCCTGGCGCGCCATTTCGGCAAGGCGACGGAATCGCCGGGTGCGTTTCGCGCGCTGCGTGGAGCAGATCAGATCAGCGACGTGGTCTTCGTCGATCAATCGCCGATCGGCAAGACTGCGCGCTCGAACCCCGCCAGCTACGTGGGCGCATTCGATGAAATCCGCAAGCTGTTCGCAAAGGCGCCGATGGCGCTGCAGCGCGGCTACACCGCCGGCACGTTCAGCTTCAACTCGGGCGACGGCCGCTGCCCGACCTGCGGCGGCTCGGGCTTCGAGCATGTGGAGATGCAGTTCCTCTCAGACATCTACCTGCGTTGCCCGGATTGCGATGGCACGCGCTACCGCGCCGAGATTCTTGAGGTGAAGATTCCGCGCGCAGGCCGCACGCTGTCGGTGGCCGATGTGCTGGAGCTGACGGTGAGCGAAGCCGCCACCGTGTTCGCTGAGGATGCCGACGTGCTGCGCGTGCTGCAGCCGATCGTCGACGTGGGTTTGGAATACGTGAAGTTGGGCCAGCCGGTGCCGACGCTCTCCGGCGGTGAAGCGCAGCGCCTGAAGCTGGCTGGCTTCCTGGCCGAAGCGGCACAGGCGGCGCAGGCCGCCGCCCGCAAGCGGGTGAAGCAGGATGTGCCCGCCAACGCCGGCCGCCTGTTCATGTTCGACGAGCCGACCACTGGCCTGCACTTCGACGACATCGCCAAGCTGATGCGCGCGTTCGGCAAGCTGCTCGATGCGGGCCATTCGCTGATCGTGATCGAGCACAACCTCGACGTGGTACGTGCGGCGGATTGGATCATCGACCTCGGCCCCGAAGGCGGCGATGCCGGTGGCCTGCTGGTGTGCGCCGGATCGCCTGCGCAAGTGAAAGCCTGTGCCGCCTCGCACACGGGTGTAGCGCTCAAACAATACGAAGCCAGCATTGGCCAGCCGCAAGCGACGGAAGGCGTGCCGCTGCAAACCGCACTGGCCGATCGCCGCGCCAAGCGTGCGGCATTAGCAGAGGTTCAGGGCGAGAACGTCGTGCGCATCGTCCATGCGCGCGAGCACAACCTCAAAGGCCTGAACGTCGATATTCCGCACGGCAAGTTCAACGTGGTGACAGGCGTGTCGGGTTCGGGCAAGTCGACGCTGGCGTTCGACATCCTGTTCCATGAGGGCCAGCGCCGGTATCTCGAATCGCTCAATGCCTATGCGCGTTCGATCGTGCAGCCGGCGGGCCGGCCCGAAGTCGATGCGGTATATGGCATTCCGCCCACGGTGGCCATCGAGCAGCGCCTGTCGCGCGGCGGTCGCAAGAGCACGGTGGCGACGACGTCCGAGGTGTGGCACTTCCTGCGGCTGCTGTACGTCAAGCTGGGCGTGCAGCACTGCATTCACGACGGCACGCCGGTGTCGGCGCAAAGCCCCGAGGCGATCTTTGCCCAGCTCATGCGCGACCATCGTGGCCAGCACATTGGCCTGCTCGCCCCGCTGGTGGTGAACCGCAAGGGCGTGTACACCGACCTCGCAAAGTGGGCCAAGGCGCGGGGCTATACGCACCTGCGCGTCGATGGTGAATTCCTGACCGTCGACCCGTGGCCGCGGTTGGATCGCTTCCGCGAGCACACGCTGGAACTGCCCGTGGGCGATATTGTTGTCGCGCCGGAAAACGAAGCCGCGCTGCGTGCGTTGATGGAGCAGGCGCTGGAATACGGCAAGGGCATCATGCATGTGCTCGCGCCGCTGGATGGTCTGCAGCACGCCATGCACAACGGCGGCACGGCGCACGTGGGCAACGTGAAGGTGTTCTCCACCAAGCGCGCGTGCTCCACCTGCGGCACCAGCTACCCCGAGCTGGACCCGCGCATGTTCTCGTACAACAGCAAGCATGGCTGGTGTCCGAGCTGCGTCGGTACGGGCCTGGCGCTGACACGCGAGCAGCGTGCCGCATTTGACGACACCGTGCTCGGCGGTGACGACCGCGGCCGCGAGCAGACGTTGCCTTCGGAAGAGGTCGATCCGGACGGCATGACCGACCTGCCCTGCCCCGACTGCCACGGCACGCGCCTGAACCCGACCGCGCGCGCGGTGACGTTCGCCGCCAAACCCATCGTCGACATTGCACAGTGGACGGTCAGCCAAACCCGCCGCTGGGTCGAAGGCTTGAACTTGGTTGGCCGCGATGCCGACATCGCACGTGACGTGGTGGCTGAAATCCACAGCCGCCTGTCGTTCCTGGAAGAAGTCGGCCTGGGCTACCTGAGCCTGGACCGTGCTGCGCCCAGCCTATCCGGCGGTGAGGCGCAGCGCATCCGCCTGGCCGCGCAGCTCGGCAGCAACCTGCAGGGCGTGTGCTACGTGCTGGACGAGCCGACCATCGGCCTGCATCCGCGTGACAACCAGATCCTGCTCGACGCGCTGCGCAAGCTGGGCGACAAGGGCAACACGCTGGTGGTGGTCGAACACGATGAAGACACCATTCGGCGCGCGGACCACATCATCGACATCGGCCCCGGCGCGGGCAAGCGCGGCGGCACGCTGGTCGCGCAAGGCGGTGTGGCCGACTTGGCAGCACAACCGGATTCGCTGACTGGTCGCTTCCTCTCGCAGCCGATCGAGCACCCGCTGCAGCCGCGCCGCGAGGTGGTGGCGCCACGCGCAGGCACACAGGCGGTGCCCGAGCAATGGCTGACGGTGCATGGCGCCAAGCTGCACAACCTGCGCAACGTCACGGCGACGATGCCGCTGTCGCGGCTGGTGGCGATTACGGGCGTGTCCGGTTCCGGCAAGTCGACGCTGGCGCGCGATGTGTTGATGACGAACCTGCTCGATGCGGTCGGCCGTTCGGTACTGTCTTCGCCGGCCACGCGCCGCGCCCGCAAAGCCGCGCAGGCTGAGGTGCCCGATGCCAAGATGCCGAGCAAGCTCGACGTCAAACACGACTGGCACGGCTGTGACGGCGTCACCGGCTGGGAAGCCATCGACCGCGTGCTGGAAGTTGACCAAACCCCGATCGGCAAGACGCCGCGCTCGTGCCCGGCCACGTACATCGGCGTGTGGGACACCATTCGGAAGCTCTTTGCAGACACCCTGGAAGCCCGCGCACGCGGCTACACCGCCTCGCGGTTCTCGTTCAATACGGGCGACGGCCGCTGCCCCGCCTGCGAAGGCCAGGGCGTGCGCACCATCGCCATGAGCTTCCTGCCCGACGTGAAGGTCGGCTGCGACGTGTGCCACGGGCAGCGCTTCAACCCCGAGACGCTGGCCGTCACCTGGCGCGGCAAGAATATCGGTGACGTGCTGACCATGGAGATCGACGAAGCGGTGGAGTTTTTCGGTGCTATGAACAGCATCGCCCACCCGCTGCAGTTGATGAAGGACGTGGGCCTGGGTTACCTGACGTTGGGCCAGCCCTCGCCCACGCTGTCCGGTGGCGAGGCGCAGCGCATCAAGCTCGTCACCGAATTGTCGAAGGTGCGTGATGACGTGACACGCCGCGGCCAGAAGGCGCCGCACACGCTGTACGTGCTGGATGAGCCGACCGTGGGCCTGCACATGGCCGACGTGGCCAAGCTGATCCGCGTGCTGCACCGGCTGGCGGACGGCGGCCATAGCGTGATCGTGATCGAGCACGACCTGGACGTGATTGCCGAGGCGGACTGGATTCTTGATCTGGGCCCCGAAGGCGGTGATGAGGGCGGCACGATTGTGGCGGCTTGCGGTCCGGATGCGTTGACGCGCGTTAAAACCAGCCATACCGGCGCGGCCCTGGTGCCGGTGCTGTCGCGTGGCAACGTCTTGGAGCAACGCCGCGCAAGCTAGGCTCGCTCCCACGCAAACGGGCACGCCAGACGACATGGTCCGGCGTGCCCGTTTTCTTTCGCTTTCCTGAGGAAGCACCGAGAATTCGCCCTGAGAAGCCGGGTTGCCCCTAAAGAACTGCGCAGCGCCGCCGTCACATTGTGAAGAAAAATCGTTTGCGCGCGTCCGACCATGGCCACCTCGTCCACGAGCAACACTTACGTTCCGCCGATTTCCCTGCCCGGCATCGGCACGAGCATCGACGTCAATGGCTTGGTCACCAAGCTGATCCAGGCGGAAAGCAAGGGCATGACGCTGCGCCAGACGCAGCAGAAGACCTTTCAGACGCAGCTGTCTGCCGTGGGCTCCATCAAAAGCGCGCTGTCGACCTTCCAGACGGCAATGGCGAGCCTCAACAATGTCGGCACGTTCAGCGGCATGAAGGCGACCGGGCATGACACATCGGTGCTCAATGCGGCGGTGTCCAGTTCCGCATCGGCAGGTACGTATCGCGTGAATGTCACGCAGCTCGCGCAATCGCAGGTGCTGACCGCGTCGGGGCAGGCGTCCGCCAAGTCGCCCATTGGCAGCGGGGCAGCCACCACCCTCACCTTTTCGTTTGGCACTGTGTCTGGCGGTAGCTTTGCCGACGGCAGATACACCGGAGCGTCGTTCACGCAGAACGGCAATCTGGCGGGCGGCTCGGTCGCCATTGACGCCTCCAACAACACGCTCTCCGGCATCCGGGATGCCATCAACGCGGCCAACGTGGGCGTGTCGGCCAGCATCGTCAACGACGGCAGTGGCAATCCGTATCGGCTTGTGTTGACGTCCTCGGCTGGCGGCGCCAGCTCGGAGATGAAGATTGCCGTGTCGGGCGATAGCGCACTGCAATCGCTGCTGGCACATGATCCGGCCGGCACGCAGAACATGACCGAGGTCACCACGGGCCAGAATGCCCTCGCCACGGTCAACGGCATTGCGGTGCAAAGCCCCACCAACACGTTGTCGGAGGTGGTGGATGGCACGTCGTTCACGCTCGCAAAAACCGGCAGCACGACGGTCAACGTCAGCAGCGACGCAGGCCAAGGCAGCACTGCGGTGCTCAATTTCGTGAAGGCCTACAACGCGCTGCGCATTCAGCTCAACGCGTTGACCAAGATCGACACGGCCAACCCCGCCAACAGCGGTGCACTGGCTGGCGATGTCAGCACCCGGGCGCTGATCAACCAAGTGACCGACGTGCTGGGCCACGGGATCGGCAACGGCGCATACCAGTCACTACGCAGTGTTGGCGTGACGATGGACCCGGACGGTACGCTGTCGATTGACGACAGCAAGCTCAACGCCGCCCTTAGTCACTCACCCGGCCAGGTGGCAGGGCTGTTTGCCGGTACCGGCACGGCGACGGATGCCTTGATCAAGGTGCCGACGTTCTCCTCGGCCACGCAGTCCGGCAGCTACGCCGTCAACATCACGCAGCTGGCGACGCAGGGTTTGCTCCAGGGCTCGGCGGCGGCTAACACCACCATCCAGAGCGGCGTGAACGATAGCCTGGCGTTCACCGTAAGCGGCATGGCGGCCAACATCACCGTGCCTGCAGGCAGCTACACGCCGCAAGGCTTGGCTGCGCAGATCCAGAGCCAGATCAACGCGACCCCCGCGCTGCAGCGGGCCAAGGTGGAGGTCTCGGTAGCGGCCGATGCCAATGGCGTGTTGAGCATCACCGACAAGCAGTACGGCTCGATCTCCGCCGTCTCTGTGTCGGGCAACGGGGCCGCGTCCTTGCTGGGCGGCAGCCCGACCGCCATTGCCGGCCGCGATGTGCAAGGCACCATCAA
Source organism: Ralstonia sp. R-29 (assembly GCF_049913345.1). Classification (NCBI taxonomy): domain Bacteria; kingdom Pseudomonadati; phylum Pseudomonadota; class Betaproteobacteria; order Burkholderiales; family Burkholderiaceae; genus Ralstonia; species Ralstonia sp. R-29. The sequence continues at coordinate 533,355 of NZ_CP184378.1, forward strand.
TGGCGTTGCGGGCAACGGTTCGGGCCAGAACCTGTACGGCGCCACCGGCTCGGCTGTTGATGGGCTGACGGTGCAGATTACGGGCGGAGCGGTAGGAAACCGAGGCACCGTTACCGTGCAACGCGGTTACGCGGCGCAACTCCATACCGTGTCGGGCAATCTGCTATCGAGCAACGGCATGGTGCAGAACGCAACGGATGCGCTCAACAACTCCATCACATCACTCGCCAGCCAGATCAACCGGATGCAGCAGCAGCTGGATGCTAAGCAGGCGCTGTATTACGCGCAGTTCAACGCGCTGTCGAAAGTGGTGTCGAGCATGACGAACACCAGCAGTTACCTGACGACGCAGTTGGCGATCTTGCAGAAGCAGCGGACGGGAGAGTAACTGCGCAACGCCGTGGTTGTGAGCTATCGGCAGATCACGCGGCTGAGTTGCCGATCTTGGGCGATGGCTAGGCCATTGCCGTTATCGTCGGCACCAACGTCCATCGCGGTATAGGCATACACAGGTTGGTACCGCTTGCCGTCATAGCGGTAGTAGGTCAGGTAATGCTCGGCCATACTGACGCGCGCGGCAGTCATGAGATCCGGCATGCCATTGCATGAGGTCTTTAAAGCGCCCACGGGCCCATCATCGACGGCGAGCAAGGGCTCCGGTTTAGCCTTCTTGATGCGATACAGCCATTCCGGACCGTTCACCTGGTTGCCGCTCATCGTGCATGACGCGAAGACAAATTGACCGCCTGGCACCGAGCAGGTCTGCATAGACAGCGACTCCGAGGCGCACGTATCGGTCAGTACCTTCTGCGCCTTCGTACCGATCAATGCCCGCGCTTTACTTGGCGTTACCTCGACGGTTTTTGAGGTGCATAGGCCTACGCCCCTGGGCCACTCCGGGCGCGCATGCAGGTACACCGGTGATAGCTCGGTAATGACGGCATTCAACTCGCGCTCCAGGCATTGTGCATCCTTGCATTGCGCGATGGCCGCATTCTGTGCCGTGATCTTCGCATCCAGATTCCATGGGTCATGCACGGCGGTAATCGATGCGTATTGTAGAAACCGCGCCGTGGTGAGCTTTTCCACCAATGCGGGCTGGCTGCAAGCGTCGGGCGGCAGCCCACGTCGTGCATCTTCGAACTGTTTCACGACGTCGTCGCTCGGATCGTCTGACCACTCATGGATATCCATGCAGGGCTTGAGCAGCAGTGTCGTACTGAGATAGCTGGCGGACAGTTGCGCGCTCGTAGGGAGCGTTCGAGGCCCTTCTGCCAGCGCGGAAGTCGCGGCGGTCAACGCATACGCGATCAAAGCGTATCGAAGCAGCTTCAATCGGAGAGCAGCCGTGTTGTGCATGACTTGGGAATGTTGTTTTCGAAGAATGTGCTGATCAGCTGTTTGCGTCGTACATCCAGTCTGAGATTGAGAAAAACATCGCCGCAGCGGGGATAGCGCTCCACGAAGTCATTCCGTTTTTGGGAAAAGATGAAGATGCGGTAGAGCTTGTAGGTGCCCTGCCCTTCGTCGATCGACCAAAAGGCGAAGCCTTGTCGTCCGCTGAAGTCGTAATCGCGAACTTCCAGGTGGACGGGTTTCTCGGTTTGCGTGGCGATGCGCTCGGTGCGCGTGCCTGCCCGGCCGCGTAGCTCGTAATGAACGTAGTCGCCCTGCACTTCGATGGTGGCTTGGGTGGCGTGGTCAACGGGGAATGTAATGGTGTCTGCTGCCCATGCCGGGTGCAGTACGGCAGATGGCAGGACCAGCGCAGCCAGCGTGCGGCGCATGAAGACTTTACTGATGCTTAATCGAAAACCGTTTCGCAATCCACCTGGGTTGCCTTCTCTCCCGATAAGCGTTCGCACGCATAGGGATACTGACCGTAGGTTCCGGTCTTCTTGTCGAAACGGTAGACCACAGCAGAAGAGATCGAACCACCGGCTGACAACGCCATTGGCGACGTGGTGGACCGCACAAACTGTGGCAACTGCCCGCGAGGGCCGAGCTTGAAGTCGTGTCCATCATCAAATGGCATGAAGAGAATCGCGCATGCCGTGTCTCGCACGACTTTGTAGAGCGTGCGAGTCGGATTGCGGGAAGGTGCGTCATCCCAAATCCAGACATAGGACTTGCCAACGCTGGACCAGGATATTTCCTTTGCAAGCCGAAGATCGGGGTTCTCTGCCTGCCTCGCACGCGTGGCCCTGGCGAAGTGACGGATGCAGGTTCCGACGGGAGTGTCGGCCCATGGTGACATGCTGCCTACTGATTGGACTTCAGGCGCCGCCGATGAGCGCACTCCGCTTGCCGTAGTGTCTTCCGCCGCAGCATATGCCGTGGCTGCGCATAAACACGACACCGCAACGGCAATCGTGCTCAAGCATCTCCGGATTTTCATTGTGTTTGGAAGGCGCGACATGAGGGCGCGCGGCCTCCCCTCACAGCGTTTGCCCTGCATCACGGTACGCCTACTGCTGCGGCTTGCCGCTCCACAACGGGTTCTTGGTATCCGAGCCCAACACCTGCGCCAGGACTTCCGCATCGCCGTCGCGTGCGCCTGCGTTGTTCTTGCCCGAGCGCGCCACCTTGGATTTCTTGCCTTGCTTCTTAGCGTGTACGGCTTTCTTTGCTCCGCCCTGCGAGGCATTGCTCGATGCCGTGGACGCGTGCTGCGCGCAGATACCGGCGCTCATCCATGCGGTAGTCAGGAGAGCTGCGGCGAGTTTGTATTGCGTTTTCATTTGAGAGAGTTGGTCGTTTTTAAGGAGGGATCAGTACACAACAACATGAATCGTTTAACTGGAAAACGGGTCAATGCTGGTTCGTTCATGGGCGTCACAAGTCTCGTTCTGCCGGGCGCCTGCCGGTACACCGGTGGTCACGGTTCTTTGTTCGCCCCCAAGCGAGGTCAGTGTCTGCAATTGTTCGGCTGCCAGCACGTCGTTATCCAGAAAGTACAGGCGGACGTTGCGTACCGATGCCTGCATGGCTCGCGACGTCGCCCCTTGAAACGCTGGCACGCTCACACGCGCTTCATGCCAGCGAGCCGGATCGTCCAACGTCTGCCAGCGGACCTCGAGCGGCTTGTCGATGCTCAGCAACGCGCTGCCCGCAAAGCTCGTACTCCGATCGCACGGCGCCTCTGAGATGCGTTCGCTGTCCGTACCAATCGCCAGGGTTTGGCCGTTGATTTCCAGCCTTGCCAAGCCGCGCGGGTACTGGCTCGACAGATGGAACGACACCACATTGCCCAGACGCGCTTGCAGCGCTGCCAATTCCGATGAATCGAGCCGTGCTAGTCCCGGCGCGACTTCTACATGATCGTAGTAATGAAAGTACTGATGCACCAGCAACTTGCTTTCGCGGATATCCGAGGGCAGCCACCCCAGATCCGGGTATGGCCTTGCCATCAGCGGCCGCGGGCGTACCTCAACAGGTCGCCCACTGTCGTCTTTCTCTGCGTAAGCGTAGGAATGCGCCTTCTCGCGCAGGCGGCTGCCGACGTAGGGAAACCGGTTCTCGTTGATCTCGGCTTCCTGCGGAAGACGGGTGAAGGCAACAAATTTGGCTTCATTTCCTGCCTGCACCGGCATCTGAGGCCAACCACCCGCCTCCGTCTGTGCGCTACCGAGTGCCAGCCACAAGGGCCGACCGCTGAAGTTGACATGCAACTCGCGGATATCCGGATGCGCATCGTTGAACCATCTTTGCGCGGTGTCTTGCATGGCGGACCCAATCGGAAGAACGCTCAACGCGATGAGCGTGGGCACGAACATGGCGGCGTTCAGCTTCGCAGGCAATGGCGCGGGTGCGCGACGCCGATACGTGAACCACGTGGCCAGCAATGCAAAGCACAGCGGAATTCCCACCACGATCGCCAACAAGATGAGCATTACCACGCCGTATTCGAGATTCGGAGTGAGCAGCGCGGTCAGGCTCAGCGCGACCAGCAGGGTCGACAGCGCTGCGCTGAGAGTGATACCGAGCGGGTAGTGCTTCAGGGGTAAAGCGGGCTGCTGCCCGGGGTGAGTGCGTTGATCAGGCTCCATTGGGGATGCCGGTCACGAAGACCACAAGGAGAAAAAGTAACCCGACCGGGATGCAGCTGCACAGTGCTAACACACCCATCAAGCGGACTGCATTGATGAGGTCTACATAGCGCGCCAGGTATGGGCCGTTCAGCCAATGCACGCGCCTGGTCGCCCATGGAGTCAGCGTTAGAGCGATGCCGGATGCGATGACCGCAGGCAAAGAGTAGGCCGCCAGCGCCAGTGAACTGCAGGTGAACAGCAGTCCACCGAGCACATACATGCCGAGCTTCAGTGGCGCTGCGAAACGCTTTCCCGTAGGTCCAACTAGCCAGCCTGCATCCTTGAACGCTGCGGCTGCAAGCAATAGCGCGGTGCCAGCTATGCCTAGGATGATCGGATGCAGGATAAAAAAAGCGGGGATCATTCTTTCTATGTTGGGTTGCGTGGTGGGCAAACATCAGCCCGTCTTGAAGGTTGACGCGAAGCAAAGGACCTTGGTCATGATCTGGAGCTCGCATTCATTGCTACATCCCAACATCGCCTGCGACTGAGGCGATAGAGGCGTCCACCCGGATCGCCGTTCGACGTCCATACACCAAGTATGTTTTCTGCTGATCAACATCACCAGGCTTGCGCATCCAGAGTTGTGCAAAAAGCCCGTCTTTGGCGCTGTATTGGCCAAACCAGTTAATCAATTGCCCCACGTGGCATTGCGATTTAACCCAAATCGGTATATTTCCGACGATCTCATAACTGTAGTGGCCAGGACCGAAACCATAGTAACTCTGAACATCCGTCACACCATCCGGAGCGGGGCATAACGGCTCTTGCGCCGGGCCGCTATCCCTGGCCTTTTCCTTGTCCACATTACCAAGCGCCTTTGTCAACGCTGCAACCAGTGACTTATCCAGCGTTGTTGCCTGCTTCTCGCCCACTGTTTTTTGCACCTGTGGCATCGTCATCCGGTAGCGGTAGTGAATCGTCAGTTTTGGGCCGCTCCCGACAACTGATAGCGGCCGCAGCAGATAAATGTTGTCCTCTCCGTAGCGGCTGTTTCGATACGCTGCATACACACGTCCGCGCAAGCTGATCCACTCCGCTGACTGGTTTCTGCCGCGCAAATTTTCAAAATAGAGATATTCCTGAGCGTATGTCGAACTCGCTTCGTCACCGACGACGACGGGGCTTTCCTCTGCTAATGGAGACGTGTATGCGCCTTCAAATCTTTCGCCACGCCGACGCAGTACACTTGTATACGTGAACAAGCCAGTCCCACCAACGTAGGAATGAATCGCGAGGTCACGCTGCTCCTTGCCGTCGATATGAAGCAAGGTATAGGAAGCCGAGCCGTTCTCCCCACCGCCGTCGATGTGGGACGCCTGCAGCGCACGCCACTCATCCTTCGTCACGCCTGCCGGCCGCTTTCGAGGAAAGCGCAGGAGGCTGTCGCCCTCGACACGCATATTTGAGAATTTCGTGATTCCCGTCTTGACCCTGAACTGATCGAGTGCCTTTTCCAACGGAAATTCCGGGTCGATCTTGCGCATCGCTTCCACTGCTTGGCGCAGATCGTCAAGTGCCTGCCGATCGGTGCTGTCTGGCTGGTACGCGGCGGCATCATGCAGACGGGTTTGCAGCCCGTTTATGCGATCCTGATACTGAGTGGTGAGGCAATTCTCGTCGGCATTGCACTGATCCCGGGTTTTGAGCCAATCCAACTGATCCTGACGTAGGGCACTACGCTGTCCGGGCTGCATGTGGACCAATTTGCCGTAGACCGATGACAGCTGGCCATCCAGCCGGCGTAGTTCATCGCTATTGCAGATCGCCGTTTGCGTATTGCCCTCTACACGGCTGCAATCTAGCCCAGCCGCAAAGGCTTGCTGTACCGCTACAGTCTGCAGGGCTAGCAGCGCGAGGCGGAGTCGGTGCGGGCTGTTGTTGCGTTTCACGATGACAAGCTCTTTCTTGCTTTTCTTATGTTCGAATATTCTGCATTTATTTCTCAGAAAGGCGCAGCGATTTAATCATGTCCATAAAAATGTCGTAGCTAAATCCATTTTCCAAACTAAATTCTCGCTTTCTTAGCAGGCAGACGCCTGCGAGCTGGGCCGTCATCGCATTATTGCCTACCATAGCATGGACGCATCGATACTTCTTGGTGAACTCTTTTTCAGACCGGCAGCCCTTTTGCACTTTCCCAAATTTCTCTTCCGCAATCCAGCCGTGCCAGTTATTCCCACTAATTTGCTTGATTTGCACGTGAGTTGCTGGCCCACAATTTGACTCACCAAACGCCGCAGCACTCCGCAACTTTGGTGTGCCAGATTCACTGTCTACGGAAAATATCGCGTCGCCAACAGAGCTCATCTTCTTCTCGATACCAATGCCCTCAATGACAAAACTAATGTGCGCCCCACCGCTATTTTGGTTTGGGTCATATTGGATGTTCATATCCAAGATCGCTTGGCCGCCGTCCTTATACGAGCCCGTGCATCCAAAGCCAATCGGTTGGTCGTATACGTACTTGAGATCGGGGACGCGTATTGACATTCCGCATTGTTGCTCGATATCCGGCCTCATGGAGTTGCTTGCAATGATTTTTATTTTCTCCGAATCAATGGAAGACTGTGCATTTGCTCAAAAAACAATGGGAAGTAGAAGCAATAATATGGCGGAGCGAATCACTAGATATCCTTAGGTCGCGGTAAAGCCTGAAATGGCAACCTCCCGTGTCACAACTCTCGAAGATTGGCTCTTCAATTGGTTCATTGCTTCGCGTACTGCCATTTGCAGCTGCCGTCTTCGATCATATCGGCATTGAGCAGGAATCCTTTTTTTCCCCCTTCTTTTCTACTTGTGTAGGTCATAGAGACTACGCTGGTACCTTGGGAAGTCATTTCATATTCTCCGGTCACCTGCCCGCCAAATACTTCCAGCCATGTTGTTGTCGCCTCGTCCGGTGTATCTTTGCTGAGCGTTTCGGTTGTCGAGTCAGCAAACACCAGCGGTATCATGTCCTTAGAGTTCTGGTATTTAATAAATCCAGACGAGAAATTAACAGACGCATTGTAATACGTGTGCATCTCGAAATTTGTCGGCTTGGCTCCACCGGAAGTAAAACAGAAGGCCTCACTCGACACATCTGCATGTGCAGCTATGGGTAAGGCAAGGAATACGATTAAAAGATATTTCTTCACAAAGCTTGGAATTAAGGAACGTGCCGTTCACGGTTTGGCAAGAGCGCACCGGTGACGATGGGTGTAATCCCTAGCATCATTCTATCCCTATCCTGGATTAATCATTTCTCTGTGACTGCTGACTCAGTGTGCCGGAGTTCGATATTTCACTTGGAAAACTTGATTGTGGATAGTGATCTGCCCAACTCATCGAAAAAGTGGATCGGCAAAGCTAATGGGCGATCATCGTCCTCTGTCGCACCTACCAAAACATGATTTTCATTGATCATGCAAAACCTAACGGACGTCAATTCTCTTCGCTCCTTCGAAGCCCTGTAACCTATCAGGAACCCTGTCCACCCATCTCCGGAAATAGCGCTGAAAATATAATCTTCGCCTTTTTTTAATATAGGGCGAGGAGTCCATTTCCCAGCTTCTAATGTCGCTGGACATTTCATATCATTGCTTTGGCGGATGTCATCCAAGGCGGGCGAACGATCTTCCTTTGATATCTCGTTCGTCACAGTGATTTTTGAGAAATCCTCCATGTTTTCGCACATCACGCCGACCCATTTGTCACGTCGAGAGCCTTTTTTCTTAAATGACCACGCGTAGCCAAAATTTGTCTCGGCTTGCGATAAATAAGCCATTTGATCTTGGCGCGTCTTGGAGTAATACAAAACAAGATCGGGGCCATTAAAAACGGCGCGCTGGCCAGCTTGAATGTCGATGGAAAATTTGCACTGTCCAACGCTCACGATTGGTGAGCCAGGGCCCGTAAAATTCTGCATCTCCCCCGGCGCATCGCCAACCGTGGGGATGGGTTGGGCGAAACAGAAGCCATGGAAAAGTATCCCGGCGATCATCGCCACATAAATTTTCTTTTCTCTCATTCAACCTCCCTGCGCTCGAAGCTTTGCGGAACTTCGCGCGTCACGCCATCCGAGTGTTCAAAAGCTGTTGTATCCAATAGCACTACTTGGGCATTGGCGAAGGCCAGAAAGCGCGCCTCGACTCCCCAAATGGAAGAATATGAACTTGACGGCGACCCGGTGTTAACAGTCCCCGCCACGCTGCCAAAAGCTTGATTTTCGTAGTAATACTTTACACCATGGTCTGTATTGCGCTGCCGCCTTGTGCTTTGCGGGTGCAGCAGGAACGCATCAGCGGATCTTGATGCGGAAGACCACATCCAGTATGCGCCCGCGCTGTTAGCCGCATCTGACGCCTCCGCAACAGAATTTCTCTTGTTGATCACCTCTTGAGGGATGTGGGTGTTTGCGTCGCTCAATGAGTTTGTCGGATCGGTCATTAGTTTTTTTCCATTTACGACCGGCCGGTTATTGTTGGCCGTTTGCGTTGCGACCTCCAGTGCAGCCTCAATTTGCGACGAAATTGGCTGCCCTTTAAATTTCCAATATTTGCAGTAGTTTGTAACATGGGTCAACTGCAAGAAACCTCGACCATCCCATGGCTTGTACCAGTAAGGGCTTCCCTCGTGAAACTTCTGATACCACTGCGTCTCTTGGGTGGCATTTCCGAAAAAACAAGCCTTGCGAATGGGTGTTGTGATGCAATACTTGTTTAGTGATTTGTTTAATGCCAGCCTTCTTGATGCGGCTGCGGAGGCGTTGCCGAGAACCGCAGATGCATCAGGCAATTTAACCTCCTCCCACAACCATGCACCATGCTTTCGCAAGGAATATGTTGGAAGAAGTTGTATAAGCTCATTTTTGTGAAGCCAGCCACATCGCCTGAAATGATAGACAAACTGCAGGGGGTGAAAATGCCACACTGATCGATCCAGCCCACCGGTTCGATTCCAGAATGCCAGCTTTTGAACGTGTGCCTCAAACGACTGCCAGCTATCGTCCGATTCAAGGGGTTCTCCTTGCTGTCGGAGTTTTGAGTATCGAGTAGCTAGGTCCGAAGCATCCCATTCACTGGGATGCTTGACAATCAGATGTCGTAGCTTTTGCTGGCCAGCACCGATCGTGTCGTTGAGCATGGCCAACGCGTGCGGATCGTCCACAAACGCATCGGCAGGACTTGCAAGTTGCCCTTCCTGGAACTTCTCCCACCCTTTCCAGTATGGGAAATCCGCATCGGAAAGTTTAATGACATCGGTTGCTGCGAGGTCTATGTAGCCGACCTCAGCATCGCTATAACGCACCAACTGCCAATTTTCGTTGGTGGTTGTTGTTTCGTCGGAAAGAATCCGACCAAAACGCAGCCACTCGAAACCAGCACTCGGACAATCCCGATACAGCACAGAAGCTAACCTAAAGAGCTCGTATTCATAGTCAGTTTGCTCAACAGGGTTACCAACTTGCTGGCAGGCGCCATTTTGCATTGCGTATGTTGTCGCAATGCGGCGCCCTCTATCCAGCCGCACGGTCACAAAAAGCTGTTCCAAGACGGTACCCGCCTGGCCAACCTCCAACGGGAAATCATGCTGTGCATCGAAGATTATGCGATGCGGCTGACTCGCGCGTGGATGCCGGTCAGTAAAGCTCTTACCTGCGGGGATAATGAAATGTGCGTCGCCATAGAAATCGGCGCTGGCTGTCTGGTTTGTCGCAGTGCTGCTGTCTTTCCAGAATCGGTTTAGATGCTCCTCCGTGGTAAAGACCTCGAAGTGCACTCGTCGATCGGTCTGTCCGTACTGCAAGCCCGGATAGCCGAGGATGTCCTTGCGATAGACCCTAGCTTGTTTGCGTTGTGCCGCCGTGGAAATTGGTGGTGACTTGGCGTCTGGCCCCATCGCCGCTGCTTGTTGGAACAGCGCTGGAAGACTGCCGATCTGGTCAGGGGTCAGCGCATCGCGGCTCGCAAGGTGCATATACAACGAGTAGAACACGACCGGTGTGTTCTCCCCGCTCTCTGTCTCGTGCTTGATGAGCACGAAACTAGTGTCATACGGTTGGTTCTGGTACTGCTCGCTTGTCTGTGCCTGCCGATAGGCGACGATCATCCCGTCGGCGATCGCACGAATTGGCGTAGCGTTTGTTGCGTCCAAATGCAGGCCACCGTGCCAAACCTTGTACTGTCCGATGGTGTTTGCTGGGTACTGTCCAGCGGGGCTAGTGGCGCGCGCCAGCATCCGCTCCAGCAACGTTTCCTCAGTATCGTTCGCCTGCGGTGTTTCCAGAATGGGATAGCTAATCAGCATGAAAGCAGAACCAGAGAATCAGGAGAATGGGAACGCGCCCTTGAGGTTGAACGGTGACTGCGGGAAGTTCGGCAGGTCATAGCTCGTACCCTGTGGCCCCTCAAACTTCCGCTGCGCCGCCTTATACGTAATCGGCCCGGCACACTCGACGGTGATATTCCCCCCCTCCAGCGTGATCGACGCCCCACCGGCGGTGGCGATGCGGATGCGCTTGGCCGCCGCAAAGTCCACGTTCATATTGGCCGACACCAGCTTCAAGTCCTGTTTGGCCATCAGCTTGAGCACGTCGTGCTGGGCTTGCAAGTCGATGTTGTCTTGCCCGGCGGTGACCTGCAGGCCGATGTTGTTGTCGCCTGCCTTGGACAGCCCGGCTGCGACGCCGATGGCTTGACCGGCGTGCATGCGCGCTTGCTTGCCGATGGCGAGGTTGGTGTCCTGGCCGCTGCCCAGGGCGATGCTTTCGCCGTTGGCGAGTTGCAGGTCTTGGCCGGCCACCATCACGAGGCCTGCGCGGCCGGCCAGGTGCGCGATGGCTTCGCCTTGGTGCGGCACTTTGCCTTGCGTGGCGGTGTTGTCGGCGCTGGCGTCTTGTTTGGCGGCGTCGAGCGCCTTGCCGTCGACCATGCCGGCTGCGGCTTTGGCTTGCTTGGCCAGTGGGGCATCGTCGTTCTTGGCGGTGGCCAGCGCGGCGGTCTGGTGCGTGACGGCGCCTTGGCCGAGGGATTCCGTGAGCGACTTGGCTTGCTTGATCAGCGCGATGCCGGCGGCGTTGTCGCCGGTGGGCACGGCTTTGCCGATGGCTGCATCACGGTACGTGGTCAGCAGCAGACCCGCCTGGCCGCGCACGGCGGCGTGACCGTCGGTGCGCAGCTCGAAGCCTTGGCCGCGGAAGCTGCCGCGCCGGTTGTCTTGCTGATGGACGAGGTGGCCGAGGTTGAGCTGGCTATGCTGCTGCGTGGTGGCGAGTTGCGTGCGCAACTGGCCGTCGCTGTCGTCAAAGACGAGTTGGTTGTAGCCGCTGCCGCCGTGTTCTGCGCTCTTGAAGCCGGTGTGCGCAGCGGCATTGCGGTGGCCTTCCAACTCTGTGCCCATGCCGTGCCAGGCGGGGCTGTGGCCGCCGGCCAGATTGCCTTGCGCGCTGGCGGCGCTGTCGCTGCCCTGCTTGTAGAGTGCGGTGCCATCGCTCTGGCCGGAGGCGCCCTGCCCGCCTGGGGTGGGCGCGATGCCGGCTTCGCCTTGGCCGTTGTAGAGCGCGCCGATCACGACGGGCTGGTCGATGTCGTCTTCGCTGAACTTGACGAGCACCTCTTGCCCGATACGTGGCAGCCATTGCCAGCCCATGCCGGAGCCCGCCTGCCGTTGCGCCACGCGCACCCAGCGGGTGCTGCGATCGTCTGCGCGCTCGCCCTGCTGCCAGGGGAAGCGCACGCGGATTTCGCCTGCGGGGCTGGCGTGGTGTTCGCCGTCGCCACCGGCTTGCGTCTGCCCATCGGGGCCGACAACGATGGCGCTGTGCACGCCCTGCGCGGTGGGGGCTGAGTACAGGCGGCCGGTGTCGGGTTCCACCACGGCGGTGCGCCATGGGCGGCGTGCATCGCTTGCGCGGAACAGGCCGGCATAGCCATGCGCGCGTGCGGCCTTGACCAAGTCGGCGTTGGGCGTGGCGCGTTCGACGGCGCCTTCCGCTTCTTGGAAGCCGAACACGCCAGGGCCGGATTCCGGCGCGCTGGGCGGCGTGTCAAACGCCAGTGCGGCATCGAGCCCGCCCAGGCGCTGGCTGAGAGCGTTGTGCGTATCGATGGTCAGGTTGTTGATGCCGCAGTGCTCGACCAGGTCCATCAGCAGCGGATACGCGCCGTCCACGTCTTGCGGCAGGTGCGGGCAGTCCACCACCTGCAGACGCGTGCCGCTGCGCAGCGTGCGCACCGTGCCACGCCCCGAGAACAGCAGCGCACGCGCCTCCAGGCTTTCCATGACCTGTTCGGCGATGCGCTGCGCGTTGGCGGAATCGGGTGCCAGCGACGGGCTGATCGACAGATACGCGTCGGGGCTGCCCGCGCTGGTGGCGAAGCGCGCGGGCGCATGGGCGCGAGCGTTCTGCTTGCCTTCCGGGTCCCACGCTGCCACGGCCACGCCGCCGACAGTTGTGCGGCTATGGCAGGCGAGTTGCTGGATGGCGTCGCGTTCTTCCAGGCTGTGTGCGCGGTGGAAACGGATGCCGCCGGCCGCAGCCGACTCCGTGTCTTCCGGCAACTGGGTGCTGTCGGCAAAGATCACCAGTGTGTGGCCGCCATGGGCCTGGTCGTCTTCGACCGTGGTGAAGCCAAGCCCCGCCTCCGCCAGCAGGCGCGTGACGAAGTGGTAGTCCGTCTCGCGAAACTGTGCGATGTGGGCACGCGTGCCGAACTCGCTCATGCGTGCTTCCGCGCCGGCGGCGTAGCGCCAAGATGCATACGGCGCGTACGGCGAGAGCATCTGTTCAACGATGTCCGCCAGCGGCCGGTTCTGGAACACCTGGCTGTGACGCTGCTGCGTGGTCAGCCAGAACCAGGGCACCACCGTCAGGCGATAGCGCGTGAGGCTGCCGTCTGCGCCGAGCTTCTCGGCCAGACGGATGAGCCCCGTGCGCTTGGCTTGCGTGCCGTCGGCCAGCGTGGTGACCAGCGTCACGCGCTGGCCCAGCAGCGATTTGAGCGCAATGCGTGCGTTGGCGCTCGCGGCCACCACGCGCCACTCAAACAGCTCGGACAGCGCCTCGCGGCCAAGCCACGCTTCCACCGCCAGGTCTGCGAGCGGCCCTTCGCCTTCCAGTGTGTACAGGCGGCGCGCGGGGGAAAAGAGGTTCTGGAGAAGGGTTGTGGCGTCCATTCGCTGTCAGATGCTGCAGCGGCGGGCGGTCACGAACACCATTTCGTGAAACCGGCACGCATGCATTGGTGGGGCCGCGCAATGCCAAGCACTGCGCCGGCCTCCGCAGATGCCTTGGTTGGTGAAGGCAACCGGGCACTCGGGCGGCTATTGCCCCTTCGGTTGATTGGCGGGCTTAGTTGCGTTTTGCGGCGACAACAATGCCGCCAGCAGGTCGGCATCCGGATCGTCGGCTGCCAATCCGCCTTTACGGGGCTTGCCGGGTTTTGCGGCCGATTGGGGCTTGGCCTTTGTCTGCACCGGTTTGACGGACGTATCGGTCGATTTTGCAACCAGCTTGGCGGTTTCCGCCTTCGCCGCGTCGGTATTGCCGGATTGGATCGTCACGACTTGCTCGTTCTTGTCGAGCGTGCTGGCGACGGATTTTTCATGCGCCACGTCCTTGCCGGCCTTATCCGCTGCGTGCTCTTCAGGTGGCGCAACGTTGACGATCGTGGCGGCCTGCGGGGGCTCTGCCGGCGTGGTCGGTGTGGTCGTCGAGGTGGCCGGTGCCGCAGCGGTGGGTGCGGTGGCGGGCGTTTGCTTCACTGGCGCCGCGTGTTCAGCCACCGGCAATGCAGTTTCGCCGTCATGGTTCAGCGCAATCCAGGTGCCCGCGCCCGCCAGCAACAGCACGACGGCTGCGGCCACGCCATAGCGGCGCCGTGACTTTTTCGGGGCCTTGCCGTTGGCGCCGACCCGCCCTTCCAGGCTCGCCAGAATGCGCGTGTGGCCGGCCTCGTCGGTCTCGGGCTGGGAATGGAAGAGCGTTGGTGGCCCTTCTTGTTTCAAATCGCCGTTATTACTCATCACGGGTCCAGAATTGAAATAGAATGCGCGGCGAACGTTTGAAATGCAAACAGCGCCGATTCCGGTGGTGGCTGCTGATTCTAAGTCTGGCCTTGCTGAAAGACAAATGATTGGCGCTGTTGATGCTTTTTTCTTTATGGTTTCTTAATATTGCCGTGCCGGGGCGTTCGATTATTACCGTTTATTAATCTTCTCGCGATCTAAATACAGATATAAATCTGGGTGAATTGACGTAGACGCCCACGCTCCTGCAGGTCGGTATGGTTTTTGTCGCTCTCGTTCTCTACTTCGTTGCCATGGTGGTGGTGGCGGCTGTAGTGCTGCTGCCTTCGGTGCGGCAGCGCTGTGCGGCCGTCCTGCGCGCGCAGTGGCACCGCCTGAGCACGGGGGCGGCCGTGGTGGGCGCGCGTTCGGCGGGCTCCCTGCGGGATTCGGTGGACAGCGCAACGTCGGGCGCGTCGGCGTTCAAGCAGTTTGTGGTGCGGCGCAAGTTCCTGCTGCTGGGTGGGCTGGGGGTGCTGTCGGTGCCGCCCCTGCTGGCGTTGGCGCTGCGCGAGCAGCAATCGTTCGAGTTTGACGATGATCAGGTGCGCGAGCCGGACCCGCACATCTCGGCGCTGCTCAACGGCGAGCGGTTGATTCCGCCGCCGCCGCTGCCGCCCGAGGTGTTCACCACGCGTGAGGTGGAGCAGATCCGCCCGGCCATCCGCGATGCGAGCCGCGACTGGAACCTGCTCGATGCCGATTTCCGCCAGCGCCTGCTGCTCGTCTACAAGATCATGCGCGACGAACACGGTTACGAGATGGCGCTGCTGGAAGGCTTCCGCAGCCCAGAGCGGCAAAGCAAGCTGGCGGCGATGGGTAGCAACGTCACGCAGGCCGGGGCGTTCCAGAGCTATCACCAGTACGGCCTGGCGGCGGACAGCGCGTTCTTCCGCGAGGGCAAGCTGGTCATCAGCGAGAAAGACCCGTGGGCCATGCGCGGCTACCAGCTGTACGGCCAGGCGGCGGAATCGGCCGGCCTCGTGTGGGGCGGCCGTTGGAAGATGATGGATCTCGGTCACGTCGAGCTGCGCCGCAAGGGCGTGCTCGGCACACAGCCGACAGCAAGGCAATGACGATCGCAATCGGACACATGGGGAACATGCAATGACACGGCCCTTCATCCTGCTGGGTGACAAGACGGACCACGGCGGCGTGGTGATCACCGCGTCGGGCAACACCAGCACCGGCGGCAAGGGCATCGCCTGTGTGGGCGACAAGGTGACGTGCCCCCAGAACGGCCACGGCGGCACGACCGTCATCGTGACGGGCGACCCGAACGTCATCATCGACGGCCGCCAGGCAGCGCGCCATGGCGACAAGACGGCCTGCGGCGCGACCCTGCTCGCGAGTCAGAGCAACACCGGCAGCATCTGACGCAGACGACATGGTTGCAAGACTCTTTCGGTCCGGGCTGACGCTGCTCGCTGTCTTTGTGGTGGTGTGGATTGCCGTCATCGTGTGGTGGCAGTCGGCCAACCGCATGCCGACCACGGCGGACATCTTTACCTACCTGCTGTTGCTGCCGCTGGGCATGCTCGTCGGCTATTGGGTGATCAAGCGTGCGGTGGATGGCATTCGCTCCAACGTGGCTGCGGGGCGCGAGCTCTCGGCGGCCGCTCCCGCAACCGCAAGCGCGGACGGCAAGGCCGCTGATCCGCAAGACGCCACCCGCCAATGGCGCGCCGTGCTGCTGGCCAGCGCGCTGCGCGCACCGGCTGGCAGCGATGCGGCATCCGTCGTCGAGGCCGTGCAGGCCAATACGCAGCCTGGGCTGACCGACGTGCAAGGCTTCGGCCAGCCGGTCTTTGCCGCGCCGGTGGATGGCGTTGACATCGAAGACCTGCGCGCCGAGTTGACGGAGCGCCATCCCGACGTGGATTGGCTGGATGAACGACTGCGCGCCCTGTCACTGGCCGCCCAAGTAGCAGAAGAACTGGCGGCACACGCGGTTGCGCAAGTGCCTGAAACCAGCGTGCCGGAAGCCACGCGGCTGATCATCACCGCCCTGCTCCCGCGCGACTGGACGCCGCAACACCAGGCCGCTGCCGATGGGTGGCTGCGCCAGCGCATCGCGTTGATCTGGCCGGCAGACCGGCTCACGCTGGAACCCATTACCGCCAAGGGCGATGCCGATGCGCTGCTGCTGCTCGATCGCGCCACGCAAGGCGTGAACCGCGCCAATGACGAGCGCGTGCTGCGCATGGTGGTCGTGGCGGATTCACTGGTGGGCCCGAGCGCCGTCGAGCAGTTGATGCAGCACGAGCAACTGTTCGAGCCGACGCGCTCGCACGGCCGCGTGCCGGGCGAAGCGGCGGCCGGTGTGCTGCTGTGTGCGCCAGCGGTGGCGCAAAGTTTGGCGCTCCTCCCTACTGCTGACGATGACGCCGCGCTGCCGTTCACCATCACCCGCGCGGGCGTGGCTCGGCTCGAGTCGCCCACCGCCGATCGTGGTCAGCCGCAATTGCAGGCGCTCGGCGATGCCGTGGGCCATGTGCTCGACACGCTGGCTGCCGCACCGGTCAAGCCCCAGCCGGATGCATCGGCCGAGAAAGCCGAGGACGCCGCCCCCGCCGAGCTCATCACCGTGGCCGGCGTTGTGTCGGACACCGGCATGCACCCGGTGCGCACCGTGGAGGTGGCCCGCGTGTTCTCCGAACGTTTTCCTGCGCTGGATTTGGCTGCGGACCTGCTGCCCATTGGCACGCCCTGCGGCTATGTGGGTGCGGCGGGCCCGCTGTTGTCCGTGGTGGTGGCGCACCAGTTGAGCCAGCAGACCGGCAAGCCGGTGCTGGCCATTACCGCCAACGACATCCAGCAGCGCGGCGCCATTGCGGTGGTGCCTAGCTTGTCCTGACCCCGCTGCTCCCGATTCCGATACCGATTTCGTCTGCTCACGAGCCGAAGGCAACATGCAACGCTTCCTGAAATTCCTGACCAACACACGCACGCTATCGATTCTTGGCGTGATCGTGCTGACCATCTTTCTTCTGTTGATGGCGCAGACCTTTGAGATTGGCCTGGTCTGGGCCGGCGTCGCGCTGGGCGTGCTGCTTGCGCTGTGGCTGCTGACGTATCTGTGGAAGCGTTGGCGCGCCCGCCAGGCCAGCAACAAGCTCGAAGGCGTGCTGGAGCAAGCCGCCGCCGACAAGACCGCCACCCCCGACAAACGCGAGGAAGTGGAAGCCCTGCGCGTGCGCCTGGCGGAGGCCGTCAAGACGATCAAGACGTCCAAGCTCGGCCAGCTGTCTGGCAGCGCCGCCCTGTACGAGCTGCCCTGGTACATCGTGATCGGCAACCCGGCGGCGGGCAAAAGCACGGCGGTATTGAACTCGGGTTTGCAGTTTCCGTTTGCCGACAAGGGCGGCGCGGTCATTCAGGGCATTGGTGGCACGCGTAACTGCGACTGGTTCTTCACCACCGAAGGCATTCTGCTCGACACCGCCGGCCGCTACTCGGTGCATGAAGAAGACCGCCGCGAATGGCTCGGCTTCCTGGACTTGCTCAAGCGCTATCGGCCCAAGGCGCCCATCAACGGCATCGTGGTGACGGTGAGCGTGTCGGAGCTCACGCAGAACCGCCCCGAGTTCGCCATCAACCTGGCCAAGAACCTGCGCCAACGCGTGCAGGAGCTGACCGAGCGCCTGGAAGTGTTTGCGCCGGTGTATGTGATGTTCACCAAGGCCGACCTGATCACCGGCTTTACGGAATTCTTTGGCGACAGCGAAAAGCACGAGCGCGACCGCGTGTGGGGCGCCACCCTGCCCTTCGAGCCGGATGCGAAGCCCGACGTGGCGGCCGTGTTCGACCAGCGCTTTGACGAGCTGTGCGACGGGCTGAAGGAGATCAGCGTGGCGCAGATCGCGCTGCACCAGAAGAACAAGCTGTCGCCGGGGCTGCTGAGCTTCCCGCTGGAATTTGCGTCGATCAAGCCAACGCTGCGCGCGTTCCTGATGACGCTGTTTGATGAAAACCCGTTCCAGTACAAGCCGGTGTTCCGTGGCTTCTACTTCACCAGCGCGCTGCAGGAAGGCGCGACCAACAGCGTGTCGGCCGAGCGCATTGCGCGCCGGTTCGGGCTGTCGACAGACGGTGCAGCGCACGCGCGCGAGGTGTTCTCCAAGAACGGTTTCTTCCTGCGCGACCTGTTCTCCAAGGTGATCTTTGCCGACCGGCAGACGGTGCGGCAGTTCGCTAGCCCGGCCAAGACGCGTCTGCGCATCGCCACGTTCTTTGCGTTGGTGCTGGCGTTGGGTGTGATGCTGGGCGGCTGGACGTGGTCGTACATGGGCAACCGTACGCTCACGGCCAACGTGCAGGCCGATCTGGACAAGATCGTGAAGATGCAGCAGAACCGGGTGGACCTGCAGGCCCGCCTGGAAGCGCTGGACACACTGCAAGACCGCATCGAACAGCTGGAGCGCTATCGCAACGACCACCCGCTCGCGCTGTCGTTGGGCCTGTACCAGGGCGACACGCTGCAGCACAAGCTGCTCGACGAGTACTACAACGGCCTGCGCCAAGTGATGCTCAAGCCGGTGGGCGGCGCCATCGAGACCTTCCTGGGTGAAGTCAACGCGCACCCGGACCAGTTGGCGCCGATGGTACGTCCGCCGGAAACCGGCGCTGTGATGACCACGTCCGTCACCACGGCCACTGCCACGGTAGGCGGCGCCTCGGCAGCCTCGGGTGCAGCGGCCAACGCGCCGGCTTCGCCTAACCAAGCCACGGCATCGACCGGTGCCAAGCGGTACACCGATGCTTCCCCCACCAACGTGGAAGACGGCTACAACGCCCTCAAGACGTATCTGATGCTGTCGGACAAGCGCCATGTGGAAGTCGCGCACCTGACCGACCAGATCACGCGCTTCTGGCGCGGCTGGCTGGAAGACAACCGGGGCAACATGCCGCGCGAGCAGATGATCCGCTCGGCGGAACGCAACCTGTCGTTCTTCCTTGCCCGCGTGAACGACGACAACTGGCCGCTGCTGGAGGGCAACCTCTCGCTGGTCGACCAGACGCGCGAAAACCTGCGTCGGGTGGTGCGAGGCATGCCGGCCCGCGAGCGTGCGTATGCCGAAATCAAGGCCCGCGCCTCCACCCGCTACGCCCCGATGACGGTCGCGCGCATCGTTGGCGAAACCGGTGCGGGCGTGATGGCCGGCAGCTACGCCGTGCCCGGCACCTTTACCAAGGAAGCCTGGGTCGGCTATGTGCAGCCCGCCATCAAGGAAGCCGCCAACAAGGAACTGCAGACCAAGGACTGGGTGTTGAACGTGGCCGCGCGTGACGACCTCACGCTGGAAGGCAGCCCCGAGCAGATCCAGAAGGCGCTGGTCACGATGTACAAGACCGAATACGCGCGCGAATGGCAGCGTTTCATGCAGGGCGTCGCGATTCAGGATTTCACCAGCTTCGACCAGGCCGTCACGGGCATGAACCTGCTGGGCGATCCGACCAATTCGCCGATCCGCAAGGTGCTGGACACCGCGTATGACCAGACCTCGTGGGACAACCCGTCGATGTTCAACGCCGGTCTGAAGCAGGCCAAGACGGGTGTGCTGGGCTGGTTCAAGCAGCTCTTTGCGCGCCAGACACCGTCGCAAGTGAACGTGAACCTGGAAGTGGGTGGTAACGCCGACGCCGGCGCGATCCCAATGGGCCCCGTGGGCAAGGAGTTCTCTGGCCTCGCGCGCGTGGTCGTTATGCACGACGAGAAGTCGCTGCTGCGCGGCTATATGGATTCGCTCTCCAAGGTGCGCACGCGCTTCAACCAGATCAAGAACCAGGGCGACCCCGGCCCCGGCGCACGCCAGCTGATGCAACAGACGCTGGACGGCAACGGCTCGGAACTGGCTGACACGCTCAAGTATGTAGACGAGCAGATGCTGACCGGTATGACCGACAGCGAGCGCGCCACGCTGCGCCCGCTGCTGGTGCGTCCGCTGCTGCAGTCGTATGCGGTGGCCATTCGCCCGGCCACGGTGGAAGTCAACAAGGTGTGGAACGCGCAGGTGTATCAGCCGTTCGCCACCACGCTGGCCGACAAGTATCCGTTTGCGCCCAACGCCAAGATCGAGGCTAGCGCCGCCGAGATCGGCCAGGTGTTCGGCCCCGAAGGCGCCATCGCCAAGTTCGCCAACACGACCATCGGCCCGCTGTCGGTGCGCCGTGGCGACATGATTGCGTCCCGTACCTGGGGCGATTTGGGGATCGCATTCGTGCCGGAGTTCACGACGGGCTTCACGCGCTGGATTGCGCCGCTCACGGGCGGTGCGGCCGGCGGTGGTGCGGGTGGTGCAGCAGCGGCAGCGCCGCAGACGGTGTTCCAGATTCTGCCGGTGCCGTCGCAAGGTGCCACGGAATACACCATCGAGATCGATGGCCAGCAACTGCGCTATCGCAACACGCCGCCGCAGTGGACCAACTTTGTGTGGCCCAACCCGCAAGGCGCGCCGGGCGCGAAGGTGACGGCCACCACGTTCGACGGCCGCACGGTTGAGCTGCTGAACGAGCCGGGCCGCTTCGGCCTGGAGCGCCTGATTGCCACGGCACAGCGCAAGCGTCGTCCGGATGGCGCGTTCGACCTGACGTGGACGAAGGACAGCCTGACCGTGTCGATCAGCCTGCGCATCATCAGCAGCCCGCAGACCGGCGGCACCACGGCGTCCGACTCGCCGCAAGGCCAGGGCCTGCGCGGCCTGCGTCTGCCGACGTCGATTGCCGATGCCAGCGCTGCACAGAACACGTTGACACCGCCGGCCCCTGCGGGCACCCCGCCTGCAGGGCAAGCACCGGCCTCCACCCAAGCTGCGCGCCGCGGCACCGTTACGGAAGAGCAAGGGGGGACGGCGCAATGAGCCAGACCCAGTTGCAGCTTTCGTACTTCGGCAAACTCCCCTCGCGCGGTGATTTCGTCAAAAGCGCCAACAACGTCCAACTGCTCGACACGTTGGACCGCTGGCTCGCGCAAGGCATGGAACTGCTGGCCGAGGCACCGGACTGGAAGACAACGTACGACAGCTGGAAGCCCGTGCAGTTTGCGTTTCTGGGCTCGCAGAGCAAGCTGGCGATTGCCGGCACGCTGATGGCCAGCAGTGATCTGTCATCGCGCCGCTTTCCGTTTCTGACAGCGGCAGCAATGCAGGTGGAGCAGCCGATCAGCTTTATCGCGCGCAGCCCGATTGCCCTGGCCCGCCTGTGGACGCGCGCCGGCCAGCAGATGCTGTCGCTGTGCCACGCCGACGACGCCACCGAGGGCTTGCGCCTGCTGGCCGAAGGTCAGCATGGTGTGGAAACGGGTGCTGGCGGCACCACCACGCAATCGCACGACGCGAGCTTCTCCGATTTCATCGACTTCCAGACCGTGGCGGGCCTGGAGCAGATGCTGCGCTCAGAGGGCCACAACATCCGCCTGCGCCGCACGCTGCTGGCGCTCGGCACGCTGCTGCAGCCGGTGATGGCGAGTGGCTCGCCGCGACTGGAAAAAGGCCTCACGCTGCCCCTGCCGGCAGACCCGCTGTACCGCAGCCTGGTGGCGAGCTTCTGGTTGGAGCTGGTATCGCGTTTCCTGCAGCGTGCGGACTTTGAACTCTCGCTCTTCCTGGGCGAGATCAACGGCACCGAACGCCTCGTCATCGGCTTCAACGGCGCTTCGTCGCGCACGCTGCACAGCGTGATATCCCCCCGGGTGTATGCCGAACAGAACATCAACATCGATGACCCGGAATGGGTCGACCAGCACGTCAGTGGAGAGTACGGCTTGGCGAAACTCGTGAGTTACCTGGACGAACCGCAGCTCTCGTTGCGCATGGCGGTCGATACCTTCCGCGAAGTCTTCATCGGAGAATGAACATGGGTCTGGATGCAATCAAGCGCGGCTTCCGGCCTGCAACCCTGTTGGCCAACGCCGCCCTGCTGGCGTGCCTGGGCAGCACCCTGCCCGCCTATGCGGCGCCCGGCGATGCAGCGCCGGTGGCCGGCCAGGTTGTCGCCGGCGGCATGGTGCCGGACGAAGCCACCAAGGCCGCTGTGCTGAGCAAGCTGCGCGAGCTGTACGGCAGCGCCAACGTGGTGGACCAGATTGAGGTGGGCAACGTGGTATCGCCGCCCAACTGGTCGACCAACGTGCAGAAGATCCTGTCGCCGGCCATCAAGCAGGTCAACCGTGGCCAGCTCAACATTGACGGCACGCAGATCGCCCTGCACGGCGACGTGGGCAACGAAGCGCAGCGCCAGCAGCTCACCAGCGACATGGCCACGACGCTGGGCCAGAGCTACACCATCAAGAACGGCCTGCGCGTGGCTGCCGTGTCCGAGCAAGGGCTGCTGGACCAGACGCTGGCCAACCGGATCATCGAGTTTGAAACCGGCAGCGCCACACTCACGCCCAAGGGCCGCGCCATTCTGGACGAAATGGCCGCCGTGCTGCCACGCCTGAACGGCCGCAAGATCGAAGTCGTCGGCCACACCGACAACTCCGGCAGCCGCGCCATGAACCTCAACCTGAGCCAGGCGCGCGCAGAGACGGTGAAGAGCTATCTGATCTCCAAGGGCGCCGAACAAGGCACGCTCACCGCGATTGGTGTCGGGCCCGATCAGCCCGTCGCGCCCAATACCACCGATGAAGGCCGATCGCGCAATCGGCGGATTGAGTTTCGGGCGAGTAAGTGACGCAGCAGAATGCGCGCCGGCGGGCGCGTTTGCGTGAGCCGTCGCCTGCTGCCCCGTTACAGCCGGGGGACGAACGGCGCGGCTCGCCCAAGATTCGGCTGGATTACGACGACCCCACGAGGACGCTATCCGTGCCAATTGCGGAGTTTTCTCCGCTGAAAGAGCGCGTCTGGTGGCTGTGGTGTCATCTGGCATGGGCTTGGCAGCAGCTTGAGCATTGGCTTGCCAGTCGACGGCAGGGTGCGCCTGTGGCGATCGTCAGCGGCATCATTCGCTCCGTACAGGTGGATAACGCCGCCTTCAATGCCTATGAGGCGATGGGCTGGAGCGTCGATGCGAATGCGCGGCGTGCGCATGACTACCCCGACGATCGCTCGCGAGACACCTACTACCGCGTGACCCCTGTCGTCATCACACTGACGGACGATCGCGTCATCCACTTCTGCGAATACCAAGTCACGAGCCGTCGGGTTTCGTCGAATGCGCCGTATTTTGCAAGCCTGAACGGCATGCGGGTGCTGGCTGCCGGCTGGTGGTGCGACGACGTTTTTTCGGCGTGGGGCATGCGCTTAACAGGCCGTCGCGCGCCGCAGACTGTCTATGTTGCAAAGCGGCCGCGAAACTTGCCCGAGCCGCTGGAGACCATCCTGTCGAGCAGGAAGCAGGGCTTTAGTGAGGTGATCTGCGTTTTCGGCTGGTTCAGCGCGCTGATGATCGTGGTGATGCTTTTTGCGATCGGCGGTGAGTTTGGTTTCGAAGAGGCCTTCTCCGTCACGGGGATGGTGATGGGGGCGTTCACCCTGGCGCCGCTGTTGCTTGTGGTTATTTGGCAAACACTGATACGGCTGATGGCCGGGCCGCTGCGCTCTATCCCAGAAATGATGGCGGCTGGAGAATACGGCGAACGCCATCTGCGCCTGCGAACTTTCGACTTCGGCCGCTGCGAGCGTGCGGTGTTTCTCGCGCTGGAGCAGCCGCAGCAGGATTCGTCTTCGTGATCCGCCCGGGCTGTCGCCCAGCAGCAAGTCATCCAGGCACCGACGGCTGACAACAACAGAGATGACATTGCCCACCCAATCGACCTCCCCCGATTCCGCACCCCAGGCCGCTGCGACCGAAGCGGATCGAGCAGCCTGCCTGCTTCGGCTGAACCAGTATTCGCCCGATGCGCCGGATGCCCCGATGCCCTACAGCAAACGTCTGGCAGAAGCCGAGGGGTGGTCGAGTCTGCATACGCTGACCGTCATCGAGGAGTACAAGCGTTTCGCGTATCTGGCGGTGTTTGCCGGACATCCGGTCACACCGTCGGAGGCGATCGATGCCGCGTGGCACTTGCATTTGCAATATTCCGAAGAGTATTGGACGGTGTTCTGCGGCGAGGTATTGCGAGCGCCGCTGCATCATGCGCCGGGGGTCGGTACGCCGGACGAAGACGACGCCTACGCGCAGCAGTACCAACAGACGCTCGACAGCTACCGAAGCCTGTTCGGGATGGAGCCGCCTCCCGACGTCTGGCCGCAACCGGCGCCCGCACAGGCAAACAGTGCGCCGGACGATCAGGGTTTCGTCGCACAGCGCCCGCACAGGGCTGTCACGCCGACGCCTGTCTCGACCACACGCCGGATCATGCGATTCGCATGGCCGGTGCTCGGTGTCAGCCTCATCGCCTTCACCACGCATGCGGCCTCGGATTTCCGTGTCCTGGACTATTCTGGGCCCCGCTTTCTCGCGTTCTATCTGGGCGTGTGCGTACTTGCGTGCCTATCGATCAAGGCGCTGCATCGGTTCGCATACGCGCGGCGGCCGCAGGGAGAAGCCGGTGGTGGCACGCCAAGCCCACTGGAGCCCGACGAGGCCGCGCTGATGACGAGCGGTACGTTGCGAATGGCGCAGGTTGCGACACTGTCGCTGCTCGATGCAGGCGCAATCCGTATCGTTCATCCATCGAAATCGAAGCGAAAGCGCGACCGCAACACCTACGTGGTCGCAAATGCACAGCCAACGCCTGAGCGCCACGTGAACGCATGGACGTGGTTGACCCAGCAGAAACAGCACTGCTCGCGCTGGCCGGACTTTCAAAACCGACTCGTCGACGAAGCGTCCGGCATGACGGATCGGCTGCGAGATGCAGGATGGTTGTGGACGTCCGGATCAATGGACGGAACGACACTGGCGGCGTGGGCAATCGCGCTGCTGGTGCTGTGGCTCGGTGCGGTGAAGGTCTTCGTCGGCGTGGGCCGAGAGCACCCGGTGATGTGGTTGCTGGTCGAAATGGCGGTATTCGCGATCGTCTATTGGCGCGTGACCGCGCGGCTGATCGGCATCGGTTGTGCCGGACCCACCGCGGCAGCCGACGCCGCACTTGATGTGCAGCGTCAGCGCGGCCAGCAAGGCGGCGGTTTGTCGGCAGCCGATCTGCTATGGATGACGGCGTTTGCCGGTACCAGCGTGCTCGCCAACACGGCCTGGGCCGGATACCGCGGCATGCTGGGCGACACCGGCATGGCCGTCAGCTCGGGCGGAGGGACTGACACATCAAGTAGCTGCAGTTCAGGCAGCCATGGATCGAGCAGTTGCGGATCCAGTGGCTGCGGATCTAGCGGTTGCGGCGGTTGTTCGAGCAGCACGTAAGCGCTGGTTAGATCAGCCCGCGTTCTCGGCAGGTGGATCGCCCAACCCGAGCAACTCTTCAATCTGCGACAGCGTCGCATCATCCTTGACCACCGTGCGCAGCCACGCGTGCAACGGCATGTCGCCCCACTTGGCGGCCCGTGCGGCAAGGTAGGCAACCGGGCTGTGCGGCTCGGTCTGGCGGAAGAACTCGGCCACGTCGCGCAACTGGTTCAGCGCCTGCGCGCGCGAGCGGATCGGGCCAGCCACCACCACCGTTTCGACCGCGCCCTCTGCGGTGGATTGCGCGGCCGGCTGCTGCGCGCCCTTGGTTTCCACTGCGGTGGGCTTGGGTTCCGGCTTGCCGCCGAAACGCTCCACCAGCGCGCGGACTGCCTGCAACGACTCACGTGCGGCGCGGAAGCTGGGTGCGTGATCGCCGGCACGCCCATCGAGCACGGATTGCAAACGCAGCAACGCAGCACCACAGCCCACTACATCATCGTGCAGCGTCTTGTAGAACGCCGCCGGTGTTGCGCGGCGCGCGGATTCAAACTGCTCCTGCGTGACCTTGCCGCGCGCGAGTTCGTCGGCCTGATCCGGGTCGCGGCGGATGGCCTCGACCAGGCTGGTCGCCACTTCCCAATCGACCGTGTTGTAGCCGCCCTTGGCCGGGTCGACGAGCGGCACCTCGCGAATCAGTTGGCTAGAACGCGTGGCAAGCCATGCCATGCTGCCCATGCGGGCTTCCGGGTCGTCGGCTTCGGGCAGCGGATACAGGTGCTCCCAGAACTGCTCGCACAGGCCGGCAATCAGCTCGTACCCCTCACGCAGGCCGGCAAAGCCACGGTCCTTTGACAGTGCTTCCGTCAGCCACGCGGCGAGGCGCAGATCCTTCGTGCGCTTCTGCAGCAGCGACGTGCTCTCGTTGATGACGGCACGCCAGTCGGCCTCCTTGATCTCGGTCACCCAGTCGCCCTGGTCGAGCGATGGGTCATCGAAGCGGCGCGCTTCTTGAATGGTGTCGAATTCTGCGGAGAAGAGCATGTCTTCGCCGCAGGGTTGGGCGCCGGGCAGCGGCGTGAGTAGTTGTTCGAACGGAAGAGAAGCCATGGTCTGAAGCAAGAAGCCGGAGAGTGATATGAACGTCAGGGTTTGGCGACGCGGCAATCCGCCAGCGCCAGCGTGAGCCCTACGAACTGGCGGTTCAGGCAGTCCAGCGTGATGTCTTTGCTGGGTTTGTACGCGGCCAGCTTGTGGTCGGCAAACAGTGCCTTGAGCGCCTCACGCTGATCGTCCTGAAACGGTGCGCCCACCTTCAGGTCTTCGGTCATGGCCAGCGTATTCAGGCTGTCGTCGGACAGCGGGTAGACCTGGCCCTTGAAGACGAGGCGACGGCCGTCGTATTTCTTGGAGGCGGTCGGGGCGTCCTTGAAGTACTCGGTCAGCACCTGGCGGTACGACACCTGCAGCGGCGCGTCATCCTGCGCAAAGGCAGGCGCACCAAGCAGCGCGGCCAGAGCCGACACGGCAGTGAGGCGGAACAGTGCGTTCATATCAGCGGGCGTGAAATGGGATGTCCGCGCGCACGGGGCGGACGGTAGAGATGCTACGCAGGCTTGGGGCGCTTGGGGGGATTGTTTCTAAATCTTCATGTGGCGGCGCGTCTTTGGGATACGGCTCTATTGGTCGTACACACCCAACACCGATGTCCCCATCCAACTCGTTTTTATCGAGAGCAAAGCCGGTCTGCCGTCATCAGCCTTGGACCCCAACTCAGTCGTGCCGCTCGCGCTGAACGAAAGGGTCTCACCTTTTAGCGTTCCTTCCAGAACTTCGTATCTAACCTCAGTGCGCTCTAAGCTTCGATTGCTTTTCGGAGTGATGAATGTACTTACGCGCTTTGCTTTCACAACTGCGCCTTTACCATACGAGGCGTTGTACAGATTCATGACGGTACTGCCACCGGCGGTCACGGCGACCAGCCCTGTCGCAAAGAGAAGGGCGTTCATCCCCGTCGTTGCCTTCTCAAACTGCTTTGCAAAATCTGCATCCTCGATTCGGATGGCAATGATGGCTTGAAAAAACGCAAACACCATCAGGGCGGCGAAAACGAGCGGATACCGTAGCCACCACCATCGTGCGCTCTGAAAACCTTGCCATGAATATGGGTCGGCAAGGCCAAAGGTGATCAGCAAGGTCACCGGGATAGCGATCAGGAGCGTCAGTACGAGGCAAAAAATACCGAGATCGTCAGATGGGCTCTCTTGCGCGTCAGGCATCCTGTTTCGCGCCCGACTGCTGGGCCGGCAGCCGATAGAGCTCCACCTGCTTTCGCCCAGAGTTCTGCGGATCGTTCCGCAAGACCAGGAGGCCTTGGCGCCGCGTATCCCATCCAATCACTTGGATCATGTAGTCATCTTCGCCGGGTGAGCGCGGCAGAACAAATGGCACCCAGGAATGGCCCTTGTCCCGGCTATAGAAATAGGCATTAGCCGATGAGTAGCCACAGTTGCGCGTATGGGAGAAATAAGGCGGCATGTAGCAAGCAACGATGTTCCATGCGGTATCGCCCCTAGCGTGCACAACCCATCCGTCACTGCCGAGCCAAACCTTGTCGACCCAAGGGGCGGCGCCCCGAATGTCTGGGATGGCGCTCGTTGTCCAATTCCCGGTTGTCGGGTCGAAATAGCGTAAACGGCCATCTGGCTGCGCGAACAAGGCGTCTCTGGAATCCGATTGCAGGACACGGTAGCTCTGCTCGTGCGCTGGGCCCGCATCTGGTGTCGCCGTGACATTGCGCACGGCCACTGGCGAGCTAGAGAAATCCAGTTCAAAACGGCGGGCCTCGACCAACTGCTGGCTTTTTTCTTCCCCATGATCATCCACGGTGATCAGCGACATCGTCGACCAGCCGACTGCCTTGTCGCCTGGCGCAGACAACAAAGCCCACTTCGTATCGCGTATTTGGTGCTCGCGTTCCGAAATGTCCGACCATACGGTCTTGCTCAAATCGATGTTCTGCCAGGAGCGGCCGCCATCAAACGTTGTCCACACCTGACGATCATGATCAAAGGCATAGGCGCGGGTTTCTGATACATAGCCGTGAAATTCGGTGCTGGATGGCACCGTGGTCTTCGGATCGAATTTCCAAGTGCGTCCGCCATCATTACTGATAAACGCGGTGTAGAAACTCGGGCCCTTGTTCGCCTCGCGTTCGGGGAATTCCCCTGAGCCAAACACGATCCGCTTGCCGCCGGGTGACGTCACAAAGTCGAGAGACAGGTTGTTTTCGATGCTGGCTACGATGTCAATCTTGCCGTCGTCTGTCATGCGGGCAATGAATTGCCGCTTTTGTCCGCGGCTCAAGCTGCCCATCAGGACCTGTGCGGCTAAATCTTGATGACCTGCCGCCGCCATCCTGACCGCAGATTCCGCCGCCATCCGGTTGCCCAACTCCCTTAGCCGCTCTGCCCTGGACGGCACTTGAGTGTCCAGGATTGCGCCAGGAAGCGGCGTTGTGTCGCCGTCCTGTCTCAAGTCCACCACCGTGCCGGTCAGAAGCTGAACGCCATTGGCGTCGACCCACTCGACGTCCGTGATGTCAAACGGAAGCTTTGCGTCCGTCTTGAAGACAATCTCCGGTGGGGCAAGCGGTTGGCCCAGCGGCCGCAGTTGACGCTGGTCAATCACCGTAACGGTCACGAGCATGCCAACAAACGCGATGGCTGCTACAGAAAGTGCGATTTTGATTTTGGGTTTCATTCTTTGGGACGCAGACGCCTGCGCGTCATCAACGTCGAAGGCGGGTTGCCTCTCGGATCAGGTCAATTGCGGAATAGACGTCGATAGCCGTGAGTGCGAAGACGATATGGAGACCGACGAAGGTCGTAAGGTGGTGATGCTACGCAGCCTTGGTGCGGGCGGTGTTTCTAAATCTTCATCTGGCTGTCGTCGGCGATGGCCGTGCGAAGCACAACCAGCGGTGGGCATCGGCAAAATCTGATTTATAGTTCCGCCCTTGCTTGAAGGAAGTCGTGGTCGCTACACTTGCGGCCATCATTTCCGGTGCCATAGCGGAAGTGGTCGAGGGTCTTCAAAGGGCGAGCCAGGCTTGGACGGCTTCGGCCGTGCCGACTGCCATGCATCGGTGTTCCAACCTTGCCTGTGCTCGCCCGCCCCCTTCCTAGGGCGTGGCGCGGTTCCATTCATTCATGAACAGGACACCCGATGACCCGCTCGATTCCCCAATCCCTCGACCCCAATCGTGTTGAAGCGCATGCGGAGTTGTTCGACAAGCTGTCGAAACTACGCACGTTGCTAGGCATGTTGCATTCCAATGGCTTTGAACACTTCCGCAGCCTGGACGAGCACCGCCAAGCGGATTACCTGTGGACGTGTATGGAATACGCGAACGGTGCCTATGACGCGATGCTGGTTTCGGATGGGGTGATGGGCGGGGTCTGAGGCTGCGGGTGCCGAAGCCAGCGCGAAGAACCCCGTTCCCGGCACCATGTGCTCCGCTTTCGGCGCGTACAGATGGAAAGGGGTATGTCGGAGCTATCTGCCAAGCACCAGCTGTTCGACTTCTTGTTCACTCAAGGCAGGGCCACCAGCAGCGGCGATGATCTCGGGCGAGAACGCAGGCACCTTGCCGACCCCCGAACGGCGTAGCTTTTCTCCTGGCTGAATCGGCGCACCACCCTCTTCCATGTAGCGACGGATGTGCTCATAGAGCCGCCATAGAACCGCGTCTTCCCACCATCCTGCATAGCCGATGTTCACGATCTCTTTACACAGATTGGGTTTATCTGCCTCGCCCCAAAGGAGGGTTAGGAAATACGTCTGTCTAGCTGCAGCCCCGGTGAATTGAGTCATCTTGTAGCTGCGTGCTTTGACGTCATCCCATGAGTACGTGCGAGGTTCTGCGACGCGTTGTACTTTCCAGAACCGGAAGAAGACGAATGGTCGAAGTTGGATGAAGCTGACTTGTCGTGTTTTCCTGTTAAAGAGCACAGGCAAATCCCGTGGCAAGAAAAACACAATCTTGAAACAAGCCACGGCAGCAAGAAACGCGATGACGGAACAAAAAATCATTAGCGCAGACATGCCTATGAGCATGAGTTCACTCGGATCCCATATTGCACCCCCCGCATACGCAAACATGACCATGAAAACTGTCATGCTGACGAAAAATAGTGTTCCAAAAATAGTCTTGCCCTCTGATCCCAGCGGGGAGCCAACCTCTATAGCTTCCGGATAGACGTTCAATAGCGATTCGCATGTGCTTCCAACCAAATGCACAGGCCGATGTTTGTTGTCCGGAGCAACACGCCACGGGTTTCGTTGAGCCTGCAATGTGCGTTTCTTCGCTTTCGGAAACTCGAAATATGGTTCGGGCTGATTCCACTCCGGTAGCAGCACACGAAAATCAGGATTGCCCTGGGACATCTTGGAAGATCTAACTGTATTCTGGTAAAGGGATTCGCAACGCCAAGATCACGCACCCGAAGCCAGTCTTGCTGGTAGGTTCGTCGGGTGTCTCGGTCTTGTCCACCATGGCATATCGCAACGGGTTTCTTTGCTAAGCTGAATCAATGCAGGGGCGAGGAGGCTGGATGGCTGGCATTCAGTTTAGCCATGAAGCCAAACCTCAAGCCGACGCGTCGACTTGCTCTTCCTGTCGAACGCCCGCCATCCGCTCCACTTCTACCTCGCTCAAAGCCGGGCCGCCAGCCGCTGCAATCACCTCTGGGGGGAAATCCATTGGCTTGCGCTTGCTGGCAGGCTTGCGTAGTCGCTCACCCGGCTGAATAGGCGGTCCACCTTCCTCCATGTAGCGACGGATGTGCTCCCAGACTTGGAACAGTCGTTCGTCTTCAAAGTAGCCTTCGTAGCCGATTGGAACGCAATCCTTGACGACGTTGCGGCCGTGTTCGTCTTTCATCCCCCAAAGCAGCACCATCCAATACGAATCATGAAACGATTTGCCCGCATTGGACACGAGGAGCTTGTAGCTGCGTACCTTGACTTCGTCCCAAGGGTAGGTGCACACACCAGAATTTGTGAACTCCCAAAACCTGAAAAATTTCGGGCGAGTGGGGCGAACAAATGAAATTGTTCTCTTGGCTCTGTTGAAAATGATTGGCCAATCTGAAGGCATCCGAACGGAAAAATTGAAGAACCAAGCTCCAATCAAGGAAAATATAATGGAAAAAACCACGCAAAATGCCAAACCAAAAACATCGACCTCCTCCGAAAAGAAGGCAATATCTATCGCATTCCATAGGAATAAGAGTCCAGCCGTTGCTGCGATGATCACCGCGAACCATCCCAGCCCTTTTCTATTTCTCCCGTAGGGAGACCCCATGGCAATAGCGTCGGGGTACACGCTCACGAGACAATCTCGCGTTCCCGCAAGCTGATGTACCTGCACGTGTTTGTCGTCAGGCACAACTCGCCAAGGATTCTTGTCCGGAGGAAGGATCGGTTTCAGCTTCTCCAAAATCAAAAAATCCGGCTCCTTTTTGTCCCATACCGGCAACAACACTGCCTTCTGTTGGACTTCATCGCCGGTGTGCATCACATCCCTAGTCAATCTTGCATCTCCTCATCAACAATCAGCGAGCGCCCCCCTGAGGTCGCGTTATCCCCCCCGGAGAGTGTGAAAACTTGCACTGTTGCTCGTGCCTTGCGGAATACCGACATGTCCACGGTGGAGGACAGTATCAAAGTGGTGACGCCATTGTCCGATTTCTCTGAAAATTTCGGCGTAATTTCCCCTACAGATGACGGCAGGCTGGATGCAATGGAGCTTGAGCCAGCGTAGGACGCTGTTCCAATTAGTACTTCACCTTTTGCCCCTGAGCCGTAGATGCGCATCTCCCAGCCCAATCGGCTGCGCAAGGTCTGCGGAAGCATGAACCGTAGCCACGCCTCTCGTGTGTAGGGCTGTTCGCCACCCAATAGCCCAGCGCCGTCCGCCGCCATGGCCGACGTAGCCAAATTTTCAATAACATTCCATCGGAATGAAAAATCGATCTGCGCACATAAGAGAACCTTGTTCGCTTCACGTTCTTCGGCCTCAATATTGGCCCAGCGATCCGAAGCCTGTCCCCAGATAGTCTTCGCAGCCCAAGTCTCGGGAGGGCGATCCTTAACCAGCAGTATTACAAAACCAACAATGACTCCAATCGCGACAAGAACTAAGCCAATACCAGTCAACGCGGCCACACTGAGACCAACTGCACCACCGGCTGCTGCCCCCACACCCGCCAAAGCTGCTAGCGCAAAGATTGCACTCTGGAGCCAAAAACCATATTTGGCGACATTATCCCCATCATTTCCCGCCTTTTTTCCGTTTACATATGCCTGTGCGGCATCTACGGCAGTGGACCCCGCAGCCAGGTATCCAGCGATGCGCTTGATCCCCTCCACTGCCGCGGTTCTGCCCACATGCTCAAGATATTGCGCCCGCAATTCATGAAGCGCCGCAGTCAGCCCGAGCCCAGCCGATAGCAACCCAAATCGAGCTGCGGTGCGTTCCTGATCGCTGCCATTGGCATAGTCACCACATGCCTTGTGAATCAAGAGCACTTGCAAGAAGCCCGAACCTGCGGACATCACGCCGCTTGCGCTCATGGCCAACTTCATATGCCCTTTGGCCAGTTCCGATGTCTTCACGGCGTCAATGAATTGCGTGGCTGCGCGAGCGGCCTTGGCACCATAGATCTCAGCAGGTGCCACAAGATAGCGAGCACTTCTTGTTGCGGTCTTGCTGACTTTGCTGAGCGTTGCCTCTGGATTGCTCACCATCAGGTATACGTCAACCATACCCATCGCCGTCTTCGGTGCACCATTCATTTCCATGGTGACAGCCGAGTTGAGCAGCAGACTTTCGACCTTGTTCTTGCCATCCTTCACGGTTTGCCTGATGGCTTCGGCTACGTCGCCACGCATGACGTTCCAGACTCGAACAGCATCCGAGAGCGGCATCTGCACACGCATAAGCTTGAGCAGGGGATCCGCTTCGCTGCGGGTCATCACCATCATGGTGATGAGCTTCAACTGGTACCGTAGCTTTTCAGAGATCTGGCCGGCCTGCAGATCCAGCTTTGTGATGACGGCTGTGGTCGTTCCCAGCAAGGCCTGCGCCGCACACCGAGCGTCGTCCAGCAAAGGCTCCGCGCGAGCGCCAACGGCCTTTTTGAGGGGTTCCAAATCCATGAGGGCTTTGCCTGTATCCCACTCCTTGGAAACTTGGTCCTTATCCGTCAGCCAGTCGATGAACTCCTTCTGATTGCCTAGCAAAGCCCGCGTGAGCAGCGCTTCCTTATCATCAAACTTGGACGTCAGAAAAGGCTTGAACCACTTCGCCCCTTCGTCGGACATGGGGCCGCCAAGCGTCAGGTTGGCAACGCATTTGGCGTAGTAGACCCCGTCGATATGGGTTGCATCGTCAAAATCGTGGGAGGTCAGAAGTTTGCGAGCGTCGCTCTGCAACCACGCTTTGTAGTCCTTCTCGACTTCAGCCAGATGCTTTTGGTCGGCTGCCGCCTTATCCCGATATCGCTGCAGATACTGGGCATACGAACCACTGGGGCCATTGGGCGCAGGTAGGTTTCTCAGCTTGCCGAGTAGGCGCGTCCGCGCATCCTTGGTGTCCTTGTCAATCTCACCAGCACCGGGGATACGGACGGTTCCGTTGCTAGGATCCGGATGCCAAAACCTGGGATTCATCCCCGGCTTGACCAGGTTCGGCGTGAATTCAGCATCCGGGGGCAGCCGACCATCCCTCTTCATCGCATCGAACTGCGTGCGCGTAACCTTCATGCCCTGCAGCTTGGAGAATTCAGCGTTGCGATCCTTATGCTGCTGACCATTCTGCTCAATCAATTTGAGCATGCCCTCGATCTGCAAGGCGGATTGGAACTTGCGGGCCTCTTCCTTAGTTGCGACAGACTCTGCCGCTGAATTGCACAAGGTGATCCGGCGCTGTGCAGCTTCCGTCGTGATGCCTTCCGCATCAGGCACGCACACCATCATCAGCTTTGCGTCGGTATACGCCTTATCCGACAGCTTCTCGACCATCGTGTGGGCCTGCTTCCACAGCAACTGCGCGTCGTCCGGGCGTACTTTCTGCTTAGGGTTGCTGAAGAGTGGCGAGGGTTGCTTTTCGTCCTGAGCATCCGGCGACGGGGCTGCCGCAGCGCCGTTCGTCTGACCTGCCTTGGCGGGGATCAAGCGTGGGAACGGATTCCCACGCAATACGTCAGGCTTGAGAGCGCCATCGTAGTCAGGCATGCAGCGGGCGACGTTCTCAGGAGTCAGCACGATTGACGCGTCGCTTGTGCTTGCGGGCGCGTTGATGCAGGCCATCCGCTTGTCACGGAGATCGAGCTGGCGTCCATATTTCCTCAAGGTCGCCGCACTCCATGGCGACGTGCTGAAGCCGACCCACACTCGCTTTGTTAGCTTCGGTTGCGGAATCACAAAAAGCATCGCCGTAGCGTAGCTTTCACTGCGTTTGCACGAGAAGGCTTCCCCGTCTTTGCCCGCCATGGCCAGAGGGATCGGGGTCAGATAACCACCGTGATCAACGCGGAACACGTGCCACCCATGCTGCTTGACGAGTTCTGGCGTGTGCGCTTTTTCGTAGTATGCATATAGATACCCGGCTCGCAGCGTTCGTAGGACGTAGCCCGATGCCACCAGATTAGGAGCCTGCTGCTTCTTGACTACTGGCGCTAGAATGCTGG
Source organism: Ralstonia sp. R-29 (assembly GCF_049913345.1). NCBI lineage: Bacteria > Pseudomonadati > Pseudomonadota > Betaproteobacteria > Burkholderiales > Burkholderiaceae > Ralstonia > Ralstonia sp. R-29. Next base: position 568,537 of record NZ_CP184378.1, read on the forward strand.
CTCTCGCGCTCGCGTAGCCTTTCTCCGCCAGCCCCAGGCGGGTCAGCAGTACAGGCAAGCCAGCCTTCACGCAGGATGGGCATCCCTGCGCGCCGCACGCGGGCTTGGCAGATGCTGCAGCAACTTGCGCGTTCCGTGAGTAGCTGACGGATTGACCTTCGGCCATGATTCGATTCCAGTGAGTGTCTAAATGATTTCGGGCGCACTACCCGCCATCAATTCATGTCGAATGCGGTCCCACCCCTCGGGATCCGGAATTTCTGCCAGCGCATCGAGCAGCGGCATATCGGTGCCTTGCGCCTTGCGTACCAGTTCGACCACGCGCGGATGCTCGCAAAGGCCGGGGTGAATCTGCAACTGATAGGCGCTCATCAGCACAATGTCGGAGGGTTCAGTCACGCCCAACAACCGGACTGATTTCAACGCTTTCTCGATCTGGCGCAAGTAATCGGTCGGCAGCGATTCAGCAAAACTGATCCAACCGCGCAGCATCTGCTGTGCAAGCTCGCAGTCGTGCAAGCGTGCCCATTGCGCTGGTGTGAGCGGCTCCGGCGCCTGACTCGTGTTGGTTTGCTCAGCTCGCGCCTTTTCTTGTGCGACCAGTTCACCGCGTCGGTCCAGTCGCCACCATTGCGAGATTGGTCCCAGCCACTTTTGCCGCTGTAGCTCAGAAAGGACGGGCCAGAGCCACTCCATCACGCGGCGATCAGCCAAGCGCAGATACCGCCAGCCGACGCGTGGCTCGAAGGGACGTATCAAGGTTTGCAGATGCCGCGCTAAGGCGCGGGGCTCTGCGGCGGATCGCAACCAGCCCCCAATGGCAAAGCCCTCACGGCTCTCCAGCTCGGGGCTGCTCTGCTCTGACAGGGCCAGGCTGACGCTTGCCGACAGCACTTCGACCGCGCTCGGCTTGAGTTTGATGAGTCTGGGCCACTGATCTTTCCGCAATTGAGGCAAATTGATCGGAATGGGACAGACTTCGCAACCGCTAGCCGCCAAGTCGATATCAGCGAGCGGTTCATGCAGCATCGGGTCTACCAGTAGATAGCCATACTGACCATCGTCTGCTTGCAAATGCTCACCCAGCACCCGTACTAGCGTTTCAAGTTGCATAGGATGTATTAGATGAGTGCTGCGCCACCGGCAGCCGCGCCCTCATCTTTGGTAGGACACGCCTTCAGGTCGCCTTTCTTCAATTCGGTGTTGCCGGTTGCCCCACCCGGCCCCACCATCCGATGCCCCGCCCCCTTAAACGTCACCATCCCCGGCGCATGCAGTTCAATCGTGCCGTTCGTCACCTTGATCTGCGCGCCGGCCGCATTGACGATCACATGCTGCTTTGCCTCGGCGGTGACGTTGCCCTGCGTGGATGCCACGGTCACGGCTTTCTCGGCCACCAGGTGGCTCTCGCCCTTGAGGCTGGACAGGCCGACCTTGCCGCTGGCCGCGTGCATGGCGATACCTGGGGTGGCATCGCTGGTTTGCCCGACGGCCTTGCCGTGCGCGTACAGGCTCAGCCCGTCGGCCACAGCAACGGAGAGATTGCCGCCCGCCGCAACGTTCGTATCCTGCTTGGCGGTCAACGTGACTTGCGTGCCCGCCACCAACACGGCATCGGCGGGCGTTGTCGCCAGCACACCTTTGGGTGCGGACACCTGCAGATGCGGTTCGCTGTAGGCGACGGCCTCGGCGCCCTGGCCTGCGCTTTCCGTGTGGCGCAGCACCTCGGTGGTGTGGCGCAGTTGCTTGAGCGCGGGCAGTTCCTTCGCATCAGGTTCGTCGGGCAAGCCGGCTTTCTGCTTCTTTGCCGCATCGGCCAGTGATTCGGCCAGGTCGCTCATCGCTTCGATCTGGCTGGCGGCGGCTTCGCTGTCTTGCAGCGGGGCGCTGGTGCCGGCGCTGTGCGCGGTGAGCAGCAGGCCGGCGCCGGCGCGCACGCTGCCGCTGTCGTCGGTGGCGAGTGCGGCGCCGTGGCCGAGGTCGGCCTGGCGCGCGCTGTCGATCTGTTCCTTGTGATGGCCGAGCACGAGGCCGGTGGCGGCCTGTGTGGTGCTGAGCTGCGTGCGGCCCTGGCCTTCGGTGTCGTCAAAGACGAGCTGGTTGTAGCCCGACGAGCCCGTTTGGCTGCCAGCCAGCGCCTGCGTCTTGATGCCGGACAGCACCGCATTGTGGGCGTATGCGCCTTGGCTCTTGGCGTCGCCGGCAAACCAGGCGGGGGCGTTGCCGGTGGCGCCAGCAGCGCCGGCCTGGTTCTGGTTGTACTGCGCATCCGTCTGACCGCGGCCGTTGTAGGCGGCGCCCACCACCACGGGCCGGTCGATGTCGCCTTGCAGGAATTCCACCAGCACTTCCTGACCGACGCGCGGCAGTGCTACGCCGCCCCAGTTGGGGCCGGCCACCGGGGCGGTCACACGCACCCATGCGCCCAGGCCGGCGCTGGCGCGTGCGTTGTCATCACCCGCCGGATGCGATTGGCGGCTGGACGAACGCGCCCCACGCTGCCAATGGAATTGCACCTTGATGCGGTGGTCCCGGTCGGTATGCACCGGCCCTTCGGCACCGACGACGAGCGCCGTCTGGCTGCCGTTGACGGTCGGGCGCGGGTGCAGCGCGCGGCCCTGGGCATCGCTCTGCTGCGGGCGCACGGGCACGTTGTCGCGCACCACGGTGAAGTGGTTGCGGTAGAACGGCGCATCGTCACCGTTGGCTTGGTTGCTGCCGGCGGCCAGTACGTCGCTGCGGCCAAGCGAACCGAGCGTGCCGAGCGTTTCCGTCAGCACCTGGCCAAAGCGGTCGTTGAAGTTATTGCGCGCCTGGTGCGTGACGGCCAGCACAGCAAAACGCTGTTCGCCGTCGTCGTGGTCGAAGTGGTCTTGCAGTTGGAAGCGCGTGCCGGTGGCCAAGGTGCGCACGCTGCCTTCGCCGTCGAACTGCTTGTCGCGCAGTTCCAGCGCTTCCATCATCAGCCGGGCGACACGCTGCGCCTGGTTGTTGTCTTCAAACCAGTACTGGCCGGGGTAGTCGGTGTCTTGCAGCGTGAGTTGCGGGCCGTCGCTGCCTTGCTGTTGCGCGTTGCCCTGGGCACCCACTTGCGCTGTGCGTTTGGCATTGGCGCGGTAGTCCCAACTGGCGATGGATACGGCGTTGGTCTGCCAGCGGCGCGCGCCCTGCCAGCGATCGATCACGTCTTCGGTGGCGGTGGCGTCGGCGCGGCCGAAACGGATGCTCGCCTGCGCGTTGTCGACAAACACGTCGTTGGCATCGGCGATGACCATGCGATGCGCGCCCAGCGCTTCGCCGTCCTTGGCTTCGTGCTCGAAGAAGTAGAACAGCCCTTCTTCTGCCAGCAGGCGCGTGACGAAATCGAAATCGCTTTCTTCGTATTGCGTGATGACGCTGCGGCGCGTGTAGACCGAACTGTCGCGCAAGGCCCAGCGCCATGCGGGCACGAGTCGGCCTTGCCCCTGGTAGTCGCCAAACAGGCTGTCGATCACCTCGATGACCGACATGTCCTGAAACAGGAAGCTGTCTTGCCGATGACGCAGGAAGGCCAGCCAGGGCTCGATGACGAGCCGGTAGCGCACCAGCCCGCCGTTGGCGCCAATCTGCTCAAACCGCGTGACGTGGCCGTGGAACGGGCGCAGCGTGCTGCGGCTCTGCTGCGTCAGCAAATCCAGCCGCACGGGTTGCCCGAGCAGCTTGGCCGAGTCGATGCCGGCGTTGTCGGACAGCGCCGTGAGTTCCAGGCGGAAGCCGCCCGCGTCGATGTGCTCGGCGGCATCGAGTTGCTCGGGCAGCAGCGCGTTGGGCCCCAGCGGGGTTTCCAGCCGCAGCAGGCGGTCAGCCTGGGTGAAGGCTGCACGCAGCAGGTTGGCCAGTTCGGTCGGAGAGACCATGGTGTGCTCGCTTATTGAATGCGGTACTTGAAGTCGCCGTCTTTACCCACGCTCACCTTGATCTTCTCAATGCTGCCGCCTTCGGCCATGCGGGTGAGCACCGATTCGGCAATCTGAGGCAGCAACGTGCCGTTGAGGATGTGGTCGACCGCGCGGGCGCCGGCGTCGACCTCCGTGCAGCGTGCGAGCACCGATTCAATGAGCGCGTTGTCCCACTGGAACGTCGCCTTGTGGTTGACGGCCACACGGTCGCGGATGCGGCCCAGCTTGAGCGTGATGATCTCGGTCAGCACGTCGTCGGAAATCGGGTAGTACGGCACCACCTTCATGCGGCCCAGGAATGCCGGCTTGAACGCCTTGTAAAGCGTCGGGCGCAGCAGTTCGGCCAGCGCATCGGCATCAGGCAATTCCTCAGCGGCCTTGTTCAGGCACGCTTGCATGATGTTCGACGAGCCCACGTTCGACGTGAGGATGATGATGGTGTTGCGGAAGTCGATCGGGCGGCCTTCGGCATCGTCCATCTCGCCCTTGTCGAACACCTGGAAGAACATCTCCAGCACGTCGGGGTGGGCCTTCTCCACTTCGTCCAGCAGCACCACGCTATACGGGTTGCGGCGCACGGCTTCGGTCAGCACGCCACCTTCGCCATAGCCGACATAGCCCGGCGGCGAGCCCTTGAGGCCCGACACGCTGTGCGCTTCCTGGTACTCGCTCATGTTGATGGTGATGAGCTTGCGTTCGCCACCGTAGAGGATGTCGGCCAGCGCCAGCGCGGTTTCCGTTTTGCCCACGCCCGAGGGGCCGGCAAACATGAAGACGCCGCGCGGCTTGTTCGGGTCTTCCAGATTGGCGGTGGCGGTGCGCACGCGCTGCGCGATGGCATCCAGCGCATGGTCCTGGCCGATCACGCGGGCGGTCAGCAGCGGCTTGAGGTTCAGCACCGTGCGCAGTTCGTCCTTGACCATGCGGCCCAGCGGAATGCCCGTCCATGCCGAGACGATTTCCGACACCACATGGCCGTCCACCTGCAGCGGCACCATGGGCGATTCGCCTTGCAGGGCGCGCAGTTCGGCGATCAGCTTGGCGAGTTCGTCCTGCTCATCTGCCTTGTCTGCACCACGCTTGCGCTTGGAGATGGAGACGACATCGCTGTTGGCGGCCACGGGCAGTGCACTGTCTTCGCTGGCTTGCGCGTTGCCGCTTTCGCGGGCCTCGCGCAGCGCCTGGATGCGGGCGACGAGCTCGCGTTCCTTCGCCAGGCGTTCCGTGTTTTGCGCGACGCGCTGTTCCAGTTCGGTGCGTTGCTCGTTCAGCGCTTTCAGGCGCGCGTCGTGCTCGGCGCCGGCGCTTTGCTCGCGCTCCAGCGCGTCGATCTCGCCTTGCAGGCGTTCCAGCGTTTTCTCGTCGTCTTCAATGGCGCCAGGCGTGGCGCTTTGGCCGAGTGCCACCTTGGCGCACGCCGTGTCCAGCACGCTGACGGCCTTGTCCGGCAGTTGGCGGCCGCTGATATAGCGATGCGACAGCCGCACCGCCTCGGTAATCGCCTCGTCCAGCACGCGCACGCCAAAGTGGCGCTCCATCAGCCCCGCCATGCCGCGCAGCATGGAGGCTGCCAGCGGCTCGCTCGGCTCTTCCACCTTCACGACCTGGAAGCGGCGGGCCAATGCGGCGTCTTTCTCGAAGTACTTCTTGTATTCGCTCCACGTGGTGGCGGCAATCGTGCGCAGCTCACCGCGTGCGAGCGCAGGCTTGAGCAGGTTGGCGGCGTCGTTCTGGCCTGCCTGACCGCCCGCACCGATGATGGTGTGCGCCTCATCGATGAACAGGATGATCGGCTTGGGGCTCTTCTTCACCTCGTCGATCACGTTCTTGAGGCGGTTCTCAAACTCGCCCTTCACGCTGGCGCCGGCTTGCAAGAGGCCCATGTCCAGCGTGCGCAGCGTCACGCCCTGCAGCGGCGGCGGCACGTCGTTGGCGGCCACGCGCAATGCCAGCCCTTCCACCACGGCGGTCTTGCCCACGCCTGCCTCGCCGGTGAGGATCGGGTTGTTCTGGCGACGGCGCATCAGGATGTCGATCACCTGGCGGATCTCGGCATCGCGGCCGATCACAGGGTCGATGCGGCCGTCGCGGGCCGATTGCGTCAGGTCGACGGTGAACTGATCCAGCGCTGGTGTCGCCGTCAGGGCGGCAGCGGGCTTGCCAGCTTCGCCTTGCGATGCGTCTGCGCTGTCGTCGGCAATGTCCACGGCCTGCTCTTGCTCGTCCGAACCCGAAGTCAGACGATCGAAATCGTGCTTGAGACGGTCGGCGTCAATCTGGGCGAAGAGGCGCGAACCGCGTTGCGCGAGGGCCGACAGGCTAGGCTCCGTCAGCAACGCCAGCAGCAGATGGCCGGAGCGGATGCGCGTGATTTGCGAATCGAGCGATGCGATCAGCCAGCCGTGCTCGAACAGCTTCGGCAGATAGGGCGAGAACGCCGGCGTGCGCGTGTTACCGGTTTGGAAGCGGCCGATCTCGGCTTCCAGGTCACGCTGCAGTGCGGCCAGGTCGATGCCACTGGCGCGGGCGGCCACGGCAAAGTCGCTGCGGCGGTTTTCCAGCAGCGCCAGGAACAGGTGTTCGAGATCCACCTCGTAGTTGCCGCGCGCCATGCAGATGGAAGCCGCGCGCTCGGCGGCTTGCCGGCTGGTCGCGTTCAGCTTGGCGATCAGGGTTTTGAGTGGGATGGCCATGGCAGCTGCGCTCCGAAGATTCGATGAAAGAGTCGAGAAACGTCGATGAAGATGTGGGTGTTCAATGCAGCGGTGCGAGCGTGTATTCCGCGTCGCTGCGGTCTTGCTGCGCGGGGCGGGAACACAGGAAGGTGTCCCAGCCCAATCGGCCAGCATTCTGCCCATCGTTGCTGTTGTCCAGCGTGCTGCCCGTCACGTCTTGCTGGCGCAGGATCAGCTTGATCTCGAACTCCAGCGTGGTGCCGCACAGGATGGTCAGCATCTTGCGCAGCGCCAGCGAGCCCGACGCGCCGGGCAGAAAATTGCGGTATTGCTCGCGCTTGAGCGGCCCCATCCACAGGCGCACACGCAAGTCGCGTTGCCACACACGGGCACCGGCCAGCGCGGTGGCGCCCAGCACATTGCTGGTACTGCCCAGCCGCGTGTATTGCGATGCCGGCACGCGATACCACCCGCCCACAAACTGCTCCACGCGCACCGGCGCCTGAAAGTAGTCCGACAGCACGCGCTGCAGATACGCCGCAGACACCGGGCGATGCCGGATCGCCGTGGCATAGCCGGCCAGCGCTTCATCAAGGATGGGGCCGGGCGTGGTGGACAGATCCGCGCGCAGCGATTTGTCTGCGGCGCCCGCCAGCGACAGCAGCAGCGGCAGGTAGTGCTTGTTGCTGTCGACTTCGTACTGAAACGGCAGGCGGTACTTCTTCCACGCCAGGTAGAACAGTGCCGTGGCGCGGTTCGAGAAGATGTCGAAGAACGCCCGCGCGGCGCGATCGCGCCAGACGGATTCGCGCTCGGCGACGATCTCGGTATAGCGCAGCGGCAAGGCGCCCTGCCCACCCAGCATGCCGAAGAACGTGGGCGTGATGGCCAGCGTGTCGAGCGCGCCCTCTTCCAGCGCGGCGATGAACGCGGTGTCGGTTTCGAGCATCTCGGCGGTTACGCCGTGTGCCTCGATGCCCTGCAACTCGCTGGGCGGAAACGACAGCGACAGCGTGTTGCGAAAGCTCACGCGCGTGGCCAGCGCCTGCTCGGGCGCCATGCCACCTTCGCGCGCAAAGAGCTGTTCCAGCAGCCGAACGGCCTGGAAGAACTGGTACCGGTACGGCTGCTTGAGCAGCCGCCGGATCACACCAGGATCGATTCGCCGCTGCGAGGTGCGCATTTGACCAATTCCTTGCCGCTGCGGCGGGATACCGCAATCAACTGCACAAAGCTGTTCATGTGGACGTACAGGCCGAAGAAGTGGTCCAGCACGCGGATAAACCGGTGCAGCCCGGTGCCGACAAAGGCGTCTTCATCCAGCGTGAGGCGCACTTCCAGGCCGCGCACGAAGGTGGCGAACGGCTTGCCCGCCAGCCATTGCGTTGCCGGCTGGTAGTCCAACCCGACAATGCCTTCGATCTGCCGAGCGGAAATCGCGTTGCGCGGCAAGTCGTGCAGACGCAGCATCTCTTTCAAGGTCGGCAAGCCGTTCTGCACCAGCGACAGATGGTTCAGCGCCAGCAGCGAGATCAAGCGCCACTGCGCCGCGCGCCCGCCGCCAAACCGCATGGAAGGCGTCGGCTTGCGCAGGAAGATGATGTTGCGGGCAATGGAGCTGCCTTCCATCGACAGATCACCATCCGGCTGGCCAAACGCCAGGGTGGACGGCAAATCGCGGTTCGTGCAGGTGACGGTCAGGCTCAGCGTATCGGTCTGCGGGCTGGCGGGGTCGAACTGCGTATCGACGATGGAGATTTCTGTCTCGAAACCCGGGCTGCGCTGCGCAATCAGTTCATTGCGACGCGCCAGCCAGTAGTGGCCCGCGCGGCCGGGTTCCTCACCATGGTGCAGCGAGTAGAACGGGCGGAACTCCGTCACCTTTTCGTGCGCGGCGGTTTCACGCACCAGTTGCACGTTGTCGATGGAATAGATGTCAAAGCCGTGCGCGCGCCGGCTGTCGGCCACCACCGGGTAGGCGCTGGCTGTGTGTTCAATGCGGATCGGGTCGGCCTTCTGCTGGAACAGGTTGACCACCGGCGTGCAGTGCAGGCGCAGGTGCTCGGCTTGCAGGTTCTCCAGCAGGCGTGCCGCGTGCGAATCGCTGCGCAATTCCTTGAGCACCAGGTGCAGCGTCAGGCGACGCACCGGAACACCCGGTGTCATGCCACGGCGCACTGCGGCAAGGTCGATGTCGAAGAAGTTGAACTTCTCCGCAAAGCTGAAGTGCTCGGTCAGCAACCGATAGGCCGGATGCGAACGCGCGGGGCAATCGATCAGCGCTTCGTTCTCGGCAAAGCCGACTTCGTGCAGCGGCACACCCGACAGGCGCTTCCATACGCCGCTGCGCTCGGCTTCCATGTAGGCCGCAGCGGTGTGGAGGAACAGCGCATCGCCCAGAGCCGCCACGAACGACGGTTCGCCGTCCATGTAGATACGCAGCTTGTCCAGCGCGAGCGATTCAAAGCCGCCGCGCTCGCCCATGTATTCCAACGTGATGGCGATGGCGCCCGTCGCCCCCTTGGGCAATTGCACGGCAGTGGGGGCCGAGACAGCGCGCTCGAAGGTCGCGCCAACCACGCGCACCGGCGCGAAGGTGACGTCGTATGCGGTGCGGAAGCGGCATTCCACCTTGCGCACCACGCGTGTGGTGAGGAAGGTGCCGCGCGCAATGGTGACGGGGGCGCTCAACTGCGCGGCCACGCCACGCACATCGAAATGCGCCACCGAGCACGATGGAAACGGCCGCAGGTAGTGCGGGTACAGCACCTCCAGCAGCGCTTCCGTAAATTCGGGGTAGTCGTCGTCGAGCTTCTTGTTGACGCGTGCCGTCAGGAAGGCAAATGACTCGATCATCCGCTCGACGTGCGGATCGTCGCAGCCGTCGCCGGACATCGCCAGCCGACCGGCCACCTTCGGATACCGCTCGGCAAAGTCGCGCGAGTACCGGCGCAGGAAGGCCAGTTCTCGTTCGTAGTAAGGGAGCAGCTCTTCCATGCTTCGTGGCGATCCGGTGGTTGGTGTTCTTGCGCGGTTCTCCCGCAGCTTCAGCCGCGTCCGCGCGCGACGGAGTAGCGCAGCGTTGACGGTTGCAGCGTCGCGTCGAACGTCACCGGCTCACGTGCGGGCCCGACCAGCAGCACGGCACTGATCCCAAAGCACAGGGCATTGGTGGCGCGCTCGTTGATCTCCAGCGACACATTCACATGCTGCAGACGCGGCTCGTGCCGCTCGATCGCCTTGGTGAGCGATTGGCAGATGTAGTTGCGGTCGTAGAAACTGGCCAGGCTCAGGCCGGCAAAATCGTTCAGGCCGTAGGTGAGCAACGACCGCTTGCACTCCGGCAAGCCGTGCAGGTCTTCTTCCTCAAACACGATGCGCGTGTTGAGCAAGGATTCAATGTCGCGTGCCACGTTGCCCTTGAGTTCTTCCAGCGAGAGCTGGCGCAATGCCGTGGGCATGGGCGCATGGGGCTCGTCGTCGAAGAGCTTGTCGAGCAGGCTGGGTTCGAAGCCTTTCATATGCAGCTATAAAACAAGATGCCGCAGCACGGTGGCTGCGGCTCTTGTTATCAGAACAACACCAAACGTTAGACCGAGTAGGTCTTGTCGTTCTTGGTGAGGCTCCAGGCGCCTTGCGAGTTACCGCCCTGGCCGCCAGCGCCCTTCTGCTGCGTGTACTTCCACTGCACAGCGGCGTAGCGCAGGCTGAACGTGTCGGTCGGGATGCCTTGTGCAACCACTTGCGAATCCACTTCGCTCAGGATGGCGTTCTTCAGCTTGACTTCGAGGTACTTCACGCGGTTGCCTTCGCCGTCCGCGCGGAAGAATTCGATGGTGACTTCACCGAAGGTCGTGCCGCCCGAAGCGTGCTGATACAGCAGCGGGCTGACAACGTCCAGGTCCTTCGAGAAGACCATGTCGCGGTGCTCGCAACGCTCAGCCGTGTGGCCGCCGGCGGTCGAAGCCGTGGCCGAACGCGGTTGGCTGATGGCTTGCGACCAGCTGTTGATTTCGATCCAGTCCTTGTGATCCTTGTCTTGCGACTCGCCCTTGATTGCCGGGCTGTCGAACTTGACGTAGATATCCTTCATACAGAGACCCTCTTCGATAGATTGGTTGTTGGTACTGCTACGGGTAACGAGCGTAACGGGGGTGTTATGCCCGAACATTCCCCCCCGGGGAGAGTCCGGTCAGGAATTACGAGTTGGCTGGCTTTGGCAGATCCGCCACGAGGCGCAGCGAGATCGAAAGTTCGTCCAACTGGAAGTGCGGCCGCAGGAACGCCACCGAGCGGTAGGTGCCCGGCTTGCCAGGTACTTCCTTGACTTCAATCGACGCTTCACGCAGCGGGAATTGCGCTTTCTGCTCTTGCGTCGCGTTGTCGTCCAGCAGCACGTATTGCGAGATCCAGCGGTTCAGGAACGTTTCCACGTTCTTGGCCGAAGCAAAGCTGCCGATCTTGTCGCGCATCATCGCCTTCAGGTAGTGCGCCACGCGCGAGACCGAGAAGATGTACTGCAGCTGCGCAGACAGCACCGAGTTCGCATTCGCACTGTCGGTGTCGTACTTCTTGGCCTTCTGCACCGATTGCGCTGCGAAGAACGCGGCGTAGTCGGAGTTCTTGCAATGCACGAGCGGGATGAAACCGAGGTCGCTCAGCTCCTTCTCGCGGCGGTCGGTAATGGCGATTTCGGTCGGGCACTTGAGTGCGATCTCGCCATCGTCGGTCTTGAAGGTGTGCGTCGGCAGGTCTTCCACCAGGCCGCCACCTTCCACGCCACGGATAGCAGCGCACCAGCCGAAGTCGTCAAACGCTGCCGTCAGGCGCGCGCCAAAGGCCCAGGCAGCGTTGCACCACAGGTACTTGCTGTGGTCGGTGCCGTCCACGTCTTCAACAAAGTTGAAGCTCTCGACCACGGTGCCGTCCTTCGGGTTGTACGGCAGGCGACCCAGGAAGCGCGGCATGGTCAGGCCAACGTAGCGCGAGTCTTCCGAATCACGGAACGACTTCCACTTGGCGTACTCCACCGTGTCGAACACCTTGGCCAGGTCGCGCGGCTTGCCCAGATCGGCAAACGATTCCAGACCCAGCAGCTCAGGCGACGACGACGCGATAAACGGTGCATGCGCGGCAGCCGCCACGTGCGCCATCTGCTCGATGAAGTACATGTCTTCGGGCTGGCGCGTGACTTCGTAGTCGCCGATCAGCGCGCCGAACGGTGCACCACCAAACGTGCCGAATTCTTCTTCGTAGACCTTCTTGAACAGCGCGCTCTGATCAAACTCGATGGCCGTCTTGAAGTCCTTCACCAGGTCGCGCTTGGTGGCGTTGAGCGCCTTGATCTTGATCGTCTGGCCGGTGTTCGTTTCCTTGACCAGATAGTTCAACCCACGCCAGGTGGATTCCAGCTTCTGGAATTCCGGCGCGTGCATGACCGCGCTCAACTGCTGCGAGATCAAGCGGTCCAGCTCGGCCACACGCGCATCCAGCGTGGCCGACAGGTTGTCGGACACCACCACGGTGCCGTTGAGCACCTGGCTGGCCAGCTCGCCAATGATGTCCTTGGCGCGTGCACGCTCGGAGTCGGATTTGGCAACACGGCTTTGCTCGACGATGCTGTCGAGCAAGCTGAGTTCTTCGGCAACCGCGGCGCCTTGTGCGGCGGATTGGTTCTCAAGCATCTTCGCCTCCGGTGTTCTTGGCGCCGAGCTTCTTCGCGTTTTCGGTGTTCTTCAGCACTTCGGCCAGCAGGTCTTCCAGCTTGTCGTTGCCAGCCATCTTGTTGCGCAGGTCGGCCAGCTTGGAGCGGGCTTCCAGCAGCTTGCGCAGCGGCTCAACCTGCTCAACCACGGCTTCCGGGCTGAAGTCTTCAATCGAGCGGAACTTCAGGTCGACGCCAAAGCGGCCACCCTCTTCCGTCAGCGTGTTGGGCACTTGGAATGCCGCACGCGGCTCCACGCCCTTCATCACATCGTCAAAGTTGTCGCGGTCGATGTTGACGAACTTGCGGTCGCGCAGTTTGGGCTGTTCCACTTCGGATTGCCCCGACAGATCCGCCACCACGCCCACCACGAACGGCAGTTCCTTTTGCTCGATTGCATCGCCGATCTCGACGTCGTATGTCAGTTGGACGCGCGGCGGGCGCACCTTCTGCAGACGCTTCTGCACACTTTCTTTTTTAGCCATGACTTTCCTCCACAGGCGTGAAATTGGCGCAGGGCTTAGCGCAGCGAGCTGAACGGGTCGGCGCTACCGCTGCTGGCGCCCGCAGCTGCGGCCGGCGCAGCGGTGGAAGCACCATGGTTGGCAGCCTCGGCGGCCGGCGCAGCAGCAGGCCCCGTACGGCGTACGACGCGGCGGCGCACCGGTTGGGTCTTCTGCTCAGCCGGGAACAGGACTTGTTCGCCCAGCGTGTCACGCAGCATGCGGGCCAGCACCTGTGCGTCGGTCTTGACGTCGCCAGCCAGCGCGCTGTCGGCACGCAGTTCCTGCAGCGAGCGGCGCGCCACGCGCAGGCCGCTCACGGCCAGGATGCTCTTGGCCTGGCGGTCAGCGTTGTCACGTTGCAGCGCCTCTTCCGCCGCCAGGATGGCTTGCGGATATTTGTCTGCGGCGAACTGCAGTTGGGCGATGCGCACCCACGGCTCGTCGCGCGTCGGGTTCTGCTTGGCGATCTGTTGATACAGGTCGATGGCCTTGTCTTGCTGGCCACCCTTGGCGGCGGTTTCCGCCTCCGACATGCTTTGTTTGAATGCCTCGTCGGTCTGCGGGCCTGGGTTGGAGGTCGCGCAACCCGTGATCAGGGCGGCGGCACCAGCGAGCACGATGAGGGAACGGAGAACGCGGGAAATAGGCAGGGATTTGGCCACGGCGAGACTCTTCAAGGTTTCAAAGCGGTGTGTCGAAATCCAAGCATCCAATCAAATTCGCCGGAATTGGCGCGTTAAATGTTGGTCTCGACTGGCGCGAAATAGTACACTCCGCTCGTCGCCGTTGACAACCAAAAACGGATTATTACGAAACCGAAACATCCTTTTGATTCAACCGCTTACAGCAAGGTTTGGCCACAAACCGCGATTATTAAGAAACCGAAACATTCGAGCCAATTCCGTTTATTAAGAAATCGAAACATTAGCCGCTTTCGCCCGATTTGACGGGCGGCGGCACGGGTCAAATCAAGAGAATTAAATAATCCAGAAATCAGGCATGAAGACGATGAAATTCGACACGGCATGGAGGCAGCCGGGCTGCGACGGCCTCCCACGGCGCCGAGTCGCGACGATGTTCAAGCTGATGCTGGCGGGTGCCAGCGTGGTGGCCCTGGGGGCCTGCTCGACCGGCGCCAGCGTGCTGGCCGGCGCGGCCAACGGTGCGCTGGAAGCGATCGGGCTGAAATCGTCGAACGTGCCCGACTCGCAAAAGCCGCCGCGCGAGGTGCCGCTCAAGCTGACGGCCGGCAACAACCTGAACGCCGCGAATGATCGGCGCCCGGTTGCGGTGGTGGTCCGCCTGTATTCGCTGAAGGACCCGACCAGCTTCCTGCAGGCGCCGTACGACACCTTCATCGACCCGGCGCGCGAGAAGCAGACCTTGGGCGCGGACCTTGTACAGGTGCGCGAGATGACGCTGATCCCCGGTCAACGCTATGACTTTACAGAGAAGGTCTCGCGCGAGGCGACGACGCTTGGCGTGGTGGCGCTGTTCCGCAGCCCCGCCGCCCAGCGCTGGAAGTTCGCCTTCAACACGGAGAAGAACGAGAAGTCCGGCATCGTGATCGGGCTGCACGCCTGCGCCATGACGCTGGCCAGCGGTACGCCGACGACGCCTGCTGGCAGCACGCCGCTGACCGACCTCAATCTGCTGTCGGCCGCACCCTGCGGTAGCTGAGCCCGCGCACTGATGCACCAGCACTAAAGACGAGACGAGAAGGTCAACGTGAGCTATTCCGCAAAGATTCTTTGGGGCGAGGGGTTGTTCCTGCGCCCGCAGCACTTCCAGCGCCAGGACGCGTACCACGAGTCCCGCCTGCACGCGACGGCGCAAGCCATTCAGCCCTACGGTTGGGGCGTGCGCCATGCGCGCTTTGATACCGACGCGCTGGCCAGCGGCGTGCTGCGCGTGATCGAGCTGTCGCTGTTCTTTCCGGACGGCGAGCTGTATTTCGCCCCGCAAGCCGATACCCTGCCGCCGCCGCTGGTGCTCGATGCCGTTCCGGCCGGCACCTCGGAGCTGACGTTCCACATCGCGCTGTATCCACTGCAAGACAACGGCGGCAACTACCGCGAGCCGCTGGAAGGCGCCACCGTGTCGCGCTTTGTCGGCACCGAAGAAGAGACGGCCGACCTGTATACCGAAGCCGAACCCGCCGCGATTACGTATCTGAAGAAGTCGGTCAAGCTGGTGGCCGAGACGGAGCCGCGCGACCAGTTCATCTCGCTGCCCGTGGTGCGCGTGCGCCGCACCGGCACCGGCGGCTTTGAGCTGGACGAAAGCTTTGTCGCGCCAAGCCTGGCGATCAATGCTTCAGCCGTGCTGTATCAGCGCCTGCGCCGGCTGCTCGACGCGCTGCAGGCCAAGGTGAATGCGCTGTACGGTTTCCACCGCGAGCCGACCAAGAACATCATCGAATTCCGCTCTGGCGACATTGCTTCGTTCTGGCTGCTGCATACGGCCAACGCGGCGTTTGCAGCGCTGTCACACCTGTATCACCACCCGGATCTGCACCCCGAGCGCCTGTTCCAGGAGATGCTGCGCTTGGCCGGCGCGCTGATGACGTTCACCAAGAGCTACACCCTGGCCGACCTGCCCGCGTACGACCACGACAACCCGGGCCCGGTGTTTGCCAAGCTCGACACCATCGTGCGCGAGCTGCTCGATACCGTCATCTCCACGCGCTACTTTGCGATTGCGCTGGAAGAAACGCGCCCGTCGTTCCATCTGGGCCGGATCGACTCCGGGAAGATCGACGAAGACACCAGTTTCTACCTGTCGGTGTCGGCGGATATGCCTGCGGCGGAACTGGTGGAAGCCATTCCCGCGCGCTTCAAGGTCGGTGCACCGGATGACGTGGAAAAGCTCGTGCTGTCGTCCATGCCTGGCGTGCCGCTGACTTATACGCCGCAGGTGCCGCCGGCCATACCGGTGCGCCCGGGCGCGTGCTACTTCGCAGTGGAAGCGCGCGGCATGCTGTACGAACGCATGCTGCAGGCGCAGACCCTCACCATCTATGCCCCGGCCGGCATCCGGGAACTCAAACTTGAACTCATCGCGGTGACTTCATGAGCGCTACCACCACCCCTTCCCTGTTTGGCGGTTCGGCACCCGTACCGGGCAATGCAACAGCCGATGCGCGCGAGTCGAGCACGCACGCGCGCACGCTGCTGGATTTGCTGTACGACGGTTTCTTCATGCTGTTCCAGTTGCGTAATGGCCAGCAGCCGGCCAGCGCGGAGGATTTCCTCTCGCGCGTGCGTGCGTTTCTGGAAGATTTCGACCGTGGCGCCAAGCGCCTGAACGTGTCCGCCGAAGACGTCTTCGACGCCAAGTACGCCTTCTGCGCCGCGGTGGACGAGACCATCCTGTCGTCCAACTTCGCCATCCGCACCGCGTGGGAGCGCCGCCCGCTGCAGCTCGTGCTGTTTGGCGAGCAACTCGCCGGTGAGACCTTCTTCGTCAAGCTGGAAGAGTTGCGCGCGCACGGTGCGCCGCGCCTGCAAGCGCTGGAGGTGTTCCACATGTGCCTGCTGCTGGGTTTTCGCGGCAAGTACATCCTGGAAGGGCCAGAGAAGCTTGCGTACCTCACCGCGCGCCTGGGCGACGAGATTTCCGCCATCAAGGGCAAGCGCGCCGCCTTTGCGCCGCAATGGCCGCTGCCCGACAAGGTGGCCCACACGCTCAAGCGCGAAACACCGCTGTGGATCTTCGGCGCCGTATTCGCGCTGATCGGCTTGCTGGCCTACATTGGCCTGTCGCACACGCTGCGCACCAAGACCAATGAAACGCTGGAAGGCTATTCGCAGGTCATTAAGCTCGGGCCGCGTTTTTCGCACCTGACGATTTCGTTGCCTTGATTTCGCCAACTTAAGCGCACGCATTGCGGCAGCGGCTTTGATGGCCGCATGCCGCACACCCCGCCTACCGCTGCCCCGCAACCCGAACCCTGCGCGATGCTGTTCCGATGAAGCCTTTGTTCAACCTGCCGGCCGCCGTGCCGCAAGCCGTCCTGGGCGCGTTGCTCGGGCAGCAGACCCGCCAGATCACGCTGGAAACGGCGCTCGCCTCTGACAACCTTGTCGTCGAGCGCTTCACCGCCACCGAGGCAGTATCGGCCTCGTTCGTGCTGCACATCGATTGCCTGAGCCCATCAGCGCACCTAGATACGGCCAAGCTGGCCGCGCAAGAGGTGACGCTGCGCTTGCAGCAAGCCGACGGCAAACGACGCGCATGGCACGGCTACGTGGCCGATTGCGCATCACTGGGCGGCGATGGCGGCCTGGCGCGCTATCGCCTGCGTGTGGTGCCGTGGCTCGACCGCCTGCGTACCCGCAGCGATTGCTTCGTCTACCAGAACAAGACCGCGCTCGAGATCATCGAAGAGGTCTTTGCGGAGTACCCGACCGCGCACTACAAGATTGACGCCTCGCAGCTGTGCGCCAAGCGCTCGATCTGCTGCCAGTACCGCGAAAGCGACTATGCCTTCGTGATGCGCCTGCTGGCCGAAGAGGGCCTGTCGTTCCGCATCGAGCATGACCAGAGCGACGAACAGCAGAGCAACGCGCAGTCGCGCCACACGGTCGTCATCTTCGACAACGACGCGCAGCGGCCCACCTGCCCGCAGCCCGAGATCCGCTTCCACCGCGTGGACGCCACGGAGCGCGAAGACGCCATCGAACGCCTCTCGCACGCGCACAGCGTCGGCACCAATGCCGTGACCGTCGCGTCATGGGACTACAAAGCCCTGGCCGCCACCGCAGCCCAAGCCAGCGCCAGCGAGCCCGGCGGAGAGCTGCCGACGCTGGAACGCTTTGAAGCCTCCGGCCCCTACCAATTTGCAGATACACAAGGCGCCAGCCGCGCCGCGCAACTGCGCATGCAAGCGCATGAAGGCGCCTATCTGCGCTACGAGGGCCAAGGCAGCGTACGGCAGCTTGGCGCGGGCCAGCGCTTCACGCTCACGCAGCATTTCGACAGCAAGCACAGCGAATTCGTCACGCTGCAGGTCGAGCACGAGGCCGCCAACAACCTGGGCGCAGACATCGCACGGCTGCTCTCCACCACCGAGATCGAATCGGGCAGCTACCGCAATCGGTTCATTGCCGTGCCGGCCGATGCGCCCATCGTGCCGCCGTATCGACGTCGCCCGACCGCACCGGAAGGCCAGGCCGCCTTGGTCATCGCCGACGACGGCGCCCCGCTCACCACCGACCGCGACCACCGGGTGCGCATCCGCTTCCCCTGGCTGCGCGCGCCCGAGACGAACGCCTTCTCCGACCCATCCAGCAATGACCGCACGCAAGTCACCGCCTGGGTGCGCGTGGCCACCGCCAGCGCTGGGCCGAATTGGGGTGGCAACCACCTGCCGCGCGCCGGCACGCAGGTGCTGCTCACCTTCATCGACGGCGACATCGACCGGCCGCTGGTCGCCATGCAGCTGCACAACACGCAAGACGCCCTGCCCTGGCCCGCTGCGGATGCGCCGCTTGGGCAAGTGTTGTCCGGCTGGCACTCGCAGGGCCTCGGCGGTGATGGCTACAACCAATGGGTGGTCGACGATCACCCCGGCCAGCTGCGCATGCGCGTGGCCAGCTCCACCGCCAACAGCCAGCTCAACCTCGGCTATGTGACCTCGCATGGCGCCACCGGCGGCGATCGTGGCGAATGGCGTGGCACCGGCGCTGAGCTGCGCACCGACGCGTGGGCCGTGGTGCGCGCGGGCGCTGGCCTGTTGCTGTCCACTACCGCGCGAGCCCAAGCCGGCGGCATGCTACTCGACGCACACGAAGCGCGCGGCCAACTCACCGCCGCGCAGAAGACGGCGCAGCGCTTGTCCGACGCAGCTGCCAGCCAGCAAGCCCTACCGCTGGCCGCCAACGAAGCATTCGAGCCCATCGACAAAGCGCTGGACCCCGCGCAAGACGGCAAGTACCCCAGCAACGTCAACGGGCAAGACACCCAGCAGCCGGTCGACAAGTTTGGCCAGCCGCTGCTGGTGGCGGAATCGCCCTCAAGCATCGCCCTCGCCTCGCAGGCCACCACCACGGTCTACGCAAGCCGGCATCTGCATGGCACGGCGCAGGCGGATTGGCATCTGGCCGCCGGCAATGTCATCGCGGCTGCGGCCGCCAAGGGTGTGAGCCTGTTTGCGCAGCGCAATGGCGTTCGCGTGATTGCCGAAGGCGGGCCGGTCTCTATTCAGGCGCATACCGATGCGCTGGCTGTGCTGGCGGATAAGGCCGTGACCGTGACCTCATCGGCAGACTCAGTCGAGATCCTCGCGCAGCAGAACATCGTGCTGCATGGTGGGGATTCGCTGATCCGGCTGGAGGGGAACGCGGTGACGTTTGAGACGTCGGGGCTGCTGTCGGTGAAGGGGGCTGGGCATCCGATGATTGGACCGGGTGGGCAGGCGGCGGAGTTGCCATCCCTCCCCTTCGGCACTCTAATGCCTGAGCCGGCGGAACATTCGCTGTTTCAGAAATTCGATGAGCAGGTGCTATTCAAGGATGCTAATCAGAAGGTGGTCGAAGGCCGGCTCCGTTTCCGCGTGCGCAACCAGGCGCAGCCGGAACAGACCTTGCGCGGCGATGCCCCGCAGGGTGGTGAAACGGAGCGGATCCAGACGCCAACAGAGCAACCACTTGAGCATGCCCTGCGTTACGCCCGTTTCAAGTTCGACCGATAAGAGAAGAAGGTTTACACAATGCCGCATGACGACGACGGCTACGACATTGAAGTCCTTGGCCAGTGCCGGACGAATCCGCGACAAGGCTCTCAGCACACGCAGAACGTCGATGCCAAATATCTGTGGTCCTACGCTCAGGAAGAGGCTCTGGTCGCGCTGAGCGAGCAAGGTGACAACAAGTGCTGGCACCTGATTACCGATCCGGAACGGCGGGCCAAGCGTATCGCAGCGCGCTATGCTGATCTGTACTTTGCCAGCGCCGAGAAGTCGGCCGGCAAGCTTCAGATGTTCTGGCCGGCTCTGGCCGCTTTTGTGGTCAAGGACATCGTGGAGGCCTATCGCTATTCGCGCGAGGACGTCCTCAACGGAGGCTGGGGTAATGCGATGCGCACCTCGAGTATCCCTACGCTGGCATCTGAGGCGATGTCTGAAGCGTCACCCTACGAACATTCACTGCGAGTGTATGCGGCACTTGCCAAGGGCAACTTGTGGCTCTTCATGGACATCTACCCCTGGCTTTGGTACGTGCTGGAGTACGGCCTTAACCGGGACGGCAGCCTCAATGCAGAGCGGTTACGAGCGGATGTGGAAAAGCGCGACGCCGACACGCTACAGCAGCAGTCCAAAGACGCAGTCAAGGAACTGCCGTTTGGCGCTAACTGGATGAAACGGCTGCAGGGACGTATCGCGGGTGACCCGGTGTACGCACAGGCGCGCAGCTACTTTCAGACGCCACCGGTATGGGGCGGAATGGATGGCGGCTATGGGCAGTTCCAAGCCAGCGCTGGTCAGGCACACCGCTACGTGAAAGCGAACGTGAAGAGCTACGATCGAGGCTATCGGATGCCGGGCTCGCAGTACTGGGGAGGTTTCCGCGAGGCGTTCTACGTCATGGACGAAGAACGCAGGGAATTGAGCCGGGTTGCAGGCGACGCGACGGCCATTGAGAAGCTGCAGAAGGTGGCGCAGTTCAAGGTAACGGATGATATGCGGAAGACCTATGCGCTATTCATCAAAGAGTACGGCTCCAGTGAGACCCAGATGGCGAAACTGCAGCGCGACGAGGTAAATACCATCGCTCACCAAGAGCAAATCAATGTGTTGCAACCGCTAATCTACGAAGATAAAAAGCTCATTGGAACGATGGATATCAACCACCTGATCAGCCGTGCGTCGCTGGGTGCGCTATCTCCTAGATATACCTTGTACTTCAGCGCAGCCCCCAGGAACGGCGATCCCGATTTGCAGGCAACTTTTGATGAACCCAAAGGCACTTGGGACTACATCACTGGACGAAAGAAGAGCTTACCGAACAAAGATGACCGGATGGCTTACGTAGCAGATATCGCGAAAAAATTCGACAAGCTGATGACCACTAAGCGCACATATATGGACGGTGAGCTGCAGAAGATTCGAGGCTGGCTCAATGCTTAGTAGACGCGCACTATTGCTATGGCTTGCGGGTTCGTCTGTGGCGGGGCTCAGTGGGCTCGCCGGTTGCGGTAAGTTAGGAGGCCAGAAGGTGGCGGAAATCAAGTTCGATCTCGGGAAAAACATCGTTGACACTGCAAAGGCGTCCGGCGTGCCGAGCTTTCAGGTTAGTGAAACAGCGGGGCTCATTGACTACAGCATCAACGGCATCCCGAAGGACGTGGTTGCCTACTACACGCGTCCAGGCTATGAGATCAACTGGCGGCCGATCTTTGCGTTCACGATGTACGCCGATCGGGATATCTCGCCAAATCTTTCCGTGGAAACCGCCACGCTGCAATTCGACAATAGGACTGTAAAAACCCATGCCGAAGCGCAAGCTCTGATAGAGCAGACGATTGCGCAGTTTCAGCGCGGCAAATGGCAGCGCTACTCCGACCCTGAATGGGATGTGTTGCTCACTGGTCGCTCCAGCATGCTCGATGAACATGGGCACATCGGAGGAGAGTTGAACACGATTGATCCTGCCTACAAAATTCCCGCGGAGGATTGGCCATTGGTTGCGGACGAAAGCCCGACGTGGCGCTGGGTTGGTGACGGTGTTCTGGCAAGCTTGCATGTTCTCGGCTACAAGAGTTCTAGCGGTCTCGACTACACCATCACTCTTGACTTCGACCTCTTGGACGTGAAGCTCAAGCGCGACGCGGAGAATCTAGCGCAGAAACACAAGGCGGGCGACGCCAAAGGCTGGAACAGCACAGCTCAGTACGAAGCAGATAAGAAAAACCGCGCAGCCCTGAACAAGCGCCTGATCGAGAATGCCATCAAGCGTGGGGATGCAGTCGTCAGTCCAAGCCCGTTGAAGTGACGTTTAGTCAGGGTGGCGGCGCCTACGTAGTTCTTTTGATATGACGCTCGTTTTGAACTGCGGTTCAAGACGCATCGCCCTGTATCCGGCATCAACAGCAAAGCATCATGAGTTCGCTAGAGGGGCTGCGTGGACGCAAGGCCAGCGATGGCACCCTCCCCTGAAGGTGGAGGGTGCCGCCTTCAACGGCATCACCACGATCCTCCAAAGCTGCGGGTCCGATGGTTAAAAGACGCACGCTATTACTGT
This sequence comes from Ralstonia sp. R-29, assembly GCF_049913345.1. Lineage (NCBI taxonomy): Bacteria > Pseudomonadati > Pseudomonadota > Betaproteobacteria > Burkholderiales > Burkholderiaceae > Ralstonia > Ralstonia sp. R-29. The sequence goes on from NZ_CP184378.1 coordinate 590,602, forward strand.
GGCTCGCTGGCTCATCGATAAGCGGTCTCAACTGCCTTGCTGGCTGCGGCAAATTTGGAACTCAGAAAACGGTAGAGATCAAATTCGATCTTGGCCGGAACATCGTTGATACGGCACGCGCCTCTGGCGTTCCGACATTCACGACCGACAACATCGATGGCTACATCAGCTATAGCGTTTCGCAGGTGCCGGATGCCGTGATTGCGCACTACACGCGCGAGGGGTTTGAGATTCGGTGGCAGCCGATCTTCTCACTGGCCATGCGGGCTGATGAGAAGAGATTTCCGGATCGCCGAGTTCAATCTGTTTCACTTCTTCTCAGTGATAAGGTCATCAAAACCCATGCCGACGCGCAAGCACTGATAGAACAAACGATCGCCCAGTTCCAGCGTGGCAAATGGCAGCGCTACTACGATCCTGAATGGGAGGTATTGCTCACAGGGCGTTCCAGCTTGCTTGATGAGAACGGACAGTTCCGGCGTCTTCCGCGAACGATCGACCCTGCATACAAGATCCCAGCAGCGGATTGGGCCGCGGTGGTGAAGCAGGGGCCGATCTGGCGCTGGGTGGGGGATGGGGTCCTGGCGGCCTTGAGCGTTAAGGGAGATGTCGGCTCTGGGGGATTAACCTACGATGTTTGCCTTGGCTTCGATTTACTGGATGTGGCACTCAAGCGCGACGCGGAGAATTTGGCGGAGAAACTCAAGGAGGGCGATGCCAAGGGCTGGAACAGTACTGCAGAGTACGAAGCAGACAAGGTAAAACGCGCGGCCCTGAACAAGCGCCTGATCGAAAACGCCATCAAGCGTGGCGACACGGCCGTCGCCCAAGCCCTTTAAAGTAACCGTATTCACAGAAGAACCCATGCGTTTTCTAAAAAAGCTGTTCGGCCGCAACGCCAACGACAGCGCCCGCAACGCGCCTCAGCTACCCAAGGATGAGAGCGATGCTTCCCGCGACATCGCCCCAGAACTCGCTCCCGCGCTAGAGGCTTACCAGCAAGGCCAGCACGAAGCCGCCATCGCCGCCGCCGCACCCTACGCGGATCGCCACGCCGACGCCAACCGCTTATGCGCCCTCGCCTATTCGGGCATGTTGCGATACCCGGAAGCCTTCCCCTACTGGCTTGCACTCTTCGAACAGGAACCCAGCGCACACAACGCGCTGCAACTGGCCACGAGCTCGGTGATGTGCGACGAGCTGGACCGCAGCGAAGCCTGGCTGATGAAGTTCGACGAGATCAACGAGCAGAGGCACGAGATGTCCAGCGTCACCGCGCGCACGCAGTTCATCTCTGCGCTCAAGCAGAGCGGGCGCATGGCCGAGGCGATGCCGTACCTGGTTTGGCTGCGCGATGTCTACGCGCATGTCCGCATCACCGATTCGCATTTTCTTTATATGCGCGGCATCCCGTTCTTCCCGAGCTTTCTGGAGAACAGCTTGCCCATTCTCAAGGCCAACCTGTCGGACGAGGCGATCGTCGAATGGTATGGCGCGCTGTCGGGCCAACTCGATGAGGATGGCGAGGCGCAGCTTGGGCAGTGGCTGCAATCTTTTTCGGTCTCGGCCACAGCGTCGCGTTGATACGCGGAAGGTAGCGGCCCATTGTGTTCTGGCTTCTCTTTCTGGCCCTGCCCGTGTACGCAGGCGCGAAGGCTGCAACGCTCGTCGGTCCTCAGCACGGCTTCCTCGCGGGCCTTGGTGTTATGGTCGCGGTCATGGTTGCGGTGCTGATTCCGCAGACAGCACTGGTGTACTGGTTGGGTGGTATCGCTGAGCGCTGGAAAAAGGCGCGTGGAGACGCGCTTCCCTCCACTGTAGAGACCGCGCAGCCCATCGCCCAGTTACCTGAGCGCATTGGGGGCCGCGCACGTTTCAGGCCATTGGCGCTCTATGCCGTGGACGACGCACGCCAGGACGGAACACGACTTGTCTACGGCCTGCTGAAAGACATGGTTGCCAGGCATGTCAGCGTGGAGGTCGAGCACGATGATTCCGACGCTGCCATCCCGATGGTGTCGACAAGCGAGCTGGCCGAAGCGCTGGAGGGCTCGGGGCTTCCCCCGGAAGATGCCCTCGTGGTTTTCCGCTCGCATGACTTGGGATGGGTCGGATTCCGATGCGGCAACGACAGCTTTCGCTTCCGGCATCGCGCTGTCACGGAAGTGACGTGTTCCGTGGTCCATCCCGCAAAGGGCTCCGGCGGGTTCGGCCTCGCGTTTCGGTTCGGCGATGCGCCCCGCGCGTATGGAAGCATCGCCTACTACGAGCTGCCGTTCGGCTATCACACTCGGCACGAGGGCGTATTCACATCCGCTGTCACCGAGATCGCACACATGCTGGAAGCCAAGCTGATGTCCGAAACGTACGCAGACGCTTAAGCCAACAGCAATAGCCTTTCGCTACTCCGTCAGCAGTCCGGTTCCGGAAGCATTTGTGCGTGCATGGCTTACGGAACCCGAGAAAGATGCATTGCGCCGCACCGCCACTGAAGGCGGCATGGCCTACAACATCAGTTCGATGACGACGCGATCGACCCAGCGCGCCATTGCCATCCCCGTGCGGGCCGACGAGTGGGTGCTGTATATCGAGTACGTCGCACCGTCGGCGTGACACCCACTAGGCGAAAACGCCTGTTACTCGGCGCCACCGGGCGCCAGCACCTCACGCTGCCCGTTGCGCCCCATCGGCGACACCAGCCCCGCCGCTTCCATCTGCTCAATCAACCGGGCCGCGCGGTTATAGCCAATGCGCAATTGCCGCTGCACGGACGAGATCGACGCCCGCCGTGTGTTGAGCACAAACGCAGCGGCTTCGTCGTAAAGCGGGTCCGCTTCCGTATCACCGCCCTCGCCACCGAACAAGTCGCTACCGGCAGCTGCTTCAGCCGGATCGCCGGCAAGGATGGCCTCGTCGTACTCCGGTTCGCCAAACTGCTTCCAGTGCTCCACCACGCGGTGCACCTCTTCATCGGCGACGAACGCGCCGTGCACGCGTTGCGGATACCCCGTACCCGGCGGCAGGAACAGCATGTCACCCTGCCCCAGCAGCGATTCCGCGCCCATCTGGTCGAGAATCGTGCGGGAGTCGATCTTGGAGGACACCTGGAACGCCACACGCGTCGGAATGTTGGCCTTGATCAGCCCGGTGATGACGTCCACCGACGGCCGCTGCGTCGCCAGGATCAAGTGGATACCGGCTGCACGCGCTTTCTGCGCCAGGCGCGCGATCAGCTCTTCGATCTTCTTGCCGGCGACCATCATCAGATCAGCCAGCTCGTCGATGACGACGACAATCAGCGGCAGCGTGGAGAGCGGCTCCGGTGCGTCAGGCGTGAGCGAGAACGGGTTCGGTACCTTGCGGCCCGCCTGCTCCGCCGCGCGGATCTTCTGGTTGTAGCCGGCCAGATTGCGCACGCCCAAAGTGGACATCAAGCGGTAGCGTTTTTCCATTTCACCAACGCACCAGTTGAGCGCGTGCGCGGCCTGCTTCATGTCGGTCACGACCGGCGCCAGCAGATGCGGAATGCCCTCGTACACCGAAAGCTCCAGCATCTTCGGGTCGATCATGATCATGCGCACATCGTCGGGCGTGGCCTTGTACAGCATCGACAGGATCATCGCGTTGACGGCCACCGACTTGCCCGAACCCGTCGTGCCGGCCACCAGCAGGTGCGGCGCGCGCGCGAGGTCCGTCACCACCGGATGGCCAGTGATGTCCTTGCCCATCGCCAGCACCAAATGCGAGGCATGCGATTGGAAATCTGCCGCGTTCACCACCTCCGACAAGCGGATCATTTCGCGCTTGGCGTTGGGCAGTTCCAGGCCCATGCACGTTTTACCGGGGATGGTCTCGACCACGCGGATGGACGTCACGCCCAGTGCGCGCGCCAGATCCTTCACCAGGCCAACGACCTGTGCACCGCGTACGCCGACAGCGGGGTCCACCTCGAAGCGAGTGATGACGGGGCCGGCCGAGGCGCCCACCACCGTCACAGGCACCTTGAACTCGGCCAGGCGTTGGGCGATCAGGTTGCTGGTTTCGTCCAGGTGTTCGGCGGAGACGGCTTCTGCGCTGGTCGATGCGGCGGTCAGCAGCGCGGGGCTGGGCAGGCGATAGTCCACGTAACGCGGTATCGCTGGAGCGGGAGCCGGCGCGGGTGTGGTGACGCTTGGCACCGGCGGCGCAGCGCGGGAGACAACTGCGCCCACCACGGCAGGCAAGACGATACGCGGTTTGGTCGCAGGGGGCGCTTCCGGCGCGGCCTCGCCCGGCGCAGGTGCAGGCGCGGCTTCGTCTGCCGGTGCTTCTTCAGCCTCCACTGAGGGCGCGTTGAATGTGGGCACGACCGCTTCGATCACGGGCTCATTGTCTGGCTCTGACACGGGCTCTGGCTCAGACACCGATGCGGCAGGCACCATCAAGCTGCGCAGTTCCGCCAGCAAGGCTTCGGCCTCCTGGCGCACGGCCTCCAGATCGACGGCAGGCACCGTCGTGGCAACGTCGGGAGCGGCGGCGTCGACCATCTCAGCCTGCGCGGGCTCCGCGATGGGCAGGTCGACCACCTCGGGCACGGGCGCCGCTTCTGCCGGCTGCATTACCGGTGTGGGAGGTGTGCGCTCGCGCAGCCCCAGCTGCGGTTGATGGAACGGGCTACTGACGATCGTGGCGCGCGGTTTTGGGCGCGCTTGTGCAGGTTCCTGTGCCGGTGTGGGAACGGGTGCCGGCGTTGCCTTGGCGCCAGCGGGCGTTTCCGCAGGCGCCGCTTTCTGCGCATCGATCAACGGCCAGATTTCGCCGGGCTGCGGCGGCGATGGGCGCGTGCGCGGCGGCGGCTGCCAAGCCGGCTGACGGCGTGCGGACACGGCTTCGATACCGCGATGGCGCATCGTCGGCTGCGCTGGGCCCGTGTTGCCGGTCCAACGTGGCTCACCGGCGCCACCCAGGCCGAGTGCGGTGGGCTTCAGGCCGTCATCCGCCGGCTCGCTTGGCTGGAGCGACGGTTCGTCGTGCGAGGCGTCTTCTACGATGGGTATGCGCTTGAGCACTTGCTGCCAGGTGCGGCCGAACACCATCGGCGCCACCCAGATGAGCACGCCGAGCATCAACAGAAACGCCCCGGTCCAGCCCAGCATGTGCAAGAACAGCGACGACAACGCATGCCCCGCCGCGCCGCCCGCCTTGTCTTGCGGGTCGCCGCCGGCAGTCAGTGCCTCAAGGGTACTGCTGGCGCACAGCGCAACCAGCGTCACCAGCCAAAGCCGGACGGTGCCCCGTCCTTGCAGGAGACCACGTTCCCCTGCCAGCGCACGCATTGCGTATCGCCACACCAGCGGCAACAGCCACACGGTAGAAATGCCAAACCAGCCAAGCCCCATTTCAAGCGCCATCAACGAATTCCAGCCCGCGATTGTAGCGGGGCGCGCCACCGCAAAGAGAAACGCCCGACCGAAAAATACATCGGCCGGGCGTTTAGATGTCAACAGACCCTAGGGCTGCGGAATCGGGCTTAACGTGCGGCCACGCGCTTGCCGCTTGTCGTATGCGTGGCTTCGATCAGCAGAATGATCATCAGGATGGTGCCGGCCAGCGCAAACACCGCATAGCCGATATTGCTGCCTTCGATGGCGAACAGCGACGGCGAATAGCTTTGCCCCGTGCAGATCATCGTCCCGGCCGTCATGCCTGTGTAGTGCATGCCGCAAACGGCCACGCCCATCACCAACGCTGCGCCGATCTGCTGGTTGCGCGTTTTGACAGTGGTCGCCAGCCACAGCGCAACGATGGAGACCACGATCGCAATCAGCGCCGACACCGCCATGATGGAGATGTCCCACTCGAACGTGCTGTTGGTGTGCACCGCGGCCATGCCGGTGTAGTGCATCACCGCCACGCCCAGGCCGGTCAAAACGCCGCCTTCCGCGATGTTCTTCATGCGATTGCCCGTGCGGCGCGATGCCAGCACGAGCCCCGCCCCAGCAAACACCATGACCACCAGTAGCGATATCACGGTCATGAACAGGTCGAACTCCAGCCGCACCGGGGTGCGATAGGCGGCCATGCCGATGAAATGCATCGACCACACTGCCCCGCCGCCTAACGCCACGCTGGCGCAGATCAGCCGGTCTGTGTCGATGCTGCCATTCTGGTTGCGGATGCGTCTTGACCATCGCAAGCCCACATACGCGCCTGACACCGAGATGAGATACGACAGCCCTACCAGCAGCCAATCGTATGCATAAGGCACGATCGCGCCCGGCACTGCGGAAAAGCCGTTGAACATGGCACACCCTCCCGTTTCAACACCACAAGGCTGCCCAGTTGCCGGGCAGCATCGGCTGGCCGCCCTGTTCGGGGTGGCCGTAACTGCGTTGTCTTTGTATTGGATTTGGGGCTCGCGTGGCCTCGATCAGGCCGTGCAGCGCAGTATGGCGACGGACACTTGCCCAGCCAATCACCTGATCTAGGTAACTTTGGGTCGACTTTTCGCCCTGGCCCCGCGTTTGCGTGCGCAATGGGAAATGCGTTTCTCAGGAGGCCCCATGTCGCTGATCGTCGCGGCCCGTTTCGATACGTTCGAGCGCGCGCAAATCGCCGCGCGCGCGTTGTTCTTTCACGGATTTTCCGAAGACGATGTGAACGTCTTCTTCGTCAATCCTTCAGGGCAGCATGCCGCGTTTCCCATCGGCGGAGACCAGAATGCCGACCCTGGGGCCTCTCGGGCGCATGCCGGTGCGGGCAAGGGGATGGCCTTGGGGGCGGCGATTGGCGCCGTGGCGGGCGTGTTCGTGCTGATGTCGTTGCACGTTGCCGTGCTGTTTTCGGTGGTGGCGGCTGGCGTGGGGGCCTATATCGGCTCGCTGGCCGGTGCAATGTTTGCCACCCGCGACGAACCGCAACCGGAACAGCCACCCGATGCGACATTGCGTACGCGCCATTCCGGCGTACTTCTGGCCACGCGCGTGACGCCCGACAAGGAGGCCGAAGCGGCGCGCGTGCTGGCGGAGGCCGGCGGTATGGATGTGGAAGAAGCCGCCGGCCGCTGGCGCAACGGCGAGTGGGTCGATTTCAACCCACTCCGCCCCGCCAAGCTCAATCCGAAGATCACTCAGCAGGCTGCGTAATACCCCTACGCAAACTCAGGTAGCGGTGCTAGGCGCCGTGCTGCCGGGCTGCATCGGCACGGCATGGACCTGCTTGTCGTTCAGCATGGTCCACACCACGATGGCCGCCACGATGTCGAATACGGCCAGCGCCACGAACAGCGGGTTGTAGCCGATGGTCGCCGCCAGCGAGCCGACCGCCAGCGAGAACAGCATCCCACCCATATAGCCCGACATGCCTGCCAGGCCCACCGCCGTGCCGACCTCGTGCTTACCGAACATGTCGGACGTAAGTGTGTACAGCGCGCCCGACAGCGTCTGGTGTGCAAAGCCGCCCACGCAGAACAGCGCAATCGCCGTGTAGGGGCTCGTTGCCAGCCCAATGCAGGCCGGGCCGACCATGCACAGACACCCCGTCAGCATCACCAGCTTGCGCGACGTCACCAGCGAGACCTTGAAACGCTTCTGGAACCACGGCGCCAGATAGCCGCCCAGCACGCACCCCACGTCGGCCGCCAGGAACGGCAGCCACGCAAACAGCGCGATCTCCTTCAGGTTCATATGGCGCTCGGTGGCCATGTACAGCGGGATCCAGTAGTTGAACGTCTGCCAGGCCGGCTCCGACAGAAAGCGCGGGATGGCAATGCCCCAGAACCGCTTGCTGCTGACGATCTTGCCCCATGAAGGCTTGGGCGCGTCGGCATTGTCTTCGTGCACTTCCTGGCCGGCGCGGATATAGGCGTGTTCCTCTTCGGACAGGCGCGGGTGCTTGGTCGGCACGCGGTACAGCACGAACCAGAGCACGCTCCACACCAGCCCCATCACGCCGATCACCCCAAAGGCCAGCCGCCAATCGCCGTGCAGGATGCACCAGACCACCAGCGGCGGCGCCACCACCGCCCCCACGGACGAACCGATGTTGAACCACCCCGTTGCAATGGAGCGCTCCTTGGCCGGAAACCACTCCGCCGTTGCGCGCAAGGCGGAGGGGAAACCGGCTGCCTCCGTCATCCCCAGCATGGCGCGGAACGCCGCCAGTGACAGCCACCCGCTCGCCGTGCTGTGCAACAGGCAGACCACCGACCACGCCCCCGCAAACAACGCAAAACCCAGCTTGGTGCCGAGCACGTCCAGCACGTAGCCCGCCACGGGCTGCATCACCATGTAGGCAGCCTGAAACGCCGCCACGATATAGCCGTATTGCTGCGTGCTGATGCTCAGCACCTTGTTGACTTCAGGCGCCGCCACGGCCAGCGCATTGCGCGCCAGGTAGTTCATGATCAGGCCGCTCAAGACGAGCCCGATGATCCACCAGCGCAAGCCTTTGATGGGTTTCATGTTGTCTCCTTAAAGCCCCCCCGGTTTTGTTCTGGTGTGGGGCGTACTGCGTTCAGATCAGTCCAATCATTCAAATGGGCAAAGCGGCTTCCGGTAATCCAGTCACCCCGGGGCGCAACGCAAACATGGCGCCCGAGAGCGGGTCGCCGTCGATCAGGATCGACGTGACGAACAACGTATCCAGCCCCGGCCCGCCAAAGGCACACATGGCGGGCTTGGGCGTGGGTACGGCAATGCTGCGGTCCAGGCGTCCATCCGGTGTGAACCGGTGCAGCAAGCCCGCATCGTTGCCGCAGATCCAGTAGCAACCTTCGGCATCCACGGCGGCGCCGTCCGGGCGGCCGGGGTAGGCATTCATGTCGATGAACACGCGGCGGTTGTGCGGCGTGCCGCTATCGATGTCGTAATCGAAGGCCCAGACGATTTGCCGGCTCGCGTGCGAATCCGACAGATACATCGTGCGGCCATCAGGGCTGAAGGCCAGGCCGTTGGGCACGATCAGATCATCGATGACGGCATCCAGACGCGCCTCGCTACCGGATGCATCAAAGCGATAAAGCTTGCCGAGCGGCGCCCCCTCCGACGTATCAAACACCATCGTGCCGGACCAGAAGCGGCCTTGCCGGTCACAGCGGCCATCGTTGAAGCGCATGTCGGGGCGCGGGTGCGCCACCGTGGCCAGCCGCTCCACCGGTGCCAGCGCGACGCCCGCCTTTGGCTGCGGCGCATGAAAAATGCCCGTCTCCATCGCCAGCGCCCAGCCACTCGATGTCATGCCGATGCAGCCGGCCGTTTCCGGCAACGCCCACGCATCGCACTGATCGGTCGACGCAGTCCAGCGCCACAGCGTGCGGCGCGGAATGTCCGTCCAATACAAGGCCTGTTGGCCGACGTGCCAGACCGGGCTTTCACCGACGCCGCATTGCATGGTGCCCACCCGCTCCACGGTCGGTTCTACATTCACGTGCATCGGGTCAGTCTCCAAACGGGCCGGCTTTGACGAAGGCACCGCCCTGGTACTGCGCCGCAGGGTCGTCAGCGGGCAGCGGCGGCTGCGCTTCGACCTTCTCGCGGAAGATCTCGCTCGTCTCGGTGGGCACGTAGCCGAGGTGCGCCGCGTGGCGGTTGTCCCACCAATGGTCGCGGTTGTTCGACATGCCATAGACCACCGTAAAGCCGACCTTCGGCACGAACAGCGCGCGGTGGATGAGCTGTTCCAGATCGTCGTAGCCCAGCCACGTGATGAGCATGCGGCGGTCTTTCGGTTCGGGAAACGACGAGCCGATGCGGATGGCCACCGTCTCGATGCCGTAGCGATCGAAATAGAAGCTGGCGAGTTGCTCACCGAAGACCTTGCTCAAGCCGTAGTAACCATCGGGCTTGGTCGGCACGGTGCTGTCGATCACCTCGCCCTGCTTGTAGAAGCCGATGGTGTGGTTCGAGCTGGCAAACACGATGCGGCGCACGCCATGACGACGCGCGGCTTCATACAGGTTGTACGTCCCTTGGATGTTGGCCGGCAGAATTTCTTCAAACGGCCGCTCGACCGACACACCGCCCAGGTGGACGATCGCATCCGTGCCTGCGACAAGCGCATCGACAGCCTGCGCATCAGCCAGGTTGCACGGCACGATCTCTTCGCCGGCGCGCGCACCGCTGAGATTTGATATATCAGACAGGCGCAAAAAATCGGCGTACTTGGGCAGACGCTCGCGCAGCACCTTGCCGAGGTTGCCGCCTGCGCCCGTCAGTAGCAGACGATGGCAACGCGGGGTGACGCCAGCGAGCGGGTCGGTTTGATGAGTCACTTCAGAGGTCATATCAGATCAGGAAATCAGGTTACCGGGGCGGGATTGAACAGAGCCAAGGCATTATGCAGGCCCAGCTTGTCGGCGCAAACCTGCTTGCGGCCGCTCGCCACGTCAAGAATCAGGTGGAACAGTTCCCAGCCGATGTCGGCAATGCTGGCTTCGCCGGTGGCGATGCGGCCCGCGTCGAGGTCGATCAGGTCGTGCCAGCGCTCGGACAGCGCCTTGCGTGTCGACACCTTGATGACTGGCGCCATGGCCAAGCCATACGGTGTGCCGCGTCCGGTGGTGAACACCTGCAGGTTCATGCCCGACGCCAGTTGCAGCGTGCCGCACACAAAATCGCTGGCCGGCGTGGCCGCGAAGATCAAGCCCTTGCGGCGCACCTTCTCGCCCGGACCGAGCACATCGACGATGGGCGTGCTGCCCGACTTGACGATCGAGCCCAGCGCCTTTTCCACCACGTTGGACAGACCGCCCTTTTTGTTGCCCGGCGACGGGTTGGCGCTGCGGTCGGTCTGGCCGCCGCTGAGGTAGTTGTCGTACCAGGCCATTTCGCGCAGCAGTGCGCGGCCGACGTCTTCATCGATGGCACGCGGCGTAAGCAGATGAATGGCGTCGCGTACCTCGGTCACTTCCGAGAACATCACGGTGCCGCCGGCACGCACGATCAGGTCGGCCGCAAAACCAACCGCCGGGTTGGCGGTGACGCCAGAGAACGCATCGCTGCCGCCGCACTGCACGCCGACGATGAGGTCAGAAGCCGGGCAGGTTTCGCGGTGGCGCTTGTTCAGGTGTTCCAGGCGGCGCTCGGCCATCTCCATGATGGCGTCCGTCATACCGATAAAGCCGTCGAACGCTTCGTCCTGAAGACGCAGTACCGGCGAATCGGCCGTGCCAGCCACTTCAATGGGAATGCGGCCACCCGGCGCGAGCTTTTCCGGCACCAGGCGTTCGGGCACGAGCTTTTCACAGCCCAGGCCGATCACCATGATCTCGCCGCCAAAGTTCGGGTTGAGCGCGAGGTTCTGCAGCGTGCGAATCGGCACGATGGCGGCCGGCGCGTTGATGGCGACGCCGCAGCCATACACGTGGTTCAGCGCAACCACATCGTCGACATTCGGGAAGCGCGGCAGCAACTCGCGCTTGATGCGGCCGACCACGTAGTCGGTCACACCCGCCACGCATTGCACGCTGGTCATGATGCCGAGCACATTCTTCGTACCGACGGTGCCGTCGGCGTTGCGATAGCCCTCGAAGGTGTAGCCCTCGAGCTTGGCGAGCTTGGGGTCGGGGCGTGTGGCAAGCGGCAGCTCGTCCAGCGCCGGCGCAGACGGCAGCTTTACAGCATGCTCGTTGACCCAGCTACCGCGCGGCAGCGGCTTCACGGCATAGCCGATCACCTCGTTGTAGCGGACGATGGCATCGCCTTCGGCCAGATCGACCAGCGCCACCTTGTGACCCTGCGGCACGCCTTCGACCAGCACCGTGCCATCGGCCAGCGCCGTGCCCGCTGGCAGGCCACGCGCGTTGACGACGATGGCGACGTTGTCACCGTCATGGACGCGGATCGTCAGCGCCTTCTCTTCATTGCCGGCTGTAGAGGCCAGCGTGGTTTCAGACATCACAGACTCCGTGATTGATTCAAGTGATGAGGCGGTGTTCGTTCAACGCCCCAGGCTCGGGCGCTTCGGATCGTATGTCCAGCCTGGCACGAGGTATTGCATGGCCATGGCGTCATCGCGCGCGCCCGGGCCGAGGGTTTTGTACAGCGCATGGGCCGCCATGACGTGCTCCATGTCGATTTCGATGCCGAGCCCCGGACGATCCGGTACGGACACATGGCCACCTTCAATGCGCAACGGCTCGCGCGTCAGGCGCTCCTCGGCTTCCTGCCAGATCCAGTGGGTATCGATGGCGGTGATGTTGCCGGGCGCTGCCGCCGCGACGTGCGTGAACATCGCCAGCGACACGTCGAAGTGATTGTTGGAGTGCGAGCCCCAGGTCAGCCCCCATTCGTCGCACAACTGCGCGACCCGCACCGAGCCCTGCATCGTCCAGAAATGCGGATCGGCCAGCGGAATATCGACAGCGTGTAGTTGGACCGCATGGCCCATCTGGCGCCAGTCGGTGGCGATCATGTTGGTGGCTGTCGGGATGCCGGTGGCGCGCTTGAACTCGGCCATGACCTCGCGGCCCGAATAGCTAGCCTCGGGGCCGCACGGGTCTTCGGCATAGGCCAGCAGATGGCCCTGGCCTTTGCACAGCGCAATCGCCTCGTTGAGCGACCAGGCGCCGTTCGGGTCCAGCGTGACGCGGGCCTGCGGGAAGCGTGCCTTGATGGCGGCAATCGCTTCCATTTCTTCGGCGCCGCGCATCACGCCGCCCTTGAGCTTGAAATCGGCAAAGCCGTAGCGCTCGGTGGCGGCTTCGGCCAGCCGCGCGATGGCGTCGGGCGTCATGGCCGCTTCGTGGCGTAGGCGCAGCCAGTCGTCGGCAGCTTTAGCGCCGTCGAGGTACGGCAGATCGGTCTTGCGGCGATCGCCCACGTAGAACAGGTAGGCAAGCATCGGTGCGCGATCGCGCTGCTGGCCCGCGCCCAGCAACTCGGCCACCGGCACGTCGAGAAACTGGCCAAGCAGATCCAGCAGCGCCGCTTCCACTGCTGTGATGACGTTGTCCATGCGCAGGTTGATCTCGTGCGGCTGGCGCAGCACGGCGGCTTCTGAAGCGGAGGTCACCTGGTGCACCGTCGCCTGATGCGCGGCAGCACCGCCACCGGCCAACGCACGACGGATGCTGTTCAGCACGCCATTGGTACGGCCAATCGATTGGCCGACCACCAGCGGAATCACGCGCTCCAGCGCCTGGCGGATGCCCTCGCCGCCCGGCACCTCGCCCACGCCGGTACGCCCGGCGCTGTCCTTCAGGATGACGAGGTTGCGCGTAAAGAACGGAGCATGCGCACCGCACAGGTTCAGCAGCATGCTGTCGCGCCCCGCGACGGGGATCACCTGCATCTCCGTCACACGCGGCGTCTGCGATGCCGCCGTACGTGCGCTGGATTCGATCGATTGCAAGGTCACGTCGGCTCCTGCTTACAGCGGCTTCAATTCCACACGCTTGATCTCGCCCACCATGAACAGGTAGCAGACGATGGCCACCGCGGCATGGATGCCCACGTACACCAGCGCACCGTTGAACGAGCCCGTGGTGTTGACGATGTAGCCGATGGCGATGGGCGTGGTGATGCTCGATAGATTGCCGAACGTATTCATCAGCGCGCCCGACAGGCCGGCGATCTGCTTGGGTGCCGTATCCGAGTTGACCGCCCAGCCCAGCGCGCCCAGCCCCTTGCCGAAGAACGACAGCGCCATCACAGCCACCACGATGGACTGTGCGTCCACGTAATTGCAGATCACCATGGTCATGGAGAGCAGCATGCCCAGCACGATCGGCACCTTGCGCGCCACCGACAGCGAAGCGCCACGACGCAGCAGCGCATCGGAAAGGACGCCACCCAGAATGCCGCCCAGGAAGCCGCACACCGCCGGAATCGACGCCACGAAGCCCGCCTTCAAAATCGACATGCCGCGCGCCTGTACCAGGTACACCGGGAACCACGTGATGAAGAAATACGTGAGCGCGTTGATGCAGTACTGCGCGATGTACACGCCCATCAGCATGCGGTTGCTCAGCAGCTGTTTGACGTAGCCGAGCTTCGGGCCTTCGGTCTTGGCCACGCCTGCGCGATCCATGTTGACCAAGCCGCCGCCGGCTTCGATGTAGTCGATTTCGGCGCGGTTCACTCGCGGGTGGTCCTTCGGCTCATGCACGAAGGCCTTCCATACGAACGCCATGGCGATGCCGATCACGCCCATCACGATAAAGACGTGGTGCCAGCCGAACTCGTGCACCAGCCACGCCATCAGCGGCGCAAACACCACTGTGGCCGCGTACTGGGCAGAATTGAAAATGGCCGCCGCCGTACCGCGTTCATTGGCTGGGAACCACGCCGCAACGATGCGGCTGTTGGCAGGGAAGGACGGTGCCTCCGCTGCGCCCACCAGAAAACGCAGGCAGAACACCATGATGATGGCGCTCAGACCCGTAAAGAAGCCGATCGCACCCTGTGCCAGCGTGAACACCGACCACAGCAGAATGCTGAACGTGTACACGCGCTTGGAGCCAAAGCGATCGAGCAGCCAGCCGCCCGGAATCTGCGCAATCACATAGGCCCAGCCAAACGCCGAGAAGATATAGCCGAGCGAAACGGCATCGATGCCGAGCTCTTTCTGCATGGCCGAGCCGGCAATGGAGATGGTGGCGCGGTCGGCATAGTTGATGGTCGTCACGACAAACAGCATCGTGAGGATCAGAAAACGCACGCGACTCATGCGTTCGGTGCGGGGCACGCTTTGCGCGCCCACCTGATTGCCTACAGTCTGGGCTTTGATGTCCATCGTCTCCTCCATCAACCGGCGTCGCATGCGCCGGGGGGCAAGCTGCCGGGTCCTGTGCGGCCCGGCTTGTTATTGGCTTGCTACGTCAGGGTTACTGCCACTGTCCGTCGACCAGGCGACGCAGCTTCAGCGGGTTGGCGTCTTGCAGGGCCTGCGGCAACAGTGCTGCCGGCAAGTCCTGGTAGCACACCGGGCGCAGGAAGCGCTCGATGGCCGCCGTGCCGACCGAAGTCGTGCGCGTGTCGGTCGTTGCCGGCCACGGGCCGCCATGCACCATGGCTTGGCAGACTTCCACGCCGGTCGGCCAGCCATTGGCCAGGATGCGGCCAGCCTTGCGCTCCAGAATCGGCAACAACGAGCGCGCGAGCTCCGTGTCGCCGGCATCCAGATGCAGCGTGGCCGTCAACTGCCCTTCCAGCGATTCCGCCAGCGCACGCAGTTCTTCAGCATCGCGGCAGCGCACGACCAAGCCGGTGGCGCCGAAGACTTCGTCATGCAGCGTCGGCTGTGCCTGGAAGCTCTTGGCATCTGTGACGTAGAAGCCGGCCTGCCCACGGTTGGGCTGGTCGCTACCCTGCCCGCGTGCAACGCAGCGCACGTTGGCTTCACCCGCCAGCTTGTCGACACCGCGTGCATAGGCGGCGTGAATGCCGGCCGTCAGCATCGGCTGTGCGGCCACATCGCCCATGGCGGTGGCAGCAGCAGCTTCGAAGGCATCCAGTTCCGGCCCGTCAATGGCGAGCAGCAGGCCCGGGTTGGTACAGAATTGGCCCGCACCCATCGTGAGCGACGCAACGTACTGTTGGCCCAATGCCGCAGCGCGCTTGGCCAGCGCATCCGGCAACAGGAAGACGGGGTTGATGGCGCTCAGCTCGCCATATACGGGAATCGGCTGCGGACGTGCCTGCGCAATGCGCAGCAACGCCTGGCCGCCCGCGCGCGAGCCCGTGAAACCCACGGCCTGAATGTGCGGATCGGCCACCAGGGCACCCGCCACATCGTTGTCTGCCTGAATGAGCGAGAACACGCCTTCCGGCAGCCCGCACTGCGCAACCGCAGCCTGAATGGCGCGGCCCACCAGTTCAGACGTACCCGGATGTGCCGGGTGCGCCTTCACGACCACCGGACAACCCGCAGCCAGCGCCGACGCGGTGTCACCACCCGCCACGGAGAACGCCAGTGGGAAGTTGCTCGCGCCGAACACGGCGACGGGGCCCAGCGCGATACGGCGCAGGCGCAGGTCCGAACGCGGCAGCGGCTTGCGCTCGGGCAGCGCCGAATCCAGACGCGCACCCACCGCATCGCCGGCGCGCACGACGCTCGCAAACAGGCGGAGCTGATTGCACGTGCGGCCACGCTCGCCCTCCAGGCGCGGGCGCGGCAGTGCGGATTCCGCCATGGCGCGCTCGATCAGCGCATCGCCCAGCGCTTCAATCTGGCTGGCGATGGCTTCCAGGAAGGCGGCGCGCGTTTCCGGCGCGGTCTCGCGGTAAACGTCAAAAGCCGCTGCGGCCAGTTCAGCGGCACGCGCGGCCTGGGCCTTGGTGGCCAGGGTGAATTGTGGTTCGAGCCATTCCCCGGTGGCGGGGTTCATGGCGCGAACCGCGCCGGCACCGCCCGCAACGCGGGTCGCGCCCAGCAACAGTTCGCCGCTCAATGTCATGTTGATTCCTCGTGTTTGGATTGCGCTCAGGCTGCCAGTTTTTCCACTTCAGCAATGCGCGACACCAGGGCCGACAGCTCAGCCAGTTCAGCGTCGGTCAGGTCGGTCAGCGGAGCACGCACGGGGCCAGCGCTGCGGCCAACGACTTTCATGCCGGCCTTGACGATGGACACCGCATAGCCACGCTTGCGATTGCGAAGGGCAATATACGGCAGCACGAAGTCGTTCAGCATTTTGTAGACCTTGGCGTTGTCGTATGCGCGCACAGCGGCGTAGAACTCCAGGGCGAACTTGGGCACGAAGTTGAAGATGGCCGACGAGTACGTCGTCACGCCCATCGTCAGGTACGGCAGCGCGAACGTCTCGGCGGTCGGCAGGCCGCCGATGTAGGTGAAGCGGTCACCCAGGCGGGCGTAGATGCGCGTCATCAGTTCCAGATCGCCCACGCCATCCTTGAACCCGACGAGGTTCGGGCAGCGGTCTGCCAGGCGCTCCAGGTGGTCAGCGTCCAGCACTTGGTTGGCGCGGTTGTAGATGATCACGCCCAGCTTGGTCGACTTGCAGACCTGCTCAACGTGCGCGGCTACGCCATCAGCGGAGGCTTCGGTCAGGTACGGCGGCAGCAGCAGGATGCCGTCGGCGCCGGCGGCTTCTGCGGCCTTGCAGTATTCAATCGATTCGGCGGTGCCGCGGCCAGCCGGGGCGATCACAGGAATCTTGCCGCCGGTTTCCGCCACGGCTGCGCGCACGACGCGGTCGGTCTCAGCCGCGGTCAGCGAGAAGAATTCACCCGTGCCGCCTGCAGCAAACAGGCCAGCGGCGTCGTGACTGAACAGCCAAGCCAGGTTCTTGCGGTAGGCCTCTTCGTCAAACGACAGATCAGACGCCTTGAAGTGCGTGATCGGGAACGACAGCAGGCCGGTGCCGATCTGGTGGGCGAATTCCTTGGGGGTATATCGGGACATGTCTCGCTCTACGAATGCGTGTTGTTGGTGAACGGATTCTTGCATCGCCATCGATTCAAGTCCAAGCCAACTACTAACTCGATTAATATAGAATTTGTATTGATACAGGGTATCCCCTAACCCGCGATGCCAATGCTGCGGCCGCACGTGGTGCATTCACCGCTCGTCCGGCCGCAGGACGACATTCCCCCTTCGTCCGTCGCATACAGCGCGAACAAAGGCGCGCGAATGGACCGCCTTGCACCGCTGATCTTTCCGCCTCAAGATAAGCGCCGACTCAATCCATACCGTTTTTGAATCGATGTTCGAGCTGAGCCAACTCCGTTGCTTTGTCGCCGTGGCCGAAGAACTGCACTTCGGGCGTGCGGCCGAACGCCTGCACATGACGCAGCCGCCGCTGTCACGCCAAGTGCGTTTGTTGGAGCATCAGGTCGGCACAGAACTGCTGGAGCGCAATAGCCGCTCGGTCAAGCTGACGGCGGCGGGGCGGAGTTTTCTGCCTGATGCCTCGCGCATCCTGCGGCTTGCAGACGAGGCTGCTGCCACGGCACGGCAGATCGCCACCGGTGCGGCGGGCGCGCTGGCGGTGGGCTTCACGGCATCGGTGGGGTACGGAAAGCTGCCATCACTGGTGAGTGCCGTGCGGGCCGCGTCGCCCGGCGTACGCTTGACGCTGAAGGAGATGGTGAGCGGCGCGCAACTCTCGGCGCTGGACGCACGTGAGATCGACGTGGGCTTGCTGCGCCCGCCGGTGGAGCACGGTGAGCTGGTGGCCGTGCCGTGCTCGCAGGAATCGATGGTGCTTGCGCTGCCCGAAGCGGCGGCGGACCAGTGGCCGCAGCGCCCTTCCCTGCGCGATTGCGAAGGCAAGCCGCTGTTGATGTATTCGCCGTACGAGGCGCGCTACTTCCACCAGATGGTGAGCGGCCTGCTTGAGCGCGCCGAGGTGCTGCCCGACATCGTCGAATACGTCAGCCAGATCCACTCGATGCTGGCGCTGGTGCGCGCGGGAATTGGCGTGGCGTTGATCCCGGCGGCAGCGTCGATGCTGCATTTCGAGGGCGTGGTCTACCGCCCGGTGCGCACCACGCCCGCCAAGCCGGTTGAGTTGTGGATGGCCTATCGCAAGGACAACGACAACCCGGTGTTCAACCTGCTGAAAGACACGCTGCGGCAATCGCTGACAGACGAGCGGCGCTGAACTCACGCGGCACCGCGCTTGCTGAGCCATGGCGATGCCACTCCGGAGATCGCCATGTCACCTCCCCGCATCAACGTTGGACGCGTCGCCTGGCCCCTGGCACTTGCAATCGGCTTGGTAATCGCGGCGCTACCCCGCCCTGCCCATGGCAAGCTGCCACCGCCCACGCCCGCTGAACAAGCCGCTGCAGCCCAGCAGGCCGAGACCGAGCGCACGCAAAAAGCCCAGGAGCAAGCCCAACTGACCGAGGTGCAAGACCGTCTGGCAGCACGCTTTGGCAAAGGCGGCAACAACGCTCCGGACACCGCAACCTCGCAGACCAATCTGCCCAAGAACGTTGCGGAAGCGCCAGGCTCCACCGGCCCGCACGGCGGCTCTCGACCGAGCGCAGAGTCGCACTCGGGCAACGCGCGCTAGGCCGTCAGCGGAAATCCCGTGTCAAAAGTGGAAGCAACCTCGAGCCGCTGCTTGAGCAGACCGACCTTCACGTAGAAATCAGCCGTGCGCTGCTGCTCGGCCACGATCTGCGCATCAATCGGCCGCCACACCGTTTGCCGACGCGCAAACTGCAGCCGCGCGGCCTCCGGGGCAATGCCGATGATGCGTGCCAGCGTGGCCGAATAGCTGTCGACGTGCTGGTACGACCACACCTGCGCACGCACCACGCGTTGCAGAAAATCCCGCAGCGCATCCCGCTTGGCAGCCAGCGCGGCATCGGTGGCGGCTAGGTAGCTCAGGCCCGACCACAGCCCGCGGCCGCTCACCAGTACACGTGCGTGCTTGGCGGTTTCGGCCATCGCCGTATAGGGCTCCCAGGTTGACCATGCATCAATCGACCCATTGACCAGCGCGAGCTTGGCGTCCGCCGGCGGCAGGAAGCGAAAGTTGGCGTCGTCCGGCCCAAGCCCTGCAGATTCCAACGCCTTGAGCGCAACGAAATGCCCGATCGAACCCCGGTTGGTGCCGATGGATTTGCCCTTCAGGTCTGCCGCCGTCTTCAACGGAGAATCGGGCCGCACCAGCACCGCCGTGCCATACGGGTCGGAACGATTGGCGCCGATCAGCTTGATGCGCGTGCCCGCCGCCAGCGCAAAGATGGCTGGCGCATCGCCAATCGGGCCGAGGTCCACCGCGCCAGCATTGAGCGCTTCGGCCAACGGCGCGGCAGCAGGAAACTCCGTCCACTGGATGTCGTAGGGCACGCCCTTGAGTGCATCTGCCGCTTCGAGCAGCGCACGCAGGCCGCCCTTCTGGTCACCGGCCTTGAGTACGATGCGTAACGGCGGCGATTGCGCGAAGGACAGCGCGGGCACGGTCGCCACGGCCAGACCGGATTGCAGGAAATGTCGTCGAGAAATCGGCATAGGAAATGTCGCGTCAATGAATGAAGCCGCCCTTCACGTAGCGCACCGGTTCGGCGTCCATGCGGGCGATCAGGGCATCGAGGCCGCCGGCTGTGATGGCGGTGGCCTGGCGCGCTGCGGAGGTACACAGAAAGTCGGCATCGGACCAAGCGGTGCCGGGTTCGCCGCGCGCACGCAGCCAGCCGTTGCGATCGGCCAGCAATTGCGTGCCGGCGAATGTCTGCGGCCGTTCGCCCGCGATGGTGGCGAACACGGCCCATGCGTCGGGGCTGGCGGCCACGCAGCGGGCCTGGAACGAACGCGTCGGCGGCGGTAGCGTGCCGTCCGGCGTGATGAGCAGGGTCTGGAAGCGCGGGTCTTCCAATGGAATGCGGCTTGCAGATGCGGCATCGCCCTCGACGGCAACCACGCGCACGCGTTGCCCATTGCGCCAGGCAGCCAATGGCTTGGGCGACGCGTCACCGCAGCGGACGGACAGCGCGGGCACAGCGATTGGCACCGGCCAGCCGCCCGCACGTACGCCGCCATTCGCAGCCAGCACCTTCATGTAATCGAGTGCGCCCCAGATGTCGGTGTCGCTCAGGCCATTGCCAAACGCAGGCATGGTGGCCGCGCCGTGTTCGTCGCGCATGCCGTTGGCGATGTGCCAGAACAGCTCGCCATCGGCCCGGCGGCCGAGCAGCGGGCCGACTACGGTGGGTGGCCAGCGCGTGAGCGTGGCGGCCAACGGGCCCTCACCTCGGCCATCCGCGCCATGGCAGTTTGCGCAGGCGGTGTTGTAGATGCGCCCGCCCTGCGTGATGGACGCCAGCGAAAACGCCGTCGGGCTTGTATGGAAGCTCGTCGGCACGGCGGGTGACAGCACCACCGCCGACGGCCACGGCGCCACCACCAACAAGCCAGCCGCCACACCGAACAACACCGGCCGCCAGCGGCGCACCACCGTCGCGAGTAGTAATGCGAGCAGCGCCAATGCCATCGCAATCAGCGTCAGCCCGAGTTGGCGTGCTTGGCCGAGATCAATGCGCAGCGTCTCTGCGGCGATGCGCACATCCCACGGCCAGGCGGCTTGCCCATGCACGTCGCCAGTGAGGCCGAGCGCGTGCCAGAGTGTCAGCACGCCGTGCTGCCCCCACTGCAGAACGCTGAGCAACGCGTTGAGCCAGACCGTGGCGTCCGGCCCGCTCATGATGATCGGGACATCTACCAGGTCTCGCCCAGGCCGAGATGGCCGAGTGCCTCATGCCGGAGCGCGCTCAGGCGCGGGTCGCCACGATGACGCGGATACGGCAGATCCACCGTCAACTCCGCCGTGATGCGCGCCGGGCGCGGGCTGAAGATAATCACGCGCTGCGCCAGGAACAGCGCCTCTTCCACGTCATGCGTGACCAGCACGGTTGAGAAGCGCGCACGCTGCCAGAGCGTCACCAGCTCGCTCTGCATGGCCAGCCGCGTGAGCGAATCGAGCTTGCCCAGCGGCTCATCCAGCACCAGCAATTGCGGATCGTTGACCAGCGCACGCGCCAGCGCCACACGCTGCGCCATGCCGCCCGACAACTCATGCGGAAACGCGCGATGAAAGCCGCCCAGGCCAACGCGTTCCAGCGCATCGTCCACGCGGTCGCGCTCGGCCTTGAGCACGCCGCGCGCCTGCAGACCGAGGGCGACGTTGTCCCACACGCGCCGCCATGGGTAGAGCGTCGGGTCTTGAAACACCACAATGCGCGACGGGTCGGGCTGGGTGATGGGCGTGTCGTCCTGCAGGATGCGGCCGCGCGTGGGGGCTTCCAATCCTGCAATCAGCCGCAACAGCGTGGATTTTCCGCAGCCACTTGGGCCCAGCAGCGCGACGAATTCGCCGGGCTGCACGGTTAGGTCAACGTTGTCGAGCACCTGCAGCGGGTTGGCGCGACCGCCGAACCAGTGGCTCACACCCTGCACGTCGATGCGCGCGCCGGAAGTGGCGCGGGGCGAGGTCTGAGCAGGTGCCTCGCGTTCGAGCACGGCTACCATTTCAGCGTCCCCTTCTGCCAGACCAGCGCGCGGTCACGCACCTTGAACAGCAGCGTGATGATGCTGGAGAACAGCACCGCCATCACGATCAGCGCGGCATACATGTTCACGTACGAGGCCCAGCCCTGCGCCCACGTCAGGTACCAGCCGAGGCCCGACTTCACGCCCATCATCTCGGCCACCACCAGCACCGTAAACGACGCGCCCAGCCCCATGAACAACCCGACGAACACCTGCGGCAACGCAGCCGGAATCGCCACGCGCAGCACCAGGAAGGCATTGGAGGCACCCAGCGTGCGCGCAACGTCGTAGTAGCTCTTGTTGACGCCGGCCACGCCGGACCACGTGAGCACTGCCACCGGAAACCCCGACGCCAGCGCGATCAGAAACACCGCGGCGGAATAGCTCGACGGAAAGAAGTAGAACGTGAGCGGCAACAGCGCCGTGGGCGGCAGCGGGCCAATCAACCGCAGCACGGGATGCACCCAGTAGCCCACCGCCCGCGACCAGCCGATCGACACGCCCACCAGAAAGCCCGTGAACGCGCCCAGGGCGTAGCCGAGCCCCAGCAGCTTGAGCGTGTTGACGACGCTGCTGCCCAGGCGCTGCCAATCCTCGGTGTACACGTCGATCAACGCCTGCGGCGGGGCAAAGAATGGCGTGGGCAAGATGCCAGACTTGGCTGTCAGGGCTTCCCACGCAGCCAGCGCAATGGGCACAGCAATCAGCCATGGCCCGAGGGGCAGGAGCGTTTCCAGCACAGCCCGCAGCGGTGCCACGTACGCACCGGCCAACGCCAGCACGAGCAGCGCAACGCCCACCAGTAACGTGGCGATACCGAGTTCTGCGGTGAAGGCCCAGTCGCTGAAGCCGATCACATGGTTGGGCCAGCGCCACGTCAGCAACCCGAAGGCGGCCCATGCCAGCGCAGCCACCGTGCCGGTGCGCCACACGCGTGCGTTGGCAATCGCCTCGCCAAAGGGGTTAGACAGTGCGGCCGACGCCTCCAGCGTTTGAGGGGCGGTAGTCATGTCGATGCTCTCCTCATGTTGCTCGTGTTGTTCATGCGGCGCTGCCCTACGCCAGCACGTTGACGTACACGTGCTGCGCCAGGCGCTGCGGGTCGGTGGTCTTTTTGATGACGCCGATGCGGCGGAAGTCCTCCGCGTAGAAGGCGATCTCGTCGCGCAAGTCAACGCCCGTGGGGTGATGCGTGTAAGTGAGTGTGGCGTACAGCTTGCGCAAATCTTCCAGCGGCACCTTGGGCGAGTACTTGGCGAAGACCTTGGCCGCTTCGTTCGGGTTTTCGTTGGCGAAGTCGGTGGCTTGCACGATGGAGCGGGCCAGAGCAGATGCGGTCGGCCGGTCATTGCGCACCAGCTCGCCGCGCGCGCCGATCACGCAGCAGACCTTGCGCGCGTATTCGCCGGTCAGATTGGTGGCCAGCTCCACGTACGCACCCTGGGTGCGTTTTTCCAGCAGGTAGAGGTTCGGGTCACCATCAGCAATGGCCTGGATCTCGCCCTTGTCCACCGCGACGCCCAGCAGGTCGGCCGGGTACTGGCGCCAGGTGACATCCTTGTCCGGGTCGATGCCGTTCTTGGCCAGCAGGATGGTGAAGAAATGCTTGCCCGGCGCTGCAAGATCGCTCACGCCCACGGTCTTGCCCTTGAGCGCCTGCAGGCTGGTCACGCCCGCCGCTTTGGCGCCCACCAGCCGTACGCAACCGCCATGCGAGCTGCCGATGATCTTCACGTCAAAGCCCGCCTCCAGCGGCTTGAGCCAGCGGTGGATCATTCCCACCGCCGCATCGGCCTTGCCGGTGGCGATGGATTCCAGCAACTGATCAGTCGAGCCGCTGTAGTTGATCAGGTCAACCTGCAGGCCGTTCTTCTCGAAAAAGCCGCGCTCCTGCGCCACCACAATCGGTGTCAGGCAGAACGCATTCTGGTTCCACGCGAACGTCAGCTTGCGCGGCTGCGAGTACGCCTTGCGACCGAGGATCAAGGCTGGTGCGGCCAGCGCCGTGGCGGCAGCCGCATGCAGGACCTGGCGGCGTGAAATGCCCGCTTTTTCTTCGCTCATTGAATGCTCCCCGTGATGTTGTGTTCGATGTGTTCTGCTTAGTCCAGCAAGTCTGGCTCGGCAGCAACGAGGCCTGCGTAGAGGCTCTCAAAGGCGTGCAGCGCGCCCTCCTGCCCGCCGACCTGGCCATGGGTGTGCCGCGCCGTGTCGGCGTCAATGGGCTGCGGTGTGCCAGCGGCTTCGGCCAGCAATTGCGTGTGCGCAGCGTTGTCCAGCGCGATATACCACCACGCTGCAGCTTCCACGGTCGGCCCGGCGGCGAGGATGCCGTGGTTCTTCAGGATCACGCCCTTGTGCGTGCCGCCGTCTGGCTTGGTGAGTGCGTGTGCAATACGGTCGCCCTCGCTGGCGTCGACCACCATGCCGGTGAAGTCGTCGAACAGCGCGTGGTCTTCGTAGAACGAGCACGCATCCTGCGTGAGCGGATCCAGCGGCCGGCCCAGCGTGGACCACGCTTTGCCGTACGTCGAATGCGTATGCGCTGCCGCCACGACGTGCGGATGCGCTTCGTGAATCGCCGCATGGATTGCAAACGCCGCCTTGTTGAGCGGCCGATTGCCGATCACCGTCTCGCCACGCGCATTGACGAGCAGCAGGTCCGACACCTTGATGCGTGAAAAATGCACGCCAAGCGGGTTGACCCAAAAGTGGTCCGTCAACTCCGGATCGCGTGCGGTGATATGGCCTGCCAGCCCCAGGTCAAAGCCATGCCGCGCGAAGATGCGAAAGGCGCCGGCCAGCCGCTCTTGCCGATGGCGCCGCTCCGCCTCGATCGTGGGCCGCGCAGCGGGCGGATCAAACCAGAACTTCTGCTGCGGCGTCGGGTTCAGTTTGAGCGTGCCCGATACAGGGCGCTCGATGGAAAGCACTGCGCTCATGCCTATGCCTCACGCAGCTTTGCGTTGCGCGTCACGCTGCGCAACCAACTCGCGCACACGCGGGATGAGCGTGCGGCCGTAGTCCACCACATCCTCCAGCGGATCAAAGCCGCGGATCAAGAAGGTGGTGACGCCCAGGTCGTAGTAATCGAGCAGGGCATCGGCCACCTGGTCGGGCGTGCCGACCAGGGCGGTGGAGTTGGAGCGGCCGCCGGTTTCCTTGGCGATGGCCGTCCACAAACGCTTGTCGACGCGCTCGCCCTGCTCTGCGGCAGCCAATAGCCGACGCGCGCCTTCGCTCTGCTGCGGGCCACCTCGGCTATAGCCCTGCTGTACGCGCAGCGCGCGGGTTCGCTCAAGAATGCTATCTGCGCGCGCCCACGCAGCCTCTTCCGTCTCTGCAAGGATGGGCCGGAACGACACCGAGAAGCGGATGCTGCGCCCATGCTTGGCGGCTTCGGCACGCACGCGCGTGGTCAAGTCGCGCACCTGATCGAGCGATTCGCCCCACAGCGCATACACATCGGCATGCTTGCCTGCCACCTCGATGGCCACATCGGATGCGCCACCAAAGTAGATCGGCACATGCGGCTTCTGCGCGGGTTTCACTTCCGAGAAGCCTTGCTCGAAGCGATAGAACGCGCCTTCATGGTCGAACGGTTTCGGCTCCGTCCAGATGCGACGCAGGATGCTGAGGTACTCATCGGTGCGCGCGTAGCGTTGGTCATGGTCGAGATAATCACCATCGCGACGCTGCTCGCTGTCAGAGCCGCCCGAGATGAAGTGCACACCTAGACGCCCGCCGGTGAACTGATCCAGCGTGGCGATCTGGCGCGCGGCCAGCGTCGGGTTGGTAAAGCCCGGCCGATGCGCCAGCATGAAGTGGATGCGTTCCGTCAGCGCCGCTGCGTACGAAATCGTGAGCGTGGCAGATGGCCCCGTCGAATGGTGCGGAACAAGGATGCGATCAAAGCCGGCCTGCTCGTGCGCCTGCGCAAAGGCACGCACATAGTCGCGGTCGATTACCGGCCCATTGGGATCGGGCGGATGGATTTCCGACTGTTTCTGGCTCTGGATCATGCCGATGAAATCGACGCTCATAGCACTCGCTCCGCATAACGTTAGAAGGCCGGCGAGATTGGCAAATGCTGCGCTGCACCTCGCCACGAATGCGATTGAAGTTACGTCACCGCCAGCCTTGCACTAACGAATAATTTCAACGCTGCATATTCGGCATAGGTCGTTCGCCGTGCGTGGCAAGGCAGATACGCTGTACGGCAATGTCACTTGCCTCGTGCATCCACTGTCATGTCCGCTGTGATGTCCTCTATGCCCTTGCATCGCTTGCCGACCCCGCCCGAACGGCTTGCGGAGGCGCTGGCTGAAATCACCCCGCAACTCGCAGCCTCCGCCGCTGCGCATGATCTGCATGGCACGTTCCCGCATGAGAACTTCGCGCTGCTGCACGCGTCCGGCCTGATCGCGCAAGTCATTCCGCAGGCCCATGGCGGTGGTGGTGCTGACTTGAAGACCGCACGGCAGATCATTTCCGCCATCGCCCATGCTGAGCCCGCCACCGCGCTCGTGCTGACGATGACGTACCTACAGCACCGCGCCATCGGCCGGGTTGACACGCGCTGGTCCCCGCACGTGCGCCAGCAAGTCTTTGCGACAGCGTTGAACGAAGGTGCGTTGATCAACGCGCTGCGCGTCGAGCCCGACCTCGGCACGCCAGCACGCGGCGGCCTGCCCGCCACGGTTGCCACGCGCGTAGGTAACACCTGGCGCATCCGTGGTCGCAAGCTCTACAGCACCGGCAGCCCTGCGCTGCGCTGGCTGTCGGTATGGGGGCGCACTGACGAAGCCGAACCGCGTGTCGGCATCTTCCTCGTGCCGCGCCCGTTGCCGGAGACGCCCGGCATCCGCATTGAAGAGACGTGGAACCACCTCGGCCTGCGCGCTTCCGGCAGCCACGATGTGGTGCTGGAAGACGTAGAGATTCCGCTGGACCACGCCGTCGACATTCGCCCGCCCGCAGACTGGGCTGCCCATGGCGCCACGCAGGCCGATACCGGCGTGCACCTCGATCAACAAGCGTGGATGAATGTGCTGCTCGGCAGCCTGTATGACGCCGTGGCCCAAGCCGCGCGCGACTGGCTCACGCAGTTCCTGAACACGCGTGCGCCGGCCAACCTCGGCGGTCCGCTGGCGACGCTGCCGCGCATGCAGGAAGCGGCCGGCGAGATTGCCGCCGCCCTGCGCACCAACCGCGTGCTGCTCGACCACGCAGCTGAAGTGGCTGATGCCGGCGCGCCGCTCTCCCTGGCCGACAGCGGCTTGCTCAAATACACCGTCACCACCAACGCCATCCGCGCGGTGGAGCTCGCCTTGCAGCTGTCGGGCAACCACGGCCTGTCGCGCCACAACCCGTTGGAACGGCATTACCGTGACGTGCTCTGCAGCCGCATCCACACGCCACAGAACGATTCCATCCTGCTGGCCGCTGGCCGTACCGCGCTTGGGGTTTAGCTAGACGCCCCTGCACAACCGTCGCATCATGAAGCCGCACCCCACCCCAGGAACCCGTCGATGAGCACGCCAGCCCTCGCCACTGCACCCGTGCAAACGCAGTCCATTGCGCCGCTGCGTGATTTCGTGATCGCGCTATCGCGCCTGCTGGATCAGCAGCCGACGGAAGCCGAGATCCTCTCGCGCGCCGGTGCCCTGCTCGGCGCACTGGTCGCGCGTGATGACTGGCTGCCCACCGAGTACGCCCAGCCGCACCCCGAGCACTTCCAGCAATACCTGCTGCATGCCGACTCTGGCGAGCGTTTCTCCATCGTCAGCTTCGTCTGGGGCCCAGGACAACACACCCCCATCCACGACCACACCACCTGGGGCTTGATCGGCATGCTGCGCGGCGCAGAGTACTCGCAGCCGTATAAGCTCGATGCACAGGGCCGCGCCGTGCACGACGGTGCAGCCGTCCGCCTGGAGCCCGGCAATGTGGAACGCGTCTCCCCACGCGTGGGTGACATCCACCGCGTGCACAACGCGTTTGACGATCGCACCTCGATCAGCATCCACGTGTACGGCGGCAACATCGGCGGCATTCACCGCTCGGTCTATACGGAAGACGGCGAGCGCAAGCCGTTTGTCTCCGGCTATTCGAATACCCATCTGCCCAATCTCTGGGACCGCTCCAAGGACACGCCCGCATCATGAGCACCGCAACCGACACACTCGAAGCCACGCAATCGCCAGTGGCCGCGCCGCTGGCCGAAACGCACGTGCCCACGCTGTCGTATGCCGACGTGCGCGCCGCGCTGCTCGCACGCAAGGAGATCGCGCTGGTCGACGTGCGTGAAGAAGACCCGTACGCACAATCGCATCCGCTGTGGGCGGCGAACTTGCCGCTCTCGCGGCTGGAATTGGAAGCGTGGTCGCGCATTCCACGCCGCGATACGTTGATCGTGCTGTACGGCGTGCACGATGGCGTGGACCTCGCCCCGCGCGCAGCCGCCAAGCTGGCGGAACTCGGTTACACGCGCGTGTACCTGCTCGAAGGCGGCCTCGATGGCTGGCGCGCAGCGGGTGGCGAGGTGTTCCAAGACGTGAACGTGCCCAGCAAAGCCTTCGGCGAATACGTCGAGGCGCAGCGCCACACGCCATCGTTTAGCGCGCAAGAAGTCAAGGCGCTGCTGGATGCCAAGCGCGACGTGGTCATCGTCGATGCCCGGCGGTATGACGAGTTCCAGACCATGAGCATCCCCACCGCGACGAGCGTGCCGGGGGCCGAGCTGGTGTTGCGCATCCGAGAGCTGGCGCCGGACCCGAGCACGCAGGTCATCGTCAATTGCGCGGGCCGTACGCGCAGCATCATCGGCACGCAATCGCTGGTGAATGCCGGTATACCCAACCCGGTGGCGGCGCTGCGCAACGGCACCATCGGCTGGCTGCTGGCCGATCAGACGCTGGACCACGGCGCCAGCCGCCAGCATCCGCACACGGTCTCTGCCGACACGCGCGCCAAGGCCCAGGCCGATGCGCGCGCCGTCGCCGAGCGCGCCAACGTGCCGCGCATTGCGCTGGCGGACGTCGCCAAGCTGCAGGTGCCGGACCGCACGCTCTACAAGCTCGACGTGCGCACACCGGAGGAATACGCCGCCGGCCACTTGCCCGGCTTTGCCAGCGCACCGGGCGGCCAGCTTGTGCAAGAGACGGATCACACAGCCGCTGTGCGTGGTGCCCGCATCGTATTGGCCGATGACGACGGCGTGCGCGCCGACATGACGGCCTCATGGCTCGCTCAGATGGGTTGGGAGGTCTACGTGGTCGACCCCGTCGACGCCAGCGAGCGCAGCGTCACTGGCGCGTGGCAAGCACCCGCCGCAGCGTCCCCCGCCGTTCGCACGGTGGATGCGCGTGCGCTGGCCGGCTGGCTGGAAACGGGTGACACCGCCGTCATCGACGTTACGCGCAGCGCCAATTACGTGGCGCGACACGTTCCCGGCGCGTGGTTTGCTGTGCGCTCCGACTTGCCTGCCGCGATCAAACGCATCCCGCCTGCGCGCCGCTACGTGCTCACCTGCGGCAGCAGCCAGCTTGCCCGTTTTGCGGCGAGCGACTTGGCCAAGCTGACGCAGGCCGAGGTGTGGGTGCTCGACGGCGGCAACGCCGCGTGGGTGGCCGCCGGCCTGCCGGTTGAGACCGGTGAAACGCACCTAGCCTCGGAGCGCATCGACCGCTACCGCCGCCCCTATGAGGGCACCACCGCGCCGCGCGCTGCCATGCAGGCGTATCTCGACTGGGAATTCGGCTTGGTGGAGCAGCTCGGGCGCGACGGCACGCACGGCTTCCGCGTGATCTGATTCTGCCGGACGGCCGTGGCGCTATCCGGCCCACTTCCGGCTCACTTGCTTGCTAACGCCCCTCACAACGAGCGATAACAAAACTCGTTTTGCGCATAAGGCCGCGTTGAGTAGCATCGGGACTTCCTCGCCGAGGTCCCGCCATGTCCCCCTTTATCGCCCTGTGTCTGCTCATCACCTACGTGGTGTGGGGCACGACGTATCTCGCCATTCGCTTTGCGCTGACCGATCTGCCGCCCTTTCTGATGATGGGCTCGCGCTTTCTGGCAGCTGCCCTGCTGCTGGCGCCGGTCGTCATCCTGCGCAAGGGCGAACGCCCAACGTGGCGGCAGGTCCGCAACTGCGCGCTGATCGGCGGGTTCATGCTGGTGGGCGGCATGGGCATGACGGCGGTGGCCGAGCAAACAATCTCCTCCGGCGCCACCACGGTGATGATCGCCTCGATGCCGGTGTTCGCCACGCTGTGGACGCTGCTGGCGGGCGGCCGCCTGCGCGGGTATGAAGTCGGCGCCATTGTGCTGGGGAGCCTTGGCGTTGCGGTGTTGATCCACGGCGCGGAGTTTCAGGCCAGCACCGTCGGCGTGCTGGCGTTGACCACCGCCATTGCTTCGTGGTCGTTCGGCTCGCAGCTCTCCAAGCGTATCGACATGCCGCGCGGCATGACCGCCTTCGTGCTGGAAATGGCGTTTGGCGGCGTGGCCCTCATGCTGCTCAGCCTGATCGTCGGCGAAGCCTGGCCGACGCACCTCGGCCTGCAATCCGCGCTCGCGTGGGGTTACCTGGTGGTGTTTGGCTCGGCGATTGCCTTTACCGCCTACATGGCGCTGGTGGAACGCGTGTCCACCGTCATGGCGACTAGCTATGTGTACGTCAATCCGCCCATCGCCCTGTTGATGGGCGCATGGCTGGCCGACGAAGTGGTGGCACCGCAAACGGTGGGCGCTACCGGGATCATCCTGGCAGCCGTGGTTGTGCTCACACTGGGGGCAACGCGCGCCGCGCGGCGGGCGAGCGCCTAAACCGTCATCCCGCCAGCGACGCAGCGTTGTCACCCGCATCAGCCGCCGCGTCGCTGTCGCCTCCGCCCAGCCGCCTTACCCAGGCCATCAGCGGCTCGGCCTGCAACGGCCGTGCAAAGAGGTAGCCCTGCCCCAGGTCGCAGCCTGCCTTGCGCAGCAGCGCCAGTTGTTCGGTGTCTTCCACACCTTCCGCCACCACCTCCATGTTCAGGCTGTGGGCCATGGCGATGACCGCGCCGGCAATGGCCTCGCCGTCGCCGGGCATGCGCTGTACAAAGCTGCGGTCGATCTTGAGTTTCTGGATCGGGAAGCGCTGCAGATACGCCAGCGACGAATAGCCGGTACCGAAGTCGTCGATCGACAGGCTGATGCCCGCCGCGTGCAGCGACTCGAGCAGCGCGATGTTGGCTTCGAGGTCTTCCATCAGCACGCTTTCGGTAATTTCGAGCTCCAGCAGGTGCGGCGGCAGGCCGGTCTCGTCCAGCACGTCCAGCACGCTCTTGACCAGCCCCGGATCGCGTGCCTGCCGCCCAGACAGGTTGACGGACACGCGCAACGGGGTTTCGCTCTCACGCATCCAGCGGGCAGCTTGCTGGCAGGCGGTCCGTAGCACCCATAGCCCCAGCGGCACGATCAAGCCGGTTTCTTCCGCAACGGCAATAAATTCCCCCGGGCCGATCAGGCCGATCTCCGGATGGCGCCAGCGCACCAGCGCTTCTACGCCGTGCAGATGCGACGCGGACAACGCGGCGCCGTCCGCTTCCAACGCCTGCAGGCGCACCTGGGGCTGATAGGTCAGCAGCAACTCATCCCGATCAAGCGCGCGGCGCAGGTCGGCCTCCACACGCAGGCGGCGGCGCGCTTGCTGGTCCATCTCCGACGTAAAGCTGGCGCACGCGTTCTTGCCGTTGTTCTTGGCGTGGTACATCGCCGTATCGGCATTGCGCGTGAGGGCCTGCACGTCGCGCGCATCGTGCGGATACAGGCTCAATCCCACACTGGCGGTGACGTAGATCTGATGCAGATCCAGCGCAAACGGCGCAGCCAGTGCCGCCAGAATCCGCTTGGCGAGGCCATCGGCAAGGCCTGCTGCCTCATCTTCGGCAATCTGCGCGCGCCCCGACAACTCGGTGATGATCGCAAACTCGTCTCCGCCGATTCGGCACAGCACGGCACGCAGGTTGGCTTGCTCGATCACGTCGTTCAGGCGCCGCGCCACCTGGCGTAGCAGGCGATCCCCATTGTTGTGGCCCAGCGTGTCGTTGACGACCTTGAAGTTGTCCAAGTCCAGCAGCAACAGGCCGACTGCACCGGCGTGTCCGGCACGCTTGAGCGACATGTGCAGGCGCTCGTTGAACGCGTGGCGATTCGGCAGTTCCGTTACGGAATCGATGTGGGCGAGGTAGTCGAGATGGGCCTCCGCCTGCAGCACCGCGCGGCGCATGCGAGCGATGACCAGATACGCGAGCCCCATGGCGCCAATGCCCACCGACACCGTCAGCACGGCATAGCCGAGCAGCTGCATGTAGAGTTCGCGCAGGCTCGAGCGGACGACCACGTAGCCGATCACGCGGCGTTCGGATTCCACCGGTTCCACGGCTTCAAGCGTGGTCAGTGTCGAGGTGTGTTCCTCGCGCAGCATCATGGCATCCGGGGCTTGCACCGGGGCCGTGTCGCCATGCTGGTAGAGCGCCAGCGGTTTGCGCAGCGCCGTAAACACGCCGGCCGCGCGCAGCGAGGGCGATGCTTCCAGCGCGGCCAGCGTTTCTTCGGCCGCGCGCCGATCATTGAAGAGCAGCGCGGCCACGCTGTTGGCCCCGATGATGCGCGCCTGCACGTGCACGTCGCGCACCAAGGCGGCATGCAGCGCAATGAACTGAAACACGATGAGCAGGAAGCCGGCAATCGTGAGCGCGGCGCCGGCACCGGCCATGTTGGCCCGCACCACAGAATGGCCCAGTTGGGGCCGATGCATGAGCGGCGGCGTCATTGCACGCTCCTTGCCAGGCGCATTAGCTGCGAGCTGAGCTGCAGGCGGGCTTGCCGCGCAGCTGCAGCATCAATGTCAAACACCACGCGGTTGTCTTGCAGCGCCAGGGCAATCATGCTCGTCGGGCCGTGCGCGGCCTTCGGGGTGGCGGATACCGTCAGGATAGGTGCGGCCGGATCAACGCGCATGTTGCCGGAGCCGTGCCCGTCCGACACCAGCACGTGGCAGCCCGCCACGCCGCTGTCGTTGATCTTTCGGATTTCGAGCCGATGTCCGCGCACGGGTTTTCCTGTCAGTTTCTCCAAGGCTGCCTGCAGCGCGGGCTCGGCAGCCACACACAGCACCATGGGTGCATCGGCGCCGATCGCGTCGGCGGGCCATGTGGTGAACAGCGCAAAGTTGTAGACGAAAGCCGCTTCGACCTGCACCTCGCTGGCCTGCATCTGGGCAAACGTCACGCTTGCGCACAATACGCCCGCCACGACGGCGCCCAGCACCGCACACAGCCGGCGCGGGCGCAGCCGTCGGGCGCGTAGGGTGCATCGGGCAAGGACGTCAAGCGCGCTCATCGGAACGTATAGGTGAACTTCAGGCGGAAGCTGCGGCCATCTTGCTCGATGGCAGTCGGCACCAGTTCCGGCCCCGCTGGCGAAGCGTAGCGACGATCAAACAGGTTGTAAAAGCTGAGCGCCATGTCCAGGTTGGGCGCCAAGCGTGTTGCGAGCAAAGTCAGGTTGGCGATCCAGTAGCCGCCCACCGCGCCCGATGTGGTCAACCGGTTGCTGATGTATTGCGCTTCCACACCCGCACGCACGCTGTCGCGCCACAGCGGGGTGGTTGCATTGAGCTTGAGCATGTGCCGTGGCGAATTGCTCAGCGCCTGGTCAGTGTCGATGTCTTCGGAGTGCTGGAAGCTGTAGCTCGTGCGCAGGCGCGTGCCGCCGGGCCAGCGCTGTTCATAGCCCAACTCTACGCCGCGCGTGCGCACGCGTGCCAGGTTGCTGAAAAACAGCAGCGCTGTATTCGGGTCTGTGCTCTGGCTGATGAGATTGGTCACGTTGCTCTGGAAGAGCGACAGCGTGGCCTTGCCGCCCGCACTCACCTGCTGTTCCAGCACGGCTTCGTACGTGCGGATGCGCTCGGCGGAGAGCTTCTTGTCGAGTTGCTGGCCGCCGGGTGCGCTGGTCTGGTAGTACAGCTCGTAATCGTTGGGCGCGCGATACGCCATGCCGTAGATCGCCTTGAGCGTGGTCGTGGGGGCGGCATGCCACACCAGGCCCACGCGCGGGCTCAGGATGCCCGGCGTAAAACTGGTGTGGTCATAGCGCAGGCCGGTGTCCAGCGCCCAATCCTGATGCAGCATGAATTGATCCTGCACATAGATACCGACACGGTTGTTGCTGCGGTGATCATCCAGATAGCTCACATAGGGTGCAACGTCGAAATTCCGCATTGAATCTCGGTAGTCGCGCTGCAGCTCCGTGCCCACCACGATGGTGTGGCGGTCAATGGCGCGCGTGACGAGCTTCACTTCCGTGCCATACCAGGCGGAATCAAAGTTGTCCCGGTTTTCCGTAACCGGCGGATAGTCGTAGATATACCGCCCCACCCCGGTATAGCGGCCCCAGAACAGGCGCGCCGTCACGTCGGTCGACTCGCTCAATGCGTGCTGCCATACCCCATTCACGAACTGGCGTGTGTCAATGGTGCGGGAGCGCGGGTCCCCAAAGAGCTGAGAGTACGACGCCGTCGGCACCCCTTTTGTGCGATCGGCATAGCCGAACATCAGGGAGAACTCGCCAAAGCTGCCCTTGGCGAACATGCGTTTGGCGCGGTCGAAATCCATGCCGCGCGCGACGCCATCGCTCACGCCGGGCTGGTTGAACTCGGGCAACGACACATCGCGCCCCGGCGCATCCATCACGCTGGCCGAAAGCAGCCATTCGGCGCCATTCTCGGCCCGGTTGCCCCAGGTCACCCGCCCATCGCGCGCGCTGGCGCTGCCAGTGGAGCCGCTCACCTGCGCGCCGCCGATGTCGCGCCCGCGCTTGGTGATGATGTTGATTACGCCGAACAGCGCATTGGAGCCATACACGGCAGAGCCCGCGCCCGGGATGTATTCCACGCGGTCGATCAGGTCGACGTTGATCTGCGCTTCCGTGCCGACGGACGCCTGGTCAAAGACCGAATCGTTGGTGCGGTAGCCGTCGATCAGCAACAGCAGGCGGGTGTCGTAGTCGCCCGGGCGCAGATAGCCGCGTGCGCCGAGCGTCGTGTAGTTGCGGTCGTAGCTGGTATAGAGGCCAGGCAGGCTGCCAAGAATGTCGGCCAGCGTGCGCCAGCCGTAGGCCTTGATGTCTTCCGCGGTGATGACGTGGACGTTGGCGGGGGCTTCGCTGGCGGCCTGGGCGTACTTCGACGCCGCCGTGACCACCTGCACCTGCATGAGCTGCTCGATGGGAAGTTGGGTCAGATCGGCCAGATCGGTTTCCGCGCGGGCGGTGGCGCAGGCCAGCAGACCTGCCAGCGCAAACATTTGCGTTGCGCACTTTCGCGCCAAAACGCGGCGCGACCGGCATGGCCACACACGGGTGGCGGGCAACAGCACACAAGCAATGACAGCAGAGGGCAGCATCGGCGAGACCAGCGGAACCGATCACGTCTATCGAGACGTACAACGGGGATTTCGATCGTTCCGCACTTAAACGGAGCGCCGGCGCCGTTCTGAACCCCTCAGTGGGCGGGGCGGTGCAATGTTGTGCTGTGCGTCGCCTATCGACGGCGTTTGCGCAAGCGCTCGATGGCGGCTAGTTGGGCCACGGCCTCGGCCAGTTCTGCCTGGGCGCGCGCATAGTCGATCTTGCTGTGGCTGTTCTGCATGTGCTCTTCAGCCGCCTTGCGGGCTTGCTGGGCCTTGGCCTCGTCCAGGTCGTGTGCGCGCACGGCGGTATCGGCCAGCACGATCACCTGGGCGGGTTGCACGTCGACAAAGCCGCCGGCGACGAAAAGCAGCACCTCTTCGTCGTTCTCCTGGGTCACGCGCACGGTGCCGGGCCGCATGCGCGTGAGCAAATGGTCATGGCCGGGCAGGATGCCCAACTCGCCTTCCACACCCGGAATGACCACAAACTTGGCACTGCCTTCATACAGCCGCTCTTCTGCCGTGACGACATCGACCTTCAGCACCGGCATGGTGTCTCCTGTGTTGCGCGCATAGGCTCACAAGGTAGCACGATGTGCGCCCGGCGCCCTCCCCGCCGGCCATGAATGCAGCGCGGTCGGGCAGGTCACGTCACACAGCAAGCGGAGCAGCTCGGCTTGCCGGCGGCGACCACTGCGGCAGTTCCGTGCCATCGACCAGCGCATCCACATGCCGATGTGCCAGTGCCGGCCCCACACTCATGCCGATACCGCTGTGCATGAGCGCCACGGTGGTGCGGTCATCCACGCGTGTGATCGAGAACGCGCCGCTGCCCGGAAGATGGCACTTGGCGCCATACACGCCCTGCCAGCGCTCCACCACGCGCAGCTTGCCGCCGAAGGTGTCGCGGGCGAGGTCCAACAGGATGTTGTCGACCGACTCGGCGTTGAACGGGCGAGCGTCCTGGCTGTAGTCGTGCGAATCGCCGACGATCCAGTCGCCATAGGGCGTGGGGCTGACCAGCAGGTGGATGCCGTGGCGTGCCAGTTCGGGGCGTTGATGCTCGATCTGCATGGCGAGCGCCTGGGCGGTTGGCAGATCGGCAAACGCGCCGTAGTGCGTGCAGGACAGGCCGGTCAGCACGGCATGTTCTAGCTGGAAGCCGTCTTCCGGCGTGACGCGCAGCATCTGCAGGCGGCACACCTGGGGCTGCAGCGCGCGCAGTTGCTCGGCGCACAGCGTCTGGTAGTCGTGGCCGCTGCAGACGATGACGCGCTGGGCGTTGCACACGCCTGCCGTGGTCTCCAGCCGGCCGCCTTCCACGTGGCGCACCAGCGTGCCGAAGTGAAAGCGCACGCCTTGCGTCGCCAGCCACGTTGCCAGCGCCGGAATCGCTTCACGCGAATAGAGCTGCAAGTCGTCAAAACCTTGCAGCGCGGCGCGATGGCGCAAGAAACGTCCGCCGTAGAGGTTGGCTAGATCGGCGCTGCGCAGCAACTTCACGTTGTAGCCGAAGGCAGGCGCGCGGGTAGACATGAACTCGTCCAGCACCGCCTCTTCTGCCGTATTGCGCGCGAACAGCAGTGCGCCGTTGGCGCGCGCAAAAATGCCGGCGCGCTCTGCCCAGTCGAGATACAGCGCGCGGCTTTCGCGTGCGAGATCCAGCATGATGCCGGGCGGCTGGCCGGTCACCAGCATCTGCCCGAAGTTGCGGATGGAGGCGCCGACGGCCATTTCGCTGCGCTCGAACACCGTCACGCGCAGGCCGCGTTTGACGGCCGCAGCCGCGTGCGCCAAGCCCAGAATGCCCGCCCCGACGATGGCGACGTCGGTGCTGGCATCCAGGCTCCCAGGAGTTGCGGGAGCTTGCATTGGCATCGCTTACTTCTTCTCCGACTTGCCGTCGTAGCGCTTGGTCCACTCGGCGAGGATGCGGTCGCGATTGGCGCTGGCCCACGTGAAGTCGTTTTTGATCAGGCGCTTCTCGTAGTCGGCCGGCAGCAGCGGATCGGGCTTGGAGAAGCCCGGCGTGGCGACCACGGCAAAGTTCTTCTCGTACAGCGCCATGGCGGCCGGGCTGGCGGAGAAGTCAGCCAGTTTCTTGGCGGCGTCAAGGTTCTTCGTGCCCTTCATGATGCCGGTGGCTTCCACGTCCCAACCCAGGCCTTCAGACGGCAGCACGATGTCGATCGGCGCGCCTTCCTTCTTGGACTTCACAGCGCGGTATTCAAACGCGATCCCGATCGGGAACTCGCCCGACGCCGCCATCTTGCAAGGCTTGGAGCCCGAGTGCGTGTACTGGCCGATGTTCTGGTGCAGCGCGTCCATGTAGGCCCAGCCCTTCTGCTCGCCCAGCATTTGCAACCACGCGCTCACATCCAGATAGCCCGTGCCCGATGAGGCCGGGTTCGGCATGACGATCTTGCCGGCGTACACGGGCTTGGTCAGGTCGGCCCACGAGGTCGGCTTCGGCAGGTTCTGCTTTTGCGCCTCGACCGTGTTGAAGCAGATGGCAGCGCCCCAGGCGTCCATGCCCACCCATGCTGGCGGGTTGGCCTTGTCGCGGTACGTGGCACCGATCTTCGACAGATCGGTCGGCGCGTACGGCGTCAGCATGCCTTCCTTGTCCAGAATGGCCAGGCTCGATGCAGCCAGGCCCCACACCACGTCGGCGCGCGGGTTGGCCTTCTCGGCCAGCAGCTTGGCGGTGACGACGCCGGTAGAGTCGCGCACCCATTTGATTTCGATGTCCGGATTGGCCTTCTCGAAGGCGTCCTGGTACGCCTTCACTTGGTCAGCTTCCAGCGCTGTGTAGACGGTCAGCGTGGTCTTGGCAAAAGCCGACGTGGCGAACGCCATCGTAGCGGCAGCAGCCAGCAGGGAAAGACGTGCGGTCATGGTTTCCTCGATGTGTGTGATGCAAGGGAAAGGACAACAAACAGGACGACAAACTCAGAGGCACTGTGGGCGTTCACCGCGCGCCAGGCGGCGGTTGATGTCGGCCACGACTTCAGGCAGATCGGCAATCGTGTCGATCTCGTAATGGGGGCGGCAGGCGGCAAAGCCGGCCGAGATGGCAACGCGATGGTGGGCACGCTCGTCGGCCGACAGCGCGGCGTATTGCTCGTACGGCAAGCCCAGCGCGTTACCCGACATCAGCAGCGCCACCGTCCACATGCCGGCGCGGCGGCCCTCTTCGATACCGGGCACGGTGTCGTCCACCTTCACGCAGGCCGCTACGTCGCCAATGGCGAGATCGACCACGCAGCGCAGTGCCTGCGCTGGCCATGGGCGTGCACGCGGCACTTCATCGCAGGCGACCACGCAGTCGGGCGTGTAACCCGCCTGGGCGGCCAGATCGACCACGCGGTCCATCACCACGCGCGGGTAGCCCGAGCACGTGCCGATCTTCAGGCCCGCTTCGCGCAGCGCAGCGATGGTCTCCAGCGCGCCAGGAATCAACGCGGAATGCGCGCCCACCTTCTCGATCTGCAGCGGCATGAAGCGGTTGTAGATGGCGGTGACGTCGTCATCAGTCGGCATGCGGCCATGCGCGAGCGAGAAGCGCGCGGCAATCGCGCCGTCGTTGCACAGCGTGCGGATGTGGTCCCACTTGCCCAGCCCCATCGGGCCGCGCGCTTCGTCCAGCGTGATGGCGATACCGAATTCGGCAAACGCTTCGACGAAGATCTGCGTGGGGGCAAATGAGCCGAAATCGACCACGGTGCCGGCCCAGTCGAGCACGGCGGCTTCCAGGCGCAGCGGCGCGCTGCCCGGGTTGAGGCGGTCTGCGCCAGCCTGGCGCGCCGTGATTGGGGAGGAGTCACCCATGTGCATGCTTCCTTTGTTCTACAGACAACGAATTCAATGAGATGCCGTACGCCATGCCTGCGTGCGACGCACGATGCCGCGCATGGCAAATTCCAGCAGCAGCGATACGACAATCGACGTGACGAGAATGAGCGTGGACATGGCCGCAGCGGGGCCGATATCAC
Source organism: Ralstonia sp. R-29 (assembly GCF_049913345.1). NCBI lineage: Bacteria > Pseudomonadati > Pseudomonadota > Betaproteobacteria > Burkholderiales > Burkholderiaceae > Ralstonia > Ralstonia sp. R-29. Next base: position 629,999 of record NZ_CP184378.1, read on the forward strand.
CGGCGTCGTCCATGTTCAGCACGGCCACGGAGGCCAGCACGGTGTCGGGGCTGTAGAGGAAGATCACCGCCGACACGGTGGTCATGGCCGACACAAACAGATAGCGCGCGCACGACAGCACGGCCGGCAGGCACATCGGCAGCGTCACGCGCCAGTACGTGCGCAGCGCCGAGACCTTGAGCGAAGCCGATACCGCCTCAAACACCGGATCCATCTGCCCCAGCGCCGCCACCGACGTGAGGTGCGCCGCCGTGGCGCAATGCATGATCGTGCAGAGCACCATCAGCGCCATGCCGCCATACAGGCCGTTCAGCGGATTGGCTGGATGGTTGAAGAAGAAGACGTAGCCGAGACCCAGCACCAGGCCTGGCACCGCCATCGGCAGCAGCACGGCAAAGCGGATGGCCGCGTGCAGCCACGCTGCCGGGCGTGTCTTTTCGACCAGCCATGCGCCGGTAAAGATGAGCGCGGTGCCAAACACGGTGGTGAGCGCGGCCAGCTTCAGGCTGTTGCGGTACGCCAGCCAGCCGCCGCCGTCCATGTTGTCGAAGTCGTAATTGCGCAGCGATAGCTCAAGGTTGTACGGCCACAGCTTGACCAGCGACGCGCCCACGGCAGTCGCTAGCATCAGCAGAATCCCGCCGACCACCAGCAGGCTCAGTAGCAGGAAGAGTCCATCGCGCACGCGGTCGGGTTGCGGGTGATACGGCTGCGCCCGGCTGGCCAGCGCGGCGTGCTGACGACGTTGCACGAGGCGCTCCACCGCAAACGTCAACAGCGCTGGTAACAGCAGCATCAAACCGATGACGGCGCCGCGCGCAAACTGCTGCTGGCCCACCACGGCCTTGTAGGCTTCCACGGCCAGCACCTGATAGCTGCCGCCCACGACGGTCGGCACGCCAAAGTCCGTAGCAACCAGCGTGAAAACCAGCGCAAAGGCGCCAAACAGGCCGTAGCGTGCACCCGGCAGTGTGACCGTGCGGAACGTGCGCCACGGGCTGGCGCCCATTGCACGCGCGGCGTCATACAAGCGGCCATCCGCCAGCGTGAGCGTAGCCAGCAACAGCATCAGCGCATACGGAAACGTGTAGAACACCTCGCCCAGCACAATGCCCCAGAAGCCGTAGATGTTGCTGCCGCCCAGCCATGCCTTGAACAGCCCCTGGTTGCCGAACAGATAGACCAGCGCAATCCCCGGCAGCAACGACGGCGCAAACAGCGGCAGCATCGCGAGCGTGCGCAGCGTGCCTCGCAACGGTATGCGCGTGCGCTGCACCGCGTAGGCCAGCGCAAACGCCATCGGCACGACCATGCCAGCCACCGCACTGGACACCGCCAGCGTGCGGCCGACCATGTCGAGAAAGTTCGGCCCCTGCACCACATGCGCGACCAGCGCCAGGCCGTGCTCGTCCGTACTGCGCGCGCTGGCGACCAGGCCCGTGGCCTGCAGCAGCATCATCGCCGTGGGCAGCAGCAAGCCGATGGTCAACAGCAACAGCCAGCCGAGCTTCATGCCGGCCAATACCGGCACATCGGTGCGCCAGAACGGCGTGCGCGCGGCGCGGGTGGATTCGGGTCGGGCGGCGGCAACCACGTTGGCCTCTGGCGGCAACATCGACATGGCCGCCTCAGGCACGGTCGTGCGGATACAGCCGCAGGCCGTTGCGCTCCAGCGCGATCCACAACTTGCTGTCGCCCAGATCGCGGCCCAGCGCGCCCGATGCCACTTCGGCAACGACCGGCGCATCGGCCAGTCCGTCGATGGCCAGCGTCACGCGCGTGCGGCTGCCCAGGTAGATCTGGTCGACCACGCGGGCGAGATGGCGGTTGGGGGCATCGGCGTCCGGGTTCAATGTCACGGCTTCCGGGCGGCAGAACAGGCGGCCGTGGGCCGGCGCGGCGTCCGCAAAGGCGGGATCGAGCAGCAACGGCTGGCCTGCCAGCGTGGGCGTGCCGTCTTCCGTGCGCTCCAGCGGCAGCCAGTTGGCTTGCCCGACAAAGCCGGCGACGAACGCCGTGGCCGGGCGCGCATAGATGTCTGCCGGAGCGCCCGTCTGCTCGATGCGGCCGTTGGACATGACTGCAATGCGATCGGCCATCGCCATGGCCTCGTCCTGGTCGTGCGTGACCATCAGCGTGGTGATGTTCAGCTTGCGCTGCAGGCGGCGCAGCTCGGTGCGCAGATGCTCGCGCACCTGGGCATCCAGCGCCGACATCGGTTCATCCAGCAGCAACAGCGACGGCGCGGGCGCCAGTGCGCGGGCCAGCGCCACGCGCTGCTGCTGGCCGCCCGACAGTTGCGAGGGGTACTTGGCTTCGCTGCCGCCCAGGCCGACCAGCGACAGCATCTCCGACACCCGTTCCTGCGTGCGTGCGCGGTTGCCATTGCGGGTATCCAACCCGTAGGCGACGTTCTGCGCGACGGTCAGGTTCGGAAACAGCGCATACGACTGGAAGACAATGCCGTAGTCACGCTCGCGCGGCGCCAGATTGGAGATATCGCGTCCGCCGGCGACGATCTGGCCGCCGTCCTGCGCTTCCAGCCCCGCGATGATGCGCAGCAGGGTCGTCTTGCCGCAGCCCGAGGGGCCGAGCAGGCAAACGAACTCGCCCTGCGCCACGTCCAGCGATACGCCTTCGAGCGCGGTGAATGTGCCGAAGCGGCGCGACACTTGCCGCACAGACAAAAACGGCGTGGCGAAACCCGACGTCGGGTCATTGGCAGGCAGGGGCATCGGCGGGGGCGGTAGCGAAAACGCTCGCCACTGTAGCCAGCCGACATGTACCGCATGTGGCAGTTACCGCAAAAACGCCAATGCGCGCATTTCCGGATTTGGGTTGCGGAGTTACGCCACAGGGCGGACTTCCGCGAGGAAGGCGGCGATGAGCCGGGCATCGCGGCGGTCCTGCAGGCAGTAGAGGTACTCGCTCAGTTCCGGCGCCCCGCCCTCAATGCCCTCAAACGGCAGCACGCGCAAGTCTGTGTGGCTGGGCACCTCCTGGCGGGCGATTACGCTTACGCCCAGGTTGCGCATGATGGCCTCGCGGATGGACTCGCGGCTGCCAATCTCCACGGTGGAGGCTGCTGTCACGCCCGCCTGCGCCATCATCGTTTCGGTCATCGCGCGGGTGGTAGAGCCCACCTCCCGCACCAGCAGCCGGCATTGCGAGAGCGCGGTCACCGGCACGCTCGTCTGCGTGGCCAGCTGGTGGCTGCGATGCACCACCAGCACCAGCGGATCACGCGCCAGCTCAATGCGCAGAAACCGCGCGTCGTCCACCCGCTGCGACGACGAAGCCACGTCCACACGGTATTCCTGCAGCGCATCCAGCATCTGCACGGAGTTGCCCGCCTCGATGCTCACGTCGATGCCGGGGTGGCTCTTGCAGAAGCGGTCAACGATATCGAGCACGTAATACGGCGCCGTGGCGCCAATGCGCAGGTGGCCCGCGCCCATGTCGCCGGAATTGCGCAGGAAGAAGTCGATCTCGGTTTCCTGACGCACGAGCTGGTCAACCAGCGGCATCAGCCGCACGCCTGCATCCGACAGCGCCAGCCGACGCCCGCCCCGGTAGAACAGTTCCACGCCGTAGGCGTCTTCCAGGGCGCGGATCTGCGAAGTCACGGTCGGCTGAGACAAGCCGAGCTGCTTGGCGGCCAGCGTGATGCTGCCCAGGCGGGCGACCATGAAGAAGGATTTGAGCTGCGCGACGAGCATTGGCGGGTGGCGAATGAAGCACCGGGCGGTGCCGTGAGCGCACTGTGCGCAAACGCCGGCCATTCTAGCGGAGCGCTCCGCCCTTACCTTCCATGTGCGCGAGCCGGCTCTCGTCCGTTTTCTGCATCTACATCCTGCGGCTACGACTTTTTCAACCTTTTCGCCAACGCAAATGCTGCGCACCCCCGAATCGTGGGGAATTGGAGGCCGCCGGCCCTTTATTTCCACGGATCGAATTCATCACCCCGCCGGGAGAATCCATTCGCGCGCCACAGTCACGAGCCGACCGCGCGCAGCTTTCGGTGTTGGGGATTTGGAGAGAAGTGGATGGAACGCATCAGCAGCAACGTGCGCGGCAAGCGCGCGTTTAAGAAGCAGTGGACCGTCGCAATGATGGTGGCAGCAGCAGGCACGCTGGCAGCCTGTGGTGGTGGCGGTGGCAGCAGCAGTTCGGGGGCGACGCCCGCCGCTACGCAAAGTACGGCGTCCAACATCACCCTGGCACCGGCATGCAGCGGCAGTGGCTGTGGGGCACTGGGCAATACCTACGCCGGGTCCGGCGTGGGTGTGTGGCAGGCAACGAATACGGGTGGCACGGCCGGCACGGTGAATGTGTCGATCGCCGGGCTCACCGGCCAGAACGTCACGTTGGTCTACACCAACCAAGGAGCCACTGCGCAGCCGATGCCATCGGTGTCCCTCTCCATCTTGTCAAATAGCACCAGCCCATCGGTTGCCAAGCCGGCGGCGGATGTGGCGGGCAACGACGGCAATGCCGCGTTCGATCGCCAGCTCTCCGATTTCAACGCGCACGCACTGGACGGTTATGCCACGGGCGCCGCGCCAGGCACCAGCGCACTCAAAACGCAGAGCACGTCCAACAGCACGGTACTGCGTCCGCAATCCGTAGCGAGCGTGGGCGCACAGCGCTCGTGGAACCACCAGCGGCCGGACGGCACCGCCGTCGTCATCTCGGCAACGCTGCACCAGCAAACCACCGCCACGGACGGCCGCATCGTCAACCTGTGGGTGCAAGACACGGAATACGGCAGCAGCAAGATTTCCGACGGCATCATCAACACGCTGGTGACCAAGTTTGCATCGGGCGGCCAGTCGGTCTATTCGCTGGCGACTTCGCTGGTGGGCCAGCCGTGGGGCAGCTACTCCAGCTCCGCCAGCCTGATCGATCCGAACCAGGCGCTCGACATCGTCGTGCTCAACATCCAGCCCGATGGTCAGGCCTATGGCCGCGTGGGCTATTTCTGGGCGCGCAACAACTTCACGACCAGCGCACAGCCGCTGTCGAACCAGTCGCTGTCGTTGTACGTGGATTCGGAAACCATTTACCTGGGCGGTACGTCGGGCTTGAATACGGTGGTCTCCACCCTCGGCCACGAGTTCACCCACATGGCCAACTTCTACCAGCGTGGCGTGCTGCACGGCTCGCAATACATGTATGGCACGTGGCTGGAAGAAATGACGGCCATGACGATGGAAGACGTGCTCTCCAGCCAGATCGACCCGAGCTTCAACAACGTGCGCGACAGCCGCTTCCCGGCCTGGCTCCAAAGCGCCTATGACTGCTCGCTGACGGCGTTCGACCCATCGCTCAGCGCGTCGTGCCCGGGGTATCCGATCTCTGGCAGCCTGGGCGGCTTCCTGCTGCGCCAGTACGGCATTACGTATTACACGAACCTGCTGCAGAACTTCTCGTCCACCGACTCGGCCACGATGCTGAGCAACGCCATCCAGGCCGGCGGCGGCGCGGGCCTTGGGGATGCCGTGGGCCGCTGGGGCACGGCGGCGGCGCTGTTGCCGGTACCAGGCAGCCCGGCCGGCTTCGCGTATCCGGCGCGCTCGGACAGCGGCTTCTCGATTCTCGCCATCAATGGCCAGAACTACAGCGGCCAGCGTACGATGCCCAGCTCCGTGCCGGCCACGCTGCAAGGCTTCGGCCAATTCCCGGTCGCACGCGGCTTCAAGGTCGGCACGTATGCCGAAACGATTACAGTGCCAGCCAACTCCACCGTGTCGATCATCGCTAACTGAGTCGCCTCACGAAGCGGCAAAGAAAAAAGCGCCGCAGGCATTCCACCTGCGGCGCTTTGCTTCATCACGACGGCGAGGCTAACTCGCTGTCGTCCGACTGCATGCTTACATCTGCACGGTGTCGGCCACTTCCTTGAAGTCTTCGATCTGGTCGAAGTTCATGTACTGATAGATCTTGTCGCCGTTGGCGGTGAGCACGCCCATGTCGGCCATGTACTCTTCCTTGGTCGGGATCTTGCCCAGACGCGAGCAGATCGCCGCCAGTTCCGCCGAGCCGAGGTACACGTTCGTGTTCTTGCCCAGGCGGTTCGGGAAGTTACGGGTCGACGTCGACATGACCGTCGCGCCTTCGCGCACTTGTGCCTGGTTACCCATGCACAGCGAGCAGCCCGGCATTTCGGTACGCGCACCGGCCGTGCCGAACACGCCGTAGTGGCCTTCTTCGGTCAGCTGCTTCTGGTCCATCTTGGTCGGCGGCGCGACCCACAGCTTGACCGGGATGTCGCGCTTGCCTTCCAGCAGCTTCGACGCGGCACGGAAGTGGCCGATGTTGGTCATGCACGAGCCGATGAACACTTCGTCGATCTTGGCGCCGGCCACGTCGGACAGCGTCTTCACGTCGTCCGGGTCGTTCGGGCAGGCCACGATCGGCTCGTGGATGTCGGCCAAGTCGATCTCGATGACGGCCGCGTACTCGGCATCGGCATCCGGTTGCAGCAGTTCCGGGGCGGCCAGCCAGGCTTCCATCGCCTTGATGCGGCGTTGCAGGCTGCGGGCGTCTTGGTAGCCCTGGGCGATCATCCACTTGAGCAGCGTGATGTTGCTGTTCAGGTATTCGATGATCGGTTCCTTGTTCAGGTGCACCGTGCAACCGGCAGCCGAACGCTCAGCCGACGCATCCGACAGTTCGAACGCTTGCTCGACCTTCAGATCGGGCAGGCCTTCGATTTCGAGAATGCGGCCCGAGAAGATGTTCTTCTTGCCTTGCTTGGCGACCGTCAGCATGTCTTGCTTGATCGCGTACAGCGGGATCGCGTTGACGAGGTCACGCAGCGTGACGCCCGGCTGCATCTTGCCCTTGAAGCGGACCAGCACCGATTCCGGCATGTCCAGCGGCATCGTGCCGGTGGCGGCCGCGAACGCGACCAGGCCCGAGCCTGCCGGGAAGCTGATACCGATCGGGAAGCGCGTGTGCGAATCGCCGCCGGTGCCAACGGTGTCGGGCAGCAGCATGCGGTTCAGCCACGAGTGGATCACGCCGTCGCCCGGACGCAGCGCGATACCGCCGCGCGTGCTGATGAAGTTCGGCAGCGTCTGGTGTGTTTTCACGTCCACCGGCTTCGGATACGCGGCGGTGTGGCAGAACGACTGCATCACGAGGTCGGCCGAGAAACCCAGGCAGGCCAAGTCCTTCAGTTCGTCGCGGGTCATCGGGCCCGTGGTGTCCTGCGAGCCGACAGAGGTCATCTTCGGTTCGCAGTACGTGCCCGGGCGCACGCCCTGGCCTTCCGGCAGACCACATGCGCGGCCAACCATCTTCTGCGCCAGCGAGAAACCCTTGCCGCTGTTGGCCGGCTGGTGCGGCAGGCGGAACAGCGTCGACGGGGCTAGGCCCAGCGCTTCACGCGCCTTGGCGGTCAAGCCGCGGCCGATAATCAGCGGAATACGACCGCCAGCGCGCACTTCGTCAAACAGCACGTCGGACTTGACCTGGAATTCGGCGATGACCTTGCCGTCCTTCAGCGCCTTGCCTTCGTACGGGCGCAGTTCAACCACGTCGCCCATTTCCATTTGCGACACGTCGAGTTCGATCGGCAACGCGCCGGCGTCTTCCATCGTGTTGTAGAAGATCGGGGCGATCTTGCCGCCCAGGCACACGCCGCCGAAACGCTTGTTCGGGACGAACGGGATGTCTTCACCCGTGAACCACAGCACCGAGTTGGTGGCCGACTTGCGCGAAGAGCCGGTGCCGACCACGTCGCCCACGTAGGCGACCAGGTGACCCTTTTCCTTCAGCGACTCGATAAACTTGACCGGGCCGCGCTTGCCGTCTTCTTCAGGCGTGATGCCGGGGCGTGCGTTCTTCAGCATCGCCAGCGCGTGCATCGGGATGTCCGGGCGGGTGGTAGCGTCCGGGGCCGGCGACAGGTCGTCGGTGTTGGTTTCGCCCGTGACCTTGAACACGGTGATGGTCAGGCTTTGCGGCACTTCCGGACGGCTCGTGAACCATTCGGCGTCGGCCCAGCTTTGCAGCACGGCCTTGGCGTTCGCATTGCCCTTGTCGGCCAGTTCCTTCACGTCGTGGAACTGGTCGAACATCAGCAGCGTCTTTTTCAGCGCTTCGGCAGCGGTGGCGCCCACTTCGGCGTCGGACAGCAATTCGATCAGCGGCTGGATGTTGTAGCCGCCCAGCATCGTGCCGAGCAGTTCGGTAGCGTGGGCACGCGAGATCAGCGCGCAGGCGGTCTCGCCCTTCGCCACGGCGGCCAGGAAGCCGGCCTTCACGCGGGCGGCTTCGTCCACGCCGGCGGGCACACGGTGGGTGATCAGGTCGACCAGGGTCTGCTCTTCGCCAGCGGGCGGATTGGTCAGCAGTTCGACCAGTTCAGCGGTCTGTTGAGCCGTCAGCGGCAACGGGGGAATACCGAGCGCGGCGCGAGCGGCCACGTGAGCGCGATAGTTTTCAAGCATGGAAGACCTGCTGAGATGACGTTACTGGGGAAGGCTTTCTGGTTTCTGGCACCCCGAGGCGGACCACGGGCGCTGCGTGGGCGCGATTTTAATCGCAACATCCATACAACGTCAAATGTCTTATATCTTATATAAGACTGACCACTGGATCGCCCCCCCCTTTCCCGATCAATCGTCAAAGGTCCCCTGATATTCCGGGGCCGCATCCGCGCGCGTATTCAGCTCAAACATGACGCCGCCCGGCGCGCGGCAGAAGAAACGCGACCCGCGGCCATTGTTGAACACATCGGTTTCCATCTTCACGCCCTCTGCCTGGAAACGCGTATGCAGTTCCCGCACGGTGTCCAGGCTCGGCAGCTCGAAGCCGACGTGGAAATTCCGCGGCCAGTCCGGCGCTTCGCCATTGACATGGTCGATCACGACATCGAAGCCGGCCCGCTTGAGGATGCAAGACTTCTCCCACATTCCGGCGAGCGTGAAACCCAGGTGACGCTCGAAGAATTGGGCTGTTGCGAGGGCGTCGGCCGAAGGAAAGCTCAGGTGATTGAGCTTCATGTGTTGAATGATGGCTGTCATCGTCGTTCTCTGTTGGTGGCGGTGGCCCAATGCCGTAACCGCCTGACGACGTCAGAATATTGGCCAAAGCCCATACCCAACAACTCGCATCGAGCCAGGCCGCGCGTTGCCCGCAAACCCTTACCGCAGCTCGGTTTGCAGCGTGACGCGGGCCATGCCGAACTCGCTTGCTCACATTGCTGACGGCCAGCGCCCGTTTAGCGCCGGCCCGTTCTGGCCAGATAGCCGAACACGGCGGCGCCGACGCGGCGTTGCAGATCGTCGATGTCGCGTTCGCCGCGCTCGCCCGCCGCGTCGACCATGCCGCGAATCATGGCGAACAGGTCGTCCGCAGCCACTTGCGGTTGCGGATGCCGAGGCGCTGCACGCCGCACGATCGCGCCGACGAGCGCCTCCAGATCGGCGTCGTCCGCCTCTTCACGCAAGATGGGACGGCGCCCCTCTTCCATGTCGAGCAGCTTGGCCAGCACCGGGCGCTGCAACTGTTGCCGCACCGACGCCTGCAGCAGCGCCGCCAACGCCGCCTTGCCGCTACGCATGGCCAGCGCCGTGGCGATGTCTTCTTTGAACCGCGCCTTCTCACGCCGGATAAGGGCCGCCGTGAGCGCATCCTTGCCGGGGAAATATTGGTAGAGCGAACCGATGCTGACACCTGCGCGCCGGGCCACCGCGTTGGTGTTGAACCCGTCAAACCCATCCAGCTCCAGAACCTGCGCTGCCGCCTCGATGATGACGGCCACCGTTTCCTCGGAACGAGACTGGCTGGGCGCCTTCCTGGGCCGCAGCGCCGTACGTGGCGACCTTGAATTCATGCGAGAGAAGTGTGAACGGAGGAGGTAACTGCGTACGCGGTCGGCAGTGGTTGTCGGCAGTCATTCAATCGGTGCACACGTTGCTCCAGTCGGGATTCAAATCGATACGGCATAATTTTGGACAAATTTCGAAAGCTCCGCACCGCTATGCCGTACGTCGTCACCCAATCCTGCATCCAATGTAAGTACACCGACTGCGTAGCCGTCTGCCCCATGGACTGCTTCCACGCCGGACCCAACTTCCTCGTCATCGACCCGGACGAATGCATCGACTGCTCGATCTGCGTACCCGAATGTCCGGTGGGCGCGATCTATCCGGCGGCAGAAGTGCCGGCGGATCAGCAAGAGTTCATTGCCTTGAACGCGCAACTCTCACGCCGCGCAGATTGGCCCCGCCTGACCCAGATGGAGCCGCCACTACCCGACCATGCGCACTGGGCGCAGGTCAAAGACAAGCGCGATGCGTTGATCATCAGCGCCGAATAACACCTCCACACGGAACCCCTCATGACTGAACGCATCCTGCTCAGCATCGACGCTGGTGTTGCTGAAGTCCGGCTCAATCGGCCAGACAAGATGAACGCCATCGACCCAGCCATGTTCGAGGCGCTGGTCGACACGGGCACGCGGTTGATGCATGAGCCGGACCTGCGCGCTGTGGTGCTGTCCGGCGAGGGCCGCGCCTTCTGTGCGGGCCTCGACATGGCCAGCATGGCAAGCTTGGGCAATGGCACGGGGGCCGACATGGCCGGTGGCCGCCTCGCCAAGCGTACGCATGGTTTGGCCAATCTGCCGCAATACGCCTGCACGGTGTGGCGCGATCTGCCGGTGCCCGTTCTAGCAGCCGTGCATGGCGTCGCCTACGGCGGTGGCCTGCAGATTGCCCTCGGCGCCGACGTGCGCTATGTGCGCGCCGACACGCGGCTATCGATCATGGAAATCAAATGGGGCTTGGTGCCCGACATGGGCGGCATGGCGCTCGCGCGCGGCTTGGTACGGCCAGACCAGTTGCGGGCGCTGATCTACAGCGGCCGCGTCGTCAACGGCGAAGAAGCCTGCGCCCTCGGCTTGGCCACGCAGGTGGTGGACGACCCGCGCGCGGCGGCACTGGCTGCAGCGCGCGAGATCGCACAAAAGAGCCCCGATGCCATTCGCGCCGCCAAACGCCTGATGCGCGTGACGGAAGACGGCGACACCGCCACTATTCTGCTGGCGGAATCGGTCGAGCAGGACCGCTTGATCGGTGGCGCCAACCAGCGTGAAGCGGTGATTGCCGCGATGGAGAATCGCGCGCCAGTCTTTCAACCGGACGCGACAGACAACTAAGCGCAGGCGACGCACTCAGGCGGCAACGGGCTTGCCAGCCAAAGCCGCTCGCATCGCCTGCGAGCGGCTTACCACCTCATCGCGCAACGGTGCGCGCAAGCCCATCGCAAACGCCGTCTCCGCCACCAAAAATAGCGGGCCAATCACCAGCCCGACCAGATCGTCTACGAACGCCGGTTTGCGCCCCTCGTAATAGTGGCCGACAAACTGGATAATCCAGCCGATCACGAACAGGCCAAGTCCAGCCGACAGCCACGCTGCCATTGAGTGCGCCGCCACATGGCCGCCCACCCACACGCACACGCCGATCAGCGCAAACATCACCACGCCGAACGCCGCATCCAGACGCAGGTAGAACACCGTCACCGCCGTCAGGAGGATGAGCGCGGGCGTCACCGCTACACCGCCGAAGTCCGCCAACACAGGCCGCGACAGCAAGATCGCCACCGCCAGCACAATGGCCGGAATACCAACAAAGTGGGTGGCGATATTGCGGCCGTCCTGGTGGTAGGCGGCGTAGTTGGAAAGGTGGTCGGACAGGGTGCGCATGGGGCCTCCGATTTTGTGCGTTTGCAGCATGGACGCTGCCGTTTTCCGCTCGTTATGATCCTTTCATCGTAGTCAGTGGATTGCACTGTGTTCTGTCGCATAGCCGACACATTGGCCATCCGAGGCCACCTCTTCGCCCCAGCAACGCCGGCAACGCCCCATGGACCACCCTATTACGTCATCCGCCGCATCCGACGTCTCGCCATACCGCGAACGCCTGCGTGCCAGCAGTTGGTTCGGCACGCTTGCATCGCCATTGCAAGACGCATTGCTCGGCATTGCCACCGTCTGCCGCCTGCGTGCCGGCGAAGTGCTCTTCCGGCGCGGCGATCCGCCAGATGGGTTGTACTGCGTGATGGACGGCACGATTTGCATCGGCGCCACCAGCGCAGACGGGCGTGAAGCCTTGCTGGCCGTGCTGGAGCCGGTCAATTGGTTTGGCGAGATCGGCGTATTCGACCGCCAGCCGCGCACGCATGACGCCCGCGCGGATACCGCCGCGACCTTGCTGCACATGCCGCAAGCCGCGCTCATCGCCTTGCTCGAGGCCAACCCTGCGTTGTTGCACGCTTTCGCCCTGCTGCTCACCCACAAGCTGCGCCTGACTTTCACCGTGCTCGAAGAAACCGCCCTGCTGCCCGCCCCCGTGCGCGTGGCCCGGCGCCTGCTACTGATGGCCGATGGCTATGGCGACCTGCGCCTGGGCACCCGCCGTGTGCTGCGCGTGCCGCAGGAGCAGTTGGCGCAGTTGCTGGCGCTGTCCCGCCAGACCGTCAACCAGGTGCTGAAAGACTTGCAGGCGCGCGGCATCCTCAAACTGGCCTATGGAGAGATCGAGTTGCTGGACCTTGAAGGCCTGCAGGCACTGGCTCATACAATCGGCCGGGGGTGAAATTTCATCCAATACCCCTACATGCGGTGAGATAGGACAAATCCTATAATGTGTTCCCACTCGCACATTCGCCCTTCGCATGGTGTGGAGGGCGCGATGCGAGTCTTTCTCGAAGAGAACCATCATGCCCCGCCAGACCCCCATCGAGCGCTATCGCAACATCGGCATCTCGGCGCACATCGACGCCGGCAAAACCACCACGACCGAGCGCATCCTGTTCTACACCGGGGTCAATCACAAGATTGGCGAAGTGCATGATGGCGCCGCCACCATGGACTGGATGGAGCAGGAGCAAGAGCGCGGCATCACCATCACGTCCGCTGCGACCACCGCCTTCTGGAAGGGCATGGGCGGCAACTACCCCGAGCACCGCTTCAACATCATCGACACCCCGGGCCACGTGGACTTCACCATTGAGGTGGAGCGTTCCATGCGTGTGCTGGATGGCGCGTGCATGGTGTACTGCGCAGTGGGTGGCGTGCAACCGCAGTCGGAAACGGTCTGGCGCCAGGCCAACAAGTACAAGGTGCCGCGCATCGCGTTCGTCAACAAGATGGACCGCATCGGCGCAGACTTCTTCCGCGTTGAACGCCAGATGCGCGAGCGGCTAAAGGGCAATCCGGTGCCGGTCGTGGTGCCGATCGGCGCCGAAGACGGCTTCCGCGGCGTGGTTGACCTCGTCAAGATGAAAGAGATCCTGTGGGACGATGCCTCGCAGGGCGTGAAGTTCGAGTACACCGACATTGACCCCGCGCTGCTGGCCACCGCGCAGGAATGGCGCGAAAAGATGGTCGAAGCCGCAGCCGAGGCGGATGAAGAACTGCTCAACAAATACCTCGGCGGCGAAGAGTTGACCGAGGCAGAGATCAAGCGCGCCCTGCGCGAGCGCACGATCCGAGGCGAGATCGTGCCGATGCTGTGCGGCTCGGCCTTCAAGAACAAGGGCGTGCAGGCCATGCTCGATGCGGTGGTCGACTACCTGCCCTCGCCGGTGGACATTCCCGCCATCGTGGGCCACGGCGAGAAGGACGAGCCGCTGGAGCGCCATCCGAGCGACAGCGAGCCGTTCTCCGCGCTTGCCTTCAAGATCATGACCGACCCGTTTGTCGGCCAGCTCGCGTTCTTCCGCGTGTACTCGGGCAAGATCAATTCGGGCGACACGGTCTACAACTCGGTCAAGCAGAAGAAGGAGCGTCTGGGCCGCATCCTGCAGATGCACGCCAACCAGCGCGAAGAGATCAAGGAAGTGCTGGCGGGCGACATTGCCGCCGCCGTGGGCCTGAAAGACGTGACGACCGGCGAAACGCTGTGCGACCCGGATCACGTGATCGTGCTGGAGCGCATGGAATTCCCCGAGCCCGTCATCAGCCAGGCTGTGGAGCCCAAGACCAAGGCCGACCAGGAAAAGATGGGCATCGCGCTGAACCGCCTGGCACAGGAAGATCCGTCGTTCCGCGTGAAGACGGATGAGGAATCCGGCCAGACCATCATCTCGGGCATGGGCGAGCTGCACCTGGAAATTCTGGTCGACCGCATGAAGCGTGAATTCGGCGTGGAAGCGACCGTCGGCAAGCCGCAGGTGGCGTACCGCGAGACCATCAAGAAAGCCGCCGAAGACGTCGAAGGCAAGTTCGTCAAGCAATCGGGCGGGCGCGGCCAGTATGGGCATGCAGTCATCACGCTCGAGCCGAACGAGGGCAAGGGCTACGAGTTCGTCGACGAGATCAAGGGCGGCGTGATCCCGCGCGAGTTCATCCCGGCGGTGGACAAGGGCATCCGCGACACGCTCAATACCGGCGTGCTGGCTGGCTACCCGGTGGTGGATGTGAAGGTGCGCCTGACCTTCGGCTCCTACCACGATGTGGATTCGAACGAAAACGCGTTCCGCATGGCTGGCTCGATGGCCTTCAAGGACGCCATGCGCAAGGCCGGCCCGATCCTGCTCGAACCGATGATGGCCGTGGAAGTAGAAACGCCTGAAGACTACATGGGCAACGTGATGGGCGACCTCTCTTCACGGCGCGGCATGGTGCAAGGCACGGAAGACATTCCGGGCGGTGGCGGCAAGATCGTGCACGCCGAGGTGCCGCTGGCCGAGATGTTTGGGTACTCGACCGCGCTGCGCTCCGCCACGCAAGGCCGCGCGACGTACACGATGGAATTCAAGCACTACGCGGAAGCACCGCGCAATGTGTCCGAAGCGGTGATCTCGGCCAAGAAGGTCTGACGTTTCTTGCTTCACTCGTTGCGGCCGCCTCGTGCGGCCGCAGTGCTTTGTGAGCTAGCCCGCCGGCAGATTCTCGACGCAGAAGTCGATGAATGCATGCACCTTGGCCGGCAGATAGCGCCGCGACGGATACAGCGCATACAACGCAAAGCGCTCGTCCGGCCAGTCAGGAAACAGGTCGACCAGTTGGCCGCTGCGCCGCAGGTCTTCCGTGCCGAGCGCCATCACCTGGGCAATGCCCGCCCCCGCCACGCACGCCGCGTGCATCGTGCGCACGTCCGACACCATCAGCCGCCCAGCGGGCCGGATCTCGATACGCTCGGCGCCACGCCAGAACTCCCACTCGTAGGGGCGTCCCGTTACAGGGTTGTAGAACAGGATGCGTTCGTGTGATGGGACATCATGCGGATGCGCGGGCCGCCCATGCCGGGCAATATAGTCAGGCGACGCCACGGTGATGATGCGCGTCTCCACCAGCTTGCGCGCCACGAACGAGCCCACGGGCGGCGGCCCAAAGCGGATCGCCAGATCAAATCCATCCGCCACCAGATCGCCCACGTCGTCGCGCATGATGAGTTCGAGCGACAGATCCGGATGGCGCTCCAGAAAACCCGCCACCGGTGTAGCCAGCGCCATCCGCGAGAAAAACGGATCGACGTTCACCCGCAATCGCCCCTGCACCGCGCCGACCGCGCCCGAGGCCATCGCCGCGGCATCGGCAATACCGGTCAGGTGCGGGCTGACTTGCTCATAGAGGCGTCGCCCCTCATCCGTGAGCGTGAGCGAACGCGTGGTCCGCTCGATCAAGCGCACACCGATACGCGCCTCCAGCCGGCTGACCGCGCGGCTCACCCCCGACGGCGATAACCCCAATGCGTCGGCCGCGCGTACAAAACTGCCGCTTTCCACTACTGCTGCCAGCAGGGTAATGCCAGAGAACAATTGCCCATCGAATGTCATGCCACGCCCTTTCGCACGAAATCATTACGAGAGTTTTTTCACGAATGATTTGCATGGTACGCACTTTATTCAAAGATCGGCAGTCGGCACCATAGCGTCCATTCTTCCGGCAACCCAAAGGAGCCACAAATGCAGCAAGTCGTACATACGCAAGGTGTTTCCATTCCCCGCCTGGGGCTCGGCACATTCCGCATGCCCGGCAGCGACTGCCAGCCCGTGGTCGAGAGCGCGCTGGCGCTCGGCTACCGGCATATCGATACCGCCGCAATGTATGCCAACGAGGATGCGGTAGGCGCGGCCATCGCGGCATCGGGTCTGCCGCGCGATGCGGTCTTCGTCACCACCAAGGTCTGGCACGACCAACTGGCGCCGCACGCCATCCCGCAGGCGTTGGAGCAGAGCCTTGCCAAATTGAAGCTGGATTACGTGGATCTATACCTCGTCCACTGGCCGGCGCCCGACATGGACATGGCCGCAACGATGGAAGCCATGACGGCATTGCGCGAAAGCGGCCGCGTACGGGCCATCGGCGTGTGCAATTTCACCCTGCCGATGCTCAAAGCTGCGATCGACACGATCGGCGCGCCGCTGGCCTGCGTGCAGGTGGAATACCACCCGTTTCTGGATCAATCGGCACTGCTGGAGTATCTCGGTGGCAAGGGGATTCCGCTCACCGCCTATGCACCGCTGGCGCAGGGGCGCGCAGCCCAAGATGCCACACTGCAGGCCATCGACGATAAGCACGGCGCATCGGCATCGCAAGTGGCCATTGCGTGGCTGATGGATCAGCCCAACGTCATCGCCATCCCCAAGGCCCAGCGGCAAGCAAGCCTGCAAGCGAATCTCGATGCACTACGCCTGCACCTGGACGACGCCGACCGCGCCGCCATTGCCGCCCTGCCCAAGACGCTGCGCTATGTGCAACCCGCCTTCGCGCCGGATTGGGATGCCGTGCCGGCTTAACGCAACCACCTAAGCCACGCATACACGATGCCCGCCGCCGCAACCAGGAACGGCATCGAGTACGCGTGAAACACCCACCAGGCACGCCGGTCGCCCAGCATGCGCAACGCGATCAGGTTGGCCAGGGAACCGATCAGCGTGCCAAAACCACCCACGCTCACGGCAAAGGCAATGATGGGCCAGTCGTGTGAATACTCAGCCAGCAAAATCGCCGCCGGCACGTTGCTGATGAACTGCGACACGCCAATGCCCGCCCAGTACAGGTGCATCGGGTTACTCAGCGCCAGCGCATCCAGCGCCTGCCGCACGACACCAAGCTGCGCCACCAGCCGCAGGTCGATGAACATGAGCACGAACACCAGCAGCAAGCCCCAATCCACGCGCGCCAGCACATAGCGTGCGCCGACGAGGTACAGCACGATCAACCCCGCTGCGGCCGCCAGCGGGTGTCCCAGATCGGTCAACACCAGAAACGGCACGTACAGCACCAGTGCGGGCAACAGCAGGCGCTTGTGCAGCTCCACGTCGTCGGCCTCGGCATGCAGATGAATTTCGTGCGACGAAAACGCCAGCCACGTCAGTGCCAGCAGCAAAACCATCAGCAGCACCACCATCGGCGCCATCTGCCAAACAAATGCGCCGAACGACAGACCCGATTGGTGCCACAGGAAGAGGTTCTGCGGATTGCCGATCGGCGTGAGCGCGGACCCGGCATTGACCGCCAGCGCCTCGAATATCACCAGCCGCGACACCGGCAGCTTCGCCACCTCTCGCAGGCTCACGGTCAGCGGCACGATCACGAACAGCGCCACATCGTTGGTCAGCACTGTCGAGAGCACCGCTGAAGCTGCAACCAGGCTGAGCGCCAGCACACGCTGGCTACTGACCACCTCGACGAGGCGCCTGCCGAGCAGTTGCAGCATCCCGCTGGCTTCAACCGCCTTGGTGAGTATCAGCAACCCGGCCAACGCGGCGATGGTGTGCCAGTCCACCAGGCTCGGATACTCGGGAATCCGCCGCGGCGCCACGAGCGTGAGCGCCCCGCAAATCGCCAACAGCGACCAGAAAAAAACGTCCTGCTTGAGGTTGTGCCAGAACGGCGGGTGGGAATGCGCGGCAGACGCGGAAGAAGAAGGCGACACGGCTTCTGCCGTGCGCGAGCGAGGCGGATCGCCGTGCATAGAGACAAAAAAGGAAACGTTGGCGCAGGCGCGCACAAACCAACCGGGCGCGGTTTGCCCGGCGGATTGTACGTGCGCCGGCCTCGGGCGCTCAATCGCAGACCGGGCACGCCTGCTGGGCGCGCCCGATCAAAGCCCGGCGACTTAGCTCAGTTGGCTCAGGATTCGCGCGAGCCAGAACCCGAGCCCGGGCGGTCCGAACCACCCCCTGACGTGCCGCCCGCAGCCGGCCGGTCAGACGTGGCCGTGCGTGAACGGTCTTCGGTGTTGCCGGCATGCGGCGCGCCCTGTTGGCCCGCTTGGCTATGCGACGAAGCGCTCGGGTGATAAGCCGACTGCGGATGGCGCTCCGGGCCGCGGTACTGGCCCGCCAACCCATGGCCGCCGGTCGACCCACCCATCGAACCCGCTTGGCTGACGTCCGAGCTACCGGTGCTGCCGGACAGCGGCTGGGTCGGGTGACTGGCGATCACGCGTTCGATCTCGGCAACCGCCTCGCGCGGGGCCAGCACCACTTCCAGGCCCAGCGCGCCGGCCACGGCCATCAGCGTCGACAGGCGCGGGTCAGCACGACCGGATTCCGCGCGCAAATACGCCTCGCGGGAGATGCCAGCCATCTTGGCCACATCTTCCTGTTTGAGCTTGCGCGACTTGCGCAGACTGTGCAACTGCTTGAAGGGCTGTTCCATCTGTTCGCTCCTGCACCTGAGATGGGAAACACCGCCGGGCCGGGGAGACCCGTGCGATGGGCTGAAAATATGCGGATATCGGGTGGGCTGCACCTTGTCCGCGGTCATACACAAGCGCGGCAGCGGCGCCTTCGGAACAGTTACGTTGCCGATTGCACACCGTTGCACACGTTTTGGGTGGCGGCCTCCGTGATGTGTTTTCTACAGAGTAGACGTAATTTCGACTGCACCCAACATTGACGCGTGATGAAAGCGCATCCCGCCACGCCTCCTCTTGGTGACACGCCAGACGGGCTGTCGGTTCCCTCGCAAATGCCGCTTTCTGCGCTTGATGCACCGTTTTTGTGATGCATCAAGCGCAAATCCTGGCACCTGCACCCTGATCCGTCGATCCGCGCTTGCCCTATCCGTCAATCGGAGGAGAGCGCGGCGAGAGAGGACCACCGGCGTCTCCTACGTCACGGACGGGGTACTGCGCGCGGTTTCCGTCACGCAAATGCCGTGCCGGGACGTGACGCGGCGGCCAGTTGGCGGCGGGGCAAAAAGCTCAATGGAAGTCGCGGCTGGAGGTCGCCAGACGGCCCAGAAGTGGGGTCAGATCGACCAGGTGTTGGGCGACGAGGTGACGGGTCTCGCGCTCGCACTGCCATTTGCCGTAGACGCCCAGCAATTGGGCGTGCAGCACTTCCCGGCGCTGGCGCTCGATCAGGTGCGGCCAGAGGATGATGTTGATGGCGCCGGTTTCGTCTTCAATGGAGACGAAAATCGTACCGTTGGCCGTGCCCGGCCGCTGCCGCACGGTGACCAGACCGCAGGCGCGCGCCAGTTGGCCGTTGCGGTAGCCTCCCAGCGTAGCAGCCGTGGCAAAGCGCATGCGCGAGAGCCGATCCCGCAGCAGGCTCACCGGATGGCTTTGCAGCGACAAGCCCAGGCTGCCGTAATCGGCCATCACTTCTTCGCCGATGGGCGGTGCGGACAACACGAGCGGCGCCTCCACCGGGCGGGCTTGGCGCAGCAAGGCGTGGTCGTGACCGGGTTCTTGCAGGGCGAGCGTTTGCCATAGCGCCTGCCGACGGTTGCCGGCCAGCGGTTTGAGCGCGTTGGCGGCGGCGAGCACGTTCAGGTCATGGCGATCGAGGTCAGCACGGTGTGCGAGGTCGTCGACGCTGGTGAACGGCGCTTGGGCACGGGCTGCTTCGATACGCTCGGCGGCCGGCTGACGCATGCCTCGGATGCGGTTGAAACCCAGGCGGATATCGGGTTGCCCGGTACCGTCGTCGTCGGCGCGAGGGTGCAGCGTGCTGTCCCACATGCTGGCGGTGACATCGACAGGTAGCACCCGCACGTGGCTGCGCCGCGCCTCCTGCACCAGTTGCGACGGCGAATAAAACCCCATCGGCTGGCTATTGAGCAGGGCCGCAAAAAACGCCGCTGGCTCGTGGCATTTCAAGTAGCTGCTGATATAGGCCAGCTTGGCAAAGCCAGCAGCGTGGCTTTCGGGAAAGCCATATTCGGCAAAGCCTTCCATCTGATCGCACAGCGCTTTGACGAACGCGGGGTCATAGCCCTTTTCTTCCACCATCACCCTGAGCAACCGCTCCTGATGTTGCGTGAGATTGCCCTTGCGCTTCCAGGCGGCCATGTCGCGGCGCAGGCGATCGGCCTCATCGGGGGTGAAGTCTGCAGCGTCAATGGCGATCTGCATGACCTGCTCCTGGAAGATCGGCACGCCGAGCGTGCGCTTGAGCACGCCCTCCACCTCCTTGCCGGGATACGTCACGCAATCGGTTTGCCCGTTGCGCATGGCTTCGCGCCGCTGCAGATACGGATGCACCATGCCGCCCTGGATCGGCCCCGGGCGCACGATGGCGACCTGGATTACCAGGTCGTAGTACGTTTCGGGCCGCAAGCGCGGCAGCATCGACTGTTGCGCGCGCGATTCGATCTGGAACACGCCGATGGTGTCGGCGCGGCAGATCATCTCGTAGGTTTTCTGATCGCCATCGGGCAGGTTCTGCATGGCGATCTTGCCGGAGGCCTTGTAGTGCTCGTGACGCCCTGGCAGCGCATCGACCATATCCAGCGTGCGGCGGATGGCGGTGAGCATGCCAAGCGCCAGCACGTCGACTTTCAACAAGCGCAGCGATTCAAGATCGTCCTTGTCCCACTGGATGACGCGGCGGTTTTCCATGGCCGCGTTCTCGATCGGCACCAGGCGTGACAGCTTGCCCTGTGCAATCACGAACCCACCCACGTGCTGCGACAGATGGCGCGGGAAACCACGCAGTTGGTCCACCAGTTGCGCCCAGCGCAAGACCAGTGGCGATTCCGGGTCCAGCCCCTGCTGCCCGGCGCGCTGAGCGAACTCCTTGCGGCTGTCCCACCACGCTTGTCCCTTGGCCACCTGCTCGATGATGCCCAAATCAATGCCGAGCGCACGTCCAACATCGCGCAACGCGCTGCGCGTGCGGTAGGTGATAAGTGCGGCCGCCAGCGCGGTGCGCGTCACGCCGTATTTGTTGTAGATGTACTGGATGACTTCTTCACGGCGCTGGTGCTCGAAATCGACATCGATGTCGGGCGGCTCGTTTCGTGCGCGCGAGAGAAAACGCGCAAACAACGTGTTACCGCTTTCCGGGTTGACTTCGGTAATACCCAGGCAGTAGCACACCGCCGAGTTGGCCGCCGAGCCGCGCCCCTGGCAAAGAATGTCTTGGCTGCGGGCAAACTTGACCACGTCATAGACGGTGAGGAAGAACGGCTCGTAACGCAGTTCCGAGATCAGCCCGAGCTCTTCTTCAATCTGTTCACGCACCCTGCTGGGGATACCCTTCGGAAAGCGCAGAGCAGCGCCCGCCTCCACTTCGGCCCGCAGGTATTGCGCTGGCGTCATGCCCTCGGGCACGACTTCGCTCGGGTATTCGTATTCGATCTGGTCAAGTTCGAACGTGCACAGGCGCGCCAGCTCCACCGAGCGCAGCAACGCCTGCTCACCGCGTTTGCCCCGATAGAAGAATGCGAGTTGCATGCGCGTGCGCATGGCTTGCTCGGCGCTGGGAGCGAGTTCCAGACCGCATTCGGTCAGCGGCTTGGACAAGCGGATGGCCGTCAGCACGTCGTGCAGCGGCTTGCGCTGACGCGTGTGCATCTGCACGCCGCCGGTGGCAACCATGGGCACGTCGGTCTGCTCCGATACCGCGGCCACCGTGCCGCGATGGCGGTCGTCCGCATGGCGCAGCGGCATCTCCAGCGCAATCGATAGCCGGTCGCCAAACACGTGCTGGCACCACAGTGTCTGAGCCAGCAGGTGCTGTGGATCGGGGTCGTAATCGGGTAGCAGGATCGCCAGACAGCGGGGGACGCCGCACAGGTGGGTGAGCTCGCCTTTCGGTGCGGCTAGATCGTCAGCCAGCAGGCGGTATTCGCCCTTGGGCGCAGCCAGCCGGGCGTGTGTGATGACCTCGCTCAGGTTGCCGTAGCCTTCGATATCTTGTGCCAACAGCACCAGTCGCAGCCACGGTTCGCCTTGCGCATCACGCACGGTGAAGCGGCTGCCGATGATGAGCTTCACGTCCTCATCCCTGGCCGCCACGAGCGCGCGTGCAGTACCGGCCACGGAGCATTCGTCCGTCAGCGCCAGCGCTTGGTAGCCGTACAGCTTGGCACGCTCCACCAACTCCTGCGGATGCGACGCGCCGGTCAGGAACGTGAAGTTGCTGATGCAATGCAGCTCCGCATACTCGGGCAGGAGGATGGACGTTGGCGTGGTCGCAGCCATGATGTGCCTACCCAAACAGGCCGTGCAGATACCAGCGACCGTCTTCGTCGCTGGTCTGGGTAACGGCAGAAACGCGCTCGCGGTAGAGCCAGTAGCGCACGCCGCCCTCGCCTTCTGCGATGAAGTAGTCGCGCTTGATGAGCTCGTCATCCCACCAGCCCGATTCAATGCGCTCGGGCATCGACACCAGCCGCAGCGGCCCGCGGTAATACGGATAGTGCTGGCGCGTCAGCAGCGGGATCGGTTTCTCCAGCAGCCACAGCGGGCGCTCGGGCTGCTGTGCGTGCCATTGCGCAAGCGCCTGGCGCGCGGCGGCGCGGCTCTGGGCTGTCGTGGCGGCGTTCACGTCGACCCAGTGGTTGGCACGCTCGGGGCGGTGGTCGGCGCACGGTTGCGGGTGCCGTACGTTGCCGGCACCCAGGCGGGCGATGAGCGTGTCGATCAGCCGGGCGGCATCTTCAGCGCGGCCGCCTGGCTCGGGAAACAGCGACTCCGTGGGCGGGCTCAGCGGCGTGGCGTCAGTCACCGTCAAACGCAGTTCAACCACCGGCGCGATCAGCGCGAGACGATGCACGCGTTCGTGCAGCACACGGGATAGATGCGCCAGCGTGCGGACCGGCTGGGCCAGCGCGATCTCCACCGGCGTGGAGGATGCGGCATCTTCACTGCTCCGGCCGCGCCGACGTTCGTGCTCCAGCGTGAGCCGATACGTCTTGGCACCCAGCTGATGCGCCGATAACCAGCCGACCAATTGCAGCAACAGTTGCTCCGATGCCGCCAGTACCCCTTCCGCGCTGTCGATGCGGCCGGGCAGTTCCAGCGGCACATCAAAGCGCAGGGGCGCGGCAAACCACGTGAAGCTCTCGTGCCCGTTGCCCCCATTTCCATAGGCCGCATCCAGCGTATCGACCAGCAGCGCCCCGCAGCGACGGCGCAGGCCCGCGCGTGGCAAATCACGCAAATCCGCCAACGTGCGGCAACCCAGACCTTCGAGCCAATCGGGGCGCGTGAGACGAGCTACGGCATCGGCCGACAACTGATCCAGCAACGAAGACAGGCGCTCCTGCCGCACGGCGCGCCGCACGCAACCCTGGCGTGCCGCACGACGACGTCCCCGACTTGGCACCGGCCGTGCACTGGCCAACCATGCCGCGCCACGTGCCGTCGGCCCCGCGCCAAGCTGCGGCATGGCGCCCAGCCGAATCGCGCAATATTTCACCGCCCGGCACAACGCGCGATGTCCGCCAAACAGCCGCAGACTGGCTTCGACCTCCAACAGCACGGTCGCCTCATCCACCACATCCAAGGTGACATGCGGCGTGAAGGCCAGCAGCGCCAACGCCAGCGACTGCATCAGCCTCGCCTCGGCGGCCGGATCGCGCTCCAACTGAACGGCATGCGGCACCAGCGCCTGCGCGCCCGCCCTCCGCAAGCCAGCGTGCACGCCTTCGCGCATCGCCAAGCGGTTGGCCGCCACCACGCGCTCCTGCTCCAGCACCACCACCGGCAGAGGCAACGCAGCGGGGTCAGACCACTGGGGACGAAGTGCGTCGAGGGGCAGACGGGGCAGATGCACCGCGATCCAGAACGGCATGATCGAAGGTGTCCTGATCGGCAGCGCCCGATACGGCATCGAGCGCAGCAAAAGACGAAGGAGACGAAAGTGCAGCCAGCAACGCCGCCGTGGCCGGGTCCATGGTGAAGGTCTCGGCGGGCAGCACGGGCAACGGACGCACGGAGGCGCGGCCAGCCCGCAGCGGATCGGCCAGCGGCAGCAGCAACGGTGTTTCACGCAACGGCCCACGCCGCTTGTGGACGCGGATAGACAGCGCATCGCCCCCTGCCGGCTCCAGCCCCAGGCGCAGCACGGCCGGCGACGACTCGCGCAGCGCCTGCTCCGGCCGGAACACCCAGATCGCGCTCTCGCCGGCTTGGGCCAGCACCTGCAGCCGGCGCAACGCCCCGGGGCGCACCTGGTTCAACCAGATCAATACGCCGCCGAAGGCTTGGCTGCGCACGATCTGCTCGGCGGCCCATAGCAGGTCAGCCGGTTTGTCGGCGCGCACCCAGACGATCTGTTCAGGAGAGAAATCCCAGCCGACCAGTCGTACGGCATTCGGCAGATACGGCGGGCCGACCAAAGCTATGCGCCCGGCGCTTTCGCACAACGTGGATAACGCCGGACGCAGCAGCCGGCATTCGCCAATGCCGGGTTGCGGGCACAGCAGCTCCGTCAATCCGCCGAGGGGCCAGCCGCCACCGGGCAACTCGGTATTCAGTGCGTCATAACCCGTAGCCAGGACCCGTCCGCTGGCCCGCGCCAAGCTGCCGGCACGCCACAGCGCCGGGTGCAGCGTTTCGGGCGCTGGTACTATCCGGGCTCTTTGCGTAGTCTGGCGCGGCCCGTCCACCGCCGGCCCAGGGGCGACGAGGCGATCCGCTTCACCTTCAGCGGGAAAAAGAGACGGGGACGACGCAAACATGGAAAGCGCAAGGGCAAGCCGCGAATACTGTATGGATATACAGTATCACAACTTCTGCCCTATGTTGCCCTGTTTCTAAAGCATCCTCGTGCGTCTTCTTTCTGACAGACCCACCAGTGAAACCGGACCAGCGTTACCCTGTTTAACATTGCCGGGCGCGTTCCCGCCCCAGCCACCTCGTCACCGGGGTGCCACCGAATCCATTTAGAGAAAACCGTGTTCACTTGCATCAACCAAAGCTGCCGCGCGCAGTGGGAGCCGTCCGACGTCGTCATCAAGGATGAGGGCCAGGGGCCACTGTTCCGCTGCGCGCTATGCGGCGCGCGCAACTATGTCAAACGCGTCGAGACCAAAGACGGCCGGGTCATCTACAAGCAAACCGAAGGCAAGCCGCTCAAGTGATCCAACGCAATAACATGACCATCGAACCGACCGCCACGCCCTTTAGCACCCTTGCGCTCGCCCCCGCCGTGCTCGCGAATCTCGCGCAGCTTGGCTACACCGACATGACGCCGATCCAGGCGGCGAGCCTGCCGATTGCGCTCGCAGGCCACGACCTGATCGCGCAGGCGAAGACCGGCAGCGGTAAGACTGCGGCGTTCGCGCTTGCCTTGCTCGCACGGCTCGACGCACGCCGCTTTGATGTGCAAGCGATGGTGCTCTGCCCGACGCGCGAACTCGCCGATCAGGTCACGCAGGAAATCCGCCGTCTCGCGCGCGCCGAAGAAAACGTCAAGGTGCTGACGCTCTGCGGCGGCACGCCGATGCGTCCGCAGGCGGAGAGCCTCGAGCACGGCGCGCATATCGTCGTCGGCACGCCGGGGCGCATCATGGACCATCTCGAACGCGGCAACCTCACGCTCGGCGCGCTGAAGACGCTGGTGCTGGACGAAGCTGACCGGATGCTCGACATGGGCTTCTTCGACGATATCGCGACGGTTGTGCGCCAGTGCCCGACCGACCGGCAGACGCTGCTGTTTTCGGCGACCTACCCGGACGGGATCGCGAAGCTGAGCCAGCGCATCCTGCGCAATCCGAAGGAAGTGAAACTCGAAGAACGCCACGATGACAGCAAGATTCGTCAGCGCTTCTACGAGGTGACCGATAGCCAGCGGCTGCATGCGGTCGGACTGTTGCTCAAGCACTATCGGCCGGTCAGCACGCTGGCGTTCTGCAATACGAAGCAGCAATGCCGCGACCTGCTCGACGTGCTGCGTGCGCAGGGCATTCACGCGCTCGCGCTGCATGGCGAACTTGAGCAGCGCGAGCGCGATCAGGTGTTGATCCAGTTTGCGAACCGGAGCTGCTCGGTGCTCGTGGCGACCGACGTTGCCGCCCGCGGGCTCGACATCGCGCAGCTCGAAGCGGTGATCAACGTTGACGTGACGCCTGACCCCGAGGTGCACGTGCACCGGATCGGCCGCACGGGGCGTGCCGATCAGGACGGCTGGGCACTGAGCCTGGCGAGCATGGACGAGATGGGGCGTGTCGGCAACATCGAAGAGATGCTCGGGCGCGAGGTCGAATGGCACAAGCTCGATGAGCTCGATACCGGCAACGACGCGCCGCTGCTGCCGCCCATGGAAACGCTGCAGATTCTCGGCGGGCGCAAGGAGAAGATCCGCCCCGGCGATGTGCTCGGTGCGCTGACCGGCGACGCAGGTTTTCGCGGTGACCAGATCGGCAAGATCAACGTGACTGAGTTTTCGACCTATGTCGCGGTGGAGCGCAGCATTGCACGCGATGCGCTGCGCAAGCTCAACGGGGGCACGGTCAAGGGCAAGAAGGTCAGGGTCCGGTTGATGGACTGACAACCACCGCGCCCGCAAGGCAAAAAAGGCCGCTCCAACCTCAGTCGGAGAGGCCTTTTTTCTATGGATTGCCCGTCAGCGCTTGGCCGGCGCTTTGCACAACGCCTGGTTGTACAGGATCGCCTTGCTGGTCGATGCGTAGTTGTCGGCATCGCACGGGGGTAGGAAGCTGGAGCTATCGCCCTGCGAGCGCACGGCCACGGTATCGGATAACGCCGCCAGGCATTGCGCGCTATCGCCGCGGTGGTATTCCGTAACGGCGAGGTCGCTGCGGGCCTTGTCGCGTTCAATCCAATCCATGAAGGGGTCGCATTCGGAGAGCAACGCGCGCAGCGTCGTGCGGGCGGCGTCGTAGTTCTTGGCGGCGTATTGCTTGTGTGCCTGCCCGATGCGCGCCGTGCGCTGGCGATCGGTACAGGCGGCCGGCGCGCGGCGGTATTCACCGTCGAACATGGCGCGCATGCCGCAGAACCCACGGCAGGCGTCTTCTGTGGCCGAGGTGTCGATCTTGAGCGTGCCGTCGTTCGATACGCTCGAGATGGCGATGTGGCAGGCGTCGGCTACGCCAGTGCGGCCCTTGAGCGTGCCATCCACCGAACACGAATGGCAGTTCCCACCCATGGTTTCGATGTTGAAGCTGTTGCCCTTGATGCTCAGTACGCCGTGGGCGCTGCCGCCTTCAACGTAGACGTACTCGCCAGGCTCGACCGCCGGCGTTGGGCCAGCCGCCATGGCCAGC
Source organism: Ralstonia sp. R-29 (assembly GCF_049913345.1). Classification (NCBI taxonomy): domain Bacteria; kingdom Pseudomonadati; phylum Pseudomonadota; class Betaproteobacteria; order Burkholderiales; family Burkholderiaceae; genus Ralstonia; species Ralstonia sp. R-29. Next base: position 657,444 of record NZ_CP184378.1, read on the forward strand.
GTGCTCGCTGAAAAGCCCAGAACCATCAATGCGCGCCGCATGCGCATGCCGAGTGTCATCGTCTTTGCTCCAGATTGTGTGGGCGCCATTCTGGCGGTTGCGCTTGGCGCCGCGCAACCTCAATGCGATGAACTCAGATATGCAGCATGGCCAGCACAGCCAGCACGCCGCCCACAGCCCCCACGCCATACGACAACCCCTGCAGCCAGCGGCGCCGCGACAGCAGCGTGATGGCCGCCAGCGCAATCGACACCTGAATGGCCACCACCGCCTGCGCCCACCGGTGGTGATGGTGTACGGCAAGTTCGCTGGCTTCGTCGGCTTCCTTGGCCTGGCGCTCCTGGTCTTCGGCCTGGCGGCGGATGTCTTCTTTCTCGGCGGCGTAGCGTTGCGCGTCGCGTTTGGCGGCGGCCTGGTCGGTACCGGGCAGTTGCGCGGTCAACTCGGCAATCGCTTGCTTCTGCCCCTTGGCCTGGTAGTAGGCCCAGCGGTTGGCGGCCTCAGTCTTGTGGATGGCGGCTTCGTTCTTGGCGAGCAGCGCGGCGTTCTGTGTGGCGCCGCCCTGGTAGCCGAAGATGGCGCCGGCCGTCGACAGAATGGCCGTCATAACGGCGATGCGGCCGGCAAAGCTGTCGGCGTGGCCGCTTTCTGCGGCGTGTTCGAGCACGTGGTCGTGCGCCCCGTGCACGTGGAATCCTTCAGACATGTTGTTCCCCGTTTGATCTTGTGGTCCTGCGCCTGAGTTCCCGCTCGGCGCGGGCCTCACAATGCATGCACTTGCCGGGAAACGCAACGCCCCGGCGCGCAGCCAGTTCGCCCGGCCAGAATTGCCCAGGCGACAAAGAAACCGCCGTGCATTCACTGCCTCGGCTTTAACCCCGCACTCACGCAACCGTATAATCGCGCGGCGATGCGAACGGGGGCTGATGTTCAATCAATCGGCAGTCGCATTGTTAATAAAAGAAAACAATACGCGCGAACCAGCAAATGGATACCGAAAATAAGCCATCAATCTCACCCGAGGCGGGGCGTTCTCCCGTCATCGTTCGCGTGGCCGATGCCACGATCCGCGATGCCAATACGCTGCTGCACGCCAGCGGCGGGCTTCAATTCGGCAAGGGCATGATCGCGACGATCCTGGCGCTGGTGCTGGGTTTTCTGAGCCTGATGGGCGTGCTGGCCTTTCATTTTCCGCAGTACCTGACGACGCCGGAATTGCGCCACGCCTATTCGGTGGATGTGCTGCGGCAAATCCTGTTTGTCTCGCTGCTGATTTCGGGCGGGTTATCGCTGGCGAATATCGTGCTGGATAACCGCCGCCGCCTGAACGGGCTGGCGTTTTTGTTTGTGGTGGCGGCTGTGGCTCTGGGCGGCTCGCGCGTGCCGGTGGGCGACTTTCCGGATCACACGCCGTATATCGGCATGGATTGGTTCATTCTCGATCTGCTCGGCTCCACGGCGATCTTCGTGCTGCTGGAAAAGCTCTTCCCGCTCTACAAAAAGCAGCCGGTGTTCCGCGCTGAATGGCAGACCGACATGGTGCACTTTGCGGTGAACCACTTCATCGTCGGGCTGGTGCTGCTGGTGGTGAACTTCCTCATCCACCGCGTGTTCGGGTGGATGGTGCACGCGGATTTCCAGCAGATGGTGGCGCACATCTGGTTCATCCCGCAGTTGCTGCTGTGCATGCTGGTGGCCGATCTGATGGAATATGTCACGCACCGCGCGTATCACGAGGTGCCGTTCCTGTGGCGCTTCCATGCCGTGCACCACAGCGTGAAGACGATGGACTGGCTGGCCGGTTCGCGCCAGCACATTCTTGAGTTGATCGTGACGCGCGTGGCGGTGCTGGGACCGCTGTTCGTGCTCGGTTTCGACAAAGCCGTGGTGGATATCTACATCATCATCGTGGGCTTCCAGGCGGTGTTCAATCACGCCAACGTGCACCTGCCGTGGGGGCCGCTGAAATACATCTTCGTCACGCCGGATTTCCACCACTGGCACCATTCGTCGGAAGACGAGGCCATCGATAAGAACTACGCCGCGCACTTTGCCTTTATCGATTACCTGTTCGGTACGGCCGTGAAATCGAAGAAGGCGTTTCCGGAGAAGTACGGCGTGGTGGGTGACTACATGCCCGACGGCTTCGTCAACCAGCAGCGCTTTCCGTTCCGTCGTCAGCAGAGCTGAGTCGAAGGTTTCTCACCATGTCCATCACGCCCGCTGCACAGCGCCTCATCAGCCGCCTCGGTCTCGAACCGCACCCGGAAGGCGGCTTCTATCGCGAAACCTATCGCAGTGAGGAACGCGTCCAGCGAGGCATCCCGCCCGTCGAACGTGCGGCTGCCACCGCCATCTACTACTTGTTGGCCGATGATGCATATTCCGCCTGGCATCGGATCCAATCGGATGAGGTGTGGCACTTCCATGCGGGCGACTCACTCAATGTGCATGTGTTGGAAGACAACGGTACGGTGCGCACGCATCGTCTGGGCCATGCGGCCGAGGATGCGGTGGCGGTGTACCAGGCGGTGGTGCCGGCTGGCCGCTGGTTTGCGGCGGAGCGTGTGCCGGGCGAGCATGGGTATACGTTGGTTGGCTGTACGGTTGCACCCGGGTTCGAGTTCAGCGAATTCGAACTGGCGGACGGTCAGGCACTGCTGGCGAGCTATGCGGCACATGATGATCTGATCCGGCGGTTGTTACCCAAACCGGCGCGCTAATCAGCACCAGACCACACTTTCATAACCGACGGTACGGCGATAGACATTCATGCCCCGCCACGTGCTGTACTCCATGTACGCGCATGTCAGAACGACGATCCAGTTGGCTGCGTTGGTAGACATATCCCCTCCCATCCTTGCCTGTCCGATAGCTGTGTTATCGGCACGTTTTCAGTCTATGAGAGGGGTGCGCCAAACCATTGCGTGAGCAATGACGCTTCTTGGCGCTTATTCGCAGCCCTGGCTTTCGGGTGGGCACAACGCGCCGCTTGCATGCCGTAACCACCGCTACTCGCGCGCGCCGGAATGAATAGCAAATCACACCCGGCGCGCGCTCCCTCAGCGGATCAACCCATCAGAACGAGTGATGCACGCCCGTGCTCACCACAAGCTGACTGCGGTTGGCGGATACGCCCACACCGTTGATCGACGCGGATGGCGCATCGCCAGACGCCCGCTGATACGTCCCCTGCACATACACCTGCGTGCGCTTGGAGAACGCATACACGTTGCCGACGCTGAACTGGTTCCAGCGCGCGCTTTCGTACTTGCTGAAGGTGTAGCCAACATTGAGCGTGTTGGCCGCGCTGTAGTGCCATGCGGTGCCCAGATCGACGTTCTGCGCACGCGCATCGGCACCGCCCAGGGTGATGCGCGTTTGCGTATAGACCGCGTTGATCTGCACCGGCAGCCCCGTGAACTGATACAGCGCCCCAGCCCCGAATGATTTGACCGAATCCATCGATCGCATACCGGGCACCAGCGTTGTGCCCAGCGTATTGGTAATGCCCAATCGGCCTGCTATGTCGAGCGGCCGATCATTCGATGCGGTGTACGCCGCCGCCGCACGGAAACCGCCGTTGGTGTAATACGCGCCCAGGCTATAGCTGCGGCTCTTGGACGGGGAGCCCGGCACCTCGCCAAAGCCATACATACCGCCCAGTTGCAGCCCACCGAAGATGGGCGAGACGTAGCGCACGGCGTTGTCGATCTGGAACTGGTTGGCCAGGTTGTCGAAGTTGCCCGGATGGAACAGGTAGAAGTTGGTGAGCTGGAAGCCGTTACTCAGCCGCCCGAGGTAGTCGAACATGAAGTCCGCCTGGTGACCGAGCTGCAGGTTGCCGAAGGTCTCGTTGGACAGGCCAACCCACGCTGTCCGGTTGAACAGCTTGCCCGGCACGATGCTGGCACCGGTGTCACCAAAGAAGCCCGATTCCAGCTGAAAGATTGCCTGCGTGCCCTGCCCCAGGTTTTCCGAGCCCCGCAAGCCGAAGCGGTCCGGCTGCATGGTGCCAGGGTCCATGCGCACGGCCGAACCGCTGGTTGTGCCGTTCTTGATGTTGTTGATGTAGGCCAACCCCTGGTCGATGCTGCCGTACAGCGTCACGCTGCTTTGCGCAGCGGCCGTGCCAGCCAAGCCCATCGCCGCCATGGCGAGCAGTGTCTTCCTCATGTCATTCCTCCGGTGGCTGGGGGTTGGTTTGAGCCCCCTGCCGGTTGTTATCGCCGCCCTTTGGGGGCGGACTCTTGGTTATTCGTTTCGTATACGAAACGTTGTTTGATAAAAGAACCACAGACAAAAAAGAACGCGCGGCTGGTCAGGCACGCGCGCTCAGGCTTAAAGATCAATGACCAGGCGCTTACCCTTGCAGCCCGATACGCAGACCATCATGGTCTGGTTGGATGCGCGCTCGCTCTTGGAGAGCACGCTGTCGCGGTGCTCCGGTTCGCCTTCCAGCACGCGCGTTTCGCACGAGCCGCATACGCCCTCCTTGCAGCTGTGCTCCACCTCCACGCCCACTTCCAGCAGCGCGTCGAGCAGCGACTTGCCCGCCGGCACGCACAGCTCGGAACCCGTGCGCGCGAGCTTGACGGTGTATTCGCCCTCCTGCACCGACGCCACTGTGGCGTCCGCCGCAAAGCGTTCGATGTGGACGTTGGTGTAGCCGTGCGCCTCGCACGCCGCCTCGAAAGCGCGCAACATCGGGCCCGGGCCACAGCAGTAGAAATGCGTGTCTGCGGGGTGTCCAGCCAGCAAGTCCTTCAGATCGGGTGGGCCACCAGCTTCGGCATCAAAATGGAATCGCACCGCATCGCCATGCGCGGCCAGTTCATCGGCAAAGGCCGCTTCCTCACGCGAGCGCGCGCAGTACAGCATCGAGAACGCCTTACCGCGTTCCGCCAGCCGCCGCGCCATGCAGACGATCGGCGTGACGCCGATACCGCCAGCGACGAGCACCGTGCGTGGGGCTTCCTCATCCAGCGCAAAGTGATTGCGCGGGCCGCCAATCTTGAGCGTCGAACCCACGCGCAGTTGCTCATGGACATAGCGTGAGCCGCCGCGGCTGTTGCGATCGAGCAGCACACCAACGACATAACGGTCTCGCACTTCCGGCGCGCCGCACAGCGAATAGCTGCGTGTCAGACCATTGCCCAAATGCAGTTCGATATGCGCGCCGGGCGTGTACTCAGGCAGCGTGTTGCCGGCCACATCGCGCAGCTCCACGCTGACGATGCCCTGGGCTTCGTAGCGCATGGCCTGCACGCGCAAGTTGAGGGGGGGATTGGTACTCATGGCACGTCTCTCTGCAACGGTTCAGCGCTTCTCGGTCAGGAACTTGCCTTCCGGGCCACCAACGTTCTTCTGGCGGCGCGTATTGCCGTCGATTCCGCCTTCGATGGCCCATTCGGCAAACACGGTGGGGCCGGGCTCAAAGTCGCGCGGCTGCCATTCGCCGTTGAGCTGGTCCTCGTCGGCGTAGTACTCGATCAGCCCGCCGGCGGGGTTCTTGAAGTACCAGAAGTACGCCGACGAAATCGGGTGGCGTCCCGGGCCCAGTTGCGTATCCCAACCGCAACGCGACACATGCATGCCGCCGCCAAACACTTCGTGGATATCGCGCACGGTGAACGCGACATGGTTCAGCCCGCTCTTGGCCTGCGGCGTTTGCAGCAGGAACAAGTCATGGTGGCCACCTTCCGGCTCGCAGCGCAGGAACGCACCGCGCCCTGGGTAGTGGTCGGATGGCACGAAGCCGAGTTTTTCGACGTAGAAGCGCTCGGTGGCCACCACGTCCTTCACGAAGAACACCACGTGCCCGACTTCAATCGGCGTAGCGCGTTCGTAGATGGGGCTTGGCTGGTTCAGACGCGGCTTGTCGGTCCAGGTGTTCATGGCCGCGCATTGCACGTCGATGTCGCGCTTGGCCGTCAATTGCACGCGCACGGCCAGGCCGTTCGGGTCGGTGCAGCCGACGCGACCATCGGCATTGAGGTAGCCGGGTTGATCAGCCAGCTTGTCCGCCAAGCGGTCGAGCACGGCTTGCGAATCCGCACCCCAGATCACCTCGCGCAGCGTGGGGCCGGCTTCCATGGCCGGTGGCAACGTGGCGTCATCCGCGCGCTTGACGCGTACACGGCAACCGTTGAGCGTTTCGAACAGCAGGCCGCCTTCGTCTTCTGACTGCAGCGCGAGGCCCCAATCCAGAAAGAACTGCTTGCATGCCGCCAGGTCATCGGCACCGTAGACGATCTCGTCGATGCCCCGAATGGTGTTCATCTTCCTCTCCTGCTTTACGCCGCATGGCCCACGTGGCCGGCGGTCGCTTTGATTCGTTGCTGCGCGTGCGGTGGGTTACTTGTGCGCGACCGGCTGCGCACCGTGGGGCACGTTCTGCGAGGCTTGCGCGCCGTTGCGCAACAAGGCCAGCCCGCACAACAGCACCACGACCTGCGTGCCAACCAGGCTGCCAAAACCTGCCGCCAGGCCACCACCACTGCCCATTGCGATCACGACACCCATCAGGGCCGGCATGAACCCCGCCACCAGGGCGCCCACGCCATTGGTCACGCCAAAGGCGCACGCTACGTGTTCCGGTGCGGCGTGGTACTGCACCGTGCTGGGGATCGCCGGGCTCTGCAGGCCCCAGCACAAGCTGGCAGCGGTCAGCCAGTACGCGGCGGCATAACGGTCCGTGCTATTGATGGCCAGCAACACCGCCACGGCCACGCCAATGCTGCCCAACACAAAGATCAACGGGATACGGCGGCGCGGCAGAATGTCCAGCAGCAACCCGCCCAGGAACACGCCTGCCACCGCTGCGTACTGCGGCATGGATGCCATCCAGCCCATCTCGCGCAGAGAGAAGCCGCGCGCCTCCTTCAGATACGTCGGCAGCCAGTTGCTGCTGCCCCACAGGTAAGAGAGGAACGCGGCCGTCAACACCGTCATGGTCAGGATGTGGCGCGTATGGAAAGCGCCGCGGAACATCCCGCCCACCGTGCCCAGCGCAGCCCCGAAGGAGTCCGGCCGGGGAATCGCCGCATAGCGCGCCGGCATGCGCACGAACGCCAGCACCAGCGGAATACCGAGCAGCAGGTTGAGTAGTCCCAACAGGTGGAAAGACGCCTCCCAGTCGACACTGGCAATGGCATACCCGACCAGCGGATAGCCCACCGCCAAGCCAACGCCCGTGCCCATGTTGAAGATGGCATTCGGCTTGCCGCTTTCCCGGCTATCGAAGTGCGCCTTGATGTATGAGGCGCCCAGCGAAAACAACGGCCCTTCGGCAAAGCCCAGGATGAAGCGGGACGCCAACAGTTCAACGTAGCTGTTGAACCAGGGCGAAGCCATGGTAATCACACCCCACAGCGCGAGCCCGTAGATGAGGCTGCGGCGCACCCCAAACAGCGCGGCACAGAACGGCGTGAACACAATCGCCGACAACCCGTAGCCGGCCATGAACGCCGTGGCCAGCAGGCCCTGGCCACTACGATCGGTAGCCGCCAGACCCACGTGCTGAAGAAAATCGTGCTGCGTAATCAGTACGGCGATGTTGATGCGATCGACGTACGAAATGGCGACCACCAAAAACAGCGTGATCACGCCCAGCCAGCGTTGCGCTTTTGTATTCATGTTGTCTCCTCCACTCTGCTCTGTCGCGTCAGTTCGCCCAGGCCAGCGGTTGTTCGTTCAGGCCCCAGTAGAGGCTCTTCTGTTCCATGTATTGCAGGATGCCCAGGCGGCCCTTCTCGCGGCCCAAGCCGCTGTCGCGCCAGCCGCCAAACGGCGTCGAGATCGAGAACTGCTTGTACGTGTTGATCCACACGTTGCCGGCCTGCACGGCGCGGCCAACGCGCCAGGCGCGTTTGTAATCGCGAGTCCAGATGCCAGCGGCCAAGGCGTAGACGCTGTCGTTGGCTTGCTCGATCAGCTCGTCTTCATCATCGAACGGCATGGCGACGAGCACGGGGCCGAAAATTTCTTCCTGACAGATGCGCGCGCTGTTGTTGAGGCCTTCAATGATGGTGGGCGTGTAGAAGTAGCCCGACTCGCAGCCAGCGATGTGAGGGCGCAAACCGCCCGTACGCAGGTGTCCGCCGTCTTCCACACCCATGGCCACGTAGCGCTCGATGGACTCGCGGTGGCGATCGGTAATCAGCGGGCCCATCTGCGTAGCCTCATCGGCTGGGTTGCCAACGCGCAGGCGTGCGGCGCGAGCAGCCAGGCGATCCATAAACGCCTCATAGAGCGCGCGCGCCACAAACAAGCGCGACCCCGCAATGCACGACTCGCCCGACGAACTGAAGATGCCGTACAGCACGCCATTCACCGCATGGTCGAGATCGGCATCCTCAAACACCATGGTGGGCGACTTCCCGCCCAACTCCAGCGACACCGGCATCATCTTGTCGGCCGCGATGTGAGCGATATGTTTGCCCGTGGTCGTGCCACCCGTGAACGACACGCGGCGCACCAGCGGGTGCTTCGTAATCGCATCGCCAATGATCGAGCCTTTGCCCGGCAACACGCTGATCAGGCCCTTGGGCACGCCCGCCTCTTCGCAGATGGCGGCCAGCTCCAGCGCCATCAGCGGCGTGACTTCAGCGGGCTTGACGACGACGGCGTTGCCGGCCGCCAGCGCAGGCGCCATCTTCTGCGCTTCACTGGCGATGGGTGAATTCCACGGCGTGATAGCCGCCACCACGCCCATGGGCTCGTACACGCTCATCGTCAGGCAGTCGCCACGCTGCGGGGTGAGGCTTTCCTCCAGCGTCTCGCACGCGGCGCCAAAGAACTGGAACGTAGCAGCGGCACTCGCCACCAGGGCGCGTGTTTCGTTGATGGGCTTGCCGTTGTCCAGGCGCTGGCGCTGGGCCAGCGCTTCGCTGCGGGAGCGGATCAACTCCGCCACCCGGTACAGCACCGCTGCTCGCTCATGCAGTTTGCGTTGGGCCCAGCCGCTGGAGAGAAAGGCGCGGTAGGCGCCCGCAACCGCTTCTTCCACGTCGGCCACGCTGGCGGCATTGAGTTCGGCTACGACCTCGCCCGTGGCGGGGTAGCGCGTGGCATAGCGCTCGCCGGTGCCGAGCCGCCATTCGCCGGCAATGCAGATAGGCAGCAAGGAGGTTGCGGTTGCGTGCATGGTGGGATGCGTCATGGCGCAGGGATCTCGCTTAAATCGAAACGGCATGCGCGCGGTTGCCCAGCGCACGCACCACGCTGAACACCGTCAGCGCAGAAGTCTTGGGATTGGCAGCCAACGGCTTGCCGCGCATCGTCAACTCGAAGCCGCCGAACGCGCCGCGCGCTTCCACGTGGTGGACGTTCTCGTCGACCGTCGGGTCGGCCAGCAGCTTCACCTGCGTCTGCTCCAGCCCCAGCCCTGCCAACGACAGCGTGGCTGCCACGTTGGCGTTCTTGGGGAACAGGTGCGCGGCTTCGCGGGCGTTGCCCTCAAAGATCACGGTCGGCTCGCGCAACGCGTCGAGGTCGAACTGCGCTTCGGCTGGCGTGTCTTTCCAGGCACGCGGCGGTTTGCGGCCGGTGTAGACCACGGCATCCAGCCCACCGACGCGCGCTGCGGCCAGCGCGTCAATGGCACCGATGGCGCCCGACAGCAATTGCACCTGCGCATTGCCGCGCCGTGCGGCCGCTTCCAGCCGCTCAGCCAGGCCGGGCTCTGACAGCGCACCGACCGACACCACCAGGCAATCAATGCCCTGCTCCAAGGCGGGCACCACGTGCTCTTCTAGGGCAGCGTGGCCAGCGCACTCCACGAGCAAGTCGGGGTGTGCATCGGCAGACAGATGTGTCGCCACACGCGCATTCGGGGCAAGCGGTGCGATGGCTTCGCGCGCCTTGTCCATGGCTTGCTCGGGCACGATCACCGTGTCAAAGCAGACGTCGGGATCGCTCTTGAGCAGTTCCAGCACGCCCTGCCCGATCGCGCCACAACCGACCATCGAAACATGCAGCATGTCCGGCTCCTGGGTTCGGTACGGTTGCGCGCTCACGCCGCCACCGTGGCGGTTTCGGTCTGGCTTGCCGGGGCCTGCTGGTTGACCGGCGGCCCCGCGAAGATGGTCTTGAAGCTGCCGATGGAGAGCATGTCGATCTCCAGCAGGAACGGGCCTTCGCCAGAGTTCGCTTCGTTCAGCGCCTGACCGATATCAGCCAGATTCGACACACGGCGGTGACGCAATTGCAACGACTGCGAGAGCGCCGCGTAATCCGGCGTATGCAGGTCGACGTAGTGGCGGCGGCCACCGTATTGCGCGTCCTGGATGTTCTTGATGACGCCGTAGCCCTTGTCGTTCATCAGCACGATGACGAGGTCGGCGCGTTCCTGCACCGCAGTGGCCAGTTCGCCCAGGTTCAGGATGAAACCGCCGTCGCCAGCCAGGCAGAAGGTCTTCTTGCCCGACTCCGTCGCGGCTGCGCCGATGGCTGCGCCAATCCCCATCGCCAAGCCCTGCCCGATACCGCCGCCCAGCGCGTGCACGCCAGCGCGGGAATCAAAGATACGGAGTTGGCGATTGCCCCAGGTGCTGTTCGACACGGTCACGTCGCGCACCCAGTTGAACGCGCGGCCCACGGCTGCTTGCAGTGATTCCACCAGCGCCGCGTAGGGCCCAAGACCGTCCACCAGACCGCCGACGGCCTTGTCATGCGCCGCGCGCAGATCGCCCGCAAATGCTGCGTCGATCTGCAGTTTCTTTTCCAGACGATCAGCCAGGCCATCCAGCGCGAGGGCCGAGTCGCCGCAGACGAAATAGTCGCTGGCGTAGCAGCGGCCTTCCGCAGAGGCGTCTGCATCAATGCGGTACAGCGGGCGCGGCAGCTTCAGTTCGTACTTGAGCGTTTCGTTGCCGCGCAGGCGGGAGCCGACCACGAGCATGGCATCGCACGTCTGATAGAACGCTTCCACCGGCTTGTGCAGGTTGAATGCGCCCAGCGAGCGCGGGTCGTCTTCCGGCACGATGCCGCGGCCCTGCGTGCTGGTGACCACGCCAAAGCCAAGGTCCATCAGGCGCTTGACCTGTTCGGCAGCATGGCGGGCACCACCGCCCAGCCACAGCATCGGACGGCGCGCGCGCGACAGGCGCTCGGCCAGTTCATCCAGCGCGTGTGCCGAGGGCACATGCTGCGGCACCTGCAGCGGGCGCAGATCATCCGGCATCGGGATCAGCGCGGCCTGAATGTCGATCGGAATCTCCACGCTCACCGGGCCGGTGGGGGCCGTGAGCGCGGTCTGCACGGCCAGCTTCATCGTGCTGATGGCGGTGTCGGCGCTGCGCACGCGGAAGGCGGCCTTGGACACGGCCTTGAGCATGGTGAGCTGGTCCGGCGCTTCGTGGATGTAGGCCAGGCTCTGGTCGAGATATGGCGTTTCGATCTGCCCGGTGATGTGCAGCAGCGGCGTGCCAGCGGTCAGCGCTTCAACCATCGCGCCCGCAGCATTGCCCGCAGCCGTGCCCGTGCTGGTGAAGCAGACACCCAGGCTGCCAGTGGTACGGGCGTAGGCATCTGCCATGTTCGTGCCGCCCGCTTCGCCGCGCGCCATGATGAAGCGGATCTTGTCGCGCTCGCCCATCGCATCCAGGATGGGCATGTTGTGGATCGAAATCACACCAAAAGCGGCCTTGACCTCGCAGGCCTCCAGGAAGGCCGCAATCGCGTGGCCTACCGTGACCAGTTGTGGTGCCTGTTGTTGTCGTTTAAGCATGACGGGAGTGTCCTCCGGAGATATCGATATGGCTGCCCGTGGTGTACGAAGACAACGGCGAGGCAAGGAACAGAATGGCGCGGGCCGCCTCTTCGGGCAGGCCCAGGCGGCCGAGGGGAATATGCTTTTGCGCGGCAAGGCGGCGCGTCCACGCGGCCCAGTCGAGATGGCGATCTTCTTCGGGGCGCGCTTCAAAGCGGCGCCGCCACTGGCCGGACTCCACCAGCCCGATCAGGATGCCGTTCACACGGACGCCCTTCGGCGCAAACTCGGTCGCCATCGAGCGCACGAGGTTCAGCACACCGGCACGCGCCGCCGACGTGGCGACCATGTGTGGCTCGGGCTGCTGCGCCAGCAGTGAGTTCACGCAGACGATGGCGCCGTGTTCCGAACGTTCCAGCTGCGGCAAAAACGCCCGCGTTGGGTGAATGACCGAGAAGAATTTGAGATGCAGTTCATCCGTCCAAGCCGCATCTTCGGTATTGGCGAAGGTCGACACGCGGCCCTGGCCGGCGTTGTTCACCAGCATGTCGACGGGGCCGAGCGCCTGCTCCACCGCAGCGCCAAATGCGTTCATCTGCGCGGCATCGAGCACGTCGCACGTGGCAGCGAACAGTTTGCCGTCGGGAAAGCGATGACGCAGTCCTTGTTCTGCGGCCGCCAAACGCTCGGCATTGCGGCCGCACAGCGCCACGGCTGCACCCGCGTCCAGCAGCAATTCCACGGTGGCCAAGCCGATGCCGGAGGAGCCCCCCGTCACCACGGCCACCTTGCCGGTCAGGTCGATCATCGGCATGACTATTCCCGGAACAGGTTGACGACTTTGCCGGCAGCCGGGCGGTAGTCGAGCAGGTACGACAGCTCGCCAGCAGCGGCGCGCACCTTCTCGATCATCGGGTCCAGTTGCGCGGGGTCGATACGCGGGGATGGGATCGTCGTGCCAAGCGCGGCTACCACCTTGCCGGCGCGGTCGAGTACCGGCGCGGCAATGGTCGAGATGTTGGCCTCGAAGAAACCCTCTTCCAGCACGTAACCGTGTTCGCGGTCACGCTGCACCATCTCGAACAGGTCTTCCACCGTGCGCGGCGTGTTGTTTGAGAACACCTCCAACTGCGGCTCGGGATAGAGCTGGCGCAACTCGGCCAGCGACAGGTCCGCCAGCAGCACGCGACCCAGCACCGTGGCATGTGCGGGCAGACGCGTGCCGACATTCACCGAGCTCGTGAACGGCGTGGGCGCCACGGACTTCGCCACATAGACGATCGAGCGGCCATCACGCACGACAAGGTTGCACGGGTAGTGAATGTCGTCACGCAGGCGATCGAGCAGCGGGCGGCCCAGCTCGGTCAACTCCAGCGAGGCAAGGTATTCAAAGCCCAACCGCAGCACCGCCATGCCGAGGCGGAAATCGCGGCCGCCGTCCACGCGCTCGACAAAGCCCATCACTTCAAGCGTGGTCAACAGGCGGAACACTGTCGAGCGGGGCACTTTCAACCGGCGGGCCAGCTCGGGCGCCGACAGCACGCGGTCTTTATGGCTGAACTCGCACAGCAGGCGCAGGCCGCGTTCGAGCCCGGGCACGATGTATTTTTCCTGCACGTCTTCTGAGATGAGGTCGTTGCTCATACGTCTTCGCGCTTAGGCGTTTTGGAGTTGAGAGAGCGCAGCGTGTTCGATCCAGCCGGCAACCGCGTCGGGCGCATCGATATAGGAGGCATGGCCAGCGGCGGGCACCAGCGCAAAGGGCAGGCCAAACGCATCGGCCAGTGCCCGGCAGCCTTGCGGCGGCGTAATGCCATCCGCATCGCCACAGACGATTTGCGCAAGTGTCGATGCGGGCCGCTTGCGCAGATAGGCGCCAATGTCGTCGCCGCTGAGCATCGCCACGGCCTGGCGATAGCCGCCATCGTTCAGGCGTGCCATGTTCCAGCGCACCCATGCACATTCTTCGCTGGTGGCATCGGGGCGCAGCAGGTGCGCGTGGCGCGATTCGGCCATCCCCTCGATACCCAGTTGGTCAAGCGTGGCCAGGCGCTGCGCTTGCACACTGCGGGACTTGGCTTCCTGCCCCCGCTGGCCGTAACCCTGTGCAGGGTTCAACAGCAACAGGTGCTTCGGCTGCATCGCCAGCGGGGCGTCGGCCACGTAGGCGGATGCCATCAATGCGCCGAGGGAATGCCCGACAAGCACGTCCGGCTTGACGTGCAGCGCGGCGAGCCAGGCGCGCAGCCGCGCTGCATAGTCAGCCGCGCGCGGCTCGTGCCGCTCCAGGGGCGTGGAGTTGCCGTAGCCCGGTGCATCCCATGCAAGCACACGCGTGCTTTGCGAAAGCAACTGCGCGCAAAGCAGCCATGACGCCGCGCTGGAGCTGATGCCGTGCAACAGCACCACCACCGGCCCGCGATCGCCCCATTGTCGATAACCGACGCGATCGCCGCGCTCGCTGATCACAGCGGTGCGTTCGGCAAACTCAGCGCCCAGCAACGCCAGCGCATCGGCAACGCGAAATGGATGAGAAGACATGACAGCCTGCGCGCTCATGACATCAACGCTTGATCTTGGCGAGCGGATGCTCGGGCGGATACGTGGGCGTGATCGGCTTCTTGGCACCGAGCATCACGCACATCAGCGCGTCTTCGTCGCCGATGTTGATTTCTTCGCGGTACACGCCGGGCGGCACCGAGACGAGATCGCGGTCGGTCAGGATGGTCTCAAAGCGTTCGCCGTCCTTTTCCAACACCAGCTTGAGCTTGCCGCGGATGACGAAGAACACCTCTTCCACATCGGTGTGGAGGTGCGACGGGCCTTCGTGACCCGCCGGAATCACCATGGTCGAAAACGTGAAGTGCTCAGACGGCACCGTGTTGGTGTCAGCCGCCACGCCCGTGCCGCCCGTGCCCAGGTAGCGCATTTGCGCGCGGCGGTACTTCGGGTCGTAGTCAGCCTGGAACTTGAGGGCATCCCAGTCGTAACGGCGGGTGGCGAAACGCGCCACGCGGCTGTTCATCCAGTCTTCAAACGACGCGCCTTCCGGGCGGTCCCACGTACGTTGGATTTGCTGTTGTTCGGAGAGATCGCTCATCGAAATACCTCTTCTGAATGATGTGTGGTTGCAGGATGGGGGCGTTACTGCATGACAAAACCGCCGTTGACGGCCAGCGTCTGGCCCGTCACGAATCGGGAGAGATCGGACAGCGCGAACAGCACGGCGCCGCACACGTCGTCGGGCACTTGGTCGCGCGAGATGGCGCGCTGGTCGCGGTACAGCGCATGCCGATGCGCCGGCACGTATTCGGTGGCTTCCACCAGCGTCAGTCCCGGCGCGATGGCGTTGACGGTGATGCCGTCCGCGCCGCACTCGCGCGCCAATGACTTGGTCATGCCGATGATGGCGCTCTTGCTGGCCACATAGGCCAGCAGGTTCGGCGCGCCCCACAGCGGCGTGTCCGACGCCAAGTTGACGATGGCGCCGTGGCCTGATGCCTTGAGCGCCGGCAGGCAGGCCGTCGTCATCAACCAGGTGCCGCGCACGTTGACGTTCATCACGCGGTCCCAGGTGTCGACGTCGATGGACGATGCATCGCGCCCACCCGAGTTGGTGATGGCCGCGTTGTTGACGAGGCCGTCGAGCCCGCCCAGTGCCTGCGCAGCCGCAGCAGCGCAAGCCTGGATGGAAGCCGGGTCACCGAGATCCAGCGTGAAGCCATGAGCCAGGAAACCGGCTGCACGCAGCGCTGCAGCTTCTTCCTGCACGCGCTCGCCCAGAATGTCAGCCAGGGCAACCGCACCACCGGCTTCAGCGATGGACTTGGCGAACGCCAGACCCAGCCCGCGTGCGGCGCCCGTGACGAGCACCTTGCGGCCGGCCAGCAGCCCGGTGGTTGGATTGCGCTCAGGCATGTTGGGCTTCCACGGCAACGGGCTTGAGCATCGCGACCGGTGCATCCGCCAGTTCGGCGGCAGCGCGGCGCGCAAGAATGCGCCGGATGCGCGTGATACCGATGTCGTGCTGATACAGCGTTTCGTGATCGCGTGCTTCGGGCGCCAGCGATTCAAGCACCACGCGGTCTTGCTCGAGCACATCCCAGTGCAGGCCTTCCAGACGGTTGCGATACAGGAAGCGCCACACATCGCGCTCCCAGCCCTGCACGTGGCGCGTGCGCCAGAAATAGACGATGCAATGCTCTTCATCCACCGGCGTGGTAATACCGATGATGGTGAATGGGCCGCCCGGGCCCACCTTCGGCTGATACGGAATCGACAGGCGCAGCCACATCGTGCCGGTCTCGCCAAACTCGGTCCAATCGAAGTTCACGCCGCGCTGGCCGGTCTTCTGGAACATGATGCCGTGCTCGGTTTCGAGCACTTCCATCACGGCCTTTTTCTCGCCGCTGGCCATCGAGTGCGACACCGCGTGCAGATACGCGCCGTGCATCGGGTCCATGACGTTGTCGATGGCGTAGCGGTAGTTGACGTTCCAGTGCGCGAAGCAGAGGAAGTGGCTGTGCTCGTCGCTGGTCAGCTCTTCGGGCAGGCGCAGCGTGCTAACGGCGGCGTCGTATTCAGACGGGGCCTTGTCGCCAAACCACAGGAAGATCGCGCCGGCACGCTCTTGCACCGGGTAGCTGCGCACGCAGGTCTTGCCCTCCATCGGGCAGCTATCGACTGCCGGCACGCTGGTGACGGTGCCTGCGCCATTCACCTCAACGCCGTGGTACCAGCAAGCCACCTTGTCGCCCAGGTTCCAGCCCATCGACAGGCGCGCGCCGCGGTGCGGGCAACGGTCTTCCAGCGCATGCACCTGGCCTTCGGTGTCGCGCCACAGCACGATGTTCTGGCTCAGGCGGGTGATCCCCACCGGGGCGTTCTTCACATTCCACGACGCCGCCACCGGATACCAGTAGTTGCGCAGACCGGTGTTGATACGCGCTTCCTTCTGCGCTTCCTTGTTGCCTTCCATTGCTTACCTCGCTTGATGGGGTTGCGCCGGATCACCTCTGCGGGCGGTTCGGCGTCGAATCGTGTGCGGTGATCAGGCGCCCAGGCGGCGCATCTCGGCAAGGAACGCGTCTTCCGTCCAAGCCTCCCCGCCGGCCGGGTTGCGCGGGCCGCGTTCGTTCAGCACGGCGACGATGTCCGCAGGCGTCTTAGCGCCACCGAGAAACGCGGCTTCAAGCGAATCGCCCAGTTGGTTCTCATACGGGGTCGGCTCGGCTGCGCGCGTCTGCCACACCAGATTGGCCACTTGGCCCGGGCGCTCAACTCGGCCCTTGCCAGCAACGTTGTTCGGAGAAATCGGCTCCCACGGAGCGAGGTCGGGGTTGTATTGCGGCTGCATTTCTGTCGACTCCATCACGTTTCAGTTGTTTTACCTATGAAACGTCTGTTAATATCTGGAACACAGGTGCAACTATAGACCGCGTCTTCAAAATCGAAGATGCGGGATTACCCTATGGTTTTGTGAAAAATGGTGCGCCTGAAACCGTCCGATCCGGCGGATGGCGCGCCCGGCGCGGGTCTTCGCGCTACCCTTATTTCAACCGCGCGAGCAGACGTCGCCCGGCGTCCACAGCGGAGCGCTCGCCGGTCATCTGAAAGCGGACGATCATCCCCTCCACGCAGAGCAGCGCCTCCTCGGCAATCGCCTTCGGGCGCGCGTAGCCGAGGCGCTTCGCCAGTTCAGCCAGATAGACGCCCAGGTCGGCCTTGTGTGCCACGGCCTTCTCAATCAACTGCTCATCACCGGTTTCAGTGCCGGACTCGGCCACCAGGTTGATGAAGGCACAGCCGCGGTAGGTCTCGGTGGCAAACCATGCCGCCAGCACGTCGGCCAACACATCCAGATTCGCGCGCTTGGCGGTGCGGGCTTCGGCTTCTTCCCGGAACCACGCCATCCAGGTTTCATGCCGGGCATCCAGAAAGGCCGTGATCAAGTCGGTCTTCGACGGGAAATGCCGGTACAGCGACATCTTTGCCACCCCCGACTCGGCGATGATCCGGTCGATGCCCGTGGCCCGAAAGCCCTCCTGCAGGAATAGGCGCTCGGCCGTTTCCATGATTCGTTCGCGGGCGGAGAGGGTGTCGGCTGCTGCCTTGGCCATGTCGATGTGCCTTGTGCTTGCGTGGGATTAGCGCAGTATGGTCTTGACAGACAGACCTGTCTACTCAACGATGTAGACAGACCTGTCTCATGAAAATCTCGGGATCGCCCTCTGTGCCAAGCCTTGCACCCGCCGCCTTCAACAATTGCCGCCCCGCCGTATTGGCGCGTACACGGCCCGCGCTTTCGCCGCTGCCGCTATGGCGGCTGAAACTGGCCACCGCGTATATCGAAGCCAATCTGGGGCAGACGGTGCGATTGGAAGACGTAGCGCGCGCCGCGGGCCTCACGCGGATGCACTTTGCTGCGCAGTTCCGCGCGGCCACCGGCGTGCGCCCGCACGACTACCTGCTACACCGCCGCGTCGAACGGGCCAAGACGTTGTTGATGCACGCGGAGGCCCTTCTGGCGGACGTCGCGCTGGAGGTCGGCTTTCAGAATCAGGCGCACTTCTCGACGGTGTTCAAGGGGGCGTCTCAGAAAACGGATCGCAAAGTACGTTAAGCCGGTTGCAGCGGTCTTAGCGGCCTGAACTTACCCGCGCCGATCTTGGCGCTGCCACGCCAGAGGTAATCGCCGGTCAGGTTGATGTGCTCCCAGCCCAGCGGCGACAGGTACTGCAATAGCGCGGCATCAACGGCGTGGCCGTGACCGCACAAGGCGTTTGCAGCCCGCTCCAGATAGACTGTGTTCCACAGCACAATGGCCGCGGTGAGCAGGTTGAGGCCGCTGGCCCGGTAGCGCTGCTGCTCGAAACCACGGTCACGGATCTCGCCCAGCCGGTTGAAGAACACGGCGCGGGCCAGCGCGTTGCGGGCCTCGCCCTTGTTCAGCCCGGCATGCACGCGGCGGCGCAGCTCGACGCTTTGCAGCCAGTCGAGGATGAACAGCGTGCGCTCGATGCGCCCCAGCTCGCGCAGGGCAATGGCCAGGCCGTTCTGGCGTGGATAACTGCCGAGCTTGCGGAGCATCAGCGAGGCCGTCACCGTGCCCTGCTTGATCGAAGTGGCCAGCCGCAGGATTTCGTCCCAATGGGCGCGCACGTGCTTGATGTTGAGCGTGCCGCCAATCATCGGTTTCAGCCCGTCATAGGCGGTGGCGCCCTTCGGGATGTAGAGCTTGGTGTCGCCCAGATCGCGGATGCGTGGCGCGAAGCGGAAGCCCAACAGGTGCATCAAGGCGAAGACGTGATCGGTGAAGCCAGCCGTGTCAGTGTAGTGTTCCTCAATACGCAGGTCGGATTCGTGGTACAGCAGGCCATCGAGCACGTAGGTCGAGTCGCGCACGCCGACGTTGACAACCTTGGTGTGGAACGGCGCGTACTGGTCAGAGATGTGGGTGTAGAACGTTCGCCCTGGGGTGCTGCCGTATTTGGGGTTGATGTGGCCGGTGCTTTCGGCCTTGCTGCCGGTGCGGAAGTTCTGGCCATCCGACGATGAGGTGGTGCCGTCGCCCCAATGCTCGGTGAAGGGATGGCGGAATTGCGCGTTGACCAACTCGGCCAGCGCCGTCGAGTAGGTTTCGTCACGGATGTGCCAGGCTTGCAGCCAAGCCAGTTTGGCGTAGGTCGTGCCAGGGCACGATTCCGCCATCTTCGTCAGGCCCAGATTGATGGCGTCGGCCAGGATCGTGGTCAGCAGCAGGTTCTTGTCCTTGGTCGGATCGCCCGACTTCAGATGCGTGAAGTGGCGGGTGAAACCCGTCCATTCGTCAACCTCCAGCAGCAGTTCGGTGATCTTGACGTGCGGCAGAATCATCGCTGCCTGGTCAACCAGTGCCTGCGCGGTGTCGGGCACAGCCGCGTCAAGCGGCGTTATCTTCAGGCCAGACTCGGTGATGATGGCGTCCGGCAGCGCGTTGGCCAGCGCCATACGGTTGACCATGGCGAGCTGCGTTTCCAGCAGCGTCAGCCGCTCGTGCAGGTACTGGTCGCAGTCGGTGGTCACGGCCAGCGGCAATTCGCTGGCCTGCTTGAGGCTGGCGAACTTCGCGGGCGGAACCAGGTAGTCCTCGAAGTCCTTGAACTGGCGCGAGCCTTGTACCCAGATGTCGCCGGAGCGCAGCGCGTTCTTCATCTCCGACAGCGCGCACAGCTCGTAGTAGCGCCGGTCGATGCCGGTGTCGGTCATCACCAGCTTCTGCCAGCGCGGCTTGATGAAGGCGGTCGGCGCATCGGCGGGAACCTTGCGGGCGTTGTCGCTGTTCATGGAGCGCAGCACTTCGATGGCGTCGAGCACGTCCTTGGCGGCAGACGCGGCTCGCAGCTTGAGCACGTTGAGGAATTCCGGGGCGTAGCGGCGCAGCGTGGCGTAGCTCTCGCCGATGCGGTGCAGGAAATCGAAGTCTTCGGGTTGCGCGAGCTTCTGGGCCTCGGTGACGCTCTCGGCGAAGGCATCCCAGGACATGACCGCCTCGATGGCGGCGAATGGATCGCGGCCAGCTTGCTTGGCTTCGATCAGCGCCTGCCCGATGCGGCCGAACAGGCGCACCTTGGCGTTGATCGCCTTGCCAGATGCCTGGAACTGCTGCTGATGCTTCTTCTTGGCATCATTGAACAGCTTGCCGAGAATGCGGTCATGCAGGTCGATGATTTCATCGGTGACGGTGGCCATGCCTTCGATGGCCAGCGCCACAAGCGTGGCGTAGCGGCGTTGCGGCTCGAACTTGGCCAGGTCGGCGGGCGTCATCTGGCCACCCTCGCGGGCGATCTTGAGCAGCCGATTCTGATGCACCAGGCGCTCGATGCCGGCGGGCAGGTTGAGCGCCTGCCATGCCTTGAGGCGTTCGATGTGTTCCAGCATGTGCCGCGAATTCGGCTTGGCCGGTGACTGGCGCAGCCAGGCCAGCCAGGTCGTTTTGCCGTTGTTGCGGCGCTTGAGCAGGTCGTCGAGGCGGTGGCGATGCGAGTCCAACAGCGGTTCGACCAAGGTGTCGTAGATGCGACGGTTGGCACGGGTGATCGCCTCGGCGCAGATGCGCTCGATGACGCCGGGTGTTGGAAGAAGCACGCTCTTTCGGCGCAGGCTATCCACCAAAGCCGTGGCCAGCACAATGCCCTTGTCGGTTTGCCACGCCAGTTCGTCCAGGTCGTGAACGGCCGGGCGGTAGTGGCTCATAGTGAAAGTTTGGAAGCCAAAGGCCGTTTGCAATTCCGATAGGTGCTCGCGCCGCGTCTCGGCACGCTCACCGTACTGGCTCCAGGCGTCCACCGACACCTTGAGCTGCCCAGCCACCATGCGCAGCAGCGGCGCGAACGGCGGCGCATCGGCTGCCAGCATCACCCCCGGAAACCGCAGGTAGCAAAGCTGCACCGCAAAGCCCAGCCGGTTCGCCGGCCCCCGCCGCTGGCCGATGAGCGCCAGGTCGGCATCGCTGAACGTGTACAGCCGAATCAGTTCGTCGCGGGCCTCGGGAATTGCCACCAAGCCATCGCGTTCGGTGGCCGAAAGAATGGCGCGGCGCGGCATCGTTTACTTCGCCGGCGCTGCGGCGGATGATCGGGTTGCCTTCGGGCTCGGCTTACGCAAGTAGCAATACAAGGTCTCGCGGCAGATGCCCAGGTCGCGCGCGATGTCGCTCTTGCGCTCACCTTCGGCGACCCGGCGCATCAGTTCAGCCACTCCTTGTGCATCCAGCGACGGCTTGCGGCCTCGGTACACACCGCGCTGCTTGGCGAGCGTGATTCCCTCGCGCTGTCGCTCGCGCAGCAAGGCCCGCTCGAACTCGGCAAACGCCCCCATTACCGACAGCATCAGTTGCGCCATCGGTGAATCCTCGCCGGTGAATTTCAACCCTTCCTTGACGAACTCGATGCACACGCCGCGCGCCGTCAGCTCCTTGACGGTCTGACGCAGGTCGTCCAGGTTGCGCGCCAGGCGGTCCATGCTGTGCACCACCACGATGTCGCCCTCGCGCACGAAGCGCTTTAGCGCGATCAGCTCAGGCCGCGCCACGTCCTTGCCCGAAGCGCGGTCGGTGAAGCAGCGATCCAGTTCGATGCCTTCGAGCTGCCGGTCGGTATTCTGTTCAAGGGTGCTTACGCGCACGTACCCCACTCGCTGGCCCTTCATGGCGATCTCTTGTCCAGTTGAAATCTATGACCCTCGTCGGTGCTTGTCAGATAATCAGCAAGCGAACTCTAAACTGACGCGCTAGCGTATGGTCGCCTGACATCCGGTTAGGGTATAGCCTATTTTCACAACAGATGAGGAATCAGGGCAAATGGAAATTGTCGTCGTCGCAATCGGAAGCGCCGGGGACGTGCACCCATTCATGGGGGTCGCGATCCAACTCCAGCAGCGCGGCCATGCCGTCACGGTCTTGGCTAATGCCAGTTTCGAGCGGTCAGTGCTGAGCGCAGGTCTTCGGTTCCATCCAGTGGGCGATCCCGATGCCTACGCCAGGGCTGTCGATGACCCTGCCCTTTGGGACGCCAAGAAAGGAGTGGAGGTACTCTGGCGAGGCGTTTGCGAGCCGGCGGTGCGGCCCACATACGAATTCATCCGGTGCAAAGCAGCATCTGCGACGTGCATAGTGCTGGCTTCGCCCATGGCTTTCGGTGCCAGACTCGCGCACGAAACGCTTGGCGTTCGGTTGATCACCGGCTACCTCGCTCCCCAAAACATTCGGACGTGTCATGGCGCTCTTCGGATTGCGGGCTCAATAATCCCTGCGTGGGTGCCTCAATGGTGCCGTCGAATGCTGTGGCGCCAAATTGATCGGCGCATCCTTGACCCCTTGGTTTGCCCTTCACTGAACGAGTATCGGCGTGAGTTGGGTCTTGACCCTGTGCGGCGCGTATTCGATGACTGGTATCGGAAGGCAGATCTCTCGATCACGCTGTTTCCCGAGTGGTTTGCAGAGCGCCAACCTGATTGGCCCGAAAATCTCAAAGTGGGTACCTTCCCTCTGTTCGATAGTGCGTCGACCCATGAACTTCCGCCTGAGCTTGAAGCGTTCCTGGTCGAGGGTGATCGGCCTGTGGTCTTCATGCCTGGTTCGGCGATGCGACACGCGCAGGAATTTTTCCAGACATCGCTGGATGCCTGTGTCGCACGGGGATACCGAGCGATTTTCCTGACCCAGTTCCGTGAGCAGATACCGACCATCCTTCCGTCATCGGTGCGACATTTCGCCTACGTTCCGTTCGGCCAGCTCTTGCGGCGAACCGCCGGCCTGGTGCACCACGGCGGCATCGGGACTTGCGCCCAGGCGTTGCGAGCGGGAGTGCCACAACTCATCATGCCAATGGCCTACGATCAGTTCGATAACGCAGCGCGAGCCAAAGCGCTTGGTGTCAGCGACTCAGTGGCGCCGAACTTGTATAAGAACCCCTTGGTGGGGCAGCGGCTATACGCTCTCTTGAACTCGGAGAGTGTTCGAAAGAAGTGCCAAGAAGTCGCTCAGCGGCTTGGGGCCACCAATACAACTGACAAGGTCTGCCGGTTCGTGGAAGCACTGGCCTAACGTACTTTGCGATCCGTTTTCTGAGGCGACCCCTTCAAGCGGCTGGCCGGCGCCAGCCCGTCAAGCTGGCGGCGCCGCGTGCTCGACGCGCTGCATGGCTGACACCACTTAGCGCCGCTAACAAAACTGTCCTGGCTAGGCATGCCGACGCAGACAGTACAAGTCGTACCGAATGTTCGGCACTGCGGGAGGCGCAACGACGCCAGGGCGGTTTTGTTAGCGGCGCTTAGACAACGCCCGGCGCATGACCGGGCGTTGCTGCATCACAAGCCAAGGTCCGACAGGCCCGGGTGATCATCCGGACGGCGGCCCAGCGGCCAGAAGAACTTGCGCTCATGCGCCTGGATCGGCGCGTCGTTGATGCAGGCATAACGGCGCTGCATCACACCGTGCGCGTCGAACTCCCAGTTCTCGTTGCCGTATGAGCGATACCAGTTGCCGGAATCGTCGTGCCACTCATAGGCAAAGCGCACGCCGATCCGATTGCCGCCAAAGGCCCACAGCTCTTTGATGAGGCGATAGTCGAGTTCCTTCTGCCACTTGCGCGTGAGAAAGCCGACGATCTGCTCGCGGCCGGTCACAAACTCAGCACGGTTGCGCCACTGGCTGTCAGGTGTGTAGGCCAGCGCGACCTTCTCGGGGTTGCGGCTGTTCCAGCCGTCTTCAGCCAAGCGGACTTTCTCGGTGGCGGATTCCAGCGTGAACGGCGGGACCGGGGGACGTGTCGATTGGGCTTCGTTGGCAGACATGGGTGGCTCCTGTGGGCTCAGTTGGCCGCCCGCATAACGGCAAGACGGCATGCATTCAGTCTGCCGACCTGCCCCACATCGCGATATCGAGATCGCACGGCGCTTTGCCGAAGCGCACGATCAACTGCAACGGCTTAGAACAACTTGCGATAGACCACGAAGCCTGACTTGTCCGCCACCGCGTCGTACAAGCGCATGGCTGTCGTGTTGGTTTCGTGCGTCTGCCAGTAAACGCGTGGCAAGCCGTCGGCCTGCGCGCGACGATAGACCGCCTCGATCAATGCCCGCCCCACCCCCTGCCCGCGCGCGGCCTGCGCGGTGAACAGGTCCTGCAGATAGCAGCTCATGCCGATCTGCGTGGTGCTGCGATGGTAGAGAAAATGCACGATGCCGAGCAACGCACCCTCCCGCTCGGCGACCAGCGCGTAGACGGGCTCGGCCTCGTCAAAGAAGCGCTGCCACGTCGTCTGCGTGACGATCTCGGGCAAGGCGGTTTCGCCGGCGCGGCCGTAGAAGGCGTTGTAGCCGTCCCAGAGCGGTTTCCAGGCGGCAAAGTCGGCTTGGCGGATGGGGCGGATCTGCAGTTCGGCAGGCGTGGACATGGCGGCGGCGTAGTGTTGCGTTGCGTTGGGGAAACGCCATTTTGCCAGTGGGCCGGCGGGCCACTCACGACGCCGTTGCGTGCGGGTAAGCCCTGATCGGCCGCGAAAGTTTGGCGAAAGCCAGGAGGCCATACAGTGCACTCGCTGCTTGGCGAATTGATCTCTGTGCACGACAAGGCGGAGTCGGTCGGGTGTCAGGTAGACGCGCCTGGCGATAGCGCACGGCAAGCATGGGCTTGGGACGTGATTGGGGAATCCGCGCCACGGGCTCGTTGGAAGCTTGCCGTGCCGGTATTGCCATGCGCGATAGGGTTGGCGACGTCGCGAACGGGACTTCTGCGCGCCGCCAGCTTGGTATCGCACCGATTTTGATCGGTCTTTCCTGCTGTCAACCTTCCGGCCCGCCGGCCCTCCTGGCGGGCCTTTTCTTTGGGTGTCGGCGCGTCAGGGCGTCACCAGGCGCTGCGTCAGGCGCTGCACGGCGGGCGCGGCGATCAGCACGATGGTGAATGCGGCCGGCCACGCCAGCCCAAAGGCGTGTGCCCAGCGGGCCAGAAAGTCGGCGCTCAAGCCGGCGCTGATCCAGCCAATCCAGGCCGTCATCAACAGCGACATCAGGCCGGACATCAACCACGCAAACGTGACACGAAGGCGCGTGGGTGTCGAAACGAGTGTGGACATGGTGGTTCTCCTGCAACGTCATCGAATGTGATGAACGGTATGCTAGACAACCGCGTTTCAAGAAACTATAGACGTTTATTGAAACTTAAATTCCGAAAATGGAATCATGCTCGACGTACTCGACGATCTGGCCCTCTTCGTTTCCATCGTGGACCACGGCAGCCTGCAAGCTGCCGCCCGCCATGCCGACCTGCCCCCGGCCACGCTCACGCGGCGCCTGCAAAAGCTCGAAGCCACGCTCGGCTGCCAGCTCCTGCTGCGTAGCGCCCGCAGCCTGAAGCCCACGCCGGAAGGCCAGCAGTATTACGAGCAATGCCGCCCGCTGCTGATCGCGCTTGCGCAAACCACCGCCACGCTCGATGACGACCTCAACCAAGTCAAAGGCACCCTGCGCGTATTGGCGCCGCTCAACCTGTCGCGCGGGCTCTTTGCACCGGCGTTTGCGAGCTTCATGGCGATGTGGCCGGAGATCCGGCTGGAGTTGTCGCTCAGCAATCGCAATGAAGACGTGTGGCGGCACGGCGCCGATCTCGCCATCCGCGTCGGGCAGCAGGATGACCCCAAGCTGCGGCAGCGCCGGCTGGGTGTGATCGAGATGGTGTTGGTCGCCTCCCCCGCCTACGTGGCCGAGCATGGTGCGCCAGCGCACCCGCGTGAACTGGAGGCGCACCGGCTGCTGGTGTCGTCACCGCTTTCGACGTGGCGCTTCACCTCGCCCGACGGCGCAGAGACCGTCGAGCTGCAGCCGCAGGGTCGGTGCGATTTGAACGACATCGAGCTGGCGGTGACCCTGGCTGAAGCAGGCCTCGGATTGCTGTATTGCCCGCACACGCTCTGCCACGCAGCACTGCAGGCTGGTCGATTGGTTCGCCTGTTGCCGACGTGGCGCATGCCGCAGCGCCCCATCTATGCGGTTTGGCCGCAGCAGCAGTTGCCGCGCAAGGTGCGCACGCTGCTCGAACATCTCGCGGCCTTCGCGGCGGCCACACCGTTGCTGCAGGGTGAGCTTGAGCAGCCCACCTGACGCTCACATCTGGAACGCCGACACGGCCTTGCGCTTGCGGCGCCCGATCACGATGTGCACCCACAGCGCAATGCAGACGACAATACCCGCCACCCAATGCAGGATCTCCGCCCCCTGGCGCGGCAGTTCGCCGTTGACGTAGTACAGCGCATAGCCCGTCACGACCAGTACTGCGGTCAGCGAGCCAAACACGGCACCTGCCGCGCGGTTACGCCGACGCACCCAAGCATTGCGAATATGCGGGCCCCACAGCATGCCCAGCAGATACAAACCCGCCATGGCCGCCGCGCCATGCAGCTTCATGCTCCATGCCAGCGCGAGCATGCCCCCCTCGCTGCCGTCATCCAGAAAATGGAGCGCCAGCCAGACCAGCCCCGTCAGCAGCAGCACTGCGAATACGCCATACACCGTCCAGCGCCGGCGGCGGCTCAGGCGGAAAGCGCTTTCACGCAGATGATGAGAAAAACGGGGGGTAGCAGACATGACGGGCGGGCAACCGGTTAACCCGGCGAGTATACGACCACCGCCGCGCCGTATTCCGCCAGCAGCGGATGCGCGACATCGCCCGTGGCGAGCACGATCTTGGTCAACGCATCGGCCAACATGCAGGCAGGCGCCTGCACCGTCGCCCCCGCGAGCGCGGGTACAAGCTTACGCCGGGCGTCGTGGATGCGCGACGCGCCTTCGGCCTGTGCGCCCAGCCCCCCTGCCGTTGAGCTGGCAAGTGCCGCATTGTCGAGCGATACCGACGCCGCAACCCGCGCTGCATTGCGCGGATCACGCACCTGCACCGTCATCGGCCGCACGCCGTAGTGGCGCACATCCCCGCCCGCATTCACGACGGCGCGTTCGATGGCGAATGTGCGCAGCACCGCGATCGCACAGTCCACGGCATGGCCTTTGGCGATGCCACCGAGGTCCATCGGTGCGTCAGTCTGTTTGATGACGACATCGCCATCGAAGGCAACGGGAAAGCGCGCATCCGCTGGCGCGTCGACACGGCAATCGAATGCGCGCGCTGACGTCTCATACAACGCAGCCGCCAAGTGCAGCACCGCCCGTGTCCGGGGATCGACATGCTGCCGCGCACCGAGCGCCGCACGGTTGATCACCTGCAATTCGCTGTCGTGCGCATGAAAGCTCAGCAACGCATGCACGGCGGCAATCTCGTCAAAGGCTGCCGCCACAGCGGCATCCGCATCCGGCCCCTCAGCCTGGATATCGACAAGCGTGCCGAGCAGCGGACGCGCGCGCCTGCAAATCACCGCGTCCACCACGTGCCTCAGCGCTTGACCAGCGCGAGTTGCGCCATCACCGCAATACGCCGGATGCCGTCGGTCAGGTGCGTGCACGACAGCGTTGCGCCGCTGATGTTGTTGATGTCGTCGCCAATGCGTAACGCCGACTTGGCCGACTTGCCGAGAAACTGGGCGCGCCACGGTTTGTTGCGGACCTCGTAGCCGTGGCTCTCGCGGTAGGTGAGGATCTCGACGCCGCTGATCTCGCCTGCGGCATTCAAACCCACGGCGTAGTTGATCAGCTCGAACTTGCCGATGACGGCATCGGTCACGAAGTAGCCGAGCGTCTTGTCACCTTGCTTGGCCTGCCACGCGCGCCAGGCGCCGGGCTTGGCCGGGCCACCGGCGCGGTCGGCCAGTTGCTTGAGCTGATCGGCCGACAACGTGAGCAATACCGGCTCAAAGCTGGTGGCATCGGGAAACATCGCCTTCTGCGCCTCGGCCGCGGTCATGTAATCCGCTGCAAAGGCCTGGGTGATGACGACACCCGGTGCGCCCACGGCGGCGGCACACACGAGAACGATGGGCACTGGCTGGTAACGCATGGCTTGCGCCTCCTTCGGTTCGTTGGATCGCGGTGGCTTAGAACGAGACGCCCAGGCCCAGGTCGACGCGCGAGAAATCGCGGTTCTGCTTGAAGCGCTGGTAGTCGATCTTGAAGACCACGTTCGGGTTCAGGTAAAAGTTCGCGCCAATGGTGTACACCGTGTCCGCCAGCAACGGCCAGCCCGACGGCGATGCAAAGCCCGGTGCCAGGCCCTCGACCTTCTCAGCCATGTTGTAGCGCTCGTAGCGGACGAACGGTGCGACACGATAGTCGCCCTTCTGCCAGATGTTATAGGCGGCTTGCACGAACCAGCCGTAGAACGCCGAGGGCATCGGGTTGGCCGCGCCCGGATTCATTTGGTTGGCCATGTCGGCGTTGCTGAGCGTGCCGCGTGCGTACAGCGCCGACAGATCCCACTTGCCCGGCGTCCAGCGCGCGTGCGCCTCATACAGCGTGGCGCGCTGCTCCGGCAGCGGCGCATCGCTGCTCGAACGGCTGCTCTTGCCTGTAAAGACCGAGCCGCCCAGCGTCACGCCCGGAATGCCCGAGTAGTTGAGCGCCACGTACTGCGACAGGTTCTTCGCGCTCGCCAGCCCCAGTTCTTGGTGCGTCTGCTGCAGCGGGCCCGCGCCGTTGTTCTGCATCTCCAGGGCGGAGTTGAACAGTGGGTTTTCTGGGTTGAAATTCCACTTGGCCAGGTTCAGCCCAGTGGTCAGGCCCACATTCCAGTTCAGGCCAAAATCGGTATCGCCATACAGCGAGAGACCGCCCTCGCGCCACGTGCTCGGAATGATCAGCGTCTCGACAAAATTGCGATGCACGCCGTAGTAGTTGGTCGGCTCGTGGTTGCGGTTGATAAAGCCTGTCGGGATCAGAAACAGGCCCGCATTCAGGCCAACCTTGTCGGTCAGCTTGTGGTCGATGTAGAACTGCTCGACCTCGAACTCACCCGAGTCGGACGACGAGGCGATGGCATGCTCGACTTCAAACTCCGAGTTGAAGCGGGTCTTGTCGTTGAACTTGTAGCCGATGCCGAACACCGCGCGCGCAAGGTCCATCTTGGTGTCTTCGGAGCGGCGCGTCGGGCGGCTGTAGTTGACCTCGCCATAGCCCCACAGCGTGAGGTTGTCGAGCGGCGACGGCCGGGTCGATGCGAGCTGTGCCGTCTGCACGGTCTGCTGCACATCCTGCAGGGCAGCGGTCTGCTGCGCCTGGGCTGTCGCCTGTGTCTGCTGCTGCGTGGCCAGCGTCGCGTTCTGCGCCTTCACTTCCTTCAGCTCGGCCTTGAGCGCTTCGATCTGTGCGGCCATGGCATCGAGTTTCTGTTCGAGTTGCGCGGTGGTGGCGGCATTGGCTGCGCCGGCCCCCATCAGCGCAATGGCGGCGGCTACCGACAAGGCGGTTCGTTTCATGCTGTGACGCTCCCTGGTCTTTGAATTTTGAGTTGGTTTATTGGCTCGTTGCCGTGTTGCCCGGCGTGGCTCCGCCGGTAGAAACAGCTTGGATACGAGCGGCGCCCACGCTGGTTGCAGTGGACCCGCATTGCGCCGGCACGCGATAGGCCGACGGATTGGCCGGATCAAACCCATCGGTGAGCGTGCACAGGAAATGCACGAGATCGCTCATCTCCTGGTTCGTCAGCGACGGTGCCTTGGCCGGGTTGTATGGCACTTCCGCCACATTCACATTGCCATCGAATGCGACCGGCAGATCGTTGTACGGCACGTCAGGGGTCCCATCGACCTTCACATACCAGCGACCCGGATCGGTATCGCGCGTGACGTACCACGCCACCACTTGGTCCAGTGTCTGGAACACGCCGTTGTGGAAATACGGGCCGGTCAGCGCGATGTTGCGCAGCGTCGGCACCTTGAACTGGCCACACGTCGAGCCACCCACGCGGAAGTCGGTTCGCAGCGGGCCGCACAGGCCCATGTCGTAGTAGCTGTAGTTGGGATCGCCCAGCGCCAGGCCGTTCTTGGGCACATACGGCAGCGTGGTGCCTTCCTGGTTGGCGGCCATGCTCCAGTTGCGCGGAATGCCGACGTTGTCGTACGTGAAGTCGGTAAACAACGCCGGCGTGCTGCCCTTGCCGGTCGAGATATGGCAAGCGTTGCAGTTGCCCTTGGTCGGGTTATTGAACAGCAGCAGGCCGCGTGTCTCGGCATCCGTCAACGTTGTCTTGCCGGCGAGGTACGCATCGAATTTGCTGTCGAAGGTGTGGAAGCTCGGGTCTTCACTCTGGAATGCTGCCAGCGCACGGCCGATACTCTGCATCGCGGTCGCGCTGTCCTGCGTGCTGGCCGGGGTGAACACGGCCTTGAACTGATCCAGGTACGGGCGGGTCAGCAGCGTCTTGAATACATCGTCGGCCGAGCCGTTGGCCATCTCGAACGCGTTGGTGAACGGCTGCTGCGCCTGATCTGCCAACGATGCCGAACGGCCATCGCGGAAGAAACCACCGGAAGCCTTGCCGGTACTGTCAATCTTGAAGTTCGGCGTGAACGAAGCGTAATTCAGCGACGGCGCGTTCCGCAGACCGGGCAAATCAGAGTTTGGCCCGCCGATCGACACAGCCAGGTTGTTCGGATCGGCAAACCCACGCGCCGGGTCATGGCACGACGCGCAAGACTGCTTGCCCGAGGCCGAGAGCGCCTGATCGAAAAAGATCTGCTTGCCCACCTGCGCCATGGGCGAAAGCGTGTCAGTCGATGCTGATGCCGTCGATGACGTGCCGTTGCCGCCATCCCCGCCGCCGCACGCCGCTGCGAGCATGGCTGAAACCACAAGCCACACCACACGCATCGACACGCGCACGCCGTCTCCTCTCTGCTGTTTTTCTTGCATTTTCCTGATGCCGGCGGCTCTGCGGCCATCTCGGTCGGCTCAAATAATGGTAATAGGAACAATTCGCGTTCGCATTCTATGGACGTTTCTGCGGGAAAGCACGAAATTTGTTACGGCGCGCACGCACAACGTTAGGACCATTGCGCATTGTCAAACGGCGGAAGAGGCGCCTACCATGCCATCGATCGATGTCACCCTTGATCGACATGGAGCGCCCCGATGTCCATACCTGCCGCCTCCGCGCGCCCGAACAACGGTTTTCCATCCGCCGCCCGGCAGTCGTCCCACGTCGTGCGCTCAGGTGACGTCCGCCTGCATGCCCGCCTGAGCCAGCCCACTGATCCTTCTGCACGGCAGCGCCCCGCCATCGTTCTGGTGCACGGCTATCCAGACGACAGCTCCGTCTGGGATGGCGTGCGCGATGCGCTGGCGAGCCATGGCCGCGTCATCACCTTCGACGTGCGCGGCGCCGGCCTGTCGGACGCACCGGCCGACACGAGCGGCTACGGCATCCATCAGTTCGCTAATGACCTAGCCGCCGTGGCTGACGCATTGCTGCCCGGCGAGCGCTTCCACCTGGTCGGGCACGACTGGGGCTCCATCCACAGCTGGGAGTCAGTCACCACCGATCGACTGCGCGGGCGCATCGCGTCCTACACGTCGATCTCAGGGCCCTGTCTCGACCACGTTGGCCACTGGGTGCGCACGCAGTTGGACGCCGGCACATGGGCCGCCAAGCGCGCGGTATGGAAGCAGCGGCTGCAATCCTGGTACATCGGCTATTTCCACCTGCCGCTGGTGGCGGAGTGGTCTTGGCGGCTAGGGATGGCGCGCGCGTGGCCATGGTGGCTGCGCAAGACGGAAGGCGTACAGGGTGCGGCGCAACGGCCATCGCTCCTGCGCGATGCGTGCAATGGCCTGCAGATGTATCGCGCCAATTTTCGCGAGCGACTGGCGCAGCCTCAGACGCGTGCACCGCATGCGCCGGTGCAGCTGATCGTGCCGACGCGCGACCGCTACGTGAGCCCCGACGTCACCCGTGCGCTCGAGGCGTGGGTCTCGCACTATTGGCGTCATGAAGTCGACGCGGGCCATTGGTTGCCGCTGCATCGCCCCGAGTGGGTGGCCGATTGCATCCGCCGCTTTGCCGACTACATAGAGTCGGGCCACGAACCCGCTGCACTGCAGCAAGCACGGGTGCCTGGCACGTTGCCATATTAGAAGATCGCGTCAAACGCAAACGTTGACGTCCATTGCATCTGGCTGCAATCATCGTCCGCCAACCAACTGACGGCGCGCCACGACCTGGCGGCCGGACAGTTCGAGCCGCCAGCGTCGCGCGAACCGCGACGCCCGGTCATCGACACAAAAGACAGGGACAGGACAATGAAAAGCAAGGTCGTGGTGTACGGACCACTGTATGGGAAGTGGTACGCGATTCTCGTCAACGATGGCGTGGCCGCCGAGTCGAACCAGTTCGAGTCATACGAGGCCACCATCGATTTCGCCGCCCGCCGGTATCCGGAGCTCGAACAGGAACGGCAGCCCTACGCACGCGGGCGTGAAGACGACGACAACACCGGCTGCTCAGAGGAAGCCGCCCAGGTCTGAGCGGCTTTAAGGGGCGTTAGGGGTGCGGCACCGCGCAGAAGCGCCCGGCGATCCAATCGAACACGCTGCCCTCGCGCAGCGAGCGGCTTTGCGCGTCGTCACCATAGCGAATCTGGTAGAGCGGTTTGCCGCTGGCGTTGCGCGCGCGATAGAGCGTCTGTGCGATCACGGTGTAGGTGCGCTGCGCGCAGTCCAGCACTACTTGCTTGACCGACGAACGGATCGGCTGGCCGTCTGCCGTCTTGATCGTGAAGTCGGGCAGCACATTGCGCAGCAGTTGGAACTGCACGGTGTGCTGGCTGCTGGAGCCGGTATCCGCTGCGGCGCGGAGTGATTGCTTGTCGACGTAGGACACGACACCGGTGGCGCCCACAAAGCGGCGCCAGTGGCTATCGCTTCCAGGCTGCTCAGGCGCAACGGTTGCCGCCGGCGCAACGCTCAACGGCACGGAAGTTTGCGCAAACACGGGCACAGATGCCCACAGCGTAACGGCCAACGTGGTCGCCGCAATGGCGCCTCGCCGGCGCCAGCCTCCTGCTTTCATGGTGTCTCGCCTGGCTGCAAAAAACTGAGCGGGCGATTTTACCGTGCTGGCGTAACCGCTTTCGTCACATCTGATTGGCTGGCTCGGCCACATCCACGCCGGCAAAGCGCAGATACAGCACGCGCAGCGCCTGTGTGAGCGGCCCCGGCTGGCCATTGCCGATCTGCACACCATCAATGGACGCCACCGGCATCACGAACGTCGACGCGCTCGTGTAGAAGGCCTCGGCCGCCTGCTGGGCTTCCTGCACGGTAAAGGTGCGCTCTTCCAGCATCAGGCCGTGTTCGCGCGCCAGCGCCAGGATCGACACACGCGTGATGCCCGGCAGCACGGCGTTCGACAGCGGGCGCGTAATCAGGCGCTTGTCTGCGGTGATGATGAACGCGGTGGACGAGGCGCCTTCGGTCACGTGGTCGCCGTCGGTCATCCAGGCTTCGTGCGCGCCGGCGCGGGCGGCGATCTGCTTGGCCATCACCTGCGGCAACAAGCCGACGCTCTTGATATCGCAGCGCTTCCAGCGCAGGTCGGGCACCGTCACGACGGTGGCACCTTTCTTTGCCAAGGGGCTATCGACAATGGTCTTGACCTGCGTAAACGCCACGGCCGTCGGCGTGATGTCTGCGGGAATGCCAAAGTCGCGCTCGGCCACGCCACGCGTGACTTGCATGTACACCACGCCCTCGTCCAGCCCGTTGCGCGCCACCAGCTCTTCGCACACGCGAGTCCACTCCGCTTCGGTGTACGGGTTGTCGATGCCGATTTCGGACAGCGAGCGGGTCAGGCGTGCGAGGTGTGCGTCGTTGTCGACGAGCTTGCCGCGCGCCACGGCGGTCACTTCATAGATGCCATCGGCAAAGGTAAAGCCTCGGTCCATGATGGAAACGGTGGCCTCGGCGGCCGGCACGTATTGGCCGTTCAGGAAGACGATTCGGGACATGCTTGCAAGAAGAAATGGGGCAGCGGGACGACCCCGCAACGCACCCGACAGGATACGTGCGCCACGCTGCAAATGCCGGCGTGAGCCCCAGTTATGCGCAAACGGCATGAGGGCCGATGTGCGTCCGGTAAACTCGGCGGTTTTCCGCTCCACCTGCCCCATGTCCGAGCTCACCATTCGCCCGATCGTCGCGCACGACTTGCCCGGCATCTTGGCCGTGCAGCAGGCTTGCTACGGCGATGGCTTCCTCGAGCCGGGCGACGCGTTGGCCAGCCGCTGGGCGCGCAGCCCTGCCATGTGCCTGGTCGCGGTGGAGGGGACGGAGATCGTCGGCTACCTGCTCTCGCATGCATGGCATGCATGGAGTCCGCCCAAGTTGCACGTGCCGTTGCCGAAGGCGGATGCTGCGGATGTGCTCTGGTTCGTGCACGACATGGCCATCGCACCCGCCGGCCGTGGCCGCCGCCTGGGCGAACGCCTCTACACAACGGCCCGAAACGCCGCACAGTCCCACGGCCTGCGCCAATCGCGCCTGGTCGCCGTACAGGGCGCCGACGCCTTCTGGCAACGACTCGGCTATCGGCCTGCCCGGCTCGACGCCAAATCGGTCGCCACGCTACACAGCGTCTACGGTAACGACGCCCTGTTGATGGAGCGCACGCTCGCCTGACGCGACTTCGTTACATCTGGTAACGCCCGTATATTTTTTGTAAGACCGCGAGCATGCCACTCGACTACAGTGCAGCCGTGTCGAAGGAACTCATCATGCAAAAGCATTTGGCGCTGTGTGCGCTGGCCGCGCTCGCGGCATTGTCGTCCCAGGCTGCGCTGGCCCGGGTCAATGTGGATATCGGCATCGGCGTTCCGGTCGCCCCGGTCTATGTCGAGCCGGCGCCGGTTTATGCACCGGCACCCGTCTATGCTCCTCAGCCGGTGTATGCCCCCCAACCTGTGTACGTCCAACCGCAGCCGGTGGTGGTCGCGCCCGGCTACTACGAGGACGACTGGCGCGCCCGCAAGTGGCAGGAAAAGCAATGGCGTGAGCAACGCAAGTGGGAACGCAGGGAGTGGAAACATCGCCATCGCGACGATGACGACGATTGATCGCTTGCCCGGCGGCGCTCAAGCCGCCTTCTTTGCCAGTCCCAGATAGGTTTCGATGACGCGCGGGTTGACGGCCAGTTCATGCGCCGGGCCTTCGAGCGTCATGTCGCCCGTTTCCAGCACATAGCCGTAGTCGGCCACCTGCAAAGCGGCACGCGCGTTTTGTTCGATCAGCAGGGTTGCCACGCCGGTTTTGCGCAGGTCGCTGATGATGTGGAAGATCTCTTTCACGATGAGTGGCGCAAGACCGAGGCTCGGCTCGTCCAGCATCAGCAACTGCGGCTTGGCCATCAGCGCGCGGCCCACAGCCAGCATCTGGCGCTCGCCGCCGGAGAGCGTACCGGCTTCCTGCACGCGGCGCTCCTTCAGA
The DNA here is from genome assembly GCF_049913345.1 of Ralstonia sp. R-29. Taxonomy (NCBI): domain Bacteria; kingdom Pseudomonadati; phylum Pseudomonadota; class Betaproteobacteria; order Burkholderiales; family Burkholderiaceae; genus Ralstonia; species Ralstonia sp. R-29. The sequence goes on from NZ_CP184378.1 coordinate 693,055, forward strand.
CGCGGGAAGAGGTCGTAGACCACCTCCATCTGGTCCAGGTAGTTGCGCTCGCCCGCACGCTTGCGGCGGTACGCGCCCAGCACGAGGTTGTCTTCCACGCTCATGGTGGCGAACAGCTCGCGCTTTTCCGGCACCAGGCACATGCCCCGCGCCACGCGCTTTTCCACCGGCAGCCCAGTCAGGTTGTGACCCAGATACGAGACCACGCCGCTGGCCGACCCTGTCGTCGGCAGTGCGCCCATGATGGCGCCTAGCATGGTCGACTTGCCCGCGCCGTTCGGGCCGATGACGGTGACGATCTGCCCCGCCCCCACCTTCAGGTTGGCGCCATGCAGCGCCTCCACCTTGCCGTAGCGGACGTACAGGTCTTTCACTTCGAGGATGACTGACATGCGCGTTCTCCTTATTCCACGCCGCCTAGGTAGGCTTCCAGAACGGCCGGGTTCTGCTGCACTTCCTGCGGCAACCCTTCGGCGATCTTGGTGCCGAATTCCATCACGACCAGCCGATCGGTCAGGTTCATGACAAAGTCCATGTCGTGCTCGACCAACAGCACGCTCATCCCCTCAGCCTTGAGCTTGGTGAGCAGCGCGGCCAAGGCCTGTTTCTCCTTGTAGCGCAGGCCAGCGGCAGGCTCATCGAGCAACAGCAATGCCGGATCGCAGCACAGCGCGCGGGCGATCTCCAGAATCCGTTGCTGGCCGAGCGCTAGGCTGCCGGCTTCCTGATACATGCAATCGGCCAGGCCCACGCGCTCCAGCTGGCGGCGGGCTTCGAACAACAGCTTCTGCTCTTCGGCTTGGTTCATGCGGACCACGCTGGCTAGCACCCCACCCTGCGCCGCGAAGTCACCACGCAGGTGAGCGCCGAGCGCCACGTTCTCGAGCACCGTCATGCCCGACAGCAGTTGCACATGCTGGAACGTGCGGCCGATGCCACGCTTGACGATCTCGCGCGAAGGCTTGCCGCTGATGCGTTCACCTCGGTAGAGCACCTCGCCGCGCGTGACTGGCAGCACGCCGGTGACGAGGTTAAAGGTGGTCGATTTTCCCGCGCCGTTGGGGCCGATCAGGCCGATGATCTCGCCGGCCCTCACCTGGAAGCTGACGTCGTTCACGGCGACAAGACCACCAAACTCCTTGCGCGCGGCGCGTACATCGAGAATCAGCTCGCCCGCCGCCGGCTTGTTACGCAGCCTGAGTTGCGGCGCGCTATCGGGCGCACGGGCTGTCGGCGCGGAAGGAAACAGCTTGCGGATGAACGGCCACACGCCATCACGCGCGTATTGCAGCAACAGCACCAGCAGCACACCAAACACGATGATCTCGAAGTTGCCGTTGGAGCCGAGCAGCTTGGGCAGGATGCTCTGCAGGCTGTCTTTCAGGATGGTCAGCAGCCCCGCGCCGAGCACCGCGCCCCACACGTGGCCCACGCCACCCACCACCGCCATGAACAGATATTCGATACCGTAGTTCAGGCCAAACGGCGTCGGGTTCACCGCGCGCTGCAAGTGCGCATACAGAAAGCCCGAGATGCACGCCAGCACCGCCGCAAACACGAAGATCACCACCTTCATCCACGCCGTGTTCACGCCCATGGCCTCGGCCATGGTGCCGCCGCCCTTGAGCGCGCGGATGGCGCGGCCCGGGCGGGAGTTCAACAGGTTCTGCACGGCCAGCACGGCCGCCACCACCACGGCCCAGATTAGGTAGAACATCTCGCGCCCGGTCTGCAGCGGCTTGCCGAGGAAGTTCAACACCGGAATGCCATTCAGCCCGTCGTATTTGCCCAGGAACTCCAGATTGCCAAACAGGAAGAACAGCGACAGCCCCCAGGCAATCGTCGCCAGCGGCAGGTAGTGGCCCGACATGCGCATCGTGATCAAGCCGATCACATAGGCCGACACCACCGTGATGACCAGCCCCGCCAGCAGGCCGATCCACGGCGACACACCATACTGCGTCGTCAGATACGCCGTGCTGTACGCGCCCAGGCCAACGAACGCCGCCTGCCCGAACGAGGTCAGGCCGCCCACGCCAGTCAGCAGCACCAGCCCCAGCGCGACAAGGCTATAGAGCCCGATGTAATTCAGCAGCGTGATCCAGAATTCGGGCGTAGGCACGATGGGGATCAACGCAAGCACGACCACGAACAAGGCGGTCAGCACGCGGTTGCGTGTGAGCCAGCCGCGTTGTGCCGCGTTCTCGGAAGATTTGATGAGCGTGTTCATCGGCTTATTCTTCTTCCTCGACATGCTTGGTGGTGAGCGACCGCCACAGCAGCACGGGAATGATGAGCGTGAACACGATCACCTCCTTGAACGCCGACGCCCAGAACGATGAATACGACTCCAGCAGCCCCACCAGCAGCGCACCCAGAGCCGCCACCGGATAGCTCACCAACCCGCCCACGATCGCACCCACGAAGCCCTTCAGGCCGATCAGGAAACCCGACTCGTAGTAGACCGTGGTGAGCGGTGCGATCAGGATGCCGCACAACGCGCCAAGCGCCGCCGCCAGCGTAAAGGCCAACCGCCCCGCCTGCGTGGTGCCGATGCCCACCAGCCGTGCGCCCAGCCGATTCACGGCCGTCGCCCGCAGCGCCTTGCCCGACACAGTGCGGCCAAAGTAGAAGTACAACCCCACAATCATCAGCACCGACACGGCCACCACCCACAGGCTCTGTCCCGACACCGAGAGCGCGCCCAGATCAAAGCGCGCATCGGAAAACGCGTCCGTACGCGAACCCTCCGCGCCGAACATGACGAGGCCGAGGCCCACCATCGCAAAGTGCACGCCCACCGAGACGATCAGCAGCACCAGCGTGCTCGCCTCGGCCAGCGGCTCGTAGGCCAGGCGGTAGATCATCGGGCCCATGGGAATGACGATCAGCAGCGCGAGCGCTACCTGCACGGCCATCGGCAGCGTCGTCGGCGCGAGCATGCGGGACGCCGCGTACACGGCGATCGGAAAGATCAGGTATTTGCCGGCGTAGATGGCGCCCGTGCGCAGCGCATGCAGGCGCAACTCCGGTTGCAGCAGCGTGCGGCCCATCTCCACGAGGAAGGTCAACACGCCAAGCACAACCAGCATGGAAGCGGACAGCGGTGCCTTATTGGCTTGGATCGCCGCCAGCGTGAGCGCGCCATAGGCCACGAACTCGCCCTGCGGGATGAAGATCACGCGCGTGACCGAAAACACCAGCACGAGCGCCAGTGCCAGCAGCGCGTAGATCGCGCCCGATGTCACGCCGTCTTGCGCCAGGATGGCGGCAATCGACAAATCCATGAGTTTCCTCGTTATGGGTGTCGCGGAATTCGCGCCGGCATGCCCCAAAAGCGGGGCCAGCGCGAGGGGGCGCCACGAGTTACGAGATAGTAAATTTCTTACGGCAGGATGAAATTGGCGACAACCCTAACGGGCCGGCTTCACACGTCGGGTTGCCTTGGGCGGTTCCGGCGCCGGAGTTTGCAGCATGGACGAAAGCTGGCTCACGAAACTGCGCAGCGTCGCCTCCAGCTCGCCGCCGCGTTCGGCATGAAACAGCGTTTGCAGATTCAACGCGATCAGCACCAACGCCAGGTGCCCGCGTGCGCCAAACACCGGCAGCGAGAGCGCGCTCACGCCCGGCAGCAGGCTGCCTGTCACCCACGCTGCGCCTTCGGTGCGGATGTCTTCGCACAGGCGGTAGTAATCGGTGAGGGACCGCGGCAACCCGGGCAGATCGTCGGTGGCACGCTCGTGCAGTTCGCGCTCCACCAGCGGCAGCGTCTGTTCGATCGGCAGATAGGCACCGAACAAGCGGCCGGTGGCGGAGTTGAGCATCGGCATGACATCGCCAATGCGCAGGTTCACACCCGGGGCGCCGCCTGCCTTTTCCCAATGCACCACCGTCGGGCCACGGTCGCTCCATACGGCAATGCCGATGGTGTGGCCGGTCTGGTCGCGCAAGCCGGCCAGCAAGGGCCGTGTGCGGACGATGGCCTCGGTCCGGTTCAGGCTGGCCAGCCCCAGGCGCAAGGCAAACGGGCCCAGTTCATAACGACCGGTGAGCGGATCCTGCGAGACCGCGCCCACACGTTGCAAGCTCACCAGATAGCGGTGTGCCTTGGAGGGATGCATGCCCGCCGCGCGCGCCAGATCGCCGAGCGCCATGGCGCGCATGGCCCGCGTCAAGGCCACCAGCAATTGCGAGCCAACTTCGATGGATTGAATACCCGAGCGGTCGCGACTGGCGCGCGCGTCTTCCGCATCGCCATCGGATGGCAGGTCGTCTTCGGCTTCAATGGTCTCCATGTCTCGGGGCGTATTGGCTAGGGCCGGCCGGCAAAGTGCTGGGAGCGTAGCATGCTGCGCGGCTTGGGCGGTCACATTCAATTTTTATGCATTGTATAAACGAAGCATCTAATCATAATCAACGTATACCCTAGAGGCAGGCGAAAACCGCGCGGTCTATCATTCGCCACGAGCGGCACCGCCTGACACCTGCGTGTCTCCAACCACGCTTTCGGGCTGAACTACGCCGCACAACAATTCCCCCAACCGTAATCCACTACACCAGGAGTGACAGAATGGCCAAAGCCTTCGCCTCGCAAGCTGATCTCGAGGCCAAACAAGTCACCTTCACCCAGCTCTCCCCCAACGCTTACGCCTACACCGCCGAGGGCGACCCGAACTCGGGCGTCATCATCGGTGACGACTCCGTGCTGATCGTCGACACCACGGCCACGCCGGCGATGGCGCAAGACCTGATTGCGCGCATTCGTGCCATCACCGACAAGCCGATCAAGCACGTGGTGCTGTCGCACTACCACGCGGTGCGGGTGCTGGGCGCGTCGGCCTACTTTGCCGAGGGCGCGCAGAACATCATCGCCAGCCGTGGCACGTACGAGATGATCGTCGAGCGGGGCGAGGCCGATATGAAATCCGAGATCGAACGCTTTCCGCGCCTGTTTGCCGGCGTGGAAACCGTGCCCGGCCTAACGTGGCCGACGCTGGTGTTCGAGCGCGAACTCACGCTGTTCCTGGGCAAGCTGGAAGTGAAGATCCTGCACCTTGGCCCCGGCCACACGAAGGGCGATACGGTGGTGTGGATTCCATCTCAGAAGGTGCTCTTCTCGGGCGATCTGGTCGAATACGACGCCGCCTGCTACTGCGGTGATGCGCAACTTGCAGAATGGCCCGCCACACTGGATGCCCTGCGCGCGCTCGGCGCCGACAAGCTGGTACCCGGCCGCGGCCCCGCGCTGCTGAATCCGGCCGAAGTCGAAAAGGGCCTCGCCTATACGCGCGATTTCGTGTCCACGCTACTTGAGCGCGGCAAGGAAGCCGTCGCCCAGAAGATGGACCTGAAAGCCGCCATGGCGCACACCCGCGCGGCAATGGACCCGAAGTTCGGCAACGTCTTCATCTACGAACACTGCCTGCCGTTCGACGTGACGCGCGCCTTTGATGAGGCCAGCGGCATCAAGCATCCGCGCATCTGGACAGCTGAGCGCGACAAGGAAATGTGGGCCGCCCTGCAAGGCTGAACATGAACGCCGACTTCCAGAACCGCGTCTTCGCGTACGCGCCATGCGCAGAGCAACAGGCCGGCGCATCAGCCGCACCTCGCCCCGTCGTCATCGTTGGTGCGGGGCCAGTGGGTTTGGCTACGGCCATCGATCTGGCGCAGCAAGGTGTGCCCGTCGTGCTTGTGGATGACGACTGCACGCTGTCCACCGGTTCGCGCGCGATCTGCTTTTCCAAGCGTTCGCTGGAGATTTTCGATCGCCTCGGTTGCGGCGATTGCATGGTCGAAAAAGGCGTGAGCTGGAACGTCGGCAAGGTCTATCTGAAGAACGAACTGCTCTACAGCTTCGACCTCCTGCCCGAAGCCGGGCACCGCCGGCCGGCGTTCATCAACCTGCAGCAGTACTACGTGGAAGGGTTTCTCGTTGAACGTGCGCAGGCCTTGCCGAACATCGAGCTGCGCTGGAGGAACAAGGTGACCGGCCTCACGCAGGATGCCGATGGCGTCACGCTCACCATCGAGACACCCGACGGCACGTACGAACAGCGCGCGCAATACGTGGTCGCCGCGGACGGCTCGCGCAGCCCAGTGCGCCAAATGATGGGCCTCGAGGCCCACGGGCAGACGTTCAAGGATCGCTTCCTGATCGCCGATGTGCGCATGGACGCGCCCTTCCCCAGTGAGCGCTGGTTCTGGTTTGATCCGCCGTTTCACCCGAACCAATCGGTGCTGCTGCACCACCAGCCCGATAACGTCTGGCGCATCGACTTCCAGCTCGGCTGGGACGCGGACCCGGTGGCCGAAAAGCGGCCCGAGCGCGTGATCCCGCGCGTGCGCGCATTGCTCGGTGAAGGTGTCGACTTCGAGCTGGAGTGGGTCAGCGTCTACACCTTCTCGTGCGAGCGCATGGACCGTTTCCGCCACGGCCGCGTGCTCTTCATCGGCGATGCGGCGCATCGCGTGTCGCCGTTCGGCGCACGCGGCGCCAACAGCGGTTTGCAGGATGCGGAGAACCTCGCATGGAAACTGCGCATGGTGCTCAATGGCGATGCGCCCGACACGCTGCTCGACACCTACGCGAGCGAGCGCGAATTCGCCGCCGACGACAACATCCGCCACTCCACCCGCTCGACGGACTTCATCACGCCCAAGAGCGCAGTCAGCAAACTCTTCCGCGATGCCACACTGCGCCTGGCCAAGCACTACCCGTTTGCGCGCACGCTGGTAAACAGTGGGCGGTTATCGGTGCCGACGGTGCTGGAAGGCTCCTCACTTTCCACCGCTGACGAGGCGCCCTTCACCTGCGCCCTTGTGCCGGGTGCCGTCGCCTTGGATGCACCGGTGCGCACCGCCGATGGTCGCGCCGCCTGGCTACTCAGCCATCTGTGCAGCGGCTTCACAGCACTGCGTTTCTGTCGTGCAGGAGAACACGTCGATGCGCTGCCGTTGCCGACGGTTGCCATCTTTCCGGCCGGTGGCGTGGGCGCGGTTTCGGCCAACGTGACGGCCCTTGAGGACATCGACGGACTCGTGGCACAGCGCTATGACGCACGGCCCGGCACGACGTATCTGCTCCGCCCGGACCAACACGTCTGCGCGCGCTGGCGTGCATTCGACCCGGCCAAACTGGCTGCTGCCTTGCTTCGTGCCTGCGGCCACGCCACCGCTGCCACCCCATCACGCACCGCCGCCACGGCCTGATTGCCATGCCGCTGAACACGCAACCCAACCTGCCACGCCCCGATGATTTTTACGAAGCGCTGATCGACGCGCACCGCAACCTGAGCGACGAGCACAGCGCGATGCTCAACGCGCAACTCATCCTGTTGCTCGCCAACCATATCGGCGATATGGCGGTGCTGCGCGAGGCGCTGGCGGCTGCGCGATTGGCATTGCCCGCAACCCCTGCGTGAGCGCACTCGCGTTTCCACAATCCAACACTCGCACTGCATCGCACTTGCGACTGCGCAAAGTGCAGTGCTAGTATCCGCCCCGCTTACCGATCAACCATTTTGCACAGGAGGAAAAACATCATGCGTCACCAAGCCTTCCCCTTTGCAGGCCCTCGCCTGGGTTGATCGAATCTCTCGCGCTGTAGTTCACAGCGTCTTCGCATTGCCCCGGCCTCCGGCCTGCCACATCAGATAGTTCTTCAGACCTGATATGGAATATTCATGGGCAATTGCATCTTGCATTTGTTCGACGGCGTCACCCTGATCGCCTCGGACGACACCTGGATCGAAGGCAACGCGATCCAACAACTTCAAACCACCAAAGCACTCGACGGCATGCGCCATGTGGCTGGCATGCCGGATCTGCACCCCGGTCGCGGCTACCCCGTCGGCGCCGCGTTTTTCTCCGTTGGCCGCTTGTATCCGGCACTGATCGGCAACGACATCGGCTGCGGCATGGCGCTGTGGGCCACCGATATGGATGCCAACAAGGTCAGCTTCGACAAGCTAGAAAAGCGGCTCGGCAACATCGACCCGCCGCTCGATGAAAGCTGGCGCGAGCTTGCCGCATCGTTGGCACCGGCTGGCACTGGCTTCGATGCAGCGTTGGGCACCATTGGCGGCGGCAACCACTTTGCCGAGCTGCAGCGCATCGACGAGATTTACGACGCCAGCGAACTGCCGCTGGACCCGCGCCAGCTTCTGCTGCTCGTGCACAGCGGCTCGCGCGGGCTCGGCCAGGCCATCCTGGCAGAGCAGGTGCGCGCGTATGGGCACGGCGGCCTCGCACAGGACGACGCCGCCTGCGCGGCCTACCTGGCGCGGCACGACACGGCGCTGCACTTCGCCAAGGCCAACCGCGAATTGATCGCACGGCGCATGCTCGATCGGCTGCATGCGCAAGGCAAAGCGTTGCTCGACGTGCACCACAACTTTGTCGCACCGGCCACGGTGTTTGGTGAACGCGGCTGGCTGCATCGCAAGGGCGCGACACCATCGGATGCGGGCGTGGTGGTCATCCCCGGTTCACGCGGGGATTACAGCTACCTCGTATCGCCGCGCCCGAGCGAGCATGGATTGTTTTCGCTCGCCCACGGCGCGGGCCGCAAGTGGATGCGCAGCGAGTGCAAAGACCGCCTCGTCCGTCGCTTCACCGCGGCGCAGCTCAACCGCACCAAGCTGGGCAGCCACGTCATCTGCGAAGACAAGCAGTTGATCTACGAAGAGGCCCCCGAGGCCTACAAGCCGATCGAAAGCGTCATCGCGCCGCTGGTGGATGCCGGCCTGGTGAAGGTGCTCGCGCGACTGCGCCCGGTGTTGACATACAAGACGCGTGGGGAGTGCTGCTGATGGTGTTGCTGCAACTCTCTTCTGCGCAAGGGCCGGCCGAATGCGAACTGGCGGTAGCGAAAGCGCTGGCGCGCCTGCAACGCGAATCGGCCGACGCAGGCGTCCAACTCGAACTGCTGGAACAGGAGGATGGCGAGCGCGCGGGCACGTTGCGCTCTGCCTTGATCAGCCTGGAAGGCGATGCTGAAGATGCCTTGGCGCGGGCATGGGAAGGCACGATCCAATGGACGTGCCCAAGCCCCTACCGACCACGGCATGCACGCAAGAACTGGTTCTTTGGCGTGGCGCGCTGTGCCGCGCCGTCGGAAACGCTGCCGAGCGAGATTCGCTTTGATGCCACGCGCTCGTCCGGTCCGGGCGGGCAGCATGTCAACAAGACGGAATCGGCGGTAAGGGCCACGCACATCGCCACGGGCATCAGCGTGAAGGTGCAGACCGAGCGCAGCCAGCACGCCAACAAGCGGCTGGCTGTGCTGCTGCTCGCGCACAAGCTGGCAGACCATGACGCGGCGGCCAACGCGGCGCAGCGTGCGGAGCGGCGCTCGCTCCATCATCAGGTGGAACGCGGCAACGCGCGCCGCATGTTCAAGGGCGAGCGGTTTGAGCCGCTTGGGCCAACCGCCGATGCCTAACGCCCGACCTGCCGCGTCCCAGCAAGCTGGCCACGGCGATACTCGCCTTGGCGCTCCAGCATCCAACCTGGGTACTCGGCGGGGAGTTTGCTCAGTTCATTGAGCTGCGCCAACTCTTCCGTCGTCAGTTCCACCTTGGTCGCGGCGATGTTGTCGTCGAGCTGTTCGACCTTCTTGGCGCCGACGATCACGGTGGTCACGGCATGCTGGTGCAACAGCCACGCCAGGGCGATCTGCGCGACAGACACCTTGCGCAGTTCGGCCATGACGCGCATCGCATCGATACAGGTATAGGCGCGTGCCTGATCCACGGGTGGGAAGTCGAACTTGTTGCGGCGGCTGTCATGTTCGCCGTGCTGCTCACGCGTGTACTTGCCGCTGAGCAAGCCGCCGGCCAGCGGGCTCCACACCATCAGGCCCAGGCCTTCGCTCTTGAGCATCGGCACCAGTTCGCGCTCCAGGTCACGGCCGGCGATGGTGTAGTAGGCCTGCAGGCTTTCAAACCGCGCACAACCCAGGCGCTCGGCAATGCCCAAGGCCTTGACGATCTGCCACGCAGCCCAGTTCGATACGCCCACGTAGCGCACATGCCCGTGCTGCACGAGCGTGTCCAGCGCACGCACGGTTTCTTCAATGGGCGTGGCCGGGTCGAAGCCGTGGATTTGATAAAGATCGATGTGGTCGAGCTGCATGCGTTTCAGGCCCGCCTTGATGCCATCCATGATGTGAAAGCGCGAGGCGCCCCGTGCGTTCACGCTCTCGCCCGTCTGGCCGAACACCTTGGTGGCGACAACCACGCTGTCGCGCGACACCTTCAGGTTCTTGAGCGCCTGGCCGGTCATCTGTTCGGCGACACCGTTCGAGTACACGTCGGCCGTGTCGATGAAATTGATGCCGGCGTCGAGTGCGCGGCCGATCAATCGCTCGGCATCAGCCTGCTGCAAATCACCGATGTGCTGCCAGATGCCATCGTTGCCGCCAAAGGTCATGGTGCCCAGGCACAGCTCCGAGACAAACAGGCCGGTCCGGCCCAATTGGTTGTAACGCATGTGATCGACTCCAATACGATGGGAATGGAATGCTGAGCGCACAGGCTCAGATGCGGAAGGCAACGCAGAGGATAGGACGGACTGACCAGTCTTGCAGGCGGTTACTCGGCCGGGTGATACCCGAGCCGGGACGAGATGGCCGCGCCGGCTTGCTGAAGCAGCGCCACGTAATGCGCCTTGGTATCCGCCCCGCACCGCATGGTCGGGAACGAGATCGACAGCCCGGCAATCACACGGCCGAACCGGTCCAACACGGGCACGGCAATGCACAGCAGCCCGTCTTCCTGCTCTTCATTGTCTTCGCCAAAGCCTTGCTGGCGCACGCGCGGCAGGATGCTGAGCACAGCCTCGGCCGAACCGAGCGTCTTCTGCGTGGACTTTTTGAACTCCACCTTCGACAGCACATCGCGTGCCTCTTCCAGCGGCATGTACGCCAACAGCACCTTGCCGATAGCCGTGCTGTACAGCGGATTACGTCGGCCGATGCGCGACTGCATGCGCAAGCCGTAATCGGCATCGATCTTGTGGATATAGATGATGGCGTCTTCGTCAAAGGCGCCCAGGTGCACGGCCTCGCGTGTGAGTTGGCCGATGCGCCGCATCTCGGTGTCGGCCTCGCGGACGAGGTCGACATTTTCCAGGGCCTTGGCGCCAAGCTCGAACAGGCGAATGGTCAGACGATAGCGCTCGGTGTCACCCTCCTGCGCCACGTAGCCGAGGCTCTTGAGCGTTTGCAGGAAGCGGTGCACGGTGGTCTTGGACATGCCGAGCCGCTGCGACAGTTCGCTGGGGCCGACCGCGCCAAGCTCGCCCATCGCGCCGAGAATGGTGAACACCTTATCGACCGCCGAAACCGATTCGGCTTTGTCCGCACCGCTTTCCGCAGCTTCATTGGTGGACGTGTCTTCCGGCTTGCGTGGCCGGCGCGTGGCTTTCATCTCTCGTGGTTCCGTGGAATCGAAATCGGGAGAGAGCATAACCGGTCTCATACCGTTATCCGCCGCACTAGCGCGCCAGCCAGCCGCCATCAACGGCGAGCGTATGGCCATGCACATAGTCCGACGCGGCCGAAGCGAGGAAGACCACCGCACCGGCAAGGTCGTCCGGCACACCCCAGCGCCCGGCCGGAATGCGCGCGAGGATCTCTTCGCTGCGTTGCGGGTCTTCGCGCAATTGCGCCGTGTTGTCGGTTTCCATATAGCCCGGTGCGATGGCGTTGACGTTGATGCCGCGCCCTGCCCATTCGTTGGCGAGCAGCCGTGTCAGCCCCAGCACGCCGCTCTTGGACGCCGTATACGACGGCACGCGAATGCCACCCTGGAATGACAGCATCGACGCCACGTTGATGATCTTGCCGCCGCGCTCCTGCTTCACAAGCTCGCGCGCCACGGCCTGCGAGAGAAAGAACACGCCCTTGAGGTTGACGTCGATCACCGCGTCCCAATCGGCCTCGGAAAATTCGAGCGCATCGCAACGGCGGATGATGCCCGCGTTATTGACGAGAATATCGACGCGGCCAAACGCGTCCATCGCGGCTTCGACAATGCTGTCGATGGGTTCGAGCGAAGACAAGTCCGCACGCACGTCAACGAACCGGCGACCAGCGGCTTCCACGCGTAATGCTGTCTCTGCCGGGTCGGAGCGGTTGGCGCCCACGATGTCGCAACCGGCGGCCGCCAGCGCCGTCGCCATGCCGGCGCCCAGCCCCGTGTTGCAGCCGGTAACGATGGCGACCTTACCCGTCAGGTCAAACAGACTGGCAGCCTGAAGATAGGGATTCTCGAGCCGCATGGTGTCAGCGCAGGTCGGCAATGGCGATGTGATCCATGTCGTGGAACACCTGGTTCTCGCCGACCATGCCCCAAATGAAGGTGTACGCCTGCGTGCCTACGCCCGAGTGGATCGACCAGCTCGGCGAGATCACGGCCTGCTCGTTGTGGACGAGGATGTGGCGCGTCTCCTGTGGCTCGCCGAGCATATGAAAGACGGCGGCGTTGTCCGGCAGGTTGAAGTAGAAATAGACCTCCATACGGCGCTCGTGCGTGTGGCACGGCATGGTGTTCCACAGGCTGCCGGGCTCAAGCTTGGTCATACCCATCGAGAGCTGGCAGGTGGGCAGCACGTCCGGCACGATGAACTTGTAGATCGTGCGCCGGTTGCTGGTGGCCGGATCGCCCAGGGTTTCGGGCGATGCCTGGGCCAGCGTGATCGTGCGTGTCGGATACGCCGTGTGGGCCGGCGCGCAGTTGATGTAGAACTTGGCGGGCCGCGCCGCATCGTCGCTGCCAAACACGACGTTCTGCCCGCCTTGGCCGATGTAGATGGCCTCTTCATTGCCGGCGGCGTGGCGCGTGCCGTCCACTTCCACCCAGCCCGGTCCGCCGATGTTGATGGCGCCCAGCTCCCGCCGCTCCAGCAGATGGCTCACGCCCATCGACTTGGCGAGCGACGCAGGCACCTCCACCGGCCGCGTTGCCGGCCACGCACCGCCCACGATGATGCGGTCGATATGGCTGTACGTGAGCTGGAGCGTATCGCGCGCAAACACCCGCTCCACCAGAAACTGGCGGCGCAACCCCGCCGTGTCGAGCGTCTTTGCGTGTTCGCTGTGGATACCCTGTCGTACTTCCATCGGTACTTCCATGCTGTTTCTCCGTGGAGGATGCACCGACACCTACCGCACAGCCGGCTGTTCTGGGTTGGATTGAAGCACAAAAGTCATCAATACGGAACGCCGATCCATATTCGTGATTTGGCGTGTGGCCCGGATGAATAGAGAAAGCCCGAGTGTAATTCTGGCAGTCGGGTAAACGATCACCCGATGAAACCAAAAACATGGAACATCGTTCCACATCATCCACTATAGTCACCCCACGATGCTGGACCCAACCAACCGAGCCCAGAGAGGCGCATGGAGGAGACGTGAAGATCAAGAAGGCGATTGACCGCATTCCGGGCGGGCTGATGCTCGTACCGCTGCTGCTGGGCGCTTGCGTGCACACGCTTGCACCCGACGCAGGCAAGTACTTCGGCTCGTTCACCAATGGCCTGATCACCGGCACAGTGCCGATCCTGGCGGTGTGGTTCTTCTGCATGGGCGCGACCATCGACCTGCATGCCACCGGCGTAGTGCTGCGCAAGTCGGGCACGCTGCTCATCACCAAGATTGCCGTGGCGTGGCTCGCAACGCTGGTGGCAGCGCAGTTCATTCCGGATGAGGGCATCAAGACGGGCATCCTTGCCGGCCTCTCGGTGCTGGCGATCACCACGTCGATGGACATGACCAACGGCGGGCTCTACGCCGCCGTCATGCAGCAGTACGGCACCAAGGAAGAAGCTGGCGCGTTCGTGCTGATGTCCATCGAGTCCGGCCCGCTGGTGAGCATGCTCATCCTGGGTGCGACGGGCATTGCGGTGTTCGAGCCGCGCCTGTTCGTGGGCGCGGTGCTGCCCTTCCTGGTCGGTTTTACGCTGGGCAATCTCGACAGCGACCTGCGCGAGCTGTTCGGCCGCTGCGTGCATCCGCTCATTCCGTTCTTCGGTTTTGCGCTGGGCAACGGCATTGACCTGCACGTGATCGCCAAGAGCGGGCTCCCCGGCCTAGTGCTGGGCCTGACGGTGATCGTCATCACGGGTGTGCCACTGATCCTCGCCGACAAGTTCGTCGCCGGCGGCAACGGGGCCGCGGGGCTGGCGGCATCGTCCACAGCGGGGGCGGCGGTCGCCAACCCGGCGATCATCGGCGAGATGATTCCCAAGTTCAAACCCCTGGTGCCGGCCGCAACCGCACTGGTGGCCACGGCCTGTTTGGTGACGGCGATTCTTGTGCCGATCCTCACCGCCATGTGGGTGCGGCGCATGGGCCGTGCGGCGCCATTGCCGGAACCGGAAGCCGCAGGCCTGCCACCGCACGCCGCACACCGCGAAGCCCATTTCTAAACACGCCCGCGATGCCCCCTACACAAAACCAGAGAGGAGAAGCTCAATGCTGTTGCACACGTTCGCCCGCCGCACTGCAGGCGTTGTCATGACCGCCGTACTGGCTGCCGGTAGCGCCCTCGCCTATGCCGCCACCGATGCTGACACGGTCGCGCAGGCCGTGGAGCGCATGCGCGTCGCCATGGTCGCCAGCGATGGCGCAACGCTCGCCAAGCTGATCGAAAACGATCTCACTTACGGCCATTCGTCGGGCAAGCTGGAAGACCACGCGGCCTTTCTCAAAACGCTGGACGGCACGAATTCGTTCAAGTCGATTGCGCTGAGCAACCAGACCGTCAAGGTGGACGGTGACAACGCCTGGGTGCGCCACGTGTTCGATGCCGTCAACAACCTGCCCGATGGCAAGACCAGCACCGCGCATATCGGCGTGCTCCAGGTATGGAAGAAGCGCCCGGACGGCTGGCGCCTGTTTGCGCGTCAGGCTTATCTTTTGCCGAAGGAGTGATGCGCGAATCGACGGCGGCGGGTCAAATTGATACCGTGATGCCTTCCCCCCAACCGATCTGAACCTTTCATGAAACTGCTGCGCTTCGGCCCTCAGGGCCAAGAGAAACCGGGCCTGCTCGATGCGTCCGGCACCATCCGCGATCTGTCTGGCATCGTCGATGACATTGCAGGCAACGTGTTGTCGGACGCATCGCTTGCCAAGCTGCGCGAGATCGATGCATCCAAACTGCCCACGGTGACCGGCCAACCACGCATCGGCCCGTGCGTCGGCCGTGTCGGCAAGTTCATCTGTATCGGTCTGAACTATGCTGACCACGCGGCGGAATCCGGCCTACCCGTGCCGACCGAACCCGTTGTCTTCAATAAATGGACCAGCGCCATCTGCGGCCCGAACGACAACGTCGAAATCCCGCGCGGCTCCGTCAAGACCGATTGGGAAGTCGAGCTGGGCGTGGTGATCGGCAAGCCGGCCAAGTACATCGACGAGGCCAACGCGCTCGATTACGTGGCGGGCTACTGCGTCATTAACGACGTCTCGGAACGCGAATGGCAGATCGAGCGCGGCGGCCAGTGGGACAAGGGCAAGGGCTTCGATACGTTCGGCCCACTCGGCCCGTGGCTCGTCACGCGTGACGAGGTGCCTGACCCGCAAGCGCTCGACCTGTGGCTAGAGGTGGACGGCTACCGCTACCAGAACGGCAACACACGCACGATGGTGTTTGGCGTGGCGCAACTAGTGGCCTATCTGAGCCGCTGCATGAGCCTGCAGCCGGGCGATGTCATCTCGACGGGTACGCCGCCAGGCGTGGGCCTGGGGATCAAGCCGACCCCGGTTTACCTCAAGCCGGGGCAGACGATGCGATTGGGCATCACCGGCCTGGGTGAGCAGTTGCAGCGCACGGTCTCGGCGGGCTAACGCTCAATCTCTGCAAACCGCTGCGCGACCACGTTGCGCAGCCACTGGTTGCCGGCATCCTGATGAAAGCGCCGGTGCCAGAACACGTTGGTCTGCAACGCCGGTAGCTTGAGCGGCGGCGCCACAAACTCCAGCCCAAACGGCGGCGCCGCGCGCTCGGCCAGCTTGCGCGGCACCGTCACCACCAAGTCCGTCGTGCTGATGATGTACGGCACCGCCACGAAGTGTGGCACCGAGAAGCGCGCCGACTGCGTGATCCCCGCCTTGTCGAGCAACGGCCCAATCGCGTTGTACGGACTGGCCGAACTCGCCACCACGAGGTGCGACGCGGCGCGAAAACGCTCCAGCGTCAACTCGCCCTCCGATAGCGCATGGCCGCGCCGAAACATCGTCACGTAGTCCTGCTGGAACAGGCGACGCTGGAAAACGCTCTCGCCCGACAGATCGTCAAACGCGCCGATGGCTAGGTCGATGGCGCCCGCCTCCATCTCCGCCTTCATATCGAACCCGCCTGCGCGCCGGGTGTCGATGCGCACGCCGGGCGCCTGCTCGGCACACAGTTGGGCCAGCACCGGCATGAAATACACCTCGCCGACGTCGCTCATTGCGATGGTGAAGGTGCGCATGGAGCTGGCCGCCTCAAAGTGCGTGCGCTGGCCGAAGGCGCGTTGCAGCGTGTCGAGCGCCATGGCCACCGGCTCGGCCAACTGCTCGGCAAGTGCAGTCGGCATCATGCCGCGCGGGGTACGCACGAACAGCTCGTCGTCGAAGGTCTGGCGCAATCGCGAAAGTGCATTGCTTACCGCCGGCTGTGACAGGCCCAACCGCTCGGCCACGACGGAAATGCGCTTCTCGCGCAGGATTTCCTGAAACAGCACCAGCAGGTTCAGGTCGACATCCCGCAGGTTCAGCATGGCAGCGCCTCGACATTCATAAAATCAATAGCATCCATTCTCGCATTGATATTCCAAATTTTCAGCCAATCCGGACAATACGCCTCACCCGAACCAGAACGACAGAGCGGCCGACAGATGCCGCCGATACCGGAGACCATCCATGCGCCCTGCCACCGCTGCACCTGCAGCGCCGTCCCCCGCCATTGACCTCGCCCGCCTGATCGACCAGGGCAAAGTCGGCGGCTTCCAGATGCTGCTGCTCGCCATCTGCGGGCTGTGCCTGATCATCGACGGCTTTGATGTGCAGGCCATGGGCTACGTGGCGCCGGCCATCATCAAGGACTGGGGCATCACCAAGGCGAGCCTAGGGCCGGTCTTCGGAGCGGGCCTGTTCGGCATGCTGGTCGGCTCGCTCGTGTTTGGCGTGCTGGGTGACCGCTTCGGGCGGCGGCCGGTGTTGATCGTTGCCACGTTCTTCTTTGCGGCCTGCATGCTGGCCACCACGCAGGTGCAGACGGTGCAGGCGCTGCTTATTCTTCGCTTCATCACCGGGCTGGGCCTGGGCTGCATCATGCCCAACGCGATGGCGCTGGCCGGCGAGTTCAGCCCCGCGCGCTCGCGCGTGACGTGGATGATGCTGGTGTCCTGCGGCTTTACCGTCGGCGCGGCACTGGGCGGCTTTGTGAGCGCGGCGCTGCTATCGCGCTTTGGGTGGCCGGCGGTGTTTCTCGTGGGCGGTCTGGTGCCGCTCGTCATTGGCGTGATGATGGTGCTGTGGCTGCCCGAATCCCTGCAATACCTTGTTCTCAAGGGCGATCCACAAACGCGCCATCAACGCCTCGCGCGCTGGCTGGGCAAGCTTGATCCGACGCTGCGTGTCGATGCGCAAACGCAGTTCGCGGTGCCCGAATCGGCCGCGCAAGGCATGCCGGTCTCTGCGCTCTTCACCGAGGGCCGCGCCAAAGTCACGCTGGTGCTGTGGGTCATCAACTTCATGAACCTGATTGACCTGTACTTCCTGTCGAACTGGCTGCCGACGCTGATTCGCGATGCGGGCTACCCGACCGATACCGCTGTACTGGTGGCGACCGCGCTGCAGGTGGGCGGCGTGATCGGCACGCTCACGCTCGGTCGGTTGATTGATCGCCTCGGCTTTGTGCGCGTGCTGGCCGTGTGCTTCCTGATTGCCTGCGCCACCGTCGCGCTGATCGGCCATGTGGCGGCGGCGCTGCCGGTGCTGGTTGCCATGGTGTTTATCGCCGGCTTCTGCATCGTCGGCGGGCAGCCTGCGGTGAATGCGCTGGCCGCCACGTATTACCCGACCACACTGCGCGCGACCGGCATCGGCTGGAGCCTGGGCGTGGGCCGCATCGGTTCGGTGATCGGCCCCGTGATCGGCGGGCAACTGATCGCCATGCAGTGGAGCGGCCCGGCGCTGTTCTCGGCTGCGGCGGTGCCGGCCCTGGTGTCGTTCGGGATGGTGCTGGCGTTGACGCTGGCCGCCAGTGGCCCGGACGCCGCACGCTTTGCCGCACGCAAACCTGCCTGATCCGTGCGCAACGACTACGCTTTCCTTTGATGCACCTCTTCAACTTGAGGACTTCACCATGAACATGCTCGCTCCGACGGCCCAGAGCGCATCCCCCCTCGCATTCACCCCCGCGTCGCTGGACCACCCCGCTTACCAAAGCGGCTTCGGCAACGAGTTCGCCACCGAAGCCCTGCCGGGCGCGCTACCGCATGGCCAGAACTCTCCGCAGAAGGCGCCGTATGGCCTGTATGCCGAGCAGCTTTCCGGCACCGCGTTCACCGCGCCGCGCGCGCACAACCGTCGCTCCTGGATGTACCGCATCCGCCCGGCGGCCGTGCATCTGCCGTTCGAGGCCATCAGCCAGCAGCGCTTCCACAGCAACTTCAACGAGGTGCCGCCCTCGCCCAACCAACTGCGTTGGGACCCGCTGCCCGCACCCGCCGCCGGCACGGATTTCATCGACGGCATCGTCACCTTCGCCGGCAATGGCGGCCCCGACGCGCAAACCGGCTGCGGCATCCACCTATACGCCGCCAATGCGTCGATGACCGACCGCTTCTTCTACAACGCTGACGGCGAACTGCTGATCGTGCCGCAGCAAGGCCGTCTACGCCTGCTGACGGAGATGGGCGTGGTCGATGTCGAGCCACTGGAAATCGTCGTCATCCCACGCGGCGTACGCTTCCGCGTCGAGCTGCCGGACGGTGAAGCGCGCGGGTACATCTGCGAGAACTTCGGCGCGCTCTTCCGCCTGCCGGATCTGGGCGTGATCGGCTCCAACGGCCTGGCCAACCCGCGTGATTTCCTCACGCCGCACGCCTGGTATGAAGACCGCGAAGGTGATTTCGAACTCGTCGCCAAATTCCAGGGCAACCTGTGGACCGCCAAGATCGGCCACTCCCCGCTGGACGTGGTGGCTTGGCACGGCAACTTCGCACCGTACAAGTACGACCTGCGCCTGTTCAACACCATCGGCTCGATCAGCTACGACCACCCGGACCCGTCGATCTTCCTGGTGCTGCAAAGCCCCTCCGACACGCCGGGCGTGGACACCATCGACTTCGTGATCTTCCCGCCGCGCTGGCTGGCGGCCGAAAACACCTTCCGCCCGCCCTGGTTCCACCGCAACGTCGCCAGCGAATTCATGGGCCTCATTCAAGGCGTGTACGACGCCAAGGCCGAAGGCTTCGTACCCGGCGGCGCCAGCCTGCACAACTGCATGAGCGGCCACGGCCCTGACGCGGAAACCTTCGAGAAAGCCAGCAACGGCGACACCAGCAAGCCGCACAAGGTAGACGCCACCATGGCCTTCATGTTCGAAACGCCGGCGGTCATTCGACCAACGCGCTTCGCAGCCGAATCGGCACAACTGCAAGCCAAGTACTTCGAATGCTGGCAAGGCCTGAAGAAGCATTTCGACCCAACCAAGCCCTAAAAAGAAGAAACATCCACCTCGGCGCCAAGGCAAGCCCCCAGAAGGTGTGGCCGTTGATGCCCTAGATGGCGCCTTGAATTTCTGTTGCAGATAGGAAAAAGGAAGGGGAACTGTCTGAGCGCAGCGAGTTTTCCCCTTCCCCTCTCTGCGACATAAATTCAAGGGGAAGTCGCCATCTCGGGCGCGCCTTTCTTTGCTTACTTTCTTTGGCAAGACAAAGAAAGTGAGTCGCCCCCGGCAGGGGGTGAAACAGAGGGTGAACCGACAGCGTCAACACAAACCGACAACAAACAAACCACCGCCCCATCATGACCAAACGCCAACTCAGCTGGCTCGAATCCGCCAACACCCCCGACACCCACTTCCCGCTGGAGAACCTGCCCTTCGGCATCTTCTCCACCAAAGAGAACCCCTCCCCGCGCGCCGGCGTAGCCCTGGGCGACCAGGTCATCGACCTCGGCGCGCTGGATGACGCAGGCCTGCTGCCCGCATCCACGCGCGGCGTGTTCCGCACCGGCAAGCTCAACACCTTCATCGCCCTGGGCAAGCCCGTGTGGCACGAAACCCGCAAGAAGCTGCAAGCACTCTTCAGCGTGGCCGACACGCACGTGCGCGACAACGCCACGCTGCACGCCCGCGCCCTCGTGCCGCAATCCCACGCCGTGATGCACCTGCCGATCGACATCCCCGGCTACACGGATTTCTATTCCTCCAAGGAGCACGCCACCAACGTCGGCCGCATGTTCCGCGACCCGGAAAACGCGCTGCTCCCCAATTGGCTGGAAATCCCCATCGGCTACAACGGCCGCGCCAGCTCGGTGGTCGTGAGCGGCACACCACTGCACCGCCCGATGGGCCAGATCAAGCTGCCCGACCAGCCGCGCCCCATCTTCAGCGCCTGCCGCAAGCTGGACTACGAACTGGAAATGGCCTTCGTGGTTGGCAAGCCGAGCTCGCTTGGCGAGGCGGTGTCCGTGGATGCCGCACCGGACCACATGTTCGGCGTGGTGCTGCTCAACGACTGGAGCGCCCGCGACATCCAGCAATGGGAATACGTGCCGCTGGGCCCGTTCAACTCGAAGGGGTTCGGCACGTCGATCTCGCCCTGGATCGTGACGATGGAAGCGCTGGAGCCGTTCCGCGTGGCCAACCCGGTACAGTCGCCAGAGCCGCTGGAATATCTGCGCCAAAGCAAACCCAACGCTTACGACATCGCCCTCGAAACTGCCCTGCGTCCGCACGGTGGCCAGCGCACCACCATCGCCCGCACGAACTTCCGCGCGATGTACTGGACGATGGCGCAGCAGTTGGCGCACCACACCGTGTCCGGCTGCAACGTGCGTGTGGGGGATCTGATGGGCTCCGGTACCATCAGCGGCACCACGCCCGATTCGTACGGCAGCCTGCTGGAGCTGACCACCAATGGCAAGCAGCCGCTGCAACTCGGCGATGGCACAACGCGTGCCTTCCTGGAAGACGGCGACGAAGTCATCATGACTGGCTGGTGCCAGGGCGACGGCTATCGCGTCGGCTTTGGTGACGTGCGCGGCGAAGTGCTGCCGGCTCGCAGCGTGAAGTAAGGCCCTAAAGCCCGGTTAAAGATCCGCCGACCCGGCTTCCGCAAATCATCGCGGGAGCCGCTTCAACGCCAGTTGAGTGCGTAAAGACATCGCTCGGATTGCGCAGCGTTTTTTTAAAAACCGCCAATTATGATCAATCGTTAATACAACGAACAACGCATTGGCTCGCCTAATTCCCCTTGGTCATGCATAATCCCGGCCCTTAAACGCTGAACGGGCCTCGCCGTTAAGCGCATCACTGACCTTGCAGGCGTGTCACACCTCGTCGTTCGATGCATACCTCTGACTACATTATCAATCTGACGCTGAGCGCCATCATGATTGTGGGTGCCTACCAGTTCTACTTCTGGTGCCAGCGCAACCCAATGCGCCCGACCCGCACGTTCCGCTCCCCGCTTGATGAAGCGATTCCGTATTGGCCTTTCTGGGCCTGGATCTACAGCTTCCTGTATTACCCTGCCATTCTGTATTTGAACCTGCTGGCGCCCAGCCCGGCAGCATTCACGCGCATGGCCATCAGCTTTATCCTCCTGCTGTTCATGCAGATGGTGTTCTTTGTGATCTTTCCGGTTGAAACGCCGGAGCACTGGCGCGAATTGAACCAAGGTAAAGGATTGAGCGAGCGCTTCCTGCAATTCGTGCGCCGGTTTGATGCCGCATCGAACTGCTTCCCGAGCATGCACACCTCGGTTGCCATGCTCACGGCGTTGTTTGCGCTGCCGACGATCGGTCCGATTGCGTTTGCGTTTCCGCTGCTGATCGGTTTGAGCTGCCTGTTCACCAAGCAGCACTACGTGCTGGATCTGCCCAGCGGCGCCGCGCTCGGCTGGCTGGCCTACCAATTCCACGGTTGGCTGTAATCGACTGACTCAAACGCAGCCTGCTCCGCAGATCATGCGGATGTCAGGCTGCCGCTGCTGCCTTTCCCCGCGTTTCAGCTCTCTGCCTTCGCCGCAAGTGCGGCCAGCATGGCGTCACCTACCACGTCTTCGCCGTTGGCTTTGAGCGCCTCCCCCGCGCCGCGAATATCGCGCGCTTCCTTGTTCTGGCTCAGCTTGAGCTTGCCTTCCAGGCGCGTGATTTCGATCTCGATGCCGACAATCATGTTGAGCAGCGAATCGGTGTAGTCCGCCGGCGCATCCGACATCTTCCACGGCACCGGCTGCGCGGCCTCATGCGTGCGCGTGAGGCGTGCGACCACGCCGCGCACAAAGCGCTCATCGTCGCGGATGGTGATGCGGCCATGTGCGTGCGCCACGCGGTAGTTCCACGTCGGCACCTGCTTGTGGGCTTCGTGCTTGCTCGGGTACCACGTGGGCGAGATATACGCGTCGCCCGCACGGAAGATGACCAGCACCTCATCGCCGTTGGCCACGTCTTGCCACACTGGGTTGGCGCGCGCTACGTGGGCGTGCAACACACCGAGCTGGCCCTCTTCCGGCAGCAGCAGAAACGGAATGTGGTTCGCGTCGAGCCCATTCTTGCCATGCGTGACCAGCGAGCCAAACGGGTTCTGCGCGATCAGCGTGTGGAGCACCCCGGTGCGCGATTCATCGAAGTGGGCGGGAACGTACATAACAAGCTCCAAAGCAGTGGCGGTGGACACGCAAATCAGCGGACATTGTGGCGCCAAACCGGCACGCGATATAGAGCCAGCACGCTACCGTTTGCGGGTACCAAGCCCCACGCCGGCTACGTCAAGCGGCGCTGAACATGTGCGTGCGGTCGTCGTAGTTGAAGAGGCCGGCGTAGCGGCCCCAGTCGATTGCGGTACGCAAGCTGGCTTCAGCATCGGCGGCATTGAGGTGGTCTTGCAGCTCGAGTGCGAAACGGGCACGTGGCGCGCGGCGCCCCTCGCGCTCTCTCAGTACGTCCAGGATGCGCGCCGCCAGTGGCACAAACCGCTGCAGGTGCTCGCGGAACAGACGCTTGCGCGTGTCGTCGTCGCTTTGCGCAAAGACGCGGCCGGCGGCCGTCAGCTTGAGCGTGCCGCCATGCAGGTCGGCAAACTCGAGCATGTGCAGCGCGGTGGCAATCGGAAACAGATCATGCAGCGACAGCATGAGTGCCGCGGCAATCTTGGGCAGCTCCACGCAATTGGCGTTTGCGGGGGCGGCCAGCGCTTCGATCAACTCGTCGATCTGGTGGCCAGACACCGCCGGTAGACGCATGGCCAGACCGCTGCGCGCCTGTGCCCGCGCATCCAGCGTGTCAGTCAGGCGCGCCGTCAAGATGGCATAGATGTCGTTGACGATGCTCTGGAATGCCGCATCCAGCCGGTTGCGCGGCTGTGGCAGCGGCACCTCGATCTCCGCCACGATATGGCCCGGATGGGCGCCCAGCACGAGGATGCGGTCGCACATCAAGACCGCCTCTTCGATGTTGTGCGTGACCATCAGCACGGCCCGCGTCGACAACTGCTGCTGGCCCCATAGATCGAGAAAATCCGTGCGCAGCGTCTCGGCGGTGAGCACGTCCAGGGCAGAGAACGGCTCGTCCATCAGCAGCAGCGTCGGCTCGCTGACCAGTGCGCGCGCAAACCCGACACGCTGGCGCATACCACCCGACAGCTCGCGCGGAAACGCCGATTCAAAGCCATCCAGCCCGATCAATTCAATGGCCGCCATTGCACGCTTGCGTGCCTCGTTCAACGGCAGGTTGAGGGCATCCAGCCCCAGTTCGACGTTGTCGAGCACCGTCAGCCATGGGTAAAGCGCAAAGGTCTGGAACACCACCGCAATGCCTTGTGCCGGGCCGGCGAGCGGCTGGCCGCAATAGCGCACCTCGCCCGATGTCGGTTGGACCAGCCCTGCAGCGATACGTAGCAAGGTCGATTTGCCCGACCCGGAGCGGCCCAGCAGCCCGAGGATCTCGCCGTCGTGCACCGCCAGGTCAATACCGGAAAGCACGGCAAGGGGCTCGCCAGACGGCTTGGCAAACGACTGACAGACTGCGCTCAACGCGATGATGGGGGCGGCAGTAGACGGTTTCGACATGGCGTTCAGTCCAGCCGCATGCGGCGCTCCGCATAGGCATACAGGGGCCGCCACACCAGGCGGTTCGTAGTAATCACCATCAACGACATGACCGCAATGCCGAGGGCAATGCGTGGGTAGTCGCCAGCCGCCGTCATTTGGGCGATATAAGCGCCCAGTCCGTCGGCGTGCAACTGCACAGCGCCCCAACTCACGGCTTCCGCGACGATGCTGGCATTCCAGGCGCCGCCCGATGCGGTAATCGCGCCCGTCACATAGTAGGGAAGGACGCCCGGCAGCATCACCTTGCGCCACCAGTTGGGCGGACGGATGCGGAAGCTGGTGGCGGTTTCGCGCAGGTCACTGGGGAACGCCGCCGCCCCCGCGATGACGTTGAAGAGGATGTACCACTGCGTCCCCAGAATCATGAGCGGGCTCAGCCAAATATTGGGTGACAGCCGGAAATGCACGATCAGGAACACCGCCACTGGAAACAGCAGGTTGGCCGGAAACGCCGCCAGAAACTGCGCCACGGGCTGCACCCGGGCGGTCCAGCGCGGGCTCAGGCCCACAGCCACGCCGATCGGCACCCAGATGACGGACGCCAGCGCAATCAGCACCGCCACGCGTGCGAGTGTGAACGTGCCAGCGCGCGCCACGGTAGCAACGTCCGCCCACGACACGGCCGGCCCCGCAATGCGGTAGAGCGCCATCGCGGCATAGCCTACGCCCGCCGCGCACAGCACCACCCAGAGCGCATCTGTCAGGCGGCGCGGCATGGCCACCCTCCACGCATCCGGCACAGGCGTCCAACGCAGGCGTGCACGCGCGGCCTTGTGCAGAGCGACGCCCACGGGCGCCGTCAACCGCTGCATCCAGACGGATCGGTGGAACAGATCAAGCAGCCAGCTTTTTGGCGCGACCTGGCTGGCCGTCTGCTCGAAGCGAAACTTGTCAGCCCACGTCACCATCGGACGGAAGAGCAACTGGTCAACCAGCACGATCGCCACGGCCATCGCCAGGATGGCCCAGCCGACCGCGCCCAGATCCCGCTGTGCAATCGCGCGCGCCACATACGCGCCGACGCCCGGCAGCGCAACCTGCACGTCGCCCACCGCAATCACCTCGGACGCCACCACAAAGAACCACCCGCCCGACATCGACATCATCATGTTCCAGACAAGACCGGGCATGGCGAACGGCACTTCCAGCCGCCAGAATCGCTGCCAAGCGGACGCGCGAAAACCTCGGCTTGCCTCGTCCAGATCCGTGGGGATGGTGCGCAGTGCCTGGTAGAAGCTGAACGCCATATTCCAGGCCTGGCTGGTGAAGATGGCGAAGATGGCGGCCAGCTCTGCCCCCAGCACATTGCCCGGAAACAGCGCCATGAAGAACACCACGGTGAAGGACAGATAACCGAGAATCGGCACCGATTGCAGCACGTCCAGCAGCGGAATCAGCACCCTCTCGGCACGCCGGCTCTTGGCCGCCAGCGTTGCGTAGGTCACGGTGAAGAGCAGGGACAACGCCAGCGCGGCCAGCATGCGCATCACGGTGCGCAGCACATACCCCGGCAGCGCCAATGGCGAAAGCGAAACATCGGGCTGGGTGGCCACCACGAGCGGCCCCACCATCTGCCGCGCGCCACCGCCCAGCAGCAGCACCATGCCAAGCACAAGCAGCATGGCCAGCAGGTCTCGCCAACGCGGAATATGCGGCAGCCATCGGCCACCGTTCAGCACCTCGGCATGGTGCTCCATGGTCTTCCCCTTCGGGCCAGCGGGCACGGGCACGGGCGCCGGCAATACCGGCCGCCCCACCCACCATCAAATATGGTGGACGAAGCAGCGAACCGGCCGTTGATGCACATCAACGGCCTGGGGTTCGTCATGGAACCGTCATCAGGACGGGCAACTCAGTCGCGCAGGAGGTTCTTGGCGATGATGAGCTGCTGGATCTGCGTCGTGCCCTCGTAGAGGCGCAGCAGACGCACATCGCGATAAAAACGCTCCACCTTGTATTCGGCGATGTAGCCCGCGCCGCCGTGAATCTGCACAGCGCGGTCCGCCACGCGGCCGACCATCTCGGTGCAGAACATCTTCGTGCAGGAGGCCAGCATGCTAACTTCATGGTCCTGCTTGCCGACAGGCTTGGCGTCATAGCGGCGGGCGCAGTCGCGCACCATCGACATGCCGGCGTACAGCTCGGCCTGGCTGTCAGCCAGCATGGCCTGGATCAGCTGAAAATCGGCGATGGGCTGGCCGAACTGCTTGCGCTCCTTGGCGTACGCCACAGCGTCGGTAATCAGGCGGTGCGCCATGCCGCATGCCAGCGACGAGATATGCAGCCGGCCGCGATCGAGCACCTTCATCGCCGTCTTGAAGCCCTGCCCTGCCACGCCGCCGATGATGTTGGCAGCGGGCACACGCACGTTCTCGAGCACGACGTCGCACGTCTTGGTGCCGCGCTGCCCCATCTTCTTGTCCGGTTTGCCGAGCGTGATGCCCGGCGTATCGGCCGGCACGATGAAAGCCGAGATGCCACCCGCGCCTTCGCCACCCGTGCGCGCCATCAGCGTAAAGGCTCCGGCGCGTGGTGCATTGGTGATGAAGCGCTTGGTGCCGTTGATGACGTAGTGGTCACCCTCCAGCGTGGCGCGGGTCTGCAGCGACGCCGCATCCGAACCCGCGCCCGGCTCCGTCAGCGCAAACGAGATGATCAGATCACCGCTGGCGATGCGCGGCAGGTAATCCGCCTTTTGCGCATCGGTGCCGTCCATCAGAATGCCCTGCGAGCCGATGCCGACGTTAGTGCCGAATACCGAGCGGAAGGCCAGCGCCGTGTGCCCGAGGTCGTACCCCACCTCGCATTCCTGCGCCATCGACAGGCCAATGCCGCCGTGCTCCTCTGGAATCGACAGCCCGAACAGGCCCATCTCCTTCATGTCGGCCACGATGTCGGCGGGCACGTCGTCCTCGTCTTCGAGGATGTTTTCCGCGGGCACCAGCCGTTCGTTGATGAAGCGCTGCACCGATTGCTGCAGCAGGCCGAAGGATTCGTCGTCGAGTGCCATGTCGCTGGTTCCTGTGGGATGTTCCCAACGATGGTACCGGGTTGTCGTGTTTTGACAATCTCACCCTATATCAACAGAATGTCGAATCGCCTTCACCAATTGCACCCGCTCTATGGACCTCAACGCGCTCAAGCTGTTCGTGGAAATCGTCGATGCGGGCAACCTGTCGGCGGCGGCGCGCAAGCTGCAGACCACGCGCTCCAACGTCAGCCACCGGCTCAAGGCGTTCGAGCGCGCGCTGGGCGTGCAGCTGCTGCGCCGGACCACCCGCCGCGTGGAGCCCACCGAGGTCGGCGCCGGCATCTATGAACACGGGCGCAGCATCCTGCGCGAGATGGCGGCGGCCGACGCGCTGGTGTCGTCGCTTGGCAAATCGCTGCAAGGGAGCGTGCGGTTGTCGGTGCCGACGGGGCTCGGGCATCTATTGGTGTCACCGCTGCTGGTGGCGTTCAAGCGCGCGTATCCGGACATCCGGCTCGACGTGCGGTTCGACAACCGTGTCTCCGACCTGATTGGCGAAGATGTCGATGTCGCGCTGCGCATCGTGTCGAACCCACCGGAATCACTCGTCGCCACGCTGCTGGATGAGGTGGATTGGGTGCTGTGCGCCGCGCCCGATTACCTCGCAGCGCACGGCGTGCCGAAGACGCTGGAGGCGCTGACCGAACACACCATCGTCAGCGCACCGGCGGTAGGGCAGCCATTGCGGCTATCGGCGCAACTGGGGGATGAGCGCACCCTCGTCACGCTCGACCCGGCTGTTTCGTCCGACAACTACTTGTTCTTGCAAGCAGCGGTGCGTGCCGGCAATGGGCTCGGCATCCTGCCCTACTACGCTGCTGCCGATGATTTGCGCGAGGGGCACGTCAAGCGCGTGTTGCCGGGGTATCGGTTCAGCGTGTTCGGCAGCCGGCTTTATATGCTGGCCATGCCGAGCCGGTATCGCACGCTGGCGACGCGGCATTTGCTGGATTTCTTGAAGGCGGGGTTGCAGGGGAAGTTGCCGCGATTAGCCCAGAAATAACGGGCTTGACTAGGCCTCCAACGGCATCAACCCCGGCAACTGCGCAAAACAAATCGCCTTGGCCGTCTCAATAAAATCCTGCGCGAACGGCGCCTGCGCATACTCGCGCGTCATGGCGGCGTAAAGGTCGCTCCACAGGCCCTCCTTGCCGACGCGCTTGGCCACCACGTACTCGTAGTCGACGTAGTTTTTGATGCCCCAACTCGGCAGCGCGGCCAAGCCGCGGCGGCTGGCGACGAGCTGCAGCACCGCAATCGTCAACTCCGCCGTGCGGCGATTGAACGTGATGCCTGAGGGCGCCAGCACCTGGCGAATCAAATCGATGCGCTCTTCGGGCACCGGGTAGGTGATGAGCGTCTGGTCGGCAAAGTCCTTCGCTTCCAGCCATTTCCTGTTGCGCAGTGCGTGGTCGACCGGCAGCACAGCCTGGATTTCGAAGCGGAACAGCGGCGCAAACACCACGCCCCGGCGCATCTTGGCGTCGGAGCCGATGATCACATCCGCGCGGCCGTCCTTGAGCAGCGCCAGCGGATCGGTGTGGAAGCCGGAGACGAGGTCCATCTCCACCTCTGGCCAGCGCTGGCGGAAAGCGTCCATCACGGGCATTAGCCAGTCGAAGCAGGTGTGGCATTCGAGTGCGATCCGCAGTGTGCCGGCCGCACGGCCTTTGATGCGCTCCAGATCCCGCTCGGTAGTCTGGATGTCGGCGACGACCTTTTGCGCCAATTCGAGCAGCCGCTCGCCAGCTTCGGTCAGCTCTACCGTCTGGCCCTTGCGGCGCACGACGGCCAACCCGTAGTGCGATTCCAACGCGCGCAACTGGTGTGACAGCGCCGATTGCGTCAGATGCAGCCGCTCAGCCGCCCGTGACACCGAGCCGCCATCGGCCAGGGCGATCAAGGTCCGCAGATGTCGAATTTCCAGCATGGCAAGGCGATTCCGAAATATGAATTTCATTCAATGTTATCGAAAATAATATCATTGGATTCATGATCGATCGTCGCCCATCATCGCAGGACTCCAAAACACATCCGCTCTCCTGCGACTCCTATGACGACCATCCACACCCTCGGCTACCCGCGCATCGGCGCGCAACGCGAGCTGAAGTTCGCCCTCGAATCGTTCTGGAAAGGCGCGTCCACTGAAGACGACCTGCGCGCCACTGGTCGTGCATTGCGCGAGCGCCACTGGGCGGCCCAGCGCGACGCCGGCCTCGACTACGTGACCGTTGGCGACTTCGCCTGGTACGACCAGGTGCTACAAACCGCGGCTCTGCTCGGCGCCATTCCCACACGCTACGGCTTCGACGCCGCGGAATTGACGCTGGCGCAATCGTTCGTACTCGCGCGCGGCAATGCCGACCACGCAGCCATGGAAATGACCAAGTGGTTCGACACCAACTACCACTACCTCGTGCCTGAACTCACGCCAGACTCGCGCTTCGGCCCCGGCACCGAATGGCTGTTCGACGAAGTACGTGAAGCACAGGCGCTCGGCCACTGCGTGAAGGTGGCGCTCGTCGGGCCGGTCACGTTCCTGCATCTGGCCAAGGCACGCGGCGGGCTAGCCGACAAGCTCGCGCTGCTGCCGCAACTGCTGCAGGCCTACACGAGTGTGCTGCAGCGCCTGGCCGCGCTCAACGTGGAATGGGTGCAGATCGACGAACCAGCGCTGGTGTTGGATCTGCCAAAGGCCTGGGTTGAAGCATTCGGCCCCACGTATCAGGCACTGGCTGCAGCCAACGGCCCGAAGCTGCTGCTGGCCACGTACTTTGAAGCTGCCTCACACCATGCTGCGTTGATTCAGTCGCTGCCCGTGGCCGGCGTGCATCTGGATCTCGTGCGTGCGCCGGAACAGCTCGCTGCGTTCGCGCCGTGGCCCGCCGACAAGGTGCTATCGGTTGGCGTCGTTGACGGCCGCAATATCTGGCGCGCAGATCTCGCCCGTGTGCTGGAGCGCGTGGCGCCCCTGGCCAAGGAACTCGGCGACCGCCTCTGGATTGCGCCGAGCTGCTCGCTGCTGCACGTGCCGGTCGACCTGTCCGCCGAAACCAAGCTCGACGACGAACTCAAGGGTTGGCTGGCCTTTGCACGCCAGAAGCTGGACGAACTGGCCGTGCTCAAACGCGCATTGGTCGAAGGGCCTGCTGCCGTGCAGAAGGCGCTGGACGACAACCGAGCCGCCATTGCATCACGCACCGCATCGCGTCGCGTGCACAACGCGGGCGTCAAGAAGCGCGTGGCGGCCATCCGCGCGGAACATGCTGAGCGCGCAGCCGAGTATCCGGTTCGCGCTCAAGCCCAACAGGCTCGCCTAAACCTGCCGTTGCTGCCCACCACCACCATCGGCTCGTTCCCGCAGACGGCAGAGATCCGCCAGGCACGCGCGCAACACAAGCGCGGCGAGTTGCCCGCACTGGACTACCTGCAACGCATGCGCGCCGAAATTGCCGACGTCGTGCGCCGCCAGGAGGCCCTCGGCCTGGACATGCTCGTGCACGGCGAAGCCGAGCGCAACGACATGGTCGAATACTTTGGCGAACTGCTGTGGGGCTATGCCTTCACGGCAAACGGCTGGGTGCAGAGCTACGGCTCGCGCTGCGTGAAGCCGCCCGTCATCTACGGTGATGTGTATCGCCCCGAGCCGATGACGGTCGAGTGGTCCAAGTACGCGCAGAGCCTGACGACCAAGCCGATGAAGGGCATGCTGACCGGCCCGGTGACCATGCTGCAGTGGTCGTTCGTGCGTGATGACCAGCCGCGCGAGCAGACCGCTTTGCAGATCGCCCTCGCCCTGCGCGACGAGGTGTGCGACTTGGAAGCGGCCGGCATTGCCGCCATCCAGATCGACGAGCCGGCGTTCCGCGAGGGCCTGCCGCTGCGCGCCACCGACGTACCTAGCTACCTAGAGTGGGCCGCGCGCGCATTCCGCGTGTCGGCCTCGGGCGTGCGCAACGACACACAGATCCACACGCACATGTGCTATTCGGAGTTCAACGACATCCTGCCGGCTATCGCGTCGATGGATGCCGATGTGATCACCATCGAGACCTCGCGCTCGAACATGGAGCTGCTGGATGCGTTTGGCGAGTTTGCCTACCCGAACGAGATCGGCCCCGGTGTGTACGACATCCACTCGCCGCGCGTGCCTCGTGTGGAAGAAATGGAAGCGTTGCTCGACAAGGCGGCGCAGGTGGTGCCGGTGCAGCGCCTGTGGGTGAACCCGGATTGCGGCCTGAAGACGCGCGGCTGGCCAGAAGTGGAAGCGGCACTGCAAGGCATGGTGGAGGCCACGCAGCGCTTGCGTGCCAAGCACGCCAAAGCGCGCCACGCGGGCAGCCACGCCGCGCTGGTTGAAGACGTGCCCGCCTGAGCGTGGGGCCACTCGGCATGCAAACGAGTGGCCCAGGACTAGCGTTCTGCCGCAACAACCGTGACGATCGCCCTCTGTTTGGAAAAGGATGGGCTGGCTAGGCTGACGACAGTCAGACCTTTGTCTGGCACCTTTTCCGAACGGAGCTCACATGCAAGCCAATCAACCCGCAATCGCAAACCACGCAAACACCATCTGGCAGTGGGTCAACAACGGTTGCCCCGGCACGGTCACCATCCTGCAACGCCCCAGCGCAGAGCAGTACCCGAATACCTTCGTGCTGATCTGGAGCAACCTCAATCTGCCGGGCGGCATCCAGCAGATCAGCCTGGATGTTCACTACCAAGGCACGCAACTGCAAGCCGGACAGCCTCTGCAGGCACTCGGCAGCCTATGGGTGAAAGGGATGACTGGCGCCCTCAAACCCGAGCAGCAGGCCACGCAGACACAGAAGCAACACCTGCTCGCGCAGATTGGCAATACGTCGCCCGACCCAAGCCTGTACGCCAAATACGGCAACTACTGAGCCGCCGGTATACCGCTCAGGACGCCGCGGCTGCACCTTCGCCGTGACGCCCTGCCCCGGCCACAAAGCGGGCGGCACCCGCCGCGCCCTCGGCAAACACCATCGGCGTGCCGCGCGCGCCCTCCTGGCGCAACGCGTCGGCCAGCGATAGATTCCACTGCTCGTAGGCCGACGCGCGGTCCGCCAGCATGCATTGCTGAGGAAACGCGGCAATCTCGCGCGCCAGTTGTTGTGCAATGGACAGCGATTCACCTGGCTCGACCACGCGGCTGGTGAGCCCTATGGCGAGTGCCTCTTCAGCGTGCACTGCGCGGCCGGTCAGGATCATGTCCAGCGCCCGCCCCATGCCAACGATGCGCGGCAAACGTACCGTGCCACCATCGATGAGCGGCACACCCCAGCGGCGGCAAAACACGCCGAACACCGCGTCGCGCTCCATCACGCGCAGGTCTGCCAGCAACGCCAGTTCCAACCCGCCCGCCACGGCATAGCCGCTCACCGCGGCGATGAGCGGCTTGGATAACGCCATGCGTGAGGGCCCCATCGGCCCAGGCGCCCCGCCATCGGGGTCGAGGTGGTTACGCCGCGCCGGATCACTCACGGCCGTCAGGTCGGCCCCTGCGCAGAAATGTCCGCCGGCACCGCCGAGCACCGCCACGCGCAGCGCCTCATCGGCCTCGAAGCGTTCAAACGCGGCAAGCAGGTCAGCGGCAGTCGGTCCATCCACCGCGTTGCGGCATTCGGGTCGGTTGAGCAGGATCGTGCAAACTGGGCCATCGGTCTGGAACAACACGGTATCGCGCATGGGCGGTCTCCTGTTCTGGGTCGATCTGGCCGATCACCCGAGGCTACATCTGCTGTGACGAGCGCTCCTGTGCAGGTTCAGGCTCGCGCTCGTTACGCTCGTGGTGGCGCGCACCCCGCAACTTGCGCAGCGCCCACTCCTTCACGTCGTCCACCTTTTCGAACACCACTGGCACCACCAGCAGGCTCAGCAGCGTGGAGGTCAGCAGACCGCCGATCACTGCGACGGCCATGGGCGCGCGGAAGCCCGCATCGCCTTCCAAACCGAGCGCCATCGGCACCATACCGGCCGTCATCGCCACCGTGGTCATGACGATCGGGCGGGCACGCTTGTGGCATGCGTCGATGATGGCCTCCGTGCGCGACATTCCCAGATCGCGCCGCGCGACGATGGCGTATTCCACCAGCAGGATCGAGTTCTTCGTCACGATGCCCATCAGCATCAGCAGGCCGATCAGCGCGGGCAGCGATAGGCTGAAGCCGAACAGTGCCAGTAAGCCGAACGCGCCACCCACCGACAACGGCAGCGCCGCCAGAATCGTCACCGGTTGCGTGAAGTCGTGGAACAGCAGCACCAGCACGGCATACACGCACAACACGCCGGCAAACATGGCGAGCAGGAATCCGCCGAACAATTCCTGCATGCCTTCCACATCGCCTGCAGCAATGCGGCGCACACCCGGCGGCAGGTTCTTGATGGACGGCAACGCCTCCACCGCTTGGTTGGTGTCGCCCAGGGCGCGGCCTTCCAGCCCCACGCTGATGGTGACATTGCGGCTGCGGTCGTAGCGGTCGATCTGCGCGGGGCCGCTGGCGATGGAGATATCGGCGATGTTCTCCAGCGGCACGGCACCGTTGCGACCCGGCACGCGCAGCTGCCGGATCGTGTCGATCTGGTGGCGCGCCTTCGGGTCCAGCTCCACGCGGATGTACACCTGCCGCTCTGGCAAGTTCAGCTTGGGCAGGTTGACGTCATAGTCACCCGCCGTGGCCACACGCACAGCTTGGCCGATGGCGGCGGCCGTCACGCCCTGCTGCGCAGCGCGCGCAAAGTCCGGGCGAATGACGATTTCCGGCCGCAGCAGACTCGCCGATGACGTAATCGCACCCAACCCCGGCACGGTACGCAAGTCGCGCATCACATCGCGCGAAACCTGCTGCAGCGTGGCCGGGTCATCGCCCGCCAGCACCACCTGCAATTGCTCGCCCGAACCGACGGCGCCAAAGGAAATGCGCACGCCCGGCACGCCCTCCAGCATCTCGCGCAACTGGCGCTGTACCTCTTGCTGTTTGAGGTGCCGATCATGCCGGTCCGTCAGCGAGATGGTGAGCGTACCGGTGCGCACCTCGCCACCGCTCGAACCCGGCACACCAGCCATCACGCCCGAGCCGATGGCCGTGTACACGCGCCGCACCTCCTTGTGCTGCATCACGATCTTGCGCACGCGCTCGGTGTTCTCGCGCGTCTGGGTGATGGTGCTTCCGGGGGCGCTCTCTACCGTCATCTGCAACTGCGCCCAATCTTCGGGCGGCAGGAACGTCGCGGGAATCAGCCCAATGATGGCGACCGACACCACGAAGAATGCGGCCGCCATGCCACCTGTCTTCCACGGATGCACGAGGCACCAGCGCGCGGCCTGCAGATAGCGCGTCATGATCCAGCCGTCGCGGTTGGGCTCGGCCTGGGGCTTGAGCATGTACGCGGCCATCATGGGTGTCAGCAACCGCGCCACCAGCAGCGAGGCCAGCACCGCCAGCGATGCCGTCCACCCGAACTGCTTGAAGAACTTGCCCGAGATGCCGCCCATGAACGCGGTGGGCAAGAACACCGCCACCAGCGTGAGCGAGGTGGCGACCACCGCCAGGCCGATTTCCTGCGCGGCCTCCATCGCTGCCTCAAACGGTTTCTTGCCGTTGCGCAGGTGGCGCACGATGTTCTCCACCTCCACGATGGCATCGTCGACCAAGATGCCGACCACCAGCGTGAGCGCCAGCAGTGTGATGCCGTTGAGCGTGAAGCCCAGCATGTCCATCGCCGCAAAAGTCGGGATGATGGACAACGGCAGCGCCACAGCGGACACAAACGTCGCGCGCCAATCGCGCAGGAACAGCCAGACCACCAGCACCGCCAGGATCGCCCCCTCATACAGCGCATCCATCGACGCCTTGTACGAATCCTCCACGGGCTTGACCATGTTGTAGACCTCGGTCACGTGCACGTTGGGGCGTTCGGCCTGCAGCTTGGCAATCGCCGCGCGCACCCCTTTTGCGACTGAGATTTCACTGGCACCGCGCGAGCGAAACACCTGGAAGCTCACCACCGGCTTGCCGTCGAGCAAGGCCATCTGGCGCGGCTCGGCAGCCGTGTCGCGCACGTCAGCCACGTCCGACAGGCGAATGCGACGCCCATCCGACAGTGGGATGTCCATCTGCGCCAGTTCGCGTGCGCTCTTCACGGTGCCGAGCGTGCGCACCGCCTGCTCCTGACCGCCGATGTTGCCGCGTCCGCCCGGCGCCTCCTGCTGCATGCCGCGCACCTGCGCGCTGATGTCGGCGGCCGTCACGTTCAACGCCTGCAGTCGCACAGGGTCGAGTTGCACACGCACCTCGCGGTCCACCCCGCCCTGGCGCGTCACCTTGGCCACGCCATGCACCGACAACAGCCGCTTGTTGACCGTGTTGTCGACGAACCAGGACAGGTCCTCCGGGTCCATGTCGGACGCATCCACCGCGTAGGTCAGCACCGGCAAGCCGGCAAAGGTCACGCGAGAGATCACGGGCTCCTGCACGTCCGACGGCAATTGCGCGCGAATGCGACTGACCGCATCACGCACGTCGTTCACTGCCTCCTGCACATCCTTTTCCAGCTCGAACTCGACCATCGTTGTCGAGCTGCCATCGTTGATGGTGGAGGTGATGTGCTTGATCGCGCCGATGCTCGCAATGCTGTCTTCAATCTTGCGCGTGACCTCGGTCTCCATCTGCGTGGGCGTGGCGCCGGGCAGGCTGGCCGTGACCGACACGGCGGGGAAGTCAATGTCCGGAAAATTCTGGATCGACAGCATCTTGAACGACACCAGCCCCGCCACCGTGATCAGGATGAACAGCAGGATCGACGGAATCGGCTTGCGGATCGCCCAGGCGGAAAAGTTCATCGCGTGGCTCCTATGGCTGCGGGTGCGGAGGCAGCGGGCGTTGAAGCCGCTGCCCCGGGCGCCACCACGCGCACGAAGTCACCATCGCTTAGGAAGGCGGCGCCCACGGCGACCACCGCATCGTTCTGGCCGATGCCCTGCAAGATCTCGACCTGACCGCCCTGGCGGCGGCCAAGCGCCACCTTGGTCTGGCGCACACGCCCTTGCGAAGCCACCACCATGACGTAGTCATAGCCATCGCGCGAGAACACGGCCGTCTCGGGCAAGGTCATGGCCGGCGCATCGCCCAGCAGCACATCGCCTGACAGATACATGCCCGCCTTCACGCCAGACGTTGCAGCCTCCGGCGGCAGATCGACATAGACGAGGCCGTTGCGCGTGTTGGCGTCGACCGTGGGGGCGACCTGGCGCACGCGGCCGTTCACGATGCCGCCGTCCATGCGGCGCAAGTGCACGGTCTGGCCGGGTTGCACGCGCGGCAGTACGTCGCCGTGCATTTCCGCGCGCCACTCCAGCCGGTTCTTGCGGATCAGCTTGAACAGCTCCGTGCCGGACGACACCACCGCACCCACGGTGGCCGTGCGCGCGCTGATCACGCCATCATCTGGCGCCACCACGCGCGTATAGCGCAAACGCAGTTGTTGGCTGTCGAATTGCGCGCGGGCGGCTGCCAGCTTGGCGGCAGCCGTCTTGGCCTGCGTGTCGTATTGCACAAGATCCTGCTGGCTGATGGCGCCGCTCTTGTCGAGCTCATGCGCGCGGCGCGCCTCACCAGCGGCCTGCGCGGCGGACGCTTCGGCCTCCGCCAATGTGGCGCGTTGCGCGGCCACATCGGCACGCACGGTTTCATCCGACATGCGCGCGAGCAATTGCCCTTGCTTGACCACATCGCCCACGTTGACGAGCACCTCCGCCAGCTTCAGCCCGTTCACCTCTGCGCCGATGCTGGCCTCCTGCCATGGCTGCACCGCGCCGCTGGCCGTGGCAGTGCGCGGCCACACTTGCTGTCCCATCTGCGTCACGTTGACGGCGAGCGCCGGCTTGGCCACCGGCTGGTCCTTGCTCTTGCCCTCGGACGCGGCCTTGCCGCACGCCGCAAGGGTGCCAGCCAGCATCACGGCAAATACGGCCAATGCTGCGGCCTTCCAAACACGTTGTCCTGTCATGAAGCGTTTCCGATGTGCGCGGGGCGCTGTGCGGCCGGCGCGGGAACTTGAGAAGAGTCTTGTTGAGGTTGAGCGGAAACATCCGTCGCGCCATCGTCGCGCCAACCACCGCCTGCCGCTTTGTATAGCGCCACCCACGCCTGCGCACGTTCAAGCCGAACGGCTGCCAACGATTGCGACGCCTGCAACGCCGTGCGCCGCACGTCTTCAAGCTGCAGCAGGCTGCCGGCGCCAAGGCGGTAACGCGCACTCGCGGCATCGAGCACCTTGGCGTATTGCGCATCTGCCGTAGAAGCGGCATCGACTCGCCGATCAGCGGCGTCCAGACGCACCAGCGCGTCTTCCACTTCTTGCACGGCCTGCCGCACCTTCGCGCGATAGCCGGCGAGCGCCTGGTCGTAGCGGGCGCGCGCCGTTTCTACACGGGCTGCGCCCGCCCCGCCATCGAAGATCGGCAGCGACACCGCTGGCCCGAACGACCACGATTTGCTCGTCAACGATTGGCCGCCAAGCCGATAGGAATTGATGCCGATGGACCCGGCCAGCGTCAGCGATGGCAAGCGGCTCGCCACGGCCACGCCAATGTCCGCGCTCGCGCCGGCCACTGCGCGCTCTGCTGAGGCCACATCCGGCCGCTGCGACAACACCTGCGCCGGCACATCCGGCACACCCGCATCCGGCGGCGCAGGAATCTGCGCATTGGCCTTGGCGAGCAAGCCGTTCAACGTGTCGTGGTCCAGCCCCGTGAGGGTAACCAGCTTGTCGATCCCCTGTGCGCATTGCGCGCGCTGGCCCTCGAGCACATTGGCCGCATCGGCCACGGTAGCCTGGGCTTGCGCGTAATCAGCGGGGGCGATAAAGCCTGCGCGGAACTTGCGCTCGGTCAGTTGCAGCGTCTCTTGCCGCGAGGCGAGCGTCGTTGCATCAATGTTGACCAGCGCTTCACATTGGCGCTGCTGCAGGTAGGTATTGGCGACCTCCGCCGCGAGGGAGACGCGAGCGTCATGCCAATCGGTCTCGCTGGCCGTCAGGCGCGCGTCTGCGCCCTCCAGGCTGCGGCGCTTGCCGCCGAATAGATCGATCTCCCACGAGGCATCGGCTTGCGCGGCCAGCGTGGTGATGGTGCCCAACCCCAGCGTGGGGTTGAGCGTGCTGGCACCGAGGCCGCCAGCGCCAAGCTGACTGCCTCCAAACCCGCCCTGCCGCGTGGCCGAGCCACTGCCCTTCAACTGCGGAAACAGCCCCGCCTGACTGCTCGAAACCGTGGCACGCGCCTCGCGCACGCGGCCCACCGCCTGGGCGATGGTCGGGCTGGTGGCGTCGGCCTGCTCCACCAATTGGGTGAGCACCGGGTCGTGAAACTGCTCCCACCAGCGCGCCAGCGCCATGCGACTGCCATGGTGTGGCAGCGTGGCATGCCAACCTGCAGGGGCTTCGGTGCCGCTCAGTTGCGGGGTCTTGTAGTCAGGCCCGACCGCGCAGCCGGCAAGCAGCATCGCCAGCCAGGGCGAAGCCAGCGGCAATGCATATCGCGCAAGACCGCCGGGCCATCGGCCGCCGGCGTGTCGACCAGTCTTCATGTGAGGTGTCCATTGGGAACGCAGCCGGAATTATGCCCAGTCAAGCGTCCGCAAGACACCCGCTCTGCCGTGATGCTCAGCTAACCTTCACGTTCGGCAAAGATCGAGCCCCTCTGTGTCAGATATAGCCGAGCAACACAAGAATGACGACGATCACCACAATCAGCCCGAGCCCGCCTGTCGGCCCGTAACCCCAACTGCGGCTGTACGGCCACGACGGCAACGCGCCAATCAGCAGCAGAATCAAAACGATGATGAGAATGGTGCTTAGCATGGGGCCTCCTGGCATTCATGTAGGTATGCCGCCGCGCGCTATTGCGACGGGCTTGTTCGCCACCTAGCACGCCCTGTTCCCATGCAAGCCTCGTCTTGTGGTCGTGGAAAAATCCTGGCGGTTAATTGCGCATATTCAGCATCACTCGGCTTATGATCCGGCCGGTTCTGACCAGGGAGTTGTAGGCATGCCTTCCATTGCGATCGAATCTCCGGCCTCGCTCGGCTGGATCGGTGCGGGGCGCTTGGCGCGAGCGCTGGCGGTGCGCGCACATGGCGTGGGCGTACGCACCGTAGCCGTCGCCAGTCGCACGCCGGCAACTGCCGCCTGGCTGGCCGGAGCGACCGATGCCCGGGCATTGGATGCACAAGGCGTGGCGGACGCTGCGGACTGGGTCTTCATCACCGTGCCGGATGACGCTATTGCCGATGTTGTTGGCAATGTGCGTTGGCGGCCCGGCCAGCTCGTCATCCATTGCAGCGGCGCAGGCGAGCGCGACCTACTGGCCGCCGCAGAACAGGCCGGCGCGCAGACCGCCAGCTTCCACCCGCTCTTCCTTTTTGCCGGTTTGCCGGACGACGCCGAGCGCCTGCGCGGCGCTTCCATCACCATCGATGCGGATGCGCCCCACGATGCCGTGCTGGCCAAATTCGCCATCGGGCTGGGCTGTACGCCGCTGCTGATGCAAGCCGGGCAACGCGCGCTGTACCACGCCGGTGCGAACTACGCCGCCAGCTTTCTGCTGTGCGCCCTACACGAAGCCGCCACCTTGTGGGCCGCAGCCGGTATCGACCGCGAAGCGGCCGTCGCCGCCATGTGGCCGCTGGTGGACGGCACGCTGGCCGCCGCCCGAGCGCGCGGCTTGCCCGGCGCATTGGCGGGCCCCGTTTCGCGCGGAGATTGCAGCGTCATTGATAAGCATCTGCAGGCTCTCAATACACTTGGCGGCGACCACGCGGCGCTGTACAGGGCACTCACACGACGGGCCCTGGCATTAGCCGCAGAACGTGGAGCGCCACCCGCCGACGTGCTGGCTGATTTAGCGAAACGGCTCGACACCGCGCAATAACTGCGTCGGCATCAATGGGATTGGGCTCGTGTGCACCCATCGGGTGCACGCCCTACAATCGGCACCCTCTCCGCAAACCCATCCCACCATGTCTTCCACGCCGCCGTCCTCTGCCGTATCCCACCCTCAGCATCGCTCGACAGGAGCGCTCGCGCTGTTGGTGATCGGCCTGGTGCTGGTGGGCGTTAACCTGCGGCCGGCGCTGTCGAGCCTGTCGCCGGTGCTCAAGCAAGTGGCGGCGGGCACGGGGTTATCGGGCGCCACAGCGGGCCTGCTGACGACCTTGCCCGTGCTGTGCCTGGGCGTGTTCGCGCCAGCGGCCGCCGTACTGGCCCGGCGCTTTGGCGCGGAACGTGCCGTGGGCGGTTTGCTGATCGCGCTGGCGGCGGGCATCGCATTGCGTAGCGCGGGCGGCGTGCTGCCGCTCTTCATCGGCACGGTGGCGGCGGGCGCATGCATTGGTGTCACGGGCATCCTGCTGCCGAGCATTCTCAAACGAGACTTCGGCCGGCAAGCGGATCTGATGACCGGCGTCTACACCATGGCGCTGTGCTTTGGGGCCGCCGTTGCCGCTGGCGCCAGCGCCCCGCTGTCGGCATGGCTGGGCGGATGGCAGCCCGCGCTGGCGTTCTGGGCGCTACCTGCGCTGCTGGCTTTCATCGGCTGGTGGCCGCACATGCGGCATGTGCATGGAAAGAATGCAGCGGCGCGCGTCGAACGGGTATCGCTATGGCGCCGGCCGATCGCCTGGCAGGTGACGCTGTATATGGGGCTGCAATCGTCGCTGGCGTACTGCGTGTTCGGCTGGTTGCCGGTCATTCTGCAAGACCGCGGGCTCTCGGCGCTGCAATCGGGGATGGTGGTGGCGGTGTCGATTCTCGTGCAGCTCATCACCGCGCTGGGCGGGCCGTTCATTGCGCGGCTCGGGCGGGATCAGCGCCCCGCCGTGCTGCTGATGATGCTGATGTGCTGGGCCGGCCTGTTGGGCTGCCTGTATGCGCCGCTCTCCACGCTGTGGTGGTGGGCCGTGCTGCTGGGACTGGGCCAGGGTGGCAACTTCAGTGTGGCGCTGTCGCTGATCGTGCTGCGCTCGGCCGATGCACGCGTGGCGGTCAGCCTTTCCGCCATGACGCAGGGCATCGGCTATACCCTCGCCGCGGCCGGCCCGTACCTCATGGGTGTACTGCATGACCTGACCGGCAACTGGGCCGTCATGGGCTGGCTGTTCAGCGCGATTGCGCTGGCTGCCGTCGTTGCAGGTGCCCTGGCGGGCCGCAATCGCACGCTGCACGCAAGCGAGTGAGCCGCGCCTACTTGGCCTTGGCCTTCGACTTGCCGGCGCGAAAGCACCCAGCCTCGTGGTCATCCACCATGCCCGTCGCTTGCATGAAGGCATAGCAGATGGTGGGACCGACAAACTTGAAGCCGCGCTTGACCAGCGCCTTGCTCATCGCCTTGGACGCATCGGTGGCAGCGGGCGCGTCGCGGTAGCTGTCCCAACGGTTGACGATGGTCTTGCCATCGACGAACGCCCACAGAAAAGCATCGAGCGAACCCACTTCTTCCTGCAGTTCGAGCACCTTGCGCGCGTTGATGACGGCGCCCTCCACCTTGGCGCGGTTACGCACGATGCCCGGGTCGGCGAGCAGCTTTTCGATGCGCGCGGGCGTGAAGCGCGCCACGCGTGCTGGATCAAACCCCTCGAACACTTCCTGGTAGCGCGCCCGCTTGCGCAGGATGGTCTGCCACGACAGTCCAGCCTGCGCGCCCTCCAGAATCAGCATTTCGTAGAGATGGCGATCATCGTGCGAAGGCACACCCCATTCGGTGTCGTGATAGTCGATCATCAATGGGTCGTCATTGACCCAGCAGCAGCGGGACATCTCAACGTCTCCTAATTGGCTAAATCCAACCGGACTTGCGCAGCTTGCGATACAGCACCACGCAGGCCAGCGCCGTGCACGTCAGCACGATGGGGTAGCCGGCCGGATGCTCCAGCTCCGGCATGCCTTTGAAGTTCATCCCGTAGTTGCTGAACACCACGGTCGGGATGGCGAGAATTGCGCCCCACCCCGCCAGCCGCTTCACGATGTCGTTCTGCGTCACGGACACCAGCGCCACATTCACGGAGATGGCCGTGGTCAGCATTTCGCGAATTACGTCGAGCGCGCCCACCACGCGGTGCGCATGGTCGGCAATGTCGCGGAAGTACGCGCGCAGCTCCTTGGGCACCACGTCTTCGTGCAGGCGCACGAGCTGGCCGGCGATGTCTTCCACCGGCAGCGCTGCATTGCGCAGGCGCAAGAGCTGACGCTTGAGCGTGTACAGCCGCTCGATGGCGGCGCGATCGAACGAGTCGCCAAAGATACGGCTCTCAATGGCCTCAAATTCTTCCTGCAGGCTCTCCAGCACCGGCTGGTAGTTGTCGACCACAAAGTCCATGACCGCATACAGCGCAAACGGCGCGCCCTTCGCCAGCAGTTGCGGCGTGCGTTCGCAGCGCTCGCGCACTGGCGAATACGACGCCGACGGCCCGTGCCGCACCGAGACAAGAAAATCCTTGCCGACAAACAGGTGCGTCTCGCCAAAGACGACGTTGCCCTGCTCTAGCTGCGCCGTGTTCAACACGATGAACAGCGTCTCGCCATAGACCTCCAGCTTGGGGCGCTGGTGGGCGTTGCGCGCATCTTCAATGGCGAGATCGTGCAGACCGAATTCTTCCTGCACGCGGTCGAGCATCGCGTTGTCCGGCTCATGCAAACCCAGCCAGACAAAGGAGCCGGGTGTGTGCAGCACGTCGCTGATGGCCTCGACAGAGAGGTCGCGTTCGCGCTTGCCGTTGCGGTACAGCGCGCTGTTGATCACCATGGGCATGGCGGGTCTCCGAGCACGTCAGCGGTCTTCGCGCTGATCGGCGCTTTTGGCATCAGGTGTGCCGGCAAGTACGGGCACTGCGGCAATGCGGTTTTCGATCTGCGCCAGCGCTTCGGACAGTGCGTGCACGAGATCGTCCGGCAGCCCATCGAGCGTGGCATTGAGGAAGGCGATGCGGCGCGGCATGCACTCGAGCACCACGGCCGAGCCGGCGTCTGACAGCGTGACGTTGGTCAGGCGGTTGTCGCGCGCGTCGGTGGTGCGTTCGATCCAGCCGAGCTGGTCGAGCACCTTGAGTTGGCGGGTCAGCGCGCCGGGGTCCATCTGCAGGCGCTCGGCCAGCTGCTTCTGCGCCATGCCGCCGCCGGTGTTGTCATGCAGCGCAAGCAGAATGCGCCAGCGCGGGATCGGCTGGCCGACATGCGCCTCGAAGGCGGCCATGAACGCACGGTACGTGCGTCCAAACTGGTGCATGACGGCGAAGCGTTCGCGTTCAGTGGTCATCGATCAGGGCTGAGATTGCTGGTGAACCGCGCATCCTAACCGCTCCGGCGCCTTCCCGCCTATTCAGGCTGTTGCACCGGCTCGACATGATGCAACGCCACCGGCGGCACCCGGCGCACGCGCCACAGGCCCACGAGTGCCACCACGGTGGCCACAATCAGGCCGATGTGGATGGCGCCCACCAGCACGTGCCGGGCCGCCTCCAGCAGCGCAGCGCCGTCATGGCCGGCCGCATGCATCTGCGCAAGCACGGCGGTTTGCGCGTCATGATCGATGAGAATTTCGGGATCGGCAAGCTGGTGCTGCCATTGCGCGGCATCGTCCGCACGCAGGACATCGCCCACGCCAGACGCATAGCGCTCGCTGACCAGCGTGCCGACCAGTGCGGTGCCGACCATCCCGCCCACCATGCGCAGCGATTGCAGCAGCGCCGTAGCGATCCCCAGGTGTGCGCGCCCTGCGGTCTGCTGCGCAAACACCGTCAGGTTGGGCAGCACAAAACCGAGCCCCAAGCCAGCGACCAGCATTAAACCCGTCAACACCACGTGCGGCATCGACCTTGACGACACCGACATGCCCGCCAGCGCCAGCGTCAGCAACGCAAACCCCGCGTAAAGCATGCTATTCGGCTTGGGAATGCGCGTGACAATACGCCCGT
Organism: Ralstonia sp. R-29; assembly: GCF_049913345.1. NCBI lineage: Bacteria > Pseudomonadati > Pseudomonadota > Betaproteobacteria > Burkholderiales > Burkholderiaceae > Ralstonia > Ralstonia sp. R-29. The sequence goes on from NZ_CP184378.1 coordinate 737,407, forward strand.
TGATGATGCTGCCCAACGTAATGCACACCACCAGCGGCGTGATGATCAGCCCCGCCTCTTGCGGCGACATGCCGAACCCACCCTGGAACAGCAAGGGCGCATAAAACAGCACCGCAAACATCGCAAAACCGGACAGCAGCGCCAGCATGAACAGCGCTGCCAGCGACGGATTGCGCAGCATGTCGAACGGCAGCAGCGGCTGCTCGGCACGCTGTTCCCACCACCAGAGCGCCACAAACGCGGCGGCTGACAGCGCCAACCAACCCAGCATCGGCAGCGACAGACCATGACGCGGCAGCCACTCCACGAACAGCTGCAGCGCGCCCAGCGCCACCGTAATCAGCAGCGCGCCCTGCCAGTCCAGCCGCATCTTTCCACCATGGCCGGTATGCGCGTTCTGGCGCAGATGCGGTAGAAAGCGCCACGCAAAACACAGCCCCATCACGCCAAACGGAATGTTCACGTAGAACACCGAGCGCCAGCCATACGCCTGCGTCATCCACCCACCCAGCGTCGGGCCGATGGCATTGGCGATGCCAAATGACGCGCTCAGCAGCACCTGCCAGCGCAACCGCACACGTGCATCCGGAAAGAGATCCGGGATACAGGCGTAGGCCGTGCCGACCAGCATGCCGCCGCCGACGCCCTGCAGCGCCCGCGACCACACCAGAAACGTCATGCTGCCGGCCATGCCGCACATCACCGAGGCCAGCGTGAACACGACGATGGACGCGATCACAAACGGCTTGCGCCCGTAGAAATCGCCCAGGCGGCCAAAGATCGGCACCGTCACCACCGAAGTCAGCAGATACGACGTCGCCACCCACGCGTACAGTTCGAAGCCTTTGAGCTCCGCCACCACCGTGGGCAGCGCCGTGCCGACCACCGTCTGGTCAAACGCAACGAGCACGACGACAAAGCAAATGCCGATCATCGCCAGCAGCGATTCTTTGAACGGCAAGACCTGGGTATGGGAATGCGGGAGCGCGGTGTGGACGGCCATGGCGGCGAGATGACGATACAAATGATACATCAATGATTGATGTGTCAATTAAATTGTAGCGAAATTCGGCGGGCTCTGCTTGGAGGTGATAGGGGGAAATAATGTCCGTCGGAGTGCACCATGTGTGACTCCACTGAAAGCTCGGGCCGCCACGCGCTCGCCTACACGAGACGTGGTTCCGACTGGGCCACCATATTGCGCCCAGCCGCCTTCGCGTCGTACAGCGCCTGATCAGCAGCCCGGATCACCGCGCTGACGTCAACATCCGCATCGGGCGTCCACGCTGCCGTACCAATGCTGGCCGTCACCCGCCCATAGCGACTCAGCGCGTGCTCGATGCCCAGATCGGAAATCGCCGTGCGGATCTTTTCGGCCATCGACACCGCGCCTTCCGGTGGTGTATCGGGCAGATACGATCACAAACTCTTCACCACCGTACCGTGCAGCGCTGTCGCCGGGTTGGCGAATGTTCTCGCCGATGCATTTCGCGACGGCCGCCAGCGCATCGTCTCCCGCCTGGTGCCCATAGGTGTCGTTGAAGAGCTTGAACCAGTCGATATCGACGAACAGCAGTGACAACACACTGTGGTTTCGCTTGGCGCGCCGCCACTCCTGATCGAGAATTTCGCCAAGCGTGCGCCGATTGTTCAGCCCCGTGAGCCCATCGGTACGCGCGAGCAATGCCAACTCCGATTCCGCGCGCATCCGGCGCTTGAGTTGCACCCCGAACGCAATGGAAAGGCCAACGAATCCAACGGCCAGCGCCCCCATCACCGACGCGATGACCAGCGCACGATGCCGCCACGCGGCGTAGATGTCGGAATGCGCCTGCGCCACCATGATGATGAGCGGCAGATTCGGAAGGTTCTTGAAGTAGTACTGTCGTTCAATCCCGTCAATCGTCGAGGTATCTGAGAAGCTTCCTTCCGGCGCCTGCAGGAACTGCTTGAACGTACTGGCGTTGCGGATATTGCGCCCAATGACTTTCTCATCGTAGGGCTGTCGCATGATCATCGCGCCGTCCCTGCCGATCAATGCGACCGACCCGTGCGGCCCCAGCGACAGCGTAGCGAACAGGTTACGAAAGTAGTCGAGTTGAACGGCAATCAGCACCACGCCCGCGAATGATCGTAAGGCGTCAATTATTGACGCCCTGGCGTCGCGCTGAGGGTTCACAGATGCTACGTGTCCATGTTGATGAACGTGGACAGGTGCACACATGGACGAGAGGGAAGAGAGTTTGCAGGATCGCCTCGTCATCGGCCGCAAGCGAGATGGCCGGCGGCAGTATGACGAGGTGGCTAAAGAGGAACTGATACAAGCCTGCTTAAAGCCAGGAGCTTCTATCGCCCGCACGGCAATGAAGTATGGCGTCAATCCGAATCTCGTGAGGACATGGATAGCAGCACACCAGCGCAAGCATCGCTGCACTACGGCGGTTGTCGACGAGCAGGAAGGCGGCGCCGACACCATTGAGTTGCCGCCCTCACGAGATGCATTTGTTCCCGTTGTCGCCGAGCCGGCATCGCTGGCAGGCCGACCGCCCAGCGTCGGCATGGCAATCGCCTTGCACGTGCGTTTGCCCAATGGAGTCGAGTTCGAATTAGGCGAAGCCAATCTCGATGAACTGGCCACGATCGTCCAGATGCTGGGGAGGCTGCCGTGTTCCGGTTCGACGACGGCCTGAAGGTCTTCCTGCATCGCGAGCCCGTCGACTTCCGGCTTGGCATCAACGGCCTGTCGATCCTGGTCGAGCAGGCGATGGCGCTCAATCCGATGGCCCAAGCCTTGTACGTGTTCGGCAATCGCCGGCGCGACCGCATCAAGATTCTCGGCTGGGGCGGCAACGGCTTCTGGATGTTGCTCAAACGATTGGAGGCCGACCGGTTCATCTGGCCCGACACGTCCGACATCGTCAAACTGAGCGTCGAGCAACTGCACTGGTTGCTCGACGGCATCGATATCGCCGTGGTCAAGAAGCATCCGCAGCGTTTCTACGCACGCGCAAGCTGAACCGCACCTGGGTATGTCGGTCCAAGCCGACATGCCCATCAACGTCACGATCGCCGCCGAGGAACTCCAGGAACTGCTGGCTGCGCGCGAGGCGCTTGGCCAGCTCCAGCGGGATCACGATGTGCTGCGTGGCGAGCTGCGCTTGGCAAAGGCCGAACGCGATCTGGCCGAGGAACGGTTGCGTGCCTATCGCCGCGAACTGTTCGGCGCGACCAGCGAGGCCCGCGATGCAGGCCAGCTCGGTCTGTTCAACGAAGCCGAAGCACTGACGGCCAGCGCGCAACCCGCACAGGAGGATGTCCCCGGCACGAAGGTCGCCGCGCACACGCGCAAGAAGCGCGGGCGCAAGCCGCTTGATCCCAATCTGCCTCGCGAAGTGGTGCGTCACGATCTGCCCGAGGCCGAGCGTTTCTGCGTCAACGATGGTCATGCGCTGGTCGAGATCGGCGTCGAAACCAGCGAGCAACTGGACGTGATTCCAGAACAGGTCCGCGTCATCCAGCACCAGCGCGTCAAGTACGCCTGCCCGTGTTGCGACCTGGGAATCAAGGTCACGCCGGCGCCGGCACGCATCATCCCTCGTGGGCTGTTCACCGAGTCAGCGCTGGCGTGGATCGCTACGGGCAAGTACCAGTTCGGCATGCCGCTGTACCGTCAGGCCGGCTTGCTGCGCCGCTTCGGCGGCGACATCTCGGCCAACACGATCGCCGCCAGCATGGTCCGCGTGGGCTTGGCGGTGCAGCCCGTGATCAACCTGCTGCGCGATACGCTGTTCGAGTCGGATCTGATCCATGGCGACGAGACGACATTCCAGGTCCTTAAGGAGCCAGGGCGCCGAGCGCAAGCCAAGAGCTATATCTGGGCGCAGATGAACGGATCGGGACCACCCGTGCGGCTGTTCAGTTACGCGCCGGGGCGCGGCGCTGCGCACGCCCGCGCGATCTACGCCGGAATCCGGCCGGGCACGGCATTGATCACCGACGGCTATGAACTCTACAACGGCCTGGCCGTCGACAACCAGCTCGTCCACTTGGGCTGCTGGGCTCACGCGCGCCGTGGCTTCATCAAGGCCGAGGAGGCGGTGCCGAAAGCCGCGCGCACGCCGCAGTTGACGGCTACGCGCTTCGTCAAGCTCATCGGTAGGTTGTTCGCTGCGGAATCGCGTTCGGCAGACTGGCCGGCGGCGCGCAGACAACGGCTGCGCCAGCGCTACAGCGCCCACGTCCTGCAGGCCATCGCAGCGTTGCTGCGCGAGCAGATGCCGGCCGTAGTGCCTGGCAGCTTGCTGGGCAAAGCCATGCAGTATCTACACGGCCAGTGGCACAAGCTCGCCCGCTACGTTGAGGACGGTACTTGGCCCATCTCCAACAATCCTTGCGAGAACGCGATCCGCCCGTTCGTGCTCGGAAGAAAGGGCTGGTTGTTTGCGACCACCGTGGCCGGCGCCAACGCAAGCGCCAACCTCTACTCGCTGGTCGAGACCTGCAAGGCCAACGGCGTCGATCCGTACCAGTATCTCGTCTGGCTGTTCAGGAAACTCCCGCTGGCGACAACCGTCGATGACTACGCCGCGCTCTTGCCGTGGGCCATGGCTGCGACACGCTGAGAGGCGTCGTTTAAAGACTGCTTACGAATGATCCATCAGGGCGCGAGAGCCGACGAGTCAGCGGAATACTCAGCGCCCCGCCACGCAATCGAGAGGCAAAGGGATCGCCAACATAGAGCCCAGCATTCGGATTGTCACGATGCACCTTGAAGTACTGCCGGTCCGAGAAGTTGCCGTGCCTTGGCGAATCGTAGGCGGCATCGATGACGATATTGCCTTGTGCGTCCAATACCAGCATCGACCCCAGATACGTCGCCGTCGCAGCGTGATCGAACAGGGCGAAGCCGCGCAACCGGGGCGACGCGGCCGCCACTTCAGGATCATTCACACGGTCGACGACGGCTTGAAGCGACAGGGAATAGAGTTCGAAATTACGTTCGATATCGCGCTCGGCAAGCAAGGCCAGGCTGCGCGAGGTAGCAGACGCGTGCGCCATCGCGTCCAGCCGGCTCTGGTACAGCACGGTCGCGCAAATCGATACCATCAACAGCGCCACCGCCGCACCCGCAATGACAATCGCACGGGGCGCCGTCAATCTCCGGTAATCCCACTGGCCCAAAAACCATCGCAGCGGGTTGATCTTGTTGCCGTCGGTCACTGTTGCACCCGATTCGTCCGGTCCGATAAGAAGTCCCTAGCAAGCTAGAGCCCTGCGGCAGCAACATTGCACTCGCGGCAACGGTCAACAGCTCAGGTCAGGGCTCGGCATGCACATGTCAGCATTTTCCACATCCTGCTGCCAAGTTGCACACTGTTCTTCAGTCCCGAGCCTGCAGACATTCACCCTAGCCGGCGTCTGAAACCAAGGGGCAGTCCGCTGAGATTCAAGCCGCGCAAGTGTGCGGATTGAGACCACGCCAGAACTCAGCATTTCAGTGAGAGCGATCCGAACTATCAGGATTCGGCCCAGATTGCGCACGCCTGCGCTGCATGGGCCAAGCACATGGCAATCATCGAAGGGCAATCGGAACGTACCGGAGGCTTCATCGCCGGTGCGTCATTCAGCTTGGACGACATTTCGATCGGCCTCTCGGCCAACCACTGTCCTGCCCCTCCCCCTTCACACTTGTCCCAGATGGGCTAGGCGTCTGCTCCTTGCCCGCCGATAGCTGGTTCAACCGCGATCGAAGCGCAAGTCTGCATTCAGGCGTGCCGCATGGCATCTTCGAGCAGCGCCTGAGCCGATTCCCAAGCGTGATTCGCAACATCAGGATCCCCATACGCACGCGCAGCTGCAATCGCCCCATCCAGGAACAATGCGTAGGTTTCGGCCAGTTGCTCTGCCCGGCGATGCGGAAGCAGTGTCCGCAAAATATCGGCCATGCGGCCCTGCAATGTCCGCTTGTAGCCAATGGCTACGTCCGAAATCCCGGTGGCATCTGTACCGAATTCCGAAAGCGCCCGCTCGAACAGGCACCCAGCAAATTCGGGCGTACGAAACCATGCGCCGTACCAGTCGAAGATGCCTTTGATCTTCCCCGCTGGATCGGGAATCGGTTTTAACGTTTGCTCGATGCTGACCAGAATGTCGGTGTACCGCTTCTTGAGGACGGCACGCACGAGGTCGTCCTTGTGTGGGAAGTGGCCATATAACGCCGGCAGCGAAACACCAGACGCATCGATCACCTGGTCGACGCTGACAACGTGAAAACCTCGCTTCGAAAAGAGCTCGGTCGCCTTGATCAAAATCTGGTTGCGCGTTTCCTGGTCCATGCCTATTCCCTAGCCTGCTGTATCCGAATTGCCTTACGACGCGCCAAGCGATGGATGGCAACGGCACGGCCCACCAGTATCACGAAAACAATCCGGCAAAGCTCAAGAATGCTGATGTGGTCTGGCAAACATGCCGCTGTAGGCAAGATCGACAAAGATCCTGCGCAGAGCACTCAACCCTGACGGCTACGCACGCTGCGAGCGCTGTCTGCTGCGGCTTTCGCCTGATCCAGCAGCACCTTGGCCGCCTGCCACGCTTGAGCGGCCGCGCGTGGATCGCCAATGGCGCGCGCGTCTGCCGTTGCGCCACTCAGCAACATCACGTACACGCCGGCGAGCTGACGAGCTCGGCTAGGCGGAATGATCTCGGACAGCAGTTGCTCCATGATGGCCAACAGGTCATCGCGGTAGCGCACCGCCACGTCGGTCGCCTTGGGACAGGTCGCGCCAAACTCAGCCAGCGCGCGTTCGAATAGACAGCCCGCAAACTCGGGGGTACGAAACCAGGCTCCATACCAGTCGAAAATCCCCTTCAAGCGCGCTTCGGCATTTGGCATAGGTTCGAGCTTGGCTGCCAGGCTTTCCATGATGAAGGTGTAGCGCTGTTCCAGCACTTCCTTGATCAGATCTTCCTTGCCCGCGAAGTGGTGATAGAGCGTCATGCGGGCAACGTCCGCCTCGGCGATGATCCAATCGATGCCGACCGGATGAAAGCCGTGGCGGGAAAACAGCTCACTGGCCTTATCCACCACTTGCTGGCGTTTGCTCGCGCGCATGCATCCGTCTCCTGACTATGGGGCGGCATCTTAGCACTGCACCCGCCGACGCAATTCCGCCGCCAAGTCGTGTTAAGCCGCTTCAGTACGTCTTGCTCCAGACCAGAATGGTGTCGCTCCTGAAATTACTGTAGACGTTCCCCGGCACTTGCGGCTCGCGCGTGGCGACATGCGTGCGCATTAACACGCTGACCGTACGCTCGTTCACTTCGATATAGATGTTTGGTCGAACATCTTGCCCCCCAGCCATCGGGGGGTGTCCTCGCGAGCCACACGGTGCGGCACGTGCTCGTCTCTGAATATCTCAGCGAGATCGACCACGGACTCATGCTCGATATCGTCAATCGAGGTCCAGCGCACGCGGGCGGGCGGCGGAAAAGTGGGCGGCCCTGCTCGGTTGATCGGTGGTAGAAGACCCGCCGGAAGGCATGAAGGTATGGGCAGATCGAGAACAACTGCGCTGTGCGTTTGGCAAGCTGGGATAGGGGTTTCATGATCCCCCAATGCCAGGGCGTTTCAGCAAGGCACCCGGCCACCGCCCATCATGCACCAACGCTGCGTCTCTTGTGGTGGTGGCGCATACGGCAATCCAGTCCTCGGATTAATCCCGTCGTATTGATGCGTGGGGTGCCTAGCCCTCCAATCCGCCATCTCCGCATACTGCTGCTCAACCGCAGCGTGCTGTTGAGCAAGATCCGCCTTTTGGGCGTCATCCAGTTTCTTTGTCATGGTGACCAGCCGCGCAAACTTTGGATCGCGCACATCCTGCAAGGGAGGCAGAGGTGCCGCTGGCGGCATGATAAGAAATGGGCCGTTGTACTTCGGTATCGGCAACTTCGATGGCCTCCCCCAGCTTGCTGCCAGATTGATCTCCCACATGGCAGCGTTCATGCCGAGCACAGATTCGTAGTCTCGATTCACGACTGCCAGCGTGGCAGGCCCCGACAGTGGAGGCAACGGCCGCAGAGCAGGCGGCAGCGCCTGCCGAGCCTCGGGATAGACGACGCGAACCCAACTCCCCGCAGCGGCTGAGTACTGCTGAAGAACGGCTTCATACGCTTCCAGTATTTGCGTACGGCTGTAGCTGCCTGGATTCTCGAACATCGGCTTATAGGCCAACACGCTTTGGGCATACCGCGCATTCGCATTCCGCTGCTCCACGACAAACTGCAGTTGCGGATCGACCGGCGCGGGTGTCGATATGGCAGCGCATCCGGAAAGCACACTGACGATGAACACAAGGCCTGCGGTTGCTCGAGCGGCCCGCCCCATATGACGTGAGATGACTGCCACCGCTCCATGCTTTCTCTGTGTGGCACAGCGAGTAGAAGGCTTAACCATCTTGAATAGAGTCCCAGTCATAACTGTGGATACAAAGCGCCGCACTTTGAAACACGCGAAGCCCCATTGCATTGAGATGAACATCAATCCAACACGCACCGCATGAGGATGCCTCGATCGACGAGCAACGCCAGCAACCCCGTATATGTCGGGCATGGCTCGGCAGCGTTGCGTGCCAGCACATCGTCGATTTCAGCGTTGTCACGACGCACGCACGCATACTGCCGCGCCGTAGAGGCGTGCAGCCGCGCAAAGGCGCCGCACACATGCACAAACGCAACAACTTCCTCAAACATTCTCATGTTGATCTCGATGGCGACCATCATCTCGGAGCCGTACCCGCACTCCGCATCGACCTTTGCGGTATAGGCCCGCATGTCATAGGCGGGTAGCCAGTGTGGGCCCAGCCCGTCGAGACACCGGGCGATTTCGTTGATGCTGGCTGCCAGAGTCATGTGAAATGTCGGTCTAAACGGCGCTCAACGGCCTCGCCCACCTGCCGCAACGCGCTAACTTGGGTGAGGCGACGCTGGGTGAAATCAATGTATACCAGTCAGTCTATTTTGACTAGACTCCTGAGCGCACGCTTGGATCACGACCTTGGTTACCAAACGATCATCATCGGAAACTAGATAGATCGGTATAGTTTCATTTCATGAATCCACCGCCGCGCAGCATCGGCACATGCCAGTCGCCAGCCGGCGAAGGCGGTTCCACGATTCATTGAAGGCAGCTCGCATGGCTTGATTGCCATTTGCCCGCGCACGGCAGGGTCGTGCATGCAGGTTCCGTTTGCATTTTTTCAAGGTGAATTCATGAAAACCGCTGCGCTGATCGCAATGACTTGTGTTGCACTCACTGCCTGTGGCGGCGGTGACCAGGCCTCTACGTCAGCGAGCGGCCCAAACACGGGAACGGGCACTGGCTCGGGCTCCAACAGCGGCGGCACGCTCACGCTGCGCTATGAAGCCCTGTCGCCCGCAGCAGATGCAGCGAGCTTCCTGGCGCTACTAAACAGCGAAGGCGCAAAAGGCTTCCGCTACTTGAGCGATCGATTCAACGCGTCGGGCAGCACGACGCCTTCGGTCTTCGTCAACGACGGTACCGCGCAGACATACACATACGAATTGGTTAGCGCACAGAGCGGCGAGTCCGCCTTTCTCGCGCAGGCCAATGCTGAGGGCGCACGCGGTTATCGCTTTGAAGGTCCGCTGACGTATGGAAACCTGTATCGCAGGGATGGTGGGTCATCTGCAACCTATACCTACGCGGCCGTGGCGTGGCCGACCAGCCAGGCCGCGTTCCTTACGCAGGCCAACGGGCAAGGACAGTCGGGCTACTGGCTGGTCGGCCCGATCATGCTCAACTCGACGAGCACAAGCCTGTACATGAAGAACAATGCCTCGAACGCGACCTATGCCTACCATGCGCTGACGCTGCCGACAACATCGAGCGATTTCATTGCGCAGACGAACAGCGAAGGTGCAAATGGCTATCGCGCGAAGGGGGCGCTGGCGTTCGGCACCGACTCCGCGTGGGTCTACGTCAAGGATCAGACTCAATCGCCCTCCTTCACGTACCAGGCGGCGACCATGCAAACGGCAAGCGCAGCGTACATCCAGCAACTGAACGACCTTGGCGCGCAAAGCAACGCATACCTTGGGGACCTCATGCTCGGCACGTCCGCGTCCTACTACTTCAAGGCCAGCAACTGCAGCGGATTCCTCTGCACGACGCTGAATCCGCTGACGCAGAACTAAAGGCCATCCCGTGTCACATCGGATACCCGACGCAGCCTGCGACTGAGTTGGCAGGATAAATGCCCGCTGTGGGTCCACTAAGAATCTCGGGCCCCTGTCCGGGCAGGCACCCCCTCCCTCTTTTCAAGGAGAAACCATGAAGAAAGCCCTGCATTGCACCGCACGAACCGCGCTGGGAATCGCCGTTGCAAGCTTCGTGTTGTCCGCTTGTGGCACGACGCAGATGAACATGGTCGACGTCCAGACCTCGACCGCAAAGACGCTCGGTCTCGCGTCGTCGGACGAGATCACGATCGCGAACGTGCAGTATGGGAAGAAGGACGGGCTGGGCGGTCAGAAAGTGAGTTACGACGCGACGACCGGCAAAGGGCGCCGTTTCAGCTGTACGGTGTTCATGATTCCGGGGCTCACGCCGATCGATCAGCCGACATACAACAACTGGGAATGCCATCCTCGACGCTGATGGCCACGAGATCGACGGCGCCCGTTGCTAGGCGCCCGTCGAACGCTTGGGTGGACGAGCAGCGCCCGACGTCTGGACATGATCGAACTGCTCGATTTCGTGCGGGTATTGGAAACTAACCCTCATCCCTTCATCAACATCCCTCTAGATGCACAGATGACGGCGTTGCCACGCTGCCGGAGCAATCGCGAAGAGCATCCCCCCGTATTAGCGAGGTCTCGTTGACCTCACGCCCCAGCAATCGGCTGACGAAGATGTCGCTGATATGTCTGCCACATATCGAACACACAGAGCGCTCAGCCAACGTATACCAGTCCGTCTACTTTGACTAGAATTCCGCAGAATCAGGGCATACGTGCAAAGAGATGGCAGCCGATTTGTTTCCGTTTCTTAATGTCTCTGAAGTGAACCCGAGCCTCACCCGCATGGCTCGGGCGTCTATGACTTGCTGAAACAGTTCGCGCTCTCGCAATCCCTGCTATGCCGCTTCGCTCTTCCCTATTCGCCTTCGCAACCACTACCGCATCGGACGCCCTCCACGGTGCGGCGCTAGGGCTCAGCCTCGCACTCGCAATACCGGCCGTTGCGCAAACGAATGCGCCTGCGCCACGCGTGGTGTCCGAGTTGAAGGACATCCGCATGAAGGCGCTCACCAACCTGCCCAGGGCAGGCGGCAGTGCAAGCGACCGCGATAGCTGCCCGCAGCTGGTCACCCAGCCGAAGTCGCCGGCCGCGAAACAGATCGCCGCGCAAGGCTGGGCTGTCATGTCGGACGTGCCACTGGGTTCCTACCGCGCTGTCAGCTTTGCAGGCCAGATGGAGGCCGCGACCAGCGGCGCTTGCAACGTCACGCAAGGCAACCTGGCCGTGTTTGACAACAACAGGCTCGTTGCACTGGCCTACGGTAAATCGGCAGAAGACACCGCGATTGGCAGATTGAGCCCGCTCGAAGGGGGCGCCGTGCGCGTATGGGACGGTGACATCTCCCCATTGCCTGTGGGTGACCTGCACGTCGACGACGACGGCACCCTGCGCCTGTCAAAGGTGGCCGACGAAGACAGCGTCTGTCAGGGCCGCGCCAAGGTGCCGAACGTCTACAACATGCCGATCGACAAGGCACGCAAGGCGCTGGCCGCCAAGGGTTGGAAGCCCGTACAGGGCGGCGCCAGCCGTGAGCCGCGTCAGGCTGCACTGGTCAAACGAGGCATCGTCGAGGCCGAGTCCTGCGCAGGCACGGGGTTCGCCTATTGCGATTTCAGTTACGTTGGTCCCGCTGGCAAGCTGGCCTTGACCACCGTCGGTGAAGACGCGCTGCCACATGTCGCGGAGTACAGCGTCAAGTGCCGCTGATGCTCCATCGTTGGCGCCCCACACTCCAAGCCCTAAGCGTGCTTTATGCAACGTCTAGCCATGCGAACCTTGCCCCATGTTCCGTGCGTGCTGTCTGCCTGCGCCCTGCTGGTCTGCCTAAGTGCGTGCGAGCGTAGCGCGCCACCCGCTAGCCAAAGCGCTGGACCTGTCTCCGCTGCGTCCGCCTCTGTAGCAGGAACGCCGGCGAAAACTGCGGCATCCCCCCTGCAAGCGCTGCTGGGTGTATTCGGAGGCCAGACCGCCGCCGGTTGGCCCACGTTCGACAACATAGCCGGCGTGCACTGGGATGACGCGAAGCCGCTCAACAACCCAGACGCCAACTCCCCCGACACCACGCACTACCGCGGCGGCAGCATGCTGCTCACGGGCTTTGGCGAGGTGGACGTGCCTGACGGCAAGGCTGGTGCAGAAGCCGGCATCAAGAAGGACAACGAAGGCCATGTCGGCGTCGTGCTCAACGGCGACGCCACCACCGTCGTGTCGATCGTGCTGCAGAAGTTCTATCCGAGTGATGACACGCAAAGCATCCTGCAGCGGCAGTTCGGCGGCGATGCCACGGTCAAGCCGATCGCCGACACCTGCATGCTCGACTACGGCACGACTGCCCCGAACATGCAAAAGAACGCGTTCTATCAAATCAGCATTGGCAACGCTGCCGTGCCGGTATTTGCGGAAACGTATGTCGATGAAGACGGCGGCAACCAGGGGCCAGGCATGACGAACTTTGTGTTCTATCGCGCCAAGCCGAACCAGCGGATCACGAGCATGCAGTGCAAGAGCGCGAACGCCTGAGCAGAAGAACGCGTGCGGCCCGCTGGCTTGCGACTGCCCCACTGGAACTGCCGATCGAATAGATGGACATCAACATGAAGCAAGCACCAAATGGGAGAAGCTGCATCATGATTTCCGCACGCCTGCGCCTGGCCTTCATTGGGCTGATGCTGAGTCTCGGCTGGCACCACGCCGCGGCTGCGGCTGGCTGCGAGGCCAATTTCAAGAGTGAACCCGACACCGGCTCCGGCGCACGCTTCTCAACCTTCTCTGCGGTGCCGGGCCTGGACGCACGCAACGCCATCGCCCAACTCAAGCAAATTGCTGCGGGTGACGGCTTCCTGATCGGCGACGAAAGCTACACCGGCTCAGCCGGCGAGCTGACAATCCAGCAAAAGCAGAGTGACCGCGCCCGTGGCTTCGCCATTACGCTGACGGCGAATCAAAACACGAAGACCATTTCCGTGGCGACAACGTTGCCCCCGGGGATGAACGCGGCACCAGAGGCCATCCGGGGCGGTATGTGCGGCATGCTCAGCCGCGTCGACATGAGCCGCAACGCAGCAAGCACGAGCGTGGCAGCTACGGCGCCAGCCCCATCGAACGATGCCTTTCTGACGGCACCCACTCTTGCCACCTGCACCTATAACTTCCGGCCCGCGCTGGACGGCGTCACAGGTCGCCACTACACCACCTGGGTACCCATCAAGGCGGTGAAACCGGCTGACGCAGCCTCCCGGCTGACGCAAGCAGCCACAACGGCCAAGTTGAGCGTGCAGTCGAACGAACAACACGGGACGCTGACCAGCGTCACGATTGTCCAGCCGCTCCCAGAGCAAGGGGAAAAGCGCTCCTTCCCGATACGCTTCATGCTGGAGGAAGCGCTGGGTGTTGTCTCCGTTGTCGCGCGGCTGAACCCGAAGCAGGAGATGGACGATCAAACGCTGCGCAAGGAAATCTGTTCGCTCGTCGTGGCCATGGTGGCGGCACCACTGAGCGAATCGAAAGAGCCGCCCGCACTCTCAAACCAGCGCAAGCAGGAAAGCTGGCACACCGGCATCGACTGGCTGATCAACCGCGCCATCGTTGCCGGCAAGGCGCTCGTCGTGGTACCCGCCATCAACCTCGACAAGAAGTACACCGTCGAAGAGGGCGTCACCCAGAAAAAATGGGCGTTCCGTACCGATGTCACGGCGACCACCATCTGGCAAAACAAGAACAACGCCGTTGACGTGATACGCGTGGGGCCAGATGAACCCTTTAACGAAGTGGGCCTGCACGGCTATGTGTCGACCTTTGTGGCAGGCAACGCCCAGTACTTTGTCTACATCGTCAATCCGGGCACGTACACCGTAGCCGGCAACACCTACGAGACAACGTCCGAGGCGATGTCGCAGCTTGGCACCAGTCAGAAGCCAGGCAGTTCCCCGCTGGGGCAGATCGCCTTGCTGCCTAAGAAGAACTCGGACTTCATTCAGTCGCAAGAATGGTTCAACGCCCAGTACCGGGACCGCCAGGTCGAGAACACATACTGCTCATCGATCTATGTCTACGGTGGTGGCTGCGCGTTCTGGGCAACGGAAAAGCGCACGGTCTCGGAAATGACCGAGCCCGCCGGATGGAAGACCGTCACCCGGGAAAAGTCCGTTGATGGGCTGGCGGTCTCGACCAAGCTCAAGCGCGAATTTGCTTCGTTCAGCGTCGCGCCGGGCGAAGCCATCGTGATCGACGGCCTGTACCCGACGCCGCCCAACGCCGACTACAACAAGCAGGCCTGCGAAATTGTAGGCGGCCAGATCCAGTGCGACCTGACACGCTACACGCTCACGCGCATCCCGGCCGATATGGCGCACATACAGGGGCTGGCGTCCGACCCAGGTTTCTACCCACGCGCCACACGCATTCTGTCCAACGCCACGTACCGCCCGCTCAAGCTGCAGGCCAAGGCGGGTGAACTGCGCTCGGTGTACGGGCAGGACTATTCGATCAGCGTGCGCTAAACGCACATTCAGCGCACATCAAGCGCATGCGCCTGCCAACACCCGACTCGGAGTCGCCATGACCGCCAAACTGCGCGTTGCGCACAGCTTGTTCCTGCTGGCTACCTTGTTGCTGGGCGCACAGGCCGCGCATGCCAACAGCGACACGTGCGGCAAACGCGCCGCCGCTATCGTGCGCAAGGCCTACCCCCACGCGAAGCCCAGTGGCGACAACTTCGTCATTGATGACTTGAATATCGTGACGCCTGAAAGCGACATGAATGGCGAGGTCGCCCACGTGATCTGCCGCACCTGGCCCGGCCGGCCCGACACCATGCTGGCGGCAATCCCGTTCACGAAGGACTGGGAAAGCAAGGAACGCGGGGGCCGGCTTGATCTGCTTGTACTCGACAAGCGCACCCTCAACGTGCAGCAACGGTGGCGACTGAACACCAACACGACCAACAGCGGGCTGTCGATCAACGCGATCCGCTTTGACAACACGCGCTATACGCTTGCGCCCGGGCAACCCGCCGTGGGCCTGCTGATGATGCGAGGACGTCAGGTGGACCCCAAATCCTTCTCCGAAGACGTCCTGTGGCTTTATGCCCTCGACGGCGATCAAGTCAAGCCAGTCGTAGACGGCCTGGTCGTGCAGGCCAACACCACCGTGATAGCTGAGCAGTGCTCCACCACATCGGTAGGCGGCCGGCGCACGCTGTCGATGGAACCGACTTCGCACAACGGCTATGCCGACATCGTGGTGACGGAAAAACGGCTCTCCCAGCAGGAGGCAAAGGGCAAGAATGGCATGTGTGAGTTGCGGCCGACCAGGTCAGAGACGGCAACACATCGGCTGGTCTATAGCGGCACGCAGTACGAGCTGCCCAAGGTGCTCCTCCAGCCCTTGGAATAGCCCCGCGCTGCACAACAACAGCCATGAAAAGCCTCGCCCTGCTCGCTCGCGGCAAGCACGAAGCTTCGTCCAACGCCATGGTCACCGCACGAACAAGCGCCATCATCGCCAGGCTCAAATGGGCGTGGGTAGCATGGGGTGTGGTCACTGCGGGGCTGGCCATGTATTGCACCATCGCCTCGGTTGCATCCACGGGCGGGCGGGCCGAGGTTGTACTGGCACCCGGACGCACGGCCCACTTGCCGGTGACGAGTCTATACGGCCATGCCCTGTCCTTTGAGTTGGACTTCGCGCGACACACAGGGGACACACGCGATACTGACCTCGGCAGCTGGACCCGGACGGAAGACGGACCGGGCACGTTGCGCTTCAGCACTCCTGGCGCGCGCGTGGCCGGCACCGTATCGGTCAACAGCGGCACGCCAATTCCGCTGGAAGCCATGCCGGCCAATGGATACGGTACCAACGTCATCTTCCGGGACTTCTCCGAGAGCCTGCCAGTGGCGCCAGGGGAATGGCGCTGGCCGCCGAATTCTGCGAAGGCCCATGCAACGCCCGGCCACAACGACGTGGTCGTCACCATTACCGATGTCGCTCCGGCACTGACCGGCGAGACGGTGGAACTTTGGGCACGCCCGCCGTTGTCGTTCAACGCCACCGCGCCAGACTACGGCTGGCTATGGCCGGCTTACCTGCTAAGACCACTCGGCGTGCCGCTGGTCACCGGCACAGGGTTGTTCCTGTCCTATCTCACGTGGCGCGCGCGCCGTAAAGCGCATCACCACTCACAGGGGTGACACGATGAAACGCGTCGCCTTGATCGCCACCGCGAGCACTCCAGACCGGCACGTCCTTCGACGTACGTTTGCCGTTGCTGCGCTGGCAGGCGGCTGTTGTCTGGCCACGCCGGCGTGCGCCCAATCACGAAGCATCGACATTCACGACAACCCGACCCCGAAGCGGGGATACGAGGTCACGCTGGAAGTCCACCAGCCGCCGGGGCCGTTCGACGGCGCGGCACGTGGCTGGGTGCTCTACCGCGTTGGCAACAGCCGCTGCCTGCCGCTCACACCGTTGGAAGGCGCCACGCTCTTTCCCGAGAAGACCATCGCGTTCAACGTCACGCGCGTGAGTGCCTCTGTGTATCGGGGCACGGTCTTCCTAGACCGCCTGCAAGACCAGGACTACTACGGCCTCGGCATCTGCCACTGGACCATCAACACGCTGGGCATTGAGCTCCTGGGCAATGGCGTCAAGTTCAATACCGCCATGAGCGGCAGCGAGCTGCTTGCCGGAAAGCCGGTCACCACCTACTACGTCGTGGCCGACTATCAAGGCGCGCTCGACCACGCGGATGCCGTCGGATTCACCAACCGTACGCTCTTTCGCACGACGCCGCCTGGCGGCATTTTCGACATGACATTGACAGCGCGGCCATCGCCGTGATGAGGCCGAGCAGTAGCGCTTGGACAGGAATCATCGTCATCACAGCCCAACTCTTTTTCGTCCCACACCCTGACCACATGACCGTCCTGCTCAGATACGCCACCTGCATCGCCCTGCTCACCAGCACCGCCGCTGCGCATGCAATCGACTGCAAAAAGGCCAGCAACCCTGTCGAACGTACGATCTGCGCCGATGAGAAGCTCAAGGCCGCCGACGCTGAGATGGGGAAGGCCTACGCAGCTGTCATGCAGCAGGCCGGCAATGACGCCGATGTGCGCGCGATGCTCGTCCGCGGCCAGAAGCGCTGGATCGAAGCGCGGGATAAGAGGTTCGCAGATCCGCAGGATTTCGCCGGCGCGCCGAACGGCAAGGCCCTACGCGCGAGCCTGCTCAAAGCAATCCGTCAGCGCACCGAGACCCTGAGCGAGCCCGGCAAGGCCAACCGTGGCACGCCGCGCTTGCTGGAAACAGCGCTGCAGCAGCGGAAGTTCCTGGCGCAATTCACGGGTGGGGCATTCGCAGGTTTCGAGACAGGATGCGATTTCCTGCCGGGCGGTCAGGAACTCAACTACGGCTGCTTCAGCGAACGCCGCTATCAGAACCGGGACCGGGTCTGCACCCTGCAAGATGATTGGGCGAGTGGCGGCTACTACCAGACACGCCTGGTGGGCAACGTCGTTCAGGGCCGGCTGGAAACCGTGGCGGCATGCGGCGACGGTTCAGAAGGCGGCAGCCCGTGCCCGGACACCGTGAACGAGGCGCGCAAAGCGATCGCAGGCTGGAATCTTCACCCGGGCCGCGCAGCCCTGGCGCCCAAGGCACTGCCCAAGCTGGATGCCGAAGTCGAGCTTGGCACCGAAGACACCGCCTGGCTGCACGCCTGCCTGACGGACAGCCGCTACCCGCAGAGCGCCGGTGCTGCGCGTTGAAAGGCCGATTGCTGACCCGACTCGATCCAGATCTCGCTAGCCGCGGATGCAAAAACAAGGGGGTGTTCCGTGTGTATTTCGTCCTTCTGGCTTCGAGCGTTGCTGGCACTTGGCATTACGGTGGCTCTTGCGCCCGGATGCGGTGCAGCCACGTCGCTCGATGGCCAGCAGAACATCGAGCCACCGGCGTTGACTCGACAAGTCCCCCTGCACTTCAAGCACCACAACTTCGAAGCGCTCTGCTACGACACCATTGGTTGTACCGTCGTGTACAACGGCCGCTACCAAGTGCGGGATGCCGACGACGCAATCGCCCGCCCGAAGCCCGCCGATGGCGACAAGGCCTGGCGATCGACGGAACTTGCTATCCGCAACTTTCCGGGCCCAGCCAAAGTTCGCTGGAAATCCAAGGATGGCGTGGCGCATGAGGCGAGCATCGACATCGGCCGGATCTTCAAAGACGAACTGATCTGGCACAACGTGCCCAAGGCGCAGATGGCGGACTTCTACAACGGCTCCGTCGCCGGATCGCCCGACATCTATCTCGAAGTCAACGGCCGCACCATCAACGTCTACACGGCGATGTTCATTCCCACGCGCGATGAACAGACTGTCGGCAACAAGGACAGCGATTTCAGGAAGGACATCTTCCTTGTCTGGAGCAAAACGTACTGAAAGGGATTGGCCTATGCGCAGTGCATGTTTTCGGCATAGGCCCGACTCACAATCGACCGCCACGAGGATTCAGCATGATGCAGACACAGAGCAGAAATCGCGTGGATTCAACCGCCCCCACCCGCCGCCGATTCTTCACGCCCACGACGGTCATGGCCGCACTGACCCTATGCCTGCCAGTTGGCAGCGTGCATGCCCAGCCCCCTGCTGAAGCCACGCCGGACCGCGCAAGCCAATCGCGCATCGAATCTCACGCTCCAATGGGCCTCAGCACCACGCAGGCGCTACAGGCCATGCTGGAGCTGATCCGGACCAGCCATCGCGTGGCCGACATTCACGCAAGACACCGTGGACCACATCTTTGGCGTACAGACCAAAGTGACGGCTCAAGACGAGTTTGGCTATGGTCAACGATTGCCAGGCAACTGGGCATTCAGCATCCAAAGGCTGGTGATTCCGGGTATCGGCACACGTGTGGATTTGGGCTTTGATCCGATTCCCGGAACACAGGCTGAACCGTTGACGGCATGCGAGCCCAATTTCGCTCAATTCACCGGGGCAATGGAATCCATGGGATTCAGCCGACGTAGCCTATATCGCGAGCACGGCCGCTGGATTGGCGACAGCTTCGAGCGTCCCGGCATGGTCGTGCAGGTCTATACCCTCAGAGCATTCACCGATACCGGTGAGCCACGTGGCCCCGTATGCGTAAGGATGGTGTTGGTGCAATAGGCCGGCCCAACTGCTTCTCCTCTGCGATACAGCTACCCATCAAGCGCCAGGGGATGATCCCGATCCGACAGGTGACGTCTCTGCCGCATGGACGGCCGCGATCTGTTCGTACCGCGCGTCGGAAACATCGATGAAGCCTCAAAACAAGGTCTCCAAGAGACTCTTGAAATTTCCGTTTGCCTCCCTATTTTAGGTTTCGTCAATGCAGTCGCGGTTCACGCGCTGCGTGTTTCGATTTGTTTGTCAGTGGCTCGCCACGGACGGATGAACTGGAGCGCGTAGTTCGGTTCAGCCTCCGTGCGGGCCCCTTTTAGGAGCCAGCCATGAGCGATCTGTTTTTTGGCACCGATCTGCTGGGCGAATTCGACCGCCTGCACCGGCAGATGGCCAGTCTCTTTGCGGGTACACCAGCAAGCCTGCGCGCCACGCGCATCGGCACGTTTCCTCCCGTCAACATCGGCAGCACCGATGATTCCGTCGAGATCGTCGCATTCGCCCCGGGGCTCGACCCCGCGCAGATCGATGTCTCCATCGATAAGGGGCTGCTGACCATCAGCGGTGAGCGCAAACGCCCCGATTTCGAGGTCACCGACGACACGCGTGTGTACGCTGACGAGCGGTTTGTTGGCGCATTCCGCCGGGTGATTGAGCTGCCACAGGACGTCGACCCCGAGAAAGTCAACGCGCGGTACAGCAACGGCTGCCTGACCATCAGCGTGGGCAAGTCGGAGGCCTCAAAGCCACGTCAAATCACTGTCCAAGGGTGAGCGTCGCCTTACCCATGAACGATGGAGGACATCATGAACGAGACCACCCGACTCGCCACATCCGCCCCAGCCGACAAGACCGCTGTTGCGAAGCAGCCGGCCGAGCAAGGCGCTGCACGTCAGACCCACTTGGCACCCCCGGTCGACATCTTCGAGAACCGCCACGGCATCACGCTCTATGCCGACCTGCCGGGCGTGCCGCGTGAGAAGCTCGATGTTCGGGTGCAGGACGGCACGCTCACTGTGGATGCGGAACTTCTGGTGCCCACACCGGCCGGGCTGCGTCTGCAGCATGGCGAAGTTCGGCACCCACATTTCTCGCGCACGTTCGTGCTGAGCCCCGACTTTGATGCCTCGCGCATCGATGCCCAACTGCGCGACGGCGTGCTCAAGCTGACGATTCCGCGTCGCGACGAAGCCAAGCCCCGCCGTATTGAAGTCCAGGCGGGCTGAACTGCTCACACGCCATTGTTTGGCTTCAGAAGCGGGCGCGCGTGCGCCCGCATTTGGCACCGTGCCGCTAGGGTCTGTTGCTGGGAGACAAAGATGCTGAGTGCACACGAATTCGCCACGCTGATGCTGGTCAGTCAGTCACCAGAGCAGGTGGACATGAATCGCGCTGAATTGGAAACGCTGCTGGAGCGGCAGTTGGTCATGCTCGAGCGCGCCGCAGAAGGCCATCGGCGACGCGCGCAGTTGACCGATACCGGGCGCTTGCTGCTGCAAGCACTGCATCCCGAGGATCGCCATGACCGGCCCGCGACCGAATCGGCCTACCGTGAGGACGGAGCGTTCGGGTAACGCGCGATTGCCATGAGTGGGACAGCCCGCCGCCAAGCAACTGCCTCGGCGGCGGGCGTTTATTGACGACTCAGAACGGCGCAGCAAACGTCAGCCGCACGCCCTGCTGCAAACCACCCATCCCCACCATCACGCTGTAGTCCAAGCCGAACGTGAGCGGCCCGGTACGGAACTTGGTGCCCAGCCCTACCTGCATACGATCGCGGCCATACGGGCTGCCGCTCACGGTATAGGCGGGGCCGAACGAGGCCATGTCCGCATAGGCCAGGCCGGCATTGCTCTGGCCATTGAAATCGTGCTGGTACTCCACGCGCGCATACGGCAGGAAGGTGCCCCAGCGGGTCTTCTGCGCGTGTTCGGTGCGCAGGCCTAGCGTGCCGGACAGTGTCGTCACGGTCTGCTGGAAGTACGTCAGCGCGTTGGTGCCTGCACCGGTTTCCGAGAACTGATCCAGCGTCGACTCCGAGACCGACAGGCGCCCGTATGGCGAGATCAGCCAGACGTTGTCGCGGTGCTCGTAGCCGGCGGAGACCGACGCGAAGACCTGCTTGCCGTTGCGCTTGCCGGTAGCGAAGTCGCTCGCGTCCGTCACCCAGCGGCGCGAGTCGAAGCTCAGCGTGCCGAAGCCCGCCACACCGTCGATGAACAGTGTGGGTTGCGGGCGGAAGCTGCCGTACAACGCCACGCTGTACGCATCGCCAGTGCTCTTGGTGCCGGCGCTGCCGATGTCAGTCGAATCACGCCCGTAGCCGAAGCCGGCGCCGACGGAGAGCTTGTCCGATACGCGGTAGTCCGCCCCCGCGGTGATGCCGCCCGTGGTGAAGCGGAAGCCGGAGCGCTGCGTGCCGGCGTTGGCAAAGCCGAAGTCGAGCGTGCCCGCGCTCCAGAACGCCAGGTTGGGCACATCCGCGTTACCTGGGCCGGCATCGGCACCGGGCAGGTCTGGGCCGGCGTCGGCGGCGCCTACCCCGTCCTTGGTGCCCTTGGCGTCGGTGATGCGCTTGCCGCGTGCCAACGGTCTGCCGACGGTGCTGTCGCCGCGCAGGCAGGCTTCGTGCGCGGCAATGCCGAACACGTCCTGGCAGCGGGCCTGGGCGTCACCGCGCGCGCTGGGTAGCGCCACCGTAATGCCGTTGCCTGACGGTGCGTGGCCTGTGCCGTGCAGCGCTTCGAGGCGCTGGTGGTAGTTGCTGATTTGCGTGGTCGCAAAGCGCTGCGCGGCCTGGATCTGCGCGTTGATCAGGCCACTGACGTCCGGATCGGTGGACGGATCCTTGCGCGGCGACACGCTGACCTGGATCGTGGCCGGCGTCGACGTAGCAATCGCGTTGCTGAGCGTGTACGTGATCGTGGCCGTGCCGCTGAAGGTGCTGGTGGGCGTGAAGCCGAGCAGATAGACCGGCGCCGCCGCCGCAATCGACTTGATTCCTGCCGTCGCCTGCGGGTTCTGCTGCGCGACTGTCGCCGTGCCGGCATTGGACGGGACGACCGAGACGATCGCCGCACCCGTGAACGGGCCGCCGGTTGCACCGTCCGTCAGGTCTACGTTGACGAGCTTGCCCGCCGTCGTGCTGGCAGTCTTCTGCGTCACGGCAATCGGCACGGCGTTGACGGTCACCGTCGCCTGGATTGGCGCGGAGGTGCCCGCCGTGTTGACCAGCGCAAAGGTGAAGGTGATGCTGCCCGACGTGGTGGGCGTGGGGGTGTAGACGATGTCCAGGCCGTTGACCACAGCCGTGCCGCTGGCCGGCGGGCTGACGATCACCACCGATGAGAACGGCCCGCCCGTCGCATTGGCGGTGGGGTGCAGCGTGACGGGTGCGGTGGACGTGGTGGTGGCGGTGATGGCCGATGCCGTGCCGATCGTCTGGCCGACCACGAGCGTGTAGCTGCGCGTACCGCTGTACGGTGCACCGGTGCCTGTGCTGCTGTCGGTGGCCCGCACGGTAAAGGTGCTGCTGCCCAGGGCGGTGGGCGTGCCGCTCAGCACACCGGTGGTGGCGTTGAGGCTCAGCCCCGTTGGCAGCGTGCCGGAGGCGACGGCGTACGTGTACGGTGCGATGCCGCCGCTGGCAGTCAACGTCTGGCTATAGGCCGTGGCAAGCGTGGCGCCCGGCACGGTTGCCGGGTTGAGTGCGATGGTTGCCGCACCAATGGTGACGGTGTACGCGCGGCTGGCAGTAAAGCTGTTGGCGTCGGTGGCCGTCACGGTAAAGCTGAAACTGCCGCCTGCCGTGGGCGTGCCGGACAACATGCCTGCGCTCGATAGCGACAGCCCTGCCGGCAGCGCACCGCTGGTGATTGCGAAGGTGTACGGCGCCGTGCCATTGCTGGCCGTCAGCGTCTGGCTGTAGGCCGTGCCGATGGCCGGGTTAGGCAACGTTGACGGGGCCACCGTCAACGTGGGTGCGCTGACCGTCAGCGTGTAGGTGCCCGACACGGCATAGGGGCCGGAGCCTGAGCTGCTGTCGGTGGCCGTGACACTAAAGCTGACGGCGCCGGCCGTGGTGGGCGTGCCGGAGAGCGTATGGGTGCCCGTGTTGAATGACAGGCCGGTGGGCATCGTGCCGGAATTGACCGTCAGCGCATAGGTGTAGGGGCTGCTGCCGCCGCTGGCGGTGAAGCTCTGGTTGTAACTGGTGCCGGCCACGCCGGTCAGCCCGGACGTGGATGACGGCGTGATCGTCAGCGTGGGGGTGCCCACGCTCAGCGTGTAGGCCCGGCTGCCGGTAAAGGGGCCGGTGCCGGTGCTGCTGTCGGTGGCTGTCACCGTGAAGTTGAAGCTGCCGCCGGCGGTCGGTGTGCCGGACAGCGTGCCCGAACTGCTGAGCGACAGGCCCGCCGGCAGTGCGCCGCTGGTCACCGCATACGTGTACGGCGCAGTCCCGCCGCTGGCCGTTACGCTCTGGCTGGTTGCGGTGCCGACGGTGGCACTGGTGAGTGTTGCCGGGCTCAGTGTGACAGTGGGTGCGGCAACGGTAAGGCTGTAAGCACGGGTGCCGCTATAGGTGTTGGCATCGGTGCCGCGCACCGTGAAGTTGAACGTGCCGGCAGCCGTGGGCGTGCCAGACAGCGTGCCCGTACTGGAGAGCGTCAGCCCTGCCGGCAGCGCACCGCTGATGAGCGTGTACGTATAGGGTGCGGTGCCCCCGCTGGCCGTCACACTCTGGCTGGTGGCCACGCCCACCGTGGCGCCGGACAGCGTGCTGGGCGACACCGTAATCGTGGGCGCCGAGGTGGTCAGCGTATAGGTGCCCGAAGCCGTATAGGGGCCGGTGCCCGTACTGCTGTCCGTGCCGGTAACCGTGAAGTTGACCGTGCCCGATGTGGTCGGCGTGCCGGACAGCACACCGGTGCCGGTATTGAACGACAGGCCGGTGGGCAGGGTGCCGGAGTTGACCGACAACGCATACGTGTATGGCGCAGTGCCGCCGGAAGCCACGAACGACTGGCTGTAGGCAACGCTGGTGGTTGCGCTGAGGCTACCCGACGCTGGCGTGAGCGACGGCGTCGGTGCGTTGACCGTGAGCGTGTAAGCGCGGCTGCCGGTGAAGGGCCCCGTACCGGTACTGCTATCCGTGGCGGTGATGGTGAAGTTGAACGAGCCCCCAGCGGTGGGGGTGCCCGACAGCACGCCGCTCGACGACAGGCTCATGCCTGCAGGCAGCGAACCCGCCGTGATCGCATAGGTGTAGGTTGCGGTGCCCCCGCTGGCGCTCACCGACTGCGACGAGGATGTGCCGACCGTTGCGCCCGTCAGCGTGCTGGGCGATACGGTGATGGTGGGCGCGCCGACGGTGAGGCTGAGTGCGCCGCTGGTTGCAGAGAACGGGCCGGTGCCGGTACTGCTGTCCGTGGCCGTGATCGTGAAGTTGAAGGTGCCAGCAGCCGTGGGGGTGCCGCTGAGCGTGCCACTGCTGCTCAAGGTCAGGCCCGCAGGCAGCGAACCCGAGGCCAGCGCGTAGGTATAAGGTGCGGTACCGCCGCTGGCAGAGGCAATCGACTGGCTATACGCGACCCCAACTGTGCCCGCTGTCGGTGACGACGGCGTATAGCTCACGGTCGCGCTGGAGACCGTGACCGTCACCGTGGCGGGTGACGACGTACCGCCCGCGTTGGTCGCGGTGTACGCAAACGTGTCGGTGCCCGAATACGCCGCATTGGGCGTATAGGTGATCGACGTACCGCTGGCATTGGCCGTGCCATGGCTGGCCGCCGTTGAAACCGCCACGCTGGTGGGCGCTCCGCCGGTGATGTTCAGGGTGATGGGGTTGCTACTGCTGCCGTGCGCCACGGTAGCGCTGCTCGCATTGGCCACGGGTGCAGCGATGTAGGTGAACTGGTTGGCGGCGCTGGTTGCACTGGTGCCGCCGGTTGTTGTGACCGTGACATTCACCGTGCCGGCCGTCCCGGCTGGCGACGTCGCCGTGATCGACGTTGCACTATTGACTGTAAACCCCGTGGCGTTAGTGCCGCCGAACTTGACCGCCGTTGTGCCCGCGAAGTTCGTGCCCGTGACGCTGACGGTGGTGCCACCGCTGGTGCCCCCCGAAGCAGGAGAAAGACTGGTGACCGTCGGCGTGGAGCTGATCACGGTGATGGACACCGTGCCGTTGGGTATCCAGGTGACCCCGTCGTTGCTGGTGTAGAACGTGGCGGTGTCGGTGCCGGAAAAATTCGTCGGGGGGTTGTAGACGAAACCGTTGGTGTTCGGGTCGCCCGATGGCGGCACCGAGCCGTTGTAGATGGCGATCGTGCCGCCCTGCGAGGTGGCCGTGTAGGACACCGGGCCCGACGAGCTGTTGGCATCGCCAGCGGAATCATAGGCAATGCCGATCAGGAAGGGGTCGCAATTGCTGGTGTCGGCGCCGGTGAAAATGTAGGGCTTCTGCGTATTGGCGTTGGTCGAAAACGAGACCGTACAAGGCGACGCCGATGCGGTGGACGGCAGCAACATCTGGCAAGCCGCCAACGCCAGCATCGCCAGCGTCCCCTGCCCTGTCCATGGGGCCCAGGCCCGCGCCCGTGTCCTGCTGCGGCCGAACAGGTGGACGAATGTCAGCCACCCGGCCAGCCAACGCCAGCCGGGCAGGATTGTTTTTGTCAGCGTACGCATGCCTTCCCTCGCTCCCACGTCTGTTTTAACGGACGTTTTTTATTAGTGTCGCAGGCGTATTAACCCGGACAACGCCTGATTTTTTTTGCCAAGCGAGGGAGGTTTTGTGCTGGGAGTTTCACTCGCAGCCCTGGGCTCAGTAAAAACCCTGTACGGATTACCCGCACCAACTTGTATGAATACTCCCCCGCAAAACGAAATGATTAGTTACTTTGGTTATGGGCATCATTTCGATTCGATTGGATGCTAGAAAGGAATCCATCCTTCCGCAAGCCGGCCATTCCAGCAACACAGTCAGCAAGCCCTTCTTACCCGATTCGATTGCCTGGACATCTGATCTAGCGCAAGGCCGAGTTAAAAATCACGCAGATGACTCGGCTATTCACCTCACGAGCCCGCGATCGCGTCGAATTGGCGGATGGAAATAGTCGGTGCTAAAAATCCACGTAGCCGTTGCAAGAATCCAATAACGTGGCACTGCCACATCGTAAGGAGGGGCTGTGGATCAATATCTTGGCGAGATTCGCTTATGTGCGTTCTCATTTCCGCCCAAAGGATGGGCCTTCTGTAACGGTGCCCTGCTGGCGATTAACCAGAACGCGGCACTGTTTTCGCTATTGAGCACGCAGTATGGCGGCGACGGCATCCGCACCTTTGCGTTGCCGGACCTGCGCGGCCGCACACCGCTGCATCGGGACACCACCAACACCATCGTCGGCAGCGTCGGCGGCGTAGAAACCGTCACGCTCAACGCCGCACAGATGCCGATGCACAACCACCTCTTCAACGCGTCGACCGACGCCGCCACCCAGGTGAACGTGGGGGCCACGCAAAACCATGTGCTCGCCACCAGCACCATCACGACACCTAGCGGGCCAGGCACCGCGCTCTATGCCGCGCCGGGCACCTTGACCGCGCTGTCTGCGGAGACCTGCGCCGATACGGGCGAGACGCAGCCGCACGAAAACATGCAGCCATCCCTGGTGCTGAACTACATCATCGCGCTGACCGGCATTTTCCCGTCGCGCAACTGAGGAGCGGACCATGGAACCCTTCATCGGCGAGATTCGCCTGTTTGCCGGCACCTATGCTCCCCAGGGCTGGCTGCTGTGCCAGGGCCAGGTGATCAGCATTTCCGACAATGAGACGCTCTTCACATTGCTGGGCACGACGTATGGCGGCGATGGCCAGTCCACCTTCGGGCTGCCGAACCTGCAAGGCACACTGCCCATCGGCCAGGGACAGGGGCTGGGTCTGACCAACCGCATCATCGGTCAGCAACTGGGTAGCGAAGACGTGACGCTCACCCAGCCCCAGATTCCGGCACACAGCCACACCGTGTGCGCGACCACCGGGACAGCCACCACCGTCACACCCGGCCCCGGCGTGATGCTGGCCACCGTGCCGAACGCGCAAGGCTTCTACGACGGTGGCACGGCGAACCCGCCCACCAAGGCGGCTTTTTCCGGCAAGGCTGTCGCTGTTGCGGGCAACAGCCAGCCGCACTCCAATCACATGCCCACGGCTTCCATCAACTACATCATCGCCACGGCGGGAATCTTCCCGTCGCAGAGCTGAACAAGGGGAGACACATGTCAGATCAATTCGTTGGTGAGGTCCGGCTCTTCGGCTTCAATTTCGCCCCCGTGGATTGGGCAGCCTGCGATGGTGCACTACTGCCGATTTCACAGAACACCACGCTGTTTGCCATCCTCGGCGCAACGTATGGCGGCAATGGCACCAGCACCTTCGGCCTGCCCGACCTGCGTGGCCGCGCGGTGATGGGTCCGGTGGGCGGCATCCTGGACGATCCGCAGGGCGATGACATGGTGACGCTGGTGCAAAGCGAAATGCCCATGCACACGCACACTGCCTATGGCGACAACGCACGGGCGGGCTCTCCCGAGGCCACAAGTCGGCTGCCGGCGCGCTTCATGGTGGCGCACAACGACGCTTTCGTTGCCGTGGACGCCACGCCCGCACCGGCCATGACCACGCTGTCCCCGCAAACCATCGGCACGGCTGGCGGCAGTACCGGGCACGAAAATCGCCAGCCCTTTCTGGCCGTGAATTACTGCATCGCATTGCAGGGCGCGTGGCCTGCGCGACCTTGACGCCGGACGCTTCACGCGCGGACGGTGCCACGCCGTCCGCGCCCGACTGACGCACGTACGCCATTGCTCCCATGACTGTTTCCGCAGAGCTGTTCCTGCCGCATGTCGGCACCGCATTTTCCGTGCACAACGCAGCGGGTGATGCGTCCGACCCACCGTTCACGCTGAGCCTAGATGAGGTGGCAAGCGCCACAACTGCGCCTGCCGGTGGACGCGCGTTCTCGTTGTTCTTCCAGGGCAGTGGCGCCCTGCTGCTGCAAGGCACCTATTTCCTGCGCCACGCGGTGCTGCCCGAGCAGCCGATGTTCCTCGTGCCGGTGGCGGGCTCGCGCGATGGCTATCGCTATCAAGCCTGTTTCAACCTCGCCTGAGTCGCCAACGCCAATCGCATGCCCAATTTCGCCATCGAACGACCGGGCACCGCCCTCCGTCCTGTTACGGCGCAGGACCAGCCATTCCTACTGAGCCTCTATGCCTCCACACGCGAGGCCGAGCTGCAGCTGACTGACTGGACCGATGCGCAGAAACAGCAGTTCGTGCGCATGCAGTTTGAGGCGCAGCAACGCGCTTATTTCGGTTATGCCGATGCGGAGTTCTTCCTGATCCTGCAGGACGGGGCGCCCGCGGGGCGAATCTATCTGCAGCACCGGCACGATGCGATCCTGGTGATCGATGTGTCTCTGTTGCCGGCGCATTGTGGCCAAGGGATCGGCAGCGCGGTGCTAGCGGCCGTGTTCCGGCAAGCGGCGGCGGCAGGCAAGCGTGTGCAGATCCACGTCGAACGCTTCAACCCAGCGCGGCGGCTGTATCAACGGCTGGGCTTTCGGCTGGTGGAAGACAAAGGGGTCTACCTGTTCCTTGAGTGGAACGCAGCGCCAATTCTGGCCTGACCTCGTCCCTCCCCAAAAAAAAGCATCCGGGGCCGCGACCCCGGATGCAGCCATGGTGCGCCGGATGCGGGTCAAGGCAGCGGCGTCAGCGTCCGGTAGATGTGGCTGACGGAAACCTTGTTCGTCGTGTGGCACGAGAAGCAATTCGCACTCGGATCCGACGGGGTCTTGCCCTGCACGAACGTTTCCAGCGTGGCGTTGGCGAGATGATTGGTGCCCACCTCGTTGCCTCCGTTCGGTGCCGCGCCGCCAATGGTCCACGTGGTACCGAGTTGGAAGTAGTTGCGCCGGATGTCTGCCGCATTCAACTGAGAAATCACGCTGGCGTTGGCGGAGATCACCTGGGTGTTCAAGGCCGCGGCATTGGCCGGGCTTCCGCCATCGTTGGAGCCCCAGGGCTTCGCACGCAGCACCATGGCCGGCGCAATCGGCGTCCCGGTGATCTCACTGCCCGTCCAACTGTTGCTGGTGGTGTTGAATGGCCCAGTCGCGCCGCTAGGTGTGAAGAGCCAGCTTCCCGTGGTGTTCTGCGCCACGGTCTTCAAGCCACTGGTGGAGTTGTAGGCATACGTTGCGTTGGGCGCATTGCCGACGTGCTCGAACGTGCCCCAGACCATCTCACCATGCCCGTTCGTGGAGCCCACCACGTGCAGGCCGAGCATGACAAGCTTCATCGCCGTCTGCCCGTTGGGCACCCACTTGTCGGGGTTGCTCTTGTCGAAGGTCGGCACCACCGCGGTGACCTGGATGTAGTCGTTCGGATTGGACACCTTGCTCGCCTCGACCCAACTCGACTTGGCTTCGATTGCCAGCGCGTTCGGATCTTTGATCGTGTGGCCCTTGCTGGCCGCAAAGCTCACCACCGCTGCGGCATCAGCCGCTGTCATCGGGAAAGTCAGCGTCGTGTTGAACGGAATGACGGCTGCCCCATGCATCGTGCGATGGAAGGCAAATACGTCGTTGACCGCGCTGATGTAGTAGATGAGCGAGCCATTCTCCGAGATCAGCACGCCGCTGTCCGCCTGGCCCGGTTCAACGTCAATCACGTTGCCCGCTGGGTCGATAAAGATGGGGATGTGGTTGACCACGATCTTGCGCGCCTGCAGCGCCGCCAACATCGCCTTCGCCGGCACGATCGGCGTGGGGCGCTCCGCAGACAGCATCGCCTGCTGCCGGACGATCGGTTGCAGCCTCAGCACCTTTGGCGCAAGCGGCTTGCCACGCGCATCGAGGAGTTCCAGCGTGCCCTGCTCCGTCTTGCGTGCGTTCGCAATCTGCGAGGCCGGGATCGACTTGCCAGTCGCCAGACGGACGAGGGGCGGCCGCTGCCGTGGCAGCTCACGCTGCACTTCCACCACCTGACCGGTACGCGCCATCACGATCGGCAAACCGTGCGGGCCCAGCTCGGTCGCGCGCAGGAACATGCGGATGGGCAGCCCCGGTGCGTTGGGAATGAAGGTGCGCCGATCGCTGCTATCCGGCGGGCTGACGGTGTAGAACTGCGGCGAGAACATGACGTGGCTGCCGCCACCATAGCTGGCCGGCGCGGGCGATGTCAGCCACAGAAACATCTGCTCGGTCCACTGGAAGAAGCCGCAGTTCGGCGCCAGCGGCAAAGTGCTGTCGGCCGGTTTGACGACACCATTGAGCGTGACCGAACCGCTCTCAAAAAAGCTGGCGACGGTTGCGGGTGGGATCGGGCACCCGCCCGCCGCGTCGGTCGGAACCGCCTGTGCAGAAGCCGTCTGTGCGTATCCCAGTGCGGCTGCCAGCATGGCGCCACATAAACGATGTTGGACCCTCGGACTCAGTGGCATAGCACTCTCCCTGTTTGGACGCATGGTTGCGTTCCGGTTGTCTCCTCGCGCTCAGAAGTTCACCCGTTGCAGCGCGCCGTTGCGCGATCGGCGCGTATCGAAGAGGCGCCCGTACAAGCGCCCTTCCCATTTCCGCAATCCATTCAGCCGCTTCTAAACGTCGATGCAGGCAGCCCGAGCAACTGCTCCAGGGTGTTGATCACCGCATGCCGATGGGCTGCGGCTTCACGATGCGCCTGTGCTGCCGCTTCAACGTCGGCGCCGCAATGCGGGCACGTCACCTCGTGCGGGTAGATGTAGCCATTGCAACTGCGGCACAGGCTGAGTTGCGGCGGCACCCGCCCGCGATCCGGCGCGCGCTTGCCTTTGTTCTTCCATGTCAGCTCGACCACCTGGCCCGATCGCACAATGCTGGACACGGGCGTGCCATCCGCAATGCGCTCCGTCACCAAGTCGAAACGGCCAACGGCGAAAGAGGTGTCGCTGGCCTCATGGACCTTGACGATCCGCTCGCGCAGCCCCTGCTTCTGCAGCTCGAGCACGCGGTAATGGCAATACGGGTTGTTGCCCGGCTTGCCGAGCAGCGAATGCGATGTCCAGGTGCATCCACCACGGCACGCATCGGCGTAGTAACAACTGCGGCAGAACCCCCACAGATCGTCTACCGAGCGCAGGCGCCCAAAGTGGATCGCTTCACTGGTGCGCCAGATGTCTTCCAGCGACAAGTCGCGGACATTGCCGCCAGCAAAGCCCACTGTCGCCAGCGATGGGCAGCCCTTGACGGTGCCGTCCGCTTCCAGTGCGATCACGGTCTGCCCAGCAGCACAGCCATTCCAGTGCACACGCTCGTCGCCAAAGCCACGCCACAGGTGTTCATACGGGCCGTAGTAGCCGATGTTGTTGCCGACGTTCATCAGCAGCCCGCGGCGCTCGCCTTCCTGATACAGCCGCGCGAGCAGCGGCATCAATTCCTGCAGTTGATACGGTTGCAGCAGCAGCGCGTCGTTGTCGACCGCGTTGCCCATGGCGACCGTCAACTGGATCTGCCAGTGCGTTGCGCCAAGTTCGATGATGGTGTCCATCAACGCGGGCAGGTCGGGCATGGTCTGCGCGCCGATCTGCGTGTTGACGCTGATGGCCAGCCCCGCGGCGCGGGCGCGCCTGAGCGTATCAACGGCCCGGTCGAACGAGCCAGGGACATTGCGCACCTTGTCGTGCAGCGGCGCAAGCCCATCAAGCGACACCCCGAGCCCGTTGAGGCCGGCCGCCACCGCTTGCTCCAGCCGCGCCGGCGTCAGGTTGCGCCCGCCAGTCTGGATGGCGCAGTACATATCGTGCGAGCGGATCGCCCGGATCAACTGCGTCCAGTCCTTGCGCAGATACGCTTCGCCGCCAATCAGCGAGACCTCCCGCGTCCCCAACCTGGCAAGCGACTCGATCACCTCCAGGCATTCCTCGGTATTCAGTTCGTTCGGTCGGCGGCGTCCGGCGCGGGAGCCGCAATGCAGGCATTTGAGATCGCACGCCAGGGTGATTTCCCAGACCACGTGCACGGGAACGTACCGATGGAAGTCGTCCGCACTCAGGTAGCGGGCCGGCTGCGGGTTCTGCGTCATGTCGCTTCCCTGTCTTGTGGGGTTCGCCGCATGCCCGGCCTGCGTGGCCCGAGCATGCGGCTGCAGGCCGAGGCCTGCGCGTCGCTCAGCCGAGA
The DNA here is from genome assembly GCF_049913345.1 of Ralstonia sp. R-29. NCBI lineage: Bacteria > Pseudomonadati > Pseudomonadota > Betaproteobacteria > Burkholderiales > Burkholderiaceae > Ralstonia > Ralstonia sp. R-29. Next base: position 770,117 of record NZ_CP184378.1, read on the forward strand.
GCTTCAGGCACGGCCCTCAAGCCGGGCGATCTCCACATGCAGCTTGTCGAGCTCCGCCTTGAGGAGCGGCGCGTCAGCCAGTTGCTTCTCCGCCTGGCTCGCCAGTGCCTTCATCTGCCCAAGATCACCGGAGGCCTGAGCCTGTTGCATACCGACGCCGTACAGGGGAATGACGTGGTGCGGCGGCTGCGGCGCCACCGCTTGCTCGACGGTCATGACTGCGTACTCGACCTCGTGCCAGCGGCCGCCTTCGAAGTAGCGATAGCTGGCGTGCCCCGACTGCCAGTTCCCAGCCAGGATGCCGTGGAAATAGAAGGTGTCGGCCAGCGTGCTGGTCGGCCCGCTCGGGTTGCCCTGCAAGGTCAGGATGATGGAGGGCTGCGCGCCATCTTCCAGCCGGACGTAGCTGAAGTGCCCCCAGACATCCGCATGGAAATCCAGCGGCGGGTTGGTCGTCTGGGTAATCCGGGCGATGCCGGACACCTTCTTGGCAGGCGTATTGACCAGCAGCGACAAGGTCAGCCTTGGGGCACCAATGGCAGGCGTTGCAACAACATAGGTGACGGGAAACAAGCCGGTTGTACTCATGGGGTCACTCCAGAAAGAAAGGTGTGGATGGAACATGCACGGCGAACAACGTCACTGACGGCTCTCGAGCTTCTTGATCTCGGCACGCAGCGCCGCGTGCGCGTTCGAGATTTCCTGATGACTGTCCAGCTGCTGCTGCACGAACGCGGCGAGCGCCTTCATGTGCGCCAGATCGCCCGACGATGTGGCGCGCTGGATGGCCGGCCCGTACAAGGTGCGGCCGATGGTGAGTGAGTCCAGCGCGTTGGGCGAGTTGGGAATGACCGGCCCCGGCTCCAGCGGCACGAATTCGTGGTCAACACGGGCCGGCACGCTCTCCACTTCGTGCCACCGGCCATCGCTCCAATAGCTGTAGCTGGCAACGCCCGTCTGCCAATCGCTGTTCAGCACCAGATGCAGCCGGAAGGTCGGCATGGCGTTGGAGCTCGGCCCGCCGCTATTGCCCTGCAGCGTGACCAGAATGCGCGTGTTGGCGGGCGGCATCAGCGCCATGTAGGTGAAAGTGCCCCACACATCCACGTGCAGATCGAGCGGCGGCGATATGGGCTGCGTGATCGAAGCATTGCCGACCACGTTGCGCCTGGGCGTGTTGACCAGCAGGTTGAGCGTGAGCGTCGGCGCGCCCGGCAAGCCGGTGCCAATCACATAGCGAACCGGGAACAGCCCCACTGCGTTGTCTCCTGACATGCGTCCTCCTTGGGTAGACGATCGATCGAACTGGCGTGCCGGCGTGGCACTGCCGGGTCATGCGCGCTCAGCCTTGGCGATTTCGCGCTTGAGCAGTTCAAGCGCGGTATGCAGATCGCCTTGCTCGCGCACCACGGCCTCGGCCTGCGAGAGCAGTGCCCGCATCTTCTTGAGATCGCCATCGGCAATGGCTTCATGAATGGCAACCCCATACGGGGGAACAGCGGCTTGCCTGGATTCTTGGCTCATTTTCAGACCTCATTCATTACGTGTTGAATAAGCGAATTAAAATAAACTGCGATCTACCTTGCGCGATCATGAAAGACTAACTGCGCATTTAAATTTCGCGATGCCCGGTGGAAAACCCCATACCCCCGAACATGCAAAACACCACACGAAACCAAACCTACGGACGTCATTCGACGCCGGCAAAGATTGCCGTCTAACCGGGTCGATCAAGAGAAATATGCCCCACCCCGCGCCAGGCTGGCCCCAGGAGATACGAAGGCTCAGCAACCGCGTAAGCCCTCACCCATCGCTTGGTTCACAGGCCCCGACGCGACGCTTCGAGGCCGTCTCCCAACGTTTCGTATTTTTTAAGCCCCCACTTCACAACAGATCGATATACAGCCAAGATAGCGATCAATTTTTTCTGTTCCGTTTTTATAGTTTTTATCGAAACAGGTGTCAAACCAAAGAGCCACCTAAAACCGGAAAATCACCAATTCATACCAACAATAAATGACTGATAACCAAAAGAATGAATGCAACGAAGTTCATCCAAAGAAAACACGATGCGCCCTAGAGCGAATGATGACGACTGCGCCAAAACGGTAGGTCGGCCCAACGCTGCTCCATCCGGTAGTAGTGCGCAAGCCGTTGCCGGTATGTGTGGCGCACCTGTGCAAGCTGCTCGCCATATCGGCGTAATGGCGACGCATCGCCCGCCAACGCGCTGGACACAGCCTGCGCGCCCCGCAGCCCGGTATACAGCGCGTTGAACATGCCCTGCGAGGAGAGCGGATCGAACGACAGTGCGGCGTCTCCAATCGCAATCCATCGGTCTCCATACCACTGCGTCAGCGTTGCACCGCTCGCGTCGGTGCCGCGCGGCTGCGTCCACACGCCGTCAGGCGGACACACATGTTGCATTTGGTTCGTCGCGGCCAACTGTTCACGCCAGCCCTGCGGATTGCGCAGTACGCGGGCGCCTTCCGCCGCCTCGACGTGCAACACCGCCACGCGCCGTGCACCCGGCAATGGCGCGCTATACCACCAGCCATGGGGAACCGCTTCGATCAGGGTGCGCTCGTCTGGGGATATGTCGTCACACCAGGCGTACAGCGCGACCAGCGATTCATCGCATCGGCGCTCCACCCCCAAACGCTGCGCGAGAACGGCGCGGCGGCCACTGGCATCGATCAGCCATCGCGCGAAGACGTCACCATCGTCGAGGCGGACGCGCCAGCCGCCTTGGCACGATTCCACCGTCTGCAGGCGCGCCTCGCGCAAGCCGGCGCCTGCGTCGATGGCCGCGTCACGCAAACACTGATCGAACCGACGGCGATCGAGATGCCAGCCGGCGCCATTCGGGTCGTCAATGAAATCGGTGGCGACCAGCGCATCCGCATTCCACGCCGATGCGTTGCCGACATGGGCGCGCGGCATGCTGCGCTCCAGCCATGGCAACAGCCCCATGTCACGCAGCAGCGGCCGCGCCGCACCGGGCAAGCTCTCCCCCACCCGGTCGACTGGCTTTGCCGCATCGGCCAGCATCACGCTGTGGCCGGCCAACGCCAGCATGCGTGCCGCGGCGGCACCGGCCGGGCCGCCACCGGCCACCAACACATCAACGTCGCTCACGGCCGTACGATGCGCAGGAACTCTTCTCGCTGTTCGGCGCTGGCCCAGCCGGCACGGCTCAAGGTGTCCCCCGCGGGTTCGTCGTGCGCAGCAGCGGCAGCGAATACGGCTTGCAGCAACGGCGGCACCTTGTCGCCCGCAAGCGACTCGACAAAGATCACCGGCGGGAAGTCCGGATCGTTCTCCACACCGGGGCGCGCTTCCACGATGCCGAGCTGCGCGAAATGCTGCACCATCAGCATCATCACCTGCGGCGCCGGCGTCGGATTGGCAGGCGTGCCCAGCAACGCGCGCAGCCAATTCGCCCGTCGATTGAACGCGGCAATGCGCTGCTCGCGCGGCAACGCTTCGTTGATCACGATGCGATAGTCGGCGTCGCTCAGCACCTGATTGGGCACCCGCGCCGGCCAGAACGACGGCAGGTAGGGGTCGTATTCGTGGTCGTACCCCGAGCGGCAGAAGGCGGTGTCGCCCTGCCACGGCAGCGCCATCCATCGGCTCAGGTCGCCCGGCCCTTGCGCGTAGAGCGGCCCGCCGGGGCTCAGCGCAATGGGTTGGGTCAGCGTGGTGCCGTAATCGGGCTCGGCCACGCCTTCGGGCCGCTCGCGAATGCGAAACGGCGCGCGATACAGCGACGCGTGACGCATCGGCCAGGTCAGCTCGCAGCCCGGGTGGAACGCATCGGCCAGACAGAAATGCAGCGCCGCCTGATTGAGCATGGCAGGCTGGTCTGCCAGCGGCACTTCTGCCAGCGTCTGCGGCGGGGTGTATTCCGGGCTCCAGTCGTTGACAAAGTCGCCGCGCACCCAGCGCTGCAGCAGCGCCTCGCGCACCTTCGACAACGCCAGGTTGTTGCGCGGCGTAGGCACCGAGGATGACCCTTCCGCATCGCCATACAGCCATGGCCACAGGCGCACGTCGTCGACGGTGTTGCTGGCCGGCCGGAAGCAGTTGAAGATCACCTGCCGCAACTCCGCGTAGGGGTCGCCCTGGCCTTGTGCCGGTGTGTAGGCCAGCTTGGCGATCAGCGTCGGATCATTGAAATCGAACTGCCCGCCGCGGCCGAACAACGCGGCAAACCCCTTGTTGACCCATTGCAGGTTGGTCAGGCGCGCCAGGGCGGGCAGCACATCTTGCGTGAACGACACCGTTTCAGGAAACGGCAGCCAGCCACATTCGACGTAGGTATCGACCAGCAAGTCATACAGCGTGCGCCAGCCGATCACATCCGGCGCATAGTTGGGCGGCGCCACAACGGCCCAGGCTGAATCCACCGGAATGGCTTGGCCGTTGATGTTGACAGCCGCCCGGACCGGGCCATCCGAAATGTCGTCGTACCAGCCGTTGGCATTGTTGAAGCTGCTCGGATTGGCCGGGTCGTAGATCGGCATGCCCTCCGGCGAGGCCGATGTGCCCAGGCCACCCAGCACCAGCAGATGACCATGCTCGTCGGTGCGCAATTCGCCCAATGGCACCGGCACCCCTTGGAACGTACCGGTATCGAACTGGTACGCCGCGCCACTGGTGTTCTTGCCTTGGATATGTCGCACGCCCGGGTCAATGGCCAGCGCGTCGCGCGCCGCGCCACTCACATGCGGATTGCGCAGCGGCACAGCCACCGTGGCGGCCTCTGGAATATCCATCGCCACCTGAAACTGGAACCACTGCGACTTGCGGTTGACCAGGTGCGCCTGCCAGACGATCTCTGCGTTGTCTGGCGTCAACTCGCCCACCACCTCGCCAGCGGCGTTGTAGCCGTAGAGACGAAACCGCGCGGCCTGGCGCTTGATCGCGCCGGCGGCATCGCGCGTCTCACCCGCCAGCGTCAGCGGTGGATGCGTGACCTCCGGCCCGATGTAGAAACCATCCGGCGCTTTGCTGTTACCAATGCGCGCAATGCCGATGCCGGGATAGATAGCGGCGCGGACCACGCGCGTGTCTTTGGCGGCGGGCCAGACCGTATCCGGGCGCGGCACGATGGGTTCGCCCAAGGGCTCGCCATTCACGTCGCGGCGCAGCTCGGCCGAAGCGCGGTAGACCACCTTGCGCGCCTCGGCAATGCTGCCGACGGGCTCATGCACGGCCAGCGTGCGCCACGGGTTGAAAGCAAGCGTCTCGCCATAGTTGGACTGGCCACGCGCCGTGATGTCCTGGCGCGGCAGGACGAGCGTGGCGACATGAATCGGCGGCGATGCCTCTTCGCTCCACGGCACCATCGCCTTATCCAGCGGCATCGTGGCCGGGTCGGTTTGCAACTGCACCATGAAGCGAAAGCGTGCCTCGCCGTTGTTCAGGCGCTGTTCAAGGTCGATGCGCAGATAGTCGGGATCGTCGTAATCCGGCACAGGCCCCGGCGGCACCAACTCCGGCTCGAGCTTGTACTTGCAGTAGCGCTGCTCGCCAAAGCGGAACGGGATCACGCTCCACAAATCGGTTTCCAGCACGCTCGGCACCACCTTCTTCATGGCATCGAGAATGCGCTGCGTTTCCGGGTGGGCCTTCAGCCACGCATCGGCAGCAGCGGCACCGGTGAGCGATGCGCGCGTGAAGGCGCACATGTCGTGGGCGTCGTTCACGAAGAAGACGTCCATGTTCTGCAGCAGGATGTCCAGCGTAGGCGCGTGCACCTGCGGCGGCAGCATCTTGTCGCCTGCCACGTCGAACAGCTTGATGCCGATGCCGACCGTACTTTTCAGGTCAGGCACGCCATCCGGAATATCGCTGGAATAGCGCACCCACGCGGGATACGCCATGCGCTGCCCGAACAGCCCGACGCGCAGGTCCTCCGGCAAGTCCGGCACCACTTCAAAACGCCCATGCGCAACGCCATGCAGGCGCAGGAACACAGGCCGCTTGGCCGGACACTGCCCAGCCTTGATGCGGCCAAGCTGCACCATGTCAACAAACATCTGCTTCAGGCAACCGATCGGGTCCACCTCGCACTGGCACGGCACCGGCTGGCTTTTTGCGTCGGGATGGTCTGTCGTGGGCTTGTTCATGCGTCTCCTCCGGATTGGAATGTGGGAGGGCGACTCACATGCATGAGGCAGCCTGTCGGGTCGACATTGATTGGATTGGTGCCACCGGCCCGCCCGCAGGCAGGCTCACGGCCCGTTTATGTGCGACACGGCTGCTTGCGACAGAAATGGATCTGTCTCCCCCGCCCGTGCACTGATTCTAGAAAGCGCCCCAACGAAGCGCGCCCCAGCCATCGCTGAAATTTATTTACGTCTGAGCGACGCAAATCTAACTTCTGGGAGCAGAAGACACGCCCACAGGAATGGCCAACAAGCGCGCTTCTGACTTCTGCCTTCTGCATCAACGCAGCGATCGGGGAAAGGCGCCACCATCGCGCCCTCCCCGTCGCCAGCGTGTTACTTCAAGCGCTGCTTCAGCTCTTCGCTGGCCTGGTGCAAAGCGGCACGCGTGGCCGGCACCGCAGCGAGCGCATTCAGCAGCCCGAAGTCGTGGATCACGCCGTTGTAGCGCGTGGCCACCACGCTCACGCCCGCTGCATCGAGCTTGCGTGCATACGCTTCGCCTTCATCGCGCAGCACGTCTTTCTCTGCGGTTTGCACGAGTGCCGGCGGCAGGCCCTTCAACTGCTCGGGCGTAGCCAACAGCGGCGAGGCAAAGATCTCTTGCCGTTGCACCGGGCTGGTCGTGTAGGCATTCCAGAACCACTTCATCATCGGCTTGGTCAGGAAGTGCCCTTCGGCAAATTCGTCGTACGACGCATCTTCGAAGTTGGCATTCGTGACCGGCCAGAACAGCACCTGCACGCGCAACGCGGGCGTGCCCTTCTCTTTGGCCATCAACGCCACCACCGCTGCCATGTTGCCGCCCACGCTGTTACCGACCACAGCCAGGCGCTTGCCGTCCACGTGGATCTGCGCGCCGTTCTCCGCCACCCATTTCGTTGCGGCATAGGCCTGGTTGATGGCAACCGGGTAACGCGCTTCCGGCGACGGCGTGTAATTGACGAACACAGCGACGGCACCCGAATCGGCCACCAGGTCACGCACAAAGCGCTCGTGCGTCGGGTAGTCGCCGAGGATCCATCCGCCGCCGTGGAAGAACATAAACGCGGGCAGCTCGCCCTTGGCGCCAGCGGGTCGCACGATGGTGAGCTTCAACGGCTTGCCATCCACGGTGATGGTCTTCTCGCTTACGTCAGCGGGCGCGAGCGGTGCCTTGGCGGAAGCTTGAGCGCCCACCAGCACGGCACGCGCATCGGCCGGTGTGAGCGTTTCAAGCGGCTTGCCGCCACCCGCGGCGAGCGCCTCCAGGAAAGCCTGGGTGTTGTGTTCCACACCTGGGCTGCCAGCAGCAAGCGCGGCGCCCGCAGCAATGGACAACAGCGTGCCGGCGGCAAACTTGGCAATGCGGTTCATGACAGAGACTCCAGAAATCGATGAGGGCGTTGTGGTGTCAGATCAGGCTCAGGCGCACGTCGATGTTGCCCTGCGTGGCATTGGAGTACGGGCACACGATGTGGGCACGATCGATGAGCGTCTGTGCTTCGGCGCGGTCCATACCTGGCAGGCTGATGGCCAGATCGACCTCGATGCCAAAGCCAGTGGGGATGGGGCCGATCCCCACCGTGCCCTGCACGCTCGCGTCTGCTGGGATGCGCAGCTTGTCGCGCGCGGCAACGAACTTCATCGATCCGAAGAAGCAGGCGCTGTAGCCGGCCGCGAAGAGCTGCTCGGGGTTGGTGCCTTCGCCGCCCGGGCCGCCGAGTTCACGCGGGTTGGACAGGCGCACGTCCAGGCGGCCATCGCTGGCGGTGGCGCGGCCATCGCGGCCGCCGGTGACATTGGCTTGGGCACGGTAGAGGATGTTTTCGATCGACATGACAGTTCTCCTTGAGAGCGGGTGTTGCGCAGCGGCATTCGTGCGTTTGCGCGGGTTGAAGTTGCTTACTATTAAATAGCACGCTACTTATTAGATTCAAAAAAACGGGCGCGTTAGGGGCACCCGTTTCGGGATGAGGTGGTCTCAGGCAGCGTTCTTGAAGAGCCGTCCTCGCAATTCGTTCAACTGTGTACGCAAGACTTCCAGTTCGCCCGGCGCGCATTCCATGGCAGCCGCCACGCAGCCCGGCACCTCCCTGGCAGGCACTTCCAACGCCTTGCCCTGGGCAGACAGCGAAATGATCACCTGTCGCTCATCCATCTCGGAGCGCTGGCGGTCAATCAGGCCGGCTGCCTCCAGCCGTTTGAGCATGGGTGTGAGCGTGGCCGAATCCAGGAACAGCCGTTCGCCGATCTCCGATACCGTCTGTGCATCACGTTCCCACAGCACCAGCATGACGAGGTACTGCGAATACGTCAGACCCAGCGGCTTGAGCAGTGCCCGATACACCTTGTTCACGCCGATCATGGTCGAGTACAGGGCGAAGCAAAGGTGCTGGTCCAAAGCCAGGCCTGGCGATGCAGAGAGGGGCTTGTTTGCGTCCATGGACGACAATATATATAGCACGCTACTAAATAGCAAGCAATTTTAAGCATCCCGCCCCTGTTGCGTAGCCGCATGCCCCGCCTGGCGCGAAACCGCCAGGCGGGAACCCACCTCATGCCGGCTAGCTAGCGCGCGCCGTCAGCCATTGGCTCGGTGGCAGCGGCGCACCCACGATACGCATTTCGCCCAGGCTGCCGAAGAAGCCGTTGCCCATGCTGCCGCCATATTGCGACGCGCCGATGGCCATCTGCTGCGTGCTCGCCACGTAGCGGATGCCGTCCATGCCGCTGTTGTTGCGCAGGATGGGTGCGCCCTCCACGTACATCGTCGTGCTGCCTTTGCCATCATTGACGATGGCAACGTGCAGCCATTGCCCCGCGGATACACCACCCGACCAGCACGCAAGGTTCTGCGTGTTGTCGGTCGGCACGACCTCCCACTGGAATTCCATCAGGTTCGAAAATGCGAACATCGCCATAGTGTCGCCGGTGTCGACATCGCCGGGCCACGAGATGCCCGAGGCCGCGCTTCGTGCACCGAGGCGATACAGAATCCCCATCCACGCGTTGTTCTGCGCCGTCCAGGCGGCATCGATCTTGACGAACGCCTCGATGGTGTAGCCGTTGGCAAACGTTTGACTGTTCAGCGGCGAAGTGGCGTCGGTCGTGAAATACGAGCCCCTCGTCTGGTTGGCGTTCTTGAACTGCAGGCTGCCCGGCGCGGACGACAGCGGGTGATGGTCCTTCGACCACACCAGATCGCCCGCCTGCCCGCCCATCCAGGTGTTCAGCGAGATGGGGTTCACGCCGCCCGACGTATCGCCCGGCACGGAAACGTCTTTGATCTGAAAGCCAGGCTGGTATGGGGACAGCGCCTCGCCTTCCGCTGCTGCACTGTTATAGAAGCGCCAATGCGCCAGCGTATTTGCCACCACGGGGTAATCGTTCGGGCCCGTAGCGGGCTTGCCGGGTTCCTGCGGCGGGTTGTGATAGTTCGCGAGGATCAGGCCCTTGGCCACGTCGGTCAGGCTGCCCGATACCGAACCGGCGGCGGCCTTGAATGCCGGGTTGAAGCCGGCGAAGCGCTTGGCGAAATTGATGTCGACCGAGAAGTTCTGGTTGTCCGCCGTGAGCCAGGCGGAATCAAACTGCGTGAGGCTCGCTTCTGGTTTGACGGGCACCCACGGCGAGAACGAGCTGGCGATGATCTTGTTGTTCGTCAGGTCGAATTCGTACAGCCGCATCAGGCCGTTGCCGCCCATATAGGCCATCTGGTAATCGACGACCATGAACAGCACGTCGTTGCCGGCGGCGTTCTTCTTCGTCATCTTGCAGGCGCCATGATAGTGCCCAGAGACGGCCATGAAGATCTGATCGTTGTTCTTGATCAGCTTGTCCCAAAGGTAGTTGGAATACGCCGTGTCCACCGCCGTCACGGCATCGGGGCCGATCCCCGCAAGCTGATGGCAGATCAGGATGACCGGAACACTCGGGTTCTTGGCGATGACGGCATTGGCCCACGCAATCGCATCATCCGACGCGCGCCACGACATCGACAGCACCAGGAACGCGTTCCCCTCGGCGTTGAAGACGTGATACTCGTGGAAGCCCGAGCCATGTCGACCACCGAAGGTCGGCTGCTGCTGCGCCCGTACGGTCGGAAACACCTTCAGATACGGCTCCAGCAAGCCTTGCCGGTGGCTGCCGCCGTCTTGGTAGCCGTCGGTGTTATCAAACCCCGACACGCCGACACCCCAGTCCGGCCCCCACTGCATGGATGACCCGATGGCGCCAACGTCGTGGTTGCCCGCGCAAATCGAGTAATTGCAGCCGGCCTTCTCCAGCACCTGCATCGCCTGGCTGGCGAGTTCCCATTCCTTCGTAACGGTGCCGTTGCTCAACTGGCCGTTGCTGACCAAGTCCGTGCTTGCGCTCCACGGTGCCGAAGCCTCCGAGCTGTAGTACCAGGACTGGTCGACGATATCGCCGAGGTGCGTCGTGAACGCAAGCTTCAACGCCTTTGCGTTTTGTGCAATCCATTGCGTTTGCGCCTTGAACGGGTTGTCGTATTGGCCGTTGATGGTGGGATAGTTCTTCTGATACAGCGCCCCCATCTTTCCAGACGCATAGCGCGGATAGAACTGCGTATCCGGCAACGCCGCCAGCGTGAACGACGACACCTGCTTTGGCGCGGCGCCAGTGCCGGGAGCGTCCGTGCCGGGAGCGTCCGTGCCGGTGGAACCAGCCCCTGACGATGCGTCTTGCGAGGTTCCATCGCCGCAACCGGCAAGCAAGCCCGAAACGCCGACTGCAGTGGACGCGAGCATCATGCGCAGCAATTGCCGGCGTTTGAGCTCAGGAACCGACGCTAGCGTATCCAGCGTCGCCTGCCGCTGGTCAGCCACATGTTTGGTTGACATCTTTCTCTCCGTAACGTTGTTAGCAACCCCAGAAAATGCCGTCCATCGTCTGGGTCAGCCAACGCCGAAAGAGAAAAGAAGACGCCGTGGAACCTCGCCTCTCACCCGGAACAGGCCAACCGCTCCGAGTGCAAATGATCCGCAACCGATTGATCGTATTTCGGTGACGAATGCTTTTATTGTGGTTTGTTTATTTTTTAATAATTCGCATTGAACGGCACACGCATGCTAGAGACCACGTATGACAAAGCCATGTCTTTAAGGCACGGGTCTCATATCAAACGCCAGTTCACCAGATTGGCTTTAATTCGGTGCATTTGAGGATATTTGAAATTCAAGCCATCTAACTGATGCAGGCACGCTACACACCTACCGTGCCGCCGGGGTCATGGCTTAGAGCCGCTAACAAAACTGTCCTGGCTAGGCGTGCCGACGCAGACAGTACAAGTCGTACCGAGTGTTGGTCACTGCGGGAGGCGCAACGACGCCAGGGCGGTTTTGTTAGCGGCTCTTAGGCATTCCGCCCGCTTTGAGGGCGGCAAGCCCGATGGCGCTGCGCGAATCCACGCCGAGCTTTCTCATGATGTGCCCCACATGGGTGCGCACCGTCCAGTAGCTGATGTTCAGGGCCTGCGCGATCTGTTTGTCGGACATGCCCTTGAGCAGCAGATGGCAGACCTCCCCCTCGCGCAGCGTCACGCCAAACTGCTGTTGGAACCACGCAGATGAGCCGACGACCCGTGCGATGAGATGAACCTTGCACACCAGCCCGTGGTTGCCGTCCACCGGCCCGCGTTCCACGCAGAACCCGAACCCCTTCCATTGCCCGTGGGGCGATCCGTAAGCCGCTTCCAACACGTGTTGATAGAGTGCGTCGCGCTCGTCGACACTGAGTCCGGCTAAGAGGGCCCGCGCCTTGTCGTTCGGCCGTGGTGGGGACGTGCCTGCGAGCAGAAACCCCGGCACCTGCGTGTCGGCATCGGCACCGCGCTCCTGGGCCTGCTGGACTGCGCGAAGCTGCTGGGCGTTCAGCAGATGCGGCTTCAACAGGCTCAACAACAAGGTCTCGCGATCGCCGAAACGCTTTTTCGGATCGCTGGTGCTGAATCGATAATCCAGCAGCATCCCCCGGCTATCCGGTAAGCGGAGGCTGATGCCCGGATACGCCTGATGCCGGCAGAGATAATCGGTAAAGTACTCGGACCGCCCCCATTCTGAGCGACTGATCTTGCTCTCGATCACGATCGGTTCAAAGCTGTCCTGCAGCAGCGGCGCGATGGAGTCGATCGCGTGAAAATAGTGGCGATACTCGATGCGCATGCACTGGTCTCGCCCCCACAGTGCGCAGGGCTGTGGCAGGTACGCGCCGTCACGGTGCCACATCAGTTGTGCCATGAGATCGACGTGCAGCAGCCTGGCCAACTTCCCGGCCAGTTCGCTACGCTCGAGAACGCCGTCGCTCGAGGGCTCGTGTAGACGCCCCGTAATATCAAGCAGCGCTCGTAAATCAGCTGTGGAGAGATCCATCGATCGCTTCACCGGCTTGCCGCCGGGGTTGAGTCTGAGAGTCCATCTTGGGCATCCAAGCACATTTAAGACAAATTGATATATCGGCCCAACTGCGCGGCTCTATAGATGGCTTGCTTGCGAAAGTCCGATGGCCGCCTAGCGCACCGCCCCCACGCGGGCCATCCCTATCCATAGCGATGGTTGCCGGACGCCCCCTTTTGCGATAGTGCGCCTGCCGAGGGCTGCTTATCGTTTGCGAGCCGCCGCTCCAGCGCCTTGACTCACGTTGCACATTGCATTTCGAAGGGGAATCCGCATGCAACCGCGAACACGATCATCAACCTGTCCGCCCGACACATGCGCCCCCAACCTCCCATCGACCGCCATGGTGGCGCGCTGGGACGTGGTTCCTACATCGCTGGCCGTCATCTTTCTGGATGCATCGCTCCTGAATGACACGACCTGGCTTCCGTCGCAGCCGACGTTGCAGCCGGTGGCGCTGGAAGACGTCCAGCAAATGCTCAGCGGCGCGTTGAAAGCGCTCGCGCCCGCCACCGACGCGGAAGCCGCATTCACCGCATCGCCCGCCATGCTGGACCCCAAGCGCCTCACCCGTCGGCAATGCGACATCCTTCAGGAAGTGGCCAGCGGCCGCTCAAATTCCGAGATCGCGGAGCGGCTGCATATCAGCGTCGAGACCGTCAAATCGCACATGCGCCAGCTGCTGATGCGGCTGGGCGCACGCAATCGCACAGAGCTGGCCACCATCTACCAACGTGCCCGCAAGGATGAGCTGGGCGAGGCATCGTTTGGGTGACGCTCACCTCTGAAACGTTCTCGGTCTAAGCACAGGCAACGTCAGGCCGGCGTCGAAACCTCGCGTCTTCTCGTACGCGTACGATCCGCTCGCGCCGCCGCTCAGCACAGCTCGGCGGCACTCGTCACCACTTGGCCGATCGCCGCACGGGATTCGATCCCGAGCTTGTCGAGCACCCGCCCCACATGAACGCGCACAGTCCAGTAGCTGATGTTCAGCGCCACGGCAATCTGCTTGTCCGACTGGCCACAGAACATCAGATGGCACACCTCGCTTTCACGCGTGGTCATCTGGAACCGTTGCTTGAACCAGGCCGCAGACCCCGCGGTATGCGCAAACAAGTGCACGACTTTGGCGGGGCCTCCGCTGGCCAGATCGACGCGACGCTCCACGCACAGGTTGAAGCCGTTCCAACGAGCCTCGGCAGGCAACCCGGCCGCCACCCTCGACAGAATCATCAACAGCGATGTCTTCTGATGCGGCTCCAGCACCGACAGCAATACCGACGCCTGGCGATTGGGCCGCGGCGGCTTACCGGCGCGCAGCGTAAAGCTGGGGCTGACCCCGTCATCACGGCCTACGCTGCGTAGTTCGTTGGCAATCCGATGCAGCCGGTGCGCGTTGATCAAATGCGGCTTGAGCAGATCCAGCAGGCGAACTTCCCGCTCGCCAAATTGCTTGCCCGGGTCGCTGGCACCAAACCGGTAATCGAGCAATACGCCGCCGGCATCTTCCAGGTACATGCTGATGCCGGGATACGCCTCGTATTTGCAGAGGAAATCGCTGTAGTACTCCGATCGGCACAGCTCGCTTCGATCGACCAGGTTGGCCACGATGAGCGGATCGGTCTGGCTGCGCAGCATGGGCGCGAATGGGTCGAGCGCATGATAGTGCTCGCCGTACTCGGCATTCATGCGCGCATCGCGGCCCCACGTTCCGCGCTGCTCCAGTTGCCGGCCGTGATCGCTCCATGCCAGGTGCACCATCACGTCAGTGTTCAGCAGCGTAGCGAGCCCTCGCGTAAGGTCTGCGCGCTGCGTGAAACCCTCGTGCGATGACTCATGGAGGGACCCCGTCACCTCCAGCAGCATGCGCAGATCGTTCGTACTGAAACTCACCACTCCCACCCTGCAGCGGCGGCGCTAACGCAGAGCCGCTGCAACTTGCCTGCCCAGCTAACCCAACGCCGCCGCCCACCTGCCCGTTGACGGCGCTATCCAGCTGGCGCCGCCGACAACACATGGACTTATTGCAGCGTGGCGCCGCCTCCACCCAGGTACTGACCCAGCAGGCGTGCGAACTGCCCACCGTCGGTGTTGATCGTGGTTTGGTACGAGCCGCCCGAGCCAAAGACGATGGCGAACGTGTGGCCTGTGCCGTACTCCTGCGTGTTGCGCAGCATGTAGTCGACACGGTTGTCGCGGTAGTGCTGGTTGGTACCGCCCGGCGTGCTGGACGGCACACCCAGCGGCGTCTGCCACCACAGAATGGGCAACCCGTTGCCCAGCGCAGCCCGGTAATCCAGGTAGCTGCTTTGGGACTGATGGAAGTTGGGCGTATTGACGTTGGTCTCGTCCCAATAGAACGTACCGCCGCGGCCCGTGCACTCCGCCACCGCGGCCACTTCCAGGCAGCCGGCATCGCGGTCGCTGGTCTGGGCGACGATGAAATCGGCCAAGTGCGCACCAGCCGCTCGCATTTCGCCGCCCACCTCCGTCGGTGAGGCCGCCCAGAACGCCGGTGGGAATCCAATCAGCGCCTTGGGCGCAATCTGACGCGCCATCTGCACCAGACACTGGCCGATACCGGCGGCGGTGTTGGGCAGGCTGCTGCATTCGGGCTGGCTGTTCACCACCGCAGGCATCTGCGTGGGATCATGGTTGGGGGCCTGCGCCGACACGTAGCCCCAGAAATCGGGCTCCAGGTTGATCAGCACCGGCGCATTCAACGCAGCAATGCGTTGATACATCAACCGCGCCTGGCTCCAGTACGTGCTCATGAACGTCGCGTCGGTGATGCCGCTCAGGTTGCCGTCACCGTTCTGGGCCATCTGGTAGAAGGTGAACATCGGCGTTGCGCCATAGGCCTGGGCGGCCTGCGCTTGGTACGTAATGTACGCGCCGTCAGGGCTGTTCCAGTAAGGCCAGGAGCCCGGCCCCGCGCCCACCAGGTAGACGTCGACGATGTCCGGGCGAATGCCTTGGCTTTGCATGTCCGAAATCGATTGCCCCGAACCGAGGCCGACGAGTACGCGCGAAGGCTTGCCCAGCTTGGCGACGAGCGCGGCGCTTGCCGAAGTGTTGGCGGTGCCGCCGCCCGTGCTGCCCGTGCCACCGCCGCCGGTGCCACCAGTGCTGGTGCCGCCACCCCCGCCGCTACCGTTGCCACCTTGTGTTCCCGTACCGCTGCCCGCGCTTGTCGTACCGCCACTCTGCGCGCTATCGGTACCGCCGCCACCGCAGCCGAACAATGCCAGGGCAACTGCAGTCACCACGAGAAAGCGTCGCCCCGAAAGCACCCCGCCCCGCGAGCCCGCATCAAGGCCCGCTCCGGGCGCATTGCGCGCCCCGCCTGCTGTTTTCATCTTTCCCGACCTCTTTTAATTCGTTTTTATTGAACTGCAGCACTACCGTGCGTTTGGCCCGAAAACATCCGGCCAAACGCCTCTTTCAACTTGCATGGACAACCCGCAATGCTAGCCCCCCGGCCCGCTTTGTCGGCATCCGATTCTAGGGTGGCCGCGCTGCACGGCACAAACACCATCTGGGTATAGGAAACCATACCGGCTCGGCATAACTCGACGGCAAACCGCAATAGCATGGTCGAGGTTGGCCGCCGCTAGGTCGATTCCAGTGAGAATCGGTATAGACGGATTCCAAATCCGCATCAGATTCAATGCGCCTGGGCAATGACACGTATGTCGTATCAATCCTGAATTTTTCTCAACTCTCCGCGATCGGCGCCGGCACGCTGATGAAACGCTCTATCCTTTCCGACCACCCCCCAATCTATCTAATAAGTCGGGTGTAAAAAGTACTCGGGGAGCATTCAAAATGAAAACACGATTCCATGGAGGAATTGGGCATTGGCACGTCCGTCGGTCGCTGACCGCAGCTGCCGCAGCAGCACTCTGGGCAGCCATGCCAGTAGCGAATGCAGCCGAACTCGGCGTGCTGCATCTGCATTCAGGGATCGGCCAACCGCTTGATGCGGAAATCGATTTGATGGGCCTACGCCCTGAAGACGCGCAAACCCTGGTGCTGCATCCGGGCGGACGCGAAGCCTACCAGGCGGCGGGCCTGCCTTATGGCGCAAGCACGACCTCGCTGCGCACGACGTTGATACAGCGGCAAGACGGCAGCTACGGCGTTCACGTATCTTCAACCGTGCCGCACAGCGATCCCATTGCGGACGTCATCGTCGCCCTTGCTGGGCCAGGCGGCGAGCGCGTGGCTGCGTACACGGTGCTGCTCAGCCCACCGGGCAGGGCTGGCGCGCCGGACACCTTCCTGCAGACGCAGCGCAACGTCACACCCGCGTTGCGCGTGTCACCGGCCAGCAGCACCGCGGCGCAACGCGTCAACACCCTGCCGGTGACCACCGCATCTGCACCGGTGGCGATGACCGCATCGGCCAGCCAGCCGCGCGCACAGCAGCCGTCGACCACCACGACCGCTTCCGCGACTTCGGCCACTTCGGCCACGCCGGCCGGAAGCGAACACGACGAGGCCGCTGCAAACACCTACACCATCAAGGCCGGCGACAGCCTGTCCGGCATTGCACTGAACACGTTGTCGGATCGGAAGGAAGTCTCTTCCGGGCAAACACAACTCGCGCTGTATCGGAACAATCCGCAGGCTTTCATTGGAGGCAACATCAACCAGCTGCGCGTGGGCGCCACGTTGCATTTGCCGTCGCAAGAGCAAGCGCGTGCGGTAACACGCAGCGAGGCCGATCGCCAGATCCTCGCACTGACGCACGCCGATGCCACCGTCCCAGCCGGCGCCAAGCAGCCTCCGGAAGCAGATGCGGCAACGCACACGCAAGCGCGCCCGATACCCGCCGATGCGGCGGGCAAGGACACGCTGCGCCTGTCCGCCACAGGCACGCAAGACCGGATGGCAGAGCAACTCAACGACGAGCTGGTTGCGGCCAAGCAGAGAATCCGCGAGCTTGAATCGCGCCTCGCGCAGGTCGAGCAAAACGTGGCCGACATGCGGCGGCTCGCGGCGTTGAAGAGTGGGGCCACACCTGCCGCAGCGCAGAGCTCGCCCAAGCCAGCGGACGATGCATCGGGCACGCCCCGCGTGGACGGCACGACGCTCGCCACCGATGAGACGCCGCTGTGGATGCGTGCCGACATCGTCGGCCCGGCGGTGGGTGTCTTGCTCGCCGCGTTGGCAGGGGCGCTGGTGTTCTACCGTGTGCGCATGCGCAAGGTGCAATCTGCGCTCACCACCATCTACACGCAGTTCAACGAGGGTGATCCGCTGACCGAACGCGGGCGTCCTCAACAGCGCGATGAGCGGCCGGCAAAGAAAGCGGCTTAAAGCGTATAGGGCCTGTTCCCGTATGGAACAGGCCCTCTGGATTTCACTCTCCCTCGCCCATGTTCGGATCCACTCGGACTTTCATGTTGCGGCCTGCAGCACTGAGTGAGAGAGCGAAGACATCCGGCTCGGTCCTACTTTTGAAGTTCAGTTCTTTGAGCGTCGTGTTTTCAGCGAACGGCAGCAGGACATGGGCTCCAACCCAATCCACAGCGACGGTCAGAGATTCGAGCGCGGTGTTCCGGCCCAACGCCCTAAGGCCATCAATGCCGATTTTGTTGCCGGTGATATTCAGGGATTTGAGGGATGCATTGGCAGCCAATGCTTGCGTGCCCGCAGAGCCAATCTCACTGAACCTAACGTCGAGTTCGGCAAGCGTAGTGTTGGCTGCCAACACGTAAGCCCCAGCATCGCCAATTGGGTTGCCGCCGATGTGCAATGACCGCAACGTGGTGTTCTTAGCCAGTGCGTTGACGTCTGCATTCGACAATCCACCAAGGTTGTAACGGATCGCCAGCGCGGAAAGTGAGGTATTTTTGGCCAGCGCCGCGATACCCTGCCTCCCGATTGCGTTGTCAATGAGGTGGAGCGATTGTTGATTTGCACCGAATCCTGACCCAGGATTTGCATCGAAAACTGACCCACCCCAAAGGCTGTTAGGTGTTGCTTTGTGCGGGTTGTTTGGCGGTGCGTTTCTCCTTCTTGGGCTGGGTGGTGCTGTGCTTGAAACGATAGCTATCGTTGCCGGTTTCAACAATGTGGCAGTGGTGCGTGAGGCGATCCAATAGCGCGGTGGTCATCTTGGCGTCCCCGAAGACGCTGGACCATTCGCCGAAGCTCAGGTTGGTGGTGATGATGAGGCTGGTGCGCTCGTAGAGCTTGCTGATCAGGTGGAACAGCAATGCGCCGCCGGTCTGGCTGAACGGCAGATAGCCCAGCTCATCGAGGATCACCAGGTCGGCATACATGAGACGCGTGGCCAGATGGCCTGGTTTGCCGGAGACCTTCTCCAGTTCCAACGCGTTGACCAGCTCCACGGTCGAGAAGAAGCGCACCCGGCGGTGATGGTGCTCCACCGCCTGCACGCCGATGGCAGTGCCGAGATGGGTCTTGCCGGTCCCGGGGCCACCGACCAATACGATGTTGTGCGCTGACTCCAAGAACTCACAGCGGTGAAGCTGCCGCACCAGCGCCTCGTTGGCCTCGCTGCAACTGAAGTCGAAGCCAGTCAGGTCTCGGTAGGCCGGGAAGCGCGCCACCTTCATCTGATAGGCCAGCGAGCGCACCTCGCGCTCGGTGAGCTCGGCCTTGAGCAGACGCGACAGGATGGCCACGGCCGACTGGTAGGCCGGCGAGTCCTGCGCCGCCAGGTCGCCCAGCGCTTGTGCCATGCCGTGCAGCTTCAACGACTTGAGCATCTCCAACATGACTTCATGCTGCATGATGCACCTCCCGATCTCGCAAGCTGTCGTAGCGGCCGACGTTGGCCTGCGGTTCGACGTGCAGCGCCAGTGCCTGTGGTGAGGTGATCGGTGCCACGGGCTCGCCTTCCAGGAGGCGGCTGAGGATGTTCAGGATGGTTTGCTTGGACGGGGCACCCGCCTCCAGTGCGAGCTCCACCGCAGTGAGCACGGCCTGTTCGTCGTGCAACAGCACCAGCGCCAGGATCTCGACCATCTCGCGATCGCCACCAGGGCGTTTGAGCAGTGTGGATTGCAGGCGTCGGAAGCCCTCTGGCAGTTCGGCGAACGGTGCGCCGTTACGCAGCGCACCGGGCTTACGCTGCAGCACCGCGAGGTAGTGGTGCCAGTCATAGATTGTGCGCCCCGGAAGATGGCTACGGTCGATGTGCCGCACGTGCTCGGCAATCACCTGGCCTTCGGCCACGAACACGAGCCGATTGGCATAGACGCGCAGACTGATGGGCCGGTTGGCAAACGACGCCGGTACGCTGTAGCGGTTGCGCTCGAAGGTCACCAGGCAGGTTGGTGAGACGCGCTTGGTGTGCTCCACAAAGCCATCGAACGGCTGCCCCACGGGCATCAGGTGTGGCCGCTCCAGCGACCAGGCCTCCCAGAGGGTCATGTCCAGCTCAGGATGGCGGGTCTGCTGCCACAGCCGTACGCACTGGTCGGCCAGCCAGTCATTAAGTGCCGCCAGAGAGCCGAATGCAGGGATGCGTTGCCAGATGCGGTGACGGCTGTCCTGCACGTTCTTCTCTATCTGCCCCTTCTCCCAGCCCGAGGCCGGGTTACAGAACTCGGCGTCGAACAGGTAGTGGCTGACCATGGTGCTGAAGCGCAAGTTGACGTCACGCAACTTGCCCAGGCGCACGCGATCCACGGCGGTCTTCATGTTGTCGTAGATGCCGCGACGCGGGATACCGCCCCAGGCCACAAAGGCGTGGTGATGGGCATCGAACAGCATCTCGTGGGTCTGCAGCAGATACGCGCGCAGGAAGAATGCGCGGCTGTGGCTGAGCTTGAACTGAGCCACTTGCAGCTTGGTGCGCTCGCCGGCGATGACCGCCCAGTCCTCGCTCCAGTCGAACTGGAAGGCCTCACCCTCTGCGAAGCGCAGTGGGATAAAGGTGCCTCGCCCCGACGTGCGGGCTTGCTCCTGTTGCTCCTGGCGCCAGCGGCGAGCGAATGCGGCAACGCGATCGTAGGAGCCGGTGAAGCCCAAGGCACACAGATCAGTGTGGATCTGCTTGAGTGTGCGCCGTTGCTTGCGTGGCTTGTTGGCCTCGGTCTTGAGCCAAGCGGAGAGCTTGGCGGCATGGCCGTCGAGCTTGCTCGGACTCTGCCGTGCAGGATAGGCCGGTGCCGTGGTGTCAGCGCGCAGATAGCGCCTGACCGTGTTCCTGGAGATGCCCAGGCGTCTGGCGATCTCGCGCAGCGGGATCTGGTCGCGAAGATGCCAGCGTCGAATGATGCTCAGTATGGCCACGTCGATCACTCCGATCTCCCGCTCGTTGCCGAGCGGGACAGTGTTCTATACGTGGGTCAACATTCGATGCAAAAACCTACCTCGGGTGGGTCAGGATTCGGTGCAAATCAACAGTGGAGCGATGACAATGCCTTGTTGGCCGCCAACGCCTGCGCACCGGTGTCGGTGATGTTGTTACTGGAAACGTCGAGGGATTTCAGCGTCTGGTTAGCCGCGAGCGTCTGTGCGCCTTTGTCGCCAATCGCGTTTCCCATGACATTGAGAGACCGGAGCGTGGTGTTGGCAGCCAGCGCTTGCACGCCTTCCTCGCCAATATGAGCGGCAGCAAGGTTGAGCACCTCCAGCGTCGCATTCGCTGCAAGTGCCTTAGCGCCAGCCGGGCCGATGTTGTTCCGTCTGAGACTGAGTTCTTTCAGCGTCGTATTCTCCGCAAGTGCCTTTGCGCCGGCCGGCCCGACGTTGTTCCATTCGAGATCGAGCGATTCAAGCGTCCGGTTAGCAGCAAGCGCGCGCGCTCCCCGCTCGCCGATATGGCTCGCGCTGATATTGAGCGACTTGAGGCTGCGGCTGCTGGCCAGAATTTCCGCAGCCTCGTCGCCAAGGGAGGTCCCTCTGATTTGCAGCGTCTTGAGTGTGGGCTTTTCAGCCAAAATCTGAAGCGCCTTGATGCACAGGTTGCCCCCCTCCATCTTCAGGTGGACGAGCGGCAGCTTATGCAAGAACGCGAGATGGAGCGGATCGAGACGCACGACGCATTTGCTCACGTCCAGTTCCGATATCGAGGCAGGAAGATTGTGCAGATCCTGCGGTCTGAACCAGGTTCCGACCAGCGTGAGCTTCTTCGGGGCCAGTTTGGAGCGAGAAAGGGCCTGGATCTCATCTCTATACCTGAGCGTCAATTGCATTTCGCTATCTACCGCAGCGCGCATTTCGTGATTGACGGCCCGCAGATTCTTGCGGGTCTGCGGTGTGGCGCGGCTCGCAATGGCCGCCCACATCTCAGGCGGAAGCGGTGGCAACGGCCTTTCCGTGGCCGCTTGCTGTCGAGGGCGAGGGAGCGCTGCCTTCAACTGTCTCAAGCCCTGCAAGGGGCCTCCGGCGCGATGGGCCCTTGGCTGGCGCGAAGCGTCCGTTGCCGGCGCTGTGCTACTGGAGGTCGACGGGGAGTGGACTCCATCAAGCGTCCGGGGGGCACCAAGGCAAGCGGAGAAGATTTTCTTCATTGACGTCTATGTGTAATGGATTTTTTGTCATAGAAGTCTGGGCCGCGTAGCAGCCTCCCATGTCTGCGATGACGAAGGCGGGTTGTCGAGTGCGAACGCAGCAAGACCCCGTTGCTTTCCAGTGGCGCCTGCCACCCAACAGTCAGCCGACTGCGTCCGCAATCTCACACGCGCAATGATTTCGCTTTCGCGCCATCCGATTCGGCGCGAGGCCAATGCGCCGCGCGTTTCGCCTTTACAGTCCGGTGAGCTTTATCTTTGGCAGTTCATTTCTCGATGCTCGACGGAATGAACGCGCCCCTTCAACGCAGGCACCTCCGAATCCCAAGGAACCTTCATGAAAGCAAAAATTATCGTGACCGTGCTCCTCGCACTGATCAGCGCGACGGGGTTGTCGTCGGTCTTTGCTGACGACATGGTGGCCGCTCAGCAAGGTAGCGGTGGCGACATGACGTCTCAACAGCAAGGCAGCGGCGGCGACATGACGTTTCAACAGCAAGGCGAGTTCCCCGGCATGGTCTGCCAGGGCTGCCATTAAAAAACCCGAAAGCGGGTGGCCCACTTTCGGGTTGCGGTTGTTACCGGTCGATCGGTCGATCCGCTCAGTTGCTGAAGATCAGCCCGCGAGCAACACCATTGACGTAGATGCGGCCATAGGTGCTCCAGTCGCCCACCACCACAGCGTTGCCGCCGAACTGGTGCGCGTCATCGTTGAAGCGCGACCACGTTGCGCCGCCATCGTCGGAGCGGAAGATGCCCCACTGGCCGTTGACCGTGCCTTCCACGTAGACCGCAGCCGAGTACGGCGAGCCGGTTTGCGCCTTGCCCAGCGTGATATTGGTGGCGCCCAGCGTGCCGTTGGCGGTGGCAAAAGCGTTGAGCTTGGTCCAGGTCGCGCCCGAGTCCAGCGAGTGGTACACGGCATTGCCGTCGGCCACCCAGATGTCGCCTTCGGCGTTCGGGTTCACCACCATCGACGTATCGCCCCAGGCATTCCAGGCCATGTTCGCGTTCACCGAGCCCTGGCTCAGCGTGAACGTGTGACCAGCGTCGGTCGACACGTAGACCTTGCCACGCTGCCAGCTCCAGCTTGCACCGCCCGAATCGAAGGCATAGACCTTGTTCGGGTTCTTCCGGTCCACGGCCAGGCGATAAGCACGGAAGAAGCCGTTCCACGTGGCGGTGAACGCCGGCAGGTTGGTTTGCGTCCAGCTCGCGCCATTGTTCGTGGTGTATGACGGCACCGAGTCTTGCGGCGCCCAGACCAGGTTATTGCGCGACGTGACTGCCAGGCTTTGCACTGAGCTGGAGCTGTTCGAACCACCGTTAGGCATCGACGCGAACTGCGACCAGCTATTGCCGGAGTCGCCAGACCAGAAGGCCTTGACGACGGCACCGTTGGCGTTGTCGACGCCGGTGACAGCAATGTAGGACGGATCGGCCCACGCCATGTCGGCCGCATTGCCGCTGCTCCATCCGGGCATCGGCGCCCGCGTCGGCCGCGTCGCCAGGTCCGTGATCACCCAGGCGCCGATGTCGCCAGCGGCGTTGATCAGCTTGTACTGCGCGCCGGCCGGCGGTGCGGCGGCGAACAGCGTAGCGGTCTCTTCCAGGTTGTTGACCTTGGGGCTCCAGGTTGGCGTGGCTGCCGAGGCGTTCGTGGTTTCACAGATGCCGCCGCCGTGGATGTGCATGATGTGGTCGCGGTTGGCGGGGTCGATCGTGACGTTCTCGATCCAACCGCGGCAGGTGTCAGACGTATGCGGCATGTTGGCCTCGACTTCGCGCCAGGTGGTACCGCCATCATCGGACAGTTGAATTTGCTTGCTGCCGTCGCTCCAGCCTGTCATGCCCACCGCAATGCGGGCGGTCGAGCCGGTGCCATAGACGGACAGACCGGCCATCCCCATGCTGGTGGAGCTGGTGAGTTGGGTCCAGGTGCTGTTGTTGCTGCCACCGAACTTGTAGAGATAGCTGGGGCCGCTGCCACCCTGTACCTGAGGCGCTGTCGGGCGGAACGTCATGTAGAAGGTGCCGTCGGACGTCTTCACCACGTGCGGGATGTCGTAATTGGCGACGTTGGACGGAACCGCGACCGGCGCCCACGTGGCGCCGCCATTGGTGGACCGGTACAGCGTCGACGTCAGGCCTGCCGCCTGGGCGTAGTCGGAGGCGACGGTGGCCCAGATGATCCACGTCGGCTGCCCGGTGCCCTTGGATGGGGTATCGAACACGATTTGTTCGACGCCGATCGGGGTCCCACCGCCCGTCATCGTGGTGCTCGAGAAGCTCGTGACCTGGCTCCACGTGTGGCCCGAATCCGTGCTCTTCCAGATACCGGCCCTGCGCGAGCCGAACATCAGCGTCGATGGATTCTGCGGGTCAACCGCCAGGCGTTCACCGTAGCCCCGGGCGTTATCGTTGCCACCCACCGCGAACGGCAGGTCATAGTGCGTCCAGCTGTTGCCGCGGTCGCTGGAAATGTAGATGCGGCCGGGAGCATTCTGACTCACCGTATCGCCGGTCATCATGTACACCAGCTGGTCGTTGTTCGGGTCGAGGGCGATGCTCTCCACACCGTGGTACTGGCCTTCGCCGGCGCCGAAACCCAGGCCGTCAGTGATGGGCGTCCACGCCGAGTTGGTCGCGTCCCAGCGGTAGGCGCCGCCAACATCGGTGCGCGCGTACAGCAGGCTCGCGTTGCTCGGGTGGTAGATCAGCCCGGTCACATAACCGCCACCGCCCCATTTCACGCTGGTCCAGCTGGTGCCCTGCTGGGTGCTGGCGGGAGTGCCGCCGCTGGTCTTGCCCCCGCCGGTCTGGCCACCGCTACCATTGTTCGCGCCTGTGGCACCACCACCGGTGCCGCCTTGCGTCCCAGTACCCATCGTGCTGCTGCTCTGGGTGCCATCGGAGCCGCCACCGCAGCCAAATAGCACGCACGTCATAGCCGCCACGGCAATCCATCGCTGTTTCATTTTGCTCATTGATCCACCCGGTTTCTTTTTTGTCGTCAAACCTGCGGCTCTGCCGCACGAACCATCGCCACCCCCTGCTAAAGAGGGGTATCGAGATGTGTGCCGCCATTGAACACAGCATGTGCGCGCGCATCAACCTTGAAGCGGATTTAGTGAGCTTTGTTGAGAATCGTCGTACGCCAGCACGTCATGGTGTTACCGCGACGGACGAGGATGCGACCTCACTATTTGCGCAAGGCATGGATGGACGGACTTCCTTGACAAAGTCGAAGTGGACACACAAAGCTATGCCCACCCGGTATAGATCAAGGCAAGTATGGACATCCGCGAACTCAAAAGCTTCATCCGCGTGGCGCGTGCCGGCAGCTTCAGCCGCGCGGCGGCCGAGCTCTATATCGCGCAACCGGCGTTGAGCCGGCAGATTGCGAAGCTGGAAGCGGAGATTGGCGTGCCATTGCTGGTGCGACACGGCCGAGGGGTGCGGCTCACCGCCGCCGGCTCACGCTTGCTGGAGCGCGCCGAGATGATCACGCACCTGCTGAGCGAAACCAGCGAAGACGTGCGCGCCAGCGCCGACGAAGAGCGCGGTCACCTGGCGGTCGGTCTGCCGCCGACGATGGGCGCGCTGATCGGCGCCGAGCTGGTTCAGGACTTCTGCGCCCAATGGCCGCAGGTGTCGCTCCATGTGCGCGAGGGGCTGAGCGGTTCGCTGCAGGAATGGGTGCTGGATCGCCGGGTCGATCTGGCCGTGGTCTATAACCAGCCGCCGCTGGATGCCTTCAACGTGCGGCCACTCTTTAGCGAGCCGATGATTCTCGTGGGCCCGCCCGGCACCGACTCTGGCACCGAAGCCGGCAAGCGCGAATACCAGATCCGCGACCTGGCCAGCGTCCCGCTCATCCTGCCGGGGTTGCCGCACAGCAATCGACGCTTGATCGAACAGACCGCCATTCAACACGGTGTACGCCTGCGCGTTGCGTTGGAGGTGGATAGCGTGGCGCTCACCAAGCAATTGGTGAAAGCCGGTGCGGGGTATTCCATCCTCACCTATATCGCCATCCAGGAGGAAATCGCGCGCGGTGAACTCGTGGCGCATCGCATCGGCCGCCCGGGCATCCGGTCAAACGTGGCGATCACCACCCTGCGCGAGAATCCTCCCTCGCGCTTTGCCGCCGCGTGGGTCACCCTGCTGCAGAGCAAGCTGCGCCGATTCATCGCCACGGAATCGTGGAAGGCCGATGTGGTCTGGCCGAGCGACGCGGCGCCGTAATCGATAGCGTTATCGACGCGACGCGCCGCGCCGCGCCGTTGCTGCAGCGCTTAGATCGACAAGCACAGCTTGCCGAAATGCTTGCCCGCGGCCTGGTGGGCAAACGCCTGGGCAATCTCATCCAGCGGGAAGGTCTGGTCGATCACCGGCTTGAGGCCCGTGGCCTCAATCGCACGCACCAT
Organism: Ralstonia sp. R-29; assembly: GCF_049913345.1. Taxonomy (NCBI): domain Bacteria; kingdom Pseudomonadati; phylum Pseudomonadota; class Betaproteobacteria; order Burkholderiales; family Burkholderiaceae; genus Ralstonia; species Ralstonia sp. R-29. The sequence goes on from NZ_CP184378.1 coordinate 796,615, forward strand.
GTCTTGCTGGTGACGGCGGCTACCGACGATCAATCCTTGCAGCGTCTGGTGACGGCGCATCAGCTCGACCGTGGGCAGTTCGCCGGCAATCCCCGTCAGCACGCCAATCAGCGAAATATGCCCGCCCGTGCGGCAAGCACGAATCGACTGCGCCAGCGTATCCGGCCCACCCACTTCGATGACCTGATCCACCCCGTGGCCCTGGGTGATGTCGAGCACCTTGGCCGCCCAGTCAGCGTCGCGGCGGTAGTTGATCGTGTGATCCGCGCCGAGTGCACGCACGCGCTCAAGCTTGTCATCGGATGACGACGTCGCAATTACGCTCGCGCCCATCAGCTTGGCAAATTGCAGCGCAAAGATCGACACGCCGCCCGTGCCGAGCACGAGCACGGTATCGCCGGCCTTGATGCGTGCATCCACAACGAGGGCGCGCCATGCCGTGAGGCCGGCCGTCGTGAGCGTTGCCGCTTCGGCATGGCTGTAGCCGCGCGGCGCATGCGTGAACCACTGGGCGGGCCGGACCACGTATTCGCGGGCGTAACCGTCCACGCCGTCGCCGGGCACGGTCTGGAAGTCCGACAGCGTTGCGCCACCGTCCAGCCAGGTCGGGAAGAACGTCGACACGACGCTGTCGCCCACGGCGAATTCGTCCACGCCGTCGCCAACCGCTTCGACGATGCCGGCACCGTCCGACATCGGAATGCGCCCATCGGCGGTCGATATCCGACCGAGGACGACGCCCAGGTCATGGAAGTTCAACGAGCTGGCGTGGATGCGCACGCGGATCTCGCCCGCACGGGGCTGGCCGGGGTCGGGCAAATCAACACGTTGGAGATGGTCGAGGCCAGCGGGCTGGCGCAGGGTAATGGCTTTCATGCGGAGGACTCCTCTGTGAACGCTATGAGATGACAGCGCCACCGCAACACGGCGGCGATTGAGGGCATTGTCGAGGGCTACGTCGCTTGTCGCAAGAACGTACAATTTTCACCAGTACGATCATTTTTGTAGGTATCAACCCATGCGACTCAAACGTCTGGATGGCAAGAGCGGTTGCTCTGTGGAGGTCACGCTGTCGGTCATCGGCGGGGTGTGGAAGCCCGTGATCCTGTTCCATCTGCTGCCCGGCAAGAAGCGCTTTATGGAACTGACGCGGCTGATTCCCAATGCGACACAGCGCATGCTGACGCTGCAATTGCGCGAGTTGGAGGCCGATGGCGTCATCGTGCGGGAGGTCTATCCCCAAGTGCCGCCCAAGGTGGAATATGCGCTGACGCCGCTGGGCGAATCGCTCGCCCCGGTGCTGATCAGCCTGCGTGAATGGGGAGAGTCGTATCGCGCACGCGGGATGGGACAAGAGCGGGGGCAAGAGCAGGAACAAGAACAGGGTCGTCAGCAGCCCGAGGTGGCCTGCGTTTAGCGGAGGGCCGCTCAGCAGTCGGCGCGTTGTTACATTTTTTCTTTGCCCCGCCTGTCGCCACCTGTCGATTTCACGCTCCGTCATTCGACGTACAAAAGAGAGACGCGAATCTCTCGCGACTCCACCCTCAACCCCAAGGAGAAACAACATGCGATTCATGGTTCTGCGATTGGCCGACAAGGACACCGAAGCCGGTGTGATGCCCAGCGAAGAACTGCTGACCGCCATGGGCAAGTACATGGAAGAACTCGCCAAGGCGGGCGTGCTGCTCGGCGGCGAAGGGCTGCACCCCAGTTCACGCGGGGCCCGCGTGGAATTCCATGGCGGCAAGCCGACAGTGATCGATGGGCCATTTGCCGAGGCCAAGGAGTTGATTGCCGGCTACACAATGCTCCAGGTCAAATCGGAAGAAGAAGCGCTGGAATGGGTCAAGCGCTGGCCGGCGCTGGATGCCGGTGGCAATGTGCGGCTGGAAATCCGCCGCGTGTTCGAGGCGGAAGATTTTGGTGCGGAGTTCACACCCGAGGCGCGCGAGCGTGAAGACCGCCTGCGTGCCGAGCTGGCGGCCAAGCAACAGTAAGCGCCCCGACGACAATGGCCAAGATGGCCGACACCGTGCAGATCCACCGCACCATCGATGCGGTCTGGCGCATGGAGTCGGCCCGCATCATCGCCGGGCTCGCGCGCCTGCTGCGCGACGTGGGCCTGGCCGAAGAGCTGGCGCAGGATGCGCTGGTGGCGGCGCTGGAGCAGTGGCCCGCCTCCGGCATCCCCGACAACCCGGCGGCATGGCTCACCACCGCCGCCAAGCATCGGGCGATTGATCGGCTGCGTCATCACACACTGGCCGCGCAGAAGCATGCGTTGCTCGCCATCGAACTGGAAATCGAACAAGCGCTGGCGCAGACCGAGGCCGACTCCGCCCGCGACGAAGCGATCGGCGACGATCTGCTGCGCCTCGTCTTTATCGCTTGCCATCCGGTGCTGCCGCACGAGGGCCGTGTGGCGCTTACCTTACGGCTGCTCGGTGGCCTCACCACGGACGAGATCGCCCGCGCGTTTCTTGTGCCGGAGCCTACTGTGGCGCAACGCATTGTGCGCGCCAAGAAGACCCTTTCCGCCGCACACGTGCCGTTCGAACTGCCGGAGCCCGATCAGTTGGCCGAGCGGCTGTCGGCTGTGCTGCAGGTGATCTACCTGATCTTCAACGAGGGCTATGCCGCCACCTCAGGCGACGCATGGACGCGCCCCACGCTGTGCGAAGAAGCGCAGCGCCTGGGCCGCATCCTCGCCGCGCTGATGCCGAACGAACCGGAAGTGCATGGCCTGCTGGCGCTGATGGAGCTTCAGGCTTCACGCCTGCGCGCGCGTGTCGGCCCCGGCGGTCGCCCTGTCCTGCTGATGGATCAAGATCGCAGCCGGTGGGACTACCTGCTCATCCAGCGCGGCTTTGCAGCCCTGGCACGGGCGGAAGCGTGCGGGCGCGGATTGGGGCCATATGGTTTACAAGCCGCCATTGCGGCGTGCCATGCCAGCGCGCGCCGTGCAGACGACACTGACTGGATACGCATTGCCGCGCTGTATGACGCGCTGGCACAACTCGCGCCGTCGCCCGTGGTTGAACTGAACCGCGCGGTGGCGGTGGCCATGGCGTATGGGCCTGCGGCGGGGCTTGAAATCGTCGATGCGCTCACGGCCGAACCCGCACTGCGCCATTACCATCTGCTGCCCAGCGTTCGTGCGGATTTCCTCGCGCGCCTCAACCGCCTGGACGAGGCCCGTGCGGAATACGAGCGCGCAGCAGCCCAGGCGCAGAACGGGCAGGAGCGCGCGCTGTTGCTGGAACGTGCGGCCAAGTGCATCACACCCGAGTAACCGCACGCCATTGCCAGGGTGAGCCATTCACCACGAAGGCGACCACGATGCACTGATGCTGTAGAAGCACGGTTGCAGCAGATTGCGCGCTGTCGCACATCCGGAATTTGTCTTTCGATATAAGAACGCGCCATTGCAGATTGGCAACATCAAACACAGACTTCAATTCCCTTTACTGCTCAGAGACTTAGCGACAAACGCGAGCATTGAAATATAGATGCTCCGATTTCTACGTATGCCGCTGCGGGTTGTGCGACGCAGAATGATTTGCAAGCGCAGGAGGTGCCCTTGGGGCGACTGCGCTCACGCAGGTAAGTCATTCCGTTGGTTGCACAAGCGCAGAGGTGTTCAAGATGAGTCGCAAGTTCAAGGTCGTCGCTGTCTCGGGGAGCGTGCAAAGCCCCTCGCGGACACTCGTATTGGTTGAGCAGTTGCTGGCCGCCCTCGCCGAGGTCGCGCCCATCGACACACACCTCATCAAGCTTGAGGACCTCGCCCCCGCCATCGGCGGCGTGTCGTATCGCAACCAGCTGCCAAGCGCGGTGCAGGCTGAGCTTGCCGCCATTGAATCGGCCGATGCGCTGGTGGTGGCAAGCCCCGTGTATCGCGGTTCGTACACCGGGCTGTTCAAGCACCTATTCGATCTGGTCCACCACGAAGCGCTGATCGACGTGCCCGTCCTACTGGCGGCCACCGGCGGCAGCGACCGCCACGCACTGGTGATCGACCACCAGTTGCGGCCGCTCTTCAGCTTCTTCCAGGCGCGCACGTTGCCGCTGGGCGTGTACGCGTCCGAACAGGATTTCAGCGGCTACGAGATCACCGGCCAGGCGCTGCGCGACCGCATTGCGCTGGCCGCATCGCGCGCGCTGCCGCTGCTGACTGCACCGCAGTCTGAAGACATTCGCAGCGCCCCAGTGGCGCAAGCCGCCTGAAGCCTCGCTTCGTTTCGCCCCCAATCCAGTACCGGACAAAGGACCATTGCGATGAGCCAATCTTCTTCCAACGCTAACATCAAGTTTGCCTATTGGGTGCCGAACGTCAGCGGGGGGCTGGTGGTCAGCACCATCCCGCAGCGCACCGACTGGAGCCTCGAATACAACCAGACGCTGGCGCAGACGGCTGAGAATGCCGGCTTTGACTACGCGCTGAGCCAGATCCGTTTTACTGCCGGCTATGGCGCCGAACATCAACATGAATCGGTGTCGTTCAGCCAGGCCATCCTGCATGCCACGACCAAGCTGAAAGTGCTGGCGGCCATCCTGCCGGGGCCGTGGCATCCGGCGGTGGTGGCTAAGCAACTGGCCACCATCGACCACATCTCCAACGGCCGTATCGCCATCAACGTGGTCAGTGGTTGGTTCAAGGGCGAGTTCCAGGCGCTGGGCGAACCGTGGCTTGAGCACGACGAGCGCTATCGCCGCTCCAACGAATTCATCCGCGTGCTCAAGGGCATCTGGACGCAGGACAAGTTCACCTTCAAGGGCGACTTCTATCGCATCAACGACTACACCCTGAGCCCCAAGCCACTGCAGAAGCCGCACCCGGAAATCTTCCAAGGCGGCAGCTCGCGCGCTGCACGCGACAACGCCGCCAGCGTCTCGGACTGGTACTTCACCAACGGCAACACGCCCGAGGGAATCAAGGCGCAGATCGACGATATCCAGCAGAAGGCCAAGGCCAACGGCCACAAGGTCCGCATCGGGGTGAACGCGTTCATCATCGCGCGCGATACCGAAGAAGAAGCCAAGGCGGTGCTGCAAGACATCATCGACCACGCACACGTGGAGGCCGTCCACGCCTTTGGCGATGCGGTCAAACAAGCCGGCAAGGCCTCGCCCGAGGGCGAAGGCAACTGGGCCAAGTCGACGTTTGAAGATCTCGTCCAGTACAACGACGGCTTCCGCACCAACCTGATCGGCACGCCGCAGCAGATTGCCGAGCGCATCGTGCATCTGAAGTCGATTGGCGTGGACCTAGTCCTGACGGGCTTCCTGCACTTCATCGAAGAAGTCGAGTACTTCGGCCGCAAGGTGCTGCCGCTGGTGCGCGAACTGGAAGCCCAGCGCGCCGCCGCCAGCGCGCACGCGCCCCAGCCCGAGCCCGCCGCGTCCGTCGCCTGATCTGACACGCCTGCGTTTCCCTGCATCGCGCCCGCTCGGCTGAGTAGGCGCGAGGGAGTCGTGCTGCCCGTCGCTTTGCGGAGATCCACCATGCCTAACACGTCCGCTGAACTGCTTGTACCGCCGCCGCTTGCACGGCGCACCACCACGCACGATGCGGATGCGCCATCGCTCGCGCATGGCGTTGACGCCCATGCCGTACAGGCCGCAACACCTGCGCTCCGGCTGGCGGGCATCGACCTGTCGTTTGGCGGCATCCAGGCGCTCAGCGGTATCGACCTGACAGTGGCACCGGGGGAGATCCGCGCCATCATCGGCCCCAACGGGGCTGGCAAAAGCTCGCTGGTCAACGTCATCAGCGGCCTATACCGGCCGGACCGTGGCGGCATCTGGCTGGATGGCCGGGCGTTTTCCAAGGTATCGCCGGCACGGCTGGCCCGCCTGGGCATTGCCCGCACGTTCCAGAACCTGGCGTTGTTCAAGGGGTTGAGCGTGCGCGACAACATTGCGCTGGGCCGCGTGCAGCACAGCCGTTCCGTCTTCGTCGAGCAGTTGGTTGGCCTGGGCCGCGCGCGCCGCGAGCTGGCCGATGCGCGCGAGCGTGCCGCGCAAGCGATCGACTTTGTCGGCCTGACCGACGTGCAAGACCAACTGGCGGGCACGCTGTCTTACGGACAGCAGAAACGCGTGGAACTCGCGCGCGCGCTGGTGGCCCGCCCCCGCCTGTTGCTGCTCGATGAGCCGCTGGCCGGCATGACGGTCACGGAGAAGGCGCAGATGGCCGCGCTGATCCGCGCCGCGCGTGACCAGTGGGGCACCACCATCGTGTTGATCGAGCACGACATCGGCATCGTGCTGGGCCTGTCAGATCGCGTGGCCGTGCTCGACTACGGACGCAAGATCGCCGACGGCACACCAGACGCGGTGCGCGATGACCCGGCCGTCATTGATGCCTACCTCGGCGTTGCACACGAGGCCGAACACAACGAAAGCAAGGCCGCATGATGGGCGACTTCGATTTCGCGTTCTTTGCCGAGGTGCTGGTCGGCGGCCTGCTCTCCGGCGTGATGTATTCGCTGGTGGCGATTGGCTTTGTGCTGATCTACAAGACCTCGGGTGTACTCAATTTTGCGCAGGGTGCGCAGCTGCTGTTTGCAGCGCTCACCTTTGTAAGTCTGGTGGAGCGCGGTGTGCCGTTCCCGCTCGCGTTGCTGCTCACGTTCGCGTTGATGCTGCTGCTGGGCCTCGGCATCGAGCGCGTGGTGCTGCGGCCGCTGGTCAACCAGCCGCCCATCACGCTGTTCATGGCCACGCTCGGCCTGTCATACGTGATCGAGGGCGTAGCGCAATTGGCGTGGGGCACACAGGTCCACGAACTGAACCTCGGCATCTCCGATGCGCCATTGCAGATTGGCGGCATCCTCGTCTCCAGCTTCGACCTGTTTGCCGCCGGCACCGCGGCCGTCATGGTGACGGTGTTGTCGGTGTTCTTCCGCTACACCCGTGTGGGGCTGGCGTTCCGCGCCGTGGCGGACGACACGTTTGCGGCCATCGCTGTCGGCCTGCGCCTGCCGCGCATCTGGGCGACGGTGTGGGCCACGGCCGGGGTAATCGCCTTGGTGGCCGGGCTGCTGTGGGGCGCGCGCCTGGGCGTGCAGTTCTCGCTGTCGCTGGTGGTGCTCAAGGCGCTGCCGGTGCTGGTGCTGGGCGGCTTCGATTCGATTCTTGGCGCAGTCGTCGGCGGCTTGATCATCGGCGCGCTGGAGAAGCTGGCCGAGGTGTATCTCGGCCCGTTTGTCGGTGGTGGCATCGAGAGCTGGATCGCCTACGTGGCCGCGCTGGCCTTCCTGCTGGTCAAACCGGGCGGGCTGTTCGGCCTGCGCCACGCCGAAAGAGCCTGAGAGCACCACGCCATGACAACGACACTGGATTCCACGTCTGCCCCTGCGGCACACAACACCGTCGCGCGACGCACCTTGCGCTGGCCCATCTGGGCAACGCCTGCGGTGACCCTGCTGCTGGCCTACCTCGTGGTGCCGCTGGTGGCATCGGATTACTGGCTGGACGCCATCCTCATCCCCTTTCTAGCGCTGTCGCTGGCCTCGGTGGGCCTAAACCTGCTGACCGGCTACGCAGGCCAGTTGTCGGTGGGATCGGCCGCCTTCATGGCAGTGGGCGCGTTTGCGGCCTACAACTTCAACCTGCGCGTGGATGGCCTGCCGTTGCCGGTCAGCATCGTGCTGGCAGGGCTCGCCGCCACCGCTATCGGCGTGGTGTTCGGGTTGCCGAGCCTACGCTTGCGCGGCTTCTACCTGGCGGTGTCGACGCTGGCTGCGCAGTTCTTCGTGCAATGGGCGCTGACCAAATACGGCTGGTTCAGCAACAACAACGCGTCGGGTGTAATCGACGCACCGCCCATCGTGGTGGCCGGCTTCGCGTTCGATACGCCAGCGCTGCGCTATGTGTTCGCGCTCACGGTGGTGTCGATCCTTACCGCACTAGTCTGGCGGCTCGTGCACACACCCACTGGCCATCATTTCATTGCCGTGCGCGACAACGAACTGGCGGCGCGCGTGACTGGCGTGCCCGTGCTGCGCACCAAGCTGCTGGCCTTTGCCATCTCGTCGTTCGTCATTGGCGTGGCGGGTGTGCTGTGGGGCTTCGTCTACCTGCGCACGGTGGAGCCGGCGGGCTTCAATCTCGATCGCTCGTTCCAGATTCTGTTCATCGTCATCATCGGCGGCTTGGCCACCATCCGGGGCGCGTTCCTCGGCGCGGCGCTGGTGGTGGTGTTTCCATTGCTGCTGTCCCGCTTTGGGGCCTTCGTGTTTGGCAGCCGATTCGATTCCGGTGTGCTGGACCTCAGCCAGCGCATCGTGATCGGCGCGCTCATCGTCGCCTTCCTCATTGCCGAGCCCCAGGGGCTGGCTGCCCTGTTGCAGCGGGTGCTGCTTCGAATCGGCAAGGCAGCGCGCCCGGCTTCTCGAACCTGATTTCCCACGTTTTCTCCATTCAACCGACGTCGTATCGATACCAGGAGTTTTTGCACCATGTCTCTCCCCCGCACCATCAAGATGGCATTGCTGGCCGGCGCGCTTGCGATCTCCGGCCTGGGCGTGCAAGCCGCCCACGCGGATGAGCAGTTCTTTCCGCTGCAAAGCTACCGCGTCGGCCCCTACGCAGCCGGCGGCACGGGGTTCTTCGGCGGCTTCATCGATTACCTGAACCTCGTCAACACGCGCGACGGTGGCGTGGGCGGCGTCAAGCTGACCTGGGAAGAAGGTGAAACGCAGTACGAAGTGGAACGCGGCGTAGAGGTGTACGAGCGCCTGAAGACCCACCCCGGCATCGCCACGTGGAACCCGCTGTCGGTGGGCATTGCCTATGCGCTGCTCGACCGGGTGACGGCCGACAAGGTGCCGCTGCTGACCATCAACCACGGCCGCACCGACACCACCGACGGCCGCGTGTTCAAGTACATCTTCCCGCTGCTGCTCAACCCGTATAGCGAGACCTCGGGCATCGTCAACTACATCGGCACCAAGGAAGGCGGCCTCGACAAGCTCAAGGGCAAGAAGATCGTGGTGCTGTATCACGGCTCGCCGTACGGCAAGGAGACGATCCCCATCTACGAACTGCTGGCGAAGAAATACGGCTTTACGGTGCAGCAGATCGAGGTGCCGCACCCGGGTAACGAGCAGCAGTCGCAGTGGCTGGCCATCCGCCGCGCCAAACCCGATTACGTGGTGCTGCGCGGCTGGGGCGTGATGAACCCCGTGGCGCTCAAGACGGCGCAGAAGACGGGCTTCCCGGCCGACCACATCATCGGCAACGTGTGGTCCAACTCGGAAGAAGACGTGATCCCGGCCGGCGATGCAGCCAAGGGCTACGTGGCCATCACCACGGTGGCGGCGGGTGCGCAGTACCCGGTGCTTCAGCAGATCACCAAGACGCTGTACGACAACGGCAAGGGCAACCTGCAGGACAAAAAGCGCATCGGCAGCGTGTATCACAACCTCGGCGTGCTCAACGGCATCCTGAACGTGGAAGCCATCCGCATCGCGCAGGCCAAGTTCGGCAAGCGCACCTTGACGGGCGATGAAGTCCGCTGGGGCCTGGAGAACCTGAAGATCGACCAGGCCCGTGCGGCGGCGCTGGGCGCCAAGGGCCTGTTCCACTCCATCAACGTCACGTGGGACAACCACGAGGGCGATGGCCGCGTCGCCTTCCAGCAGTGGGATGGCACCAAGTGGAACGTGATCTCCGACTGGATCGCGCCGGACTGGAAGTTGCTGCGGCCGATCATCGAGAAATCGTCGCTGGCGTACGCCAAGGAGAAAAACATCAAGGTGCGTACCAGCATCAACGATTGACGGCAGCTCCCCGCCTACCCCCATCACCTTCCCCGATCTGACGGAGGTTTGACATGACCCAAGCGCACGCCAGCACCCTCTTTGGCACTGAATACGAGGCCCTTGCGCAGAAGTACCGCCCCATCTTCCAGCGCATCCGCGACACCGCCCTGCAGCGCGAACACGACCGTCAACTCGGCGTGGACGCCATCCAATGGCTCAAGCAAGCGCGCTTTGGCGCGGTGCGCGTGCCGGTGGAATATGGCGGCGACGGCGCCACGCTGCCGCAGTTGTTCCAACTGCTGATTGAACTGGCCGATGCCGATTCCAACATCGTGCAGGCGCTGCGTGGGCACTTCGCCTTTGTGGAAGACCGCCTGAACGCACCGCGCGATGCGCGCACCGAGGTGTGGCTGCGGCGCTTCGCGGCGGGGGATCTGGTCGGCAACGCCTGGACAGAGGTGGGCGACGTGGCCATCGGCGACGTCATTACCCGCGTGTCGAAGCGAGATGGCCGCTGGGTCGTCAACGGCCGCAAGTACTACAGCACCGGCAGCATCTTTGCGGACTGGGTGGACCTGTACGCGCGCCTGGAAGACGGCACCGACATCATCGCCGCAGTCAGCTCGCACCAGCCCGGCGTCACGCACCATGACGACTGGAATGGCTTCGGCCAGCGCACCACGGGCAGCGGCACCTCGGTGTATGAGAACGCCGCCGTGGAAGAGGAGAACATCTTCCCGTTCACCAGCCGCTTCAAGTACCAGACGGCGTTCTACCAGCTCTTCCACCTGGCCACGCTGGCCGGCATTGCACGCGCCATCACACGCGACGTGGCGCAGCAAGTGCGCGAGCGCAAGCGCATCTTCAGCACCGGCAACGCGCCGGCCGTGGCGCAAGACGTGCAGGTGCAACAGGTGGTGGGCGAGGTGTCCGCCCTCGCCTACGCAGCCGAAGCGACCGCCATCCGCGCGACCTTTGCGGCGCAGCGTGCCTACGATGCGCACTGGGCCGGCGATGCCGCGCAGGAGCACCAGGCCAACATCGACGCCGAACTGGAATCCGCACAAGGCCAAGTGGCGATCGCAGACCTCGTGCTGCGCGCGGCCACGCAATTCTTCAATGCGCTCAGCGCGTCGGCCACGGCCTCGGGCAAGGCGCTGGATCGTCACTGGCGCAACGCGCGCACGGTGGCATTGCACAATCCACTGATCTACAAGGCGCGCATCATCGGCGACTGGCACATCAATGGGACCGAACCGCCGTACGTTTGGCAGATCGGTGCGGGGCCCGGCACGGTGGCGGCAAGCACAACACCGCCAGTGGCCAAGGCGGCTTGAGCGCGCAGGCGATGAGTGACTCCGCTGCGCTGCTGCGCGTCGATGCCGTCGAGGCGACTTACCAGAACGCCATCGTCGCCCTGCACAACGTGAGCCTCACCGTGCTGCGGGGTGAGGTGCACGCGCTGCTGGGCGCGAATGGCGCGGGTAAATCGACCACGCTCAAGGCCATCTCAAACCTGCTGGTGCCTGAGCGAGGGCAAGTCACGGCCGGCACCATCCACTACGACGGCCATGATGTTGCGCGCACCACGCCTGCGCAACTTGTACGCCTGGGGCTTGTGCAGGTATTGGAGGGCCGGCGCTGCTTTCCCAATCTGTCCATCGAGGCCAACCTCGTCACGGGTGCACTGGGCCGCAGCGCTTCGCGCGCAGAAACTGCAGCCGATCTGGAGCGCGTGTACGCGATCTTCCCGCGTCTGTACGAGCGCCGCCGTATTGCCGCCGGCCTCACATCGGGCGGCGAGCAGCAGATGGCGGCCATTGGCCGCGCGCTGATGTCACGCCCGCGCCTGCTGGTGTTGGACGAGCCATCGATGGGTCTGGCGCCGCTGGTGGTGCAAGACATCTTTGCGCGACTGCGACAGCTCAACCGTGACGAAGGGCTATCGATCCTGGTGGCGGAGCAGAACTCCACGGTCGCACTGCAATACGCCCATCGCGCCACGGTACTGGAGGCCGGCGTCACGGTACTGAGTGACACGGCCCACGCGCTGCGCCGGCGCCAGGACATCCAGCACTTCTATTTCGGCCGCGACGTGGCGCGGCAAGCGCCGGCATTGGCGTAGTTGGTCTCACCTCTGGCCCCACCCTCTTTCCGATTTTCCATGACGACCGAGACGGCGATCCCTCCTGAAATCGACATTCCGGCGACACCCATCCGCCAGTCCGCCAAGGCACTGGCGGCACAGTTTGCGCAGACCGCTGTGGAACGCGATGCCGCAGGCGGCACGCCGCTGGCCGAGCGCAACGCGCTGCGGCGCAGCGGCCTGCTGGCGTTATCAATTCCCAAGCACTACGGCGGACACGGTGCCAGCTGGGCCGAAACGCTAGACACCGTGCGCGAGTTTGCGCAGGTGGATAGCTCCATTGCGCACGTCTACGGCTTTCACCATCTGCTGCTGGCGACCGTGCGCCTATTTGCGCGGCCAGACCAATGGGAGCCGTGGTACGAACAGACCGCGCGCAAGCACTGGTTCTGGGGCAACGCACTCAACCCGCTGGACGACCGCACCATCGTGCGCCGGTTCGACGGCTGGTACGAGTTTTCCGGCAAGAAAAGCTTCTGCTCCGGCGCGCTGGATTCGCAGATGCTGATTGCCTCGGGGCTGGACGAACACAGCCGCAAGCTGTTGATTGCCGCCGTACCCACGGCGCGTGCCGGCATCACCATCAACAACGACTGGAACGCCTTCGGGCAACGGCAGACCGACAGCGGCAGCGCCCTGTTTGAGAAAGTCCGTGTGGAAGATAACGAACTGCTGCGCGACCCGGGGCCACTGACCACACCGTTCTCTTCATTGCGTCCGCTGCTGGCCCAGCTTGTCTTCGTGCACGTATTTCTAGGGCTGGCGGAAGGCGCATTCGAACAGGCCAAGCACTACACGCTGCATGAAGCGCGCCCCTGGCATCGGTCCACCGCAGAACGCGCCAGCAAGGACGCCTACACGCTCGCGCACTATGGCGAGTTCTTCGTGGGCCTGGAAAGCGTGCGGCTGCTGGCACAGCAGGCGGCCACCCGGTTTGATGAAGCCTGGGCACAAGGCGCGGTGCTCACCGCGCACGAGCGCGGGCATGTGGCCGTTGCCGTGGCCACGGCCAAGGTGGCGGCCACGCGCGTCGGGCTGGATTTGACCAGCCGGATGTTTGAGACCACCGGCGCACGCGCCACGCACGGCGCGCTGGGGCTGGACCGCTTCTGGCGCAACCTGCGCACCCAAACACTGCACGACCCGGTCGACTACAAGCTCCACGAGCTGGGCGACTGGGCGCTGAACGGCGCGCTGCCCGAACCCTCCTTCTATTCCTGATCCCACCGAGCTGAATGGACAATCATGGCGACGTTCCCTGTATGGCCTCCGCCGCCGGGCCACGCGCCAGCGGCCAGCACTCCTGCGTGGATATTTGAAGACCCGCGCTCACGGGCGCTGCTCGATGAAGTCGAACAGGTGGCGCCCAGCGACGCCACCGTGTTGATCTCCGGCGAAACCGGCACCGGCAAGGAGCTGATCGCCCGCTATCTGCACAACCGCAGCACGCGGCAGGATGGCCCGTTCGTGGTGGTCAGCTGTGGCGCCTTTTCCGACGCGCTGGTCGATGCGGAACTCTTCGGTCACGAAAATGGCGCGTTTGCCGGCGCCTTCGGCACACAAGTCGGGTGGTTCGAGCAAGCCAACGGCGGCACCATTTTCCTGGACGAGGTCAACGATCTGCCGCTGCCGGTGCAGAACAAGCTGCTGCGTGTGCTGCAGGAGCGCGAAATCGTGCGCTTGGGTGGACGCACGCCCATCCCGGTCGATTTGCGCATCGTCGCCGCCACGACCGTCGACCTGGAAACGCTGGTCCAGGAGAAGCGCTTTCGCAAGGATCTCTATTACCGGCTGAACGTCGTCAACCTCAATGTCCTCACGCTGAAGGAACGGCCGGGCGATATCGTGCCGCTCGCGCGCTACTTCATCGACGCCTACAGCAAGCGGCTGGGCCATGCGCGCGCCATGCTCACGCCCGAGGCCGAGCGCCTGCTCACGCATGCACCCTGGCACGGCAACGTGCGCGAGCTTGAAAACGTGATCCACCGGACGCTGCTGCTCTGCGACGGCAACACCATCGACGCCACCAGCCTGCGCCTGTCGAACCGCTCCGCCTGCCCAGTCAACGCAGAGGTTTCACCGCCCACCTTGCCCGTCACCGCGCCGCCTGCACAGGTACCGGCAGCCTCCGCAGCAGACGATATCGGTGCGCTGCGCACGGCCATCCAACAGCTCTGCAATGCCAATGTTCCGGATGTCTATCAGGTGGTGGAAGACGCCCTGTTCCGCGAGGTGTTCCGGTACTGCCACTACAGCCAGAGCGAAACCGCGCGCTTGCTGGGCATCAGCCGCAACGTCGTGCGCGCCCGGCTCATTCGCTTGGGGGAGGTAGGCGCGCCACGCAAACCGCCGTTTGCATCCACAGCGTCGGCAACGCCACACCAAGACGCGGTCGGCACGTAGCTTGCTGGGCAGCTTGGGTTGCACGTTGACCGGCCCAAGTTGTGAACCGTTCCTCTTCTTCCCTCCAAAGCATCCAGGCCTTGCGGGGCTTTGCTGCGCTCTACGTCGTCGTATTCCACTCGGGCTTGGCACTCGCCCACGCGGACGTCCCTGCCCTGGCGTGGTTGACCACGCATGTGATCAAGCGCGGGCATGTCGGCGTGGATGTGTTCTTCGTCATCAGCGGCTTCATCATCGCGTGGGTTGCTGTGCTCGGCCAAGGTCGGGGCAAAGCACCGGAGGCGCCCGGCGAATTCCTCGTCAAGCGCGCGTTCCGGTTGGCGCCGCCGTACTGGTTGATGTCCATGCTGCATTCCGCCTGGCTCAACCCGGTATCGACGGGCGTGTTGCTAACCTCGCTCGCGTTCATGCCGCAGGCCAATGCGGATGCGCCGTACTTCGGGTATCCCGCGCTTTACGTGGGCTGGTCGCTCAACTACGAGGCGTTCTTCTATGCGTTGTGCGCGCTGGGCCTGGCACTGTTTGGCCGCCGCGCGCTGTGGCTGGTGGCGTTGGCGCTGTTCACCACGACGGTGATCGTGCCGTTCTGGCACAGCGGCGTGGTACTGCGCGACCCGGAAGTGCTCCACGCATGGGCGACGCCCGTACAGGCGATGGCCGCCAACCCGCTAGTGCTGGAATTTTTGCTAGGTGCGGGGCTGGCGTGGGTCTATGCGCTGCACCGACGCCGCCTGACACCCACCATCGCACGCGTGCTGCTGGCGGTTGGGCTGGGCGCGTTCCTGATCTCGGTGATCGCGCCGGCGCCGAAGTTCGACCTGTTCTGGCGTGGGCTGCCGGCGGGCGCGCTGTTGGCTGGGTTGGTCGCCATGGAGCACTGCGGCGAGTTGCGTGTGCCGCGCGTGGTCGTCTGGCTGGGTGAGCTTTCGTACGCGTTGTACTTGGTGCACCCTAGCGTGATCGAGGCGACGCACCGGCTGGTGGGCGTGCTGGCGCCAGAGTGGATCGGCTCGCAGTTGATGCTGTTTGCTGTCAACCTGACGCTGACGCTGGCGCTGGCCACGCTGCTGCATCGCTATGTCGAACAGCCTTCCATTACGCTCGGCCGCCGCACGATCGAATGGATGCGCAACCGGCCCACGTGGCGCGTATGGCTGGGGCTGCAGAAGTCGTGAACGGCGCATAACGTTTCCGGTTTTTATTCGTTCCCCGCACGACGGGTGTCTCACACAATGGCCGCCTCAGAAACAATCTGTCGCACGCCATGTCCGCTACGTCCACTGGGTTCCGCTTTGCTTCCGCCGCGCTGGCCGCCGCTTCTCTGTTGACGGCCGCGGCCGCGCATGCCGATGCCACGCTCGACAAAATTCAGCAGCGCAAGAAACTGGTGGTGGGCGTGGTGCTGTCGGGGGGCCCCTTTGGCTCCATCGACCCGGCCACGCAGCGGGCAACGGGCTTCAATGTGGACCTGGCACAAGCGCTGGCGCGCGGGCTGGGTGTGGAAGTGGAAACCGTGCAGGTGCAACCCTCCAACCGCGTGCAGTTTCTGCAGCAGGGCCGCGTGGATGTGCTGGTGGCATCCATGGAACTGAACCCCGAGCGTGCCGAACTGCTGGCCCATGTGCCCACGCCCTACTACCGCGTTGGCGGCGTGGCGCTGGTGCCCAAAGACAGCCCGGTGCGCCAGTGGAGCGACCTGAGGGGCAAGGACGTGTGCCTGTCGCAAGGCAGCAGCTATACCAAGCCGCTGGCCGCCGACATTGGCGCCACCCCCAAGGGCTTCAAGAGCCCGGCCGAATCGCTGCTGGCGCTGCGCGGCAACAACTGCGCCGCCGCCGTGCACGACGCCACGCTGCTGCAGCCGCTGCCGCGCTCCAACCCCGAATGGAAGGACTACCGCATCGTCGGCCCCGACCTCATCCCCGCGCCCACCGTCATCTGGGCGCGCAAAGGCGAGAACGATACCGTGGCCGCGCTCGACCGCGTGGTGCAAGGCTGGCACCGCACCGGCTGGCTGATCGAAACCGAAAAGAAGAACGGCATCCAGCCGCCATCGCCCGCGCTGGTGGAGTGGCATGACAAGCTGAAGGCCAATCGCAGCTGACCATTGCAGCTGAATGAAGCATTGAGGATCCGCCGTTGACCGACGATCTGCTCCTGCGCGCAATCGCGCTGGTCCGCCACACGGGCCTGGACTACAGCTTTCTGGCTGAGGCCTACGAGCGCAACTCGTTGCTGCAGGGCGCAAAGACCTCGCTGCTGGTGATGCTGAGTACCGTGGTGCTGAGCCTCATCTTTGGCGTGGGGCTGGCGCGCTTGCTGGTGTCGCCGCGCAGGCGTGTGGTGTGGCTCGCGCAGGTCTTTGTTGAACTCACACGCAACACGCCCACGCTGGTGCAGTTGTGCTGCGCATTCCTGGTCGTCAATACACTCATCACGCAAGCGTTGGCGCAGTGGCAATTGACCAATCCGCTCACGCCGTTCTTCTGGGCGGTGACGCTGCTGTCGCTGCACAAGGCGGCGTTCCACGCCGAAGCCTTGCGCGCGGGCATCGAAGCCGTGCCGCCCGCCATGCTCGAAGCCGCCACCTCGCTGGGCTTCAACGCACGTGAACGGCTGTGGCGCGTGCAGCTTCCGCTGGCGTTTCGCGCCGCGCTGCCATCCCTGATGAACAACACGGTGGAGCTGGTGAAAGCATCGTCGCTGGCGTCCGCCATTGCGGTGGGCGACATCACCTATAGCGCGCTGATGATCTGGACGCAGCGTGACAACGTGCTCGAATGCATGGTGCTGTTGCTGCTGTTCTACGGCGTGGTCACCTATGCCGTGCACGCCGCTGGGCTGTGGCTGGAGCGCCGGCTACGCATGCCCGGCTACGGCACGGCGGGCCAGGGTCATGCCATCACGGGAGCCCCTGCCCATGCCTGACAGTCTGTTTGCGACCTTGCTGCAATGGACACCCGCGCTGCTGCGTGGGTTGGGCATCAACATCGGCATCAGCCTGCTGGCAGTCGGCCTGGGCTCGCTGGCGGGGCTGGCGGTGGGGGCGCTGCATCTGTCGCCCGCGCGCGGCCTGCAGCGCATCGCCGGCACCTATGTGGTGGCCTTTCGCAATGCGCCGTGGCTCGTGCTGGTGTATGGCATTGCGTATGCCGTGCCGTTCGAAATGGTCGTGGGTGGCCATGTGGTGCCGTTTCCAGACTGGTTCAAGGTGACGCTCGCGTTGGCGCTCCCCGCCAGCGCACACGTGGCGGAAATCTTCCGTGGCGCAGTGCTGTCGATTCCGTCCACCCAATGGGAGGCGGCAGCATCGCTGGCGTTTACGCGTCGCGACGTCCTCTGGCGCATCGTGCTGCCGCAATGCGTGCGCCGCATGCTGCCCTCGTGGATGAACCTGTATGCCGTCATCACTATGGGCACGGCAATGGCCTCGCTCGTGGGCGTGCACGACCTGCTCGACACCGCGCAGATCGCCAGCAACACCATCAATCGCACGCCGTTTACGGTGTTGACGTACTTCACCGTGCTGGCCTTGTTCTTCGTCTATTGCTACCCGATTTCGCGCCTGACCCGGCGCCTGGAGCGCGCTCATGTCGTTGCCTGATCTTTTGCCATTGGAGGCGCCGCCTGCCGATGCGCGCGCCATTGCCCCACTGGTCGCGTTGCGCGATGTCCACCTGACCTTCGGGACCACGCAGGTGCTGCGCGGTATCGATCTCGATGTGCATCGCGGTCAGGCGGTCTCAATCATCGGGCCCTCGGGCTCGGGCAAGTCGACACTCTTGCGCTGCATCAGCGGGTTGCTGCGCCCGCAGCGCGGCAGCATTGCGGTGGATGGCATTCGCGTTGACCAGCTCGCCACCGAAGCCGAAACCATTGCCCTGCGCAAGCGCATCGGCTTCGTGTTCCAGCAATACAACCTGTTTCCGCATCTGTGCGTGCTGGACAACCTCACCGCTGCGCCTGTGCGCGTGCTGGGCCGCAGCCGCCAAGAGGCCGAAGCCGACGCGCACGCGCTACTCAAAAAGGTGGGCTTGGCCGACAAGGCACGCGCCTACCCCGGCCAACTCTCCGGCGGCCAACAGCAACGCGTGGCGATTGCCCGCGCGCTGGCAATGCGCCCGGAGCTGATCCTGTTTGATGAAGTCACCTCCGCGCTCGACCCCGAAACCGTGGGCGAAGTGCTCAACGTGATCGGTGAGCTGGTTGACGATGGGCTGACCTGCGTGCTCGTCACGCACGAAATGGCGTTTGCACGCGCCATCAGTGATGAGGTGGTGTTCACGGAACACGGCGTGGTGGTGGAGCGTGGGTCTGCGGAGCAACTGTTTTCCTCGCCCATCAGCGAACGCACGCGCGCGTTTCTGTCACGCGCGCTGTCCGGGCATGCCGGTGCACGGCCCGCTACGCATGCCCCTTGGCACGCCGCCTTTGCCAGCGCGGCGTTTGCGGTTTGATGGGCTAAAACTCACCCACCAATGGCATGCAACGCTGCCGCCGGCGCATGCTGCAACGCCTGCGCCAGATCAGCAATCAAGTCATCCGCATCTTCCAGCCCCACGTGCAGACGCAGCACAGCGCCAGCCTGGTTCCACTGTGCATGGTCCACAAGGCGCTCCGGCGCAACCACGGTGACCAGGCTTTCGTAACCACCCCACGATGCCCCGATGGCGAACAGGCGCAGGGCATCGGCCACGCGCTCTGCCGCACGGACATCTGCACCTTCGAGCACGAACGAAACCAGGCCGTTTGCGCCCTTGAAATCCCGCTTCCATAGCGCGTGCCCCGGGTCATCCGGCAGCGCTGGGTAATACACCCGGCCGACACCCGGTTGCGTTTGCAGCCATTGCGCGACGCGCGTGGCGTTGCGCTGGTGCTGCGCCATGCGCACTGGCAACGTGCGTACCCCGCGTAGGGCAAGGTAGGCATCGTCTGCACCGATGGTCAGGCCCAGCACATCGTGCGCGGCTGCAATGCGCGCGGCCACGGCTTCGGTGCGGGCGATGACGGCACCGAGCATCACATCCGAATGCCCGGCTACGTACTTGGTTGCCGCCAGCACGGACACATCCGCCCCCGCATCCAGCGGACGGAACAGGATGCCCGACGCCCAGGTGTTGTCCGTCGCCAGCACGATGTCATGGCGTCGCGCCACGCGGGCAATGGCAGCCAAGTCATTGATTTCGTACAGCAGCGACCCCGGGGACTCGGTATAGATCAGCCGCGTATGCGGCCGGATGGCTGCTTCGAGTTGTCCGTTGGATGGGTCCACGTACGACAACTCGATACCTAGCCGCTGCAACAGCGCCGCATCGAGCCGGCGCACGGGCGCGTAGATGCTGTCCGTCACGATGACGTGATCACCGGGTGAGAGCAGCGCCAGAAACGTCAGCGAAATCGCCGACAAACCCGACGGCACCAGGAACGCCCGCACGCCGCCTTCCAGCGCCAGCAATGCGTCTTCCAGCGCACGGTGCGTCTGTGAACCGTGGCGGCCGTAGCTGGCAACGTTCTCACCGGCCTTGCGACGCGCTTGCACGTCGTGCTGTGCGGCCGTGGTGGCGTGGCGCACGGTGCTGGTGCGCTCTACCGGCACGTTAACGGGCGCGGAGCCATTCACAAACGGTGGGCTGCCTGCGTGGATGATGCGCGTGGCAAGCGCTTCAGCGGCATGGCGAGTGTCGCGCGTCATTGCGCCTCCACTTCGTTCGCTTGAGCCGGCGCATGGGCGGTTGCGTCGGGCACGCCGGGCTTGAAACCGGCGCGCTCCTGCGCATCGAGTTGTGCGACGAGGCCAATTTCCCAGGCGAGGTAACCGCGTGCGGCGTCGAGGTTGCCGTCGTGGCGGTCGTGCACGAAGAAGAGGTAGTCGATGCGCTCGGCATCCGTCGGCAACTCGGGTGTGGCTTCCAGCGGATAGCCGGCGGCGTGCCAGGCCGCAATGCCGCCATCCAGGCGCCGCACGGACGCCGCACCCTGTTCGAACAGATCGACCGCGGCCAGTGCGCCGACGGCAGGATCATCATCCACCAGCACCATATGCGTGCCGCGTACATCGACCAACTGGCGCCGTGTCGACCACCGTGCGCCGGGAATGTGGCCCGCGCGATAAGCCGCGCTGCTGCGCAGATCGAACACCTGCACTTGTCCGTTCGCAAAGGCATTGCGCAGAGCACCGGCATCGATGCCCGATGGCGCAACGGGGTGCCAGGCCGCGTCGTCTTGCTCGAGCGCGGCGGCGTTCGCCTCGCTGAGGCCGCCCTCCAGCACGACGGCATCGTGGCCCATCTGCTGCAGCCAACTGACGATCACCGGCGCACGAATGCCATCGTCGTCAAAGACGATCAGCCGAGCGCCGCGTACGCCAACGTATTGGTCGGTCGCTTGCAGCAACTGGCCGCCCGGTGCATGCACCGCACCTGGGAGGCTGCCGCGTGCAAAGGCTTCGGCAGTGCGCACATCGAGCAGGAAGACGGTGCGTGCGCCGCGCTGCCGCTCGGCCTGTACGTCGGCGGCGGTGATGCTGGGCACGGCAAACCGGCGCGACAACTGGGTCACCACTTCCTGCGCACGGCGGCGGGTCGGCACGTCGATCGTGTCGGGGTAGCGTCGGTCCGCGCCGTGTTCCAGCGTGAGGCCATGCAGTTGCCAGCCCTGCGTGCCGTTTTCCAGCGCGTAGATCGGATTGCGCAATCCGAGATTGCGTAGCGTCTGCGCACCGATGATGCTGCGCGTGCGGCCCGCGCAGTTGACGACGACGGGCGTGTCGTCATCAGGGATGAGTGCAGGCGCCCGCAGCGCGAGTTCACCGTTCGGGCACGACACCGCACCGGGAATCGTCATGCGGCGGTATTCCGCGACGGTGCGTCCGTCCAGCAACACGTGCCGCTTGTGCTCGCGCTGCCAGGCTGCCAGCTCCCCCGCCGTGATATGCGGCGTGTGATAGGCCAGCTCGGCCAGTTCGCCAAACGTCTTGGACGGCACGTTGATGCCCTGGAACAGCGCCAGGCCGGCAGCCTGCCACCCGGCGTTACCGCCCTCCAGCACATGCACATTGCCGTAGCCCAGATCGGCAAGGCGCCGGGCAGCCAGTGTGGCGAGCGCGCCGCCATCGGCGTCTGTTACCACTAGGCGCACATCACGCCGGGGCGCCAGCCGCACCGCTTCCACCTCCAGCCGGCTATAGGGCACGGGCGTGGCAAGAAAGAGGTGCCCCTCGCCAAACTCGCCGGCTTCGCGCACGTCGAACAGCGCGATCTCTGCGCCGTCATGTAGCCAAGCTTTGAGCGTAGTGGCGTTGATGGAGGGAATGGCGGGAGTCGACATACATGCCTCGCGTATTGCTGCGTGTTTTGCGGGTTAGTCCGCCGAATCATTGAAATGGGAGGGGCAGGACATGCCATGCGGGATGCAGCGCTAGGCGGAAAGCGCAGCAATAGCTGGCGAGCATTTGCAACGACGCGATGCGCCCGCACGGCATGGCAAGCACCGATCAATTTCAGTGACTCAGTGGACTGGGAGGCAGCCATGGTAGGCACGCCGGCACGCGTGCACGAACGAAGCGATGCGTCTATCCATATGCAGGATCGTGCGTTGGTGGCACGGGCTCGGCGCTCTACACTGGGGCCTCATTCTTCTGCCTCCTTCTTGAGCCACCCCTCTGCGCCGAACCGCTATGAGCCTCGCCCAGCAACGCGAACACGCCATCCAACAAACCCTTGTCGCCATCCGCGCCATTGCCTCGCAGGATGGCATCACCCGTGCGTCGCTCGCGCGCATTGCCGACCGGCTGCAGGAGCTGGCCGCGCAGGAGGCCCTGTTTCCGTTCGACGCCTTTCCGCCGCCGCCTGCCAATGATGCCGACGCCTCGAGCCGCTATCTGCTGCATGAAGACAGCGACAAGACCTTCGCGCTGTATCTGAACTCCATCAACCCCGGCAAGACCACGCCGCCGCACAACCACACTACGTGGGCGGTGATCGTGGCGCTGGAAGGCGAAGAGCTGAACCGCGTCTACACCCGCACGGATGATGGTCGTGACCCGGAGCGCGCCACGCTCAATCTGTCGCAGGAGGTGGTGGTCCAGCCCGGCACGCCCATCGCCTTTCTGGACGACGACATCCACAGCATCCACGTGCTGGGCAACAAACCGACGCGCCACTTCCACCTGTATGGCCGTGCGCTGGAAACGCTCACAGGCCGCGTCGGTTATGACCTGACCACGGGGCGCGTGCTGAACTACAACCGCAACTACATGAGCGCGACCAAGCAGGCGGCTTGATTGCCCCCCCTTACGCGGTCACACTGAACATCAGCGCCTGGATCTTTCCGTCGACCGGGCCAGTGCCAAACTGCGCGGACAGGGCACGGGTACACACCTCTGTGGCGTCAGTGAGCGCATCGGGCCCAAATGCCTCCAGTTGGCTGCGCAATGGCGTGCCCTGGCAGTAAGCGGTCGCCACCACGCGCGCGGTGTCTGCCCGGCTGCGTGCAGTGACAACGTCGCATGCGACTTCTGTGGTGAAACCACCAAGGCGAGCGTCTCGCTGAATAGGCGCCGCATCGTAGTGGCCATGCGGCGTGCGCGCCAGAAACATCGGCGGGTTCTCGGGAAAGCGCTTCATCAGCGCGTTCGTCACCGCGTTGGCAAAATCGTTGTCTTCAATCCGGCCCCACACGCTGAAGAGCAGCGTGCCGCCCGGTGTCAGCACACGCCGCGCCTCGGCAAAGGCCTTGGGCCTGTCGGGAAAGAACATCACGCCAAATTGGCAGATCACCAGATCGCAACTGCCGTCGGGAAACGGCAGTTGCTGGGCATCGGCCTGTTGCCAAGTCACGGGGCGGACCGTGCCTACGGCGGCCGCGCGATCGAGCATCGGCGGGTTCAAGTCGGTTGCGACAATCTCGGTGGTTTCCGGCAGCGTACGTGCCAATGCCCGCGTCACCGCCCCGGTACCTGCCGCGACTTCCAGCACGCGCTTCGGCTTGCAGCGCGCAGCCCGCTCGGCCACCTCCACCGCATAGGGCTCGAAGATCAACGGGACCAGCAGCGTGTCATACAGTTCAGGAATCGAGCCGGCGAAGACCTTGTCGGTGCCATGTGCGTCCATCGTTCACCCCCTTTGCCCAAGGGGTTGGTTGGGCATGAATGGTTATAGTCTGGAACCGCGCAGTGGGCACTCCGCCAAGTCGACTAGAGGGCGCGCCTGCCTGGGCAGGGACGAGACGAAAGAGGCATGTGCGGAGCTACGCCCGCTTTCGGGTGGTCGCCCCCGCCTGACGCGGCATACGCCCCAATGCCGGCTTCAGCAACGGCGCATGGTTGCCGAGAAACTCCCACAACCGATTGGCGACCGGCCCATGCGGCTGATCCCGCCGGCGCGCGACCACCAGTTCCTGCACCATGCCGGGAAAATGCCGCCCTGCGATCGATAGCAGCTTCCCTTCGCGCAATTCCGCGTCGATCAGGAAGCGCGGCAGATGGCCCCACGCCATGCCGTGCAAGATCAGCTCCTTCTTCATCAACTGATCCGGCGCGGCGCATTGCGGGGCCCCTTCGATGACATAGTGGGATTGCTCGGGCGGCCGCCGCGCTGAATCATTGATCACGCATTGCATGAAGCGCTGCATCTGCTGCGGCGTGAGCGTCGATGTGATCGGAAACGGCAGAAAACCCGGCGCCACCACAGGCACCATGGCGATGGTGCCCAGGTCGATCCATTCCATGCGCACGTCGCCCTTGGGCACACGGTGGACGATCAGATCGGTCTCGCCCTCCAGCAGGCGCTCCCATGGGCCGGTCACGGCTTCGAACTGCAATTGCAGCCGCGTCTGCGGGCATTGGCCAAAGAACTGGCTAAGCAATGCCAGCACGGGCTGCAGCGGGCAGAGGTCTCCCAACACCACGCGCAACTCGGCCTCTTCGCCCATCGCCAATTGCCGGGCGTGGGTCCGTAACTCATCGCTCTCGCGCAGCAGGGATTGCACCTTGCGATGAAACGACTGCCCGGCTTCCGTCAGGCGCACGCGATAACCGCTGCGGTCCAGCAGGCTCAATCCCAGTTGATGCTCCAGCTTGGTCACCGCTGCAAACACCGAAGGGTGCGAGCGATGCAGCCGATCGGCTGCGGCCTGAAAGCTGCCGCCTGTCACCACCGCATCGAAGCATTGCAGCTCATGAAGCGTGAAGTTCTGCATTGTCGGCAAAACCTACAAGGTTTGTCAGAACTTCATAGTATCCACAAAACGACCCAGCTCCTACGATGACGCCATCCCAATCGTTTCAACTGTCCTGCTCAGGAGCCCATCATGACCCACCGCAACGACCTCTCCTTCATCACCACCGGCGAGGGCGTGCGCATCGCCTATCGCTTTGACGGCGCAGCGGACAAGCCCGTTCTCCTACTGTCGAACTCCATCGGCACCGATCTGCACATGTGGGACGTGACGGTGCCGGGGCTGGCCGAGCACTTCCACGTGCTGCGCTACGACGCGCGCGGCCATGGCGCTTCCGATGCACCGTCGGGCGCGTATTCGATGGACCGACTCGGGCGTGACGTGGTGGAGTTGCTCGATGCGCTTGGCATCCAGCGCGTGCACATGCTGGGGCTATCGCTGGGTGGCATCGTGGCGCAATGGCTGGCGATTCATGTGCCGGAGCGCCTTGATCGGCTGGTGCTCTCCAACACCGCCGCGCACATCGGCCCGACGCAATATTTCGATCAGGCCATCCAGGAGCTGCAGCAAGCGCCCGATATGCAGGCCACGGCAGAAACGTTCCTGCGCAACTGGTTCCCGGCACACATGCTGGAAGCGAACGACCCCGCCGTTGAACCGTTCCGCCGCACGCTGTTGGCCACGCCGCGCGAGGGCATCATCGGCGGCTGGACAGCGGTGCGCGATGCCGACCTGCGCCGCACCATCACGCTGATCCGGCAGCCGACGCTCGTCATTGCCGGCCTGCACGACACCGTGACGTCTGCCCGCCACGGCGAGGAAATCGCGGCCGCCATCCCCGGGGCGCAACTGCGCATGCTCGACACCGTGCACCTGGCCAACGTGGAGTTGCCTAACGCGTTCCTGGAAGCCGTGCTGGACTTCCTGGGCGTGCACGAAACGGCTTGATCCTGCTTGATCCGGTCGATGCCCCGGCACGCGGCATCGACACGGCACGACGCAGCCGGTTAACATGGCGGCCGTTCCGGCCAATGCGCACCGATGTGCCGCCCCACATGTCCCGCGTCAAGAACGAAGACGAATTCGAGCTGCGCCGTGAAAGCGTGCTCGACACCGCCGCCGAGGCCTTTGCCGCCGACAGCTACCCGAGCGTGTCGATGAACCAGCTCGCCGCAGCCTGCGGCGGCTCGAAGTCGCGCCTGTATCACTACTACGAAGGCAAGGAAGCGATCCTGTTCGACCTGCTCGACCGCTACACCAAGCGGCTGGCGGATCTGGTTGAGCGCGCCGAAAGCGACGCGCTGCACGCCAAGCTGTCGGCCCGCGCCACACTGCATCTGTTGGTCCGCACGTTTCTGGCCGAGTATGCGACCTCGCGCACCCGGCATGTGGCCCTGCTCAATGACGTGAAATACCTGTCGCCGGAACAACGCGACATCGTGCTCGCGCGCGAACGGGACGTCGTGGCCGCGGTGGGCCGGCAACTCGGCGCGGCCTATCCCGACAAGGTGGACGATGCCAATCGCACGCCCATCACCATGATGCTGTTCGGCATGATGAACTGGACGTTCACCTGGCTCAAACCCGACGGGCCGCTTTCATATGAGGGCTACGCCGAAATGGTGATCGACATGCTGGAGAGCGGACTCGCGGGTCCGAACCACATCGAGCGCTAGCGTTCAGCGCTCGTCGTAGCTGACCACGACACGCTGCGTGAGCGGCCGCGCCTGGCACGTCAGCACAAAGCCCTGCTGGATTTCCCAGTCTTCCAGCGTGAAGTTCTTGTCCATTTCCACGCGGCCCTCCAACACCTTGGCGCGGCACGTGCAACACACGCCGCCCTTGCAGGCATAGGGCAAATCGAGCCCCGCGCTGAGCGCGCTATCGAGCACCTTGGCGTCGCCGTCCATCGGCACCTCGTGCGATTTGCCGTCGAGCACTACCGTCAACGCCACATCACCCGCCACGGCGGCCCGCTTGCGTGGCTTGGCCGAGGCATCACCCACCGGCACACCAAAACGCTCAGCATGCACGCGCTCACGCGGCACGCCCCGCTCCAGCAGCGCGGCTTCCACCGCATCGATCATCGTGGAAGGGCCACAGATGAAGGCGGCATCGATGTCATCGGGCGGGATCAGGGCATCCAGAAATGCGTGCGTCTTCTCCCCATCCAGCCGGCCGTTGAACAGCGCAACCTCCTGCGGCTGCCGCGACAGCACGTGGTACAGCGCAAAGCGGTCGAGGTAACGGTCTTTCAGGTCTTCAAGCGCCTCGCCAAAGATGATGCTGTCGACACTGCGGTTGCCATAGACCAGCGTGAAACGGCTGTGTGGCTCGGCAGCCAAGGTGGTCTTGATAAGCGACAGGATAGGCGTGATACCGCTGCCCGCCGCAAAGGCCACGTAGTGGCGTGCGCTTTCGGCGGCCAACGGCACGTAGAAGCGGCCGTCTGGTGGCAACACATCCAACGATTGCCCCACGCGGATGCGGTCGTGCAGGTGGTTGGAAAAGACCCCCGCATCGACCCGTTTTACCGCCACGCGCAGTTCGCCATGCGCGTCGTAATCCTGCACGGCGCAGCAGATGGAATACGAACGGCGCAACTCATCCTGGCCAGGCAACTCGCCACGTGGCACGCGCAACGTCAGGAACTGGCCTTGCGTAAAACGGTAGGCGTCACGCAGATCCGGTGGCACGTCGAAGCGCACCGAGATCGTGTCGGCCGTCTCGCCACGCACTTCGGCGACACGCAGAGGGTGGAATTGCGGGGTCATGGCACTCGCTTGGTGTGGCCTCGGTGTGGCCTGGCTGCGGTCTAGTAGGGCTTGAAATAGTCGAACGGCTCGCGGCAGGCGCGGCAGCGGTACAGCGCCTTGCAAGCCGTCGACCCAAACGCAGAGACGAGGACCGTGTCATGCGACCCGCATTGCGGGCAGGCGATGTGCTCAGCCTGCGCGGGGCGCACGATGTGGATTGGGCGGGCGTCGCCTGCCGAGGCCAAATGCGCCGGCGGCGCGATGCCAAAGTCGCGCAGCTTGCGCGCCCCTTCTGCGGTAATCCAATCGGTGGTCCACGCGGGTGACAGCACCGAGCGCACGCGATACGCACCCACATCCGCCGCCTGCAACGCGCGGCTCACATCGTCGGCAATCTGGTCCATCGCCGGGCAACCTGAATAGGTGGGCGTGATCGTTGCCACGAGCGTTCCGGCCTCATCGACTTGCACGTCGCGC
Source organism: Ralstonia sp. R-29 (assembly GCF_049913345.1). NCBI lineage: Bacteria > Pseudomonadati > Pseudomonadota > Betaproteobacteria > Burkholderiales > Burkholderiaceae > Ralstonia > Ralstonia sp. R-29. The sequence goes on from NZ_CP184378.1 coordinate 824,343, forward strand.
AGGATGCCAAGCTCGGCAATCGTGATGACGGGAATCTCGGGGTCGGTCACACCGTCCAGCGCGGTGCGTGCCCGACGCAAGCGTTCGGCTACCACGATGCCCCCGGAAATTGGCGCGCCAGCCCCTGCATCTCGGCCAGCAGATAGCCCATGTGCTCGGAATGCACGCCGTGTTTTCCGGTGCTGACATAGGGGCCAGAGTCGGGCCAGGCGAGCGTGGCCTCGTCCAGGGCGTCACGCACGATGGTTTCCCAGGCTTCGCGCAAATCCGCAGGGCGCACACCGATGCCTGCATCAGCCATGGCCTCTTCCACTCCGTCCGTGGCGAAGAATTCGTTGGTGTACGGCATCAGCCAATCGAGTGCGGCTTGCGCGCGTGCATGCGATTCGTCCGTGCCATCACCAAAGCGCACCAGCCAGTCGCGCGTATGGGCGAGGTGGTAGCGCATTTCCTTGAGCGACTTGGTGGCAATGGCTGCCAGCTCGCTGTCGGCCGAAGCGGTCAGTGCCTGCCACATCGGCACCATCAGCGCGGCATAGAGAAAGTGCCGCACGATGGCGACGGCGTAGTCGCGCATGGCAGCAGAGGTCGCCACCATCGGCCCTGCGTGCGGCAACTCAAGCAGCGTGTAATTGCGGAACGCGCTTTCCGCGCGCCAGAAGGCGTAGTCGTCTTCCGTGCGCGCGGTGCCTGTGAGCGCGCCTTCAATCTGCCCCGCGTGCGTGTAGAGCAAGCGCGCCTGGCCGATCAGGTCGAGGCTGAGGTTGGACAAGGCAATGTCTTCTTCCAGCACGGGCCCGTGGCCGGTCCATTCCGCGTTGCGCTGGCCGAGGATGAGGGCGTTGTCGGCGAGGCGAAGGAGGTATTGCAGATGCGCGTCGGAACTCATCGCCACAACTCACATGTGGTTGACTTCGTCGGGCAGCCGATAGAACGTCGGGTGCCGGTAGATCTTGTCGGCCATCGGGTCGAACAGCATGGGCTTATCGTCGGGCTCGCTGGCGGTGATGGCGGCCGAAGGCACGACCCAGATCGACACGCCTTCCTGCCGGCGCGTGTACACATCGCGCGCCATCTGCAAGGCCTGCTTGGCATCGACCGCATGCAGGCTGCCGCAATGCTTGTGCTCCAGCCCCTGCTTGCTGCGGATGAACACTTCCCACAGCGGCCATTCGTGTTGATGCGTGGTGGTCGTCATCGTGATTCCTCAGGCGGCTTGTTCGGTGGCGGCCGCGCGTTCGGCCTGCTTGCGCGCATAGGCGAGCGCAGCTTCGCGCACCCACTCACCCTCTTCGTGCGCGCGCTTGCGGGTGGCAAGACGCTCTCGATTGCATGGGCCATGGCCATCAAGCACGCGCTTGAACTCGGACCAATCGAGCGGCGAAAAATCGTAATGGCCGCGCGCGGCATTCCATTTGAGCCCGGGGTCGGGAAGCGTCACACCCAGCACGCGGGCCTGCTCGACGGTGGCATCGACAAAACGCTGCCGCAGATCATCATTCGAGATGCGCTTGATGCCCCAGGCCATGGTCTGCGCGCTGTTGGGCGATGCGGTATCGGGCGGCCCAAACATCATCAACACCGGAAACCACCAGCGGTTGACGGACTCTTGCACCATGTCACGCTGCGCCTGCGTGCCGCCCATCATCGTGAGCAACGATTCGTAGCCCTGCCGCTGGTGGAATGACTCCTCCTTGCAGATGCGGATCATGGCGCGCGCATAGGGGCCGTACGAACAGCGGCACAACGGCACCTGATTCATGATCGCCGCGCCATCCACCAGCCAGCCGATCACGCCCACGTCTGCCCAGGAGAGCGTCGGGTAATTGAAGATGGAGGAATACTTCGCGCGCCCTTCATGCAATGCGTCGATCATCTCGTCGCGCGAGCTGCCGAGCGTTTCTGCGGCGGAATACAGATAGAGGCCGTGGCCCGCCTCGTCCTGCACCTTGGCCAGCAGGATCGCCTTGCGCTTGAGCGAGGGCGCGCGGCTAATCCAGTTGCCCTCGGGCAGCATGCCCACCACCTCCGAATGCGCGTGCTGTGAGATCTGTCGCAGCAGGGTCTTGCGGTACGGCGCGGGCATCCAGTCTTGCGGCTCGATTTTGTGGTCTGCGCTAATGCGCGCGTCGAAGCGCGCCTGCAGCTCGGCTTCACCTTGGGGGACGGCGGCCAGTTCCTGTTCGGTGGGCACGCCACCGGGCTGGTCGAGACTTTGGGTGTACATCCGATCCTCCGGCCGCATTGGCGACGTGTGCACGGCACCGCATTCGCGCCGTGTTTGGCATGGATCGATTATAAACCGTCCGACCGGTCGGTCAATTGCATGTTTCACCGCATGCCTTGATAGAGACATGCGGTGAAACCCGCGTAGGGTGTATCCAGGTCAGATGGACGCTGCCGAAGATGCGTCGCCTTGCGCGTGCCCATGCGTGCGGGTGCGCACAAACGCACCGGCCAACACAGAAGCCACCACTGCGGCAATAGCACCTAGTAAGAACGCGAGGTGGTAACCGCCATTGAGCGCGGTCGCGGCATCAGCGCCTGCTGCGGCCAGACCCTCCGTGCGCGCGGCGGCCAGGCTCGCCAGAATGGCCAAGCCCAGCGCGCCGCCCATCATGAAGGACGTATTGACCACACCCGAAGCCAGGCCCGATTCGTCCGGTGCCACATCGCTCATGGCCGCCAGCAACACGGGGTTGAACGCCACGCCCGCCCCCAGCCCCAGTAGCAGCATGCCGGGCAGCACATCCAGCACGAAGCTGCCACCCGCCGGCGCACGCGCAAACAGCACCAGCCCCAATGCGGCCACCAGCAAGCCGAGCGACAGCGGCGCACGAATGCCAAACCGCATCACCAGCTTGGCCGACAGCCCCAACGAGAACACCGCCATGATGATGTTCGCCGGCAAGAACGCCAGGCCCACCTGCATGGCGCTGTAGTCCAGCACGCGCTGCATATACAGCGCAGAGATGAAGAACCAGGCGAACATTGCGGCAGCCCACAGCACGCCCACCACATTGGCAGTCGCCACGTTACGCAGCGCGAACATACGCAGCGGCATCAACGGATGCGATACGCGCGATTCGATGACGAGGAACGCAATCATCAACGCGATGGCGATGCCGAGTTGCGACAGCGTTTGCGTGGAAGTCCAGCCCGCTTCGTTGCCGTGCACGATGGCGTACACCGCGAGCATCAGCGATGCCGTTACGGAAATCGCGCCCGCCACATCCAGCTTGGTGCGATCGGCCAGCGGCTTGCCCGCCGGCAGCAGCGCGACACAGGCGGCATACACCGCCACGCCAATCGGCAGGTTGACGAGAAAGATCCAGTGCCAACTCAGCGCACTCGTCAGCAGGCCGCCCAACAGCACGCCGATGCTTCCGCCGCCCGCACACACAAAGCCGTAGATGCCCATCGCCTTGGCACGATCCGCCGGCGATGTGAACAGATTCATGATGAGCGACAGCGACACGGCCGAGACCACCGCCCCGCCCACGCCCTGCACCGCACGGGCGGCAATCAGCAACCCTTGCGAATTCGCCAGCCCGCACGCCGCCGATGCGAGCGTGAAGAGCGTAAGCCCCAGCAGGAACAGCTTGCGATGCCCAAACAGATCACCCAATCGCCCGCCGAGCAACAGGCACCCACCAAAAGTGAGCATGTACGCGTTGACCACCCAGACCAACGCGGTCTCGGTAAAGTGAAGATCCGCCTGAATGGACGGCAGTGCGACGTTCACGATGGTCGTGTCCAGCACGATCATCAGCACGCCCAGACACAGCACGATCAGGGCAAGCCATCGTTTACGTTCGTCGATGCCATGCGTCATGGAAGCACTCCTTGTTCAACGACGTTGAAGAGGTGAAACGCTTGATGGTATGCAAAAAAAGGCCGCGCTGCGGCGGCCGTTTTCGATGTGCAAGCGTGCTTACATCGGCTTGGGCGCGATCACCATCCACGTGATGCCAAAGCGGTCAGTCACCATGCCGAATGCGTGGGCGAAAAACGTTTCGGCCATCGGCATCGTGACCTGGCCGCCGTCGCCCAGCGCCTTGATGGTGCGCTCGGCGTCGGCCTTGTCAGCCACGCTGACAGACAGCCCGAAGCCCTTGAAATCCGCCTTGCCAGAAGCCATGCCGTCGGACGCCAGGATCTGGGTTTCACCCACGCGGAAAGCGGCGTGCATCACTTTATCGAGCGGAGGCGCCATGCCGCCGCATTGCTCGGCGGTGGGCTGTGCATCCTTGGGCGCATCCTTGTAGTGCATCACCACATCAACTTTGGCGCTCAGCGTCTTCTTGTAGAACTCGAGCGCTTCCTCACAACGGCCTTCGAAGAACAGATACGGTTGAACTTGCATCACAACTCCTTGGGGTAGGGACTGCAAAGCCGCGCATGGGTAACGCAATCACGCGGTTGGGGAAAGCGTTTCTTCGCTTTTCGATGGATTCAACTGCAAGCGGTCTCGGGCACCGGCATGGGTACCGAGGCGTGTTCGTGGACGACCAACCAGCGGCCATCGATTTTGCGGAAGCACACCGTGGCGCGCGTTTGCGCATCGTGCTTTGCACCGTCTCGATACCGCGCACGCAGGCGGTTCACGCTGAAGCAATAGGCCAGGTCACCGCTCACCTCAAGGTGCAATTCGACGAACTGGAAATCCGCCTGGCCATCCAGTGCGTCGAACCAACCTTGCCAGTTGCGGCGATAGGCGTCGGCGCCTTTGACAAACAACGGTGGCATAACGTCAAAAACCACCACGTCAGGCGCATAGTGGCGCATCACGGCATCGCTATCTTTAGCGCGCACGGCCGCTGCCCATGTTTCGATCAGGCTGCGCAACTGCGCTTCATCCTCCGCAACGTCAATTGCATTCGTCATATCAGCCTCCTGAAAGTGCTTGGCATCCTGCACGACAGCGCCTAGTGTTGATTTGTGAACACTGTCCACAAACGATAGCAGACATAATGAACAGTGTCCACATCGCCTTTGCGGAGTTTCATTGCATGACCCAGGAACCACCCCGCCCGCCCGTGCGCTCCACGTATCGCCATGGCGACTTGCGGCGCGCGTTGCTTGACGCAGGTATCGAGTTGGCGCGTGCCGGCGGGCCAGACGCCATCGTGCTGCGCGAGGCGACACGCCGTGCCGGTGTCGCGCCAAACGCGGCATACCGCCACTTCGCGGGGCGGCTGGATTTGCTGCAAGGGGTACGCGCAGCGGCACTCGCGGCGCTAGCGCGCGCCATGGAGGCCGAACTGGACGCCATTGACTCGACTTGGCCGGCAGACGCACAAGCGCGTGCTTCACTGCGCGCCATCGGTGTGGGTTACCTGCGTTTTGCGCAAATGGAAACCGGCCTGTTCCGCACCGCCTTTGCCGTGCCCGACGAGGTGGAAAACGACGCCGACCCCGCCAAAGCCGGCGACAGCGGGCTCAATCCGTTTCAGCTACTGAGCCTCGCGCTGGACCGCATGACCGCCGCCGGTGTGCTCCCCGCCGAGCGCCGCCCCGGTGCTGAATACCTCGCCTGGTCTGCCGTGCATGGGCTCGCCCTGCTCATCATCGATGGCCCCTTGCGCAGCCGCCCGCCGGAGCAAACCGGCGCCATCGCTCTGCGCGTGGTCGAGATGGTGGAGAACGGCCTATAGCCGAGCGACGAGCGCCTTGTGCGCATAGCGTCTGACGACATGCGCAACGCTTCGTTTGCCTGCGTAAGCTTCAATGCAACGATGACCGCCTCGCTGCACCTGCCCACCCGGCGGATGCATGCCCCATCAACCGGAGCGACCCTCCGCGACGAGGATGTCAACGTGACCCAAGCCCATCTCGAAACCACCGCCACCGCCCACACACGCTACGGCGCCGCGCTGGAAAAAGACCTGTTCGACCGCGTTGCCGCCGTGCATGCGCCACACCTGCCGCCCGCGCGTACGGAACCGCCGCGCGACGCGCAAACGCCAGAAGAACTGGAAGGCGTGATCGACTACGCAGCGTGGAACGCCGCGCACGATCTCTTCATCGTGCAACTGGCCAGCGCGGGGTTGGACCGGCTCTTTCGCGACGAGCCCGACTTTCAGCTCGCGCTGTCGCGCCAGATTGGTGATGACGGTTTTCACGCAGTCGCCTCGCGCGAGCGCATTCGCGTGCTGTCGGGGCGCGATCAGATCGAGCGCATCGCGCAGGATGTACGCCATCACTGGGACATCCTTGGCGACTACCCGCTGACAAGCCAGGCTGCCTTTCTCGCGTGGGAATTCCACTACGAGCATCACATCCTCGCACGGCTGCAGGTCAACCGACGCACGTCGCGCGTGCTCGATGTTGCCAACCGCGACTTTGCCGAGAACCGCATCATGCCGGACGAGGAAGTGCACCGCATCCTCATCACCGAGTGGTGGCACAACAAGCTCGACGCTGCGTCGGATGGCGAGCGCGAACAGCTCGTCGGTGAAGTGCTAGAAGCCGACGACAAGCTGCAAGTACTGCTCGGTGACTACCTGCGCGAATCGTGGGCGTTGAACGAACGCGCAGCCGGTATCGACACGCGCAACTACATACCGCTCTACGACGCATGGCGGCGCGAAATTCTGGGCGTACTGCTGCAACGCCCCGCCGACAGCCTGCCCGCCCTCACCAGCCTCGGCGCCTGACTGCAATGGCCAAGAAACCGATCCTGCTCAACGCGTTCAACATGAACTGCGTGGGCCACATCAACCACGGCCTGTGGACCCACCCGCGCGATACCTCCGCCGATTACCGCAAGCTCAGCTATTGGACCGACCTCGCCAAGCTGCTGGAACGCGGCTTGTTCGACGGCCTGTTCATCGCCGATATCGTGGGCGTATACGACGTCTATCAGCAATCGGCCGACCTGACGCTGCGCGAGTCGATCCAGTTGCCGGTGAATGATCCGCTGATGCTCGTTTCCGCCATGGCCGGCGTGACGGAGCATCTCGGCTTTGGCCTGACCGTCAACCTGACCTACGAGGCGCCGTACCTGTTTGCGCGGCGCTTTTCCACGCTCGACCACCTGACCGAAGGCCGCGTCGGCTGGAACATCGTGACCGGCTATCTGGACAGCGCCGCGCGTGCCATGGGCCTGCGCGAGCAGATCGCGCATGACGAGCGCTATGACCGCGCAGACGAGTTTCTCGATGTGGTCTACCAACTGTGGGAAGGCAGTTGGGAAGACGATGCGGTGCTGCGTGATCGCGCTGCACGCGTGTTTGCACAGCCCGACAAGGTGCACCGCATCCAGCATCACGGCCGCTACTACGACGTGGAGGGTTACCACCTGAGCGAGCCTTCTCCGCAGCGCACGCCGGTGCTGTTTCAGGCGGGTTCATCCGCGCGCGGGCAGACCTTTGCAGGGCAGCACGCGGAGTGCGTGTTCCTCTCGGGCCAGAGCCAATCGGCCACGCGCGATCAGGTGGCGCAGTTGCGGCAAGCCGCCGTGCAGGCTGGGCGCCGCGCGGAGGACGTCAAAGTCTTCATGGGCATCACCGTCGTGGTCGACAAGACGGAAAAGCTTGCACGCGAAAAGCTCGCCGAATACCAACGCTATGCCAGTGCGGAAGCCGGGCTTGCGCATTTCTCGGCGGGCTCTGGCGTCGACTACTCAATCTATGCGTTGGACGATCCGCTGCGCGCGGTGAAGACGAATGCGATTGAGTCATCCATCCGCCGCGCGACTGGCGGCGACACGCAGTTCACCGTGCGGCGCCTGCTCGATCAACTCGCTTTGGGGGGGCGCTACGCCACCATCGTTGGCGACCCGCAGCAGGTCGCGGACGCGCTGCAGCAGTGGATGGATGTCACCGACATCGACGGCTTCAACCTGGCGCGCACGGTAACGCCGGAAAGCTACGCCAACTTTATCGACCTAGTGGTGCCGGAGCTGCAGAACCGCGGTGTCTACAAGACCGCGTACGCACCGGGCACCTTGCGCCGCAAGCTGTTTGGCACCGACCGTTTGCCGGACGCGCACCCGGGCGCGCAACGGCGCCGGCAACCCGCACAGGAGCTGGCGGACCATCCCCAAGCATTGGTCGCCGGCGCGCCCAGCATCTGTTAAAGAGATGTCCTTGTTCATGAGGCTCCCCACTGCGCTACGCAATCTGCCTTTCGATCACGCGTTCAGGCAACCATCACGTCTCGCACGCTGACCGCCACGTCCACCTTGTGCTCACCGCCGCCGAGGATCATGCCGCGCAGCAATGAAACGTCGCTGTAATCGCGCCCGATGGCGAGGGTGACGTGATCCAGATCGGCCAGCACGTCGTTGGTCGGGTCCAGATCCACCCAGCCGCTTTGCGGGCAGAACACCGACACCCACGCGTGCGAGGCATCGGCACCAATCAGGCGCGGCTGTCCGGCCGGGGGTTCGGTCCGCAGATAGCCGCTCACGTAGCGCGCAGGCAGCCCCAGTGCACGCAGGCAGCCGATCATCACTTGCGCAAAGTCCTGGCAGACACCCCGGCGAAGCTCAAACGCTTGCGTGGCCGGCGTATCGAAAGCGGTGGCGGTGGGCGCGTACTCAAAGTCCGCATGCAGGCGATGCATCAGGTCGATGGCGCCTGCCACGATCGGCGTGTCCGCTGCAAAGCTTGCACGCGCATAGCGCTCCAACGCAGGGCTCAGTGCGATGTTGGGCGAGGCAAAACAGAACTCCGCTTCGGGGTAGAACACCGAACCGGCCTGATACCGCAGGCGCTGCGCCACAGACTCCCATGCCGGCGTGGCGGCTGGGTCCAGGTTGGTCCAGCGTGGCAGCAGGCGCACCGTGGTCTCGCTGGTCATGCGCAGGCTCTCGTGCGGGGTATCGAGCGAGAAATACAGCACGTCGTTGCCGAAGCCATCCACACGGCTGGTCAGGTATGACGGCGTGGGCTCGATCTGCTCATCGTGCGCGACGATCTCCTGCCATGGGCACGCACGCGGGCGAATGGTCGCCAGATGCTGCGCCGTCTCGACGGCCGTTGCGTAGTGATAGATCGTGCTGTGGGACACCGTCAGAAGCGCCGCGCGTGCATCCATCAGGCCACCTGCGCGGTTGGTGTGCTGGCGTGGCTGAAGTAGCGCGCGCTGATCTCGTTGGATGCGGCGGCCACATAGTCGCCCAGCTTGTCGCACAGGGCGATGAGGTTGGCGTAGCGGCCATCGGCATCGGTCTCGCACAGGGCTTCCAGCGAGGGCAGCGTCTCGACCGCAGGCATCAGGTCGGCAAATGGCGGACGGCGTGTATCGGCCGCAGCGTGCTCGATCTGCGCCAGCTTCGCCCGCAGCCGGTCGTACACGCCGTACAGTCCGCGCGGGTTGGTCGATTCGACCACCAGCAAGTCCAGCAGTGCCGGCACCTCCAACCGCCCCGGATACAGCGACCGATACGTGAGCGTGCTGTCGAACAGTTGCAGCAGCAGATCGAACCCCTCGGCGGTGGCCAGCTTGCCTCGCTCGGCCATCACGCGCAGGAACGTCGCCATGGCCCATACGCGCTCGATATGGCGGCCGGCAAACAGCAGGCGCCAAGCCTCGTCACGCGTCATGCGGTCACCCTGCGCACCGCTGATGGCGGAGAGCTGCGTCGCCAGATACTCGAGCAGATCGACCAGCGCCACACGGTCGGGCGGGCCTTCGGCCGTGAGGTTGGCCAGCCCGTCACGGAAATCATTGCGCGCGGCGAGGATGGTTCTCCAGTGGTCGTTCGACAGCCGCCCTCGCACCTCGCCCGACGAGCTCGCCTGTGCAGCCAGGCATTGGCCAATACCCGCTGTGCCCGACTGCTCGCTCAGCCCCGTCACCAGCGCGCGCTCAAACGCGCTCGGGCTGCTGCGCGCGAACACATCGGCACTGAAGATCAGGCCGCATTCGGCGGCCAGCTCCGTCAGCGTGCCGAACATGGTGTCGGCGTCGTTGGCCTCCAGCGAGCCGAGAATCAGGCGGCATAGGCGCACGCCGTTTTCCGCACGCTCGCCATAACGGCCGGACCAGAACAGGTTTTCTGCCGCGCGACTCGACACCGTGCGGTGCTTGCGCGCAAGGTCCGCCGGCCGCATCGGCGAGGGCAGCAACGTAAACGGCGCAGCCGGCTGCGGCTGATTCGACAGCACCCAGGTATCGACGCTGCTGCCCCCCATCTGCATGGAGGGGGAGACTTGTCGCTCGGCGGCCAGGCGCGTGAAGCCACCGGGCATGACGTGCCAGCCGCCGGCCATATCGGCAATCGCAAACACGCGCAGCACAGACGGCCGCCCCGCGAGCATGCCGGCCTCGTAGCGCGGTGCGCAGGAATACGGCAACGGGGCCTGTACCGTAAAGGTATCCGGCGCGCTGTCAATGCGGGCGCGCCAGTCGGCCAGCGATTGCGGGCCGCCCGCCATGCCGGGTGGGCCATCGGGATGGTTTCCGGGCCAGGTAGGCAACAGCAGCCCAGCGGACAGGCGGCCCTCCGCTTCATCGCGCGCCAATGCCTCGCCGCACCACCATGTCGGCACGCTGGGCAAAGCCAGCGGCTCGCCCAACAGCGCCCGCGCAATTCCCGGCAGGAAGCCCAGCATGGCTGGTGATTCGACAAACCCCGCGCCGGGCACATTCGACACCATCACGTTGCCCGCGCGCATCACCTGCAGCAGGCCCGGCACGCCAATGGTGGAATCGGCGCGCAACTCCACCGGGTCGCAGAACACGTCGTCCAGGCGGCGCAGCACCGCGTGCACACGCTCCAGCCCGTTGAACGTCTTCAGGTAGAGCTTGTCGCCGCGCACCGTCAGGTCCTTGCCCTCGACCAGCGTCACGCCCAGGTAGCGCGCCAGGAAAGCGTGCTCGAAATACGTTTCGCTGAACGGGCCGGGCGTAAGCAGCGCAATGTGCGGCGAATCGCCTGCCTCGTCGGCGGACATCGTGGTGCGCGCGGCGGCGGCCAGCGTGCTGATCAACTGCGAATACGTGGGCGCCAGGCGCGTGGCATGCAGCTCGCGAAAGGCATCGGCAAACAGGCCGGAAACGATCAGCCGGTTCTCCAGCGCATAGCCCAGGCCGGACGGGGCTTCGGTACGATGGCCGACGACCATCCAGTTGCCGGTGGGCGCGCGGGCCAAGTCCACCGCCACAATGTGCAGGTACTGCCCGCCCGGCGGCGTAAAGCCACGCACCGCACGCAGATAGCCAGGATGGCCAAACACCAGCGCCGGCGGCACCAGCCCCTGGGCGAGCAACGATTGCGGCCCGTAGGTATCCGCCACGATGGCGTTGAGCAACCGCGCGCGCTGCATCACGCCCTGCTCGATCACCGCCCAGCTTTCGTGGTCAATCAGAAAAGGCAGCAAGTCGAGCGCCCACGGACGCGGCTCGCCCTTGTCGGCGTAGACGTTGTAGCTGATGTCGTTGTCGCGCACCTGCTGCGCGACGGAAGCGCGGGCCTGCTCCAGCCCGACCAAGCCGCCGATCCCCCCCTCGCGCACATGCTCGAAAAACTGCCGCCACGGCCCGCGCAACGCGCCCGTGGCGTCGCGCAGCTCATCCCAGTGGCCCTCCCGCACCGGCAACATGCGGAGGAGGGCCAGCACATCCGCGTGGGCGGCTGCGGGCTGTAGTGGATCAAGCGGCAGGGTCGACTGATAAGACAAGATCGGCTTGGCTGGAAGAGCTTGGCTGGGAAAAAATTAATAGCGGCGCAAATCCAGCGTAAACGGAAACTCCAGACTGCGCTCGGGTGCCCGCACTTCCATGGGCCCGGGCGTGTGCCCGATGGTGAAGAAGCGCGCGCGGCGGCGGCTTTCCGCCTCGTAAGCGTTGACTGGAAACGTCTGGTAATTGCGTCCACCCGGATGCGCCACATGATACTGGCAACCACCCAGCGAGCGGCCGGTCCACGTGTCGGCCAAGTCGAACGTCAGCGGCGCATGCACGCCAATGGTCGGGTGCAACGCCGACGGCTGCGACCACGCCCGGAACCGCACCCCCGCCACCTGCTCGCTCACGCGGCCGGTTGGTTGCAATGGCAAGGGAGTGCCGTTGACCGTCACCACGTGCCGGTTCTCGTTCAAGCCCAGCACGCGCACCTCCAGCCGCTCGACCGACGAATCGACATAGCGCACCGTGCCGCCCTGCGCGCCCTCCTCGCCCATCACGTGCCAGGGCTCCAGCGCGCCGCTGAGCGTGAGGCAAATCCCGCCCGTATGCAGCTCGCCCACCAGTGGGAAGCGGAACGAAAAATGCGGTGCAAACCAGTGGGGCTCGAAGGCATAACCCGCTTCACGCAGGTCGGCCAGCACGTCGTCGAAATCCATCTGCACAAAGGTGCCGAGCAGGAACCGATCGTGCAACTCGGTGCCCCAGCGCGTGAGGCGCGTGGTGTACGGCGTCTTCCAGAAGCGGGCGACCAGCGCGCGCAGCAGCAGTTGCTGCACCAGGCTCATGCGCGCGTGCGGCGGCATTTCAAAGCCGCGCAGCTCCAGCAGGCCGAGGCGCCCCGTGGGGCCGTCGGGCGAATAGAGCTTGTCGATGCAGAACTCGGCGCGGTGCGTGTTGCCGGTCACGTCGATGAGGATGTTGCGCAGGATGCGGTCGATCAGCCAAGGCTGAACGTTGGCCGCACCCAGCCGATCGAGCTGGTGCTGCAGCTCAGCAAAAGCGATCTCCAGCTCGTACACCTGATCATTGCGGGCCTCATCCACGCGCGGCGCTTGGCTCGTCGGCCCGATGAACAGCCCCGAGAACAGATACGACAGCGACGGATGGTTGTGCCAGTACGCAATCAGGCTGGCCAGCAGATCGGGCCGGCGCAGGAACGGGCTATCCGCCGGCGTGGCCCCGCCCAGCACGAAGTGGTTGCCGCCGCCGGTACCGGTGTGGCGGCCGTCGAGCATGAACTTCTCGGTGCTCAGGTACGACTGGTGAGCCGACTCGTACAGGTATTCCGTATGGTCGACTAACTGGTCCCAGTTGCTGGCGGGGTGGATGTTGACCTCGATCACGCCGGGGTCGGGCGTCACCTGCAGCAGCTTCAGGCGCGGGTCGCGCGGCGGCGGATAGCCTTCGATGACGACCTGCACGCGCAGTTCGGCGGCGGTGGCTTCCACGGCGGCCAGCAGGTCGAGGTAGTCGTCCAACACCGTCAGCGGCGGCATGAAGACGTGCAGCTGGCTGTGGCCAGAGCCGAAGGTGTCGTTCTCGACCTTGGGGCCGGCGGCGCGGGCGGGGTCGCGCGCTTCCACGCACACCGCGGTGCGGTGGACCCACGAGGCGGATTCGTTCTGCGCGGGCATGCGGGCATCGGCCCGCGAGCCGGTGCCGAGCGCGGCCGATGCGGCTTTCGCTCCCACTGCAGCGCCGGCAGCGTCGCGCTGGTATTGCATGCGCAACTCCGTCGCCGTGCGCAGCGGCGCGCTCGGGCCGAACGGATCGTGCGCATGCTGATACGGGTAGTCGCTCTTGCTGACCCACGGCAGTGAGTCGAGCGGCAGGCGATAGCCCATTGGTGAATCGCCGGGAATCAGGTACATGCGGTCATCGCGGAAGACCCACTGGCCCGTCACCCAGCGCGCGCCAGCCAGCGTGGCATCGTCATTGCGCGCGAGCGGCAGCACGTAGCCCGTCACGGCAGACAGGCCGGCGTCGAACACGCGGCGCAAGCGCACGCGCTCCATTTCATCGTCGAGCCGCGATTCAAACGGGTCGACATTCACCGGCAGGCGCCGCTCGCGCCAGAGGTAGTACCACGTGTCTTCGTAGCCGGGCTGGATGCATTGCTCGTCCACCGACAGCTTGCGCGCCAGATGGTGGAGGAAGCGCTGCGCGTCGTCCGACGTGTAGCGGCCGGGCTCGCGCTCGTCGGCAAACAGCGTTGGATCGCTCCAGCAGGGCTGGCCGTCGGTGCGCCAGTAGAGCGACAGCGCCCAGCGCGGCAACTGCTCGCCGGGGTACCACTTGCCCTGGCCGATATGCAGGAAGCCGTTGGCGCCGTAGCGCTGGCGCAGCTTGTCCATCAGCCCGACGGCGTAGCTGCGCTTGGTGGGGCCGAGGGCGTCGGTATTCCACTCGGCAGCATCGCGGTCGCGCACGGCCACGAAGGTGGGCTCGCCGCCCATGGTGAGGCGCACGTCCATGGCGTCAAGGTCGGCGTCCACCTGCGCGCCCATGCGCACGACGTCTTCCCAGTGCGCTTCGGTGTAGGGCTTGGTCACGCGCGGCGCTTCCAGCACGCGCGTGATCGACATGGTGTGTTCGAACTCCACCTCGCATTCATCCACCGCACCCGAGATAGGTGCCGCGCTGCCAGGCTCCGGCGTGCAAGCCACAGGGATATGCCCCTCGCCCGCCAGCAGGCCAGAGGTGGGATCAAAGCCAATCCACCCGGCACCGGGCAGGTAGACCTCGCACCAGGCGTGCAGGTCGGTGAAGTCCACCTCCGTGCCGCTGGGGCCATCGACGGCTTTCACGTCGGGCGTGAGCTGCAGCAGGTAGCCGGATACAAAGCGCGCTGCCAACCCCAACTGGCGCAGCGTCTGCACCATCAGCCACCCCGTATCGCGGCACGAACCGGAGCCCAGCGACAGCGTTTCTTCCGGCGTCTGCACACCGGGCTCCATGCGGATCAGGTAGCGGATTTCCTGCTGCAGGCGCTGGTTCAACTCCACCAGGAAATCGATGGTGCGGCGCGGCGTGCGATCAATGCTGGCGACAAACGCGGCAAAGTGCGGCGTCATCTCGCGCTTGACGAGGTAGGGCGCCAGCTCGGCAGCCAACGCATCGTCGTAGGTGAAGGGAAACGCCTCCGCCTCGGGCGTCAGGAAGAAATCGAACGGGTTGTAGACCGCCATCTCGGCGACCAGGTCGATGGTGACCTTGAACTCCCGCGTCTTGTGCGGAAACACCAGCCGCGCCTGGTAGTTCGCAAAGGCGTCTTGCTGCCAGTTGATGAAATGCTCGGCCGGCTCCACCCGCATGGAATACGAATGGATGGGCGTGCGGCAGTGCGGCGCCGGCCGCAGGCGCACCACCTGCGGCGACAGCTCGACGAGCCGGTCATAGCGATAATGGGTAACGTGGTTCAGCGCGACTCGGATCGACACACGGACTCCTCGGTGGCTCGTAATGACGTGCCGGCGCGGTGCCGGCGGGCAGTTCAAGCAAGGTTCATGCCGTTTGTGCGGCATACCCGGCTTGGGGCGACGGACCATCGTGCCACGCGTGTACGACCGTGCGTATGACACGCCAATACGGTACAACGCTTGCTGGATGGCTCGCCACTGCAACACCACCATCTTGGTTGGGAAGCCCCCCAAAAGCCAGCCCTTGCCCCTCCCTTGGAGCACCATGAAAACGTTCCACTGCAACCGTTGCCAGCAACTCGTCTTCTTTGAAAACGTCTTGTGCGAGCGCTGCAACGCCCTGCTCGGCTACCTGCCCGACGTCGGCGAGATCAGCGCGTTTGAACCCGCCGACGCGCCAGCCGAGGCCGCAGACAAGCACTGGCGCAGCCTGCACCCCGAGGCACAGGGCCAGCTCTACCGCCAATGCCACAACTACGCGGTCGAGAACGTCTGCAACTGGATGATCCCGGCTGATTCGCCCGACACCCTGTGTCGCGCCTGCCAGTTCACCGAGACCATCCCCGACCTCCACGTGCCGGAAAACCGCTTCTACTGGTACCGACTGGAGGTCGCCAAGCGGCGGCTGCTCTATACGCTGATGACGCTGGGCTTGCCGCTGGAATCGCGCCTGGAGAACCCCGAGACCGGGCTGACGTTTGCGTTTCTGGAAAACAAGGAAGACAGCGAGCCCGTAATGACCGGCCACCACCACGGCCGCATCACGCTCAACATTGCCGAAGCCGACGACGCCGCGCGCGAAAAAGCCCGCACCGAACTGGGCGAGCCCTATCGCACGCTGCTCGGCCACTTCCGTCACGAATCCGGGCACTACTTCTTCGACCGGCTGATCGCTGGCAAGCCGATGTGGGAAGCCGCTTTCCGCCTGCGCTTTGGCGATGAACGCGCGAGCTATGCCGATGCCCTCAAGGCCTACTACGACAATGGCCCGCCGGCTGACTGGGCGCAGCACTGCATCAGCGCCTACGCCACCATGCACCCCTGGGAAGACTGGGCCGAAACCTGGGCGCACTACCTGCACATGGTCGACGCCCTGGACACCGCCGTGTCATACGGCCTGGCACTGCTGCCCGACCACCCGCAAGAGCCGGAACTGACCGACCAGACCCCCGTGGAAGAAGCCAGCTTCAACAGCCTGATGAGCCGCTGGTTTCCGCTCACCTACGTGCTGAACAGCCTCAATCGCAGCCTGGGCCAACCCGATGGCTACCCGTTTACGCTGGCATCCCCCGTGATCGACAAACTGCGTTTCGTGCACCGCATCATCGCGGCATCGGCCAAGAAGCCCGCTTGATCGCACCAATATTGTGCGGCACGGGCGCCAGTTTGGATCGAGGGAATATTTCGGGTGGCTGCGGGGTTTACCATCTGGAAGGGTCAATCCCCGCATCCCCCGGAGAACGCCATGCCAAACCAACTCGGCAGATGGATCAGCCTGGCGGCACTTGCGCTGTGCGCGTGTGCCTCGCTCAACCCCGTGCAAACCGCGCAAAAGATGATCGGCCAGCCGGAAAGCGCCGTGCGAGAAACCTTTGGCGCACCCACCGAGACCTATCAGTTGGCCAACGGTACGCACCGCTGGATCTACTCCAAGCAGCCGCTCGGGCACGAGGTGTATGCCGCCGATTTTGACGCCAACGGCAAGCTCACCAACTACCGGCAAATGTTGACCGAAAAGGAAATCTACGAAGCCCGCCCCGGTGTATGGACCAAGCGCGATGTGCTCGAACGCTTCGGCACACCGAAAGAGCCGACGCAGTACTACCGGCTCATGAAGCGCGAGGCGTGGTCATACCGGATGTACGTTGCCGGCTATCAGCAAGCGCATTTCAACGCCCTGTTCGATGACAACGGCGTGCTGGACCGCACCATGATTGTGGTCGACCCACTGGGCGGCAATGACCGCGACGCCCGCAAATAAGGCCGGGCGCGTGTCAAACCGGGCGGCGCATTGCACGCCGCCCTTGCATACGGAGGGGTGTTAGATCAGCCCAGCGCCGAGGCAATCGCCTGTGCCAGTTCGTTGGCCTCGAACTTGGCGACATAGCCATTGGCGCCGACGCGGCGCACGTGGTCTTCATTGGCCGAGCCCGACAGCGACGAGTGGATCACCACCGGAATCGACTGGAACGCCGGCTCAGTCTTGATCTTGCGCGTGAGCGTAAAGCCATCCATCTCGGGCATTTCCAGATCGGTCAGCACCAGGGCGATCTTGTCGCGCACGGTCTTGCCCTCGCGGGCGGCGTCACGCGCGATGTTCTGCAGCGTGTCCCACGCCTCCTGGCCGCTCTTGGTCATCACGTACGGTGCGCCCATGGCTTCCAGGCCGTTGGCGATCAGCGTGCGCGCCAGACCGGAATCGTCCGCCACCAGCAGCTTGGCGCCCGGGGGCAGCTTGATGGGGCGCTCGTCATTGTCGGGGGCGAGATCGGTGCGGCGCGTCGGGAACACGTCGACCAGGATCTGCTCAACGTCGATCACCTGCGCCAGGCGCGAGTTCTCGGCATTGCCGTCCAGGCGCGCCAGGCTGGTGATGTTGCTGCTGCCCACGCTCGCCTCGGCCGGGAAGATCTGGCTCCATTCCAGGCGCACGATCTCGTCCACCTCTTCCACCGCAAAACCCTGCGTGGTGCGCGCGTATTCCGTAATCAACAGAATGTTGGCGCTGCTGTTCTTGGTGCCGATCACGCTGGCGAGGTCGATCACCGGAATGATCTGGCCGCGCACATTCACCGCACCCAGGATGTGGGCGCCGGCATCCGCCACGTGCGTCACGGGCGGCATGACCATGATCTCGCGCACCTTGAACACGTTGATGCCGAACATCTCGCGCTGATTGGAGCGCGCAGATTCGCCCAGGCGGAACAGCAACAGTTCAAAGCGGTTGTTGTTCGTCAGATTGGTCCGTTCATCGACTTCGTGGTGCGAATGCTGTGACATTGCGTCTTCCCCCGGTTCAAGCACACGTTATGTGGCGGTAAACGGCATGCCGCCAGCCAACTTGAAGGGTTTTACACATGTGAACGTCACGCCCTTCCATCGGAGGGGGAAAACAGCCGCCTAGGCAACCTTGACGTGCGCGACCAGAAAGTCCAGAAATGCCCGCACCCGGGCCGGCAAATGTGCACCCTGGCCAACATAGACGGCATGGATGTCTTCGGTCTCGCCCGGGTCGTAGTCTTCCAGCACGGGCACCAGGCGGCCGGCGTCGAGATCGGCGTGCACTTGAAACGCCGCCAAGCGCGCCACGCCCAGGCCAGCCACGGTCACCGCACGCAGGGCCTCGCCATCGCTGATTTGCGTGTTGCCCTGCGGTATCACCTCGGTGCGGCGGCCCCGCTTGGTAAAAGTCCAGCCGCTGACCGCACGCGCGTAACTGAACGCCAGACAGTTGTGATTTGCCAGATCGGCCGGCGTGCGTGGCGTGCCCATGCGTGCCAAATAAGCGGGTGCGGCCACAACCATCAGCCGCGTCTGCCCCAGCTTGCGCGCAACCAGCCGCGAGCTCTTCAGCGGCCCACTGCGCAACGCAACATCGGTGCGATCTTCCAGCAGATCGATCACACGGTCGGTGAGTGCGATGTCGAGCGACACCTGCGGATGGCACGCCAGAAACGCCGGCACGATCGGCAGCAGCAAGTGGGTGCCGACCGGCACATTGGCGTTGACGCGCAACCGCCCCGAGGGCTGCGCGCCGGATGAAGCCTCGCGCTCTGCCTCATCCAGGTCCGCCAGCACCGCCACGCTGCGCTCATAGAAGGCCGCACCTTCGGGCGTGAGCTGGAAGCGCCGCGTGGAGCGATTCACCATCCGAGCGCCCAGCCGTGCCTCCAACCGCGCCACCAGCTTGCTCACCGCCGACGGCGTCATCCCGCACGCCCGTGCAGCCGCGGAAAAACCGCCCTGCTCCACCACCCGCACGAAGACTTCCATCTCGCCAAAGCGATTGACATCGAGCCGCGACATTGTGATTTCAATTCATAGATGTTGTGCTTCAAGGCAGTCTATCGCACAGATACCTCGCTTCGCATACTGGTCGTCTTCCTTGCCATCCACCTCAAAAACCACACCATGGCTACCGGAAACAAAGTCGCGCTCGTCGTCGGCGCGCAAGGCGTGATCGGCCGTAACTTGATCGACCACTTGGCCACGCTGGACGACTGGCACGTCGTCGGCCTGTCACGCCGTGGCGGTGAGTCGGCCGAACGTGTGCACCACATCGCCGTCGACCTGCTCGATGTGGCCGACACGCGCGCCAAGCTCAGCGCACTCAGCCACGTCACGCACGTCTTCTACGCTGCCTATCAAGACCGCCCCTCCTGGGCCGAACTCGTGCCGCCCAACCTCGCCATGCTGACCAACGTGGTCCATGCCATCGAGGCCGTGGCACCCAGCCTTGCACACATCAGCCTGATGCAGGGCTACAAGGTCTACGGCGGCCACCTTGGGCCCTTCAAAACCCCGGCGCGCGAAACCGACGCGCACTTCATGCCGCCCGAATTCATGTTCGACCAGCAGACGTTTCTGCAGGCGCGCCAACAAGGCAAGGCGTGGACATGGTCGGCTATTCGCCCGTCGGTGGTCGGCGGCTTTGCGCTGGGCAACCCGATGAATCTGGCGGTGGCGATTGCGGTGTATGCATCGATGTCGAAAGAACTCGGCCTGCCGCTGCGCTTTCCCGGCAAACCCGGCGCGTACGTCCGCCTGCTGGAGATGACCGACGCCGGTTTGCTCGCCCGCGCCACCGTGTGGGCCGCCACCGAACCACGCTGCGCCAACCAGGCCTTCAACATCAACAACGGCGACCTGTTCCGCTGGAGCGAAATGTGGCCCAAAATTGCGCGCTACTTTGATCTGGAGGTCGCCCCGCCGCTGCCCCTGTCGCTCGACACCGTCATGGCCGACAAGGCGCCGCTCTGGCAAAGCATGATCGCCAGACATGGCCTGGCCGACACGCCGTATCGCGATGTGTCTTCATGGCGCTTTGCCGACTTTGTGTTCTCGTGGGATTACGACATGTTCGGCGATGGCTCCAAGGCACGTCGCTTCGGCTTTCATGACTATGTGGAGACAGAAGCCATGTTCATGCGCATCTTCGATGACTTGCGGCAACGCAGAATCATTCCGGGTTAGAGCGTCCGGATGCCTCTGCCCACCCCATGAACTGGCCGATCGGGCTAAGGGGATGTCCCGACTCGGGTTTCCTCAGGAAGGGTCGATATAGTGAACACGGGACGGTAGCTCATGGGTCGAGCAGTAGCGGACAACCGCTGCAGGCAGGCAGGTTCAACTCCTGTACGTCCCACCATCTTCTTATTCGCTTACGATCAGCGAAATCCGAAAATCGTCGTATTTCAAGGCTTTGCGGACGATCTTTGTTCGCTAACGTCCGTTGCCATAAGTTGGCAGCCGACGAAACGCGGGGGCAACATTTGGGGGCAACGTTAGCCCTCAAGAACCAGTTGCCCCCAAGATGCCACTCATCGATATCGCAATCCGCAGCGCAAAGCCGGCCGACAAACTGCAACGCCTGTTCGACGGCAATGGCCTTTACCTCGAAGTGTCGCCGTCCGGCGGCAAATGGTGGCGCCTCAAGTATCGAATCGACGGAAAGGAGAAGCGGCTCTCCGTTGGCGTGTACCCAGATGTCAGCCTGCGCGCCGCGCGTGAGAAATGCTGGACGCTCCGAAAGCAAATCTCTGCCGGCATCGATCCCGCCCTGGTTCGCAGAACCGCCAAGATCATGGCTCGCAGGGCCGCCGACAATACGTTCAAGGCGGTGTCGCGCGAGTGGCACCTCAAGTTCCTGCCCACCTGGAACACAAAGCACGCCGAAAACATCCTCACCCACCTAGCGGCGTGTTCGCCTGGACACACGTTCCGAGTGCACAACCGCCATTGCGAGTGCCGTCAGAGCGCTGACACTCCTAGCATGAGGCGCCTTCGGCAAGCACTGCCAACCGTATTGCACCGTGCGGAAGATATTCCCCTGTGCCGGGGGTGAAGCGCGTATGCTGAGGACTGCCATCTGGCAAGCGATGCAACAGGAGTATCACCATGGCCAAGAGTCAATTGCGTGGCAATCGCGAGGCGAAGAAGCCTAAGCAACCGAAGAAACCTGCTGTGCCGGCGACTCCGTTCAGCACGGTTCAATCGCGGGTCGGGACCGAAGGTGCCGCCAAGAAGAAGACGTAATCGAGTTGGCCGCAGACCTGCAATGCAGGGCCGACGCGTAAAGCGTGACGCTCTCTATCGCGACTCTAACCATCCGCATTGAAAGTCGAAAGCGCAGACCAATTCGGGAGGCGCACCATGATCCACAGCGACACACATCAGACATTCCGAGGGCTTCCGCTAACGACCGAGCAAGAGGCGGAAGTCCGTCATTACTTGAACAGGCAGCGCCGGCTGGGCAAACCATGGAATACCCCGGAGTTGCGGGCGATGCTGAAAGATATGCTTCTGCCGCCAAGCACCGAGGACGACGGCCGGAGCGCCGCCACTCAGGAGGCGTCGACCGCTGCGGAGCGCGCAGCCACGCTCGTGGATGAGACCATGGAGCCAATTGAGGCGTACGAGGAATGGATCGCCGCCATGGAAACCGAGAACATGAAGAAAGACGTGCACTAGGTGCACGCGTCGGCAATTTCGCACCGAGAGAGATTATTTTTTGATGGTGCGGATACGTCTGCGTCGTCGCGCGAAGCCTGATGGTCTGCTATCAGGCAATGGAGAGTTCGATGATGCGGATGGAAAGAGCGTACAGTAGGCTACCCCCGTTCGACGGAGATCACTGTGGATGACTATCCAACTTGCTGCTACAAGGGGTTCGATGTTTATCCCCTGATCTACCTGTTCGACGCGCCCCGTGAGTGGCATGAGCGGCGCCCTGACCGGTCTTACAGCGCCTCCGTGTTGATCTGCCTGGCAGGCGAGTTGCCAAATTCCGAGCATGCCCGCATCTTCCCGCTGCTGGCGATTCAATGGGAGAACATCGGAACAGCCAGACGGGCGGCTGCGAAGATGGCCGAAGACATCATCGATGGATTTGTGCCTGGCCAATCCATGAGTGCCGAGTAGCTGCGTCAGACCTGCGGCCAGCGCCGCGCTGCGTCGCCCACTACCTGCGTTCGCCGACAACCAAACAACGCTTGAGGCAGGCAGCAGGAGGTCGTATGGTTCGCATGCGTTATGCGGTCGGCTTAGCTTATGAAGTGCGCGACCCGACCGCCGATTTCATCTTCAATTTCCACGCCGCGCAAACAGCGCGCCAGACGGTCGTCACCGAGTCATTGCAATTGACCCCGGCGTTGCCCGTTGAGCCGCACACGGAACCAACTCTGCTCAATCGACGCCTGCGTGTCCGGGCGCCCAAGGGGCACTTCTCCGTCAGCTACGCTGCAACCGTCGACATCGACCATCTGCTGACGCCTCCTGAGCAGTTGTTCGAAGTCCCCATCGCGGATCTCCCGCTTGATGTCATCACTTACCTGGCCCCCAGTCGCTACTGCGAGTCGGATCGCCTCATGGAATTTGCGCTGCGGGAGTTCGGCGGTTATCAACGTGGGTACCCGCTTGTCATATCGATTCGGGACTGGGTCTGCGGCTACGTGCGATTTGCCCCGCAATCGACGAACGAGAGGACGTCTGCTGTCAGCACCCTCGTGGAGCGCAAGGGCGTGTGCCGGGACTACGCGCACCTCATGATCGCCTTGTGTCGCGCATTGAGTATTCCGACGCGGTTCTCCAGCAGCCTCGACTACGGTGCAGATCCGCTGTTAGGCCCCTCGGATTTTCATGCGTTTGTGGAAGTGTTTCTGGGGCAACGATGGTATCTGGTCGATCCATCGAATGTGTCGGTGCCCATGGGACTCCCGCGAATTGGTACCGGGCGTGACGCAGCGGATGTCCCTATTGCCATGGTCTTTGGCAATGTCAAACCGTCGCGACCGCTGGTGGAAGTTCAGGCCATCGCAGGCAGTGCTCCAGGATTCAACATGCCGCTCGACACCGCGCAGGGGATCAGCACGTGGTGAGGGGATGACCGTAGCTCACCACTCGTCCGTTGAGGGCGGCTCCTCCACAACCCCAAGGATCACGTCGATCGCTGCCCGCCCAGCCAGCTCGCCGATCAAGTGCGCCCAACGTTGAGAGAAGGGGCCGCCGTGGACTTTGATGCGTTTACCGATTGCCGCGACGCCAGGGGGCTGTATTGGGCCTTCGATACAAAACCACAAATCAAACATGTCCTCGGATGTGCCCACAAGCTCCAAGTGAATTTCGTAACCACGGTATTCGGTCGTACGAGTCATCACGCTACTCCCGTTGCTAGTCACGATCGCATCTGGAAGAGTATGAGTTCGAATTTTTTACTGCAATGACTTTTGCGATGCAAACAATGGGAGTTCTGTTACGTCGAAACTGATGCCTTCGCATGCCCGACAATCCAGAGCACCTTGTCGAATTGCGCTGCTTCCTATCGGAGGGAAATTCAAGCATACGCGAGCGGCCGCTTCAGCCGAACTGAGTCAGACGATCTGACGCAGTCTGTTGGTGCAGTCAGCAGTTGGGCGAGTTTGCAGTAAGGGGAACACCGCATAAGTGAGCCGCATCATTCCGCATAGATTGGCAAGGCTCATGAGCACTTGGTGGGCCCTGATAAAGGCTGACTTCGGAACAACTCCGCACGTGCATAAAAACCGTTCAATGAAGCGCGCAGGTGAGGCGGGGTCCCAACCGCGCGCGCTGGGCCGGTTTGAGCCCCGGGGTGCACCTCCCCCTACCGCTCGCCGAGGGCTCTGCCGCCGCGCATACGGGCCATAGAGCGGCGAACGCACGCCCGGCAGCTCGCGAGCTGTATGCGCCGCAAAAGCACCCATAGGGCCGCACGTGCGGTGTGGGTGAATGAGGGTCGCCAAACGGCCACAAACAGACGTTCGTCACAACGGAAAGGACGCGAGGGACAGCAACCGTCGCAGTGTGGGAGATATCCCCCACCTCAACGCAACTCACTGTACCAAGCCAAGCCCAGTTACTTAACGGACCAGAGTTACCGGAATGCGCGACAGGCGCATCAGCCGATTCGACAGCCTGGCCCTCATCAAAGAGCCCAGGGGTGTACGCGCTGCCGAGCCCATCACGATCATGTCGCATTGGTTGGCGGCTGCGGTTTGCACGATGGTTTCGGCAATGCGGCCGACTCGGACTTGCGCGACGTAGCGCGCCCCGGCGTCGTCGAGAATGGTGCGCGCTTGGCGCAGCGCCGTTTCGCCGTCTTGTTCTTCAAGCTGGCGTAGCGCCTCCAGCGAGTGGTAAGCGCTGGCGCGACTGCCTTCGATTGGCGATTGCACATTCAGCAGCACGATGTCTGACGCGCAGCGGTCCTGGCAGAGGAAGGCGGCGTGGCGCACTGCATCCAGCGCGTGGCGGGAGCCGTTAACTGGCACGAGAAGTTTCAGCATTGCGAAGTCTGATCACGTTGATCGGCCGGCGGCTGGGTGAGTCGGGTGATCGCCTGCAGGTGCCGGGATAAGTTGGGCTCTGAGCGCTTCGTTAAGACAGGTCCGCCGTGTTCGAGTCCGAGGCCCCATGCTGGTCGATCGCGCGACCATAGCGTTCCTCCGCGCGCCGATCCGTGAGGTAGACAGCGACGAACAATGCGATGACGGCGACCATGGCTCCGATGCCGAGCAACCATCTGGATAGGATTTCCATTTCGGTGATGGCGCACCGCGCCTGGGTAGTGATGACATCTGAAGCGTAGCCAGCCGACCGTCAAAAACGTGTAGAGAGATCACCTGCGCGTGAAAAAATCGCGTAAACAAACCACCCTGGATGCCCTGTTCAAGCCAGTTCACGGGCAAAGGCCGCCTTAGCAGGCATTGGTGGCATTTGTGCGGGGGCTGCTCTAGATTGAGCAGTACAGCCAATCCGGCCCCACAAGACCATCCGCTGCACGGAGACGCCATGGCGACCATGACCAAGATGTGGCAACTGCTGGTCGGCAAGCCACTGGATCCACTGGACCCGCGCACACGCCACGCCATTGCCGTCACACCCTTGCTCGCGTGGGTTGGCCTGGGTGCGGATGGGTTGTCTTCTTCCTGCTACGGCCCGGAAGAAGCCTTTCTGGCGCTGGGCCAGCACACGCCGCTGGCGCTGTTTCTCGCGCTGGCCACGGCGGCCACGGTGTTCATCATCGCGCTGGGCTACAACCAGGTGATCGAGTTGTTTCCGACCGGTGGGGGCGGCTACCGTGTCGCCACGGCACTGCTCGGGCCGCGTCCGGGTTTGGTGTCCGGGGCGGCGCTGCTGGTGGACTACGTGTTGACCGTTGCCACCTCGTTGGCCAGCGGCGTGGACGCATTCTTCAGCCTGCTGCCCGTGAGCGCGCAAGCGTTCAAACTCGGCACCGAGATCGTCCTGGTCGTGTTGATGACCGGGCTCAACTTCCGGGGCATGCGTGAATCTATCCTGGTGTTACTGCCGATCTTCATCGGCTTTGTGGTGCTGCATCTCGGGCTGATCGTCTATGGCGTGGCCGCGCACGGCGATCATCTGGTCACGGTCGTGCCCGATGCCGTCAACGAGGCACATGGCATGTCGCAGGCGCTTGGGCCGCTGGTGATGCTCGCCTTGCTGATGCGCGCGTTCTCGATGGGCGGCGGTACCTATACCGGCCTGGAAGCCGTCTCGAACAACGTCAACATGCTGGCCGAGCCGCGTGTGCCCGCCGGCAAGCGCACCATGCTGTACATGGCGACGTCGCTGGCCTTTACGGCGGGCGGCATCATCCTGCTGTACATGCTGTGGCAGGCCAAGCCGGTGGAGGGCCAGACGCTTAACGCGGTGGTGTTTGGCAGCGTGATTGACCACATAGGGCTCGACTCCGCGCTTGCGCGCAGTGGGCTGCTGGCAGCCGTGCTGGCATTCGAGGCCGGTCTGCTGCTGGTCGGCGCGCAGACGGGTTTTCTGGATGGCCCGGCGGTGCTGTCGAACATGGCGCAGGACTCATGGGTGCCGCGACATTTCCGTGACCTGTCGACGCGGCTGGTGCGGCAGAACGGCATCATCGTGATGGGCGTGGCCAGCGTCATCATCCTGCTGTGGACGCACGGCGAGGTGGCGGTGCTGGTGGTGCTGTACAGCATCAACGTGTTCCTCACGTTCAGCCTGTCGCTGCTGGGCCTGTGCACGTACTGGTGGCGTCGCCGTAAAGACAGCGGCAACTGGCTCAAGCACTTCGCACTGTCCGCCCTGGGCCTGTCGGTCACCAGCACGGTGCTGGTCATCACGCTGGTCGAGAAATTCACGGCGGGTGGCTGGCTGACGGTGCTGGTCACCAGCGCGGTCGTGGCGCTGTGCTTCCTGATCCGGCAGCACTACGACGAGACCCGCGCCCTGATCGCCAAGGAAGATGCGTTGTTTGGCGGAGCGCCCCCTGCGGTGGACGAAAACAGCGCCCCCGCAAAGCCAGACCCTTCACAGCCGACTGCCATCCTGCTGGTCGGCAAGCATCGTGGTGCCAGCATGCATGCGCTGCTGTGGGTGAACCGGCTGTTTCCCGGCCACTTCAAGAACGTGATCTTCCTGGCCGTGGGTGAGGTGGACGCACAGAGCTATGAAGGCGCTGAACATCTGGACCACCTGCGCCAGACCATCAGCGCATCGTTGGCGTACTACGTGGCGCACTGCCGGCGCCACGGCATGGCTGCGGACTACCGCATCGCCTTCGGCACGCACCCGATTGCGGAATTCACGCGCCTGGCCGAAACCACGATGAACGACTTCCCGAACAGCGTGTGCTTTGCCAGCAAACTCATCTTCAAACAGGTCAACTTCCTGACCGCTTGGTTGCACAACCAGACGCCGCTTGAGATCCAGACGCGGCTACACGTGCAGGGCAAGCAGATGGTGCTGTTGCCGATGAACGTGGGGTAGCTAAAGAGCGCACCGCGACGCAACGTGAATGTGACGCCAAACTGAGGTCCATTCAGATCAGACTTCAAATTCTTTCAGCAACCAGCGAAACCTGCGCCCGCTAGCATGTCGCGCCCAGCCCAATAGTGGCAGCATGTCCGCAGGTCAGCCCTTTATCGTCGTGGGAGACAAGACCTCCCACGGCGGCATCGTCATCACAGGCGATGGCACCTCTTCCATGTACGGCAAGCCCATGGCGCGCTCTGGCGACATGACGGTTTGCCCAAAGTGCAAAGGCACCTTCCCTATCCTCAAAAGCAGCAGCATCGTGGTCGACGGTGTGGGCAACACCTACGCCCGCCACATGGACAAGACTTCGTGCGAGGCAAACCTTCTTGCTGGCGCTGGAGATCAAGCCGGACAACCTCGAAGAACGCGAGATCGTTGCAGGAAAGTAAACGCTTGGCTCAGCTCTTTAGCGCCGCGTTCGCGCGCTGCCAACGCTCAAAATCAGAACTAAAAATCTTTCACGGGGCGCCGGATCGGAATTTTCCTAGGCTGCTGCTTGGGCGGCCGTCACGTGCGCACGCCGCCCGAACCGCAGCACCGTCGCACATCAAACTCACCACCAAGCAAGAGGTTTGAGAAATGAAAGCAGCCCAAACGAAAGCTGTTGTTGCCCTTATGCTCGCGGCCCTTCTCGGCATTAGTTCCCAAGCGCTGGCCGAAAAGAGCAAGAAGAAGGGTCCGGTGAGCAAGCAAGCCACTTACACGCTCATCCTCCTGAATAACACTGGTTCTGACATCACCATGACTAGAACGGCAAGCCATTGCATGCACGATGCTGGGCCCGCCTCTTACACCGTCAGGAACGGTGTGCCGGGCTACTTCAATATCGTCGATAGCAACAGCTTCGGCTCAGACTGTACGAACGCTTGGAAGAACGTAATCTGGCAACTCAACAATGGCACCACGCTGCAGTGGCGCCATGAGATCCAAGCGGGTTCGTGGCAAACGCAAGTTCAAGGCCAGGTAAAGTCGGCAGAGTGCGATGGCCAAAATTGTCTGGCGCCTGCTTATGCCGACAATGACCACGCAACACCAATTGCCATCACGTTCTAAACCCTAGTTCGACAACATAGCGGGATCCGTTGCCTGAGGCATCCGCCGCCTCACTGGCAACGGATTCACAACTACGCTAGAACTGGAGATCAACCCGGACAGGCTGGAAGAATTGAGTACGCCCCCCTTATGACTCAACTCTCGAGCTCGACAATCATGGCGTCATGAAGTCGCCGATCTTCCGCATCTTCGGACCTGTCTCTGTCGGCTTCCAGCTTTTTCCTCAGCGCATTTTTGTAGTCCACGGTGAACGCCCGCTTCATAGTGGGCAGTGTTTCGGAGAGCGCCTCCAGCACTTGCATTCGATCCGCGCCGGTTACCTCGTCTTCCAACAGGCCAGCAAGGGTCTCGTCAAACACGGTCATGAGCCCGGAATTCAACTCGGCGCGCGCACCATCAACAGCCTTGTTGTTCGCTACCTTCGGGCCTGTCGCGGCAAACTCTTCGGATACACGCCACCGTGCGCATCGACGATGCTTGACATTGACCGGGTGGTGCCACCGCCAAACGCAGCGACATGCGGCTTTCCCTGTCAGGGTGTTTCAGGCCCTTGTCGATACGCATGTTTGCCGGCACACGTCCGGCCCTTTTCTATTTCCTTGTCTGTGCCCTCCTTTTTGCGGGCACGCCCGCTTCCCCGTTCATTCGTTTTCTTGTTCGTTGTCTTGAGAGCTGACCGCAAGCAGCATGGCAATGCAGCACACCTCGATGAGGAGCATCGCACCGCAAATTCCGGCTTTGACCAGCAACGCCACTTCGGGATCCGGAATGCATGCAATGCACGCGGCGGCAGGCTTCTGGATGAGTATTCCGATCGCAGTCACACACAGGGCAAGCAGGAGCAACCCGCCGCGCAATAGCGGCGATGCTGACGGCTGGCCATAAAGATTGCTCTGCATCCTGCCTCCCGTGTGTTCTGCGTTGGAATCCGGGCATTGCAGAAAAAGTCGTCCGCTCACCCAGGCGTTTTGTGGTGACGGAGAATAGCTGGCGGAGTAATAGGCGCGCTAGAGTACGTTTGTACCTATTCCGAGGCGGGATGCATCCCAGCGAGAGACCAGCACGGCGAGGCTGGTCCGATTCGCGCAGCCGGTCTTCTCCATGATGTTGCTCAGGTAGTTTCTGACCGTGTTTTCAGAGATGCCGGCCAACACGGCAATTTCGGCATTGCTCTTCCCCGTGCCGATCCATGAGGCGACCTGCTGTTCGCGCCGGCTCAGGCGTGCCATGGCCGCCGATGCTGTGACCAACGCCTTTTCCGCGTCAGAGATCGCTCGCATCAGCGTGCGGTGCAATACGGGCGTGAGTTCCGACAGGATTACCTCAAGGGATGGCTCGTCCACCGCAGGCAGTCGGTGGAAGCTGAAGTAAGTGCCGATGCAATGGGCTTCATCGTAGACGGCATCGGCCACGCCGTTTCGCAGGTCGTTGGCGGTGAATTTTGCAAGCCACTCGCGATCAATGTCTGGCCAAGGGGCAGCCGCATTGAAGTACACAGGGCGGCGCGTCGCCAGCCAGCGGCGCATCAACGGGGTGTCGATACCGCCAGCCGTGTTCTTGATCGCCAGAAGGTGCGCAACCGGGTAGTCAACGAGGACAATGTGGTCCATCAAGACGCCCGAAGACGTGATGCGTCCATGACCACAAGCCAGACACGCGTTTCCCACGATGGGGTTCACATGGCTTCGGATCCACGCTTTGAAAGCATCTACGTTTTGGACATCTGCTGACGCTGCAATACAGCGCTCAAGGGCGGCGTTATGCATCTTCAATTTATGCTGCTTGATTACCGTTTCTTAATCGAATAACCAAGCCTCCTCCGGCGAAGCGGGGCGCCATGCTGCCAGCGAGGAAAACGGTTGTCAAATCGGTTCCCATCGCTGTCGATCCTCGCCCCCAAGGTCCCCTGCTCGCAGGCTGTCTCCGTCGTAGTCAACTCTCAGAAATGGTGGTCGTAGCGGATCTCGAACTTGTCGCCCTGGGTGCGGTTGCGCACCGCAAATTCCCGGTAGTAGTGGAAAAACAGGAAATCCTTGGGCGATAGCGCCACCATCGCGGCCGGCCCCAGCCCGATGACCTGCTCGCGCCGCCCTGGCACGTTGACGCCGTTGACCTTCGTATCCGTGATCTGCTTGAGCCAGTAGCCGCTCAGACCGGCCACCAGCCCCTGCTTGATCTCGTACTCGACAGCGAAATTGCCGTGCAGCGCCTGACCGGCTTGGGCGGACGTGGCCCCGCTGCCGAAGGCGACGTTCGGATCGGTATTGCGGGCATTCCATAGATAGTTGAAGCGGCCGCTGAAACTCAGCTTTGGCGTCGCCCAGACCGTCACGGCCCAATACGGGTCGAACGACCAGAAGTTGCTGCCAGGGCTGACGGCGGCGGTACGGTCGTAGTGACCGGTGGGTGCAATCACCTGCAGCTCGAAGCGCTGCGAGAACAGCGGCCCTTGTGCCCCCATGACCGGATCAAACTGCAGAGACACACCGGCGGCCAGATCACCAATGCCGCGCGCGCCCTTGAGTACGGCGTTGTTCATCCCATCATCGACGCGTGCTGCGGCCACCCATGGCAGCAGCAGTTGGAAGCCCAGTTGTTTGTTGCCCCACTTGGCGCCCTCAGGCACGAAGATCAGCTGGCTGATGGGCACCGTCACATCAAATTTCTGCTTGGGCGGAAAGGCGGACTGATTGCCGGCGTTGTCCATCAGCTTGCTGGCCGAATACTGGGTCAGGTATTCGACGAAGTAGAAGCCCGGTCCGCCCGGCAGCGGCGCGCCGTCAAAGAAACTGGTGCCGCCCATGTTGACGGCCGGTTGATCGAAGGCCCAGGTGGCCGATGCGCATGCCGCCAGACAAGTGGCCAGCAGGGTGGTCTTCAGGTTCATGTGGTGTCTCCTTCGTGGGCCCGCTCAAGCGGGCGCGCAGACTTCGCTCGCGCGCCATGCCTGGGGGCCTTTCGGTGTGGTTTGTGAGGTGGGGAGCGCGTTATTTGTCGAGCTCAACCGCCATGGCTGCCATGCCGGATGGGCGTTGGCGTGACGGTGCGGTTTCCAGCAGGAAGAGCGACACCATGGCGCCGTAGACGAAGCCGCCAAGCGCAACGTGCAACCGGGTGGCCGGCCCGCGCGAACGCTGGGAGGCAGCCTCCTGGCTGCCCAACCTCAAAACCTCAAACCGGGTGAACGGGGTACCGCGTCAGTAGTAGGTGGAAGCGAGCCCGCCATCGACGGGCACGTTCACGCCGTTGACCCACCGGGTCTCATCCGCGCATAGCAGCGCGATCACGGGGGCGATCTCGTCCGGATAGGCGGGGCGCTTCATGCGGTGCGCGTCGTTCTCCACGCGCTCGGCGCCCAGCATGGCTACAAAATCGCCCAGGATGGGCGTGAACACCGGCCCCGGCGCTACGCAGTTCATGCGCACAGAGCGTTGCAGGAAGATCTTCTGCGCTTGCGTGAGCGCCCAGACGATCAGCGCTTCCTTGAAGTACTGGTAGCAGGTGGCCTGCGGCACCGGTCGCTCCTTCAGCCACGCAGCGCCCCCATCAAAGCCGCGGGTTTCGGCCAGGGCCTTGTGCAGGTCGACGCGCCGCGGCCATTCCGCACCCAGGATGGACGCCACGTTGACGATGGCACTACCCTCCCCCATACGTGGCAGCAACTGCTCGGTCAGATGCCGCAAGCCGAGATAGTTCACACGCGCCACAAGGTCCACCGGCGCGGTGCCCGGCACGCCGGCGATGTTGCAGAGCGCGTCGATCTGCGTTGGCAGTTGCGCGACGGCCTGGTCGATCCCCTCAACGGTGGACAGGTCGGCCTGGACATAGCCGTCCAGGGTGATACCGGGCGCGTTGCGGTCCACACCAATCACGCGTGCGCCGTGAAAGCGCAGCAGGCGCGCCGTCTCCGCGCCAATGCCCGACGATGCGCCGGTCACCACGATGGTCTTGTTGCTCAATTGCATGGTTGTCTCCTCTTGATTTCTATTTTTTGAAGCCGTTTCAGAACGGGTATTGCGGCGCGCGCTCCTTGACGGTCGTCCACTGCCACTGGGTGTATTCCTCCCAATCCGCTGGGCCGCCTACGCTCGTCCCGTTGCCGGCGATACCGGGTCCACCGAACGGGTTGACGCAGTCGTCGTTGACGGTCTGGTCATTGACGTGAACCATGCCGACGCGCAAGCGCTGGCCCAGCGCCATGGCACGCCCCACCGATGCGGAGATCACGCCCGCAGACAGCCCGCCCTGGCTGTTGTTGGCCAGCGCCACGGCCTCGTCGTCGCTCTGGAAGGTGATGATGTTCGCCACCGGCCCAAACACCTCTTCGTCGAACACGCGCATGCCGGGCCGTACGTCGCCGAGCACCGTGGGCCGATAGAACAGGGCTTCGTACGTGCCACCGGCCAGCAGCTTGGCGCCGGCAGCAAGGCTGTCCTGCACGATGGCGTGCACGCGTTGCAGTTGCTTCTGATCAATCAGCGGCCCAAGCGCGACCTGCCCGCTGGCGCCATCGCCCACCGGCAAGTGCTGGGCCTTGTCGACCAGCCGCGCCGTCAGCTCGGCCTCCAGCGAGGCGTGCACCAGAATGCGGTTGGACGCCATACAGATCTGCCCCTGATGCAGCCATGCCCCCCACGCCGCATTGCTGACAGCGAGGTCGAGGTCCGCATCGTCGAGGATGATCAGGGCGTTAGCGCCACCCAGTTCAAGCGACACCTTCTTCAGATGCTGCCCGGCCAGTGCACCAATGCGGCGGCCCACGGCCGGTGAACCGGTAAAGGCAATCATCGGCACCTGCGGGTGGACGACCAGCGCCTCGCCGGCTTCCACGCCGCCGGGCAGCACATGCAGCAGTCCGGCCGGCAAGCCCGCCTCTTCAAAGATGCGCGCGATCAGGTATCCCCCCGACACCGGCGTGCGCAGGTCCGGCTTGACCACCACCGCGTTGCCGGCAGCCAGCGCGGGCGCCACCGAGCGCAACGTCAGGATCAACGGAAAGTTGAACGGCGAAATCACGCCCACCACCCCAAACGGCGCGCGACGCGCATAGCTGAGCCGGCCAGCGGGGCTCGCCAGCACCTGGCCCTGCGCTGCGAGCGGCATGCCCGCGGCCAGATGGCACAGCGTGGCCGCCTCGCGCACTTCGTGCTGGCCCTTGAACAGCACCCCGCCCGTTTCGCGCGCCACGGCCAAGGCCAGCTCATCGAAATGCTGTTCGAACAGTGTGGCTGCGCGGCGGAATACCTCGGCACGCTCGCGCGGCGGCCGTAGCATCCAAGCCCGCTGGGCAACAGCCGCCGCCTGCACCGCAGCAGCCACATCATCGGCATCGGCCAGCCCGACACGGGTCAGCTTTTGGCCCGTCGCCGGCTCGATCACGTCAACCGCGTGCGGGTGCAGCGGCGGCACCCAACTGCCCTGGAACAGCAGCCCGTCCCATTGGGCGGCATCCAGAAAGCGCATGGTTTGAGGAGCATTCATCGATCGTGTCTCCTAGTGGTTGTTGTGGTGAGATCGTGTCCGGCGGCGTGTTGGCTGCGGGCTGCGGGCTGCGGGCTGCGGGCTGCCGGCTGTCGGCGCCCTGATTTGCAAGCGCTATGCCATTCGCGCCGGCACGCGGGCTTGCTGTTGAGCAGCAAGACGCGCGTGCCTTGACCCGTCTCGCTCTTCGCGCCGATCAGGCGGCAGTCAAGCTGCGATCTGCGGCGGCGCAGCAATGGGCTGGCCCCCACTGCGCTTGCGGATTTGATGAAATCGGGACAGTATCAGGCTGCCTGATATTTTCATTTGAAGAAACGACCCGGAGTTTCCATGGCGCAACTGCCCCGCATCTCCCTTGCCGAAGTGGCCCGCACCACGGGCAAGGTGCTCAGCCCGGCGGGCAGCGACCGCTGGAGCGCCGACTCGCAGCCCACCCTGGCGGACATCAGCGAATGCCTGTATTTCTCGCCCGGCGACGGACGCATCTGGCTGAACGACCAGCGCATGCTGTTGCTGCACAGTCGCGCCATGGGCACCTTGCGACGCGAGCTGATCGATAGCCTCGGCATCGACCGCGCACGGGGGCTGCTCACGCGCTCGGGCTACGTGTCAGGCGCGCACGATGCGCGGCTGGTGCGCGAGCGCTGGCCGGACGCCGAGCCTTCCGCCATCTTCATCGCCGGTACACGGCTGCACACGCTTGAAGGCGTGGTCAAAGTCGTGCCCGTCAACTTCAGCTACGAGCCCGAGAGCGGCCGCTACCAAGGCGAGTTCCTCTGGCACAACTCCAGCGAGGACGATGAGCACCTCGACGCCTACGGTGTCGGCACCTCGCCCGCCTGCTGGCTACAGCTCGGCTATGCCATCGGCTACGTCAGCACGCTGCTTGGGCATCTGGTGATCTTTCGGGAGGTGGAATGCCGCTCGATGGGCGCGGCGGTCTGCCGGGTCATCGGCAAATCGGCCGAGCTGTGGGACGACGCCAGTGAAGACCTGCGCTACCTGAACGCGCAGGACTTTGTCGACTCGGGCATGCTGGCCGCGAGCGTGCCCGCATCGGCACAACGGCCCGGCGATGCCGAAGCCACCGACGGCGCGGCAACACCAGAAGACCGCGACACCGAAGACAGCCCAGGCCCAGCGTTAGTAGGCGCATCCTCTGCATTCAACGCTGCCTGTCATCTGCTGCAACGGGTGGCGCCCACCGATGCCACCGTGCTCTTCACCGGCGAATCCGGCGTCGGCAAGGAGCGCTTTGCGCGCATGCTGCATCAAATCAGCCGGCGGCAAGACAAGCCGTTCATCGCCATCAACTGCGCCGCCATTCCCGAGACGCTGGTGGAAGCGGAACTCTTTGGCGTCGAGCGTGGCGCCTACACCGGTGCCACACACTCGCGCGCTGGGCGCTTTGAACTGGCGCACGAGGGCACGCTGTTCCTCGACGAGATCGGCACACTAAGCCTCGTGGCGCAAGGCAAGCTGCTGCGCGCGCTGCAAGAAGGCGAATTCGAGCGCGTGGGCTCTACCCGCACGCAGCGCGTCAACACACGCGTGGTGGCCGCCACCAACGAAGACTTGCAGCAGGCGGTGCGCGAGGGGCGCTTCCGCCAAGACCTGTTCTTCCGGCTCAATGTCTTCCCCATCCATCTGCCGCCGTTGCGCGAGCGCCGTGACGACATCCCGCTGCTGATGAGCCACTTCCTCAAAAGCTATGCGCACAAGCATGGGCTGGCCGTACGTGGGTTCAGCCTCCGGGCGGTCAAGGCGCTGGTCAACTACAGCTTTCCCGGCAACATCCGCGAGCTGCAGAATCTGGTGGAGCGCGGCGTGATCCTCGCGCAATCCGGGCTGGTGGACCTGTCGCACATGTTCATCAGCGGCGAGACCCTGAACCAGGAGGTGCTATCCCTGGCCATCGCTGGTGAAGTGGCTACGCTGACGTTGGGGCACGCGCAGGAACACGAGCAGCGACACGAAGCAGACGCGACATCGCCCCAGCCCGAAACGCTGCTGGACCTGGTGAACCACTGGAGCCAACAGACACGCGGCAGCAGCACATCGCTGCCGGCCCTGGAGCAGCAATTGCTGGAAGAGGCCGTGGCACGGGCCAACGGCAACCTCTCGTCGGCCGCGCGCACGCTTGGCATTACGCGCGCGCAACTGGCCTATCGGCTCCAACGGCGCGCCGATGCCCCGTCAGCCATGGGCTAAGCGGGCCTCCACCGCAATCACGTGGGCGTCGCCGCCGCTGT
The DNA here is from genome assembly GCF_049913345.1 of Ralstonia sp. R-29. Classification (NCBI taxonomy): domain Bacteria; kingdom Pseudomonadati; phylum Pseudomonadota; class Betaproteobacteria; order Burkholderiales; family Burkholderiaceae; genus Ralstonia; species Ralstonia sp. R-29. The sequence continues at coordinate 860,236 of NZ_CP184378.1, forward strand.
AGAGCGCGTCGATCAACGCGGCACGGCGGCCGAGGACAGCACGCTGGTTGATCGAGCCCTTGTCGGTGACCTCGCCGTGGTCGATCGACGGGGGTTCCTCCAGCAAATGCAGGCAAGCGATGCGGCTCGCAGACCCGGTGGCGGCGCGGTTGAGCCGATCCAGCAACGCCACGAAATGCGCGCGCACCGCCGCGCTACGCAGAATCTGCACAGCACTCGCATCCGGTGACAGCCCGGCCAACGCAGCACAGTGCTCCAGCCGCGGAAACACCAGCACGCGAACGTCATCGCGGTTCATGCCGGCCACCACGGCGTCCTGCACATAGGGCGCGCCCTCGCTGATGATCCGCGCGCGCATCGGCCCCACGCTCACGAAGGTGCCGGAGCTGAGCTTGAAATCTTCGGCGATGCGGCCGTCGAACATCAGGCCGATCTCGGGGTGCGCTTCATCGACGAAGCGCACGGCATCGCCGGAGCGGTAGTAGTCCTCGCCATCGAACGTCTCGACTGCCAGATGCGGTGCCCGCCAGTAGCCCGGCATCACGTGCGGCCCTTTGAAGCGCGCCTCCAGCTTGCCGTCGGTCCGCACCAGTTTGACCTCGCAACCCGGCGCCGGCAGCCCGATGTAGCCCGCCATCATCACGGGGCCGGTGGTGAAGGTGCAGGACGGCGCGGTCTCCGTCATGCCCAGGCCGGCCATGATGCGGATGCGTTCGCCGCAATGGACTTCGCTCACGTGTTCGAGGCGGTTCCAGGCGGCTTGCGAAAGCCCCGCGCCGGCAAAGAAGAACAACCGGACCTGCGCGTAAAAGTGCTCGCGCAAGGCCGCGTCGGCTTCGAGTGCTTCCGTCAGCATCTCCCAGCCTTTCGGCACGTTGAAGAACACCGTCGGCTGAATTTCGCGCAGGTTCTCCAGTGTTTGCGCGAATGCCTGGGGAGTCGGTTTGCCGCCGTCGATGTAGTACGTGCCGCCGTTGTACAGCGCGATACCGACGTTGTGACTGCCCCCAAAGGTGTGGTTCCACGGCAGCCAGTCCAGCAACACCGGCGGCACCTCGCCAAAGCACGGAAACGTCTGCAGCAGCATCTGCTGATTGGCACACAGCATGCGGTGCGTCGTCGTGACGGCCTTGGGCTGTTTGGTGGAGCCGGACGTGAAGAGAAACTTGGCGATCGTGTCCGGACCGACCTTGGCATTGGCGGCGTCGATGTCGGTGGGCACGCTCTCGCGCAGCGCCGCAAACGGGGTGACTGCGCGCCCTTGCAGCTCACCGCTGTCGATCACGATCTCGGTATCTGGCGGCGTGACCGCGCGCAGCGCATCGCCGAACTGCGCGGCATCGCTGGCGTACACCATGCCGGGCGTGAGGTGCTGCACGAGATAGGCTAGCCGGCTGTAGTCCTGCGTGAGCAGCGCGTACGCGGGCGAAACCGGGCTGTACGGAATGCCCGCATACATTGCCCCCATGGCCAGTTGCAGATGCTGCAGATCATTGCCCGACAGGATCATCAACGGCCGTTCCGCCGACAGCCCGCGCGCCAGCAGCGCCTGGCCAATGGCACGCGCACGCTCCAGCATCTGTGCATACGACATGCGCTGCCACTGGCCATCCGCGCCACGCTGCGCAACCAGCGTGCGATCCGGATACTCGCGGGCACCCCGCACCAGGCAGTCGGTCAATCGTGCAGGGTAGGTGCCGATCGGTTCCGTCGAACGCAGATACCACGTGCCGTTCGCTGTGCGGCGCACCTCCACCGGCGCCCCACCAATCGACACCGGGCGATAACGCGGCGCACGCGGGGGCGCCTCCGCTTGCTTCAACATGGCTGTCTCCTTCCATGACGGGCACTCGCGTGCCGGCATGACAATGCCCGCCGCGGCAGCTCCGTTTTTGTTGTTTGGTCCTTGTTGTGTGGCGCTTGCGGTTCAGCCGCGCTTGTAGGTCTGCAGACCCGGTTTGATGCTCTTGTCGTCGAGAAACTGCTTCAGACCATGCTGCCGGCCCTTCTCCGGATCGCGCTGACTGGATTGGTCCACCTTGGCGTACAGGTAGTCCTCGTTCTGCTCCCACGTCAGCTCGCGGCAACGCTTGAAGCCGTGTTTGGCATAACGCAGCACCACCGGGTTCTTCTCCAGCAGCTTGCCTGCCAACACCGCCACCGTCTCGCGCAATTGCGCGCGCGGCACGCTTTGGTTGATGAGCCCCATCTCAGCCGCCTCTTTGCCGGTAAAGGTCTCGCCAGTCATGATGTAGTGCAGCGCAGCGCGATGGCCCATGGTGTCGGCCACCGCCTTGCTTACCAGGTTGCCCGGCGGAATGCCCCAGTTGATCTCCGACAGGCCAAACACCGCGTCATCCGCCGCAATGGCCAGATCGCATGCCACGAGCGGCGAAAACGCACCACCAAAGCACCAGCCGTTGACCATGGCGATGGTCGGTTTGGAATAGAAGCGCAGCAGCTTCCACTGCCATTGCGAGCAATCGCGCCGGGCGCGCTCCTGCATGATTTCCGGTTGGCCGTCGGTCTCGCGAAAGTACTCCTTCAAATCCATGCCGGCCGACCAGGACTCGCCCGCGCCCGTCAGCACCAGCACCTTCGCATCGGCATCGAGTTCGAGCGTTTCCAGCACATCGATCATTTCGCGATTGAGCGTTGGGCTCATCGCGTTGCGCTTTTTTGGGCGATTCAACATCACCCAGGCGATGCCGTCTTCAACATCAACCTGAACGGTATTCCAACGGCCTTTGTACTGCGTCATGGTGGTGTCTCCTCTTTCTAAGTTTTTATCAGGAATCCTGATATTAAGTGCGAATATCGGGCGCGATGTACTACTGGCCCGCAAGTGAAAACGTGTTGATTCGCGCATGCGTTGGGGGATGGCCGCTTCAGCAGATATCAGGTCTACTGATATCCTTGGCGCAAGACATCCCTCAGCACAACATGCGAAAAACATCTCAATCGAAGCCGCGTTCCGCAGGCAAACCCATGGGGATTGCCTACTTGGTCGGCCGCCTCGATCACGTACTGAACCGCCGGCTACGCGACAACCTGCAACCGCTCGGACTGACCGTACCGCAATACACCACGCTATCGTTCCTGAGCACCCATGGGCAGCTCTCCAATGCGCAACTGGCCGAGCGCTCGTTGATCTCCCCACAGTCGGCCAACGAGATGGTCAAGATGATGGAGAGCCGCGGATGGATCCTGCGCGAGCCCGACCCCAATCACGGTCGCATCATCCACATCATGCTAACCGAGCAAGGGCAAGACCTGCTGCGCCAATGCGACATCGTCGTCGCGCAGGTCGAAGCCGCTATGCTGGCCGACATGGATGGCGGCACACGCGAGCAGTTTCATCATCAGTTGCGCGCCCTTGTCCGGACGCTGAGCGTGGACGCGGTCTAAATATCCAGCACCAGCAGCCCGCTGGCCCGCGATACGCAGGGCAGGAAGCAGCCTCCGGCGCGCTCTTCTTCCGTCAGGTAGTTGTCGTGGTGCTGCGCTTCGCCCTGCAGCACCTTGGTCAGGCACGTACCGCACACGCCCTGCTCGCACGAAGTCGGCCAATCGATGCCGCAGCTGCGCAACACATCGACCACTGTTTCTCCGGCACGCACCGTCATCGTCTTGCCGCTGTGTGCGAGCCGGACTTCGAACGCGCTCCCGTCCGTCTCGCCCGCTGCGGGCTTCGCCGCGCCAAAGTATTCGCGATGCAGGTTGGCCTCTGGCCAGCCCTGTACACGTGCTTGATGCAGGGCCGCGTCGATGAAGCCTGCGGGCCCACACACGTACACGTGCGCTCCAGCGTCCGGCTGCGACAGCAGTGCGGCCAGATCGAGCCGCCCATCCTGCGGGGCATCATCGACATAGCACCGTGTGTGCGGCGCCAGGTGCGCGGCGGCCAGACGATCGCGGAACGCCGTGCGCTCCGCTGAACGCGTGGCGTAGTGCAACGCAAACGAGGCCGCCTCCGCCGCGAGCTGTTCCGCCATCGCCAGCAGCGGCGTCACGCCAATACCACCGGCCAGCAGAATCGAATGCCGCGCCTCCGCGGCCAGGGGGAAGTGGTTCTTCGGCGCGCTGATCTCAAGCGTGTCCCCCACCGCCAGCGCATGCATGGCCACCGAGCCGCCGCGCGAGTTGGCATCGCGCAGCACGCCGATCTGGTAGCGGTGGGTTTCTCCTGGCCGGTTGCAGAGCGAGTACTGCCGCACCATGTCTCCCACATGTACGTCGATGTGGGCGCCGGCGCTGAACGGGGGTAGCGCATTCCCGTCGGGCGCCGCAAGCTCGAACGTCACGATGTCCTGCGCGGTATCCGCCTTGCTGAGGACGATCACTTGCATGGCACCGCCTCCTGCTGCTCCTGTTGCTCGCGCTCGATCAAGCGCTCCAGCACGCGGCGCGACTGCACGCCCCCGGCGTCGATGTTGAGCTTGAGCAGCTTGCGTTCCGGATAGGCCAGCAGGTTGCGCTGCTGTTGTTCGAGCATGTCGAGATCCTCGCTGAAGATCTTGCCCTGCCCGGTGCGGATGGTGTCGGTCAACGCCGCATCGTCCACGCAGAAGTTGCGCGCCATGCCCCAGAAATACCAGATGGAGGTCTCGGTTTCCGGCGTGATGAAGTCGACCACGATGCTGCTGACCTTGTGCTGCGGGTCCGCGTGGTATCCGCCCTTGCCGGCATGCGCCACGCCCACTTCAATCATCACGTGGCTGGGCGGCGTAAAGCGGCAGATCTGCCACCGGTCGCATGGCACGTTGTCTGCCAGGCCCGCGCCGCGCAGTGCGGTGGCCCAGAACGGCGGCGGCAGGATGTTCTCCATGAAGCGGCTGGTGATGACGGTGTCGCCGTCGGTCTTGGTGTGCGGCGCGGCTTCTTCAATTTCCGGCTGGCCGATGCTGGTGGCATGCACGTAGGTCTCGTGCGTGAGGTCCATCAGGTTGTCGATCATCAGCCGGTAGTCGCACTGGATGTGGTACAGCCCACCGCCGTACGCCCACGCCGGGCTCTCCGCCCATTCGAGGTGATGGATCAACGCGGGATCAGCCTGCGCAGCATCGCCGGGCCATACCCAGATGAAGCCGTAGCGCTCCACCACCGGAAAATGACGGATGCACGGAAACCCGCCCACGCGCTGGCCGGGCATGCTGGCGCACTTGCCATCGGCCTGCATCGTCAAGCCGTGGTAGCCGCAAACCAGTTGGCCATCGCGCACAAAGCCCAGTGACAGCGGCGCGCCACGGTGCGGGCAGAAGTCTTCCAGCGCAACCGCTTTGCCGCCCTCGCCGCGATAGAACACCATGCGTTCGCCACAGATGCGGCGGCCCAGCGGTTTGTCGGCGATTTCATCGGGGGTACAAGCCACGTACCACGCGTTCTTGAGGAACATGCGTGCGTCTCCTTGAAGTTCTGGTGGCCGTTTTACCGATCATGCGGCGGCCTCGTTTTTATCAGTCTGATATCAGGGTCTGGATACATCAAATTTATTGTTATGATGGTCGGCATTCATTTGGCGAATGCGCCCCATGCTGCCGAAACGACTTGATCTGAACCTGCTCAGCGTGTTCCAGGCAATCTATGAGACGCGCAACGTCACGACGGCGGCCAAGCACTACAACGTGACGCAGCCCGCCATGAGCAATGCGCTGGCACGGCTGCGTGAAGTGTTTGACGATCCGCTGTTTGTGCCAGGCCCCTACGGCATGCGGCCGACGTCCTATGCCGAGCAGCTTGCCGTACCGATCGAGCGCGCACTGCGTGAGGTGAGCCAGGCGCTGGAGCTAAGCAAGCACTTCGACCCGACCACCAGCGACCGCGAATTCCGCATGCACCTGACCGACTTTGCTCAGGTGGCGTTCTTGCCAAGCTTGCTGGCGCAACTGCAGGCGCAGGCGCCCAACGTGGTGATCAAGGTAGATGCGCTAGCCGCCGACACCATAGCCGCTGCGCTGGATGATGGACGTCTCGATTTCGCTTTCGGTCGCTTGCCCAAAGCGGTTGGGCAAGGCACTGCCCGGTACACGCTGTTCAAAGACCGCTATGTGGTGCTGATGCGCGCAACGCACGCGCTGGCGGGGAAGGCGCTGTCGCGTAAGGATTTCGCCGCATACGGGCATGCCCTGGTCTGCACGACGGGCCATGAAGTCGTCGAAGGCATGCTGGTCAAAATGGGGGCGCGCATCGCCCTGCGCCTGCCTAGCTTCCTGGTGGTCTCGCGCATCGTGGAAAGCTCGGACCTGATGGTCGTCATTCCCGCGCGCCTGGCGGAACAGTGTGTTGCGACGGGCCCGTTTGCGATGGCCGAAGTGCCGGCCGCCATACCGTCGTTTGATATCGACCTGTTCTGGGCGGACAGTCGCGCGACCGATCCGGCCCTGGTCTGGATGCGTGGGCTGCTCCAGCAATTGTTCGGCCCGCAGCCTTGAACGGTTGGGGCCAATACCGCGTCACCCTTGCTGGCCGGTGTCCCGCACGGGCAGCGCCGTCGAATACTTGATCTCCTCCATTACAAACGACGAGCTGACGTCCGACAGCGATACGGCGCGGATGAGCTGCCGGTACACGCGGTCGTAGTCGTCAATGCCGGACACCGCCACGCGCAGCAGATAGTCCATGTCGCCGCTCATCCGATAGACCTCGACCACCTCCGGGATATCGCGCACCACCTGGGTAAAACGCTGCGCCCACTTCTCCGTGTGCTGATCGGTGCGCACCGCAACGAACACCGTTGTCCCCACGCCCAGCTTGCGTGCATCGCACAGCGCCACCTGCGCACGGATGACGCCCGTTTCCTTCAACCGCTGCACCCGCTTCCAGCACGGCGTTTGCGAGAGATTCACACGCTGCGCAAGCTCGGCAATCGGCAACGTGACATCGGCCTGCAACAGCCTGACTAGCTCGCGGTCGATCGCATCCATGCTTCAGCTCCTGTGTTGAATCGAGGTCCGTCGGGTTGTATCTGAAGGGCCGGGAAACACCCGCCTTATCTGCACAGTATAAATATCTTCTCACGCGACATACAGGAGAATATTTATCTACAAAATGCGGATATTGCAGGTAATTTAGGATCATTTTTCCCACCGTCCGCCAGTATCATTTCTGCATTCCACCGCGCAAGACAATGACATGAGCGAACGCAACACGCCCCATTACCTCGACTACGCAGCCACCACGCCTGCGGACCCCCGGGTCATTGAATCGATGATGGCCTGCCTCGGCATCGAAGGCGCATTCGGCAACCCGGCTTCAAGCTCGCATGCCACCGGCCGCGTGGCCCGGAACAAGGTGGAGCAGGCTCGCGAACAAGTCGCCGCGCTGATTGGCGCCAACGCCGACGAGATCATCTGGACGTCCGGCGCCACTGAGTCCAACAACCTCGCGCTGAAGGGCTACGCCGATACGGCCACCGACAAGCGCCACCTCATCACCAGCCGCATCGAACACAAGGCCGTGCTCGACACGATGGCCAACCTGGCGGCGCGCGGCTGCTCAGTGACCTACGTGTCGCCGGCGCCTTCAGGTGAAATCACCGTCGACGCCGTCGCCGCGGCCATCGGCCCGAATACCGGCCTGGTTTCGCTCATGCTGGTGAACAACGAACTGGGCACGCTGACGGACATTCGCGCGATTGCCGAGATCGTTCACGCCGCTGGCGCGCTGCTTCATGTCGATGCAGCACAAGCGCTGGGCAAAACGCCGATTGATGTGCAGGCGCTTGGCATCGACATGCTGTCGATGTCCGCACACAAGGTCTATGGCCCGAAGGGCATTGGCGCGCTGTTCGTGCGTCGCGACATCGCGGCACGCATCGCCCCGCAAATGCACGGTGGCGGACACGAGCGTGGGTTGCGCTCGGGCACGCTGGCCACCCACCAGATCGTGGGCATGGGTACCGCCTGTGCGTTGGCAGCAGAGGATCTTGAACACGAAACGCAGCGGATTTCAGCGCTCAGCGCACGGCTGAAAGCGTCGGTTCTCGCCCTCGGCGATGTGGTGCAGAACGCAGAGGCAACGCGGCGCGTTCCCCATACCTTGAGCTTGACGGTCAACGCACCGGGCTTTTTCCCGTTCATGCTCGGCGATACGCTGGCCGTGTCGTCCACCTCGGCATGCAACTCCGCTGCTGGCACACCGTCCCACGTGCTGACGGCCATCGGGCTGGATGCCGCTGCGGCCGGGCGCACGGTGCGCGTGAGTCTGGGGCGCTTTACAACCGAGGCAGACGTCGATGCGGCAATCGCGTGCTTCCAGCAAGCCATTGCGCAATGCCGGGCCACGGTAGACGACGGGGTCACCACATCCCGACAGATCAGCCAGGCAGACCTCAAAGCGATTCGTGATGCAGGGTTCCGCTCCGTCATCTGCAACCGGCCCGACGGAGAATCCGCAGACCAGCCGGCCTTTGACGAGATCGCAGCAGCCGCCCGTGAATTGGGCATGGATGCACGCTACCTTCCGGTCACCCCGGATCAGATTGGCGATGCTGAAGTGGAAGCGTTTGGCGCGCTGATCGACGCCTTGCCGAAACCGATCCTCGCATATTGCCGAAGCGGCAACCGTGCCGGAATGCTGCGTAATCGCCTGACGGCGCAGCGCAACGGCTGATGGGGAACCGACGACGCGGCCAGCGTTGGCGCACAAGCGCTTGCCGGCCGCGTCGTCGTCCAATCAACGCAGCGTGCCTAGCGCAGCCGCAACCAGCCGGCGCTGCTCGGCCTCATGCGCCCGCACCGATGCATGCGCACCCGACGGCGTAGCGCTGCGGCAGACGCCAGTCAGCCGACGCCCCGCTGGTAAGCAAGCTTCCAGCGCTTCACGCACGAAACGCCACGCGCCCTGGTTGGCGTCTTCCTCCTGCGCCCAGACGATTTCCTTCAGGTTCGGGAACACTGCGAGCGCATCCACGAGCGCCGCCTGCGGAAACGGATAAAGCTGCTCGACGCGAATCAACGCTACATCCGTACGGGCATCCTGCTCCCGCCGGGCCCGCAGCTCATAGAAGAACTTGCCGCTGCTCAGCACCACCCGCGTAACGGCTTGCGGGTCAATCACACCTGCATCCGCCAACACCGACATGAAGCATCCGCCCACCAGATCGTTCACAGGCGAATGCGAGCGCCCGTTGCCATACAGTTCCGCCTTGGGCGACATAACAATGAGCGGCTTGGGCGCTGCCAACGTCGCCTGTTCGCGCAACAGATGGAACCACTGGCCCGAGGTTGACGGCATGACCACGCGCAGGTTGCCGTCTGCGCAGAGCTGCAGAAAGCGCCCCAGGAAGCCATTGGAGTGCTCCGGCCCGACACCTTCGTGACCGTGCGGAAGCAGCACAACCAGCGCCGATTGGTTGCCCCACTTGTACTCGCCCGACGCGATGTACTGATCGATAAAGACCTGCGCGCCGTTGACGAAATCGCCAAACTGCGCCTCCCACAACGTGAGCCGCGTGCGGGTCTGCACGCTGTAGCCGTATTCAAAGCCGAGCGCGGCTTCTTCCATCAACGGCGAGTTGACGATGTCAAACGCGCCCTGGCACTCACCCACCTGCTGCAGCGGGATGTACTGGCCACCCACGCCGGATGCTGCGGCTTGCGAATGCCACACCGCATGCCGGTGCATAAACGTACCGCGCCCCACGTCCATGCCAGACAAGCGGACGCTATGCCCCGCTTCCAGCAACGTGGCATGCGCCAGGTTTTCGGCCATGCACCAGTCGGCCCGATGTTCGCCATTCGACACCGCCGTACGCCACCGCTCGCACAAGCCACGCACGACATCGTGCAGCAGTACCCCGTCGGGCGGCGTGGTGAGCATGTGCGTCAGCGCCTGCAAGCGCGGCAGCGACGGCGGCGGAAGCGGACGACGCACGCCGCTGTGTGCGGTTGATGCGTCGACCGGAAGCGCAGCTGCGGCAGCGCCCGTCTGCAAGTCACGCAGGGCCGCTTCACGCAGATCCGCCAGGCGCGTCGCTTCCGCGCTGGCGGCGTGATACTGCTCGGTGACCGTCGGCTGCGAGGCAATGGCCACGTGCAACGCCGGCTGCGTCAGGGCCGGCGTGTCGTGCTCCGAGTGCCCCAGCCGGCGATAGCCGATCAAGTCGATCACGATGTCGGCGCCATGTTCCATGCGGTAGGCGATGGCGATGCGGGCGGCGCGCAGCACGGCTTCCGGGTCGTCTGCGTTGACGTGCAGCACCGGCGCATCGACCATGCGTGTCACATCGGTGCAGTAGTCGTTGGCGCGCACGTCCATCACATTGGGCGTGGTGAAGCCGATCTGGTTATTGACGATCACGTGCACAACGCCGCCCGCCGTATAGCCGGCGCGGCGCGTCATGGTCAGGGTCTCCATGACAACGCCTTGCCCCGCGAAGGCGGCATCGCCATGCACCATGATCGGCAGGCACGGCATGTCAGGATGCGCATCCACATGCGCGCGCGCCATGCCGCAGACCACCGGATACACGCTCTGCAAATGCGATGGGTTGGGGGCCAGCACCAGCGTGAGGTCATGGCCGGCAACCGTGCGCCGCGCGACGCCGCCCAGGTGATACGGCAGATCCCGCTGGGTGATGGCGACCTCGGAATCGGGATCGAGCCGATCCAGCATGCCTTGGGCGTCAAATCCCATCACGTTGACGAGCGTGTTCAGGCGCCCGCGATGCGGCAGGCCAAGAAAGACCTGGCGCACGCCGCAGCCACCGGCCGCCTCTACCAGCGTATCGAGCAGCGGCACCAGGCTCTCGCAGCCCTCCAGCGAGAACCGCTTGGCATGCGCGAACGTGCCGCCAGCCAAGCGCTCCCACATCTCTGCAGCCACCAGCCGGCTCAGCAGCCAGCGTTTCTGGTCTGGCGTCAGCGGCGGGGCCTGCAGTTCGGCTTCCATCCGCTCATAGAGCCACGTGCGACGCTGACGCTTGCGCACGCCGCTGCAATCGAGGCCGATCGCGCCGCAATACACATGCTTGAGCTGCCATTCGAGCTCCTGCAGGGTCGTGGCGGTGGGCAGCACATCGCCCGCCGGCTCGCGCTTGTGTGCGGGGTCCAGACCGTGGAACGACAGGCGGAGCTCCGGCACCTCAGGCAGCGGCGCGCGCGCGAGCGGGTCCAGGCGCGCGCGCCGATAGCCGAGCTCCCGGTAGGCATCGATCAGGTGGGTGACAGGGGTGGATGGAGGCGCCGCCACTGCGGCGCCCGCCGGCACAGGATGCGCGTCAACCGCTGCAGACACACCTGGGCCAGCCAATTGAGAAACGAGCGAGGACATGGTTGTTCAGGAGAAATGAGACACCGTGGATTGACCCCGCCATCGGCACGCCGACGTTCCCACGCGTACACCCCTCTGAACAACTCAGCGGTTGCGTAGCAGGCACGTGCTCGGCAGACAGCGGGACCGTTCGAAACGCCAGACCGGGGCAGATGCCCCGGGCGCTACGTCGATTCCTTCTTTTACGGGCCACCTGGCAGCGGCCCGTGCCTCCTCCGTTGGACTGCTTACAGCAACATCACTGCGGCAACATCAATGCAGCAGCACTGCAACTACGGACTGCAAAGGCATTTGATCTCAGCTCCAGGCGGCGCGCGCCATGAGGGCTTCGCCGCCTTGTGCGGCATGCGCGCGGCCGGATGCGTCGGCATGAAGCTTGAAGGTGCTGACCATGTCGGCCAGTTGGTCTGCCTGGTCCTGCAGGGACTGCGCCGCCGTGGCGCTTTCCTCCACCAGCGAGGCGTTTTCCTGCGTGGCCTTGTCCATCTGGGTGATGGCCTGGTTGATCTGCTCGATGCCGTCGCTCTGCTCGCGGCTCGATGCGCTGATCTCGGACACGATATTCGTCACGTTCTGGATGCCGGCCACCACGTCGCGGATGATCTGGCCCGCCTCTTCCACCTTGGCGGTGCCAGTGCCGACGTGGCTGACCGAATCCTCGATCAGCGCCTTGATCTCCTTGGCCGCTGCGGCACTGCGCTGCGCGAGGCTGCGCACCTCACCCGCCACCACGGCAAACCCGCGCCCCTGTTCGCCGGCGCGTGCGGCTTCCACCGCGGCGTTGAGTGCCAGAATGTTGGTCTGGAACGCAATGCTGTCGATCACGCCGATGATGTCGACGATCTTGCGCGACGACGCATTGATCGTACTCATGGTCTCGATCGCCTCACCCACGGCATCCCCGCCCTTGGTGGCAACCCGCGATGCGTTGGAAGCGAGGCGGCTGGCCTCTTGCGCGTTGTCGGCGTTCTGCTTGACGGTAGAGGTGAGCTGCTCCATGGCTGCTGCGGTTTCTTCCAGCGAGCTGGCCTGCTGCTCGGTGCGGTTGGAGAGGTCCATGTTGCCGCTGGCCACCTCGCGTGACGCCCGGGTGATGGTGTCCGTGCCATCGCGCACGCGGCCGACGATGCCGTGCAGGCTCTCCGTCATGCGCTTGAGCGCGGCCAGCAGACGGCCAATCTCGTCGTGCGTATCCGCCTCCAGACGGTGCGTCAGATCGCCCTGCGCAACCGCTTCGGCCAGATGCAGGGCATGGTGGATCGGACGCGTAATCGTGCGGGTGATGAAGCCCCCCGTGGCAATGGCCAGCAGCGTGGCCAGCACAGCCAGCACGATCATCTGGATCTTCGCGTTGGCGCCCTGCGCGGCGGCCTCGCTCACGTCGCGTTCCATCTCGCCGGCCTGGTGGTCCACCATCTTGTCGACCAGCACGTAGTACTGGTCTTGCAGACGGCTCATGTCCCCCTGGTAAAGCACGCGCGCATCTTCGGGCTTGTTGGCATCCACAAGCTCGAAGAACTTGCGCACGCTGGCACCGTAGGCAGAGCGCGCATCGAACTGTTCCTTGAAGAGCGCCTTGCCCTGATCGGTTGTCAGCAGCTTTTCCAGGCGGCCATAGGCTTGCCCGTTGGCCTGGCGGATCGCGGCGTAGTCGCTCATGTACTTCGCTTTCTGGTCCGCCGAAGTGGCCAGCAGCAGATTGCTCAGAATGCCGTTGGCTTTGTAGCCGTTGTTCTTGATCTGGTTGGAGAGCGCGATCAGCGAATAGCGCTCGCTGACGATCCGGCCCATCTTCGTGTTGTTGTCATCCAGCCGCTGGATGCCGACCGCCGCGGTACCGATCAGCAGCGCCACGACCAGCGCAAACGCGGCACCGAGTCGTACCCCGATCTTCATATCCGAGATTCTCATTTGCTTCTTCCTGTTTCACGGCTTCAAAGAGAGACGTCATGCCCTGCGCAATACATTGCCGAACGATTCGGCAATGAACGTCAGTTGCATGCGTTGAAGCAGGAGAAACTCGGGGAAAAACGCGGCTGTCGTTGACCGATCTTCAAAGCCGTCCCGCCCAAGATTGCCCAGGCTGCTTCCACCGAACATGTCGGCATCGGCAAAGGATTCTTGAGCGCGCTGTGGGTATCGCAATGGGCCGCAATGGGCCTCAAATCAGGGCATACCGGGCGGTACGTATGCCCGATGATGGCGTGCATGGCGCCAATACAGGTAAGAAGCGCACATGTCATCGCAACGGAGCGAATCAACGCGCACCAGAGGTGAGCTTTTTTGAATCTTGATGGCGCGGAATCTTCTGATCTGAAATTATTTTAATTCTCGTCTAAGGCCGTGTCACATTCATTGGAAAGACACGGCCCATCGATCAGACACGCAATGCGGGGCCGCCTTTCTGTCCGTTTCGCCATGGGCGAACGCACTTGAGGCGGCCCCGCTGTCTATTGCACCGGCGATGGCTTCAGTTGGGCACCGACACGGTCGCCACACCGCCCGATACGTTCACCGAGATGCGGTCTGCGGCGGCGGGCGTGTTCGTGAAGCTCGGCACATTGGCGGCGCTGATGGCCGGTGCGGCACCCGCCGTGCCCCCACGCGGCGTGGTACGCACCACCTGCGACGGCGGCAGCGGCGTGCCGTTCTTCAAGTTGGCGTACACCGCATCCAGCGCGCGTTGTTCATACAGCACCAGCGGCACGAACAGCGTGTCGTAGCCGGGCACTGCGTCGATGAACCCGTCGAAGTGCTGGGCGTTGGTCACCTCGATATACGACAGCTTGCTGTTTGCCTCCACCTGCGCGTTGAGCCCCAGGTACGGCCGCGCACCATGATTGACCGGCAGCAGCGCGTCGTTGCGCCCCTGCACGATCAGGGCTGGCCTGCCACCCAGGTTGCCAGTGCGCAGTGTCTGTGAAATGCCGAGCTGCAGCGCCTGTGAAGCGGCATCGCTGCCGGTGAGCAGGTTGCGCAGGCACAGGGCGCCATCCAGGTTGGCCGCCTGCGTGCCGGAGGAATCGACCGACTGCTTGCTCTGCGTGGCGCCACCCTGCGCAAGGTTGTTGATCAACTGCACGCCCGTGGTCGGCGGAATGCCATTGCCGGTGCCGGCCAGTTGCGCCAGCACCGTGGCGTTGACTGCGGTCGGGTGGAAAGATGCATCCACGGCAGCAAAGCTGAAGTTGCAGAGGTTGTCGAGCACGCTGGAGCGCGACAACGCGTTGCCGAACGTGGTGGCCACTGAGGGATCGATCTCGAAATACGCCATTGACGCATGTACGAGATCGGATTCGGGCTCCCATCCGTAGGTATGCAGCTTCTGGAGGGCCTCATCGGCCTGCGCGGCCGTGGTGGACGCCGACAGCAGGCCGTTGGCATGCAGCGCGGCACACCGGTTGGCCTGCACGCTGGCCGGCCAGCCGACGTTGCCGGCAAAGAACGACTGCGCGGGCGCCGACGAAACGCTGCTCGAAAGCGCCGCACACAACCGAAACTCATTGGCGTAGCTCACGTAGTCGAACAGCGGCTTGCCGCTCACAGGCAGCGTTACACCGCCGCGCTGCACCTGCACCGTGGTGGTGGCCGGCAGGTTGAGCCCCGGCTCCCCCACGGCCACGCCGTCAATGAGGTTGTTCGTATCCTGCTCGGCGGCCGCAATGGCCGCGCCGCCGCCGTTGGACACACTGGAGGCAATCACGATGGTGTTGTCCGGCCGCACAGGCAGCGTGCTGCTGCTGGCTGGACTGGAACCGCTAAGCTTGTCGTTGATGGCCCAGAACGCGAACTGCACCGCCTGCAGCGTGAAGCGGCCCCAGTCCTTCTCTGGGTTGCGCTGGGAATGCGCATGCTTGAACGCAAGCCGGTTCGGCGTGGCCACGTTAAATGCGGCCAACTGGGTGTCGGTGAGCGGCGCGGCAAACTGCGCCCTGCTGCCGGCCGCCGCGCGTGTGGTGCGTGTGCCGTCTTGCAGCGGCACGGTATCGGTGGCCAAGTCATGCGGGCCGGCGCCGGTGCCCTTGTCGGTATAGGCGACGGCGCACTTGCGCTTGAGCCCCCATTCGCCCGTCGAGATTGCGCCGTAAACACCGCGCGAGCCCGATGAGGTGGCCGTGATGATGCATGCGTTGGCCGCATCAAAGGCATCCGGAATCTGCACCAGCAGCACCACGTTCTGTTGGCCGGAGCCGTCGTCCGAATAGGCGATGTATTCCGTGCCCGGCACCATACCGCTGCCCGACGTGACGTTTCCGCTGGCATCGACGTTGGGCCCGTAGAGCGTGCCGTAACCGCCCTTGGCGTTGGTATCGACCAGCGCCCGGTAGTTGTTGTAGATGGTCAGGCGCCGCAGTTCTGCCGCAGTCGGCGCGGTGGCGTTGGCCACCGTGGGTGCCGTGGCCGAGGCAAGCCCCGATGCACCCAGCCCGGCCGTCAGCAAATCGTCGCTCACGCCGTCGAAATGCTTGACCGTGACGGCGCCCACAAACGACGGTTTGACGTTGCCCTCAGCCGGGTTGTTGTCATTACTGCCGCCGCAACCGGCCACCACGGGCAGCGCCGACGTAACCATCACCATCAGCAGTGCACCGCGCAATCGACGGCCGCGGCCCTTTCCTTGCATCGTTTTCATACGGTCTCCCTGTTATCGGTGTTGCGTGTGAAGCATTCCATGACGACGACATTACGACGAGACTGCCAAAGCCGAACGGCACAAACATGCATCGGTATAGGACGAATTGCCGCCGCCCGACAGGGACAGCCATTCGGGCGAGACCGGCGTAGGACCGACGAGTGCGTAGCCAAGGTCAGGCCATCGGCTATCCCATTTCAGTCGCCCTCCGGCATACGCGCAATCCGTTGTTCCCCCGTACCCTAGTCCACTGAATCACTAAAATTGGTCGGTGCTTGCCATGCCCTGCGGGCGCATCGCGTCGTTGCAAATGCTCGCAATAGCTCGCTATTGCTGCGCTTTGCGCCTAGCGCTGCATCCCGCAGGGCATGTCCCTCACCTCCCATTTCAGTGATTCAGCAGACTAGAATCCTTCATCCCTTCAGATGACAACCAGCATGACCGTGTCTCAGCCGGAACGCAGCGGCTCCGCCTTCGAGGTATTGGGCGTTTTTCTCAAACTGGGCCTGACGAGCTTTGGTGGCCCAATCGCCCACCTCGGCTATTTCCGCCACGCCTTTGTGGAACGCCGCCGCTGGCTTGATGACGCGGCATTCACCGATCTGGTTGCGCTTTGCCAGTTTCTGCCGGGGCCGGCCAGCAGCCAGGTGGGGTTTTCCATCGGCCTGCTGCGCGCTGGCTGGCTGGGCGGCTTGGCCGCGTGGTGCGGATTCACGCTGCCCTCGGTGTTCCTGCTGCTGGCCTTTGCCGCCGTTGCACCGAGCCTGACCGGCGCGCTGGGCAGTGGGCTCGTGCACGGGTTGAAGCTGGTGGCCGTCGCGGTGGTGGCGCAGGCGGTGTGGGACATGGCCCGCCGGCTGTGCCCGGACCACCGGCGTGCGGCCATCGCGCTGGTCGCCATTGCCCTGCTGAGCGTGCTGAGCACCATGTATGCGCAGTTGATCGTGATTGTTCTAGGCGCTGTGCTGGGGTTGCTGCTGTGTCGGACGTCGGACGCGCAGCCCCTGGGGCGAACCGGTGAACCGCAGCACGGGTTCCGCGTCGGGCATGTCGCGGGTGTCATCGCGCTGGTGTTGTTCTGCGTCTTGCTGTTTGGGCTGCCGGTGCTGGTCGGGCTGGATGCATCGCCATCGCTCAGAGTGTTCGACGCGTTTTATCGCTCCGGTGCACTGGTGTTTGGCGGCGGGCATGTCGTGCTGCCACTCCTGGAGCAGCAAACGGTGGCCACCGGCTGGGTGGCATCCAGTGATTTTCTGGCCGGTTATGGTGCCGCTCAGGCGGTTCCCGGGCCGTTGTTTACGTTTGCCGCGTTCCTGGGCTGGAACATTGCGCCGGGCCCGAACCACTGGGCAGGTGCGGCGCTTGCTACTGCCGGCATCTTTCTGCCGGGGTTGTTACTCGTGATTGCGGCATTGCCCTACTGGCAGGCGATGCGCGCCCGCCCTGCCATGGCATCGGGGCTGGCCGGCGTGAATGCGGCGGTGGTGGGGTTGCTGGCCACGGCGTTGTATTCACCGGTGTGGACGAGCGCGGTGCATTCCGCACGCGATTTCGCCATCGCAGCCATCGCGTTTCTACTGCTGGTGCGCTGGAAGGTTCCGCCGCTGGTTGTCGTGGTGCTGTGTGCGGCGGCAGGGATCGGCCAGGCCGTTCTGGGTTGATTCGCTCCTACGCATTTCGAGCGCGCATGAAAAAAAGGGGCCGAAGCCCCTTTTTTTCCCGTGGTACGGATTAGCCGTTCAGGGCTGCGTCCTTGACCTTCTTCAGGGCACGGACCTTCACGCGCACCGTGGCCGGCTTGGCTTCAAACCACTGCTCCAGGCCGGTGAACGGGTTCTTGCCGAAGCGGCGCTTGGTCGCCGGCACCTTGACCGACACCACCTTGAACAGGCCCGGCAGGGTGAATTCGCCAGCGCCCTTTTTGTGCAGCGCGCCGACGATGGCCTGCTCCAGATGCGCCAGCACGGCCTTCACGGCCTTGGCGTCAACCTGTGCCTGCTCAGCCAGGTGGCTCACGAGGCTGGATTTGGTGAACGTGTCCTTCAGCGGCTTCACCGACGCTGGTGCGGCGGCGGCCTTCTTCGCCGGCGCGGCTTTCTTTGCCGGCGCGGCCTTCTTCGGGGCAGCCTTCTTTGCTGTGGTCTTCGCTTTGGTCGCCATAGTTGAAATCAGAGTGAGGTGAATGGAGCTTCCAGGTTCAGCGTATCGCGGCTGCGATACGTTGCGCAGAAGCATAGCAAATCTAGGGTCTGTTTACTATGCAATGCTCAGCGTTCCGCCTGCAATAGCGGGCGATCGCGCTTATGCACCACCGGCGATGCGGCCAGCGCCTCCACAGCGGCACGTGCATCTGCACCCCGGCCCTGGGCGCGTAGCACGCGCGCTGCGTAGAACTGCAGGCTGGCCCATTCGGGGCGATCCGCCGGCACGGCACGCGCCGCATCTGCCGCCGGCAAATCGGCCGCGGATGGCTGGCGGGCCGTCATGAGTGCGGCAAGCAGCCAGGCGTTGTCTTTGGTCTCCTGCCAGCGTGCGAGCGCGTGGGCGTGTTCACCGTTGCACATGGCGGCGTCCGGCGCGCCCGGGCCACCCGCGCAGGCCTGCACGGCAATCACGAAGTCAAACCACGCGTGTTGGCGCATGGACTGCGCAAACGCCCCCGTGGGACGGTCGGGCGATACACGCGGATACAGCTCCTGGAAGAGGGCCAGCATGCCCAGGGAATAC
Source organism: Ralstonia sp. R-29 (assembly GCF_049913345.1). Lineage (NCBI taxonomy): Bacteria > Pseudomonadati > Pseudomonadota > Betaproteobacteria > Burkholderiales > Burkholderiaceae > Ralstonia > Ralstonia sp. R-29. The sequence goes on from NZ_CP184378.1 coordinate 878,867, forward strand.
GGGCTGGTTTCCGGACGATCCATGGCGGTCATCACCCAGCTCAGCGGAATGGCGGGCGCCAGTTGCACCAGCATGCGGCGCACGGTGTAGTTGGTGGCGTCTTGCACAGGCGCGAATGCCGCATCGGCCTTGATCGCCTGCGCACGCGCCTCCAGCTCCTTCAACACTGCGCTGACGCGGGCATTGCGGCGCGCGGCGGGCTCGCGCACGGCCTCGTTGAAGGCAGCCCCGCGCAGGCCGCGTTTGGTCCAGGCGTCGTCCACGGCGGCTTCCCACTCGGTGTCGCGCACGGCGCCGCGCACGATGCTGCGAAACGCCCCCAGCGCGGCCCACGGCCGCATCGGGTTGGCCGGATCAGCGGCAATGGCGTCGAACTCGCGGCGGGCAGCGACAAAATCATCGCCATAGAACTGCGCGGCGGCGTGCTGGTAGGCGTAGAGCGCCTTCAGCTTGGTCGACGCATTCGCCGGCAGGGGCGCGGGCAGCGCGGGGGCGGGCGTGGTGCCGGGCGCCCAGGAGCAGCGCGCGAAAACGGCGTCCTGGCGCGTCACCCAGGTGCGGCGGTCGGCGTCCGTCAGCATGGTGTCGACCGTCATGCCGTTCAGCATGCGCGTGGCAAAGGCGTAGGCGTCGGGGCCGCACTGGCCGGTCTCGATGTCGATGGCGGGCAGCCCTACTACCTGCAACTTGCCGGGGCGGAAATACGCGGGCGCCACGGCCGGCGGCTTGGGCACCAGGGCAGCACGTGCCTTCAACCAGGCGTCAATTTCGTCCTCACCACGCTTGGCGACGGGCTTGGCGGGGCCGTTGACCCAGTCCCCCTGCCGCCGATGGCTCTCCTTGGCCACGGCACCCACGGGCAGATGCATGACGCGCCAGGCAACAAACAGCGACGCGCGGCCATAGGTCGGCCGGACCAACCCAAGCGTGCCATGTGCGTAAGCCGTGTCGTCCGCCGGGCCGACGATGGGGCCGACGTAACCGGTGCGCAGGCTTTCAGGCAGGTCGCGCTCATCGACGGCTGGCAGGGCGGCGTGGCCGGCAGATGCCAATGAAAGCGCTGCAAGGGCAAAACCAAAGCGGCGAAGCGAAGTGCATATCATCTTCATAGGACGATCTTCATGGAACGAGGTAGCGTGGAGGACGAGCAGGGTTCGACCAGGCGGACTCGTCGAACCAATAGGGGCGTGTCGTGCGGGCGAGCAATGCCGGCGACGGTGGATCGTTGGTGGCAAAACCGAGCGCGGGGCCGCGGCAGCGTTGCGCGAGGCCGGCATCGCTCTGCGTGAAGCGGCGGCGCCAGTCGTCCGCATGCGGGCCGAGGCGATACAGCATCGGCACAACCTCGTCGACGGGGAGGCGATCCAGCCAATCGCCCTGCGTGCACCAATGCGCCAGCACCGTGACGCTCAGGCGCACTTGCGCAGGCAGCGTGTTGCGTACGGCGGCGACCAGCGTGCGGTACGCCTCGCGCTGGCGCAGTGGCGCTTCGAAGTCGAGTTGCAGCAGACCGGCGCCCGCGACAGCGGTGGTAGCTTGCCTGCGCACGGCGGCAAGGATGGCGTCGACTTGGGTGGGCGTGGGTTCGGCAGAGGTGTCGGCGGCGGATTCAACATGCACCACGGGAATGATGCGCACGCCAGCAGGCAACGTCAGCGGTGCCGTGCGCGCGTTACGCTCAGTGCTGCCGTCAGCGCGCAGTACGAGCGATTCGACCAGGACGGCGGCCTCGCGGTATGGAGCCACATTGGTCGCCCGAGTCTGCGGGCCGTTGCTGTTGGGCCAGATCCACGCCACCCCGCGCGCAAGCGATGCGGCGACGTCGGTGGGGGAAACGGCCGGCGGCGTGTCAAGCCGGGCGCTGGCATGCCGGGCATACGCCAGCCAACCTGCGGCCAGCACCACGCCAGCGGCGATGCATAGCGCCGCCCGCATGACGCCCCGACGGCGTATGTACGCGTTGTGTGTGAACAGACCCGCCCCCCGTGTCCCGTCGCCTCCCTCCGCCGGCTTGGCGCGGAGGCGATCGGTACCATTTTTGTGGCGCTATTGTAGGGAGCATTCGGGGTGCGGTTGCGGACCTGTGTCCAAAATCGCACAGCCTTCTAGGGGGAAGCCCCCGGGCCATGACTGCACCGGGGGCACAGGGTTTCGCGCGCGTTAACCCAGTTGGCCCTGGCAGACGTACTTGGTGTGAAGGTAATCGTCCAGGCCGTGGACGGAACCCTCGCGGCCGTAGCCCGACTCCTTCACACCGCCAAATGGCGCGGCCTCCGCCGCCAGTGCCCCTTCGTTGATGCCGACGATGCCGCTTTCCAGCGCGTCGGCGACACGCCAGATGCGGCGCACGTCCTGGCTGTAGAAGTAGGCGGCCAGCCCGAACGGCGTGTCATTGGCGGCGGCAATGACCTCGTCTTCGGTCGTAAAGCGCGTCAGCGGCGCCACGGGGCCGAAGGTCTCTTCGCACGCGCACGCCATGGTGGCATCGGCGTTGGTCAAGACCGTGGGCGAGTAGTAGTTGGGGCCGAGCTGTGTCAGGCGCGCGCCACCGGTCAGCACCTTGGCGCCCTTGGCGACCGCATCCTGCACGTGCCGGTCAATCTTTTCGACGGCGCGCGCGTTGATCATGGGCCCGATCTGCGAGGCGGGGTCGCTGGCCGGCCCGACGTTGAGCGCAGCCACCCGTGCGGCGAGCTTGCTTGCAAACGCATCATGGACAGTGTCGTGCACGAACACGCGATTCGGGCATACGCAGGTCTGCCCACCGTTGCGGAACTTGGCCGCCATGAAGCCTTCCACCGCGGCGTCGATGTCGGCGTCTTCAAACACGATGAAGGGCGCGTTGCCGCCGAGTTCGAGCGACAGCTTCTTGAGCGTATCGGCGCTGCGGCGCGCCAGGTGCTTGCCGACCGCTGTCGACCCGGTGAACGTGAGCTTGCGTACGCGCGGGTCATCCAGCCACACGTCCACCACCTCGGGCGTACGTTCGCGCGACGCCGTGACGATATTGAGCACGCCGGGCGGTACGCCCGCTTCCTGCGCGAGCCGCACCAAGGCGAGTGAAGTCAGCGGCGTGTCCTCGGCCGGCTTGCAGACCACGGTGCAGCCCACCGCCAGCGCCGGCGCAATCTTGCGCGCGATCATCGCCGCCGGAAAATTCCACGGCGTAATGGCCGCCACCACACCCACCGGCTCCTTGAGCGCAAACATGCGCCGGCCCGGCACGGGCGCGGGGATGATCTCGCCGTTCATCCGCGTGGCCTGTTCTCCAAACCATTCGATGTAGCTCGCGGCGTAGGCCACTTCGCCCTTCCCTTCGGCCAGCGGTTTGCCTTGTTCGAGCGAGATGAGCTTGCCCAGGTCGTCCTGATGCGCGAGCACAAGATCGTTCCATCGCTTGATGATCTGCGCGCGCTGTTTGGCGGGCACCTTGCGCCAGGCGGGGAACGCTGCGTGGGCGGCATCCAGCGCGGCCTGAGCTTCCGTTGCACCTGAATCTGGCACGCGGGCGATGACGTTGCCCGTTGCCGGGTCGGAGACCTCCAGCAGCGGGCCAGCGGCAGCCGCCCATTCGCCAGCGATGTAGTTGGCGTTGCGGATCAGGTCGGTGCGGGTGAGCGTAAGAGACATGGTTCGAATCGGTAAAAAGTCAGCGATCAAGCGACAGCCACCAGCGCGGCAATCGCCTCGCCGATCTGCGTGGTGTTGGCCGTGCCGCCCAGGTCCGGCGTGTGCGGGCCGACTTTCAGCACCGTCTCAATGGCGGCGACGATGGCATCGTGTGCGGCCCGCCCGGCGCCCTGCCCTTGCGTGAGGAAGTCCAGCATCAGCGCGCCCGACCAGATCATGGCGATCGGGTTGGCGATGTTCTTGCCGTAGATGTCGGGCGCGGAGCCATGCACCGGTTCAAACAACGACGGGAACGTGCGCTCCGGGTTCAGGTTGGCTGACGGTGCCAGGCCGATCGTGCCGGTCGTCGCGGGGCCAAGGTCCGAGAGGATGTCGCCGAACAGATTGGTGGCGGCGACCACATCGAAGCGGCCCGGCTGCAGCACGAAGCGCGCGGTCAGGATGTCGATGTGCTGCTTGTCGAGTGCAACGTCGGGATACTGCTTCGCCACCTCCTCGGCGCGCGCATCCCACCACGGCATGCTGATGGCGATGCCATTGCTCTTGGTGGCGAGCGTCACGTGCTTGCGCGGGCGGCTCTGCGCGAGGTCGAAGGCGAACTTCAACAAACGTTCCGCACCACGGCGCGAGTAGACCGATTCCTGGATCACCACCTCGCGGTCGGTGCCTTCGTACATGATGCCGCCCAGCGAGGTGTACTCGCCCTCGGTGTTCTCGCGCACGACGTAGTAGTCGATGTCGCCCGGCTTGCGGTTGGCCAGCGGGCACGGCACGCCTTCGAACAGGCGCACGGGACGCAGGTTGATGTACTGGTCGAACTCGCGGCGGAATTTGAGCAACGAGCCCCACAGCGAGATGTGATCCGGCACCGTGGCCGGCCAGCCCACCGCGCCAAAAAAGATGGCGTCCATGCCCTTGAGTTGGGCCTTCCAGTCGTCCGGCATCATCTTGCCGTGTTGGGCGTAGTAATCGCAGCTGGCCCAGTCGATGTGATGGCACTCCAGCTCGAAGCCAAAGCGCTCGGCCGCTGCCTGAATCACACGCAGGCCCTCGGGCATGACTTCCTTGCCGATGCCGTCTCCGGGGATGATCGCAATGCGGAATGCAGGGTTCATGTCGCTCCTTTTGTCTTATTAGGCCGAGAGGGCCGCCGCCGGATGGGGCGTCACGTGATCCCGCTCGTCAAGCCAGCCTTGGCGCAGTTCAGGCACCGAGTTGGCGAGTTGCTCATAGTACGGGTGATGTGGGCCGCGATCGAAATCGGCGCGCGCCACCTGCGTGAGCTTACGGCCATGTTGCATGACGATGATCTTGTCGCACACGGCGCGCACGGTGTGCAAATCATGGCTGATGAAGAGGTACGACACGCCCAGATCGCGTCGCAGGTCGGCCATGAGGTTGAGCACGGCCGCGCCCACCACGGTGTCGAGCGCCGAGGTCACCTCGTCGCACAAGATCAGGTCGGGCTCGGCCGCCAGGGCGCGCGCCAGATTCACGCGCTGCTTCTGGCCGCCCGACAGCCCGCCCGGCAGGCGCTGCGCCACGCTGTGCGGCAGGCGCACGAGATCGAGCAGCTCGCGGATGCGCCGCTGCAAGGCCTCGCCCTTCAAACCCTTATAGAACTGCAGCGGCCGCGCGAGGATGCGCTCGATGGTATGCGACGGGTTGAGCGCCGTATCCGCCATCTGGAAGACGATCTGGATGCGGCGCAACTCCTCGTGGGTCCGGTTGGCCAGCAGCGGCTTGAGCTCGCGGCCGGCGAACGTCATGTTGCCCTGGCACGGCGCAATCAACCCAGCGATGGCGCGCGCCAGCGTGGTCTTGCCCGAGCCCGACTCGCCGATCACGCCAATGGCCTGCCCGCGATAGAGCTTGAAGTTGATGTCGTCGAGGATGCGTGTGGCGGGCTGGCCCTTGGCGTCCACGGGGCCGTAGCCGGCACCCAGTTCGTGTACGTCGAGCAGGAGTTCGCCCTCGCCCAGGCAGTGCTCGGCCGGGCGCGCCTGGGGGCGTGCCGCTGCCAGCAGGCTCTTGGTGTAGTCGTGATCGGGCGTTGCCAGGATGTGCGCCGTCGGGTTGATCTCCTGCATCTGGCCGCCGCGCAGCACCAGAATGTGATCGGCCATCTGCGCGACCACGGCCAGGTCATGACTCACGTAGACGGCGGTGGCGCTGCGCTCGCGCACCACGCGGCGGAACGCGCGCAGCACTTCGATCTGCGTGGTCACATCCAGCGCGGTGGTCGGCTCGTCCAGGATCACGAGGTCCGGATCGATGATGAGCGCCATGGCCGCCATCAGCCGTTGCAACTGCCCGCCCGACACCTGATGCGGATAGCGATCACCAATCGTTTCGGGATTGGGCAGCGCCAATTCGCGGAACAGCTCCACGGCCTTGGCCTCGGCTTCCGCGCGCGACATCGTGCCGTGAATGCGCGCTGGCTCCACCACCTGATCGAGGATGGTGCGCGACGGGTTGAACGACGCCGCCGCACTTTGCGCGATGTAGGCCACGGTGCGCCCACGCAAGGCGCGCTGCTCAGCAGGCGGCAGGTGCAGAACATCAATGTCGCCAATGCGCACACTGCCCGATGCGATCTCGCAGCCGCGGCGCACATAGCCCATCAGGGCGAGTGCGGTAGTGGTCTTGCCGGAGCCGGATTCACCAATCAGCGCCAGCACCTCGCCGGGCTGGATGGCAAAGCTCAGGTGGTCGACCAGGGTCTGTTCGCCTGCGGTGATGTGCAGGTCTTTGACGACAACGGACGCGCCCATGTTCAACGCCCTCCGCGTTCGCGGGCTGCGGGACGACCCCGGCCCGGCAGGTTGTCGATAACGAGGTTGACCGCGATGGTCAGGCTCGCAATGGCCAGCGCCGGCACGATGACGGAGGCGCCAGCATCGGGCAGCGCACCGATGTTCTCGCGCACCAGCGAGCCCCAGTCAGCCGACGGCGGTTGAATGCCCAGGCCCAGAAAGCTCAGGCTCGCCAGCAGCAGCACGACATAAACGAAACGCAAACCCAGATCGGCCAGCATGGGCCCGAGGATGTTGGGCAAGATCTCGCGCAGCATGATGTACAGCGTGCCCTCGCCGCGCGTGCGTGCCACGACCACGTAGTCCAGCGCGTTGATGTTGACCGCCAGCGAACGTGCAATGCGGTACGCCCCCGGCACATAGATGATGGCGGCGGTCACCACCAGCATCGTCACCGAAGAGCCAAAGCCCGCCACCATCAGCAGCGCAAACATCTTGCTTGGGATGGCGGTAAGCGTATCGAGTACGCGGCTCAATGTGGCATCCACCAGCCCGCCCATGGCGGCGGCAAACAGCGCCAGTACCGTGCCCGTGCCGCTTGCCAGCACGGTCGCCACCAGGGCTACGCCCACGGTGTACCGCGCGCCTTCCACCACGCGGACGAACATGTCACGGCCAAGATAATCCGTGCCGAACCAGTGAGCGGCGCTCATGGGGCCGAACACGTCGCCGTTGCCGTCACCGCTGGTGATCAGGTGCGCCGGCAGCAGTGCAGGGCCGGCCACCGCTGCCAACAACCAGAACAGCAGTACCGCCAGGCCGATCAGGCCGGCGGCACCAAAGCTGCGCAGCAGGCGCCGGAAGCGATGACGCGGCGCGGGCGGAGGCGTGGTAGCCGGCAAGGTTGGAGAGGTGGGCGTGGTTTCCATCGTCAGGCTCTTGTCCATGATGTCTCAGCGATGACGCAGACGCGGGTTGGCGAGAATGCCCAGCACATCCGCCGTGGTCACGAGCAGCAGATAGCCCGCGCAGAAGATCATGGCGCAGGCCTGCACCAGCGGCATGTCGCGCTGAGACACACCGTCCACCATCAGCTTGGCGATGCCGGGGTAGTTGAAGATCGTCTCGATGATGATCACGCCGCCCAGCAGATACGACAGCGACAGCGCCACCGCATTGGCGATCGGCCCCACCGCATTGGGCAAGGCATGCGCGAGCACCACGCGCATGGGCGACGCGCCCTTGAGGCGAACCATCTCGATGTAGGGGGCTTCGAGCTGATCGATCACAGCGGCACGGCTCATGCGGATCATCTGCGCGACGATCACGCAGCACAGGCTCAGCACCGGCATGGCAAACGCGCGCAGCATCTGCCCAAGCGATTCGATATCGCTGACGTAAGACAACGCGGGCAACCACCGCAGCTTGACGGCAAACACCAGCACCGCCAGCGTGGCCACCAGAAACTCCGGCACCGACACCACCGCCACCACCACACTTGATGCCACCCGGTCGAACCACGTGCCGCGCCATACCGCACATGCAATGCCCAGGCTTAGCGCGATCGGCACCGAGAACAGCGCCGTCACCGCCGCCAGCAGCAGCGAATTGGGCAGGCGGCTCGCCACCAGTTCTGCCACCGGCATCTGCGTGGTGGCAGATTGCCCCAGATCCCCGCGCGCAATGCCAGCCAGCCAGTGTGCGTAGCGCTGCGGCGCCGGCACGTTCAGGCCCATCTGCGCGCGCAAGGCGGCCAGCGCCTCGGGTGTGGCGTCCTGGCCCAGTTGCTCCTGCGCCGCATCGCCCGGCAGCACGGCGGTGATGGCAAACACAATCGCCGACACCGCCAGCAGCGACACCAGCGCCAGCAGCACACGCCGCGCCAGTAGCTTGAGGATGACTCGGTTCATGGCAACCCCTTCAGCAAGAACGCCCGCGCATCGTCAGGCATCCAGCCAGACGTGTTCGGCAAACGCATAGCCCATCAGGCCGCCCAGCGGAATCGCCGAAAAACCCTTGAGCTTGGACGTGTGCCCGTCAATGCTGGCCAGGAACATTGGGATACCGATGCCCGCTTCGTTGTGGATCATCGTCTGCATGTCGGCGTACATCTGCTTGCGCTTGGCAACGTCCGTTTCGGCGCGCGCGGCCGTCAGCAATTGATCGAACTTGGGGTTCTTCCAGCGCGATTCATTCCAGGCCGCATCGGACTTGAAGAACTGCGTGAGGATCGTGTCGGCGCTCGGGCGCGGGTTGACGTTGCCAAACCCCACCGGGCTGTTGAGCCAATGGTTGGACCAGTAGCCGTCAGCTGGCATGCGCTTGACGTCGAGGTCGAGCCCGATGCGCTGCGCGGTCTGCTGCATCACCAGCGCAATCTCCACCGAATACGTGGCAGCCGGCGAGGCCACCACCGGAATCTTGCCGCTCACACCGGATTTCTTCAGGTGGAACTTGGCTTTGTCCAGGTCGAACGGACGCTGAGGCAGATCCTTGAAGTAGAAGCGGTTGGTCGGGTCGATCGGTTGGTCGTTGGCGACGACGGCATTGCCCAGCGCGATGGTCTTCCTCATCTGCTCGCGGTCAAACAGGTACTTCATCGCCAGCGCGAAATCGGGGTTCGTACCCGGCCCCACATCGCCACGCATGATCAGATCGGAGTACTGGCCCGACTGCGTCGTGAAGATGGAATAGCCCGGCGTGCCCTTGACGCGCGCCACCGAGCGCGGGTCGACCGAGCCCACCAGATCCATCCCGCCGGAGAGCAGCGCGTTGACGCGTGCGCTGTCGTCGCCGATGCCCACAAACTCGATCTCATCCAGATATGGCTTGCCTGGCTTCCAGTAACCTTCGTTGCGCACCACCACCGTGCGCACGCCAGGCTTGAACTCCTTGAGTTTGTACGGGCCGGTGCCGATACCGGTGCTGAAGTCTTTCGTGCCGTCCTTGACGATGTGGAAATGGTACGTACCCAGCACCACCGGCAGGTCGGCGTTCGGGGCGGTCAGCACCACCGTCACCTCATTCTGGCCGCTGGCCTTGACGCTGTCGATCTGATCGGCCAGCACCTTGGCCTTGGAGGCCGTGGCCGGGTCCTTGTGGCGCTGGATGGAGTACACCACGTCGGCCGGCGACAGCGCCTTGCCATCGTGGAAGCTCACGCCCTTGCGCAAGGTGAAGACCCAGGTCTTGGCATCGGTGGTGTGGAACGACTCCGCCAGCGCAGGCTGCGGTGTCAGCGTGCCATCGAGTGCGAACAGGCCGTTGTAGACCATGTTGCAGCGCACGTAGTCACTCTGGTTTGACTGCTTGGCCGGGTCCAGCGTATCGGTGGCGGCCGCCGTGGCCGCTGCCACGCGGATGCGTCCGCCACGGCGCGGTGTCTGCGCATAGACCGACACGGCAGTGCCCGCCAGGCTACCGGCCAGCGTGGCCTGCATGCCGCCCGCCATGAGCATCTTCAACACGTCGCGCCGCGAGGCACCGCGCTTGAGTTGCGCCATCACGCGCTGGCTTTCGGCGGGGCCGACAAGGTTCTCGAACTCGTTACGGCTGTCGCTCATGGTGGGGCTCCTGATGACTCTGTAGTGGAAACAGCGAAGACGGTGTTGTGATGAGGAAACGGGTTGGATGCGCGACTAGGCGAACCTGTCCTTCAGCTTGTAGTACATACCCACCGCCGGCAGGAACCACGGCGGGCCAAAGTGACCGGGAATGGCGCGCCATGTGCGATCGCGCCACGGGTTGGCGGCAGCGTCGCCGGCCATCACCGCGGCCATGCATTCGCCCATGTGCACGGACATCTGCGTGCCGTGGCCGCTATAGCCCATGGAATAGAACAGGCCGTCGCGCTCGCCCGCGTGCGGCAGGCGGTCTTGTGTGATGTCGACCAGGCCGCCCCAGCAGTAATCGAGGCGCACGTCATGCAGCTGCGGGAAGGTCTGCGTCAGGCCGGCGCGCAGAACCTCCCCGCTCACCGCGTCCTGCTGCGGGCTCGACACGGCAAAGCGCGCCCGACCGCCAAACACCAACCGGTGGTCCGGTGTGAGGCGAAAGTAATGATGGATGTTGGCCACCGTCACATACGTGCGGCGCGCGGCCAGCAGCGCGTTTGCGCGGTCTGCACCCAGTGGCTCCGTGGTGACGATGAAGCTACCAATGGGGACGATGCGCCGGCGCAGCCAGCCGAACGTGCCGTAACCGCCGTGGCGCGAGGCTCCCGTGGCCAGCAGCACCTGCTTGGCCAGCACCGTGCCGCGCGAGGTATGCACGCGATGCACCTGCCCCTGCACACGCTCGACGCGCTGCACGCAGGTGCGCGTATGAATCTGGGCGCCCTGGCGTTGTGCCGCCATGGCCAAGCCTTGTGCGAAACGGCCCATATGCATCTGCCCGCTGCGCTTATAGAGCAGCCCACCATGAAAGCGCTCGCTCTGCACTTCGGCGCGCACGCGGGCAGCATCGAGGATTTCCACATCGGCATCCACACCATCAGCAATCAGGCGGTCTGCGCTGCGCTGTAGCGCGTCCATCTGATGCAGCCGGGTAGCGAGCTTGAGCTTGCCGTTGCGCTGGAAATCGCAAGCGATGCCTTCGTCGAACACGATGCGCTCCACCGTATCCACGGCAGCGTCATAGGCGTGATACCAGGCGCGGGCACGGTCCACGCCCACCTTGGCGGCCAACGCCGCGTAGTCAACGGCCAGGCCATTGTTCACGTGTCCGCCATTGCGTCCGGACGCCTCGGGCGCCACCCGCCCCCCTGCCTCCAGCACGACCACGCTGGCGCCACGCCGCGCCAGTGCCAGCGCCGCTGACAACCCCGTAAAGCCGCCGCCGACGATGACCACGTCTGCCTGCGCCGGCAGATCGTGCGCATCCAGCGCCAGTGCGGGCACCGAGTCGTTCCAGTAGGAGTCGAGTTTCATGGAGGTCATGTGGGGTGACTAGGGAGACTCGGCATGATTGGACTTAAAGACCAACCACACCCGGCAGCCCGCCGATGTCCTGGATCTCGGTATAGCGGTACGCCGGGTTGCCCGGGCCATGGCCGCGGTTGACGAACACCTTGTTGACGATGCCCAGATCGTCTGCCGACATCAGGTCGTAGCGCAGACTGGACGACACGTGCAGCACATCTTCCGGGTTGCAGCCGAGCGAATCGAACATGTATTCGAAGGCTTTCAGACGCGGCTTGTAGGCCTGGGCCTGCTGCGCGGTGTACACGCGGTGGAACGGCGCACCCAGCATCGCCACGTTCTTCTGGATCTGCGCGTCGTCTGCGTTGGACAGGATCACCAGCGGAATCTCCTTGGCCACCTTCGCCAGCCCGGCCGGTACGTCGGCATGCGGGTCCCATGTGGGCACGGCGTCGTAATAGGCCTGGCCGTCGGTGTCGAAGTACTGGATCTTCCATTTCTTGCACAGGCGGCGCACGGCGTTCTTCAACACCACCTCGTACGGCTTCCAGTCGCCCAGCACCTCATCGAAGCGGTAGGCGGTGAAGTCCGCAATGAACGCCTCCATCTGCTCGGCAGGAATGCGGTCGGCAAACAGTTCGCGCGTCATCTCGCCCATGCGAAAGCGCGTGAGCGTGCCGTAGCAGTCAAAGGTGATGTACTTGGGGCGGAAGGTCATGGCGTCGGGTCCTAAGGTCCTGGATGTGGCTGCTGTTATGCAGTCTTTGCAGCACGGTTATGACGAAATCATTGAAGCACGCAGACTCGCAGTCGTTATAGGGAAATGCACGGTCTCACGTGAGAAAGCTGCCGTTTCAGAGGGCACTCCCGGCATGCCATGCGGTCTGCACCGGTGGCGTGCCGCATGCACCGCCAATGCGCCGCTAATGCGCCGCAGCAAAGTCGATCAGCACGCTTTTGAAGCGCAGGTTGGCCTCCACGGCTTGCCGGCCCAGATCCTTGCCGATGCCCGACTGGTGATAGCCGCCGGTGGGGATGACGAAGTCTGTGCTGCGCCCGTAGCGGTTGATCCACACCGTGCCCGCCGCAATGCCACGCATGGCGCGCAGCGCACGGCCAATGTCGGCGGTATGCACGCCGGCGGCCAGGCCGTAGTGTTCGTGCGCGGCCAGGGCCAGGCCCTCCTCTTCGTCGTCAAAGGTCTGCACGGTCAGCACGGGGCCGAAGATCTCTTCCTGCACAGCCGGGCTATCCGCGCGTACACCTTCGAGAGTCGTCGGCTGGAAGTACGCGCCGCCCGGGCCATCGCCAAACAGGCCGCCACCGCAGCGCACCTGCGCGCCGGCATCACGCGCCCGCTCGACGATGTCGAGAATGCGCGCCGCCTGCGGCCCAGAAATGATGGGCGGCAGCGTGGCCGAGTCATCCCACGTGGCGCCGGGCCGCAACGCAGCAAAGCGGGTGGCAATGCGCTCGATCAATGCCTGGGCAATGCCCCGCTGCACGATCAGCCGCGAGCCCGCCACGCACACCTGCCCGGCATTCCCGGTGATGGCGCCTGCAATGATGCCGGCCAGCCGGTCGATGTCCGGCGCGTCATCAAACACGAGTTGCGGGCTCTTGCCACCCAGCTCCAGCGTGACGGGCTTAGGGCCGTGCGATGCGCACGCCCCCATGATGGCGGCACCCGTGCGCGTCGAGCCGGTGAACGTCATCTTGGAGATGAGCGGGTGCCGCGTAAGCGCATCGCCCGTGGTGCGGCCATCGCCCTGCACCACGTTGAACAGGCCCGGCGGCACGCCCGCCTCGATGGCCAGTTCAGCCAGGCGGATGGCGGTGTACGGCGTCAGTTCGGATGGTTTGAGTACCACCGCGTTGCCCGCTGCCAGCGCCGCACCCACCTTCCACGACACCATCACCAGCGGGAAATTCCACGGCGTAATTGCGCCGACCACGCCGTAGGGCTCGGCTACCACCATGCCCAGGTTGTCGTGCCGCGTGGCGGCCACGTCCCCGCCAAGCTTGTCGGCGTATTCGGCAAAGAAGCGCAGGCCTTCGGCGGTGAACGGCACGTCCCAGGCGGCCGCGTCACGCACCGGGCGGGTGGAGCAGACCGCCTCCAGCGGCGCCATGTGCGCCACGTCGGCGTCGATCAGATCAGCCCAGCGGCGCAGCACGCGAGCCCGGTCACGCGGGGCGCGGCGGGCCCAATCGCTCGTGCGCCAGGCTTGCCACGCGTCTTGCACGGCGGCATCGACGGTGGCGGCGTCGGCCAACGGCAGTTCGGCATGCACGGCGTTGTCGGACGGGCGCCGCACGGTGATGCGCCCAGCATCGGGCACCAACCTGCCGCCGATGAAATGGCCCGATGGGACGTGAAGGGTTCGGGGGTCGAAAGTGGTCACGAAAATAGGGGGAGCCGAAGCCCGGCACCCACATCGAATTGAGGTCATTGATGCTAGGCAGGATGGCTCGGCATTTGTGTTCGTAACCGAGGGCGCCACCGCATCGAATTGCGAAACCGATACCCTCGGCAGACGATGCTTGCAAATTGCGGGCAAACCCCAATTCGGTCTGGCCCAGCGGGGCGATGTCGTCCAAGATGAGTATCGGTGCCACCCTCCTCCTTCGTCAGAAGGCCCCTCCCATGTCTTCCTCATCCGTCCCCGCCCAGAACAGCCCCGCCGACGATGGTGTGGTGCTGCGTCCGATGACCGCCGATGACCTGGCCCAGGCGCACGCCCTATCGGAAGAGCAACGCTGGCCGCACCGCCCGGCCGACTGGGCGCAGAGCTTTGCGCATGCCGAAGGCTTCGTCGCTGAGCGCGACGGCCAGATCATCGCCACCGCGCAGCGCTGGCGCTGGGGCCCGCACCACGCCACCATCGGGCTGGTGATCGTCACGCCCGCATGCCAGGGCCGCCGCATCGGCCATCGACTGATGACTGCACTGCTGGATGGCCTGGAGGACCACACCGTGCTGCTGCATGCCACCGCTGAAGGGCGCGGCTTGTATGAGCGATTGGGCTTCGTGCGCATCGGAGAGGTTCGCCAGCACCAGGGCATTGCGCAACCCACACCGCTGATCGCCCTACCCCCCGGATGGCGCCTGCGCCCCGCCGGGCAGAACGAAGCCGAGGTCTTGCACCGCCTGGATGCCGAGGCACGCGGCATGCCACGCGATGCGCTGATCGACGACCTGCTCGCCAGCGCCGATGCCTGCGTCGTGCTGGACGACGACGGCGAACCACGCGGCTTCGCCATGCTGCGCCGCTTTGGCCGTGGCCACGTCATCGGCCCCGTGGTCGCCCCGGATGCCGAGAGCGCCAAAGCGCTGATCGCGCATCTGGCCGGCATTAACGCGGGCCACTTCACGCGCATCGATATCGATTTCGAGAGCGGCTTGGCTGAGTGGCTGGAGAGCATTGGCCTGCTGCGTGTGGATGCCCCCACCACCATGGTGCGCGGCGCACCGTTGACGACACCACCCGGCGCACCCGCGCTGTTTGCCATCGTGACCCAGGCGATGGGTTGAGCCTCCGACATTCCGCCTAACGTCAAACGCCCTGCCCCACCGTGACCACCACCTTCCTCTACAAGTCCGACCCGGTTCGCGGCCAGCAATGGGCCGACGTCTTCCGCCAGCACGCGCCTGAGATCGACTTCCGCATCTGGCCCGACATTGGTGATCCGCTGCGGGTGCGCTTTCTTGCGGCGTGGGAACCGCCGGCGGATATCGCTACACAGTTTCCGCATCTGGAGGTGCTGTTTTCATCGGGCGCCGGCGTCGACCAGTTCAACTTTGCGACGCTGCCGCCCGCGCTGCCCATCGTGCGCATGGTGGAACCGGGCATCGTGCGCGGCATGGTCGAGTACGTCACGCACGCCGTGCTGAGCCTGCACCGCGACATTCCCGCCTACCGGCGTCAGCAGCAGGCAGAGCAATGGCGCCCGCTGCCGGTGCGCCCGGCCGGTGAACGACGCATTGGTGTGCTCGGGCTCGGATCGCTCGGGCAGGCGGTGCTCGCGCAACTGCAAGGTTTTGGTTTCGATTGCGCGGGTTGGAGTCGATCGCGCCACGCGGTGGATGGCGTGCAGTGCTTTGCCGGGCAAGACGAATTGGCGGCATTCCTGGCACGCACCGACATCCTGATCTGCCTGCTGCCGCTGACCGATGCCACGCGCGGCGTGCTAAGCGCTGCCCTGTTCGCGCAATTACCGCAGGGCGCCATGCTGGTGCACGTGGGCCGTGGCCCGCAGCTTGTGAGCGACGACCTGCTCGCCGCGCTCGATAGCGGCCAGCTTAGCGAAGCCATGCTGGACGTGACCGACCCCGAGCCATTGCCCGCTGGCCATGCGCTGTGGAAGCACCCACGCATCCACATCACGCCGCACATTGCCAGCATGACGCAGCCGCGCTCCGCCGCCGTCGTGGTGATCGACAACCTGCGCCGCTTCCATGCCGGCGAGCCGATGGTCGGGCTGGTGGACCGCGCGCGCGGGTATTGAACGCCGACATCCGACCCGCAAGGCGCATCGTCCGAGCGCTGACCACCGATGCCGGGCCTCCAAGCTCCGGCGTCGGGCCTCTGACCTCCGTCAATGCGCCTCGGCGCTCGGCGACCTCGGACCTTTGATGTCCGATGTCGAGACTTTGAGCCTCACCCTCCGACCTTTTTGCTCCGCCGTCGGACCTCTCAAGGTCAGAAAGCGCCCCTTTCCGGTGCAGCGTCGGACCTCTGCCACTCCACCGTCGGACCTTTGAGGTCCGTCAATGCACCTTTGACCTCCGACGTTGGACCTCTGAGGTCCGGCATTGGCTTCCGAACATCCAGTGTTGACGCTCCAACATCCGTCGATGGATACCCGACCTCCGCTGCCGCCCGTCAGAGCACCGCACGATCTGCTGCGACGGCCCACACAACAGCAGCCTGCTTCGTTCCGCACCCGCAAAGCAGCATCACTCCATGCGCGGGTCGGCCTAATCTTGAGTCCATTGATGCACCAGCCATTGCCCTGCACGAATGGACTCCACCATGTCACAGCTCACCGATCTGCCCCAGCTTGCCTCGCTTGATGCCATTGACCGTGCGCACCTGATCCACCCGGTGGCCTCGTGGCGCACGCATGAGCAACGCGGGCCAACGGTGCTCTCATCTGGCCGTGGCGCGTGGCTGACCGATGCGCAAGGGCATGAGTTGCTGGACGCCTTTGCCGGCCTCTGGTGCGTCAACGTCGGCTATGGGCAAGAGAGCGTGGTGCAGGCCGCCGCCGAGCAGATGCGCCGCCTGCCCTACGCCACCGGCTATTTCCATTTCAGCAGCGAGCCCGCCATTCGCCTGGCCGACAAGCTGGTGCAGATCACGCCGCGCTCGCTCAATCACGTGTACCTCACGCTGGGCGGGTCGGAGGCGGTGGATGCGGCGGTGCGTTTCATCGTCCAGTACTTCAACGCCATCGGGAAACCGTCGAAGAAGCATTTCATTTCGCTAGAGCGCGGGTATCACGGCAGTTCGTCGACCGGTGCCGGTCTGACGGCGCTGCCGGCGTTCCATCGTGGCTTTGATCTGCCGCTGCCGACGCAGCACTACAATCCCTCGCCAAATCCATACCGAGCAGCCGACCCGGCCGACGCGCAGGCCATCATCGCGGCCTCGGTGGCGGCGTTGCGCGCCAAGGTGGCGGAGCTGGGCGCAGACAACGTCGCCGCGTTCTTCTGCGAGCCCATCCAGGGTTCCGGCGGCGTGATCGTGCCGCCCAAGGGCTGGCTCAAGGCTATGCGCGAAGCCGCGCGCGAACTCGGCATCCTGTTCGTGGTGGACGAGGTCATCACCGGCTTCGGGCGCACCGGCCCGATGTTTGCCTGCGAGGCCGAAGACGTCGACCCCGACATCATGACCATGGCCAAAGGGCTGACAGCGGGCTACGTGCCCATGGGCGCCACAATGATCTCGGACCAGCTCTACAACGGCATCGCCGACGGCGCCCCCGCAGGCGCCCCCATTGGTCACGGCGCCACCTATTCGGCGCACCCGGTGGGCGCTGCGGTGGCGCTGGAGGTGCTGCGCCTGTATGAGGAAGGCGGCATCCTCGCCAACGGCCAGCGCGGCGCGGCCAGCTTTGCGGCCGGGCTGGACGGCCTGCTCGCACACCCGCTGGTGGGCGACTCGCGCCACCGTGGCCTGCTCGGCGCGCTGGAACTCGTGAGCGACAAGACGACCAAGCGTGGTTTTGATGCGGCACTTGGCCTGCCCAACCTGATTGCCTCGGCTGCGTATCGCAACGGCCTGGTGTTCCGGGCGTTTGGCGACAACATCCTGGGCTTTGCGCCGGCGCTGACCTTTACCGAAGACGAGTTCGCACAGCTGTTCGCGCGGCTGAAGACCACGCTCGACGACGTGCTGGCCATGCCGGCCGTTCGCGCCGCACTGGACTGACGCAACAACCTGACACAAGAGACGCTGGCTGCCGCAGAATCGATCCATCTTCCACGCACGCGCCACCGCCATGACCGAAGCCCTCAAGATCGATCGTCTAGACCTGCGCATCCTCGCCCAACTGCAGAAGAACGGGCGCATGACCAACGTGGACCTGGCCGATGCCGTGGGCCTGTCGCCCAGCCCGTGCCTGATCCGCGTCAAGCGCCTGGAGCAGGCCGGCTACATCTCCGGCTATGGCGCGCACATCCGGATGGAGAAGCTGGGCGACACGCTCACGGTGTTCACCGAGGTCACACTGTCGGACCACCACCGCGAGACCTTCGTGCGCTTTGAAGCCGCCATCCGCGAGGTGGACGAGGTGCTCGAATGCCATCTGCTCTCCGGCGGCTACGACTACCTGCTGCGCTTCATCACGCGGGGCGTCAATCACTACCAGGAAGTGATTGAAGACCTGCTGGAACGCAACATCGGCATTGCCAAGTACTTCAGCTACATCGTCATCAAATCGCCGTTCATCAAAACGCACTGCCCGATCGAACGGTTGTTCCCCAACCAACGCTGACGCCTGTCGAACCCACCCGCATGACAACCGCCCTGATGCTGCACCGCGCCGATGGCGCCCCCCTCTCAACTGCGTTCCGGCAAGCCGCCCTGAGCCCCGATGACCCGTTCGCGCAAGAACGTGAGATTGCCTGGGAAGGGCCGAACGCAATGAGCGCCGGCCGGGCCAGCTTTGCGGGCAAACGGGATGTCGCGCGCTTTCCTCATACAGAGACACTTGCCGTCGTGGAGGGGGAACTCACCCTCACCGCACCGGGCACGGCGCCGCAGGTGATTGGCGTGGGTGCTGGCGCGGTCATCACATCCGGCACGGCCGTGCGCATCGAGGCGGCCGCCGGCGTTCGATTCGTGTTCTGCGCCGCAGCGGGTCATGCGCCCACGACGCCGGAGTTCATCCCCCTGCGTGCGGATGCGGACTTCAAGCCATCGGGCGGCCCGGCTGCGGAGGTGCTGATCGGGCCGGCCCCGCAGTGCCGCAGCGACAACGTCTTCACCGACGAGCCAACGCAATACCGCGCCGGCACGTGGGACTCGACCCCCTACCACCGCATCGTTCGTCCGCATCCGGTCAACGAGTTCATGTACGTGCTGGATGGCGGTGTGCGATTCGCCAGCCCCGATGACCCAGACGGCAGCGCGCTCTCCGTGAACACGGGGGATGCCATCTTCGTGCCGCAAGGCGCCTCCATTGGATGGGAGAGCACGGCGCGCGTCGCCAAGTTCTACGTGGTGCAGAACGCCCAGGCCTGAACGAACGAGGAAAGCGAGTGATGTCTCAACCGTTGCGCCTCATCGAGAGCGCCTCTCCCCTGCCCGCACAAGCCGACGTTGTCGTGATCGGCGGCGGCATCATCGGCGTCTTTGCCGCCTACTACCTGGCCCGGCGCGGCGTTTCGGTGTCTGTGGTCGAAAAGGGCCGCATCGGTGCCGAACAGTCGAGCCGCAATTGGGGCTGGTGCCGCCAGCAAAACCGCGATGCGCGTGAGCTGCCGATGGCGACCAAGAGCCTCGAACTGTGGGAGCAGTTTGCCGCAGATACCGGGGAAGACACGGGCTTCCGTCGGTGCGGCCTGCTCTATCTCAGCAACGACGAAGACGAACTGGCCCGCTGGACGAAGTGGCGCGATTTCGCCAGAACAGCCGGCGTGACCACGCATATGCTGAGCAGCGCTGAAGCCTCTGAGCGCGGCCGGCTTACAGGGCGCGCGTGGAAGGGCGGCGTGTTCTCCCCCAGCGATGGCACGGCGGACCCGGGCAAGGCGGCACCCGCTGTGGCCGCTGCGCTGATGAAACTCGGCGGCACCGTGCACCAGAACTGCGCTGCACGGGGCATTGAACTCGAGGGCGGGCGCGTGGGCGGTGTCGTCACGGAAGCCGGCACCATCAAGACCCGCACCGTGGTGTTTGCGGGCGGCGCCTGGGCATCGTCGTTCTGTCGCCAATTGGGCATCCGTTTTCCGCAGGCGACGGTGCGCCAGTCCATCGTGCGCGTGACCGGGGTGGCCGAGTCGGTGCCTGATGCCTTGCATACCACACACGTGTCCATCACCCGCCGCAGCGATGGCAGCTACAACCTCGCCATCAGCGGGCGCGGACGTGTGGACCCGACGGCGCAGCTGCTGCGCTTCGCGCCGCAGTTTCTGCCGATGTTCGCCAAGCGCTGGCGCAATGTGTTCCCCGGCGGGTTGGAAGGCATGCGCGCCGGCCACGAAACCCTCGCGCGGTGGCGGCTCGACGCCCCCACGCCCATGGAACGCATGCGCATTCTCGACCCCCGGCCCGATGCGGCGGCTGTCAGGCAAACCTACAACCGCGCCGTCGAACTGCTGCCGGTGTTCGGCAAAACTGGCATCGCCAATGCCTGGGCCGGTTTCGTCGACAACACGCCGGACGGTGTGCCCGGCATCGGTGAAGTGCCGGAGATCCCGGGCTTCATCCTCGCCGCTGGCTTCTCGGGCCACGGGTTCGGTATCGGCCCGGGCGCGGGTCATCTGATTGCCGATCTGGTGACGGGCGCAAAGCCGATCTTCGACCCTGCGCCCTATCATCCCGCGCGCTTCAAGCAGTCGGCCTGGGGCAAGGTGGCGGATTTCTAACGGATGAACATGGCTGCCGTTCAAGAACCTGATGGAACGGCGGCCAGCGCGCGGCGTGCAACCTCGCAGAACCAGCGCACGCCGAGTGGCAGCGCGTCGTCGTTAAAGTCGTAACAAGGGTGGTGCAACGGGTATTCGCCATCGGGGCCGGCGTCCGCACGACCTTGGCCGAGCCAGAGATAAGCGCCCGGCTTCTTCTGCAACATGAAAGCGAAATCTTCCGAGGTGAACGCTGCACGAGGCGCCACCTGCGCCTGCAAGCCGATCGCCTGTGCCGCCTCCAACGCGAGCGCGGCTTCGGCTGACGTGTTGATAGTGGCCGGGTAGTAGCGCCGGTAGTCCACCTCCACCTGCGTACCGCTGGCCAGCGCCATGCCATTGGCCGTATCGCGCAACGCCGCTTCAATGCGATCTTGCGATGCGGCATCAAAGCTGCGCACCGTACCGGTGATGCGCACTTCGGCGGGCAGCACGTTGTGGCTGTGTCCGCCTTCGATGCGGGTGACGGACAGGACGGCCGATTCGTTCGGATCAATGCGGCGCGACACGATGGTGTGCAACTGCGCCACAAGCTGGCTGGCCGCGAGGATGGCATCCGGCGTGTGGTGGGGCTGGGCCGCATGCCCGCCACGTCCGCGCACGGTGATGTCGAACCGGTCTGCCGCCGCCATGATCGGGCCCGGTCGCGTTTGTGCCTGCCCTAAAGGCAAGTCCGGCCAGTTGTGTAGCGCGTAGACGCTGTCGCAGGGGAAGCGTTCGAACAGGCCTTCTTCAATCATGCGGCGCGCGCCGGCCTGGCCTTCTTCGGCGGGCTGGAAGATGAATTGGACGGTGCCGTCGACACCCGTGCGCGCCAGTTGGCGCGCGGCGCCGATCAGCATGCTGGTGTGGCCGTCATGCCCACAGCCGTGGTGCTTGCCCTGCATGCGGCTGGCATGCGGCGCACGGCCCAACTCCACCATCGGCAGGGCATCCATATCGGCGCGCAGTGCAACGCTGCGGATACCATCACCGCCGCGCAACGTGCCCACCACGCCGGTACCACCAACGCCCTCTTCTACCTCCAGCCCCAGCACACGCAGCGATTGCGCCACGATGCCTGCCGTGCGGTGCTCTTCGTAGGCCAACTCCGGGTTGGCATGTAGGTCCCGACGCAGCGCGATGAGATCGGGCAGCAGATCGGCCACCGGCTCGACAATGGCGTCCGACTTCATTTGCCGGCCTCCACTGCATCAGCCAGTTGCGCCAGCGTATGGAAGTGGTAGTCGGGCACGGTGTGCTCGGATTCGATCGTGCCGCCGGAGCCCGGCATGCCGTGCCGGCGTTCGATCCAGCAGGTGGTGATGCCCAGCCGCTTGGCGATGCCGATGTCGTGATACTGGCTCTGCGCCACGTGCAGGTTGTCGGCTTGCTTGAAGCCCCACGCGCCTTCGTAGCGGCCGCGTGCGTAGGCGAAGTAGCGCGCATCGGGCTTCTCGCACAGGGCGTCGTCGCAGCTGAGCAGCAGGTCGAACGGCGCGCCCAGCGTCCGCTGGAAATGTTCGAGTGCCCAGGACTGCGCATTGGTCATGGTGACGAGCTTGAAGTGCTTGCGCAGCCGCTGCAGCGCCTCGACCGAATCGGGAAACGCCGGCCATTCGGTCACCGAATCGCGAAAGCCGCGCGCCAGTGCATCGCTATCAGGCAGGCCCAACTGCTGCGCGACGATGTGCCAGCACGGCACGAGATCGTCGGGGTACCACGCGGTCTGGCCGCGCTTGCGTGCTGCCCGGTAGGCCCCGAGAAAGTCCTCGTCCGTAACCTTGCTGTCGGGCACGGCACGGCGAAGGTAGGCGAGCATGCCGCTCTCGAAGTCGATCAACGTCCCGACGACGTCGAAGGTCAGTACTTTGAAATCGCGAAGGGCCATGCGCCTGCTCCTGAGTGGTTGGATGCCAAAACGAACGCGTGTGGCAAGCCACCCGCTGCATGGCATCAAGCTTAGAAGCAGCGGCGCAGACGATGTTACCGTTCACGCCGCACTGCACGGTAGTGAATTGCGTTTTGGCCGGTCAATCGGCGCGATTGTTGGCAAGGCCGCCCATGTTAGGGAAATGGCGAAATAGCGGGCGCGACAAGGAAATCGCCCTAGCACTGGACGTTGCCGAAAGCACCGTCAAGATCACGTGCAGAACGGCTAATCCTGTAGCCTGCGCTCATGGCTGGGCGCGTAACCAAACTGCGCCCGATACGCCTTGCTGAAATGGCATTGCGAATGAAAGCCGCAGACCGCCGTCACACGGGCAATGGACGCGTTCGTGGTCCGCAACAGATCGCGTGCGCGCTTGAGCCGCAGCGTCAGGTAGTAATGCGTGGGCGACACGTTCAGATAGCACTTGAACATCCGCTGCAGGTGCCGCTGCGATAGATTCACGAGCCGCGTCAGCTCTTCGAGCGAGAGCGGTTCTTCAATGTTCGCCTCCATCAACCGCAGCACTTCGATCAGCTCGGTCCGCAGGGCACCCACGCGCATGTCCACCGGAATCGGCTGCACGTCGGTGGTACCACGGATGCGCTCCAGCACGAACTGCTCCGCCACCTGCGCGGCCATCCGCTGGCCAAAGCGCATGCCGACGAGATTCAGCATCATGTCGATCGGCGCTGTGCCGCCCGTGCACGTCAGTCGATCGCGGTCCACCACAAACAGCTCATCGGCAAACTGCACGTGCGGAAACGCCTCTTGCAGCGCCGTGCGGTTCTCCCAATGGACGGAGCAGCGATATCCGTCCAGCAGTTGCGCCTGCATCAACGCATAGGCACCCGTGCAGATACCGCCCAGCGGTATGCCGCGCTGCGCGGTCGCGGCCAACGTGTCGCACAACTCGGCATCCACCACGTCGCGGATGCGAGTACCACCGCAAACGATCATCACGTCGGGCAGCTGTGTCGCATCTACAGGGCGCGTCGGGTGGACTTCAATGCCGTTGCTCGCCTGCACCGTCGTACCGGTGGGCGAATAGATCGACCACGTGTAATGCTCTGCACGGCCCACGTAGTTGGCCATGCGCAGCACTTCCACCGCGCTGGAGAACGCGATCATCGAGAAATGCGGCAGGGTCAAAAAGCCGAAATGCGCGAGGGTCGGCATCGACCGTGAAGCGCTGGCGCGCGGGGCCTCCAACGCAGCAACAGCAGACGACATATCGGTCTCCTGACAAGCGAAAGCGATGCGCGCGGCATCACCACAGCCGCTGCGGGCAACAGCAAGACGTTGGGGAAGGCCGCCGCCGCAACTTGGGGCGGCGGCGCAACGGATCAGGTCTGCACAGGCTGGGCCTTGGCGCTGAACAGTTGCTTCAGCCCAGAGAACATCGCCGCTTTCGCCGCACCGGGCGCACGACCGAAGCTCTCGGTGATGCGGTCCAGCATGATCGCCAGCAGCACCACGGAAAGACCGCTTTCAAATCCGAGGCCGATATCCAGCCGCTGGATACTCGCGAGCACCTCGTTGCCCAGGCCGCCGGCACCCACCATCGACGCGATGATCACCATCGACAGCGCCATCATGATGGTCTGGTTGACCCCCTGCATGATCGACGGCAGCGCATTGGGAATCTGCACCTTGTACAGCAGCTGTCGCGGCGTGCAGCCAAAGGCCAATCCAGCTTCAACCAACTCCATGTTGACCTGACGGATGCCGAGGCTCGTCAACCGCACGGCCGGCGGCATGGCAAAGATCACGGTCGACAGAATGCCGGGCACGCGCCCAAGGCCAAACAGCATCGCAGCGGGAATCAGATAGACGAAGGCGGGCATCGTCTGCATGAGGTCCAGGATGGGGCGAACAATGGCCGCGACCGCACGGTTGCGTGCCGCCCAGATCCCCAGCGGCACACCGAGCGCCAGGCTGATGATGGTGGACGACAGCGTCAGGCCCAGCGTGATGACGGTCTGCCCCCAAAAACCTGTCGCCGAGATGAGGAATAGCGACGCCGCGGTAAACAGTGCAAACCGCCAGCCGACACGCCAAAGCCCGATGCCGATGAAGAACGCCATCATGGCCCACATCGGTACGGCCTGAAGACCGTGTTCGATCCATTCGGCAAGACCCTCAATGGCGCGGCCGACCGCGTCGAACGCTGCCGCGTCGTGGTCCAACAGGTAGTGAACGGCCCGGTCAACCCAATGACCGATGGGGAGCATGTCAGACATGATGGCCTCGCGAGCGCGTAATGGCTTTCAGGATGAGGGCACGGCTGACCGAGCCACGGTAGCAGCCGTCGTGATCGACCACCGGCAATGCGTTGGGATTCTCGACCACCCGTTCGACCACGTGCTCGAGCGACGCATCGTGGCGGATGCTCTCCACCGGCTGCAGGTTCGGTGCGGCGGCACGCGTGACGCAACCACGAACGCGGCGTTGCGTATCGAGCACGAAGGCATAGTCGGCGCCGCCATCCAGCGTGGCGCCAATACTGGCCGCATCGAGCCCGGACACGACCGGCACGGCGTCCGTCTGCATCAGGTCACCCGCGGTGAGGTATCGGCTGGTGTCGATGCCGTCGAAGAACGTGCGAACGTAGTCGTTGGCAGGGTTGCAGATGATCTCTTGCGGGGTGCCCACCTGCACAAGACGCCCGCCCTCCATGATGGCGATCCGGCTGCCGATACGCAGCGCTTCTTCCAGATCGTGGGACACGAACATGATCGTGCGCTGGTGATCCTTCTGCAGTTGCAGCAGCACATTCTGCATTTCCTTGCGCTTGAGCGGGTCCAGCGCGGAAAACGCCTCGTCCATGATCATCAGCGACGGGTTGACGGTGAGCGCACGCGCCAGGCCTACACGCTGCTGCATGCCGCCTGACAGTTCGCGCGGCAGCTTCTGCGCGAAGGCGGCCAGACCCACCTGCTCCAGCACAACCATGGCGCGGCGCTCGCGCTCAGCCCGACCCACGCCGGCCACTTCCAGCCCGAACGCCGCATTCGACAGTACGGTGCGCTGGGGCATCAGCGCAAACGACTGGAACACCATGCTCATATCCGTGCGGCGCAGCGCGATCAGCTCAGAACGGCTCATGACGGCCACGTCTTGACCACCAATCAGGATCTTGCCGGCCGTCGGCTCAACCAGACGGTTGACCAGCCGGATCAGTGTGGACTTGCCGGAGCCAGACAAGCCCATCAGCACGAAAATCTCGCCTTCCTGCACGTCAAACGACACGTCATGCACGCCGACGACCTGACCAGTCCGGCGGAACACTTCGTCTTTCGTTGACCCGGCAGCGAGCATGTCAAACGCCTGACGCGGGTTGCTGCCAAATACCTTGCTCAGACCTTCGACTACCACCTTGGGACTATTCATCGAAACCCTCTCTTGGTACTGCTGGAGCCACACGTCACATGGCGTGCCGCCGGAATCAAACCAACTCGTCCGATTCCCCTACATGGTTGCCAAAAGCCGCCATCGCCTGCCGACGATTTCCGACAACTGCTTGTTCAAATGCGACAGCCGAAACGCCCTTTAACAATAGCGGACATCCGCTTGGTCGCGAGCGACACAGGCCCTACAAAAACGGCAGGCAAGTCCCGCCGATTGCCCTGCGCTGAGGTTGGCGGCTCAATACCAGCCCAGTGGCGATTCGGTTCTATCGTTGCCGCCGCCCACCCTGCTTTACTGCGCGCATGGCCGGCGCTTGTCAACCGTGCAGCGCCGGCGTTCAAACCGAAAAAGGAACCGCATGGACGCGCCATCCCGATCGCCCGCCTTCATCCTGACGCTGACCTGCCAGAGCGGCCCCGGTCAGGTGGCTGCCGTTGTCGGCCTGCTCGAACGCCACCGCTGTTACATCGACGAGCTGACCGTCTTTGACGACGACCTCAGCCAGCGCTTCTTCGTCCGCTGCGTGTTCCACCCGACCGGCGCCGAAAGCCTCCACATCGACATGCTGCGCCGCGAGTTCACGCCCATTGCAGCATCCTTCGGTATGCAATGGTCCATCCACGATGCCCAGGCCCGACCGAAGGTGCTGATCATGGTGTCGAAGCTGGAACATTGCCTGGCCAATCTGCTGTTCCGTTGGCGGATGGGTGAGCTGAAAATGGACATTGTCGGTATTGCATCCAACCACGCCGACCTTGAGCCGCTCGCTCGCCAGCATGGTTTGCCGTTCCGCCATTTCCCCATCACCCCGGAGACCAAAGCGCAGCAGGAAGCGCAGTGGCTCGACCTGTTCGAGTCCAGTGGTGCAGAACTGGTGATCCTCGCGCGGTACATGCAAGTGCTCTCGCCGGAAACCAGTGCCAAGCTGGTCAACCGCGCCATCAACATCCACCACTCGTTCCTACCGGGGTTCAAAGGTGCCAAGCCCTATCACCAGGCCCATGCGCGCGGCGTCAAGCTGATCGGCGCCACGGCGCATTTCGTCACGGATGACCTTGATGAGGGTCCGATCATCGAGCAGGTCGTGGAGCGCGTCGACCACTCCTATCGGCCGGAACAACTGCTGGCGGTCGGCCGTGATGTGGAATGCCTGACGCTGTCGCGCGCAGTGAAGGCATTCATCGAGCGCAAGGTGTTCCTCAACGGCGACCGGACTGTCGTGTTCCAGTAAGCATCACGCCAAACGCAAACCGGCCACGATCGCGGTGCGAACGTGGCCGGTTTCTTCTTTGGCGCGTGGGGTTATTGCGATTGCGCACCCTCAAGCCAGCCGTTCACACGGTCGGCATGCGCGGCAATCCACGCATCAGCTGCTGCGTCGGGCTTCGTACCGTTTTGGATGGCCAACATCACGCTGTCGATCTCGCCCGGCTTCCACTGGAATTTCTTGAGGAACGCCACCACGGGTTTCGCCTTGGTTTCCAAGCCCGGATTCACCACGTTGTCGACGTGTTCGGCATCGCCAAACACCTTCTTCGGATCGTCCAGGAAACGCAGCTTCCACTTGGCGAACATCCAGTGCGGTGCCCAGCCCGTGACGATCACCGGCTTTTTCGCGTTCATTGAGCGCGCCAACTCCGCCGTCATTGCGCTACCAGAACTCGGCATCAGCGAATAGGTCAGCCCATAGGCTTTGATCGCGTCGTCCGTCTTGCGCATCACACCCGCCCCGGCATCGATGCCGACGATCCGTCCCTCGAACGCAGCCTTGTTTGCATTCAGGTCGTCAATACTCTTCGCGCTGACAGCATCCGGAACGATCAAGCCAATACGCGCATCGGTAAAGTTGGGGCCGAGGTCGACCACTTTGGTCTTGAACTGATCCCAATAGGCACCTTGCGTAACCGGTAGCCACGCCGACAGCGTCGCATCCAGATCACCCCGCGCAACGCCCTGCCACATCACCCCAGCCGCCACCGGCACGAGCTGCACCGGATACCCCAGCTTCTTTTCAATGATGCGGGCCGCCACGTTGGTGGTGGCAACACTGTCGTCCCATCCTTCGACATAACCGATCTTCAAGGCAGGTTTTGTTGCTCCGATGGCCAATGCGCTCCACGTCAACATCACCGAAGCGGCACTGGCAAAAACCAGCTTTTCGAGAAACTTCATGGTGCTTCCTCCTATATTCCGCATTTGAGCGCGGTTGTTTACTGACGACCCACAGTCGCAATCCGTGGCCGGCGTTCGGCACCCACGCGGGGATACCGATGCCGGCTTCTATTTGTCAATCACCAGATCCGACAACGGTTTGCTGCAACACAGCAACACCATCCCCTGGTCGATTTCACGCTGGCGGATGCCGCCGTTGTGCTTCATATCGACCTGGCCAGACACGAGCTTGACCTTGCAGGTACCGCACATCCCCTGCGTGCAAGACGCCGGCAGCCGCACGCCAGCCTGGCGCGCCGCCTCCAACACATGCTGGCTGGAACCGCAGGCGATCTCGCGGCCGCTCTTTGCAAAGCTGATGCTGAACTGCGGCGCGGTGGCGTCCGCGTCCATCGCTGCTGCGACGTCCGGAGCCGGCACATCGGCGGCAGCCTCGGCCATCAGGGATTCAAACGAGAAGCTTTCTTCGTGATAGTGCGCGCGGTCGAACCCAGCTTCATCCAACAAGCCGCGCACGGCTTTCATATAGGGAGCGGGGCCGCAGGTAAAGATCTCGCGCTCCATGAAATCCGGCGCGATCAGCTTCAACAGCGGCAACGACAAGAAACCGGTGATGCCCGGCCAATTGGTGCGTGTGCCGACGCGCTCCACAACGAACGATGCACGGAAGTTCGTGTGGTTTGCCGCGATGAGATCCAGCTCGCGCGCGAAGATGATGTCATCCGGCGTGCGGGCGCTGTGCACGAACACGATGTCGCGATCCTCAGCAAGATCGTGGTGGGCGCGGCTCATTGACATGAGCGGCGTGACACCCGATCCCGCCGAGAGAAACAGGTACTTGCGTGCCGGATGCCGGGCACACGTGAATTCGCCCGCCGGGCCCAGCACGCGAATCGCCATGCCGGGCTGGAGGTTGTCATGCAGCCAGTTCGACACCTTGCCGCCCAGCACACGCTTGACGGTGATGGACAGCGTGTGCGGCCGCGCCGGCGACGACGAGATCGTGTAGCACCGGTTGATCGTCTCGCCGTCGATCTCCAGCTCGAGCGTGATGAACTGGCCCGGCTCGAACGAGAATGCGTGGCCACGCGGTGAACGGAAGAAGAAGCTCTTCACATCGTGCGTTTCCTGCCGGACGTGGCAGCACACCAGGGTTTCTTCAACATCGCTCGTCCAGCGTTCCGGCAGCGCTGCCCAGAACGCCGGCCGTGTCACGCGGCTGTCCATGAGCTCGAGTTGGGCCGCATCTCGCATCATGTCGTGCTCCTGTTGTCAGGCTGGTTGCGAGGCTTCGATCTGCTCGGCCAGCCGGGCGATATACCAAGCGGAGAACTTTTCGACGAGACCTTCGGTGTACGGCGAATACGGGCCCGGCTCGTACGCGCTGCTTTCCGAGCCGCGCTGCGAATACTCCACCAACGCGCGGTCCTGGTCATTCGTCGCGTTCCATACGGCGGTGAGGTTCTTCACGTCATAGTCGACACCTTCCACCGCATCCTTGTGCACCAGCCACTTCGTGCGCACCAACGTCTCGCCCGCCGAGAGTGGAATCACCGAAAACGCCACGATGTGGTCGCTCATGAAGTGGTTCCAAGAATTCGGCTGCGTCCAGAACGACAGGCCGCCGAGGTCAGCCTGCTTGAAGCCGCCGAGCAATTTCTTTGACGCGACCCTGGCGTCCAGCGTCTGCGATTCGCCGCTGCGGTCCAGCGGCAGGCGTTGCGTGCGGAAGCCAGTGACCTCGAGCAGCCGCTCGATCTCTTCCGACGGCAGGCCCATCTCGGCCCACTGCTTGCCACGGGTGATGCACGTCTGCACAAAGGCGTCCATGCCTTCGGCGTTGGCGTCGGAGCGTTGATAGCCGAAACCGTACTCGTACAGCGACACCGTCAACTCTGGATGGTTGGCCACGCAGTGATAGCACTCGCGGTTGTTCTCCAGCGTCAGCTTCCAGTTGCCCTTTTCGATGATGTCGACCTGCGCGGCAATCTTCGTGTTCGGCAAGTCGTGCGGCAGCAGATAGGGCTCCATCGCCTCGCGCATCGCCGAAAAATCAGGCGGGTTGTCCGCCAGGCAAATGAAGATCAGACCCGCCAGGTTCTGCACGTGTACCGGCTTGAGGCTGTGCTTGCACCGGTCGAACTTCTCGCCCATGTGCTCGGCAAACATCAGTTGGCCGGTCAGGTTGTACGTCCAGCTGTGATATGGGCAGACGATGTTGCCCACCGTGCCCTTGTCGGCATTGCACAGGCGTGCGCCCCGATGCCGGCAGACGTTGTGGAAGGCGCGGATGGCCATATCGTCGTCGCGCACGATGAGGATGGAGTCACTGCCTAGCTCCACCGTCACATAGTCGCCCGGCTCGGGCACATCGGGTTCCACCGCAACCTGGATCCAGTGCTGGCGGAAAATCGCCTCCATATCGAGCGCGAAGATCGCTTCGCTATGGTAGAAGGGCGCCTCAAGGCTGTAACCGGCTTTGCGCCGTTCAATCAACGCACGAATGTCTGCCGATACTTTCATTGTCTGCTCCGGATTCCTTGCATCCTTGGTTCTTGCGACAGGCGCTTATCAGTAATCGATGAGTTGATGCTCGCGCAAATAGGCGAGGATCACTTGTGCTTTTTCGACGGAAGTTCCTTCAATTACGACGTTGCCTCCGCGGCTTTCGGTGGTGGTGGCCGACAGCATCCGGGCATGCCCTGAACGCTTCTCTGCGGCGGCAAGCTTGACGGGTTTGCGTTCGACGGGGCCGATCTTCCATGCGGCCGCCTGTGAATCTGCGCCAGGGGCGACCCGCGTTGGACGGACCACACCCGCTCGCAGCCGAGCGTAGGCGTAACGCGGCTGCGCGTTCGCCAGTGGGTGCACGGCCACCACGGCTGGCAACGTCGTCTCCACACGCCGGCGTACCCCCTTGGGCAGAAACTGGCGAACCGCTACCCGGCCGTCGTCAATCGAGACGTCCACAGCGGCCCCGACCAGCGGATACCCAAGTGCCTCGGCCACGCGATAAGGGAGCATCCCCGTGTCGAACGCGCCTTCCGCACGTGTGCCGGTCAGCACGAGGTCGTAGCCCTGCAGGTGCCCGGCGAGTGCTGCGACAGCATCGTCGCCCTCGTCGCAAGCCAGGAGAACGATCTCCTTTGCACCAAGTGCCAAGTATTCGGCCAGCGCCGGATTGCCCGGTTCGCCCGCGTGGATGACATCCAATTGCGCCAGATGCCGTTCGGCCAGTCGACGCCCAATTTCCAGCGCGACTGCGTCATTGCGGCTATAGCGCGCCGTGCCGCTGACTGGATGCCGCCCCACCGACACCAGCACGGCAAAGCGTTTGAGTTTTCGGGGCGCGTTCATGCTGCCATCTCCTCTGCTTCACGGCGCTCCGACGCCGCCGAGGGCTGTCCGCGCTTGGCACGTGCGGCCTGCACCTGTTCGATGAGTGCGGCGATGGTCGCCTGCGCATCTGCCACCACGGTCAGGTCTGCACGCTTGGCAATCGGCGCGCTGCCATCGAGGTTCACCGCGATCACATGCCGGCAGTCTTTGATGCCCTGCAAATGCTGTACGGCGCCGGAGATGCCGAACGCAATGTAGACGCTCGCCTCCACCGTCTTGCCCGTCGCTCCGACCTGCTTGTCTCGCGTAAAGTGGCCGTTATCGACTGCCACGCGGCTTGCGGCAATTGCCGCGCCGAACGCACTTGCGAGCCGCTCAAACGCACCGATATCCGACACGCCGTTGCCCGCCGACACGATGAAGTCCGCTTCTTCAAGGGCGACCTGTGCGGCATCGACTTCCTCTAGATCGAGGTCTCGCATGCGTTGCGCGGCGCCGGCGGCCGGGGCGACAAAGTCGGCTGCAACCCGCTCCCCCGCTCCCACGAAGGGCAGCTTCGCCTCGACCGTATTCGGCGCCAGCAGGATGACTTCAGGAAGCGTTCGGGTAGCAAAAGCACGTTTCGCCTGGGCATATGCGCCAACGTGCTGCGCGTCAATCTCGACCACGTGCGTGGCCACACTTGCGCCGGAAGATGCCGCATAGCGACGGCCGAGGTCTCCGTCGCCGGTTGCGTTGTCGGGTAGAAAAACGTGCTTGGGTGCAAAGGCCGCCACGCACGCCTGCACAACGTGGAGTTCCTGCTCCGGTGCGAACACGCGGCGGTCGAACTCCGGCAGCACAACAACTTTGTCGGCGCCCAGCGCAGCCGCATCATCCTTCAATTCGCCAAACACGAGCAGTACCACTTCGGTCTGCGCGTCTGCCAACAACGCTGCGGCTGCCACGGCTTGGCGGGCGTGGTCATCCAGCGCGCCGCGATCGGTATGTGCGACCACGAGCAGCGCGTTTGCTGGCGCATTCAATGCGCGGCGCGGCTTGGCAGTTGTGCCATGTGCACGGGCTGGCCAATGATCGGCACCGGCGCCCGCACTGCCCACCTCACCCAGGGTGATGCGCTTGAGGCCGGCGGCCGTGATGATGAACGGCCGGCGCGGATCGATTCGTTTGATCGTATGCATCGATTCACTCCAGCGAAGCAGCAACGAGTTCAGCCACATCCAGCACATCGGGCCGCGGACCGACGACGCCCTCCAGCATGGCCGTGCAGTTCGGGCATGCCACGGCAACCACCTCGGCATTGATCGCCCGTGCATCGGCGATACGGATGTCGGGAATGCGCTGCTTGCCGGGAATGTCCGTCAACGGCGCCCCGCCACCGCCGCCGCAGCAGCGGCCGCGCAGCCCGCTGCGCTCCATTTCCATGACTTGAATGCCGATCGACTTCAACAGCTTGCGGGGTGCCTCTGTCTCGCCGTTATAGCGGCCGAGGTAGCAGGGGTCGTGATACGTGGTGCGTTTTTCGCGCAAGGCATCGACAGCCTTAGGCGCAATCTTTCCGCTTGCGGCGAGTTCCGCCAGATACGTAGTGTGATGCTTGACCGTGACACGCAACCCAAGCGCGCGGTACTCGTTGCGCAGGCTGTGCATGACGTGCGGGTCAGCCGTCACGATCTGCTGATACGAGAGCGTATTCAGCGCGCCGATAAGCCGCTTCGCCATCTGCTGAAACGTCGCCTCATCGCCCAGCCGACGGGCTACGTCACCGGTATCGGTTTCGGCGCCACCCATCACGGCGTAGTTGACGCCGGCCTTGTTCAACACTTTCACAAAAGCGCGCAACGTCCGCTGATAGCGCATATCGAAGGCACCCTCGCCCGCCACAAACAGCACGTCGACTGGCTTGCCAGCCTGCGCGATCGGGGCATTCAGGTCAACCGCCCAGTCGTAGCGCGCAGCGGTGTCATAGCCGCCCATCGTGCCGGTTTCGCGCAGATTGGCCAGCACTTCTGGGCCCTTGCCCGGCACCGTGCCGTGTACCAGCGTCTGGTTGCGGCGCATGTCGACAATTGCGTCGACGTGCTCGATCAGCATCGGGCATTCCTGCACGCAGGCGCGGCACGTCGTGCATGACCACAGCGTTTGCGCCTCGATCAGGCCGGAGACGATTGCGCCGTTCGGCTCGCCGCGATGCTGGCCGACCGCGATGCCCGGCGTTGGGCTCCCGGTATAGGCCGCATCTGTCCCCCCCGCCATGCCAACGACCAGATCCTGGATCAGTTTCTTGGGGTTCAACGGCTGGCCCGAGGCAAACGCCGGACACGCGGCCTCGCACTTACCGCACTGCACGCATGCGTCGAAGCTCAGCAGCTGGTTCCAACGGAATTCGACGGGCTTGGCCACGCCATACTCTTGCCGCTCAATCTCGGGCAGCTTCAGTGCCGTCGGCGGCGTGGCCGTACCGCTGCCGGTGTACGACGCCGGCGAACCCGCAAAGCGCTCCTGACGCGGGTGGAACGCCAAATGCATCAGCCCCGCAATCGCGTGCTTCATCGGCCCGCCACTGGCGGCACCGAACGTCATCGCAAACGCACCCACGCCAATCAGCGCGGCGCAGAGCACGGCAAACGCGCCCGACATTGCGCTGGTCGGCACCACCATGTACAGGGCCAGCCCCAGCGCAAACGCGCCGAGCAGCCACGGCAACGTATTCCAGGGCCCGCGAGACAACCGTGCCGGCACATCTTTCGCCGCGCGGCGGCGCCACACAAACACCACGCCGATCAACATGGCCAGCGCCGCCAGCAAGATCAGCCGATCCAACCATGGCGAATAGATCGCAAACCCATAGTTGACGAACACGAGTGCCAGTGCAGCAATCGCCCCGCCAGCCGTTGCAACGTGGGTCTTGGCGATGTACGGGTCGCGTGCAACAACGTGATGCAGGTCCACGAAATAGCGCTTGGGAATGGCGAAAAGGTTCGCCACGCTGAACGCGCCGGGGACCGTGGACCGCCCGAGCCGCCAGTAGGACGCCCGCTTGGCCGCCGCAAACGCGAGCCCCGCCACCGACAGCCACAGCAATACGGTAATCAGGAAGGACGGATTCATGGCGTCAGAAATCCTTCGTCAAGCGCAGCGCGTCGTAAATCGCGCCGTGGATGTTGTGCATGGAGATGCAGTCGCCAACGCGGAACAGCAGGAAGCGCCCGTTACCGAGTTCTTCCGACAGCCAGGGTTGCGGCTCGGCGGCAAACAGCTTGTGCACGTCGACCTGGCCGAGGTTCAGCGACTCGGGCTTGAGCTTCCAGTACAAGTCATCGTTGGGCGTGATGCCGTTCTCGATGACGACCTGGTCGACGGCGCGCTCCTCCTGCTCTTCCGTGTACTCATTGCGCAGTACGGCGATGGTCTTGCCATCTTCCTGGTACACGCGGTCGAGCCAGTAGTTCGGCGTCTGGATCACGCCCTGCGCATACAGGCGGCGGTAGAAGATGGGGAACGTCGTGCCGCCGCAGTCGTCGGCCACCTTCACGTCGGGCGTGACGATTTCGACTTTCGAGCCGCGGCTGGCAATGAAATCCGCCACGCCAGATCCGGCATGCGTGCTGACGCCGTCGTACACGAGTACGTTCTGTTTCGGCTCCACCTTGCCGGATAGGATGTCCCACGAGCTGACGGCCAGCCCCTCTGCAACACCCCACGCCGGCACCTGGCCGGTAAAGCTCGATCCGCCCGTCGCCAGCACGATGATGTCCGGCTTTTCCGCCATGATCATCTTCGTATCGGCCGCGACGCCCAGCCGACGGTCCACACCAAGCCGTTTCGTTTCCATGTCGAACCAGCGCACGATGCCGGCCATCTGCTCACGCTGCGGCGCCTTGGCCGCAAGCAGGATCTGGCCGCCTACCTCATGCTGTTTCTCAAACAGCACCACATCGTGCCCGCGCGACCGCGCCACGCGCGCGGCTTCCAACCCGGCCGGGCCCGCGCCGACCACCACCACCTTGCGCTTTGGCCCGCGCGATTTCTCGATGACGTGCGGCATCGTTTCTTCACGCGAAGTGGCCGCGTTCTGGATGCACAGCACGTCTAGCCCGTTGTACTGGCGATCGATGCAGTAATTGGCGCCCACGCATTGCTTGATCTCGTCTTCACGGCCATCGCGAATCTTGATCACCATGTGCGGATCGGCCATCTGCGCGCGCGTCATGCCAACAAGGTCGATCATGCCGGTGGCCAGCAGCCGCTCGGCCTGACCCGCATCGCGAATGCTCTGTGCGTGCATGATGGGCAGCTTGACCACCGACTTGATACCAGCCGCAAGATGCACGAACGGCTCGGGCGGCAGCGCCATCGGCGGCATGCAGTTCGCCAGGGTGTTGTGGGTGTCCGCGCCGGAGCCGATCACGCCGAGATAGTCGATCAAGCCCGTCTCGGCCATCGCCTGGGCAATCTCCTTCAACTGCGTGTGGTCCAGGCCGTCTTCGTGGAACTCGTCGCCGCACATCCGCAGGCCAACGCAGAAATCCTTGCCGACCGCTTCGCGCACGGCTTTCAGCACTTCAACGCCGAAGCGCAGGCGGTTCTCAAGGGTGCCGCCCCATTCGTCCGTGCGATGGTTGGTGCGCGGGCTCCAGAACTGGTCAATCAGGTGCTGGTGCGCGGCCGAAATTTCGATACCGTCCATGCCCGCCGCTTTCACGCGCTTGGCCGCCGCTGCAAAGTCATTGATGATCCGGCGGATTTCTTCCACCTCGATGATCTTGGCGTTGCCACGGTGTACCGGCTCACGCACGCCTGAGGGTGACATCAGATGCGGCCAGTGCTCGCCGTGGAATGCCGAACGCCGACCCATATGTGTGGCTTGGATCATGATCTTCGCGCCATGGCGATGCATGGCTTCGGCAAGCCGCGCCAGCGGGTCGATCACTTTGTCGGTCGCCAGGTTCACGGATTTCCACCAGCCTTGCGGGCTGTCGATCGATACCGGGCTCGAACCGCCACAGACGGCCAGGCCAACACCGCCCTTCGCCTTTTCCTCGTAGTAGCGGATATAGCGCTCGCCCGGCAGGCCGCCTGGTTCTGCATACACCTCCGCATGCGCGGTACTGACGATCCGGTTGCGCAGCGTCAGCTGGTTGAGCTGCATGGGCTTGAACAAGTGGGGATAGCGCATCGCTGGCGACCTCTGGTATGCGTGAATCTGGTAGTGCGGATGGGGACGGAGCCGCTGCGTCAGTGCGCGATTGGTGAGACCTCGAAGATGCAGTGGTCATGCCCCTCGGCAGCGCACTGCACCTCCTTCGACTGCGCACGGGGCGCGCCCTGACCTTGCGGGGTGTTGTCGTTCACCCAGTCCATGGCTCCAGCAAACCAGCCGGCAAACATGTAGCAAAGCTTGCCTTCCTTGCCGGGTTGCGCGAGCACGAACGACGAGTGACATAGCTCGATCCGGGCATGCGCACGGGCGGGGTCGGCTTCCAAAATCGAGAACAGCCCCCAACCGCGTTGCGACAGCCGCTTCAGGTAGTGCTCGAACACCGCCATCCCCTGCATGCCGTGCAGCTTGGCTTCCTTGTCGCACCAGTGGTAGGCGGATTTGTAGCCGGCCTTGTAGAGGATCTCGGCATAGGTGTCGCGGCCCAGCGCGTCTTCCACAGCCGTGTGGTTGTTCGTGAAGAAATGGCGCGGCACGTACAGCATCGGCAACGCATCGGTGGTCCAAACGCCGGTGTTCGGGTCAACGTTGATGGGCAGTTGAGGTTGCATGTGTGGCTCCGTGAGGAAGAATGTCGGCACACCGCCTGATCGCAGGCGCGGCCTCGCCCGCGCACCCACGCAGCTTGCGCGGGTACGTCCGGTTTCTTGTTAGTGAAATCGCTTGTTCTGGCCGGGCTTATGCGCCCCACACGTCCTTGAACACGCGCACCCAGTTCTCGCCCATGATCTTGCGGATGCGCGTTTCCTTCCAACCGTGTCGCTCCATCGCGGCGGTCAGGTTCGGAAATTCACCGATCGTGCGGATGCCTTCCGGGTTGATGATCTTGCCGAAGTTCGTGAGCTGGCGATAACGCCCCTTGTCATGCGTCAGCATGTCAAAGAATTCCTTCGCGAAATCCTGCGTGAAATCCGTGCCGATGCCGACCGCGTCTTCGCCGATCAGGTTCACGACATAGCCGATGGCCTCGATGTAGTCGTCGATGTTCGCTTCGATGCCGCGCTTAAGGAACGGCGCGAACATCGTCACACCGACAAAGCCACCCGCATCGGCAATTTCCTTGAGCTGGGCGTCGCTCTTGTTGCGCGGATGCTCCTTCAGGCCCGACGGCAAGCAGTGCGAGTAGCACACCGGCTTTTTCGAAAACGCGATCGCTTCCGACGACGTGTTGCCGCCCACATGCGACAGGTCAACCATGATGCCGACGCGGTTCATCTCGGTGATCACTTCGCGGCCGAAATCCGACAGCCCGCCATCGCGCTCATAGCAGCCGGTGCCGACCAGGTTCTGCGTGTTGTAGCAAAGCTGGACGACACGCACGCCCATGTCGGCAAACGCTTCGATGTAGCCGAGGTTGTCCTCAAACGCATGCGCGTTCTGGAAGCCCAGAATGATCCCGGTTTTGCCGTCCTTCTTCGCGTGGAAGATGTCGTCCGTCGTACGCACGAGCGTCAGCAGTTCGCTGTTCTCGCGGATCTTCTGCTTCATCACGCCGATGTTGTCGACGGTCTTGGTGAAGTTCTCCCACACCGACACGGTGCAGTTGGCGGCGGTAATGCCGCCCTTTCGCATGTCTTCAAAGACTGGCCGCTCGAATTTCGAGATGTTCAGACCGTCGATGATGATGCTGTCTTGGTGCAGCGTTTCCATGGTGGCTCCAGCGCGTTCGGTCATCAGGTCAGTAGATCGGGAAGCGGTCGCACAGCGCGAAGATCTCGCGGCGCACACGCTGCTCGGTGGCTTGGTCGCCCTCCGGGTTAGCGCGCAACGCTTCGAACACTTGCAGGATCAGCCGGCCGACCAGCTCGAATTCCGGAACACCAAAGCCGCGCGTGGTGGCCGCGGGTGCGCCAAGGCGAATCCCCGACGTAATGGTGGGCTTCTCGGTATCGAACGGAATGCCGTTCTTGTTGCAGGTGATGCCCGCGCGCTCCAGCGCCTGTTCCACCTGCGTGCCCTTGAGCCCCTTGGGCCGCAGATCAACCAGCAGCAGATGGTTGTCGGTGCCGCCCGTCACCAAGTCCACACCGCCGGCCTTCAGCACCTCACCGAGCGCCTTGGCGTTGGCCAGCACGTTGTCGATGTAGGTTTTGAACTCGGGCCGAAGTGCCTCGCCAAACGCAACCGCCTTACCTGCAATCACGTGCATCAGCGGGCCGCCCTGCAAGCCTGGGAACACGGCCGAGTTGATCTTCTTGGCGATGTCTTCATCGTTCGTCAGCACAAAGCCGCCACGCGGGCCCCGCAGCGTCTTGTGCGTAGTGGAGGTAACGACGTGAGCGTGATCAACCGGGTTCTCATGACGCCCTGCGGCAATCACGCCGGCAATGTGCGCCATATCGACCATCAGCTTGGCGCCCACGCTATCGGCAATCGCGCGGAAGCGTGCAAAGTCGAGCCTGCGCGGGTAGGCCGAGAAGCCGGCGATGATGAGGGTGGGCTTATGCTCGCGCGCCAACGTTTCGACCTGGTCGTAGTCGATCAGCATCGTGTCGCGGCTCACACCGTACTGCACCGCGTTGAACCACTTTCCGGAGAGCGCAGGCTTTGCACCATGTGTGAGGTGGCCACCGGCGTCGAGCGACATGCCGAGCACCGTATCACCCGGCTTGGTCAGCGCCAGCATCACCGCGCCATTTGCCTGCGCTCCGGAGTGTGGTTGCACGTTGGCGAAACCGGCATTGAACAGCTGCTTCACACGGTCAATGGCCAGCGTCTCAACCTCGTCGGCATATTCGCACCCGCCGTAGTAACGCTTGCCCGGATAGCCCTCTGCATACTTGTTGGTAAAGACGGAGCCCTGCGCCTCCAACACCGCACGCGAGACGATGTTTTCCGAGGCAATCAATTCCACCTGCGACTGCTGTCGTTCGAGTTCCTTCAGGAGGGTGCTGCGCACCGGCGCGTCGCGCTCGGCAAGGGGCTGCGAGAAGAAAGACGGCGTGTTCGACATGGGGCGTCCGTGAGGGGTTGGGGGCTGCCTGAAGGCTTGCAGAACCGGCTTGCAAAAACCGACGGTGCCGAGCGTTCCTGTCTGGTCGGCGCTGCGTGGTTGACGGCTCTATTCTTGACGCCCGGATTCATCGTCGATTGATGAATTCAGACGTGTTCTTTCCCTTTTCCGCCATTCGCGTCCGATTTGTACAAATTCGGAATCTGCTGACATAGCAGGCCCGAACTGTTCCACACGCATGTCGCATCGCAGCAAGCGCGCACCACGAACGTGCCGATCGCGCGCGTCACAGGTGCGGCTCCTCACACATCGGGTGCAACGTGTTGTCGCTACAGCGCGTTGCACCCCGTTGAGTAGGGTTTCGCCGTATGGCCCGATAGTTGCAATCCCACTATCAATAAGCGACAGAGCCTAAGCTGGTACCAGGGATTACCTGGACCCAACGGCCAATCGAAATCAAGGAACGCCCCCATGTCCTCCGACCGAACTGCGTCGTTGCAGCACTTCGCGTTCATGCCGCTGCCCAACTTCACAATGATCGCGTTCACCAATGCGATCGAAGTCCTGCGCATGGCGAATTATCTGAGCGGTCAGGAGCTTTACCGCTGGTCCATCGTCAGCCCCGAGGGCGGGCCGGTCGCAGCCAGCAACGGGCTAGCGATCGATACCAAGCCGGCGGACAGCGTCGGCCGGCCCGATATCGTTTTTGTCTGCGGCGGCATCGACGTGCAACGCGCGACCACTGCCGCGCATCTCTCGACACTGCGGCGTGCGGCGCGTGAGGGCATCCTCCTGGGCAGCCTGTGCACCGGCACGTATGCGCTGGCCAAGTCAGGCCTGTTGGCCGGCTATGCCTGCGCCATCCATTGGGAAAACATGTCGGCGCTGAAAGAGGAATTTCCCGACACGCGTTTCCTGAAGGAACTGTTCGTCGTCGACCGCGACCGCGTCACGTGCACCGGCGGTGTGGCACCGCTCGACATGATGCTGAACCTGATTGCCAAGCGGATCGGCACAGCACGTGTCACGCAGATCGCCGAGCAGTTCATCGTCGAGCACGTCCGAGACACGGGCGCACAGCAGAAGATGCCGCTGGTGGCGCGCTTGGGTTCAGCCAACAAGTCGCTGTTCGAGGTGATCTCGCTGATGGAGAACAACATTGAAGAGCCGCTGTCGCGCGAGGAGCTTGCGCGCCTGGCCAGCATGTCACAGCGCCAGTTGCAGCGCCTGTTTCGCGACCACCTTGGGATGACGCCGACGCATTACTACCTGACACTGCGCCTGCGCCGCGCACGGGAGCTTCTGCTGCAGACAGACATGTCGATCATGCACATCACGATGGCGTGCGGCTTTCAGTCGGCCTGCCATTTCAGCAAGAGCTACCGGGATGCGTTTGGCGTGGCGCCCACGCGCGAACGCCGGGCGCAAGCCGCCCCGTTGGCACGCGCCTCTGTGCCCACCGTGTCGCCGTCGTATTCCGCACAGGTGATGTACGCCGGCTGACCCGAGGCACCTGGGCACCGATGAAAAAAGGGCAGCCGATACGGGCTGCCCTTTTTCGCTTCCGGTGACCAATCAGGCTGCCAGCAACCCATGCGGGTCGATGACGAATTTGCGCGGCGCGCCGCCATCAAACTGGCGGTAGCCTTCTGGCGCATTGTCGAGCGAGATCACCGTCACGTTGACGATCTCCGCAATTGGCAGGCGGTTGTGCAAGATCGCCTGCATCAGGTTGCGGTTGTATTTCAGCACCGGTGTCTGCCCAGTATGGAACGAATGCGACTTCGCCCAGCCAAGGCCGAAGCGGATGCTCAGTCCGCCATGCTTTGCGGCGACATCCTTCGCGCCGGGGTCATCCGTTACGTACAACCCAGGGATGCCGATGGCGCCGGCCGGACGCGTGATCTCCATCAGCGAATTCAGCACCGTGGCGGGCGCTTCTTCCGCGTGATCGGAACCGTGGCCGTGCGCCTCGAAGCCGACGCAATCGACTGCGCAATCCACCTCGGGCGTGCCGAGAATGGCGGCAATCTGCTCGCCAAGCGTCGCGTCCTTCGATAGATCGACCACTTCAAAGCCCATCGCCTTGGCGTGCGCCAGACGCGCCGGATTCATGTCGCCGACAATCGTGCAGGCCGCGCCCAGCAAGCGCGCCGACGCGGCCGCTGCCATGCCGACCGGACCGGCCCCGGCAATGTAGACCGTAGAGCCGGGCTTGACGCCAGCAGTCACGGCGCCGTGATAACCCGTCGGCAGGATGTCCGACAGGCAGGTCAGATCGCGGATCTTGGCCATCGCCTGATCGCGGTCGGGGAACTTCAGCAGGTTGAAGTCGGCATACGGCACCAGTACGTATTCCGCCTGTCCGCCAATCCAGCCGCCCATGTCGACGTAACCGTACGCACCGCCCGCGCGTGCCGGGTTGACGCTCAGGCACACACCGGTGTGTTGCTCCTTGCACATCGCGCAGCGCCCGCAGGCAACGTTGAATGGCACCGACACCAGATCGCCAATCTTCAGCGTCTCGACATCGCGGCCGACCTCGACCACTTCACCGGTGATCTCGTGACCGAGCACCAGCCCCACCGGCGCAGTCGTGCGCCCACGCACCATGTGCTGATCCGACCCGCAGATGTTCGTGCTCACCACCTTGAGGATCACCCCATGGCCGATCGAGCGGCCACTGGGGTCGACCATTTTCGGATAGTCGATGTTCTGCACCTCGACCTTGCCTGGGCCAAGATAGACGACGCCTCGGTTGTTGCTCATAGCCTTGTCTCCATGTCTTGTAGATTCGCGCGGCTGCCACATAGGCCAAGTAGACCAGCACGGCAGCGTCTTTGAGCGTAGCCGTGAGCCCCAGGGTGCCGATGTGCAAAACACGACGCGCGCTTGGCCGGCACCGACATCGCAACGAGATGCCACAAGCGGCATAGCGGACGCCATGTCGTAATTACGCAGACCCGCGACGGTTTTGCTCCAGAGCGGCAGTGTCCAACCGCGTCTACTGGTGATCCAACCCCTTCACTCAAGGATGAGGACGCCATGCCTACCACGTTTCCAGATGCTGCCCACGCGAGCGCCGGCGCGCGGCTCGAACGCCTGCCGTTTTCCGGTTATCACAAGCTGATCTTCGTCATCATCGCCATCGCCTTCTTCTTTGATTCGGTCGACCTGGCGACGATGACGTTCGTGCTCGGCTCGATCAAGAAGGAGTTCGGGCTATCCACCGCCACGGCCGGCCTGGTCGCTAGTTCCAGCTTCTTCGGCATGGTGATCGGCGCGGCGGTTGCCGGTCTGCTGGCAGACCGCTTTGGGCGCCGGCCGGTGTTCCAGTGGAGCATGGTGTTGTGGGGCGTGGCGTCGTACCTGTGTTCAACCGCCCAAAACGTGGAGGCGCTGATCGTGTGGC
The DNA here is from genome assembly GCF_049913345.1 of Ralstonia sp. R-29. NCBI lineage: Bacteria > Pseudomonadati > Pseudomonadota > Betaproteobacteria > Burkholderiales > Burkholderiaceae > Ralstonia > Ralstonia sp. R-29. The sequence goes on from NZ_CP184378.1 coordinate 921,725, forward strand.
GCGTGCTGCTGGGTATTGGGATGGGGATGGAGTTTCCGGTGGCGCAAACGCTGCTGTCGGAATTCGTGCCCGCCGCAAACCGGGGCCGTCTGATTGCATTGATGGATGGCTTCTGGCCGCTAGGCTTCATCACGGCCGGCATCGTTTCGTACTTCGTGCTGCCTCAGTTTGGCTGGCGCGCGGTGTTTGCGTTGCTGGCGGTGCCTGCGTTCTTTGTGCTGATCGTGCGTCGCGCAGTACCGGAATCGCCGCGCTGGCTGGAACACGCCGGCCGGCATGCCGAAGCGGATACCGTCATGCGCAATATCGAAGCCAAGGTGATGCGATCGACCGGCCTATCTGCGCTGCCCACCCCAGCACCGCACCGGGCCGCCACGCCGGCACAGGGGCATAGCGCCTTGCGCGAAATCTGGAGCGAGCCCTATCGCCGCCGCACAACAATGGTCTGGCTGTTGTGGTTCTTCGCATTGCTCGGCTTCTATGGACTGACGTCGTGGCTGGGTGCGCTACTGCAGCAGGCGGGTTTCGCGGTCACGCAGTCGGTGTACTACACGGTATTGATCTCATTGGGCGGTGTGCCGGGTTTTCTGTGCGCAGCGTGGTTGGTAGAACGCTGGGGGCGTAAGCCGACCTGTATTGCGTCCTTGCTGGGTGGTGGCGCCATGGCGTATCTGTACGGCCAGAGTGCGCTGCACGGTGGCAGCGTCACGCTGCTCATCTGCACCGGTTTAGCCATGCAGTTCTTCCTGTTCGGCATGTGGGCGGTGCTGTACACGTACACGCCTGAGCAATATGGCACCGGCGCGCGCGCGACCGGGTCGGGCTTCGCATCGGCCATCGGCCGCGTCGGCTCGCTGATTGGCCCTTACGTAGTGGGGGTGGTGTTGCCGGTCTTCGGCCAAGGCGGTGTGTTCACCCTGGGCGCGCTGTCATTTACGGTGGCGGCAGCAGCGGTATGGGCGCTCGGCATCGAAACCCGTGGCGTTGCCTTGGAGGCATTGGCATCGGACGAAACGGCTGGTCAAACTGCGCCCTACTCAGCCGCGGCGGACAATCTCTCGTAGAAAAAAAACCGGCCCCCGCGTCATGCGGAGGGCCGGGCAATTTCCCAATCTATCTGCCTGTCTACCTAGGGTCCGTTTACATATGGAACGTACGCCCGCAAGGGGCATTTGGGTTGGCCCCGGATCTCGCAAATTCGGGGACAACGGGCGCACGTTGCATAGGTAAACAGACCCTGGAGACAGGCAGCGCAACATCAGAACTTGTGGCGGAGCGCGATGCGGGCCTGGAACTGATTCGCCGTCGACGAAGCATTTGCCGCTCCGGGCAGATCAGCCAAATCCAATGCTGTACCCGTCTTGCCGCCGGCAACGTGCAGATAGGCGCCCTGGAAGTAGATGTCCGTGCGCTTGGAGAAGTTGTAGTCTGCCATCACCCCGAAGGCATGCACTTTCGGCGTGGCATCACCGGACGACCCATGGAAGTTCTCCAAGGTAAGCGTATACAGCGCACCGGCATAGAACGCGGGGGTGAACTGGTATTTGAAGTTCGCCTCAAGGTTCTGGAAGCGCAGTGAATTCAATGTCCCGCCGGCTGGCACGATCGACCCGGAAATGTACTCGGTCGACTGCGGCTGGTTCAGATTCGTATTGGAGTACGCGAAACCTACCGTCGCTGCGCCGAACGTGTAATTGATGCCAGCACCAAAGATGCGCAGACGGTTGGCGAGAAAGTTCTGGTCGCCGCCATTGTTGATGGCGCCGCCCGCCGTAGACGATGGGTTGTCTGCCTGTAGATACCCGGCTGCCAGCAACAGCCCGCCATTCGTGTATTGCATCCCCGCGCTGTACTGGCGGTTCTTTGCGAAGCTCGTATCGTTGCTGAAGCCGTAGGTGCCGCCAAACTGGAATCCCGACCAGACCGGGCTCGTGTACTTGACGCTGTGGTTGACGCGGAACGAGTAGATGAAGTTGTCGTTGTCGTAAGGGTGGCCGAACATGGTGCCGCCCCAGTTTCCGGCAGCCGTGGTCTGCGACAGATAGTCGATCACCGAGTCGTACTGGCGCCCGAACGTAACGGTGCCGAACCGATTGTCGGAAAGCCCAACGTATGCCTGGCGCCCGAAGAGCAAGCCGCCTTGGCCCGCCCTGCCGGTGTCGGCATTGAAGCCGCTTTCGAGCTGGAACAGCGCCTTGGTGCCGCCGCCGAGGTCTTCGGAGCCCTTCAGCCCCCAGCGGCTGCCTTGCGCAAAACCGCTGGCCATTTCGACCAGGCTCTTTCCGCCGACGTTGTTCGTGTAGTTGATGCCTTGGTCGATCACGCCGTAGAGCGTGACGCTGCTTTGTGCAAAAGCGGGCGCGGACAGCATCAGCGCGATGCTCGAGCCAAGCGCCGAGCCCAGTGCGACTTTTTTCATTGGATTTCCTCCTCGTATTGTCGAATCGCGCCGCTGCCCAGCCCGTCAGCAAGACAGCGGCGACACTACGAGAGTAGTCTCCAGAACCCCAATATTTGATGCTAAAACCGACACGCGCTTGAACGCCGACGCCATCGGCGCGAGGGCTGATCAGGCAGCCTTTCCACTGCGCCGAAGGTAGTCGGCACGCGTCCATTCCAGCGCAACGCCCACGCGCTGCGTGCCCGGCCGGATCTTCGGCTTATGCACCGCCAAACTCAGGGTGCCGAGCGCCGGCCATTCTCGGAACGAGAACGCTGCCAACTCCGCCACCAGCGTCTCCAGCAAGCGCGTATGCGCTTTTTCTGCGAGGAACGCAGTGATGCCCGCGCAATAGCGCTCGTAGTCGATCCAGTCGGATTCCTCGCGCGGCTCGCAGGCGTAGCCGAGGCGCGCGTCAATCACGATGGGCTGCGGCGCATTGTGTTCGTGCGGATGAATGCCAATGCGCACCGGCACAGTGAGCGCGTCGACAAACACGCTCCAGCCGCGCCCGGGCAGCAACGGCATATCGAGCGCGGGGAGCGAAGCATGGAACGCGGTTTCGATCGGCTTCATGTCGTCAGCGGCGTGGCCGCATCGAGCATGATGCGGATGAAGTAATCAGCAAAGCTGCGACGCACGACGATCTCGTATGCGTCATCCCCAGTCGGGATCAACACGATCGATGCCTTGAAGTAGTGCGATTGCGCACACTGCCCCGGCTTGAAGATGCGCGGATGCAAGTCGAGCGGGCACCCGCGCGCCAGCACATCGCGCGTGCAATTGCCGCTGATCTCGACCACCGCGTAGCCACTGCCCACGTCCACAGCTGCCGCATACGAGCCCTGCACGGCTTCGGCCAGCTTCGCCTCCAGCACCCCGGTCTGCACCGGCACCGCCGAGCGCACGAGCCATTCGTCAGGGCCGAGCCACAGCACGTCGTAGTCGGTACTGCGCGCAACGGTGTTGGGTGTAACCGGTGGGCGACAACCCACCACGCGTTCAAAGGCGGACACAAACGCCGGGTCGTTCAACTCGCCGCGCACGTTGACGAGGTCAAGAAACGGCCGCTCGCGCAGCATGAACTTTTCTGGCGCCCGGGCCTGCCGCGACTTCAGCAGGTCAGCTGCACCAACGAAGGGCGACTCAAGACGGACGCTGCTCATGCTCGCCACCTGCGCTTCGGCTCTCGATTCATTCCACATGTTGGCGCACCCCTTCCGTATCGTAGAAAACCGGGCTTGAGATCGTCGCAGTGACGCGCTTGCCATTGGCCAGCGGAATCACCACGCTCTCGCCCATCTTGCTCAAACCGCCCTTCACCACCGCCAGCGCAATCGAGCGTTTCAGGATCGGGCTGTAGTAGCTCGAAGTGACATGGCCCAGCATCGGCACGGGGGCCGGCGTCCACTCGACGGTCCCCACCTGCGTGTCCTTCGCCACAATCTGCGCGCCTTCCGGCAGCACGAACTGGTCATCTTCGGTGAGCAGGCCGACGAACTGCTTGCGGCCTTCCTTGGCCGTGTCCGAACGCGTGAGCGAACGCTTACCGAGGAAATCCTTCGATTTGGCGACCAGGCCACCCATGCCCAGGTCATACGGCGTGACCGAACCGTCCGTGTCCTGGCCGACGATGATGTAGCCCTTCTCCGCGCGCAGCACGTGCATGGTTTCGGTGCCGTACGGCGTAATGTCGAACTCGGCACCGGCCGCCATCAGCGCTTCCCACACGGCGCGGCCCGCGTTGGCCGGCACGTTCACCTCGTAGGCCAGTTCACCCGAGAAGCTGATGCGCATCACGCGCGCCTTCGCACCGGCCACCGTGCCGTTGCGGTAGCTCATGAACGGGAATGCCTCGTTGGCGAAGTCGATGTCCTGACACACCTTCTGCACGACCTTGCGGCTCTTGGGGCCCACCACAGCAAACGTCGCCCAGTGGTCCGTCACCGACGACAGCCGCACCTTCATGTCCGGCCACTCGGTTTGCAGCCAGCGCTCCAGCCACGTAAGCACGCGCGCGGCGCCACCCGTGGTGGTCGTCATCATGAAATGCTGGTCGGCCAGGCGCACGGTCACGCCATCGTCGAACACCATGCCGTTCTCGTCGAGCATCAGCCCATAGCGGCACTTGCCGACTTCCAGCTTGCCCCACGGGTTGGTGTACATCCAGTTCAGCAGCTTGACCGCATCCGGGCCCTGGATGTCGATCTTGCCGAGCGTGGAAGCATCCAGAATGCCGACGCTGTTGCGCACCGCCAGGCATTCGCGCTTCACGGCGGCGTGCAGGTCTTCCCCCTTCTTCGGGAAATACCACGGGCGCTTCCAGTTGCCGACGTCTTCAAACAACGCGCCATGCTCGACGTGCCATTCGTGCACGCAAGTCTTGCGTACCGGGTCGAGGAAGTTGCCCAACTCACGCCCGGCAAACGTGCCGAACGACACCGGCGTGTAGTTGGGGCGGAACGTGGTCGTACCCGTCTCCGGAATCGACTTGCCCAACGCCTGCGCCAGAATCGCCATGCCGTTGATGTTGCCGAGCTTGCCCTGATCGGTGCCGAAGCCCATGGCGGTATAGCGCTTGACGTGCTCCACCGACTCAAAGCCCTCGCGCGCGGCAAGCAGGATGTCCGTCACCGCCACGTCGTTCTGGAAGTCGACAAACTGCTTCGGCCCGCGCGTGGCGGCTTCGGGTGTGCCGATCAGCCAGAGCGGCTGCAAGACGCCCTCGGCCACCTCCGTAACCCTAGGTGCTGCAGGAGACTGCACAGCGGGCAAACCCGCAGCTTGCGCTGCCTGAACGCCGGCATCCATCGCCTGTTGCAACGCGGCCGCAAAGCTGAATTCACCCGCCGCAGCGCCAATGCTCTGCTCCGCCTGCAGGCTCTTGCCCGGTACAAAGCAAACCTTGCTGTCGCTCCACTGCGCTTTGCCGCCCGATTGCGCAAACAAGTGCAATACCGGGCTGAAGCCGCCCGACGTGGCAACCAGATCGCACGGCAGCGTCGCCAGCTTGGCACCGAGCTTGCCATTTGCGTACGAGGCGACTTCCACCGACGACACGCGCAACTTGCCGGCCGCCGTCGTCACCACCGCCCCGCTCATCACCGTCACGCCCTGATGTTTTGCAGCGGCAGGCAGTGCGCCATTACTGGCAGCACGCGAATCCACCAGCGTCACCTTCGCGCCGCAAGCCTTCAGATCGAGCGCAGCCTGGTAGCCGTGGTCGTTGTTCGTGAACACGACCGTCTCGCGCCCGGGCAGCACGCCGTAGCGATGGATATACGCCGAGACCGCGCCCGCGAGCATCACCCCCGGCAGGTCGTTGTTGCCGAACACGATAGGCCGCTCTTGCGCGCCCGTGGCCAGAATCACGCGCTTCGCACGTACCTTCCACAGCAGCTCGCGCGTGCCCTTGCGCATCGAGATCGGCAGATGATCCGTCAGGCGCTGCGTAACGGTGACCAAGTTGTGATCCTGATAACCGAATGCCGTGCTACGCGAGAGGATGGTCACATCGGGCAGCTTGCGCAGTTGCGCCTCGATCTTCTCGACCCACTGCAGCGCGGGCTTGCCGTCGATCTCCGCGCGGCTCGACAGCAGGCTGCCGCCAAGCTCGCGCTGGTCGTCGACGAGGATGACCCGTGCGCCCGATACCGCCGCAGCATGCGCCGCCGCGAGCCCCGTCGGTCCACCGCCCACGACGAGCACGTCGCAGTGTGCGTAGCACTTGTCGTAGCGTTCGGCGTCGCGCATGTCGGGGGCCTTGCCCAAGCCGGCGGCTTCGCGAATCTTTGCTTCGTATTTCGGCCACATCTTGCGCGGCCACATGAACGTCTTGTAGTAGAAGCCCGCCGGCAGGAAACGCGCGAACTTCTGGTTGATCGCATAGCGATCATTCTCCAGCGACGGCTCGGCGTTCACGCTCGTGGCCACCAGCCCCTGATACAGCTCGATCTCGGTCGCGCGGGCATTCGGCACCGTGTACGGCCCGGTTTCCAACTGCACCACCGCATTCGGCTCGGCGACGTCGGCCGTCATGATGCCGCGTGGGCGGTGGTACTTGAAGCTGCGCGCGACAAAGTGCACGCCGTTCGCCAGCAGCGCGGACGCCAGCGTGTCGCCCTGGAACCCCTGATACGTACGGCCGTTGAACGTGAACGTCAGCGGAATCGCACGGTTGATACGGCCACCTGTACCGAGACGGTCTTTCTGGCTCATTTGCTCGCCCCTTCTTGCTTAGCGTTGGCATCGGCTTGGCCGGCATTGGCGCCGCCGCCGAATCGTTCGTAGCCCTTGATGTCGTAGGTAACCGTATCGCGCGTGACCTTGAACCAGCGGCGGCAGCCTTGCGCGTGCAACCATTGCTCCTTGTGCAGCCCGCGCTTGTTCTCACGCATGAACACGTACTCGCCCCATTCGCGGTCGGACATGGTCTCGTTGTCCACGGGGCGCACGATGTCGGCTTCCCCGCCGCAAGAGAATTCAGATTCGGCGCGCGGCCCGCACCACGGACATTCGATCAGCAACATATTGGGTTCTCCTCGTGGTGGTGCATCAGTGCGCGACGGCGGCGGCACCGTGCTCGTCGATCAGGTGGCCGGTGTAGAAGCGGTCGAGCGAGAACGGCGCGTTCAGCGGGTGCGGTTCGTCACGCGCGATGGTGTGTGCGAACACCCAGCCTGAGCCCGGCGTCGCCTTGAAGCCGCCGGTCCCCCAGCCGCAGTTGAAATAGAGACCTTTCACGTCGGTCTTGCTGATGATCGGGCAGGCGTCCGGCGACACGTCCACAATGCCGCCCCACTGGCGGTTCATCCGCACGCGCGAGAACACCGGGAACATCTCGACAATCGCCTGCAGCGTGCCTTCGATGATGTGGAAGCTGCCGCGCTGGCCAAAGCCCGTGTACTGGTCGATGCCCGCGCCGATCACGAGGTCGCCCTTGTCGGACTGGCTGATGTACGCGTGCACCGCGTTGGACATGATCACCGAGTTGACCACCGGCTTGATCGGCTCGGACACCAACGCCTGCAGCGGGTGGCTTTCGATCGGCAAACGGATGCCGGCCATGTCGGCCAGCGTGGTTGTGTTGCCGGCGGCCACCACCGCCACCTTCTTCGCCTTGATAAAGCCCTTGACCGTATCCACGCCGACCACCGCACCGCCTTCGCGGCGAATGCCTGTGACCTGGCAGTTCTGGATGATGTCGACACCCGCACGGTCTGCCCCGCGCGCAAAGCCCCAGGCCACCGCGTCATGGCGGGCAACGCCCGCACGGCGCTGGATCGACGCACCGAGCACCGGGTAGCGGCTGTTCAGGTTGATGGTCGGCTCGATCTCCTTGATCTGCGCGGGTGTCAGGAATTCAGCATCGACGCCGTTCAGCCGGTTCGCATTCACGCGGCGCTCGGTGTCGCGCACGTCCTGCAGCGTATGGGCTAGGTTCAACACGCCGCGCTGGCTGAACATCACGTTGTAGTTCAGGTCTTGCGACAGCCCTTCCCACAGCTTCATGGCCTTCTCATACAGCGCGGCCGACTCGTCCCACAGATAGTTCGAGCGCACGATCGTCGTATTGCGTGCGGTGTTGCCCCCGCCGATCCAGCCCTTCTCCAGGATCGCCACGTTCGTGATGCCGTGCTCCTTGGCCAGGTAGTACGCCGTGGCCAGGCCATGCCCGCCGCCGCCGACGATCACGACGTCGTATTCCTGCTTCGGCTCCGGGCTCTTCCACTGCTTTTCCCAGTTCTCGTGATACGAGAGGCCGTTGCGGAACAGGCTGAATATCGAGTAGCGGCTCATTGTGGTTGCCCCTTCATTAGCATTCGATGACGTTCACGGCCAATCCGCCGCGCGACGTTTCCTTGTATTTCGTTTTCATATCGGCGCCGGTTTCGCGCATCGTCTTGATGACGGAATCGAGCGACACGTAGTGGGTGCCGTCGCCCTTGAGCGCCATGCGCGACGCGTTCAGCGCCTTGATCGCACCCATCGCATTGCGCTCGATGCACGGAATCTGCACCAGGCCGCCTACCGGGTCGCAAGTCATGCCGAGGTTGTGTTCCATGCCGATCTCGGCGGCGTTTTCGACCTGGTCTGGCGTGCCGCCCATCACAGCAGCCAGCGCGGCAGCGGCCATCGAGCACGCAACGCCCACTTCGCCCTGACAGCCGACTTCTGCGCCCGAGATCGAAGCGGTTTCCTTGTAGATGATCCCGATGGCCGCTGCGGTGAGCAGGAATTCAACGATGCCGGCATCGTTCGAGCCCGGCACAAACTTCACGTAGTAATGCAGCACGGCAGGGATCACGCCGGCCGCGCCATTCGTGGGCGCGGTCACAACGCGGCCGCCCGCAGCGTTCTCTTCGTTGACGGCCATCGCATACAGGTTGACCCAGTCGAGCATCGACAGCGGATCGCGCAGCGATTCTTCCGAGCGGGCGCGCAGGCGGGCGTTCAGTTCGGCCGCGCGGCGCTTTACGCGCATCGGGCCGGGCAACTCGCCTTCGGCCTTGCAGCCGCGCTCCACGCAGGCGGCCATCGTGCGCCAGATCGTGAGCAGGCCTTCGCGCACGGCTGGCTCGGGGCGCAGCGCACATTCGTTGCGCAGCATCAGCTCAGCAATCGACAGCCCGTGCTCGCGGCACTGCCGCATCAAGTCGTCGCCCGTGCGGAACGGATACGGCACTTCGGCCGCCGCGCGCACGCCGTTCACACGATCGCCTTCGCGGTTGACGACGAAGCCGCCGCCGACCGAGTAATACTCCTTCTCGACCAGCAGTTGCCCGTGCTCGTCAAACGCCTGGAAGCGCATGCCGTTCGGGTGCACGATGCCCGTGCCGCTCATCAGCTTGCGGTAGAAGCCGATCTGCTCCTTTTCTTCAAAGCGGATCGCCTGCTTGCCAAGCAGCAGCAGCGACTTGTCTGTACGGATGGCCGCGAGGCGTGGCGCGATCAGGTCGGGGTCGATGGTGTCAGGCAGATGGCCTTCCAGGCCGAGTAGCACGGCCTTATCAGTGCCATGCCCCTTGCCCGTGGCGCCCAGCGATCCGTACAACTCCACTCGCACGCGGCGCACGAAGCCCAGCAGGTTGGCGTCTTCGATATGCGAGGCGAAGCGGCAAGCGGCAATCATCGGGCCGACCGTGTGCGAGCTGGACGGGCCGATGCCGATCTTGAACAGGTCGAACGCGCTGACGTTCATCTGGCAGCCTTTGCGTGGGGACGCGTTGAATGACGTTGGCCGCCAGTACACCAAAGCCTAAAATTGGCAGATAGAACAAAAACGGCATCGGCGTGGGATAGCGCCGCCAAGCCCCCGCAGGCCCACCGCCGTGGACGTATTGGCGATGATTTGCGGCGGAAAACCACAAGTCCGCGCACAACCAATCGGCGACGCTGACAGCACCGTGCGGGCGCAGATTGCCGGTTTTACCCAATACACAGACGCTGCCCGCCGGGCACCCAAGACTGGCCGCAATGACACCCGACGCACCCGATGTACGCGCCTTAGCCGCTTCAGCCGCCTCCGAATCCGTGCCTGCCGCGGCCTCCAAGCGCATCCGCTTTGGCATCGTGCTGCTGCCGAACTTCACGCTGACCGCGTTCTCGGGGTTCGTCGACATGCTGCGGCTGTCTGCCGACGACGGCGACTACAGCAAACCCGTACGGTGCGCGTGGAGTGTGATTGGCGAGACACTCGCTCCGGTGCGCGCCAGTTGCGGTATCCAGATCACGCCGTGGGAAACCTTTGACGAGGCCCAACCGTTCGATTACGTGGTGGTCGTGGGCGGGCTGCTGCACTCGGGCCCGCAGGCGGGGCCGGAAACGCTGGAGTTCATCCGCCGCACGGCCGCCGCGGGTGCAACCATCGTGGGCATCTGCACCGGCGTGTTCACACTGATGCGCGCGGGCGTATTGGAGGGTCATCGCGCGTGCGTGAGCTGGTTCCACTACTGGGATTTCCTCGAACGCTTTCCCGCTGCCAACCCGGATCTGCTGATCGCCGATCGTCTGTTCGTAATCGACCGGCGCCGCATCACCTGTTCGGGCGGGCGGGCATCGATTGATGTGGCGGCGGCGATCCTCCTGCGCCATTTCGATCATGCAACCGTGCAGAAGGCGCTGCGCATCCTGCTCGTCGGAGAAATGCAGAAGGGCAACGCGCCACAGCCGCATCCTCCGGGGTTGGAGCCAGCCACGCACCCGAAGGTCAAACGCGCGATTCTGTTGATGGAGCAGCACGTTGGGCGTGCGCTGCCGCTGGAGGAGCTGGCCTACAAGCTCGACATGTCCACCCGGCAACTCGAGCGCCTGTTCAAGGCCGAAACCGGCAAGAGCCCACAGGCGTTTGCGAAGCAGGTGCGCCTGCGCACGGCCGCGTGGCTGCTGACCAGCTCCGACCGCACGGTGGCCGACATCGCCCTGGGTTGCGGCTTTGCCGATGCATCCCACCTGGGCCGCGAGTTCCGCAAGCAGTTTGGCGTGCCGCCCGCCGCCTACCGGGAAAAGGGTGCACCGGCCCACCCTCCCGGGCTGCCGGAAAGCGACGACACGGCATTGCCGGAAGACGAGCCGATACCACTCGAGTAAGTTTCTGCGTGCCCAGGCAGGCAACACAACAGGCCCCAAAAGGGCTCAAAACCCGCCGAATGCCGATTCAAGAATGAAACAGAATCGGCAAGTTTCCGTCGTCGCCGCCACACGCTGTTTCAGAAAGCCAAGCAAATTCAAACCCCTGCGGCGGGTGGCATGATCTTCGCTCGCTTTTGAAATCCACACCGCGCCTCATGGATACGGCCAACGGCAATGGCGTGAACCCGCGACGGTTCTGCCGCTGACGTGGCCGCATGGAGGCCGCCCATGCTAACCACCGCACGCGTCTTCGGCACTTACCGGCACCCCATGCAAGGGCGCCCGGCATGCGGCTGTGCACCACCATCCAAAAACGAAACAGAATCCGCCCACGTCAGCCAGAGGGCGCGAGCGCGCACGATGCCGTCCGCACCATGGAGGCCCAAGCCACGTCACTAGAACGGTAGTACGCACACTTTTCAGGGGGACACCGCGCCAGATAGCCCACGCGCCTATCTGCCGTCGGGAAACTGGGACAGGCACGCCGCAGCGGAGTGCGCGCGGCGTTCGGCTTTGTTGTTTTGGCAAAGGAGACACAGCATGACGACCAAACAACGATTGCTGGCATTGGCATGGGCCAGTTTGCTGGCGGCAGGTAGCGGTATGGCGGTGGCCGCCGGGCCGACCGGCACGGGCGCCGGCGGTGCCCCACCCCAACCCAATTCCCACATGAAAGACGGCAAGGTGGTTCCCCCGCCGCAACCCACGGTGCCGACGATGGTCCTGCCCGGCATGCCACGTTCCTTGATGCGCGAAGCCGAGCACGGGCACAGCCGGGGCGGCGCCATGGCAGCGCCCGACGCAGTGCAGCGCCAGAACGGCAATGTGTGGGTGAACTAGGGGCCGATCATGAAAAAACTGCTATTGACTGGCCTGCTGGCGCTCTGCCTGCTGGTGGCAATGACGCGCCCGTCGACGGTGCCGTCTGCGCAAGCCGCAACACCCATCAATGTGCTCGTGCTGTACGACGCGCCGCCTAACACGCCCTATACCAACCTGGGTTTTGCGTACGCGATCATGCTGCGCAACCTGCTGGGCCACTGGAACACCAACGTCAACCTGATGCCGGTGCAGAACTACACGGCCGGGATGGCGCAGGCCAATCAGGTCACGTTCTATATGGGCAGCTACTACAACAACCCCATTCCACCGGCGTTTCTGCACGACGTCATGACCACCACCACCTCCGTGGTGTGGTTCAAGTACAACCTGTGGGAACTCGCCTGGGACACGACCGACTACGCCAACCCAACCTTTACGCAAAAGTTCGGGGTGCAGTTCAACCAGCTCTATGGCTTCAACGGCAATGTCTACCCATCGTCGAGCAATCCAAACCCCGGGTTCTACGACACCGTGACGTACAAGGGCATGTCGATGGTGAAGTACTACGCCTTCAATGCCACCACCGGCGCGGTCAGTGCCGACCCCGACATCGGCATCACGCAGGTGACGGACGCCACCAAGGCCAAGGTGCTGGTCAACATCACCGACAGCCAGACCAGTGCCGTGGCGCCCTACGTGGTGCAGGCCGGCAACTTCTGGTATGTCGCCGACATTCCGTTTTCCTACATCGGGCCCCGTGACCGCTACCTGGCGTTCTGCGACTTGCTGCACGACATCATGGGCGACAGCCCATCTACGGTGTATACGCACCGGGCCATGGTGCGCTTTGAAGACCTGAACGCCTACACCACCACCAGCTCGATGAAGAAGCTGACGGACTATCTGTACTCGGTGCACGTTCCGTTTTCGATGGCGACCATCCCCGTGTACACCGACCCAAACGGCTACTACAACGGCGGCGTGCCGGAAACCATCCCGCTGGCCAATGCAACGGGGCTGCGATCGGCGCTGAACTATGCACTCAAACATGGCGGCAAGGTGGTGATGCACGGCTACACCCACCAGTACGAGAACGTGGCCAACATCGACAACGCCGTCAGCGGCAATGACTTCGAGTTCTGGTATGCGGTCAACAACACGCCCACTGACGACGACTCCGTGCAATGGGCGGGTGGACGGCTCGATGCGGGCCTGCAGCAGTTCACCAGCAACGGCTACACCCCCTTTGCATGGGAGGCGCCGCACTATGAGTCCTCGCCGCTGTCGATCCAGGCGGTGCCGCCGCGCTTTACGTCGACGTACCAGCGCGTCGTGTACTTCGCGTGCACCAACAACACCTACAACAGCGTCACGAAGCTCTACAACACCTGCAGCAATTCGGATCTGTACACGCTCAATTCCACGGCTAACAACCATGCGTTTGCGGTGGGGCAGTTCTTCCCCTACGTGATCAATGCCGACTACTACGGGCAACGCATCATTCCGGAGAACCTGGGCAATATCGAATACAACATCTGCAGCGTCGATCCGTTCTCGTGTCTGACCTACACATGGCAAGACCTCTATCTGAACGCGCAGTACGCATGGGTGGTGCGTGATGGTTTTGCATCGTTTTTCTTCCATCCGTTCTGGATCGATTCGGACATGCAGGGTACGGCCGCATCCAATGCGTTCCACGATTTTCAAAGCCTGGTGAACGGCATTACCAAGCTTGGCTACCAGTGGGTGGACGCGAGCACGGTCAAGTAAACACCGCCGACGGGCCGGAACAGGGCCGGCCCCGGTGGGAGGGGACGAGAATTGTTGAGCTTTTCAGCTGGCGGGCGGCCGCACAATCGACGCAGCGTCCCGCCTGGCGGCGTGGGCGCGATATGTTGCTGCCCCACCTGAACCGCGATGATCGATCCAAACGAGCTTGAGGCGTTGAACGCCTCGATCAACACCAACCTCGCCAATGTCTCAAAACTCGGTGCACGCGTTGTCGTACTGAGCCGCTTCATTGCCGCAGTCTTTCCGCACGTGCCCGCCAGCGAATGCGCCGCCATCGAGCAAGCCTTCCGGCGCGAGATCAACAACGCCATGTTGATGACCAGCGACGAACCCGTGCCGGGCATCTACGAAGAAGCGCTGCTCGACGAAGTCAACCTGCTGATTGCCGCGCTCAAGCAGCGCTCGCAGATGCTGCAATAGGCAGCGGCAACCCAGCTCCCACCACCGCACTCAATCGGCGGGGCGGGCACCAAACCGCTGCCTGATTAGCGTCGACGGGTAACGATAGTTCCAACGCAGTTCGGTGCCGGCCGCCACAGGCTCGGTAGTAAAGAACGCGCGGATGGAAAAGCGCCGCCCGCAGCGTGACGCAGCCAGGAACACGGCGGCCTCCATGTTGTAGCCCACCTCGGCCTGCCGATCCGGTTCGTTGCCGGTGTAGGCAAACACGGTGTTGGCCATCGCCAGGATGTTCTCGCCGTCCACCCACGATTCGATACCGTCTGCCGTAGTGGACAGCACGAACGAATCCTCAGTGCACGTGTAGTAGGTGGCGGGCGTCATCAGCCGGCCTCCGTACACACCCAGGCATTCGCCCGCCGCAATATCCCGCACCGCAAACACGCCGCGTTCGCCGACGAGGGCGTGTTCGCGCGCGTCGCGCAGGTCTTCAAAGCGCATGGGCCGGCACAGCAGCTTGCGGTGGTACAGCGCGCCGCGCGCGTCGGGCGCGGCCTCGGCCTGCAGATAGGGCCAGACCGCATCGGCCGGGTAGCTTCGCGAGGTCCCCGCCGGGTGACCGGCTTCGGACAGCGTATGGATGATGATCGGCTCAGCCGCTGCGTCCCGAAACGGATAGCGCGTATCCAGCTCGGGCGAGTACGGCAACCGCGCAACCGGGTGCATCTGCTTGAACGCGGCAACCTGCTCGTGCAGCGCCTGTACGCAGCGCATGACAGCCTCGTCGTCCGGCTCTTTGGACGCGAATTCCAGAATCTCGGACTTGAGCGTCTGCGCGACCGCGTAGAGCGCCTCATGCCGGGCCACGAGTTCGGCGGCCTCGGCTGCCTGGCGGATGCATCGATCAATGCGCGCAATCAGCGCGTCTGCAGAAGGCAATGCGGACGAATACATGGGGCAATCGTGGCGAAAGTCGACAGGCGGGCGACGGGCGCCAAATGCGCCAAGTCCAACCGTACAGCAGCCACCATAGCGGCTAGGCCTCGAGCCACACAGCACAGAGGCGAAGCCAGCCATCACGGGGCGAAGGACAACGCCGCCCGCCTGCCCGCTTTCTCAAAAAAGCTCACCAAATCTGCCGTTTCTTTGACGCAAGCGACGCACGGCGTCAGGACACGCTGTAGTACGTGGCACCCCTCGCCCTGGGGGTATATGGCATGGTTCGTGCGGATTTGCGTGAAGTTTGACCACAACCGATCTTCACGAGACCTCCTCAGCGATGAAAGCCACACCCTTCCTGGCCCTACTGACAACCCTGGCAAGCGCCACCGCCGCCCATGCAGCCGGCGCCCCCGTCTCCACACAATGGGGCACCGTGAGCGAACCAAGCCTGCCCACCGCCGTGTGCGGCACGCCGCTTGTCGCGACCATCACGCCGGTCAACGGCTCGGTGGATGCGGTGGACGGCAACGCCTCCAACTCGCAGCCGGATACCAAACGCATCCAGGCCGCCATCAACGCGTGCCCCGCTGGGCAAGCCGTCAAACTCGTGACGGGCGCCGCCGGGCAAACGGGCTTTCTCTCCGGCCCGCTGACCATCAAATCCGGCGTGACGCTGTGGATCGACAAAGGCGTCACGCTATTCGCCTCGCGCAACCCGGCCGATTACGACAACGGCCTGGGCACCTGCGGCACCGCCACCGTGGCCAACGACAAATCGTGCAACTCGCTCATCACCGCGCGCGACACCGTGGGCAGCGGCATCGTGGGTGACGGCACCATCGACGGGCGCGGCGGCAGCCTCGTCACCAGCGGCCCGAACGCCAACCGCCTCACGTGGTGGGACATCGCCTACCTGAACAAGACCAAGGGCCTGAACCAGCAGAACCCACGCTTGGTGCAGCTCTTCAACGGCAGCAATTTCACGCTATACCGCGTGACGGTGCAGAACTCGCCCAACTTCCATATCGTGACGACAGGCACGGCGGGCGTCACCGCCTGGGGCATCAAGATCGTGACGCCGAGCCTGGTGTACTCCGTGCCCGGTTACAAGTGCGCGGCCGGCACCACGCCCGACCAGGTCACCCCCGCCACATGCTTCACGCCGGAAACCGTCAAAAACACCGATGGCTTCGACCCCGGGCAGTCCACCAACGTGCTGCTCGCGTATTCGTACATCAGCACGGGCGATGACCACGTAGCCGTCAAGGCCAGCAGCGGCGCCGTCAAGAACCTGACCTTCGCGCACAACCACTTCTACTACGGCCATGGTCTGTCGATCGGCAGTGAAACCAACGCGGGCGTGAGCAACATGCTGGTCACCGACCTCGTCATGGACGGCTACGACAGCTCGGGCGGCGGCGGCCTGCGCATCAAGTCCGACGCATCGCGCGGCGGCCATGTCGACAACGTCGTCTACAACGGCATCTGCATGCGCAACGTCAAGGCACCGTTGGTGTTCGATCCGTTCTACAGCAGCAGCAAAGGCAAGCTGTATCCCAGCTTTACCAACATCGTTGTGAAGAACTTCCACGACACGGGCACCGCCAAGCTCAAGGCGCGCAGCATGACCTTCCTCGGCTACGAGGCCAAGAAGCAGAAGCACCCACTGATGATCACGCTGGACAACGTGGTCTTTGACGGCGCACAGCCGACGTTCGAGGGCGCGCACGACGGCGGCCCCGCCTCTCCGGCTGATGTGCACTTCACGTTTGGCGGCACGGGGCCGGTCGGCTTTGCCAGCGGCATCGTCACGTCGTCGTCCAATGACGTGACCGTGACCGGCGCACCGGGCTCGGCCGCACCCGTCGATTGCAGCAACGTGTTTGTACCGCTGAAGTCGGTGGCGCCCAGTTCGCCGATCTGATGCGTCCGCTTTAAAGCCCGTGCTGCGCCCGGTAGTGGGCTTCCGCACCGGCGTGGTCAGGCATTTCGTTGAAATGGTGTGCGCGGGCGTCTTCATTCTGGTGAATCATCTGCAGCTCCTGCGCGGTCAATTGACGCGGTTGCATACGCGCAGTGTGCGATGTGCGACGCACCGAGCTTGGCCGAGCCACCGGGCGCTGAGCCAGGTGATCGGCGTAAGCCTGCTGGTAGTTCGGCATTTCGTTGTGATAGCGGGCGCGCCCATCTTCAGTGTGGCGAATCTGCGCACGCTCGTGATGGCTCAACACGGGGGCCGCGGCGCTCTGCATGCGGGGCGGGGCCGATGCCGCACGCTGCGGCGCGGGATTGCGGCGCGCCAGGTAGCTTGCGTAGTCCGCATGTGCCTGAGCGTAGTCGGGGCGCACAAAGCCGTCGTATTTCGCCTCCTTTTCCGCATCGCGCTCGAAGTCTTCGAGCGTCAACTCGGGGGCAGCCTGCGTGTGCACGGGTTGCGGCATGGCCGCAGTCGGACGAGCGTACTGGCGACCGTACTGCGGTGCCTGCGCGTGAGCCGCTTGCACGGGCGCACTTTGGCGAGGACGCAGCGCCGCCAATCCCTCAAAGTCCTTGAAGGACAGCTTTGCAGGCTGCGGCTGTTGTCTCTGCATAGCCGGCTGCGGTTGCTGTCTCTGCATGGGCGGCTGTGGCTGCTGTCTCTGCATGGGCGGCTGTGGCTGCTGTCTTTGCATGGCTGGCTGCGGTTGCTGTCTTTGCATAGCCGGCTGTGGCTGCTGCCTGTGCATGGGCGGCTGCAGGCTCGCAGCAAACTGCTGCAGATGGGCGTCACGCGTGCGGGTGTCCTTGATGCTCAGGATCACCTGCATCTGCTGCAACAGCCTGATCGTCTGCGCGGGCGGCAGGTGCGCGACGTGGCGGTCGAGCAGCTCCATGGTCTCGATCGGCTTGCGCCAGGCACGCTTGCCGCCTTCGGTGGGCAGGTGTTCGATCTGGGTCAGCACCCGATCGCGATGATGCTGAATGGCGATCTGGCTGCCCTGCGTGCCGTGTCCCGGCGTGCGCATCGAACGCGGCTTGGCGGAAGTGGCAACGGGTGCTGGCTGCCGCGCGGTCACATTGACCTGCGCTGCTCGCAACGGCGCCCGAGCCGTGCCGCGCGGGCTGGCGTTCAGTTCGGCCAGCGCGCCCTGGCGGGACCGTGCAGCGCGTCCATTCGACGTCTGTTGTGGCGCCACGTTTTCTTTGTCGGCCGTGCTGCGGCGATGCGTCCCGATGGCAGGTTGGAGCCCGATCCGATAGTTACTCATGATGTGTCATTTGATTGAGAACCGCCATTCAGAGCGCTCGGCTGGCACACGGCGTTGTTGGCCATGCTAGCCTTGCCCACGCATGAGGCACGTCGCCACAGCCGAAGAGCGACAGCCTCGGCCGAAGTCATCCGTCGCTCCCAATGCCATGGCCCGGCTGGTGAGGCGAACGTCCACACACAACCCCGCGGCGAGGCTCGGCAACGCATGCCATTCCAGATCGTTTTCGAACATCCGACTGCACGATGCCCGCATTGCCTTCCATGACATCTGTGGCCCTCGCCGTTCGTCGCCGTTCCCGCGTTACCGCCCTGCTCATCGCGCTGTCCATCACGCGGCACGCCTACGGTCTTACCGAAGACGATCCGCACCGGTTTCATATCGAACGCGCATCGCTCGAACACGTGCTGATGGAAATCACGCGCGTGAGCGGGCACACGGTCTCGTTCGCATCCAGTCTGGTCAAGGACCGCGTGGCAGGCCCGATTGAAGGCACCATGACGGCCGCAGAGGCGGCCCGGCGCGCGCTGCAGGACAGCGGGTTGGCACTGGCCGCATTGCCCGACGGCACACTCACCGTGGTCACCACCACGGCGGGCGCAGGCGACACCGAACCAGAGCCCAACATCGGCACGCTGCCGCCATCCGAAGTGCGTGGAACGGCGGGCCAGGGGTTCGCGGAGTTCTCCACCAGCGCCATCACCCGCGTCGAAATGCCGATGACGAGCATGCCGCATGCCGTCAACACCATCACCAACGGCCTGCTGACCAGCCAGCGGCCGCCGTCACTGGCCGTGGCGCTGGCGCAAGCGGGCGTCACCTCGGTGCAGACGGACCCAACCGCGCCGCCGCTATACGCCATCCGTGGGTTCATGACCGATACGATCTCGGTGGATGGCCTGCCCGACAGGCTCGCCCCCTTGCGCCCGATGGAGGCCCTCGAAGACATCAACGTCATCAAGGGGCCGAATGCCGATGTGGCAGGCGTGACCATGGCGGGGGGCGCCATCAACGCCAACTTGAAAGCACCCACCAAAACCACGCAGCGCAGCGTGGCCGTGGAACTGGGCTCGCACGCAGAACGCAAGGTTGCAACCGACCTGGCGGGGGCCATCGGGTCGAATGGTTTGTCGTACCGCGTGGTAGCGCTCAACGACACCACAGCCAACAGCGAGGGCGGCTATGCCGGGCACCGCGTCAGCTACGGTCACGGCGCGCTCGGCTGGCATGACGGCGCCACGGACATCACCGTGGGGGCGGAAACGCTGTCCAGCCGGCAGCCGGTTCAGCCATTCACATTTGCTCTGAGCGGCACCCCCGCGCGCATTCCCGCGCAAACGCCGCTCGGCAATGCCGACGATCGTGTGAACGGCACTGGTAGCCGCGTGTACTACACCGTCTCGCACAACCTGTCGGACGACTGGGCCGTGCATTCGCGCGCCAGCTATGAATCCGTGTCGGAACAGTCCGTTCAATGGAGCCTGGCATCTGCGTCGGCCAGTACCGCGCCGAGCGCCATACTCAACACCATGTGTGGCATGGGCTACCGCACGGACAGCCACCTCTGGGCGTTCTCCAATGAATTGACCGGCGCCTTCTCGCACGGCGCGCTGCGCCACACGTTCACCCTCGGTTGGGACGAGCTTCACGAGCGGCAGGACATGCTCACGCCGGGCGCCGATTCACTGGCAACGCAAGACCCGTTTGCGCCGGTGCCACTGCCAGCGCCGGTCTTCATTCCGGGAATGCCACTGTCGCAAACGGGGCGGCAATCGATCTTCCGCTTGCGAGATCGCATCGCCATTGGCGAGCGCTGGGAGATATCGGCCTCCATTCGCGCAAACGACTATGTCGCCAAGCTGCCTCACGCGCATCTTCAGGGGCTGGCATGGACGCCGGCCGCAGGCGTGCTGTACAAGCTGACGCCGCACACTGCGTGGTTTGCCGATTATTCACGCGGGTTCCAGATCAACACGGGCTACTTCTATGACGGCAGCGCCATGCAGCCCGAACGCAGCCGGCAACTCGAAACCGGCCTGCGCTGGGAGAACACCGCGCACACGCTGACAGCGCAAGCGGCGCTCTATCGCATCCGCGCCAGCAACGTCAGCGTGGCCGACGTCGCACATCCGGGCTACTACACGCAGATCACCGACCAGACCAGCCAAGGGCTGGAGCTGTCCATGCAAGGCACGGTGGCCCCTGGTTGGGAGGCTGCACTGTGGCTGGCGCTGTCTCGCATCTCGGGCGCGCTGCCGGGTGGCGCCCTGCCGAGAACGCCCACGCGCGGCGGTTCACTGTGGACGACGTACACCGTCCAAGGCGGCGCACTCGCAGGCTTCGGTGCAGGCCTCGGTATCAACGCGCAGAGCAGCGTCGATTCCTATGGCCAAACGCCCTACCGCCTGCCGGGTGCCGTGCGCATCGACAGCAGCCTGTTCTGGCATCAGAAGCCATGGCGGGTCGATCTGTTTGCACGCAACCTCTTCAATGTGCGCGCCTACGGCAACACGCTCGCGGGCAACTTCATTCCGATCCTGCCCGGCCGCACGCTGGCGCTGCGCGTGACGCGCGATTTCTGAACCCTCACCCGGCGCGCGTTAGTTGATCAGGTCCTTGGCGGCCTTGCTGCCTTCTTCCATCAGCTTGGCGAGCGTGTTGGCGCGGTTGAGCGCGTTCTGCATCTCTGCGCTGCGGATCATGGTGTCGGCCTGCATCTGCATGATGCGCTCCATGCGCGAATCGGCATCGGCCTGGGTGCGTGGAAGGGCCGTCTGGCGGCGCTTGGCCTGAGGATGCGCAGCGGTATCGTCGCCGGCTTCCTTCGAACGCTTCTTGCCGCGTGTCGACAACGCGCCCAGTTCACCCTGCGAGGTGCGTGCGGCACGCTCCGGTGCGGCTGGCGTTTTCGCCGGCGATGTGCCCGGCGTGCTGTTGCGGCTGATGTGGGGCCGGACGTTCAGTCCGCTGATCTTCAATGGCAATGGCATGGCAGGCACCCATGAGTGAAGGACGCCTGCATGCTAGGTAGCGCATCGCTGCATGCATCGCTATCACCCGAAAACATGCGCGCCTGCGCGAAGCTTGTCGATGTACCCACATTCCGGCCGCGCGCAGCCTGCTTTTCGCGCCTGTTCCATTTCGCCCCAGCGATCAGCGCTTCGGCCCTTCAGGGTCGCATGACAGGCCGCATTCACTAACGTTCCACCAAAGTCGCCCGACCTGCTATTTCGCCTTGCGAGTGGCCTGTCGGCACGCGGCTGCCCTGGGCTGCGCGGCCCGGCACGGGCAGCCCCTAGGCCATCCCCGGCCCCGCGACCCGAACCGGAATCGGAAGCGATTGCGGTGCCGGCGTTTCTCTGGAAGCGCCGGTCACGCAGCGTTTCCCTCCTCTCTGTATTGGCATTGCCTCCAGTCAGCGGCCTGGGCAGTGCCAAGCATTACGCCCGCCCACTGAGGTGACTCATGAACATGAAAGTCCAAGACAACGCATCACTCAATATCTCGACCCAGTTGCAGTTGGATCAAGCCAACAAGCAGCCGAACCAGGCAGAAAGCCCGCTGCAGCATCTCGTGCAAGACATCCTGAAGGTGATCGAAGCGATGCTGCGCAATGCCACGGCAAACGGCGGTGCCAATGCGGGTGCCGGCGGTGGATCGGGTGCGCCGGCCGGCGGCGGTGCACCTGCCGCTGGCGGCGCGCATGGCCCGTCTGCAAACCAGGGCTCGCAAGGCGCCCAAGGCTCTCAAGGCTCTCAAGGCGCGCAGGGTGCCAACAAGGGCCAGCAAGTGGGCGACGACAACGGCGACTCGAGCAGCCAAGACCCGATGCAAGCGCTCATGAAACTGCTGGAAGACCTGCTCAAGTTCATGAAGCTCAGCGAGCAGATGCAGCACAAGCTCGACACCGGCGAAGGCGCCAAGGGCGTCGACGGCGCAGGTGGTGCCAGCGGCGGTAAGGGCCTCAACATGGACGACATGCTGCAGATGCTCGACGACGCGCTGCAACTGATGCAGCAGCAGATGATGTCGAATGCCTTCGGTGGTGCTGGCGGCGCTGGCGGTGCCGATGGCGGCGCTGGTGGTGCAGGCGGTGCTGACGGCTCGGCTGGTGCTGATGCATCGGGCGGTGCTGATGCATCGGGCAGTGCTGACGCTTCGGGCAGTGCTGACGCTTCGGGCAGTGCTGATGCCTCGGGCAGTGCTGACGCCTCGGGCGGCGCCGACGCTTCGGGCGGTGCTGATGCTTCGGGTGGTGCTGATGCTTCGGGCGGTGCTGATGCTTCGGGCGGTGCTGATGCCTCGGGCAGTGCTGACGCCTCGGGCGGCGCCGACGCTTCGGGCGGTGCTGACGGTTCCAGCGACGCCCAAGGTGCAACAGGCGCGGATGGCGCAAACGGCACCGACGCCACCGGTCAGAAGAGCAATGACTCCATGATCGAACAACTGCTGAAGGTCCTGGACGACATCCTCAAGATGCTGGCCCAGCAACAACAGCAGGCGCTGGGCGGTGATCAATCGCAAGGTGGCGGCGCTGGCGCTGGCGCTGGTGCGGGCGCCGCGGGCGGAGCGAGCGGCGCAGGCGGCACGCAGGGTGCCGGTGGCGCAGCTGGCGGCCAGGCAGCCGGCGGTGCAAACGGTGCGTCGGGTGCAAACGGTGCATCAGGCACGCCGAACACCTCCGCAGCCGATGGCGCGAACGGCGCAGACGGCACGGGCAACGGCGCCAACAACCCGATGGCGCAGCTCGAAACCTTGCTCAAAGACATGATCAAGGTGCTGGAACAACTGCAAGCCCAAAAGGCTGGCGGCGCGCAACAGCAGCACACCCAGGTGCAAGGCGCCTAACGCCAAGCCACCTCACCCGACGGCCGGCAACGGCCGTCATTTTTGCCATCTCAAGCAAGGAGACTCACCATGAGTATCTTCAGCAAAATCAAGCACGCCTTTCAGCACATCGGCGAAGACATCGCCAAGGTCGGCAAGGGCTTTGTCCACGCCGCCGAAAGCGTAGGCAAGACCCTCGTCCACGACGTGGAAGCCGTTGCCAAGCAAACGGCAGCCCTGACCAACGACCTAGTGCATCTGCGCCTCCAAAAAGCGCTGCACGACGCCGTGGGCGTTGGCGAAACCGCCTTCAAGGGCATGCGGGACCTGAACACCGCCGCCTTCGACGTGGCTGAGAAATCGCTGGAAAACGCCCACCTGAGCAAGGGCCTGGACAAGGCACTGAGCAAGGTGGACAAGGCCCGCGGTTTCGTCAACGACATCGCCGACCGCACGGTCAAGGGCATCGGTGACAGCGTCAACGGCGTTGCAGACAGCAGCATCGCTGCGGCCAAGGCGGCGGCGCACGGCCACTTTGGCGAAGCGCTGGGCGATATTGGCTCGGCCGCCGGCAACGCTGCACAGCTGGCCTCGGACCTGACGCCCGAGGGCCTGGCTGCCAGCGCTGCCGCAGCAACGCTGCAAAAGACGCATCTTGGCGGCGCGGTGGTCGACTCTGTCGTAGAAGGCGCGCTGACGGGTGGCCGTAGTGGCATCAAGGATGCGGTCAAGCTCGCCGCCAAGGAAGGCGCCAAGGCCGAAGTTGGCGTTCAGGCGCAAAACCTGTTCGACAAGGCCGCCAGCAGCGGCAATGGCAAGGGCGCCATGCTGCTCGACGCAGCGGCGACGGGTGCCGGCCTGGCAGGCGATCTCCACGCCTCGCGCAAAACGCGCCACGCCTCGCAACCTGAGGCGCACTACGCCACCGAGCAGCATCCGGCCCACACCAGCGAGCAAGACGGCGCTGGCCGCAAGGGCAAGAAGAAGCACGAGGCCGAAGTGGATTCGAGCAACGGCAACGGGAACAGCACCGGCAAGACGGGCAACGGGAACAACGCGCAGCCCAACGGCGCCGACCCGACCGGGCAAGACGCGCTGCTGGAGCTGCAACTCCTGCAACAACAGTCCGCCCAGCAGCGCACGCTGGCCGCCATCAAGTCGAACGGCAACGACGACGATGATGACGATGGCGACGACGTCACCTCCAAGGCCCCCATCTCGGCACCGCAATCCTCGGGTTCGAGCCAAGTGAGCGCCAGCGCGTCGACGCACAAGAAGGCCGCGTAAGCCGCCGCTTGTTCTTGCCTCACCTCGGCCCCACGCGATGTTTGCGTGGGGCTGATGCTTTGAGCACGCGCCGTGCTCACTCAGACCCTCATCGGGCTCCCACACCTTCGTCGCGCCGTTTATTCGTCTCGATCTCCATGCCCTCGATCAATCCATTTCGCCGGACCTCGCACGCCCCGGCTGCCGACTCCACGCCGACACGCGGCGGTGTCCCGCCCTATGTGACGCCCCTGCGCCAAGAACCCGCACAACAACCACGTCGACGCGGCATTGCCGGGCTGTTCGGGCGACGCCGCGCATCGACCCATGCCGGTGAGGGTTCCACCGCCCGCCCCCACGTCACGGCCGGTACGCCAGCCGGCACAGCGCGCACGGCGCCGAACAGTCCGCTCCATGGGGCCGCCTCGGCGTCGAACCACCCGATGCATGGCGCCGCCGCCATGGACGCGCGCATCGCCGCCTCTGGCGTTCGTCAGGCACTGGAACAATGGCACGCGCAGATGCTGTCCCAGATTGCCGACTATCGCCCGGCCGACCCGCCCGCCGGCTTCAGCGCAGCACGCCAGCTCAACAACGCGCGAGAGCGCATCGAAGACGTGGCCCGAGGCCGCTGGGACTCCGCAGACAAGATCGTGCTAAAGACGACACCCGTGCTCCAACTGCCGGAGTTCGTTTCCGAAATCGCCCACCTCAAGGCGCTTGCTGTCGGATTGCGACCTGCGCGAGTTGCCGCATGATCTGGGCAACCTCGGCATGCTGGAAACGCTCAAGCTGCACGACAACCGGCGTTTGCAGACCCTCCCCAATACGCTGGGGCAACTGCCGCAACTCAAGCACCTCGAACTCGTGGGAAGCGGCGTGCGCGATTTGCCGCCCTTGCACGGCCTGGTGAACCTTGAGCACCTTGCGATCAAGAGCACACCGCTCACGTCGGTGCCGCGTGACATTGGCAACGCGCAGAAGCTGAAGACGCTGTCCTTGGCACATACCTACCTACGCGACGTGCCGGCCAGCATCGGCAATCTGTCCAGGCTCACTGCGCTGAAGTTGAACAACAACGTGGGGCTGACCGCGATACCCGAATCCATTGGGAACCTGCGGAACCTGCACACCCTCGACCTCTCGCACTGTCCGCAACTGCGCGCCATACCGGCTTCTGTCGGAAAACTGCGCAACGTCACCATCGATTTGCGCGGTTGCACAGGCCTCACCATGGAAGGCCTGCCGAAATCGCTCGTCACGCCCAAGCCAGGCCGCAAGGTTCACTTTCCCGAACACCTCCGAGACGAGATCGGTAAAGCCCGTGCAGAGCTGGCCATGAAGCACGACCCGCGGCTTCAACTTCTGCACGCCGACATCGATCGCAAGAACGAGGAAATGGAAGATGCCGTCTTCGGCTCGGCCGACATGAACAACGCACAACTGGTATCGGTGGCGTTCCGCCTGAAGGGCGCGCACGACAGACTACCGGCGGTGCAAAACCAAGCTGTGCGCAACCTGATGGCCCCGCAGGCCAACGATTCCGCCGCCATGCGGCAGGCACTGGCCGAGGCGTTCAACACCGAGCCGAACCGCGAAGTTTCCAACCGATTGAATACCGCGGCGCGCGCATTGCCGCGCACCTTGCAGCATGAACTTGCCGACCTGGTGCCCTCCAGCGCCGGGCGCCAACTGGTGATCGCCATTGGCGAAAGCGCCTTCGGCGTACGCGGCAACAGCCGGCTCCAACAGCGGCTGCCCGCATTCGCGCACAACATTGCTAGCCACCCGCAAATCAAAGCGCTGCGCGAGCAGGCACGGCGCTTTCCATCCGCCAATCTTCCGCACGAAACGGCTGCCAAGCTGATGCCCATCGTCCAGCAGTTGTGGGACACCACACTGGCCAAGGCTGCACTCGAAGCCCTTCCAGTGGATTTGCAGAAGGAAATGAAGCCCATGCTGGCGTCGGCCGACGGCCGGCAATTCGTACAGGAACTCAGCAAGGTGGCCGACGGTGCCCGAGGCACGAGCGCGCTCAGGGCGCTTTTGCCGCAACTGGCGATGCGGATGGCGCAAGACCCGCAAGCAAAGGCCCTCCATCGGCTGATGCAAGCAGACCGGCAAGCCAGCCCGGATGAGCGTAGTGCAGGCCTTGCCGTGGCGTTGCTGCCCATCGCTCAGCAGCACTGGCAGACACTTCAGCGAGAAGGCACTGCCGGTCCGTCACGCCAAGCCTGACGGTTTTCGGGTGCCCACAATGAACAAAGCCTCCCACTGGGAGGCTTTGCTACAGGTGCATGAGGATTGTGCGTTAAAGCGCGATGACCCGCGGCGTCAGCAGGAACAACCGCTGAAACCGCTGCCCCGTCGTCTGGTCATGCCGGAACAGCGCACCCAGCAGCGGAATTTTTGACAGCCCCGGCACAGCATCCACGCCCTTGGTCTGCTGGTCCACCGAGTAGCCGGCAATCAGCAGGCTCTCGCCTTCGTTGATGAGCGCTTGCGTGTTGATCTCACTCTTGTTGACCACCGGCAGGTTGCCGACCATCTGGTTGGTGATCTGGCCATCCTCAATGTGGATGTTCAGGCGGATGCGCGAGGTGCCACCGTCCGACACCACCATCGGCAACACACGCAGCGACACCCCCGCCGAGATGTTGTACAGATCCGCCGACTGATACCCCGCCACCGGCACGTAGAAGTTCTGCTTGCTGTCCATGATGGCTTCGGTGTTGTCCAGCGTCGCCACCTTGGGGCTGGCGGTGATGTGCGCCTGGTTGGTCTGCTGCAGCGCGCTGATGCGTGCCATCAGGTAGCGCGATGCCCCGCCAATGACGGCCGTGAGCACGCCACCGGTGGGCGTGGCCGCAATGGCCGCCGCAGCGTTGACCGTGGTGGCCACCGAGTCGAGCGAACCCGGGTTGGCGAGTTGCGTGTTGGAGCCATAACCCGTTTGCAGATCGACGCGGCTGTTGTGCAGGCGCCAGTCAACGCCCAGGTCTTCCAATGCGCTCTCGCTGATCTCGATGATGCTGGCGCTGATCTCCAGCACCGCCGGCCGCGTGTCGAGCGATTCGATCAACGACTGGTGTGCGGCCATGCGATCGGCCCGGTCACGCACGAGCACCGAGTTGCTGCGCGGGTCGGCACGGATAATGGGCGCGCTGCCACCATCGTCCTGGAAGCCGTCGGTGCGGCTGCGCGTTTCACCCGCCGGCAAGGGCGCCGCCGAATTGCCGCCGGCATACTGGCCGACACCGCCCGGCGGCAGCGGCGGCTTGCCGCCCAGACCTGAGAGTGCGCGCGTGCCGCCACGGCCAGCATTCGCCTCACCGGGGGCGACGCTGTCGACGCGACGATCACCACCGCGCGGCGCCTGCGTGCTCTCAGTACTCGGCGCGTTGTTGGCGTACATGCTATTGAGGATCGACGCCACACCGCGAATGTTCATGCTTTGCCCATCAACCACCATGGTGTGATCGGTGGCCCATGCATAGCGCAATGGGAACGTGCGGACCACGGTACGGTTGGCATCTTCGCGGCCACGGTCAATCAGGCGTGCGATGTCCTGCACCAGCTCCACCAGGCGCGGCGGTCCGGACACGACCACGCTGCCCGTCTCATCGTCATACAGCACCGGAAAGCGTGGGTCCGTCACACCCAGGCGCGTAAGCGCACGCTTGACCTGCGAGGTGGACGCACGCTGCAGCGCGATGGTGGCGCTCTGCGCTTCGTTGGCGCCCGTCACGCGCAGCACCGCGCCGTCGTAGTACCACGCAAAACCAAACGTGGCGGCCATCCGGTCCAGAAACTTCTGCGGCGCTTCATTGAAGTTGCCCGTCACGCTGCCTTCCACCTGGGGCGAGATCCATGTCATCACATGTTGGCTCGCGCCGAGGTCGCGCAACACGTCTTTGACGTCCTTGCGGTCTGCCACGTATTCAAATTTCTGCGATTGCCATGGGATGACCGCCGCCATGGCGCTGCCCGCCAATGACAGCGCCGCGACCGCCACGCCCATCAGGCGCAGGAACACAGCACGCACGCCGCGCGTCCGGCTCGCTGTTCGAGTCAGATGCATGATTGCACTCCGAGAGGATGAAGAAGACAGGCCGTGCGCGCATGCGCTCGACCCGTAAGCGCCCGAACCGGTTCACGATCCGTAGCGAGCGGCCCGAGGTTGGACTGAGAAGCACAGCCGTACAGGAGTACGGCGAGCATCGCAGGTTCAAGATCGGGCCGCACAGTCGGATCGTGGGCCGGTTCTTAGCGCCAGATGGTTTCCGAGGGTGCCTCGTTGAACTGCTTGCGATAGCCCTTGACCAGCGCCGAACGGCTACGAATACCCCAGCGCGATGCGGTGTCGATGATGTTCGACGGTCCACGCCCTTCGTCCAGCAGGTCAGAACGGATGCCTTCGAGACGCAGGCGGCGGATAACCGAGCTGGGCGACATGCCCACCGCGCTCTTGAAGGCCAGTTGCAGCGCGCGCTCCGTCACGTTGATATGCGCGGCCACCTCACGCGTGGTCAGGTCACTGCGCTCGATGTTGTCGAGGATGTAGTGATACGCACGGCGGTACTTGGCGGACAGCCGCGCGCTCACGTCATCCGATGCACGCGAGGCAGCCGGCGTGGTCTGCGCGATGCGGCGCACGCCCGGCGATTCCGTACGCAGGCAGCGCAGCGCGTCTTGCATGTAGGCGGTGTAGTACTTCAGCGCGCCGGCTGCATCGCCGCGTTGCGCAGCCATCTTGGCGCGGCAGTACAGGTAATCGAAGTTCCAGCGGCGCGCGCCGAAGGAGGTATCGCGGTTGCAGATCTGGTCGAACACCCTGCCCGCTACGTCATGCTGCTCACCGCTGAGCGCGGCCAGCACGACCTCCACCTTGGTCTGCATCAACAGGCGGCTACCCATGCGGCGCGATTGCCCCATGATCGCCATGAGCGGATCGATGGCAGTGCGGTCGCCATCGGCCATGCGGCGCAGCAGGCTGAGATATTCGGCGCGGCGTTGGACCATGACGGGAATGGCCGCGTCATGCTTGCCATTGCCGGCCCAGCCATCGCGGCCGCCGTGGTGGTGCAGCAGCGCGGCACCCACTTCTGCCGATTGCCAGAACGCGTGTTCCAGCAAGCGGTTGGAGCAGCGAATGCCGGACTGCACGGCAAATTCATAGACGATCAGATCGAGCGTGGCGATCCAACCAGTGTCCTTATGTTCGCTCGCGATCTCACGGGCGGACTGCAATGCTTCGTCTGCGGCATCCTGCTGGCCAAGCTGATGGTGCACCAGTGCCAGGCCCATCATGCCTTCAACGCGCTGCGACCATGTCGCGCCTTCATCTTCAGCCATGCGCGAGAAGCAGCCGGCCGCAGCGGAATAACGATCACGCAGCAGCGATTGCCAACCCGTGTTGCGGCACGACACCACCCGCAGTTGATCATCCGAATGGCGTATGAGCCGCTGTGCGGCGCGGAAGGCCTCTTCGGCATCTTCCTCGCACTCCAGCAGCATGGAGGCATCCGCCATGGCCAGCACGCCGACGTAGTCGCCCGCATCTTTGCCTTGCAAGCCCTGGTGGTCATCGACCAATTGATACGCGCGCTCGAATTCCTCGGCGAAGACAGCCTTCGCATAGTCGGGCAGACGTTCGCGCGTGGCGAGCCCGGAGGCCAAGGCAAAGTAGATATTTCCCAGCATGACGATGCTCCCGTTGAGGTCGTGACAGCCGGCGTGGCGCCGGCAATTCCGTGTTGAATCTTCTAAGGACATCCTAAGAAATCACGGGCTCGACAATCTCAACAAAGCTTCGTCACGCGCTGAACAATCCTCACTGCGGAAGTTTCGGTTTTGACGACCTGCCGTCGCCCGCTGTGTCACCCACCAGCCCGCTCTTGACCCGCTGCAGCAACTGGCTGTAGGTGAGCGTGTCTCGCACCTGGCTGGACATGGCGATCACCATTGCCGTCACCATGAGGATGGCCACGGCGCCCTTGATGGGCTGGCCGAGCGATGCAGGTTCCAGCTTGTCAGCCGCGCGCGAAAGCAGCCCGATACCCGCGTCGATCAGGAAGAGCGTCATCATCACCGGCGCGGCCAGCTTGACCGCCGTGGAGAAGATGGAATCGGTCTGCTGCAGCAGAAAGCTCTGCGCCACGGCGCTCATGTCGGGCAACGTCGCGCCCAGTGGCCACCAGCGAAACGATTCAAACACCACGCCCAGCAAGAAGAGCATGCCGCCTGCGGCATAGAACAATGTCACGGCCAGGTTCAGCAGCGTGTTGCCGATGGGCGTGTTCTGGTCACCCTGCAACGGGTTGCTCATCTGCACGCTGTTGAAGCCCGCCATGTTGTCGACGATCGTGCCGGCTGTCTGCGCGACCCAGAACACCGTGGAGCCCGCGTAGCCGAGACACGCCCCAAGAAAAATCTCCTTGCCCGCCAGCAGGAACCACTTGGCCGCGCTGAGGTGCTCGGCCACGGCGGGCGGCTGTGCCGCTGCCACGATGATGGCCAGCGTGTAGACCACGCCATTGCGCGCTGTGCCGGGCACCGACTGATCGCTCGTGGCGGGCAGGATGGCGAAGATGGTCATGATGCGCACGCACGACAGCGCGAGCAGCGCCAGGATGACTTCGGCGCTTTCGTCAACATCAAACCAAGCGCGCAGAACGGTATCAATAGCTTCCATAGGAATGCGTGAAGGTCGTCAGACGTGTCGGGCCTCAAGCCCCGGCACGGGGGCGTGGCCGCGCGAGAATGGCTTCCACGGCCTCTTCTTCTGTGGCGAGCTCGCGCTCGGTGGCGTCTTGTTGGTCGAGGCGTTCTGCGGTCTTGCGGCATTGGTCCAGCATGGCATCTAGCCGGGCCAGTGCTTGCTTGCGCGCCACCAGTTCCGCTTCGCGCTCGGCCACGGCGGCGTTTGCAGCAGCCACGGTCTGCTCGGCTTGTACGACCGCATCGTCCAGCTCGCCGCGAAACGCGTCGTAGCACAGGTACGCATCGGCCAGCAACACAGGGGCGGCGATCAACGCGTCCATGCGTTGGATGTGGCCGCGCAGCCGGTCGTGCGCAAGCTCACAGGCGTGCTCGCTCTCTGCCACTGCCTCCCGCGCGTCGGCCACGGCCTGCTGCGCAAGGGTGATCTCTGCTTCTACGCGGCGGCGCTGGCGCGTCTTGGCCTCGATCAGCGTGTGCCATACGTGCGAGCGCTTGCGCGTCATGCCTGCGCTACCTCGCCCAGCAGCCGCGCGGTCTCATCGGGGCTGCACCACTCGTCGGTGCGCTGGCGCAGGAAGTCTTCCATCCAGCCGTTCCACTGCACGGCGGTGTCGGCCACGGCATCACTGCCTTCCTTGTACTCGCCCATCTGCAGCAGCGTTTCCACCTCGTTGTATTTCGCTAGCAACTGGCGCATGCGGCCAGCAGCGGCGCAATGGTCGGGCGGTGCCACCTGCGTCATCACGCGGCTCAAGCTGTTGAGGATGTCGATTGCCGGGTAACGGTTACGCGCGGCAATGTCGCGCGACAGGATCAAGTGACCATCCAGAATGCCGCGCACTTCTTCGGCCACGGGGTCGTTGCCGGATTCGTCTTCGGCCAGCACCGTGTAGAGCGCGGTGATGGAACCGGCTGCACTCATACCGGCACGTTCCAGCAAGCGCGGCAGCTCGGCAAATACCGATGGCGGAAAACCGCGCCGCGTTGGTGGCTCACCCGCAGCCAGGCCGATCTCGCGCTGGGCGCGTGCAAAACGCGTGAGCGAATCCATCATCAACAGCACGCGCAGGCCCTGGTCTCGGAAGTACTCCGCGATGGCGGTGCCAACGTGTGCCGCCTTGGCGCGCTCCACCGACGAACGGTCCGACGTGGCGCACACCAGCACGGAGCGGCGCATGCCCTCCTCGCCCAGGATCTGCTCGATGAACTCGCGCACTTCACGCCCACGCTCGCCAATCAGCACGATCACGTTGACGTCGCATTCGGTGCCGCGGGCCAGCATGCCGAGCAACGTGCTCTTGCCCACGCCGGCCGGCGCGAAGATGCCCATGCGCTGGCCTTCCGCAAGCGTGGCCAAGCCGTCGATCACGCGCACGCCCGTGGCAAGCGGCAGCTCCACCAAGCGGCGCGACATCGGGTCGGGCGCCTGCGCAAACACCGGCATGTAGCCAACCACATCCAGCGGCGGCCCACCATCGGCCGGCCGGCCCAGCCCGTCGAGCACGCGCCCCAGCAAGCCGGGGCCAATGCCCACGGAAAGCGTGCGCCCGCTCGGCACCACGCGGGTCGAGCGCGACAAGCCCACCACGCCGCCAAACGGTGCCAGCAGTGCAAAGTGCTCGCTAAAGCCGACCACCTCGCCCTGCTGCAGTTCAGTGCCGTCGGGCGTGGTCAACGTGCACAACTCGCCGAGCTTGACGTCCACGCCACCCACACGCAGCAAGGTGCCGGTCACTTCCACCACCTTGCCGAACCGCTGGACGGTGACCGTGCTGCGGATGGCTTCGTCCAGGGCGTCGATGAGCGCGGCTTTGGTCATTCCGCGTCCTCGTCGTACGTGTATTCGTCGTCGGCATCGGTGGCGCTCGGCTCGGCAGGCGTACGGCGCTTGCTCGACAGCGCTTGCCGCAGCGCGGCCAGTTGCACGCGCAGGCTGGCATCGGCCACGCCGTGGTCCCATTCGCACTGGCAGTGGCCAGGTTCAGCGCGATCATCGGCCAGCACTTCGAACGCCGCGCTGAGTGTGCCGGTTTGCACAGCCTTGGCGAATGCCGCGCGGGCGGCGTCAATTTCGTCGGCGCATACACGCACCGTCAGCCGCGACTGGCTTTGCAGCACGCGGCCGAGCGTTGCCGCCACGCGGGCGAACAGCGCTTGCCGGTCGGTTTCCAGCACCACATGTTCGACCGCCTGCATGACGGTGGTGGCAAGACGATCTTCCTCCCGGCGCGTGGCCTCCGCATCCTCATAGGCGCGTGCGGCCATCGAAGCGTGAAAGTCTTCCAGCGCGCGACGTTGGCCCGCTGCATAGCCAAGCTTGGCGCTGCGTTGGGCACGTTGATCGGCTTGTCGCAGCATCTCGTCGGCGGTGGCCTGCGCCTGCGCGACGATGGCGTCGGCCTGTGCTCGTGCATCGGCCAGGGCGGCATCGCGCGCCGCCTGCACGGACTGCCATGCGGCATCCAAGTCCGCCACGTGCCGGTAGTCTTCAGCGCGGATGACATCCGAGCCAACGCCCAACGCGGCGTCGCGTCTCAGCCAAATAACCATGACAACTCCGGAAAGAGAACGGGCAACGCAGCCATGAACTGCGCGGTTTGCTCCTCAACTGCGGGCGCATCCGGGCCTACCGCCACGGGCGCTTGCATGTTGATCGTCAGGCGCATCAGCTGCGCCAGCGATGGATCGGTCACCGCGCCTTCGGCAATCAGTGCGTGCAAGCCCGCCTGTGCCAGTTGCTGCAAGTCCAGCGTCGGCAGGGGGCCACCCGGGTCGGCAGCCCAGTGCTCGCGCTGCGTCAGCGCCGCGAAGGCTGCGTCACCCAATAGCGCTTCAAGGCTCGCCAGGTAGGTGCCATCGATGCATCGGGCCAGCGCACCGCGCCTGGCGATCAAGACGCGGGCGGCCAACACGTGCCGGAGGTGTTCTGCATCCAGCACCGCCAGGCGGTGTGCCTGCGCCAGCAAGGTGGGCAACCCGACCTGGCGCACCCCCAGCACAAGACACGCCTGGCGCCAGTCTTTGGCCAAGTCCACCGGTAAGCCATTCGCCTCAGCTGCCCATGTCGACGCGTCGACCACGAGCGGCAAGCTCTGCAGCCGCTCCTGATAGGCGTGCAGCATGCGCAGGATCATGGTGGCACCCGGCGTGGTGGCAAAAGCAGGGGCGGCGCTGGCGTGGCTCATGCGGTTGCGCGCTTCTTCCAGCGTGCCGGCAGTTTGTCTTCCAGGCGCGCGCGCACTGCGTCAAGTCGCGTCCGGACGGCAGCCAGCCGGGTCGCGGCACGCCACAGCAACAGGATCACGCCCAGCGCACCCACCACGCCACCCAGCGTTGCCCACGCCACACCAGCCGGTGCGCGATTGGCAGCGTCGGTTGTGGCCGATGCGTCCACCGTGCCGGGCACGAGCGTGACGCTCACGTTTTCATAGGTGAGCCCTTCCACGCTATGCACGACCAGGTTCTTGATGCTGGGCACCAGCGACGACACGTTGGCGCTCGGCCGGTACTTGATGAACACCGATGCGCTGGATGGCTTGACCACAGTGGCCAGCGGATCGTTGTTCGGCAGCACGATCTGCACGTTGGCCACCGCCACGCCATCAATGCGCGAGAGCGTTTGCGAGAGCTGCTGCGACACGCCGTAGATAAAGCGCACGCGCTCTTCGGTGGGTGTGGAGATCAGCCCGTCCTTCTTGAAAATATCGCCCAGGCTCGCGTACTTCTCGTGCGGCAGGCCATGGTTGTGCAAGACCTCCATCGCGCGCGCGAAGGCATCCTGCTCCACCATCACCGTCCAGGTCTTGCCGTCGTCGGGCGAGTTCTTCTGTGCGTCGATACCGGCTTGCAGCAGCACGGTGAGCATGTCGTTGGCATCGGCCTCGCTCAGTTGTGCGAACAGCTGCTTGTTACAGCCGGCCAGCAACGCGCTCAGCACGAACAGCAGTGCCAGCGCGCCACGCCGCGTGCGGGAGGATGCAAGCGCGGTTTGCATTATTGGTTCCGCATCAAGGTCTGCACGGCATTCTTGCCGGAATGCGCGATGGTGCTGCCCAGGTGGATCTTCGTCATGGTGGCCGCGCACTCCATCTGCACGCGTACGCCTTCGGCTACGACTTCCTGCACGGACATGCCGCGCTCGGCTTCGGTCATGGCTTCTACACGCGCCATGGAGGCCTGCACGGCGGCATCCTCTTTCTTCACCAGTTCGCCCACGGCCGACGGCCCTTTGCTGTGGTGCTGGCTGTGCTTGGCGTTTTGCAGCATGGATTCGAAACGCGCGACAAGCTCGGGCGAAGGCGCCGCGGTGGTAGCCGCTTCAGTGGGGACAATGGCGGGCGCCTGCGTGCCCGCAGTCACGGGCGGAATGGCGGTCGGACCTTGGATCATGATGGACTCCCAACAGGATGATGAGGATGGTTAGACGCGGGTGAAGTAGTGCGCGCTGTGGTATGCGCTCAAGTCCACGCTTTCGGCGGCCGGCGCGGCAGCGGCACCGGCACCGGTAGTACCGGTGAAGGTGCCCGCATCCATTTCTTCCTGCACGCCAACCAGCGTGCGCACCAGTGCGACGGAATCGGGGTCTTCGTCGCGCGCGAGCACCTCGTTGGCATACACGTGCCATTCCTGGTCGCCCAGGGCGTTCAGGCACAGGGCCATCATGGCCGAGGCAAATGGCACCACGCTCTCGGCGCGCTCGCCGTTGTGCAGTTCACGCAAGATGCGCGCGGCGTCGGCGTATTGATGGCGGCCGACCAAGAGCCAGCCTTCCACCAGATCGAGCTCGCGGAAGTTCGGGCGCAGCGTGCGCAGCGCAGTCAGCAGCGACTGCGCGTTATCGAACTGCCCGCTGCGGGTCGCATACATCAGGACTTCCAGCAGCCCGCCCAGCAGGCGGTTGCTGCATTGAATCGGTTCCATATCGCAGGGTTCTCCGTGTCAGGTCATGTCGATGCCGGCATGGGAATGAACCGGCCGACCTCGGGTGGAACCATAGACCCCCGTATGCAACCCGCCGGCCGACCGGGGCGAAGAAAAGCGCCGCACCCCGAAGTCTGGCCCTTCTGTGCTTCGGCGTGCACACCGTGGAGCCACGCGATTTGCGTGCGGGCTTCGTAACAGCGCATCCGCCTTCGCCCGCAGTGCGAGAGGGCATCACCCGACTCCCCACAATGCCCTGCATCACCACGGCCGCTTGCGCTCGCACCATGTCGGACGAAAAAACCGAAGAGCCCACAGACAAGAAACTCAAAGACGCGCACAAGGACGGCGAGACCGCCAAGAGCGCGGACCTGATCGCCGCCATCGTGCTGCTGGCGGGCTGTCTGCTGCTTGCCATGACGGCATCGCTATTGGGCGACCGCTGGCGGGCGCTGGTGGACCTTGCGCTCGATGTCGACAACAGTCGACACCCCACCATGACGCTCAAGCAGACCATCGGCCATGTCGCACTTCAGCTTGCGCTGATGACGCTGCCCGTGAGCTTCGTGTTTGCGCTGGTCGCGTGGATCGGCACCTGGGGCCAGACCGGCATCGTGCTCTCGACCAAGCCGCTGGAGTTGAAGATGAGCGCCATCAACCCGGCATCGGGCCTCAAGCGCATGTTCTCCATGCGCTCGATGATCGATCTACTGAAGATGGTGGTGAAGGCGGTGGCGGTGGGCGCCGCGCTGTGGAAGCTGATCCTGATGCTGTTGCCCACCATCGTCGGCACGCCGTATCAGCCCATCATGGATATCGCGCAGATCGGCATGTCGATGCTGGTGAAGCTGCTGGGCGCGGGCGGCCTGCTGTTTCTGCTGCTAGGTGGCGTGGATTTTGGCATTCAGCGCTGGCTCTTCATCCGCGACCACCGCATGAGCAAAGACGAAGTCAAGCGCGAGCACAAGAACAGCGAAGGCGATCCCCACATCAAGGGCCAGCGCAAGCAAATCGCGCGCGAGATGGTGGAGGAGGCCAAGCCGAAGCAGACCGTGGCCGGCGCGCAGGCCGTGATCGTCAACCCCACGCACTACGCAGTGGCGATCCGCTACGCGCCCGAAGAATGCGGCCTGCCAGTGATCTGTGCCAAGGGCGTCGACGACGAGGCCCTCAAGCTTCGTGAAGAAGCCCAGGTACTGGGCATTCCCATCATCGGCAACCCACCGCTGGCGCGCGCGCTTCACTTGGTGGAGCTGAACGCCCCGGTTCCCGAAGCGCTGTTTGAAACCGTGGCTGAAGTGCTGGCCTGGGTGAGCGAGATCGGCGCGAAAGACCCTAGTCCACTGAATCACTGAAATTGGTCGGTGCTTGCCATGCCATACGGGCGCATCGCGTCGTTGCAAATGCTCGCAATAGCCAGCTATTGCTGCGCTTTGCGCCTAGCGCTGCATCCCGCACGGCATGTCCTTCACCTTCCATTTCAATGATCCAGCGGACTAGCGCCAAACACATGGGCGTCAGCCCTTCCATCTTGAACTGAGGCATCCGACATGGCCAAGAAAACCGCCGTTTCCGAATTCAGCGGCGAAATCGGCATCGCCGCACTGGTGGTGGCCGTCATCGCGTTGATGGTGCTGCCGCTGCCAACCGTCCTGATCGATTCGCTGCTGGGGCTGAACATCACGCTCTCGGTGGTGCTGCTGATGGTGACGATGTACATCCCGGCGGCGACGTCGCTGTCGGCGTTTCCGTCGCTGCTGCTGTTCACCACGCTGCTGCGGCTGTCACTGAACATCGCCTCCACCAAATCCATCCTGCTGCATGCGGATGCAGGCCACATCATCGAGAGCTTCGGCAAGCTGGTGGTGGGCGGCAACCTGGTGGTGGGCCTGGTGGTGTTCCTGATCATCACCACGGTGCAGTTCATCGTGATTGCCAAGGGCTCCGAACGCGTGGCGGAAGTCGGGGCGCGCTTTACGCTCGATGCCATGCCCGGCAAGCAGATGAGTATCGACGCCGACCTGCGCGCCGGCCACCTGAGCGCAGACGAAGCCCGCAAGCGCCGCGCGCTGCTGGCCATGGAAAGCCAACTGCACGGCGGCATGGACGGCGCCATGAAGTTCGTCAAGGGCGACGCGATTGCCGGGCTGGTCATCACGCTGGTCAACATCCTGGCCGGCATCGTGATCGGCATCACGTATCACGGCATGACCGCCGGCGACGCTGCAAACCGCTTTGCCGTGCTGTCGATTGGCGATGCCATGGTGTCGCAGATCCCGTCGCTGCTGATCTCCGTGGCGGCTGGCGTGATGATCACCCGCGTTTCGGATGACGACCACGGCGCCAAGCCAAGCTCGCTTGGCAAAGAGATCGTGCGCCAGCTCTCTACCAGTGCGCGTGCGATGTTCACCGCCAGCGCGCTGCTGGCGGGCTTTGCGCTGGTGCCGGGCTTTCCGTCGTTCCTGTTTGTGGCGCTGGCGGGTGTGGTGTTCGGCTTTGGCTACACACTGCGCAAGCGCCTGAACACGAGCAGCACTGTCGATTCCGAAGCCCTGCCGGCGCTGCTGCGCGAGGGCTCGAAAGACAAGGCGCCGACCATTGCGGACAAGGCGCCCTCTTTTACCGCGCCGCTGGGTGTGCGACTTGGCACGCGGCTGGCAGAAGGTCTCGACATTCCCAAGCTGGACGCCGCATTCCAGCAAGGACGCCATGCACTGGCCGAAGAGCTGGGCCTGCCCTTCCCCGGCATTGCCGTCTGGAAGAGCGCCACGCAACCCGAAGATGCGTACGAAGTGCTGGTGCATGACATCCCCGGCGAAGCCGTGAGCGTGCCCGAAGGTAAGGTGTCGACGGAGGCGCTGCCGGAACCGTTGCGCGCCAAGGTACTCGCTACGCCAGACACGCCGCCGCAAGCCGAACAGGTAATCGCCGATCACGTTGTGCACGTGCTGCGCAAGAACGCGCATCTGTTCATCGGCCTGCAGGAAACCCAGTGGATCATGGAACGCGTGACCACCGAATACCCCGGCCTGGTAGCCGAAGCGCAGAAGGCCGTGCCCGCGCAGCGCATGGCCGATGTGCTGCGCCGCCTGCTGGAAGAACAGGTGCCGATCCGCAACATGCGCGCGATTCTGGAAAGCCTCGTCATCTGGGGCCCGAAAGAGAAGGACACGCTGATGCTCGTGGAATACGTGCGCGGCGATCTCGGCCGGCAGATTGCGCACCAGGCCACCAGCGGCTCGCGCAAGATGCCCGCCATCCTGCTCGACCCCACGGTGGAGCAGACCGTGCGGCAGGCGATCAAGCCCACGCCGGCGGGCAACTTCCTGACGCTGGACCCGCAGCAGGTCGACAACATCGTCACGCGGCTGGAACACATGAGCCGCAGCGCGCCGCAGTCCGCCGCCGCACAGGCGGGTGCGCTGGCCATCGTCACATCAATGGACATCCGCCGCTACGTCCGCCGCATGATCGAACCACGGCTGCAGGCATTGAACGTGTACTCGTTCCAAGAGCTGGGGCCGCACGTCGATCTGCAGCCCGTGGGCAAGCTGACGCTGTGAACGTGTAAACGGCCATGACCACCTCTGTACGCCTGTGGCGGGCGCCGCCCTCCACGCCTGCACCCCACCCCGTCACGCCTCCCCGGCGCACGGCCACCGCACGCTTGGCGGAACCGCGCAGCGGCACGCTGGTTGAGTCCAGCCCCATCGAGCATCCGCTGTGGCTGCCGCCCGACGCGGACCACGACAGCGCACGCGAAGACGTGACCGAGCGTGAGTCCTCTTCAGACGACGGCGCCGATGCCCAGCCGGAAGAGGCGGCCCCCGATGCCCCGAACGCGCAGCACACACCGGCCATGGCCAATCGCCTGGTCCGCGCGTGTTCGGAGATCAGCGTGGGCAACACCGTGACTGAACACCTGGCGCAACTTCTCTCACGGTTCTGCGGCTCGCGCGTCGTCAAGGCGGGCGGCGAATGCTGGGAGGTCACGCTCGACCTCGACCCCCGCGTGCTGCCCGAAACCCGGCTCACGCTGCAGCTTTCGCCCCACACGCTATGGCTTCGCTTCCATGCCGGACACCCCAGGGCGCGCGACTTACTCTCCGAACATGGCGATGCACTGCGCCAACGCATCCACGTTTTGCTGGAGCAGCGCATCGATGTTGAACTCGAAGTGTGGTGACGCCCTGCCGGCGCCCCCGCACACGCACTCTGCCGACTCGCTATGAACCACGGGCTTTCGCCGTCCCCGCTCGATGCGCATCTGCTTGCGTTCACGCCGGCCGAGGCTGCGTTGACGCGGCTGATCGGCACGCCGTTTTCTGGTGACGACGCTGGTGCGTGGCAGTTGCGCATCGCTGACCATGCTGATCACTCCGCGCCGATGCAAGCGCCGCTGCGCCTGGGCATCCGCGCGCCGCAATGCGCGGCGGACGTCGTGATTGACGGCGCAAACCATCCGGCACTGCATGCCATCGCCCAGGAAAGCGATGCCGAACGCCGCACCGCGCTAGCCGGGCTTTGGCTCACGCCATTGCTCGACGGGTTGTCCACCGCCGGCCTGGCGGATGCCGCATTGGCGGCGTTTGCACCCGAGCCCGCCAGCGCGCCGTCCTCGGCCAGCGCGGCGTTGGCCATGCGCCTTGAGGGCCCGCACGGTGAAACGCCCTGCCGCATCGCCGCGCTGGATTGGCACAGCGCACCGCCCGCCCCACCGATGGCCGATCGCCGTGCCGTGCTGGCGCGACTTGGCGCGATCGGCCTGCCCGTGCACGTGCGCATCGCCAGCCGCCGATGTGCGACCTCCACGCTGCAGTCCCTGGCCCCCGGCGACGTGCTGCTCGGCTGGGGCCAGCACACCTATCGGCCCGATACCGAAGACGGTGCCATGCACCTGACCTTCGGCAACAGCCGACAGCTCCACTTCACTGCCCATGCTCACTACAAGGAAGGCACCGTGACGATCCTCGATGTTCCCGCGCTCGCAGACGACGACACACCCACGGCGGACCACACCACGCAAGATGGCGCCCATGACGCTGCAGACGGCATCGCCGTGGAAGCACTGGAAGTACCGGTGCACCTGGAGGTGGCCGTGATGAGCCTGCCCTTGGCCGAGTTGGCTGCGCTGGCACCCTCGCACGTCCTGCAATTGCCCGTACTGCTGCGCGATGCCACCGTGCGTCTGGTCTGCCACGGCCAAACGCTGGGTCACGGCCAGCTCGTCGCGGTGGGCGATCACCTTGGCCTGCAGATCTCGGCAATGAGCGCCCGCCATGCAGAACATTGAGTTCGCCTCGCTCATCATCGCGGCGGTTGCCATTGCGCTGCTGCCGTTTGCCGCCATGGTGGTCACGTCCTACACCAAGATCGTGGTGGTACTTGGCCTGCTGCGTAACGCACTGGGCGTGCAGCAGGTACCGCCCAGCATGGTGCTCAATGGCATTGCGATGATCGTGTCGTGCTTCGTGATGGCGCCCGTCGGCATGGAAGCCATGCAGCGCGCGCACATGCAGCTCAATGACTCGAGCGCGAACGTGAGCCAAGTCATGCCACTGCTCGACGCCGCGCGCGAGCCCTTCCGCCAGTTCCTCGACAAGCACACCAACGCGCGTGAAAAGGCGTTCTTCATGCGTTCCGCGCAGCAACTGTGGCCGCCGGCCAAGGCAGCGCAGCTCAAGGAAGACGATCTCATCATCCTCGCGCCCGCCTTCACGCTCACGGAGCTGACCTCCGCCTTTCGCATCGGCTTTCTGCTGTATCTCGTCTTCATCGTCATCGACCTCGTGATCGCCAACCTGCTGATGGCGCTGGGCCTGTCTCAGGTCACGCCCAGCAACGTCGCCATTCCGTTCAAGCTGCTGCTGTTCGTGGTCATGGATGGGTGGTCGGTGCTGATTCACGGGCTGGTCAACACCTACCGCTAAAAGGGGCCGCAATGGACTACGACAACATCACTCGGCTGACCAGCACGGCGCTCATGCTGTGCCTGCTCGTCTCGCTGCCCGCTGTGGCGGTGTCGGCCATTGCAGGCTTGCTGATCTCGTTCGTGCAGGCGGTGACCTCGTTGCAGGACAGCAGCATCTCGCATGGGTTGAAGCTCATCATCGTGTCGGTGGTGATCGTGGTTGCGGCACCGTGGGGCGCGGCGTCGATCCTGCAGTTCGGCAACACGATCCTGCAGTCGCTCTTCCAGTAAGGGGCGTGCCATGACGCGTATCTCCGCCTCGTCGTCGGGCCTGTACTCACTGCCCGATCCCGTACAGACGCAACCGTCGACTCCGGTCACACCGCACCACCGCAAGCACCATCGGCATGGTGTGCATGGCCACGGCCATGACGCGGCCGAATTGCAGGCCGAAGAGCAGCTTCATCACCACCACAAGCACCTGGCGCAGGTCGCCAAACGCGTACGCAGGCCACGCACGGGCAAGCGCAGCGGCGCCGGCTCGCCCGAAGAACCCATCACCGACAGCACGTTTGAAGAACTGCTGCTCATGCTCGAAGAGCATGCGAAGAAGGTTGAGCCGTTGGTCGTCGGGTTGTCACCCCGGCAAGGCCAGAGCGATGGCGACGACGACCAGGCAAGAGATCGCCGAAGCTCCCAGGGCCGCCGCGCGATGCTGCTGCAGTACTTGCAGGAAGCCGCAAACGAAGCCTCAGCCGCCGTGGGCAAAAAGGCCTCGGTTGCCGAAGCCGGTGCATCGTCCGCCGACGCATTGTTGGCGGAGGTGCAAGCCTCCGGCTACCAGCGTCTTGAGCAAGAGTTGCTGGCGGTGCGACACGCCATGCGTACTGGCCACCCGATGCCGCTGCGCATGGCGTTTGACATTCTGCGCAGTTACTTGAACCAGGCGCCTGTCGAAGGCACGCCCGCCACGCTGCTTGCGGTCAAAGATCGCCTGCTGGCAACAACGGGCGCGCAACACCCAGCCGCCAGCGCACTGACGGACCGCGAGAAGACGTTCAACCTGCTGTTTCCCCTGCTACTGCTGAGCCCATCCCGGCCGCGCCTCGGCCGCGAGCGCAGCGAAAGCATTGCCCGCAGCAGCGCCGTGGCGCGCCGCTGGACAACCGAGCTCTGGTCCTATCGGGCCGGGCTCGGTCTGGCCCTGCCACCGATTCCTGATCCTTCCCTGCAATCACCATGAACAAGCACATCCGCGTGTTGGCAGGCGCGCATGCCGGCGCCTGCCTCGACCTGACCCCGGGCCGCTGGACGGTGGGCCCCGACGCGCAAGCCAGTATCCGCATCACCGACTGGACTGCCGATCTGCTCGCCCTGCGTGTCGATGCCGAGCACGGCGTCCTGCTGGAATCGG
This sequence comes from Ralstonia sp. R-29, assembly GCF_049913345.1. Classification (NCBI taxonomy): domain Bacteria; kingdom Pseudomonadati; phylum Pseudomonadota; class Betaproteobacteria; order Burkholderiales; family Burkholderiaceae; genus Ralstonia; species Ralstonia sp. R-29. Next base: position 965,059 of record NZ_CP184378.1, read on the forward strand.
AGGACGGTGAAACGGCCTGGGACGACTTGTCGCCTCGCCGCTTCGGCGACGTGGTCCTCTGCGTTGGTCCCGCCGATGAGGCATGGCCCTCCGACCTGACCCTCCTGGAACGGGTGCTGTCGCCCACGTCCACAGACGCAAACCCTGACAGCGTTGCCCCCGCGCACGCCCCCGTGTCCGATGCGCCTGCGCCGGCCCGGCCTCGCTCGCGCAAGGGCTGGATGGGTGTGACGGCAGTCGCGTTGCTCACGCCATGTGCCCTGCTGCTGGCGTCTACGCGAGAAACGACCCTCGCCGCGCATTCCACCTCCTCGGCCCAGCCGCCGCTGCTGGAACGCGTACGGCTGTGCCTGGCACAGCATCGCATCGACGGCCTGCAGCTCGAGCAGCACGACAACGAGATCATCGTGCACGGCATCGTTACCTCGGCGGCCGAAGAGCTCTCCACGCTGCGCGATCTGCGTGCGCTGTCGCCGTCCATCCACACCGATCTGTCGATCGCGCAAGAGGTGATTGAAAACCTGCGCGAATCGCTGCAGGAGCCGGCGCTGCGCATCAGTTATCTGGGCGGCAACCGGTTCTCCATCGCTGGCCCGGCGGTTCATCCCGAGCGTGTACGCGCGACGGCAGACCACGTGCGAAGCGACCTGGGCGGCAACGTCAAAGACATCGTCCTGGACATCACGCAAGCCCGCTTGCGCAATGGCAAGGCGGATGCCACGTCAGCGCTTTCCGTCGATGAGCTCAGCTACATCGAAAGCTCTGACGGCACCAAGGATTTTCTCGCCGCGCAGCACTAAGCGCTAACGCGGCTCACGCTCGACCTTTCTCTTTCTTGTTTTGGAGACTCACATGTTTGATCACTTCACGCTCGACATCATCGAAACGTTTGACGGCATTCAGGCCTTTGCCAAACAAGAAGGCCCCAAGGATTTCGGCCCGCTGCACAAGGCCGTCGAAGCACTCCAGCGCACTGCCATCGACATGGAACAGCGCGCCATTCGTGCCATTGACGTCAACCAGCGCGAGCAGCTGCGCGTCCTGTCGCACGGCTTTTCGAGCGCCGCGCAAGTGTGCTCTGGCCTGATCCCCGCGTAAGGCGCGTACTGCGCTTTCTGGCTTCGCGAGACGACATCCGGCTTCGCATCTTTGCCAGTTCAGCACCGAGAAATCCACGATGATGTCTTCACGGCGAACACAACAGCAACACGTTCGCTGAACCAAATCGACGACATGCTTCTTCTGGCTTGTTGTTGAAAAACCCGGCTCTCATCCGAGACCATTCATCCACTGCAAAAGGAGTTTTCTATGTCCGCTTTGACCTCTGCCGCTGGCCTGGGCGATGCTGCTAGCCGTCTGTCGTTCAACGCTCAAAACGAAGCCATCACCAAGGAAGGCGAGCAAGACATGCTGAACGCGGCCAAGCTGCAAAACGAACTGAACCGCGTCAACATGTTCGCCAAGCTGATGGAAGCGGGCCCGAAGGCCGCCAAGGACCTGATCTCGTAATGATCGGTTCCGGACGGCACATCCTGTGCCGCCGACGTTCGGGAACGGGGCCGCGCCGTTCCCGAACGGTTTTTTCTTTGGCATCCCCCGCGCGCTTCTGCTTCTCCTCACTCGGCCCATCGCGCCGCAGCCGATTCACTGAACACTGAATCCGGCCCCGCCACCGCGATCCCGACACCACACTGATCCACCGCAACACCTTCACCGCTGCGCAAGCCCGTAAGCAACTACCGGGCGAATCGACATCGCTCGCTGGCCGTGGCCACGCTGCCTGACGCGCGCAGGATGCCCTGCAAGCCGTGGTATCCACCGGCACTCGATCGCCCGCCATCGACATGGAACAACGCGCCAGTCGCGTCATTGACGCCAACCAGCGCGAGCAGCTGTGCGTGCTGTCGCATGGCTTTTCGAGCGTGGCGCAAGTGTGCTCGGGGCCGATCCCAGCATAAGGTCAACACGTCGCTTTCGCGCTTCGCGAGACGACATCCGACTTCGCATCTTCGCCAGTTCCGCACCGAGAAATCCGCGATGATGTCTTCACGGCGAACACAACAGCAGCAAGTTCGCTGAACCGAATCGACGACATGCTTCCTCTGGCTTGTTGTTGAAAAACCCGGCTCTCACCCGAGACCATTCATCCACCGCAAAAGGAGTTTTCTATGTCCGCATTGACCTCTGCCGCTGGCCTGGGCGACGCAGCTAGCCGCCTGTCGTTCAACGCTCAAAACGAAGCCGTCACCAAGGAAGGCGAGCAAGACATGCTCAACGCTGCCAAGCTGCAAAACGAACTGAACCGCGTCAACATGTTCGCCAAGCTGATGGAAGCGGGCCCGAAGGCCGCCAAGGACCTGATCTCGTAATGATCAGTTCCGGACGGCACGCTCTGTGCCGCCAACGTTCGGGAACGGGGCCGCGCCGTTCCCGGGCGGTTTTTTCTTAGGCATCCCCCGCGCGCTTCTGCTTCTCCTCACTCGGCCCATCGCGCCGCAGCCGATTCACTGAACACCGAATCCGACCCGCCACCGCGATCCCGACATGACACCGCTCCACCGCAACACCTTCAGCGCTGCGCAAGTCCGTATCCAACCGCCAGGCGAACCGACATTGCACGCTGCCACGCAAGCCCAGGATGCCCTGCAAGCCGTGGTGTCCGCCGGCACCGATGACATGCGCAACGCCGCCCGGCTGGAAGACGCGCTGAACCGCACACAGGCGCTTGCCAAGCTGATGGAAGCCGGCCCCAAGGCCGCCAAAGACCTGCTGGCCTAAACCATGAGCACAGAACAGCGCGACAGCCTCATCCGCGACATGTGCATGCATCTGCAGATTCCGGATGCCGATGCCATCATTGCGGCTGGACGCCTCGCGGTAGAAGGCTTTGAAGTCATCATCGACGCCGTCGAAGACGACCCGGAAGCGTTCTACCTGAACTTCGACTACGGCATCGTCACCGGCGGCCGAACGCTGCGGGTGTTCCGGCTGATGCTGGAAGCCAACCTCACCATCTACGCGCAGGACCACGCGCAGCTCGGGCTGGATGGCGACACGGGCGGCATCATCCTGATCGTGCGCGTGGCCTACGATCCGGACCTCGACGGCGAACAGCTAGCCGAGTTGCTCGGCCACTACGCCGAACACGGCCGCTACTGGCGCGACAACATCCTGCAGACCACGGACGACATGTTCGAGAGCCTCTCGAACGGTACCTACGTGTGGATCCGCGCCTAAGCGCCGCTAACAAAAGCCCTGCGGAGCGTTCCTGGTAAGCCGGAGCGACAACACCGGAAGGGTTTTCTTAGCGGCGCTTAGGCGCGCACCCATGCGCTGCCATACCGGCGCGCCTTGCAAGCCGCGCCGGTGACTTTCCATCAGAGCGTCAGCACACTGCCCTGTTGATGCGGGTTCGCCCGGCGCAAACCCTCAATCCAATCTGCCGTCGGCAACCCGAATGTGGATTGCAGCGCCTCGGCACGCGCCTGCAGCGCAGCCCACTCAACGGTGATGGTCGGGCCGTTGAACGCCAGCGCGATCGTGTTCTCCACCATGGTGATCGGGAACATCAGCACGCGGTAGTCAAACGCCTCGCAAATGCGCTCCATGTTGCGGCCAAAGCCTTCGTTGGAACAATGCAGGTTGATCGCCATCACGCCAGGTGCACGCAGCACTTGCCGACACGCGCGATAGAACGCCAGCGATTGCAGCGTCGGGTTGCCATCGTGCGCACCGTCGTACACGTCGACCTGCAAGGCGTCGACCGTGCCTTGCTGTGCGGGGTCCATGACCCAGTCCAGCGCGTCTTGCGCCAGTACCTGCAAGCGGTGGTCATCGGGTGGCAGATGAAACGCAGTGCGGGCCGCCTCGATCACCAGCGGGTTGATTTCCACTGCCGTGACACGCGCCTCGGGCAGCTTGCGGTAACAGAAACCTGTCAGCGAACCGGGGCCCAAGCCAAGCTGTGCGACATGTGCTTCGCTCAGTTGCTCTGCCTCCAGAAACAACAGCCACGCCATCATCTGCTGCGCATAGGGCAACAGCAGGCGGTCAGGCTCGGACAGCAGGATGGCGCCCTGCGTGCACTCCTCGGCGCCCGCAAAATGCAGGAACCGAACACCGTTGTGTTCCGAATAGCTGATCGGCGTGGGAGCAGGAGTGACGGCGGAAGCCGCGCAGTGAAGGTCTTGGTGTGTCATGGGCGTAGAGGGTAGATAAGAGGCCACGTGGAAGAACATCACACAGACACGGCTGTGCACCGCGACAGCCTGCCACACCCAACCACACACGGCAGACATCGCTTCGTTTCCGCGGACGTGGCATCGCGCCGACCACCCTGAGGTTTCAACACCCAGGCAGCTTGCTTCGCCATGCCCATGTCGATTTCGTGAATGCGCACACGCACCAAAATGCACGGTCGTACGCTCACGGCATTGCATGTAGGTGCACGCCGCTGCCGGCTGACCGGCGCACGGGGCATCGCTCACCCATTCCATGTCTGCCTCACGCACGCCGCAACTTCCTCACGCTACTGTTCCGCATTTCCGTGCGGACGATCCCGCAGTATTTACGGCCTCCCCTTTGCGCATCGGCATCTATCAGCTTTGGTTTGCCTTTGATACGCTCGACGGCCCATCGGATTCAGTCACGGTCTGCATTGACCTGGGTGAGCCCGTCGGCGTAGACCTGCAAGCGGCGCTCCACCTCATGCTTGGCCTGTGCCTTGATCTGCCGGCTGCGTCGCGCGGCAGCGTGGTCCTGCACCCGCCCTCGGGCCGGCTGATCTACCGCTTTGCCTACGTGTTGGATGACGACCCCACCGGCACGCGCCTGGTCAACGCGATGGCCGCCTTGGCTGCGCCCGCTACCCTATCCGCGCATTTGGCGGTGCACTGACGCGGAGTCCGAGTCAGGCTCGACTCGGCTTCGCTGCAATCACCGAGGCTTCGCGTGCGCGGCGCGGTTGTCACGCGGTCGCGTCAAAGTGGTGTCTCGATTCACCCGCGCGATGCCAGACCGTTCATCTCCATGCCACGCTCACGTCTGTCTCCTCTCAGCACGCCCGCTTCCCAGTCGGAGTACGAAACACTCCACGACTTTGCTGCGCGCACGCCGTCGCCCACCAATGGCCCCGAGGGGGCCGTTGCGCAACCACGCAAGAAGGGCTGGCTCAGCAATCTGAAGTCGCGCGTGCGCGAGAAGCTGCCGAACAGCGACGAGACGGAACTGGCCACGCTGCTGACCGACCGCAAGCGCTCAGGAAAAACGCTCGATACGGTCAACGACTACAAACCGCCCACGCGCGGCACGCTGACCACCACGCCGCAAACGACACCGCAAACCACACCGCAGGCATCAGCGCATGGCGCGTCGGCACCGGCAACGCCCAACGCGCAGGAGATGGGCGATATACGCCGTGCAGAGCGCTCGCAGCGCAAGACCTCATCCATGATGCAACGCGCACAACAGGGTGCCCAGCGCCTGCGCGAGCGCGGAAAGACATCGCCGGCACCGGCCACCCCTTCGCATGCGCCACTCACGGTACCCACCACGCCCGAGGGGTTTCGTGGCGCGATCACGCAGTTGTTTCCTGGCGCACACAACGCCGCCGAACGTGAGGCATTGAGCGAGCGGCTCGGCGTGCTGGCCGCGCCGGCCGAAGGCACGTCATCTGCGGCGGGCAGCTATGTGCGGCCGATGTTGGCCGCCCGCGCGCTCGCGGCCAGCAGTGGCGGCAACGCATCGGATGCGCTGCGCGTGCTGCAGCATGTCGCCCAGACGGTGCGCTTTGACCCGGCTGCCTTTACCGCGCCTGAAACGCCGAGGTCATCCGCGCGCTCCAGCACCTCCAACCCGGACTTGCAGCCGCCGTCTGGCGAGGGCGAAGCCTCTGTGCACGGCTCCGAACTGAGCTTGGCCGCAATGGTTGACCACGGGAGCGCAGAAGCCGTGTCCCGCCAATCGAGCCTGTCCGTACAGTACGGCTCGGAGGCGCAATCGCTGCACGCGCCGCCGTCTCCCACGCCAGAGCCGATGAGCGAGGCGGGTGTCACAAGCGCCGCGTGGCGTACCGCGCAATTGCTGTCGCACACCCACCATGGATTCGAAACGCTGTGCAGCCTCATGCAGTCGCCGCCTACGCCGGAGTTGCGCCAGACCGCGCGCAGCTTTCTACAGGCGGCGGACCATCTGCACACCGCTGTCACATCGGCATCGGACCCGGTTTCCCTCTTGCAGGCACATGCTGCCGGCAGCGGCACGCACGCAACGTCACTGGCTGTGAGCGTGTTGCATGCCGCGGCCGGCAAGCTGCGCGCCGAACCCGTGAGCGCGCAAGCCGCCGGTGCGCTGTTTGCCTGGCGCCAGGGCTTTCGTGAAGAGGGCCCTGGCTCGGATCTGGCCAACACCAAGGCACGCCTGGCCAAGTTTGTTGGCCGCAGCATCCCGCGTGTGGAAAAGCAAGGCGTGAGCCGCCACTTCTGGCAGATGATCGGCAAGAAGAAATCGCCGCTGTCCGCCGCAGCGCTCGGCATGCATGGCGCGCATCGGGCAGGCATGGTCAAGGAGCTGGACAACTACACCGCGGCACTGCGCACCATGATCGACACGCTCGCCCACACCGGCGAGACCCCCGCACCGCACCGCATTGCGCACCCCGGAGACTTGTGGCGCAACGCCATCCTCGCGCATTGGGCCGAACTGGCAGCCACCAACGCACCGCTGAGCGAATACGCGCTCACGCCCGAGAAGCTGCGCGAGCTGCAGCCTGAAGTGGGCGCTGAGGTCAGTCTCCTGCAACACGAAATGTCAGCCGCAATGGCCACTGCCCGTATTCCGGGAAGCTCGCCGGCTCACCGGGAGTTCGCGCAGCTCGCAGCGCAAGCTGGCCTGAACGAAATTGCGCAGGGCCAGGACTGGGCGCAGCATCGGGCGGGGGACCTTGCGCTGCCGCCTGTGAATGCGGCGCAGGCGCATTTTGCGAAGCTGGTCGACCACGCCGGCCTGGCTGGCGAGCCGCCGGCGTATCTCGTCGGGTTGCAGCCGTCGGCGTCGCTCCTGCGCTACTGGAGCGGTTACGCCAGCGAAACCGCCCAGGCGCCGGAATTCCACAGAGCACTGCAAGCCGCCGACAAGCTCGAACACCCCGACGACCTCAAGATGCAGGCGCCCACCATGGAAGACGCCCGCAAGACGCTCGAGACACTGCTCTCCACCATGGAATCCGGCAACAAGGTGCGGATGTCCAACGGTGGCTGGATGGGCCTGAGCACCTCTGGCGTGTCGACCGGCCTGTCACATGTGGGCAAGGCGTTGCCTGTGCCCGTGTCGGTGCAACTGGACGCCAACGTCGGCACCAGCCGGCAGGCCATGGTGGAAATCGGGCGCAGTTCGCATGGGCGCGACCTGTTTCTGGGTACCGACCGAATGAATCGCGTCTCGGTCGGCGTGGGCGCTTCTGTCGGTTACGACATCCCCGGGTGGGACAAGCGCCGGCGCGCCAATCTGTTTGGCGTCAAGGTCACGCCGTTCGACCGTGAATCCAGCGAGCCACGCGGGGTGGTCATTCGCGCCACGCGGCCCACGCAGCGCCCGGTGGGAGGTCATGACGACTGGGAAGCCATCAAGTACGACGACAAGGCCGCAGCCAATACCATCGTCAAGGCCGCCAACCTGCTGTTCGAGCAGGCTGCCGCCGGGCCCGCGCACCGTCCCGATGCCAACACGCTGTGGAACACGCTGGCCCAGCACAGTGGCGATAACGAGCACCTTTCCGTTGGCTGGGTCGACCAGACGAAAAAGCGCTGGCGCGCATCGCTCGAAGGCAGCGTCGGCTTCAGCGTACGCGTGAGCAGCAAACACACGCCGGTGCGCGTCGGCCCCTCCGCGCGGCTGCGTGGCGAGAAAACGCTCAGCAACACCGCCACCGTGCACGAAACCACCGGCGCCCTCCGCGTGGAGCAGTTCAGCATCAGCACGGCCCACAAAGTGACGGCACGGGCGGGGCTGGCGTTCTCGGTGGGCGAGACGTTCTACACTGCCGCACCGAACGACAACGCATCGGCCAAGGCCGGCGAGAGCGGCAAGATTACGCAGGGATTCGTGGGCGGCATGCCGCTTGGCTTCAACTGGAAGCTGGCCGAAGGCGGCCACACCACCAAGGTCAAAATGGCCTACCACAACGGCAAGATTGCCGACCGCGTGTGCTACTTCGACACCGAATACCGCAGCGCCAAGGAGTACCTAGCCGTGGTGCGCAGCGAGCGCGATGCCTGGATCGAGATGCTGGCCCACAAGCCCGGCGGCACGGTCGAAAAGGCCACCAAAGAGTTCGAAGCCTATTGCGAAACGGTCGAAAAGCACCAGCGCCCCAACCAGCGCTATCTGCACCGGCACCGCCTCCGCCCCGCCGCCGCGCGCGAGATGGAAGGCCACCTGGACCTGGCCGACCTGCACCGCAGCCTCGACCCCAACTCCGCCGACGCGCAGGCCTCCGATGCGCTGGCGCAAGCGATCTTGCATGCACCCGAAGCACGCCTGCCGGAAAAGCTCGCCATCGTGGAGCAGGCCTCTACCAGCCACAGCCTGGGCCTGACGAGCACCATCCAGGCCCGCGCAAACAACGAGGTAGAAGGCACCCGGGAGTTGGCCGCCGTCAAATTCGGCTGATTCGGCTGAACGTGCATTCATCTAGTTGTATGAAGACCCGTCAACCCGACGAAATGCCGAAATACTCCGTTATGTATGGCTGTCTTCGCATGCTGAAGCCGGTTGAATTCACAAGGCACATGATCAGACGGCACTCAATCGGTGCCTTAAAAAAACTAATTCAGAGTTAAGTGCAATTTCACTCTTTGTAGGGATGTTTGGAGAAATCGTGAACGTTATGCTGGGCTCCTGTTTAAAGCGTCCCTCTAATGACCTGTCGTTGGGGGGAGGCAAGAAAGGGGAAGCACCATGAAGTTCGCAATACTGACTGCCAATACATCCGCCTTTACCTACGTGGAAAGCTGCCTGCCCATGCAGGACATGGAGTGTGTCCGGTTTGACGATGCCCTGTCGCTGCTTCGCGCGCGCCGTACAGAAACGTTTGATCTACTGATGATCGACGCGCAGCAGTTCCGCACCGCCGGCCAGCTCGTGCTGTCGTGGCGCGAGTGCAATGCCGACATGTGCTGGCCCACCCTCGTGTTCGGGCAGTTTGCCGACCGGGGCGACATGGCGCTGGCCTTTGATGCCGGGGTGGACGACGTGCTCACCGGCCACTTCACCGCCGAGGAACTGCAGGCCCGCGTGCAACGCGCCCTGCGTCGCGCCGAGCCCGTGCGCAAGAACGCCGGCGTCCATGTTGTAGTCGGGCCGTATCGCCTGTGCCGCCTCACGCGGACGGCCACGATCAACAACGTGCCCATCCGCATGACCGCGCGCGAGTTTGCGACGGCGTGGCTGCTGTTCTCATCGCCGGGCGCGTTCTTGTCGCGCCAGCAGATCGCCTCTGCCGTGTGGGGGGCGGATGCCAGCATCGTCGAACGCTCCATCGAGCAGCACATCTACAAGCTGCGCAAGAAGCTCCAGCTGGGCGCGGAAGTCGGCGTCGAACTCAAGACCGTGTATGCGCGCGGGTATCAGCTCACCGTCCAGACGGCGCAGAACACCTCGCCCGCCGACCTGCCTCCACCGGCACTCGCCGCGTAACCAGGCCGCGCAACGCGGCCTTTTGCGCAAACGATTGCGCACCACGCAGCCCTCTAGCTCGCAGCGAATTGCATTTCAGTTTTTCAGTAAACACTTCAGGACGAAGTGTTTTCAGTTCCGGCTTAATAAACTCAGTGCCGGCCCAATATAATCTTTGCTGTGTTAATCATTACCGCGTTAATCATTACCGCGTTAATGATTTTCCCCTGCTCGATTTTCGCGGACGCATTGCTGATAGAGCGCAGCCAATTCCGTCCGATTACGCGCTTGCAGGCGCATCAAAATCTGCCGCACGTGCGATTTCACGGTTTCCACGCCGATATGCAGCGCCTGTGCAATCTCCACGTTGGACTTGCCTGACGCCGCCTCGCGCAGGATGTCGCGCTGGCGCCGCGTCAGCGCCGACAGCGCTGTCTTTTCTGACCGCACAGAAGACTTTTGGCGCCGTGCCTCCAGCATCCGCCCGAGCATGGCGTGCGCCTGCTCGAGCGTGACGGGCTGCGGCGGCGCAGGTTCGCCGGCAGCCTCGGCCAACTCCGTCAGGTCGATCAGGAGCATGCCGGGAGCGGCCAAAACGGCCCGCGCGGTCGCCACGGGAAGCGATGCACCTGCAGGCGCACGCCAGCCCCCCGCAACCGTTGGCAGGGAAGAGAAATACCGGTTTTCGGCGGTCGTGTCGGCTGCTTGTAGCAGCACGTCGTTCTGGACTCGGGCGTTCATGTCGTCCTTCGCTCTGATGTGAGCATTGCATCGGGATGCAATCGGCGCGCCGGGTTATCCGTACCGCGGCGCCCTCTTACTCTCTCTGTGCAACGTACGCGGAAAACCGGAACCGGAATCCCAAAAAAATTTGCGTGCGGTCGGCTGCCGCTCAACGGGCGGCGATGCGCACCCATACGCCGGCCAGTTCCCGCACCTGGATCGGCAGCGTTTCAGCCAGCATCTGCAGGGCGCGATGCACGTCGAGCGGAAACCGCCCCGTCACGCGCAGGCTGGCCACGTCGGAGTGCAGCTCGATCACGCCATGGTGGTATGGGCGCAGGGCGTCGATCACGTTGGCCAGCGGTTGGTGTTCGACTTCCACCAGGCCGCGCGTCCACGCCGCGGCGGAGCGCGCCAGCACATCCAGCGTCTGAATGCCGCTCGGGCTCAGGCGTCGCACTTCCCCTGCACGTACCGTCGACACCGCGCCGGCTGCCGTGGCAACCGAGGCGGTGCCCTCCAGCACGGCCACGCGCATCGTTCCGCCGGGTTCCAGCGTTGCGCAGACCATGCCGCCCGCGCATTCGATCGACCCCGCCGCCGACCACACCCGCACCTGCGCCGATGGCGACGCGGCCACAGCGAGCACATTACCGCGGCGCAAGCGGACATCGGCACCAGCCGCATTCACCGACGCATCGACCGCGCTGCGTGCGTTCAAGCGCAACAGCGAACCATCGGCCAGCCTGAAATCACGGCGCTCCGCGGTGGCCGTGCGCATATCGGCGCCGAGGCCAGACAGCGGAATCTGCAGATCCACCAGCGCCGCCACGCCAGCGCCGATCCCGCCCAGGATCAACGCGCGCCGCACGTGCCGCATCGGCGATGGTGGCGTGTCCAAAATGTGCCGTGCCGCCTGCCGATGCGGCGCCGACACCGACGGCAACCTCAGCGAGCCCAGACCGCCTTGCAGACGCTGCACCGCCGCCGCGTGCGCGGGGTCGGCTTCCTGCCAGGCCGCAAAGCGCTGGTGGTCTGTGTCCGAGGCCAGGCCCGAGCGCAACAACACCAGCCATTGGATGGCCTGCTCGGCGATCCGGTCATCCAACGGCTGTTTCACGATACGTCGGCCAGGTAGCACAGGCGCAAGGCCTGCGTCATGTATTTCTGCACCATGCGCACCGACACATCCAGGCGCTCGGCGATCTCGGGGTAGGTCAGCCCATCCAACTGGCTATAGAGGAACGCAGTACGTGCCTTGGCAGGCAGTCCATCGAGCACGCGGTCGATGGTCGTGAGCGCCTCCAGAAGCAGGGCCCGCTCTTCGGGGGAGGGCAGCGTAACCTGCGGCTGGTCGGCAGCCCAGGTCAGATAAGCCTGTTCCAGATCGCGCCGGCGCCAGATCTCATACAGCAGCCGCTGCGCAATCGTGGTCAGCAGCGCGCGCGGCTCGCGGGTGTTCTGCCAACCCGGCTTTTGCAGCATTTGCGCAAACGCCTCCGACGCCAAGTCCTCGGCGCCAAAGCGGCAGCCTGTCTTGCGGCCCATGCGGCCGGCGAGCCAAGCGTAGTGTTGTCGGAACCAGTCGGATGCCAGCGCGTTGGCTGGTTCGCAGGCTTGCGTCACGGTTTTACCCTCCGCGAGATTCAGTGCGGGCCGTTCACAACAAGCGGCCCCGCTCAGACCGGGGTTCCAAATGGCCCCACCGGAATGTCAAATTTTACCCAGGAGTGATATTTCAGGTGAGCGTTTTTTCGGGGGGGATACCGATATTTCGGTGGCCCTGCAACATCGCAGCCCCCCCAACTGGCATCGTTTTCCGGTGCAACCGGGTTGCTGCACTGTGTTGCAGCGCCCCCTCCCCCGAGCCATGCCCCCCCACGAATCCGCCCCTTCCCCCCTGCCAGACGACGACACCACGCCCGCGCGCGCGCTGCACATCGGCCGCCGCCGCATCTGGCTGGCCTACGACGGCTACACCGAACCCGACGCGCTGGTCGTCTACCTCGAACTCGGCACGCGCGACACGCTGGACGTGGCGCTCACGCTCAACCTGTTGCTCAGCCTCTGCCTGGAAATCGAGGGAGCCGCGCGCGGCACGGTCGTTCGCCACCCCCAGAGCGGCCAGATTATCTACCGCTTTTGTTACACCCTCGACGACGATCCCGAGGCCACCAGCCTGCTCGACGCCATTGCCACGCTGACGGCCGAGCTGGATGCAGGCGTGGATCCCAGCACGTACTAAGCCAACGACAGCACACCAGCGTGGCCAGCTTCGGCTGCCGACGCACCGCTTCGGCGTGCGTGACATTCGCCGGCAGGGGCTGGCTACGCTTGCAAGGTCCACTGTGCCGGGGTGCGGCTGCGCTGCCCAGGCATGCCAACCTCGGAGCCTCCTATGCCCTTCCCGAAAATATTTTCCCGCTCCTCGGGCACGACAGCGCCCGCTGCGACGACGCCCACGCCCACGAGCACTTCCGCCACGCCACAGCCATCGTTGCCGCGCGCGCGCAAGACCTCGCAACTGCCGGCTAGCCTGCGGGGCCTGGCCGATAAGGCCTTTGCAGGCAAGGAGAAAGAGGCCGCGAAATCAATGAGCAACGCGCACCTCAAGATTGCGCTGTCCAGCAGTAATTTGAGCGGCCGCGGCACGCGCGCCGTGCACCGGGAGGCTCAGAAGCGCATCCGCGAGGGCAAGTTGCAATGGCCGCCGCAACAACCGACGGCGGCACCACACTCTGCTGCTACACAAGCGCCTGAGCACACGGCCAGCACCAGCGGCACAGCGGAGGAGGCCGTGCACCACCACGAAACGCACGCACCCCCACCGGTCACGCACACCGTGCACGCCGAGTCATCGGCCCACGGCGGTATGGCCCTCGGCCTGACGCCGCCGCCACTCTCCCGCCACCCCTCTTCGGCGAGCTCCACCCACGCGGAGGGCCGTCATGCTCCGCCGGATGCCCCCGTCTTTGACCCTGACACCGGGGCACTGAACAAGCCCCAGTTGCGCCAGATGGTGAGCGCGTTGAAAGACGCACTGCCAGCCGTGCCCGTTGCACTGACGCACTCGCACGGACACAGCATCGAACTGCACGCCAAGCTCCAGCAGCAGCTCACGAAGATCAACACCATCGCCGCCGACAACAGCCACAAGCCAGCGCACGAAGTGGGGCTGGCCGTGCGCGATGCCTTTGCTGCGGCGGCCAAGACGGCGCGCAAGCTCGGTAAATCGCTGGGCCGCCATGACCCTGCCGATGCCTACAAGGGCATCGCCGCGCTGCTCACCGAGCTCAAACGCACGCACCTGAGCGGTAGCGCGAACGACGTGCTCACGCATTACGCCGCCAAGGAAACCGCCAATCTGGAAGTCAAGGCGCCTGGCATCAGCACCGGCAAGTCGGGCTCCAACGTGAACACCAGCACCTCGGGCAGCCTGGCGGTATCTGCATTCCCGACCAACAAATACGCAGCGGCCCACGTGACAGCCAGCGCAGGCGGTAGCACCAGCCGCCTGTACACGGCCGATGACGACGGCGACGTCGACTTCATTCCCGGCAAGCAGGCCTTTGCTCAAGCGGCGCTGGGCGGCAAGCTGGGCGAGTGGGCAGCGAACCTGGCCGGCAAGTATGCCTTCTCAGGCCACAACGTCTACCTTGAACACGACGACCTGCAGCAGCTCGTCAAGATTGTCGCCAACCACGATGCCAACCACGCCTGGCTGAAGACGAGCTCCGCCGGCCCGCACGCACGCCAGTTGATGCATCAGCTCGAATCGCTGGCCAACCTGGTGTCGCACGCCGTGGGGCGCAACTACACCGAGGCCGCCGGCAAGCCGTACTTCCTCACCGATGCCAAGATCGCCAAGGGCTTCAACACCTTCAAGATGACGCTGCTGGCCGGCGCGATCGACCACAAGCTTGGCGGCGACCGCTTCAGCACGCTGATGAAGACGGCCTATCCGCCCATCGCCGACGTGCTGACGGAACGCGTCCGCACTGGCCAGCCCCTGCCAGCGCAGCCGCGCCGCGATATTCCCGATTCGGTGGCCTATGGCGATCGCTTCCTGGCCTATCGCCAGCACACCGTCGCCGTGGACGCAAGCGCCGGCGACAAGACGCACGGCGGCACCAACCTGGAGGCCAACGGCAACTTTGACATCACCGGCCGCGTCGACAACGCAAAGTGGTATACGGAAAGCGCCGCCGCACCGCACGCGCTGCTCGACCCCGGCTATCACAAGGACTACCAGGCCACCTTCAAGCTGCATCAGCAACTGGATGAAGCCTGCAGCGGCGACGTGCCGCCAGCGCAGCTCCATCTGTACAACGAGACACGCAAGGCGCTGACGCAAGATCTGCACGCCGGCCCTGCACTGCCGTTCACGGAGGCCGAGCGCCTGCACTACGGTGAAGAAGCCAACATCCCGGCGCAGTTCCACAACGCCATCACCCATGCGACGCCTGAGCAACTGAATCACGCGACGGACCAGCTCGAACACATCGTGAACACGTACCAGCATTTCGCAAAGGATGCCGGTGCCGTGCTCGCCAAAAACGACCGCTTCATGCCTGCTGAACAGCGCGGCGCGCTCACACAGCAACGCGAAGCCGCCTTTGCGCAGATCAACCAGGCCGTCTGGCACGGGCGATACCCGCAGAAGGACGCGCTGGCCAAGCCCGAGGAATTCATCGCCAAAAGCCATGCCGCCATCAGCCTGGCACTGGGCTGCGTGGGCGCGCACATCTCGGTGATCAAGCAGCAGATGGCACAACGCGCGGCCGGTGCCGACCCGCATGTGGATCAAGAAACCGCCATCCTGACGGCGGACTCGATGTACAAGACGGCGCGCGAGATGCTTGACAAGACCTACCTGCCGCTCAAGAACTACGACGTGCAGAAGAACGGCCCGCTGAAGGACAAATCGCTGTGGGAGCGAACGGACGTCAGAGTCAGGGCCACGGTGTCGGGTGGCGCGCAAAGCAGCGCACTCAATGCCGTCCTGAACCGTTTCCACCGGTCGACCGCCCAGGTGGATCTAGGCCACCTGACGGGCTCCGTTTCGATCGGCAACAGCGCTGGGCAGGTCTCCCTCAGCGTGGAAGCCCGCTGGATGAATGCCACGCACCAGCCCAACCCCAGCCGCACGGGCAAGTTCTGGCAGTTCACGGTCACCGCGCAAGGCGGCGCGCCTATTACTGGCGTGATGGTCAACAAGGCCATCGAGGCGGCCATCGAGAAGTTCGCGCCCAACCTGCGCCTGCAGGGGCAGAAGATCGATGCACACGAACTGATGCGCCAGACGCAGGGCCTGGTATTGGACGTCACCGACGGCGCGAGCCTGGTCTTCAAGCTGCGCCAGCCGCCCGATGTGGAGAACGCGCCAATGGAGCTGCAATACGCACGCCTGCTGCGCAACAAGAACAGCGGCATGAACCTGTCGGTCACGGTGCCCACACCAAAGGGCACCTTCACGCCCAGCGTTTCGCACACCGACAGCGCGCAGAGCTTCGCCGGCGAAATCGTGGGCACCGACACGAGCTACCTGATCATGCAGCACCCGTTCCTATCCAAGATTGTCGATGCCGAAGCCAACCGCGAAGATGCAGCACTGCGGCAGGCCTTTGACGCCAACCCGATGCAGCGCGACCGCTATCTGGCCAACCCGAACCTCATGGTCGACGTGGTGGCCAAGTACGCCGCAGCCCGGCAGGAGATCGACACGGCAGCGGCAGAGAATCGCGCGCCCGTGATCAAGAACGAGTTCGTGCGTTACCACGCCGCAACACCCTTTGCCCGCGCCGCACAGGTGTCGGCACAGGTGGCCGCGCATGCGCCGGGCTCCACCGCCAAGGGCGAGGAAGCGTTCAAGCTGGCCGAGCCGCTGACCAAGCCCATCGACGTCAGCCACCTCGATCTGAACGCCATGCGTGCGCACCTGCAGTCCTTGCCGACCATCGAAGCGCGCGCCGACTATCTGTGCAACTCGAACGAGGGCCGACCGCTGCTCGACGCGTTCTCCAAGATCATCGGCAACACGCGGGCAATCAACTCGGCGGCACTGCTCCACGCCGATCAGCGCAACACCGGCCTACAGACCCTGCTGCGCGATCCGAAGGGCTTGCAACGCGAGAACAGGCGCACACAGACCGCCCTGCACGGCGCGCCGCAACCGACCGGTACCGCCGGCCAGTTGCGCACGCGCCTGCAGCCGGCCAAGGCGTCGGTCAAGCAGGCAAGCCTCGACCAGCTGCAACAACTCGGCAGCCCCAACCTGGCCGGTCTGCCGATCGGGAAACGGGCGCAGTCTGAACTCGAGCGCCGCAAGGCCCTGCTGGGCAACGCCTTCCCAGCCGAGAACGGCGGCGCTGAGTCCTAAGCTGCCGCAACGCTACCGCCAGCCTACGCACGACGTAGGCTGGCGTTTTTTTGTCCTTCCTTTTGTCCTTCCGACAGGTAGCGTAGCTGCCGCCAGAAACAACAAGGCCGGCATTTGCCGGCCTCGGGTACATCAGAGCACAAGCAGCGCTTTAGCCAGCCCGCAGCCAGGTGCGCGCCACGGCAATGTGCCTGCGCGCGCCATCCCCACTCGCCCCAACATAGCGTTCGACATAGCCTTGAAGCGGCGCCCACTGTGCAAGCTGCTGGACGGCCTCATCGATGGAGCCATCGGCGGCGTCGCGCTCCAGCAGCGTGGCAAAGGCCTCCGTGCGCAGCAGATTGCTCGCGGCGTCCTCAGGCAATGCGTGGTCGCACAGGCGCTCGTTGAGCAGCAAGGTCATCAGTTCATTGAGCGGCAACCCGCCGTCATCCAGATCCCCGAGTGCATAACGCTCGTGCGCGCGCTGAAAGACGTGGCTGCGTAGCACCGCCGAATCGCACAAGCCATCGACCAGCTGGGCCAGGCGACGGGAATCGCGATGCGCGCGCACCACGTCGGGCGTGACGGTGTTGATGTAACGCTCCAGCCAGATATGCAGCGCGTCGCTGCCGTATTCGCCGCCATAGGGCTGCAAGCGTGCGCGCCAGCTCTCACGCAGCGCATTCCAGTCGATGACGCTGACGGCGCGGCGCTCGCTGGCATGCGGTGTGCCGGGCCGCAAGTCGGCCAGACGGGCCAGCAGGTGCGCCGGCACATCGATGCGGCAGCCCGCGGGCAGGGCGCGCAGCGTATCGGGCAAGTCGGACAGCGCATAGCAGCCGCGCAGGTCCAGATGTTCCAGCTTGGTCAACTGCCCGACAGACGCCGGCAAGGCGCGCAGCGAGAAGCAATCGCGCAACCGCAGCGTACGCAGCGCGATGCACTGGCCGATGCTCTCTGGCAACGCCGCCAGTGCCGACATACCCGATGCATCCAGGTGGTGCAGCTTGTGCAGGCGGCCGAGCGTATCGGGCAGCGCGGTCATCGTATGGGCGTCGCGCAGGTCTAGGCGTTCGAGCAGGGACAGATTGCCCAGCGTGTCAGGCAGTGCAGCCAACAATGGGTTGCCACGCAGATTCAGCCGGCGCAACTGACCCAGCTGGCCCAGGCTGATGGGCAATTGCGTCAGCAAGCGGCTAGACACCAGGCTCAGCGTTTGCAGGTGCGCGAGCGCGCCCAACTCCACCGGCACGATGCGCAGCTCGGTGCCCTGCAGCACCAGGCGTTCAAGCCGGGGCAGTTGCGACAGCGACGTCGGCAACGCCCGCAGCGGCGAATCCAGCACCACCACTTCACGCAGTTGCAGCAGCTTGCCGATGCGCCCGGGCAGCGCGGTCAGGCGAGGATTGCGCGAGAAGTGCAGCACGCTCAGGTTCAGCGGCAACCCGCCCGAGGCCGGCCACTCAAACACATCGCAATCGTGGATGACCAACTGCTCAAGCTGCTCCGCCAGGCACAGCGCGGCGGGCAGGCGCATCACCGGAATGCTGTCGAGCACGAGATGCCGATTGTGCTGCTGCATGGCCAGCAGCATGCGCGTGGCAGCCAGTGCCAGGCCTTGCGCGGTCGGCTGGCGGGTATCGGCCAGCAGGGGGCCGCTATAGCGGTGCAGGCGTCGTGCCATGTCTTGCTGCCAGCCGGCCACGGCATCGCACACCGCCAGCCAGCGGTTGCCCTCCGTTGCCGGCTCGGCGGCGCGCAAGGCATGGCCATGTGGCACCGCTTGTTGAATGCGCAAGGCATCGCGCGCGGCCACGGCACGCAGTTGATGTTGCGCGCGTGAAGACGCCGGCGCCGGCTGGCGCTCGTGATGCGGCATTAGCACATGCGCGCGAGCCGAAACCGGCGACGGCTTGCCATGGACAACGCGCTGCAGCGCACGCCGCAACGCGCGCGACAGCCGGCCCGCAAACGCGCCCGGCTCTGGATGCAAAGAGGCACTCTCGAAATGTGATTGCATGATGTCGCCTGAAGAAGATGAAGTGGCAATCGGCAGAAAGCAGTGTGCGCCGCTAGAAAAACCCAGCGCAGCGGTCCTGGCTAGGCGTGCCGACGCAGACAGTACTGAAGTACGGCAAGACGGCACAACGACGCCAGGAGGGTTTTGCTAGCGGCGCCAACCCTTTCCGCCTGTTCCTCCATCGTATGGGGCATGACACACCGCACCGCGTGCCGGCACGAACCCTTCGCGCTCGCGCCGAACCCAATGTGCGGCCAACAAGGCGATGCCGCTTCGCTCCAGCGCAGGCGAGTTCGCAGCGGGTGGGGCTGCCACGCCGCGCGCGTTTCTATGATCGGCGCATCTTCATTGCACGAGAGTCACCATGCATGCCCCATCGCCCCGCACCCTGGCCGCGCGCGAACGTCGCGCCATTGCCCACGTTGCGCGACCGGCCGTGCGCCGAGACACGCATCACACGTGGCAGCAACAACGTCTGCATCAACGCCACCCCATCGCACGCCGCTGCGCCGGCACCCAGCCGCATGCGAACGCGTAATGCATGGGCGCGCAGCCTGCTCGCGCTGCTGGCGTGCCTGCCGACACACGCACTGGCTGATTGCATTGACGATGCCGCCGCCTATCACGGGGTGAACCCGCAAGTGCTGCGCGCCATCGGCTATCAGGAATCGCACCTGAACCCGCAGGCGCACAACCGCAACCGCAACGGCAGCGAAGATCTGGGCATGTTCCAGATCAACACGATTCACCTGCCCGAGTTGTCCCGCTACGGCATCGGCCGCCAGGCACTGTACGACCCCTGCGTGAGCGCCTACGTGGCCGCGTGGCATCTGGCGCGCAAGGTGCAGTTGCACGGCAACAGCTGGCGGGCCATCGGCGCGTACCACTCGGAATCGCCCGGAGAAAACGGCGTCTACGCGCGCGCGGTGGAAGGCATTCTCAATCGCAAGCTCGGAGCCCGCGCACCGGTGGCCCCCACACGTGCGCCGGAGCCCGCTGCCCAGCCGCTGCGCGATACCGCGCAACCCATGCGCGCCGTCACCCTGCGGCACACGGAAAGCCGGACAGCTGACCACCAGGCGCCGCCCGACGACCATTGGCTCGATGCCATGCTGACCAACCTCAACCAGAGCGCCAGCCTGCGCGAGCGGTTCAGCCGATAGGCCTGCAAGGGCGTTGGTCACGCTGAAAAATCATCAATCCTCAGAACAGCGCGGACGGTATGGATTCAGCACGGCGGCGCTGCTAAAGTCGCGCCCAGCTTGACACGACCGCAGGCCCAGCGCCGTGCCGGGTAAGGCGGAATCATGGCCCCTCCATGGTTCCGCCGCCATGTCTCCGGCATGGCGTGCAGGCGAATGTGTCAACGCTGCACGATCTAGCGATCGCGCCATGACAACGCTGCCGCGTTGTCTCCCTGTTGTGTGTTTTTGGACGATCCAAACCCGCCTCCATGGCGGGTTCTTTTTTGCCTGCGCGCGGCAGGCGCTGAACAAAGTTGAGACTTGAAGCCGGACATCGGGCAGAGCTTCGCCTACGCTGCTTCTCATAGAAAGAACAAGCGCGACCTCACACATCCGCGCATGCCAACCACAAGGGGGCCCGGCTTCGACAGCGGGTCCCTTTTTGTTTCTACTGTTTCCGTTGACTCACCCAAACCAACCATGACGCAAATGTTGATTCGCTCCATCGCCAGCATCGCCGCCTGTGTGGCGGTTTCGCCCGCACTCGCACAGGGCCCCCGCATCCCCGTGCAAGACGTCGTGGCCGTCGAGCAAGCCCTGGCCGCCGGCAAGCAACTGAACGCCACCATCGACCTCACCCGCTGCACGGGCGACACGCCCACCACCCCGGCCGGCACCACACGCGGCGGACTGACCGTCGGCGCCTATCGCATCCTGCCCGACCACACGCTCAGCTTTGCCGACACGCACGTCACCGTGCGCCAGGATGGCACGCCCATCACCCAATTCCTGCGCTACACCATCGACGCCACCGGCACGGCGCACTTCGCGTCATACATCTTCGCCATGCCGGCCTACATGCTGCAAAGCCAGGTGTCGTACACCTGCAAGCTGGGCGACGGCGTGAAGCTGTTCGTCCAATATTGAGCGCAAACCGCACCGCGCCAGCCGCCAACGTGCACGCCCCGGCACCTCGCCGGCATTGTGCGTTGGCGTAACGGGCGGTATCGTGTCGCGGTTTCCCCGGCCCACGCCGGCCCGCCGCTTTCCGATACCACCCGTGACCGATCACCCTACTCTCAGCTGGACCGACGACCGTCCTGAAACCACCTGCGACGCCGTCCACACTGCCCTCTGGCGCTCCGAAGCCGGCAACCCGCCGCCCAAGCGCGTCGTCATTGCAGACGACCGCACCTCGGCCGACACCGCCTACCGCCTCGCTTGCGAAGGCACGGCACTGCTCTGGCAAGGCGACTTCCAGAACGCGCGTCAGCTGCTGCAGGCACTGTCCCGCCGCACCGACCACCGTAAATCCGGCAAGCCGCGCAAGGAAGCCACCTCGCCCATCGATGCGTTCAACCAGCACCGCCTGGCCCAATCGCAGCGGGCCCGCACGCTCGGCATGCTGCTGATTCCGCTCGATGCCGATTACGCCATCCCCCTGCGCCGTGCCCCCGATGTGCGCGACGCCTGCACCGAGGCCTACGGCGCCGGCCATGCTGACTCCGTTGTCTCGCTGCGCGAACTGCTCGGTCTGATTGGCGCGCACGAGTGGCGCAAGAAGGGTGTCGAGATTCCCGCGCTAAGCACGTTGGGCGACGGGCGCATTCACCCGCATTACGGCGTGTTCTCGCCGGTGCGCGGGGAATACATCGATCTGGTGGCCAATGCGCCGTTGCCCTCGAAGGCGCTCGCATTCGACATCGGCACGGGCACGGGCGTGCTGGCTGCGGTGCTCGCCAAGCGCGGCGTCAAGCGCGTCATCGGCACCGACCAGGACCCGCGTGCCCTCGCCTGCGCGCGTGAGAACGTGGCGCGTCTCGGCCTGCAAACCCAGGTGGACGTTGTGGAGGCCGATCTCTTTCCCGAAGGCCGCGCGCCGCTGGTCGTGTGCAACCCGCCGTGGGTGCCGGCACGGCCCAGCTCGCCGATCGAGCGTGCCGTCTATGACCCGGAGAGCCGCATGCTGCGCGGCTTCCTCGACGGCCTGGCCGCACATCTGGAGCCCAATGGCGAAGGCTGGCTGATCCTGTCGGACTTTGCCGAGCATCTGGGCCTGCGCACACGTGAAGCCCTGCTGGCGATGATCGACGCAGCCGGCCTACAAGTTGTCGGCCGCGAAGACATCAAGCCAAAGCACCCGAAGGCATCCGACGAGAACGACCCGCTGTACAAGGCGCGCGTTGCCGAAGTGACGTCGTTGTGGCGCCTGAAGGCGCGTCAGTAAGCTAGCGGCGCAATGCCGCTAGATAGTCGAGCACGCCCTGCCCCGCAGCGGCGCCGCTCGCAAAGCACGCCGTGAGCAGATAGCCGCCCGTCGGCGCTTCCCAATCGAGCATCTCGCCCGCGCAGAACACGCCGGGCAAGCGCTCGATCATCAACTGTGCATTCAACGCTTCAAACGCCACGCCGCCAGCACTGCTGATCGCCTCGTCAATGGGTCGGGCGCGCGTAAGGCGCAGCGGCAGCGCCTTGATGGCCTTGGCGAGTTGAGGCAGATCGGCAAACGTCTCTTTGCTCAGGCATTCACGCAGCAGCCCCAGCTTCACGCCCGTGATGTTCAGCTTGCTCTGCAGATGGCTCGACATGGAGCGCGCGCCGCGCGGGCGCATCAGCTCGTCGGCTACGCGTTGCGCACTCCAGCCGGGCGCCAGGTCCAGCCAGACCGTGGCTTCACCGTCTGCCGACAGCGCATCGCGAATGGGCGCAGATAGCGCATAGACGAGGCTGCCCTCAATGCCCGTCTGCGTGACGACGAACTCGCCCTGGCGGAACTGCAACGCACCGCCCTCACCAGACGGCAAACCGATGGCGACCGACTTGACCGGCTGCCCCGCAAAGCGCTCCTGAAAGTGCGCGCTCCAATCCGCATCGAACCCGCAGTTGGCAGGCTTGAGCGGCTGCACCTGCACGCCGCGCGCTTCCAGCAGCGGTACCCATGCACCATCGGAGCCCAGGCGCGGCCAGCTGCCGCCGCCCATGGCCAGCACCACAGCGTCGGCTTGCGCGAGCCGTTCACCATCGGGTGTTGCAAAACGCAGCACGTGCGCATGGTTCGACGGCGCCGCCCACCCGACCCAGCGATGCCGCATGTGCAACCGCACGCCCGCTTCGCGCAGCCGATGCAGCCACGCGCGCAGCAACGGCGCCGCCTTCATCTCGGTCGGAAACACACGGCCCGAGCTGCCGACAAACGTATCGATGCCCAGCCCGTGAATCCACGCGCGCAGTGCATCGGGGTTGAAGCGATTGATGAGCGGCGCCAGCACATCACGGCGCGCGCGATAGCGGCCCAGAAACGCCTCCATCGGCTCCGAGTGCGTGATGTTCATCCCGCCGATGCCCGCCAGCAGAAACTTGCGCCCCGCCGACGGCATGGCGTCAAACACCTCCACCCGCACGCCATGGCGGGACAACACTTCAGCGGCCATCAGCCCGGCAGGGCCGGCGCCGATGACGGCAACGAGGGGAGCGTTCTTGGGGTCAGACATACGAGGGGAATGCGGGGGATGTTGTTAGCGGCGCTTAAGCACCAAGCAGCCTGCGCGCCAGCACGGATTGCATATCGCGCCGGCCATCAACGATGAGGTAAATGATGACTTGGTTGCCCACGACGCGATAAATCACCCGATACGGCTTGAACGTGGTCTGCCGAAATTCCTTGATGCCGAGGGCTGCCAGCTCTTTCGGGTAGTTGCCGCGCTCGGGGTGCATCGCCAAGCTCTCGACCACCTCCTGAAGCTGGTCGAGCACGTAATTGGCGTTGGCAACGCAATCAAACTCGGCGATGTAGTCGTAGATCGACTCCAGATCCTGCTCCGCACCCTGTGTCAGCAGCACCTGAAACGTTGCAGACGCTCTCGCCATTAGCCACCCGAACGCTTGGTGCGCAACCGTGCCAGCACATCGGCAGCGGGTTTCACCTTGCCGTCCGCCACCTCCTGTGTGCCTAGCGCCAGCACCTTCAGCAGCGCAAGCGTTTCCTGCGTCTCTTCATAAGACGCAACGTCTTGCAGCACGGCCTTGGCTTCGCCGTTCTGGGTAATGACCAAGGGCTCCCGCTGCTCGGCCAGTTGCGTAAGCACCTCGGCGGCGTTGGCCTTGAGATAGCTGATCGGTTTGACTTGGGATGAGTAGCGCATGGGAGGTTCCGGGCACCTTTGAAGTGGACTGAATATAGTCTTTTTATGATCCCCGAACAACCCTCTGGGCCTGAGCGAACGCGCTTTTCGGTAAACTGGCGCCCTCTTTCCCGTTTTTCTCCGCGCTGCGCACCTGCCATTGCCCGTGCGATATGCCGCCCGAGCTGTCCTGACGATGTCCAACAACACCCACGAAATCCGCCCCAACCAGTCCATCGAGCTGCTCAAGGAACTGCACATCCTGACGCGCGACGGCAAGATGAACCAGGACAGCCGGCGCAAGCTCAAGCAGGTCTATCACCTGTTCCAGTTCATCGAGCCGCTGCTGGCCGACGTGCAGCAAGCCAAGGGGCACGTCTCGCTCGTCGATCATGGCGCGGGCAAGTCGTACCTCGGCTTCATCCTGTACGACCTGTTCTGCAAGGAACAACCCGGCGATGGCACCTCACACATCTACGGCATTGAAACGCGTGAAGAGCTGGTCACCAAGTCGACCGAGCTTGCTGCACGGCTGGGCTTCAAGGGGATGTCGTTCCTGAACCTGTCAGTAGCGGAGTCGATTACATCCGATCGCCTGCCGGCCACCATCGACGTGGTCACCGCGCTGCATGCGTGCAATACCGCCACGGACGATGCGATCCGCTTCGCGCTCGAAAAGCACGCGCAGTACATCGTGCTCGTGCCGTGCTGCCAGGCCGAGGTGGCCGGGGTGCTGCGCAAGAACAAGGGCAAGTCGCTCGGCAATGCGCTCACGGAAATCTGGCGCCACCCGCTGCACACGCGCGAGTTCGGCAGCCAGGTCACCAACGTGCTGCGCTGCCTGCAGCTTGAAGCCCACGGCTATCAGGTGAGCGTGACAGAGCTGGTCGGCTGGGAGCATTCGATGAAGAACGAGCTGATCATCGCGCAATACAAAGACCTGCCGCGTCGGCGCCCGACTGAGCGGCTGCAAGAAGTGATCAGCACCCTGGGGCTGGAAGAACTGCACGAGCGGTTTTTTGCACCGGCTTGATGGCGCCACGCGCTTGAGCGCACCCAACATGCAGAAAGGGCTTGAACCGTCGTTGGTTCAAGCCCTTTCTTCTTTGCCAGTGGCCGAGCAGCCTCAGTTGTAGTCGAACCGCAGTGTCGGGCTCGCATTTGCAGTGCCTGCCGTCACGTTGCCAATGCGGTAATAGCGCGCGGCAACGGGCACAGTCAACGTAGCGCCAGCAGCAGCGCTCACAACCGTCGGGGTCGCAGAGTTGACGACCAGCGGGTTACCGCCATAAAGAATCTGCACGCCGATGCCCTGGGCAACACCAGCGCCCCCCGCGCCCGTCAGGGCCACCGTCGTATTGGGGCCACCAGCGGCTTGCGTGCCTTGCAACGTCATTCTGACGCGCGGCGAATACGCGCAAGTCAGCCCAATGTTCTGCGCAGCGCTGGTGGTGGAGACCGCACCAACACTACCGAATGAGCCGCCCGGGACATTGCCCAGCGGAATGTTGACGCTCCCGGTGTTGACGGTGCAAGTGGGCGTCTGTCGGGTGAAGCCATTCACGCAGGCACCGATCGTAGCCAAGTAACTGCCCGTGCCGTCACTTGCCGACAAAGTACCTATGCCAGTTTGCGACGAACAGAACCCATTAACGAGACTGGTATTGGCACTTGTCTTGATCAATTGCGCTGTGAGACCCGAAGGAAACTGATCATAGTTGCCCGCGGCCGAATACGTTCTATAGACAACCTGGCTGCGCAATGGGGCCCCGTTATATAAAAGCCTGACCGATGCACCGCTAATATGAATACTCGGCACATCTCCGCTGCTGGCTGGCCGAAGATTGGACCCCCCGTTTGCACGCGTGCCATTGACAAGCGTGCAAGCCAAGGTAGACGCATAGGTTCCTGAATCAACAACGGTGGCCGTTGACAAGACGCTGCCGACTGGAATGGTTGGATTGTCTACGACATTATTGAATGTCGCCGTCCAAACTCCGCTTCGCCCGATCGTGCTCCAAGGTTGGCATACGGTATAGGTCGCCATCGCACTGCCTGACGCGCAAAAGAAGGCCACGACCCCAAGCAGCCAGGTAGATAGCCTGCGATAGCGCTTAAAGAAGATTGGCCTTTGCATATCAAATCTCAATTCAATCGAATATGGATGCGGGTGCAACCGCCGAATGCCGCTGCCCCATCGTTCGCTAGCGACGCTGCGCGCTTAGTTGATGGTGAACGTCAACGTGGCTGTCGTATTGGCCGTACCGGCCACCATCGTTGCCAACGTTTGGACATAGCGCGCACCAACGCGCACCGTGACCGTGGTGCCAGTGGGGATCGTGACAGCGCCGTTGCGCACCAGCACCGTCGTAGGGGTGCCGGTCGTGGCGGTGCTATACAGCAGTTGCACGGCCGCGCCTCTTGCAACACCTGCCCCGCCCGCACCGGTCAAGGCCAGCAAGGTCGTGTTCGTTGGCAGGTCGGCATTTTGCGTACCGCTCATCGTCATCCGGATACCGGGGCTCGCGGTACACGTGAGCGTGATGTTTTGCATCCCTGCCGTAGTAGAGGGGGTGCCAACCCCCGCGAACGAGCTGACGGGAACGTCGCCAAGCGGGATCGTGAGCGACGTGCCCCCCGTAATCCGACACTCACCGGTGATGTTGCCCGTCACGTTCACGGTGGACACTTGAGCAAAAGCCTCGGTAGCGCCGCCGGCCATCAGCAGCAGGGCAGCCAGTGCATGGGGCAGGTAACGCTTGTGGTTCGCAATCTTCATGAAAAACTCTGTGAGGGGAAGGTTCGGCAATGGCGCCGGTTACGGTTAAAACTGTGCAGTGCAAGCGCATCTGCAGAACATCGGGTTAAGGCACAAGCGGCGCTTCCTGCGCGCTGGATCCGCCGGAATCGTCAATCACCTCAAAACTGGCCCGGACGTCGCCACTGGGGCGGCTCGTCAGCTTGAGCGGTGCGAGCGAAAACGTGGTCGTGGCGCCGGGTGCCACCATGCCGCCGTCGTCATTGCGCTTGAGCACGCCGTCGACTTTCAGCCCGACATCCGCAAAGTTGACGTAGTACGGCGTGGGGTTGGTGACCTCCAGGGCGAAACCCTTGCCGCCCTCGCCCGTCACCCATTTCCAACGGAGCTGCTTGAATGCCTCGGTGGCATTGCCCTGCAAGCCCGACGGCCGAAAGATCAGCTTGATGCGCGTGCGCACCGCAAACTGAACGTGATTGCTGCCCGCTGCATTCGCTGCTTTGGGCGGCACCTCCAGCACGTTCAGCCAGTACATGGTTTCCTGGTTGTCCGGCAGCGGGTCGCCTGTGTAGGTCAACCGCGCTGCGTGGCCGCTGCCCGGCTCCATACGAAACATGGGTGGCCGGATGAAGAATGGCGACTTGATCGCATCGGGGGTTTCCAGCGGGTCTCCGGTGTCCACCCACACCTGCACCAGCACAGGCTGCTTGCCCTGGTT
The DNA here is from genome assembly GCF_049913345.1 of Ralstonia sp. R-29. Taxonomy (NCBI): domain Bacteria; kingdom Pseudomonadati; phylum Pseudomonadota; class Betaproteobacteria; order Burkholderiales; family Burkholderiaceae; genus Ralstonia; species Ralstonia sp. R-29. The sequence goes on from NZ_CP184378.1 coordinate 992,616, forward strand.
CTCCAAGGGGACCGTCACCTCCTTCTCATTGGAGGGATAGATCACGCGCGTTCCGCCGATCACCACACTGGCTTGCACTGCGCTGGCGCCGCACCCCATCACCAAGAGGCAAGCGGCCATGAAACGGCGGACGGACATACGTCACCTCATGGTTGGAGTCGGGATCAAGGTGGTCTGGCCAGCGCGCACGCGTGCGGCACGCAGGCGTGCAATCTCTTGCGGCAGGGGGAACCTCTGCGGGCGCTCAGCCGCGCTGGCGGCGGAGCCAATGGACAGACCGGAAATTGCAGGCCTGATTCTGGAGACTGGTGGGCGAAAGCGTTATGAGACTGCTCCTAAATTTGAAGGCACAGTCGTCAATATTTGACTGAGAGCGAGGCATTGCGCCCGCTTGGAGGCATCCCCGCCCGTCTCGGGGAACCGTCTTGCTATCGATATTGTTACTGGCTTTCGCCAGCCCGCTCTACGGCGGTCAGCACTTCCCACGTTTCAGGGTTGACCTGACACCCTTCCAGCACCATCGACACAAACGCGCCGATGCCGTCCAGAAACCCCGCCCGATATTCCGGCGGGCGAGAGCTGGCGTGGGCCAGTGCCCAGCGCAGCGCGTCGGGCCGGAATTGGCGATGTATGCGCAGGTCTGCCTGCGTGCGGCAGAGGTAGTCCCGCGCGGCCAGGGCACCGGTCAGGTAGGTGCGGCGTTGGGTGGGGGTCATTGCGCGCCTCCTGACCGGCGAGGATCGGGGCGGCGTTGGGGTGGGGATGGGTAAGACGCGGGGCGGTGCCCGCTTGCGACTCCAGACATAGAACCTCCTGTGAGATAACAGAGGCCCTGCCATTCGCTGCTACACGAGGGTGGCGGGCCTGACGGCAGGGGTAGCAGACCGGTCTCACAGGACACCGGCAGACCCGAAGGTCTCCCTGCCCGGCCCGCCATAAAAACGATAGGCGTGCACAAGCTCCGGATGAAAAAAGCCGCGTGGCAGCGGCTATCCGGCCTGTGAGAAAAAGAGACGGGCTGCTACACCCGGCTGCCGTTGGTGCGGCAGCGGGGGCAATTATAGCGACGCGAATCGGGCTTGGATTCCGATTCTTGGGCTGCTCCGCTAAGGCCATCATCGGAAAACAAAGACCGGGCGCGGCACTTGGCCGATGTATCCCTCGCGTCTCTAGACAAAACGCTCCGGCGTTCATACGGTATTCTCAGTTGAGCATGCCGCGCACAGACGGCGCCGAGCTTGCGGGGGGAGCGCAATGCGGAGGCTTCGATGGAAACGATCGTAAAAGCCAAGCATGGCCATCTCGAAATACAGACCAAGCAAGGAAACAACCACCGATGGGCCAGCGAATTCCGCTATGTGCCCCGCCAAGGCCCACCGTCGGAGTGGACTTCTGCGTCGTCGCCAGAAGGCTTCGTGACGGAAGGGATGGCGCTGAGCGCCGCCATCCTGCTGGGCAAGGAAACCGCAGAGCAAATCGCGGCAGAAAAGGCAGGCGCTACCTAGGGCGGGCCAGACCCGCACGGCCCCTCGCCGACGGCGGATCTTTGCGCCCCGATGGCCCAGCGACACAGGCCAATGGCGTGCTAAACACCGCCTCCGCCGGACCTTTGACCTCCGGCGCCGGACCTCTCTACCTCCGCCATCGGACCTTTTAGCTCCGGCATCGGACCTCTGACCTGCACGCACGCACCTTTTAGGTGCAAAGGCGGACCCTCAGACCTCCGGCATCGGACCTTTAACCTCCGACGCCGGACCTTAAACCCGCGTGCACGCACCTTTTAGGTGGAGCGCCGGACCTTCTGGGCTCCGACACCGGAGCTTTGCGCTGCGCCGCCGGACCTCAGACCTCCGCCAACAAACCCACGGGTGCCACCCGCATAGGAGTTTTCTGAAAATGCGCCCAAAACCCGCCCCCAGCCTTGCGATACGCCCCATTGCCCGCCACTCTCGCGCGGTCATGCCGGTTGGCATGGCGTGTTTGCAGTTCACCAAGGAATCCAATGTCACAAAACCTGATCTCATTTGCGCCCAGCACCGCAGACCTCGCCGCCATTGACGGCGCGCTCAAAACGCTGGAAGACAGGCTCATCAGCCTGATCGACCTGTCGACCGAGCAGCGCGGCGCGCTCGTCAAGATGGGCGATAAATCCGAAGCCTTCTGCCGCAAAGCGGTGGAAGTGCTGGCCGCCAACCCCAACGTGCTGCCGCCCACCTTCAACGTGGCAGAAATGCGGCGTGACCTCGCGGGCTTCGATACGCTGCGCCCGCGCATGGTCCGCATGGAAAAGCTCTACGAAAAGATGCGCGACTCGCAACTCGCACTCGGCAGCGATGTGATGAGCGCCGCGCTGGAGGGCTACGCCCTGCTGAAGGTGGCCGGCAAGGGTGAAGCGCTGGATACCGCGCGCAAAGCGCTGTCGGTGCGCTTCAGCAGCCGGCCGGTGAAGAAGGAAGAGGCCGCGGCCCAGTAACACGGCACCGGCACCGCACTAGCACCGCATTAGCACCGCACTAGCACCGCATTAGCACCACCTGGCCCTCGCCCCAGCGCGAGGGCCTTTGCTTTGGGCCAGCGCCCATTGGGGTGTTGCGGATGACGCGAAACCCGCCGCCCGAATGTGCACTCGCACAAGAATAGGACTTTTCTCATTTTGCCCAAGCGGCCCGCTCCCTAGCATGACCCTGTCACCGACACCAACCTCGAAGGAACAGGGAATATGAACAAGGTTTATCGCAGCGTCTGGAACACCACCACCAATACGTGGGCAGCGGCAGCCGAAACGGCCAAGTCGCGCTCGAAGGGTTCGGCGCGCGTTGCGCGCACCGCCGTGGCAGCCCTCGTGCTGGGCGGCGCGTCCATGACGGGCGCATTCGCGGCAGAAGTGGATGCAACCGAAGAAGACGAAAAGACCTCGCAGACCGTCAGCGTGCGTCAAGCACCGAGCACCGGCACGGCTGGCGCGGGCTCGATCGGCACGCAATCGATCGGCACCAGCGCCATTGGCACCACGGCCGCGCTGGATGACGCCTACATCAAGGTGAATCCGAACACCCTCAACCAAGCCGCCACCGCCACCGGTAGCGCCGCTGTTGCGCTTGGCTCTGCCGCATCGGCCGGGGCTGCCTATGGCGTGGCGCTCGGCTCCAATGCCCAAACCGGCACGGGCACGCTCGCAACAGCAGTGGGTACGGATTCCCTGGCCTCGGCTGCGCGCTCCACCGTGATTGGCGCATCGTCAACGGCCTCGGGTGCTAACGCATTTGCTGGTGGCACGTTTGCCACGGCGGCTGGCGCCAATTCCATCGCCATTGGCGGTGCGGGTACCGCTGCCACGGGGTCAAAAGCCAACACCCTCAATTCCATTGCCATCGGCAACGGCGCAACCTCCGGTGTGGCTGGTGATGCCACGAACACCAGCCAAGTGGCCATTGGCGTCTCGTCCAATGCGCAAGGGCTTTCTGCCGTAGCGCTGGGTAACTCTGCATCGACCAACGGTTCTGGCGCGGTTGCTGTGGGCCGTCTGGCTAACGCGGCGTCGGCCAATGCGACAGCGATTGGTAACGCGGCCAGCAGCGCTAACGGTGGGCTGGTTGCAATTGGCAACGCCGCAAAGGCCGACGGTACCTCTGCAACGGCTGTGGGCGCCAACAGCAGTGCAGCAGGTACAGCCGCGACCGCTCTGGGCGACGGCGCCACCGTCACCGGCAACAACAGCACAGCAGTGGGGCGCGGTGCCAGCGCAACTGGCACGGGCGTCAACGTGCTGGGCAATGCCGCGACAGGCAATGCCGACCTTGCAACCGCAATCGGCCATGTGGCCAATGTGCAGGCAGCGGGCGGAACGGCCTTGGGTGCGAGCACGTCGGTAACGGCTGCTGGCACGGGCAGCGTCGCGTTGGGCAATGGTTCGGTTGCTGACCGCGCCAACACCGTCTCCGTCGGCACCGCCACCGCACAACGCCAGATCGTCAACGTTGCCAATGGCACGCAAAACACTGACGCCGTCAACCTCGGCCAGATGAACACGGCGCTGTCGACGAAGGTGGACAACGACTACATCAAGGTCAACGGCACTGTTGCCGCAACCTCCATCGCCAGTGGCATTGCAATCGGCGACGGTGCCAAGTCGGACGCCACGGGCGCTGCGTACCAAGCCATTGCGCTGGGTCGTAATGCATCTGCAACAGGCAATGCGACCGCTCTTGGCAGCGGCACGACAGCAGTCAATCGCGGCACGGCCGTGGGTGGTGCTGCGCAAGCTACGGGCGCATCCGCAACCTCCATTGGCTACCAGTCGGTCGCCTCGGGCGACTTCACGACAGCGTTGGGTCAAGCGGCCGTAGCGACGGCCGATAACTCGACTGCGCTGGGACGCGGAGCTTCCACCACGGGTGCAAACTCCGTCGCCTTGGGCTACGGGTCCGTCGCAGACGCCGCCAACACCGTCTCGGTGGGCGCAGTCGGCAGCGAACGCAAGATCGTGAACATGGCTGCTGGCACGGCCGGCACCGACGCCGTGAACGTCAGCCAACTCACGCCGGTTGTTGCGGCACTGGGTGGCGGCGCTGCCATCAACCCGACCACGGGCGCTGTGACCGGCCCGACTTACACGCTGGCCAACGGCGGCACGCAAACCACCGTTGGTGGCGCACTCGCTGGGCTGGATACCTCCTTGACTAAGGCCCACACCGACATCGGCGATCTACAAAAGGGCATCGGTGATGGCTCGGTGGGTCTGGTGCAGCAAGACGCCACCACGCGCAACATCAAGGTGGCAGCGGGCACGGACGGCACCACGGTGGACTTCCACAACAGCACCAACAGCGCACGCAAGCTGACCGGCGTGGCCGATGGCAACCTGGCGAACAACAGCACCGATGCCGTCAACGGCTCGCAACTGTTTGCCACCAACGACAACGTGACCAAGCTCACGGGCCGCATGACCACGGCCGAGGGCAACATCACCGATCTTCAAACCAAGATCGGCGATGGCACGGTGGGCCTGGTGCAGCAAGACGCCACCTCCAAGAACATCACCGTGGCAGCCGCCACGGCTGGGACTTCGGTGGACTTCAAGGGCACCAGCGGCGAGCGCAAGCTGACCGGCGTGGCCGCTGGCGACCTGGCGAACAACAGCACCGATGCTGTCAACGGCGCGCAACTGTATGCAACCAACGGCCGCGTTACCACGGCGGAAACCAACATCACCAAGCTGCAGCAAGACGTCAGCAACGGCGCGGTGGGTCTGGTCAAGCAAGACGCGACCACCAACGACGTTACCGTGGCAGCAGGCACGGCCGGCACGGTGGTCAACTTTGCCGGCACGGCGGGCGACCGCAGGCTGACTGGCGTTGCCAACGGCACGGCCGACAACGATGCGGCTTCGATCGCCCAGCTCAAGGCCATGGGCCTGTTCGACCCGAACAACGGCCGCGCGCTGGGTGCGGTGGTGTATGACGGCGTCAATTTGGATAGCGTGACGCTTGGCGGCACCGGCGGTACGTACCTGAACAACGTCAGGGGTGGCCTGATCGCCAAGGACAGCATGCAAGCGGTCAACGGCGGCCAGTTGTTCGATCTGGACCAGAAGCTCGAGGGCTATTACTCCAGCCTGGATGGCCGTGTGGGTGCCATCGAAGCAGGTGGTACTGGCGGCGGCGCTGGCGGTGGTTCGGGCGGCGGTGCCGAACAGGGCAAGGGCGGCCCCGGCTCGATCGTCGTGGGTGCCGGTGCGGATGCCTCGGGCTCCAACAGCTCGGCCATTGGCCAAGGTGCAGCGGCATCGGGCTCGAACGGCACGGCTATCGGCCAAGGCTCGGCGGCATCGGGTTCGAACGGCACGGCTATCGGCCAAGGTTCGAGCGCTGCGGGTTCGAACGGCACGGCCATTGGCCAAGGTTCGAGCGCTTCGGGTTCGGGCGGCACGGCCATCGGCCAGGGTTCGTCCGCAACGCACGACAACTCGGTGGCACTGGGCGCAGGCTCGACCACGGATCGTAATGACTCGGTGTCGGTGGGTTCGGCAGGTGCCGAGCGTCAGATCACCAACGTGAAGGCCGGTACGGCCCCGACCGATGCGGTGAACGTGCAGCAGCTGAACAACAGCGTGCACAGCGCGCGTCAGGATGCGATGGGTGGCGTGGCTGCCGCGATGGCGGTGGCAGGCTTGCCGCAGTCGACGCTGCCGGGCCGCACGTTCATGGCGATCTCGGGCAGCACGTACGGCAGTGAGTACGGCACGGCCATCGGCGCGTCTTACATGACCAAGGACGGCAAGTGGATTGTCAAGGGTGCGGTGAACACCAGCAGCCGCGGTGAAGTTGGCGCGGTGGTGGGTGGTGGCTTCTACTGGTAAGCCGCACAACCAGCTCTAGAACGCACAGAAACCGCGCTGGCTCGCACGTCTTGTTCCTGTTCCTCCTCCAGAAGGGGCTGGTGCGGCGGGTGTGCGTTTAAATGAGGGAAGGGCTCCGGGCAACCGGGGCCCTTTTTTTGTGCACCACGTTTGACATGGTTTTCAGACGCTTCCGCTGTTCGTGTCCGGCCCCCGGGCCATAGAGTCGGGGCTTGGTCCGAAAGACCCACCGGTGCATGTGCAGCGGCGGTCCAGCAAATGCCCCATGAACCCTGTCCCGATCCGCGTTGCGGTGGCGGATGACCATCCGGCCATCCTCTTCGGCATCAAACACGAATTTGCCGCCAGCCAGTCGATTTCGGTCGATGGTCTTGCGCGCAATTCCTCTGATCTGATCGCACTGCTCAACCGCGTCAGCGTCGACGTGCTGGTGTGCGACTACGCCATGCCGGGCGGCAGCCATGGCGACGGCACGGCGCTCTTGTCGTTGATTCGGCAGCGCTATCCACAGGTGCGCATTGTCGTGCTGACGATGATCGAGAACCCCGCCATCTTGCAGGTGCTCATGCAGGAAGTCCGCTGCGTCGTGAGCAAGGCAGATTTGATGAGTCACCTGTCGTTGGCGGTGCATGCGGCATTCGCCAATGGCCACTATGTCTCGCCCACCATCGAACGCATCCTGCGCACCGCCACGCCAGCCCGACGCAAGCGCAGCGATGAAACGCCGCTGACCCCGCGCGAACTGGAGGTGGTGCGCCTGTTTGTATCCGGCCTGACGGTGAACGAGATTGCGGCGCGGGTGCAGCGCAGCAAGAAGACGATCAGCACGCAAAAGACGGCAGCCATGCGCAAGCTCGGTCTCGAGCGTGACCTGGATCTTGTGCACTACGGCATCGAGACGGGGCTGATCCCATCGACCATCCGCCCCCATGTCAAACCCGAGCACGGGGATGCGCCGCCAGATGCGCCAGATGCACCAGACGCTGCAGATGCACCAGCGGACGACGCGTAAGGTCGCCCGCCCCTTCAGGGAGAAAAGCGCAGAAGCGGGGCCTGGTTACATGCCACGCCGCGCCAACGCCTCTTGCGCCATGGCCGCAAGCTGGTCGAGCGCTGGCTGCAGGTGGGCAAGGTCCTCGCCCTCTTTGGTTTGCTGCTCCATTGCGGCGCAGGCGTTGGAGACCGCCTGCTCGTAGATCATCGCAAAGGTGCCTTTCATGGCGTGCAAGTCGCGCAACGCGGCCTTGCGGTCGTCGGTCGACAACGCCACGCGCAAGTTGGCAAGCTGCTCTTGCGTGGACCGGGTGAGCGCGGCAAGGATGGCGTCCGGCAAGCGGCCTTCACCAATGCTCGCGCGGGGTGTGGGTTCTGCCGGCGCCTCGCGTTTCTGTACTGGCGGGGCCTTGGCGCGCAGCATGCGGCGCAGCGTGGCATCCAGCGTCTTGAGCAGCACCGGCTTGACGAGCACACCATCAATGCCTTCCTGCACACAGCGGCGATGTTCGTCCACCTCGGCGTTGGCCGTCAGGGCGATGATGGGCACGCGTGAGCCCTGGTCGCGCAGGCGGCGCGCCAGCGCATAGCCATCCATGCCGGGCATGTTGAGATCGGTGAGCACGAGGTCGTAGGGTTGCGCATTGAAGCGCTGCAGTGCGTCGTTGCCATCCTCGGCCATGTTGACGCGGTAGCCGAGCGCCTCCAGTTGCATGCGGATCAACTCGCGGTTGGCCGCCTGGTCGTCTGCGGCCAGCACACGAATGTTGGCGGGCGCGGTTCCGGCGTCGGGTGCTTGTGCCGGGTCTTCGTTGGCCTCGGGCGCAACATCGGCCACCGCAAAGGGCAGCGTCACGACAAACTCGCTGCCCTCCCCCGGTGCGCTGTGCAACGTGATCGCGCCCCCCATCAAGCCCACCAGTCGACGGCAGAGCGCCAGCCCGAGCCCCGTGCCCCCAAAGCGGCGTGTGATGGTGGAGTCCGCCTGCATGAAGGGCTCGAACAGGTGCGCCTGCTGCTCTTTGCTCATGCCGATGCCGCTGTCGGCCACGCTCAGCACAATCGTGCCGTCCGGGGCGTCCGCGGTGTGAAGTGCAACCCGCACGCTGCCCTGGTCGGTGAACTTGATGGCGTTGCTCAGCAGGTTCGATGCAATCTGCCGCAGGCGCGTGGGGTCGCCCATGTATTGCGCGGCGACGCCTGCATCGATGGTGCATTCGAACTGCAACCTCTTCTCTTGCGCGATGGGCGCGAAGATGGCGGCCGCATCGCGCAGGACGGCTGCTGCATCAAACGCAATCGATTCGATGGACAACTGCCCGGCTTCGATCTTGGAGAAATCGAGCACGTCATTGATGATGCCGAGCAGCGCGTTGGACGACGAAGACACGGTCTGCAAGCGCTTGCCCAAGGCGGGCGGCAACGGCAGGCGCTGCACGAGTTCGAGGTTGCCGAGAATCGCGTTGAGCGGCGTGCGGATCTCGTGGCTCATCGTGGCAAGGAAGACGGACTTGGCGTGGTTGGCGTTGTCCGCCGCTTGCTTAGCCTCTCGCAATGCCAGCTCGGTGCGCTTCTTGTCGGTGATGTCGGTAAAGGCGGTGACCAGCACGTTGGTGTTGCGATAGTGCGCGGGCGCCAGGTTGACGGCCAGGTCGACGTGGCCACCGTCTGTGGTGGTGACGGCCAGCTCGTCTCGCACCACGCCGTCTCGCACCACGCCCGCACCGCCGCGTTTGGCATAGCGCTGCGCGATCTCTGCGGACAGGGACGGTGCGTGGGCGATCGTCTTGCCGGCCACCTCGTCCATGACCGGGCTGCTCAGCATGGGTTCGCCGGTGTGGGCGTCGATCACACCCAGGCCGATGGGCGCCAACTCAATCAGCATCCGGTTCAGGCGCTCGGTTTCAACCATGCGTTCGGAGCGTTCGAGCATCGGCACGAACACACGGCGATTGAACCACCACAGCAGAATCCACAGCGCAGCGATCAACCCCGCCGTCAGCAAGGTGGTGGCACGAATCTCTGGCCAGATGCCCGTCAACACATCCTGCAGGGTCAGGGCATAGACGATCCGCCCGCCGGCCAGACCGGGCGGCGAGCTGATCATGAAGATGCCGTTGCTCGCGCGCTGCAAGGTCATCGCCTTCTCGGCAGAGGACTCGCGCACCGCAGCCAGGACATCGGGGCGCGCGTCGCCGCCGGCGCTGGTCGTGATGGGCGTGCCGTTGCGGCTCAACACGACAAACGTGCCATGGAACCGCTGCGTCGAGAGCCCATCCAGTACGGCAGAGGCCGGGATCTCGCACACGAACACGGCAAAGGGCTTGCCTTGCGCATCCAACCCATAGATCGACATGCGGGTCGACATCACTCCCGTCAGCGGGTTGCGATACGGCGGAAGCCAGCGCACGGTGTGCAAGTCGGTGCCGGGGTCGTGCAAGGTGGCGGGTGCGATCGGCCCATCGGCATCTTGCGTTAGCGCCCCGAAGAGGGCCTGCCGGTTTGCCATTGCCGAGTCGAGCGTTGCCTGACCCGGCCAGGGAAACGGCGACACCGCAATGAAGTCCGCCGACGGCGTATAGAAGTAGGTGCTGAGCCGGTAGCCTTGAATGCTGGCGGTGGCGGCCAGTGTGCGAGAAACACCGTCCGTCATGGCGATCAGCCGTTCAAGCTCGGGCACGGGCGTCTGCGGCGTACTGCTGGCAAACAAGACAGAGTGCAGCCCACCACTGTGCTGCTGCACCAATTGCCCGCCGCCCGCACGAAAACGTGCGGCCACATCGGTGGAGGTAGCCGCACGCTGGTTCCACACCAGTTCTGCCAGATAGACTGTGCTGCGCACGATGGCCTCTGCCTTCATGACCTCGCTGGCCATGCGCTCGCCCTCGACCTGCAAGTTGCGTCGTTCGCCGTCGACGTGCGCGCGAACAATGGACGCCACCGCAATACCGAACGTGAGCAGCGCCATGACGGTGAGGACGATGCCGCCGCCAAACAGCGCGGAACGCCGAAAGCGGCGCATGGCCGAGAGCACGGTGGACGACTGGGCATTAGGCATGGTGTGGCAACCCTTTGGCGGCGCGGGATAGTGCGCGCCATCTTACGTGAGCCGAAAGCAAAACAACCCGCTGCGCAGATGCCAGCGGGTTGTTTGCAAGCGCCGGTGCAACCGGCTTGGACAGCGTCACAGCATTACCAGGCCCACCGCACGCCGGCATTGCCCATGAGCGTGCGCTGATGCTCGCCGCCCAGGTTGGCCAGATAGCTGATCGTGGCATAGGCGCTGGCCTGCTTGGTCACCTGCGCGACGAGGCCCGCGCCGATCTGCCCGGCGGTCTGGCCGATCTGCGTACCGATGGTGGTGCTGTTGCCGAAGGTGGTCTTGTCATCCGTGCCGAAAGCGCGCAGCACATTCAGGCGCAGATACGGCTTCCAGTTCACGCCGCTGGACGTGAACGACCATTGCAGGCGCGCGCCCGCGCGGGCCAGGAACGTGTTGCCGTTGTTCCAGTTCACGTCGGAAGCGCCATCGTTGAATGCGTTCAACGAGGTCCATCGCCACACGAGTTGTGCCTGCGGCTCCAGCATCAGGTTTTGCGCGAGCGGAATCGGCAGCCCCGCTTCGACCGAACCGGTCAGTGCCTTACCGTTTGCGGAGCCGCGCACGTTGTCGTTCGCGCTCGTGCGCACCGTCAGGGCGCTGCCCATCAGGATGGCATCGGTGTACCAGCCGCTCGGGGCAACGTGTGTCCAGTAGCCACCGAGGTCGTATGCGTTGACTTGCAGCGAGCCCACGCCCAGGCCTTGCTGCGCCAGCGCGAAGCCGTTCACATCGCCCACCGCACGCGAGAAACCGAGCAGCACGCCGTAGTGATTGCGATGGCCGTTCGATTGGGTATCCGCGTACAGGTCTTGCCCGACCTGCATGCCCCACACCGTGCCATCGAACGAGGGGTTCACATCGCCCTTCTGCGACAACTTGGTATTGCCGCCCCACACGCGTGCCCACGATGCAGGCAGCGATCCGTTCTCGGTCAACAGACCTTGCTCGCCTTGGCGGTCGTGGAAGGTGTCGATCTGCAGCAAGCCAAGCTGGCGCGCAACGGCCGGCGCTTCGGCGTACAGGGGTACAGAGTCGCGGTAGATGGGCACGGGATTGGCGCCCGGCGTGGCCTCTGCAATGGCTTCGGTAATGGCGGTTGGCGTACCGACTGCCGCATCCACGGGTGCCGTCGGCGTGGTCGCCGTCACGGTGTTGCGCAAGTACCAGTTGTTGGCCGACCCTGCCGACGCGCCGCCCCGCGCCAGGTAGTACGAATACGCGCCGGCGTTGACCGTGCCGCCCGAGAGCATGAATGCGCCAGCGCTGGTGGTCGCACCGTTGGTCGCCTGCACGACCTGGATGCCGTCGGCCATCGTTTGCGCGCCCGGGCCGCCAACGTTCGTCACCTTGAGCGTGCTTGTGCCGCTGGCGGCGCCGCCGCTGAGGATGAGTTTGTCCGATGCGGCACCGTCGCCAGCCAGGAACGTGTTCAGGCCAATCGTCCCACTCTGGCCGACGTAGTTGCCGGCGACCGTGAGCGTATTGCCGACACCACTGCCACCGAGCTGCACGAGCCCGGCGTTTGTCAGATTGCCGTTGATCTGGAAATTGCCGATGGCGCCACCGGCGAGGCCAGCCACCGCATTGGCGGCCGCAATCGTGCCGTTGTTCGACACGTTGCCCGTGACGCTGCCATAGCCGCCAAGCGTTGCACCGGCTGCGACGGCAACGGGGCCACCGCCGCTCAATGCCGCCGATGCGCTCGTGCCATCGCCAACGACCACGGTGCCGGCATTCACGTTCGTGCCACCCGCGTAAGTGTTGACACCGTTGAGCGTGAGCGTGCCGCTGCCGAGCTTGGTCAACGCGCCGGCGCCCGTGATGCCTTGCGCCATCGTCGAATTGAAGCCCTGTGTATCGATCGTGCCGTTGTTGGCCGTGATCGACACCGCGCGGCTGGCTGCCAGGTTGAATGTGCTGGCAAGCTGCAGCGTGCCGCCGTTGAGCGCAAGACTGCCCGACGATGCACCCAACGCGTTGTCTGCGGCGACCGACAGCACGCCTTGCGTAATGGTCGTGCCGCCCGAATACGTATTGGCACCGGATACCGTCAATGTGCCGGCGCCGGTCTTTTCCACGGCACCACTGCCACTGATCGCCCCCGTGTACGTGCCCGCGCTGTCCTGCTGGAAGCGGACGAGCCCGTTGTCCGTAACCGACAACGGCAGGTTCGTCGCATTGGCCTGCAGGGTCGCGCCGCTGTTGACCGTGGCCACCACCGATGCCGTGGTCGTGCCCAGCGTACCGGTCAAATTCAGCGTGCCGCTTTGCACCAGTGCGGTCGAAAACGTGCCGGTGCCGGCCCACGTCCAGTCGGTGCCGGCCATCGTCAGGCTCTGGAAGTTCGTGAACGCGTTCGCCGCGGTGCCCGTGCCTTGCAGCGTGACCGTGTTGGTGCCGGCGCCACCGTTGGCCGTACCGATGATCTGCGAGCCCGTCTGCAGGATCAGCGTCACATTGCCGTTGCCGCCCTGGATGGCCGTGCCGCCACCGCCCTGGATCAAGCCGGCGTTGGTGATGGTCGTGGCGCCGTTGGTCGAGCGCACGCCGATGCCGTTGTTGCTGATGATCCGGCCGCCGGCCTGGTTGGTGATCGTTGCATTGAACGAGCTGCCAAGCGTGTTCGACACCACGGCGTCGACACTGCCGCCGCTAGTGGCGGTGCCCGTCGTCTGGATCGTGCCGCTGTTGACGAGCGTGTCGTTGTTGCCCTGCATGTAGACGGCAGGTGCGTCGCGGCCATTGGTGGTCAACGTACCGCTGTTGGTGATCGTGCCGCTGCCGCCGAGCAACGATGCCGCACGCGCGTTGTTGCCGGACGTCGTCACCGTGCCGGTGTTGGTAATCGTGTTGCCCGAGGCGCCCGTATTGCTTTGCCCCCAAGCGGCCGTCATCCCATAGGAATTGTTGCCGGTCGTTGTAATGGTGCCGTTGTTGACGAGCGTATTGTTGTTGCCGTTTGCGGCAACGCCATCGTTGTAGGCGCCCGTGGTTGAAATCACCCCGCCCGTGGCGTTGGTGATCGTATTGCCGTTGTTCACGCCAAGCAGCACCGCACCGCGATTGGCGACGCCGGTGCCATTACCCGACATCGACAAATTACCGCTACTGGTAATGGCGCTTGAGGTATCGACGGAGAACGGCGTCGGACTGGTCGACAACGCATAACTGCCCGTCGCGGTCGAATCGATATTGATCGTAACGTTGGTGCTGCCACCAGCCGCCACCACCGAAGGAATACCCGCACCCGAACAGGTCACGGTGGTATTGCTGGCCGGCGCGGTGGCCGAACACGCTGCGTAAGCGCCCACCGGCAGTGCGCCTGTGAGAATCGTGACGCCTCCAACACCCAACTTCCACGCATTTCTTTTCATTTTTACGCTCGCAATTGACGGGGGGATCTTGCCGAGACTCGTGTGAATTTGTTACGTGGAATGGGTTATATCACCTGATTGAAATTGATCGCAAGACTGGTTTTTCAATACTGCAGAGCGGTATGTGGTGATAGTTGGCGCACCGCACGAGCCGGTGGGCCGGCATCGTATTCAATAATCGCTCCAGATTTGCACTCTCGACTGAATCGACCTAGATTGCATGATTCCCCGAAGCACCTCCCAATCCGAAGCGTCAGGCGTAAACAAAAACGGCTCTGCCGGACATTGCGTCCGGACAGAGCCGTTTTTTTTCTTTGCATCGCCGACCCCGTTGCTGGTCAGCGGAACACGGGCCGTATCAACACCCCGGGAGGGTGAAACCGGCGCAATCAGTCATGCCGACATGACGACGATGCATCGATCGTGAATGCGCTTTCAGAACTTGTAACGCGCGCCCAGGTAGATTTCATGCGACGCAACGTTCGCGCTCATCTTTTCGTCACGCAGGCCACGAGCGTTCGGGAAGGCGTTCCAGCCGCTTTCCGCCTTGCCCATGTCGACATAGCGGTAGCCCAGGTCCAGAGCCAGCTTCTTCATCGGGGAATACGTCACGCCTGCACCCAGCGACCATGCCAGGTTGGTTTGGCTAGCCGACTCGTATTGACGGCCCACGTTACCCTGCCAACCCTCCGACTTCAGCATCGCCAGCCCCAGGCCGCCCATGGCGTACACCGACACGTTCTTGGCCACGGCAAAGTCGCGATACACATTGGCCATCAGGCGTTGCGAGCGGATCTTGTGGTGGTTCAGGCTGGCAGCAAACGGGCCCGTCGGCGTACCGTTCGTGAACTCATCATGGCTCGGCAGCGTGTATTCACCCTCCACACGCCAGCCATTGCCGTAGTCATAACCGAGCGCCAACGAACCCGTCACGTGGTTACTGCTGTCATCGATCGAGACAAACTGAGAAATGCCTGGGCGAGCCGATTGATCCATATTGCTGGCCTTGTGCTTGGCGCCAACGATGCGCGCGGCGCCGTAGTAGCCTTCTTCCTTCGTGGCATCTGCAGCGGTTTGGGCAAACGCCGCATTCGAGAACAGGAGCGCCAGGGCACCCGGCAGCGCGAAAGTCTTGATCATGGAAACGGTCCTTAGTCTTTGAGAGGAGAGAGACCGTCATCGTAGGAAGCTCGCCGTTTTCTTTGAACCCGGTTGGCTACGGGTTGCGCCTCCGTAGCGCTACGGAGGCCACGCTACGATCGGAAGCGCAAGCCGCGCGCAAAAGAAATGCGCTGGCGTTGATGGACAACGCCAGCGCATCCGAAACGCCGACACGAAGGGGCGACACGAATCGCCCACATGCGTGCGTCTCTATCCGACCTTTCTAGTTGTACTGGATCGTAAAGGTGATACCGGAATCGACGGAGCCACCCGAGGCACGTGCCGCAACCTGCCAATAACCCGCCTGCAGGGGGAGTGTGACCTGATTGCCTGTGACGTTGGCTGTGCGTTGATTGTTGGTGCCATCAGCACCGATCGTCCTGCCATCGCTCGATTGGAGTTCGACGGCCACACCCGTTGCCGTACCGACGTTGCGATAGCGCAATTTGTCCGTGGCATCCGATGTTCCTGAAAAGGTGAACGTTGCGCTGACCATCCTTGCGGCGCAATTGGTGAGAGAAAGGCTGAACGTCTTGAGCCCAGCCACTTGCCCTTGCCTGAGCTGAGAAACGTTGATCGGATCCAAGAGGACTGCGTGGTCAGAACCACCGACACCCCACTGGCACGTTCCCGCCGTCAGACTCCCGGTCACACTCACGGCGGACTGCGCCAAGGCGGCGGAAGACGCGCCGCCGCACAGCGCCAACACCGCCAATGAGAGCCACAGCGTATGGATCGACGAATAGCGTTGTCGCATGGTTAGCCCTGCATTTCAGTGCGCGGTGACGGCGTCAACCGCATGGAAGAGACACGCGCCTTCGTCAGCATCGCGCCATGGGGCTGCGGTGCCTGACTGAAAGCGTCGGAAAGATTGACTGGCTGCGCCACGGGTGCAGCAGGCTCGCAAACCGCGTCAAAGCGCTCGAAACCGCTCGCAGCCGGCTTGTCGGGCAGGGTCACGTTGATACGACAGCTGTTTTCCGCCCCTTCGCCCCAGCGCACCGTCAGCGCCCCCGAAGCCAACAGGCCTGTGGCGATGACGCGACTGGCCTGTCCGACCACGCCAACGTTCGTACCTTGATCGTCCACCACTTCCGCACCGAAAGGCAGCGGCTGTCCGTCGGGCTTTTGGCTGTCGATAATCACAGCACGTCCGGCCTTGGTCTCATACGTCAGCTTGACCACCGAGCCAGCGCGCGGCGCGACACTCACCGTGGTTGACTTCAATTCCGTGCCAGCCGCCATCCCCTTGGGGTCAAGCGTGACCGTATTGAGCTCGTACGGATTCAGGTTCGAGACAACGGCGTAGCCCTTGCGATCGACAACGGCACCCTGGCCGTTTTGCACACGGGCCCCGGCAGCATCGGGGGCATACACCAAGCCAATGGTGTCACCCAGCGTCGGGGCGAATGTCACGCCACCGCCGTGGACAACGAGACCACCCGATGCGCCCACGCCAACCTGGCGATATCCGTTGCCCTGACTGTAGTTGGCGCCGACCTGGCCGAAGGCACCGTTGTATCGGGTATTGGCACTCAAGGCCGAGCTGCCGTCGTTGCGGCCCACCGTCACGCCGTAGCCGATACGCTGGTTCTCACCGGCATTGCCGGACAGGCTGACCTGGCTGTTGCTGCCGTCTCGATGCGACTGGTTATGCGTGCCCGAGAGCGTTGGCGAGGTGGCCTTCGAGCCGAGCGGGATGCTCACAGTAAAGAAGAGCCGCGTATCCCAGCGGGAGTCGAGCGTCGGCGTGGGTGTATCGATCGCGCCGGGAATCTGGTTGAAATCGCTCCAACGCCCCACGCTGGCAATCGACTCCCGCGTACGTTGCGCGGTAATGCTGTAGGTCAGGTTACGCCACCGGTTTGAATAGCCAATGGTGTAGTCCAACTGATTGCCGCCGCCCCCCCAGTAGTTGCGCATGGAGGCCGACACGTTGAGCGAGCCCGCCTTCTCGCCCAGAGACTGGGCGAGGTTCAAGTCGACGCGGCTGCGCTGGCGCAGTACGGTATCCGTCGGCAAGCCACGCGCCGCTGCGTCGCGAACGGCGACCATATCGCTCAATCCAACGAATCCGCTCGTGGAATAGCGATAGGCCGCGACTGCCAGGTTCGTGCCGGTATTGACGATGTTCTTGTTGTAACCCACGCGCACCGACACGCCATCGGACGTAGGTTGCCCCGACACCGATTGATTCGCATGCGTGACGTCCAGCGAGAACGCACCGACATCGGTGTTCACGGCGCTACCCGCAAGCACCGAACGATAGCCGGAGGCCAGCGTGACACCACCGTAGGCCGTCAGGATGTTCGTGAGGCCACGCTGGTACGTGCCCTGCAGGATATTGGGCGCGTCCTGCAGATTCAGCCCGTTGACTTTCCCTACGGTGGCGCTCCACCGGCTGATGCCCGGACGAAGCAATTGAGTAACCGTTGAGAACGGGACGACGAAGCGCTTGACGCGCCCATCGGCCTCGAACACTTCCACGTGAAGATCACCGCCGTACCCGGTGGGGTACAGGTCATCAATCACGAACGGCCCCGGGGCTGCGTTGGTTTCGTAGATCAGATAGCCGTTCTGGCGAACCACCACGCGCGCGTTGGTCTCGGCAACGCCGCGCACGACTGGAGCAAAGCCACGCAACGACTGTGGCAGCATGCGATCTTCCGTCGCCAGGCGCACGCCACGCACGCGCACGCTGTCAAACAGTTCGCCAGAGGTGAACAAGTCCCCAGCCGTGAGCTGCTCTCGCCATGCCGGCAGGTCGTGTTGAAGGTAAGTTGCAGCGGATTGGTAGCCTGACCCACCTTGAGACGATACATTCAGCGCGCCCTGGTGATAGACATGCCAGGACCCTTTGTGCACGGCGGCATTGAGCCCCAGGTACCCGCTGGAATAGTTGGTGCCGCCATTATTTGTGTAGGCGTTTGCGTTATAGCTGAGAGTGGCTGCGGTCGTGCCGGCATCCCATTGCGATGGGTCGACATAGCCACGGGCATTGCGTTGCTCGTAGATCTGGGGAACCGTGAGCGTCAGCTCCTGGTTGCCCATATCGAAGCGCATGGTCGCATCGGGAATGTAGCGACTCAGGGGTGCACAAAAACGCCCTTCCGGCAGCCGCTCGGCCTTGCCCTCTGCCGCCGCCATTGCGACTTTCCAGACGTCTACGCCGTAACGCGACAGCGATTGTGCGTCAAGGCACAGCTGCGTCTCCTGCGAGCCTGGCTCCGTCACAAACGTCACGTCTTCACGGGCACGCCACTGCTGGTTCAGCACCACGTCGGCACGATAGGTCCCGGGCGTGATGTACCCACTCTTCTCGAAGCGAGAAATGTCGACCTGGCTCGTCGTACCCTTTGGAAAGAAGTCCGGGTCGAACGTCACGGTGCCCGAGGCCGATGGAGCTGCGTCGGTCTCTGTTGGCTCGGCATAGGCCTTCGGTGCCAGTGCGGCAGCGATCATCGCAGACAGCACATAGCCACGCGGTAGGCCCAACGCTCGCGCATGTTTTGTCATGGCGTCACGAGACAACATCCTTACCTTCTCCAGATAAAAAGCAGCAGGCGGCCGCGCCGTCTCACCAGAGGCGGCATGAGCCATCAAACTTGGGGGAAATGTGGGGGGCGTCGCCGGCGTTTGTTGCAGCCCGACACGCAGAAGCAGCTGCCGGCGCGACCGCTTCGTCAGAAGCGGCCCCCTCTATGACTACGGAGAAACGATCAGCGTGTGAGCGGTGCTTGCTTCTGGACCAGTGAGCCGTAGTCGGTAATGACCGTGAAATCGGCCTTGATGTCACCGGATGGGGTGTGCGTTACACCCTTGAGCGGAAGCGTCGTGCTCTGCCCGGGGGCCACCATGCCACCGTCGCCGTCCATGGTTTTGCCGTTGGCATCAATGCCGACCCGGGCAAAGTTGACATGGTATGGCGTGGGATTGGTCACTTGCAGCGCCAAGTCTTTACCTGCCTCTGGGGGCATCAGCTTCCAGCTGAGCTTGTCTGCGGCGTGGTCCACGTCACCAACAAGATTCGTTGGGCGGAAAAACAACTTGATGCGCGTACGGAATGCGAACTGCAGCCTGTTGCGGCCGTCCTTGTTATCCGCCTTGGGCGGAACTTCCAGTACGTTCACCCAAAACAGGGATTCTTTGTCTGTCGGCAGCGGCTCTCCGGTGTACACCAGGCGCACTGCCTGCCCCTTTCCTCCGTCCATGCGGAAGATGGGCGGTGTCACCGTAAACGGAACCTTGGCCGAATCCGGTGTTGATTTTTCGTCGCCGTCATCCAGCCAAACCTGAACCAGTGAGGGGATCTTGGCCTCATTGCTCAGCTTGACCGTGACTTCCTTTTCATCGGCAGGGTAGACGACGCGTGTACCACCAATGACAACGGTAGCGTCAGCACGCGCCGCGAACAGCCCAGCAACGACCGCCACGCCGGCCACAAGATTACGCAACACAGTGTTCATTTTTGGCACCTCGATTGGTTAATAGCAGCACCGGAGCTGCATGCAGCTCCGGTGCCTTTACAGCCGCGGCTTAGCGGTAGGTCACGCCGTACTGCACGCTGGTGTCAACCAGGCCAGGCGTCGCTGCGCCCGTGGCGTAGTACTGCGCGCCCAGGCCGATCGTAGCGGTGTTGTTGGCGATCGCCGGGCTCGAAATGACGGTAGCCGGGCTAGCCAGGTCCAGCGCCGTGCCAGTCGCATTCGTCAACTGAACGTTGGTGTGGGTTGCCTGATCCGCGAGTGCGTTGGTCAGCGTACCGGTAGAAGCGTCGATACGCGGGCTAGCAACGTTGAAGCGCAGGTCGGCGATCTTGCCGTTGACGCACGAGCCTTGGCCCGGGCCACCGATGATCAGGTTGAATGCCTTACGGTTGGCGGTATCGCCAGCCTTGGCCAAGGACGTGGCGGCAACCGGCTCCAGCGCCACGCCAACGTTACCCGTGCCACCGTCGGTACCCGTACCGCCGGTGATCGTGCAGGTTGCGTCGGTCACGGCACCGGTGATACGGATCGTGCCGCCGTTGGCAGCTTGAGCTTGAGCGTTACCCATCACCAGAACGCCTGCGGCCAGTGCGATGGCGGAAGCAAACTTGATGCTCTTCATGAGATTGATTCCCTACTGAATAAATAAACATGTTTACTCATCAACGCGATGAGATCTTTGTTGACAGCCCCACGACAAGCCCTGTCCCAGACAGCAACCAACAGGCACAACCTTATCGGTGGCAACCCGTGCCATAAATAAGATGTGTCTGATATCTGGGTGCTGCGGGAACGCGGCTTGGCGTGTTGGCGCATATTAGGAACGGCAAGCACTGGAGACCATCAGACTAGGCTGAATTTGCGCCGAAGCCGGGCCATAGGGAGCGCATGGGTAAAGCCGCGATGCCGCCCGTTATGCCAGCGGTGCGTTGGGCCCCATGGTGGCGTTGTCTAGCAATCTCGCGTACGTGCGCACAAGTTCAACCACCGAACTCGTGCGCAGCTTGTCGAACACATTGGCGCGATAGGTCTCCACGGTCCGTGGCGACAGGCCGCCCAGGTCGCGTGCAATCTCCTTGTTGCTCAGGCCTCGAACGATGCCATTGAGCACCTCGCGTTCACGTGTGCTGAGTGTTGCGATGCGCGCGGTGTGCTCCTGCTGTGCGCTGCTGCGGCCTCGCGACTGCATGTGGCGGCGGATCGCCTGCTGAACCACGCCGATCAGCTCGTCGTCGTCCACGGGCTTGCGCAGGAAATCGAGCGCCCCGCCCTTGAATGCCCGCCGGCAGGCATCGACGTTGCCATGACCCGTCATGATGATGATCGGCAAATCGGGGCGGTTGCCCAGGCGATCCAGCAAGTCCAGACCACTCATGCCGGGCATCCGGACGTCAAGGAGTGCGCAACCGAGCGCGCTATCGTCGGCATCGGCAAGAAAAGCGCTCGCGTCCGCGTAACAGCGTGCCTGCAAGCCGACCGTACGCAGCAGCAGTGCGAGGCCGTCACGCACGGCTTCGTCGTCGTCGACGATCGCGACGATGGAGGTGGTTGTATGCGAGTCCAGGTTTGCGTTCATGCGGGTTCCTCTACAAGCGGGAGCATCAGCACGGCCTCGGCACCGCCGGATGGCAGGTTCTGTAGCGTCAGCGCACCATCCAGACGCTGGGCCAGCGTGTCGCACAGCGGCAGGCCAAGGCCCAGCCCACCTGCGCGTGTCGTGAAG
Source organism: Ralstonia sp. R-29 (assembly GCF_049913345.1). Classification (NCBI taxonomy): domain Bacteria; kingdom Pseudomonadati; phylum Pseudomonadota; class Betaproteobacteria; order Burkholderiales; family Burkholderiaceae; genus Ralstonia; species Ralstonia sp. R-29. The sequence continues at coordinate 1,013,815 of NZ_CP184378.1, forward strand.
AACGGCTCGAACAGGTGCGGCAGTACATCGGCGGGCACGCCCGGGCCGTTGTCGACGACGCGTAGGCGATAGCGCCGGCCGACCCGTTCGCCACTGACACGGATCTCGCCACGGGTGCTGCGATGCATGGCCGCGAGTGCATCTCGCGCATTGCGGATCAGGTTGTACAGAATCTGCTCCACGGCCACCTGCTCGCCCAGCGGCTGCGCGCGCGGAGCCGCGTTGCTCCAGGCCAGGTCGATGTTGTCTCGCGCCAGCTCATCACGCAGCAGGAACAACAATGTGCCCATCAGCGCGTCAGGGTCGAGTGCGCTGCGTTTGCCCGCTTGCGTGGAGGTGACGGCCGCCCGCAGCCGATCGAGGATGGCAGCAGCACGCTTGGCTTGCACGACGCTGGTCTGCAGGGCACGGCGGATGCTGTCTTGTTCACTCTGCATGTCGAGCATCCGTTCAGCGGCGCGCGTGTGCATGATGATGGCGGTCAGCGGTTGGTTGAGCTCGTGCGCAAGACCGGCCGCCATCTCGCCAAAGGTGTCGAGCCGGCTGAAACGATCAATGCGCGCACGCGTGTGCTCGCGGCGATGCGCCTCGCGCAACCGCCACACGCCCGATGTGCCCAGAACGATGAGGATGACGACGGCATTCCACAGGGCAATCGGCAGCCAGGGCAGATCGGCCGGTGTCAGGGTGCGGGTCGTGTCCAGCACGAAGGCTTGTGGTTGCACCGGGAGGTGCTTCGCGAGATGGAAGGTCCAGCTCAGCTGCGTGGTGGACTCGGTACGCCGCAGCAACCCGAAAGCGTGGTCCCGCAAGCGCAAGGTGGCGGACGATACCGATTCTGGCCAATCCCCCGCATCGAGCATCTGCAACGGATCGACCCGGACAGCCCACCCGCTGTCAGCAACAAGCCAATACGCTTGCGCTCCGTCAAACTCAAGGGCGAACTTTCCGTTGTCGGCACGGGCCAGCGCTGCGGTTGGTAGGGCCTCGCCCGCACCTTGCCAGCCGGCACCGGGCTTCCAGAAGGCGATGGCCGTCACTTGCGGCATGCGCTCACGCAAGCCGCTGAGCATGTCGCTCGGCAGCGCGGAAAGCGGCGTCGCGCCGAGCGTTGTCAGGATGGCCTCGTGTTGCGCAGCCTTTTGGCTGAGTTGCCGGATGGCGATACTCGAATCCTGGAAGAAGCGGTTGTACGCGTCCGAAACAGAACGCGAGACGATCAACGCCGTGCCTGCCAGACTCAGGACTAGCCACGCCAATGGCAGGATGACGCGGGCGGACATCTTCATGGGTATCCTCGGGATCAGCAGACCTCGCCCGGTGCCTTGGCCGCCGCGCGCAGGGATTCGGCATCGGCAGCAGCCAGCTGCAATCGCGCCGCACCGACCACGCGCTGGAAAGCCGCGAGCTGCGCGCCTTGCAGCGCAGGTGGGTTCGTCTTGCGGATCAGGGCGAGCGGATCGATCGGGGCGTTGCCGCGTTTGACTTCGAAATGCAAATGCGGCCCAGTCGCAGTCCCGGTACTGCCGACTGCGCCGACACGTTGTGCACGGGCAATGTGCATGCCACGACGCAAGCTGCGTTCAATCTTGGACAAATGCGCGTAGTACGACGCGTAGCCGTTCGCATGCCGGATCACCACGTATTTTCCGTAGCCACGTGGGTCGTTGCCGATGTGCGAGACAACGCCATCGGCGGATGCATGCACCGCCCTGCCCATCGGCGCTGCGAGGTCGACACCAGAATGCACGTGCTGCGCCCCGGAGACCGGGTGCACACGTCCGCCAAAAGTTGAGCTGACCCGCGTTGCCACCACCGGAAACGTAAAGCGCAGTCCGCCCATGAGCGTGCCGTCAAACCGGTAGTAGTCGCCGCGTGGCCGCTCGGCCGTCGCGAACCAGACGCCGCTGTGATTGCCCCCGCGGAACTGCACTTCGAGCGCGGTCATGCGAACGTCCTGGCCGCAACAGCTGCCGTCTACCGGTTCGTAGATCACGCGAAAGTAATCGCCCGGCGAGGCTTGCGCCGACACGTCGACTGAATCGCGCAGCAGACGCTGGATCTGCTGCGAAAGACCGCTCGGCAGATCCGCTTGAGCGAGCGCATTGCGCAATGTGGTCGTGATGGCACCGGCGCGGGAACCCGATGGCGATGGTTGGGCAGGCACGCCGAAAAGGTCGATTGCTGACGCAGTGGATCGCGTTTGTGCAGGCGTATCGGGTGCGGACATCACACCGAACACGGCAACGGGAACCACCGCAGTCACGAACCCGGACAGCAAGGCCAGGCACGCCAATGACCGTCGCACTCGACGCTTGGCGGCTGCATGGCCCACGGGTCGACCTTGTTCGCGTGCGAGACGGGAAGGCAGGTCAAACCGCATGGCGTCATCACTCGCTGGAAAAATTCAGAAGCAGGAAATCGGATCGTGCCGGGAGCAGACCCGAGGCCCGCGTCACAATTCGGCACGAGTCGAATGTACCGGCGCGTGGATGGACGGCGTATCGGAACGGTCTGAATCGACCTGAGACTTAGCGTCGCGGCCGGCTACTGTGCGCGATAGTGCTCGCACATGTAGTCGACGAACGCTCGCACTTTGGGTGCAACGTGGCGTGTTTGCGGATACAGCGCGTAGTAGATGCGCTTCCCGACCGTACAGTTAGGAAGCACACGCACGAGATGACCACGTGCCACGCCGGGCTGCACGGTGTTCCAAGTGAACGCGGCAATGCCCATGCCGGCCACGGCGGCCGAGTAGGTGGCGGTAATGGCATCGGTTGTCAGCCGGCCCGCCAGAGCAATGCGCACCGGCTCACCCTGATCAGACTCAACCCGCCATTCAGCACTGCCGGCAGCGCTGGAAAAGCTCAGCAACTCGTGCGCTTGCAGATCATGCGGAACAGCGGGCAGCCCGCGTCGTGCAATGTAGGTAGGCGACGCCACCAGCACGATGTCGGACTCGACCAGCTTCTTCGCCATCAGGCTGCTATCGCCCAGCGGGCCGCTGATCCGCAGCGCAACGTCAAACCCGTCTGCAACGAGGTCGACCATCTGGTCGCTGCATGAGAGGTCCAGTTGAATGTCGGGATAGCGCTGCTGAAACGCCGGCAACCAGTCGGCAAGTTCAAGCGTACCGATGGCCAGTGGCACGCTCACGCGCAATGTGCCCGAAACGTGCTCGCGCTCGTTGGCCATGGCGTGCGATGCGGCTTCGACTCGCCCAAGGATGTCGACGCAGGAGGCGTAATAACGCTCGCCAGCCGCCGTCAGCGCAAACCGCCGCGTCGTGCGGTTGAGCAACTGCACGCCAAGCGCGGTTTCGAGATTCTTCAGTTGCCGCGACACCGACGAGTGCGTGCTGTCGAGTCGATCCGCCGCAGCGGAAAACCCGCCGGCCTCGACGATGCAGCAGAACACGCGCATTGCTTGCAGTTGGTCCATGGCCCGATGACAAGATGTCAACAACGCAAAAAAGCGGGCTTAACGCCCGCTCCGGAACTTCCGACGAAGCATCAACGCAGCGGCAGCTTCGTGATCTCCGAGGTGGTCATGACAGAGCCGAAAGTGTCTTCCACTTCAGCCAGCGACGCATTGTGGAGCGCCTTATGGTCAACCTTCGCACCGTTGGCACGCGTGATATCGCGCGTTGCGGTGGCGTCGGATGCTACCACGACGTCAAAGCCCAGCGGCACGGCGTCACGCGCGGCACCAGCGACGCAAGCGTGCGTCATCAGGCCGGCGATCACGATGGTCTTGATGCCCTTGTCCTTCAGTTGCTTGTCCAGGTTGGTGCTCGGGAACACGCTCACGGTGTTTTTCTTCACCAAGATGTCGTGCGCGCGTGGCTCCATGCCCGGCTGGAACTTGACGGTCTCGCCATCTTCCGCAAACACCGCCGAACCTGCCGGCGTGACGTGCTGGACCTGGAACACCGGCATCTTGTTCTTGTCTGCGAACGCGATCAGCTTCTTGGCGTTTTCCATGGCCTTGGCGCCATCCGGAATCGGCATGCGGCCGCCGGGGAAGTATTCCTTCTGGAAGTCGATCACCACCAGGGCGGTCGTCTTCGGATCCAGATGGTCCACTTGGTTTGCGCCAGCCATCGCGCGGATGGTCGGGTGCGCATTGGGCGTGGCTGCCGTTGCGGTTGTGATAGAGGCGGCGGCCATCGTGACAGCAATGGCGGCACCCTTCAGGAGGTTGGAAATACGGAACTTCATCATGAACTCCAATGAATTGGCGGATTATTAAGCGGCGTTCAACGCCAGCACGTCAGCGGTGTTCATCACCGAGCCGAACGTGTCGGACACCTCGATCAGTGCGGCTTGATGCAGAACGTCGTGCGACACACGCAGTGATTCGCTGACGGCGATATCACGCGTTGCGCTGGCGTCATCAACCACGATGATTTCGAAACCGGCGGCTGCGCCATCGCGCGCGGCGCCGGCCACGCAGGCGTGCGTCATCAGGCCGCAGATCACCAGGTGCGTGATGCCGTTCTGCTTGAGTTGCTCGGCGAAGTCGGTGCCGGCAAACACGCTGACATTCGGCTTCTGGAACACGCGGTGCGTGGGCTTCTGCACGACGTCGGCATGAATGCCAACGTATGGGCCCTCAACCGCAAACAGCGGCGATTCCTTCGGGGCCACGTGCTGCACGTGGATAACCTTCCAGCCCTTTTCATCGGCGTGGTTGATCAGTTTGTTTGCCTGACGCAGCGCTTCTGCGCCGTTCGGGATCGGCAGCGAGCCGGTGTAGTACTCGTACTGGAAATCGATGGCGATCAGCGCGGTGCTGGTCGGCAGTGCCTTGGGAGCGGTCGCGCCGAGGATGCTACGGAGAGTTTGCTTCGACATGTTTGCGTCCTTGGAAGAGGTTCGGAAAGGAGTGTAGGAACTGCACCCGTTCCACACCATATCCGGTGGACCACAGGATCTGTGCAAAACATGAACAAATTTTCAACAACACCGGCAATGCCAGTCGATGGCACCACGGGATTTGTGTTTGCGCCGAGATATCGACGCAATTGAGCTCGCACGACACGCGAATGCGCCGGCATGGCGAGCCCCGCATGAAGCTCGCCGGTTAGAAAGACGCTGGCAGTCGCTATGCCAAGCGCCTGCCTTCATGCTGGATGCGTTTGTCTTCATACATGGCGACATCGGCATCGCGCAGGGCGTCTTCCAGCCGCCCGCCGTCATCGCAGGTGGCGCAGCCCATCGAGAAGCCCAGCACCGGGCCGGAGTAGAACTGGTTGTTGAGCTCGACCAGCGTGCGCAGGCTTTCCATGAGCGTCTGGCCTGCATGCGCATCCGCGCCGGGCATGAGCACGGCAAACTCGTCGCCACCGGTACGCGCGGCGTGGGACGGTTTGTCAACGGCCTTGCCAAGTACGCTATCAGACGCGGATTGCATGAATCGCTCTATGGGAAACATTTCATCAACCGCATGAGCGTACCGGTTTTGTGCAACGCCGCGCTGCGTGCTGGCCTCGTCCGGAAGAACTACCCCCGCTTTGCGCCGCGCTGGCGACAGGCATCAGCAAATCGTCAGGATATATCCAGTGATTTTTAGCGCCGCATAATCGACCGGTGCGGCGCGTACAGTTTTGCTTTATCTGCGCTTGTAATAATGCGCCATCTTTGTTGGCGGAGTATTCAAGGGCTGCATTTAACCTTTCCAATTTTCAACGCCGCTTGAAGAACTCACACGCTCCTATCGTCATGCTGGCCCGTGCCGCGCCATTCCAAGCCAAAAACTACAAAAAGCCCGGCCGCAAATTGATTTTCCCGACTTAAAAAACTTCGTCTCGATTCAGAGAACTTTTCCTCCAGAATCCGTGCATCCCGTGCGCGGGTTGTGATTTACACCGCGCAAGACGCGGGAAATTCCTTGTGCCGATTCAGCGGCCAGCCCCCCTTTTCTTTCTGAGCTCTGGGCCGCCGATTCGTTTCCATCTCAGGAGAAATGCAATGCGGGATTCGACAACCCACCGTCGTGCGGCCACGACACGTACGTTCAAACTGGCATTGGTCGCGCAGGCTGCGGCAGCGCTGATTCTGGCGGCCTGCGGCGGCGGCGGCGACGACGCACTCACCCCGGCCGGCGGCAAGCTCGACAACAACGGCTCGCAGCAGCAAGGCAATACCAACAACGGCAATGGCAACGCGCAGGCACCGGCCGTTGATGCATCGGTGCCACCGGTGGAGCTGCCGGACTACATCAAGCCGATCAATTACAAGCTGTGGTTCCGCCCCAGCGCCGATCTCAACAGCTTCTCGGGCCGCGCAGATGTCGAGATCAAGGTCACCAAGCAGACCGGCGCCGTTTCGCTGGCCGTGCGCGACCTGAAGTTCGATGCCTCGCGTCTGACGCTCACGCCCACGTCGGGCGGTCCGTCGCGCGTGCTGGTGCCGATTCCGCAATCGCAAGGTGCCTTCTATGACCTGCGCGACCCGACCGGCGACATCAAGCCCGGCAACTACGTGCTCCATATGGAATGGACGGGCACGATCAACTTCACCAAGGCCGAGGGCATCTTCAAGCTGGGCCTGCAGGCGGCCACGGGTGAAAGCTCGGATGCCATCGTCACGCAGGGCGAATCCAACTTTGCGCGCGAATGGTTCCCGAGCTGGGACGAACCTGCCTTCCGCAACACGTTTGAGGTGACGGCCGAGATTCCGGGTGACTGGAAGGCCGTCGCCAATGGCAAGCAGACCGGCGCGACCAAGCTGCCGGATGGCTATCAGCAGGTGACGTTTGCCAAGACGCCGTCGATGCCGGCGTACCTGCTGTTCTTCGGCGCCGGCAAGTTCGACATTGCTGAAGACACGTTCACCAACCCGCTGGACGGCAGCAGCATGCGCCTGCGCTGGTGGGTGCCGCCTGGCGAGGCACACTCGGCAACGGCGGGCATGCAGTTTACGAAGGAAGCGTTGAACCACTACTACAACTACTTCCAGATCCCGTTGCCGTTCGACAAGATGGACACCATCGCCGCCAACGACAGCTACAACAACAAGAATGCCGGCTTTGGCGGCATGGAGAACTGGGGCGCCATCTTCGAGTTTGCCGACCAGGTGCTGGTGCCGCCCGATGGTGCGCCAACGTCGGTCCACACGATGGGCAAGGCGCGCTCGTTCGTGGTGGTGTCGCATGAACTGGCGCACCAGTGGTTTGGCGACCTCGTCACGCTCGACTGGTGGGACGACATCTGGCTCAACGAATCCTTCGCCAACTGGTTCGAGAACGTCACCAAGATCACGCTGCACCCCGAGTTCCCGGGCAACACGTGGGATGGCTATGCAGCGGTCAAGCAGCGCGTCTACACGCTCGACCTGCAGCCGACCTCCGTGCCGGTGCAGCACAACCTGAGCGATGCCGGTTCGATGGACTTCCTGGACCGCTTTGCCTACAACAAGGGCGGCCATGTTCTGCAGATGATCGAGAACTACGTCGGCAAGGATGCAATGCGCCGTGGCCTGCAGAACTACCTGAACAAATACAAGTTCGGCAACGGCACGCCGCCGCGCCTGTGGGCAGAACTGGAAGCCGCCAGCGGCAAACCCGTTGGCAAGGTAGGCGACAGCTTCGTGCGCCAGACCGGCGTGCCGCTCGTCACCATCGACGCGCAGTGCAACCCGGCCACCAACCAGAACGTGCTGACAATCACGCAGAAGGCGTTCCCGAACAAGAACGTCTATTCCGGCTATCAGTGGAATATTCCGCTCACGATCGCCTACGGTGACGGCCTGGCGCAAACGCAGACGGTGGTGCTGGATCAGCAGACAGCGCAGGTGACATTGCCGACGTGCTCGGCCGTGCTGGCCAACCCGACGGGCCTGGACTACTACGTGACCAACTACAGCCCGACGCTGTGGAGCGCGCTGCTGGCGCAGGCTGGGTCCATCACCAACAAGGCTGCCACGACCAACATCGCGGGCGATGCGACGCAGTTGTACAACGCGCAGATCATCGACAAGGCGCTGTATGACCAGATCGTCGGCATCCAGAACTTCCAGCCGACCGTCGCAACACTGCGCGCTCAGGGCGTCACGCCGACCGGTTCGCTGCGTCCGCAGGCGGTGCAGCAGCAGCAGATGCAGTCGATGGATCGCCCGATCCACAGCTTCCGCTACGAAGGTCTGATGAAGCATCTGACCGACATCAAGCGCTAAGCCTCAAAGCAAGCGGGCCGCTTCTGGTGAAGTGGCCCGCTGCAACGTTGGCTCCTGATTTCTGGCGGACAGAGTCCGCCGTTTTTCATTGCGACATCACCCCGTGCGGTGCAGGAAGGCGGCCTGGATCACGTCCGTCATCCAGATCGCGCTCTCGCCGGTCTGACCGTGCTCGAGCACCTTCACTGCAGTCTCGAACAGCACACCGGCCAGTGCATCGGAGGCAACGATCTCAATGCGCACACGCGGCACGAACTCCGTCAGATCGTCCTTGATGGAATGCGCGCCCGCTTGCGAGGCCGCCGGCGGATAGCCGTTGACTTCGCCCACCGTCATGCCCGGAAACCCCGGACAACCGCGCAGCGCCTCATGCACGCGATCGAGCAACTGAGGGCGCACTACGATACGGATTTCCTTCATGCCTTGGCCTCCTCATCAAACCATTTGTACAGCGTGGGCAGCATCACCAGCGTGAGCAGCGTACAAGTCAGCAGACCGCCGATCACCACGATGGCCAGCGGCCGCTGCACCTCCGAACCCGGCCCCGTGGCAAACAGGAAGGGGATCAAGCCCAGCATAGCCACGGTGGCCGTCATCATCACGGGGCGGAAACGCATGCGCGAGCCCAGTCGTACGGACTCTTCCACCGACATGCCCTGCTCCCGCAAGCTGCGGATCGTGCTGACCAGCACCACGCCGTTAAGCACCGCGATACCCCATAGCGCCACGAAGCCCACCGATGCCGGCACGGACAGGTATTCCCCGGTGACGAACAACCCGATGATCCCGCCCACCGATGCGAACGGCAGCACGAGAATGATCAACGTGGCGTAGCGCACCGAGTTGAACAACAGGAACAGCAGGAAGAAGATGGCCGCCACCGTAATCGGCACGATCACCTTGAGGTGGCCCATGGCGCGTTCCATGTTCTGAAACTGGCCACCCCACTCCAGGTAATAGCCTTCGGGCAACTTCACCTTTTGCGCCACGGCCGATTGCAGCTCGGCCACGAAGCCGCCCAAGTCACGGTCACGCACGTTCACGCCCACCACCACGCGGCGCTTGCCGAGTTCACGGCTGATCTGCGCGGGGCCATCGGTCACCTCAATGCGCGCGATGCTTTCCATCGGCACCTGCGCACCGTTGGGCGCTGCCACAATCAGATTGCGAATGGCCTCAACGCTGCCGCGATACGCCTCGGGCAATCGCACCACCGCGCTGAAGCGGCGTTCGCCCTCGAAGATTTCCGTGGCCTCCTTGCCGCCGATAGCGGTTTCGATGACGTTGTGCACATCCGCCGCGTTCAGCCCATGACGTGCGATGGCCTGGCGGTCAATGGCGATCTGCAGATACTGCTGACCCGTGATGCGCTCCACGCGCATGTCCTGCGCGCCCTGAATGCCCTGCGCCACCTTGGCAATCGCTTCAGCCTTCTCGCGCAGCGTGTTCAGATCGTCGCCAAACACCTTGATGGCCACGTCCGAACGCACGCCGGTCACCATCTCGTCCACGCGGTCGGAAATCGGCTGGGCCATAACGATCTGCACGCCGGGCAGTACCTGCAGCGCCTTGCGCATCGCCTCGGCTATGTCGTCCTGGTTCCAGCCCTTGGGCCACTCGTCACGCGGCTTGAGTGAGACAATCGGCGTCGATTCATTCTGGCCCTGCGGGTCGGCCGGAGACTCACCTCGGCCCACACCGGAAACCGCCGACTTCACGCCCGGCACCTGCATCACTAGGCGCATGGCTTCCATCTCCATGCGGATCGATTCTTCCAGCGAGATGTTCGGCGCGCGGTTGATACCGGGCACCACCGAGCCCTCCTTCATCTCGGGGATGAACGCCGTGCCCAGGAACGGCAACAGCGCGCCGGTCGCGAGGAACACTGCCACCGCCACGATGACCGTCTTGCGGCCGTTGTTCAGGCTCCACTCCAGCATGCGCAGATACGGCTTCTTCATCTTGCGGATCAGCCACGTATCGTGCGCGTCGTGCTCCGCATGCGGGTCATCGCTGTGCACACCCGCCACATGTTTGTGCGCCTTGGGCTTGAGCAGATACGAAGACAGCACCGGCGTCAGCGTGAGCGACAGCACCAGCGAGAAGAACAGCGCAATCGCAATCGTGAAGGCCAGCGGCGCAAACATCTTGCCTTCCATGCCTTGCAGCGTCATCAACGGCAGAAACACCAGGATGATGATGCCCACGCCGAAGATCACGGGCGTCGCCACCTCCGTTACGGCATGCAGGATGATGCGGACGCGGCTTTCGTTCGGGTCACGTGGTTTCGCCAAATGCGCGAACGCGTTTTCCACTACCACCACGGAGCCATCCACCATCAAGCCAATCGCAATCGCCAGCCCGCCCAACGACATCAAATTGGCCGAGATACCGAGCTTGTTCATCGCGATGAAGGTCAGCAGCGGCGTGAGAATCAACGTACCGACCACGATGAGCGACGAGCGGATATCACCCAAGAACAGCAGCAGCACGATCACCACCAGCACCACGCCTTCGGCCAGCACCTTGATGACGGTCTGCAGGGCCGAGTCCACAAGGTCGGAACGCTCGTAGTACGGCACGATCTTCAGGCCGTCGGGCAGCATGCCATCGTTGTTGATGGCCTTGACGCGGTCCTGGATGCGCGCGACGACTTCCTTGGCGTTGCCGCCACGCATCATCATGACCACACCGCCAACGGATTCCGTCACGCCGTTCTTGACCACCGCACCCGCGCGCACCGCTGTACCGATCTTCACCTCGGCCACATCGCGGAGGGTAAGCGGCGTGCCGTTGACCTCCTTGAGCACGATGGCGCCAATGTCATTCGTGTCACGCACCAGGCCCACGCCGCGAATCAAGTATTGCTCGGCGAAGTGCGGCAGCACGCCACCGCCCGAGTTGGCATTGTTGGCCGCCAGCGCCTCGAACACTTGCTTGACCGTCACGTTGTGATGGCGCAGGCGCTCCGGATTGACGAGCACCTGGTACTGCTTCTCGTAGCCGCCCTGCGAGTTGATTTCCGCCACGCCCGGAATCGAGCGCAGCAGCGGGCGTACGACCCAATCCTGCGCAATGCGGCGCTGGGTGAGCTCTTCAACCGAGAGTTCCTTGTCCCCATCGTCCGGCCGGTCGAGCGTGTACTGATACACCTCGCCCAAGCCCGTCGATACGGGGCCGAGCACCGGTGTCACGCCTGCGGGCATGCGCGACTGCACTTCGATCAGCCGCTCCATCACGAGCTGGCGCGCAAAGTACACATCGGTCTCATCCGTAAAGACGAGCGTGATGAGCGACAAGCCAGGTTTGTTGAGCGAGCGCATCTCGGTCAACGCCGGCAAGCCGGTCATGGCCATCTCCACCGGCACAGTCACGAAGCGCTCGACCTCTTCCGGCGAGCGGCCCGGTGCCTCGGTGGCAATCTGCACCTGCACGTTGGTCACGTCCGGGAACGCGTCCAACGACAACTTGCGCGCGGCATCCAGCCCAAAGAACAGCAGCACGGCAGCCACGACGGCCACCACGAGCCGCTGCTTGAGTGCGCCGCGAATCAATGCGTCAATCATGCGCCCTCCATCTCGGCGCGCTTGCGCTCGTTGTTTAGATGGAAGCCGCCTTCCACGACGATGGGTTGACCGGCCTGCACGCCGGAGACCACTGGGCGCACGCCATTCGACTCGTCGCCCAGCTTGACCGGCGTGAGACGGAAGTTGGTGTCGCTGGCGCGCACGAACACGTAGTCGCGGTTGTCTTCTCGCACCACGGCTGAGGTCGGCACCACCAGCTTTTCTTCCGGGCGCGACTGGATCAGCAGCGTGGCTAGCATCGACGGCTTGAGCGTGCGCTCGGCGTTGTCGACTTCGGTGCGCACCGTCACCGTCCTCGTTTGCGGGTCAACGATGTCGGATACCCAGATCAGCTTGCCGACCATGCGTTCGCCCGCGCCGGTGTCGATCTCCACAGCCTGCCCTGCGCGCACGCCAGCTGCGGCGTTCTCCGGCACCTCACCCACCACCCACACGCGCGACAGGTCCGCCACGGTGAACAGTTCATCGGCCGGCTGCACCACCTGGCCGCGCGTGACCTTGCGCTCCACCACCGTGCCGCTGATGCTCGCCACCACGGGCGAGATCGACGACATACCGCCGGCACGCCTCTTGGAAAGCGTGCCGGCCGACACGCCCATCACGCGCAGTTGGTCGACCGCCGCGCGCACTTCCGCATCGGCCATCGCCAATTCGCTCTGGCGCTTCTGCAACTCGGCCGAACCGATCACATCAGCGGCCAGCAGCAACTTGGCGCGTTCCAACGCACGCGCCTGCAAATCACGCTGCGCGGCGGCCTTCTGATACGCGAGCTGCGCGGCGCCGAGCTCCGTGCTATGCAGTTGCGCGAGGATGTCGCCCGCTTTCACGCTCTGCCCCGGCGTGGCAATCAGCTCCGTCACACGCCCCGTGACCGTGGCACCAATACGCGCGACACGTTGTTCATCGAAGGCAATTTGCCCTGGCACGTGCAGACGCTCGGCAATCGGCTGCTTGCCGACCGGTGCCACTTTCAAACGCTGCACCAGCGTGGGTTGCGCGACGACGAGGTTTGGGTCAGTGGCTTGTTGTGCGGCCTTGGCGTCGGCTGGGGCGTCTTTGCCGCAAGCGCCGAGCAACAGCATCGCCGCCAGGGCAACGCCGGCCAGCCGGATCGAAGAAGAGAAAGAAGACGGTGTGTTCATGATCAGACTGGATTCGTGAGTTCGGGAAGCGGCGCGATGGCACGGGCGTGTCATGGGGCCTCCGGGCGCAGGCGGTCGAGTTCAACAGCAGCGGTGCGCAAATCAGCGCGCGCGGCAATGAGGTCGTTGCGTGCCTGGCGGAAAACGCGCTGGGCATCGAGGTAATCCAAGATGCCGCGCTCGCCGTGGCGGTACGCGGCTTCGGCCACACGCAGGGCGGACTCGGCCTGCTTGACCACGCCCGACTCCAGCGCACTCACTTGCGACTCGGCGATCTCGTATTGGCGATAGGCGGATTCAACGGCCTGCCGTGTGCGCAGCTCACGATCGCGCAGCAAGGCGCGGGCGCGTTCGAGCGCCGCCACGGCCTCGCCAACCGGCCCTTCGCGGCGGTCAAACAGCGGAATCGACATCACCAGGCCAACGCGGCTGTCTTGCAAATCGGGCTGGCGATCCACTGAGCCGCGCAGCGCGATCGACGGCCAGCGCTGGCTGCGCTCATGCGCGAGGCGTGCCTCGGCTTCGCGTACGGCGGCGCGGTCGGCTTCCAGATCAGGATGCGTCGCGACCACCTGACTGAGGAGATCGGCCAGCGGCGGCAGATGCGCGACGGAAGGCGTGTCGGCGCCCGCATCCACATCAAAGGTCAGCGGCAGATCGGCACCGACGGCCCGGCGCAGTTCCGCCAACGCCTGCTGCACGCGCAGCGCGGCGGCCTGCTCGGTGCGTTGGGCGTTGAGCAATTCAGCATCGCCGCGGATCAGTTCGTAGCGCGGTGCTTCGCCGGTTTCCACGCGCACGGCTACGCGGCGGCGGATCTGCTCGACCAGCGTTACGTCTTCGCGTGCATTACGCTGCTCGGCTTCGCGGCGTACGACATCGAAAAAGCGCAGCTTGAGCGTCGCCTCCACATCGCGTGCGCTGGATTGTGCGACGGCCTGTGAACCTTCGTACGCAGCATCGGCGGCCCGTGTGCGGGCAGCCCGCTGCCACGGCAGATCGAGCTTCTGCGTGATCGACATGCTATTGGTGCGACCTTCTACCGCGCCCGGCATGCGGGCACGCTGTCGGCCGGCCATGGCTTCCACCTCGGGGTTCGGCCAGGCACGTGCGGTGGTGATACCCGCCTGCGCGGCTTGCACCTGGGCCTGTGAAGCCGCCAGCGCGGGGTGATTGGCGCGGGCCAGTTCCAGCAACTGCGGCAGGGTGTAGCGCGGTTGAGGTAGCACCTCGTCGCGCTGCGGCTGGACGGCCGCTGTGACGGTAGGCGGGGAAGACGCAGGAGGTGCTGCGTGGGCGGGAACCGCCATCACGGCCAGCACGGCGAAAACAACAAAGCGTCGCGACGCGCGCGCACCCGTTGCGGGGCGCGGGTCGGCCGCATCCTGATTGGACAACATCCGAAATCATCCTGAAAAAGAAGAACAGGCAAGCGCGAGCGTCCAACCGGTCAAAACGCCGGTTGGCACTGCGCTAACAACTCAAGGGGATGGTTTCCGGCGAATGCCGGAGATCAGGCACGTGCGGGAGGACGCAGCATCGGGGCCGGCGTGGGGCCAGCCAGGAATGGCGGAAGTGCAACACGGACACGTGCAACACGCAGGCCGTGCGTCAGAACCATGGGAGGCGGCGGCAGCCAGAGTTCTGGCGCGTCGCTGGGGTGATCGGGGGCAGCGGCGTTGGTGGCCGGCGCATCTGGGGCATCTTGCCCTTGCGCGGCCCAATGCTCGGCACTGAAGCACTGGCTGAGCTGCGTGATGCGCTTGTCGAGCGCGGCGCTCGTGGCGCGCTCGCCCCCCTGGCTGGGCTTCATTACCGGGGTCGCATCCGCAAGCCCATCGTCCATCGCGGCGTCGATAGCTTCCAGCGCCTCGTCCGCGGCTTGCCCGTCAGGGAAATGCGTGGCCGAAAACACCGACACCGTGAACAACAGGCACCAGATTGTGAGGACCCATCGCACGCCGCGCATGCGCGAACGCAGCCCACGCGCATTCGCACGCGGCAGCACAGGCGAGGAGGAAAAAAAGTCCGTCACAAACATTGACCCGGATACTAGCAGGAAAATTGCTGCACCTGCACACAACTGCCGTCAGCGGGCCGCAATGTCAAACGCAGAAGACGCGTTTGCTGGAGCCGTTTGTACTGAGCCTTCAGGCGCGAACGATCTTCAGGTACTGCGCAACCACGTCGTCCAGGCCTTGCTCTAGGCACTCGACCACGAAGGCGTGTCCGATCGACACCTCTGATACGTTGAACGCCTTCAGCAAGGTGGAGAGGTTCTGCAGGTTGAGGTCGTGACCAGCATTCACGTCGATGCCGCAAGACTGCGCAGCCCGCGCCGTCTCCTGATATGCCGTCAGGAGTGCGCGAACATCGCCAGCCGCATAGGCGGCCGCATACGGGCCGGTATACAGCTCGACCCGCTGTGCACCCACAGCAGCCGCGTCGCGCGCGTCCTGCGGATTTGCGCTGATAAACAACGACACGCGGCACCCAAGTGCGTTCAGCCGCGCCACGACGCCCTGAAGAAATGGCGCGTGAGCCTGCACGTCCCAGCCATGATCCGACGTGAGCTGCTGCGGGGCATCTGGCACGAGCGTCACCTGTGCCGGCCGGATGTCCGCCATCGCGTCCATGAAACGCTCCGACGGATAGCCCTCGACGTTCAGTTCCCGGCCGAAGCGGGCGCAAATCGCCGCGATCTCAGGCAGGTCAGCAAAGCGCACATGCCGCTCGTCCGGCCGGGGATGGAGCGTAATGCCGTCCACGCCTTGCTTGAGACACTGCTCCGCGAACCGGCCCAGATCCGGATAGTTGCCTCCTCTGGCATTCCGGATCAGCGCGATCTTGTTGAGATTGATCGATAGTTTGGTGCTCACGTTATTCCTTTCAATTTGACGAGGATCTCTTGCGCTGTTGGGGATTCGGCATCCACGAGAACGCCGGATTGTATGCGCTGACATGCCGGACCGGAAGGCGCGCAACACACGTCTTCCTTGGCCCCCATAACGTCAATCGACCATGCCGGGCGCGAACTGCGGGGCATTCTGCAGACGTGGATGCGGGCTCGCAAAGGGTCGGCTCAAACTAGCCGGCGTGGCGGTCCCAGCGGGAGCGCGCAATGCAGAGTTGACATCATCCCGCATCTGTATCTACACTGGTTACACTTCATTTTGCTCACCATGACCAGCAGCCGTTTCGCCGTCGCCGTGCACATCCTCACCCTGCTCGCCAGCGCGGAGGGGCCGGTGCCGTCGTCACTGATCGCGGGCAGTGTGGGCACCAACCCAGCGTTGATCCGCCGGTTGGTGGCGCAGCTGGCCGATGCCGGTTTCGTGACTTCGCAGATGGGCGCGACGGGCGGCGCCACGCTGGCACAGCCGGCAGACCGCATCACCTTGCTCGATGTGTTTCGCCTGGTGGAGTCGCCGGTGCTGATTGCACTGCCGCCCAATGCGCCCAACCCGGCATGCGAGGTCGGCCGCGAGATCACCGGCGTGCTGGAAAGCGTGACCCACCGCGCGCAAGCTGCGCTGGAAGCTGAACTGGCTGCACGCACCATTGCGAGCATCCTTGACGAGGTCGGACACGCGCAACGACGTCGCCGCCGGGCCTAGTAGGCCGGCATATTTTTTTGTCCGTATATGTAACTAAACTAATTACATATCTATCATCAACCACCGGAACTGTTCCACAAGGAGTTCATCATGAAGATTGCAATCATCGGCGCCACGGGGCGCGTGGGTACCCGCCTGATCGACGAAGCGCTGCGTCGCGGCCATCAGGTGACAGCCATTGCGCGCACCGCGTCGAAGCTGCCGGCACGCGCCGGCTTGACCACCAAGGATGTGGATGTCGCCGATCAGGCAGCGCTCAGTGCCGCGCTCGTGGGACATGACGTCGCTCATAGCACCGTGCGCTTCCTGCAAGCCAATGCCGACCAGATCGTGGGTGCGGTGAAAAAAGCCGGCGTGCCGCGTCTGCTGGTGGTGGGCGGCGCAGGCAGCCTCGAAGTTGCTCCGGGCGTGGCATTGATCGACACGCCGCAGTTCCCCAAGGAGTACTTTGATGAAGCCTCGGCTGGCCGCGATTTCCTCAACGCGCTGCGCAAAGAAACCGAGCTGAACTGGACGTTCGTATCGCCGGCAGCCATCTTCGAGCCGGGCGAGCGCACGGGGCACTTCCGTGTCGGCAAGGACACGCTGCTGGTGGACGCCAACGGCAAGCCGTGGATTTCCATGGAAGACTACGCAATCGCCTTCCTCGACGAGACGGAAAAGCCGGCGCACCCGCGCCAGCGCTTCACGGTCGGCTACTGATCCGGGTAAATCAATGGCCCGGCGCGTCCGCCATGCCTGGCGGCACGTCGTCGGGCTCAATGGGTTCGGGCACGGCATCGAGTGCCGGCAGGCGGATGACGATCGCGCATCCCCGGCCGTCCGCATGAACCAAACCGTCTTCAATGGCGACCGAACCATTCCCGAGTTCGGCGATACGGCGCACGATCGCCAGCCCGAGGCCGCTGCCCTGCGACTGGCTGGTGCGCGGGCGATAGAACCGCTCGAACACGCGCTCGCGCTCGTCGGGCGGTATACCGGGGCCGGAGTCTTCGATACGCAGTTCGACCATGGGCACACCGGCCTGATCGACGCGCCTCGCGGACACCCGCACCTCACCGCCGTTGGGCGTTTCGCGCACCGCGTTGTCGAGCACGTTTTCGACCAGCGTGGCGGCGTCTTCATGCGACACCGAGACCCATGCCTGATTGGCACCCTCGTACGACAACGTGATGTTGCGACGCTCTGCGCGTGACGCCTGCTGGATTACGCCGCTGCGCGCACAACCGGCCAGGTCAGACAACGCGCCTTGCGCCAGCTGCGCCTCCACACGACGCGCATCAAGCCGCGCAATGGCCAGCAGCTTGGCCAACGATTGCGTCGCGCGTGAAATCCCGCGATCGAACTCGCGCAGCGCGGTCGAGCGATCTTCCTCGCTGTCGGAATGAGACACCACGTAGGCCTGCGCCTGGATGGCCGCCAGCGGCGTACGCAGCTCGTGCGCAGCATCGGCAAAGAAACGGCGGTCGGCCTCAATGCCGCGCCGCACGCGCGCGAACAAGCCGTTCAATGCGTCAACGAGCGGTTTCAACTCGGCATGTTCGACGCTCTGCACGGGTTCGAGATCGGCGGAATCGCGCGCTTCTACTTGCCGCGTAAGCGTGCGCAGTGGCTTGAGCCCCTGGTGCGCCGCCCAGCCCACCATCACCATCAGCGCGATCGCCAGAATGGCCAGCGCAATGGCCACTTCCTGAAAGAGATCGCGAATGGCGCGCTCGTAGGCCGACAGCGGCTGCGCCACCGTGGCAGAGAGCTTGCCATCGACGCTATCCACCGTGTAACTGCGCCACGGCTTGCCCTCGAGCATGACTTCAACCACAGTGTCGTGCGCCTTGCCGCAGGGCATGGTCGGCGCGCCGGGGAACGCGGTCACAACGTTGCCGGCCCGATCGCACAGCACGTAGCGGAATTCACCGGGCAGGATATTGGGCAGCGACAGACCCAGCTTGATGTCGGTGAGGCGGCGCAGGAATTCTTCGCGGCGCGGCACGTCATCCATGTTGAGCGTGGTCAGATCCGCATAGGCCTGCGCGGACATGCGCAAGTCGCTCACCACTTGGCGGCTGTTGGTGCGCGAGATTTCCAGATGCGCGATGACGAGCTGCACCAGCAGCATCAACACCAGCGCCAGCAGGATCAGCACATACAGCCGGAACGACAGCGAGCGAACCCGCAGGATGGCCGGAACCGCCAGCTTCATTGGGCAGCTCCACGGTTGCCGCCGATCATGTAGCCGACACCGCGGATGGTCTGAATGGTTTCGTTGCCGAGCTTGCGGCGCAGGTGGTGGATGACGACCTCCAGCGCATTGGCGCTCACGCTGTCGCCTTCGCGGTAGAGCGCGTCCATGAGCGTTTCACGCGGCACCCAGCGGTGCGCGCGGCGCACGAGTTCGAGCAGCAACTGGTATTCGCGCGGCGTGAGTTCGATGACCTGGCCCTCTTGCGTCACGCGCTTCTGCGAAGGCTCCACCACGAGGTTGCCGACGTTCCACTGGTTGGTGCTCTGCCCCGCGTGGCGACGCAGCACGGCACGCAGGCGGGCGATCAGTTCATCCACCGGGAACGGCTTGACGAGGAAGTCGTCCGCGCCGGCATCCAGCCCTTTCAAACGTTCGGACAAGGCATCGCGCGCGCTGGCAATGATGACGGGCACATCGCGGTGCGCGGCGCGCAGCTCTTCCAGAAAGACATGGCCCTCGCCATCGGGCAGGCCGAGGTCGAGCACGATGGCCTCGAAGGTGTTGGTGGTCATCCATTTCTGCGCGTCGACCAGGCGGCGCACCCAGGTCGCGTTGTAGCCGGCCTGACGCAACGCGCGGGCCAGTGCGGTGCCCAGCGGCAAGTCGTCTTCGATGAGGAGGATGGCGTTCATGCGCGGAAATCTCGGCGGAGAGTGGCGACGGTAAGAGCCGCTAACAAAACCGTCCTGGCTAGGCGTGCCGACGCAGACAGTACAAAGGTACGGCAAGGAGGCACAACGACGCCAGGGCGGTTTTGTTAGCGGCTCGAAGACGGCCGTCACAACGGTAAACGGAGAGCCGGCACCTGGGAAACCGGCGCCGGCAAAGGTCGAAATCTACCGCAACGGACTGAGCTTTGCCTTAAATGTGTGGCGCCATGTGACGGCCGATGTGCCCGCAAACCGGCTTGGCACGACGGCGGCGGCGCTCAAATCAAGCCTTAGCTATCATGATGCCGTTTTAATTGATTTTTCCTCAAACGGCCGCCGCCCCATGTTCCACCTACCCACCACCGCCACCGCGCCTTTCTGCCCATCTGAGGTGCGCGGCACCGTGGCCGTCCCGCCTGGTCTGCCGCTGTGGAAGAAGCTGCTGCGCTTTGCGGGGCCGGGGTTGCTGGTGTCCGTGGGCTATATGGACCCAGGCAACTGGGCGACCGATATCGAGGCCGGCTCGCGCTATGGGTACGGGCTGCTGTTCGTGGTGCTGCTGTCCAGCCTGGCGGCCATCGTGCTGCAGTGTCTGTCGGCACGGCTGGGCATTGTCACTGGCATGGATCTGGCGCGGGCCTCGCGCGAACGGTATCAACGCCACCCCGGCGCACTGCGGACGCAATGGCTGCTGGCGGAACTCTCGATCATCGCGTGCGACTTGGCCGAGGTGCTGGGTTGCGCGCTGGCCTTCCATCTGCTGCTGGGTGTGCCGATTCTGGCAGGCGTGGCACTAACGGCGCTGGACACGCTGATCGTGCTGGGCCTGAAGGGCAAGAATTTCCGGCAACTGGAGGCCATCGTTCTGGGCCTCATCCTGACCATCGGCCTGTGCTACTTCGTTGAGCTGGTGCTCATCAAGCCGCACTGGCCGTCGGTAGCGGCTGGGCTGATGCCGTCTTGGCAAACCCTGAGCGAGCGCGAACCGCTGTACCTTGCCATCGGCATCCTCGGTGCCACGGTGATGCCGCATAACCTGTATCTGCACTCATCCATCGTGCAGACACGCATGACGGCCAACACCGAAGCTGCCAAGCGCGAAGCCATCGGCTTGTCGCGCCTCGACACCATCGTGTCACTCGGCCTGGCGCTGTTGGTGAACGGCGCCATCCTGATTCTGGCCGCCGCTGCATTCCATGCCCACGGCCATCAAAACGTGGCCGACATTCAAGACGCCTACCATCTGCTGGAGCCGATTGTCGGCACTGCGCTGGCCGGGTTGCTGTTCGGCATCGCCCTGCTGGCGGCGGGGCAAAGCTCCACATTTACCGGCACCATCGCCGGGCAGATCCTGATGGAAGGGTTTCTGGACTTGCGCATCCCCTGCTGGCAGCGACGGCTGATCACGCGGGCGCTGGCGTTGATTCCGGCGTTCATCGGCGTGGCGATGCTGGGCGATCATGCTATTGGCAAGCTGCTCGTCATCAGCCAGGTGGTACTGGGCCTGCAGCTGCCGTTTGCGATGTTTCCGCTGATCCGCATGACCGGCGACCGCACGCTGATGGGCGCGTTTGTTAACAGTCGGTTAACGTCAATGCTGGCGTGGGCGCTGTTCGTCATCATCAGCGTGGCCAACGTGTGGCTGGTGTGGCAGGTGCTGGCCGGCTGAGTGCTTGTGCGGCGTCGGAAAATCCGTGTACGAATTCGCACGGAACGCGCACACAACCGGCACGGCCCCATTAGAATGCGCGCTTTGCTGCGCAATCCGGCCCCACCCGCGCCATCCGCCGCGCCCGAGGCCGGCTCATCCTGCCTTGAGCGCGAACCCGCCACCCCTTCTCGACGCATCTGCCCTGCCCGACGCGCGCACGCCATCGCGCGACTATCAGGCACGCCATTTCGTACCGATGATCCTGGCGCTCGCCAAGTGCGGCGTGTTGGCGTATGCCTTTGCCGTGCTGCTGGGCTGGTCGACGGGCATGCTGCAAACGCTCGTCCCGCTTGGGGTGACGCTCGGCGTGCTGATCGCCATCGTGCTGACCGCAGAGCGGCACCAGCACACGGGGCTGTGGCCGCCGCTGGCGCTCGCGCACCTGCTGACGGAAGAAATCGCCATCGTGCTCTTCGGGCATCAGGCCGGGCTTGAATGGGTGCTGCCAGCCTTCTACCTGATGCCGCTGGCCACCAGCCCCGCATGGCTGACGCGGCGCGATTTCGTGATCGCCATGGCGTTGTGCGCGGCCGGGCCGCTGGTGGCGATGTTCACGACGAGCACATCGCCAGCCGCGTTGCATAAGGCATGGCTCGGCCTGGTGCTGTATCTGCCGATCTGCATCGGCGCAGCAGCCGTGATTCACACTTACCTGCTGCGTGCGATGGCGCGCCACTTTGCGGCCGAACGCACCTTGGCCGACCGTGCCAACACCGACCACCTGACCGGCATGCTGGCGCGCCAGCGCTTTTTCGAGTTGGGCAGCTTTGCGGTGGAGCGCGCTCAGCACCATGCCGAGCCGCTGTGCGCACTGTATCTGGACGTCGATCACTTCAAATCCATCAACGATGCCTGGGGACATGCCGCCGGTGACGAGGCGCTGATTGCGCTGTCCGACGCGCTCGCGCAAGTGTTGCGCCCGCATGATCTGTTCGGCCGCCTGGGCGGTGACGAGTTTGCCGTGCTGCTGCCCAACTGCGGGTTGACCGATGCGCTGGCCGTGGTCGAGCGGCTCAAGGCCGCGGTGGCCGCCTCGCAAACGCCCGTGGGGCCGCTGACGATCAGCGCGGGCGCCGCACCGCTGCGGCCAGGGCAAGACTTGGCGCATCTGCTGGCTGATGCCGACGTTGGCCTGATCGAAGCCAAACGGCAAGGGCGCAACCGCGTGTGCGTGCCGCCTGATCTGCAAGGGCTTGCCACTACCATGACGTAGCGCGGGCACATTTAGGCAGGCACATTTTGTGCGGCGCCACATCCGTGACCAATCACGGAGATGCTGATGGAGTGGCTCAACGCCCACACCTTCCTGCGCGTGCCGGCCCGCGACTGGGCCGCCGCCACACTGACCGTCATCGTGGCGTATGTGGCGTTGTCCAGCGTGCTGCACTTGATCTGCAACCGGTTTGACGCCCGCGCCCAACGCACCGGTTATCGCTTCGACATTCTTGTCACCGCCGTCCTGCGCGATACACATCCGCTGTTCATCGCGCTGGCTGCATTGCTTGCGGGTTCGTATTTCATTGACCTGCCCACGCGTATTGCCAACAAGCTCGATCACATCTGGTTCGTCATCATCGGTTTCCAGATTGCGCTGTGGCTCAACCGCGGTGTGAAGCTGTGGGCGCGCGATCGGCTTTCCACACAAACCCATGCCACGCGCAACCCCGTCATCACATCGATGACTGCGTGGGTGCTACGGTTTGCGCTGTGGTCGATGCTGCTGTTGGCCATCCTGGCCAATGTGGGCATCAATATCACGGCCTTTGTTGCGAGTCTGGGTGTGGGCGGTGTGGCGGTCGCACTGGCGGTGCAGAGCATCTTGAGCGATCTGTTTGCCTCGCTGGCGATCGGGCTGGACAAGCCATTCGAGATTGGCGATTTCATCCTCTTTGAATCCATTGCCGGCACGGTGCAGCACGTGGGCCTGAAGACCACACGCATCCGCAGCCTGTCGGGCGAAGAGATCGTCGCTTCCAATACGGCACTACTCAAGAGCACGATCCACAATTACAAACGGATGTCAGAACGGCGCATCGTCTTCAACTTTGGGGTGACGTACGATGCGCGCGCGGCGCAACTGCAGAAGATTCCCGACATCGTGCGCAAGGCGGTGGAAGCCGCCGGCAACACGCGCTTCGATCGCGCGCACTTCAAGGAGTTTGGCGAAAACGCGCTGAACT
Organism: Ralstonia sp. R-29; assembly: GCF_049913345.1. Lineage (NCBI taxonomy): Bacteria > Pseudomonadati > Pseudomonadota > Betaproteobacteria > Burkholderiales > Burkholderiaceae > Ralstonia > Ralstonia sp. R-29. The sequence goes on from NZ_CP184378.1 coordinate 1,037,121, forward strand.
TTGAGGTGGTGTACTTCGTGACCGACCCCGACTTCAACCTGTACATGGACATTCAGCAGCAGATCAATCTGACGATCCTGGAAGGGCTGGAAAACCTGGGCACCTCGTTCGCGCTACCCACACGTACCATCCAGCTGGTGCGTCGTGATGGCGAACCCGTTGAACCTGAAGACGTGGCCGGCAAAAAGCCATCGGCAAATGCACAACGCGTCAGCGCCCGCGCTAGCGGCTAGGCGCCGTCGGCATGGCCAGCAATGCCGCATCGAGGGTGCGCCACAGCGGTCTTGACCGCGGCACCATGTCCTGCCGGAAGTACCACCAGAAGTAGCCGCCCACAAAGCGCGCGTGTGCAATCGTCAGGCCGTAGTAGCGCGTGAGCAGTGCCGCTTTGCGCGGGGCCTGGCGTGTGCCGACTTCCCCGAAACCGAGCATGGCGTGCGGAAACAGCTCGCCCAGGCGGTTGAACACCGCGTTCCAATCCGGCGGTGCGATCTTGCAGTCGTCTTCATAGAAGCTGATGAACACGTAGTCGAGCCCATCGCGTAGGCGCTGCGGCACGTTGCGTTCGGTCCAGTCGAACATCGCGCGTGCGGGTTGCTCGGCACAGCCCTCGTTGTAGTAGAGCGTGAGTGCGGTGCGACCGCTGCGCTGGCGGACGGCATCGTAGGCGGCCAGGGTCTTGTCGACCACGTCGCGTGTGGGGCCGGTCCACTCCCCGTTGATCTCGTTGCCGATCTCCCACACGTCGACGTTGCTGCCGAGTGTGTCGATATAGGCGATGGCGCGTGCGCGCAGTTGCGTTGCGGTGGTTTGCTTGAGCGTGGAGGAATCGGCCAGTTCGCCCATCACGTAGGCTGCGCGGCGGATGGCGGTGACGGGCGCAGCATAGTGCGCGGCACTCATGCCTTCATCAAAGACGATGCGTACGGTTGGCGTGCGAGACAGATGCGCAAGTGCGTCCACCACTGCCGGCACGTTGTCCACCGCATCGACCGTGACGCCATATAACGGCACAGGGCCGGCAGGCATCACACCCACCGGCCCTGCGGCCTGCGTGGATGCGCTCAATGCCAGCATGGCCGCTGCCAACAATGAGCGCATCCCGCACATGACTACTGCACGGTGCTGGCATCCGCCCAGGTATAGCCCAGGGACGTGATGCCGGTAATGATGGTTTGGAAATCCGTATACCCCGGCGTGCCGACTTCCGGTTCCAGCCAGAACGGGTGGAAGAAGAACGAGGCAAAGCCGTCGCGCACGACCAGCGCATAGTTCGCGTTGGTCAGGATGTCCTGCGCGGTGTACGTCAGGCACGATGACGGATCAATATTGCAGATGTTGTATTCCACGTTGCCGAGGTTCTCCGGAATGATCCGCTGGTTGTAGTAGTCCTTCTGAATGATGTAGGGGAAGAACTGGCCAACCGAGAAATCATGCCCCGCCGTGGCGGCATTCAGCGTTTGCGGGTTGTCGGACGTGTAATACACCACGCGCTGATACGTGTTCTTGAAGTACTGCGGCACCGCCTTGATGGCCAGTGGTGAAGACTGGTAGTGCGGCGCTTCCCACGCAAACGGGAAGTAGCCGTTGAGCTGAAGCTCCAGCAACCCCGAAGACAATCGCCCGGCTGCCCATTGGGTCGAGTCTTCGTTCACCGGCCGGTTTTGCGTGGCAAACCAGAACTCGAAGTCGTTCGCGCTGACCGCGTTGATCAGGTTCGGGATGTTGCTGTACTGGTGGGTATAGCCGTGCATCAGGATCTTCCCGCCGCGCGCCAGCGCATGGTTCAGCGCCGACTTCAGCCCCGTTGCATTGACCAGGTGAATCGTCTGCGACACACCGCCGTTGTAGACCCCATTCGGATCCTTGTACAGCGGGATCGTGGCGAGCGAGAACGGAATCTTCTGGCTGTACAGGTAGTCCGTCAGCGTGTTGATGGACGTGACGGTATTGGTGGCGTTGATGTCTTCCAGACGCACCAGCGCACGATGCAGCGTGGCCGCATTGGTGCCCAGGATGTCATGCAGCAGATCGCACATTGCGAGGTAACGATCGCGCGGCCCGATGTACGAGAACGGCATGTCAGCGAAGTACCAGAAATTGCCGGAGCGAATGACGTACGGCGCGGTCTCCTTGGTGACGGAGTTGGTGATGGTCACCAGGCTGGTGGCCTTGGTGGCATCGGCCACGGAGGTCACGCCAATGTCCGGGTCCGCGGTGACGGCACCGGTGGTGGCATTGAAGGCGTAGTACTTTGTCATGGTCTGGTTCTTGTACGTCACCGTATCGAAGAACCCGGGGTTGGGCGCGCTGGCAGATGGCGCCGCGTTCATGCCGCGCAGGCCGACAAAGTTGATGCCGTAGCGCGAGGTGAACGGATACGCCGTGTTCCAGGCCAGCTCCCACAGGTTGTACTTGAACCAGACGACGGTCTTCTGCGTGGTGCTCACGTCTGACAGGAACGCCGCGGGTATGGGGTTGGTGTAGTAGCTCCCCATGTAGAACGTGGCGGTGTACTGCTCGGTCATGCCAGCCGTGTAGCTCTGCACGGGCAGCATGGTGATCGTCGTGTTGAAGTGCGCGAGCAGGTTGTACAGCATGATCGCGTACGCCTTGCCGAGGTTGGTGTACGGATCATTTGCCGGCGCGTCGTACAGCACGAGGATGGGCGCCGGCGTAATTTGGGCCGATGCCGTGCCACCCACCGTCACGCAGATGGGGCCAAGCCCGATGGTGCAGGTGGCCGCTTGCGCAGGTCCGCCCACCGAGACGCCGAGCATCCCGCCAACCAATACCAGCGCGCACAATAACTTCCGAAAGAGGGTCTTCATGATGGTGCTCCGACTCATGGGCGATACACCGAGCCATCCGCTTGACGGTAGAGCCCGAGGTTGAAAGTGGGGCCACGATCGTGGCCGCGTTCCGTACCAGAGACTTCCGTCTCCGGCATGCCAGGTCGGATTTCTGTCATAACGGCTGGCCGTGGCGGGGGGACCACTTGTCCGTTTTCATCCATCACGCCGTAGCCGTAGGCACGCGGGCCACCGGTCACGGGTTTGGGCGTGGCGACTGCCACCATGGTCGGTTGTACGGGCTGCATGGGTTGCGCGACCATGACCGTGCCCTGTGAAGCGGTGGGCGCGGCTTTTTGCTTGCCTGCTGCATCACTGCCCGGAGATACCGCCGGGTTGGAGGCGCCGCCAAGCCGGGCCGGCGCCTCCGTATTGCCGGCCCAGGGGGGGGCCATCATCAGCCAGCCGGCAACCAGTGCGGAGGCGAGCAACGCGCCGCCCCCGATGTGTTTCGCTTTCATCAAGACCTCCTAGCCACTTGAGCGGTGTTGCGCCGATGGCCCTTGCGCAATGGCACGAGCCGCTTCCAGATGGATGATCTCGGCCTCGGTGGCCGGCTTGCGAATGAGCTGCGGGCCGCGGGCCACCTGCGGCTGCGTGGAAAACGCCGCCTTCAGCGCGTCGACAATGCGCCGGCAAGCCTGCCCATCGCCATACGGGTTGTGGGCCTGCGCCATGCGCGCGTATTCCGCGGCGTTGCCCAGCAGCGTTTCCGCCTCATCGACGATGCGTTGCGTATCCGTGCCCACCAGGCGCGCGGTGCCAGAAGCCACCGCCTCCGGCCGTTCGGTGGTGTCACGTGTCACCAACACAGGCTTGCCCAGCGCGGGCGCCTCTTCCTGGATGCCACCGGAATCGGTGACGATCAGGTAGGCACGGTCCATCAGGTACACAAACGGCAGATAGTCCTGCGGCGCGATCAGATGCACGTTTTCATGGCCGGAAAGAATGGCGTTGACCGGCTGCTGCACGTTCGGGTTCAGGTGCACCGGATACACGATTTGCACATCCGGATGCCGCGCCGCCAGCACGCGCAGCGCCACGCAGAAACGCTCGAACGGCTCGCCAAAGTTCTCGCGCCGATGGCCCGTCACAAGAATCATCCGCCGGCGCGTATCGAGAAACGGGTAGCGCGCCGCAATCTCCGCCGACAGCGCAGCGTCCTCATCCAGCCGGTGCTTGACGGCCAACAGCGCGTCGATGACGGTGTTGCCGGTGAGCGTGACCTGCCCTGGGTCGATGCCCTCGTCCAGCAGGTTCTGGCGCGATTCCGCCGTGGGCGCGAAGTGCCACGTGGTGACCGCGTCCGTTACGCGCCGGTTCAGCTCTTCCGGCCATGGCGACCAGATGTTTCCTGTGCGCAACCCCGCCTCGACATGCCCGACCGGAATGCGCCGATAGAACGCGGCCAAGCTCGCGGCCAGCGTGGTCGTCGTATCGCCGTGCACGAGCACCGCATCGGGCTGATACGCGTCCAGCACGCCGTCGATGCCGCCCAGCACGTTAGACGTGATGTCCGACAGCGTCTGCCCAGGCCGCATCAGGTTCAGATCAAAGTCCGGCACGATGCCGAACAGCTCCAGCACCTGGTCGAGCATCTGCCTGTGCTGCGCACTCACGCACACGGCCGAGGCAAAACCTGCCTCGGCTTGCAATGCCTTCACCAGCGGCGCCATCTTGATGGCCTCCGGGCGTGTGCCGAACACGGTCAAAATTTTTCCTGTCATGGTTTCCCCCCCGTTCATCTGCCTCAACGCACAACAAAGCGCGGCGACGAGCGCGCCGCTTCCCACGCTGGTGCAGCCTTCACCCCAGAGCGAAGGCCGTGCCATGCGCACGACTTTGTCCAGTCTTGGCGATGCGACGCCGTCCTGCCGTGCGTCGCTGCCGCCTGTGTTCTTGACCCGCTTGCCTCGGTGCTCAGAAACGTTTCATTCGTGACACCTCTGACGGGGTCAACGTGAATGTGTGGCTCGTCAGAACCACAGGATGGCGCGTGCCACCACCCCCTTCGCCCGGTCCGCGTGGGTCAGCGGCAGGCGGTATTGCACGGTCAGATCCAGCCAACTGGCCGGTGCTGCGTATTGCGATTCGCGAAACCAGTAGCGGAAGTTGATGCCGGGGCCGACGCCCAGCGCGAGCTGGCGGTCAGCCTTGTTGTCGTGGTCGCCCGCCAGCACGATGTGCGGATACACCGTCAGGTGGTCGCTGATGGTTTCCACCCGCCACGTGTGCCCATAGCGCGCTTCGCTGCTGATGATCAAGCGGCCCTGGTTGACGAAATACGCGGCTTCCCCGTACACCTGCCAGGTCTGCCAGCGCGGTTTGGTCACCTGCAGATCGATACCCTGGTCGGTGGAAAAACCGATACGCAGCAGCGTGTCGTTGGTGGTCAGGTGGCCGATGCGGAACAGGCGCTCGGCGGTAAAGACGAGATTGAGGTCCTTGATCGGCTTGTAGCGCGCGCCGACCGAGCCCTGGGCCGTGGGCAAGCCCGTGGTGCCGCTGCGGTCGTACACGCTGTCATAACCGCGTGCGAACACCTGGAAGACGCTGCCATCGCGGTAGCCAATGCCGGGCGGCTGCCAGTACACCTCCGCGCCGGCCTGCGCCATGCTGACGGTGTTGGGCAACCCGAAGGCCGAGGTCTGATAGGCGCCCGAAAGCACCATGCCCCACGTGCGCTGCATCTGTTCGATCTCGCGGCGATACCCGAAGCGGCGATCGGCTGGGAGGCGGTCATCACCGTTGCCTCCGCTGTCGCCTTTGGCATCAGCATCAGCGTGGTCCAGGCTGTCGTGGAACAGCTGGATGGCGGTGGGGTTGTCGCCCAGGCGCTTGGCGGCATACGCGGCATCGGCGTAGTGGCTCCAGTTGCCCTGGCCGGTGGCGAAGCCGCGCTGGAACGCCGCCAACGCGGCGCGGTCATCTCGCGCACGCAGATGGGCATAGGCGTCGTTCAAGGCGCGTTGGCCTGCCGCGCTCGGCGTGTCGGGCGCAGCTGCATCGCCCTGAGCAGCCGTGGCCTGGGCAAGCAGCGCTTGCGCGTAGCGTTGGCGGTCGGGGTCGTTGGTGTGCTCGGCGGCAAGCTTGGCTGCCTGCGCGGCCCCGGTGCGGTTCCCCAACTGCAGGCGGGATTGCGCCAGCCGCAGTTGCACATCGGCGTCGGGCTGATCCTGCAGGCCGCTGAGCGCATCCAGCGCGGCCTGCGGATGCTTGGCGGAATAGGCGCTATCCGACCACGCCACGTGCAGGTTGCGCTGCTCCTGCGGCGTCCAGTCGGTGCCCTGCACTGCGTGTGCAAAATCCTGCTCAGCGACGGCCGGGTCGTTCGCCTTCTGCGCAAGGAAGCCATGCTGCGCGTATACACGTGGCTCATCGGGGTACTTGCGCAATAACGCATCGGCTTGCGCGCGCGCGGCATCCAGTTGGCCCTTGCGGGTGAGCACATCGAGCAGCAGCAGATTCAGTTGCAGGCTATCGGGCTGAACGGCCAGCGCTGCACGCGTCGCAGCCTCGGCATCGTCGAGCTTGTTGGCCTCGATGGCGCGATACGCGCGGTCGGCGCGGAAGTACGCATCGGGCTGCAACGGTTGCACAGCCTGCTCCGCCAGCGACACGCCATGACACAGCGTCCACACCGCCACGGCAATCGGCCAGCGCAGTGCATGCAGACGGCGCACAGGAGAACGGTGATCTCGTTTGGGGTTCATGCCACACCTCCCGCGACAGATGGATTGGGGCGTGCCTCCGGCCCAGGCTTCGGGTCAGGCGGCACAGACATCGGGGGGATGGTGGAAACCTCGGGTGCGGGTGCCGTGCCAGGGAGCGCTGAGAGCGCTGGGAACGTATCGGGGCCGGCGCCCGTCATGGATTCTGTAGACAACGTGGCCGCCAGCACGGCGGGTTGCGCCGCCGGGCCAAAGACCACCGTGGGACGGCGGTGCGGTGGTGCCGCCATGTGGGCCAGTTCGGCCAGCATTTCGTGGTCGCAGGCCATGAAGCACGCCACCCTGCGGCCCGCCGCGTGTGCCAGCTCTTCCAGCGCCGCGCCATCGGGCAGCTCCGACACCGCAATGTTGAGCGAGCCATCTTCACCAATGGAAAACGGCACCACGTGATGCCGCACGGCCAGGTCACGTGGCAGACAATCCACCAGCGCGCCCAGCACCACGTTGGTCAAGCTCACGCGTGGCAGGTCGGCCTGTTCGGCCAACGCATCAGCCAGGGTGTCGGGCGTGACCAACCCCTGCTGCACCAGCACCTGGCCGAGGCGACGCCCGGTTTTCTGCTGAATGGCCAACGCGGCATCCAACTGCTCTGGCGTAAGCACTTCCCACTTGAGCAACGTTTCACCCAGCTTGCACCGCGTGCGGCCGAGCGCATCGTTCGACAGATAGGTGTGCTGCGTCTTGTCCCACGCAATCGGTTTGCCGGTCAGGCAGTAGATCAGGAAGATCTTCCACGCCCGGCATACCGAGAAGAAGTTGATGAAGTTGTTCACCACCAGCCTGGGCAGGCACAACACACCCTGCAGCGGGCCATTGAGCCGGCCCACAAAGTACACACGCTGCGCCAGCCGGTTGATGAGCAGCGTGGCATTGATGGCCAGCAGATCCTGCATCCACCAAGACCCCACCACCAACGAGCCTTCGGGCACCGCGATCCAACCCTTGAGTTGCAGCGCCCCAACCAGCAGGTAGTTGAGCGACAGCACATACGCCAGGATGGAGAACAGCGCCGTCAGCACGCCCTTGCGGTCGCGGAAGAACATGTACTTGGTGATGAGGTTGCCCTTCCACCCCATCTGCAGCCAGCCCTGAAACGCAATACCCAACACCCAGCGCGCGCGCTGCCGATACGCAGTGCGGAACGTGCTGGGAAAGTACTCGCGCGTGGCCAGCAGTTGCGGGCGCGTACCTGGCCGCCGATGGTGCAGGGAATGGGTGCGCATCACGTCGTCGGCATCCGATGGCGGTGCTGCGTCCTCGCAGATCGGGAAGTGCACGAAGGCCTCGCGCATGCCCAGTTCGCGCAGGCGGAAGCTGAAGTCGTAGTCTTCAGTGAGCGTGCTGGTGTTGAAGGGGGAATCGCCACGCACCTTCATCACCGCCTCGATGGCGCGGCGGCTGTAGCACAGCGCTACGCCGGCCCCAGGTACCGTGCCAGTCAGCGCCTGACGGGCCACGAGGTCCTTCTGGTGCGTCTCGGAAAAGTCGTCCATGTAGGTGCCGGCCACCCACTCGTACCACTTGCGTTCAAGCGAGAGCACGGGCAGCTGCACGAGGTCCTGGTCGCTGATGAAGTAGTTGAAGTACTTCAGCTCCAGCGGGTGGATCACGTCTTCGCAGTCGTGCATGATCACGCCCGCAAAGCGGATGCCGTGGCCGGCCTCGTAGCGCACGATGGTCTGGATGATCGTGTTCAGGCAGTCGGCCTTGCAGGTGGGGCCGTCATGCGTGACGGCGGCGCGCACCACTCGGCCGGGATAGCGGCGCACCATGCGCTCCACCTCGGTGGTGGTCTCGGCATCGTTGCGGTAGGCGCCGGCAAAGATGATGAAGTGCGTGTACTCCATCGTCGCCAAGGTGTTTTCCACCATCTTGGCGATGACGTCGTACTCCTTCCAGGCTGGCACCATGATGGCGAGCCACTGCTCTTCGCGCTCGCGCAAGGACTGCGCGGAAATCGTGACGGGCGTGCGGCCGCGCTGCGGCCAGAGCCACAGCTCGCGCACCCAGTAGAAGGCGTCGAGGAAAAAATCGTCGGCGGTGCTGATGAGGATGACGAGCGTGGTCGCCACCGTCAGCGTATTGAGCAGCGCCACATAGAGGTCCCATGGCACATCGCTCATGGTCTCTCTCCGGTGCTGGCAAGCAGCCCTCGGCAGGCACGCTCGTCCTGATGCCTCTCGTTCTGCGCTGTGGCGCCCATCGTTTCCCCCAGGTCTTTATCCATGCCCGGCGCCTCGTGTGCAAACGATGGTCGCCAGAGCAACGTTCTGTTGCCCGCTTCGGGAGGAGGAAACGCGAGGACCATACCAACGCCCGCGCAGCGCGCCGTTGTGCGGTACGGCACTGTGCGCACGCACGTTGGCACGCGTCGAACGCGTGGCTTTGTTGCATGGGTGAACGCAAGACAAGGTGCACAGCGGCAAGGTGATTGCCGCCATGGCATGCAAGGCGCGCTGTCGGCACGCGGCACTCATCCACGCAGCCGATAGGGTCGCCGTACAAATGATGGATGCGGGGTGCCCTCGGGCACAGGGTGTTCGGGTTAAGCGTGCCGTGGGCCGCAGCACGGCACATTGCGGGCGGTTTGCCCCGCAGATGGCGCAGTTCCAGCCGCTACATCCACAAACCCTTGCCGCGCAAGGCCGCGCGGAACGCGGCACATGTCCGATGCAAGATGCACGTAGAAACGCGGCGAACGCCGTGAGGGACATATGCCGGTCGCCCACTGCCCTCGCCGTGCCAATCCACTGCAGCGGCAATGTTGATCAACCCCACCGCACGATTTGGTTGCAACCCTGAAACACAAAGCCGCGCACGAGGCGCGGCTTGCATGCGTTGCTACCAACTGCGTTACGTCTGGATCTGCGTCAGAACTGTTCCCAGTCGTCCGCGTCATCGGAGGTGGTTGCCAGGGCGAGCTTGCCGGGCTTCGACGCAGCAGGAGCGGCGGCAACCGGAACAGGTGCCGGAGCTGGCGCAGACGCGACAGGCGCAGCGGATGTGGGAGCGGGAGCCGCAGCGGACTTGCGCGCAGCACGTGCCGTTGTGGTGGTTTTCACAACGGGCTTGCGCGGCACCGGCTTGGCGGCAGCCGGAACGGAAGATGCCTTCGGCGCAGCAACCGACGCAGTCGGGCTGCTCCCATCCGGCAAGCGGAACGACGCCACAGCCGCGCGCAGCACGCCGGCCTGCTCTTCCAGCGACTGCGCGGCGGCAGCCGCTTCCTCCACCAGCGCGGCGTTCTGCTGTGTGACCTGGTCCATCTGGTTCACAGCCTGGTTGACCTGTTCGATGCCGGAGCTTTGCTCGTCCGACGCGGCCGAGATCTCGCCCATGATGTCAGTCACGCGCTTGACGGCCACCACCACTTCGTCAATCACCGCGCCAGCCTCCGTCACCAACGCCGACCCGTTTTCCACGCGGCCCACGGAATCGCTGATGAGTTCCTTGATCTCCTTGGCCGCCGTCGCCGAGCGCTGCGCCAGGCTGCGTACCTCGCCCGCCACCACCGCAAAGCCACGACCTTGCTCGCCTGCCCGTGCGGCTTCCACCGCAGCATTCAAAGCGAGGATGTTGGTCTGGAAAGCGATGCCTTCAATCACGCCAATGATGTCGGCGATCTTCTTGCTGCTGTCATTGATGCCCGACATCGTTTCGATGACGCGGCCCACCACTTCGCCACCCTTGACGGCGACGTCCGACGCGCTGCCCGCGAGCTGGCTCGCCTGGCGTGCGTTGTCCGCGTTCTGCTTCACGATGCTGGTCAGCTCCTCCATGCTGGAAGCGGTTTCCTCCAGCGAGCTGGCTTGCTCTTCCGTGCGCTGCGACAGGTCCATGTTGCCGGCCGCAATCTGCTTGGTGGCGGTGGCAATGGATTCGCTGCCCCCGCGCATCGTTTGAATGGTGCGGATCAAGCCGCCCTGCATGTCGATGAGGCCACGCGTGAGCGCGCCCATCTCGTCCTGGCTGGTCACCGTGATGTGCTCGGTCAGGTTGCCGCGCGAGATCTCGCCAAAGTGGCCCAGCATGCGTGACAGCGGCACGGAGATCGCGCGATGCAGCCCGAACGCACAGCCGAGCGCTGCCGCAATGCCGACCACGATGGCGCCGATGGACAACGTCAGAAACGCCTGCGTGCGCGCCACCGCGCCGTCATACGCGGCCTTGGCTTGTTCGGCCTGGTTGCGGTCCAGCGCCTCCACAGCGGCGGACAGCGCCACAAACTGCGGCGGAATGATCTTCATCACCACCTTGTCGGCCGTCGCAACATCGTGGGCACGCAGCGCGGCAATCAGCGGCTCGATACCGTCGCGGAACAGCGCTGCGCGCTTGGCCTCGACTTCAGCCGCCAAGCGGGATTCTTCCGCGCTCATCGGCAGCGCCTTGTATTGCTTCCAAGCGTCTTCCGACTTAGCTCGGTAGCCGTTGGCCTTGTCGATGATGGCGCCGATGTCAGCCGCATCGGGGTGGAACACCGCGCGGTCCAGTGTCGTGCGCACGATGGCGGCATTCAACTGTGCCTTGCCGACGAGCGACGTCGAGGCCAGCTGATTGCCATAGATGTCTTTGATGTTCGCGTCGGACGCGCGCATGCCGACCACGCCGATGGTGCCGATGGTGGCCAGCAACACCGCCAGCAGCGCCAGCGCGGCATTGAGTCGGAAGCGGATAGAGAGTCGATTAAGCATGGCAGTCGGAGCGGGTTATCGCTTCCGGTATATCGGCCGGCTTGCCGCATTTCTTAAGCGGGCCGGCCTCCCATGCCGGGGTATTGCTCAGATGTGGTTAGTACGGCACCGCCATGTTGTTTTCGATGCGCGCGCGATCACCCGGGCGCAAGCCGTTCGGGTTGTTCTGCGTGAGCGTGACGCGGGAGTTGTCATTCAGGCGCATCGTCACCTGATAGGTCTGACCGACCACGGTGTTGCCTTCCACCGCGTTGCCAGCCATCGCACCCGCCACCGCGCCGCCAATGGTTGCCACGGTGTTACCGCGTCCGCCGCCCACCTGATGGCCCAGCAGGCCGCCCACCACACCGCCCAGCACCGCACCCACACCCGAGGGTTGGCCACGCACCGGCACGGCGTCGATGCGTTCGACCACGCCGTAGCGGTTGTCCGCGGGCGCCTGATAGGCAGAGCCATTGTCCGAGGGATACGGCGAATAGTTGGGTTGCGAATAGACCGGCGCCGGCTGCTGCGACGGATACGGCTGCTGCGGATAAGGCTGCGGCGCGTTCTGGTCGTAGTTGTTATAGCCATTGCTGTACGTGCTGGTGCTGTCGTACCCGCCGGTATAGCCGTTGCTGTAGGTGGTGGTGCCGTAGCTGTTGCTGTAGGCACTGCTGCCTGCGGCATAGCCTGCGCCGTAGCCCGCGCCATAGCCGGGGTACGGCGCGGTCACACAGCCCGTCAGCCCTGCTGCTGCGGCTGCCAACGTCGCCACCGCCACCCACCGCCCTGCGCGTGCTGCCTTGTTCATTGCTTGCATGATGAATCCCGTCTTGTGGACGAGGCGTCTGGTCCGGGCCGGTGTCTATCCCGCCCGCGGCAATGCGCCTCTTGCCGCAAAGTCTATGCCGCCGCCTTGATTGCCCGTGAAACCAAACCCGTTCATTGGTAACGCGGTGTAACCGCACCGGGGCCTGGGCTTCACGCCCAGGCTAAACGGCATGCCGCAGCGCGCGCTATCATCGCCGGGCGCCGTACGCGGCACCCCCTACGACAAGACGCGGCCGCCATTCACCTCCTCACCATGCAACCGACGCTCCTGATCCTCATTGCGATGACGCCCGACAACGTGGCGCAGATCGCCGAACACTTTCACGTGATCCACGCTCCCACCCGCGCGGAACGCGATGCTGCCATCGCCCGCGAAGGCGCCGACATCCGCATCGTGCTCACCAATGGCTCGACGGGCCTCACCGGTGCGGAAATGGCAGCGATGCCCAAGTTGGAACTCGCGTGCGCGCTGGGCGCAGGCTACGAGAACATCGATGTGGAAGCCGCACGCGCACGCGGTGTGGTGGTCGCCAATGGCGCCGGCACCAACGACGCCTGCGTGGCCGACCACGCGTTCGGCCTGCTGCTGGCTGCGGTGCGGGGCATCCCCAAGCTGGACCGCGCCACGCGCAACGGCGTCTGGCGCGACGACATTCCGCTGCAACCCGGCGTGTGCGGCAAGCGCCTAGGTATCGTTGGGCTGGGCACCATCGGCATGCAGATCGCGCGCCGTGCGGCCGGCTTCGATATGCAAATCGGCTATCACAACCGCAGGCCGCGCGAAGGGGTGTCGTACCGCTACTTTGATGCGCTCAAGGACATGGCCGAGTGGGCCGACTTTTTGATCGTCGCGACCCCGGGCGGCGCGCAGACCAAGCACCTCGTCAACCAGACGATTCTGGAAGCGCTGGGCCCGAACGGCACCGTGGTGAACATCGCGCGCGGCAGCGTGGTCGATACGGCAGCGCTGGAGGCGGCCATCCGCGCAGGCAAGCTGGGCGGCGCGGGGCTGGATGTGTATGAGAGCGAGCCCAAGCCGCCGGCGGGGCTGCTGGACCTGGAGCAGGTCGTGCTGAGCCCGCACATTGCGGGCTGGTCGCCGGAATCGGTGCAGGCCACGGTGGATCGTTTTCTGGAGAACGCCCGCGGACACCTGGTGGGCACAGGCGTGGTGTCCCCGGTCTAAGCCAGGGACACCTGCATCACAGAGTTACGACGTCGGCCTCTTCATCTGGCACGACGTCGGCTGTGCGCCCAGGTGTGGCTCCAGCGTGACGTCGGTGCGCCAGCCGTAGCCGGTGTTTTCCTGGTCGTACTTAATCTTCTTGCCGTCGGCCTTGACCCAGGTAGTTACGTACAGCGTCTGCTGGGCCTGGTGATCGGTCTTGCGCATCTCGACGGGGCCGTTCAGGCTGTCGACCGTCATGCCTTCCATGACCTTCGCCACCTTGGCCGGCTCGGCGGAACCGCTGGTCTTGATGGCCTTCGCCAGGAAGGCAATGCCGGTGTAGACATCCGCGTTGAAGAAGTCGTCGTTGTACTTCTTCTTGAAGCCGTCGAGCACAGCGCTCGTCTTCGGGTTGCCGTCGTTCGGCGCGAAGTAGCTGATCACCTTCACGCGGTCTGCGCCCGATGCGCCCATCGCTGTCGGCACACCCGTGGTGCCGGCGTAGTACGTATAGAAGTTGGTGGTCAGGCCCGCATCCTTTGATGCGCGAATCAGCAGCGCCAGATCGCTCCCCCAGTTGCCGGTGATGACCGTGTCGGCACCCGACGCACGAATCTTCGCCACATACGGGGAGAAATCCTTCACCTGCGCCAGCGGGTGCAAGTCTTCACCCACGATCTGGATATCCGGGCGCTTGCGTTTCAAGTACTCCTTGGCGGCACGCGCCACCTGGTGGCCGAACGAATAGTTCTGGTTCAGCAGATAGACCTTCTTGATGTTCTGATCCTTGGCCAGGTAGCTGGTCAGGGCCTCCATCTTCATATCGGAGTTGGCGTCCAGGCGGAAGTGCCAGTAGTTGCACTTGCTGTTGGTCATGTCCGGATCGACCGCGGCGTAGTTGAGATAGATGATCTCCTTGCCGGGGTTGCGGTCGTTGTACTTGGCAATGGCGTCCTGCAGCGCCATGCCTACGCTGGAACCATCGCCCTGGGCGACGTAGCGGATGCCCTGATCGGTGATCTGCTTGAGGATCGTCAGGCTCTCTTGCGGCGAGACCTTGTTGTCAAAGCCGACGACTTCAAACCTGGTGCCGTTGCCGCTCCAGTTCTGCTGGTTGGCGAGGTCGGCCGCGTATTGCCAGCTGCGCAACTGGTTCTGGCCCAGCGCGCCCATCAAGCCCGAGAGCGGATCGATCCAGGCGATCTTGACGGTCTCGGCGTGCGCCGTGCCAGCCAATGCGCCAACGGTGGCCGCTGCGCACAGCGCGAGTCGGAATGCCTTCATGCAAATGTCTCCTGATGTCTTATCTCTTATCGGTGGACGCCGTGCTGAAGGCATCGTCGAGCATGGTTCTTGCCGGGGTCTGTTGACACCGCTCCGCAAACCAAGGCTTACGGCAGCTCGATCCTTCCATACACAAACGTATGTGCATGGTAGGAAGGCGTTTGTTGACGTGTCAACCCTCGCAAACCTGGGGGCGTCAGCCTGCTTTAAGCGCTGGACAGCCGTGTTAGCGCGGCTAGAATCCGCCTTCATGCCCAAGCCCTCCCCGCTGATCGACGAACACGACGCATCCGCTGACGCCGATGCCGCTGAAGCCGATGCCTCCGCCGCCACTGCGCCGCGCGCGCAGCTCACGCCCAACGACTGGGTGCGCGCCGCCACCGATCTGCTCGTCACCAAGAGCATCGATGCCGTGCGCGTGGACGTGCTCGCCAAGCAGTTGGACGTCACGCGGGGCAGCTTCTACTGGCACTTCAAGAACCGCGATGATCTGCTCCACCAAGTGCTGCAAGACTGGAGCGAACGCACGCGCATCGGCCCCAAGCTCGAACGACAGAACGCATCCGTGCAGGGCCTGGTGCGTGACCTGCTAGCACTGCCGTTTCGCGGTCGCAGCGCACGACGTACAGCGATGATCGAATTCGCCATCCGCGCCTGGGCACGGCGTGACCCGATGGCACAGGAAGCCGTTGACGCGGTGGACGAACACCGCATCGATTACTACATCCAGCACTTCCAGGCGATCGGCTTTGCGCGCAAGGATGCCAAGACGCGCGCGTTCATGCTCTACGCCTACCAGCTCTCCGAGGCGCTGCTGTGGAACCAGGGCAGCAAGCCCGACAAGGATGCGCGCCGCCGCTTCTTTGAAGACACGCTGCTGGCTGATGCGCCGCTTGCCGCCTCGCGCGACGCCGCGCAGGAATAAAACGTGCTGCATGGCGCGCATGCCATCCTGCGTGCGCTGCGATGCCCGGTTCCGCCACTGCCCACTCCTCCGATCTGCCCAGCCGGCTTGACCGCCTGCCCTGGAGCCGCTTCCACACGCGCGTGGTCATCGCGCTGGGCATCACGTGGCTGCTGGATGGGCTGGAGGTAACGCTGGCCGGCGCGGTGGCCGGCGCCCTCAAGCAAAGCCCTGCGCTGCACCTCAGCAACGCGCAGGTTGGCGTGGCCAGCAGCGCTTACCTGGTGGGCGCGGTGCTGGGGGCGCTGCTGTTTGGCTGGCTGACGGATCGATGGGGCCGCCGCAAGCTGTTCTTCATCACGCTGGGCGTGTACATCTCGGCGACAGCGGCGACGGCGTTTTCATGGAACTTCGCCAGCCTCGTCCTCTTTCGGATGCTCACGGGCGCGGGCATCGGCGGGGAATACGCGGCCATCAACTCGACCATCCAGGAGCTGACGCCGGCGCGCGTGCGCGGGTGGACGGACCTCGCCATCAACGGCACGTTCTGGGTGGGCGCGGCGCTGGGTGCCGGAGCAACGCTGTGGTTGCTGGACCCAGCACACATGAGCGTGGATACCGGCTGGCGGCTGTGCTTCCTCATCGGCGCGGTGCTGGGGTTCGTCATTCTGGTGATGCGCTTCTGGATTCCGGAGAGCCCGCGCTGGCTCATTACGCGCGGCCGGCATGACGAAGCGCAAGCCATTGTGTGCGACATCGAACGCGACATCACCGCACGTGGCCATTGCTTCGACACCGCACCGCTGCCCGCGCTGCGCCTGCGCAGCCGCGGCCATCCGGGCCTGCTTGAAGTGGCGCGCGTGGTCTTCGTGCAGCACCGTCAGCGCGCATTGGTGGGGCTCGCGCTAATGGCAGCGCAGGCGTTCTTCTACAACGCGATCTTCTTTACCTATGCGCTGGTGCTGACGGATTTCTATGACGTGGCAGCCACGAAGGTGGGCACGTATCTGCTGCCGTTCGCGTTGGGCAACTTCCTCGGGCCGCTACTGCTCGGGCGCTTGTTTGACGTGGTTGGCCGGCGCACGATGATTGCCGCCACCTATGCGATCAGCGGTGTGTTGCTGCTGGCAAGCGGCGTGCTGTTCAAGGCAGGCGTGCTGGACAGCGCCACGCAGACGCTTGCGTGGACGGTGGTGTTCTTCTTTGCGTCGGCCGCCGCCAGCTCGGCGTATCTGACGGTCAGTGAAACGTTTCCGCTGGAAGTGCGTGCGCTGGCCATCGCGCTGTTCTATGCCGTCGGCACGGGGCTGGGTGGCGTGGCCGGCCCCGTGCTGTTCGGCTGGCTCATTGACACCCATTCGCGCAGCGCGGTGTTGAGTGGCTATGTGTTCGGTGCCGTGTTGATGCTGCTGGCCGCCGCCGTGCAGGCCCGCTGGGGGACCGCTGCGGAACGCAAACCGCTCGAGCACGTCGCCGCGCCGCTGTCGTTGGACGACCGCACGGCTTGATCCAGGCCAAGTCTAGGCTGCGCGCGCGGTCGCCTGCGGCATATATACTGCCCGCTGCCATTTTCCCGTTTGCCGGAGACACCCATGCCCGAAGCGACCACCCCCGCGACGTACAACGACCAAAACATCTTCGCCAAGATCCTGCGCGGCGAGCTGCCCTGCATCAAGGTGTACGAAGACGAGCACACGCTGGCCTTCATGGACATCATGCCGCAGGCCGAGGGCCACGTGCTGGTGCTGCCCAAGGAGGGCGCGGCGGAGTTATTCGACCTGTCGGACGAGGCTGCTTCGGCCGCCATCCGCACCACGCGCAAGCTGGCGCGTGCCGTGCGCGCAGCGTTCACGCCGCCGGGCATCGCCATCTTCCAGCTCAACGGCAGCGCCGCCGGCCAGACCGTGCCGCACGTGCACTTCCACGTGCTGCCACGCTACAGCGATACCCCGCTCCAACCGCACGCTCGCGTGCAGGCCGACAACGACAAGCTGAAGGCCCACGCCGAGAAGATCATCGCGGCACTGCAGGCCGACCAGTAACGCCCTTCCCTACGGCGCGGCGGACGGCACGGCCGAATCCGCCTGCGCCGCGACGTTTCGTGCGTCATCCCGTCGATAGGCCAACCGGTACAGCACCGGCAGCACCAGCAGCGTGAGCGCCGTCGACGACAGAATCCCGCCGATCACCACCGTTGCCAGCGGACGCTGCACCTCTGCGCCCGTCCCGGTCGCCAGCGCCATCGGCACGAAACCGAGCGATGCCACCAGAGCCGTCATCAGCACCGGGCGTAGACGTGTCAGTGCGCCCTCACGCACGGCAACGTCGACCGACTTGCCGTCCTCGCGCAGGCTGCGGATGAAGCTCAGCATCACCAGCCCGTTGAGCACCGCCACGCCCGACAGCGCGATAAACCCCACCGCCGCCGAAATCGACAACGGAATGCCGCGCAACGCCAGCGCCAGAATGCCGCCCGACAGTGCAAACGGAATCCCCGAGAACACGAGCAGTCCATCCTTCAGGTTGCCGAACATCATGAACAGCAGCGTGAACACCATGGCCAGTGCCAGCGGCACCACAAGCTGCAGGCGCCCGGTGGCGGACTGCAACTGTTCGAACTGCCCACCCCACGCCATCCAGTAGCCGGTCGGCAGACGCACCTGCGCATCCAGCACGGCCTGCGCTTCTTCGACGAACGAAGCGATGTCGCGCCCGCGCACGTTGGCGCTGACGACGATGCGGCGTTTGCCGTCTTCCCGGCTGACTTGGTTGGGGCCGGTCACTTCATTGAGCGTGGCCACGTCGGATAGCGGCACGTAGCCCTGGCCGTTGGGCAATGCGAGTGGGAGACGACCCAGTGCAGCGGGGTCACTACGTGCGGTTTCCGGCAGGCGCACAACGATGCCGAAGCGGCGGTCACCCTGGAACACCGTGCCCGCATCCTTGCCGCCGATAGCAGCGGACAGCGTGTCCTGGATTGCTCCGATGGAGAGGCCATAACGCGCCGCCTTGTCCCGATCAATATCGACGTTGAGGAACGGCAGACCGCCGGTCTGTTCGATCTTCACCTCAGCGGCGCCGGCCAGTTTGCCGAGTTGCGCCGCGATGAGTCTCGCCTGGGCCTCTAGTACGCTCATGTCGTCACCAAACACCTTGACAGCCACATCGCTGCGCACGCCGGAGATCAGCTCGTTGAAGCGCAGCTGGATCGGCTGCGAGAACTCGTACGCATTGCCGGGCAGTGCATCCACCGTCGCCTGGATGTCGGCGAGCAACTGGTCGCGAGTGCGCCGTTTGCCGTCTGGTCCGTTAGGCCAGTCTTTCTCAGGCTTGAGCATGATGTAGCCATCGGAGATGCTGGGCGGCATCACATCGGTGGCCACCTCGGCGGTGCCGGTGCGCGCGAAGACGCGTTCGATCTCGGGAAACTTCGCCTTGAGCGTGCGCTCGATCTGCATCTGCATCTCCAGCGATTGCGCCAACCCCGTGCCCGGCACCCGCATCGCCTGGATGGAGAAATCGCCTTCGTTCAGGTTGGGCACGAACTCTGCACCGAGGCGCGTGGCAGCCACCAGCGAGACCGTCACGGCCACCGCAGCAAACGTGAGCACCACAGCGGGCGCCGCGAGTACACGCTCGAGCAGCGGCGCATACAGATTGCGCGCCCAGGTCATCAAGCGGTTCTCTTTCTCGGCCACCCGATCGCCAATGAACAACGCTACGGCTGCGGGCACAAACGTGATTGAGAGCACCATGGCCGCAGCCAGCGCCAGCACCACCGTAATCGCCATCGGGTGGAACATCTTCCCCTCCACGCCCGAGAGCGCAAAGATCGGCAGGTACACCACCATGATGATGAGTTGACCGTACAGCAGCGGGCGCCGTGCTTCGCGGGCGGCTTCGAATACCTCTTCGAAGCGTTCCGCGCGCGTGAGTGGTCGGCCACGTGCCTCCTGCGCATGCGCGAGACGCCGCACGCAGTTCTCGACGATCACCACCGCGCCGTCAACGATGATGCCGAAATCCAGCGCGCCCAGGCTCATCAGGTTGGCGCTCACCTTGGCCGAGACCATACCGCTGAAGGTCATCAGCATCGACAACGGAATCACCAGCGCAGTCAGCAGCGCCGCACGCAGGTTGCCGAGGAAGAGGAACAGAACAGCCATGACCAGAATGGCGCCTTCCAGCAGGTTCTTCTTGACCGTGGCGATGGCCTTGTCGACCAGCACCGTGCGGTCGTACACCGATTCCACGCGGATGCCCGCCGGCAGCGTTTTACGGATCTCCTGCATGCGCTTGTCCACCGCCTGCGAAACGGTGCGGCTGTTCTCGCCCATCAGCAGGAAGGCGGTGCCCAGCACGACCTCGCGGCCGTTGCTGGTGGCGGCACCCGTGCGCAACTCACTGCCGCTCTCGATGGTGGCAACGTCACGCAAGCGCACCGGCGTGCCGTTGGGGCTGGCGAGCACGACGTTGCCGATATCGGCCGCGTCACGCAACTGGCCTGGCGCGCGGACGAGATATTGCTCGCCCTTGCGCTCGATATAGCCAGCGCCGACGTTGGCGTTGTTGCGCTCCAGCGCGGTCACCACATCAGCCAGCGCGAGCTTGTACGACGCCAATCGTTCGGGGCTCGTAGCAACCAAGAACTCCTTTGCGAATCCGCCGATGGTGTTCACTTCGGTCACGCCCGGCACGTTGCGGATCTGTGGGCGGATCACCCAGTCCTGCAGTTCGCGCAGGTCGGCCGGCGTATACGCGGTGCCATCGGGCTTGCGCGCGTTGGCATCCGCCTCGACGGTCCATAGATAGATCTCGCCAAGGCCCGTGGAGACCGGCCCCATGCTCGGTGAGATACCGGCGGGCAACTGTTCCTTGGCGGCCTGCAAGCGCTCGCTCACCAACTGGCGGGCAAAGTAGATATCGGTGCCCTCCTTGAAGATCACCGTCACCTGCGACAGGCCATAGCGCGAGAGCGAACGCGTCTGCTCCAGCTTCGGCAGACCGGCCATCGCCGTTTCCAGCGCGTAGGTAATGCGCTGCTCGGTCTCCAGCGGTGAATAGCCCGGCGCAGGCGTGTTGATCTGCACCTGCACGTTGGTGATGTCGGGCACCGCATCAATCGATAGGCGTGTGTAGCTGTACGCGCCGAATGCAGCGGTGGCCAGCACAGCCAGCAGCACCAGCCAGCGTTGCGCGATGACGGTGCGCAGAAGGCGTTCAAACATGGCGCCTCCGTTTAGTGGCCGTGGTCGGCAGACTTGCCGGCTTCGGCCTTCAGCACGTAGCTGTTGGCAGCGGCGTAGCGCGTGCCGGCGGGCAGGCCTTCGAGGATTTCCGTCCAGGTGCCGTCCGTGCGGCCGGTCTTGACGGGGCGCACCTCAAAGCCGGTCGGCACGGGCACGAACACGGAAGGCTTGTCGTCGACGTTCTGTACGGCATCGGCACGCACGGCCACCGGCACCTGCACGCAGCCCGATTCAACCGACACGTTGACGAACATGCCGGGGCGCCAGGCCAGCTTGGGGTTGTCCAACGTCACGCGTGCTGGGGCAGTACGGGTCTGTTCACCCAGCAATGCACCCACGTACGACACCTTGCCCTGCACGGCCGTGCCGGTGGCCGTGGCGCGCACGGTGGCGGCGGCGTTGGCGGTCACCGCCTCCAGGTCTTTTGCCGTGACGGAGAAGTCCGCCCATACGGTGCGCAAGTCCGCCACGGTAAAGACGGCGGTTTCCGCCTGCACAGCCTCGCCCTGCGACAGATGCTTGGCGACGACCACGCCATCAAACGGCGCACGCAACTCAAAGCGGTTCAACGCCGAACCGGCCGGTGCCGCGCCAATGGCTGCTAGCTTCTGGCGCGCGTTGTCTGCGGCGATGCGCGCTTCCTGCAACGCAGTACGTGCCTGCTGATAGTCCTGCTCGGCGGCGATGCCCTGTTCCCACAGGCGCTTTTCGCGCGCGTGCGTTTCCTGCGCGAGTGCGAGGCGCTGCTGCGCGGCTTGCAGTTCGCTGCGCTGGTCCGACAGCGCGGGGCTCGACAGCACGGCCAACAGTTGCCCACGCGTCACCGGCTGGCCCAGCTCCACCGCCACCTTCTCGGCCACGCCGGCCACACGCGGCACGACGTGGGCGGTGCGGTCTTCGTTCAGCTTGATCTCTCCGGGCAGAACGACTTCCGTGCTCAACTCGGTCGCGCCTGCGGTTTCCACACCGATCTTGGCGTTCGTGATGGCCTCGGCCGTCATGGCCAGGGTTTCGGCATGAGGCGCCTCTTCGCCATGCCCCTCTGCCTGTTGCGCGGTGGCGGGCACGGGGGCCGCTTCCGCCTCGGAGGCGGCTGTCTGGCGCGCGCCCATGCCGAACCACAGCCCGGCGGCGGCCAGCGCGCCCAGCATGACGATGAGCGCGATGGCGCGCCGTTGTTGCGGTGGAAGTGTCATATCAGCAGGGTCAGCAGAAAAGGGATGGCGGCATCACCGGCCGAGAATGCGGTCAATGCCGGCCGCCGCCTGATGCGCGCGCGACAGCGCGGCCAAGTACTGCGCACGCGCCTGGAACAGCGTGCGCTGGGCGTCCAGCACATCGAGAAAATTGAACTTGCCGGCATCAAAACCGATGCGAGCGGCGTCATAGGCGCGCTGCGCGCCGGGCAATACGTCTTGCCGCAGCGATTGCACGGCGGTGCGGGCCGCATCGAGCCGCGCAACATCCTGCGCAAGCGTGGCGTTCTGTTCAAGCTGCAAGGCGCGGTAGTCTTCAAACGCCTTGTCGGCCAGCCGCTGCGCTTCGAGCTGGGCGCCCTGGTTGCGGTCGAACAGCGGCAGCGGCACAGCAATGCCGAGTACCGCCATGTTGTTGTTCGCGGCGCTGTCGCGCTTGGCCCCGACGCTGAGCGTCACGTCGGGCACGCGCTTGCTGCGCTCGACGTTGGCGAGTGCTTGGCGGCGGTCGATCTCCAACCGGGCGCGCACGGCGCGCGGCGTGTTCACTAAGGCGCCGGTAGCCTGACGCGCTTCGGGCGGCACGATGGGTAAGGTCTCTGCAGTGCCGTCAGCTTCGGGCATGGCAGAGGCGCTGCCCCAGAAGGCAGCCAATGCACGCTGCGCCACCTGCAGCTCAGCGCGCGCATCGCGCAGTTCGATGGCGGCGCTGGCACGGGCAACGCCGGCCTTGGTCTGTTCCACCGGTGACACCTTCCCCGCTTGCACACGCCGCGTGGCGGCCGATTCTGCCTGCGCGGCCAATGTGTCGGAGGCCTGCGCGAGCGTCAAGCGCTCCTGCGCAATCACCAGATCAAAAAAAGCGCGCGTGACATCGGCACGCAACTGGGCCTGCAGCACGGCGGCATCTTGTGCTGCGGCATCTCGGGCGATTTCCGCGGCGCGCGTGCGTGCACTGCGCTTGCCGCCGAGTTCTAGTGGGATGTTCAGTTGCGCCGTTATCGTGGCGCGGTCGCGGCGGACGTCCTCTGTCGTGAAGGCGGCCTCGGGATTGCGCAGCCGGCGGGCCTGATCGAGCGCGCCTTCGCTGGCGGCGACTTCATAACCGGCCGCGGCCAACGCGGGATGCGTCTGCACCGCGCGCTCGACAGCCTGCTGCAGCGTCACGCGTTCAGACGCCGTAGCAGCCGGTTCACCTGGCGTAGAAAGCGCCACCGCGGCAACCGGGTCAGCCGCCGCCGCGGTAGCCAAAGGGGCAGCCAAAAGACACGCAAGAGCTGCCCCGACGGACTGAAAGCCACGCATTACGCGTTGGCGCCATCGGTGTACGGATCACGGCCGCGCGGGCTGATGAGGCCGCCGTCGGTGTACGGGTCGCGCGTGCCGGCGCGGGCTTCGAGCGCGGCTCGTGCGGCACCGTCGGTGTATGGGTCACGTGCACCGGACCGGGCGCCATCGGTATAGGCATCGCGCGCGCCAATCCGGGCGCCATCGGTGTACGGGTCACGCGCGCTGTTCTTGGCCTGCGGCACTGTCACCGATTGCGCAGCCACGGCCGTGCCCGTTGCCAGCAGGGCAGCCAGAGCCGCCAGGGGAAGCACACGTTGGAATCGAATCGCCATGAGAATCTCCTTCGAAAAGCCCGACACCAGCAAATAGGGAGCAAACAGGAAGGGGGGCGGTGTCAGTGCGGCCAGTCTAGGGAGGCGTGCCCCACGCGGGCATGACCCGAAAATGACAAACTTGTCATCTTCAGCCCAGCGTGCGGCGTTTTGGCATATCGTGGCGGCAATCGGTAATCACGGGTCACCACGGCAGCCACGGCGGGGCCAGACGCGCCCGCCCTTTTGTTCTCATGCGACTGCTCATTGTTGAAGACGAGCCCAAGGCGGGCGACTACCTGCTCAAGGGTCTGACGGAATCCGGCTTTGTGGCCGACCTCGCCCGCACGGGCCCCGATGGCCTTTTCCAGGCCATGGAACACGACTACGACCTGATCGTGCTCGACGTCATGCTGCCCGGCATGGACGGCTGGCAGGTCCTGCAGGAACTGCGTCGCCGCAAGAGCACGCCGGTGTTGTGCCTGACCGCCCGCGACGAACTGGCCGACCGCCTGAAGGGCCTCGAGCTGGGCGCGGACGACTACCTCGTCAAACCCTTCGCCTTTGCCGAACTGGTGATGCGCGTGCGCACCATCCTGCGGCGCGGCCCGATGCGCGAAAGCGACGTCCTCGAAATTGCAGACCTGACCATCGACACCATCAAGCGCCGCGTCACGCGCGCTGGGCAACGCATCGACCTGACCGCCAAGGAATACGCGCTGCTGCACCTGCTGGCGCGCCGCGCGGGCGAGGTGCTCTCGCGCTCGCTGATTGCCTCACAGGTGTGGGACGTCAATTTCGACAGCAACACCAACGTGGTCGACGTGTCGATCCGCCGCCTGCGCGCCAAGGTGGACGACCCGTTCGAGCACAAGCTGATCCACACGTTGCGCGGCATGGGCTACGTGCTGGATCCGGTGGGTCGCTGATGGGCCCGTTGATGCGCTGGCCTGCGTCCCTTGCCGGCAGGCTTGTGCTGACGTTCGTGGTGGTGGCATCGGTCACGCTCACGGCGGCAGGCGCGTATCTGTACTACGCGCTCAACGCGCAATTGCGTGCGACCGATGATGCCATGCTGATCGGCAAGATCACGCAGTTGCGCCACCTGGCCAGCGAAGCGCAGAGCGCTGACGACCTGGCGCGCACCGCGCACCGCTATACCGATGTGGTATCCGGCCACGATGGCCTGATCCTGCGCATTGCCACGCCCGAAGGCCGCACGCTGGTGGAGGTGAACCCCGAGGGCGAACAGGTCACGATGCCGCCGCTGGTGCGGGCGGCGGCGGTGCCGTCGGAATCGGCCGTGCATACGTGGACGTCGATGACCGGCATGGCATCGCGGGCGGTGGCGGCAGAGGCACCGCTGGGACAAAGCGGCGCAAACGTCATCGTGCTGGTCGCGCAGGATGGCGACAGCCGTGCCGTGCTGCTGACCAATTACCAGCGCCACATCGTGTTTGCGGTGATTGGCGGCGTGGTGGCGGTCGCACTGTTGAGCCTGTTGCTCGTGCGCAGCACGTTGCGCGGCCTGGCACGCATTGGCAAGCAAGCGGCGGCCGTGGTGCCCAGTCAGCTCGATACACGCCTCACGCTGCAAGGCGCGCCGCGCGAGTTGGCCGATCTGCTGGTTTCGCTCAACGCCATGCTCACGCGCCTGCAGGATGGCTTTGCGCGGCTGACGCAGTTCTCGGCGGACTTGGCACACGACTTCCGCACGCCGCTCGCCAACCTCGTCGGCCAGACTGAGGTCACGCTCGCGCACCCGCGCACGGGTGAGGAATACCGCAGCGTGCTCGAATCCAACTTGGAGGAATATGCGCGCCTGTCGCACATGATCGAAGACATGCTGTTCCTCGCCCGCGCGGACCACGCGCGCGTGGCGCTATCCATCGCGCCGCTGGATGCGCGGCACGAGGTGCAAGTGCTGGTCGATTATTTCGAGGCGGTGGCAGCGGACCGCGACATCGCCATCGACGTGAGCGGCGATGCGCAACTGCATGCCGATGCCACGCTGCTGCGCCGAGCGATCAACAACCTGCTCGACAACGCGCTGCGCCACACGCCTTCTGGCGCGCGCATCGACGTGGTGATCGAACAAACCACGGACGGGATCGGCATTGCCGTGCGCAACCCAGGGCCGGGCATTCCGGCCGCCAGCCTGCCGCTGCTGTTCGAGCGGTTCTACCGGGGCGACCCCTCGCGAGCGCAATCCGGGGCGCAATCGAACCAGTCCACGGGCTTGGGACTGGCCATCGTGAAGACCATCATGGACCTGCACGGCGGTCGCGTGCAGGCCAGCAGCCCGCCCGAAGGAGGCTCCGGGCAGACCGAGTTCCGGCTGGTGTTTCCCACTTAGGCACTCAGGTGCCAATCCGCAATGCCGACGGCGTACGCGCTGCATCTTGCCCGTCGTCGCGCAGCAGCCGGCGATAGGTGGCACCCACCAGCAGCGCAATGAAGCGCAGCAGGCGGCGCGGTGCGTTGATGTCTTCCGTCACGGCAAAGCGCGCAGGCGTGCCTTCGACCGGTTCGCCCGACAGCCAGAAACGCACACCCGCCGGCACGTCGATCGATTGGCCAGGCTTGAGCCAGATGTCCTGCAACTGATGCTCTTGCGTGACCCACAACCGCCCGGCCTGTGCGGCGATGGTTTGGGCCCGTGCCGACCGCCAGCTCACCGGCACGCCCGGCCGGTCAAGTTCAAAGATCCTGATTTCGCGCATGATGGAGACTCCTGTGCCGGGGTTCGTGGTGGATTTTTTATGGGGACTGCGGATCGGCACGACTCCATCTTGCGCGGCGGGCCACACCGTTGACATGAACAGTTGCGAACACTTTGGCTGAACTGTTCAGCATCTTTCGCGAACAGTTCAGCGAAATGACGGACTGAACTGCATTTGGATATGTGGAACCGTTCGTTTTCCGCCCCGCGCCGGCTGGCTAGCATGGGGGGATCCTTGTTCTTGCCGGAGCCCCTATGTCGCACGATCGCCACACCCACATCGACACTACGTTTGGCGCGCTGCGCGTCCGCCGCGTGGCCGGGCACATTGGCGGCGAGGTACTCGATATCAAGCTGGGGGATGACCTGCCGGAAGACACGTTTGCCAGCGTGTATGCGGCGCTGTTGAAGTACAAGGTGTTGTTCTTCCGCGATCAGCAACACCTGGACGACGACCGCCACCAAGCGTTCGGCAAGCGTTTCGGCCGCATCGTTGCGCACCCGACCGTGCCGGCGCCCACCGGCACGCAACTGTTTGAACTCGATGCTTCAAAGGGTGGCGGCCGCGCGGATTCCTGGCACACCGACGTGACCTTCCTCGATGCGTTTCCGAAGGTGTCGATCCTCCGCGCGGTGACGATTCCGGCCTATGGCGGCGATACGGTCTGGGCCAACACGGCACGCGCCTACGAACAATTGCCCGACACGCTCAAGCAACTGGCCGAGCAACTCTGGGCCGTGCACACCAACGACTACGACTACGGTGCCGAGCGCACGCAACTGGATGGCGCCCGCCTGCGGCATCACCGGGATGTGTTTGCCGCCGCGGTGTATGAAGCCTCGCACCCGGTGGTGCATGTGCACCCGGAAACCAGCGAGCGCGCCCTGCTGCTCGGCCACTTCGTCAAGCGCTTTGCCGGCCTGCCGGGCAGCGAGTCCACGCGCCTGTTCGAGCTACTGCAGAGCCGCGTCACGCGGCTGGAGAACACCGCGCGCTGGCAATGGCGGCAGCACGACGTGGCCATCTGGGACAACCGCGCTACGCAGCACTACGCCATCAACGACTATGGCAACCAGCCGCGCGTGGTGCGCCGCGTGACGGTGCACGGCGACACGGCCATCTCCGTGGACGGCAGCCGCAGCACGCAACTGCGCCGCCCCGAAGCCATCAACGACGCGCACATCGACGCGCTGGTGGCGGCTGCCCACTGACATCAGCCCGCCGCCTGCTGCACCAGCCGGTGGTAGAAGCGGATCAGCTCCACGAGGTTCGCCTCGCTAATCCGCTCGTTGGTGCCATGAAAACGCGGCAGGTCTTCTGGCTTGGCACGCACGGGGGAAAAGCGATACACATGGTCGGCGATCTCGGTCATGTGGCGCGAATCCGTGGCGCCGATCATCAGCCCCGGCGCTACCACCGTGCCCGGAAACAGCTCACGCACCGTCTTGTTGATCAGCTGATACGACGCCGACTGCGTGGGCGAGATGGACGATAGCGGCGACGCCTCGCTTGCGCCCGGCAGCTTGCTCAGTTCGAACTTGCCCTGCGGTGCGGCCGTCTTGGCCGCGTCTTCCACGTGCGCGGTGACGGAGGCAATGGTGTCACCCGGCAGCAAGCGGAAGTTGACCGTAGCCTCGGCGCGGCCGGGCAACACGTTGTCTTTATTGCCGGCCTGGAAGATGGTCAACGCCGTGGTAGTGCGCAGCATGGCGTTGGAGCTGCCCGAGGCCTCCAACTGCTTCTGCACCATCGGCCCGAACAGCCACAGATTGGACAGTGCCACGCGGCTGAAACCCTGCATCTCGGGCGCCAGCGTCGCAAACATCTCTTGCGCCACGCCGCGAATGCCGGCCGGTAGTTGATCATCGTCCAGCCGCTTGAGCGTGGCGCTCATCATGGCGATGGCGCTCTGGCCATGCGGCGGCGGCATCGACGAATGCCCCGGCGTGGCCGCCACCTTGAGCTGCACGGAGAGGAAACCCTTCTCCGCCACCCCAATCAACGCGGCCGGCTTGCTCAGGCCCGGCAGCACGCCTTCGGTAATCAGCAGGCCTTCGTCGATCACGAAATCGAGCCGCTCGCCGCGCGACTTGAGCAGCGCGGCGATCTGCTTGGCGCCACGCTCGCCGCCCACTTCCTCGTCGGCGCCAAAGGCCAGGTGGATGGTGCGGCGCGGTTTGAAGCCGCTGGCGGCCAGCAGCTCGATGGCTTCCATCTGCGAGATGAGGTTGCCCTTGTCGTCCCATGCGCCACGGCCCCAGACCATGCCGTCTTTCACCACGCCGTCGAAGGGTGGTTGGGTCCAGTCGCCCTCGGTGCCGGGCGCGATAGGTACCACGTCCTGGTGCGCCATCAGCATGATGGGTGGCAACGATGGGTCGGACCCCTTCCATGTATAGAGCAGCGCGAAGTCGCCAACGGGCTCGCGTTGCAGCACGGCGTGCGCCTGGGGGTAGCGCGCCTGCAACATCGCATGCAGCTGGCGGAACTGGTCGGCATTCAACTGTGCATCGGTGACGCTGGATACGGTGCGTGCGCGCACGGCTTCGGCAAGGTGCGCCGCTGCGGCTGCGCCATCCACGGCCACCGGCGTGACGGCGGGCACGTCCAACTGGCGGGAGCCGTGTCGCCACGTATTCACGCCAACAACCGCCGTCAGCCCCAGCAGGACGACGGCGATTGCCAACAGCAAACGCCCCACCACCCGCCCCGCCATCGCACGCCTGCGTTTGAAAGATGCTTGCATCGAAGCGACCCCTCCTTGAGATTGAACCGCCGGCCGAGCGCAAATATCGCCCCAACCCAGACCGAGTAACCATCTACGCAAATATTCGTGGGAATCGGGCGGGTTGCCATGCTGGAATCACCGCATGTTCCCTATGTTCCTTTTGCGGTATCCATGCCCATGAAACTCATCAAACGACTCTCCCTCGCCCTCTCCGCCCTCACCTTTGCGGCTGCCGCGCACGCGGCGCCGTTGCGCATTGGCGTCACGCCCGGTGCGCTGGCCGACTCCGTGGAGGTGGCCGCCGCCGAAGCCCGCAAGCAGGGGCTGGATGTCAAGGTGGTGGAGCTGACCGACTGGACCACGCCGAACGTCGCGCTCGCTGCCGGCGATCTGGATCTCAACTACTTCCAGCACCAGCCCTTCCTGGAAAACGCCATCAAAGAGCGTGGCTATGCGTTCAAGAGCGTGGGCATTGGCGTGCTGGGCAACATCGGCCTGTACTCCAGCAAGATCAAACGCCTGAGCGATTTGAAGGACGGCGCGCGCGTGGCGGTGGCCAATGACCCGGTCAACCAGGGCCGTGGCCTGTTGCTGCTGCAAAAGGCAGGGCTGATCAAGCTGCGCGATGGTGTCGGCGCACGCGGCACGCTGGGCGACGTGGTCGCCAATCCGAAGAAGCTGAAGTTTGTCGAAATCGAAGGCCCGCAGCTTGTACGCGCGCTGGATGACGTGGACTTGGCGCAGGGCTATCCCGCACACCTCGTCAACGCCGGCAAGGCCGACGTAGCCAGCGCCGGCCTGTTGTATTCGGGCATCGATGACGAGTACTTCGCCATCCGCTTCGTTGCCCGCAACGACAACGCCAACGACCCGCGCATCGCGCGTTTCATCAAGCTGTATCAGGATTCGCCAGCCGTGCGCCAGCAAGTGCGCACGTCCTATGCCAACGACGACAAGCTCTTCACCCTGCCCTGGGTGAAACGGTAAGACGGCAAAACGGTAAGGCCATGACCACACTCGTCTCAAACCCCGCACACCTCTGGACCGACGCGATCGCGCCGCATGCCAGACACGCCGACGCCGCCATCACCACACCCACCGCCGGCACCATCACCTTCCGCAACGTCGGCAAGACGTATCGCGCGGCGGCAGGCGATGTACATGCGCTGCAAGAGATCGACCTCGACATTCCGGCTGGGGGCATCTTCGGCATCATCGGGCGCAGTGGTGCCGGCAAATCCAGCCTGCTGCGCACCATCAACGGGTTGGAACGGCCCACCAGCGGACACGTGCTGGTGGATGGCGTGGATGTCGGCACGCTCGGCACGGCCGCGCTTGTGGGGCTGCGCCGGCGCATCGGCATGATCTTCCAGCACTTCAATCTGCTTTCCGCCAAGACGGTGTGGGAGAACGTCGCACTGCCGCTGAAGGTAGCGGGCGTGCCGGCCGCCGAGATCGCAGAGCGCGTGGACGCGCTACTGGCGCTGGTCGGGTTGGAGGGCAAGCAGCATGTGTATCCGGGGCGCTTGTCCGGCGGGCAGAAGCAACGCGTTGGCATTGCCCGCGCACTCGTGCATCGCCCCGAAATTCTGCTGTGCGATGAAGCCACCTCCGCGCTCGACCCTGAAACCACCGACGCCATCCTCGCCCTGCTGCGCGACATCAACCGCCGCCTGGGTCTGACTATCGTGCTCATCACGCATGAGATGGGCGTGATCCGCGATATCTGTGACAACGTGCTCGTGCTCGAAGCTGGCCGCATTGCCGAGCAAGGCCCCGTATGGCGCGTGTTTGGCGACCCGCAGCACGACGCCACACGGGCGTTGCTCGAACCGCTGCGCGGCGGCCTGCCCGAAGACGTGGCCCTGCGTTTGCTGCCGACGCCGCCCGCGCGTGCGCCGTTCGAGCAACTGATCGAACTCAGCTACACCGGCGCCGCTGCCGTGCCGGAGCTCGCGCACATTGCACAGGCACTGCACCAACCCACACGCCTGCTGCGCGCCGACCTTGACCGCATCCAGGGCCGCACGCAAGGGCGCGTACTGGTCGCGGCTGCGGGCAGCACGCTCTCAGCCAATGCGCTCGCGGCGCTGCAGTTGTCCCAACACACCCGGAGCCTCGGCTATGTCGCCGCTCACGATTGACCGCATCTGGCAGGGCTTGTTCGACACGCTGACGATGGTGTCGGCCTCTGCGCTGATCGCCGCGCTGGCCGGCATTCCGCTGGCGCTCATTCTGGTGCTGACGGCGCCGGGCAATGCGCTGGAATCGCCGCGCGTGCATCGCGTGCTGGGCGCGCTCATCAACGGCTTTCGGGCCACGCCGTTCATCATCCTGCTGGTGGCGTTGCTGCCGTTCACGCGGCTGGTGGTGGGTGCCACGATTGGCGTGTGGGCGGCCGTGGTGCCGCTGTCGATCAGCGCCACACCGTTCTTCGCGCGCATTGCCGAGATCAGCCTGCGCGAGGTCGACCGTGGGTTAGTGGAAGCCGCGCAGGCCATGGGCTGCGAGCGTCGTCACATCGTCTGGCACGTGCTGCTGCCCGAGGCCCTGCCGGGCATCATCGGTGGCTTTACGCTGACCGTGGTGTCGTTGATTGGCGCATCGGCTATGGCGGGTGCCGTGGGTGCGGGTGGGCTGGGCGATATCGCCATCCGCTATGGGTATCAGCGCTTCGATACTACTGTCATGGCGGTGGTGATCGTGGTGTTGATCGGGCTGGTGAGCTTGGTGCAGTGGGTGGGGGATGTTTCGGTGCGGCGACTGAAGGCTCGGTGAGAGCGCGGTGAGTTTTTTTGTTTGTGGTCCATCCCTTGTTTCATCCCCTGCCGGGGCTGACTCACTTTCTTTGTCTTGCCAAAGAAAGTAAGCAAAGAAAGGCGCGCCCGATGCGGCGAAAGACTCCTTGAATTTCTGTCGCAAGGAGGGAGGGGAGGCAAACTCGCTTCGCTCAGACAAGCCTCCCCTCTTTTTCCTCCTTGCAACAGAAATTCAAGGCGCCGCATAGGGCAGGAAAGTCAAAAGCCAAACCGTTGGCATACCAGCCAAAACGACAAGGCCAACCTCGCGATGGGTTGGCCTTTGTCTTTTGACGTTAGGCCCTTGATGGCGCCTTGAATTTCTGTGGGCGGGCGGATAAAGGAAGGAGGCCTGTCTGAGCGCAGCGAGTTTGCCTCCTTCCCCGCACGGTCACATAAATTCAAGGGGGTGTCGCCATCTCAAGCGCGCCTTTCTTTTGCTTACTTTTCTTTGGCAAGACAAAGAAAAGTGAGTCGGCCCCGGCAGGGGACGATACCGAGGATGGACCACAAACACCCGCCCCCGGGCAAAGGCCAAAACAAAAAACACCCCGCCAGCCCTAACACAGAGCCGACAGGGCGCCTTTCTCCAACGGTCCTAAAAGCTCACCGCCGCGCCAACGCCCCCACCACCCGCACGAGTTCATCCACCTCCTCGCACGTGTTGTAGAACGCCAGTGATGGCCGCACTGTGGCCTCCACCCCAAAGCGCCGCAGGATCGGCTGCGCGCAGTGGTGGCCGGAGCGCACGGCAATGCCTTCGCGGTTGAGCGCTGCGCCCACCTCCTCCGTGCGATACCCGGCCAACGTGAACGACAGCACGCTCGCCTTGTCGGCGGCCGTACCGATCGGCCGCAAACCGGGGATGCGCGACAGCCCATGCGTGGCATACACCAGCAGGTCATGCTCATAGCGCGCGATGTTCTCCAGGCCAATGCGATCGACGTAATCGAGCGCAGCGCCCAGCCCCACCGCATCGGCGATGTTGCCGGTGCCCGCCTCGAAGCGCGCGGGTGCGGGCTGGTACAGCGTCTTCTCGAACGTGACGTCGGCGATCATGTTGCCGCCGCCCTGCCACGGTGGCAGCGTATCGAGCAGATCCTGCTTGCCATACACCACGCCAATGCCCGTCGGCCCAAAAATCTTGTGGCCGGAGAACACGTAGAAGTCCGCATCCAGCGCCTGCATGTTCACACGCAAGTGCGAGACCGCCTGTGCGCCATCCACCAGCACGCGCGCACCTGCCGCATGTGCCAGCGCGATGATCTCCTGCACCGGCGTCACCGTCCCCAGCGCATTCGACACCTGCGTGACGGACACCAGCTTCGTCCGGCTGCTCAGCAGCTTGCGGTATTCGTCCAGCAGGATCTGGCCGCTGTCGTCCACCGGAATCACACGGATGCGCGCGCCCACCTGCGCGGCAAGCTGCTGCCACGGCACGATGTTGGCGTGGTGCTCCAGGTGCGAGACGATGATCTCGTCCCCCGCGCCGATGTGCTGACGGCCGAATGTCTGCGCGACGAGGTTGATCGCCTCGGTGGCGCCGCGCACGAAGATGATCTCGCTGGACGACTTCGCACCGAGGAAGCGCGCGACCTTGTTGCGTGCACCCTCGTAGGCATCCGTGGCACGCGCGGCCAGTTCATGCGCCGCGCGGTGGATGTTGGAGTTCTCGTGCGCGTAGAAATACGCCAGCCGATCGATCACCGCTTGCGGCTTGTGCGTGGTGGCAGCGTTGTCCAGCCAGATCAGCGGCCGGCCATTCACGCGCTCGGCCAGGATCGGAAAGTCACGCCGAACCGCTTGCACGTCGAACGTGCTGGCGCGATGCGGCTGGTGGCTGGTGTCACGTGACGCTTCCAACGTAGGCACCGTGGGTGGCGCAAGGAAGTAGAACTGCCCGGCCTGCGCCGCACCGCCCGGCTGCTGCAACGCGTCCGGCCCCGCGGGTGGCGTGCCGGCCGCGCCATCGATCAACCGTGCCAGCGCATCCGTGCCCGGCAGGTGGAACGGCTGCGCCGAGACGCGATCATCCGGCACACCCGCCTCCGATGCCGCCACCCCCGCATGCGGCACAGCGGACTGGTAGCCGCTCGCCTCACCCAGGAAGTAGTACGGCGAACTGGGTGCCGACACGGGATGAGCAGGTACTGGCTGGCCATGACCGGAAGCCACCTGCGGCAGCGCTGCCGCGTACTGCGTGGGCACGCCCAGCACAGGCACCTGCGGTGCAATCGGTGCAGCATCCGCAACGGGCAACGCACTCAGTTGCGGCGATGTGCCCACCGGTGTCAGATCGATGGCGGGCTCCGGCTCGCTGCCAGGTAGCGCCGTGAAGAATGCGTTGGCCAGTTGCGCCAGCGCAGCCACGTCCGGCAAACCCGCCGGCACATCCCCCGTCGGCAGCGCCAAGCCACTCACGCCGGGCGCATTACTTGTAGGTGTCGGGATAGTCATGGTACTTGCCGATCTCCACGTCTTCGAGCACCGCCAGCGCGTCTTCGGTCAGCACGGCCAGCGAGCAGTACAGCGAAATCAGATACGACGCGATGGCGTTCCGGTTGATGCCCATGAAGCGCACCGACAGGCCCGGGCTTTGCTCGCCCGCCACGCCCGGCTGGTACAGGCCGACCACGCCCTGGCGCTTGTCGCCCACGCGCAGCAGCAGAATCTTCGTGAGGCCGTTCTCGTCGATGGGCACCTTGTCCGAAGGAATCAACGGCAGGCCGCGCCATGTGAGGAACTGCGAGCCGAACAGGCTGACGGTGGGCGGTGGCACGCCACGGCGCGTGCATTCGCGGCCAAACGCGGCAATCGCCAGCGGATGCGCGAGGAAGAACGCCGGCTCTTTCCACACCTTGGTGATCAGCTCGTCCAGATCGTCCGGCGTGGGCGCGCCGGTGAGCGTGGAGATGCGCTGTGTTTCATCCACATTGGCCAGCAGGCCGTAGTCGGGGTTGTTGATCAGCTCGCTTTCCTGGCGCTCCTTGATGGTCTCGATGGTCAGGCGCAGTTGCTGCTGAATCTGGTCGTGCGGGCTGCTGTACAGGTCGGACACACGCGTATGCACGTCCAGCACCGTCGTCACCGCGTTGAGGAAGTACTCGCGCGGATGTTGGTCGTAGTCGACAAAGGTCTGCGGCAGCTCTGCCTCGTCGCGCTGCGAGCAGGCGACACGCACATCGCGCGGATTCTTCACGCGGTTCAGGCGGAAGATGCCCGCCTCCACCGGCTGCCATTGCAGCAAGTGCACCAGCCAGCGCGGGCTGATGGTGGACAACTGCGGAACGGTCTTGGTCGCGTTCGCCAACTGGCGTGCTGCGCTGTCGCCTAGCGCAGTGCGCACGTCCTGGGTATCTGCTTCTGCCATGCAATGACTCCCAACTTCACGTAGAAAAATGCCCCCGTTTCTCTGGCGGGTGCGGTGGAAAAAACCGGTAGAAGCGACGCGTCGGGCGAATCAGCGCGCGGGGTGAGCCTCGCTGTCGCGGCGCGGGTGCGGCCGAGGGTCGTGAACTCCGTCCTGAACCCCGCTCTGTACGTTGGCCTGGGTGACGCTGCTGCCCGGCGGCACGCTGCGCGTGAGCCACACGTTGCCGCCAATGGACGAACCGCGCCCGATGGTGATGCGCCCGAGGATGGTGGCGCCGGCGTAGATAACGACGTCGTCTTCCACCACTGGATGGCGCGGCGCGCCTTTCTCCAGGTGGCCATCGGCATCGGCGGAGAACCGCTTGGCGCCCAGCGTCACCGCCTGGTAGATGCGCACGCGTTCGCCAATCACCGCCGTCTCGCCAATCACCACGCCCGTGCCGTGGTCGATGAAGAAACCGCTGCCGATCTGTGCGCCGGGGTGGATGTCGATGCCGGTGTCGGCATGGGCGGTCTCAGCCACCATGCGGGCGAGTAGCGGCAAGCCAGCGCGGTACAGGTGATGGGCGATGCGGTGATGGATGACGGCGAGGATGCCCGGGTAGCACAGCAGCACCTCATCGACGCTGCGTGCGGCCGGATCACCGTGGTAGGCGGCCAGCACATCGGTGTCGAGCAAGCGGCGCAGCGTGGGGAGTGCCGCCGCGAAATCGCGCGCGAGTTGCACAGCCTCGGCGTCGGGATCGCGATCCACGGCACGCGCTTGGCGCACGGTGTGACGCAGTTCCAGCCGCACCTGTGCCACCAGCGCATTGAGTGCCGCGTCGAGCGTATGACCGACGTAGAAGTCTTCGCTTTCTTCACGCAGGTCCGTGGGCCCGAGCCGCATGGGGAAGAGTGCCCCGCGCAGCGCCTCCAGAATCTGCCGCACGGCCTCGCGCGAGGGCAGCTCGCGGCCCGTGACTTCGGTACGGCCGTTGCGGGCGCGCCAATCGGCCCGGGCCGCATGCAACTCGCTGACGATGCTATCCAATTGCCAGCCCGTGTCTTGCGCGGGCGCAGGCCTCCCCGCGATGACGCTATCGCTCATCGTCGCTCCCCTGTTCTGTTAGTTCGGCTGCTAGCCGGTACGGTGACGCTTAGTCCTGCTGCCAGGGCAGGCCCCAGCGACGCCAGCCGCCGGCTTCACCGCGCTGCTGCTGTTCGTCCAGGTCGCCCTCAAAGCCTTCCAGCACATTGAACACGTTCTGAAATCCGGCAGCGGCGGCCGCTTCCGCGGCGGCTGCAGAGCGTTTGCCACTGCGGCACAGCAGCAGCACCACGGCGCTCTTGGGCGCAGCTTTCTCCAGCTCGCGCAGGAAGCGCGGGTTCTTGATCATGGCTGGCCCCGTCTGCCATGCGGCGTGCGGGGTGTCCGGCACGCGGCCCACGAACTTGCGTTCTTCAGCGGTGCGGACATCCACGAGCACGGCGTCGCCACGACTGACCAGCGCCCAGGCTTCTGCCGGTGTCAGGCCGCCTGCATAGCGCAGGCCTTGCTCGCTGGCGTGACTGCGTGCGCGCTCCAGCAGCGTTGACGACGGTGTAGACAGCACGCTATCGAGCACGGCTTGCACAGCCGGATCGCGCGGGGCAGTTTGAATGGGGGTAGCAGACATCGAATCTCCGGCTTAATGGGTACGAGCGAGGTACGAGTGCGGTACGAGCGCGCAATGCGTGACGGACAAGCCCACTCTAGCCGTGGGTGATATTTGCCAAAACGAATAAAACCGCCCTTCGATGGTTGCCGAATGCATAAGCCAGCCCCGGCGCGGCACTTGGGCGATCGGCTTTCCGTTGGGCGCAGCCCCACTACAATACGAACACTGCCGAACAGTTGCCGATGACTGTTCGGCATCTTCCGCTGCCGTCACGACATTGCCCGCCCCATGAAACTCCAGATCGACGCCACCACTCGCGTGCCCATTGCCGACCAGATCGTGGCGGGCGTGCAGGCCTGGATCGGCGACAACGACGTACGCCCCGGCGCCAAGCTGCCGTCGATCCGACAGTTGGCGGCCGAACACGGCATCAGCCGCTTCCCGGTGATCGAGGCATATGACCGGCTGGTGTCGCTGGGCTTGCTGGATTCACGCCACGGCTCGGGTTTCTACGTGGCGGAGAGCAGCCTCACGGGGCGCGATGGGCGTGGCTGGTCCGACCCGCGCCGCGCGGAGGCCGAGTCCAAGCACATCTTCGAGCAGTTCAGTTACCCAGACGGCATGCTCAAGCTCGGCGGCGGTTTTGTGCCGGCCGACTGGCGCGACATGGAAGGCCTCACGCAGGCCATCCGCCAGGTCTCGCGCACCGACACGCATGCCGTGATCGACTACGGCATGCCGCTGGGCAACCCCGCGCTGCGCCAGCAGATCGTGATGCGCGCGCGCCAACTCGGTATCCATGCGGAGCCGGCCAACGTGTTGAGCACCGCAGGCGCCAGTCAGGCGATCGACCTGGTCATGCGTCACCTGCTCAAGCCCGGTGACACGGTGTTTGTAGAAGACCCCGGCTACTACACCGTGTTCGGCCTGCTGCGGCTGCATGGTGTCAAGCTGGTCGGCATTCCGCGCAAGGCCGACGGCCCGGATGTGGAAGTGGCCGAGGCCATGTTGCGCGAGCATCGGCCCAAGCTGTTCTTCATCAACAGCGTGCTGCAGAACCCGACCGGCTCCACGCTGTCGCCGCCGGTTGCGTTTCGGTTGCTGGAATTGGCACGGCGCCACGGGTTCGTGTTTGTGGAAGACGACATCTTTGCCGACCTGCAGTCCGACCCGACCGCGCGGCTGGCCACGCTGGACCAGCTTGAACATGTGATCTACGTGGGCGGGTTCTCCAAGACAGTGTCGGCATCGCTGCCGGTGGGCTACCTGATAGCCAAGCGTGAACTGGTGCACGACCTGACCAACGTGAAGATGCTCACCAGCGTCGGTGGATCGCGCTTTGCGGAGGCCGTGGTGACCACGCTGTTGGAGCGCGGCGCCTATCGCAAGTATGTGGAGCGGCTGCGTCAGCGCGCCGGCGACTCGGTCATCGCCTCGCTCAACGTGCTGAGTGACGCGGGCTGGGAGGTGTTTCACCAGCCATCGGGCGGCAATTTCCTGTGGGCGCGTGTGCCGCATGTGGAGGATTCACGGGACCTGGCCGCCACAGCGGAAAAGCACGGCGTGACGCTGGCCCCAGGCCATTACTTCCGCCCCAACCTGGAGGTCTCACCTTGGGTGCGCATCAACAGCGCCTACGCAACGGAGCCGCGTGCACAGGCCTTCCTGCAAGACGCCGGACGTCGCCCTACCCGCAAGCGGGCTTAGACGGGCAGGCGCCAAGATCAGGCACGCACGTTGCGGCGGCATGCAACGCGATGCCGCTGCCGCGGCGCAGGAGCCCGATCATGCACAACGCGGAACACAACCAAGCGCAGCCCCAACCCGAAGAACCCGTCACGCATCAACCCGAGCGCGCCAAGCTGACCGAGCCGCCGCCCGATACCCCGCAGAACGACCCACTGGCGCGTGCGTCACGCCGCATTCGCTCGGTGGATGCCGCCGGCACCGAAGCCTCCGACAACACGATCGACACCGACGGCAAAGGCCTGGAAGCGGCCAAGAACCCGTCGCACTGGCAGGACAACGTCATCTACTCCAACGCGTCGCTCGCCAACGCCAACCCCGAGCCCGATCCGGAAGCCCCCATTGCCGGGGTCGACAGCCGCCCCAGCCAAGGACAGCCGACCGTCGCCACTGAAGCTGGGCACAAACTGGTGCATCGGGGCGTAGTCGACGAGACGGTACGCAACGGGACGCGTGCCGCGCAGCGCTTTTCATTGGAAGACGACGAGTCGGCCTGAAGCCGTTCCGTTCAATCGCCGCCGCGCGGGCTGAAGGTGCGCGGAAAAACGACTGGCGCGCTGCGATCAATCAGGCGATAGCCCTTGGCGGGGCGGTAGGAATCGCCCTCGGCCACGCCCGCCTCTTCCAGGAAATTAGCCGCCAGCATGCGCGTGCGGAAGCCGCTTTTATCCACCGGTCGGCCCAACACGATCTCGTACATGCGCTGGAGCTGCGGCAGCGAGAACGGCTCGGCCAACAGGAACGCCGGCAATGACGTGTATTCCACCTTGCTGCGCAGGCGCTCAACAGCGGTGCGCAGAATCTCCGCATGGTCGAACGCGAGCTCGGGTGCGCGCAGCACGTCGTCCACCGCAAACCAGCCGACGTCTGCAGCGTTTGCCCCCTTGGCGAGCACCACGTCCTGCGCGGGCATCAACGCAAAGTAGACGTGCGTGGCCGACCAGCCGCGCGGGTCGCGCGTGGCCCCGCCCCAACTGCCGAGCTGCTCCAGATACGGGCTGCCTACGCCGGTCTTCTCCAGCAGCTTGCGGCGCGCGCAATCCTCCAGGTTGGCATCGATAGCCGTATCGACAAACCCGCCCGGCAGCGCCCACGCGCCCGGGAAAGGCTCAGTCTCCGTGCTCGGGCGCTGCACCAGCAGCACGCGCAGCACATCCTCCAGCACGGTAAAGATCACCACATCCACCGTCGTCAACGGCAAAGGGAACGTCTTGGGGGCGGATCGGGAAGCCATGGTCTGCTCACAAATGTCTTGACACCCACATAGTAAGTTGTATTATCCAACTCAATCAAGTTGTGCTGTACAACCCAAACAAGACGGGGAGGTCATCATGTTCGGTATCCGCTTTATCAAGTCGCAGCCCACCGTTCATCTCATGCAGTTCCGCGCCGGCAAGGTCGTGCGCGAAGGCTCGGGCCTGTCGTTCTTCTATTACGGCCCGACGACCACGCTGGTGGCCGTGCCGGTGGCCAGCCAGGATCGCCCGTTCATCCTGGAATTGGTGACGGCGGATTTCCAAAGCGTGACGGTGCAGGGTCAGGTGACCTACCGCATCAGCGATCCGCGCCACACGGCGGCCATGATGGATTTCTCGCTCGCCAAGAACGGGCAGAGCTATGTGTCGGAAGACCCGAAGCGCTTGGGCGATCGCGTCGCGCAGCAAGTGGAAGTGATCGTGCAGCAAGCCGTGCAGGCGATGGAGCTGAAGGCCGCACTGCGCGCTTCGGCCGCCATCGCGCGCACCGCACAGGCTGAGTTGGCCGCACAACCGGAGATTGCCGCGCTGGGATTGGAGATACTGGGCGTGTCAGTCATGGCGGTGAAGCCGACGCCCGACATCGCACGCGCACTCGAAGCTGAGGCACGCGAGTCCA
The DNA here is from genome assembly GCF_049913345.1 of Ralstonia sp. R-29. Classification (NCBI taxonomy): domain Bacteria; kingdom Pseudomonadati; phylum Pseudomonadota; class Betaproteobacteria; order Burkholderiales; family Burkholderiaceae; genus Ralstonia; species Ralstonia sp. R-29. The sequence goes on from NZ_CP184378.1 coordinate 1,077,492, forward strand.
ACCTGAAGGCCGCCGACGATGCGGTGTATCTGCGGCGCATGTCCGCCGTGGAAAACGAACGCGCGATCCGCCAGAACGAACTGGACACCGACATCGCCGTCGAGCAGAAGAAGCGCCAGATCCGCGAGACGCAGATGGAAGCCAAGGCTACGCTGATGCGCAAGGAGAACGCCCTGCGCAACGAACAGATGGCTGCCGACGTGGAACTGGAAAGCCAACGCAAGGCATTCGTGGCGGGCCAGGCCGACAACAGCCGCACGCTGGCCGAAGCCGAGGCCTACCGCGTGGCCGCCGTCATGCAGGCATTGGAGAAGGCCGACCCGCGCATCGTCAACGCACTCGCTGCGGCCGGCATGCAGCCGGGCCAGCTCATCGCACAGGCCTTCGGCGGCATTGCGGAACGCGCAGAGCGCATCGGCCAGCTCAACGTATCGCCCGACCTGCTGCAAGGGTTGATGAACGCCGGCACCAACGCAACCGGCAGGGCCGCATCATGAGCACCGATGGCCGCAAGGTGGTACTGGTGACACGCCGTACCCGGCTCGAAGAGCTGGTGGCGCGCCACCACACCCTGGCACAGGCGAAGTTCTATCTCGAACACCTAGGCGCGGATTTCTCCGACTACCTGGCCGAAAACGCCGCCTATGCACGCAGCCTGGAGATCACCGTGCGCGCGCTGGAGGCCTGGGGCCGCTATCAGGTGGTGGACCGCAGCTATCTGCCCAACTTCATCTTTGCGCCAGACGACATCGTTGTGGCGCTCGGGCAGGATGGGCTCGTCGCCAATTCGATGAAGTATCTCGATGGTCAGCCGCTCATCGGCCTGAACCCCGAGCCCGGCCGGTGGGATGGCGTGCTGTTGCCCTTCGAGCCAAAGGATCTCGGCAAGGTGCTGACTGACGTGGCACGCGACAAGCGCCCCACCAAAGCCGTGACGATGGCCGAAGCGCGGCTCTCTGACGGGCAGGTGCTGCGCGCCGTCAATGACCTCTTCATCGGCCCGCGCACGCATGCCTCTGCGCTGTATGAAATCGAGCTGGGCGAGCGGCGTGAGGCGCAGTCCTCGTCGGGGATCATCGTTGCAACGGGCTTGGGCTCCACAGCATGGCTCAAGAGCATCGTGACGGGCTCGATGGGCGTGGCGCGCGCCATGCACGCCGGTGGCGATGGTTTCCGCTATGAGCCAGAACCGTGGGACACGCCACAACTGACGTTTGCCGTGCGCGAGCCGTTTCCGAGCCGCGCGTCGCAAGCCACGCTGGTGTTCGGGCATGTGGATGCAACGCAGCCACTCAAGCTGCGCTCGCGCATGCCGGAGAACGGCGTGATCTTTTCTGACGGCATGGAGGCGGATTACCTGCGCTTTACCGCTGGCATGGAAGCGACGATTTCCGTGGCGGGCACGCAGGGACGATTGGCGGTTTGAATGAAAAAAGGCGGCCGGACCAGGGCCGCCGAAGGAGACACCGCCGCGCTCAGTGCGCCACGGCGTTGAAATTGGGCGGCCGTCGATCGACGAACGCCCGAAAGGCTTCATGCGCCTCGGGAGACTTCAAGCGCTTGGAAAAGCTGGCGTTCTCCGCCTCCATCTGCTGCTTGAGCAACTCGGCATCGCGCATCAGGCGCTTCGTTTCGGTCAGCGCACCGAGCGGCTGACGCGCCAATCGCTCAGCAATCGCCATCGCCTCCGTACCTAGCTGATACAGCGGCACTACGCGGTTGGCCAAACCCCAGGCTAGCGCCGATTCCGCACTCACCGCATCGCCCAGCGCGAACATCTCAAACGCACGCACGTGGCCCAGGCGCGCAGGCATCAACAGGCTCGACGCGGCCTCCGGCACCAGCGCCAGATTGACGAAGGGCGTGGAGAGCTGCGCGTTGTCCGCCAGCAGCACGAAATCGCAATGCAGCAGCACGGTCGTGCCGATGCCGACCGCCCGGCCCTGCACCGCCGCCACCAGCGGACGCGTGGCACGCGCCAGCGCATGCAGGAAGCGGACGACGTTGCGCTGGCCACCACCCTCGCCCATGGCAATCGATGCGAATTCGCCAATATCGTTGCCGGCAGAAAACATGTCGCCTTCGGCGCGCAACAGCACCACGCGCACAGTGTGGTCGCGCTCGGCGGCGTCCAATGCATCGGCCAGCGCGCCGTACATCGCATCGGTGATGGCGTTCTTCTTGTCTGCGCGGGCCAGGGTGAGCGTCAGCACGCCGTCGGCGTTGTGTCGCTGGATGTGTTCAGTCATTGCTCGTCTCCGGTGGGGAATTTGGTTTGCAGGCTGGCCAGCCAGCGTGCAACCACGTCGATCTCGGCATCGGTAAAACCTTCGGTCATGCGCGCGTTGAGTTCAGCCAGCCCGGTGCGGGTTTCAGCCAGGGCTTCGCGGCCAGCGGGCGTGATCCAGAGTTGCCAAGCGCGGCCGTCCTTGGCATCGGCGCGGCGCTCGATCAGGCCCGCGTCGACGGTGCGATCGACCAGGCCACTCATGGCGGAAGGGCCGAGGTCCAGCGCGGCACCGGCTTCGCGCATCAGCGCGCCGTCGTTCTTCTCCAGGAAGAACAGCAGACCGGATTGCGCGGCGGTCACGCCCTCGCCGGTACGCGTTTGAATCCAACGCTGCAGGCGGCGTTGCCCGACGTTGATCAGATAGACGAGGCGGCGATCGGGTGCGGTCATGCGGCCTCTGCCTCAGCACGCGACGCCGTAGCGTGCTCCTTCAGCCAGTCCGCCAAACCCGGCCATAGCGTGGTGGCGAACTGCGGGCGGAAGAACCCCAGGTGTCCCACCGCACCGCCGGCCTGCGCTGGCGCAATCTGCCGGCGCTCGACCCACGTGTTCGTGAAGTGCGCCGTCAACGCGTTGATGGCGGCTGGCGTGGCCCAGGGGTCGTCGTCAAAGCCGTAGACGAGCACGGGGTGCGTGACACGGTTGAAGCGCTCGATGGCGCCGAGCGTGGGGTCGTCGAAAAAGTAGCGCGGCATGCCGGCCCAGGCGCCCCATTCGATGGCGACGCCGCCGGGCAGGTCTTCGCCGAGGCCCAGGCGCTTGCCGGGCACGTAGCCGATCAGCCGGGCCATCAAGGGCCCAAGGCCGCGCAGGATCAGCTCGACACGCCAGCGCTCGCCGCGTTGGCGGATGAAGCGCGAGTTGCCTGTGTGGCAGGCCACCTGCACGACGCCCGCGACATCCCAGTCTGCGCAGCACAGCCCGATGGCGTGGCCGCCCACCGAATGTCCGACTGCCAGTTGCGGCAGCTCCGGATAGCGCGCCCTCGCCCATCGCGTCACGCCATCTGCATCGAACAGCGCCCAGTCACGCATGCGTGCAGCAAAGCGGCGCAGGCTCTTGGGCCGGGATGCGCCGATGCCGCGGTAGTCATACGTGATGGTGTGAAAGCCGCGCTCCGCCAAAAAGTTGGCAAAGGCTTGGTAGATGCGCTGCGGCACGCCCGTTGCCGGGTGCATGACCACCACACCCTGCGGCGTGCCTTGGGCCGTCCACAGCATGGCGCCGAGCGGGTAGCCATCGGTGGCGGGAATGCGTTGGGGTGTGCTGTTCATCGTGCCTGATTTAGTTCGCATACGAAGTGTTTTACTTTGTATGCGAACTAAATTGGCCTGTCAACCACAGAAAGATAAAGTACTTGCTTAACTATTCGGAGTCGCTATAGTTAACCACATGCTTAACCATGACACCTCTCTCGATCTCGCCTTCCAGGCCCTGGCAGACGGCAACCGGCGCGCGATGCTGGTCCAGCTCGTGCGCGGGCCCGCGTCGGTGAGCGAATTGGCGGAACCGCTCGACATCTCATTGCCTGCCGTGATGCAGCACCTGTCGGTGCTGGAGAACTCCGGTCTTGTGCGATCGGAAAAGGTGGGCCGCGTGCGCACGTGCCGTATCGAACCCGAGGCGTTGAGCCTCGCCGAGCAGTGGATCAACCAACGACGCCTGGAGTGGGAGCAGCACTTCGACCGCCTGGGCGCCTATCTCGAAACGCTGAAAACCCAAGGAGACCCGCATGACGACGACCGTTGACCAGCCCGCAGGCACCGCCCTGCGCCCACTCGTGATCTCTCGCACCTTCCCCGTATCGCGCGACTGGGTCTTCAAGGCCTGGAGCACCGCTGAACACATCAAGCGCTGGTTCTGCCCGACGCACTACACGGTGCCGGATGCGACGGTCGAGTTTCGCGTGGGTGGCAAGTTTGACGTGTGCATGCGCTCGCCTGAAGGGCACGACCACTGGTCGCGCGGCCACTTTCTGGAGATCGTGCCCAACGCCCGCCTCGTCATCGACATGAACGTGGTGGACGGTGACAACCGCCCACTGATGAACGCGCACACCGTCGTCACGTTTGCCGAAGAATGCGGTGGCACGCGCATGGAAGTCACGCAGACCCACACGCCGCTCGCCCCGATTGCCGAGATGATGATCAAGGGCGCGTCTGAAGGCTGGAAGCAAACGCTCGACAAGCTGGAGCGCGAAGCCGCAAGCGTGCCGCTGGCCGACGGCATCCAGCGCTCGGTCGTGCATGCCACCTTTACGGTGGAGCGCACGTACGATGCACCGCGCTCGCGCGTGTTCAAGGCGCTGACGGACCCGGCGGCCAAAGCGAAGTGGTTTGCCGGCGGCAACGGCTACACCCTGCTCGTGCGTGAAATGGACGCCACGCCGGGTGGCCGCGAAGTCGTCAAGGGGCGGTGGGACAGCGGTGTCGTGTCCAGCTTCGAGGCGCTGTATCACGACGTCATCCCCAACGAGCGCGTCGTCTATTCGTACGTGATGCACCTGGACGATCGCAAGATCTCCGCCTCGCTCGCCACGCTGGAACTGCGTGAACCCAAGGATGGCTCGGGCGGCACACACCTCGTCATGACCGAGCAAGGCGCCTTCCTGGATGGCTACGACGACTCCGGATCGCGCGAACGCGGCACGCAATTCCTGCTGGACATGCTGGGCAATTCGCTCAAGGACTGACCGCCCGTAACACGTCGCGCGCGACGGTCGCCACGGTGACCGCCGCGCCGACGATCAGCGCCATCCCCCACACCAAGCCACCTACGTAGGCAAACAGCATCTGGCGCGACGTCATGGGGCGCCTCAGCCCTTGTCCGCCACGTACTGCGCAATGCCGTGGCCGAACGACCAGTTCTCGGGCAGCACCTCCACGAGGTTGATGAACACGTCTTCGGGCCGCAGGCCGGGCTTGTCGCCCAGCAGCTCGACGATGCGCCGATACAGCGCTTGTTTCTGCTCGCGCGTGCGAGTGTTGCTGACGGTGAGCTGCAGGATGACCGCATCTTCACTGCGCTGGATATTCATGTACGTCGGGCTGACGCTGAAGGTGCTGGCGTCATGCTCGGTCACGGTCATGAAGCGGTCGTCTTCCGGCACGTTGAACGTCTCACGCAGCGCGCGATAGACGCCGTCAAAAATGGCTTGGTGATAGGCGGCAGGCTTGCCGCGGCGTAGCGATACTTGAACGAGAGGCATGGTGAACTCCCTGGTTTGTGGTGTACACAGCATGCCTCACGTTGATCATTTCAAAAAGCCATCCTAAGATATTTCAATCATTCTATTTTTTAATGATTGAATCATGAGGATGCTCGATCTGGAGGCCGTTCAAGCCTTCGTACTGACCGCCGATCTAAAGAGCTTCACGCGCGCGGCGGAGGCGATGGACTCCACGCAATCCGCCGTGAGCCTGAAGATCAAGCGGCTGGAAGATGCGCTCGGCCGTCGCCTGCTGGAACGTACGCCGCGCCTGGTGCGGTTGTCGCAGGATGGCGCGGCGTTCCTCTCGCCCGCACGCGAGCTGGTGGCTGCGCACGAGGGCGCGCTCGGCTCGTTTGGCGTGGAACGGCGGCGGCTGTCGGTCGGCATGAGCCACCACATTGTCGGCGCCGAACTGCCGCGATTGCTGCGTCAAATGGGGCGGGCCGAACCGGCGTTGACGCTGGAGATCCGCATCGACAGCTCACGCGAAATTCTGGATGCATTCGAGAGCGGCCTGCTGGATGCGGCCGTCGTGCTGCGCCACGACACACGCCGCACCGACGGCGAAGTCCTGATGGAAGAGCCCTTCGGCTGGATGGCCGCGCCGGACTTTGAGCACCGCACCGGTGAGCCGCTCTACCTTGCCACCCAGTCCGAGCCCTGCCGCGTGCGCGAGATGGCCGTAACCGCACTGGATGCCGCCGGGATTGCATGGCAGGAAGTGTTTGTTGGCGGCGGCATGGGCACCATTGGCGCAGCGGTGGCGGCCGGCTTGGCTGTCGCCGCGCTCAGCCGCCGCGTGGCGCCTGCGGGCACCATCGATGTGGGCGAAACGCTTGGACTGCCCCCGCTTCCACCCCGCAGCGTGGTGCTGTATTCGCGCCTAGCCGACCCTGTGGCGAAGAAGGCGCTGCGGACGTTCGCTTCTACCCTGCGGGCCACGGCGGGGCGTTAGGCTGGCCAGAGCGGCGGGTGCATTTTGCGCAATCGCTGCACCGCATGCCGCCCACCGGGCGACTATGCTTTGCCGCATGAAACCCCGCACCGTTCACGACTACCACCGCCGCATCGCCCGCGTCATCGAGGCGATCCTGGCCGACCCCGCCGCCCCGCACACGGTGCAGAGCCTGGCGGCGGTGGCGCATTTGTCGCCGTTTCACTTTCACCGCATCTATCGGGCGCTCACGGGTGAAGGCGTGTTTGAGACGGTTCAGCGCCTGCGGCTGGCGCAAGCCGCGCAGCGCTTGAGCGTGGCGGACGATTCCATCACCGACGTCGCCTTCAACGTCGGCTACGGCAGCCCGCAGGCTTTCGCGCGCGCCTTTCGCGAGTTCACCGGCGTGAGCCCACGCGCATTCCAAACCCGGCAGCAAGCGCTGAACGTGCCCTCTGACACCACGGCCCTGCCGCCCCTCGAATTGATCGAGCAGCCGCCGCTGAACGCACTGTGCCTGCGTGCGTGACCGACCTGATGATCCCCATCCGTAAGGAGTAACGATGTTGCGTCACTGCGTTGCCGCCGCGCTGGCGGCCTTTGTCATGGGCGCTGCCTGCGCCGCCGAGCCCGCTGCACCGTACCACGTGGGCGAAACCACTCGCGTGTTCCATCCGCAAGCCGAGCGGCATTGGCGCGGGGCGCACACACAGGCCCTCGTCACCAACGTCTGGTACCCGGTGGATGCGTCGGTACCTGAAGCGCCGCGCAACATCGGCGAGCCTGGTCGGCCGACGTTCCGCGGCCACCCATCGGCCGGCGAAGCGGCGCTTGCACCCGCCCACTCCACCTACCCGCTGCTGATGCTCTCGCACGGCACCGGCGGCACGGCAGACAGCCTCGACTGGCTGGCCGCCGCATTGGCCGCCAACGGCTACATCGTCGCGGGCGTGAATCACCCGGGCAACAACGCGTTGGAGCCCCTCACGCGCGACGGTTTCATGCTGTGGTGGGAGCGCGCAACGGATGTGAGCGAGGCACTCGACGGCATCCTCGCTGATGCGGTCTTGGGCACGCATGTCGACCGCACACGCATTGGCGCAGTGGGTTTCTCGCTTGGGGGTTATACGGTGTTAGAGCTAGCGGGTGCGCGCACCAATGTGGCGGCGTTCGAGGCGTTCTGCGGCGGGCCGCAAGGCGATGCGATCTGCCGGCCACCGGAAATGGATCGCATGCAGCCGAGCCCCACGCCCGACGCGCCAAAGACCGCAGCAACGCAAGCCTCGCTTGCCCGGTCAGGCGCGTCCTATCGTGATGCACGCATCCAGGCCGTTTTTGCCATCGCACCGGCGCTGGGCATGGCGTTGGATGCAACGTCCCTCCGCAGTATTGCGCTGCCCGTCTCGCTGATGGCGGGTGACGCCGATGTGACGGTGCCCGTGGACACCAACGTGCACCGCGTCGCCAGCCTGGTGCCGAACGCCGACGTGCTGCTGGTGCCTGGCGCGTCGCACTACACCTTCATCGATACGTGCCACCCGGGGGCGGTACCGCACCTGCCCCTGTTGTGCCAGGACAAACCCGGCGTGGATCGCGATGCGGTGCATGCCCTGGCCGTGCGCCGCGCGCTGGATTTCTTCCGGACGACGCTGCAGGGTCAAACCTGAGTGTCGTCGCCCGCAAGGTGCACCACAGCGATTACAGCTTCTGCACCGCCACGCTGCCAATCGAATAGCCCGCACCAAACGAGCAGATCATGCCCACGTCGCCCGACTTCAAGTCAGCACGATGGCGGTGGAACGCAATGATGGAACCCGCCGATGCCGTGTTGGCGAATTCATCCAGAATGACTGGCGCCTCATCGGCCGATGCCTCATGGCCCAGCAAGCGCTTGCCGATCAACTGGTTCATCGCCAGGTTGGCCTGGTGCAGCCAGAAGCGTCGCACTCCGGCCGGCGCATGGCCGATCGATTGCAGATGCGTGGCGATATGCTCCGCCGCCATCGGGCAGACCTCCTTGAACACCTTGCGGCCTTCCTGGCGGAAGAGCTGGTCGCGGTCGTCGGGGTTGCGGTCTTCGCTGCGCGATAGGTAGCCGGCGTTGTTGCGGATGTTGTTGGAGAAGCTGGTCGCGCACTGCGTGCCGAGTACGCGCCATGCGTCGGTGGAGCGCGTGTCTTCGGCGCGCTCGACTAGTACGGCGGTGCACACATCGCCGAAGATGAAGTGGCAGTCGCGGTCTTTCCAGTCGAGGTGGCCGGAGGTGATTTCAGGACTCACCACCAGCGCGGCCCGCGCGGTGCCGCTGCGCACGGCGTTGATGGCCTGCTCCAGCCCGAACGTGGCCGACGAGCAGGCGACGTTCATGTCGAACGCATAACCGCCTGCGCCGATGCCGTTCTGAATCTCCACGCCGAGCGCCGGATACGGGCGCTGGAAGTTCGACGTGGCGCAGATCAGCATGTCGACGTCGGCGGCATCGCGGCCGGCTGCGGCCAGCGCTTCGCGTGCGGCGGCCACGCCAATTTCCGCTTGCAGGGATAGGGCGTCATCCGGGCGCGGCGTCAGCTTGGGGCGCATGCGCGTCGGGTCCAGCACGCCAGATTTTTCCACCACATAGCGCTGGCGGATGCCCGACGCCTTCTCGATGAACTCCGCCGACGACTCCGCCAGCGCCGTCAGCTCACCCGCGGCGATGGCCGCTGCATGCTCTGCGTTGTAGCGCTGCGCATAAGCGTTGTAGGAAGCGACCAGCTCCTCGTTGGTGATGACCTCCGGCGCGACCCACAGGCCCGTACCGCTGATGACGACGTCGTGCATACCCGGTAGATGTGAAATTTTCGTGGCGGCGACGATAGCACATCGAACCTGCCGCGCGGGGCGAGCGGTGTGGTCGTTTACATCTAGTCCGCCGTTTGCCGTCCTTGCGCTGCCCACGCCACATGGCAAAACAAAGCGGGTGGCCCCAACCGCTGCCACCCGCGCTTTTACTTGCCTAACCGCGGCGCTTACTTGCTGCCGGCCAACTCCATAATCATGCGCGACAGCAGATACAAGCGCGGCACCACGCTTTCCACTTCTGCGTATTCGTCCGGCGTGTGAATGCCGCCACCGACAATGCCAAAGCCGTCGAGCGTGGGCGTGCCAACGCCAGCAGAAAGGCTCGAATCGGCCGCGCCGCCGCTGCCTTCCAGCGTGAGCTTGCGACCGATCTCGGCGTAGATGGCCTGTGCCTTGTCGGCAAGCGCATCGGATGCGGCATTCCGCGGCATCGGCGGGAAGCCACGCACCAGCGAGGTCTTCACTTCAGTATCGGGGATCAGCTTGTTGGCCGACACGCGCGCAAGATCGCGTTCCACACGGTCAAACTCTTCGGGCACAGCCACGCGCACGTCCGCATACGCGGTGGCGTGGTCGGGGATGACGTTGGTCGCATCCCCCGCCTTCAGCACGGTGATGTTGAAGGTGGTCTGCTTGGCGCTGTCGCCCAGCTTGCCGAGTTGCAGCGTCTGGTGCGCCAGCTCGGTGGCAGCATTGCGGCCGGACTCCGGCGCCACGCCCGCATGCGCGGCCTTGCCCTTGATGTCGATTTCGGCCGTGCCGCTGCCCTTGCGCCACACGACCAGCCCATCGGCGGGCCGGCCCGGCTCCAGGTTCAGCGTCACGTCATGCTGCTTGGCCTCGCGCTCGATCAGCGCGCGCGTGCCCTTGGAGCCCGTTTCCTCGTTGGTGTTGAGCAGCAGCGTCACCTGCCCGTACTGCTTGAAATCGAGCTGCTGCAGGATCTTCATCGCATACAGCCCCGCGACGATACCGCCCTTGTCGTCCATCACGCCGGGGCCGTAGGCGCGCTTGTCCTTGATGACGAACGGCTTGGCGCGGGCGGTGCCGTCCTTGAAGACAGTGTCCATATGCGCCATCAGCAAGATGCGCGTCTTGCCCGTGCCCTTCCACGTGGCCAGGATGTTGTTGCCCACCGCCGCCGGTGCTGAGGACACCGTTTCCACGTGCGCGCCCGTCTTGCGCAGCTCTTCGGTGACGATGGTGCCGATCTGGCTCAGTCCGGCCTCGTTGCCGGTGCCCGAGTCGATGTTGACCAGGCGCTCCAACAGATGCAGCGCATCGGCCCGATAGGCTTCAGCAGCGGTCAGGACCTTGGGGTTGGCATCAGCGGCGCTGGACAGACGTGCGCCACACAACAGCAGCGCGGCAAGCGCAAGGCGGGAGGGTTTCATGCGTGGACCTTGGTAGCGGAGTGGCAAAACAGCCATTACACACAAGTTCTGCAAACCCCGGGGCGCCATGTTGCGTTGGGCGCACGGGTGTCAGCCGCAGCTTGCCCCGTACGACCAGACATGCCTCCGGCCCTCCAGTCCGCCAAACTATTCATCCGATGCATTACTGGTCATTCAAACAATAAATTTCAAAAATAGTGTGCCGACCGCTAATCTGGCTTCCCCAGCAACATGGCGAGCAGACGATGGCGGAGCTTTACCTCGTGCGGCACGGGCAAGCGTCGTTCGGCGCCGCCAACTATGACCAGCTTTCGGAGCGCGGCGAGCAGCAGAGCGTCTGGCTCGGCGAGTATTTCGCGCGGCACGACATCGTCTTCGATCGCGTCATCTGCGGCACATTGCGCCGGCACGAGCAGACGGTCGACGGCATCCTGCGCGGCATGGGCACCGCGGGTATCGGCTATGAACAGCACGCCGGCCTGAACGAGTACGACTTCCAGGGGTTGTTTGCTGCGCTGGGCGAGGATTTTCCGGAACTCACGCGGCTGGCATCCGGCTCGATGCGCGACCACTACCGGGCGCTCAAGCAAGTGCTGCATCTGTGGTCGGCCGACAAGATTCGCGGGCCGCTGCCCGAAACGTGGACCGCATTTCAGCAGCGCGTGGCGGATGCGCGCGCCGTCATTCAAGCCGATGGCGGGCAACGCGTGCTCGCCATCAGCTCAGGTGGGCCGATTGCAGTGACCGCCCAGCAAGTGCTGGAGGCCCCGCCAACCAGCGCGATTGCGCTGAACCTGCAGATCCGCAACAGCAGCGTCTCGCAGTACTTCTTCAACGCGGAATCGTTCCAGCTGGCCACCTTCAACGGCATTCCGCATCTGGACGACCCAGCGCGACGCGCGTTTCAGACCTACGGCTGAACATCCGACCCCACCAAAACAATATCCCTTGGAGACACTACGTATGAGTACGAACCTGTTCGACCTGACCGGCAAGATCGCCCTGGTCACGGGCGCCAGCCGGGGCATTGGCGAAGAAATCGCCAAGCTGCTCGCCGAGCAAGGCGCGCACGTCATCGTATCGAGCCGCAAGCTGGCGGACTGCCAGGCCGTGGCAGACGGCATCCGCGCGGCGGGCGGCAAGGCCGAAGCACTGGCGTGCCACGTCGGCCGCATGGAAGACATCGAAGCCACGTTCGCGCACATCCGCAATACGCATGGCCGGCTCGACATTCTGGTCAACAACGCGGCGGCCAATCCGTATTACGGCCACATTCTCGATACCGACCTCTCCGCATTTGAAAAGACCGTGGACGTCAACGTCCGTGGCTATTTCTTCATGTCGGTCGAGGCCGGCAAGATGATGCGCGCACAAGGTGGCGGCGCCATCGTCAACACCGCGTCGGTCAACGCGCTGCAACCGGGCGACAAGCAAGGCATCTACTCCATCACCAAGGCGGCGGTGGTCAACATGACACGCGCCTTTGCCAAGGAATGCGGCCCCTTCGGCATCCGCGTGAATGCGCTGCTGCCCGGCCTGACAAAGACCAAATTTGCCGGCGCCCTATTCGAGGACAAGGCCACCTACGACCGCTGGATCAGCGAGATCCCCCTGCGCCGCCACGCCGAGCCACGCGAAATGGCCGGCACGGTGCTCTACCTCGTATCGGACGCGGCGAGCTACACCAACGGCGAGTGCATCGTTGTGGATGGGGGCATCACGCTCTGACCTTGTCCGCGGCCGTTACACAACATGTCGGGAGACACAATACGTGGAACTTACGCTACTGATTCTTCAGAGTTTTCCCACTTATTGTGTCGGCGCCAGTGAGTCGGTCTGACAAAATAACTGCGACTGCATGGGCGTCCCGCCATAATTAGTGAGACCAGAGTTACAGACCATGGCCGGAGACCCAGAAGTTTTTTTCTGGATTGCCTCATCTTCGAAGAGAACGACACAGAGAGGAGCCGCTGCCTAGTTCAAACCGCAGCGTGCTGAGACAGCCGCTGTGCTCTTTTCAACGGCAGCGCGGTCCATGGACGAGATAGGTAAAGCGAACTCCCTCCCCAGCGACTTAAGGTGCAGCACCTTCTGGAAGTTCGGCAACGCCCGCAGTCACTCCTTTTCGGGAGCGGAGGCATCGTGACCGCCAGCCGCTGTCCTGGGCGGCTCACTTAGTGAGCTTTTTTGGACATATGCAGGTACCATCCCAAGCTCTTCGAGTTGACGCACGGCTTTGGAAACCGCCGCATTCGCGCGCGTCAGGAACGCGTTGCTAGTCATGTAACGACCTAGTTTGTCTGCCGGCATGGTCTGCTCCACTTCTCTCTGCACAGGGTATCACTCCCGCCATTTTCATGAGTTCACAAAACGACAATGGAGTGTGGCTCATCCTCTTTGCGAGAAATTTAAGTGGTACGTAGCCAGACAAGGCTTCCACCAGCTCGCTAGCAACAACCCGGTTGATAAAGCTCTCACCACCACGACGCTCAAACCGTCTGCACACCCTGTTCGCCCATAAACCACTTTACCTCAGCACGCATCCACCCTAGCTCCTCACCCACGTCAACGTCTGTTCGAATGAGGCGCGATATACCAAACGACGGCGACGTTGCAACGAGGTCATTTAGCGCCCCCGCCTCGCGCGAGAAACTGAGTGCGTGCGCATCCAGAAAGTGCTCAATCTGGCTGACAACTTCGGGCACTGCATTTCCGTGGCATGCTGATAGCAATTGGCTCCAAATGGTCATGGCTCCCACAGGCCGTTGTCTACATTCCCCGCGCCATTGAGGACTCTCTATCAGTTGCCTCAGTTGAGCATGAAATGCTCTGGGCCAATCCATCAGCGACTGGCGCGCTTCTTCAGCCAATGACAGCCCAGAAGTCCCTGGCACCAGAATACGACGCAAATCCATAAAAAGGCTATTAATTGCTTCGAGATGGAGCGCACGTAACCAGGGAGGTAGATGACTCCGATTTAGGTCAACCTGACCACGGAACCCATCATCGCACATATACTGACCAAGCACCAACTCCCACACAGCTTGGTCAGCAGACACTTTGATGGCGTTGGCATTCTCGCGCAGATCCTGACCGCACTGGCATCGAACTTTAAGAACCATGGCCGGATCAAGCTCGTTCCCGCATGAAGGACATACGCATTGAAGTCGTACCAAATGTAGCGGACACACCGTGCTACCAAAGTAATCGACGGGCCATAGCTGGTAGCCTATTTTTGCGGCGCATTCGTGGCAGTAAGACACGCGGCCGACATTCAGAGCCCTACCCAAGCGTACTCTAGTCTTACAGCAATCGAATGGCACCTCGGCATTATTTCCCTGCTGCCACCGCCCCATGTCCTCAAGCCACGGACGCATCCATTTTCGGTCCATGGTATGCCAGGGCGCTGTGAATCCATTGGCGAGATACACACGGCAAACGTAAAACCGAGCACTCTCGTCGGGCCGCGCTCTAGGCCTTAGCGGGAAGTCCCTAAACCGGAACTTTGTTCGCGGATATCCCACCGGAACTCCTGGATTGCCAGCGCACGGCAGGTTTGACTATCACGTCCTCGTAAAATGGCTCACCGCGCTCGATCAATTGACGACCATGGAAATTTGTCGAAAAAGGATTCCTCTCACCAACGCCGTCACTCCACACCGCTTCAATAAAGGCTTGCGCCAGCAAGCTTCTTTTTATCTTGCGCTCACGAGACTCGCAGGCAATCATAAGCGCGCGCATAAAAAGCTTCGCTAGATACCCAACTCTGCCGTCTGTGGCATTGTGCAACATTCGCAAATCATCATAAGATTCAGGCTTTAAATCACACTTGATTGGCATCGCCTCAAGAAAAGAGGCGACGAGGCCAGCAAACTCGATCACATCATCATCTTTACTGAAGTCAAACTGGTCAAGATGTAGTGATGCGCTGAAACGCCGCCGAAGCTGTTCGTTCGCATCAAGCAGTACCTTGGCACGCGAAAGGCCAACCAAGATAATTGGAAATTCAATATTACTCTCCAGGGATTTAATCCAATCTGCGGTACGTGTAATTGTTAGAGATTGCCCCCTATCGATGACGTGCTGAACCTCGTCAAGCATGATCAAGCGAACGCCACAGCCTTTTGCAACTAGGCACAAGCGTGCGGCCTTCTCGTCTGTTGTCCCTCTGGTCGGGGCGGGATCATTGAGACCCCTTAACAAGCTTCCCGCCAGAGCGTGGATTGTCGCGAGAGCCGGGACCTGGGCGTAAAGTACTGGAACTACCGTCCTTTCCGGCTCGATGCGCATCGGAAATTTAGACAGTAACAGTGCACATAGCGTCGACTTTCCACAGCCAGAGGGTCCCAAAAGCTGGAAGTTCTCTGCAACACCCGCACGCTCGTAAAGCTCGATTGAATCGAGAATTTTTTCATATGCCCTCTGAAAACGAGGGAACATCAGTATGTCCATCTTAAGGCGGGTGAGCGCCTGCACCAGCTCGGTAGACAACCGCATACCCATGCTACTCTCCAGATGTCGAACGGTACGGGACACGCGGCACCAACTTGACCCCTTTCAGCATTGGCTTTTTTTCGCCGCCTATTTTTTGCGTTACCTCAACTTTTGACGCTTTGGGATCGAATCGCTTTTCAGGATTTATACTGCTCGCACCGTGCGTCCGCGCTGCACTTCTCCGCAAACGCAGGCTTCGAGTCCCCATCAATCCACGAATTGCGTCAGCCAACTCAGCCTTGGCTCGCATGAGATCTGTCGGGGATTTTGAATTCTTGAAACGACTCGCGGATAGAGAACGAATCATTCTATGTTGATTCAGCGTGAGTCCGTTGGCGTATTCGTAAAGAACAGCATGCACAACGAATGACTCATCCGAATTAGGCATCCAAACCAATATTCTTCCGAGATCCTCTGGGTCGTAGACCACCCGAACAGACACTCCTATTCCGTAGGCTCGAACAATCTGCCAAAGTGCGTTCCCTCTATATAGAAGACAATGCAGCATGACACCATCATGCCGCACCGCACGACGTACAGGAACGCCCAACACAGGGATGAGATCTAACGTTGTTGCAGGCAGATAGGGCGGGCACCTAGCAGCGCCCTGTTGCCATACCTCGTATGGCGAGGCCTGCAGCGCTCTATGCGGTGTCTGTGCATAGACGTCCAGCAGCCATTTCTCAAAAACATGCTTCAGTTCGCCGAGCGTAAGAACGGCATGCTTCAGGGGATCATAACTGCCCCGCTCAGCGAATTTCGCCAAGCTTGTTCCTGGAAGTTTGTGCGCAAATCCATAGTTAATTGTTTTCAGGAATCTTTCGACTGTTCCTTTGAACCTGGGCTGTCGCGCTGGACAATACAATATCCTTGTATTCAGCAAAAGGCATGCTTGATCCAAGGCATCACCGTGAAACTCCACACCGTTATCGGCCACCAGAAGATCAAACAAGCCATAGCATGGCCAAGCATGGTTGATGCTCAGATTTTGAACGTAGCCATTCATCGGCTCCTTGGGCAAAATCGCATGGCGCATAGCGGCCAGAACGGCGCTTATCGACGGGCCACCAAAGCTCATGTGGTAACCGATAAGCATTCGACTGTAGTGATCGATGAGAACCGTTAGAGTTGGCCGACCGCACGGCAATAGGGTTTCATCATCCACAACGAACACGTCCATGGGGGTGTGGTCGATTTCAACACGTTCCAGTATTCGGCTGGTTGATACGCTTTGCCGAACCACACGGTACTTCTTCCTTGCCTCTGCCACCCCATCAGCGATACACGATACGTCGTATCGGTCCATCCGGCTCCACCATCGATGCAGAGTACGGCTGCACGGCATCTTTAGCTGCGCGCCCTCATCGCGCAGCCTGTTTTCTTGCTCAATCGCAGTCCTCAGCCGCACTGCTACATCATTCATGTCCCATCGGCCTGCCACCGAAGCAATATCCGCCAAGGCGTTGAAAAACAATTCAACGACGATGGGAAGCGCGTGAGGCCTAGTTGGTCCTCGTCTGCTGTAGAGCGGCATAAGAGACCTGACATCGTTGGTTGCAAGAAATCGCTGCCTCCAACGGTATAGCGAACTCGCTGATGGTGGACTGCTGTCACCCAGTTGTTCCGCCGTCGACCTAATCGCGGCCACCAATTCCACCTTGGACAAAGGTGTCACAGGCTCACCGAATATGCTGTCCAGATAACGCTTTCTCCGAATTACCTCCCGCTGCAGCGTGTCAGAGAAATCTTGCAAAGGCCTCCCACATTTGGGGCGCACCGAACGCGAATCCTTTGTGCCATGAGGGGCAACCAGTAATCCGGCTGCGTACGCTGTCAGAAGCTGCTGCTTGTCGCGCGTCAGAAAATGTCCGGTCTCCATGTTCTCAAGCACGACAGCGCCGTCCTCCAAGGTACGTCGAATGCAGTACAAGGCTCCATCGAGATCAAAAGCCGTACCCTTGCGAAATGAAAAACCAATCATGACGAGCCTCCATGTCATACCTGACAATGGAATCCACGCTAAGTGGCACCTGCAAATCACATTGCAGGTACCCTTGCGCAAAAAGAACTGCTGTCACTTCGGCACCCAAGCATGAGTGACATTGGGCAAACGTACGAACTTCATCTCGCCTCAGCGTCGACAGTGCTTGATCAATGTGCTTGTCACTTGGGGCAAGTGGAGGCAGACGGCGCTGTAGCGACTGGAGGATGCCCAGGCGGGGCGCTTGGCGAATTTCCGAATCAGTCAACACACAGAGCTCCCTGCTTTCCTGGTCAAGCAACCGCCGGGCGTTAGCGATTTTGTCTGCTACCTCGGGACGGTTCAGCTTTGCGTGTGGTTTAACCTCTACCAGTACAGATCGCCCATCGCGCAAAAGCACTTCAAAGTCCGGCGTATAGCGCCACACTGGCGCCTCGGAGCGAACCGTGCACGGCTGCTCACGATAGGCAACTATGGAAGGGTGCATTTCGAAGAGAACGAGTGCGTCTGCCTCGAGCAACTCCTCATAGGCGATCATCCGCCCGTTCTTCCTACTAGGAAATTTGCCGCGCAAAATACTTCCTGATCGAGAGAGTATGTTGCGCGCAGGGGCGTATGCACCATTCGCACCCTCGCGCCGAAGAAGGTGCATATAGAACCTCACTCAATCGACAAACGGCAACGGGTCAGACGAGCGCTCCGAAGCATCATGCGGGTCCCGGCGCAAAGCACGGTGTTCCGCGAAGCTTCATTGAGTCGCTAGATCATTTATGCCAAGCTTAAACACCAGAGAAGATTGATCAAGTGCAAATTGGACTACGCTGATGATCTTTAAGAAAAAAATTGTCGTCTTTGAATATTCCGACAATTGTCTGCAGCGTTTTTTCACTCGCCAAAGTAGCATTATTAGATTGTTCGCCCCGGCTACGTACCCACCTCTGCATACGCGTACTGCGTTTGCACGTCCCGCTCTTTTGGGAGATGGGCTTGACGGGGCGGCAGAAAGATTACCGATGATGAGTGCGGCATGATTCTCATTGTTGACCTTGAGGCGACCTGCTCGGACGATGGCTCAATCCCCGAGGAAGAGATGGAGATCGTCGAGATCGGTGCGTGCTGGGTTGATCGGCGAGGACATATCCTTGACGAATTCCAGAGTTTCGTGCGCCCGAATCGGCACTCTCACCTAACGCCGTTCTGTGCAGCCCTGACCGGCATCAATCAAAGTGACATCGACGGTGCTGAAGACTTCCCTCGTGTAGCAGCTCGCCTACAATCGTTTTCATGTCGGTTTTCCCTGCCCGATGCTGTATGGGGAAGCTGGGGCGCGTACGATCGAAAGCAGATCGAACGGGAAAGTGCTCAGCATGGTTTGCGCATGCCGATCACACTGCCGCACCAAAACCTCAAGCGGCTATTCGCGAAGCGCCGACGGACCGGTAAAGAGGTAGGCATGGCAATGGCTTTGAACCTTGTCGGATGCAAAGCAGAAGGAAACCATCACCGGGCGCTGGACGATGCTCGCAATATCGCGCGCCTTGTTCCGTGGGTGTATGGCGTCAAGACGTAGTCCGCAGTTTGGTCGCAAGACGGTGAATTCAATGGACGATCAAAAGCAAGGGACGCTTGCTGCTCCAAAGGTCATTGTTCGTCGCAAGTCAAAGCGACTGGCAGTCACTCCGGTGATGAAAGAGCGCCTGCGTAAGGAGGCCAAGACGTCTGCGCGCACTCGTTTTCCCGAACTGCCTGAGTGGCAACGTTGATCGGCCTATCCTGGACTCCTTTCCCGGGACGATGCTTCATTAGCATGGTGCTTACGCTGGCGCGTCTTCTCTTCCTCTATTGAGCTGAGCGCATCGATCCGTCGGTGGCAGTCAACACTCCCGCGACCTCCTTCAACTGTCGTCGAGCAATCATAGTATCGACAGCCTGTTCAAGAACGCTGCGGACCTGGCTGCCTGTGCTGCGAATACCGAATCCACGCGACACAGCTTGGATGACTTGGTCTCGCGTGGCGCCAAAGCTCCTTTCGATCAGTTGGAGAGCCGCGACCTCGATCTCCGCAGGCGGCAGCATGTCGGCGCGGCGCAGGGCGATGGTGTTGACCCCCGAGCGATCACGAGGTACTGGCACACGGTTTGGCGTAGACAGGAACTCCCCCGAGCGCGTGATTCGGCCCATCTCTATCGCAATATCAATAGATCTTCCGACCACATCTTCAATACGAGCGCCTGCCCGCTTCAGACCCCAGGCTTCTCGCATCCGGGTAATGACATGGTCGCGATGTACCGGCCCTTCCACGTCGACCGCTTGAACCACCAACTCTGTCAACGCTCCTTGCGGCGCTTCATACAGTTCCCCGATGAGATGGCGCGGCCGCACTAACGTCACCTCTTCATAGGGAGAAAAACCGGCGGCATCCTCTTCATCGGTCACAGTTTCACGCTCCACATAGGGTGCCTCGGCATCCAATTGCTCGGTGAGCGCAACATCTTCTCGTAACTCATCGAATTCGGCTTTAGCGGCTTCAATGCGACGAATTAGCACGTCCAGCTGTTCGGTCGGGCGCTGGAACCAATCGGCACTCCAAATCCGGTGGATGGTCCAACCGTGTTCTTCCAGGATCGCCTGTCGCAGCCGATCGCGATCTCGGGCCGAACGAGCACTGTGGTAAGCCGCACCATCGCATTCGATACCCAGCAGGAATCGTCCTGGCCGCTCGGCGTCGAGGACCGCCAGATCAATGAAGAAACCCGCCAAGCCCACTTGTGCTTGAACCTCGTAGCCCCTCGCCCGCAGTGCGTTGGCCACCTGCGCCTCGAATATGCTGTCATGATCGCGCGCCGTGACCTCGGCCGTCGACAAGCGCCCCGTGCGGGCATATTGGAGGAATATCCGGAATGCGTTGACCCCGGCTCGCTCCACCGCATAGGCCGGATCAATATCCTCGTCCGTCATGGACGCAAACACGTCGCATCGCTGCTTGGCGCGGCTAATCAAAACATTCAGGCGCCGTTCGCCGCCCGCCGTACCTAAGGGGCCAAAACGCATTGGTACTCGGCCATTAGGCACTGACCGGCCATAGCCGACAGAGATAAAGATGACGTCGCGCTCATCGCCCTGGACGTTTTCCAGGTTTTTGACGAAGAACGGTTCTGAACGATGTGCCTTAAAGAAATCCTCGACCTCCGGTGACAATCCGCGGCGCAGAAGTTCGAGTTCGTCAATGATGGCGCGACGCTGAGCAGCAGAAAAGGCTGCTACCCCCAAGGACAGCTTCGGGTAGGTGCGCGCGTGGACGATGATCGCCTGCGCCACCGCTTTTGCTTCGATCAGGTTATTGCGCTTATTGCCCGCGTCGAACAAACCTTCGTGGATATGATGAAACCGCAGGCCCCGGCCACCCTGCGCCGTGTAGGGACTCGGCACGATATAGAGCTTGTTCTCATAGAACTGCCGGTTGCTAACTGCAATCAATGACTGATGACGGCTCCGATAATGCCAGCGCAGCATCCGGGTAGGCAGACCACGAGCCGTGAACAGACCAAGAATGCTCTCGATATCGGCAACTGCTGTCGCCCCTTCGTCATCCTCGTCTTCGTTGCTTGAAGTCATCTTGGCAAAGAAAGCAGTGGGTGGTAGCTGCTTTGGGTCACCAACCACAACCACCTGCTTAGAGCGAGCAATCGCCCCCAAGGCATCAACGGGTTGAATTTGACTGGCTTCGTCCATTACCAGCAGGTCGAATTCCACGGCA
This sequence comes from Ralstonia sp. R-29, assembly GCF_049913345.1. Classification (NCBI taxonomy): domain Bacteria; kingdom Pseudomonadati; phylum Pseudomonadota; class Betaproteobacteria; order Burkholderiales; family Burkholderiaceae; genus Ralstonia; species Ralstonia sp. R-29. Next base: position 1,098,394 of record NZ_CP184378.1, read on the forward strand.
CCCGGCACAAGAAACTGTGCAACGGACAGCGGACTCATCATAAACACCGGTTTGAGCGCTCTTAGCGCTGGTCCAGCCCTCTCGACGAGCTTGCGCAGCGATATGTGCCCTTTCTTTTTCTGAATCTCGCCTCGCAATACGCCAAGTGGCCCCAGCGCGCCGCCGTCGCGAGGCGGAACGTTCTGGTAATGCGCGTGCACAACTTCCGCGCTCGCGGCAAGGATCCGCTGTCGATCCAGCGCGGCAAACTCCTGCACAAGACGCCCATGGGTGGCCCCATCAAACCGGGCAAGATCAGGTTCGAGACGTACCATCCGCGCATAGGTCGCCTCGAAATAGGCCATCTCGAACGCAGAGGCCAGCGCGTCCGGCGTTATTCGACCTGCGTCAAGGCGGTCCACCAGATCACTGCAGCCTTGTGCTCGCGCGCGCGCCGAGCGATCCCGATAGTTCACCCAGCGGAAGAGCTGTTCGTGCTCCTCGCTCCAGCGTCGCAGCCGCCAAACGAGCACTTCAAGCCGCGCATCCAGGATGGTGCCGCCAATGGAAGCCTCCAAGTCCAGTTGAAGTTCGTTACCCAAAGCCGTAAGGCTCGTCTGGATGAGTGCCTGCGATGCAGCCAACACCTTGGCGCGAGGCACCAAATGCTCACGCTCATCAACTCGGCCGGCTAAAGCTCGAATGTCAGGGTTCTGTCTAATCCAATTCGCGGCAGATTTGAGCGCCGCCCAGTTCGACCGCTCTGCTTGCCATTCGCCATCAAACGCTGCCCGCCCCAACGTCAAACCTTCGCGCACAGCGTGCCGATCGCGTTGACCGGCGGCTAGCGCTGCCAAGACAGCACGAGCCTCCCCCGCACTTGAGACTCCAGCGGGAATCAGCGCGCCTGCAGCCGAATGCGCACGTACATATCTCACTGCCAGTTGAAGCAACGAGCGCAAATCGGCACGCTCCACCGCCGCCACTTCACCGAATACAGGGCCTCGGGCCACCCCCAAGTCGTCCCAGACCTCTTTTAACCCACGCTCGATCTGGATGCAGACGGCCGATAGTTGTTTGGCGCGTGCGGCGACCTCCGTCTTTTCCGGGCCGCGCGCGGCGATCAGCCGTGGTTCGGCCCCGAGGCCTTTCAGGGATCGCATCCACTCGACCAATGCCAAGAGCGGGGCCGATTGGGACCTCGCACCACGCCAGTCATCGCCAAAGGCGCTGCGCCCAAAAGCATCTTCTGCTTCAACCGTCTTCTTCGCGTCCTGCCCCTTAGCCAAGGTATCCAGCAACCCCAACACTACAGGCAGCGGCTGATTGGGTGTCGCTAGAACGGACCTCACCAAGCGATTTGCCGCACGCCATTCAGCGCTCAGAAAGCGAAAAACACTCGTGCCACGCGATGCCAAAATTGCACGCCCGGGGGTCAAGCTGAGGGACCACGCCATTTCGGTCAGTTGAGCGCCAATGGCGGTCTTAGCGACCTCAAAGTCAGCCACAGCTTGAGCAATCTCTCCAGCACGCTCGACCCCATCATTCCAAAGGTCCGACGCGAATGTTTCCGGGCTGGCGGGCGGAGCAGACGCGACACGCTCACCGATACGGGTCAGTGTCTGGAAATCTCCAAATGTGGATCCTGGCTCTCGACCAAGTTGACGAGCAAGAGCAGCCGCCTCCGCCAGCAAGCGAGGCAATTCTTCGGATACTTGGGCGAGGCGCTGAAACTGCTCCGCATTGAAAGTCTCGGGAAGCTCCGTAAATGCACGGAGAACCTCACCGAGATCCTCGTCCCACGCATCCCCAGCAACTCGACCGGTCAAGGCTTCTCGTTGTGCTGCATACTGTTGCCCGTGCTCTAGCAAATGCAGGATGACGTCAGAATTCTGCCAAACGTCATGCCCCATGGCCGACGCGGATAACCTGGGGGCCGCCGCAATACGCTGAAGCAGCTCCACCATTGGTGGAATGTCTGACAAACGAAGCGGTGGCTCAAGTTCTAGGAGTTCAGCTGCAATGGCGAACTGCTGCTGTGCCGCCAAGACCCGCTCTAGTAGCTGCTGAACACGCGCGACCAAACGCTCGGCATCCATCGGTGAGATCGCAGGCAGCCCCACACCCACCCAAGCATGATCAGCTGGCCGACCGATTTCAATCACGCGGCTCGCCAAATCGGCCAACAAATCCTGGCGCGCAGTGAAGCCATCCTTGCCCCATTGCTCCGGGCTCTCCAGCTGAATGTCGTTCGGGCGCTCACCTTGTTCGCGTAGGCGCACCAAATGCCCAATCACCTGGAATGGAGACAGCCCCGATTTCGGATCGATGGCGTGCAGGTTCCGGGCATGCGCGTTGAGGCTGTCGCGCGCCTCAGTCAGGCGCGCGAAAAGGCTTCCTGGATCCGTGACCTTGGGAGCGCCCAGTTCCCACGTGCGCCGAAGCTCGTCCAATACAGCGCGCTTGTTGGCTTTGTTGCTGTGCAACTCCAAGCAGGCATCGCCGACGCCTTTATCATCGAGACGGCGTTTTACAACGTCCAATGCGGCCATTTTTTCGGCCACAAAGAGCACGCTTTTCCCGTCTTTGACCGCGGCGGCAATGATATTGGCGATAGTCTGGCTTTTGCCTGTCCCCGGTGGTCCCTGGATCACCAGGTTTCTGCCCCGCCGCACTTCGTGGATCGCCAGCGCTTGCGAACTGTCGCAATCCAGGATATGTAGCATTTCGGACGGCGGGATCAGCGCATCAATGTTAGCGTCCTCATGCGCGAGGTCCTCACTGCCTGCAAAACCGTCCGCCAGCAGCGAACGGATCAAAGGATGGTCGCCTATGGTGGCGCCCGCAGGCCAGACCGCTTGATCCAGGTCCCGATACATCAGAAACTTCGCGAAAGAGAAGAACCCCACCGACATGTGATCGGGGAATACCTCCCATGTGTCCTTGGTTTCGATGCTCTTCCGAACCAACTCCATGTAACCGACCGGCTCGAATGTGTCGCTCGCCTCAAAAACTGGCATACGGAGCGCATGCACCCGATCGAGATAAGCCTCAAGCGACAGATTCGAGGCAAAATCCTCCTGCCGAGCCTTCAAGTTGAAACGCTCGCCGGCATTGCCCCGATCGAGTTGGACCGGGATTAATAAAAGCGGTGCGTAACGAATGTTCTCTGCGTTGTTCGGATCGACCCACTTGAGGGCGCCCATCGCAAGGTAGAGCACGTTGACGCCCTGTTCCTCCTCCAACGTGCGTGCATCGAGATAGAGTTCAAGTAGACGGGTCTGGAGACCCTTGCTAGTTAGACGAGTTTGCAGACGAGTGTCCGCATGCCGGCGCAAAACACCTCGCTCGTCCCTGCTCTCGTCGTCAGGTTGGGCCAATTCCTCGATCTCGTCGGGTTCGGCCAGCGTCTTACCCGTAGGCGCGTCCGCGGGGACTCCATCAGTACCTTCAGAAGCTGGATCCTTGGTATCAGCAGCGCGTCCCGCTACGAAAGTGACAGTCTTCCCCTCTCGAACCAACAATCGAAAGATTTCATCGATTTTCTCATCGATAATTTCGATGGACCGACCACTCCGAGCCCCACGAGGCATATTGAGCAACCGGTTACGAGCTGATAGATCCAGCAGTTCGACTCGCGCTCGTTCTAACTTCTCCGCGAGCGGTAAATTACTTTGAAAAATGGTTTGATTTTCACCGGCAGCCGGCGCGCTTTGCCCTTGTACTGGCTCCATGAGCTCCCCACACGTTCTTCTTGCCTTCGTCGTTCGAAGGCTTGTTATCTGATCAAAACCAGGCAGCTCAGAAGACGCGGGTCTGATGGCTTCCTGCGAATCACTCTCGCGACCTAAAGAGGGCGACATGTGCACAACATGAATATCGTGTCTTGCGCTGTTGCGCCGATTATCGCGTTATGCGAGCGAAGTGCCATAGTACCGACGGAGTAGGTAGCAATTGGTACCACCAAATGTCGAGTTTTTATATCAGTTGTTCGGAATTTTTACTTCTGCAGCACGCAGACCCGCCAGCGAGGGTTCATGGTGTTCGCGAGACCGCTTCGATTCAACCAGCGGCGCCTGCAACCACTTTGGCTTTCAATACTGCTAGAAGCGAGGCTGGAAAGCATTGTGGCGGTTCCTGGCTCAAGCCACAGCTATGCTGGTGCGAAGTTCGTAGACCTGCCTGATGCAGATTCGTATTCCACCTCGCAGACGCTCATTTTTGCGTAGCAAAAGCTTCTCCAATCTGCCGCGAGCGCCTGATCTCGTCGCTGTGCAGGTATATCGACGTCGTTGAGACAGAGGCGTGCCGTAGGTTGTCGCGCACGATAGTCAGTTCCACGCCACGCTCCAAGGCATGGGTGGCATGCGTATGCCGCATCCAATGTGGGCTCGCCTTTCGCAACTTCTCGGCTAGCGACGGATGATCGCCTTCAATCACATCGACAGTTGTCAGGAAGAATCGTTTGACGACACTCCACAGCCGCGCCCCCGTAATGCAACCGTCGGCATCCAATCCCAACCGACCAATCAGCGACGTCTTTGGATTCCAGCGCGCCCGCGTCACAGGCAGCCCACGTTCCACCAGGTACCGATCGAGCGCCGCGCGCGCCAGTGGTGGCAGTGCAACCTTGCCTGCGCGACTGCCCTTCCCCACCAGGTTCAGCCAGTGACCGCCCTGCCGGTCGTTTTCGATGTCGCCGAGCTTGGAAGAAACGAGTTCGCTGGCGCGCAGGCCGGTCGCATAGCCGAAATCCAGCACAAAGCGCAGCCGTTGCGCGGCGGGTGCCTCCCAGCCATACGACCACTCCAGTCCATCGGCGATAGTCCGGACCAGGGCCCATTCGCCTTCGGTAAAAGCATGCGAGGCATCCAGCGCGGCCGTCCTGCTCCCGCCGCGCACCTTGATGCCCGCGAACGGGTTGGCCAGCACATAACGCTGCTGGATCAGCCAGCGAAACATGGCGCCCAACACGGACAACGCGTAGGCGATCGAGCGGGCCGAGAGCCCGTCGGTGAACGGCCGCCATTCGACGGAGGTGCGTGGGCGGGCGGGCCCGACCCAACGCTCCCGCGGTATCGGTCGGCGCAGGAAGCTCCGGTAGGCAATCGCGTCCTCGGTGGTGAGCGACGACAGCGGCCGGCCGCGTTCGACGATGGCCCACAAGATCAGGCGCTCCGCCTCTTTGCGGTATGACCGTTGGGTCGCCGGCGATTCGTGCAGGGACAGCCACGCTTGAATGGCCTCGTAATCGTTGTCAGCGGTGAGCACGCAAGTCTCACGCGGCGCGCGGAATTGTCCCTGGGAACCATCCACCTCGTTTGGCAGGCGCAATTGCTCCCACGGCACCACCACGCCCCGGACCTGTTCAGCGATCAGCGCCCGAGCGCGCTCGGTCAATCGGGGGTGTTCGGCAAAGAACGCTTCGATGCGTCGCGCGCTGGCCTGTCCCAATCCGGGGGTGACCGCCCACCAACGGCGTCGGCGCGGCACGCGGACGGTCAGGTCAGCCAGAGTATTGATGCTGGCGGCCCGCAGCGCGGTGACGGTACGCGCATCCAGCCACAGCGCCACGTCGTCGCTGATGGCCGGTTCTGGCAATGGCAGCGTGCGGAGCAACTCGATCGCCTGGTCGACTTCCCCGCCCCTTTTGGCGCGTTCGGCCGCTAGCATCTCGAACAGCGCCGCCAAGTCTTCGCGCTGGCGCCGGCGTGCAAACGCGGCAAGGCGGCGCCGAATGCGGCCGAGCACGCCGCGTGACGACAGTCCAGGAGTAAGGCACTCACTCAGATAGCGCTCAACGGCCTCGCGGATTGACAAGCCGGCATGCCAGGCACGCAGCGCGGCCAGTTCGGCGGCATCGGGGAAATCGGACGGGGTGACGACGGAAGGGGCGACGGACAGCAGACGCGTTTTCATGGCAGGCAGTTTAGTGCCTCTAGGTAGCTATTGCGATAAGAATACTTATCGCAATAGCACGGACCGCGGTTCGGACCACGTGATCTGCGATGTTATGATCAAATTAGCAGACTTAGGCGATGACCGTGACTTTCGGGTACACCGCGACATAGCTAGTCCGCCCTTATTGCAGACCGCTCGGATGCCACTATGGTCAGGAGGCGACCAAATCGAGCTACGCTCTTGACGTCTCCCGTCGATGGAGCCGTCCAGTTCACAGGGAGATTGCGGCTCGCCGGTCAAGTATTGCGCACAGTGCGCTGTAGGCGGTGACCATAGACGTCCGGGGATTCGCAGGATCGGGCTGGTTTTCAAGACGCAGCCAAAAATGCCCGGCTCCCCCCCATGCTTCGACTTCGTGGCAGTTCTCGCGGACGGCCGGGTCGGCCCAGAGTTCCACTCGCGTCCGACTCATGCCACGGGTAGCAAGCGCAATCGTTGCTGCTACGTTGGCATTGCGTGGATAGCACTGAGCGGCTTCAAGCGCTGTACCGCTGAACAACCGCGTCGCTTCTGTCAGGGTGTCAAGGTCAATCAGATGCTCAGCAGGGCTACCCTTCCAGGCACACGGAGGTTTGCGCCCGCGATAGACGACATCCTCGAGGCCAGCCCTGTGCGCGGCCTGAAGCCAGTCGGTGCCCCCGATGGCTCCTGCAACAAGCAGCACTTGTCGATCACTGCGATCGGCCGCCTCACGCACACGTGTGAGACGTGCTTCGTCGGCAAGCGCGCCGACCGACACCAACAGAAGGTCGCATCCCGCCGCGAGAGTCGCCTGAGCATAGGCGTCGACAGCCTCGTGGCCGGCACACTCGACGATCAATTCTGGGCGACACTCAAGGCACGTTTCAAACTGATCCGTGATGCAGCCGCGAAGCGATTCGAGGTCCGCCTTCGCGACCTCCAGACCGGCACCCAGATCATTCGTCAGCACAGCAACGATTTCGATGCGGTCGCGGTGCTCCAGCAGGCATCGCGCCAATTGCTGGCCAATTGCACCGAAACCGATAAGAGCCACTCGCATCGGATGTCCCACGACTGCGCCTCCCTCTTAGGCCAGCTTCAAGCCGCTGCGTGCAAGGGCTTCGCACGCGTCGGCCTTTTGCGCATCGGTCAGGTTCAAGAGCGGCCGTCTCACGGGGCCGCCGACTTGCCCAAGAAGCTCAAGCCAGTACTTGGTATAGGCCTGCGGCGTACCGGACGGTCGTGCCGACTTGAAGGCAGCGCGCGCCGGCTCGAGGCTGTCACGCACCTGGCGGGCAGCGGCATACTGGCCATCGAAAGCGAGCCGCGTGTACTCGTTGATCCGGCGATCGACCGAGGTCTGCAGAAGGAACGGTGTCGTCGAGCAGAGGTACAAGCTCCAGCCTAGTTCGACGATGTTGTCGAGCCAGTCCTCCTCGGACGCGGTGCTGACCTGAATTTTGTCGCCCGCCAGATCCGTCAAGCGCTTGTAGAGCAAACGATCGACGCTGTACTTGATGGCGACGATGTTTGGCAGTTCTGCGATGCGGGCGCACAACTCAGGGCTCATCACATAGCCACAGTCGGGGTGGTTCCACAGTGCAATGCCGATGTCCAACTTCTCGCTGAGGTATCGGTAGTACTCATAGACCGTCTCCTCCGGATCCTGATGAAAGTGCAGGACCGGGCTGTGAACGACGACGTAGTCGGCGCCGATGTTCTGTGAGTGACGTGCGAGGTCCATCACGACATCGACGTTCGCGTCCGAGCAGGAGGTGACAACGCCACAGCGCCCCGCAGCCTCCTCCACGGCGAGCTCAAACGTACGCTTGCGCTCGTCGACGGTCATCGAAAAGAACTCACCCTGCTTGCCGCAGACGAACAGGCCGCCAAGCTCAAGCCCTCGTATCCAGTGGCGAAGGTTGCGCCGGGAACCTTCTTCGTCCAGTGAGAGGTCATCCCGGAAAGACGTGGTCGTTGCCGCCCAGACGCCTCGGAAATTCTCTCGGGCGTAAGCCTTTGCGTCGCTCTTGGAGTAAGGAACAGTCATGGTCACTCATTCGGAAGTGTTAGACGCACACCGCTTGCAATGCCGGTAGCGTCCAGGAAGTTTGGTTGCCTCAACGAGGGCGATAGATCGCCGATGCCCGCGAATCGCTCAGTTCGCGTTCGCCGGCTCGATTTCCATTAGGTGCGACACGTTCTTCACGGTCATGTAGTGGTGCAACCCTTCTGAGCCGCCCTCGCGACCATAGCCACTGGACTTGACGCCACCGAACGGCGTCTCCGGGACGGAGGCTTCGAGGGTGTTGATCGACAGGTTGCCGCATTCCAGGCCTTCGATCATTCGATCGACGTTGGCTGCGCTGTACGTGAATCCGTAGGCGGCTAGCCCATAGGGAACAGAATTCGCGTGGGCCATTGCCTCATCCAGAGATCGCACAGGATTGATCACTGCAAGCGGCCCGAATGGCTCTTCGGTCATAACGCGTGCATCGTGAGGGACATGCGCCAGCACAGTGGGCTCAAAGAAGTGCCCACGACTGCCAATCCGTTTGCCACCCGCCAGGAGGCGGGCGCCCTTGGCGACGGCGTCTTCCACCAGAGCCGACAACGCCTCGATTCGACGGCCATTCGCCAAAGGGCCCATCTCCACGCCAGGTTCGGTGCCGCGGCCGACTCGGATGGCCTTGGCGCGCGCACTGAACTTTGCTGCAAATTCCTCGAAGATGTTCTCGTAGGCAAAGAAGCGCGTCGGCGAGGTACAGACTTGGCCGGCGTTGCGCATCTTTCGGTTGGCCGACATGATCGCGGCGTCTGCAACGTCAACGTCGTCACAAACGATGACGGGAGCGTGGCCGCCCAGTTCCATCAGCACCGGCGTCATGTGTTGTGCGGCGAGCGTGGTCAGATGTCGGCCGACTGACGTCGATCCGGTGAAGGCAACAAGCCGGACCTGATCCTGCGGAATCAGATGGCCGGAGATCTCGTCAGGGTCACCAAAGACCAGGTTGAACACACCTCTGGGCAAGCCGGCTTCATGGAATGCTCGGGCAATATGCATGGCTCCGGCCGGCGTTTCTTCGGCAGCCTTCAGGATCAAGGAGCATCCCGAGGCGATCGCCCCGCCGATCTTGCGCGCAGGTTGGCTCAACGGGAAGTTCCATGGGGAGAAGGCTGCAACTGTCCCGATGGGTTGGTGGTGGACAATGTAGCGCGTGCCCTGGCCACTCGGAATAACTCGACCATAGGTTCGCGTTGCTTCGCCGGCGTCCCACTCCAGAAACTCGCAACCTCGAATCACCTCCAGCCGAGCCTCATGGAGAGGCTTGCCATGTTCGGCGGTGATGGCGTGCGCAATCTCTTCGATGCGTTCGCGCAGTATTCTCGCTGCGGCGATCATCACGGCAGCACGATCTCGCGGCGCGGTCCGGCTCCAGACACGAAAGCCGTTGGAGGCGGCGCTGAGTGCATCGTCCAGGTCGTTCTTGCTGGCACGAGGCAGCCTGCCGATCTCTGTTTCGTCGGCGGGGTTCAAGACTGGCATGGTCTCGCTGGTCTTGCGCCATGCTCCGCCGATGTAGAGCTGAAGGTCCGGATAGTCCATTGTGTGCGATTCGTTGGTGAAGATGGATTCAATGAACTATCGCGTTGCACAGCACCGTTGAACAGTGAATTTGGGCTGCTCTTGCTTGCCAGGATGGAATACCAGCCCGACTCACGGGCCGTACGCAATGTTGCGCCCCACGAGGCGAAGCGCTACAGCGCCCAGTTCGCCGCGAGCGTGCGGTGCCACGCAGCGAAGTCCTTCCCGGGATGTTGTTCTCCACAGGCAGGGCACACCCGCTCCGTGTCGCCGCTGGCGTAGAAGGCTTGATACACGGGAGACAAATCCTTCACGATGTCTTGCAGTTGGAACTCGTAGCGCTTCACGAGCGAGCCGCACTTTGCACATGTCCACTGCAGGCCGTCTGGACAGTTTTCTGGACGCTGCCGCTCAATGACCAGGCATCTGCTCTCGGCTTCCGGCCGTTGCGGAGAATGCATGACATGCGGCGGCAGCAGAAACATGTCACCCTCCCTCAAGGCGACCTTTTCGTAGCGCCCACGGTCCCAGATCAGCAAGTAGGCATTGCCTCGGAACTGATAGAAGAACTCCTCGATGGGGTCATCATGAAAGTCCGTGCGTTCGTTCGGCCCGCCGACGACCGTGACCATTAGATCGGCATCCTTCCAGATTTGCTGGTTGCCGACCGGTGGCTTGAGCAGATGGGCGTTGGCGTCGAGCCAACGATCGAAGTTCAGAGGTAGTCCGTATCTGAGATTCATGTTGCCTCTTTGGAAGTCAGGCGACGAGGAGGCGGTCCTCATCGAGCACTCGGTGGCTGGCCTTCGTGAACAAGCGCAGCAAGCCAGCGACATCGGTGCCGGCCCGCTCGGGCCCGGCAATGTCGAGCACCACACGGCCTGCGTCGAGCATCACAGTGCGGTCTCCGTACTCCAGGGCTTGCGTCATGGAATGCGTGACCATCAGCGTCGTCATCTTGTTTCCGTCGACAATCTTGCGCGTCAGTGAGAGCACGAGTTCCGCGGTGCGCGGGTCCAACGCCGCCGTATGCTCATCAAGCAAAAGGAGGCGAGAACCGCTCATGGACGCCATCAGCAGGCTCGCTGCCTGACGCTGTCCGCCTGACAAAAGACAGACGTTCGTCTTCAGGCGGGCCTCGAGCCCCAGCCCGATAGGCTCGAGAATCTCCGCGTAGCGATGCCGTGACGACCGGCCAAGCGCCAGCTTCAATCCACGCCGCTGGCCCCGGCGGGCGGCAAGTGCGAGGTTCTCTTCCAGAGTGAGCGCACCGCACGTCCCGGCGAGTGGGTCCTGGAACACGCGAGCAACCAGCGCCGCGCGTTCGTGCGCCGGTTGCCTGCTCACATCGGTGTTGTCGAACAACACCTGGCCTGACGTTGGCGAGAGCTCGCCGGCGAGCACGCACAGCAGGGTGGACTTGCCCGCACCGTTCGATCCAATGACCGTCACGAAATCGCCGTCGGCGATATCGAGACTCATGCCATTCATCGCACGTTTCTCGCGGACTGTTCCGGCTTCGAAGACAACGTGAACATCAACCACTCGAATCATGTCGCGCATCCTCCACGCAGGCGCAGCTTCAGCTGCGGCAACACCATGGCCACTGCGACGAGCAGGGCAGTGAGAAGACTGAGATCAGATGGCTTCAGCCCGACGGCATCGGCGGACAGTGCCAACTGCACTGCGATTCGATAGACGATCGAACCGAGCACGGCAGCAGCGAGTAGCGAACGCGCCGAGCGGGTACGCAAGAAGGTTTCTCCGAGGATCACTGAAGCAAGTCCGACCACGATCGTCCCGATGCCGCCCGTGACGTCGGCGAACCCGTTCAACTGAGCGAACAGCGCGCCGCCGCAGGCGATGAGCGCATGACTGATCGCCAATCCGGTGTAGATCTGAGCGCTGGTGTGCACGCCGTTGGCCCTGGCCATTCGGGGGTTCACCCCAGTCGCCCGCATGCCAAGACCTGTTTCCGTGGCCAGGAACCATCCCAGAGCGCCAACGACAAAGACGATCAGGATCAGAAGAACAATGACGTTCGACCACAGCGGGTTCAATCCCAATGCCAGGCCCGTGTCGAAGACCGTGCGCTCGTTGAGCAACGCTAGGTTCGGGCGCCCCATCACGCGGATGTTGATCGAGTACAGCGCGGTCATCGTGAGGATGCCCGACAGCAGGCCCAGTATCTTGAACCGCAGCGTCAGGGCCGCCGTCGCCAGTCCAGCACAAATTCCAGCGCTCGCCGACATGGCGATTGACAGCCACGGGTTGATGCCGCTGGTGATCGCAGCTGCGCTGACGGCGGCACCTAGCGGGAAGCTGCCGTCGGTGGTCAGGTCGGGGAAGTCGAGCACCCGAAACGAGAGGTAGACACCGAGCGCCACGAACCCGTACACGAGGCCGAGCTCAAGTGATCCAACGAAAGAAAGTAAGCTCATCTAGACCTCACGCACCAAGAATTTTTTTCGCGCGCTTGAGAACCGCAGGGGGCAGGTCAAGGCCCAGCAACTTCGCGGTACGGGCATTGAGAACAAGGGAAGTGCCGCTGCCGTATTGCCACGCAATCGAGCCCGCAGGCTGACCCTTCAGTATCTCGGCGACGATGCCGCCCGTCTGGCGACCAAGCTGGTAGAAATCAAAACCGATCGAGGCGATGGCGCCCTTCTCGACAGCTTGCTCGTCAGGCGCAATCACCGGAACTTTGGCCTTTGCCATGACCGAAAGCACTGCGTCGATCGCGGACACGACGGCGTTGTCCGCAGGCACATAGAGGACGTCGATCCTGCCGACCAAGCTCTTTGCCGCGGTCTGCACTTCGGAGCTCTTCACGGCGGGTGCTTCGACAATGCTCAGGCCGGCGGCTTCGGCGGAGGCTTTCAGCAAGGCAAACTGTGCGACGCTGTTGGCTTCGCCGGGGCTGTAGATGACACCGAGGCGCTTGGCCGAAGGCAGCATCATTTTGATCAACGAGACTTGGTAGTCCACCGGCGGACGATCGGACACACCCGTCACGTTCCCGCCCATGGCGCCTTCGCCGGCCACCAGCTTGGCGCTGATGGGATCCGTGACTGCCGCGAAGACCACGGGGATCGTTTTTGTCGCCGCGGCCGCGGCCTGCGCTGACGGCGTCGAGATGCCGACGATGACATCGGCGCCTTCGCCGGCGACCTGACGCGCTATCTGTGCCGCTGTGGCGGGATTTCCCTGAGCGGAGTAGTAGGCGAGCTTGAAGTTCTTGCCGCTTTCGAAACCCTCTGCCTTGAGCTCGTCTTTGATGCCGTCCCTCACTGCTTCGAGCGCAGGGTGTTCGACGATCGCGGTGACGGCGACGGCCCTGTCACGCGCAAAGGCGGGGGCGGCACAGAGGCAGCTCAGTAAGAGTCCAAAGATCGACGAGGTGGTGGATCGAGCGAGATTCAGCATTGATTTTCTCCAGCGATGGCGGATTGAAGTCGCTCGTCCGTCGTGTGCTTGCGTCGCGGCGTGACCAGCACAGTAATGTTTGCGTGTCTCGCCACGCGGGGATAGTGAATTCCCGAGCGCTGGGTATTCCGGATGTCCTGGGGCCGTCAGCCTTCAGGACATCGTATTCGCAACGGAGCGCAGCGTTTCGGTGAGCAGATGCGCCGCAGGCGACAGACGATGCCCAGATCGCAACGATAGGCCGACGTCTCCGAAGCGGTCCACGCCGGCGATGGGCACCTCGGAAATCTGTCCGCCAGCATTGAGAAGCTGGAAGGCCCCGCGCGGCATCAGGCAGCACGCGTCGGCGTGCGTGATGAGTCCGAGATTGGTGAACAAAGACATGCTTTCGATCCGGTGCGTAGGCAAGTCGAGGCCCGCGTTGGCGAACAGATCCTCTGCCACCAGGCGCGCCGGCGACTCCGGCACTGGGAGAATCCAGAGCGAATCGAGCGTGTCGGCCAAGACTGGAGCCGAGATCGTCATCATGCGGTGGTCTCGGCGCACGACCAGGCAAAATGATTCGGTGAACAGGCGTTCGTGCTCAAGTGGGAAATTGCGTGCGACCGGATGGCCCCTGCCCGGAAGGCGTCCGACGACGAGGTCCAGTTCGCCGGTAGCCAACGCCGGATACAGGGTGTCGGCGACCCCTTCACGAACCGTCACGAGCACGCCTGGGGCGCGTCGCTTCAGCTCTGCGATGGCCAACGGCAAAAGCTTGGCGCTCCCGGCGATCAGCGTCCCGACAATCACGTGTCCCGTCTCGGCGGATCGGAAGGCGTTCAATTCGTCGGCGAGATAGCGGACTTCCGCGATGACCAGCTTCACGCGAGCCCCAAGCAGAAGCCCGTAGGCGGTCGGTTCGACGCCGCGGTTGGTTCGCTGGAAAAGCTGGACGCCCAAGTCGTCTTCGAGCTCGCGCACAGCCTTGGTGACAGCCGACTGGGTCAGGTGCAGCTCGTGGGCAGCGTGAAGGATCGAGCGCCGCTGAAAGACGCGATCAAAGATCAGCAACGGCTTGAACTTGAGCCGCCGCAGCATGACATCGGAGAACGTCGCTTTCTTGGGGGCGTCTTCTTCGCTCATGCGCGTCGAGTCCTTACGTTACGGCCTTGCGGGCCTGGTGCTGGGGGTGCTTCCATGCGCTCGAGGTCATGGTGTCTTTCAGAATCGCCACGGCGTCCCACACATCGACATGGCGCACATAAAGACCTGCAAAGCCGAAGCGCAGGATGTCGGGGGCACGGAAGTCACCGATGACACCCCGCGCGATGAGGGCCTGCATGATGGGGTAGCCCTGTTCATGCGTCAGTGAAACCTGGCTGCCGCGGCGCGCAGCGTCGCGCGGGCTGACCAAGCCGAAACCGAAGCCACCTAGCTCCTGGTCTACCAATTCGATGAACAGGTCGCACAGGTCCATTCCCTTGCGGCGCAACTGGTGCAGATCGACGCCATCGAACGCCGTCAGCGCCTCCTCCAGCGCGATCAAGCCAAGTTGCGATGCCGTGCCGACCAGCATGCGGTCGATGCCGGGATTCGGCATGTATTCCGCATTGAAGGTAAACGGCGCGGCGTGGCCATGCCAGCCGTGTATGGGTTGCCGAAGCTCAGCCAGATGCCGTTCGGCGACGAAGGCGAAGGCGGGTGCGCCCGGCCCCCCGTTCAGGTACTTGTAGCCGCAGCCGACAGCGAAGTCCGCCTCGCAAGCGTTGAGCTGCACAGGCAAGGTCCCGGCGCTGTGGCAGAGATCCCAGACCACAAGGCCACCGGCCGCATGAGCAGCGCTGGTGACGCTCGCCATGTCGTGCAGTCGACCGGTCTTGTAGTTCACTTCCGTGAGCGCAACGACCGCCAGATCCGCACCCGCTTCGGCGATCGCTGCCTCCACCTCCTCCGGATGCACGCACCGCAGCTCGGCGCCCATCAGCGAGGCGACACCATCGGCGACATACATGTCGGTGGGAAAGTTTCCGGTCTCACCGACGATGACCTTGCGCCCAGGCCGCATGCGCAGCGCTGCCACCAGGATCTTGAAGAGGTTCACAGACGTGGAGTCGCATACGACGACCTCGTGCGATTGCGCGCCCACCAGGGTGGCAATCCTGGCGCCCACGCGAAGTGGCGCCGGATACCAGGCGGCGTCGTTCCAGGAGCGTATCAGGCCTTGGCCCCATTCTGTCTCGACGGCACGTGCCATGCGCGGTGCCACACTGGCCACGAGGGGTCCGAGGGAATTGCCGTCGAGATAGATCACGTCCGGCGGAATGGCAAATGCACGGCGTTTGGTGGCCAATGGGTCCTGCAGATCTTTCTGCACCAGTGCGTCACGAGAAATCATCGATATGCCCCGATCGTTGAGTGTCAAGTCAGAACTGGGTCCGGATGGACCACAGTTCCGGGAAGAAGCGATGGTTCGTCACGTGCTGCAGCCAGCCCACACCGGCAGAGCCACCGGTTCCAGGCTTCAGGCCGATCAGGCGTTGAACCGACACGAAGTGCCTCCATCGGTATTGAGCCATCAGGTCGGCCAGCGAAACGAGTGCCTCGCCCAGTCGATACAGCTCGTTGTGTGGCCCCGGATCGGCGTACACCGCAAGCCATGCTTTCTCCACTGATTCGTTGGGCTGGTAGTCCTCAGACCAGTCCCGATCGAGCGCCGCGTTGTCGATTTCGTGACCGCGGCGGGCCAGCAGGCGCACTGAGTCGTCGTAAAGACTTGGCGAGGTCAACGCGGCCTCGATCCCCGACCACACGTGTGGCATGTTGCGGAACGCACCTGCCAGCCGGCGGTTCTTGTTGCCCAGGATGAATTCGACGTGCCTGTACATGAACGACAATTGCCCTGAAGCCGTGCTCAGGTGATCGCGGAACTGGTTGAAGCCTTCAGGGGTGATCGTCGAAAGGACATCCCAGGAGTTTGCGATGTACCTGGCGATTGCCTGGGCGCGTGGAAGAATTTCCAGTGCGCTGGCCACCTCATCGGCACGGATCTGCATCTGCGCGTTGTAAAGCTCGAAGTGCAGCGCCTTGAACAGGAGCTCCTTCACCTGGCCGATCACGAAGAAGATGTGCTCGTCATAACCATCGCTCCTAGGGTGCTGCAGGGACAGAAGAAGATCGATGCTCTGGTAGTCGTTGTAGGGGTTGCTGGTGCCATCGAAGTCGACGAGCGGCGCACCTCCCGTACCCTGGACCGCGTAGGCGCGCGAGGCCTCGGTAGTCATCCCCATGGGCCGAGCCTCGACACCTAACTTCACCCCCGAGGGGTCGACGATCTGTGGATGCTGGCGTTTGTAGCGAGGCATGATTCAAGATCCTTGTGTGGTTGGTTCGACGGGGAGCCGGGCCTTCAGGTCAGGCCCAGCAGGTCAAAGGTGCATAGCCCCAGAGCCGTGCCGGGTTCGGCCAGATTCAGAATGACGTCGAAGTGGTTGCGAGTAGCGATCTCCAGGCTTTGGCAGTCGGTGTGGGCTTGGCGCAGCAATGAGGCAAAGCCTTGACTCTGTTCCTTGAACGCGTCCGTCTCGATTTCACCCCAGCACACCATCGTTCGTGGAAAGCCCACCACTGCGGCCGGCGTGAGAAGTGCGGGGCTTTGATCGCGCGCCTCTTGACGGTCGAGATGGAGGGCATCGTTGATGCTCGTGCCGATCAAGGGTTCCAGCTCGTAGATGCCGGAGGCCAACACTGCCGCTGCGGGCCGAAACGTGGATCGCCTTTCCTCGCGCCATCCCGGCAGGCACGCCATCGCGGCGAGGTGCGCTCCCGCGGAGCTGCCGGCGACCACCATCCGCGACGCATCCCATCCGAGTTGCGCCGCATGATGAGCCAGCCAGTCGAGCGCAGCGCGGCACTCCTCGACGATTAGACCGACAGAGGCCTTCGGAGCGAGCGTGTAGTCGATCGCAGCAAAGGCTGCACCGTGCTCGATACAGCTCGCCGCCGGGAAGAGCGACGCTTCAGCCGAGAGTTCCTGCCAATAGCCTCCATGAATGAAGACCAGCAGCGGCACCGCGGTCGCGTTCGTGGGCACGCAGATATCGATGCGTTGAGCCTCGGCGCTGCCGTAGCGATGCTCCACCCAACGGCCACCGAAAGCGGTAGCGCGCTCCCTGGACTCTGCGCTGCGTCGCCGGTAGGCCTCCACGAAGGGGCGATAGTCCCCGCCGATTCGGGAGCTCGGCGAATATTCCCGCTCGCGTTCAGCCTGGGTGAGGGAATGCCATTGATGGCCTGTGAATGATGTGCTCATGGTTGCCGAAGATGATCGCCGATCTCCGCTGCGATGGCGCACTTGCTTGCATGAATTGAGCAGCCTTTGATATCTCGTTTCGGAATACATGGTGTCGCCTCGTGCGCGGCAGCGTTACGACAAAGCGACTACTCGCCCCTGGGGGTTCCACGATTGCGGAGTAAGACCGTAGGGCGAGGGGCATTAAGCCTGGGGGGTGTACGTTGGAGCGCCGAAGGCGGGGGCGGAGCGCCGGGCCTATCAGTTTTTTTTGTGTGGGGGGCAACTCAAGGTTCACCGTCAGGTTGAACGGTGAGCCGGCATTATCTCAACGGTGTGGCTGCGTGAATCGGTCTTCATAGAGGACCGCGAACTGGTTCATCGCAGCCTTCCAGTCGTGCGTTGAACTCCCCCATTTGCCAGTGATATTGCGTAGCGCCAGCCACAGGAGTTTGGTGGCCGCTTCATCGCTGGGGAAGTGGCCACGCGTCTTGATGATCTTGCGTAGCTGCGCGTTGATGCTCTCGATCGCGTTGGTCGTGTAGTCCGTGCCTGCCAGGCGCCTGAAAAAGGCAACTGCCGCACACAAGGTATGGCCATCGAGCAGTGCGGACGAGGGGCAACACATCCCCGATTCTTCCGCCACCCACATCGCCAGTTCGACGCCATGGGAAAGCCTTGCCGAACCGCGGCGGGTTTCATCTCCCGCGCTGCCTGAGGCCGTCGGTGAGAATCTTCGTCACTGTGCCGAAGATGGCGTCAATTTGCGCGGCGTCTACCCGCAGGCTATCGGTGCGCCACAACAGGCTCAATACACCATTCATCATGGTCCAGAGAGCGGTGGAAGTGAGTTCAGGATCGAACCCGCTGTCGATGACCGCCTCGTCTATGCCTCGACGGATCAAGGCGCTCAACTTGGCGTTTTGCTCCCGGATCAAGTTCGCGATCCGCGTCAGCGCCTCGGGCTCGTCCGGCGGCTCGACCATGATACGAAACTGGTGCGGGCGTTCCCTGGCGAAGTTGGTATAGGCCGCTGCCACGGCGTACAAGCGGTCTTCCACCCCGCCCGGCGAGGCATATGCGGCGTCCATGTATTGCCGATTCTCTTCCAGCGCGCGCTCGGCCACAGCGATTAGCAGCGCCGAGAGCCCGCCCACCCGGTTGTACAAGGTCTGCACGGCCACGTCGGCACGCGTTGCGACCGCCTCCAGGGTGACTGCGTCGCGTCCCCCTTCCGCCAGCAGAGTCTCCGCCGCTTCCAGGATCGACAACCGGGTCGCGTTGGCCTTGCGTTGGGTTCGAGTCTCCCTCTCCCGGCCAGTTCTCTTCTCTATTGGATTGACTTCCATTTTTGGAACCTATTACACTTATTGTAAGCAGTTACAAGTTTGTTGATGACTACAAATATTCTCATACATCGACATATTGGAGGAGCAATGAGGCGACGAGCGAACATCGAGTTCTCTTCTGGCAGGCGAGGAGAGCGGTGCCGGGGCTGGCTTTATGAACCGGAAGGGAACGGGCCTTTTCCCGTCATTGTCATGGCGCACGGCCTGGGCGGCATCAAGGAGATGCGCTTGGACGCGTTTGCCGAACGCTTTTGCGACTCCGGCTACGCATGCCTAGTCTTTGACTACCGCAACTTCGGGGCGAGCGAGGGCGCTACCAGGCAGTTGCTGGACATCGGCCAACAGTTGGAAGACTGGTCCAGCGCAATTGCTTTTGCACGGCTGCAGCCCAACCTGATGCGCAGCAAGGTCGTCCTGTGGGGCACCTCCTTCGGCGGCGGCCACGTCATTGCGTCCGCCGCGCGCGACCAGAACGTGGCGGCTGTCATTGCCCAATGCCCCTTCACTGACGGCATCGCCTCCGCCCTGGCGATGGATTTGCGCAGCAGCTTCAAAGTGACGGCGATGGCCATGGTCGACATGCTGCGCAGTTTAGTTGGCATGACACCTTTGATGGTGGCCACTTCCGGCCCACCACATTCCGCCGCCCTCATGACCGCGCCAGACGCCCAGGGCGGCTATCTGGCCCTGGTGCCAAGCGGAGTGTCCTTCCGCAACCACGTTGCAGCGCGCTTCGCGATGAACATCCTGCGCTACCGTCCCGGCCGCCGCGCGGCAAAGGTGCCCTGCCCGATTCTTTTCTGCATCTGCGAGACCGACTCTGTCGCGCCCGCCGGGCCAACCGGGCGCTATGCCAAGAAAGCGCCGCGCGGCGAAGTCCGTCTGTATCGGGCCGGCCATTTCGACATCTACGTCGGCGAAGCCTTCGAACGGGTGGTGGCCGATCAGCTCGATTTTCTCAAGCGCCATGTCCCCGTGAAAGGACGAGCCATGTCGAAAAAGGAGACTTCATGATGACTTACGACTTGAACGACAAGGTGGCGCTGATCACCGGCGCGGCGGGCGGCATCGGCGCCGCGACCGCACGCGAACTCTATGCCCTTGGTGCGAGTTTGGTGCTGACCGATATGCAGCAAACCGCTGTGGACAAACTTGCAGAAGAGTTCACCCCATCTCGAGTGCTACCTCTAGCGCTTGACGTCACCAACGCCGAGGCAACAAAGGCTGTCATCCAGCAGACGATCCAACGCTTCGGACACCTCGATGTGGTGTTTGCCAACGCTGGCATTTCCTGGCGTAGCGGCGCCTCAACAATTGCCAGTTGCGATGAGGCCGAGTTCGAGAAAATCGTAGAAGTGGATTTGCTTGGTGTCTGGCGCACGGTTCGCGCGGCGCTGCCGGAGATCATTCGCAACAAGGGCCAAGTCCTTGTCACGTCTTCCGTATACGCATTTGCCAATGGCATGGCGAATGCACCTTATGCCGCATCGAAGGCAGGGGTGGAAATGCTCACACGCTGCTTGAGAGCAGAGTTCGCCTATACCGGGGCAACGGCCAGCGTCGTGTACCCCGGCTGGACGGCCACGGCCATCGCCAAGGTTGCCTTCGGCGGAAACGCAACCGTGACAAAAATGAATGAGGTTGGATTTCCAGCGTGGCTGCGTCGGGCCATTCCCCCCGAGCAGGTAGCACGTGCGGTCGCGAAAGGTGTGCAGCATCGCAGGCCTCGCATCTACGCACCATGGCGGTGGGTTCCGTTCTCACTCTTCCGCGGCATCTTCGGTGTACTGACCGATGTCACGCTGAGTCGACACAAAGAAATGCACGCCCTCATCCAGCAGCTCGAGGCGGAATCAACGCACGGATAAACCATGCCGAAATATGATTTGACTAATCGAGTGGTGGCCATTACCGGCTCGACCGGCGGCTTGGGATCAGCGCTCGCCGCAGCGCTGCGCGCCAAGGGCGCCCGCCTCGCTTTGTTCGACCTGGACTTGGCCCAGGTCGAGGCGCAGGCAAAGACCTTGGGTGGCCTCTCCCTAGCCCGCGGCTGGACCGCCAACGTGCGCAGCATGGAGAGCCTGGAGGCGGCCATGGCGCAAGCCGCGGCGCATTTCGGCCACATTGACGTGGTGATCGCCAACGCAGGCATCGACACCATGGCGCCCATGGCCACGCTCAACCCGGAGGCATTCGAGCGCGTCATCGACATCAACCTCAACGGCGTCTGGCGCACCTTCCGCGCCGGCCTACCCTATGTGCAGAAGCAGCAGGGCTACCTCATGGGCATTTCCTCGATGGCTGCCTTCGTCCATTCGCCGCTCCAGGCATCCTACACCTCCAGCAAGGCGGGCGTTTGGGCCCTATGCGACAGCGTCCGGCTGGAATTGCAGCATCTGGGAGTCGGCGTCGGTAGCGTGCACCCCACCTTTTTCCCCACACCGATGATGGACGACGTCGTGGCTGATCCCGCAGGCCGTGCCTTGTGGGGCGGCAATGACAAAGGCCTTTGGAAAATGGTTTCGCGCGAGTCCGTTGTGCGCGACATTGTGGCCGGCATCGAGCGGCGCGCAGACATGGTGGTCGTGCCCAAGCGAAATACCCTCATCGCAAAAGCGCCCGGACTCTTCCGGCACTTCATCGAGCGGGCCGGGTTCCGTGGCAAAAACATCCAGCAAGCCATCAAGCTGGCATCGTCCACAGGCTGGAACTCGCCCGCAGAAGGTCATGGGGGCCATCCCGGCAATGTCGACGCATCGAAGCACCGCTAAGCGCGGCAGCGTTCGATAGATCAGCGATGAGTTGAAGAGGCCTCATCGCGCCACACACTCCGCGCTCTTCTCCCCGGGGAGCATCTATTCGCCAAGACCTTCAGTCAGGAATCGTGAAAGTTATGCCGGGGTAGAAGATAACAAGCGGGGCCGACGAACTGATTGGCACCGCATCGAACGGGTGCTTCATGAAATTCGCCATCCTCACCAGCAATCCCTCCAGCTTTGCGTACGTGTCGGCTTGCCTGCCACCGGACGTGACGTGCGTGAGATTCGACGACGCATTGGCGCTGTTGCGCGCTCGGCGTACCGAGGTGTTCGATTTGTTGATGATCGACGCCCAACTATTCGGTACGGCCGGCCAGCGGGTGCTGGCTTGGCGCGAGTGCAACGCCGATATGCGCTGGCCAACGCTGGTATTCGGCAACTTTGTCGAGCGCGAAGAAATGCTGGGCGTTTTTGACAGCGCTGTCGACGACTGGATCACCGGCCACTTCACTGCGGACGAGTTGGGGGTCCGTGTACACCGTATTCTGCGCGCCAAGCGCGGAACGCTGCAGACCGAACCAGGCACCGCGCAGGTGGTCGGACCCTACTGCTTGTGCCGGCTCACCCGGACAGTGACGTTGCACGGCACACCCATCCGCTTGACCGCCCGCGAGTTTTCCACGGCCTGGCTGATGTTCTCTTCGTCAGGTGCATTCCTGTCACGTCAGCAGATCGCCTCTGCAGTATGGGGAGCGGACGCCTGCGTTGCCCGGCGCTCGATCGAACAGCACGTCTACAAGCTGCGCAAGAAGCTGTGCTTCGGAGAAGCCACCGGTGTCGAGCTCAAGACGGTCTATTCGCGCGGCTACCAATTAACCGTGCGTGAGCCCGTCGGCCAGGCGGCGAAGGTTGGGGCTGCACGGCTGGTGGCAGCTTGAGAGACAAACGTACGGCAAACCGCTGTCATCGAATTCAACGAGATAGACGCACTGAAGGAAAAGCTCGCAGTTGGTGAGATCGCGTGCGTTCTCACGGAGCCACTTATGACGAACTAGGGAATAGCTGCCCGAAGACTCAAAAAAGCTCACGGATTGCAGCGATTGCGTTGACGAGCATTCGCACGCTGACCTACGGTTGCGCCATTAAAAAAAGATGGTCGGGTCAATACATGATGAAAAAATCCGTGGAACGCGCCAGCGTCGGCGCGGCGCCTAATCCTGTGCGTCGGGCGTTGTCATTGAGCCTGGGGCTCTTCCCCATGTTGCCGCTGCTGCCGGGGTGTGGCGCGGGTGTCGACGATGCCTCCGCGCAGGGGCAAACTCAGCCGCAGGACAAGGTAGGAGGTGGCGGCCAATCGCCGACCGGTCCGGCACCTGCGAAGCCCTTCCCTGAGTCCGTGCCGGCGTCGGTGAGTGGCGTCTTCCGCCACCCGGGGCTGCTGGTTACCGAAGATGACTTCACCCGCCTCCGCGCGCTCATCAAGGCGGGGCAGGAGCCGTGGACGACCTGGTGGAAGAAGTTGTGCGCTGACTCCCTCGTCAGCCTGGATGGCAAGCCCAATCCACAGGAAGGCGTCTACCGCCAGGACCGCAGCAAGTACGCGCTCTACCGCGACATCCAGCGCGCGTGGAGCCTGGCGCTGCGCTGGAAGCTGTCCGACCCGGAGGACAGGCGCTATGCCGACAAGGCAGTGGAAACTCTCGATGCCTGGGCCTCCACGCTGAAGGTGGTCGGTACCGTGCCCCCAGGATCCTCCGCGCCCGACGACCACACCTTCAGCCTGATGGCTGGCATGCAAGGCCACCAGTGGGCCCAGGTGGGGGAGATCATGCGCACCTATCCAGGCTGGGCGCCGGCAAACCTGAAGCGTTTCCAGGACATGCTGCTCAACGTTTTCGCCTCGATCTCGTCGTGGTTCCTCAGCGACGGGCGCATGGGGTCCCATGCCAACTGGGAAATGGCCTCGATGGTGGGCGCCATGGCCATGGGTGTGTTCTGCGACCGGCCCGACCTGTATCGGCTGGCCTGCGACTGCTACGCGGGCAATAACCGCGGGAAGCTCCGGAACTTCGGCAACGGTTCGATCGTGCACGGCGTCTATTTCCTGCACCCGGGCCATTTCGGGCAATGGGAAGAAAGCGGCCGTGACCAAGGCCATTCCACGCTGGGCATGTCGCTGGGCGGTGACTTGATGGAGATCGCCTGGAACCAGGGGGACGACCTCTACGGGCTGTACAACAATCGCTTCCTCTCGGCGGCCGAGTACGTGGCGCGCTCCAACCTGGTCGACGAGAACGGCAACAACTACCCGATGCCCTTTGCGCCCGAGCAGGATCCGACGGCGGCGCATCGGACTGTGAATTCTGTATGGAAACAGGTGAACTACGGCCAGATGGGCCGCAATGCCTGGGAGCCCATCTACAACCACTACGTCAACCGCCTGGGGCTGGCGGCGCCCAACGTCGCGCGCATGGTGGCGAAGTGTGAGCCAAACCAATTTTCGAACGGCGGGGACGATGTGATTTGGCCGACGCTGGTCCACCGCCGCCCGGACTACGCCGGGCCGATGAAGCCGCCCTCGGGGCTCACGGCCCATTTGCGCGGCGATCGCGTCGTGCTGTCGTGGTGGGGTAGCGTCGGCGCGACCTCGTATGCGGTCAAGCGCGCGAGCCAGGCCAACGGCCCCTTCAACCTGCTGGGCACCGTTTCGGCCAGCGAGGTGCTCACCTACAGCGATATACCGCCCAGCGGCGTCTGGTTCTACCAGATCACCGCCCAGGGCACCGGTGCCTCGAGCACAGGCTCCAGCGTGGCGCGCATCGCCGTTCCTGGTGAGGTCCGCCTGTCGATGCCGCTGAACGACCCGAACGGCACCGGCACGGTCGGCGCGCTACTGACCGCCGCTGGCACCACGACCTTGGTGCAAGGCACGCTGCTGGACGGCGCGACTTGGGGCGACGGACGCCTCAACGACAAAGCCATCGTGTTCGACGGCAACAAGGCCGGCCTGCAACTCCCATCGGGCATATTCAGTGGCCTCGAAGATTTCAGCGTGTCCATGTGGGCCTACGCGAATGGCTTGCGCTGGGACAGCTGCCTGTTCTTCGCGGGGCAGGATGCGAACGCAGCCATGGCCATCGCGCCCCAGTCCGGCCGGGGCGGGCTGCGTTTTGTGATCTTCGGCGCGACAGGCAAGGACGCGCAGGGTATGGAGGCGCCGTCGCCCCTGCCGATTCGCCGCTGGGTCCATGTGGCGGTCACGCTGCAGGGCAACATCTACCGCCTGTATGTCGACGGCACCGAGGTGGCGAAGTCTGACGAGATCCTGCTGTCGCCGCGCCAGATTGGCGACCAGGTCATCTTCCTGGGCCGCGATTGGGGGCATTCATCGTTCAACGGCCGCATCCAGGGGTTCCGCGTTCACGCGGGTGCCTTGAGTGCCGCGGAGGTTGCAGCGCTCGCCCGCTGATGTGACGCCACATCGCTCAATAGACGATTCTCTCGGACCTGAACACCTCTTCGCCCCACCTGGCACGTTGTTGGGAAGGCCGCCATGTCGGCCAGGTGGGTAGCCGTTCAATCTCGAGGGCTTTGTCGCGCTCCGCGTGCTGGAAAGCCTGATGCGAGGTGCCAAACTGCGCATGGCTATGCTTCAATGCCTAACGCCGCCCCACAAATCCTGGGAATTGGAAAACTGCAGGCCAGCGTTGTGAAGACGCGCGGCTGCGCTACAGGAGCCCTTGCAATGATCAACTTCGCCGTCTTGCCCTACTTTTTGCTAACGGTAGCGCTGGTTGTCGCCATTCCCGGGCCGAACACGATCTATGTGTCGACGGCCAGCGCCAGCCAGGGTTTCAAGTTCGGTCTTGCGTCGTGCTTCGGCATCATGCTGGGAACACTCGTTCACGTGTCCTTTGCCGCAATGGGCATCACTGCACTGCTGATGGCGTCCCCTGCTCTTTTGGGCGTGACTAAATTGCTGGGTGCCTCCTACCTCGTCTATCTGGGCGTCAAATCGATCACCAAAACGGTCGCCGATACCGATGCCGTGCGTCAAACGTCTCTGGGCCTTGGCGAATCCATCAAGAAGGGGCTCCTCGTCAATTTGCTGAACCCGAAGACCGCACTGTTCATCGCGGCTTTCCTCCCACAGTTTGTTGACCCTGCCTCCGGAAACATTCCCCTTCAAATCTTCTCGCTGGGCGTCATCCTGATCGTGATTGGCGGCATCAGCGACATCCTTTACGCCGCAGCAGCCGCCAAGATTGGGAGGATGGTGGCCAACACCCGCAAGACCCGTAGCGTTGGAAAGTACATGACGGGGGCCATCTACATTGGGCTTGGGATTGTGGCGGCCACAACTTCGAACGGCTCGACGAAGTAGCAGCGGAATGCTGTCATGCCAGCTGGTCATCATGGGCCGGCTTCTCATTTTCCTTTGCCATCGCGCTAATAGAGTGGCTCACAGAGTCTGAAAGCAGCGCATCCCGGCTTACATGAGAGCCTGATCAGCAAAGGTTCCGCCATTTCCGGATACCCCGTGCACGAACGGGATAACGCCCTTACGACACGTTCATAAGCTGCAATCGAGGCGGGAGACACCCCCGCCAAGTCGAGGACCAGCATCATGGACTATGCGTTCCAACATCAACTCGCGGGGCACGACGGCACTGTTGTGATCGGCGCCACCTATTGGCGCCCCCATGAGGAAGGCTCGCTCGCCCTTGGGGCACACCTCATCACGCCGCGCCTGGGGTATTGGCACCATGGCATCTACGTTGGCGACGGCAAAGTCGTGCACTACGCCGGTCTGTCGCGAACGTTCCACCGCGGCCCGGTGGAAGAAATCACCGTCGATCGATTTACCGCCGGCCGCCCACTCTTGGTTAGGCAAGATTGCCAACACAAGTTTCCCTCCCAGGTCGCGGTGCAAAGGGCTCGCTCGCGCGTCGGTGAATCCCAGTACCGGATTCTCACCAACAATTGCGAGCACTTCTGCAACTGGTGTCTGAACAACGAGCACCGCAGTGACCAGGCCGACAGGCTGCTCGCATGGCCGGGCGCACTGTCGCGCATGGTGCTGCGCGCAGTTAGCGCACTGCTCGGCCCTACTGGCCACGTTGACCGCCCCGATTCATACCCTGCCAGAGCTATTCAAGCCGCAATCACGACGTCGGCCTATTCCCGCGCGGACGCAGCTGCATTGCGCGCGTGACATCCGTTACCTCAGATCAATCGATCTCCGAATACCAGCAACGGACGGATAGCTGCAGCACGAACCGGATATATGCACACCGGACTCACAGTCCATCATGCAATCAAACGCGTCCCCAACAACTGGCGCAAAACGATTCTCAAAAGGCTAGGAGGCACCCATGAAAGATCTGAAAGGCAAGGTCGCCATCGTGACAGGCGGCGCCACCATCATCGGCGCTGCGGTCGTTCAGGCGCTTCGCAGCCACGACGTCAAGGTTGCCCTGTTCGACATCGATGCGGCCGGCGGCGACCGCGTTGCCACCACCGACCCCGAAGGCATCCGCTTTTGGCAAGTCGATATCGCAGATGACCAGCAACTGGACCGTGCCGTCGCCGACGTAGCAGCCCAATTCGGGCGCGTGGACTTCCTCGTGAATCTGGCAGCAACGTATCTCGATGACGGTGACAAGTCTGGGCGTGCCGACTGGCTCAAGGCACTGGATGTCAATGTAGTGAGTGCCGTCATGGCCGCGCGGGCTGTTCGTCCGCACATGGTTGCTGCAGGCGGCGGCGCTATCGTCAACTTCACCAGCATCTCGTCCAGCGTCGCGCAAACGGGCCGTTGGCTCTACCCCGTCTCCAAGGCGGCTCTGGTGCAAGTCACCCGAAGCATGGCGATGGATTTTGCGGCCGACGGCATCCGCGTGAACTCTGTCTCTCCCGGCTGGACCTGGTCGCGCGTGATGGACGAGATCACCCACGGCGACCGCGCCAAGACCGATCGCGTGGCAGCCGACTATCACCTGCTGCGCCGCGTGGGTAACCCCGAGGAGGTGGCCGATGTTGTCGCCTTCCTCCTCTCTGGAAACGCCTCGTTTGTCACCGGTGCGGATTACGCCGTCGATGGCGGTTATTCGGCCATGGGGCCCGAGCAAGCAAAACCGGCGATTCCGCGCCTGGCCGAATAACGCAGCCGATCACGCTACCTCAGACGGCTACGTCCGAACTTTCATCAAGGAGAACTCTCATGCGTCGAATCGCGATTGTGGGTGGTGGCCAGGCTGGCATGCCGCTGGCCTTCGGGCTGCTGGACAAGGGCTACGAAGTCACCGTTGTTTCCAACCGGACGCCGGACGACATCCGCAACGGCAAGGTCATGTCTAGCCAATGCATGTTTGACCCGGCGTTGCAGATTGAACGTGACCTCGGCATCAACGATTGGGAGCAAGCCTGTCCGCCCGTTGAAGGCATCGGCTTTGCCGTGCCACATCCGGAGCAGCCCGGCGCAAAGGTCATTGAGTGGAGCGCGCAGCTGGATCGCCCCGCACAGTCTGTGGACCAGCGTGTGAAGATGGCGTCGTGGCTCGAACAACTCGAATCGCGTGGCGGCCGGCTGGTGATCCAGGATGCAGGCATCGCCGAGCTCGAAGCACTGGCAGAAAGCAATGACCTCGTCATCCTCGCCGGCGGCAAGGGCGAGGTCGTCAAGCTGCTTGAACGTGATGCGGCGCGCTCCCCCTTCGACAAGCCTCAGCGTGCACTGGCGCTGACCTACGTGCACGGTCTGGAGCCGACGCAGGACTATTCCCGCGTGTCGTTCAACCTCATTCCGGGTGTCGGCGAATACTTCGTCTTCCCTGCCCTCACGCTTAGCGGCCCGTGCGACATCATGGTGTTCGAGGGCGTGCCGGGCGGCCCGCTAGATTGTTGGCGTGATGTCCGTACGCCGCAAGACCACCTCGCCACCAGCCTGCGCTTTCTGCAGACCTACCTGCCGTGGGAAGCCGACCGCGCACGCAATGTGCAACTGACCGACGACAAGGGCATTCTGGCCGGTGCATTCGCACCGACGGTGCGCAAGCCGGTGATGACGCTGCCGTCTGGCCGGCTGGTGTTCGGCCTGGGCGACGCTGTGGCCACCAACGACCCGATCACCGGACAAGGCTCGAACAACGCCACCAAGGCCGGCAAGGTCTACCTGGACGCCATCCTGGCACGCGCGGACCAGCCCTACACCCGCGAGTGGATGGAGGCGACGTTCGAGCAGTTCTGGGACTACGCCCAATGGGTCGTGCAATGGACGAACTCACTGCTGACCCCGCCACCGCCGCACATTCTCGGCTTGCTGGGCGCCGCACAGCAATCGCCCACGCTTGCCAAGACGATTGCGAACGGCTTCAACCACCCGCCGAGCTACTTCCCGTGGTGGGCTGACGCGCAAGCCTGCGAGCGCTTTGTCGCTGAACACCTAGCCGTGCCGGCTACGGCCTGAGGAGAACGCCATGTTGTCATGTCTCGCCCACGAGCCCACCACCATGCACGCCAACCGCCACAACACCTGGGGCAACGTCGACCTCGAACCCAAGGCGCTGCGCAACCTGTTCGGCAGCTACCCGACCGGTGTTGCCATTGTCACAACGCGCACGCCCGACGGGCGCTCAGTGGGCCTGACCATCAACTCCTTTGCCACGCTGTCGCTGGATCCGCCGCTCGTGCTGTGGAGCCTGGTCGACCGCTCGCCCAATCTGGCCACGTTCCGCGAGTGCACGCACTTCGCGATCAACATCCTGGCGAACGGTCACGAAGACTTGGCCAAACGCTTTGCCACTGCCGCCGTACCCGACAAGTTCGATGGCGTAGCGGTACAAGAAACACCGGAAGGCATCCCGGCGATCGACGGTGCAGTCGCCACGCTCGTGTGCGCACATGACGACTGCCGGCACGTTGGAGACCACCTGCTGCTGATCGGCCGGGTGGTGCGCACGGCCAACCAGCCTGGCACGCCGCTGGTCTTCCACGCGGGCCGGTTCACATCGCTGCACGCGGTTTCAGTCCTGTAAAGCGCTTCGTTATCCCGTACCGCTGGAGAACACCATGACGTCCACCCCATCCACGACGCTGTCCGCATTGACTGAAGGCCTGGCGCGCGGCAACGTCCGCGTTGTCGATCTCACGCAGACGCTGTCGCCTTCGTTTCCTGCGTTGCAATTGCCGCCGCAGTTTGGGCAGGTGCAGGCGTTCAAGGTCGAGCGCATCTCGCACTATGACGAGGCCGGCCCCGCGTGGTACTGGAACAACTTCTCGTGTGGCGAGCACACCGGCACCCACTTCGATGCGCCCGTGCACTGGATCACGGGGCGAGACTACCCAGGCAACAGCGTGGACACCATCGCCCCAGAGAACTTCCTGGCGCCGGCCGTGGTGGTGGACGCCAGCGCGCAAGTCCGCGAAAACGAAGACTGGTTGCTGACGGTGGAATTCTTGCAGGCCTGGGAACAGCGCCATGGGCACATCCCTGAAGGTGCATGGGTTCTGTTCCGCACGGACTGGTCGCTTCGCGTGAGCGACGCCGCCGCGTTCCTCAACTTGCGCGAAGACGGCGCCCACACGCCGGGGCCGACTCAAGAAGCGGTCGAGTGGCTGATCCACGAACGGAACGTCCACGGCTTCGGCGTCGAAACCATCAACACCGACGCGGGGCAGTCTTACGCGTGGCCGGTGGCCTATCCGTGCCACACGCTGATGCACGGCGCAAACCGTTACGGCCTGCAGTGCCTGAAGAACCTTGATCAACTGCCGCCGCAGGGTGCGGTGATCGTGTCGGCGCCGCTCAAGATCGAAGGCGGCTCGGGCAGCCCGCTGCGCGTGCTGGCGCTGGTGGAGTAAGCCATGGCCGCATCGTCGGATCCGCAAGTCATCTTCGTCGGCAGCGGCATCAATTCGCTGGTCAGCGCGGCATTGTTGGCCACGCGCGGCAAGCGTGTGATGGTGCTGGAGCGCAACGACCGGCTGGGTGGCTGCATCCGCACCGAAGAGCTTTTTCCCGGCTACCACCATGAGGTGATGTCGTCGTGGTACCCGCTCTTCGTGGGCAGCCCGGGCTATGCCGAGCTCAAGCCTGCGCTGGAAAAGGCCGGACTGACGTTCCTGTCTCCGGAATACACCACGGGTCTGGTTCGGCCAGACGGCAGCGGCCTGGCGCTCAAACAGGATCTGACCGATGCGGTACGGCGCCTTGATGCCGTGGCACCAGGAGACGGCACAGCCCTGGGCGCGATGGGTGCCCGCTTGTTCGGACAAGATGCGGAATTGACGTTCGGCCTGCTCAGCCAGAACCCCTATGGCTGGTCGATGCTCAAGCTGTTGTTCAGCCAATGGCGCAAGCGCGGCACCGACGGCCTCGCAGCCTTCGCGGCCGATTCGCTGGAGACGTTCCGGCGTTGGTCGGAACGCGCACTGAGCTCGGACTTTGCCCGCGCGCTGATCGCACCATGGGTGCTGCACTCCGGCCTCGGCCCCGATGATGCGGGCTCGGCCCTCATCGGCAAGCTCACCTTCGCCTCGGTGGTCAGTGGTGGCATGCCCGTGGTTAAAGGTGGCGGTAGCCGGCTTGTGGAAGCGCTCGCGCACGTTATTGAGCAGCACGGCGGCCACTTGGTGACAGGTGCATCGGTCGACTCCGTCTTGACCGAGGGACATGGTCGCCACCGTCGCGCCATCGGCGTGAAGACAGCAGACGGACAGACGCTCCATGCCCAGGAGGCTGTCGTGTGCAACGTCACGCCCCAGCAGTTGTATGGCCGCCTGCTGACTGACATGCCGCAACCGGTACGCGAACGCGCCGAAGGCTATCGGTATGGTCGCGGCGACATGCAGATCCACTTCGCGCTCAATGCCCCACCCGCCTGGCGCGAACCAGAGCTCGCCAAGGTCCCGCTCGTCCATCTGACCGAGAGCATGGAGCAGGTCTGCACCTCCGTCACGGAAGCCAACAATGGTCTGCTGCCGCGCCGTCCTACGCTGGGCATTGGGCAACCGACAGTAGCGGACCCATCGCGTGCGCCTGCTGGCGGTTGGATCCTGTGGATTCAGATGCAGGAACTGCCGACGCGGCTCAAGGGCGACGCGGCGGACGAGATTGCCGTGCCCGCCGACGGTCGCTGGACCGAAGCCATGCGCGAAGCCTTTGCAGACCGTGTGCAAGCGCGACTGGAGCAGGTCATGCCGGGGCTGGCACAACGCATCGTCGGCCGACGCGCCTACTCGCCGGCGGACCTGGAAGCGTTGAACTGCAACCTGGTCGGCGGCGATCCGTACTCAGGTGTCTGCTCGCCTGATCAGTTCTTCTGGCTGCGACCGTTCGCGGGTGGCCACGGTGCGCGTGCGCATCGCACACCGCTGGCCAACGTGTTCCATATCGGCGCCAGCACGCACCCCGGGCCGGGCCTGGGCGCGGGCTCCGGGTTCATGGTGGCCCAGCACCTCAGTCCTCGCTAGCGCCCCACACCTCACTCCACTGCATCGACCCGCCCTGCCAACCACGCAGGGCGCGGACGGTGTCGTCCCACGTTTTCTCAACCATGGTCAAGGAAAACGCCATGCGCAAGTCTGCAGTCATGAAACTCCTGCCGGGTGTGCTGGCCTGTGCCGCCAGCATCAACGCGGCGCATGCTACCGAAGGGGGCGGTCTATCCATCTATCCGGATGGGCTCGAAAACTATCTGGTGGGGGCGCTGCCA
The DNA here is from genome assembly GCF_049913345.1 of Ralstonia sp. R-29. NCBI lineage: Bacteria > Pseudomonadati > Pseudomonadota > Betaproteobacteria > Burkholderiales > Burkholderiaceae > Ralstonia > Ralstonia sp. R-29. The sequence goes on from NZ_CP184378.1 coordinate 1,130,400, forward strand.
CCGCCGGGCGTCCATGCGCTGGTGTACGCCGGCGCGGCGCGCTATGACACGCTGCGTGGCAACAGCGGGCAATCTCTCCTGCAGGACTTCAAGGTGGACGTCAACGTGCTGGCACCGCGTCTGATCTGGGTGACACCGGCACAAGTGTTTGGCGGGCAGCTGGCATTCCATGCCATCGCACCGCTGCTGGATGTCGACTTCCGCGCCAACGGTGCGCGCTTCAAGAGTTCGGGGCTGGGCGACATCACGTTCGGCCCGGCGTTGGGCTATCACGTGTCACCGACACTGCATTACGTGCTTGGCCTCGACATGTATGCGCCCACCGGCCATTACGATCGGACCGATCCCTCCAGCCTGGGCAAGAACTATTGGACTGCGCAGCCGGTTGCGGCCATCACCTACATGCAACCCACCGGCTTCAACGGTGATCTGAAGGTGATGTACGACTTCAACTTCCGCAACAACGCGACGGATACCCGATCGGGCCAAGCCATCCACGCTGACTACAGCGCCGGATGGGGCATCGGCAACGGCTGGGTCTTTGGCGTGGGCGGCTATGTCTACCAGCAGACCACGAATGATCAGGGGCCCGCTGCCGCACAAGGGAAGGCGCGTGCCCTCGCCGCAGGACCATCGATCCGCTACGCCAACGAGCGCGGCTGGCTGCTGACGGTCAAATGGCAGAAGGAATTCGAAGTGCGGAATCGCCCGTCGGGCAGCCAGTTCTATATCAAGGCGTCCATTCCGTTCTGATAGCAAAAGGCGGCATCCAAAGATGCCGCCTTGCTGATGCATGCGTTCACGCGCTTGCCGTGGCAATCAGAGAACGCTATCGGCGCCGCAACGTCTGGCTGGGGGTCTCCCCGTAGCGCTGCTTGTAGTCGTTGCTGAATCGGCCCATGTGCGCGAACCCCCAGCGCAACGCCACGCCGGCCACATTGCTGGCTTCACCACTCATGAACTCGGTGCGCGCACGCTCCATGCGCAGATCTCGCAAATAGTGCATCGGGCTCACGCCAAGGAAGTCCTTGAAGCCGGTGTAGAGGCTTCTCACGCTCACCCCGACGACTTGCGCCAGCTTGTCGGCACACACCGGTTCATGCGCATGCGCTTCCAGATAATCCTGCGCACGCCGGACGTGGCGCGGAAGAATGGTGCCGCGGCGCGCGGGTGCCGACTCGCTGTAGTTGTGCCGGTGGGAGACAAGCAGGACGGACGCCGCCAGTTGCTCGATCTGCGCAAGCACCAGCTTGTGCTGCGCCAGGTCGAGGCCCTGCGTCGAACAGTCCATCAAGTAGCTCAGCAGACAACGCCATTGCGCGCATTCGCGCCAGCGGAAGCCGAGTTCGAACTGCAGTGGCTGTTCCAGTGGGTGGCCGAAGTGGCCGACCAATGTGCGCTCCACCAGGGAACGTGACAGCCGCAACATCAGCTGTTCGTTGCCGGCGAGCCAACGCATCTTCGTTTCATCGTCCGGGCTGAGCACGGAGGCGATCTCGGGGCCGGAGTCGACATGCTGTCCGCCGCTGTCGACGATGGCGCTCCCGATAAGGGGCATCTGCACCAAAAAGAAGCTTTCCAGTGGGCCCGGCTCGATATCAACGGTGCCGCCGTACCGCAGCCGGCTGAGCGAGACATCGCCCAGCGGGGTGTAGTGCATCCGCGCATCCAGACGATCTCCCGCGCCAGCCAGTACCAAGCGGTGGGGCTTCATGACCCGCCCGACCATCGAGCGAACCTCGTCAATGTCGGTCGAGGCAAAGAGCAGCCGCTCCGGCGTGTACGGAAACGGGTCAAAAGCGGCCGACTGTGCAGCTTGACGCTGCGCTGGGGCCAGTGGGGGCGCGGAAGTCAACATGGCTTTTTGCCTCTATTTGGGCGGAGCGGGTACGGCCTCGATCACTTCGTGCCCACTCACGGAAAGTGAACACCACGTGCAAGACCCGTACCACCTTGCATGATTTTTCATGCATCTATGCTCAATCTCCGTTGTCATGGTATGCCTCGGCACCCAGGCCGCAATGTGCACCGCAGCATCCACAACCTGTTCACGCTCCTAGAGCGGCATCCACGCACAGAAATTTCTGTGATGAAGCAAGGAGTACGGCAATCGTACTCGCGCATCCGGGTTGCGCCACCTCAGGAAAACCCCGTCTCTCGACCCGCCTCTTATCCCCTTCTTGCGACCGCTATCCGCACTCTGCTGAAAGTGAAATTACATGATTATTCATGTATTGACCTTCCCTCACCGCGCAACGAAAGTGAAAGCCACGGGCACACATGCCGGATGAACCGAGAAGAGGAGCACCATGGCCGAGCGGTCGTTTTTGGAAGAAGTGAAGAAGCTGCGCCTGGGCGCGGGCGAGGTATTCAGCGGCGAGGGGATTCTGGCCGTTACGAAGGCCCTGCTCGAATCCGGCGTCGCCTATGTGGCCGGCTATCAGGGCGCGCCGATCTCGCACTTGATGGACGTGCTGGCGGATGCGCAAGACATCCTGGGTGAGCACGGTATCCGCTTCGAGAACAGCGCGAGCGAGGCAACTGCCGCTGCCACGCTCGCCGCATCGGTAAACTACCCGCTGCGCGGTGCGGTGACCTTCAAGGCGACGGTCGGCACCAACGTCGCATCGGATGCGCTGGCCAACCTGGCGTCGGGTGGCGTACTGGGCGGCGCGCTCATCATCGTGGGCGAAGACTACGGCGAGGGCTCCTCCATCATGCAGGAGCGCAGCCACGCGTTTGCGATGAAATCGCAGATGTGGCTGCTCGATCCGCGCCCCAACCTGCCCTGCATCGTGCAGGCGGTCAAGGATGGCTTCGACCTGTCAGAGGCCAGCAGCACGCCGGTGATGCTGCAAATGCGCATCCGCTCGTGTCACGTGCACGGTCAGTTCGTCACGTCCGCCAACCGGCGCCCTGCGTTCACCGTCAAAGACGCGCTTGAGAACCCCACGCGCGATCTCAGCCGCATTGTCTTGCCACCCGCCAGCTTCCAGCATGAAAAGGAAAAGGTGCAGGACCGCTGGCCCGCTGCCATCCGTTTCATCCAAGAACGCAAGCTCAACGAGTTCTTCTCAGAAGACGTGGCCGACGTCGGCATCGCCTTGCAAGGCGGCAACTACAACACGCTGATCCGCGCACTGCAGAAGCTCGGCTTGGCTGACGTCTATGGCGAATCCAAGATTCCGCTGTACGTCATGAACGTGGCCTACCCGCTGGTGGATGCGGAGTTCGAGCACTTCTGCAAGGGCAAGCGTGCCATCCTGGTTCTGGAGGAAGGACAGCCGAACTTCGTGGAGCAAAACGTCGCCAACATCCTGCGCCAGTTGGGCGTGGAAACCGCCTTGCACGGCAAGGATCTGTTGCCGATGGCGGGCGAATACAACACCGCGACGGTACTGACAGGCGTGCGTGCTTTCCTGGAGCGCTACGGTCACCTCGAACCCCAGCTTGCGCAGCCGCGCAAGCATCGCGTCATTCCGTTGACGGCAGTTGCCGCTGATCCGGTCGGCGCTGAAGCAATGGCCAGCCTCGGTGAGGATGTGGAGGTACTCCCGCCGTTGGAGGACGCCGTACACGCACGACCGCCCGGCTTCTGCACCGGCTGCCCCGAGCGACCGATCTTCACCGCCATGAAGCTGGTCGAACGGGAATTGGGTCCGCATCACGTCAGCGCAGACATCGGCTGCCACCTGTTCTCCATCCTGCCGCCGTTCAACCTCGGCAACACCACGATGGGCTACGGCCTTGGCGCGGCCGGTGCGGCCGCACTGAATGCACCTGCCGGCAAGCGCGCAATCTCCGTGATGGGCGACGGCGGCTTCTGGCACAACGGCCTGACCAGCGGTATCGCCAACGCGGTGTTCAACCGCAGTGACAACCTGACGGTCATCGTCGACAACAGCTACACCTCGGCAACGGGCGGGCAAGACATTCTGTCCTCCACCGCACTCAACCCCACGCGCAGCACGGGGCATGAGATCGAACAGGCCGTGAAGGGCGTCGGCGTTGAATGGGTTCGCACCATCAAGCGCACATACGACCTCAAGACGATGACGGCCACCCTGCGCGAAGCGCTGACCACCACAGCGAAAGGCCCGAAGGTGCTCATCGCGCAGAGCGAATGCATGCTCAACAAGCAGCGGCGCGAAAAGCCCAAGGTCCGCAAGGCCATTGCCGCCGGCGAGCGCGTGGTACGCGAGCGCTTTGGTATCGACCCGGACACCTGTACCGGCGACCACTCCTGCATCCGGCTTTCGGGATGCCCGTCGCTATCGATCCGCCCCAACCCCGATCCGCTGCGCCGTGACCCCGTTGCCACCGTGATCGATAGCTGTGTGGGCTGCGGTCTGTGCGGCGAGGTTTCACATGCGGCGGTGCTGTGTCCGTCGTTCTTCCGCGCGCAGGTCGTCAGCAACCCGACGCGCTGGGATCGCCTGCGTCAGCGCGTGCGCGATGGCGTGATCGGCTGGCTGCAAGGCCGCGACGCAAAGCGCCGGATGCGCTACGCGTTCTGACGCCGCAGGTCACTACACCTGTTTGACTCTTTCGCACCGAAACGCCCACCGCTGCGTGGTGCGTTCGGGCCCGCTGCACCGTTTTTCTGGAGCCCCATCATGACTGTTGAGCCCATCAAGATCGCCATCCTCGCCATGGGCGGAGAAGGCGGTGGCGTGCTCGCGGATTGGATCGTCGACCTGGGCGAAGCCAACGGCTATTTCGCGCAGACCACCTCCGTCCCAGGTGTCGCCCAGCGCACCGGCGCCACGATTTACTACGTAGAACTGTTCCCCGGCGCAGGCGATACGCCCACCCGTACGCCCGTGCTCGCGCTCATGCCCATGCCGGGCGACGTGGATGTGGTACTGGCATCCGAACTGATGGAGGCAGGCCGCGCAGTGCAACGCGGCTTCGTGACATCGGAGCGCACTACGTTGATCACCTCCAGCCATCGCGTGTACTCCATCGCCGAAAAGGCCGCCATGGGCGATGGCCGTGTCGACAGCGATACGCTGCTACGCCAAGCCCGCAAGGCCGCCAAGCACTTCCTCAGCTTCGATATGGCGGAGGCCGCGGAGCGCTCCGGCAGCGTCATCAGCGCAGTGCTGTTTGGCGCTCTGAGCGGCGCAGGCGTCCTGCCCTTCAGCCGCGAGCAGTTTGAAGCGACCATTGAACGCGGCGGAGTTGGCGTCAAACCGAGCCTGAAGGCGTTCGGTGCCGGCTACGCCAAGGCGCAGCCGGGGCAGCCGGACAGCGCCGCCGCCACTCAACGCACACCCGCCGGCCGGTCGTCCGCTCACCTCGCCCCCGTCGTTGCCGCACTCATCGAGCGCGCACGTCAGTTTCCGCCACAGGTGTCCGAGATCGCCATCGAAGGTGTCCGACGGCTGATCGACTACCAAGACCCGGACTATGCGGGCCTGTATCTGGACCGACTCGACGCGCTCTCCGTCGTCCCCGGTGGCAATCAGATCGATCTGCTGAGCGAAACCGCGCGCCACCTTGCTCTTTGGATGTCGTACGAAGACACCATTCGCGTCGCCGACCTCAAGACGCGCAGCACTCGCTTCGAGCGTGTGCGCGGCGAAGTCCGCGCGAAGGCAGACCAGCTACTGCAGATCAACGAATTCATGCACCCGCGCATCGAAGAGATCTGCGAAACGCTGCCAGCAGGCTTGGGGCGTTGGCTGGCACGTCCCAACTGGGCGCATCGCCTCGTCGACCGGTTCACCAAGCAGGGCCGCGTCATCCAGACCAGCTCGCTCGCGGGGTTCGTGCTGCTGTACACGCTGGCCCGGTGGCGCCGTTGGCGCCGGGTCACCCTGCGCTATGTCGTGGAGAACACACGCATCGAAGCGTGGCTGCAACGTGTGCGATCCGTCGCCGCCATCAATCCTGCCCTGGCCCTTGAAACCGCGCAGTGCCAACGCCTGGTGAAAGGCTACGGCGACACGCATGCACGTGGCCTGAAGAACTACGAAACGCTCATGACGGTCGTGGACCGCCACGCGACATCCCTCCCACCCCTGACCCTGCGCGAACTCCGCGATGCCGCGCTGGCCGATGAGCACGGCAACAAGCTGCGCGAGTGCCTGCAACGCCATGCCTTTTCCGTCTAGGGATAACGCCATGCACCCGAACCCATACCTGTTCAGCCGCCCGCACCGCATCCGGTTCGCAGAGTGCGACCCGGCCGGCATCGTGTTCTACCCGCAGTACTTCGTCATGTTCAACAACCTGCTCGAAGCCTGGATCGACAGCTTGGTGCCCGAAGGCTTTGCCGGCTACATCGGACAGCACCGCTACGGGTTGCCGACGGTCCGCCTGGAAGCGGACTTCCGCGCCATCAGCCGCATGGGCGACGACGTGATGCTGAACCTGGAAGTCGTGCGCCTGGGCGGCAAGTCCATGACGCTCGCGCTCACCTGCACGGGTAGCGACGGTGAAGTCCGCATGAGCGTCAATCAAGTGGTGGTGTCGACGTCGCTGCGGACGCACCGCGCCATCGATATTCCCGAGGTATTGCGGCAAGCCTTCAGCTCGGAACCCATCAACGAAACAAGGAGTGCATCGTGAAGATCGTCTGTCTGGGCGGAGGGCCCGCCGGTCTCTATTTCGGGTTGCTGATGAAGCTGCAAGACCCGACCAATGACGTCGTGGTCGTCGAGCGCAATCGCCCGTACGACACGTTCGGCTGGGGCGTCGTGTTTTCGGATGCCACCATGGGCAATCTGCGCGAGGCCGATCCGGTATCGGCCGCAACCATTGGCGACGCGTTCAACCGCTGGGATGACGTGGAGGTGCACTTCAAGGGCGAGGCCGTGCGCAGCGGTGGTCACGGCTTTATCGGGATCGGTCGGAAGAAGCTCCTGAACATCTTGCAAGCCCGGTGTGAGGAAGTGGGCGTGCAACTCGTCTTCGAACAGTACGTTGAAGACGATCAGGAGATCGCCCGCAAATACGGCGCGGATCTCGTGCTCGCATCGGACGGGCTGAACAGCCTGGTCCGTAAGCGTTATGCCGACACCTTCCGCCCTGACATCGACACCCGCAAGTGCCGCTTCGTGTGGCTGGGTACGAAGAAGATGTTTGACGCGTTCAACTTCATCTTCGTGCAAACCGAGCATGGCTGGTTCCAGGCACATGCTTATCGTTTCGAGGATGGCACGTCCACGTTCATCGTGGAAACGCCGGAGGAAACCTGGAAGGCCACCGGCATTGACCAGATGTCGCAAGAAGAAGGTATCGCTTACTGCGAAAAGCTTTTCGCCCCTTACCTGGACGGACACCCGCTCATCAGCAACGCATCGCACTTGCGCGGCTCGGCGATCTGGATCCAGTTCCCACGCGTGATCTGCGAGCGCTGGGTGCATTGGAACGATATCGACGGCAAGCACGTGCCGGTTGTGTTGATGGGCGATGCCGCTCACACCGCACATTTCTCGATCGGCTCCGGTACCAAGCTCGCGCTGGAAGACGCCATTGAACTGGCCCGTACGCTCAAGAACGTCGACGGTCCCCTTGAAGCAGCACTCGAGCACTACGAAGCCGTCCGTTCGGTGGAGGTGCTGAAAATCCAGAACGCTGCGCGCAACTCAACCGAGTGGTTCGAGAACGTCGCCCGCTACGCTGGTCTGGAGCCCGAGCAATTCGCCTATTCGCTGCTGACGCGCTCGCAGCGCATTTCGCACGAGAATCTGCGCGTGCGCGATCCGAAATGGCTCGAAAGCTATGAGCGCTGGCTGGCACAGCGCGCTGGCGTGCAAGCGCCGGACAACGCGCGCCCCTGCCCACCGTTGCTGACGCCCTATACCGTGCGCGGCATCACGCTCAGAAACCGCGTCGTGGTATCGCCCACGCTGCTGTATTCGAGCCAAGATGGCGTGCCGGGGGCTTTCCATCTTGTGCATCTTGGCAGCCGCGCAATGGGTGGTGCGGGCCTCGTGCTGACGGAGATGACTGCAGTGGCGCCCGATGCGCGCATGACGCCAGGATGCCCAGGCCTCTGGAACGACGAACAAGTTACCGCCTGGAAACGCGTTACCGACTTCGTGCATGGACACAGCGACGCGCGCATTGGCGTGCAGCTCGGCCACGCAGGGCGCCGCGGCTCCACCCAGTTGGGCTGGGATGCTCCAGACCAGCCGTTGCCAGAAGGTAACTGGCCGCAGATCTCGGCGAGTGCACTCGCCTATCTGCCCGGTCAATCCCAGACGCCCCGCGAGGCGACGTTGGACGACCTCGCCCGCATCCGTGACGAGTTTGTCGTAGCCACGCACCGCGCAGCCGCCGCCGGCTTCGACTGGCTGGAGCTGCAGGCCGGCCACGGTTTCCTGCTCTCAAGCTTCATCTCCCCGCTGACCAACCAGCGCACGGATACCTATGGCGGCTCGCTGGAGAACCGGCTGCGCTTCCCGCTGGAGGTGCTCGCCGCCGTGCGCGAGGCTTGGCCGAAGCACCTGCCGATCTCCGTGCGCATCTCCTGCACCGATTGGGCGCCGGGCGGCACCACGGTTGATGAGGCGGTGGAGATTGCCAAGCAGCTTCACCAAGGCGGCGCGGATGTTGTGGACGTGTCGTCGGGCGAAGTCACGCCCGATCAGAAGCCGGTCTACGGACGCCTCTACCAGACGCCGTTTGCCGACCGCATCCGCAACGAAGCCAATGTGCCGACGATCGCGGTGGGCGCTATCACGGATGCAGATCAGGTCAACGGCATTGTCGCTTCGGGCCGTGCCGATTTGTGCGCCCTGTCTCGGCCGCATCTGGCTGATGCCGCGTGGGTATTGCGCGAAAGCGCAAAGCTCGGTTGGCACGACGTCGAGTGGCCGCGCGCCTACCAGTTCGGCAAGGACCAGCTCGAACGCAGCTTTGCTCGCGGCAGAGCGTGAGCCACGCCATATCGCTCGGACAAGACCAAGGAGAATCGCAATGACGACAACCGCATACGACGCCCATCGCGAAAGCATCGCCGGCCGTGCTGACGTAGCGGACACCCCCGAGCTGATCGCCTACTACCGGCAACTGGAGCAATTGCAGGTGGGTGCGCTGTGGACGGTGGCGAACAAGATCGAGCCGTGGCAGCCCAAATCCGACTCTGTGCCAGTGCTCTGGCGCTACCGGGATCTGCGCGAACACGTGCTGCGTTCGGTGGCCCTCGTCTCGCCGGAAAAGGCCGGGCGACGTGTCATCTATCTGAACAACCCCGGCCGGCAGGATGTCTCGGCGGCTGTGGGTTGGCTGTATTCGGGTCTGCAGGTCATGCACCCAGGCGAGATTGCAACGGCGCACGCGCATTCCTCGTCGGCACTGCGCTTCATCATGGAAGGACGCGGCGCGTACACCATCGTCGACGGCCACAAGATGACGCTGGATGCCAATGATTTCGTGCTCACGCCCAACGGCACCTGGCACGAGCACGGTGTCGAATACGACGGTTTGCCCTGTATCTGGCAAGACGGCCTGGATATCCCTTTGGTCAACGCGCTGGAGGCCGGCTTCTATGCCGTGCATCCGCATCTGCACCAGGCCGTGAGCCACCCTGTCAATGACTCGACTGCACTATGGGGGGCGCCGGGCCTACGCCCGCACAACGCACACTGGAGCAAGCCCTACTCGCCGCTCTTCAAGTACGAATGGGCGCCGACATATGAAGCGCTCCTGCGCTATGCGCGCACCGCGGATGGCAGCCCGTTCGACAGCGCGCTCATGCACTACACCAACCCACTCACCGGTGGCCATGTCATGGCAACCATCGGCGCAAGCATGCAGCTACTGCGGCCAGGTTTTGTCGGCAAGGCCCATCGCCATACCGGCAGCTTTCTATACCAAGTGGCAAAGGGTAGCGGCTATTCGATCATCAACGGCCAGCGCTTCGACTGGCGCGAACGCGACATCTTCTGCGTGCCCTCGTGGGCATGGCACGAACACGTCAACGGCAGTGATACCGAAGATGCCTGCCTGTTCTGCTTCAGCGACCTGCCAGTGATGGAAAAGCTCGGTCTCTATCGGGAAGAGGCCTTGGCCGACAACGGCGGACACCAACCTCGTCTCGATCCCACAACAACCTGAGCTGGCAACTGCCGACGCTCCCCAATCTGAACGCTTCCTGGAGAACCACTATGCGACTCGTCACCTTCCGCGCCCATGTGAATGCGGCCGCGCGCCTCGGCGCCATCGTAGAGAACTTCGTTGTCGACTTGGAATGCTTCGGCGCCCACGTCGGCTGCGACCTGCCTGCCGACATGCTGGACTTCATCGACCTCGGCCCGCAAGCCGTGGCCACGACCACCGATCTGCTCAATGAGTACCACGGCAACTGGCCGCTTGGCTGCGCCGTCCCGCTGGCCAACGTCAAGCTGCTCGCACCGATTCCCCGCCCGCGCAAAAACATCTTCGGCATTGGTCTGAACTACGTCGAGCACGTCGCGGAATCGAGCCGCACGCTGGACACCGCGAAGGAGCTTCCCAAGCAGCCCGTCATCTTCAGCAAGCCGCCGACCACGGTGATCGGCCCGGGAGATGCCATCGAGCACAATGCCGCCATCACTCAGCAGTTGGACTGGGAAGTGGAACTGGCTGTCGTTATCGGCACGCGTGCCAAGCGCGTCAGCGAAGCCGACGCGCTCAACTACGTGTTCGGCTACAGCCTGCTGATCGATATGAGCGCACGCGACTGCCGCCGCGCCGGGCAGTGGATCTACTCCAAGGGCCAGGACACGTACGCCCCCTTCGGCCCCGTCATCGTCACAGCCGATGAGATTCCCGATCCGCACAACCTGCACCTGAGCCTGAAGGTGAATGGCGTCACCAAGCAGGATTCCAACACGCGCCACATGCTGTTCAAAGTGCCGGCGCTCATTGCCGACATCAGCGCCGGCATCACGATGGAGCCGGGCGACATCATCGCCACCGGTACGCCGGAGGGCGTGGGCGCGGGTCGCAATCCGCAGGAATGGGTCTGGCCGGGCGACATCATCGAAGCGCAGCTTGAGAACATCGGCGAGTTGCGCAACCCGGTGGTGGCAGTCGGTGATGCAGCAAGCGCCATCGCCAGCCAGCAAGAGCGCCGGGCCGCCTGAGCGACCAACCAAGGCGCTTGAGCACCCTATCCCCTCCAGCCATGAAGACACCGCGCGTGTCTGCATGGCGTTCATTGCGGACACCATCATGCTCGAACTTCCACAATTCAAGGCCGCGGCCGTACAAGCCGCGCCGGTATTTCTCGACACGGATGCCACGGTCGACAAAGTCTGCCGGCTGATCCAGGAGGCAGCGGAAAACGGCGCACGCCTGGTCGCCTTTCCCGAAGTGTTCGTAGCGGGCTACCCCTACTGGAGCTGGATCATGAATCCGGTTGAGGGCAGCCCTTGGTTTGAAAAACTAGCCCGTTCAGCCATTGAGCTGCCCGGCCCGGAAATCATGAAGATTACCCAGGCCGCAGCGCGCCACAAGATCAACGTGGTGGTGGGTGTCAACGAGCGCAGCCGTACCGGCATCGGCACCCTCTACAACACGCTCGTCACCATCGCCGACGATGGCCGCATCCTGGGGCGTCATCGCAAGCTGGTGCCGACCTGGGCAGAAAAGCTGACCTGGGCACCCGGCGATGCATCGGCCCTGCGCGTGCATGACACCAGCATCGGCCCGCTGGGCTCACTCGCGTGCGGCGAGAACACCAACACGCTTGCGCGCTTCTCCTTGCTCGCGCAAGGCGAACTGGTGCACGTTGCCAGCTACATCTCGTTGCCGGTCGCGCCGCCTGATTACGACATGGCGGAAGCGATCAAAGTCCGCGCGGCTGCGCATTGCTTCGAAGGCAAGGTTTTCACCGTGGTGTCGTGCTCGACTGTCTCGGAAGAGATCATCGAAGCCATGGCTGCCACGCACCCACAGGCGCGCGAGCTTCTTGCACGACGCAATAGCGCCTTCTCGGGCATCTTGGGACCGGATGGCCGTGTCATCGGCCAGCCCCTGATCGACCAGGAAGGCATCGTCTACGCCGACATCGACCTGTCGCGTTGCATCCAGCCGCGCCAGATGCACGACATCACCGGCCACTACAACCGCTTCGACGTGTTTGACCTGCGGGTGAACCGCCGGCCCTTGCAGGCTGCCTACTTCGGCGACGCGACTGGCCAAGCCAGCACTACCGCCGCCGAAACGGCAACAGAATCCGAATCCAAATGGGAGACCCTCTTGTGAGTACCGTTCGCACTTACCGCATCGGCCAAATCGTTCCATCTTCGAATACCACGATGGAAACGGAAATCCCGGCCATCTTGCGTACCCGTGAGCTGACGCAACCTGAGCGCTTCACTTTCCACTCCAGCCGCATGCGGATGAAGCACGTGACAAAGGAGGAGCTGGCCGCCATGGACGCCGACAGCGATCGCTGCGCGCTCGAACTCTCCGACGCCCGCGTCGACGTGCTCGGCTACGCCTGCCTGGTCGCCATCATGAGCATGGGGCTGGGTTACCACCGCGTGTCGGAAGCACGGCTGCACCAACGCACGCAGGAGAATGGTGGCCCGGCGCCCGTGGTGACCAGCGCCGGCGCGTTGGTTGACGGCCTCAAGGCGATCGGCGCCAAAAAGGTATCGCTGCTAGCGCCGTACATGAAGCCGCTGACACAACTGGTCATCGACTACATCGAGAACGAAGGTATCGAAGTGGTCGACAGCATCTCTCTGGAGATTCCTGACAACCTGGAAGTCGGCCGGCAAGACCCGCGCGCGCCGATCGAGATCACGAAGAAGCTGAAGACCACGGGCGTGGATGCCGTTGTAGCGTCTGCATGTGTGCAGATGCCGTCGCTGCCGTCCATCCAGGCGATCGAAGACCGGGTCGGACTGCCGGTGCTGTCCTCTTCCGTTGCGACCACCTATCTGATGCTGAAACGACTGGAGCTGAGTACCGAGGTGCCTGGTTTCGGGTCGTTGCTCTCGGGAAGGTACTAAGGTGCGGGGGCCACGCTGGCCCTCCTCCTGGGAGGATGGAAAGGTAGAATCTTCGCTGTGTCCAGGAGATGACGGGGCGGCGAAGGAGATGAGCAGCACCAAGGCGTTTGTCGATAACTACCTACCGGCCCTGCTCGGCCAGGCGTGGTACCTCGTGTCAACCCAATTCCATGAAGTGGTGGAGCAGCATGGGCTTTCCGTGCTGGAGTGGCGCGTGCTCTCTACGTTGGCCAGCAACGGCCCGATGACGATCTCCGTGCTTGCAGAAAAAGCCGTGAGCAAGCAGCCGACCGTCACACGGTTGCTGCTGCGCCTTGAAGCGCAGGGGCATGTGGAACGCGCGACCAGCCGTGATGATCGCCGCTACACCCTTGTCCGCGTGACACGTAACGGCCGGCGCCTGGTCGCTGGCCTGATTGCCATGGCGCAAGAGCATGAGCGAACGATCCTGGAGCCGCTTGGGCAGCAAAAGATCGACACGCTCAAGGACATCCTGCAAGAGATCATCAGCAGGCATCGTCCGTCATAGCCAAGCTGCGTGTTATCTGGGCCGGTACATCCTGAACCGGCCTTCCGGCAGTACCTGGAAATAGTCGGCAAGCCCGCCTCCACGCAAAATCGGCTGCGCCGCGGCCGTGTCGTAAATCCCGTCGCACAACAGCGCGCGGTCGATGTGTACGGCGACCACCTCACCGAAGACCATCCAGGTGTTCAGCGTCGTCCCATCAAGGCTCGCCAACTGCTGCACTTGCGTGACCTTGCACTCGAGCGCCACGGGACTTTCCGCCACGCGCGGCGGCGCCACTTCGATTGATGCCACGGGCGTTAGATCAGCCAACTCAAATTCGTTGACACCCGGCGGCGCTTCAATACTGGTCTGGTTGATCTGTTCCGCCAGGTTCCGCGTGGCCAGGTTGTAGACGAACTCACCGGTTGCTTCAGCATTGCAAACACTGTCTTTCTTCCCAACGCTGGAGAACGCAACCAGCGGTGGACGATAGTTGAAGATATTGAAAAAGCTATAGGGTGCAAGGTTCAAGCGGCCCTCCGTGTCGCATGTTGAGATCCAACCGATCGGCCGAGGTCCGAGAATCGCTGGAATTGGGTCATGCGGCAGGCCGTGACCGTCGCGCAATACGTAGCTATGGAGGCTATACGGATGCATCGTTGAAGGGCCCAAAGGTGAGCTGAAAGTTGATGGTCAGAACTTAGCTCAACCTATGCCCCGATTTCCGCGACCGCCTCAACAAACTACCGAAAACGGCTGATCATGACCGAGACCGGATAACGGCTCGTGCACGTCCAGCACTTAGCAGCACCGGCATTCATCGATGGCTTCCCCGGTACAACGCTCTATGCCGGCCGATCAGATCACCCACGTTATCGAAATAGCTCTATCCATCTCGAACTCGCGAGCTGAGGATATTCGCTACGAGTTCGTTGATCGCCTGACGGCTGGGTGATGCCCGCCACCTACCGAAGAAGAGTCTGTGTCTATCTTCGCGCACTACGTGGCGTGAGTGCACGCAATGGCGCTGGAGCAACGCTTGCGGCATGAGGAACCAACGGTTGCGCACGCCGCTCAAGCGGCTTTTCTTTTGCGGCGGTTAACAATGCACCACTTCAATCGGCTCGGCCGGCGGTGATGCCAATGCAAAACTCGCATTCAGGTTGGGCGGTGGCGGGCGCCGGCTTCTTGCTCAACAACCCGGTGCTGATCATCGCGGGCTCGCCGGTCGGCTCTTCCGGTGCCATCCTCTCGGTCACAACGCCGGCAACTCTGCCACCAATTTTCAGAGTTGGGCGCGCTCGTGTGGTGTCGTTCAGCCAATCGAAACGGCCGAGCCATCAGTGCCTCTTCTTTTTGCGCTGATATTGACTGACTTTGGGAAAGAGCTTTGGTTTTGCGTGCATCTTTGCTACCCGCAAGCTGATGCCCCCTAACGTGCCGGCGAATCGCTTGCGGGAGCAAAGATCAGTGCATCTGTTGCGGGGTGGCTATACAGCGGCGTTTCTGGGAAATCAATTGCGCATAGCATTACTTCGCCGCACTCCCACACATCCAGGTCGCCTTGCGCAACCCGGCGGATGCAACCAGTCGCATTAACTGTGTCTGCCAGTCTCGCCTATTGTGTCGTCAGTCGCAGAAACTATGTCATCCGACACAACACGGGCCTTGAAATCCATGAAGAGCTGTATATATTTACAGTAACTGTACATTTATACAGTTCACACCATGGACGACCTGATCCGCATCGAAAACGAGTACGACCGCCAGACGGTGCTCTGGCTGCGCGAGCGCCTGGGTGAACAGGCGTTGAACGAAGTGGTGATCCGCATGGAGAGCCACGGCCGGCCCTATGCATCAGATGTCTGCCGCACGCTGGGCCTGACGCCACCGCCGCGCAAGCGGGCAAGCCGTGCACGGCCGCTTAACCGTGCCGTGGGCGAGGCGTATCTGGCCACCATTCGCGGCATTTTGCGAGCAGGCCGGCACGCTGCTGCTTAAACCATGCCCGGCTTAAACCGCCAGCGTTGCGGCGGTTTCTTCGCGCAGCCAAGTCAGCCACGCGCCGGCTGCGGTATCTGGCTGGATGGGCTTGCTCGCCAGCAGGTAATACGCCGAGCCATCGCGCCGGAAACCCTCCGGCGCCACAAGCCGCCTATCCGCAAGGTCGTCCCCCGCCATCAGCTTGGAGGCGATGGCGGTGCCCTGACCCGCAGCGGCTGCCTGCAAGCTCAAATAGAAATGTTCAAACCGCGCCTCTGGCGAACGCCCGCCGGGGCGCGGTGACTCGCTGACGCGCCGCCACGTCTGCCAGGCATCGGGGCGTGTTGCCGTGTGCAATAAGCGACGGCGTGCGGCAGCATCGGCTTGCGGAGCATGCACGGGCCCGATCCACTCCTCGCAGATCGGCTCCGCACAGAGGTGTTCCGGCCAGGCAAAGTCGTTGCGGCGCAGGGCCACGTCCACGCCGGTACGCGCAAAATCGATCGGCCCGCCTGCGGCAAACAAGTGCACCTGCACTGCCGGATGCCGCGCCTGAAAGCGTGAGAGCCGAGGAATCAACCACCGCATCGCCAACGTCGGTTCACACGACACCACCAGCGCGGACGACGTTGCCCGCCGCGCGATCCGGTCAATGCTGTCCGTGAGAATGGAGAACGCATCTGCCGCCGCCGCGCGTAGCTGCTCGCCGGCCGGCGTCAGGAAAACGGCGCGGTTACGGCGCTCAAACAACGGCACCCCTAGCGATTCCTCCAGCAACCGGATCTGGCGGCTCACCGCCCCATGCGTGACATGCAATTCGTGCGCGGCACGCACAAAGCTGGCGTGCCGTGCAGCGACTTCGAATACACGCAGGGTGTTGAGCGGAGGTAGCGCCATCTGTCAGTTTTTCTCACGGAAAAACGGCATGATAAATCGATTTTCGGCAGTGGCCCGCTCGGCCAGAATTGGCGCATTCCCACTTGCAATGACACGTCGATATGGCCGAACTGCTTGCTGTTGCCCTCATCACCCTCTTGGCTGTCATCAGCCCCGGCGCGGACTTTGCCATGGTCACGCGCAACAGCCTGCTGTATGGCCGGCGCGCGGGCGTGTTGTGTGCTCTGGGAATTGCGTTGGGCGTGCAGGTGCACGTGCTCTACACGATGTTCGGCGTGGGGCTGCTGATCGCGCATGCGCCAGCGCTGCTGCATGCCATCAAGCTGGTGGGCGCGGCGTACTTGGTGTGGATCGGCTGGAAGACGTTATCGGCCAAGGGGGCCCTGCCGGGCGACACAACGACAAGCCATGACGCATGCCCCACGCTCTCGACCGGCGCGGCGCTGCGCATGGGCTTCTTTACCAACGCGCTGAACCCCAAGACCACCCTGTTCGTCGTCAGCACCTACACGCAGGTCGTACATGCCAGCACGCCGCTGGCTGCGCAATTCGGCTACGGGTTGTTCATGTCGATGGCGCACGCGGCGTGGTTTGCGCTGGTGGCAACGGTGTTCGCCTCGGGTGCGTTGCGGCGCGCGTTATTGGCGCGGCAGCGGATGGTCGATCGCGTCATCGGCGTCATCCTGATCGGGCTTGGACTGGCGTTGGGCGCGGCGCGATTGGCGTGACATCGTGCAAAAGCCTGCGTTGAAGCGATCCGGCATGCACGCACGGCACCATGGCGATTGAGCCTTACCGCTCCTTGCACTACCTTGAAACGGTCAGTGACCGTATCCCGCGCTCCGGTGCACGGTCACTGTCGTTTTGGTTAGGGAGTGTGGTTCATGCTGCATAGGCGGGGGCTCGCGTGGCGCGGGCGTTTGCCTGATGCCTGAGGCCAGACACGATCATGCCTATGCGCTTTCAGGATCGCGCGGATGCCGGCCGGCAACTCGCCGATGCATTGGCTGCGGCCAACCTGCCCGCACCGCGCATCGTGCTGGCTCTGCCGCGTGGCGGTGTGCCGGTCGGGCACGTCATTGCGCGAGCGCTGGGCGCAACACTTGGCGTACTGCTGGTGCGCAAGCTCGGGGCACCGCTGCAACCGGAGTTGGCACTCGGTGCGCTGGCTGATTGCGGCGCAGGCATGCTGCCGCATGTCGAATGGAACATCGAGCTGATGCAGACCCTGCAGCCATCGCAGGCGTATGTCGATGAGGTGACAGCGCACGAGTTGGCCGAACTGGAACGCCGCCGCGCACGTTATGGCGTGACACCTCTGCCGCTTGCTGGCGCCACTGTCATCGTCACGGATGACGGCATCGCCACCGGAGCCACGGTGCGCGCGGCATTGACTGCAGTGCGGCGGGCCGGCCCGGGGCGATTAGTGCTCGCCGTGCCGGTCGCGCCAGAGACCACCTGGCGCACGTTGCGCACCGAAGTGGACGAGGCCGTGTGCCTGATCGCCGCGCCAGACTTCAGCTTCCAGGCCGTCGGCCAGTACTACGACGATTTTGAACAGACCGAAGACAGCGAAGTGATCGCGCTGTTGGCCGATGCCCGGCAGCGCGGTCCCTAACGTCGGATCCGTGCGATCAGGCTGTGTGCAAGCGCCCCTTACGCTCGATGTCCGGCAGGAACACTGTCAGCAGCCCGATGAGCGGCAGGAACGAGCACAGGTGATACACGTTGTAGATGTCCGTCGCATCGGCCAACTTGCCGAGCACCGCGGCGCCAATGCCACCCAACCCGAACGCAAACCCGAAGAACAGGCCTGACACCATCCCCACCTTGCCGGGAATCAGTTCCTGCGCATACACGAGGATGGCCGAGAATGCCGAGGCCAGCACCAGTCCGATGACGACCGTCAGCACCGCCGTCCAGAACAGGTTGGCGTACGGCAGCATTAGCGTGAACGGCGCCACACCCAGGATCGACACCCAGATCACCACCTTGCGGCCAACGCGGTCGCCAATCGGCCCACCGACGATCGTGCCCACCGCCACCGAGAACAGGAAGAGGAATAGGAACAGCTGCGACGTCTGCGCCGACAGGTGGAACTTGGTGATCAGGTAGAACGTGTAATAGCTATTCAGGCTCGCCAAGTAGAAGTACTTAGAGAACAGCAGCACGACCAGCAGCAGCATGGCAAACGCCACCTGCTGGCCTGACAGCTTGACCGCTGCATACGCACGGCCACCCGCCTTGCGACCATGGCCCGCAGCGCGCTCGCGCTTGTACCAGCCGCCCACGTGATAGAGCACGAAGATGGCGATGAGCGCCGCAATCGAGAACCACGCCAGGCTGTGCTGCCCATACGGCATGATGATGAGCGCCGCCAGCAGCGGACCCATGGCACTGCCCGCATTGCCGCCCACCTGGAACAGCGATTGCGCCAACCCATGCCGCCCACCCGACGCCATGCGCGCCACACGTGACGATTCCGGATGGAAGATCGACGAGCCCGTACCCACCAGCGCCGCCGCCAGCAGCAACGTACCGAAGTTCGGTGCCACCGACATCAACACCAGCCCCACCAGCGTGAAGCCCATGCCCACCGACAACGAATACGGCTTCGGATGCTTGTCGGTATAGAGCCCGACCATCGGCTGCAGCAGCGAGGCGGTGATCTGATACACGAGCGTGATCAGCCCGATCTGCGAGAAGTCGAGATGGAAGTTGCCCTTGAGCAGCGGATAGATCGCCAGGATCAACGACTGCATCATGTCGTTGAGAAAGTGCGCGAAGCTGATGGCGCCAATCACGCCAAAGCCGGTTGTACCGGCGGTGCCGGCCTGCAGGGCGGGGGGCGCCGCAGGCGTGGGCACATCAGCGGCGGTACCGTTTGCGGTGGTTTCCATGGGGACGTTTGCGGTCAAAAAATTGCAGCGAGGAGCCGTCAATCATGCGCCTAAATAGTGCAGGCGCGTTACCGCAAGTTCGACAATGATTAGCGCAAATCGGACAATTTACTGTCCAGGCAGAAGCGTCAGGCGCAGCGGCGCCATTCATGCTCCGTGGCGCTCCGATTTCCCGCAAACCCGCGCCGCGCTTGCCTCGGCAGGTAGCTAACCTGTTAGCCATTTTCGCGCGCGCGGTTACTCCGTTCGGAGCATGGCCGCTCAGGAGACGCTTTCTATACTCGCCAGCATAGGCCCCTGCACGACGCTCCTGCGCCAGTGCTGACGGCCAAGACGGAGCCAATGCGTGCGCCATTGCATTAACACGCCCAGCACTCCGCAATCCGAACCGGTGGCGCATCCAACGGATGCAGCACATTGGTCAGCCAAGGAAGGGGAGCGATGAAGATCCTGCTAACGGGAACGCTATGCCGCGCGATGGGAAACCTCTTCTATCTGGCCTTGCTCGACGACCGCGTCGTCTGCTGCTTCGTCACGTCCGAAGCGGTGGAATGGACCGGCACCGCCACGCGCCCACCGCCCGCTTCGTCCCCGTGTACCGGCCCTCGGCTCGCTGACGTCTCTCGGTCAGCGAGTTATTGCGCGCCCCTCGTCCCGTAGGGCGCGCTCTTTTCTGCCGATGCCGTCAGCGCGAGGAGCGCTGGCGCATCACCACAGCACTGACGTGTCAGCCGATCAACCCGGCGTCCGTCAGCTCGCGTTTCATGTAGGCGTACAGCACCGGGGCGGCAATCACGCCGCCCACGCCAAACAGTGCTTCCATCACGATCAGCGCCAGAATCAACTCCCACGCGCGCGCATCGATGCGGCTGCCGATGATGCGCGCGTTCACGAAGTACTCCAGCTTGTGCACCACCATCAGGAAGATGAGCGAAGCCACCGCCAGTTCCAGCGATGCCGTCACGCTCATCACCACGATGGCTGTGTTGGAGATGAGGTTGCCTGCCACCGGAATCAGCCCCGCCACGAAGGTCAGCAGGATCAGCGATTTGGAATACGGCACGTGTTGCCCGAACAGCGGCAACGCGCCAACCAGATAGATCGCCGCCAGCGCAGTGTTGAGCGCGGAGATCTTCACCTGCGCAAACACCACCGCTTCAAATGCAGCAGTCAGCCGGCCCAGACGGTTCAGCAATGCTGCAGCCAGCGGCTTGTGGCGCGCGGGGTCGGGCCTGTCCGACCACGCCACCATGGCGCCCAGGATCAACCCGATCAGTGCCAGCACGCTGTGGCGCAGCCCGTCGATACCGACCGTGGACACCTGATGGCCATGCTCCTTCAACATCTCCACCAGACGCACGCGCAGGTCCGATACGGAGTTCGGGATGTAGTCCGCCACCGATGCCGGCAGCGAAGCGCGCAGGTTGTCCAGCACGTCAGCCACCCGCGTGAGCATGCCCTCCAACCCGTGCCCATGCTCCACCAGTCGGCCGATGCCCAGGCCGATGCCCGCGAGGATGAGCGTGGCGATCACGAACACCCCGACCACCGCCAACGCCTTGGCATGCCGGGAAAAAACGCGCCGCTGGCGCAGCTTCGCCTCCAGCTTGCGTGACAGCGCATAGACCAGAAAGCCCGCAATGGCAGCCGGCAGCAGGCGCAGCCAGAGCACCGTCACGATCATGGCGGCCACGAGTACATAGCTGACCGCCCGAATGGCGCGGGCGTGGTTATTGGGAGGAAGCTTCGTCATGAAAACAGGCCGGCAGCAATGTTGATGGAGAGCGCAAGAATGCTCGTATTAAAGAAGAACGACAGCAGCGATTGCCCCAGCACCGCCCGGCGCATGGCGCGCGATCGGATGCTGATATCTGCCGTCTGGCTGGCGACCGCGATCGTAAAGGAGAAGTAGAGGAAATCCCAGTAATTGGGCTCGAGTTCGCGGTCGGGAAACTGCAGCGGCGGCGCATTGGGCGTGCGGTAGTACAGGTGCGCATAGTGCACGGTGAACATCATCGGGACCATCAGCCATGCGCCGACCACCGTCACGCCGGTCAGCGCGTAGTGCCACGCTTGCGCATGGCCCGCGGACTTGGCTGTCACCAGCTCAAACGCAATCGCCACCATGCTGGCAATCACGCCCAGGCATACCACGGCCAGCACCGCCGAGGCGCTCGCGTCTTCACGCCGGGCCACGGCACGGATGCGGCGCGGGTCTGCCCGCAGCATCATCACGGCGATCAGGATCAGGTACGTCCACACCGCGGCATCCCAGCCGAGCAGCGTGCGTGTGAGCCAGCCCTGCCCCCCTGGTACCACCACGCCAACGATCGCGCCCAGCGCAAACGCCAGCAACAGGCGCGGCCGGGCAGCGGCAAATCGTGAAATCGGAAAGGACTCGTCTTGCGCAGTCACATGGGCCTCTTGTGCGTTTCGAGCATCAAATTGAGGCCACATGGTAGCCGCTTCAAGACAGCGTCAGCATGGACGCGAAGGAGCGCTTGCAACGCTCCTGCACCCGTTCGTGCGTCTGCAGTTGGTCCGCGGTGACGGTGGCGTCCGGGTACACGCGGCACATGCCGACGATGGCGATCTCCAGCGAGTTGTACGAGCCCGCCTGGAATTGGAACTGCTCCAGCACCGTATCGTCGGTATCTCGCACGGTGATCTGGAACGGGCCCGGTGTGACGGTGGCGCAACCGGCCAGCGCGGCCGCTGCCATCAGCGCAGAAAGGCCGCCCAACGTGCGCGCTTTGCGGCAAAGAACAGAAAGACAGTGAGAGGCCTGCATCATGTAGGGTCTTGCGCATCGATGGTGGTCAGACGCCGTCGGCAGCGCGGGGTTCATCGATACCGCGCGGGCTCCCATTTATACCTGCTCTTGATGTCAGCACGTGTCGCGCCCAAACAAAAACGCCCGCTAAATGCGGGCGTCTTGCTGAGCGGATGAGCCGTCGGTGGCTCAGGGGCATTGCCTTAGGCGGCAGCACCATCGGTGTACGGGTTGAACTTGTCACCGACCTTGGCGCCTTCGGTGTAGGGGTCGAACTTGCCAGCGCGGGCCAGCGCGCCTTGGGTGTACGGGTCAAACTTGTCGCCCACCTTGGCGCCTTCGGTGTACGGATCAAACTTGCTCCCCGCCTTCGCGCCTTGCGTATAGACGTCGAAGCGTTGGCCGACTGCGGCGCCTTGCGTGTACACGTCGAACTTCGTGGCGGCCAGTGCGGGCACGGTGGCCAGGGCGATCAGGGCTGCAATCAGGGTGCGTTGGGCTTTCATGATGTCTTCTCCGGGATGGGCGCAGCGCGTCGGGCAGTGGCTCGTTTCGAGACCGGTTTTCGCTGCGGCGCCGCATTCGATGAAGTCATCGTAGGCGAGCCTGTTCAGACAATAAATGTCGCGACAGACAATTTATTGTTGTGATATCTGGAATTACGGGAAAACCCGCGCCAGCAGTGGTTTGGTGGCTTACAGCAAGGCTTGGCGGCTTTGTTTGCGCAAACCAATCATGTGACTTTTTCAGCAAAAGCCAGCGTTGTGCGCTGAACGAACCACCCCGATTGTTGCATCTTTCTGCGTCGCACAATCGCTGCGGCCTGCGCGGGGGATTGTCATTTCCGGATACAAACGCGCACAAGTGCGCGCGTGACTCTGTGCCACACTGCGCAACATTCCAATCGAACGTACGCACGATGAAACGTCTTCTGCTAGTGGCTGCCCTGCTGGGCGCCGCCCTTCTCTCAGGCTGTGGCGTGGTTGCCGCGCCGTGCCGCGTAGCATCGGCCGGCTTGAAAATGGTGCCGCTGGTCGGGCATGTGGCCGCCGCACCCACGGACGCCTGCGCAGACATCATCGATTGAGGGCTGCCAGCGCGATGCTGGCGCCCGGGCAAGCCGCTACATCGAACGGTTATTGAGGCTTCGCCGCCTCCATCTGCCCCGCTACCCAATCCTGCAAATCCTTCAATTGCTGGGCGTTGGCGTGGAAGGCTTCAGCCTCGTGCTCGTGCTGGGCTTCAACGTCAGAGAGGACAACGCCACTGGCGGCTTCATCAAGGAGGCCGGCGGCGGTGGGAAGCTCGGCGCGATTGGCGGAGTTCCACATGCCGACAAAGCGGCCAGGGATACGGCAAGCAGCATCGTCGTGCACAACGACTTCATGGGGTACCTCGCGGTCTCGGTAGAGGATGCGGTCTCGGAACACGGTCTGGATGCGCGTCTGGGCTTGCGCGGCGTGGTCGACCACCTGGGCGGTGACGTTGGCTTGGCGGGTTTCGGTTTGTGCGGCAGCCACCTTGGCCTGCAGCGCTTGTGATCGCTCGACATGCCGCCGATGCAGATCCCCCGCGCCGTAGCCAAAGCCGAACGCCAGCACCAACGCGAGGATGGCGCCGCCCCACAAGCGCGGATCAAGCAGGCTCATGACGCGGCCCCTCCTGCAAGCACGGCGCGGGCGCGCGCCCACAGCGCACGTCGATCGTCGAGACCGTTGGTGCCGCCGTTGATCCGGCGCGTCAGTTGTACGAAGGCGGCGTCGGTGTCCTGATCCGCAAATCGATTGAGCCCATTGCGCAGCCAGAACCATGCGGCCGATGCGGTGGCGTGCTCTGGCAGTTCCAGCAGCTCGGGCTGCGCTTCCAGATCCAAACCCAGGGCGATGCCGCAGGCACGGTAGTTGGCGCGGCCGGTGATCTGGATCAGGCCGCGGCCGAGAAAGCGCTTGCCGTCTCCGGGTTGCGTATTGCCGAGATCTGCGCGGCCCTCGTACCCGCGTTGCGCGGGCGTCGGGCCCCACAGTTCACGCACGTAGCGCAGTTGCCCCGATTCGTGCCCGACCTGCGCAAGAAACGCGGCGATGCGGGCGGGCGTGTTGATCTGCCGAAACAGCAGTACGTCGGCCAGGACGGGCGCGAACACATCGGCGCGCCCACCGGCATTGGGCATGACGGCGCGCAGTTGCGCCGCAGTCAGAAGCGGTTCAGCCATGGCTTGCCTTGTGCATGGATTCGCGCACGTCGTCGACGACCTCGGCGAGGTCGGCATCGCGCCGCTTGTTGATGAAGTTGAAGACCCAGCGCACAACCGCCCAGCCGGGCAGGCCGCAGACGAAGTAGATGCCGCCGAGTGCCATGGTGCCGTTGGCCGAGCCGATCCAATGCGCCACCCCGAAGTACTGGATGACGGTGGCCCCACCGCCCACGCTGGCGATGACGGTGGAGATGAGCGCCACGGCCCACTCGCCGCGTGCGCGTGGCAACGTCATCACCATGACGACGATGGTGGCGAGCGCGCTGGCGGCACCCGCCACAGCCGCAGACCCGCCAAGCGCCTTGAAGGCCGCCGCGCCCGCAGCCCCCGCTGCGGCGCTGCTGCTGATGGGTTCAGACATGGTTCCCCCGGAAAAGAAAAAAGCCCGCGCGAAGGCGGGCTGTGTTGCTGAGATGACGGTGCTTACCAGGTGATGGCTTGCACCTCTTCAATGCTGGTGGCGGCTTTGATCTTGGCGACCAGGTCCGCGTACTTCTGCTGCGCGGCGACGCGATGGGCCAGCCAGTCGGCGTTGACTTGCTGGAGTTGCGCGGCGGTGTGCGAGGTGAAGGACCAGTGATCGCCATCCGCGCACCAGAGCGGGATGGTCCAGCCCGGCGATGCGGTAGCGGCTGCGCTGACTGCGCTTTGCAGGTTGCGTTGGTCGTTGTCTTGGGATGGGTAGGTGAGTGCGACGCCTAGGGCGGAGGAGGTGAAGCCGGTGGTCAACGCGTCGGCGCAGGCGGTGCTGAGTTTGATGGTTTGCATCGTGCGCGCTTGTACAAGCAGTTCCTCAGCGGTCGGGGGCAATGGCGCGCCAAGTGCGCCGTCCACCACCGTGTAGCCGGGCTGATTGATGCAGGCAAGCCACTCGTCTTGCGTGATCTCGATGACGTTGGTCACACCTTCGGGGACCGGGCTGTCGATGCTGTCGTAGTAGGCCGTGATGTGACCATTCAGGTCATATGCTGCGAATTTTGCGGTCATGATTTAGCGCCCCATTGCGATCCAGGAAACGACGTCTGCGGCCCAAGAACCTTGACCGTTGGAGTTACCGATCTGGAATTGTGAAAGCGAAAGAACATTGACTCGCCCTGTATATTGGGTATTGACATTGTTTGTCGTCACAACCATTGAATAGACGTTGTTCGGAAATGCGATCGGGAATGAATACGTTTGATAGGAAGCCGTGGTTCCCTGGTTCATCCCCCACTGCAAAATCAAACCGCTAGGAAGCTTCTGATAGCCGTTACCTGACAGGATGGAACCGAATGCGCCTGAAGACAGCACTAAATTTGCGGACCCATCAACGGATAGCCAGACTGTATTTGCTGAACTTCTTACTAACGTCAGCGTATCGCCGGGACCAATAACGAGAGATGTTGCCGACGCATTGATCGTGTCTGAACCGGAGCGGGCCAGCGTAATACTGTATGAAGTGATATTCAGGAATCGAAGGACCGTACCGACCGAACAGGCGGCCACTAGTGGAAGCGTTACAGCAAAGTTCGAAGTCGCATTTTGAAAAACGACAAGTTTGTTTGCATATGTGGTATCCATAGCTGCCGCACTGCTGATTGCAACCACGTCGGCTAACGATGCGCCATTCTGTTTAACGAAAGCCGTCGTAGCCACCTTCGTACTGTTATCAAACTGCGCCGGCGTCACCCCAGTGGTCAACGTCTGCCCAGCACTCACCCACCCATTCACCCCATTCGACACAAACTGCACCGCCTCACCCGGATTCAGCGCGAGGCTGTTGGCGCTGCTGCCCTGGCCGAACGCGAGCGTATCGGTGCCATTGCGCGTGACGGTGGTCGAGCCGCTGGCTTGCATGTACGTCACGCAGACGCTCGTGCCATTCGGGCAGTTGGCAGCCGGCGGCAGCGTGATGGCTTGGCCGGTAGCGGTGACGTTCACCAGTGCGCCGAGTGCCGCCGTGGTGAGCGTGCTCGATGCGGCGACGTTCTGGATGCTGGAGTAGCGCTCGCCAATCGCCGCCAGGAAACCGCCCGTCGGTGCAGTGGGCGCGTTCGGATAGGCGGTGATGTTGGCCGCCGTGATCGCGCTCTGCCCATTGGCCACGGTGATGATGGCGAGGCCAACGTAGCCCGCCGTCACTGCAGGCGTCGTCTGCGTGCCGGTGGTGGCGGCCGTGCCGGCAACGAGCTGCAACGACACCTGCCCCGCACGCGTGGTCGGCTGTGCATTGCCGCTGCCGCCCGGCCCATTGAATGCCTGCGACGGATTCGCGCTGTTGTAGTACGGCAGCACGACGTTGTTGATGTCGTTCTCCAGGTACGCGGCCTGGATCAGGTAGTTCTGGCTGTAGCCGGCCGTGGCGGGCGCCGAGAGGATGAACGACTGCGCATCCATGAGGATGCCCTGCTTGAGCAAGCTATGCGTGGTGTCCGCCGGCAGCGCGCTGTACGCCGTGCCATCCACGTTGGCGAGCTGGTAGATCTGGCCGGGGTTGACGGTCACGCTCATCGACGCGGGCGTGGTGGGCACGCAGCCCAGGCCCGAGACGACAGTGGACGTGCCGAACAAGTCCGAGCACAGCTTCGCCAGCCCGATCATGGTCTGCCGGTTGGTGTTGAGCAGGTCCGTGGTTTGCGGCACCTGGCCGCTGTAGACAATCTGACGATCCAAGACTGTTCTCCAAAAGAAAAAGCCCAGCGGGTTGCCGGGCTGTCGGTGGTGAGGAAAAACGCGTGGGTGCGCGCCTACGAACTGATGCGCGTCCAGATGATGGAAGCGGCGGGCCGCACCGATTCGATGGCGGCGTAGATGTCGGCATCCGACACGGTGTTGCTGCTCATCGACGGGTCAACATATTCGCCTTGCGACGGCACGCTGTAGCCGGTGGTGACGATGCTGTAGCCAGCTACGTTGGGGATGCCGCTGCCGAGCGGGCGATACGCCTGCACGAACGCCTGATACGTCAGCGAGACCTGCCCGTATGCGCCGGCCATGCCGTAGCCGCTGTTGGGCGCATCGTAGGCGCCGCAGTCTGCGGGGCGGCTGGGCTCGATGATGGTCGGCGCGCGCCCGGTCAGGTCCGTCAGCACGCGGATGATGGCGTTGCGTGTGCCGCGTTCACGGAACAGGTTGGCGACGATGTTGGCGCGGAACGATGCATCGGACTGGCCCGTCTTGCGCCGGATCGACAGGCCGAAGAAATCAGCCGCAATCATGTCGAGCCAGCCATCGGTGGCGGTCAGGATGCGCGTTTGCTGCTTGGCATAGGCATACAGGCCGTAGACGTAGGCACCGCTGTACGCAAGGCCCTGCAGCAATCCGTTGAGGATGGGCGACTGCGCCACATCGCCAAACCAGCGCGGCAGATACCCTCGTATGCGCGCGAAGATGTCTTGTTGGTCACCGGTTGCCATTACGTCACCGTGATGGAGTTGGCTGTGGTTTTGATGACTTGCAAGCTCGTGGCAGGCAAGTCCGCTGTGCTGCCGTTGAGCAACGTGCTCGTGACGTTGGTCACCGCCGGTGACGCGTCATACGCCACCTGAGCCAGCCGCGAATACGCCAACGGCGTACCTAGTGGCAGGCTGTTGATGTAGTTCAGCAACGCCGCCTGCACCTGTGCCGCGATGGTCTGATGCGTATAGCCCGCAGCGGTCGCGATGCTCATGGAGACCGTCGCGTTCACCACGACCGGCCCATACACATAGAACGTGCTCGTCACTGGCCGCACCGCATCCACCGCGTTGCTCACGCTGGCAAGCAACGTTGACGTGGGCGCGCCCGTACCGTCATCCACGATGACGATGAAGGTGCCGTTCTGCGGCAAGCCGGCGTAGGTCTGGTTCTCCAGGATCACGTAGGTCAGCCCCTGCTTGACGCTTGCGATGGCGGAGCCGATGGCCGTCTTTGTGGCTTTCGACAGGCTCGCCACGTAGGCGATGAAGCGCGAGCGGAACGCTGTGTCAGGCTCGGCATCTGCGCCGTTTACGAACGTGGCCGAATTGCTGACGGTATCCACACCGGAGATCGCACCGACGATGGTGGATACCGCACCCGCCACCGCATTGCCTGCCGCACCGGGCGTCGCGGCTTGCACCGGCACGGTCGCGCTGGCGGTGCCTGCAGCAATGACATAGCCGCCGAGCGTGGCGCTATACGCAGGGTTGGTCGTATCCACCACTACGTTGAACTGCTGCGTGCCATCGCCCGTCTGCACCATCGCCGAAAGCGGCACCAGCACCTGCTGCGTGACCGTGAAGCGCGAGAAAGTCACGCTGCCCGTGGCGGGCACCGCCGCCAGGCGCGTTAAACCGAAATCGCTCATCCACGAATCGAGGTCGGCCCCGCTTGAAGTGGACGCGCGCGTAATGGCCATGACTTGCAGGATCAAACCCTGCAGCCACACTGTGACCGCCGCGTTGGCCTCGACGACGGCGCGCAGCACCGACCCGACAGTCAAGTCGACCAGCACCTTGGCATAGCCCTGGATGGCCGCCACCTGGTTGCGCACGAGCGTCACCCAGTCTTGCGTCTGAATGGACATATGGATCACTTGCTCACATTGAATTGAAGGGACACCGGCTCGCGCGTGATCGCGCTGCTGTACAAGATGCGCACGCTCACGCCGCCGGTGATGGCCGCCACGTCCACCTGCGGCTCGGGGCTTTGCGCAACGCCCGCTTCCTGCAGGATCTGCGCGCGGATGAGCCCGCGCAGCGCCGGCACATCAAGCGTCTCGCCGATCTTCTGCGGCAGGCCTGCGCCGTAGTCGGTGTGGAAGATGTAATCGCCCGGGTTGGTGACGAGGCGCCGCACGATGCGTTGCTGCGTGCGCAGGTCCGCGCTGGCAAGGCCCAGGTCGCCAGTGGGTGACACGGTGACGTCGCCGCCCACCCAGTGGTTCACGTCGTTCAGCAGTTGCTGCGTCATGCCACGCTCCCGGTGTTGCTGGACCCGGACTGCACGCCGGTATGGCGGTGCGTATCGTCAATCCGATGGCCATTGGCCGACACCTGCCCACTGAACTGCGTGTTGCCGCTGATGCTCATCGAGTTGCCGCTGCCGTTGTTGCCCGACACCGCCATGCCCGCCTGGCCCGTGATGGTTTGCGTGACCACCAGCGTGCCGTCGATCTGCACCGGCCCCGTGTGATTCCACTGCGTGGCCTGACTGGTGAGCGTGCCCGCGCTGATGAGCGTGACCGTGCCGTCGTTGTGGAACTGCAGCTTGGAGCCCGAGGCATGCGTGAGAAAAAACTCGCCCGATTGCGCACCGGTCGGCCGCGCCTGATCGCTGAACAGGCGCGCGCAGATGACACCGTTCTCGATGTCGCCGCCCAGGAATTGCACCTCCACCTGATCGCCCGGGCTGACCGGCGCATCGATGCCCCAGCCATTGCCGACCCAGGCAGTGGCAACAGGCATCCAGCCGGTCAGCGAGCGCTCCGGGTCGGCGGTGTCTTCAGGTTGGAGGCGCACGCGCGCAGAGGCCGTGCCAGGGTCGTAGCTGGTGACGATGCCCATGCGGTTCTCCGCGCGACTGGACTGCGCCATCATCGCGGCGAGCACCATCTGGTTGCGAAGCTGTTGAATCATTGGCTCGTGTCCTTGTTGATGTTCTTGGCCGACACCTCCATCACGTAGCCCTCGCTCAGGCTCATGCTGCGGGTGATGCTGTCGATCAGGTAGCCCTGGTCGAAGTTAGTGCCGGTGCCGGTCAGGCTGACGATGTCAGTGGGTGTGAGCAGGTGGTCGGCAGGCAAGCGCGCGCGCAGCTTCATTTCGTGCTGCGCGACCTCGTCGAACTTCTGCTTGGCCAAGCGCTTGACGCCAGCTTGGTCGATGCCGTTACGCTCAACGGTATGGGTCGGCTTTTGGCCTTTGCCACCGCCAGGCGCATTGCTGTAGCGGGCCGTGAATTTCTTGCCTTGCTTCGCATTCCACGAACGCGCTTCCACCGTCACGCCCTTGGCCACCGTCAGGTCGCGCG
This sequence comes from Ralstonia sp. R-29, assembly GCF_049913345.1. Taxonomy (NCBI): domain Bacteria; kingdom Pseudomonadati; phylum Pseudomonadota; class Betaproteobacteria; order Burkholderiales; family Burkholderiaceae; genus Ralstonia; species Ralstonia sp. R-29. The sequence continues at coordinate 1,160,644 of NZ_CP184378.1, forward strand.
ACAGTTGCAGGCTCGACACGTTGGCGGCCGGGTTGCCGTTTTCGTCGCGTGCCCATCGCAACTCGTAGGGCAACGCAGGCCCTTGCAAGCGCGGCGCGAAGTAGAGCGTCTTGCCACTCACGTAGCAGAGGAAGTCCTCTTCGCGCGCCAATGCGGCAAGCAGGTCCCACTCGGTGCGTTGCGCCGTCAGGCTGACGTTGTCGTGCGCGTAGGTCTTGCCGATCAGCCGCTTCGTCTCCGGACCAACGGCTTGCAAGCCGTGTGCCGCGGCCAGCTTTTCAGCAACCTTCGACGCCGTCATGTTCTGAAACTGCAACGTCACCTGCGCGTCAATGAACAACGCCGTCAGGTCCCGGCCGCTCAGCGTGAGCTGCGCGGAGACTGGGTCCAGTTCGACGCTATCCACACGACCATAGATCAGGCTTTGCAGCGTGGTCTCGTCGTACTGCAGCGGATTCGGCGGAAAGCCGGCAAAGATCTCGACCTCTAACGCAAGCTGGCTGGAAAACCAGTTCGCATCGCGATCGGGCGGCAAGGCACCGGCGGCGAGCGTGATCTGGAACGTATCCGCCTGCTCATACGAGTTGCTCAGGACCGACCAGCTCACACATGCCGGCACACGTTCGCCGCCCACCTTCACGATCGTGCGGGGCTGCCGCACATCGGGTATCACGGGTAGCTTGTTCAGGCTCATAAGAAAAAAGCCCCGCATGGCGGGGCTGTCCGGTTGATGAGAACGGCGCGCTATGGATTGGGCAAACCACCGGCCGTGTCTTTGTGGGGCGGCACGATCAGGGTTTTGACGCCTTGCACCAGGGGGTCCCACAACAGCTCGGGGTTGGCCTTGGCGAGGCTCGTCCATGCCATCGCGTCGTCGTACTCCTTGGCGGCGAGCTTCATCAGGTCACCACCGGCTGTCACCACATGCTTGGCGCTCTTGTAGACCGACGCGATATTGGTCTGCATGCGGCCCGCAACGCGATCGAGCTGAACCAGCACGGGCAAGCTCAGCGCCGAGTTGATCTGGCCATTGAGCTTCGCCACCTGCTGCGCCACCGGATTGTTCGGCAGGATGCCGCCCAGCGTGGCCACCTTCATCAGCTCGCTGTTGGCGGAGGCAACCAATGCCTGCGCACGGTCCCGCACGGCCGTCACCTTCTGCAGCACGTTGCTGAGCGTGGACTGCGCAGCGTTGGCAAAGCTCGCCACCGTGTCGATCGCCGAGTTGGCCGAGTCGATCAAGCTGGATAGTTTGCTGTCTCCGATGGTGCTGGCCATGTCGGTCATGGCTGCGGCGTCGCTTTTGACCAGGCCGTCGATGCCGGTACCTTCATCCGGCATCGTGTACTTGGACATGTCACTCGACACCTCGCACGTGATCTTGTAGGGGATCTTGTAGGCGCGCTGGAAATCCGCGCGAAACTCGCGGATGACGACGATGTAGCAGATCTCGGACCACTGCAGCACCAGTTCCTTGCCGCTCACGCGCAGATCGTCCAGCTCGCGGGCGCGAGCGAGTGCTTCTGTACCGAGCAGCCAGCCAGACCACTCGACGGGCGCACAGAATGCCCCCATCGAATCGATCACCCGCGTGCCGCCCACCAAGTCATGCATGGCCAGCTTTTGCGTGCCGCCAAAGGAGATGGTTTCGGGAATTTCCAGATCCTTGAATTGGAAATTCTGTCCGAGTTTGAGAGTGAAGTCGGCCATGGTTGATCAGAGTCCGGATGGCATGAGGTTCATGCCAGTGTTGAAGTTGCTGGCGCCGGTTTGCGGGCGCGCCAGATTGCCTTCGATCTGTTTCCAGACCACCTGGCCGACGGAGCGACCGTCCATCGTCACATCGCCCTTGAGGTAGATGAGCTTCGTCTCTGGCACCTTCACCGTACTGCTGGCAGAGTCATTCGCTTGCTTTGCTGGCGAGCTAGCTGGACTTCCTTTTGCCCCTTTGACTGCTTGATAGATCTCCCAGCCTGTCAGAGCAACGCCCGCTGCCAAGCCAATCGGCCCCAATAGCCCCAGTGCTCCTCTTGCACCCACTCGGCCAAGGATGCCGAGCGCTCCTCTAGCGAGCGGCGACCTGGTGATGGCTCCCATGGCACCCAGCGCTCCTCGCGCCAATCCCCCGCCCATGCGAAGCGCAGACGCGCCAACGCGGCCGGCGACTTTGAGTCCCATGCCTGCTACCCGCCCAAGAAATTTGCCTCCGCGCGTCGCAACCGAGCCTGCAGCGTTCAATACCTTCTGCAGTACGCCTTTGCCAACACCGCCCTTGCCTCCGCCGCCCGGCAAAGGCAACGAAGAAAGCGTCGAGCTTGCCTTAGACAAAAAGGTTAGGCCCGTAGCCAGGGCCATGAGTGTCTTCGTTGTGCCTGGATTCTCCTGCGCCCACTTCGTGATGCCATCGAGCATGCTGTTGAACTTCTCCAACCCCGAAATCGCCAACGGCAGGATGTGCTCCCCAAGCGCGATATTGAGGTTCGTCTTCTTGGCTTCGTAGTCCTTCAACTTGCCTTCCAGCCCTTCGTTTTCCTTTTCGTAAAGCTTGACAGTGCCCGGCCCATTCTTGGCGTTCTGCAGATACAGCCCCGCTCGGTCCTTCTCATGCTCGAGCTGCTGCAGGATGTTCTTCTCACCCTTCATGCCGAGCAGGCTGCCCAGCTTGGTGTTGAGGCTGTCTCCGCTAAAGCCGCTCTTTTTCAGCGCCGGCACGATCTCGTCCAGCAGGTACTGAAGCGGGTTGTTGGCGAAGTTCGCTGCGTTCGTCATACCCGTCGCATCCACACTGGTGATGCGCCCCGCCTTGTCGCGATGCACGGCCTTCGGGTCCAGCAGCTTGACGCGCTGCAGCTCGTGCGCAACGGTGGCGGACATGTTGCCTGCCGCCCAGCCCTGGAGCGCCGACATGGCATCCACGCCGGCCTTCGAGCCGCCATTGGCTTGCATGAACTGCTTCAGCCCAAACGCTGTTGCCTCAGACGGCTTCAGCGCGCCAGAAAGCTTGCCGCCCTGCATGGCCTCCAGGTAGTCCTTCGGCAGCACACCGCCGCCGCTGGCCAATGCTGAGTTGACCAGCATGTCGAAGGTCTCTTCCACCTTCTTCACGTCGATCTTGCCGTCTTTGCCGATCACGCCGTCGCGCATCTGCGCAGCCTTCAGCGCAGTCAGCGCCATGCTGTCGAGTTGCGCACCGTCTTTGACGCCGGTTGCCGCCCCAAACGCTGTTCTCGCCTGGGCCAGCAGTTTCGTAACGTCCTGCGCCTGGGCCGAGCTCTGCAGAATGGTCTGCGCCCCACCAAACAATTGCCCGACATCCGTGAGCGACATGCCCTTGACGTCCAGGCCTTTGAGGAACTTCTCGTTCGCCGCTGCAGCGCCTGGGTCGAAGCGGCTGATGCGCTCAAGCACCGCGTGGTACTTCGATGCGGCGTCCACCTGCTTGTCCCACATGTGGAGTGTTTCGTTGCCCGCCCTCGCCAAGCCGCTGCCGAAGTCCATCAGCTTCTTGACCTTCTCCAGCCGGGTCTCCAGCTTCTCCGCACCCTTGTTGACGGATTCGAATTGCGCGGCGATCGCCACCAACCCACGCGAAACGTTATCCACCAACGCAATCTGTATTCCAACCTTGTAAGCATCGAGGCTCATAGGAATCCTTCATCTGTTGAGGCCACCGATCTCACGTGTGTGCGTTTGCGGTGGACACACTCTGGCGGCCCTCCAGAACCGCCGCCACCGCATCGCCCACGCTCTTTTGCAACGCATCGGCCTGCTCATTCGCCACCACACCCAGCAACGGATGCGGTGGCGCCTGCGCACTGCCAAGCTCTTGAGCGACAGCCTGTGCGGCGTTGGAGCCGATGGCCGCCTCCAACCCCTTGACCGTGTGGCCGATGGAATCGCGCAGCGCATTGACGCGCGCCGCCTCGGTGATGCCGGCGGCCGCTGCGCTCTCCACCGCCTTGGCGCGGGCCGCCTGCTCCATTGCCGCAGCGGCTGCGCCCAGCCCCTGCGACAACGCCTCTGGCACCCGCGCCTCCAGCTCGGTCAGGCGACGCGCCATCTCTGCTAACGAGAGGTTCATTCGCGCTCCTTGAAAGACATCGTCTTCAAATCAAACTCCGCGCCATGGAATTCGCTGCATTTGATGGCCATCGCCTGCCGCATGGTGTCGTCCAGTGAAAACGCCACGTCGAACGGAACACCGTTATGCACGAGCCACATCGCCTCGTGAAACGGGCCGTTCGTCAGGAGTTTTTTAGCTCGGACTCCGAGGCGGCAACGTTGATGAAGCTGGCCGCCACACCACGCTGCGCGGCTTCGTTGCCCTCTTCGCCCAGGCGTTGGTACAACGCACGCAGCTGCGCTTCGGAGGCCGGCGTCGGCACCGGCTCGCCATCAATGGCGGAGACGAACTTCAGGTGCGCCACCTCGGCCAGGTAGAGCATGTTCAGTTCGCTGCCGCCCGCGGCCTTGGCAAAGTCCAGGTTGGCCAGCGGGCCCGGTTTGCGCAGCGTGATCTTGCGGCCCAGCGCATCGTCCACCACCACTTCTTTCACAGCGGACTTGATGAGTTGTTCGGAGGGCTTGATCGGCGTAATGGTCACGTTGGTCATCAGGACACCTTGATGCGGCGCGAGGCCACGAAGTTGACGGATTGCTTGATGGTGGCGTCGCCCGCGCGGTTGCCGGCATCGGCCAGCGTCATGAGCACGCCGTCGTAGCGGAACTGCGAAACCGAGCCATTCGCTTCCTGGATCGTTTCGTAGATCTGCGCAGGCGCTTCGTTCACGCCGGCGTAGTAGCCCGCTTCGAGTTGGGCGAAGTAGTTGTCGAGCGTCGCGTCCTGGCGCTCCACATCGAACGAGCCCGACCAGCCGTCGAAGAAGCGGATGTGGTCGGTGATGCCATCGAGGCGCTTGACGCGCACGTCGGTCACATCCTGCTTGCTCTTGAACGCGGTGATCTTGTTCGGCTGCAGCGTGCCGTTGGCGGTCTGGATGACCAGCGTGTAGTCGCGACCGACGGAGTAGCCTTGAATCGGCATAACGTTCTCCAAAAAGGAAGGAAATGGCCCCGCGCCATGCGAGGCCAGAAGGTTGATTGATTAAGGCGTGATGCGTTACTGGTTCGCGGTCGAGGTGCGGATCACCGTCGCCTGCGAGCCTTCCACGTTCACCAGGAACTTCTCGATGACCGACAGGTAGACCACCTTCACGTCGGCCTGCATGTAGCCCAGTGCTACGCGGTTCATCGGGTTGTTGTTGGCATCGATCTGCACCGAGAACGCCGGGCCGCCATTGACCGCGCCGATCATCCCCTGCTGCTCCATCGAGCTGAGGAAGTTCGACAGCGTGGCCGCCGCCTGCGCGCGCACCGTGGCCGACTGCAGCTGACCAACGTACTTACCCATGCCCGCGTTGATCGTGCTGGCGATGTAGTTGGTCATGCGCGTGTAGTTGTCGCCTTGCGTGAGCGCGTTCGAGCTGGTGTTGTGGCCCGCGCGGCAACCGAAGTACGCACCGCCCGGCACCGGGTTGGTGACGACATCGATGCCTGCTTGGATCAGCGCCTGCAACTCGGCCGAGCTGTAGCTCTGGTTGGCGAACGTCTTCTGCGTGCCGACCACGCCGTAGATCGGCTTGTTCAGGCTGCTGTTCTGCGGGGACAGGTTGGCCAGCAAGCCCGCCACAAAGCCCTGCGGCGACACCAGGCGCGTCACACCGTTCACCGTATCGAGCCAGTACACCCAGTCGCCAAACAGCAGCTTGAAAGCGTACGAATCGATGCCGGCGGTGCTCTTGGCCGTCACGGCATTGGCGATGGTGTCACCGCTCGGGCCCGTGCCGATCATGTAGATGCCTTCGGACAGGCCGAACGCCACCTGGGTCGGCCACGTCGTCGCATCGGCGCAGTCGGCCAGCATGGCGATCGACACGCCCTGGTTGCGTAGCGCATACATGCCCTTGCGCGGCACGGTGTCCTGACCGAGCAGCACCGAGCCGGTAATGGTGGCCGCGCCATCGGTGCCGCCTGCCAGTTGCAGCGTGGCCGCCGTCGGTGCGGTGGTGCTGGCGCCTGCGGTGGCAGTGATGATCTGCGAGGCGCCGCGCATCACGCTCACGCCGTTGTTGATGGCGTTGGCAATCGCCACCCACAGCGCATTGCCGGTCTGGCCCGCGCCGATGTTGTCGAACACTTCCGGCGACAGCGTGGGCGCGGCCACGGTCACCTTCCACGTGTTGGCGGCCGAACCTGCCGACAGCGCCACCGTAATGGTGTTGCCCAGCGAGCCCGTGTACTTGGCGGTGAAGGTGACGCCGTTGGTCTGGGCGACCACCGTGGCGGCGGTATCCGTGCCGTCGGTCACGCGCACGCAGCGGAAGTTGTTAGCGCCCTGCTGCACCGCCACGGCCACCGCGGTGCCCATGTCGTAGGTGCGATTCTGGATCGCGCCAAACGTCTGTGCATACATGGCCATGTTGCCGATCAGCGTCGGCGAGTTGACGGGGCCCCAGGTGGCCGTGCCGACCACGCCGAGCACGTTGGTGGGAACGCCGTTGAGCAGGGTGACCTGCGGCGGAACAATCTGGACGTACAGGTCCGGAACGATGAGTGCAGTGGTATTGATGCTGCCCTGCTGGACGATCGGCATGCGTGCCTCCGAGTGAGAAAAACAAAAGGCCGCACAGAGGCGGCCGGACATAAAAAAACCGCCCGAATAAAACGGGCGGCGCGGGTGGGTTGACTTCGACTGCAATACGGCCGCGATTGCGCTACTGCATGATGGTTCGAACAGGAAACTGCGCACCCATCGACGCGCCGGCCGTTACGTTCTCCACGCCCGTTGCGATCTGGTACGCCGTGTCGGTCACGATGGTCGCGTACTCGACGGCATAGCGCAGGTCGCGCCGGTAGATGCCATTCGTCAGGTCGTCATGTTGATGGCCGCGCTTGTAGCGCAACGCCGCGCCCTGGTCGGGCAACGTCAAGCGCACGATGCCCGAGAGCACCGCATCGACCTTGCCCGCGAGGAGGTCACGCGGCACCGCGCTGTTCGCCCACGTGGAGATGAGGAACGTGCGCTCCTGCCGGCGCGTTTCGCGCTGTACGGTGCCGACGCCACCCACACGCGGCGAGATGTAGGTCGCGTGGGGAATAGTGATGGACGCGCCCGCAGCGGTGGCGGGTTGGTCCACCGCCACCAGCGCGGCCAGTGCCGTCGCAATGCTGGCCGGTGTATCGCTGGCCTGCACGGCATACACATACGCGCGACCATCAACGAGTAGCACTGCGTTCTGCGGCGTACTCACGGTGCCGTTCACCATGACCGTTTGCGCGCTCACACTCAGCGCCAGCGTGTTTGCGGGTGGCGTGGCCACGGTCCAATCCGAGAAGACTGTGCTCTTGTGCCGCTGGTGGCTCGTGCTCGGAAACACCGACACATGCGCCTTGCCGGCCTGCAGGTCGGTCTTCAGTTGCGTCATGTTGGGCCAGCCGCTGTAGACCAGCACCGGGTTGCCCGTGATCGACGGCTGGCTGGTTCCGTTCGGATAGACCACGCCTGTGACAAGCGTGACGAGTGCGTTGGAAACATCGGAGAGATCTGCCATAAGACAAGCGCCTTCATCGATGCGCGCAGCGTGGCGCGATCGATCGAGTGAGTTGCATCAAGGGGTGAGATCACCTCGATCGAGTCGTCACCGTGCAGTGACATCGAGGCAGGTATTGCGTGTGCGTGAGCGAAGCGAGGCAACAAAAAAGCCCGCTGGGTGGCGGGCTGCTTTTCTTCGCTACGTCTTCGCTTCGTCTGGGTAAGTCAATGGTAAGGCGTCAATTATTGACGCCCTGGCGTCGCGCTGAGGGTTCACAGATGCTACGTGTCCATGTTGATGAACGTGGACAGGTGCACACATGGACGAAAGGGAAGAGAGTTTGCAGGATCGCCTCGTCATCGGCCGCAAGCGAGATGGCCGGCGGCAGTATGACGAGGTGGCTAAAGAGGAACTGATACAAGCCTGCTTAAAGCCAGGAGCTTCTATCGCCCGCACGGCAATGAAGTATGGCGTCAATCCGAATCTCGTGAGGACATGGATAGCAGCACACCAGCGCAAGCATCGCTGCACTACGGCGGTTGTCGACGAGCAGGAAGGCGGCGCCGACACCATTGAGTTGCCGCCCTCACGAGATGCATTTGTTCCCGTTGTCGCCGAGCCGGCATCGCTGGCAGGCCGACCGCCCAGCGTCGGCATGGCAATCGCCTTGCACGTGCGTTTGCCCAATGGAGTCGAGTTCGAATTAGGCGAAGCCAATCTCGATGAACTGGCCACGATCGTCCAGATGCTGGGGAGGCTGCCGTGTTCCGGTTCGACGACGGCCTGAAGGTCTTCCTGCATCGCGAGCCCGTCGACTTCCGGCTTGGCATCAACGGCCTGTCGATCCTGGTCGAGCAGGCGATGGCGCTCAATCCGATGGCCCAAGCCTTGTACGTGTTCGGCAATCGCCGGCGCGACCGCATCAAGATTCTCGGCTGGGGCGGCAACGGCTTCTGGATGTTGCTCAAACGATTGGAGGCCGACCGGTTCATCTGGCCCGACACGTCCGACATCGTCAAACTGAGCGTCGAGCAACTGCACTGGTTGCTCGACGGCATCGATATCGCCGTGGTCAAGAAGCATCCGCAGCGTTTCTACGCACGCGCAAGCTGAACCGCACCTGGGTATGTCGGTCCAAGCCGACATGCCCATCAACGTCACGATCGCCGCCGAGGAACTCCAGGAACTGCTGGCTGCGCGCGAGGCGCTTGGCCAGCTCCAGCGGGATCACGATGTGCTGCGTGGCGAGCTGCGCTTGGCAAAGGCCGAACGCGATCTGGCCGAGGAACGGTTGCGTGCCTATCGCCGCGAACTGTTCGGCGCGACCAGCGAGGCCCGCGATGCAGGCCAGCTCGGTCTGTTCAACGAAGCCGAAGCACTGACGGCCAGCGCGCAACCCGCACAGGAGGATGTCCCCGGCACGAAGGTCGCCGCGCACACGCGCAAGAAGCGCGGGCGCAAGCCGCTTGATCCCAATCTGCCTCGCGAAGTGGTGCGTCACGATCTGCCCGAGGCCGAGCGTTTCTGCGTCAACGATGGTCATGCGCTGGTCGAGATCGGCGTCGAAACCAGCGAGCAACTGGACGTGATTCCAGAACAGGTCCGCGTCATCCAGCACCAGCGCGTCAAGTACGCCTGCCCGTGTTGCGACCTGGGAATCAAGGTCACGCCGGCGCCGGCACGCATCATCCCTCGTGGGCTGTTCACCGAGTCAGCGCTGGCGTGGATCGCTACGGGCAAGTACCAGTTCGGCATGCCGCTGTACCGTCAGGCCGGCTTGCTGCGCCGCTTCGGCGGCGACATCTCGGCCAACACGATCGCCGCCAGCATGGTCCGCGTGGGCTTGGCGGTGCAGCCCGTGATCAACCTGCTGCGCGATACGCTGTTCGAGTCGGATCTGATCCATGGCGACGAGACGACATTCCAGGTCCTTAAGGAGCCAGGGCGCCGAGCGCAAGCCAAGAGCTATATCTGGGCGCAGATGAACGGATCGGGACCACCCGTGCGGCTGTTCAGTTACGCGCCGGGGCGCGGCGCTGCGCACGCCCGCGCGATCTACGCCGGAATCCGGCCGGGCACGGCATTGATCACCGACGGCTATGAACTCTACAACGGCCTGGCCGTCGACAACCAGCTCGTCCACTTGGGCTGCTGGGCTCACGCGCGCCGTGGCTTCATCAAGGCCGAGGAGGCGGTGCCGAAAGCCGCGCGCACGCCGCAGTTGACGGCTACGCGCTTCGTCAAGCTCATCGGTAGGTTGTTCGCTGCGGAATCGCGTTCGGCAGACTGGCCGGCGGCGCGCAGACAACGGCTGCGCCAGCGCTACAGCGCCCACGTCCTGCAGGCCATCGCAGCGTTGCTGCGCGAGCAGATGCCGGCCGTAGTGCCTGGCAGCTTGCTGGGCAAAGCCATGCAGTATCTCCACGGCCAGTGGCACAAGCTCGCCCGCTACGTCGAGGACGGTACATGGCCGATCTCCAACAATCCCTGCGAGAACGCGATCCGTCCGTTCGTGCTCGGAAGAAAGGGCTGGCTGTTTGCGACCACCGTGGCCGGCGCCAACGCAAGCGCCAATCTCTACTCGCTGGTCGAAACCTGTAAGGCCAACAGCCTCGATCCGTACCAGTATCTCGTCTGGCTGTTCAGGAAACTCCCGCTGGCGACAACCGTCGATGACTACGCCGCGCTCTTGCCGTGGGCCATGGCTGCGACACGCTGAGAGGCGTCGTTTAAAGACTGCTTACAGTCAATGCACCCCGGTGGGGTGCATGTCTCGGTCTGAACCGGTTACGCCGCGAGGGCAATCGAACATCTGGGAAACAGAATACGAAGGGGATATGTTCTGTGCAAGCGGTGTTCGAAAAAAAATTCGAAAAATTTTTCAGGCGTGCATTGGCACCGCTGCAGCAGCCGCGCGCACGGCCTTCGTCATGTGCACGCGCGCGACTTCCGAATCGATGACGTGCGACATGATCGACTGCGCCTTCGCCAGGCGCACTTTCCAGTGCTTGAGCGTGTGCGGCGATGCGCCGTACTTGCGCACGAGGATGCGGCACACCATCTCTGCTGGCATCCGGTGCACGTAGTGGTACTGCAGCAAGCGCTTCGCTACCGGGTCGGCAATCTTTTGCCAGGCGCGCTCTACCAGCCAGCCGTCATTCACGTCGATGGTGATGATGGCTTGCGGCGCGCCGGTCCCGGCATCGCGCATGGCGACGGCTAGGCGCGCCCACGATGCGCAGTATTGCGGTTGCCAGCTCGGGTCGCGTACCACGCGACTCCAGTTTTCCAAACGGTCTTCGATTCCCATGTCCTGCTTCCTTTTTTGTTCAGTGCTTATTGATGGCAGCTTATTGATGGCAGAGTTCGGCACGCGTCACTCGCGCCGTGCGCTGTTGCTGCGTTCGTTGTATTCACGGCAGCCAGCGCAAGATCGGGACACGCACATCTACTGCATGAGGCGTTCCGGCACGGGCACCGCACGCACAGATTGCACCCAGCGGCCCGTGGCGCTGCACTTGCGCTCCTCTGCCAGTTCAAGCCGCTTGGCGGCAATCAATTCGCTGCGGCGTGCCGAGACGCTCGACTTTTCAATGCGCAGCGCCTGCGCAATTTCAGCAATCGTGGCGGTGCCGGAGCGGGCCACGTAGTCGGCAATGCGATCGCATTGCAGCTTGGTGGTTGACGTGGTGCGGCCACGTCGGAAGACATCCATCGAAGTTTGGGCAACAGTCATGTGAAGAGACTCCAGTCGCGCGGCCAGATGCGCGCGGATTGAACGAGATTCGGATTGATCGGCCCGGCAGCCCCGGGGAAGTCGCGGAATGGGCGGAATGGGCGAGAAGGAGGCCGATGGGTTGTAATTTAGATGATTCTAAAATACAGTGTCAAGATATTTCTAAACCACACGTTAGAAGTTTCTTGCTCTAATGCGCCCCATGGACATCTACGACAACCGCCGCCAGTGGCTGACCTACTGGATCCAAACCCTCGTCAACGGTGACCGCTCGGAGTTCGAGCGTCAGTACGGGTACTCGCGCTCGCAGGTGGCGCAGTTCCTGTCGCGCACCTATCAGGATGGCCGCAGCATTGGCGACATCGCAGCGCGCCGGCTGGAGAAAAAGCTCGGGTTTGCCGATCGCATCATGGACACGCCGTTCTCCGATGCCGCTGCACAAGCGTCCGGCGGCAGCGCGGGCGATGTCGTTCGCACGGCTGCCAGCGCGCCGGCGCACAGCAAGGGTTTTCCGGCGCGGCCCATCACCACGTACGACAGCCTGGATGAATTGCCGACCGAGACGACCATCCTCATCACCCATGTTGACGTAGCGCTTTCCGCCGGCAACGGGCGAGAGACATGGCACGTGGAAGAGAAAGAGCCACTGCCATTTCAGGCCGACTACGTCCGCCGGCTAGACGCCAGCCCGAAGCACCTGGTGGCCGTGAAGGTGCGTGGCGACAGCATGGAACCGCGCCTGTTTGACGACGATACGGTGGTCGTCGACAAGGCGGACCGGCGCATCCCCACGGGCGGGGGCGTGTTTGCGTTGGTGTATTGCGGCGAGATGCTCGTGAAGCGGTTGTTTCGCCTGCCCGACGGCTCGATCCGCGTGGTGAGCGACAACAAGGAAAAGCACGACCCGTTCATCGTCCCGCCCGAGCAACTCGAGCACATCGATATCGTGGGTCGGGTGAAGTACCGATCGGGGATGGGCGACTTCTGAGCGCTGCCAGCGCCCTCAGCATGAAAACCCGCTACGGCGGGTTTTTCTTCGCGGCTCGCAACATTCTAAACGCCAAGAGTTAGATAATTCTTGACGATAAGGTTAGAAACATCTAATATGCTGGCTTGTCTGGTGCGCATCGGGGCACACCAGCAACCTAACGCCAACGGAATGACTGAGACCGAAACACTGAACCGAATACTTGAAGCCACGCGCAAGGCGTGGAACCTCCCAGCCTTTCAATGCGGCGCGTTGTCCCACCTCACAACGACCTCTGCATCAACAAACAATCCAGCCAGCGGTCAAACTTGTAACCGACCTTCTCCAGCACGCCCACTTCGCGAAACCCGCAGCGCGCGTGCAGCTTGGCCGAGCCCGGGTTCTCATGCCCGCCGCCCACCACCGCCACCATCTGCTTGAAGCCACGCGCCTGGCATTCGCGGATGAGGGTTTGCAGCAGCATCGTGCCGACGCCCCGCCCTTGTGCTGCGGTGTCGAGGTAGATCGAATCTTCCACCGTATTGCGATAAGCGGGCCGAGCACGGTGTGGGCCGGCATAGGCATAGCCGAGCAGCTTGCCGTCGGCTTCAGCCACCACGTAGGGCATGCCGGCGTCTTGCAGCGTTTGAAAGCGACGCGTCATCTCAGCCAGATCGGGCGGCTCCGTTTCAAAGCTGGCGGTGCCGGTGCGCACATGGTGCGTGTAGATGGCGACAATGGCCGGCAGGTCAGCCAGCGTGGCGGGGCGGATGCCAATGGCACCCGCGTCGTGCTTGGAAACGGAAATATCAGTGGGCATTGCGGAAGACATGGCAAGGAGCACGGATAAGAAAACGCCTATTGTCACGCCAATTCCACATGATGCGCACGTCACCCCCAACGACACGCTGGCATGGGTATCGGGCGACGCCGGAATGCGGTAACTTGGCAGACACATTTGCGCGCCGCCTCTCGCCCCTCCCTCATGCACGATCTGTTTCCCCTGCTCGCCGAATATGGCGCGTTTGCCGTCTTCCTCAATGTGCTGCTGACGCAAGCGGGCGCACCGCTGCCCGCTGTGCCGACACTGCTGGTGGGCGGCGCACTCACGCTGAGTGGCCCGCTGTATTTCATGGAATTGCTGCCGGCCGCCATCACCGGTGCGCTCATCGGCGATGGCCTGTGGTATCTGGCCGGCAAGCGCTATGGCCGGCACGTGATGGCGCTGCTGTGCCGGGTGTCGCTGTCGCCCGATTCCTGCGTGCGACGCACGCGTACGCAGTTCGAGCGCTGGGGTGCACCGCTGCTGCTGATTTCCAAATTCGTGCCAGGGCTGTCGACGGTGTCTTCAGCGTTGCTGGGCACCATGCGTACGCCGTTCAGCACGTTCGTCTTGTACAACCTGGGCGGTTCAGCGCTGTGGGCGGCGATCTGGCTGATGCTCGGGCGCATGGCGCACGACGGCATCGATCAGGCGCTGCGCCAGCTTGACGAACTCGGTACGCGCGCGGTCGCCTTGATCGTGCTGCTGGCTGCGGTGTATGTGACCGCGCGCTGGCTGCAGCGCTGGCGCTTTCGCAAGATGCTGGAGATGGTGCGGATCTCGCCCGATGAATTGCACGCGCTGATCGAATCGGGCGCGGCGCCGGTCATCATCGACGTGCGTGCGGACAGCTCGCGCCAAGTGCAGCCGCAACGCATTCCCGGTGCGGTGCTGTACGACATGTCGAGCAAGGGCAAGGACAGCGCGCTCGATATCGACGGCCCCGACCGCGAGATCATCATCTACTGCGCCTGCCCCAACGAGGCATCAGCCGTGATGGTGGCGCGCACGCTGGTGAGCCGCGGCTTCAAGCGCGTGCGTCCGCTGCATGGCGGTATCGATGCGTGGGTCGCGCGCGGCTATGGCGTGGAGCACGTGGTGCCGGTATCGCCGGCCACGCTGCAAGCCGCCGAGGCTCGCGCCTGAATTTGCAGCGCTCCAAAAACAAAAAGCGCACTTCTCAGTGCGCTTTCCCGTAAGTACGGCAAACATGCGGTGCGCCAGCCCCCCGGCTCGGACACGCCGCATCGGTCCGTTGGCATCCACCCGAAGGCGGATGTGGCGAAGTGATCCCCGTTTGATCCCGTCTTCGCCAGTCGGACTTGACCCCCTTGTTATTCATCACAACGTTGCCGCGTGCTGCATGCGGTTACGTTTGCGTTACTTCCCGTCCTTCTCGCTGCTTTCGTCGCCTTGCGGCTGGCCGTTATGACGGCACTCCCAACAATTAACGACTGGCCTTAGCCAAACTTTAGGCACCCCCTCCCTTCGGGGTGCGCATCATGGCAGCCCATCAAGCAAACGTGTCGATGGCGCCATCGTGGCTGGAGGCGCGTTGCGGCGTCACCGCCACGGTGCCGGTATCCGCGCGGCCTTGTGCACTGCCACCAAAGCGGCCACCGCCGTTGGCACCATTGCCACCGCCATTGCCTTGCGCAGACGAACCTTGCGATGCGTTCTGCTGCTGGCTGAAATCGCCCGTGCTGACCGAGGTTTGTGCGAGTTGCATGCCGCCTTGCTGCATGGCATCGCGCAAACGTGGCATGGCGTCTTGCACGAGTTCCGCCACCGCTTGGTGCTGGCAGACAAAGCTGGCGTTGACCGCACCGTTGTCGACATCCAGCTTGACGTGCAGCCCACCCAGCTCGGCCGGGTTCAACTGCAGTTCGGCCGACGATTGGCGATGCACCTGCATGAAGGCGAGCTGGCTGGCCATGCTGTGCGGCCACGCGGCATCACCCAGGGTGGGAAGCGTGTGAATCTGTGCTGGCGTGATGGTGGTGGCTGCTGCGCCCGTTGCTCCGGCATTGCCGACAGCAAAGGTCGGCGCCGCCATGCTGGCATCGCCATTGGCGCGCGCCAGCATGCCTTGGAACTGCGTGCCCGCGTTTTGCGCATCAGCGTGCGTGCCGGCGTTGCCGCCATTGCCCGCCTGACTGGTGGCATCGGCCATGGCCGCGGTGGCGGTTTGCGTGACGGTGCTGTGCGTATTCGCTTCGGCCCGCTTGGGCAGGCCGTGCTCGCCACTGGCGCCTTGCGTTTGCGACGTGCTGCCGAGTTGCCGCACCGTGGGCGGCGTGTTGTCGGCCGCAGCACGCGAGCGCGCGAGGGTCTGCGCCAGCGACGCGCTGTCAGGCAGCGCCGTAGCCGGCGGCGTTGGCGTGTTGGTGGTGCTCGCTGCACCGGCGATTGCCTTGGCGTCCTTCCCATCCTTGGCGGCTTGCAGTGCGGCTTGGCCGGCTTGTGCCAAGGTTGCAGCGGCGTCAGTCGTGCCCTGCGTACCAGCGGTGGTGGCAGCGGCGGCGTTCAGTGCGGCCAGCGTTGCGGCATCGGTTGCAGTCGATTTGCCGGCTGGTTGCGCGATGGCGGTGTCGGTGTTCGATGGGGTGGCGGGCTGCTGCGGCAGCACGGTCGCGGCCGCCTGCTGTGCAGCCTGGCGCGCGGCTTCGATCTGGGCCGCCAGTTGTGCGGCAGGGTCTACGACAGCCTGGGCCGCTGCGGCATCGAGGTCCTTGGCGTCTGCCGGCTGGGCCGGTTTGGCGTTGGCCACGTCTGGCGTGCTAGCGGCGGGCGCTGCAGGCTGAGTCGACGCGTTGGCATCGGCGGGTTTGGTGTTCTGGTCGTTGCGGGCGGCGTGGGCGCGGGCAGCGTCCTTTCGGGCGATATCTGCGCGGCGGCCGGCGGCATCGTTGGCCGTGGAGTGCGCATCTGCGCGGCGGCTCGCGGCGTCTTGCACGGCGCGGTCCTGTTGCAGGCGATCCGACAGCAGGTTACCGAACGTATCGGTACCGGACGATGTCGCTTGCGTCTTGTCAGCAGCGGTGTTGCTGGCTGAAAGCATGCCGCTCAGGTCTTTCGCAGCGGTGCTTTGGGCAGCATTGGGGGTGGCACTCAAACCCACGGTAACTCCGTCTTGGCGTTCTGCGTTCGTGTTCAATTCAATTGCCGCTCTGGGCCGCACGCATGCGGATCACCTTGGCGGCGTGCTCGTCGTTTTCGCGCTGGGCGCGGCGCTCCTGGTCCAGGCGCTGCTCTTCAATATGGCGCTGGCGCAGGATGTCGAACGACTGTTCGCGGCGTTGTTTCTCTAGCCAGTTGGCACGGCTGGCGGCAAGCTGGTTTTCCAGGGCGTTGATGGTGCCCTTCTGCTGGTGCACGGCGTTGCCCAGGCGGTCGATGAAGGCCGCGTAGTTGCGCAGGCGCGTGACATCAATGCCGTCACCGGCGGTCGCCAGCATCTGCTGGTGGTAGTTGTTGCGGTAGTCGGACAGCAGCGCCAGCTTTTGCGTGGCGGCCTCGCGCGTGTTCATCAGGCGGCCGACTTCCTGCGTGGCTTTCTCGGTGTCCTTCTGGGCCAGTTCCAGCACGGTTTCGAGGCGGAACGGCTTGTTCATGGTGGTCATGCGAGACCCTCCAGTTTCCCGTTACATCAACCAATCGGTCGCAAACTGCGCGGCTTTAGCATCCGGCCTCGGCCACCCTTGCGTTTTCATACTGTCAAGCCAGCACTGCGTTCATCTTTTCGAGCGTGTGCTCGCGGCTTTCGTTTTCAAACATGCCCTGCTGCAAAAACGCTTCCATGTCGGGGTAGCGGGCGATGGCCTGGTCGGTCATCGGGTCGCTGCCGCGTGCGTAGGCGCCCACGGCAATCAGGTCACGGTTGCGCTGGTAGCGGGCATAGAGCTGCTTAAAGCGGCGCGCGGTGTCCAACTGCTCGCGCGGCACGATGGCCGACATCACGCGGCTGATCGACTGCTCAATATCAATGGCGGGGTAGTGCCCCTGCTCGGCCAGCTTGCGCGAGAGCACAAAGTGGCCGTCCAGAATCGCGCGCGCCGCATCGGCAATCGGATCTTGCTGGTCATCGCCTTCGGCCAGCACGGTGTAGAACGCGGTGATGGAGCCGCCGCGGCCGCTCGCATCCACCATGCCGTTGCCGGCACGTTCGACCAGCGCCGGCAGCTTGGCAAACGCCGAGGGCGGATACCCCTTCGTAGCGGGCGGCTCGCCGATGGCCAAGGCGATCTCGCGCTGCGCCATCGCATAGCGTGTGAGCGAATCGACAATCAGCAGCACATTGCAGCCACGATCGCGGAAGTACTCCGCAATGGTGTGGGCGTAAGCGGCGCCCTGCAGGCGCATGAGCGGCGAATTGTCGGCCGGCGCGGCCACCACGGCCGAACGCGCAAGCCCTTCCTCGCCGAGGATCTCGTCGATGAATTCCTTCACTTCGCGGCCGCGCTCGCCGATCAGGCCAACCACTACCACGTCGGCCTGCGTGTAGCGGGCCATCATGCCCAGCAGCACGCTCTTACCGACGCCGGAGCCAGCAAACAGGCCCAGGCGCTGGCCTTGGCCCACCGTCAGCAAACCGTTGATAGCGCGCACGCCCACGTCGAGCACGTGCTCGATCGGCTTGCGCTTGAGCGGGTTCAGCGGCGCGGGGCTGAGCGAGCCCCAGGCGAGTTCGTCGTGCGTGCCCAGCGGCCCCTTGCCGTCGAGCGGCTCGCCGTTGGCATCCACCACGCGGCCCAGCAGGCGCGGCCCCACGGGCAGGAACTTGCTGTGTGAAATCGTCGGGTCGGCTGCATCGGCCGGCAGGTGTTGCGGCTCCAGGGGGAACACGCGCGCGCCGGGCACGACGCCCACCAGGTCCGTCTGCGGCATCAGGAAGGCGCGCTCTTCGGCAAAGCCCACCACTTCAGCCAGTACGTGGCGGCCATGCGGCAGCTCGACACGGCAAGCACTCCCCACCGGCAGCTTCAGGCCCACGGCTTCCATGACCAGGCCAGCCACGCGGGTGAGCTTGCCGCACGTCACCACCGGACGCGCCAGACGCGCACGCTTGGCGGTCTGCTGCAAGTGGGCTTGCCACAGACGCACGTTGGGGTTGCTGGCGGCGCCCTGCGCGGACGGCTGCACGGTCTCAAGCGACATGGAGCGCTCCTCCTGCCACGCGCTCGGCTTCCGAGCGTTCGCTGGCAATCCATGCGGTATCGCGGCCCAGCGCGCGGGTCAGTTCGGCCCAGCGCGTCGGCAGCGTGGCATCGGTTTCGCCAAAGCGGGTTTGTACACGGCAGCCACCGCGTTCGATGGCGGCATCGACGACCAGGGTCCAGCCGGCGGCGGCCAACTCGGCACCCAGCATCTGGCGGATCAACTCGGCATCGTCCGCATGCACGCGCAGCATGGCGGGCGCCGGTGCGGTGGGGGCATCGCCCAGCACCTCGCGCACGAGCGGCAGAATGCGCTCGGGCTGCGCATGCAGCGCGCCGTGCAAAAACTGCTGCGCCAGCTGTAGCGCCAAGTCCACCAGTTCTTCAGCAACGCTGCCGTTCAGTTGGTCCACCGCATCACGCACGGACTGCATGAGCGCGGCGATTTGCCTCGATTCTTCTTCACCCTGGCGGCGGCCTTGTTCAAAGCCGTCCTGAAAGCCTTGTGCAAAACCATCGCGGCGGCCTTGGTCACGGGCGTTGGCCAGTTCGGCGTCCAGCGCGGCCTGCCATTCCTCTTCGGAAATCGGCGGCTCTTCGGGTTCCACTTCGGGCGGCGGCGGGGGCGGTGCAGCGGCAGCCGCGGCCAGCGCAGCTTCGCGCACGAAATCTGTCGGCTCCCACGGCCGGTATTCGACCAGCGTGTCGCGCGGGATGATCGGCGGGCGCGGCATCTCAGCGCTCCACTACAGCAATGCGGCCGGTGCGGTCAGACATACGCGTCCTCCGCCTTGCGGCCGATGGTGATTTCGCCTTCGTCGGCCAAGCGACGTGCCACCACCAGGATTTCCTTCTGCTGCGCTTCGACTTCCGACACCTTGACGGGGCCCAGCACTTCCAGCTCTTCCTTGAGCATCGTGCCGGCACGCTGCGACATGTTGGCGAACACCTTGTCGCGGAACTCCTGCTTGGCACCCTTGAGCGCCACCACCAGCACTTCCTGGCTGACTTCGCGCAGCAGCGTCTGCAGTGCACGGCCGTCCAGGTCGATCAGGTTGTCGAACACGAACATCTTCTCGACGATGGCGTCGGCCAGTTCCGGATCGCGCGAACGCACGCCCTCGATAACGGAGGACTCCACGGCGCTCGGTACCAGGTTGAGGATTTCCGCTGCTGTGAGCACACCGCCCATCGCGCTCTTCTTGCGGTGGTCGTTGCCTTGCAGCAGCTTGGTCAGCACGTCGTTCAGCTCGCGCAGGGCGCTCGGCTGAATGCCGTCGAGCGTGGCGATACGCAGGATGGTGTCGTTGCGCAGACGCTCGGTGAAATAGGTCAGGATTTCCGAAGCCTGATCGCGGTCCAGGTGGACCAGGATGGTGGCGATGATCTGCGGGTGCTCGTTGCGGATCAGTTCGGCCACCGACGATGCATCCATCCACTTGAGGCCTTCGATGCCGCTGGTGTCGCCGCCCGAGAGGATCCTGTCGATGATGTTGGCAGCACGATCGTCGCCGAGTGCCTTGCGGAACACGGTACGGATGTACTCGTTGGAATCCACGTCCAGCGGCAGGTCTTCGGCTTCGACAAAGAAGGCGTCAAAGGCGTCGAGCACGCGCTCGCGCGACACGTTCTTGAGCGCGGCCATGGTGGCGCCCAGCTTCTGCACTTCGCGCGGGCCCAGGTGCTTGAGCACCTCGGCAGCTTCGCTTTCGCCCAGCGACATCATCAGGATGGCGCTGCGTTGGAGTCCTTCGGCGCTCATTCGTTATTCACCCATTGCTTGATGACGGCCGCGACGGCGCGCGGGTTGCTCTGCGCCACACGGCGCATGGTTTCGAGCTTCTTCTCGAAGTCGTTGTTCTTGAGTTGCGGCAAGGCGTCCGGCAGTTCTTCGTCGGCGCCGCCCACAGCGGGGCCAGCCCCGGACATCGGGCCTTCCAGTTCCGGCCCGGCCGACGCTGCGGCGCCGGTGATGATGGGCGCGTTCGGGTCGTCGCCTTCGCGGCCCACGAAGGTGGCTCCGGTGGTCGACTGCGGGTCCGCCTTCTTGCCCATCGAGCGGATCAGCGGGCGCAGCACCCCAAACACCAGGATCAGGAAGCCCACCGCCAGCGCCAGGTACTTGGCCGCCTGGATGGCGTACTGAATCATCTCCGGCTGCTTCCACAGCGGCAGGTCGTCCTTGGCCACCGGCAGCGTGCCCGAGAACTGGCTGTTGACCACGTTCACGGAGTCGCCACGCTTGGCATCAAAGCCCACGGCGTCCTTCACCAGCGCGTTGAGCTTGGTCATGTCGGCGTCGGACAGCGGCTTCCAGGCCTTGCCGTCAGCGCGGTAGTTGACCACCACGGCCACCGACAGGCGGCGCACGGTACCCACCGCAGCGCGCGTGCGGCGCACGGTCTTGTCGACTTCGTAGTTGGTGGTGGTATCGCGGGTGCTGGATGTGGCGCCGTTAGACGTCGCACCGTTTGTGCTGGCAGCGGCGGCCGGTTGTTGCGGCTGGCCGTTCGGGCCTGTTGCAGCCGGTTGCGAAGCCGGTGCCGGTGCGGTCGGCAGCATGCGCGGCGCGGTCGGCGGCTGGTTGGACAGCGCGCCCGGCACGCCACCCTGGGCGTCGGCCTTGTTCTGCATGGCTTCTGCGGTGTGCGTGCTGCGCACGGCGGCGTTGGCCGGGTCCTGGTTTGGACGGTACGTCTCGGCCATCTGCTCGGTGTTGTCGAGGTCAACGTCGGCCGTCACTTGGGCGCGCACGTTGTCTTCGCCCACCACGGGGCCGAGGATGGCTTCAATGCGCTTGATATAGCCCTGCTCGACTTCGCGCACGTAGTTCAGTTGCGTCGGGTCCAGGCCCGAAGCGTTGTCCTGGAACGACGACGACAGCAGACGGCCGGATTGGTCCACCACCGTCACGTTGGCCAGCGGCAGGTTCGGCACGCTGCTCGACACCAGGTGGCCAATGGCCTGCACCTGCGAGCGATCGAGCATGCGGCCCGGATACAGCGTCAGCAGCACCGAAGCGCTGGGCTTGGCCTGCTCGCGCACGAACACCGACGGTTTGGACAGCGCCAGATGCACGCGGGCGGACTGCACCTCCTGCATGGCCTGGATGGTGCGGGCCAGTTCGCCTTCCAGGGCGCGCTGGTAATTGACCTGTTCGGCAAACTGGCTGGTGCCGAATTTCTGGTTTTCCATCAGCTCGAAGCCGGCCAGGCCGCCCTTGGGCAGCCCTTGCGACGCCAGCTTCAGGCGGGTTTCGTGCACATTGGCTTCCGGCACCATGATGGCCGTGCCGCCGTCGGCAAAGCGATACGGCACGTTCATCTGCTGCAGGGCAGCGATGATGGCGCCGCCGTCAGCGTCGCTCACGTTGCTGAACAGGACACGGTAATCCGGCCCCCGGCTCCATAGCGTGGCGGCAGCGATCACGGCCACCAAGGCGGCTGCGCCGATCATCATGAGCAGACGCGGCGACAGACGGCCGAACGGGCCCAGCGCACCGAATGCACCAGCGGCTCCCGTGTTCTGGCGCACGACCGCGCCCTGGCCTACCGCCGGCATATCCACCGTACCGAGCGTGTCGGCGACAGCAACCGAATCGGCTGTCGTTGGCATCCCAAATCTCCTGACTGACTGCGTTGCTTGAGCCCCGAACCCGGAAAGCGGGCATGGCTCCGTGGTTGCCATTATCGGCAGCGGGTCGGCAAGCAAATCGGCAAGAAGAGGGCCTTTTCCCGCTCTTTTGGGCGCTTGGAACCGGCGGGCGGGCGGCTACCTTTGCAGCACCGTGGCGCCAGACCGGCTTCGGCTATCCCCTAAACGGGGGCCAAAGTGCCGGCCGGCGCGTCACAACGCAAAAGTGGAGTTTCTGTCACACATGGATATTACGAACGCCAATTCGGTGGTGTCGCTCATGAACAGCGTGCTGGCCCCGTCGAGCCCCCTTGGTGGCGCTGGTGGCATCGGCGGCAGCGCCGGTGGCGCCGACACCAAGGTCAGCGTGGATTTCGGCTCGGTGCTCAAATCGTCACTCGATCGGGTGGACGCCTCGCAGCAAAAAGCCGAATCCATCTCGCGCAGCTTTGAAATGGGCAACAACGACGTGGATCTGCACGATGTGATGCTTTCGCTGCAGAAGGCCAACATCGATATGCAGACGGCCGTGCAGGTGCGCAACAAGTTGGTGTCTGCTTACCAAAGCATCATGAGCATGTCGATCTGACGGATCGGGCAACTCGCGCTGTCGTTTTTTTCTGGAAGCCCGCATGTCCAAACACGCCAAACACCGTGCCCGGTCTGATATCGCGTTGGTGGTCATCGCCCGCAATGAGGCCGCCTGCATCGAGCGCTGCCTGTTGAGCGCCAAGCCGCATGTCGACCGGATGATCGTGCTGGACACGGGTTCCACCGACGACACCGTGGCGATTGCCAAGGCATGCGGGGCGCAGGTCCATCATTTCAAATGGGTGGATGATTTTTCCGCCGCCCGCAATGCTGCGCTGGCCGCCGCCAATGCGGACTGGAACCTGATGCTCGATGCCGATGAGTGGATCGAGGCCGGCACCGAAGAACTGCGCGACGCCTGCACCTACGGCCCGCTGCTGGGCGTGGTGTGCATCCGCAGTGAATACGACATCTCGGGCCACGTAGAGCATTCCAACAGCTGGATTGCCCGCCTGCTGCCGCGCGGCGTGCGCTACAAGGGGCGCATCCACGAGCAGCCCAGTGCCAATCTGCAGCGCGTGCGCCTACCGCTGGTGATCGGCCACGACGGCTACATGAACGCCAAGCTGGATAAGAAGCGCGGGCGCAACCACACCCTGCTGCAACTGGAACTGGCCGCGCATCCGGATGACCCGTACGTGCTCTACCAGATGGGCAAGGATTTCGAGATCAACCAGAAAGACCCGGCCCAGGCCGCCGCGCACTACCAGCGCGCCCTGACGAAGGCGCCCAAGGAAGCGCCCTATCGCCACGATCTGTGCATCTGCCTACTGGCGTGCCTGTCCAAATCGAAGCAACTGGATGCGGCCATCACCCAGGCTGGTGAATGGATGGAGGAGTGGTCCGGCTCGCCCGACTACTTCTACATGCTCGGCCACCTGATGTTCGAGGCCGCCGCGCAAGACCCCGCCCAGGCCGAGAAGCAATGGCTGCCGATGGCGGAAAACGCCTTCCTGAAATGCCTGGAGATTGGCGAGCAGCCCAAACTGGACGCCGCCGTGTTCGGACGCGGCAGCTTTGCCGCCGCAAAGTACCTGGCGCTGACCTACCGCGCCCTGGCCGACACGCTGGCCATCAAGTCGAACCACTATTCCGATATCGCACGGCAGATGCAGCAACAGAACGCCGGCGCGAACGCGGTCGCTGCATGAGTACGCAATCATGAAGACAGTCATCCTGGCCGGGGGCCTCGGGACACGGATCAGCGAGGAATCGCACCTCCGCCCGAAGCCCATGATCGAGATCGGTGGCCGCCCGATCCTCTGGCACATCATGAAGATCTACTCTGCCCACGGCATCAACGATTTCATCATCTGCCTGGGTTACAAGGGCTACGTGATCAAGGAGTACTTCGCTAACTACTTCCTGCACATGTCGGACGTGACGTTCGACATGTCGAAGAACGAAGTGACCGTGCACGAGCGCCACGCCGAGCCCTGGCGCATCACCCTGGTCGACACCGGCGAACAATCGCAGACCGGCGGGCGTCTGAAGCGCGTGGCCGCCTATCTGGACCCGAACGAGCCGTTCTGCTTCACCTACGGCGACGGCGTGTCCGACATCGACATCACCAGCAAGATCGCCTTCCATCGCGAACACGGCAAGATGGCCACGGTGACGGCCGTGCAGCCGCCGGGCCGCTACGGCATGCTCCAGCGCGATGGCAACAGCGTGACCGGCTTTACCGAGAAACCGCCCGGCGATGGTGGCACCTGGATCAACGGCGGCTTCTTTGTGCTGAACCCGTCCGTTATCGAATACATCGCCAGCGAAGACACCCCCTGGGAAGGCGCACCGATGTCGCGCCTGGCCGAGATGGGCGAACTGAATACGTTTGAACACCACGGCTTCTGGCAGCCGATGGACACGCTGCGCGACAAGAACAGCCTGGAAGCCCTGTGGCAATCGGGGAGTGCACCATGGAAAAAGTGGTGACGCTGCACCCCACCGCCTGGGCCGGCAAGCGCGTCTTCCTGACCGGGCACACTGGCTTCAAGGGAAGCTGGCTGGCGCTGTGGCTGCGCCAGCTTGGCGCGGAAGTCTACGGCTACAGCCTGGCCCCGGAGACGACCCCGAATCTGTTCACGTCTGCCGACGTGGAATCCGCATTGGCCGGTCATACGCTGGGCGACATCCGTGATGCGGAGGCCCTGCGCGAAGCCATGGCCGCCGCGCGGCCCGACGTGGTCTTCCACTTGGCGGCCCAACCACTGGTGCGTGCCTCGTACAAGGACCCGACCGGCACCTACGCCACCAACGTGATGGGCACGGTGAACGTGCTGGAAGCCGCGCGCGCCTGCAGCGGCCTCTCGGCCATCGTGATCGCCACAACCGACAAGTGCTACGACAACCGCGAGTGGGCCTGGGGCTACCGCGAAACCGACGCGCTGGGCGGCCATGACCCGTACAGTGCCTCCAAGGCGTGCGCCGAACTGGTGGTCGCGAGTTACCGCCGCGCATTCTTCGCCAATGGCCCGTTGCTGGCCACCGGTCGCGCGGGCAACGTCATTGGCGGCGGCGACTGGTCGGAAGACCGGCTCATCCCCGATGCCGAGCGCGCCATGCGTGCCGGTACCCCCCTGATCATTCGCTCGCCGCACGCAACGCGGCCATGGCAGCACGTGCTGGATTGCCTGCACGGCTATCTGATGCTCGCCCAGCGCCTGCTGGCCGGTGATGCATCGTGCGCTACCGCCTGGAATTTCGGCCCGGATAGCGCTGCCACGCGCACGGTCGAACAGGTCTTGCAAGGGTTGCAGAAACATTGGCCCGCGCTGATCTGGCAACTGGACGCCAACGCCACGACCGGCCGTCACGAAGCAGGCATGCTCCACCTTGACGCCAGCCGGGCCCGGCAACAGCTAGGCTGGCAGACAGCGTGGTCGTTTGAAACCGCGCTGGAACACACGGCCGCCTGGTACCGGCATCTGCATGACAAGACGGCGGATGCCCGCACGCTGTGCGACCAGCAGATCGACAAGTTCACCGCAACTGCATCGACCGCCACATCTTGGAGCGCCGCATGAGCCGCTTCACCCTGACGCCGACTCCGCTGGCCGGCGCGGTGGAAATCGACCGGAAGATCATCGGCGACCACCGCGGCTACTTCACGCGCTTCTTCTGCGCAGAAGACCTGGCCGCTGCCGGCTTCGACAGCCCGGTCGCGCAGATGAACCACTCGTATTCCGGCAAGCGCGGCACAGTGCGCGGGCTGCACTTCCAATATCCGCCGCATGCCGAGATCAAGCTGGTGAGCTGTGTGCGCGGCCGCGTGTTCGATGTGGCAGTCGACCTGCGCGCCGGCTCACCGACGTTTTTGCAGTGGCATGCGGTAGAGCTTTCCGCCGAGCGCCACAACAGCCTGCTGGTGCCGAAAGGTTTTGCTCACGGCTTCCAGACGCTGGAAGACGATTGCGAGCTGCTGTACCTGACCTCGACGCCGTACGCCCAAGCCGCTGAAGACGGCATCAATCCGACCGACGGCCGCCTCGACATTGCCTGGCCGCTCGCCATCACCGAATGCTCCGACCGGGACCGCAACCATCCGCCGCTGACCAACGCGTTCACGGGGATTGTCTTGCCGGCCCCGCATCCTGAACTGCAGGAACAGCCATGACCCAGAAGATTCTGTATTCCAAGCCGTCGATCACCGAGCTGGAGGTCGAATACGCCACCGACGCCGCACGTAACGGCTGGGGCGACCAGTGCTACGCCTACATCAACCGCTTTGAGAAGCAGTTTGCCGAGTTTGCCGGCACGCAGTACGCCATTGCCACCTCCAGCTGCACCGGCGCCATGCACATGGGCCTGGCCGCACTTGGCATCGGCGCGGGCGATGAGGTGATCCTGGCAGATACCAACTGGATCGCCACGGCCTCGCCCATCACCTATGTGGGCGCCACGCCCGTGTTTGTCGACATCCTGCCCGACACGTGGTGCATTGACCCGGCGCGCGCGGAAGCGGCCATCACGCCGCGCACCAAGGCCATCATCGCCACGCACCTCTACGGCAACCTGTGCGACATGGACCAGTTGCTGGAGATCGGCAAGCGCCACGGCATTCCCGTCATCGAAGACGCAGCCGAGGCGCTGGGCTCGCGCTGGCATGGGCACGCCACGGGCGCACAGGGCATCTTCGGCACGTTCTCGTTCCATGGCACGAAGACCATGACGACCGGCGAAGGCGGCATGTTCATCACCAACGACCGCGCGCTGTACGACCGCGTGATGACGCTGAACAACCACGGCCGCGTGCCGGGCGGCAAGCAGTTCTGGTCAGACTTCATCGGCTTCAAGTACCGGATTTCGAATATCCAGGCTGCCATCGGCTGTGCGCAGCTTGAGCGGATCGACACACTGGTTGAACGCAAGCGCGAGATCTTCGCGGCATACCAGCAGCATCTGGGGGGCGTGGCCGGCCTCGCGCTCAACCCTGAGGCACCCGGCACGCTCAACAGTTACTGGATGCCCACCGTCGTGTTTGACGAGGCACTGGGCATCACGCGCGATGGGCTGCTGACCGCGTTCTCGCGCCGCGGCATCGATGCACGCGTGTTCTTCTATCCGCTGAGCCAGATGGGCCTCTTTGGTGACGCACGAGGCAATACGCCCAACAGCTATGCAATTGCCGAGCGCGCCATCAATCTGCCGTCGTATCACGACATGTCGAGCGCAGACATCGACACGGTGTCGCAAGTGGTGCTCGATCTTGTGCAAGAGCATCAGGAGAAGCAGACATGCCTGGCATCCTGACCCCCGATCAGATTGAGACCTTCCAGCGCGACGGCCTGCTGATCCTGCGTGACTTCTATGCGCCGGATCAGGTGGTGCCGATTCAGCGCGCGATCTACGACATCATCGGTCTCGTCATCGACAAGTACCGGCTCGACATCGCGCGCGCGCCGTTTGCACCGGAACGCTTTGACGACGGCTACCAGGCAGTCATCAAGGCCAATCGCAAATACGGCGCCGAGGTGTACGACGCGGTCAAGCAGATCCCGGCGTTTGTGCGCCTGCTGGGCGATCCGCGCCATGAACACCTGGTGACCGACGTACGCCCCGGCGCGCTGCCGGGCATTGCGCACGCCGGCTCCGGCATCCGCATCGACAACCCGCGTGAAGAGAAATTTCGCGCCAACTGGCATCAGGAATATCCGGCCCAGCTGCGCAGCTTGGACGGTGTGGTGTTCTGGAGCCCGCTGGTGGAGATCACGACCGAGATCGGCCCTGTCGAGTTCTGCCCCGGTTCGCACGTGGAAGGACCGCTGCCTGTGTTCAGCGCCGACCCGGACAACGCCGGCAAGCAAGGCGCTTATGCACTGCTGATCAAGGATGAGGCGAGCTACCTCGCACGCTATCCGCACGTGCAGCCGCTGACCAAGCCGGGTGATCTGGTGATGGTGGACTTCCTAGTGCTGCATGCATCTGGCCACAACACGAGCCAGCGTTCGCGGTGGTCGATGCAATTCCGCTATTTCAATTTCTGCGAGCCGACCGGGCGCTCGCACGGCTGGAAGGGTTCATACGCCAATGGCGTCGACTTCCGTACCGTCCATCCCGAACTTTCTGTGGAAGCCTGACCATGACTACAGGTGCACTGCCTTGCAATGTCTGCCAGCAACCGCTGCCAGAGCCGATTTACCACGCCCCGCAAAGCGCGCTGTCATCGCTACGCCGCGCCATGGAAGGCACGCTCGAGGTGTTCTGCTGTGCCGCGTGCGGCCACATTCAGACCGTCGAGCTGTGTGACAACGGCAGCTTCTACGACACCGAATACGACATCCTCGTGGGCAGCGAGGAAGAAGACCAGATCTACGCAGTCGAGAACGGCCAGAAGATTTTCCGCGCCGATCACCAGGTCACCCTCTTCCAGAAAAAGCTGCTGCTGCAGGGGGCGCTACATGAGGGCGCCCGCGTGGTCGACTTCGGCTGCGCGAAGAGCGCGACCATGCGCCTGCTCAAACAGCAGCGGCCGGATGTGAGCGTCCACCTGTTCGACATCAGCGACCGCTACGTCGGCTTCTGGGAGAAATTCCTCAGCCCCGAGCAATGGGCCACGTACACCATCCCGGCGGCGTGGCAACGTTCGTTCGATGTGGTCAGCTCGTTCTTCTCGCTGGAGCACATTCCCGACCTGACGACCGCACTGCGCAACATCCACGGCCTGCTGCGTGACGGCGGCCGGCTGTACGCCATCGTGCCGAACACGTTCACCAATTCGGTGGATTTTCTGGTGGCGGATCACGTTAACCACTTCACGCACACGTCGCTGCAGACGCTGCTGGCCAACCACGGGTTTGATCTGCTAGAAGCCGATGCACAGAGCCATCGCGGCGCGTTCGTCGTCACGGCTGTGCGTCGTCCTGGCGACAGCAAAGTCGCACCGATGCTGGATGCACAGGAATTGGCAGATACGCAGAGCGCAGCCACCCGGCTCGCCCGCTTCTGGCAGCAAGCCTCCAGCCACCTGACGGACTTTGAAACGCAGCACGGCGGCGCACCGGCGGTGATCTACGGAGCCGGATTCTACGGCGCCTATACCGCCAACAATCTGCAACAGCCGCATGCGTTGCGCGCGTTTGTTGACCAGAACCCGTACCTGCAAGGGTCGTCTCTGGCAGGCAAGCCGGTCGTTGCGCTGGACAGCATTCCGGACGAGGTCGAGGTGGTGTATCTGGCCGTCAACCCAGTGATTGCCGACGAAGTGCGGCACACCGTGGAAGCCGCGTATCCGAACCGCTTCCGCTACTTCCGCTTCCAGCCATGATTGCGCGCGGCAACCTCATGCTTCGGGAATGGCGCGAGAGCGACATCCCGCAACTGCTGCCGCTGCGCAACGATGTGCCGACGCAGCTTCAGTTGATGACGCGTCCGCGGCCGAACTCCGCGGCCAGCGTGCGCGACTGGCTGATGGGCAAATCGAAGCAAAGTGAGGTGGTGCTCTTCATCATCGCCAGCCAGGCGGATGACAGCGTGCTGGGTTACCTCCAACTGAACCACATCGACGCGGTCAACCGGCATGCGTCGCTGGGTATCTGCCTGGCTTCGTCCGCGCAAGGCCAGGGCCATGGGCGTGCTGCATGCGAAGCCGCGTTTGCCTACGCCAGCGAAACGCTGTGCCTGCGCAAGATCACACTGGAAGTGCTGGCCGAGAACACACGCGCCATCGCGCTGTACGAAAAGCTCGACTTCCGGCACGTCGGCACGTTGAACGCGCACTACCTGCAAGACAACCGCTGGCACGACGTTGTCCTCATGGAGCGGATGCTGACGTCATGAAGGTCGTGATCACACAACCGATGCTGTTCCCGTGGGTCGGCCTGCTCGAGCAGATCGAACTGGCGGACGTGCTCGTCAACTACGCCGACGTGCAGTTCTCCAAGGGCAGCTTCACCAACCGCGTGCAGATCAAGGAGCCAACCGGCACGCGGTGGATGACGGTGCCGCTGGAGAAATTCCACCTCGGCGCGCGCATTGATGAAGTCAAACCCGCCAGCAACGTCGACTGGCGCGCGCAGCATCTGCGCATGCTGGAACAGGCCTACGAGGCAGCGCCCTATGCCGGCGACATGCTGGCCCTGGTGCGCTCGGTGTACGAGGTGGACTACACGAACATGGGGGCGCTTGCACTGGCCTCCATGCGCGCGGTCTGCCGCTACCTGGGCATCGAGCTGGACCGCAAGTTTGTCGATGCGCCCGAGCTGGACATCCCTGGCCGCAACACCGACCGCGTGCTGGCCATCGTGCAGAAGCTGCAGGGCGACACCTACATCACCGGGCACGGCGCCAAGAACTACCTGGCCCATGCCGAGTTCGAGCAGCACGGCATCACCGTTGAATACATGAACTACGCCATGCGGCCGTATGGGCAATTGCATGGTGCGTTCACCCCCTTCGTCAGCAGCCTGGATCTGATTGCCAATCAAGGTCCGGCAGGCAAGCAGTACGTGAGCCCTCAGACCCTCAACTGGCGCGAGTTCATCCAATGAGTGAAATCGAAGCGATCCAAACCGAAGCGCCGCAAGATGTGGCCCCCATCATGCCCGCCATGCAGGCTGAGGCCGTCCAGCAGGTTGCCTTGAGCGTCTGCATCCCGACCTACAACCGCGCCCGCTACCTCGACAATCTGCTCGCAGAACTCGTCTCGCAGATTGGCGAGCTGAAGTTCAGCTACGAATTGCTGATCGGCGACAACTGCTCGACCGACAATACCGAAGCGGTGGTGGCCAAGTATCAGGACAAGCTGAACATCCGGTATTTCCGCCGCCCGTCCAACCTGGGATCGGCCGAGAACCTGAACCAGCTCTATCGCAGCGCGCAGGGCAAGTACGTGCTCTACCACGCCGACGACGACCTGCCGATCCTGGCCGAGATCAGCAACAACATCGACATTTTCGAGCGTAACCCGGGCGTGGATGTCATCTTCGCGCCATGGCTCATCCATGATCTGCCATCGCGCGAAGATGTGACCGCCTTCTACCGCCAGGACGACAACTACCTCATCGAGCAGCATGACTATGCCAAGCTGCTGGCGCTGGTACTGTCGCATCACCTGTTTCCGGAGATCTACATCGCGCGTCGCGAGGTGATGAACCGCATCTATTTCAGCGCGCCGGAGCACGCGTTCTACGCCTTCGTGCACGCGGCGGAAATGCTCGGCTCCAGTGCCGTGTACTTCAGCAAGACACCGTTCTACCGTTCGGTCACGCGCTACTTTGCCGACGAGACCCGCGCACAGGCCGGCAACGAAGAAGTGAAATACGCATGGGACCGCTATCGCGGCGGCCTGGAATACCTGTTCGGCAAGTTCTCGCACACTGTGCCGGCCGCCGAGCGACCGGAGTGGCTGAACGCCATCAACCAGTTCGTACTCGCGCGCATGAAGGTGGCGCTGCGTCTGCGCACGCATGAAGGCGGCAACTGGATCGACAACTACTACATCGCCAACCGCGTCCGCGCACTGGGTGAAGTGGCCGACCTGCCCGCGCATTACGACCTGTACCGCGTCAACGCCGCGTTCGAATACCTGACCAAGCTCGACCCGTTCAAGCCCGAGCAGCCCAAGTACGCCACCCTGCGCCGCGCGCCGCTGCAGATCTTCCACCACGCGCAAGGCTTTGCCGGAACGGAGTTCCTGGTGCTGGACGACGACGACGCCATTCCGCACCACACCATCGTGGTCACGCCGATCCCGATGGACATCCGAGTGCCGGCAGGCCACGAAGTCTGCTTCGTGTCTGAACTCGAAACGCTCGCTAAATTTCCCTGAGTCACATTCACATGGATCTCTCCAACGCCAATTCCGTGGTCTCGCTGATGAACAGCGTGCTGGCGCCGTCCACTGTTGGAAGCAGCACCGCCAGCGGTGGAACCGGCAAACCCAGCGTCGACTTCGGCTCGGTGCTCAAGTCGTCGCTGGATCGTGTCGACGCATCTCAGCAGAAAGCCGAGTCCATCTCTCGCAGTTTTGAGATGGGCAACAACGACGTCGACCTGCACGACGTGATGCTCTCGCTGCAGAAGGCCAACATCGACATGCAGACCGCCGTGCAGGTGCGCAACAAACTGGTCTCGGCGTACCAAAGCATCATGAGCATGTCGATCTGACGCCACCTGGTTCACCCCCGGCTCCGCCCGGGGCGACTTGCGTCGTTCCGTGTCCCGGAAATTTCCCTTGCAATTTATATTGCACACAATATTATTGCATCATCGTTTTTTGATGACCCCCGGCCGACATGTCGCCGACCGGGCTTCCGACACAAGAGGACCGGACCATGAAGACGCTCTACCAAACCCAAGTCACCGCAGAAGGCGGCCGTGCCGGCCATGTTCGCAGTGCAGACGGCACGCTGGACCTGCCGCTCTCGCTGCCCCGCGAACTCGGCGGCGCAGGCGGTGCCGCGACCAATCCCGAGCAACTGTTTGCCGCCGGCTATGCGGCGTGCTTTGAGAACGCCGTGCTGCATGTCGCCCGCGGCAAGCAGATCAAGCTGGCTTCGACGTCGGTCACGGCCACGGTGGGCATCGGCCCGCGTGAGGACGGCGGGTTTGCGCTGACCGTATCGCTGGCGGCAACCCTGGGCGGCGTAGATCAGGCGACGGCAGAAGCGCTTGTAGCCGCCGCACATGGCGTATGCCCCTATTCGCATGCCGTCCGTGGCAATATTGACGTCCAATTGAACACGGTCACGCGCTGAGCCTCATTGAGGCCGATGCGGCACTCGCCGCACGGGCGCCAGACCGTCCCCCCGGGAGTTTTCCGTGAACGACGTGCTGGCGCTCGATCAGCAGCTTTGCTTTCCCCTGTATGCCGCCGGCCACCTGCTGACGCGCCTCTACCGCCCCTTGCTCGACGAGTTGGGCCTCACCTACCCGCAATACCTGGTGATGCTGGCCTGCTGGCAGCAGGCGCCCTGCGCCGTGGGCGATCTCGGCCGCACGCTGTACCTCGACACGGGCACGCTCACGCCGCTCCTCAAGCGACTGGAAGAACAAGGGTTGGTCACCCGCACGCGCGATCCGGATGACCAGCGCCGCGTGGTTATCGAACTGACCGACGCTGGCCGCGCACTGCGCGAGCGTGCCGCGAAGGTGCCGGAAGCGCTGGCCTGCAAGATTCCACTGGAATTGGATGAAATTGGCGCCACGCGCAACACCCTGCGCAAGCTGCTCGACGCCCTCGCCGCGGCGGACGACCGCCAATGAGCGCGTCCTCCACTTCCGCCAATCTGGCCCTGGTTGTCATCGCCCGCAACGAAGCCGCCTGCATCGCGCGCTGCCTGCTCAGTGCCAAGCCCTTTGTTGATCGCATGGTGGTGCTTGATACGGGTTCCACCGACGACACCGCTGCCATTGCCGAGTCATGCGGTGCAGTCGTGCGCCACATGACCTGGGCGAACGATTTCTCCGCCGCACGCAACGCTGCGCTGCAAGCCGCCGATGCCGGCTGGAACCTCATCCTCGACGCGGACGAATGGCTCGAAAGCGGCGGCGAATATCTGCGCACGCTGGCGGGTGCAAATCCCTCGCTAGGCGTGGTGTGCGTCAAGAACGATACCGATGCACCGGAATCCGCCAGCCAACTCATTGCGTGGATCCCCCGGGTGCTGCCGCGCGGCGTGCACTACACGGGGCGCATTCACGAGCAGCCGGTGTCGTCATTGCCGGCGGCACGCGTACCGATCGTGATCCGTCACGACGGTTACACCGCGGCCCAGATGCAAAAGAAAGGCGAGCGCAATACGCAACTACTGCTCGATGAACTGGCGCATCGGCCAGATGATCCGTATGTGCTGTATCAGCTCGGGAAAGAAACCGAGCTGCATCATGAGGACTACGCAAAGGCAGCGGACTACTACACTCGTGCGGCCAACTTGGCGCCGCAGGACGCCCCGTACCGCCGCAACCTGACGCTGCGCTATGTGTACAGTCTGGGCAAGGCAGGCCGAATGGAAGAGGCCCTCGCCCAGGCGGATGCCGGCATCCAAACGTGGCCGGACTTTCCAGATCTGTGCTTTGCGTTGGGATTGATCTTGCTGGATGCGGCGGCCAAGCACCCCGACGAAGCAGCCACCCAGTGGCTACCGCTGGCGGAGCAGATCTTCACCCGGTGCCTGGAGATCGGCGATCAGCCGGAGATGGACGGTAGCGTCATCGGCCGGGGCAGCTTCCTCGCCGCCCAGCAACTGGCGATCGTGTATCAGATGCAGAGCCAGGCGCTCGCACGCAAATCCGAGCACTACCTGACGCTGTCAAAACAACTGCAGAACAACCCGTCTCAATAACGCGCCATGCTGCCATAAGCGTTGCTGGCGGTGGTGGCACGTCGTGCCGTGTCGATGCGCTTTTGCAGGCGCTCCAGACGCGGATACACCATCGCACGAACGCGAGCATCGTCTTCCAGAATGCGTACGAGCAGCGTGCGCTTGCGCTCGATGTCGGCATGCGACAGCGTGGGATGCGGCTCGGAACGGCGCAGCGCATCCACATAGGCGGCGCTTTCGCGTTCGAGTGTGCTGACGACTTCCCAGTTACCCACTTCCGCCGCGCCGACCATTTCAGCGGTCAGGCGAGCGATGGCTTCGTAGCAGATGAACAGACTTTCGCTGTCCTTGATCGGGATGTTCCGGTGCATATTGGCTCCAGTTGGGCCGAATTCAGTCAAAGGTCGCTTCACTCAACGCCACGCTATCAGCTCACCACGCTCAGGTGGCTGTTTGCCACGGCGGCGCCGGGTTGACCAGCCGGGCCCTTCTGGCCGATGGCCAGCCATGCGTCCTGCAGCGGTACCAGCAGGCCGTCTACCTCGGCGAGGATGGCGGGATCGTTGTTGGCGTTGGCCACCAGCAGGCGGCGAAGCATGTAGTCATACAGCGTGTTCAGTTGCACGGCGATGTCGCCGCCGCGCTGGTGATCGAGGCTCGCCTGCAGGCCCTGCCCGATGATCGAAATGGCCTTATCGATCGCGCGCACCTTGGCCAGCACGTCGCCGCGCTCCATGGCGATACCAGCCACGTTGAGGGCAGCGCGCGCGCCTTCAAACAGCATGGCAATCAGACGATGGGGGTTGGCATCGACCACGGATGTCTCGATACCGACTTGCGCATAGGCACCGATGGCACGGCGTGCAGCGTACATGGAAAAGGTCCTCGCTGTAGTCTGTCTTATTTTGGGTTGTTGCTCTAAAACGCAGCCTGACTTAGTTGCTGCTCGAAGTCTGCTTGGCGATGGCCGCGAGCTGCGTCGTCAGGTAACTGCTGGTATTCGTCATGCTCGCCACCGCTGAAGACAACGCGTTGAATTGCGTGTAATACAGCGCCTGCTTGTTGCTCAACTTCAATTGCATGTTGGTGATCTGGCTGGCAAGCGAGGTGAGCGAGTTGTTGATCGAATCGGTCTCGTTCTGCACCATGCCGGTGGATGAGAGCAGGCCGCTCATCACCGTGTTGAGCTGTGCGGCATACCCGCGCTGCACCGTGACGGTACCGCGGCTGCCCAGCACGCCGCCGGTCACGCTCACCGTCAGGCCGTCGACAGCGGTGCCGGTGGCGCCATACAGGTTCTGGCCCGAGCCGGTTGCGGCCACGCCATTGATCGTGCCTTGTACATCCACGCCAGCGGTGGCCGTGGGGCTCGCCCCAAAAAGCGACGAAGCGCCATTGCCCGACACCGACACCGACGACACCGAACCAAACTGGCTGTCGGCAATACTCAGCACACCGCTGGCATTGGCCGACACCGATGCGGTGACCTTGGCGTTCTGCAGCGTGGTCGACGCGTTGATCTGGCTCTGGATCTGCGCGGCCAAGCTGGTTGCGCTGTAGCTGCCCGCCGGCACCGTCACGTTGACGGCCATGCCGCTGATGGTGAACGCCAGCGTGTCGTTCACACCGGCCGTGATCGTCGTATTGGCCGCAGCCGAACCCGTCAGTGAGCCCTGCGTGGCCAGCTGCGTCACGTTGACGGCGTAGCTGCCCGACTGCGTGGTGTCCGAGAACGTCGGCACGCTCACCAGCGAATCGGTGGCCGAGCCCGTGCCGGCAAACAGCCCGGCGACCTGGCTAGGCGACGCGGCAATAGCGGCCGACAGCTTGGAGCTGTCGACCGACAGCGTGCCGTCAGATTTCATCGTCACGCCCACGCTGCCCAGCGACTGGTAGTTGCCTGTGCCGACCGCCTGGCCCAGCACGTCGGTGATCTGGTTGATGAGCGTCTTGGTGCTGACATCGCCCGCCAACGGGCCGTTGTTGGCCTTGTTGGCGGTGTCGATGTTGGTCAGCGTATTCAGTTGCGTGCGCAGCGCGTTATAGCCGTTCACGAAGTTGTTGACGGCTGTGGTGGTGGCAGTCGGGTCGTTGGCCACCGTCACAGTGGTGCTGCCCGTCTTGGCCAGCGTGAACGACGTGCCGTCCACCACGTTGGACAACGTGTTGGTCGGGCTCTGCACCGCGATGCCGTTGATGGTGGCCTGGGCGTTCTGGCCCGTGGTCACCTCGGTCATGTTCTGCGTGCCGGCCGGGTCCTGCGAGAGCAGCGACTGCAGCGTGGCATCGCCCGACACGGAGATTTTCATCTCCGAATTGGACCCGCCGGCCGCGGAAGTCAGCACCAGGCGGTACGGTGAGCCGCTGCCATCGTTGACGATGCTGGCCGACACACCCAGGTTGGCCGAGTTGATGGCATCGCGGATGCCCGCCAGCGTGTTGTTGGACGAGTCGATCGTGATGGAGCCGCCCGCCAGGTTGCCGTTCTGCGTGAACGTGGAACCCGTGTATTTGCCACCAGAAAAGCTGCCGCCAGACACCGAGCCGAACGAAAACGAGATCGTCGTGGACGACCCGCCGCCAATGGCCGCCGTGGTGGAGGTCTGGCCTTGCGCGGCCAGCACTTGCGACTGAGCGAGCTGCGTCACATTGACGGCGTATGACCCAGCCCTGGCTGAGCCGCCGACCGATGCATTGAGCACCGAAGTGTCGTAGCCGCTCGCCTTCATGCCGCTGTAGTTCGACGCACTGGTCAGGCTCGACAGCGCAGTCTGGAAGGTCGATAGCGCGCTTTTGAGCGTGCCCACGGCCGAGAGCTGCGTCTGGTACGAGGTTTGCTGCGTCTGCAGCTGCGTCAGCGGCTGGCTTTCCACGCTCATCAAGCTGGAGACCAGCGAGTTGACGTCGATGCTCGTCCCGATGCCAGGAATTGAAATCGGTGGAACGTAGCTGCCGTTCGTGGAAGAGGTGGTGGTGGTCGCCATGATCAGGTCGAGTAAGCGTCTGCGCCAGCGGAAGTCTCTCTACACAACGGCACTGGCTGCCGCTTCTTTAGGGCACGTTATGCGAACGCCACCCACGAAGAAGAGGGGGTATCCGACAAAAGAAAAAGGCCGGCGCCCCGAAGAGCGCCGGCCTATGGCCCAACCGCCAGGCGGCCAGGCTGCATCCAGCTTACCGATTAGCCCTTCAGCAGGCTCAGGATGCTGTTCGGTGCCGAGTTGGCTTGCGCCAGCATGGCCGTACCCGCTTGCTGCAGGATGTTCTGACGCGTCATGTTCGACGTTTCCGACGCGTAGTCCGTATCGATCATGACCGACTTGGCGGCCGACAGCGCCGTGTTCGACGAGGTCAGCGTGTTGATGGTCGAGGTCAGACCGCTTTGCTGCGCGCCCAGGTCAGCACGTGCTGCCTTCAGGCTGGCCAGGTCGGCGTCGATCTTGGCCTGCGCTGCGGTGGCGTTGGAAGTCGACGTCACGCTCGTGCCCGACAGCGTACCGAAGCTGGCCAGGTTGGCGTTGGTGACGGTTGCTGCGTCGGTCGCTGCGTTTTGGCCGTACTGGAACGTCGTGGACGTCACCGAACCGTCGAACAGCTTAGCGCCGTTGTAGTTGGCGTTGGTCTCGATGTTCTTGTTGGCGGTAGCCAGCTGTTGGTATTCCTTGTCCAGGTTGGCCTGGTCGGTGGTCGACAGACCGCCGTTGTTGGCTTCCACAGCCAGTTGGCGCATACGTTGCAGGTTGTTTTCAACCTGGCCCAGGTACGAGTCGGCCGTTTGCAGATACGACTGTGCGTTGTTGGCGTTCTGGATACCCTGGGTTTGCGAGTTCAGCGTGGTCGTCAGGCTGGAGGCCACAGCGTAAGCAGCGGCGTCATCCTTTGCGCTGTTCACGCGCAGGCCGGTCGACAAACGTTGCAGCGAGGTCTGCAGTGCATCTTTCGATGCCCCCAGTGCTTGTTGCGTTTGCAGGGACGAGATGTTGGTATTAAGGCTGAGGGACATGACGGCTCCTAAGATTCCCGATGGCGTTGTTGCCCGATTGGTTGCTCGTTCCGGCTAGGCCGGGCAACGTGACCTGTAACTTGAAGGGGATCAGGTCTGCGTTGTACTCAGGTTATCGGTG
Source organism: Ralstonia sp. R-29 (assembly GCF_049913345.1). Taxonomy (NCBI): domain Bacteria; kingdom Pseudomonadati; phylum Pseudomonadota; class Betaproteobacteria; order Burkholderiales; family Burkholderiaceae; genus Ralstonia; species Ralstonia sp. R-29. Next base: position 1,199,028 of record NZ_CP184378.1, read on the forward strand.
GCCTCCAGAGAAAGTTTAGGGTCGCCTTGACAAATTTGTGCGCGAGCGGCGGTTTGGGCTGGCGGGCACCCCGGGTTGCTCCCCACCGGCGCCCCCTCCAAAAGAGGCACCGGGCCGGCTTCTTGGGCGGCAGCCCCTCGGCTATACTCGACCGACCAGACCCAAAGCGCCCCGTGCCTATCTATAGAGAGCGCTATCGCACAGATGGGGAGTTGCAAGCCCCTCCGGCAAGGCACAGCAGCGCGTAGCCCTCCGGCGGGTAGAAGAGCTCAACGCGAGCCGTTTGACCGCAACGCCCATCATGCTCAATGTCCTGATCGTCGAACCGCACGATATTGCCCGTGTCGGCCTGCGCCAGATCCTCAAGGATTCGCGCCTGGCCCGGCAGATCGAGGCCGTGCCGGACCTGCGCAACGCCAACAACGACCTGCTCGCCGAGCGCGAGTGGGACGTGATGCTGTTTTCAGTGGAATCGGCCTCTGGCGACGAATTCCAGACCATCAAGGCCGTGCGCCAGCAACATGCGCGCCTGGCCGTGCTGGCGCTCGGGCGCCATCCTGAAGCGTTGCTGGCCGTGCGCGCACTCAAGGCCGGCGCCTCCGGCTACCTGCCGATGGACGCCAGCCAGCCGCAGTTGCTCGCGGCCGTCAACGCCATCTCCAAGGGGAAGAAGTACCTGCCGTCCGACCTGGTGGAGGTGCTGGCCGATAACCTGAATGTCGACTGGGACAAGCCCCGTCACGACATCCTCTCCGACCGCGAATTCCAGACGCTGCGCATGCTGGGCTCCGGCCGCACGCTGGGTGAAATTGCGGAGGCACTGCAGATCAGCGCCAAGACCGTCAGCGTGTACCGTGGCCGCGTGCTGTCCAAAATGAAGCTGCGCAACAACGCCGAGCTGACGGTGTACGTGGTCAGCAACGGCCTGCAACTATAGGGCGCCCCGTAAAGCTACTGCGCGGCCCGATCTTGGCGGTGCGATGCTCGCCGTACCCATGACGGCTGCGCTTCTCCCACCAAGCTAGGGCCGCTCGCTACGCTTTCCAGGACACCCTAAATTGACTCAAGACTTATAGAAACCGTGGGACGCGCTCTCCATAGCGGCGGGCGTTTTCTCGCACGAGGTCTTGCACTGCGGTCGGTTCCAGCGGGCGCGCGAGCAGGTAGCCCTGAAACTCATCGCACCCCACTTCGCGCAGGAACTCGAGCTGCCCGGTGGTCTCCACCCCTTCGGCCACGGTCTTCATGCCCATGGCCTGCGCCATCATGATGATGGCCCGCGTGATGGCTGCGCGCTCCGCCACGTGCGGCAGATCCTGCACGAACGAGCGATCGATCTTCAGCGTATCGATCGGGAAGCGATGCAGATACGACAGCGATGAATACCCCGTGCCGAAGTCATCCAGCGCCAGCGACACGCCCATCGCCCGCAGCTCGGTAAGCAGCGCATGCAATGACGGATCGTCGCGAATCAGAATGCCTTCGGTCATCTCCAGCTCAACCGCATTGCCGGGCAAACCGCTGGTGGACAGCGCCCGGCGCACCATGGTGCTCAGTTGCCCCGAGCTGAACGCCTGCCCGGACAGGTTGATCGACATGCGTAAGTGCGGCAGCCCGATGCGGCGCCAGCGCGCGAGTTGGTCGCAGGCGGCGCGCAGGATCCAGCGGTCGATCTCGACAATCAACCCGGTCTCTTCGGCATCGTGGATGAACTGGCCGGGCATCATCTGGCCGAAGTCGGCCGAGTTCCAGCGGATCAGCGCTTCCACGCCGACAATGCGGCCGCTGCGCACGTCCACACGCGGTTGGTAATCCGCGTAGAACTCGTTGCGGTCGCTGGCGCGGCGCAGGCCCGATTCAATGCGGAAACGGCGCGAGACACGGTCGTCCAGATCGCTCGTAAAGGTCTGGAAGTTGTTGCGCCCGCGTTCCTTGGCCAGGTACATGGCGGCGTCGGCCTTGCGCAGCAGCGTGTTGGGGTCGTCGCCGTCGTGCGGTGCCACGGCAATGCCGATCGACACCCCCAGATACAGCTCCTGCCCCTCTATATAGAACGGCGCGCTGAGAGCCGACAGGATGCGCTCGGCCACACGGCGCGTGCCGATGCTGTCGAGCGCCTCAAGCATGACGACAAATTCATCACCGCCCAGCCGGGCGACGGTATCGGCTTCGCGCGCGCAGGCCTGCAGGCGCGCGGCCACTTCCCGCAGCAGCATGTCGCCAAACTGATGGCCCAGCGTGTCGTTGACGTTCTTGAAACGATCCAGGTCCAGGAACATGACCGAGACCCGCGAATGATTGCGGCGCGCAATCGCCAGCGCGTGCTCCAGCCGGTCTTCGAGCGCAGAGCGGTTCAGCAGCCCGGTGAGCGTGTCGTGCGTGGCCAGATGCCGGATGCGCTGCTGCGCCTCGCGGATCTGCGTAATGTCCACCAGTGACACCAGCACCGAATACGGCGGCGCGCCTTCCACAGCGTCCGTCGGCGAGGCGGTCATCGACTGGCCACCTTGGGTATACAGCGGCGTCCAGTTGCTCGACACCCACACGGTGCGACCGTCCTGGCAATGCAGCCCGAAGATCTGGTTCAACTGCGGCTGGCCTTCGGCCAGTACGTCGCGATCGGGCCAGTCGGCTTCGTGGATGGAAGTTTCGAACTCGTCAACGGCCGAATTGACCACCGTGGGCAACAACCGCCCGACCAGTGCGTCCATCGGCATGCCCAGCAGCCGGGCCGCACTCGGGTTGGCGTAGGTGACGCGCCGGTCGGCGCCGCAGACCAGGATGCCCTCGGTCAGCGCGTTGACCATCGACAGCAGATCCAGCTTGGGGCAGAAGCCCGGCAGTTCGCCGCGCGCCGGACAATCGGCGGGCAGGCCGTCGGCATCAACCGTTGCCAGGGCAACACGCGTGGGAAAAGGTAGAGGGTTCAAGACGGCTTCCGGCAAGGCAAGTGTGCGGGCCGGACCACGCCGGCGCGTTCTGTCCACTTACAACGGCAGGCGCCCGTAAATCTTTCGGAACGGCATCACATTTGCGTCAAAAGACGGGCCCGCGCGCTTGACAAGACACATTTGTATTTGCCCAGGCATCATCAATATGCTCCAAACGTCACTTATTGAGGCCGCTTCAACACGTCGGCGGCATCGCAAACCCCCGAGATAGGCCGGATTGACCGCGTTTCTTGTCGGAATGAGGTGGACACAGCTGGGGAAGAATGCCATCCGAGAACCCGACTCTATGGCTTGCAACGTGCGCCAGAGCCGGGAAGCCAATCCCCCCTTTGTTCCCGAGTGATCCCCATGGCCGAAGCTGCTGCCGCTACCACTGCCCCCGCCCCAGCAAAGGGCGGCTCCACCAAGCTGCTGCTGATCATCCTGATCGTGCTCGTGCTCGTCGGCATGGGCGGCGCCGCTGCTTGGTTCTTCCTCGGCGGCGGCAATCACGCCGCAGCCGGCCCCGCCGCTCCGCCCAAGCCGAAACAGCCGGTGTTCGTGGCCATGGAAACCCTCACCGTCAATCTGCAACCCGAAGAAGGCAACGATCGCTATCTGCAGATCGGCATCACATTCAAGAGCTTCGACAAGCACGCCGAAGAAGAGATCAAGACCTATACGCCAGAACTGCGCAGCCGGGTCCTGACGTTGCTAGCCAGCAAGGCACCCACCGAGCTGTACTCGGCCGAGGGCAAGGGCAAGCTGTCCAAGGAAATCGTCGAACAGTGTGAGGAGGTGTTCAAGGCCGTCGGCAAGGAATCGCCGGTGGCGGACGTCCTGTTCACCAACTTTGTGATCCAGTGACATGCTCAAGGAAGAGTTTCTTTCCCAGGAGGAGATCGATGCGCTCCTCAAGGGCGTCTCCGACGACACAGACGATGAACCTGTCGAGGACGCCCCCGCTGGCATACGCTCGTACAACCTGGGCTCGCAGGAGCGCATCGTCCGTGGGCGCATGCCCACGCTGGAAATCATCAACGAGCGTTTTGCGCGCAACTGGCGTATCGGGCTGTTCAACTTCATGCGGCGCAACGCGGAGATCTCCGTCGGGCCTGTGAAGGTGCAGAAGTACAGCGAGTTCATCCGCAACCTGGTGGTGCCGACCTCGCTGAACCTGGTGCACGTCAAGCCGCTGCGCGGCACGGCGCTGTTCGTGTTCGACCCCAACCTGATCTTCCTGGTGGTCGACAACCTGTTCGGCGGCGACGGGCGCTTTCACATGCGCGTGGAAGGCCGCGACTTTACCGATGTGGAGCAGCGGATCATCCAGCGCATGCTGCAGCTCGTGTTCGAGCACTACGCCAAGGCGTGGCAGCCGGTGTACCCGATCGATTTCGAATTCCTGCGCATGGAAATGCACACCGAATTCGCCAACGTGGCCACGCCCAATGAAGTGGTGGTCACCACCAGCTTCAGCATTGAGTTGGGCAGCAACGGCGGCGACGTGCACATCTGCATGCCGTACACCATGATCGAGCCGATCCGCGACCGGCTCACCTCGGCCATCCAGGGCGAGGCGCTGGAAGTGGACAAGCGCTGGCTGCGCCTGCTCTCACAGCAGGTGCAGACCGCCGAGGTGGAGCTGATCGCCGACCTGGCCACGGCCAAGGTGCGGTTCTCCGACATCGTCAACATGAAGGCCGGCGACGTGATCCCGGTGGAGCTGGACGATTGCGTGACCGCCAAGGTGGACGGCGTGCCCGTCATGGAATGCAGCTACGGCACGTTCAACGGCCAATACGCGCTGCGGGTCAACCGCATGCTGAATATGAGCGGCAGCGAGGCTGCCACGGAGTCTGAAGATGACAACTGAACCGACCATGAACCCCGAAGCCAACGCCGACGACATCGATGTCGAAATGACGATGGAAGAGGCCATGGCCCTTGAGGCCGCACAGCGTGCCGCCTCAAACCCGCCAGCCGCGGCCCCTGCCGAAACCAGCCCGGTATTCAAGCCGCTGACGGCCGATGGCCTGGGCGGTGGCAGCGCCCAGCGCAATGACATCGACATGATCCTGGACATCCCCGTGCAGCTGACGGTGGAGCTGGGCCGCACCAAGGTGCCCATCAAGAACCTGCTGCAGCTCGCGCAGGGCTCGGTGGTGGAGCTGGACGCACTGGCGGGTGAACCGATGGATGTGCTTGTCAACGGGTACCTGATCGCCCAAGGTGAAGTGGTGGTGGTGAACGAGAAGTTCGGCATCCGCCTGACCGACATCATCACGCCGTCGGAACGCATCCGTAAGTTGAACCGTTAAGCCACAGAATCCGCCGTTTTTTCGGCACCCTGACAGCAACTACTGCTCCCCCCGGGCAAGGTGTTGACATGAACCAAGCAGTCGATTGGGCCCGCACCTTTGGCGGGCTGTTTGTAGTGTTGGCCATGATCGTGGCGGCAGGCTGGCTGTTGCGCCGCCTGCAGCAGCGTGGCGGCATGGGCCCCTTGGGTGCTGGCCGCCGTCGCGGCCAGGTCATCACCGTGGTCGCCCAGCAGATGCTGGGCGCGCGCGAGAAGGTGGTTGTGGTGGACGTGCAAGGCACGTGGCTGGTGCTGGGCGTCACGCAACAGCACGTGCAGACGCTGCACACGCTGCCGCGCCCGATCGAGGAAGCCACCGAACCCTCCAGCGGCGACGACAGCCCCGGCACTGCCGACGACACGTCCAGCGCGAGCAAGCCGCCCAGCTTTGCCGATGCGCTCTCTCACCAGATCAAACGCCACCTGACGGGGAAGTCGGAATGAAGTTGCGTGTTGTCTTCCGTCCCCTCTTCCGCTGGCTCGCGGTGCTGGCACTGTTGAGCGCCGCCCCGGCCGTCTTCGCACAGGCGCAACCCGGTCTGCCGCTGCTCACGGGCACGGCCGGTGGCCAGAGCTATTCCCTGCCCGTTCAGACGCTGATCTTCCTCACGTCGCTGGGCTTCCTGCCGGCCATCATGCTGATGATGAGCAGCTTCACGCGCATTATCATCGTGCTGTCGCTGCTGCGCCACGCGCTGGGCACGCAAACCACGCCGCCCAACCAGGTGCTGATCGGGCTGGCGCTATTCCTCACGTTCTTTGTCATGTCACCGGTGCTCGACAAGGTGTACACCGACGCCTACGTGCCGCTGCGCGACAACAAGATCACCGTGGAACAAGCCATGGACACCGCCGCCACGCCGCTGCGCCAGTTCATGCTCAAGCAGACCCGCGAGCCCGACCTCGCCCTGTTCGTCAAGATGGGCAACATGCCGCCCATCGCCAGCCCCGAGCAGACGCCCATGCGTGCGCTCATCCCCGCCTTCGTCACCAGCGAGTTGAAAAGCGCATTCCAGATCGGGTTTGCCATCTTCATCCCGTTCCTGGTGATCGACATCGTGGTGGCGGCGGTGCTGATGTCGATGGGGATGATGATGGTCACGCCGTCAATCTTCTCGCTGCCGTTCAAGATCATGCTGTTCGTGCTGGTGGATGGCTGGCACCTGCTGTTGGGCTCGCTCGCCCAGAGCTTTGTGCAATAACGCAATCAGGAGCCACCATGACACCCGAATACGTATTGGACATGGCCCGCCAGGCCATGCAGGTCGCCATGATGGTGGGTGCGCCCATGCTGTTGGTGTCGCTCGTCGTAGGCCTGCTGGTGGCGGTGTTCCAGGCCGCCACGCAGTTGAACGAGCAATCGCTGTCGTTCATTCCCAAGCTGGTGGCCGTGGCCGCCACCATGGTCCTGGCCGGCCCGTGGATCGTCAGCGTCATCGTCGACTACACGCGCGGCGTGCTGACCAACATCCCGAACTACGTCAACTAACGTAGCGCCGCAAATCCAAGCCCACGCCTCATGATCCAGTTCACCGCCACCCAGCTCAACGGCTGGATCGCCATGTATTGGTGGCCGCTGGTGCGCGTGCTGGCGTTCATCGCCATTGCGCCGCCGTTTGCCAATACCGAGGTGCCGAACACGGTCAAGATCGCGTTTGGCGTGATCGTCACGGTAGCGCTGGCCCCCATGCTGACGCTGTCACCGGATGTGGCCAGTGTGTCGGTCGGCTCGTACGAAGGGCTGTGGATCACCCTGCTGCAGGTGGCGATCGGGCTGACGCTGGGTTTCTGCGTGCAGCTCGTGTTTTCGGCCATCAGCGGCGCAGGTGAGCTGATGTCGATACAGATCGGCCTCGGTTTCGCCTCGCTGCTGGACCCGCAACAGACCGAAAGCAGCATGCTGCTCGGCCGCTTCATCAGCCTCACGGCCATCACCGCGTTCATTGCCGGAGACGGCCACCTCGTGCTGCTGCACGCGCTGTTCGACAGCTTTACCGCGCTGCCGGTCTCAGCCACGCCTCTGGCCAACCCCGGCTGGCAGACGCTCGCCGGCAGCGGCACGATCGTTTTTGCACTGGCCCTGCGCATTGCCCTGCCGATCATCGCCATCATGCTGGTCGTCAACTTGGCGTTTGCGGTGCTCTCACGTACCGCGCAGGCGCTGAACCCGTTTGCCGTGGGCATTGCCGCTACGCTGGTGGTGGGGCTGATGCTCGTCATGGTGATGATGACCTCGCTGGCACCTGTGGTGGAGCGCTCCGTCATGGACGCGCTGGAACTGGGCGGCCGGGCGTTTGGACAATTCGGGCAGCTCGGGGCACGCTAAGCCCCTGCCCCAACTTCATCCGAAAGAATTAAAACAATCGTTTTACTCACGCCACAGTGGAGCACCGTCCTGCACGGGAAGTGGGTGTCATCCCTCTGGTTTTGCACGGACGTTTTGTATATCCCCTCCACTTTTTCCGGCTTCGTCGCGCATGTGACACGAATTCACGCAAGTGGTTGTTTTCGGAGGGAACTTTTCAGTATGATTCGGCCCGGGGTTGGGGAATAGCAAGCGTATTGAAAGAGAAAATCGGCCGGGATTAACGGCCCGTGCGTTCACCCAGATCAATCGATAACAACGAGAGCGGATCGGGTGGAGGCAAATGCGCGGGCTTGCGCAACTGCCGCACCCGTGCCGGGGCGCCACGCAATCGCGCGGCACTGGCCCTGCTCCCAACGCGAACACCGATATGCCCGATTTGCACTGGACTATCCCGGTTGCTCGCTGGTCCTGCTGGCCTGCTCTTGGTTCCGATTCAGTTTCGTCGCCTGACCTCGGTTTTATTGAACCGATGGTGCGGCGTCGCCTGAGCACGCTGTCTAAAAGCGCGCTGAAAGTCGCACACGATTGCGTAGCAGACGTACCGCACGCGCGCATCGTGTTTGCGTCCCGGCATGGTGAGTTGCGCCGCACGGCGGGCATCCTGGCCGATATTGAAAACGCCGAGCCGGTCTCCCCCACCGCCTTCAGCCTGTCCGTGCTCAACGCCATGAGCGGCGTATTCAGCATCGCGCGCGGCGACACCTCGCCCGCCATTGCCGTCTCTGCCGGCCCCGCCACGCTGGGCTTGGCGCTGCTCGAAGCACACGCGCAATACACGGCAGACCCGGCCTCGCCGGTGCTGTTGGTCTATGCGGATGAGCCTGCGGACGCGCGTTTTGGCACCGTGACCGATGAGGTGGATGAACGCGCGCTGGCCATCCTGCTCGATGGCACGGCAACGGCTTCGCTGGTGTGCTCGCACAGCGCGCCCGGTGCGGCTGCGCAGGACGTCTGCCCCATGACCACGCAAAGCCAGGCCGTACTGCACAGCCTGGCAACGCACACCTCCAGCACGTGGCAGCACGCCGACGGCACCTGGACGTGGCAATGGCGCGAGGGGCGATGACACATCCATTGACACTGACCACACGCATCAACAAGGCATGGCGCCTGGTGGCGACGGGACTGGCCTTTGTCGTCTTCGGCATCTGCGGCGTGCTGTTTTCCATCATCGTGTTTCCGCTGGCGTGGCTGTGGCCGCATCGCGCCTCGCGCCAGCGCACGGTCACCTTCATCATTCACTGGTTCTTCCGCGCGCTGGTGCGGGCACTGCAATGGCTGGGCGTGATGACGCTGGACATGCAAGGCGCTGAGCGGCTGCGCGCAGGCGGCCCGGCCATCGTGGTGGCCAACCACCCGACGTATCTGGATGTCGTGGTGCTGCTGTCGCTCACGCCGCGTGCCTGCTGCGTGGTCAAGAACGCGCACTGGGGCAACCCGTGCTTCTGGGGCATCGTGCGTTCGGCGGAATACATCAGTAATGCCGACCCGACCGAACTCGTGGAAGCCGGCGCGCGCCAACTGGCCGCCGGCTACACCATGATCATCTTCCCCGAAGGCTCGCGCAGCCCGGCCAAAGACCGCCTGCATCCGTTCTCGCGCGGGTTTGCGCACATGGCGCTCAACGTGGGCGCGCCCATCGTGCCCGTGCTGATGGATTGCAACCCGCCCGCCCTCACCAAGGCCATGCGCTGGTACGACGTGCCGCCGCGCGCATTCTGCATCAAGGTGGCGGTGCTGGAACCCGTCAGCGTTGCCCAATACGTGCCGGAAGGTGCGCCGTCAGCCTTGGCTGCGCGGGCGCTGACCACCGGCATTGAAACCCATATCACCGACCATCTTCTGCACTATGGATTCCTTGAAGCTCGAAATTAAGCAACTCCTGATCGAGGCACTCGATCTGGAAGACATGACACCGGCCGATATCGACGACGACGCCCCGCTATTCGATACCAACGGCATCGGCCTGGATTCCATTGACGCATTGGAAATCGGCATCGTGCTGCGCAAGCGTTATCAATTGACGATTGCCGCCAATGACGAACAGACGCGCGAGCATTTCCGCTCCGTGAATACACTTGCGGCACTCGTCAAGAGCCAACAATAATCGCGCCGCCGCGAATTGCACCAGCGCACCAGCGCACCGGCAGAAATAGGGAGAAAACCACATCATGACGGACACCGAGATCCTCGAACGCATCCGCGCCATTTTCAAAGAGAACTTCGATATCGCCCCCGAACGCGTTACACGCGAGGCGCATCTGTTTGAAGAGCTGGACTTGGACAGCATCGACGCCGTGGACCTGGCCATCAAGCTGCAAGAGATGACGGGCCGCCGCATCAAGCCGGAAGAATTCAAAACCGTGCGCACGGTGGGCGATGTGATCGTCGCCGTGGAATCGCTGCTGGCGGCGTGACCGGATGCCCGCGCGGATGCAAGCGCGCATGCCCGCGCAATCTGACCGCTTGACCCACCCATCCACCACCCTGCCCCGCTGGGTGCGCGGCGCCACGCAGGGGCTGCTGAAAATCGCCTATCCGCTGGTATTGATCGGCGCCTGGCATTTCGGCAAGCCGCGCTACGCCGGCATCGCGCTGCTGGCGCTGTTGTGGGCGCAGCGGTGGGTGGGAGCCGGCAGCGTATCCACGCTGCTGCGCCAGCTCACGCCGCTCGATTGGCTGATCGCCGGCACGCTCACGTGTACCTCGGCGGCCGTGGCCATTACCGATAACGAGCTGGTGCTGCGCCTGTATCCGGCGCTGGTCAATGCCGGGCTGCTGCTGAGCTTTGCGGCCACGCTGCGCTCGGGCCCTTCCATGATCGAAAAATTCGCGCGCATGCGCCTGCCCGATCTGCAACCCCGCGCCGTGCGCTATACGCGGCGCGTGACGCAGGTCTGGTGCGGCTTCTTTGCGCTCAACGGGCTGACCGCCGTGGTAGCGGCGCTGTACTGGTCGCGCGGTGCCTGGGCGCTGTACAACGGCGTGATCGCCTATGGGCTGGTCGGTGTGCTGATTGCGGCCGAGGCGGCGTTCCGCCATTGGGTCGTGCGGCCGCATGCGCCCTCTTCGGAGGCCGCATGATCGCCCTGCATGCCCTGCTGTCAAATGCGCGCGCAAACAACGCCGTAGTCTGCGTTGACGGCGCAACAGCCATCACATACGAGGCTTTCAGCACCCGCGTAACGGCCTACGCCGCTGCATTCGCAGCGCAACCGGCGACGCGCTATGCCCTGTGCGTGGACGACCCGTTCGATTTCACCTGCGCGCTATTCGCGCTGTTTACGTGCGGCAAGCACGTGGTAATTCCCGCCAGCGCGGCGCCCGCCTATCTAGACACGCTGGATGGCGCTTTTGATGCGCTCGTCACCGATGCCAGCCTGGGGGCGATGGATCTGCAAGCGGAAACAACCCTTGGTGCGATTGACCCGCAGGCGCCCATCACGCTGTACACATCGGGCAGTACCGGCACGCCCAAACCCATCCACAAGACGCTCGCGCAATTCGATGCCGAAGTCGTGACCCTGGAGCAGCAGTGGGGCGCGCAGATCGGCACGGGTGCCATGATGGCGAGCGTGCCGCATCATCATATCTATGGGTTGCTGTTCCGCGTGTTCTGGCCGCTGGCGGCTGGGCGTGCATTCAGCCGGCAAACGCATACCGAACCTGCGGCATTGCATGGTGCGCTGGCGCAGCATGCAACAGCGGCCTTTGTTTCCAGCCCCGCGCAATTGGCGCGCTGGCCAGAATTGCCCGGCTTCAGCGCGCTGCCGGCGTTGCCAGTGGTGTTCTCCTCGGGTGGCCCGCTGGATGCGGCTGCCGCCACGGCATTTGCTGCCGCGCATGGCAGCGCGCCCATTGAAGTGTTCGGCAGCACCGAGACGGGCGGCATCGCCTGGCGCCGTCAGGACCAGACGCTGGCCTGGTGCTCCTTTTCAAGTATCGAAATCCGCCAGGAAGACGACGGCGCGCTAGCCGTGCGCTCGCCGCATCTGCCGCACCAAGATTGGCACCGCACCGACGACGCCATCGCCTTTGACGACAGCGGCCGCTTCCTCCTGCGTGGTCGGCTGGATCGCGTGGTCAAGGTGGACGGCAAGCGTGTCTCGCTGCCGGAAGTCGAGGGCTGGCTGGGCACGCATCCGTTTGTCACGCGGGCGGCGGCGACGCTGTTGCCCGGGGCGTCGCGCGAACGGCTGGGCGCGCTGGTGGCGCTCACGCCCGCCGGTGTGCAAGCGCTGCGTGCGCAGGGCCGCGTGGCCCTGGCCAAGACGCTGCGCCGGCATCTGTCCACTTACACCGAGCCCACGTTGATTCCCCGTCGCTGGCGCTTCTGCATGGCCATGCCGGTAGATGCGCGCGGCAAGCTGCCAGCCGCCGCCGTGGCCGCCGCCTTCCGGCCCGGCGTGGAAGGTTTCGAAACCCTCGCGCACGTCAGCGATGCCGAGGGTGATCACTACGAATTGCGCGTCAGCCCCGACCTGGTTCACTTTGCAGGCCACTTCCCCGGTCTGCCAATCCTGCCGGGCGTGGTGCTCGTTGACTGGGCGGTGCGCTTGGCCGCCACCCGCAATCGCGCCGTACGCGCAATCGCTTCGGTGGATCAGTTGAAGTTCATGGCGCCGGTGCCGCCGGGCGCGGTGGTCTCGCTACGGCTCGCACACGAGCCGGACCGCTGTCGCGTGCGCTTTGTCGCCCGGCTCGGGGCGCGGGATTGCGCTTCGGGCGTGCTGGTGCATCAGGAGGCGGCATGACCCCACCGACTGGTGTCACCACCGCCATCGTCATCCCGATCTACAACCACAAGGACGCCATCGGCAATACGGTGGCGCACCTGGCGGTGCACGGGCTGCCGATCTTTATCGTCGACGACGGCAGCGATGCGGCCACGCAAGCCGTGCTGGCCGCGTTGGCACAGCAGTACGCATCGCAAGTGACGCTGCTGCGTCTGCCGCAGAACGGTGGCAAGGGCGCTGCCGTGATGGCGGGCCTGCGCGCCGCGCGTGCTGCTGGCTATACGCATGCCCTGCAGATTGACGCCGACGGCCAGCATGATGCCGCCGACGTGCCCCGCTTCCTGGCCGCCGCAGCCGCTTCGCCCGACGCGGTGATCCTCGGCCGCCCGGTCTACGACGAAAGCGTGCCAAAGGCGCGCCTGTACGGCCGCTACCTCACGCACGTGTGGGTGTGGATCGAAACGCTGTCGTTTGATATTCGGGATTCGATGTGCGGCTTCCGCATCTATCCGTTGGCGCTGGCGTGCAAGCTGATTGACGATGTGGCGCTGCCCACGCGCATGGATTTCGACATCGAGATTCTGGTACGCCTGCACTGGCGCCGCGCGCGCATCGTCACGCTGCCCACGCGCGTGACGTACGAGCCGGGCGGCCTCTCGCACTTTGACGTGCTGTGGGACAACGTGCGCATCAGCAAGAGCCACACGCGCATGGTGGCCGGCATGCTGCTTCGGCTGCCGCTGCTGCTGGCCGGCAAGTTCATGCCGCGCTGGCGGCATCCGGCTGCAGCAGACAAGACGCAGAGCGAGTCTCACGGCTGGTGGCGCATGGCCGAGCGCGGCAGCCAGCTCGGCATGCAGTTTCTGGCGCTGAGTTGCCGCCTGTTCGGTACGCGGTTCACTTCGCTGTGGCTGTACCCGATCGTTGCGTACTTTCTGCTGACGGGCCGCGCTGCGCGAGAGGCATCGCGGCAGTATTTCGCGCGCCTGCATGCGACATCACCCGGGGCTGACATGCCACAGCCGGGGTGGCTGAGCGCGTACCGTCAGATGATCGCGTTTGCGCAGTCGGGGCTCGACAAGCTGGCGGCGTGGTCAGGCCAAGTCAAAAACGAGCGCGTGCGCTTTGATGACCCGACCGCGTTCGAGGCGCTCGTCGCCAGCGGGCGCGGTGCGCTGGTGATCGGCGCGCACCTGGGCAACCTGGAGATGACGCGCGCGCTGGCTGCCCGCAACGGCCATGCCAAAGTGACGGCGGTGGTCTACACCGAGCACGCGCAGCGCTTCAACCACGTGCTGGCACAGGCGCATCCGGATGTCGTCTCGCACCTGATGCAAGTGACCGACTTCGGCCCCGCCACCGCCATGCTGATGCAGGAGCGCATCGACGCCGGCGAACTGCTGGTGATCGTGGGCGACCGTGTGCCCGCGCATGAGTCAGGGCGCACGGTGGAGGCCAGCTTCCTCGGCGCACCCGCGCAGTTCGCGCAAGGGCCGTATGTGCTGGCGCACGCCCTGGGCTGCCCCGTCTACCTGTTCTTCTGCCTGAAGACGGGCCGAGACCACACCCTCTACTTCGAACCGTTTGCCGAACGCATCGAACTGCCGCGCGCCGAGCGTGCACGCCACCTGGGCGGATTCGCGCAACGCTATGCGGAACGGCTCGAACACTATTGCCGCAAGGCGCCTTTCCAATGGTTCAACTTCTTCGATTTTTGGGCGCGTCCGCGCGTTGCCAAGAACATGGATACCGCCCATGGCTGAACACGATCTGAATGTGACCACAGAGCGGCACACAGAGCGCCACATCAAGCCCATCGTCATCGGCAACCGCCATCTGACGATCGAAGACGTGGTTGCCATCGCGCGCGGCACGCAGCCGGTGTCGCTCAACGCGGACGCCGCCTGGCGCTTGCGCATCGAGCGCGGCGCGCAGTTCCTGCGGGAACGCCTGGCCCAAGGCGCAACCATCTACGGCGTCAACACCGGCTACGGCGATGCCTGCCAGGTGAGCGTGCCGATGGCGCTGGTCGAAGCCCTGCCGCTGCAACTCACGCGCTACCACGGCTGCGGCATGGGCCGCTACCTGGAGGCCTCGGAAACGCTGGCCGTGGTGGCCGCACGGTTGAACTCGCTGGCCTATGGGTACTCGGGCGTGCGCTTCGTGCTGCTGCAACGTCTAGCTGATCTCGTCAACCACCGCATCCTGCCGCGCATTCCGGCCGAGGGCTCGGTGGGTGCCAGCGGCGACCTGACGCCGCTGTCGTACGTGGCCGCTGCACTGGTCGGCGAGCGTGACGTGCTCTTCAACGACGCACTGCAACCTGCTGCCGGCGTATGGCAGCAGATCGGCCACGCGCCCCTCACCCTGGCCCCCAAGGAAGGGCTCGCACTGATGAACGGCACGGCCGTCATGACGGGCCTGGCGTGTCTCGCGTATGCACGGGCCGAGCAACTGGTCCGACTGTCGTCCAGATTGACGGCGCTCGCCACGGTGGCACTCGATGGCCGCGCCGCGCACTTCCACCCCACCATCTTTGCCGCCAAGCCGCACGCCGGTCAGGCGGAGGTGGCGGGCTGGATTCGCGCTGACTTGGCCGACTGGGACGACACCTCCGCGCACCGCGTGCAAGACCGCTACTCGATCCGCTGCGCGCCGCACGTGATCGGGGTCGCGCGCGACGCGCAGTCGTGGATCCGCCGCGACATCGAAAACGAACTCAACAGCGCCAACGACAACCCGCTCATCGACCCCGATGCGCAGGAAGTCCTGCACGGTGGCAACTTCTACGGCGGGCACATTGCGTTTGCGATGGACTCGCTCAAAACGGCCATCGCCAACCTGGCCGACCTGATGGACCGCCAGGTCGCGCTGCTGGTGGACGACAAGTTCAACAACGGCCTGCCGCGCAACCTGTCCGGCGCCACGGCAGAGCGCGCACCGATCAACCACGGCTTCAAGGCGGTGCAGATTTCGTCGTCCGCGTGGACGGCCGAGGCGCTCAAGCACACCATGCCGGCGAGCGTGTTCTCGCGCTCCACCGAGGCACACAACCAGGACAAGGTCAGCATGGGCACGATCGCCGCGCGCGACTGCCTGCGCGTGCTTGAGCTGACCGAACAGGTTGCCGCCGCCCATACGCTGGCGGCGGTGCAGGCGGTGCGGCTGCGCTGCCAGCTCGACCCGTCGACGAAGGTACCGGCACCGGTGCAGGCGTTTATCGACCGCGTGAGCACGCTGTCGGCGTTCGTGAGCGAAGACCGCCCGCTGGAAGCCGACCTGCGCACGCTGACGCTCGCCATCGAGCGCGGCACGCTCACGGATGAACAAGGAGCGCAATATGACCGCACGTGACCTGCCGGCGACCTTGCCACCCCTGACCGCCAGCGCCCGCGTGGAAGTGCCCTTCCATGACGTCGACGCCATGGACGTCTGCTGGCATGGCCACTATCTGAAGTATTTCGAGATCGGCCGCGCCGCGCTGCTGCGCCGCTTCGACTACGACTACCGGGAGATGCGCGATTCGGGCTTTCTGTGGCCCGTGGTGGAAGCTCACCTCAAGTACATCAAGCCAGCGACCTATGGCCAGCAGATCGAGGTGCGCGCCACGCTGGTGGAATACCAAAACCGTCTGAAGATCGGCTACGAAATCGTCGATTGCGCATCGGGTGCGCGCCTCACAAAAGGCCACACCACGCAGGTGGCGGTGTGCGCCCGCACGGGTGAACTCCAGTTCGTCTCGCCGCCCGTGATGATCGAACGTGTGGAGCGCGCATGGCTGCCCTAATCCACACCGTGCGCGCATGGGCAACGGCGCTGGTGCTGGCGGCCTGCCCGCTGGCCAATGCGGCACCTACGGAGCCGCCACAGGACAATGCGCTTGTCTCGCAAGTGGCCGCGCAGTTGGCACAGGCCAAAGGCGTGCGCGCGCAGTTCGTGCAAACACAATCGCTGCAAGCCATGCAAAAGCCGCTGGTGAGCAGCGGCACCCTGCTCTTCCTGCGCGATCAAGGCGCACTCTGGCGCATCGAGCAGCCAACCCGCATGACCTATGTGATGACCGACACCGGCGTCACCACGCTGGACGCCAACGACAAGCCCATGGCGCGCGGCGCACGCAATGCCGCAGGCGTGGCGCAGGTCTCGCGCATGATGCGCGCGATGCTGGCGGGCGATCTGTCGGCGCTGTATTCGCAGTTCAATGTCAATGCGCAAGGCAACGCCAGCCGCTGGCACCTGCGGTTGATTCCGGCGCAGCCGCAATTGGCGCAGGCGTTGCGTGGCCTGGATCTGACGGGGGATACCTACCTGCGCAGCATCCGCATTCAATCGGCCAACGGCGACGAAACCCGCATCGAGTTCACGGGCAGCACGCGCGTGGACGCGCCCAACGCGGCGGAACGCACGCTGCTGGGAGCGCCCTGATGGCGCGGGAGTTTGCCCTGCGCCAGTCCGGTCAAGCCACCTGGGCCATCCGGCTCGGCTGGCTCGCACTCGTGCTGGCCGCGCTGCTCTATTGCGGCGTGCGGCTGCACGATGGCACGGCGCTGCAGACCAACTTGCTGGCCCTGCTGCCCGCGACCGAGGCCGACCCGGTGGCCGAAAAGGCCGTCGACACACTCGCCGCATCGCTGGGCGACCGCGCCGTCTTCCTGGTCAGCAGCCGCGATGCCGAGCACGCCAAGGCCGCCGCATTGCAGCTTGGCGGTCAGCTCAAACGCAGCCCCGCATTCCGCAACGTGATTGCCGCGCTGCCGCCGTTCGACGCCAGCCAGATCACACGCTTCTACCAGCCCTACCGCTTCGGCCTGCTCAGCGCCGCCGACCGTGCAGCGCTGGACGATCCGTCCACGGCGTTGCCGGCACTGCTCGCACAACGGCTCTACGCGCCGGTTGAAACCGGGCTGAGCGCGCCGCTGGCCGATGACCCATTCGGCTGGCTCGGCCACTGGCTGGCCGACCTGCCACTGGCGGCCACGCGCCTGGAGCTGGAAGACAACTTCCTGATCGCCCGGCACGACAACACCACCAGCGTGCTGGTAACCACCACCCTCGCCGCCTCCGCCTACGACGGACAAACCCAGGCCGACGTGCGCAGCGCGGTCGCCGGAGCCGAACAATCACTTGCGCGGTCCTTTCCCGACGTCACACTGGTGCGCACAGGCGCGGTGTTCTACGCGGCCGCGGCGCGCAATGCTTCGGAGCAGGAGCTGCACCGCATCGGCATCGTCTCCACAGTCGGCATTGCGCTGCTGATGCTGTGGGTGTTCCGCTCGCCGCGCTATTTGCTGCTGGGGTTCGTGTCGACCGGCATCGGTATTGTGTTTGCGCTGGCGGCCACGCTGCTCGTGTTCGGCAAGCTGCACCTGCTGACGCTGGTATTCGGCGCCAGCCTGATTGGCGAAGCGGTGGATTACTCCATCCAGTACTTCGTCAGCCACCTTGGGGCCGAGGCCGGGCAAGACGCACGACGCAGCGCGCGCGATGTGCGCCCCGCACTGTTGGTCGCCCTGGCCACCAGCCTGCTCGGTTACGCCATTCTGGTTGGCGTACCCTTTCCGGCGCTGCGCCAGATTGCCTGCTTTGCCATCGCGGGGATTGGGGCGGCCTTCCTGTCGGTGGCTTCGCTGCTGCCCGCCCTGCTGGTGAACGCACCACGCCAACCGCGCCGCACCTATGGCCGAGCCGCACGCTGGCTTAGCGGCTGGCAGACCGCACTCACGCGCCGAGGCGCCTGGCTGTGTCTTGCGCTCATCGCTGTCGCGGCCGTGCCCGGCTGGCTGCGCCTGACCAGCGATGACGACATCCACCTGTTGATCCAACGCGATCCGGAACTCGCCCGGCAGGAATCCGTGGTGCGCGAGGCCATTGGCGTGGAGAACAGCACGCAGTTCTTCGTCGTGAAGGGCGATCCCGCCGAGCAGGTCTTGCAGCGCGCGGAAGCCCTACAACGCAAGTTGGAGGCACCCATTGCCGGTGCGCAACTCAAGGGCGTGCAATCCGTCGCGCAATTCGTGCCGTCTGCGCATCAGCAAGCGCAAGACCACGCTCGTCTTGCCAATCGCGTGTTCGCCGATCCACAGGCACTGAGCACCACATTGACCGACGCCGGCTTCCGCCCCGACGTGGCGGCTACCTACATCAACGCTTTTGCAAGCGCCGGCAGCAGCACCCCGCTCACCATCGACGCATGGCTGGCGATGCCGTGGTCGCAGCCCTACCGCCATCTCTGGCTCGGCCAGGTTGCGAACGCCAACGCGCAACAACCCGTGTATGCGGCCATCGTCATTCCAACGGGTGCCACGGCCGCGCAATTGCCCGCGCTTGCCGCATTTGCGGAGGGCGATGCCGGCATCCGCTTTGTCGACAAGCCGGCCAGCGTCGCGCGCCTGTTCGCCACCTACCGCGTCGACAGCGGCTGGTGGCTGGCCGGCGCGCTCAGCCTGATCCTCGCGTTGTTCTGCGTGCGCTATGGGCTGGCGGCCGGCGTGCGTGTGACGCTGCCGGTGATCTGCGCGGTCGGCATCACGTTTGCCGTGTACGGTTATGCGGGCATTCCGCTGAACCTGTTCCATTGGCTGGCCCTGATGCTGGTGCTCGGCGTGGGGGCCAACTACGCTGTGTTTCTGCGCGAAGGCTGTACGCGCCAACGTGCGGACATTGGCGGCGTATGGGTGGGCGTGCTGTTGTCAGCCGCGACCACGCTGCTGTCGTTCGGCCTGCTCAGTACGAGCGCCATGCCGGTGCTGCGCAGCTTTGGCATGACGCTGGCACTGGGCATCGTCATCGCGGTGGCATTGGCACCGCTGGGTATGCCACTGGCAAGACATCGATCCTCATGACTGCATTTACTGCCTACCTACATGCGCTGGGCATGGTCAACGCACTGGGCGATGACGTGGACACCATCCGTCGCAATTTGGCGGCCAGCCACGCGCCCGGCATGGTTGCGGCCGAGCGGCCCGATGGCACAACTGCCATCGTGGGGCGCGCCGTGGCACCACTCACGCTTGCACCTCCTGCACATCTCGCCCCCTACGACTGCCGCAACAACCGGCTGCTGCTGGCCGCGCTCGCGCAGATCGAGCCCGCGCTGAGCGCCGCCCGCGAGCGCTATGGTGCGCACCGCATCGGCATCGTGCTCGGCACCAGCACCTCGGGCATCGATGCGGCCGAAGCGGCGCTGCGCCATGCCAAGGCACACGGCGCGTTGCCCCCCGCGTTTGACTATCGCCAGATGGAAATCGGCACGCTTGCGCCCTTCGCCGCGGCGGCACTCGGCACCACCGGCCCCGCCTATACGGTGTCCACGGCCTGCACGTCGAGCGCCAAGGCATTCGCATCCGCCCGCCGGTTGCTCGGCCTGAACCTGTGCGACGCCGTGGTCGTGGGCGGTGTGGATTCGCTGTGCGAGCTGACGCTGCAGGGCTTTGCCTCATTGGAATCGACCAGCCCCGTGCGCACCAACCCGATGAGCCGCAATCGTGCCGGCATCAACATCGGTGAAGGCGCCGCGGTGTTTCTCATGACGCGCGAGCCCGGGCCGGTACGCCTGGCCGGTGCGGGCGAATCGAGTGATGCCCACCATATCTCCGCGCCCGACCCCACCGGCGCCGGCGCGGAACGCGCGTTGCGTGCCGCGCTGGCCGATGCGGGCATCGACGCCAACGCCATCGGCTACGTCAACCTGCATGCCACGGCCACGCGCAAGAACGACGAGATGGAAGCACACCTCATGGCGCGCGTCTTCCCACTCGGCGTGCCGACCAGTGGCACCAAACCGCTGACCGGCCACACACTGGGCGCGGCGGGTGCGACCGAACTCGGCTTTGCGTGGCTCGCGCTTGCACACGAAGGCACGCCCTTGCCACGCCACCTGTGGGATGGCGAATCGGACCCCGCGCTACCTACGCTGGATTTGATCGAAGACGACCGCCGCCTGGGCGCCGGCCAGTACGTGATGAGCAACTCGTTTGCGTTCGGCGGCAGCAACGCCAGCCTGATCCTGGGCCAGGGATGAGCATGAGCGCCGACTTTCCCATCTTGCCCATCGAATCCATCCTGCCGCATCGAGGCACCATGTTGCTGCTCGCAGGCGTGGAGGCGTGGGATGAAGAATCCCTGACCGCTACCGCCGACGTCGACCCCACTGCGTGGTATGCCGACGCCGCGGGCAACATGCCGGCGTGGATCGGCATCGAACTGATGGCCCAGGCGATTGCCGCGCATGTCGGCCTGCTCTCAACACGCGAGGGCAAACCCGCGCGGCCCGGCGTGTTGCTGGGCTCGCGCAAGTACGAGGCCAGCGTGCCGGCCTTCACGTCAGCTCACTCGCTGCGCATTGAAGCACGCGAGTTGCTGCGCGGCGCAGAGGGTCATGGCGCGTACGAGTGCACAATCAGCACCTGCGGCCAGACGCTGGCCAAGGCCATCATCAAGGTCTACCAGCCGACCGATTTTCAAGCATTCATCGAAGGGAGTTTCACAGCA
This sequence comes from Ralstonia sp. R-29, assembly GCF_049913345.1. NCBI lineage: Bacteria > Pseudomonadati > Pseudomonadota > Betaproteobacteria > Burkholderiales > Burkholderiaceae > Ralstonia > Ralstonia sp. R-29. The sequence continues at coordinate 1,219,914 of NZ_CP184378.1, forward strand.
TGAGCCGCCGTGTTCTTGTGACGGGCGCCAGCCGCGGCATCGGCCGGGCCATCGCCTACCAGTTGGCGTCGGACGGGTTCGACGTTTCCGTGCATTGCCGCAGCGGCCGCAACGAGGCCGAGGCCGTGGTGGCCGGTATTCAGGCGCAAGGCGGCACGGCACGCGTGCTGCAATTTGACGTGCGCGACCGCAACGCCTGCCGCACGCAGCTCGAAGCCGACGTGGAAGCGCACGGCGCCTACTACGGCATCGTCCTGTGCGCAGGCGTCACGCGCGACGCCGCCTTTCCCGCTCTGACGGACGAAGACTGGGACATCGTGCTGGAGACCGGCCTGGACGGCTTCTACAACGTGGTGCACCCGCTCACCATGCCGATGGTGCGCGCACGCAGGGGCGGCCGCATCGTCACCATTGCATCGGTGTCTGGCGTCATGGGCAACCGTGGGCAGGTGAACTACAGCGCAGCCAAGGCTGGGTTGATCGGCGCGACCAAGGCGCTGGCAGTGGAACTGGCCTCGCGCAACATCACCGTGAACTGCGTGGCGCCGGGGTTGATCGAGACCGAGATGCTCTCGCATGTCGAGCACCTCGACCACGCCCTGAAAACGGTGCCAATGAATCGCGTGGGCCAGCCGGCCGAGGTCGCTGCGGTGGTCGGCTTTCTGATGTCGGATGCGGCGTCGTACGTCACGCGGCAAGTGATTGGCGTCAACGGCGGGATCGTCTGATGAAGCGCGTTGTTGTGACGGGCATGGGCGGCGTGACCGCCCTGGGCTCCGAGTGGAGCGAAATCCAATCCGCCATCGAGCAAGGCCGCAACGCCGTGCGCCGCATGCCGGAGTGGGATTACTTCGACACCTTGCATGCGCGCCTGGCCGCCCCGCTGCCTTCCTTCACCACGCCAGCGGACTACCCGCGCAAGAAGACGCGCTCGATGGGGCCGGTGTCGGTGTACGCCGTGCGCGCAAGCGAGATGGCGTTGGCCGATGCCGGGCTTACGGGCGACACCTCCATCGCCGATGGCCGCATGGGTGTGGCGTACGGTTCGTCGTCTGGCTCCGTGCAGCCGATCCGCGCGTTTGGCAGCATGCTCGATACGGGCTCGATGCAAGGCGTGACCTCCAACAGCTACGTGCAGATGATGCCGCACACCACGGCCGTGAACGTGGCGCTGTTCTGGGACTTGAAGGGCCGCATCATCCCCACGTCGTGCGCGTGTGCCTCGGGCAGCCAGGCGATCGGTTATGCCTACGAAGCCATCGCCACCGGCAAGCAGACGATGATGCTGGCCGGCGGCGCGGAAGAGCTTTCCGCGCCGGCCGTGGCGGTGTTCGACACGCTCTATGCCACCAGCACGCGCAATGACGAGCCACACCTCACACCCCGCCCGTTCGACAAGGCGCGCGACGGCCTGGTGGTAGGCGAAGGCGCCGCCACGCTGGTGCTGGAAGACTACGACCACGCCCGCGCACGCAGCGCACGCATCCATGCGGAGGTGGTCGGCTTCGGCTGCAACTCCGACGGCGCGCACATGACGCAGCCCACCGCCACCACGATGAGCCATGCGATGCGGCTTGCACTGCAAGACGCCGGCCTCTCGCAAGACGCCATCGGTTACGTCAACGCGCATGGCACCTCCACCGACCTGGGCGACGTGGCCGAAAGCCGGGCCACCGCTGAAGTGTTCCGCCCGTCGATACCGATCAGCTCGCTCAAGAGCTACATCGGCCATACGCTGGGCGCGTGCGGCGCCATCGAAGCGTGGTGGACCATCGAGATGATGAAGCGCAACTGGTTCGCGCCCACGCTCAACCTCGAACACGTCGACCCGGCCTGCGCGCCGCTCGACTACATCGCCGACAGCGCCCGCGAACTGCATGTCGACTACGTGATGAGCAACAACTTTGCGTTCGGCGGCATCAACACGTCGCTGATCTTCAAGCGCGCCGACTGATGCAAGCTGGTATGACGCGCACTTCCTGGGCACCCGAACGCGTGGTCGTCACGGGCCTGGGCATTGTGAGCTGCCTGGGGAATACGCTTGATGCGGTTTCCGCCGCGCTGCGCGACGGGCGCTCGGGGCTGGTGCACATGCCGGCTTGGCAAGCGATGGGACTGTCATGCCAGGTAGCGGGTTTGGCCTCCGTGCAGGACGAACCGCCGTTTGCGCGCAAGTTCGAGCGCTTCATGGGCGAGACCGCGCGCATGGCGTGTCACGCCGCGCGCAAGGCGGTTGAGGACGCCGGGCTCGACATGGCCGCGCTGCAATCACCGCGCGCTGGCCTGGTGGCAGGTTCGGGCAGCGGCGCATTGGCCGCCTACGACACCGCACTGGACGCCGTACGCGCGCGCGGCGTCGAACGCGCCTCGCCCTACATCGTGCCGCAGGTGATGAGCAGCACAGTGTCAGCCAACCTCGCGCAGGTGTTCGGGCTGGGCGGCATCAGCTATTCGCCTTCATCTGCGTGCACCACGTCAGCCTTGGCCATCGGGCAGGCTGCGCATTGGATTCGTTCCGGCCAGCAGGACATCATGCTCGCCGGTGGCGCGGAAGAACTACACGACAGCTACGCATTGTTCTTCGACGCCATGGGCGCGCTCTCGCGGGCGCCGGGTGACATGCCCGCACGCGCATCGCGCCCTTACGATATGGCGCGCGACGGCTTCGTACTGGGCGCGGGCGCGGGGATGCTGGTACTGGAATCGCTCACGCATGCGCGGGCACGTGGCGCCCGAATCTATGCCGAGCTGACCGGCTTCGGGCAGAGCACCGATGTGGGCTCGATGGTGTCGCCCCGCGCGCCAGGCATCGCGCGCGCCATCCAGAGTGCCATAGACGAAGCAGGCGCGCCGCCCGATTACATCAACACGCACGGCCCCTCCACGCCATCGGGCGACGTGGAAGAAATCCTGGCCCTGCAGACAGTATTCGGCGCCGAGGTGCCGGCGTTCTCGTCCACCAAGGGGCTCACCGGGCATCCACCGGGCGCGGCAGGCGCGCACGAAGCCATCTATACCTTGCTGATGATGCGCGACGGCTTTGTCGCGGGCTCGGTCGGCATTGAAACGCCCGACCCGGCGGTGGCAGGCCTGCCGCTGGTACGCGAGACGCGCCCAGCGCAAATCGGGCGCGCGCTGTCGATTTCCTTCGGCTTTGGCGGCAGTTGCGCCGGGCTGATGTTTGATGCCAGAGATGGCGATTTCTCACCCCAACAACAAGAACAGGAATGCTCTCGATGAAGACCCAACTGCTACTGGCTGCCAGCGCACTGGCCATGCTCACCCAGGCGGCCCACGCTGGCACCCAGGTGATGACGTTCCCGATTCAGCCGGTGCTGCAATCGCAGCAGTTCGCGCCCGGCGTCGGCTTGTACTTTGGTGATCAGCCGCACCCGGCCGTGGTGACGAAGCTGGGCGAAGTCACCAAGTCGTCGCACCCGGCGCGCAAGACCGCCACCGAGGTCGAAATCTGCAACGCCACGCTGGCGGACGCGCTGGGCCAACTCGCCAACGCCGCGCACGACCGCGGAGCTAACGCCGTCATCAACATCAAGACGTGGTTCCACTCCACCGTGAGCAATGACGCCAACAACTACACCTGCGGCGTCAGCGGCGTGTCGGCCGGGCTGCACGTAAGCGGCGAGCTGGTCAACGTCGAACCTGCCAAGTAATCCGTGATTGCAGTCCCTTTCCACAACCCGCAATACAACAACAAGGAGTCTGGAATGAAACGTCACCTGATGCTGGCCGCCCTGTGCGTCGCCACGATGAGCACCACCGCCTTCGCCCGCAACGATGTCGAGACCTACTCGATCGAGGCCGCACTCAAGAGCCCCGGCTCTGAGAAGGTCGGCAGCGATATCGCACTGAGCTTTGCGGGCCAGAAGCACACGGCCGTGGTGAAGTCGATGGGCGAGATCGCCACCAACAAGAAGACCAACGGTGTTGGCCGCAGCGATGAAGCCGCTTGCCAGTACGTCTTCCTGTCAGCCGTGCTGGCGCTACAGGAACGTGCCCGCGAAATGGGCGGCAACGCGGTCATCAACATCAAGAGCAACTACAAGAACAACCTGACTGCCAGCGCGACGGACTTCACGTGCGGCTCGGGCGCGCTCATGTCGGGCGTGGCCCTGAAGGGTGAGGTTGTGACGCTGAAGAAGTAACGCGCTGACGTGTAACGGGTGCCACCGGCCGGAATGTTCGGCCGGCACACTCGCTACAACCGATCAGGCAGCGGGCTTGGTAGCGGCGACGTTGACGAGCGTCTCGCGCCGCTTGCCCGGCTTGGGATGATGCAGGCCCAGACGCTCGAACAGGCCGAAGTCCGTTGCGCGGCTCCACCATAGATACGGCAGCGAAACGTTTCGCTGATCAAACTCAAAACCACCGGCACGCAGCATCTGCAGATAGCCATCCGCGCTCTTTTGCACTTCCATGGGATGCCGGAACAGCAAGCGGATCACCCACGACTTGATATACGCGTCGGTCGACTCCGCAAACAGCAGCACGCCACCCGGCTTCAAGATGCGCCGGAATTCCGCCAGCGCGCGCTCCTGCTCGACAAGGTGATGAAACGTCTGATGGCAGAACACGATGTCTGCACAAGCGTCGGGCAGCGGCAGCGCCGCGCAATCCCCTTGCATCACCTCGACTGGCGTGCCGATGGCACTCCCGGCCTTGCGCGCCGCGTCCAGCGAGGGTTCATGGCAATCCACACCAACGATACGTTGCGGAGCAAACGCTTGCTCCAGCAGCCGGAATGAAATGCCTTGTCCGCACCCGACGTCCACCAGCACGGGGGCGTCGGGTAATGGGGTGGTGATCCGCTGCTTGAGATCGTTGATAGCGACGCGCAGCACATGGTGTTCCCACGTATACGTGCGCAGGAACCAGACACCAAATGCGGTTTCGGGCACGAAGGAACCGACGTGCGCGGGCGTTGAGGTGGTTTGCATGGGGAGGCGGTGGTGGTCTGAAAACGGCAGCGCGGGCATGGACAGCCCGCACATGATTCAGGAGCCGCGACTATAACGCACCGCCGCATGCGGTAGGCGCATTCGATACCGAACCCTATACTGATTCGACGGCACAAGGAGACACGACGATGGAACTGCTCGTGGAACCCGTAGAAGTGTGGGCGGCAGGCATTCCGGACCAGCCTGGCGGGCTGGCCGCCGTGTTGACGACCCTGCGCGATGCCGGCGCCGATCTGCAATTGATCATCGCCCGGCGCAGCCTCGAGCGGCCCGGCGAAGGCGTTGTCTTCGTCACGCCGCTGCAAGGCGATCATGAAATGCGCGCCGCGGCAGTGGCAGGCTTCAACATCACGCAACGGCAGCACTGCGTGCGCGTGACGGGCCCCAATCAACCAGGCATTGCCGCCGCTCTGGCGGAGGACCTTGCCGAGGCCGGGATCAACCTGCGGGGCTTCTCTGCGTCGGTGATCGGTGCGCAGTTCGTCGCCTACGTCGCGGTCGACTCGCAGGCCGAGGCTGAGAAGGCGGCATCGGTACTCAAGGCTGTTTGAACCCGTGTTGCGGCCGGTTCTAGCGTCGAGTGTCTAGAGCGCCGCGAAACGCGAGACCCAGCGTAGTGCCGCAATCGCGGCCAGCAGCCAGATCCCGGCGATCACCAGCGCTGCTGCCCGGCTGACAGACGGGTGCTCAATGCACTTGGCGGCCGCGCGATGTTGCTCCATCACCTCAACAGGAATCAGCCGGATAGCGAGCAGCAGGCCCAGCGGGACCAGCACCACGTCGTCCAGATAACCCAGCACCGGAATGAAATCCGGAATGAGGTCGATGGGAGACAGCGCGTAAGCGGCGACCACGCCAGCAAGCGCCTTCGCATACCAGGGCGTGCGCGGGTCGCGCGCGGCCAGCCAGACCGCATGGGCATCGGCCTTGATCCCGCGCGCCCATTGACGCGCGCGCCCTGTCAGGCGGGCAAACACATCACGGCGCCAGACGCGCAGCCGCACATCGTCAAGCACCGGAATCGCCGCCAGCATGACCAGCAGCATCGCCAGCGGAAGCGTGACACTGAACCCCACGGACTTGAACCCCACCGCGCCCACCACGCCGCCCAGAAAGAAGAGGCCGATCAACGTGGTCAGCACGCGCAGCTTGTGGCGGTTAGCCAGCACCAACGGCTTGGTGGTATCGGCCTTCTCGAGGTTCCAGTAGAACAGCTTGCCGAGTTCGATACCGATGTCGGTCACCATGCCCGTCACATGCGTGGTGCGGATTTCCGACTTGGAAACCTTCGTCACCATCGCGTTCTGCAAGCCCATGATGAAGCACAGCACCATCACGGTTGCCGGCACGAACAGCCATTCGTGGTGCTCAAGATTGCCGCCCAGCACGCCGAAGCACACCAGCAACCCAGCCTCCACCATCAGCGGCAACGCGTATTCGCTCTGCAGGTGTTCGCGCCGGCCCCAATTGATCAAGACGGAAGAGCACGCTGCCCCCGCCAAGAAGGACAGCAACGCCCCCAGGCCGCCAAGCAACAACCCGACATCGCCCAGCGCCAGGTCGTCCGCCATGGCCGAGACAATGCCCGACATATGGGATGTGTATTGCTTCACAGCGAGAAAGCCGCCCGCATTGGTTGCCCCGGCGATGAAGGCGAGGTAGCAGGCGAGTTGCCGATTGCCTTCAGGACTGCGTTCCTTCCCCGTCAACTGGCGCAGGTATGAAATGGGCATGGTTGCGTGCGAGGTGCGTTCCGGCCGGGGCGATGTTGTCTGCGCGTCAGTTGGCCTGTTCTGACCAGGACGGCCGACTGGGCGCGGGCCGTTTGCGCTGTCTCAGACGCCGCGCCGCCGAGCCCAAGTCCAGCGCGTGCGTGGCTTCCAGGCTGGTTGCGCGCGCCAGCAAGGTGTCTTGCGGCGGAAGCTTGCCTTTCCAGGCCAGCAGCGTGTAGTTGCCACCGTCCTCGGACAACCACATGGAAAACGATTCGCCAAACGCCGTGCGCACTTCGTCCAGATAGAAGCCGATATCGGGATCACTCTCCAGGAAGTTGGCCACCAGCACGCCGTTGTCAGCGAGGCGTGCGCGGCAATCCGCGTAGAACTCCGCCGTGCCGAGTTGCGCCGGCATGCCGCACGCTAGGAAGCCATCCACCAGAATGACGTCCGGCCGCGCATCCTGATTTTTGACGTATTCCACGCCATCCGCGCAGACCACTTCAAAGCGATCGTCGTCGGGCGGAATCTGAAACGCGTCGCGCAAAGCGATCACGGCGGGATCGATCTCGATGGCCACCACCTTGGTGTCCGGCAGATGGTGATAGCAATACTTGGCCAGCGAGCCGCCACCCAGACCGATCATGGAGATCCGCGCCGGTGCCGGCTGCAGCAGCAGGAAGCTCATCATCGTCCGCGTATAGCCCAGCACGAGCTTGTAAGGCGCGCGCCGCGACATCAGGCTCTGTATCGCGTGTTCGTCGAATTGCAGCGACACCAGTTGCTCCGTTTCCAGAACGAGCGGCATCCCGTCGCCTGAGGCCTCGGCAGTGAACTGCAGATCGGCACCCAGGGAGGCATCGTAGAAATCGGTCTCCATCAGCGGGCCTCGGTCAACCAAGCAGCGCAGCGAGCGTCTTCGCCGCAGCACCCTGGTCCGGGCCAACCGCCTTGATCTTGATCTCGGTGCCGGCGCGGACGGGAAGCGCCATCACGTCCATGACGTTCTTGGCGTTCGCCTGGCGCGCGTTGCAGACCAGCAGGATGTCGCTTTCGAACTGGCTGGCGGCCAACGCCAGCCGCGCCGAGCCGCTGCCTTGCAGGCCAACGCGGCTGGTGATTTCAATCGTCGCTTCTGTCACCACATCCCCAAGATCGGTGAGATCCGAGCCGCGAGCGTCTGTCCGCTTGAAGACACGCACGTCGTGACTCAGTTGTATATAATGATAATGACATTATCATACAATACAACGCCAGAGCGTATGGAATCCAAGACCGCCCGCCTCACCGTGCTGATCGATCCGGTGAAGAAAAAAGCCTTCGAGGAATTGTGCGCAGAGCAAGACCAGACGCCGTCGCAGGTGGTGCGTCAGTTGATTCGTGACTACCTGGAGCAGCACGGCGCCGACTATGCGACCCGCTCAACGGTTGGCGCAGGTGCGCGCGCCCCAAAACGCGTTTCGTAAGCCTGCAACCCTCACGGCTGCCGGTCGAACCACTCGGCCTGGCTGATCTTGAGCACCGCCTTGGCGTGCTCCGATAGCACCGCCTGGTGCTCGCGCGCGGTGGTCTCGCTGGAGCCGATCAGCACATCGCATCGCGCGATGGCGGCGGAAAAGCTGTCCTGGTAGTTATCGCGCCCGACGGCCGCCAGGATGCCCGCCTTCTCCAGCTTGCCTCGGACCCGGTCATTCGCTTCACTAACGAGCACGGTGATGCCACGCTTCTCCAGCTTGGCGATCACTTCCTCCAGGGTCAGCAACCCCGTCATGTCGATGAATGGCACGCGCTTCAGGCGCAGGATCAACACCCGTGGGTCTGCGTGCGTCTGGCTCAGGGCGCGCTCGAAGTTCTCAACCGCCCCGAAAAAGAACGGGCCGTCGATCGCATAGACCAGCACACTTGGGGGCAACCGCATCTGGCCCAGCTCCGAGCCGAGTTGCTGCACGGACTGCTGACACACCTCAACCGACGACGCCATCCTCCGCAAGAACTGCAGCGTGGCCAGGATGACGCCGATGTTGACCGCCACCACCAGATCAGCAAACACCGTCAGGAAGAATGTCATCAGCAGGATGGCAACGTCTGCGCGCGGTGCCCGCTGCACCATCCGGACAAAGTGTCGGACCTCGCTCATGTTGTACGCCACCACGAACAAGATCGCCGACAACGCCGCCAGCGGCACCTTCGACGCCAGCGGCGCCAGCAGAAGGAGGATCAGAACCAGCGTCAGCGCATGCACGATGCCGGCCAGCGGGCTGTTCCCTCCATTGCGGATGTTCGTCGCGGTGCGGGCAATCGCACCGGTTGCCGCAAAGCCGCCAAAGAGGGGCGCCGCAACGTTGGCAAGACCTTGGCCGATGAGCTCCTGGTTTGCGTCGTGCCGGGTGCCGGCCATGCCATCGGCCACCACGGCGGACAGGAGCGACTCGATCGCGCCCAGCATGGCAATCGTGAACGCCGGGCCGATCAGCTCGACGATGCGGGTCAGCGTCACGTTTGGCAGGGTGAAGCTGGGCAGCCCCTGCGGGATCCCACCAAAGGTACTGCCGATGGTGGCGACCCCATCGAAGTGGAACGTGGCCTGCGCTGCCGTTGCAACCACCATCGCCACCAACGGGCCGGGCACATGCTTCAGGCGCGCAATGCGCGGCGTGAGGATGACAAGCGCCAGGCTGGCGATCGCCAATGCGGTGGTCGCAAAATGCAGATGCGGCAAGCTCTGCAGGGTGTGCCAGAGCTTCTCGTGAAAATGGGCCCCGGCCGGTTTGGGCAGCCCAAAAAAATCGGGCCATTGGCCAACCCAGATAATGACGCCGATCCCCGTTGTAAAACCGACGATCACCGGAGCGGGAATAAACTTGATAACGGTGCCCAGCCTGGCGGCACCCATGCCCACCAGAATGATGCCTGCCATCAATGTGGCGATCTGAAGGCCATCGATACCGTGCGCGGCCGTGACACCCGACAGAATGACGATGAATGCGCCGGTCGGCCCCGCAATCTGCATCCGGCTGCCACCGAAGGCGGACACCAGCAGCCCGGCAACGATGGCGGTATAGAGCCCCTGCTCGGGTTTGGCGCCAGACGCGATGGCAAAAGCCATGGCCAGCGGCAAGGCCACAACGCCGACAACCAGGCCGGAAATCACGTTGGGCAGCCAGTTCTGGCGCCGCAGCAGTCCAGCGCGATACGCTTCTTGCAGTGCGATCATGATGTGTGCCCTGCCACGCCGTTCGACCCGGTCATCCTCGTCCTGCACCGGGTCGCACATGCATCGGTTGATCCTTCCAATGTATCAGCGGGCAAGACAGATCAACATCAAAATATCGGTTCAGTCACGCTGCTTTGATGTGGATACGCTTGTTTTCATGCAGAGAAGCAACAGCCGCGCGATCTGGAATTGGCAGTTCGCTTCAATATCGGTTTTCAAAGCGTGTACGATCGCGCGTTATCTCGGCCAAGCCGCGCAACAAACACCCTATTCGCAACCGATATGCACGCCAATCTTTCCGAAATCGAACACCACGAACACGTCGACGTCGCCATCATTGGCGCGGGCCCTTCAGGGGCTGTGGCGGCGGCCATGCTGCGGCGCGCGGGGCGCAATGTTCTGGTGCTCGAACGCCAGCACTTTCCGCGCTTCTCCATTGGCGAGAGCCTGCTGCCGCAAAGCATGGCCTACCTGGAACAGGCCGGCATGCTGCAGGCGGTGGTGGAAGCGGGTTTCCAATACAAGAACGGCGCGTATTTCGTGCACGGTGACAAAAGCGCCGCCTTCGATTTTCGCGACAAGCATTCCGCCGGCTGGGGCACGACATATCAGGTCGAGCGCGCGGTATTCGACAACGTGCTGATTCAATGTGCCGCCCAGCAAGGCGCCGAAGTGCGCTTCGGCCACACGGTGCGCGCCATGCAGCCGGGTGACGCTCCCGTGCTGGAAGTGGAGGACGAGGCCGGCAACGCCTACGTCGTCCACGCCCGCTTTGTGCTGGATGCCAGCGGCTTCGGCCGCGTGCTGCCGCGCCTGCTGAACCTCGAAGCGCCGACCGGCATGCCCACGCGGGCTGCGCTGTTCACCCACGTGCGCGACGCCCTGCCCGCCGGCAGCACCGACCGCGACAAGATCTGCATTGCCGTGCACCCCGAGCGGCGCGATGTCTGGTTCTGGATGATCCCGCTGGCCGGTGGCCGCTCATCGGTGGGCTGCGTGGCAGAAGCCAGCTTCCTCGACGTGCCCGAAGCCGAACGCGAGACCACGCTGCGCCGCCTCATCCAATCCGAGCCGAACATCGCTGCCCTGATCGGCAATGCACCGTTCCTGATGCCGGTGCGGCAGATTGGCGGCTACTCAGCCAACGTCGAACGCCTGTATGGCCCTGGCTATGCGCTGCTCGGCAACGCGGGCGAGTTTCTTGACCCGGTGTTCTCGTCGGGCGTGACGATTGCCCTGCGCTCTGCCGAGCTCGCCACGCGCACCCTCCTGCGCCAACTCGACGGCGAAACCGTCGATTGGCTGGCCGATTACGACCGACCGCTGCGCAAGGGTGTTGACACCTTCCGCGCCTTTGTCGAGCGCTGGTATACGGGTGAGCTGCAAGACATCATCTTCCACCCGCGCCACTCGCCTGGCATCCGCCGCATGATCAGCGCCATCCTGGCGGGCTATGCATGGGATGAAACCAACCCATTCGTGGCCGATCCGGTGCGTCGCCTCAATACGCTGCATGAAGTCTGCAAGCTCGAAGCGGCCTGACCGGCAAGCCGCACCGGCCGCTACACCGAACGCCGCTTCGGAATTCCGGCTCAAACGCGACGTCGCGCGGCGGCTGGCGGCGCGGTTTGCGCTGCGTCTGCACGTGGCGCTGATCGTGCTGTGGTCATTGGCGTGGGGCGTGGCGTGCAGCAAGACGCTGCATTGGGCGGGATTGGATTCGCGCGCCTGGCGATATGCCGTGGCCACCGTTTGCGCCTGGCTGGCGATGCTCATCGCCTTCAAGCTGTGGCTCGCCTATACGGGGTTCACGCAGCGCCGCAGGGCGCAACGCGCGAGCACGAACAGCGATGGCGGCATCGATCTCGACTTCGATTTCAGCCTGCCACGCCTGGGTGGCAATGCGGGCCGGGCAGCGACCCGCATGGGAGACCATGGCGGCACCTTCAGCGGTGCCGGCGCTTCAGCCGATTTCGAACCGTTTGCCAGTGCCGGTGATGCTGCGGGCAGCGTGGCCGATGGCTTGTCATCTGCCGACGAGGCGCTGCCCATCGTCTTGGTGATTGCGATCGTGGTGGCCGCGGCAGCCGCGTGCCTGGGCGTGCTGACGTACTTCTACACGCAAGGGCCCATGCTGCTGTCGGAAGCGGCGTTTGAGGTGTTGCTGGCCGGCGGCGTGATCCGCTCGGTGCGACGGGCGGACGACGGTGACTGGCTGCGCACAGTGGTCGTCAAAACTGCCGTGCCATGGCTGATCGTGCTGGGCTGCGCCGTCGCCATCGGCCTCGTGCTGCGCTAAGCGTCGCTAACAAAACCCAGCGCAGCGGTCCTGGCTAGGCGCGACGACGCAGACAGTACAAAGGTACGGCAAGGAGGCGCAACGAAGCCAGGCGGGTTTTGTTAGCGACGCTAAGCCGGCGCAGGTGCTTGATCAAGAATGGATGTACTGGAACAGCGACATGCCCTGCATGGCCGTGAACGTCTTCTGCGCGGCCTGCAGCGACACCTGCTGTTGCGAGAACTGTGAGATGGCGCTGGTGTAATCCACCGATTGCAGCTTGGAGATCTGCTCCTTCAACTGCTCGCCGTAGTTCGAGCCGCTGCTGTTGAGCGTGGTGATCTGCGCTTGCTGCGTACCGACCGTCACCTGCGCCTGCAGTGCCGCCTGATAGGCGTTGTCCAGATTGCCCTGTGCGGTCTGCACGGCCTTCTGCAGGTTGGCGACGTCCGTGGCCTGGGTGGCGGCGTTGATCGGCGTCGACAGTGCCGTGATCAGGTTCTCGTACGTCTTGAAGATGCTCTGGTTGGTGTTCGGGTTGGCCGGGTCCGTATTGGCAATGCGCACGAACACCGAATCGCCCGACACTGAGTTCGGCATCGAAACGTTTTGCGACACCTGCACCGTGGGCGGCTGACCCGTGCCCACGTATTGCACCGTGCCGCCGGTGCTGACAAACGGGTCGGTCGTGCCGTTGGCGCCACCGAACAGCGCCACGCCAGACGCATCGCGCTGGTTGGCCGTTGCCAGCAACTGTTGATACTGCTGTTTGACCTGCGCCAGCACGCCAATGCGCTGCGAATCCGTCATCAGCGAGGTATTGGCACCCACCATCGTCTGCTTGCCCTGCTGCAGCGTGGTCACCAGGTTGGTGAGCGCGGAGGACACGTTCGTCAAGCGCGCATCGGTGGCGTCGCGGTTGGCCTGGTACTGATCGTTGGCGTCTTGCGTTTGCTGCAATTGCGTCATCTGGCCGAACGCGCTGGGGTTGTCGCCCGCGCTGTTGAGCGCGATGCCGCTCGAAATCTGCTGCTGCAGCGTCAACAGGTTGGACTGCGTGTTCTGCATCGAGGCGCTGGACAGCGCGAAGAACTGGGCGGTACTGACTCGCATGATCGGTCCGGACGGAAGGCTTCTTTAGAGCGTTATCGGCAGAGGGGCGTGATTCTTCAGTGGCAAATTGCGCGGATGGTGCGGATTAAGCGCGCCCATCAGTGGTTGGCGATCGACAGCAGCGAATCGAACAGCGTATTGGCCGTCTGCATCACCTTGGCTGACGCCTGATAGGCCTGCTGGTACTTCATCAGGTTCATCGCCTCGTCATCGAGGTTCACGCCCGACACGGATTGCTGCTGCGACGTCGAACTCGCCAGCAGCGCCTTCTGCGACGTCAGGTTGGTGCTGGCGGAGTTGGCCTGCACGCCCACTTGCGTCACCAGCGTATTCCACGCCGAACCGATCGAGCTGGTGCCGCCGTCGAGCAGCGTGGCGTTGCGCAGCTTGGCCAGCGCGCTGGCATTGCCGTTGTCGGTGCTGTTGGCGGTGTTGGCTGCAACGGTAAAGGTATCGCCATTACCCGGCGAGCCCGACAGCGTCATCTGCACGCCGTTGAAGGCATACGTGGCGCCCTGGGTGTACGGCGCCGTGCCACCGGTGTAGGTGGTGGACGTGCCATTGGCGGTGACCGTCACGCTGCCTGGAAAGCCCGAGAGCGAGCCGCCCACGGCGGAGCTATAGGCGAGCGTGACTGGCGAGGCGAGCGGCGAACCGGCGTACGTGCTGTCCACGCCAATGGACGACACCGTGGCGCTGCCCGTGTTGTTGCTGCCCTGCGTGAGCACCACAGGGGACGCTGCCGCCACGTTGTGGTAGTCGGTGGTCAACGTCTGCATGGTCGATGCGGCGTTGGCCGTCGGGCGCACCAGGAACGAATCGCCGCTGTTCATCGTGCCCGACACGTTGAGCGTGACGCCGTCGACGGTGGTCGGCCAGCTCGTCACCGTAACGGAGGCCGAGCCGTCCGGATAGTGCGAAACGGTGTAGGCGCCGCCCTGGTACTTGATCTGGTAGTCGTAGCCCATCCCCGCGTTGGCGTTGGTGATGCTGGCTGTGACCGTAGCGCTGCCGGTGTTGTTGGTGCTGGCCGCCACGCTCGGCGCGCCCACGGAGAACAGGTCCGTACCCATCTTGCCGTTGGCGTCTATGCCGAGCTTGCTCTGCGCGTTCACGTCGGCCGACACGGCGGTGGCCAGACGGCCCAGGCTGTTCTGCGCCGGGATGAGTGTGTTGCGGCGGAAATCCATCAAGCCGCCCAGCGTACCGCCGCCGAGCTGGCTGTCGTCAATCGTGACGGTGCCGGCCGGGCTCTTGTAGCCCACCGACAGCTGCGTCGGGTCGTACTGCGACGGCACCGGCGTCAGCTGGTAGCTCTGGTTGCCCTGCACCAGCGCCTGACCGTTGCCGACGTAGATGTTGTATTGGCCGTCGCCGGTCTGCACCACGCTCGCCTTGATCGACTGGTTGAGCGTCTGCACGAGTTGGTCACGCTGGTCGCGCAGATCGTTGGCGGGCTGGCCGGTCGAGGCCTCCGCCTTGGCGATCTGGTCATTCAGGGAGGCGATCTGCTGCGCGGTGCCGTTGACCGAGCTGATCTGCGTCTGCACCTGCGTGTTGACCTGGCCAGACAGCGCATTCATCTGGCCGGAAATCGAATTGAAGCGTTGCTGCAGGCTGGCTGCCGCGTTCAGGAAGACCTGGCGCGCCGTCGTGCTCGACGGGTTGGACGCCAGGCTGTCGGCGCTATTGAAGAAGCTGGTCAGCGCGGAGCTCAGGCCGCTGTTGCTGTCCGACATGTACTTGCTCAGGCCGGAAACCAGGCTGTTGAGCTGGTCCGCCGCGCTGGTGGCCGCCTGGCCGCTTTGTACCTGTGCGGTCAGGAACTGGTCGTAGATGCGCTTGACGGTCGTGACGTTGGCACCCTGCCCCAGATAGCCGACGCCGGCGTACATCGGAATGTTTTCCGTCTGCACGGCCTCCTGGCGCGAATAGCCGGGCGTGTTGGCGTTGGCAATGTTGTTGCCAGTCACCTGCAGGTTGATATCGGCAACCCGCAGGCCGGTGGCGCCAATGTTCAAGAGGGAGCTGCTCATGTTTGTCTCGCGGATGGTCTCGAACCGAGCGGCACAACGCCGCCGGGATAGACCCTAGAAACAACATCGGCCGGCCAAGAAGAAACTTGAGCCGGCCGATGCGTTGAAATGTGACGAATAATTCACTTCAAGCGATCTGCTTGAGCACCGCCATAATCTTGTGGGCGTAGTTCGGGTCGGTGGCGTAGCCGGCGCGCTGCAGGCCCTTGGCGAACGACGCTGCATCGTTGCCGTTGCCCGCCGCCACGACATTGCTGTAACGCGGGTTGTTGGACAGCAGGTTGGCGTAGTCCTTGAAGGCCTCGGCGTATGAGCTGTAGGCACGGAACTTCTCCTGGACCTTGTGGGCGACGCCGCCGATGTATTCGGTGGTGGTCACCACTGCGGTCTTGCCCGTCCACGAGCCGCCGGCCTTGATGCCGAACAGGTTGTGCGTGTTGGAGCCGTCCTTGGCCTTGATTTCGCGGCGGCCCCAGCCGGATTCCAGCGCGGCGTGGCCAATCATGAAATTGGCCGGAATACCGGTTTCCTGTGCCGCTTGCGAAGCGTGGCCGATCAGCTTGTTGTAGAAGCTGGCCATGCGGCTGCCGCCAGACTCAGACGCCACGGTCGACAGATCCACATCGGCCATGGCGCTGGCGGACTTGCTTTCGGCTTCCGCCTGCTTGCGCAGGGCAGCCAACGCGCGCTGCACACGCTCTTCCAGGCCGGGGCGCGGCACGGTGCTGATGCCCGAACCATCGTCTTCCGTGCCGGTTGCCGCCGACGCAGCAATGCTGTTGAGCGACGACCGGGCGATGGTCTTGGCCGCATCCGTGGCGGAACCGGCAGCGCCCGGCAAAGCGGTGTTGGTGGCGGTGGTATTCGACAGGGCGGTATTCACCGGCGTCGTGGACGCATCCGGGTTCACGCGGTTGGCCTGGCGCAGCATCTGCTTCAGAAGCTGGTCCGCCACGCCCACGCCGCGCGCGGCCATGGTCTGCGAGAGCTGCTGATCGAGCATCGACGTATACATCTTGGTCGATGACGAATCGAACGGCCCGTTCTGCGGCGATGCATCGCGCATCTGCTTGAGCATCATGTTCACGAAGATCGCGTCGAACTGCTTGGCGACGGTCTTGGTGGCGCCGGTCGGGTCGGTGCGCGCGGTCTGCTTGAGCGATTCGAATCCCTTGGAATCGAGCGCCAGGCGGCTGGTGAGGTCGGTCGGGTTCATGGTCATTGCTGCATCCCCGGCATCAGATGATTTCCAGATCGGCGCGCAGCGCGTTGGCCGCTTTCATCGCCTGCAGGATCGAGATCAAGTCTTGCGGGTTGGCGCCAATCGCATTGATGGCCTTGACCACATCTGCCAGGTTGGTGCCGCCCTTCACGTTGATGAGGCTGCCGCCCTGCTGCTTGACTTCGATGTTGGAACGCGCGCCCGCCACCGTCTGCCCTTGCGAGAACGGCGCCGGCTGGCTCACCACCGGCTCGGTGCTGATGGTGACCGACAGGCTGCCGTGCGCCACCGCACAGGGCTCCAGCTTGACGAGCTGATTCATCACCACCGAACCCGTACGGGCGTTGATCACCACGCGCGCAGCGGCCAAGGCCGGCGTCACTTCAATGTTCTGCAGCTTGGCGACAAAGCCAACGCGGTCCGACGCCAGGGCCGGCGCACGCACGTTGATCGTGCGGCCATCCGCAGCCTGGGCCGTATCGCTGCCAAATTGCTTGTTGATGGCCGAGACGATGTTCTGCACCGTGCCGAAATCTGTCGTACCGGTGTCGAGCTGGATGCTACCGGCCTCGCCCACCGTGGCCGGCACGGCGCGCTCCACCGTGGCACCGTTGGCGATGCGGCCGGCGCCCAGTTGGTTGATCTGCACCTTGCTGCCATTGGCCGACGCACCTGCGCCACCAATCACCACGTTGCCCTGTGCCAGTGCGTAGAGCTGGCCGTCCACGCCCTTGAGCGGCGTCAGCAGCAGCGTGCCGCCGCGCAGGCTCTTGGCATTGCCGATGGATGACACCGTCACGTCGATGGTCTGGCCCGGCCGCACAAACGCGGGCAGCGAGGCCGTCACCACCACGGCGGCGGTGTTCTTGAGCTGGATGCTCGCGCCGGCCGGCACGTTGATGCCGAACTGCGTGAGCATGTTGTTGAAGCTCTGGATCGTGAATGGGGTTTGCGTGGTCTGGTCGCCGCTGCCATCCAGGCCGACGACGAGGCCATAGCCGATCAGCGCGTTTTCACGCACGCCGGCAATGGTGGTCAGGTCTTTGATGCGGTCGGCATGTGCCGTGCCTGCCAAGGATGCGAAGGCAACCAATGCGGCGCCGAGGATTCGATACAACGTCATGACTGATTCCTCAGAACGGTGACACGGTCAGGAAGAACCGCGACAGCCAGCCCATCTGCTGCGACTCGGCCACATAGCCCGTGCCGCGGTATTCCATGCGTGCGTCCGCCACCTGGGTGGACAGCACGGTGTTTTGGTTGTTGACGGTGGTCGGATTGACCACGCCCGAGAACTTGACCGACTCGGTGCCCTGGCCCACGGCGGTCTGCTTCTCGCCGCTGACCACCAGGTTGCCGTTGGACAGCACCTCCACCACCGTCACCGTGATGGTGGCCGTGAAGTTGTTCTGTGCGCCATTGGCGCCCTTGCTGTCGAACTTGTTGGCGTCGGTGGCCGACACGCCCAGCAAGGACAGCACGCCGGCGTTCATGCCTGCAAAGGTGGGCACCGAAGCGCTCATGCTGCCGCTGCGGTCCACAGTGCCGGTCATCTGCTTGCTGGCCGCCGTGTTTTCCGTGATCACGATGGTGATGGTGTCGCCCACCATGTGTGCGCGGCGGTCTTCAAACATGCCGCGAAAACCGCCGCTGCCCGATGCCACTTCCTGGTAAATCGCCCCGTTCTGGCGCGGCGCCATCACCGGCATCGGTGGGCGCGCGGTGGTCGGACCTTGCACGATCGGGGCCGGCGGCGGCAGGAAGCCGCACGCCGTAGCGAGCAAGGTGGCCGTGCCGAGCACAGCCAATCGAACGAACCGGACAGCGCGGCCGCTATCCGAAAGCGAGTAGACCGGGGGGGTTTGCATCGCACTACTTCCTTAAAAACTGCGCCGCACAGCTTAGAGCTGCGACAGCTTTTCGAGCATCTGGTCGGACGTCTGCACCGACTTGCTGTTGATCTCGTACGCGCGCTGCGTCTGGATCATGTTGACCATCTCTTCCACCACGTTCACGTTGGACGTTTCCACGTAGTTCTGGTTGAGCACGCCGATACCGTTGGAGCCCGGGTTGGCCAGGTTGGCCGTGCCCGATGCTTCGGTTTCTGCATAGAGGTTTTCACCCATGCTGCGCAGGCCGGCCGGGTTGATGAAGTTGGCCAACTGGAACGCGCCCACCTGCGTGCTGTTGACCGAGCCCGGCGTGGTGACCGTCACAATGCCGTCCTTGCCGATGGACAGGCTGGTGGCGTTTTGCGGCACGGTAATGGCCGGCTGCACCGGGTAACCCGCGGCCGTCACGAGCTGGCCTTGCGCGTTGACCTGGAAGCTGCCGTCACGCGTGTAGCCCAGCGTGCCGTCCGGCATCTGCACCTGGAAGAAACCGTTGCCGTTGATGGCCACGTCGGTCGAGTTGCCGGTCTGCTGCAGGTTGCCCTGCGTGTGCAGGCGTTCGGTGGCGACAATGCGCACGCCGGTGCCGATCTGCATGCCCGAGGGCAGCGTGGTCTGTTGCGACGACTGCGCACCCGGCTCACGCACGTTCTGGTACAGCAAGTCTTCGAACACGGCGCGCGAGCGCTTGAAGCCCGTCGTGTTGACGTTCGCCAGGTTGTTCGAGATGACGTCCAGCTGCGATTGCTGCGCGTCCATCCCGGTTTTGGAAATCCACAGGGAGCGAATCATGTTCGAGTCCTTGGTTGATTCAGTTATGCGCCCGCCGATCAGGCGTGGCGCAGCAGTTCATTGGCCGACTGTGCGTTCGAGTCGCTCGTGTGCAGCGACTTCATCTGCATCTCGAGCTGGCGGGAGATCTCAATCATGTTGACCAGCGAATCGGTCAGATTGACGTTGCTGCCCTCCAGCGCACCGCCCGTAATGCGCACCTTTTCGTCCACGGCGGCATCCTGGCCGTCGCGCTGGCGAAACAGGCCGTCGGTACCGCGGTCGATGTTGGCCGGCTCGATACTCACCAGCTTCAGACGGCCGAGCGCCACGGGTGGCGTGCGGTTGTCGGCGCTGATCGCGTTGACCGTGCCGTCCTTGGCAAACTGCACCGTGGTATCGGGCGGCAACGTGATCGGGCCGCCGTCACCCAGCACAGGCTGGCCGGAGAGCGTCTGGATCGTGCCGTCCGGACCCACCTGGAACGTGCCGGCGCGGGTGTAGGCCTCGCTGCCATCCGGCGTTTGCACGGCAAAGAAGCCTTGGCCGTCGATGGCCACGTCCAGGCTGCGGCCGGTGGTTTCGATCGGGCCAGGCGTGAGATCCGTGCCGATGGCCGAGGCCATCACGTAGCTGCGCGTGGGCGAACCTTCGCCCTGCACGCCCACTGAATGGAACGCATCGATCTGGGCCTTGAAACCCGTCGTGCTGGCGTTGGCGAGGTTGTTGGCGCTGGCCGCCTGTTGGTCGAACAGGTGCTTCACGCCAGTCATCGACACGTAGATCGAACGATCCATTGTGGTGGGCTCCTGCTTGTGGCTTAACGCATGCTGACCAAGGTCTGGAGGATCGTATCCTCCGTCTTGATGGTCTGCGCATTGGCCTGGTACGAACGCTGAGCCACGATCATGTTGACCAGCTCCTGGCTCAGGTCCACGTTCGATTGCTCCACCGCCGACGATTGCAGCAGGCCGAACGAGCCCATGCCCGGCGTGCCGAGGTTGGGCGCGCCCGAGTTGGACGTTTCCACCCACTGGTTGCCGCCGATGCTCTGCAGGCCTTCCGGTGCCTTGAAGTTGGCCATGGCGATCTGGCCCAGCGTGGCCGTGCGGCCATTGGAGTAGCGCGCCGTGACGATACCGTCGGTACCGACCGAGTAGCTCGCCAGGCGGCCCGTGGCGTAGCCGTCTTGCGCAACGCCGGGCGCGGTGTCGTTGTAGCCACCGCCGTATTGCGTGGTGCCCGTGAAGTCCATGCTGGCGATGCTCATGCCGCCGAACGCCACGGCAATCTTGCTGGGCGAAGACGTCAGCTGGCCGTTGCTGTTGAACGTGAGCGACGTCACCGGGTTGCCGCCGGTGGGGTTGTTGCCATCGACCTGCGAGTAGACATCCCAACCGGTGGCGGTGCGCACGTAGTAGTTGGTCAGCATGTGCGCCGTGCCCGTGCCGTCGTACACCTGCTCCGACACGGAGTGGTTGAACGTGGCCGAGTTGGCGTTCGAGAACGGCGTGGTGGTCGGTGGGGTGGCGGCCGCATCCAGGTTGATGCCGAACGTCGTGTTCGTGGTGGCAAGCGGCGCCAGGTCGTTCACCGGAATCTGCAGGTTGGTCAGTACAGCGGTGTTGACTTTGCCGGCGCTGTCCACGCCGTAGCCCGTCAGGTTTTGGCCGGTGGCGGACAAGATGAAACCGTTCTTGTCGGTGTGGAACTGGCCGTTACGCGTGTACGACACCTGGCCGCTGCTCGTATCGACCGTGCGGTAGAAGCCCGTGCCGTTGATCGCGATATCCAGCGGGTTGCCGGTAATGGTCACATTGCCCTGCGTGAACGACTGCGACACGTTGGTCACGCTCACGCCCTGCCCGATCTGGGTGTCCGACGCGCCCACCAGCGAGCGTGCGTACACGTCGCCAAACTCGGCGGTTGCCTTCTTGAAGCCGACGGTGTTGGCGTTGGCAACGTTGTTGCCGATCACGTCGAGGTTTTTGGAGGCGGCGTCGAGACCGCTCAGGCCTTGCTGGAATCCCATTGTGTTCTCCCGAGAAAGTATGGAAGCGGTGTTCGCCGCGTTATTGAATCGTCGTGATGTCCGACAGCTTGGCCGTGTTGCCCGAGGCCAGTTGCAGCTGCGTCGTCCCGTTGGTAATGGTCACGCCCGTCACCTTGTCGGCGCCCGTGGCGTTGGCCGTGGTGGTCTTGCCGCCCAGCATGGCGGAGACCGAAATCGAATACGTACCGTCGGCCACCGTAGTGCCGCTGTCGTTCTTGCCGTTCCAGGCGTAGCTGCCGCTACCGGGCGCCATCTGGCCCAGATCGACGGAACGCACGGTGTTGCCGCGCGCATCCTTGATGGTGACCACCACATCGTCGGCGCCGTTGGGCACCGAAATCCCGAAGTTGGCCGTGCCCGATGCCAGCGTGAGCGACGACGACGGCACCTGCACGCTGCGCCCGATCAGCGACGACGCCTGCGTGGCGGCGTTCTGCGTGGCCATGTTGGTCATCGTGGTGTTCAACTGTTGGATGCCGTTGACGGTGTTGATCTGCGCCAACTGCGAGGTCATCTGCGAGTTGTCCATCGGGTTGAGCGGATCCTGGTTCTTCAGCTGCGCGACCAGCAGCTGCATGAACGTGTTCTGCAGATCGGTGCCGCTGGTGACGGCAAGCTGGTTGCCGGTGTTCGTGGTACTGCCGGTGCTGCTGGTTGCGCTGACGGTCATGTTCGTATCTCGCTAGGATGGGGGCCCTTCATTGGCCTAATCACTGGCCCAGGGTCAGGGCCTTGGAGGCCATCGTCTTGGTGGTGTTGGCGACTTCCACGTTGGCCTGGTACGAGCGCGAGGCGGAAATCATGTTGACCATTTCTTCGACCGGATCCACGTTGGGCATGGTCACGTAGCCATCGGCATCGGCCAGCGGGTTGCCCGGCTGGTGCATGCGCTTCATGGGCGTGACGGTGTCTTCCACCACACGGTCGACCGACACGCCGGTGGCATAGGCATCGCCGTCGGTCTGCTGCGCGGGGGTGAATACCACCTGCTTGGCGCGGTAGGCCGTGCCGTCCGGGCCGGTCACGCTCTCGGCGTTGGCCAGGTTGGAGGCCACTACGTTCATGCGCTTGGACTGCGCGGTGAGCGCGCTGCCAGCCACATCCATCACCTTGAATAGCGACATGTTGGTTCCGCTGTCTTCTGAATACTGTGCCCGGCGCGATTGCCGGGTCTAACTTGCCGTTGTGAGGGCGCGCTCCGAGCCAGATCTGCCTGGCCCGGGGCGCCACATCACTCCCGCCCCTCTTTCTCGCCGCGCCTGACTGCTGCGCGGTCGTCTTGCCCTATACGTCGTGTTAGTCCACTGAATCACTGAAATTGGTCGGTGCTTGCCATGCCATCGGGGCGCATCGCGTCGTTGCAAATGCTCGCAATAGCCAGCTATTGCTGCGCTTTGCGCCTAGCGCTGCATCCCCCATGGCATGTCCTTCACCTCCCATTTCAATGATTCAGCGGACTAGCTGTTCTGGATGGCCGCCAGCATCGACTTGATCTTCTGCGTCACGATGTTCAAGTCGGCCTCGTAACGCACCGTGTTGTCGGCAAAGCGCATGCGCTCGCCGTCCATGTCCACCGTGTTGCCGTCAATCGACGGTTGCTGCGAGGTGCGGTACTGCACCTCACCTTGCAGCGCCTTGGTCTGCTGAGATAGCGACGCCTGCATCGGCGTCACATCGCCTGCCGGGGCGCCGGTGGTGGTCAAGTGACCGGCCGCCGTTGCCATCATCGGGAGGCTGTTACCGCTTTGCTGGCCGACCGCGTTCTGCAGCGCAGACTGAAAATCAAAGTCGCGCGCCTTGTAGTTCGGCGTATCGGCGTTGGCGATGTTCGAGGCCAGGATCTGGTGCCGCTGCGAACGCAAGTGCAGCGCCTGCTCCTGAAAACCGAACAACTGATCCAGCTTGTCGACCATGTCTGTATTCCTTGCGCGCGGCGCCCTGTTGTGGCGCGCCCGCCGGGTTTGTGTTCCAAATTCCGTTGGGGGTGGAGACTGCGGCACCGGCGGCCCCTTCAAAACCACCGATGCCGTCTCCAAAAACCGCTTGTTACCGCGTGCTGCTGAGTTGCCGTCATGCACCTCAGTGGAAAAGGACTGTCTGCGATCCAGCAGCCGCCACGAACACGACCACCAGGACAGGTCACGCGAGGCACAACCAGACACCGCGCAACGCCAGGGACTTCACCACGTTGCAAAGTCTAGGGGCCGGTGCGCAAGTGCATTCGTCCGAATAAGGGGGGGATTGGCCGACATTTCCGCATTTGGCTCTCCCGAGCGCGTGGCTACACTTCACCGGACTTTTGATGGAGGCTTGCCATGCCACAGCGGTTTGCACGCAGCGCGCACCACCCGACACTCGCCGTTGTCCGGCGCACGCGTGCCGTGGCCATGCCATTGGCGGCCCGCCAGCGCAAGCTGCTGCTGATGGTGATGCTGGCGCTTGGCGTGCTCGCCAGCCTGGCGCACCCGATCCTGGCGCACGCGCAGGGCATGATGCGCGTGGGCTATGCGCCAGCCGCCGCCAACCAGCCTATGCCCGCCCAGCCGGCGACGACCATCCAGGGCCCGACCGCCATCCAGATGCAGATTCAGCAGCAGTTGCAATCGCAACTGGACATCCTGGGCGGCACCAACGACGCCGGCGCCCCGCGCGCCTCGGTAGAAGTCGGCCCCGTCGACCCGCGCATCGCCAACCAGCCGTGTGATCAGATCGACCTGATGTTGCCCGCCGCCAACCGCCTGCGCGGCCGTATACAAGTGGGCGTGCGCTGCCGTTCGCCGCACGCCTGGGCGGCATGGGTGCCGGCCACGATTCAGATCAGCGGAACGTATTACGTGGCCGTACATCAGTTGTCGCCAGGCAAGACGCTCGACATGGGCGACCTGGAAGCCCGCACGGGCGATCTGTCTGCGCTGCCGCCCTCCGTGGTGCAGCAGCCCGCGGACGTGGTGGGCCGCGTACTCGTCACCAGCGTGGCGCCCAACCAGCCGTTGCGCGCCGAGAGCCTGCGCTTGCCCATCGCCGTGCAAGCGGGCCAGACCGTCAAACTCGTCGCCGACGGAGGTGGCTTCCAAGTCACAAGTGACGGACGGGCGCTGAATCAGGCGGCCATTGGCCAAGTTGCGCAGGTGCGCACCGCCAACGGCAACGTCATCTCGGGGATTGCGCAGTCGGTTGGCGTGGTCGCCGTCCAGTTTTGAGCTTGGTTTGATGCGAACCGATCACTTTCACAGTGTGATGTGCAATCGCATTCCGCCGCTAAGAGCCGCTAACAAAGCTGTCCTGGCTAGGCGTGCCGACGCAGACAGTACAAGCGTACCGAGTGTTGGTCACTGCGGGAGGCGCAACGACGCCAGGGCGGCTTTGTTAGCGGCTCTAAAGTTTGAGCCGGGGTTGGCCGATATGGGTGTTAGGATGAACGCGCTCTTCGGAGACACCTGTGAAAATCAACCATATCGTCAACAACGCGCCCGCCGTGGTGCCGGCCAAGGACGCCACGTCCGGGTCGAGCCGCGCCACGAGCACACCGTCGGCCAGCGGCACGGCTGCGGGCTCGACGCGCCACAGTGGCGACACCCCGTCGCTCTCCGTTCAACAAGTCTCGCGCCAAGTGGGCAGTGGCGACTTCGACGCAGCACGCGTCGAGCAGATTCGCGCCGCCATCAAGAATGGCACGCTGAAGATGGACGCCGGCAAGATCGCCGATGCGGCACTGTCCGACGCCCAGTCGCTGCTCTCGACGCGAAGCAAAAAGGCCTGACGGGGCACTTCCCGCGCCTGTCTCTCGTTTTTGATGACGCCGCCGGCCCGCATGGGCTGATCGCGGCGGGGTGGCGCTCAGCCCATGCGGGCCGGCGGCTGCCCAAGCTCCCCACGCTGATAGGTCGCCACCATGGATAACACGCTGCTGATCCGCACCCTTGCCGACGAGCAGGCACTGCTGCGCGCCGCCACCCAAACCCTGGAAGCCGAAAGCCAGGCGTTGCGCGATGGCGACATGGCCGAGCTCGAGCGCATTACCCAAACCAAGCAGAACCAGCTCACCGCCCTGGGCGAAGCCGACCGTGAGCGCCGCCTGTGGTGGGCGCAGCACGGCGGCGCAGATCCATACGGGCTGGTGAAATACCTGCGCTCGGACGAAACCGCCAGCCGCCTGTTCGACGAGAACCTCGCCCTGGCCCGCGCCCTGCGCCAGCGCAATATCGACAACGGCGCCCTGATCGACCTGCGCCTGCGTGCCACGCAGAATGCACTGTCCGTGCTGCACGCAGCCAATAATGGCGGCGGAACCCCCTACGGCCGCGACGGCAAACAGCCGCTGTCGATGCCGCGCTTCTCGGTCGTCGCGCAATAAGCCCCGGCGGCACACCGCCGCCACGCTCCCCGCCTGTCCTACGCCACCGCAGACCCCAATTTCGCCCCGAGTCAATGGGCGTGAAGTGGGGCTAGCTGCTGCCGCCTGATCCTGATATCTATACCGGTCTTGCACACATCCAATCGGGGTAAACAAAAAGGTTTACATCCCATTGATGGGTGCAACAAGCATGCTGGGGATTTATTCTGCGGATTTTGGCGGGGTATATCCCCCGCGCCTGGCGACATAAATAAGAAAACCGGAAGGGAATTGCGCCTGAATGGCGTAGCAAGGTTTTGGCCCGGCGGCACCGTACTGCGGTGACCACCGGTTGAACGGGGAAACATACCGAAACCGCGCGCCATTGCATTTCCACCAGCCACGTCTGTATGTATTTGGATCGCGCCGGTCCAAATGGACGAGGCCACGGCTGATTCCGGTCATGGGCAAACAACCATAACCAGACAGGCGGCGCAGTGAAATCAATCGTAGTCGAGGCGCACCCATTGGTGCGCGCCGGTGCCACCCACGTTTTGCAGTCCTTGCCGGCCATTTCCGAGGTCGTCAGCGTCGAGCCGGACGAGGCACTTTTTGAAAACCTTGCGGCGCATGCGGACGCCGAACTGGCCCTGATCGGCCTGCCCATTCCGGGCATCGACGATCTGCCAGCCCTCTCCCGGTTGCTGCAACAGCCGCATCCGAGACATATTGCCGTGCTGGGTGAAACCGACTCAGCGGCGCACGTACGTGCGCTTATGCAATTGAATATTTCTGCCTATCTGCTGAAAAGCTATTCCGGCAAATTGATTGCCGCAGCATTGGAATTGGTATTGGCCGGCGGCCGTTATGTACCCGCCTCCGTTGTGTTGGCCCGCGCCGCATCCTCGGCGGCGGGCGCATCCAATGGCCATGACGATTCCGCATTACTGGGGCTCACCCAGCGGCAATATGAGATTCTCGTGCTGCTCGCGCGCGGGCACCCGGTCAAAACCATCAGCCGCATGCTGAGCATTTCAGAGGCGACAGCCAAGGCGCATATCAATGCGCTATATCGCCGGCTGGAGGTGCGCAGCCGGACGGAGGCGGTGTTCGTGGCCACCCAGCGCGGCGCCATGCTGTTGAACTCGCCACAACCGGCCGAGCCGCCGATACGGTTGGCGCGCACCGGTTAACCGCTCTCGGTTAGCTTCCACCATAAAAAACGGCGCCCGAATCTTCGGACGCCGCTGGCAACCCACGCCCACGCTGTCGACACGCGGGCGGTGACAAGGAAACAGCCCGCCAATACCAACGGTACCGGCGGCAGCCCATCAGAAGTGGTATTCCGCGCGCACCATCGGCGTTTTTGCCAGCGAACCGGGTACCGATGCCGGGTTGCCGAACTTGTTGCGCCAGTATTGATATTCAATGCCCACGCGCAGCGTGTTCTTACCCAGATGTAAAGGCGTGCCCAGGTCGTACATCAACATGGCGTCGATGTTCAGCTCCGGCGCGGTGCCGCCGCCGAATTCGTTGTTGCCCTTGGCTGCGATGTAGTTGGCATACCCCTCAAACGACAGCCCCGTCGAGCCGATGGGGATACCCCATGCCGCGTTGAGCATCGGGTGGGCCTTGTAGTGGTAGCGGCTCGTGACGCCGACCGGCTCGTTGCTCTCCCACAGCATCAGCAGGCTGATGTTCAGGAAACCCGGCACGTCCATCATGACCGTCGGCCCGACCACCAGCATGCGCTTTTTCGATGCGTAGCCGGGGTCGTTCTTGGTGTTCCAGTCAAAGCCGGCGGTCAGGCCATAGCCGCGAATCGGCCCGGCGCTGAGGTTTTTGTCGAGCACCTTGCCGATATCGAGCGTGTGGCGATACACGACATAGGCTTCCTGCGCGTTGGCGTCCTTGCTGTCTGACTGCAGGAAATCGACGTTCAGGTAGTTCGTGCCGTACTTGTATCCGCTGGCGTGCGTGAAGTTGAAGATGTTCTTGTGAATGCCGTCACCCACAAACGGCTCTGCGAATTGGGTGCCATAGCGATAGCCGATTGAGGTATCGCTCCATTCGACTGCCCCCGCATCTGCTGCCCCCATCAACAGCGCAACTGCCGTCAAGGCGCAGGCAGTGAGTTTGCCCGCCGCCGTCTTCTGATGTGTTGTCATAGTGTTTGATTTCCCCCGAGTAGTGAATCGCAAAAAAGAATCCATCTGCATTCGTCCCGCACTTCTGCGTCAGATAGGTTTTGGGCGAATGTCCGACCAGATCGCGCCTTGGCAGGCATCGATTTCCTCAATCCGCGTTCTCCGGCCAAGGCCATCATTCGCGGCTGAGTGGATTGCTTCGCAGGGAAGGCGGCTCAACCCGCCCCGCACAATCGGGGCGAGTCAATGCAACAGCCGTGCCAGTGCAGCACGACGGCGTCACAACACAGCAAATGGGCGCTTGGATGAAAAAGGGGCGCTGTCCAGCTTGGCTACCCCGGGCAGACAAGTCCCCTCACAGGGGTATGCGACGCGGTTTCTGCACCGTGCTGGCGCAGTGCCGGTTCAGTCGTTCTGCAGCACGCGGATGTCGACTTCGCGGGTGTAGCGCTCGGGCGAGAAATCGCAATACGTGAGGGAGATCGGCACGTCGGCGCCGCTATAGCCGATGCGGCGCACGCGGACCAGCGGTACGCCCATCGCTACGTCGAGTTGGGCAGCCTGGTGGGCATCGGCCACGCAGGCCAGGGGCGCCTCGCGCGAACGCGCGATGGTCAGATTGGCGCGCTGGAACACCTGCACGAACAGGCGGTCCTCAAAATCGCGCGCCTCCAGCATGGCGGCCAGCCGGGAGGTCAGCCACGTGCGCAGCAGCATGATCGGTTGGCCGCCCACCTGCGCGCGGCGCTCCACGAAGGCCACTTGCGCACCCACCTCCAAACCCAGCGCGGTGGCGACGGTTTCATCAGCCTGCTCCACACGGAACACGCTCACCGTATAGACGGCGCCGGGCACATACTCGAGCGCCGCGTCGGACTGGCCCGGCGCATACAGCACCGGCCGATGCGGCCCCACGCGATCGAGCACCACACTGCGTTGCCCGCGCGAGCGCTTGAGCAGCCCACGTGCCGCCAGTTCATTGAGCGTGCGGCGCGCAGTCAGCCGCGAGACGCCGTAGCGCTGGGCGACTTCGTTCTCGCTGGGCGCAACGCTGCCGGCGGGCAATGCGCCGTGCAGGATGTCGAGCCGGATGCGGTCGGCCAGTTCAAGGTATTTGGGCAGGCGAGGCGTCATGCCGTTGTTATACAGGAACGTGGATCGCGCGCGCCAATGAAAACGGCCCACCGTAGGGTGGGCCATCCGAGCTTGACGCGCACTGGGCGCGGTCAGTCAGATCAGGCGATCAGGAACTTGTCGCGGTTCTTGCCGATCCAGGCCGGCGCACGGCCGCGGCCCGACCACGTTGCACCCGTCTTCGGATCACGGTACTTGGCCGGTACCGGAGCCTTGGAACCGGCACGGCGGCCACGGCGCGGTGCCAGGCCCAGATCCTCAGCCGACAGGCCGTATTCGGCAACCGTCTGGCGCACTTGCTGGATCACGGTTTCCAGTTCCTTGGCGCGAGCGTTTTCAATCTGCTCTTCCAACTTAGCCTTTTGTGCAATCAATTCCTTGTATGTCGCCATATGCGCTCCCGATAAAGTCTGGTGTGGATCAGATATTAGATCAATTGTATTCATAACTGAAATGAAATTTCAACATTCTTGAGCTTACAACCTGAGGGGCCATCAAGCGTTCAACTCCGTGTCAAACCAATTCAGGTACATCGACTGCTAAGCATTGCACCCGAAAAGTCCGATTGATGCATCGGATTAACGTACGCCGTCACGCGATGGCCTCAAACCGATGTCGCACTGCATTTCATCAGTGCAATCACCATAGCAAGGGCAACCGGGTCCCGCAATTCCGGCAACGCGACCCGCATCATCAGCGCCATTGCTCGGCATCGCCGACGTACCACACACGCAGTCACGCGTGCACGCTATACCGAATGCATCCAACCCGGAGCGCGACATCAAAAGCCCTTTTTCGTAGACACCGCATGTCGATTTGCGACCGGCAGAAAAGGCAGTTCAACGCAGTGCACGCCTTGGCTGACCGTTGGATGAGACACCGATGAACCCGCGCTTGCCACGCCGCTTTGACGCTCTGCTTTTAGTTTTTGCCCTGCGGGGACGCGTCTTGTTTGGGACCACGACCCGTTTCTTTCCAGAACGTTCAATCGAATGCATCAGCGTCGATTTCGTCGTGACAATGGGCACGTATGTATTGATGTGTGCCATTGGACGGGAATGCACACCGCGCCGGATCGAGCGGTGTTTCTCTGCGCCAAAAACCCTCAGATAGAACTGAATCTGCGCCTACGGCAAACGATTCAATGCCAACCGCTTTAACGGGCGCGTTGCCAGCCGGGCGCTGGACCGTCACTAAAATCGCCCCAATGTGTTGTATCGACCACAAACTAACAATTTGCGCGACTCACAACTTTTGCGCATCATGAATGGCATTGCCCCGCCCTCTGCCGGCTAGCCCCCGTCTCGCGGCGCGCGGCTTGCGTGGGGCAGTATCCTGGGCAACCTCTTGGTTGGAGCGTGGGATGCAAGACGAACTTTCCTACCCGCTGTCGGCGCAAAGCCTGCCCGTTCCGCTCTATGTCGTCCTGGAGGGCCGCATTGTGTATGCCAATGCGGCGGGCGTTTGCATGGTGCGTGCGCTGTCGGCTGATCAGTTGCTGGGCGAGCCCTTCTCGCGCTTCTTCCTGGATGTGCCGGCCTGGCTCAGCGCAACCGACCACGTCGAAGCCGACATCGATATGCCCGCCTCGACCGGCATGTCAGCAGCGCAACTCACCTCACTCATTTCTCTGGATGCCGCCAGCAAACCGGTGGGGGTGCGGCTGACCGTCACGCCCACGCGCTTTGATGGCCTGCCCGCGCAGCAGGTCGTCGTGCACGGGTTGCCGCTGCCACTCGATGCGCAACTGCCCGGCAAGGCGGGCGAGCGCCTGCTGAGCGCGGAGGCGATTGGCGCAGCGCTACCGCACGAACATCTCGACCATCTGCTGTCCACACTGCCGTCGGCCGCATCGCTGGGGGAACGGCTGCATGCCGCGCTGCGCGCGCTTGAAGCGGCGCTACCCAGCTCGCTATGCGTGGTGGTGCGCGTGGTGTCCGGACGGGCGCGGATCTATGGCACGCAAGCCGCGCGCGCGCAGTTGACCCACCGTGAGCCAGCCCTTGGGCAGAACGACCCGGATGTCGAACTATCCCACATCGCGCCGTTGCTGAACGATCTGGCGCCGATTGAACTGATCCGTCTGCCGAACGCGTCCCCAGCCTTGCGCGAAACGCTCGGTCGCGCGCTCGGCACGGCGCTGCCAGCATGGCTGTGCCGCCTCCCCGCTCAGCAAGGCGGCGCGGCGCTCGGTGACGATCTGCTGTGCTTGTTCTATGCCGCGCCCAATGTCAGCACTGTTGACGATGCTCCCTTGCGTCACGCGTGCGGCAGCATCGTCGGCGCGCTGGCAAAGCTGCTGCGCCTGGAGACCGAATACCGTCAGGCGCGTGAATTGCGCGATCAATACCGGCTGGTCGTCAATCATCTGAGCGAGGGTGTGCTGACGCTGTCCACCGACGGTCGCGTGCTGTCGTACAACCGCAGCGCGGCAGAAATCCTGCGGCTATCCGGCACGTCGTGGAAAGGCCGGCCGCGCATGGCGCTAAGCGACATGGTGCTCGGCGAAGATGGCGCGATCCTGCCGCGCGCCGCATGGCCGACCACGCTGGCCGCCCGCACGGGGCGCGCCATTAGCAATGTGGTGGTGGGCGTGCCTGCCGCAAACGGGCAGATCGTGTGGCTGCGCGAGTCGGTGCTGCCGATGTTCTCGCCGGACAGCGCCTCGCCACACGCGGTGCTCGTCATCTTCAGCGACATCACGGCCGAGCGCTCAACCGTTGAGCAGCTGCGTCTGCTGGAGACCAAGGATTCGCTGACCGGGCTGCCCAATCGCGCGGCCTTCATCGAGCGACTGGATGCGCGCCTGACGTTGCCATCCACCGGTCAAGCCGCGCTTCTGTACATCGGCCTGGACCACTTCAAGACCGTGAACGAAGCGATGGGCCACCACATCGGCAACCAGGTGTTGAACCTGGCGGCACAACGCATCCGCGCCGAGGCCGGACAGCGCGCTCTGGTGGCGCGGCTGGGTGGCGACCAGTTCTGCGTCGCCATCGACGACCCGGATGCGGCCGACTCGCTGAGCCAGCAAGTCCTGGAAGCGCTGGCCAAACCCTTTACCGGCGGCGACCGCGAGTTGCACTTGTCCGCCAGCATTGGCGTGGCGAGGTTCCCGGACGACGGCGGCGACGCGGCCACGCTGGTCAGCCATGCAGAAGCGGCCATGTACCGCGCCAAGGAAAACGGCCGCAACCGCGTCGCGCGGTATTCGCGGGCGCTCGAAACGCAAATGCTGCGTCGCTTCACGCTCAACGAGCGCATGCGGCGCGCCCTCGCTCGCGGCCAGGTGCGGCTGGTGTATCAACCCAAATATGCGCTCGCCTCGGGCGAACTCGTGGCTGTGGAAGCCCTGATGCGATGGTCGGACCCGGAGCTTGGCGCGGTCTCGCCCACCGAGTTCATCGCCGTGGCAGAAGAATCGGGCTACATCCTCGAACTCGGCCGCTGGGCACTCATGCAGGCGTGCGCGCAGGGGCAAGCGTGGGAGCGCAACTTTGGCTTTACCGGGCGCATCTCGGTCAATGTCTCCGCGCGCCAGTGCGATGCGGGTGTGATCGAGCGCGATGTGGATGAAGCGCTCGAAGCGTCCGGGCTGACGCCGTCGCGGCTGGAACTGGAGTTGACCGAAAGCGTGCTGCTGGCCGATCGGCTATCCACGCAGCGCCTGCTGATGAGCCTGACCGCACGCGGCGTGCGCATCTCGCTCGACGATTTCGGCATCGGCTTTTCGTCGTTGTCGTACCTGCGCAGCCTGCCGATCCACAACATCAAGATTGATCGCTCGTTCATCAGCGGTGTGCCGGCGGTGGCCGACTGCGTGGCACTCACCAAGACCATCATCGCGATGGCCCGTGCGCTGAACATGACGGTAACGGCAGAAGGCGTGGAAACGCCCGAGCAGTCGGCCTTCCTGGCCGCGCATGCATGCGATGAAGTGCAGGGTTTTCTATTTGGCCGACCGCTTGAGGTGCCGGCAATCGACGCGTTACTGCGTGCGCACAGCCGCGCGCAGGCGTAAAAAAACGGCCCCAACGTTGGCAACGTGGGGCCGTTTTTTATTTGGCGATGCGTGATCAGCGCGTCGACACGTTACCCACCAGACCACCCAGTGCCGCGCCGCCCAGCGTTGCGCCAGGACCGCCAATCAGCGCCGCACCGGCCAAGCCGCCCACGCCCGCACCAATGGCGGTATTGCGTTGGCGCGCCGTCATGTCAGCACAACCGGTGGCCGTCAGCAGCGTCGCGCCGGCCAGCAGAATCGTCAGTAACCGAGCCATGTTGTTCTCCTTCAATGATCGGTTGCGACCCGTGGTCGCATGCCGGAAGTCTGGTCAACGGCGGGCCGTGGTGCTGTATCAGGTTGTAATCAAACGTTGCTCGATGATCTTTCTCTGAAGCAAGGCTCACGAACACGCCGGGTGCCGAATTCGCGAGCAACACCGACCAAAAGCCGTCGCCATGCGGGTCGGATGCGGTTTCCCACAGACTTATCCACATGTTCTGTGCATAACCCGCCATGCCGTGGAACCCCGGCATAACAAAGGGCTTGACGGTTTTCGGCAAACGTGCCGCCAAGCAGAACCGTCTCCATGGAGCGGACGTTATCCACAGCCCGCCGGCCGTTACATCGTGCAACAACTCCTTGTGCATCAAGCGGTTGCGTCAATTTCCGTATGCGGTTTGGGCGGTGCTGTGGACAACCTTGGCGCGCGCTAGAACTGATCTTGAAACGATCGATTAGTTGCGGATACAGCG
Source organism: Ralstonia sp. R-29 (assembly GCF_049913345.1). Classification (NCBI taxonomy): domain Bacteria; kingdom Pseudomonadati; phylum Pseudomonadota; class Betaproteobacteria; order Burkholderiales; family Burkholderiaceae; genus Ralstonia; species Ralstonia sp. R-29. Next base: position 1,253,556 of record NZ_CP184378.1, read on the forward strand.
CTTGATTAGTTCCGGATACAAGCTGCGACGGCGACCCGCAAAGCCTTACGGGGCGAGACGTATCCGAAACTAATCGGCGGCGGGAAAAATGCGAGACCAAGCCCTTGCTGCGATGCAGCTTTGAACGCCAACCTCTTTGCTGATCCCCCTCTCGAGACCAACTCAATCGGTTGGCCGCTGAGTCAATTGCGGGTGCGGGAGCCCGGTATGCACCCGCTTCGCACGGAAGTGTCGCGGCATTCTTATGCCTCCGGAAGCTGTTCAACGCTTTCCGGAGGTGAACTCTTGGCGATGGAAGCAATGAGGGACCGCTCCTGGCTGGAAGCGGACAAGTGGACTCGAATAACTTGGCTGATGTAGCAATTGCTTCCTAGTGCGGAGCGCGTGGCCCACCGTACGGTCATGCTCTTCAGCTGACGCAGCTCGTGATACAGCGTCTTTTTCGACATGCCGAGCGCATCGCTCACCTCGGCGACGTTACCTTGTGACGCCGCAGCTTGTCTTGGGAACGCACGCTGGAACGGCTCGGCGCGAACGAGTCGATCCCGTCGATTGCCGCGTGATCGCGGCATCGAAGGCCGATCTCGTGGCGCTGGCCGCCGAAGGCGTTTTTCGCGCGGATCTGCTGTATCGGCTGTACGTTGCGCAGATCGGGCTGCCGCCGTTGCGCGAGCGCCGCGAAGACGTGCCGCTGCTGTTCGAGCACTTCGTGTGGCGACGGCACGTCGCTTCGCAACAACCCACGCCGTGGTGTCGGCATCGCAGGTGTCGGAGTTAACGAGGCGCGCGTTGCGTGTTGCTCTCTTCGCTTTGCGCGTCACGTACGCGATCTCCATCAGCGTCGGAAGTTCTTCGTCAATTCCGTCAACACCTGGACGAAGGCCTTGCTCGCCGCCGTCCGATACGCGTCCTTGCGTTGCAGCAGCACAGCCGTGCGCGCCTGCAGCGGCGGGTCGAGCAGCACGGGGTGCAGCTCGGTATGCTCGCGCGCGATGCCATCGGGCAGTATGGTTGCGAGCTGCCCACGCCGCACGATCTCGACGATCGCACTGATCGAACTGACCTCGATGGCAACCTGCGGGCGGATCTGGTTCTTCGCGCAGTATTCGTCGATGTAACGCCGCGTCGCGAACGCCTTGTTCAGCAGCACCAGCCGTTCGTTGGCGAAGTCCTGCGCGGACAGCGGCTTGCGGCGCGTCGCGCGCGTATGGTCGCCGCCGACGACGAGGCTCAGCGTCTCGCGAAACAACGGCTCGCTTTCGATTTCCGCAGTGTGGACGGGCTCGAACGCGATGCCGGCGTCGAGCCTGTCGTCGGCGAGTTGCGCTTCGATCTGATCCTGCGTGATTTCCTGAATGTCGATCGCGATGCCGGGATGCAGGCCATAAAAGCGATCGATCACAGGCCCTACGAGATATGCCGTGAAGGTCGGTGTCACCGCAAGGCGCAAATTGCCGCGGCTCAGTTCGCCGACGTCATGTATCGCCCGCACGCCCGCATCTAGATCCTGTAGCGCGAGCTTCGCATAGCGCATCCACGCCGCGCCGGCATCCGTGAGTTGCACGTTCCGCCCCGAACGGTCTAGGAGCTGAGTGCGCAGCGTGTCTTCCAGTTGCCGTATCTGCTGTGACAGCGTGGGCTGCGAAACGTGCAGCGCCTCGGCGGCGCGTGTGAAATTGCGGTGTTCCGCGACGGCCAGGAAGTAACGGATATGACGCAACAGCATGGCGAATCTCCTCGTTCCCGATGGCTATTGGTGTTGCCTATGGTGATCATCATAAACCCGTCTTGGACACTATGACGGAACGGGTCCATTCTCTGTCCAACGCACCGCACTGAGCGACACCGCGACGAACGCCAGATTGAATGGAGCTGACCATGCAAGAGATCATCGACGGTTTTCTGAAGTTTCAGCGGGACATCATGCCCGCGCGCAGGGAGTTGTTCCGCAAGCTGGCCACCAGTCAGACGCCGCGCACACTGTTCATTTCCTGTTCCGATAGTCGCATGGTTCCCGAACTGGTCACGCAGCGCGAACCGGGCGATCTGTTCGTGATCCGCAATGCCGGCAACATCGTGCCTTCGTTCGGTCCTGAGCCCGGCGGTGTGTCGGCAACGGTCGAATATGCGGTGGCCGCGCTCGGCGTGACGGATGTGGTGATATGCGGCCACTCGGACTGCGGCGCGATGACGGCCGTCGCGACGTGCAAGTGCCTCGACCATATGCCCGCGGTCGCCAACTGGCTGCGCTACGCCGACTCGGCGAGGCTCGTCAACGAGGCGCGTGAACATGCAGGCGAGCGCGAGCGCGTCGACTCAATGGTGCGCGAGAACGTCATCGCACAGCTCGACAACCTCAAGACCCACCCCTCCGTTGCACTGGGACTCGCGCAAGGCCGCCTCAATTTGCACGGATGGGTCTACGACATCGAATCCGGCTCGATCGACGCGCTCGACGCCGCGACTCGCCAGTTCGTGCCGCTCGCCGCGCATCCCGATGTCACCGCGACGCCCATCGAGTGCGTGGCTGCGCTCTGATTCCCGGCTCGTCACACCGACTGCCGATCTCACTAGGTTGATTTACTGAAGGAGCAACATCATGACCCAATCGCAAGTCACACCGAACGCACGCGAAGCTCTGACGGAAACGATCGTCGATGCGAAGGTGCGCAAGAACCTCACGTTCGAAGCCATCAACGAGGGCACGGGCCTGAGCCTCGCATACACGACAGCCGCGCTACTTGGTCAGCATGCGCTGCCGGAGAATGCGGCGAAGCTGGTCGCCGAACGCCTCGGGCTCGACGACGACGCTGTTCGCCTGCTGCAAACCATTCCCGTGCGCGGCAGCATTCCGGGTGGCGTGCCGACCGATCCCACCGTCTACCGCTTCTACGAAATGGTGCAGGTGTACGGCTCGACGTTGAAGGCGCTGGTTCACGAGAAATTCGGCGACGGCATCATCAGCGCGATCAACTTCAAACTCGATATCCAGAAGGTTCCGGACCCGGAAGGTGGCGAGCGTGCCGTCATCACGCTTAACGGCAAGTATCTGCCGACCAAGCCGTTCTGAACCCATGTTGCAAAGACGAAAATTCTTACTGAGCACCGGTGCCGCGCTTGCTTCGGGCGGCCTTGCCCTCTCGGGTTGCACGATGACGGGGCCGCGCTCCACGTCGAGCACCAACAACGCGCTGTCCCCCACAAGGAGATCCGAAATGACTTCACCCGCAGCAGTTCGTCCGCCGCTTCCGCCCTTCACGCTGGAGACGGCCATCGAGAAAGTTCGTCTCGCAGAAGATGGCTGGAATTCGCGCGATGCCGCCAAGGTCGCGCTCGCCTATTCGCTCGACACGAAATGGCGCAATCGCGCAGAGTTCGCGAACAATCGCGCGGAGGCGCAGGCGTTCCTCGAGCGCAAATGGAAGAAGGAGCATGAGTATCGTCTGATCAAGGAACTGTGGGCGTTCGGCGGAAATCGCATTGCCGTGCGCTACGCCTACGAATGGCACGACGACTCTGGCAACTGGTTCCGCTCCTACGGCAACGAGAACTGGGAGTTCGGCGAGGATGGCCTTATGCAACGTCGCTATGCGTGCATCAACGACATGCCGATCAAGGAATCCGAGCGCAAGTATCACTGGCCATTGGGCCGTCGGCCGGACGATCATCCGGGACTGAGCGAGTTGGGACTTTGAAGCCCGGACCGTTACAGCCGCGATGAGCGATTAGCGCCCAACAATCCAGTGGCGACGAATGACGGATTGTTGGGCGTGCGCCGGCGCACCGTCGGGATGTAGCGACTTAAATGTCGTTGAATTATTCGCGACTTTTCGTTTGCTCCTCTTGGGTGAAAGGATGATCTGTGTCCGGTGTCAGGTCTGAGCTGCAAAGCAGTCTTTCAAATCGTCAGTCTGCGGAATCGACGACCGGCCGCAGTTGGCCGGAAACCGACGGTCGGCCTTCATTGGCGTGGAGGCGCATTGCCACACCTATCCACCAGAGCCTGTGCAGGTGCTTTCAATGGGAGCCCCAAGGGCTGCGGCGCTGACGACTCGCCCCTTGGCGCTTTGAGCCGCAACTCTCTGTCAGAAGTAATTTCGTACGTTAGTGTTGTCCCGAAAGAGGATGCTTGACGCCATATACGCGGAATCAAGACATCGTCGTGGTCTCGTAGTCGAAGCTTCTCTTGGCTGAAATGAAGTCCGCCAAACCAAACCGTCGAACCGACGCGGATCATCATGGTGGGCGTCTGGTTGACGACGCCCGACTTGATTAAGGTCGATTCCCCGGGGTTGGCACGATGCCCATCATGTTCTTCTATGACCGCCACACTGCAACTAGTGCTATTCAGAATGTAAACACGGTCGCCGGTATATCGACTGCCGATAGTGATGAGTATGGCCGGTACCGCAAGTACAAAAAGGAGAAGTGCCACTATGCGGGCAAAGCGAACAATGATGTGCATTCACGTCCTAACAGATATGCAATTCGGCAAACCTTAGCGGGCGAACTGAACCTTTCCTATCCCTAGAATGGGCAATCAACGTCCGCAATGCTGGGTTGCGGCCTGACTGGGCCGCTTTTGGCCGCGAGCGGACCGACATTTTGTCGGCCATCACGACTTCTTCGTGTCAGTCTCTCCCTGGCCCCGCCCTGGCGAAAGAACAACAACCCCAACAAGTACTAACCCAACAGCGACTGGTATCGAGAACACTGCCAACAGCACTGGGAACGCGGCATGCTTAAATACGTATGCGCTGGTGGAAAAAAGTATCCCCACCAATGCGCACCTGACGAGAATCTTCCCGGCGAATTGAAGGGCCTTCTTATCAGTTCTCATATGCAGGCATTCCTATGCAGCGCAATCAATGCTTCCCTCCAGTGGCGGTTGCGTCGGGCGTTCTAATCAACTCGTTGGAAGGAATTTAGCTGTCCAGACGACCGCTTCTGGCCGCAAGCGGACGGCGTCTAGCCCAGTGCAAATTCGTCAAGCTCAGCAGTAATAAGATCCGAGCCTAGCAGCACAGAAAAATCATCGGAACCATCGAGCAGCCCATGTGATGCAATGAGGCTAACACCTCCGTCCAGCATCAAGCGCAAGCCGACCTCACTTGGGCGTGTGCTCTGCTTGGCGTTCATCGTCTTCCTCTTCAAGATTGATAGCGCGCTCAAAGTCAGTCCAGCGAGCTTCGACCACTCTTTTGTCGAAAAGCGCTCATCCGAGGCCAGGATCGGAAAGAGTTCGCTATCCTTATCTAGAGGAGGACCCAGCCTGTCAGTTTCAGGGCGCCGTTCGTCCCAGACGATGACCGAGTTGAGGGCCGGTTCACTGGCCATCCCGACGATTCGACCGTCTTCAAAGTGGATCGCCAACGGTCCTGCCGTCAGTGAGAAAGCTTGTTCGTCTTCAACGTTGCAGTTGAGGGCTGCGTCCATAGCTGGCCACCAGCTATAGCGAACTAGCTGTGAAATCCTTGCACCGATAAACGTCCGAAGGAAATCAGACGCTGCCGACGGCACAGTGGAAGATGTAATGCGCGATGTCATGAAGCGCCCTCATTGAATGACCAATCTTGGCCGGAAGCGGACGGGGTCAGGGATGAAATGGCTTCGTGGCTTGCTCTATGAAACTTGCCTTGAAATACGCTCTATCCTTGGCCGCGCCGTCCCTGTATATCGTTTCGATCTTCTCGATCGGCACACCTCTCGCTTTCAGGGCATCGTAAATCGCGGTTCCACACACGTTAGCAAGCTGTTCTTCGTGCTGACGTACATGTTCGGGATCTTCTTGGCTAACCGAGATTGCGGCTTCCACGGCCGCTCTGTCGGCAGCATCAAAGGTGTCCGGCCCGAGCGTACGAGCGATCTGGCCATACACGAAGCTTTGGGTATCAGCATTGTCGATATCAGGCCACGCTGCTTCAGCTTCTGCCCGAGTCAGACCGCCGTGCTCCGTGCCGGCGTTCGTCAACGCGGACCTTCTATTCGCCAGGGCGTAAAAGCAAAATAGGGCCCGTTCCTGTGCACCTGCGGCCGCGTAACGGGGGAAATATCCTTTAGTTGACTCGCTGGAGGCAGAGCTACGTTGCGACGGCGCAGAGGAATCAGCGTATGCGCAAGTGGCAATCAAGAATGCCGCAGAAGTAATGAGACTGGCAAGACGGGTAGCTGACATGTTTTCTCAGTCAATGACCGAAAGCTTAACCGTTGTCCCATCCGGAAGACTGGCAATTTGATGAGCTAGGTCGCCAGAGACACGGATGAGTTCTTCGAGCGAGATCGTTCCTAGATTATCGCCACCGTACTCGCCGCCGAGTATGCCCGGGATCTTGAGACAGAACTTCCGGCCCGCGGAGAGCGCCCCGAGCTGTTGCGTTGCTTGATCCTTCAGGACACTCATCTGCCAGTCCACCAAAAACTCACTATCAGCGGCCAGTACCTCAAACGCTGCTTGGTCTGGCGCGACTACCTCGCAATAGCAATCTTCCGGGCAGAGTCGCCAGCACTGTCTGTGCACGTCCTTGATGATGAGATTGCCGAAGTCGTTCTCGTCTACCAGTTCCACCGGCTTGATGCCGGTCCAACCCCAGGCGTCTTGAACTTCTTTGAGTATGCTCATCGTTCGCCCTCCCCACCGGTCAAGGACCGAATATCAGCTATTGGCCGAAAGACGGCCTGACTGACAGTTAGAGCTATCGTGCCGGACGCCAGCCGACGTAGCTCGGAAATGGCGCGTTGGCACAGAACGCAAGAAAAATCTCGACAACCTGATTCGCCATGAACCACTCGTCGGACAGCATCGGAAGGTTGCCTGCTCCGAATACAAGAACGGTTCCATGTGGGCGGCCGGCGTTAGGCTTGTCGTGAAACGCCCTGGAGCGAACCTCCGCTGACGCGTCGAATAGCTCGACCATGCAGCTTACGCCACCACCTGCGACCTGCACGTAGTTGCCTGACTCGTTCGTCAAGGAAGCATAGGAGGACCGGCCATAGCTTTTGAGCGACCGAATCGCTCTCGCAATCTGCGCTGGCGTTGCATCGCTGATACTGGCTTTACCTTCGACTTCGAGTTTCATCGAGTGATTTTTTCTATCTAGCACCTGACCGCTTCTGGCCGGCAGCGGACAATTTAGGCTGCATCACATACCAACGTCGTAGTTGCCCTTAGCCTTTCACATAGGAACGTGGACGAGCGTCGCAGAGGTGCGGTTTCCGTCTCAAGCGAGGCGGCATTCGCTAGATTGCCAAGAGCATTTGGCAGTGAGTTCAGGCCTTCCGCGTGACAGACAAAGTTGAAGTAGTAATAGCTCTTGTCATCTGCATCATCTGGCGGCCCTTGAAGCTCAAACTTCAAACCGTCTGCCGCTGCAATGTATCCTGGCACCTCGTCAAATAGGTCAGTCTCGACAAGCGCCAGAGGCGCTAAGAACATGTTTAGCTCGTCGGCAACGACTTGTAACGACCGATCCGCCACGATGATTGCTGCCCCCCAATAACGCATTCCCATCCTTTTCTCCTCCGAGATTTCATTTTCTTTTACGCCCGCTTCTGGCCGAATGAGATCAGTCCAACGGAGCTACACGCGTGACTGAAGGAACGGCTAAAGTTGACGCGAATATCAATAGCTGAAGCTGCTCGTATCGGCTGTTAGTCTCAGTCTTCCAGTCGGGCAGCAACCCAGTTTCGAGGATTGAAGGTCATGTCCATCATCAAAAGTACGCCTCGCTTAGTGCTGTTGTGTGCAGGCGTTCTTGCCGTTGCGGATATCTCGCTGGCTGTCCGTGTAGTCGTAAGGGGCGCTGACTCGTTCCGTTGGGTAAGCGGCATTGGTGCAGGCCTGCTTCAGGTGGGCTCGTTGGGCTTCGTCTGGATGTGGTGGGCATATCGTCCGGAGCGGCCTCAAAGTCTGACTGAATACCTCTGGAGCAGGAACAAGCGCCTTTCGCTGCTTGGAATCGCGATATGGTGTGCTGTCATCTCGCTCTCAATGCTTTGGGCTACCTGAGTGGCTGCAAATGGCCGGGAGCGGACGGCGGCTGCGTAGCCGTAAGCTATGGCGCTGACTTACTCGCTCCGTTGCTTAACCACCATCCGGCTGCCCGCCAGAGCGCGACGTCGCGGACCGCAGCATGCTGGCGGTAAAACACGGCGCGTTTTCCTCGGTTGCCAATGCAAGCAAGCGCGCAGCGATGGCCTTTCCGTTCCCAATTCCAGCGGCGATGGCAGCATCCGCCGAATCGAAGTCGGCCGACGTGTTATGGAAGCGCTCCAGGCGAGGATAGGTCATCGCATCGGTCGCTCCTGTACAAACAAATCCGCTGTACGAATAGCTGAGATGCCTTTTGCGGCCGGGTACGACGAGCACGTGTATCGCACAGCCGAAGAAGTGCTGGATTAACCATCTAGGCATCATTTCTCCCGTCTTATCGACATTTCGATCTCGCTGATAGCAACCAGTGCACACATCGTCAAACGGCTCACCTGCGGGAGCAGGGCAGGATTATGCATTTGCCCGCCCCATGCCCACTTCTCACCGGTAACCGCCGAGTACCACTCAGCCAGGTAACCATCTGCATTCAGTACGTCGAACATCACCGCCGCAAAGAGGGCAGCGGCCATCACACAAACCAGAACCTGGGCCAGCGGTGCGCAGTTTGAGCGGATGCGGGTGCGGGTGCCTTCGGGCACGGGCGTCAGCGGTTCGCGTGTTTCATGCGTTGCTCTCTCTCGTTTCGTTGGCACAGATGCCTGACATCAAGCAAAGAACAACCACCTAGCGCTCTGATCCATACGCGCTAGGCAACCTGGAAATGCTTGACGGACTCCGCCAGCAGGCTGCCCTGCTCTTCCAATGCCTGCGATGCTGCGGCCGCCTCTTCGACCAGCGCCGCATTGCGCTGCGTCATCTGGTCCATTTCCGAAACCGCCATATGGATCTGGGCAATTCCCTGGCTTTGCTCGGCACTGGCAGATGCGATGTCTTCGATGAGCCGTGTTACGTTGCCCACCGCCGTAGTGACGGACCGCATGGTTTGCCCAGCACGCCCCACGGCGACGTCGCCTTCGCGCACATACGCAAGGGATGACTCGATCAGCCCCTTGATTTCCTTCGCCGCAGAAGACGAGCGCTGGGCAAGCGTGCGGACCTCGCTGGCGACGACCGCAAAACCTCGACCTTGCTCGCCGGCACGTGCGGCTTCGACCGCGGCGTTGAGCGCGAGGATATTGGTCTGGAAGGCGATCCCTTCGATAAGGCCCGTAATCTCGTTGATGCGCACCGAGCCTGTACTGATCTTGCCCATGGTCTCAACCATGTTGTCCACCTCATCGCTGCCTTGCTTGGCAACGTCTGAGGCACTAATAGCGAGGGTGGCAGCCTCCCGCGCATTAGCGGCATTCTGTTGGACCGTCGTGGTCAACTCTTCCACGCTGGAGGCGACCTGCTCCAGTGCCGAGGCTTGTTCTTCCGTACGGCTCGACAAATCAACGTTGCCACTGGCGATCTGACTGGAGCCAGCAGAAACCGACTGCGCCGCATCGCCCACCCGACCGATGAGCGTCCCTAGCCCCTGGCAAATCTGCTTCATTGACGACAGCACGCTTCCACTGGGCGCAACGCTGAAGTCCTCCTGTGCACGAAAATCACCGCCGGCGATGCAAGTCGCAATGGCTGCCAGCCGCGAAGGTTCAGCGCCCAGGGCGCCCAGCACGCTCCGTGCAATAGCAACGCCAAGCACACCGGCCATTGCAAACGCAAAAAGCCCCACCGCCAATGCAATCCACATCGCTGTGGTTGCGTACGTCCGCGCCGCCTCCACCGCAGCGCCCGATCGGGCGGATACGAACGTGTCATACGCTTCAACGGCCTTGTCCAGGGCAGCAAGCAGCGGCACGCACTCTCGATTGATCTTGTCGACTGCGGCATCGCGATGGCCGCTTTCAGCCAACTGCGCGATGGCCAGTGCAACGGGGCCATACTTGTTCTCCACCGCGCGAATGGCGCCTACCAGGGCGCGCGTCTGGTCGGTTGCATCGGGGCCATTCTTGGCCTCTTCTTCCAAGCGCGTAAGCTGACTTTGCACGGCCGCATGGGCTTTGCCAACGGCGTCCGCAGCGGTGCGCCGGTCTGCGTCCGTATCCGCAAGCACCAAGTTACGCGCGGCAACGGCTCTTTGCTCGACAGCCAACTGCACCGCGGCTACCAGTTTCGACCGGAGATAAAGACCGAGTTCAAAATTGCCGAACTTCGTACTGAGTGCGTTCAGCTGATAGCACGTCATGGCAGCCACGATTGCCACCAGAACGGCAAGAGCCGCGAACGCAGAAAATAGTTGTGTCTTGACCTTCATGCTGCTCCCCTATTCCAAAAAAAATCAGTCTTTCTAGGAAGACGTTTTATTCAAGCTACCGTACGGCCCGTACCGTTCAAACTGCATTGCTCGACAACTTGGAGTTGTGGTGCCTGTACCCTCCTGGTCTCATTGCTGAATCACGCACTGGCATGCGAGGTTTGCAGGACCCCATCGGAAGACGCGCTTTCTGGCATGAAGACCGCAAAGACGAGAACTGCCGCAACGGCCACGGTTGAAAGTGCAAGGAATCCTGCGGAGAAACCGAAGCGATCGACCAACAAGCCGCTGGTGAGATTGCTGAGTGCGGCGCCAACGCCCACGGCCAGCGAAAGGGTGCCTTGTGCCAGGTTGAAGCGCCCGGTGCCGCGCATGACGTCGGAAAGCATGACTGTGATGACAACGCCGAAAATGCCGGCGCTCACACCATCCAGGAGTTGGATGGCAATAACTGCGTACGGACTGCCCGTGAGTGCAAATAGAACACCGCGCACCGGCAGCACCCCGAGAGCAACGAGGAATAGCCTCTTCCGGCTCATTCCCGCCTTGATTGCGCGCCCTACGCCGGCCGCAACCCCGACCATCACCAACTGCGCAGCGATCACGCAGGCGCCGAGCCAGAGAACGCCCTTGTGCTGCGCTTCTGCGGCGATCATCTGCCCTGCAAGCGGCAGCATGGCCGCATTGCCGAAATGGAACAGCACGACCGTGGCAAGCAGGGCAAGAAGATCACGCCGTTTGAACACATCGCGGATCGGCTGCGGTTGCCCAGATCCGGTTTCCGAACGCAACTTCTCGCCGCCGCGTGCGACCTCGTAGTCAATGTCGGCTGGCCGTATGAGCATCACCGCCAAGGCGCTCGCTACGGAGAAGACGCAAACGATGTAGAAGAGCCAGACCGTACCGGCGTGGTGCGTGATCGTTGCCGCCAGGGTTGCGCCGCTGAAATTGCCTGCATGATTGAAGACCTCGTTGCGGCTCACGCGCGCAGGTAGTCGGCGGTGTCCCACGATCCCAAGGCTCAATGAGGCGAGACAAGGTCCGATGACAGCGGAAACAAGCGCCAGCGCAATCTGCGTGTAAAGAATGACGGACCAGGTGGGTGACCATGCAATGAGCATGCAACCCAGCCCGATGACACCGGCCGAGACGGCGATCAAGGCGCGCTTGGCTTGCATGGCGTCCACCAGCATGCCCGCCGGTATCTGCGCGATAGCCCCGGCGAACCCGCTCGCGCCGACGACAAATCCGATGTCCTCAGAAGACCACTGCTGGGTCCCTTTCAGGAACACCGCGAGAAAGGGTCCGATGCCGTCCCGCACATCAGCCATCAAAAAGCTCACCGCGTCCAAGCCCCAAAGGCTGCGTGCAGACGGCGGACGGCTGCGCCTTACCTCGGTGATGACGTTGCCGGCCACGAGGTGCATCGTCATCTAGCCACGCCCGCCTGTCAGGCATGCTGTGATGCCAGAACTTGTTTTCAGGTGCGTCGAGGCGATGCAATGGGCAACGCTGGCCAGCGTGATCTTCTCCACATCCAGCGTAGTGGCCAACCGGCTTGCGACGAGTTCCCCCCACGCGTGCACGCGGGCGCCCGGTGTGAGATAGCTTGCCCGTTCTGCTGCTGCGGATACAGTCATACGCAGCGAAGTGCCGCCACCGAGCAGGGCGCCGCGCAGTTCGCCCTCGGGGCTGTACAACGGCAGCACCACTGTCCCGACCAGATCGACGTGTACCCGTTCAACAGGCCATTCATCGTCGTCGCGCAGCGTGCGCTGAGACCCATCATTAACGATGGTCACGTCGTCCTCGGGTTCAAGGGCAACCATCGACATCAAGCCGGCGCCGCGTAGAAAGACGCCTTGTACGCGCACGGTGTCGCCGAGCAAGACATGCGCCGCAACGCTTGCCGACATGCCCGGAGGGAAATGCACCTGACAGCTACGGTCGAGAATGAAGCCATCCAGCTCGCCGTGTTCGTTCATCAGGAATTGCGTGACAGTGCCTTCGACTTCAGTCAAGCGGGCGGGGGCAGGCAGATACATCGGCCGTGTTTCTATCAGGTGCGATGGGAAAAAGCAGCAGCACAAAAGACCATGCTGCAAACAGAGCCGAAACGGCTGGGAGCAGTATGGCTGCTAGGTAGGTTGCTCCTGCCGTTGCGCGGCAGAAGGATTGGGGGACAAGACCGACGGGAAAAACACGGCATACGTGCTGCAAGGTGCGCGTCGGAGGGAGGCGCTGTATGTCGTGCTTGAGGAAGAGGCTGAGATCGTTGCAAGGTTCACTCCACGCGGGGCGTGGAATGAATTGCAAACGTCATGCCACCCGGCGAACCCTTGCAGGACAAGGGCTTGGGGGGAAAATTCCGGACGGAGTTGTCCGGTTTGCTTGACACCGGGGTGTCTGGTTTCTTGACGGCTTAACTCAGCCCGAGGGCCGCCATCTTTGTGTAGAGGGACTGGCGGCTGATGCCAAGCCGGCGCGCTGCATCGGCGCGGTTGCCGTTCGCTTGCGCCAAGGCGTGCGTGATGACCGCGCGCTCGACGCGTTCGACCGCTTCGACAAGGGGAAGCTCGACCAGCTCGGCCGGGACCGCCTGTGCCTGCAAGGCGGAGCGCTTGTGTAGAAACGCTAGATCGTCAGCGGTGACGGTAGGGCCGGGGGCCAGCGAGCAGACCCGCTCCATGGCGTTCCTCAACTCGCGCACGTTGCCGGGCCATGCGTGCTGGACAAGCAGACGCTGCGCCTCAGCGCAAAGATGCATTGGGCGCCCCGTCGCACGCCCTGCCGAAGCAAGAAAATACTCGGCGAGGGGAAGAATATCGGCCACACGCTCGCGTAAGGGCGGCAGATGTAGTGCAACAACGTTAATCCGGTAGAGCAGATCCTGGCGGAACTGGCCCGCTGCCACCATCGCATCGAGATCGCGATGCGTAGCAGCCACCACCCGCAAGTCGATCGGTACGGTCCGATTGGTACCCAATGGCGTCACCTGACGCTCCTGCAGCGTGCGCAGAAGCTTCGCCTGCATTGCGCTGGGCATGTCGCCAATTTCATCCAGCAGCAGCGTACCGCCGTTGGCGGCTACCAGCCTGCCGATGCGGTCCGACGTGGCATTGGTGAATGCCCCCTTGCTGTGCCCAAACAGCTCACTCTCGAGCAGCTCATGTGGAATGGCGGCGCAATTGACGGCAACGAACGGGCCTCCGCGCCGATTTGAAGACGCGTGCAGCACGCGCGCCGCCACCTCCTTGCCTGTTCCAGTCTCTCCGGTGATCAGTACGGTTGCATCGGACATGGCCGCCCGACCGAGCTGCTTCTGTACGGTCCGCATGGCAGCGCTGATCCCCAGCAACTGGGGCCGTTCGGTCTCCGGCTCGTCAAGAAACGGTCTGTCGGTATTGGAGGACTCTACGCGCGGCTGATTAGCCGAAAAGATGCGCTCCAGCAGCACCGTAATGTCGCGACGCCCCACCGGTTTTGTCAGATGCTCGAAGGCACCCAGGCGCATCGCACCAATCGTGTTGTCGCAACTGGCATAGGCGGTCAGCATGACGGCCGGAATGGCCTTCAGCGCCGGGGCTTCGCGCAGACGCTCGAGCACATCGAGTCCATTCAGATCGGGCAAACGAAAATCGAGAAATACACAGTCGGGGGCCTGCCCATCGCCAAGCATCTGCAGTGCGGCCTTTCCGGACGCGGCTTCCACCACGCGATGACCGAGGTCGGTCAGGGTTTCGGCCAAGCCTTCCCGGAATGCGTCGTCGTCGTCGACTATAAGGATGGTTGCCATGGCACTTCCAGTGCGAATGAGGTGGTCTCAGCGGTCTCGTCCAGCCATGCCCGTCCTCCATGGGCGGCCGCGACCTCGCTGACCACGGCCAGGCCCAGCCCCGAGCCATCCGGGCGACCGGTCACGAATGGCTCGAAGATGTGCTCGCGCCGGTCGGGTGGTACCCCTGGGCCACTGTCCGATACGGTGATCCTGAGGTAGGAGCGGCCGTCAGCATAGGTACGGGTTGCGACAACTGTCACCGTGCCCCCGGTTTCGGCATGGCGGACTGCATTGATCAATAGATTATCGAGCGCCCGCCGCAATTGCTCCTGATCGAACCGGGCCGGCGCGGATGGTATGCCAGCGTCGTACGTTGACACGAGCTTCACGCACCTTTGCTGTGCTAACTCCTGATGGGACCCGACCACGCCCTCAATCCACCGTGCCACATCAGCCGCTTCCACATGCAGCCGGACGGGCTGTGTCAGCGCAAGCAGACTGGTCAATTGGGCTTCTATCCTGCCGATCTGCTCGAGGATGACGTGAAGCGCTTCTTGCTGCCGGCTGACATCGCCCGCCAGCGCGTTCTCTGCCTTGAGCCGCATCGCGCCGGTAGGGTTGCGTATCTCATGCGCGACCTGCGCGGCCAGCTTGCCCAGCACGCTAAACCGCTCGGCCTGTGCCAGCCGCTGCCCCAGTCTGGCCGTCTCGTGCTGTAACGCTTCTGCGCGCGCGACGTAACCATTGAATGCATCGACGATGCGATCAAGATCAGGTTCACCCACAAGAGGGAGGCGTGTGCCATCGCCGCGCGGCGGCAAGGCCATTTCGAGTTGCCCCAGTTGCCGCTTCCAGCGACGCAGGACAGCCACAAAGGCCACCGCAGTCACTAGGATCCCGGTAAGCACGATGGCAAGTCCGGTCACCAGATCCCTACCGTACTGCCCAAGCGCGGGTTGGGCTCGCGTCATGGCCCATACCAGCACGTCTTGGTGGCCCTGTACCGGACAGGCTGCGACAACGACGGCATCGTTCCCATTCACAACAGCGTCCGTGGCTGGCTGCTGCGCCTGAAGGCCAGCCTGCAATGCACGGAGGATCAGCGGGATTTCAGCCTGCGGGATGTCCCGCTTGATACCGCTGCCCTGATAGGTCGGAAACGAATAGGCGAGAAAGCCATTCGGGCTTAAACCTGCGCGCGGTGACCAGAATCCCCCCTCCACGCCCGGCACGGAGACAAGAACGACGTCAAGGATGCCACGCATCAGGTCGGTACTTGCAGCGGCATCGGCTGGCAATATCGATTGCCGATAGCGCACCGCAATGGCTTCACAGGCTATCGTTGCCTGAAGCTTTGCGTTTGCCACTTGCTGGTCTGCCGCAGAGCGAACCATGACCCACACGACCACGAGAAGCGTGGCGCTGATGACCGCAACAAGCCCCCAAAGAATGGCGATCTGAGCCGAAAATGAAGGGCGTTTAATCTGCATGATGATGACGGCGCAACAGAACGATTCAACCGGCTCTTGGCCGTGAACAGGCGGCGCTTCTGCTTGGCTTGGTTTTCGTGGGGCGCTGTTCAAGCTGGAGTTTCTCTCGGCACGCCTTTCATCCGCCTTGCAGCACGCCAGACTTTTCGGGCTAGCGCATCGCTTGTGCCCCATTCCCGTGCCATAGCAAATACAACGGTGCGACAAGAATCGACGATTGAAGCCTCCAATCTAACCGACCGCATCACACGCCAGAGCTTGCGCAAATGGAGACGGCGCTGGGACAGCCAAATTCAGTTGAATCTGCCGATCGAGTCTCCATAGCAGCGTTTTCTAGCAAATGGGCTGATTTAAACGCACCATCGTGACAGGTGTTGGCTGGCCAGCGTGATACACGACGCCGCGCGTTGCTGGAGTTTTTCGGGTTTGTGCCGATAACGCTGCTGACGTTGGCAAAACGTTGACATGTTAGCTAGCACGCCGACGTTATCGGTCCCTGTCTTTGGGGCTCCTGCCTCTACCAACCTGCCCATCATGGTCCTACGTTGCTACGTTCAAAGGCTGACTACGTTGGCTGGTTGTCACCCGCTCATTGTGGGTACGCTCGGAACCGTCCTGACGCTGATCGTCTTGGCCATCAGCGCGCTGACCCTCTTGGCTGACCGTGACACAGCGATCAAACATGCGCATGACATGTCGAAAAATGTCGCCGCCGTTCTGGCCAGCAACATCTCGCGGACTATTGAGATAGCAGACCGGTCCCTCGTCATGTTGGACGCTGCACAGAAAAAGCCAACGATCCGGAATTTGGATCCACAGATTCGACACGATCTGCTGTTCAGTCAGACAGGTTCTGCGCGATACGTGACTGGCATGGGCATTACCGACGAGCAAGGCAAACTTATCGACGGTTGCTGCTCAAGCACGCACCATTGGGATTTCAGTGACCGCGACTACTTCACCGTCCAGAGGGATTCCCCAAACGTCGGCCTGTATGTTTCTGCCGTATACAGAGCGCGTTCCCGTGCCGATGTAGAAGCCATCGCATTCAGCCGAAGAATCAGTCGACCAGATGGTTCTTTCGCCGGCGTAGCCATCGTCGCAATCGACCTCGAGTACTTCAAACAGTTGCTCCAAGGACTGGATATCGGCGCACGCGGAGCAACTGCAATCGTTCGCCTTGATGGAACATTGGTGGCGAGAAATCCGCCTTCTAACGCGGATCAGGGACCCAGTTTGAGGCACTCCATGACGTTCCTACGCATGGTGAATGAGGAATCCGGCTTTTATGTTGCGCGGTCCCCGTACGACGGCGTGCTCCGCCTGTATACGTTCCAACGCGTGCCCGGAACGCCGTTCGTCTCGGTTGTTGCTCCTGCAATGGACGATGCGTTGGCACCCTGGAAAAGACTGTCATGGATCGTAGGCCTGTCGTCCGTCGCCGTGAGCCTGGCATTTTGTGGCGGCGTTTGGCTTCTGGCCTTCGCACTGCGCGGGCGCCTTGAAGCCGAGCGCCACTTGAGGGAACTCACACACACCGATCCGCTCACCGGCCTCAAGAATCGCCGCGCGCTGGACTCAACACTGGACATTGAGTGGGATCGCCTACAACGCAGCGATAGTTGCCTTTCCGTGCTGTTCATCGACGCGGACAACTTCAAGGCATACAACGATGAGCACGGACACGCGCAGGGCGACGTGGCACTTTCGCACCTAGCAAACTGCATTTCCCAACACACGCGACGACGTGGCGATCTCGCGGCGCGATATGGCGGAGAAGAGTTCGTGGTGGTCTTGCCTGACACCGACGAAGTCGGGGCCGTGCGCATCGCAGAAGCGATACGCGCTGAGGTAGAGGGCTCCCGGACAGCGGAGGGAAACCAGCCCCTGCCGCCGTTCACGGTGAGCGTTGGTTGTGCTACGGCGCGACGATCGAGCTTGGCATCGCTAGATGCGTTGACCAAGGCTGCCGATGCTGCACTGTACGAGGCAAAGCGCAATGGCAGAAATGGCGTTATGTGCAGTGCCTGATCGAACGAATTTTCCGAATGCTAGAGACCGCTCTTGGCCGGGAGCCGACGTCGCCTTGCCCCTGACAAATAACGGCAGCGGTCGTCGACATGCAAACCTTCGACCGCATCGCCGCGCAGTAGCCACGTAGCGCGAGCTCTGTCACCTCTGCGTCGACT
Source organism: Ralstonia sp. R-29 (assembly GCF_049913345.1). Lineage (NCBI taxonomy): Bacteria > Pseudomonadati > Pseudomonadota > Betaproteobacteria > Burkholderiales > Burkholderiaceae > Ralstonia > Ralstonia sp. R-29. The sequence goes on from NZ_CP184378.1 coordinate 1,271,362, forward strand.
GTAGCTGGCCCGCAGGGAACACATCTCGAACACCTCCAATGGGCTCGATCACGCTCCCCCGTGACCACCATCTCTCTGCTGCGGCACCATCACCGGCAGTGATCCAGTCGTGCACGCACCGAACAATCCGGAACATCAGATTTCGATATTTTTCATCGAGATTCGCAAAGAATTCCCGATAGGATGTCTGGCAATTGAGAGCATGCAGCCGGTCTCTAGATAACCTCGTCCCACGAGGCTTTCGACAACTCCTTCCGACCTTTTTAGAACCTGCTTCGGCGAAGCGGCTTAAAGCTCTGTTGTCCGTTCAAGATGCATCGCATCGCCCTGCAGATCAACAGAACCAATAGAACGAGAAGGCGAAGCACAACCAAATGCGCAACCAGGAGGAGACACGAGTATGGATAACCAACTCGACGCTATCGAGCACGTCGTGGTGCTCATGCTCGAAAACCGCTCGTTCGACCATGTGCTGGGCTTCTGTACACCGCCCGGCCGCCGAGTGACGGGCAGCCATTCGATGGCCTGACCGGTCACGAATTCAACGTGGATAGCAGTGGTCAACAGGTCAAGGTGTCGTGGTACTCGCGAGGAGCCCAAATGTTTGCTGATATCGTCAAAGGCGCACAGCGTGGCTTGCTGCTGCGGCCGCTGTTCGGTCTGATGACCACGCTGGAGTTGCGCAACCACGATGCCGAAACGCAGCGCGCGGTGTTGGCGCTGGTGCGCACCCTGAACCAGGCCGTGGAAAATGCGCCGCAACCCAGCGGACTCGTCGCGGCGTTCTCGCCCGAACTGTGGGGCCGCTGGCACAACCGTGAAATCCCGGTGAGCCGCCGCGTATTGGATCATTCGCCCAAGCTGCGCAATACCGGCGGAGACGTGTTCCTCTTCCTGAAAACGCCGGATGCGCAGACCGCCGAACAATTGATGAGCGATTTCCGCACCGAGCTGGCCGAACTCTCCAGCCGAATCGATGAGGTTCCAGTGGGCAAGCGCACGGACGGGCGCGTGATCGGCGGGCGGTATCTGGATGGCATCACGAACCCGAATGACGCGGTCAGCCTGGCGGAAGACATTCTGGTGGACGGCCCGTACGCGGGCGCAGCCTTCGGCTTCACGCAGAAATTCTTGTTCGACTGGACAGGCATCGCCGCCATGGCGCCCGATACCGAAGACGCGATGATGGGTCGAGATACGACGGGCGCCATCCTGCCGCAGAACGCCACCGATGCCCACATCCACCGCGCTCACGCACTCGATGCCAACGGCGACAACCGCAAGCTGCTACGCCAAGCATTGCCTTTCGGCGAACAAGCCGGCCACCCGGCGCGCGAGGAAGGATTGATGTTCGTGGCGTTCTGCAACGAGCAGGAACGCTTCGAGACCATCCTGCACCGCCTCATGGGCGATATGCCCAACCGCCCGGCCGACCGTCTCATGAGCGTGGTGCAGGGGGTGTCCGGCGCTTACTGGTACGTGCCAGCCGCAGCGGAACTGGGCGTACCCAGCGTGGCAAGTCTGTCGGAAGCCGCCGAAGATCCCCACTGGCAGGTGCGCAGCAGCAACGGATATCTGTTCTACAACTCGCAGGATTATCTGCACCAGATGGCCGAAGGCCGCTATGCACCCGGCGACCCGCCGAGCCCACGCTTGCTGGCCTTGCTGGGGCGGACGTTCTCCCACTGGAGCGATGGGTGGCTGCGTCGCAAGCCGTTCCCGCGCTTGCCGCATCTCTCCACGCTGGTGACGCCGCAAGACGCCGATGTGATGCAGCGCTCGGCACAACTGCGCAAGGGGCTGGCCAACAAGAAGACCTTGGCTGACCTGCTATCCGCGCCAGCGTCGCCGATTGCGCGGGATACCCAACTGCTGCGCATCTATCCGGAAGAGCTGATCGTCGGCGTGATTCCCGACTTCACGCTGGGGCGCGGCAAGGAGGTCGTACCGTATCTGAGCGAAGACGAAACGGTTGCAGCCTGGCTCAAAGGCGAACTCAACGAGTGGTCTGCCATGGGCCACGTGGTGCCGGATTACCAAACGCTCGTGGCGCAGGGGCTCGGTAACCTGTTGACGGATCTCCGCCAACAGCAGGCGCAAGCGGGACTGTCTTCCCAACAGGCCGATTTCTTTCAGTCGGCAATCTGGTCGCTCGAAGGCGTGCAGGCGTATCTGCAGAACTGGGCCCTGCTGGCCGACCAAGCTGCCGCCGGCGCGCAGCAGCCGGCCGACGCACAGAACATGCGGGATGTGGCGGCCCGCTTGCGGCGCTTGAGCACCGACAAGCCGGCAGACCTCCACGATGGCGTGCAACTGATCTATTCGTTCCACTGCTGCCTGCACCTCGTGGGTGAGTTGACTTCGTTTGGCCGGCTCGATCAGATTCTGTGGCCGCTCTTGCAGCAAGCGCCCATCGATGACGCGCGCGCGCAGGACATCATCGACTGCCTGTGGCTCAAGATCGGCGAGAACGCCTTCGTCAACCGCGCCAACATCACCGACTACGTCAACTACGGCACGACCGCGGTCTGCGGCTTGGGCGGCAACTTCCCCCAAGGCGGCGGCATCAACCAGTGGGTCCAGCAGATCACGGTGGGCGGCTACCTGGCCAATGACGATGCCACTCCCACCGGCGGCGTGAACCCCGTCACCATGCTGTGCCTCAAGGCCGCACGTCGGATTCCCGTCAACGCGCCGACGCTGTCGCTACGCGTGTACAAAGACATGCCGCAAGCCGTGCTCGATGCTGCAGCACAGTCGCTGCTCGCGGGCGGCGCCCATCCCATCCTGTACCAGGACGACAAGCTGTGTGAGGCGCTTCATCGTTCCGGCAGCGCGATCCCTCTGCGCTGGGCGCGCGACTATGCCGCCGACGGCTGTTATGAGCCGATGTTTGCCGGTGCCACGGAGTTTGCGTTTGCCAACGTCACGCCGATGCTGGCGCTTGAGCAGGCGCTGAACCAGGGCGCAACCTATGGCGCGGCGGGGCCCGTCTATCTGCGCGGGCTCAAGCAAACCTTCCGGTCACCGCCCGTGCAGGAGATCGACAGTTTCGAGAAGCTGCAAGCGCAGTTCCTGCACCAACTCGAATGGTTGGTGATCCAGACCTACAACGTCATCCTTGGCGCCTACGGCAACCTCGCAGACATCTGCCCGAGCCCGCTGCTCTCGGTGCTGATCGACGGCTGCGCAGCGTCAGGGCGTGACTTGACGAGCGCCGGCGCGCGCTTTCATGTCATCGCGCCGCTCTGCGTGGGCGTGTCGAACACCATCGACTCGCTCTATGCCATCAAGAAGCTCGTGTTCGAGCGCGACAGCGCCATCGCCACCCTGCCCGAACTGGTGGACTGCCTGATCAACGACTGGGGTGCCAATCTGATCGAGCCCTATCAGAACAGCTTGATGGGCCCAGCGGCGGCCGGCGAACGCACGCGCCGCTACCAGGAGTGGCGCGAAACCGCATTGCAACTGCCCAAATGGGGCAGCGGCCACGCCGAAGTGGACGCGCTGGGTGCCTGGTTGATGGACCATCTGGTGCGGCTGTGCGTGGACGTCGTCCGGCGGCCACACCCGGCACTGCAGCCCACGCTCGACAACATCGCCAAGACGTACGGCGCGTTCGAGTTCGTCATCACGCCGGGTATCGGGACCTTCGAAGGCTATGTCGGCGACGGTCAGGGTTGCGGTGCATCAGCCGACGGCCGGCGCAACGGCATGCCGATCGCGTCCGACCTGTCGCCAGCGCCAGCACCACAGGATCTGCCGGCCAACCCAGCTTTCCGCAACATCTACCAGTCGCTCACCAGCTGGAAGGTGGACGCCATCGACTACGGCTTGTCGAACGCATCGCCGGTCGACATGAACATCCCGGAGAGCTTTGCGCTAGACGACCTCAAGCGCTTCCTACGCGTCTATGCGGACGGCGGGACCGGCTCGAACCTGATCACGCTTACCTGCGCGGATCTCGCTACGTATCAGGCGGCCAGCAACGATCCGGAACGCTATGACCTGCTGCGGGTACGCATGGGCGGGTGGACAGAGTTTTACGCCGTCATGTTCCCGATGCATCAGGAGCAGCACCAACGGCGCCAATACTTTACGCCGTAAGCGTCTGCGCGCATCAGCATCAATCGGAGGGGGTGGTACGGGGCCGATACAGGTCGCATCGCAGCAAATCGCCATCAACAAAAAAGGGGGTGGACGATGCAATGCAGCACACATGTTCCCGCTTCCTCCGAGTCTTGCGTGACCACCATGAGTGAGTCGACTGCTGATCGGAACACGCAAAGCTGCCATCTGGCGGCTCCATAAAAGACGCCCACTGGATCCGCTTAGAGCCGATAACAAAACCGCCCTGGCGTCGTTGCGCCTCCTTGCCGTACCTTTGTACTGTCTGCGTCGGCACGCCTAGCCAGGACAGTTTTGTTAGCGGCTCTTATACAGATCGCCAATGACGCAATGATGGTGAAGCCGCCCAGAACGGACGCCATGTCGCGCTGACTCCCCTCTGAATTCGTTCCTTGCCGGTATATCAGATAGAGAAAAATTTCATTGGCAAGACGCACATAGCCGACCAAACCTTCTGATTGGAATTCGGCTGCGTAATAGGCATCGCGATCACTGGCTTGCGAAGTTCCAGTGTGAAGCGGTCACGGCTGGTTGCCTGCGTAGTCAGTCAGACGATATTGCCCGCGAGCCGATGAAGCAGGCATATCCATTCAAACAATGACAACAACGGGAGAAATCAGGATGACCACGCCCATTGCGACCACTCGGGTGGTCCGTGAGAGGTTCTTCGGTGCGGCGGTTCGCATCGGCCGTCGCGGCACGCTGGCTTGGTTTCGGCTGGCTCTGGCGGTGGCGTTAGCGGCCTTCGCGCTCGTACTTGCGTCCACTGCGCCCGCGCAGACGAAAAAGCCAAACGGAATCGATTATTCGATGTACTACGTGGCGGACGTCCGTGATAACGAGCACTGCAAGATGACCGTCGACAAAAACGGCAAGTGGTCTGTCGATGAGCGCATCAGCAATCCCGCCATGACTTGCCCCGACATGACGTCTTGGCGGCTGTTCGCCACGGCGGTGCGTGACCGCTTCTGGAGCGATTGGGCCGATGAAGACCAGAACTGGCCGCAACAGCCGTGGCCACTCTGCACGGCCACCACTGGCGCCAACTGCTGCGACCCCCATTCCTCAAAGAACGACCCGCAGCACTGTCCGATCTTCCCCGGCGATACGCGCGAGCACGGCGCGATGTTGCTGAAGTCAGGCGCACCCGTGCTCCGGATCGGCCGCCCTGCCATCACGCAGCACCTGCAGGAAATGGCCACACCGGTCGATTTGGACAAGACCGTAACAGAGTTCAACGCGATACGGGCGCTGAGCGCCCAGGCGCCCGACATGCCGCAGTGCTCAAACACGGTGGTGGACAAGCTGGTGCCCAAGAGCTACGAAAGCATTGGCCGGGTGATTCGCCAGACCAATTCCGAAGTCACCATCCGCAACCGGGCCTTCCACAACTACCTGTTTGAAAACAATCTCTACAACAGTAACGGGGTGGCCGCCGTGTTTGCGGCGAACGATGAGAACCAGCGGAAAAACGCACCATATGCTCTGGACAGTCGTTCTGCAAGCCAAGGCCAAGCCGCGAAGCTGGGCAAAATCGACTTCCCGCCAGATGCCATCATGATCAAGAGCAACTGGTTGTACGAGGGCATCGCCAAGAAACTCGGCATCGCCAACACGCGCGAGAAGCCTTTCATCACCCAGAAAATGACCACGGTGGTTCAGTACAACGAGGGCACCACGTCCGTGAACTGCAAGCTGACCGGTGTGCACTACCTGATGGCGTTCCACGTTTCGTCCAAGGATGTCCCCAACTGGGTCTGGACGACGTTCGAGCACGTTGCCATGCCCGGTCGATGCGACTTCATCGGCTGCAACGACGCCTACGGCTACAAGTCCACCGACCCGCTGCCCAGTGGCGCGGCGCGCAACTACATCGCGCCGCACGTCAAGTCAGACGGCCTCGTGATGTCACCGTCTACCGTGTTCGATCACGACAAGCTGTATCCGTTGGAATCGATCAACGCCGGGCTGGACCAAGTCTTTAAGAACCTTGGCATCGGCACGGCCATGAGCACGAACAGCGAGCAGGCATCGATCTCCGATCTGGGCTGGCGCAGTTATCGGCTGAAGGGTTCCCAAGTCGAGTTCACGAACTCCATGGGCCGCAAGACCGTGCTGGGCAATTCCATCACAGAGGCCGGCTTCATGAACAATTCAAGCTGCATGACCTGCCACGCCCGAGCCGGCATCCACGTAGAACGCGACAAGGCAAACTTCTTCCGGTTGAGCGTGTTCAACAAGGATCAGTCCGATTACGGCTATGCATTGAGCTATCACGGCATCCCGAATCCCGCATGGTTCCACAACGACAACAACAGCGGCACGCTCGACGTGATGCAGGTCGACTTCGTTTGGGGCTTCCTTAACGCCAACGCTGTGGCTGCTCCGACAGCAAGGGAAGGTGGTCCGCGGGCACCTTGAACGTGTCCCGATAATCCTGATGGGTGAACGCCCGGCGCTGATCCCGCCGGGCGTTTTTTGTTAGCGCCCGAAAATCGACGATCCACCGCAAAGGACGTGGCTGACAGCGTTGCACCTCACTCGATACATCGCTCGTATCGCCCAGGGAGCAGTGACGCCACTTCGGCAGCGGTGGGCGCATATGCGCCGGGATGCCCGCAGACGACCGCGGCGCACGCGGCCGCGTAGCGCAGATGGTCGACCGCAGGAGCCTCCGGGTGCATGAGCAGACTCGCCATCCAGCCGCCAACGCTTGCGTCGCCGCAGCCCACCGTATCGGCGACCACGGTCTGGAACGCTGGCTGGAACAGCGCGTTGTTGCCTTCAAAAAGCGTCATACCCGACGCGCCGCGCGTCACGAGCACGGCGGCATCCGGCGCCCATTCGCGGAGTTGCGCGAGCGCGGCGGCTTCGTCGAGGTCGGGGAAGAGGCCGCCCAGATCCTCGTCCGAAACCTTGATGTAGCTGGCCAGGCCGGCCATGCGCCGTAGCGTGGTGCGATACGCTGGCTCGGCCATTGGCGCGCGGAAGTTTGGGTCGAATGAAATCCGCTTGCCGGCCGCACGCGCGGTCTGCGCAACCTCGATCAGGCGTGAGGCAAGCGGCTCGCGCACCAGGCCGAGCGAGCCAAAGTGCACGATTTCGGCCGCATTGAGCGCGCCTGTAGGCAACTCGGACGGATCGAACGCCAGGTCGGCACTGTGTTCGCCGATAAAGAAATACCGGGGCGGCTGCTTCGACACCACCATCGCGAAAAGCGGTGGGCGGTTGACCTGCCGCATGAAGCGCAGGTCGAGGCCGGCCTCGGCGCTCTTTTGCATGAGTTCATCACCGAACACGTCGTCGCTCACGGTCCCGGCAAAGCCGGTGGGCACGCCGAGCCGGGCGCCCACGCGCGCGACGTTCCAGCACGAGCCGCCGGCAAGGCTGCGCCAATGATTGGCGTCGTCGCGGATAAAGTCGGTCAGCGCTTCGCCGAAGACGACCAGTCGGGGCAGGTTCATTGACTTAGTGCGCGCTCCAGCCCTTGTAGCTCTTCACGTTGTCGCGCGTGACAAGTTGCGGATCGAGCAAGACCATCGGGTCGGCCGGCTTCTTGCCGTTCATGACGCCGTAGCCGATCTCAACGGCCTTCTGCGCCATGGCCCACGGATCCTGGCTCGCCGAGGCCTGCACGAGCGTATTGCTTTGCAGCGCGGTCTCAATGTCCGGCGCACCATCGACCGACGTGATGACGATGTTGCTGCGGTTGAGCTGCTTGGCGGCGAGATCGCTGCCAATGGCCTGCGGATCGTTGATTGTGAATACGCCATCCAGCTTGGGGAAGCGTGTCAGATAGCCCTGCATTGCGCTCATGCCACCTTCGCGCGAGCCCTTGCCATCCTGGTCGGAGGACAAGATCTTGATGCCAGGGTTCTTGGCAAGCACCGCCTTGCAGCCGTTCACCCGATCGATGACGGCGGACACCTGCGGGCCGTTCTCGATGATCACGTTGCCCTTGCCGCCCAGCTTTTTCGCCAGGTAGTCGCACGCCAGCTCGCCGGCCTTCACGTTATTCGTCTGCACGGTCGCGTCGGCACCGGCGGCCGCCACGTCGACCGCGATGACCGGGATGCCCGCTGCCTGCGCCTTCTTGAGCGCCGGCTCGATCGCCTTCGCATCGGCCGCGTTCAATAGGATCAGGTCGACGTGTGCGGAGATGAAGTTGTCGATCTGCGTGAATTGCTTGTTCAAATCGTAGTCCGCCGATACGGCGGTGACTTTCGCGTTCGGGTTGATTGCCTTCGCACGTGCCTCGGCCCCCTTCACCACGGTGACGAAGTACGGGTTGCCGAGCGAGCCGACCGTTACACCGATCGATTTCAGCGGTTTGTCTGCCGCATGAGCGGCGATCCCCGCAAACGCCATCGCGCATGCGATACCGGCTTGCATCGCCTTGACCTTGAATTTGTGCATATCGTCGTCTCCAGATGGCCCGTGAATAAGACGCACACGTGGACCTGCGTGTGCGCCGGTATTGAGGTATTGAATAGATGGGGATAGATCAGGTGCGGGCCGATTCGCGCCGGCGGTAGCGGTCCAGCGTGACCGCACCAATGATGACCAGGCCCTTGATGATGTATTGCCAGATGTCGGATACGCCCAGCAGCACCAAGCCATTCGAAAGCACGGCGATGATCAGCGCACCGACCAGCGTGCCAACAATCGAGCCAACGCCGCCAACGAAGCTCGTGCCGCCGAGAATCACCGCGGCAATCGCGTCGAGCTCATACGACTGGCCGAGTTGCAAGCCGTTCGCCGCATAAAGGCGAGCAGCCGACATCAGCGCACCGAGGCCGGCGAGCAGACCTGATGTCGCATAGACGAAGAGTTCGATCGCCCGCACGTTGATGCCCGCCAGGCGCGCTGCTTCGGGGTTGCCGCCGACCGAGTAGATGCGCATGCCCAGCACGGTGCGGCGCAGGATGAACCACGAGCCCGCGACCACCGCGATGGCGATCACGACAAGCCACGGCACGCCCAGAATCGAGCCATTGCCAATGAACGCGAACGGCAGCTTCGGGTTAAAAATGGTCGTATCGTTGCCCATCAGACGGGCGATACCGCGTACGGCGGTCAACGCGCCGAGGGTGACAATGAACGGCGGCAGGCGCAGGAACGCAACCAGCGCGCCGTTGACGAGCCCGAACCCGAGTCCGACGAGCAGTGCAGCCGGCACCCCAAGGCCGCCCCAACCGGGGATGTTCGACGCGATGAGCGCAGCAACCGCTGCGGCCGAGAGAACCGAACCGACGGAGAGGTCGATGCCGCCCGTCAGGATCACAAACGTCATGCCAGCGGCAAGCACGATATTGATCGACGCCTGCTGCGTGACGATCGACAGGTTCTGCACCGTGAAGAATCCTTCGGTCATGACGCCAAAGCCGATGCAGAGAATCATCAGCACGGGCAGCATGCCGGCCGTGCGCATCAGTGACTGCATGCGAGCCCGATGACTGACAAGGCGCGCTTGCAACGCACGGTCGGGGGCCACAGAGGCTTGCGCGGACGCAAGGTCGCGCTGCTTGATCTGATTCATATCGTTCACCTGTAGGTGGAATAGCGCTTCGCGGCGCAACTCAGTGCGCTTGCGCCAACGCTGTTTGCGAGCCGGTGGCCAGTGCGATGATTGCCTCTTGCGTGATCGGCTGGTTGGTGTAACCGCCGAGTTCGCCGGCAATCGTGCCTTCGCGCATCACGAGCACGCGATCGGCAATGCCGATCAACTCGGGCAACTCGCTGGAGATCACGATCACGCCGACACCGGCGCGCGCGAGTTCATTGATGATTCGATAGATTTCCGATTTGGCGCCGATGTCCACGCCGCGCGTCGGCTCGTCGAGGATCAGCACGCGCGGCTTGGTTTCCAACAAGCGCGACAGCAGCACCTTTTGCTGATTGCCGCCCGACAGCGCGCCAGCATTCACATTTGCATGCGGCACACGGATCGACAGCGAGGAGATCGCGTCGCGTGCTCGCTTGGCGCCGCGCGCGAGGTCGAGCACACCGCCTTGCGCATCGCGGTCGGCAACGGAAATGTTGATGTTGTCGCGCACGCTCATATCAAGGAACAGGCCCTGCCGCTTGCGGTCTTCGGTCAAGTAAGCGAGACCCGCATCGATTGCATCGCGCGGCGAATGTGCACCGAACGCTCTGTCGCCTAGCGTCACCTCGCCGCGCGTGCGCGGTTGCGCGCCAAAGATCAGGTGCGCAAGCTCAGTTCGGCCCGCGCCGACCAGTCCTGCGATGCCGAGCACCTCGCCAGCATGCAAGTCGAGGCTGCAGCCACGCACGCGGGCGCCGTCGGCAACGTCGCGCACGGACAGCAGCAGGTGGCCCCGATCGTATGGCGCGTGTTCCTTCTTGTAGAAGCCGGAGATGTCGCGGCCGACCATCATGGCAACGAGCCGCTCGGCCGACAGTGACGCGCGGTCCAGCGAGCCGACGTAGGCGCCGTCGCGCAGCACCGACACGCGGTCGGACAACGCGTAGATCTCATCCATCCGATGGCTGATGTAGATGATGGCGAGGCCTTCGGCACGCAATTGACGGATGAGCGCGAACAGGTGCTCGGTCTCGCGCGACGATAGCGGCGTCGTGGGCTCGTCCATCACCAGCACACGCGCCTTCGTGTGCACCGCACGCGCGATCTCGACCAACTGCTGCTCGGCAATCGACAGCGTACCGACCAGCGTTTCGGGCCCAAAGCTCGCGCCCAGGCGTTGAAGCACATCCACGCAACCACGCGCCATCGCGGCGCGGTCGATCATGCCCCAACGACTGTTGCCGCGGCGCAGTTCGCGGCCAACGTAGATGTTCTCCGCCACGGTGAGGTTCGGTGCGAGGCAAAGCTCTTGGTAAATCACCGCGATACCAGCATCGCGCGCGGCGAGCGGGCCATCGACGACGAGCGGCTTGCCGTCGATCATGATTTCGCCACCCGAATCCGCTTGGTAGGCGCCCGAGAGGATCTTCATCAGCGTCGACTTGCCGGCACCGTTCTCGCCCATCAGCGAATGCACTTCGCCAGGGTAGACCGCCAAACTAACGTTGTTGAGTGCGCGTACGCCGGGGAACGTCTTGCTGATTCTCTGCATTTCGAGCAGTGGGCGCGACGCCTCAGAACGCAACATAGCTGACCTCCTGCGTTTGCACGCTGGCACCTTTGAGGATGCCGGTGCGCGGCGAGAAATTGAAGAACATGGGCAGCGTTGCGGCGCCAATCGCGCCGGCGTCCGGGCCGAACGAGCCGCGAACGAACGTCGGCAAGCCGCGCGCTTCGGGCGTGATCTCGGCAAGCGCGTCGGATAGGCGCTGTATCAGCGTGTCGATCAGGCCCGCATCGGTGTCGGCATCAAACACGACGACCGACGAATCCAGCACCGACAGCACCGAGCGCAGCGCGGGGGCAAGTGCGTCAACGCAGTCGTCGACCCATTCGTCGACCGCCCGCGTGCCACGCGTAATGCACGCTTCCAGATCCGCGCGTGTCTCGACGGTCTCGCCGCAATAGCGCACATGGCGGATCAGCGCGCTCAGCGAGGTGCGAGTGAGCAGGATGTCCCACGCGCCGTTCGGGGCGGGAGCGGATGGCAGGCGGCTCGGCAGCACGGGCATCACCGCGAAGTCGCCTGCGTTGCCGGTGCGCCCGCGCAGGCAATCGCCGTCGACCGCAATGCCGCCGCCGATGACCGGCCCAAGGAACAGATAGACGAAGTTGTCGTGCTGGCGCCCGCAGCCGTAGAACAGCTCTGCGATCGTGGCGGCATTGCAGTCGTTCTCGCTGAACACTGGCAGCGTAATCGCGCGACCAAGCTCGGCGGCGAAGTCGACCTCGGCCCAAGCGCGAAACGCGTCGGCCGGCAAGCCGATCTCGCGCAGCCAGCTGCCCAGGTTGTACGGCTGCCCGACACCGACACCAGCGAGCCGCTGGCGCTCGCTGGCGGACAGCAGTTGCTGCATTGCGTCGATGTCCTGCCGCACGGTTTCGAGCACGGCGGCGGGCGGCGGGAGCAGCGTGTCGTGCGAGCGGCGCCCGAGCACTTCGCCCACGAAGTTGACAAGAACCGTCTCGATCCGCATCCGGTCCAGCCGGACACCGATGCCAAACGCGCCGCGCGGATCAAGGCGGATCAGCGACGCTGGCTGGCCGCGCTGGCCTTCAACGCGGCGGCCGGTGAACTCGATGAGGTTCGCGTCAGAAAGTGACGTGATGATGCTGCCGACCGCAGTCCCGGTGAGATTGGCAAGGCGCGCGAGGTCCGCCTTCGATGCGCTGCCCGCGCGCCGCAGCGCCTTGAGGAGCAGGCGCTCGTTATAGCGGCGCACGTTGACCGAGTTGCTGCCCTGGCCGATGTGCGGACTTCTCATGTTGTCTCCGGGCCGCGCCGTTTTCCGGCGTCATTAATTAAATCAACATGATTTAGTTAATAACATGTCGTCACAGATGTCAGCCTAGGGAAATCCCGGTGTCAGCTCGGTGTTGGCTTAGAGCCGCTAACAAAACCGTCCTGGCTCGGCGTGCCGACGCAGACAGGACAAGTCGTACCGAATGTCCGTCACTGCGGGAGGCGCAACGACGCCAGGGCGGTTTTGTTAGCGGCTCTTAGTGGAGAGAACTTCGAAGTAGCGAGGGCGATGGAAGATATCGGGCCCGGTGATGGTAAGGCGCTATCGACGCTCGACGAGCGCCGAGACTTCCGCCATTGTCGGCGCATACGCCCCGCGACGCGCGCAGACAACCGCGGCGCACGCCGCTGCATGGCGCACATGCTCAATCGCGGATGCGTCGGGACGGGCAAGCAAGCTTGCCATCCAGCCGCCGACGCTCGCATCGCCACAGCCGACGGTATCGACCACCGCGGCCGGAAACGCTGGCTGCTCGAACACGTCATCACCGTGCAGCAGTTGCATGCCGAAGGCGCCGCGCGTCACCAGCACGGCTGCCGTGGGCGCCCACGCACGCAACTGCGCGAGTGCCGCGGCCTCATCGAGATCAGGAAATAATCCGCGCAGGTCTTCGTCAGACACCTTGATGTAGTTGGCCAGGCCCGCCATTTGGCGCAGCGTCGCACGGTATGACGAATCGGCCATTGGCGCGCGAAAGTTCGGATCAAACGAAATGCGTTTGCCTGCATCGCGCACGGCCTGCGCGACCTCGATCAGGCGCGAAGCCAGCGGTTCGCGCACCATCCCGAGCGAACCAACATGGACAATCTCCACGGCATCAAGCCAGCCGCCTGGCAAGTTGGTCGGATCGAATGCGAGATCGGCGCTGTTCTCGCCAACAAAAAAATACTGCGGCGGCTGTTTCGACACGACCATCGCCAGCAACGGCGCGCGGTCGACTTGACACATGAAGCGCATGTCGAGCCCGGCCTCGGCACTCAGGGCCATCAGCTCATCACCCAACATGTCACGGCTCACCGTGCCGGCAAAACCGGTTGGCACGCCGAGCCGGGCGGCGACACGCGCGACGTTCCAGCATGAGCCGCCTGCAACGCTGCGCCAGTGGCCCGCGTCCTCGCGAATGAAATCCGTCAGCGCTTCACCAAATACGACCAGTCGGGGGAGGTTCATCGTCTTATTGCGTGCTCACATGTGTCAGGCGATGGCGCCGCGCCTTGTATCGGCCAATCAATTGGTTGGTGGAACCGTCGTGCGACTGCTCGGCATCAGGCGCGGAAAGCTGCGCTTCGATGACGACGGCAAGCCGCTTTCCGAACTCGACACCCCATTGGTCAAAGGAGTTGATACCCCACACCACGCCCTGCACGAACACCTTGTGCTCGTAGAGTGCAATCAGCGCGCCAAGCGATGCCGGGTCGAGCGTGTCCAGACAAATCGTGGTGGTGGGGCGGTTACCGTCGAAATTGCGGTGCGGCGCATCTGCACGACACCAGCCGTTCATCAAGGCTTCAGATTGCGCGAAACAATTGGCGACGAGAATGTCATGATGCTCAGCGTGCCTGTGATGCGGCCGCATGCAGACGATCATGTCCGCCGGGATCGTAGTCGTGCCTTGATGCAGCAACTGGAAGAACGCGTGTTGACCGTTGGTGCCTGGCTCACCCCAGATCACTGGACCGGTCGCATAGCCGACGCGCTGGCCGTCAAGCGTGACCGACTTGCCATTGCTCTCCATGTCGAGTTGCTGCAGATACGCGGGCAAACGATGCAGCCGATTGTCATACGGCGCGATCAATTGGCTCGTCGTACCGCGAAAATTCCGATGCCAGATACCGATCAGCGCGAGCAACACGGGCAGGTTGCATGCAAGCGGCGCCTCGGCAAAGTGTCGGTCCATCGCGTAAGCGCCACCGAGCAACGCCTCGAACGCGTCCATGCCGGCCATGAGCGCAATCGGCAACCCGATCGCCGACCATAGCGAATAGCGTCCACCGACCCAGTCCCAAAATTCGAACATGTTCGCTGGGTCGATGCCAAAAGCGGCCACCGCATCCGCATGGGTGGAAACCGCAACGAAATGCTTCGCAACCGCCGATTCCGCCGCACCGCTTGCCAGCAGCCATGCGCGCGCGGTACGGGCATTGACGAGTGTTTCGCGCGTCGTGAACGACTTGGATGAGACCACGAACAGCGTGGTTTCCGGTACGACCCGATTGAGCACCTCGGCAATGTCCGCGCCGTCGACATTCGATACGAAGTGCATCGACAGCCGTTCATGCGCGTACGGCTTGAGCGCTTCGCAAATCATTTTCGGCCCCAGGTCGGACCCGCCGATGCCGATATTGACAATGTCGGTGACCGGCAGACCCGTATGGCCGCGCCATGCCCCTTCTCGAACGGCATCGCTGAAGCGGCGCATCTTGTCGAGCACTGCCGCAATTTGTGCTGTCACATCCGTACCGTCGACCCAGCGCGGCTTGCCCGATCGATCACGCAGCGCGACGTGCAGCACGGGGCGGTTCTCAGTGCGGTTGATCCGCTCGCCCGCGAACATCGCA
Source organism: Ralstonia sp. R-29 (assembly GCF_049913345.1). Taxonomy (NCBI): domain Bacteria; kingdom Pseudomonadati; phylum Pseudomonadota; class Betaproteobacteria; order Burkholderiales; family Burkholderiaceae; genus Ralstonia; species Ralstonia sp. R-29. The sequence goes on from NZ_CP184378.1 coordinate 1,286,457, forward strand.
TCCCGCCGCGCCTCGACCTCCGTGGCCTGCGCAAGCGCCACAAGCCGATCGCGCGTTTCTTCGGTGATGGGATGCTTCGAGAAATCGACGAAGAGTCCCGCCGCTTCCAACGAGAACCGCGCCGCGCGTTCGGCATCGCGCGCGAACAGATCGCGGATCGATACATCGGTCATCGCATCGCGATGGGCGATCAATGCGCGCCACGCAGGTGTCTGGGTTAAACAGGTCATCATCAGGTAGTCGATCAATGGCAGCCCGTGCGCTGCAAACTCAAGCCTCTTCGGCCCACAGCATGCCTTCGCGCGCCATGAGCGCCGAAGATGCTGCCGGACCATAGGTCCCTGCGGTGTAGCTGCGCGGCTTGTCACCCAGCGCCTTCCATCCGTCGAGGATCGGCTCGACCCACGTCCAGGCGGCTTCGAGTTCGTCACAGCGCATGAAATGCGTCAAGCGTCCACGAATCACATCGACCAGCAGACGCTCGTAAGCCTCGGCTCGGCGCCCTGCAATCGCCTGCTTCAAATCGAGATTCAGGCTCACTGGCAGCACATGCAGTCCGCTGCCGGGCTCCTTCGCCAGCATCTGCAACTGAATCGACTCTTCCGGCTGAAGCTGGATCACGAGCCGGTTGGCGCTGTTGTGCGGCCCGTTTGGAATAATCGAGAACGGCATGTCCGCAAACTCGATGACGATCTCCGAGCGCCGCCGGTGCATACGCTTGCCCGTGCGCAGAAAGAACGGCACGTTCGCCCAGCGCCAGTTGTTGATCTGCGCGCGTAGCGCCACAAAGGTTTCGGTACCGCTGCCGTTGGGCACATCGGTTTCATCCAGATATCCCCTGACCGGCTCGCCTTCCACCGCGCCGGCTGCGTATTGGCCTCGAACCGTGTCGCGGGCGATCATCTCCCTGGACATCGGCCGCAGCGAACGCAACACCTTCAGCTTTTCATCGCGCACCGCATCGGGATCCAGCGACACCGGCGGCTCCATGGCCACGATGCACAGCAGTTGCAACAGATGATTCTGAATCATGTCGCGCATCGCACCGGTATGGTCATAAAAGCCCGCGCGGCTACCGACCCCAACCGATTCCGCAACCGTGATCTGCACGCTCTTGATGTACGGCGCTTGCCACAACGTCCCGAAAATCGCATTGCGCAAGCGCAGCACCATCAGGTTCTGCACCGTTTCCTTACCGAGATAGTGGTCGATCCGGTAAATCCGCTCTTCCGGAAAGTGGCGCCCGACCGAGGCGTTGATCGCCTTGGCAGAAGCAAGATCGTGGCCCAGCGGCTTCTCCAGCACGACACGCGCGTGGCCGTCGACCAGCCCGCATGCCGCCAGGTTGCTGCAAATGGTGCTGAACAGATTCGGCGAGGTCGCGAGATAGAACACGCGCAACGCGTCGCCACAAGTCTTCTCGACCAGATGCGCGTAGTCATCTGGCGCACCAAAATCGACGCAGGCGTAGTCCAACAGCGCAAGAAACCGCTCCCAGGCGCCGGCATCTAGCGCATGCGCGTCGACAAATGGCCGCGAGAGCTCTTCCACGAAGGCCAGATATTGCTCACGCGACCACGCACTGCGCCCCACCGCGATGATGCGAGTTTGCCGGGGCAGGCTGCCGTGCAGATGCGCCATGTAAAGCGCGGGCAGCAGCTTGCGTACAGACAAATCGCCTGCCCCGCCGAAGATCACCATGTCGAGTGGCTGGTCGGCCGGGCTTGAGGGTACGTGCGTCGTCATGATTGTCGGGATGCGTGATGGTGGCGAGATCGAGGGTTATTGGCCGGCGGCGATCGCCTGGCGCACCTGCGCGGCGCTGCCCAGCTTGATCGCGCGCTGCGCCAGCGCCCGGCAAGCTTCGAAATCGAGCGAGGCCAGTTCGGCCTTGATCGCAGCGATGGCCGGCACACTCACGGACAACTCATCGATGCCAAGCCCCACCAGAATCGCCGTCGCCGCCGGATCGGAGGCCATCGCACCACACACCCCTACCCATTTGCCATGGGCATGCGCGCCGGCCACCGTCAGTTCGATCATCTTGAGCACGGCCGGATGCAGCGCATCGACTTGCGCGGCCAGCTTTGCGTGACCGCGATCGATCGCCAGTGTGTATTGCGCGAGATCATTGGTGCCGATCGAGAAGAAGTCGACCTCCTTGGCAAGCGCTTCGGCCATCGCGACGGCGGCGGGCACCTCGATCATCAGGCCGATCTTGACCGGGTGCGGATAGCGCGCCTGCGCTTCGCGCACCATGCGCTTGGCCGCCAGCACCTCGTCCAGATCGCTGACCATCGGGAACATGATGTGCAGGTCACCGTGCGGTGCCGCGCGCAGCATCGCGTGCAATTGCGTGCGGAACAGATCCGGATAGGCGAGGCTGACGCGAATGCCGCGCAGGCCGAGGAACGGGTTGTCCTCCTTAGGCAGCGGCAGGTAGCGCAGCGGCTTGTCGCCACCGACGTCGAGTGTGCGCACGATCAGCTTTCGGGCAGTTCCCAACTCGGTCGCCACGGCCTGATACGCAGCCGCCTGCTCGTCCTCGCTGGGCGCATCCACGCGATCCTCGAAAAGAAACTCCGAACGCAGCAACCCAACGCCTTCGGCCCCCGAGGCGATGGCCTCTTGCGCGTCGGCCGCGTCCCGCACGTTGGCGACCACCTCCACGCGATGCCCATCACGCGTGCAGCCAAGCCGATGCGCGACCTGCGCATTTGCCCGCTGCTGGGCGGCGACGGCCTCCATGCGGCGTGTCACGTCGGCCAGCAGTTCGGCATCGGGGTCGATACGCAGCAGGCCCGCCGAGCCGTCGAGTACTGCAGGCGTACCGTCGCCAAGAGACAGCGCGGCGGGATCCATGCCGCAGATCGCGGGAATCCCCATCGACCTGGCGATGATGGCCACGTGGCTGGTGGGTCCGCCCGACACCGTGCACAAGCCGGCGACCTTGCTCCGATCGAGCGACACCGTGTCCGACGGCGTCAGATCGTCGGCCAGGACGATGGATCGCTCGGCCAGTACCGGCGATGCGCGCCGCACCCCCGTCAGCAGAGACAGCACACGCGTGCCGATATCGCGCACGTCGGTGGAACGTTCGCGAAGTTGCGGGCTGGGATGCTGCGCCAAGCGCTGCGCCACTGACTGACAGGCGCGGTGCCACGCGGTCGGTGCACTGGTGCCCGTGCGCAGGCTCGCCTCCGCTGCCTCAGTCAATGCCGGATCTTCGAGTAGCGCCAGATGCGCTTCCATGATGTCGGCCTGGCAACCACCTTCGCCGCCGGCAACCGACAACGACAGGATCTGCTCGCCCGCAATCCGCAGCGCGTTGGACAGACGGCCGCGCTCTTCGTCGTAGGCACCGCCAAATTCATCGAATTCGAATTCGACACCCTGCCATTGCACGATCTGGCCAATCGCAAGCCCTGGCGACGCGCAAACGCCAGCGAACGCGCCGGACAGTGCCGTGTCGCTTGCCACGCCATTTGCCATGGCGGCAGCCGGCGGCATGGCATGGGCGAGCCCGCCCACATGGGCACGGTCGACACGTTCACCACATCCGTCGCGCAGCAGGCGCTCCAGTTGCTCCAGCGCTTGCGCGGCATCGGCACCGCATCCGCGCAAGCGCACTCGATCGCCCTGGCGCGTCGCCAATGCCATGATGTCGACCACCGATTTGGCATCCGCGTCGAGGGCACCGCTCGACAGACCGATGCGCGCGGCAAACTGGCGCGCCGCCTTGGCCAGCGTCGCGGCAGGCCGCGCATGCAGGCCCGCCGGGTTGGGCAGTTCGATGAACGGCGAATGCAGCCATTCGCCGTCGGACTCCGTGGACAGCGCAATACCGTGCGCGGTCTGCACAGCAAGATGCAGCGTGAGCAGCACGCTCTTGCCCGCTTCGACGGTGCCCGAGGCCTTGTCCATCTGCACGAGGCATTCGCCATTGACGACCACGATCTCTGTCAACACGCTGGCAGCATTCGCGGCCACGTGCGCGAGATCAAAGCGCAGCAGCGGCTGCCCGACACGCACCGTATCGCCCTTCTTGACCAGCGCGTCGAAACCCTTGCCATCGAGCATGACGGTGTCGATGCCGACGTGCACCATGATCCGAACGCCCGATGGTTCCTCGATCACGACAGCGTGCCGCGAAGCGTGCAAGTCGATCACCAGGCCGTCGATCGGCGCCAGCACGAGATTGGTTGCCGGATCGATCGACAGGCCATCGCCCACCATCTTCTGGGCGAACGCCGGGTCCGGCACGTCTTCGATGGGGACAATGCGCCCCGATAACGGGGCCAGCACGTTCACTGGGGATTGCTTGGCCAACATGTAGGTGGCTCCTGAAAACCGGCGCTAGAACCGGAGGATTGGAAACGACGGGATGCGAATTGAGGGCGGCCAAGGCCGCTGGGCGTCACCACCAGCTCTCAAGCTGGGCGCCGACCATATTGGTGGAGTGGCGACCGGCGGACCACGCGCCCCATCCTGCGCCCTGGGCGTCGAGCGCCGCCTGGTTCCACGCCACGTGCGTGGCGTACAAGCGCAGTTCGGGGCGTGTCATGAGTTCCGGCCCCTTGCTGAAGGCAATGGCCGCGGTGTACTTGTCGAGCCGCTGCAGCGGGCCGCCGTTGGCACGCAAGCGCGTCCAACCACATTCGGTCAGCAGCTTGACGTTGTGAGTCAGACCGTATGAGAGACGGCCGCCGAACGAGTTGCCGGTGCTGCTGCCACCACCCTGCTCGTCCTTACTACGCTGGTAGACCGCCAGCGCCTGACCGCCAAAGCGGCCAGCCTGCCAATTCACCGAATCGACCAAGCGCACACTGCGCGTGCCGGTTGGGCTGTTAAGCGGGCCGAACCCGGTTTCGAGCGAAGAATAGCCGGTGCTGGTCTGCAACCAAACTGAGTTGGTGACGTTCGGCAGCAGGAAGTTGGCCTGATCGTATTTGAATGTCAGGGCCTTGCCCCCGTCACCACCCTTGAAACCGCCGAACACCATCGAGCCGATCACGCGCAGCTTGCCGCCTTCGGTGACGGGAATGTCGTACAAATCGACGTTGGCGCGGGTCGCGTCCTTCCTGCCGTCGGTCGGGTTGAAGCGCTGCTGGCTGCGTAGCACCGCGATGCCCAGCTTGGCGGATTCTGCGACCGGGATAGTGTTCGCACCGGCGCCAAGGTCGATCGTTGGTCCCCCAACGCTATAGAAGTAGTGGTCGACGATATGCACATCTTCGCGCTCGACATAGCGCTTGCCCGCCCAGAACACGGTGGATGGCGAGAACGCGTAGCCGGTGGTGGTGACATAGGCTTCCTTGGCGGCGTAGGCGCCATCGCTACCCAAGCCCCGCAGGTTGGCCAGACCGTTCCAGTAGGTGCCGGTATAGGCGGCGGTCCAGCTCACGCCGCTATCAAGATGGAGTGTTTTCTTCAGCCCAAGCTCGGCGTAGGTATCGCCCTCGTTGCCCAGACGGAAGAGCTCTGCGCCGTTGCCCAGCGCGTATTTGTTGGCTCCGCCCTTATCGGTCTGGTGTTCGGACACCACGCCAGCACGGATATAGCCGACCACTTCCCAACCGTCGCCAAGATCCATGGCCATGGCTTGCACGCCCGTACAGAACAAAGCTGCCGCCACCAGGGGTTTCAGTTTGACTTTCAATTGCATGTCTCTTCCACTGCTTTTTTTTGTTGTGCTCGAAGTTCTCGAGTTGTTGGGAAATGCCGCAGCTACCTGGGCTGCGGCTGTAATGGCCATAGACAGAGATCGCGCAGCATCAGCGGTTGCGTGGTGACCCAGCGCAGCGGCATCGGCTCGGATGCGGGGTAGCAGCGCGTGGTGAAGACCTCGGCGCCGTCATTGACAAAAATCTCAACCGAGCTGCGGTCGACGAACACCTGCACGCGCGTGACGGCGGTGTCGATTTCGCAATCCTTGCGCTCATCGAACTGCCCGGCTGCCGGACAGTTGCGGATCAGCGCAAGCCGGCCGTGGCTGCCTTCACAGACCAAGCGCAGCGACTGCTCGCTGCTGTCGAACAGGTGCAGCACCCAATCGGCGCAATCGGCGCCAGCGGGCGCATCGATCAAGACGTCCAGCTCCCACACTCCACCGGGCACCTGCGGCAACGAAACGGCTGCCCCCGCTTGCAGCGCGGTATCGGGCATCCGGATCACCTCGCCGCGCAAGCGCGCGAGTTCGCGCAATGGCCGTTGCAGCAGACGGCCGTCTTCCAGGGTCAACTCGCGCGGCATCGTCAAACAATGCGTCCAGCCGGATGCAACGGTGGGGGTCTCCGGCTGCGTCGGCAGCCCCATCCAACCAATCAGCAGCCGGCGGCCGCTAGCGTCGAGCAGCGTCTGTGGCGCGTAGAAGTCGAAGCCACGGTCAAGCGGACGGAAGCCCGTATGCGCGAGGCGGCCGGCCGCCAAGTCGACCTCGCCCACCAGATAGCCGGCTGTGTCTGCGCGGCGGATGCCATCGGCACGGACCTCTGCCGTTTGCTGGCAGCAGATCAGCACCGCGCGCTCGTCCAGTCTGAACAGGTCGGGACATTCGACCATGTAGCAAAACGGTGCTGGCTCGATCAGCTCGCCAATCAGTTCCCACGCAACTAGGTCCGGGCTTTTCGCAAGCACCACCGTTCCGGCCAGATCGTCGCGCTGCGCCCCAATGACGGCGTACCACGCTTGGCCCTCCCGCCAGACCTTCGGATCACGGAAATGGCCGGTGTAGCCCTCAGGCGCGCCATCAATGACTGGGCCAAGCTTCTCGAAACGCACGCCATCGCGCGAACGAGCAAGGCACTGGTAACTCGAACGGCCGCCCACTGCATCGCGCACGTTGCCCGTGTACATCAGAAACAGTTGGCCATCGACGTCCATCGCACAGCCCGAATAGCAGCCCTGCGCGTCGTAGGGCCGATCGGGCGCCAGGGCGAAGGGAAGCCACTCCCAGTGCAGCAGGTCCGTGCTGCGCACATGCGCCCAATGCTTGTTCTGGTGATCGCAGCCGCTCGGGTTCCACTGGTAGAAGACGTGGTAGGCCCCCTGCCAGAAGATCAACCCATTGGGGTCGTTGATCAGGCCATGTGGGGGGCACAGATGAAACGTCTGCCGCCACGAATCGACAATCACGTCCAGCGCGCTCAGGTCAGACACCCGTGGCCTCCCCATACGGCGTCTTGACCTTGAGAGCGCGCAACCAGGTGCCGGCAAACGCAACCGAGAACGCAATCACACCGCCAATCAGATAGTTGAGCAGGCTGTCAGGCCGCACGATGGCCAGCCCCGGCAAACCGGTCAGGCCGATGCCCGTCATGCCGACATGCGTGGCCACCACCCAGCCGCCCGCTACGGCACCGCCGACCGCCGCAGAGACGAACGGCCAGAAGAACCGCAGGTTCACACCAAACAACGCCGCTTCGGTAATGCCCATCAGGCAGGACAATGCCGCCGGCAGCGCAATCTGCCGGGTCTTCTCGTCACGGGACATGAAGAACACGGCCAGCGCCGAGCCGCCCTGCGCAATGTTTGCCATCGACCAGATCGGCAGCAGAAAATTGACGCCGATAGCGGGATTGGCGAGCAGCCCCGCTTCAATGGCGTGGAAGCTGTGGTGGATGCCCGTGACGACGATCAACGAATAGAGGCCGCCGAACACCAGGCCGGCCAGCTCGCCACCCGTGTGGTAAATCGCTTGCAGGCCGAACGACAACCCATCGCCGAGCGCGCGCCCGATGGGGCCCACCACGGTCAGCGCAATCGCGCCCGAGATCAGCAGCGTCAAGAACGGGGTGAAGATCAGATCGACCGCATTCGGCATGAAGCGCTTCACGCCGCGCTCGATCCAAGACATCATCCAAACGGCAAGCAGAATCGGCAGCACGGTGCCTTGATAACCGACCTTCGCGACCTGCAGGCCGAACAGGTTCCAGTATTCGTGGACACCGCCGCCGAGCGTCCATGCGTTTTGCAACGCGGGGTGGATCATGATTCCGGCCAGCGCTGCGGCCAGAAATGGCGAGACCTTGAAATCGCGGGCCGCCGAAAACGCGATCAGGATCGGCAGGAACACGAACGCGGTGCTGGAGAACACATCCAGGATCTGGAACACGGCGCTATTGCCGCTCGTCCAGCCCAGGCTCTTGAGCATGCCCAGCAGCCCCATCAGCAGGCCGGATGCCACGATCACGGGAATGATCGGCACGAAGATGTTCGACAGCGTGCGCGCCAGCCTCTGTGCCGCGTTCTGCCGCGAGACCGCCTCTTCCTTCACGTCGTCCAGCGAGCCGGCGGCCGAATTGCCGGAATCGCCGAGCTGCGCCTGCATCGCGTCATGGACGTGGTTGACGATCCCCGGGCCGATGATGATCTGCACCTGCCCCGCTCCGCTGAACGACCCCTTGACGAGATCGAGCGCACCAATCGCAGCATGATCAACCTTCGACTCATCGTGTACGACGAGCCGCAGGCGGGTCGCGCAATGGGCCAGCCGAGCGATGTTTTTGGGGCCGCCAACGAGGGGCAGCAGCGCTTTTGCGGTGTCACTTTCCGTCATATTCTCCTCAATCCTTTGGGTATGGTATCGATGCCATATGGTATCGATACCACATTGAAATCTTTGACGATTACTTGTGCTTCGTTTGCTACATCACTCCGTTGCGACGTCCGTGTCCGTACTAACTGTCACGTACTGCGACGCAGTGCCAGCCGATAAGGCATCACTGTGCGCGACGTAGCTCCATCCTTAGACTCCCGAATGGCCAACATCAGGCGAGCGGCCTCCGCTCCTGTCCCGGCGTAGTCATAGTGCACGGTCGACAATGCCGGCCGCACCATCCAGGCCATGTCGCTGTCTCCCATGCCGGCCACCGCCATTTCGTCGGGCACGCGAATGCCGTGGTCATGCAGGCACGCCATCACCCCAACCGCCAAGCGATCGGTCACCGCCAGGATCGCCGTACACCGTGCGCTGCCCGTGGCGCGTAGCAGCTGTTCAGCGGCCTCCTCGCCCGCGCCAGCCCGGAAACTCGCGCGCACGATCAGCGCCGGATCGACCGCCAAACCACGCGCCCGCAATGCTTCAACGTAGCCAGCCGTTCTTTCTCCGCCGACCTGGATGTCCTCTTCGCCCACCGTCACCAAGCCGATCCGCGAGTGTCCGCGGCTGAGCAGATGCTCGGTCAATTGGCGCGCCGCTGCGCGCTCGTTCTGGATCACGCTCGTCACACCCAGATGGCTGGCATCCTGACCAATCATGACCACCGGCAGACCCGCTTCCCGGATCGCGCTAATGAGGTTGTCATTCACGGTCGTTGCCGAGTGCAGCACGCCCGCGACCCGCTGCCTGCGAAACAAATCGTAGGCGGCCTCCTCTTCGGCAACCGAATTCGCGGTGTTCGCCAGCAGCATCTGGTATCCCAGCGGCTCCAGCGTCGATGAAATGCCCGCCACGATCTCGCTTGTCGTATACGAGTTGATCTTCGGGATGATGACCCCGATGAGCCCCGACCGATGCGACTTCAACTGCTTTGCCAGTTCTGACGGCGTGTAATGTGTTTCCGAAATGACCGCTTCGATTCGCTCCCGCACCTCGACCTTCACGTAGCCGGAGTTGTTGAGCACGCGCGACACAGTCGATGTCGACACCCCCGCCAAGGCGGCAATGTCCCGAATCGTGATGCGTTTTTGTGGAATCGATACCATGTCCGGCACGATAAGCACCTCAAGCCCCCCTGTAAACAAGGGGAAACACGGAGAAATGCCACGGCTGATTGATTAGCTCAGAAATATGGATAGTAGATCACATACGCTCACATTCTCTCCGAGCGCTTAGTGCCCGAAACTGGGCCCGGAGAACGGCGTCGGGGCGATGGTCCATGGCGCAGTGTCAAGCCACCGCTTCTGGCCGCGAACGGACATCCATGAGCGCTGCCCCACAGATTCCGAACAAACCTCTGCTCGGTTAGCCCGACCGATCTTCTCCTTGGATCATGGACTCCAGCAGCAAGTCGAATGGGACGTGCATCCATCGCGAGAAACTTAGAGGGGGGCGTGCCTCTCCCCTCCCCATCAAGCAATAAGCGCGCTCTCCCTTTCGGGAGGCGCGCTCATCGGTCCATCACTTCAAGTTGCTAGAACGTTAGAACAGCTGACGCAGTTGCAGGCTGCCGGCATGTGACACGTATCCGCTACCCACTTGCAGCGAGTAGCGCGCGCTGATGCTCAGATTGTTCGCACGCAGCAACTTCACACCGGCAGAGAGCACCGCCAAATCCGTCACCGGGCTGGCACCCAGCGACGTGAAGCTGGTCTGGCCCGTCGGGTCTGCCGCAAAGCTGGCTTGCGTCTGCACGCGCGTGTTGTTGTACTCATGGCGCCATGCCACCTGCAGTTCCGGCACGAGGGTGCCGTACGAGGTTGCGAGCTCGCGCGAGAACTTCACGCCAAGGTCGCTGGTGACCGACGTGGTGTGCGACGCGCCCACCGACAGCGCTGCACCATTGCCGCCCGACTCGGTATAGCCGTTCTGGCGCAGGTAGCCATACGTCAGGCTTGCCAGCGGCGTGACCGTGGCAACGGCGGTCGCAAACGGATAGCCGGCTTCCGCGCGGGCGACATACTGCGTGCCGCTGAAGCTGCCGTCGGCATTGCCCGAGAAACCGGCAAAGGTGACAGCGCGGGTGGTGTCGTAGTGCTGCTGCACGGCACCTGCCGACAGGTTTGCGTACCACGGGCTGCCCGTGTAGCTGGCGTAGCCCATCAGGCCGAACGAGTTCACCCGCGTCGAGTTGCCGTCGGTGTCGCCCGTGTTGCTGATCTTGGCGTTGCTGTAGCTGAACACACCGCCTGCACGCCATGCATCGCTGACCGCGTGATCGACGCCGAACAGCAAGCCGCCGAAGTTGGCGCTGTAGCCGTCCACCTGATCGCGCTGGCCCTGATGTGCGTGGCCGCCAAATGCCTGGCCCCACACGCCCCATGCCGGACCGGCTTCACCGGTCGAGACACCGCTCAGGCCACCGGCCTGGGCAAGGCGCACATTGTCGGCATGCGTGGAGATGATGTTGAGCACATCCAGCGTCGGTGCCAGTGCAGCCTGGGCAGTCGAGCCCTGCGACACCGGGTTCAACTGCTTGCCGGCGTGGTTGGCGGCGTCGCTGCCGCCTAGGTTCAGCGCCATCGAGGCGTTGTACAGGTTCAGCAGGCCCGGATCGCTGATGCCCGTGTACTGCGACAGACCCGTGAGCGCCGCTAGGGCGTTCGGTACGGTCGCCGGGCTGGGGACCGGTGCAGGCGCGGGAGCCGGTGCCGGGGTGGGTGCTGGCGTGGGGCTCGTGGTCGGGATCAGATCTGCGCTAACCACGGTTACCACCAGATCGCTGCGGCCGTTGGCCGTAACGTTGGCGCCGGTCAGGACGCTGTTATAGCCGCGAATCCCATACCGCAGCGTGCCTTCGTTGTAGTTGGTGCCGGTGCTCGACGCATCGACGATCACATAACGCTGGCCGGCCGCAAACGGATACGGGTTGACCTGCGCAAACGAAACGGCCGAGCCCGCAGCGATGTTCACTGCGCCCGACACAATCAGTCGGCCATAGCCGCTGTCGCCCGTCAGGGCGCCGTTGGCAACCGCACCGGTGTTCACGCCAATCTGCAGCGTACCGGCCGCACTCTGGCTGTAGGTGCCGGCAATGGTGATCGGGTTGTTGACTTGCAGGACAGCGCCCGTGTTGCTCACCGCCACCGCGCCGGTGGGGGACGGGGCAGCAGAGGCAATGCGAACGCTGGCCAGATTAAGGGGGGGCGCCGCGACCCCAATGTTGTCGTTCAGCACCAGGTTGCCCGCGCCGAATACAACGCCCGCGTTGGGGCTGACAATGGTGCCGATCGTTCCGCCAAAGCCGGTCAGCGTGCCGAACGTCGTGCCCGTTCCGCCATTGATGGTCAGGGCTTGAGTGGCCCCGTTCGTAATGTTGCCGGCGATCACGCCTGAATTGGTGATCGGGCCGATCGACCCGGTGCTGTTGATGGCACTGCCAGCGCCGGTGATGGTGCCGCTGTTATCCAGCGCGCCGATCGTTCCGAGGTTGAGAATGCCGGCCACAAAGGGCATCGTGCCCACGGTGCCGCCGCTGATCGTTCCGCGGTTGACCAGCGTGCCGATCGTGCTGGTGTTGTAGAGGCCTGGAACGCGGCCGCTGATCACGCCGCTGTTGGTCAGCGAGTTGATCGTTCCCTGGTTGGTGATACCGACGCCGCCACCGCTGATGCTGCCGCTATTGGTGAGCGTGCCGATCGAGCTGCCATTGAAAACGCCGGCATTCTGCGGACCAGTACCCGAAGGCAGGCCAAGGATGGTGCCGCTGTTGCTCAGCGTCTGGATCCCGCCTAGGTTGTTGATACCTGCGACGCTACCTTGGATGGTGCCGCTCGCAGCGTTATTCAGCGTGGTGATCGCGCCGCCGTTGGTGATACCAGAGCCCACAATGCTGCCCGAGCCGCTGCCACCGAATCCGCTGATGGTGCCGGTGTTGCTGAGCGAGACGATGGTCCCTTGGTTCTGAATGCCGATGCCGTTGCCGCCTTGACCCTGGGTTCCGGCCACGCTGCCGGCGCCGCCAGCGCCACCGTTGCCACCCTGGCCAAGGATGGTGCCGCCGTTGTTCAGCGCGGTGATCAACGCGGGGTTGAGCAGGCCAACGCCGTTGCCGCCAGCGCCGCCAGCGCCTCCCGACATGCCCCCGAAGCCCGCGCCGCCGTTACCGCCGTTGCCACCAATGCCAGTGATCGCGCCATTGTTGTTCAGCGTGGTGATGCTGCTTGCCTCCATGCCAAACACTCTGTCGCCCGCACCCCCTGCCATGGCGGGGAGGAACACTGGGAACGGCCCCGGCATCACGGCGCCATTCGCACCGTTGGGCCCCGCGTGGCCAATAGCACCGATGATGCCGCCGGCCGCGTTGTTCAGCGTATCGATTGAGCCGCCGTAAGAGCCGATCCCGAAATAGCGCCCGGTGATCGTGCCGCTATTGGAGAGCGTGCCGACGGTGCCCTGGGTCATCAGCGCCGTGTTGGAAGTGGCGATGGTTCCAGTGCTGGTCACCGTGTAGTTGCCATTGCTCCAGAACTGCTGGGTGGTGAGCGCGGTGCTGACAGTCGTATCGGCCGCAGCGATGGCCGGAACCATGCTGGACAGCGCTGCCGCGATTGCCAGCGTCAAGGTGCTCTGTTTAGGAAGCTGATTGCGTTGAGCCATTGTTTTTGTACCTGAGATAGGCGGTTGAAGGGCCATTCCGAGCGGCGCCCCGGCACACGTGTTGAGGCTCAAGGTCTGCCTGTCGGCTTCCCCCGAGCCTCAACACCGCGCGGTTTGCTTGCGTCGAACGACTTCCCCGTTTCGCAATCCGGTACGTTCCCGGCAAATGGCGCTGTTATGTTCTGCGCGCCTCTGCAAGCTACGTTCTTGGATCAGGCAAACCTGCCGGCTGGCTCTGTTTTGATGCGGCACCGAATGCCGCAAGCGAGCGTTTGACCGACAGCCCTGAGCCGCTACCGACTCCCCCCGGACTGCTGACACATGTGTGTCGGGCCCGATAGTGGCGATGTTTTTTGGGGCCGTCTTGACCGTGCGTCTCAGTTTTTGGAAAGTTCCGCGCGAAGAGGAAATTTCTATAAGATCCCTGCGCTACCTCAACACCACCCGCCGCACCCAGGAATGCTTCGCATGCGCCATCGGGCTGACCACACCGCGCACCAGGACCGTGCATGAGCCGAATCGTTTTTGCATGGGAGCTGGGTGAGAACCACGGGCATCTGTGGCGCCTGCTGCCGATTGCCCTGGCGCTGCAAGCGCGTGGCCACGAGGTGATGTTCGGGTTGAAATCGATGGCCTCGGCCCAGCGCTATCTGGCGCCTCACGGCATCCGCTGGTTTGCCTGCCCAACGCCGACAAACGTCACAGCGCTGGGCCGCGAGATTGCGACCTACGCCGACATCCTCGCCACCTATGGCGCCACGCAGCCCGATCTGCTGGGGGGCATGGTGCACGCCTGGCAGCATCTGTATGCCGCGCTCCAACCGGATCTCGTCGTGATCGATCACGCACCGCTTGCGCTCTTGGCCGCCAAGCGCGCGGGCATCGGCACTGTCCAGGTCGGCACCGGCTTTACCATCCCGCCCACGCTCTCTCCGGCCCCGTGTTTCCGCCCATGGGAAGCGAACGACGCCGAAGCACGCGCGCAAACGCAGGCCGCGGTCGAGCACAACATCCAGGCGTTGTTCGATTCATCACAACCGCTCACGACGTTACTCGCCGCCGATCACACCCGGCTATTGACGCTGCCGGAGCTGGACCACTACGCGCCTCTGCGGCCGCCCGGCACCCTCTTTCTGGGCCCGGTGCCCGAGCCTGGCACGGGCGAAATCGTGCCATGGCAGCAACCCGATAAGCCGCACGTCTTCGCGTATCTGCAAGCGCAGCCCTGGCTGGATGCCGTGCTGACCGCGCTGGAAGCCTCCGGCGCCGAAGTGATTGCGGTCATCCCCGACCTCCGCGAGGAGACGGCAAGCCGGCACCGCGGCCTGCGGCTCTATCGGCAGCCCATACGGCTGCTCCCCTTGCTGCCCGGCTGCACCCTCGCCATCACCCACGCGGGCCACGGCACGGCGTTGAACTGCTTGCTGGCCGGCGTGCCGATGCTGTTGCTGCCGCAGCATATCGAGCAGCTGATGGTCACCGAGCGGATAGCCGCCATGGGCGCGGGTCTCGGCATCCTGCCAGCGTATGTGGAGACCGGATTCCGCGCGGTGCTCCACGACCTCTTGGGCAATCCAAGATACCGTGACGCGGCACGCACCATTGCGGGGCGCTACCACGGCTTACCACGCGATCGTGCTTTAGAAGAGGTCACCGGGCTGATCGAGGCAGCGCTGAGGCCGCGCCGTTAGGTGCCGCCACGCGCTGCGAAGTGTTGGTCCCGTGCCTCACCCTGTGGTGGGGGGCGCCGCGCTTCGCGCTGTTTCTTCGATACAGTTCCGACCATAAGAAGCCGTATATAAAAGCAGCACCACAAAATACTCACGGGGCGGAACTCTCTTGCATGGAACAGCGCACGTTCACGGCCGACGCTCGCTCGCCGGGTGAATCCACCATCGTTCACAGCCACTTCGACGTGCGAGCCCAAACGCATCTGCCGCCGCTGCTGGCGTGGCGAGAGCGGGTCGGCCACATCATCGATGTCCTGCCGTCGCGCGCCGATCTTGAGAGGCCGTTTCACGCGGCCATCGATTGCTACAAGGTCGACGATCTGTCGTTCACCGATTGCCGGTCCGATGCGGCGGTGCTGGACCGTTCACTCGCGCGCATCTCGACCGACCCGATCCGCAACTACGCCTTCCACGTGTTTCTGGAGGGTGGTGTCACGGATGTCGCCGTGCGTTCGTCTTCGTCGCGCAACAACACGCCGGCTGCCGGCAGCATCCTTGCACTGCACTTGGGCCAGCCTGTACGCATGCAGCGCAGCGCTTGCCGGGTCGCCACCATCTTTGTGCCGGGCGCACTGGTCGGAGAGACCTTTCCCGACCCCGAAGCCATCCACGGTCGCTTGATCGCGAACACGACACCGCTCACCCAGTTGATCGTCGAACATGTGACCGCACTCGGCCAGGGCATTGCAGGCATGAGCGCGCACGCGGCGGGCAATGCCATTCTCGCGGGCACGCAACTCATGGTCTCCGCGTTCGGCAAGCAAGCCCAATTGAGCGGCAATGCGCGCGCAGCGGCGCGGGCTGCCATGTTCGGCCGCGTGCGGCGCTACATTCAAGCCCATCTGCGTCAGGAAGACCTTTCGCCAGAGAGCGTGCTGCAGGCGCTACAACTGCCTCGCCAGACGCTGTATCGCCTGTTTCAGCACGAGGGCGGCCTCGGTGCCTACATCCGCCACCTGCGTCTGCGCGAGGCGGCAGACGAACTGGTTCGGCACCCCAACCGGACCGTGACAGACATTGCGTTCGGGCTGGGCTTCAAGAGTTCGTCCGATTTCACGCGGGCGTTCCGCCGTGCATACGACATTGCACCGCAAGACTTCCGGGCGCAGTCCAGCAAAACGTCTGACGCGCGGCCACAGGCTTTGCGCAACGAGCCGATTGCACTCGCCGCATAAGCAGCGGGTTCAGGCCTGTGGTTTCAGGCGACTGCGTGGTGCTCCTTGAACGCGAGCACGGCAACAAAGCTCACCAGGCATGCGGGCGCCACGTACCAGGCAGCGGATACCGGGTCACCGGTCCACTTGATCAGCCCGGTGATGATGAATTGCGCGGTGCCGCCAAACAGCGTGATACCCAGGGCATGCGAAATTGCAAAGCCGCTGGCACGTACCCGCGCCGGAAACGCTTCAAGAACAAGCAACGCGCCGATACTGGTGCCAAGCGCCAGCAAGACGCTGATCACCGCAGACCCGAGCACGACGGCAAGCGGGCTCTGTGTAAGCGTCATCATCGCGAAGACGGGGTACACCAGAACCGCCGTCGTGCCCGCTGTGATGAGCACCATTGGCTTGCGGCGCGGCAATCGGTCTGCCAGCAGGCCGGACAGCGGCGATACCACCACCAGCAGCAACGTCGATAACGTCGACGACATGAACCCGATGATGGGCGGCATGTGCAACACCCGCGTCACGTAGCTGGGCATATACGTAATGACCGCGTAGACCGGTACCGTGCTCCAGATTTTCCCCAATGTGGCCAGCACCAGCGTGCCGCCGTGCTCCCGGCACAGTTCGACGAACGGGATGGACGTGCTGCGATCGGAGGCGCCACGCACCGGGCCATCGACCAGCCGACGACGCATGTATAGGCCCGCCGGCACGATCGACAGCCCGACCAGGAAAGGGATGCGCCAACCCCACTGCGTCAGGCTTGCCGGCGACAGCGTGCCGGTCAGCAGCATGCCGAACACTGCCCCGAGCAATGCGGCCGCAGCCTGACTGGCATATTGCGAACTGACCAGCATTCCGCGTTGTGGCGGTGGCGCGGCTTCCATCGCGAAAGTCACTGCCGCCCCCACCTCGCCGCCCGCAGCGAAGCCTTGCAGCAAACGACCCACGATGATGATGACCGGCGCCGCCAAGCCAATGACGGCAAATGGCGGACATAGGGCAATCGCGGCCGTGCCGGCTGCGGTCAGCCAGATGGTGATCGTCATGGCGGCTCGGCGGCCGACCCGGTCGGCGTAAGCGCCAATCACCATGGCGCCCAGCGGCCGCATGAAGAAGCCCACACCAAACGTGCCGACTGCCAGCAACAGCGACGTCATCGGATCCGTGGCCGGAAAGAACTGGTCTCCGATCATCACCGCGAAGTAGCTGAACACCGTGAAGTCGAACAGCTCAAGACACGTGACCAGCGACGTCGCGATGACAACCTTGAGCATCTCGCGGCGGGAGTTAGCGTGCGTGGCGCGCAAATCGCGTGTCATGGGTGGAAGGCGCCATCCGTATTGTTGTTCTCGATTCCGCTCGCGCGAGATGTTTTGCTGGCGCGTTGGGCTCCGCCGGTCCAGTTCACCACGGCCGGGAGCACGCTTCAATCTCACGAGGCTGGGCCGACCTCGCTGTTCCGCTGGCAACGCGCACTTCTAGGACCCCGTTGTCAGTCGTTGAGATTCAACGCGAGGCACGCCATCACCAGAGGACCACATATCACCGCAGATTCGCAAAGCGTTCTGCCCCCTACAGGTAGGGAAGTGTTTACCTTACGCCGCCCGCAGGACGACCATCGTGCCAAAGGGGGGCGCTTTTTCACGGCCCCAAGCTCTGCTCGCAAACCGGAGGCAACCTTGAAACGCGGTGTGGCAGCACATCCGGAAACGTCTTCAAGTGCGCCAAAAGGCATCCGAGTGGTCGCCGTATCCAAGACGAATCCATACCTTACACGCCACCACTGCAGGCGCAAAGCATCCGTTCTCTGGCCCTGTCGAGGTAGCGCGGCTCAACGTCCAAAGCCACTCGACAGGCCAGTATGCGGAACGCATCGCCCCCAGCTAGAACTGATAGCCCACCGACAGAAAGCTCGCCAACGGGTTGATCCGCACCTTCGATGTCGTTGTCACGGTGCCAACCGGCGCCTGCGTCGTCAGCGTCGCCGTGGTGGATAGCCACATGTACGACACCGACGCACCAATCGACCAATGGGCGTCGATGTTGTACGTCAGGCCTGCATTGACGATCGGCGCCCATGACTTGCTCAGCGATGCCGTGGTCGGGCCGACCAACATGGAGCCGGTGGTTGGCGAGGCGAGAATCTGCCCGGTTGCCAACGGTCGGCTCAATTCGATGTCCCGAAACCAGACGTACGCAAGCCCAGCGCCGAGATAGGGTCTGACACGCGCGGTCGGCTCGCCAAAGTGGTATTGCACTTGCGCGGCCGGACTCCATGCCCGTGCCGTGCCCATCTCCCCGACGGATGCCAGCGATCCGGTCCCGTTCAGGTGCAGCTTGGGTGGAATGCCGAGCACGGTTTCGAGCGCCACATGGTCCGTGACGAAATACCGCGTGGTGAGCGCAAAGGTATTGGCATTGGCCAGCGTCGAACCGCTGCCGGGCACCACGGTGGATTGGCCGAGCGCATTCACCGTCAGCGGTTGGCTGGAATCTTGAGGGGCGAGATGCACCCAGCCTGCGTTGACGACCCACTGCCCTGCTGACTGTGCATGGGCGAGCGAGGTCATCGCGATCGACAAGAGCATTGCCGCGCGTGTGGTCTTCATGTTGTCTCCGTTTTTTTAATGTAGGAACTGCAACTGCAGGAATGCGCCGCCATGCGGCGCGGGGCACTTCGCCCGCTCACGCGGTGGTGGGCAGGCGAGGAATTCCTCCTTCGATCGGGTGCGTCAGAACGCTCGGCTCACCCGCGCTTCAATTGACGGAAAAGGGAAAGGGGAAGCGGCCAAGCACTTCACGCGCGGCAGCAATCGATGCCGATGCGTCGAGCTTGACCGACGCAACGAGGCCTCTGGACTTGTCTTCGGCCACATCCAGCGCATCAAACGCGATACCTGCATCGCTCAGTGCCGCAGACAGGGCTTCACGCGTTTCACGGTGCTTCAGTGCGGGCTTGAAGATCTTGCCCACGGCAGTCAGGGGCATCGCTTCAATGAAGTTGACCTGCCGGGGCAGCGCCGCGCGTTCGGCAATCTCGACCTTCAAGAAGGCCAGCAAATCGGCTTCGGTGACCGAGGCACCGGCACGCAACTGCACGTACGCAACCGGCAGCTCGCCCGCATGCACATCCGGACGCCCGACGGCGGCGGCAATGTGCACTGCCGGGTGACGATGCAGCGGCGCTTCGATGGTGAGCGGATCGATGTTGTGGCCGCCCCGGATGATCAGCTCCTTCTTGCGGCCTGTGAGCCAGAAGTAGCCTTGTTCATCCTGCCGAGTGAGGTCACCTGTGTTGAGCCAGCGCCGGCCGTCCCCCGTGTCGACCCAGAGCCCCTCGTTCTGCTCCGCCTGGCGGTAACCCGCAAAGACATTCGGCCCTGACACCAAAAGCACGCCGACTTCCTCTGCGACGCAATCCCGCAGGTACTCACCGCCCTCGCCCAACACAACGGCCTTCATCTGCTGCGTGGGCACGCGCAGGCCGATGGAGCCAAGACGGCGCTCGCCCAGCGGCGGGTTGACGCTGCTCACACACGTCGCTTCGGTCAGCCCATAGCCCTCGAGAATCTTGATACCCGTCTGTTCCTGAAAGCGGCGGAACACTTCGATGGGCATCGGCGCAGCACCGCATAGGCCGTATTCGAGCGACCGCACATCCCGCTCGCCAACGGGCACCTGAAGCAGCGAGGCGTAGAGCGTTGGCACGCCGCTGAAGAAGTTCACGCGATGGTGCTCGACGATCTCCCAGAAGCGCTGGATCACGCCCTCGCCGCGATAGCCCTGTGGCGTGCCAAGTACGACATGCGCGCCCTTGGAAAACGGCAGCAGCCCGGTCACCAGAACCCCATTGACGTGGAACAACGGCAAGCCGCAAAACACCACCTTTCCGGGGCCGATTCCGCCGCCCAGCACCTGCGCCGTGCTCCACGCATTTGCCACTTCATTGCCGTGGGTGCGCATCGCGATCTTCGGCAAGCCGGTGGTGCCGCCCGTACAGAAGTACGAAGACGCATCTTGCGCAGCAATGCGCCGCCGGCTGTTCAAACCGTCCGCATTTTGTGCCTGCACCGCGCTGTTGAAATCGTGGATGCGGACCGACATCGGAACAGCGCCATGCACGCCCTGCGGACCCAGCAGCCTCAGCGCTTCGTTCTTTTGCACTTGCGCCGCACACTGCATCGCGCCGTGCACGCGGTCAGCCAGGTTCACCAGCACCAGGTGCTGCAGGCTCTTGATGGCAGGCAGGTGCGGTTGCAGCTTGGCCCAGGTATCGGTGCCCGGAAACGGTGCCAGCGTGACCAGCACCGATGCCCCCGCGGCATTGAGCAGTTCGGCGAGCGCAGGCCCTTCGAGCAGCGGATTGAATGCCGCAACGATGCCCGCCGCCTGCCCACCCCAGATCACGAAATGCGTTTCCGGAAGGTTAGGCAGCACAAACGCAATTACGCTGTCTTTCTTGACGCCGATGCTGTCGAAGAAATTGGCCGTCTGCGTGATGCGCGCAAGAAGCTCCGCGTAGCTCCACGTCTGCGGGGTGCGGTGATGATCGACGCTCAAGAAGAAGCTCAATGCCGGCGCCTCCGGATTCAGGCTGGCGCCACGACAGATCATCTCGTACGTGCTTTGCGGAAGATCGGGCGGAAGACCGTACTCCTCCGCAGCTTCCACGTCCTGCAGGCTGGAAAAACCGGACATGGCGCTCACTCCTCAGCAACGATGCGGTTACGCTGCACGCCCAGATCGATTCGTCCATCGGACGAGTGGATCCGTGCTTCCACCACGTCGCCTGGCTTCAGGTATTGAGGGCGCGCAGCCTGCACTTTCAGGAACATCTCCCACTTCGCCTTCTCCGGCAGCATCGCGGCCATCTTCTGCTTGGTCGGCGACGGCACGGACAACGCGCAACCCGCAGGCGTGCCCGTGGCCAGCAAATCGCCCGGCTCCAGGTCGTGCACGCGAGACAGCTCGGTCAGCGTCTCGGCCGGGCCGTAGACGAGATTGGCTGTCGTGTCGTTCTGCCGGAGCTTGTCGTTGACGGTCAGCTTCAATTGCAGGCTCCTGAGCGCCGCGAAATCGCGCGGCTCCAACAGTGTCAGCCACGGGCCCACCGGCCCGAATGTGCGGAACGACTTGCCCTTGTAGAACTGCATCTGCGGGATCTGGACGTCGCGCGCGGAATAGTCGTTCACGATCACGGCGCCGGCCACGTACTCGTGCAGGGTGTCTTCAGTCACATCGACCGCGCCGTGGATGGGCTTGCGAAGCACCAACCCAAGCTCGATCTCGTAATCGAGAAACTGCACACGCTTCGGTTTGATCACGTCGCTGTCCGCCGGGACGATGCAGCTCGATGCCTTAGTGAAGATCATGTTGTACGTCTTCACGTCCGGGTCCATGCCGGACTCGATCATGTGTTGCCGGTAGTTGGCGCCCTGGCAGATGAACTGCTGGTTGCGCGTGACCGGAGACAGCAGCTTCACGGCGGACACCTCGAGCGTTTCGCCGTCCAGCGCGGCAAGCTCGGCCAGCGTTGTATTGCGGACGAAGTCGCCCGTCGTGGCATAGGTACCTGGCACGGGCGTAATGCGTGTATCCCGGATCACGCCCCATTGAGTCTGACCCTGGTATTCAAAGCGAACGATATTGATGGGCATGGCAAAAGATGTGTTGGATGGATGACGGAAGACGGCTTTTGCGCTGCCTCAGGCAAAGAGCCGGGCCAGCGTGACCAGCTTGCGAAACGTCAGGTCTGGGCTGCGGCGCAGGTTGCGGATGAGCGCCGCAATGGCGGCCGGTGTCAGCTTCGGCTTGGTGAACGTGACGGGCATCGACTGGCCCCACTGCGACATGGCCTCGCGGCTGACCGGGTGGATGCCGGTGGGTTGATCTGCGGTGAACAGGTCACCGTCGCAGTAGTGCTCGTGCTTGTCGCCCCAAGGGTCTTGCCAGTAGTCGAAGATCTGGCTGCCGAGGATGTGCCGGCCCAGCCCCCAGGCGTGCTTCCACCCCTGCTCACGCAGCATGCGATGCCCCATGCCGACGGCATCGGCATCGATCAGCTCAAAGGCGCTGTGGCTGTACTTCGACACAAAACCCTGAGCGAGCGCGAGCGTGTGGTGATCGGCCGGCGTGTCGCCCAGATCCAGCCGCATGAAGGCAACCGCAGGCGAGCCATCCGGCAGCACCTGGACGTCGCTTGGAATGAACCCGAAGTGCTGCGTGTACCAAGCGCACGTCGCCTGAAAATCGGCAAGCTCCAACACGACATGCCCGAGGCGGATCACCTCCGGCGCACCCACGGGTGGTCGCTGGGTTTCGTTGATGCGCAATGGGGCATCCGCTGAGTTGAGCGGCAACGGTGCGCGGTGCGGCAACTCGGCTGTGGGCGCCTGACCAGCAATGGCATCGACCCGGAACCCGGACGGATCGACGAGACGCACGCGATAGCCGCCGCCCGGCCACGCCGACGGCTCCACGGTCGATGCCCCAGGCAGTTTCGCCAAGGCATCCAACGCTGCACGGCCGGCGACCTGCAACCCGAAGCCCGCAAACGCCGCCTTTGGCGCCTTGCGCACGACATAGCAGAACGGCGCCGCACCCGTTCCGCGCAAGAGCAATGTCGCCTCGTCGCGCTGAACCGTCACGAGACCAAAGTCGTTGAGGAACCGCTCGGCCTGTTCAAGATCGGGCCGATCGAACATCAGGTAGGCAAGCGACAACGCCTTCGTAGTCGGCTGCGGATGGCGTGCGGGCTGTGCTGTGGTGAGTTTCATGGCAGGACACTCAAGCGGATTGAACGGCGGCGGCAGTTGCGGGGACTGGCGCAGGTTCGCTACCCAGCAGCGCCAGGCTCTCGCGAACGAGGCGGTCTGCCTCGGCGACGGGCCCGTCGTGGACCACCGTGCGATCTGGGCGCACGACGGCCGCCCAGCCAACAGGTACCGCGTCGGGAAGAAACGTGCCGTTGATGTCTTCCCACACACCGGACGCCTCACGATGCAGACGCTGCCCTCGATGCGCGATCTGGACGAACGCACCGCCTAGGCGTTCGAACGCCGCAGCCGTTGCGGGCTCCAGCGCCGTGCTGGCGTCGCCGCCAAAACTGACGAGCGTGTAGCTGTGGCCGAGCACGTCGTCGCTCAGGCACGTGCGCCCCTCCGCATTCCTGATCCAGCCCTGCGGGATCACGCCGCCGCGCGTCAGCTTGGTCGACGAGCAGCCTTTGACGAAAAGCCCGGTCTTGAACGCGTTCTTCGGCTTGATGCGCAACTCTTCAAACTGCGACCGCAGACCAGGCACGAGCCGGGTCAAGCGCATCAGGCCGTGCGTCAACAGCGCGATCGCGGCACTGCGCGGCATCACCAGCTTGCCCATGAACCGCGCGAGATTGATCATGGCTTTCGCATGCGGGCGGCGTTCCTCGTCGTAGCTGTCGAGAATGCGTGCATCCGCCCGCCCTTGCAGCACCCAGGCCAGCTTCCAGCTCAAGTTGGCAGCGTCTCGCAGCCCGGCGACCAGCCCTTGGCCGACAAATGGCGGCGTAATGTGTGCTGCGTCACCGACAAGAAACACGCGGCCAACGCTGAACCGGTCGACGGTTCGGGCATGAAAGCGATAGACCGCCTTGCGTTCGATCGTGATGCTGTCAACGTCCGTCCACGGTGCCAGCAATGCACGGATACGGCTGTCCGACTCCATGTCTTCGCGGCGCTCGCCCGGCTGGAGCATGAACTCCCAACGCTCGCGCGCGCCTGGGGCAACCATGTGTGGCGTAGGACGACGGTGGTCGCAGAGAAATTCAACGTGGTCGATCGGCTTGGGAACATGACGGGCGTCGACAATGAGCCAGTCCTCCGCGTACGTCGTGCCCCGGAATTCCTGGCCGATCAGATGGCGCACCAGCGAGCTTGCGCCGTCAGCCCCCACCACGTAGCGGGCACGGACCTGGTGTACCTGCCCTTGCCCGACATCGAGTGAGGCCAACACGCAATCCGGCAGATTGGTGACGCTGAGCAGCGTGGTGCCCAGCGCGATGTGTACGCCATCGTGTGCCGCCAAGCGTGCGCGCAGGCAGCGCTCCAGATCCGGCTGATAGAACGTGACGAGCTTCGGATGACCATCCAGGCTGCCCAGCGTGTTGACCCGGCCGAATTCGCCGAGCCACGGCGAATGCATGCGGACATGCGGAATGGCCACTGTTTCGAAATCGCCCTCGCCGATCCCTGCCTGTTGCAGGATGCGCAGGGCTTCGTTATCCAGCGCAATGGCACGCGGGGCCATGTAGATGTCGGGCGCCTTGTCGATCACCATCACGCTCACGCCATGACGCGCCAGCAGATTGGCCACCATGGCGCCGACGGGGCCAAGCCCCACGACAAGGATGTCTACCTCAGATGGCAACTCGCCCGCCCCGTGGGGGCGTGCGCCATCCGCAACGCGTGAACTGGCACGCGCATGTGCTTTTGTCTCCACCGCTACTCCGTGTGTTTGTCTACGTCTTGTCAGGCTTCTTCCGCCTTTTTTTTGACATTAAAGTCATCGCTGATGATTTTGTCAATATCGACATTCGAATCTATAATTGCAGCCACAACAAGGACTGCAGACCACCATGGCCACCACCGAGACTCGCCGAACCCCGAAGCGCGCCACCACAAAGACGCCTGCCCCTCCGGCGCCTACCGTTGAGGAACGCGAACCACGTGGCGCACGGCGCAAGCGGGAAACACGTGCACGGCTGCTGGATGCCGCACTGCGGCTCATGGCCGATCGCGGCATGGAAGGTGTGGCCATCAACGAAATTACCGAGGCGGCGGACGTCGGTTTCGGCTCGTTCTACAACCACTTCGAATCGAAGGAAGCCATCTACGCCGCGCTGGTGAGCTCGGTGTTTGAAGAGTTCGCCGATTCGCTCGACAAGGTGACGGAAGGGCTATCCGACCCTGCGGAGATCATTTCCGTGTCGGTGCGGCATACGCTGGTTCGGGCACGGCGCGAGCCGGTGTGGGGGCGGTTTCTCATCCGCGAGGGCTTCTCGGCGCGCGTGCTGACGCATGGCCTCGGCCAGCGCCTGCTGCGCGATATCGAGCGCGGCATCGCGGCGAAACGGTTTGTCGTGGCGGATCCGCTCATCGGCTTCCTGTCGGTCGGCGGCACGGTGCTCACTGCCATCTCGGCAGAGCTCAACTTTCTGGCGCCCGGTGCGCCGGCTCCCGACATCATCAAGGCGCTTGGCTTTACGGGCGAGCATTTCCCTGAACGCACGGCAGCGGTGCTGCTCCAAACGCTGGGGATCAAACGCGCGGAGGCCGAGAAGGTGGCCGCCCGACCGTTGCCCGTCGTGGAAATTGCAGACAGCGCAAGCTGATCTGATCAGCGGCGCTGCGGCGCCCGCTGATCGACCAAACTCACATGGCCAACATACTGGCCGACGAATCCAGGCAACCTGGCATCGACCGCGCCGCCTCTGATGGTGCGGCAGCGTAAGCCAGTAGAGGCTCCGCCATCTGCGAAGCCAGCGCGTTCAAGGCACTCCGCTGGCCCTGCACCACGCCGTCAATGCCTGTGGGCACGTTTTCGCGGACGACACTGCGGCACGTCAGCATTGGGCGATCTTCCGCCGTGCGAATCGTCCAGACGGCGTCAATCAAGACATGCGAGCCGGGCCACGTATCAAACCGCTGTACATCCACGGCCACCCGGTAAACCGGGCGTTTTCCACCATAGAGAAGGCCTTGCGGGTCTACCGCGCTGGTCCGCAACGCCAGCCCCGACGACAGCGCCGCACGGATCTCATCGGCCAAGGGCGACGCCCAGCGGTCCATCTCCAGCACGTCGACCTGGCCTGAGCTGCGCTGCACCACCAGCCGCCTGCCCGCCACTGATGGCGGAACACGCACTGGCAGCACGTCAACAAGCAACGTCGATGCGGGTGCCGCCACCGCAGCCTCATCAGCGGCTACCAAGCGATGGAAACGCGCCGGCGGGGAGCTACATGCCGCCAGGGCGACACAAGCGGCCACACCGATCAACACGCGGCACAGCGGGAAGCAGAACAAACTCACCGCGCATCTCCTTTCTTGCCGAACAGCAGCGATTCCGGGTGACGCTCCAGATAGTCCGTCAGCGCATTGAGCGATTGAAGCGTGCGCGTCAGCTCCTGCATTGCCTCGTGCACATCCGACTGGAGCGGCGAGTCCTGTCGCAAGGTCGCCTGTGCTGCGTTGAACGTCTGCTGGGCGGACGCCAGCGTGTCCCGCGCCTGCGGCACCACTTCCGTATCCAGATGACCGAACAGGCGGTTTGCATTGTCGAGCGCGCCGTTCAGGTTGTTGCCGATCTTGTCGAAGGGCACCTGGTTGAGCTTCTTCGCGATGTCGGCAAGCTGCACCTGCAATTCATCGAGCGAATTCGGAACCGTCGGCAACTCCACCGGCGAGCGATGAACATCGACCGTCGCGCGCGGCGCCTTAGGGAACATGTCGAGTGCCACGTACAGCTGGCCCGTCAGCAGGTTGCCCATGCGAAGCTGCCCGCGCAGCCCCTGCATGACCAAGTGCTGCAGCATTTCATGCCCGCCCGGCGTATCAGGTGCCGGAAGCGATGTGTTGCTGCGCCGGCTGAGCCGCGACGGATACAGCGCCATCACAACCCGCATGCTGAATGTTTTGCCCGTCTCGTCGTATTCGATGCCGATGTCCGTGACGTTGCCCAGCGCAATGCCACGCAAATCCACCGGCGCGCCGACAGACAACCCACGCAGCGACTGGTTGAATCGCATGACCACAGTCAGCGGCGCACCGTCGGGCTCGCGCATGGCGTCTGCTTCATCGGATGCCAGCTGGAACACGGTGCTATCCGGCGGCGGAGGCCCATCCGCCTGGCCCTGCGGCGACTGGAACGCCAGGCCGCCGACGATGACGGTGGCAAGCGACTGCGTGTTCAGCTTCAGCCCGCTGGAGTCGAGCCGCAGGTCCACCCCGCTGGCGTGCCACCAGCGCGTGTTGGTGCCGACGTACTTGTCGTAGGGCGCGTTCACGAACACCTTCACCTGCACGCCCCCGCCTTGCTTGTCCAGCGCAAAGCCCACCACCTGCCCCACTTGCAGATGGCGATAGAACACCGGCGCACCAATATCAACGGACCCGAGCGAATCGCCGTGCAGCGAGAACTGACGCCCTTGTTGAT
This sequence comes from Ralstonia sp. R-29, assembly GCF_049913345.1. NCBI lineage: Bacteria > Pseudomonadati > Pseudomonadota > Betaproteobacteria > Burkholderiales > Burkholderiaceae > Ralstonia > Ralstonia sp. R-29. Next base: position 1,313,801 of record NZ_CP184378.1, read on the forward strand.
CGGTGGTGACAGAGGGCGGACTCTCCAGCCCCACGAACTGGGTCTGACTGTCTTTGGAGCGACCGATATCCACGCCGATGTACGCGCCGGAAAGCAACGTGCCCAGCCCGGAAATGCCGCTCGCGCCCACGCGTGGCCGGACCACCCAGAACCGGGTGTCCTTGGTTGCAAAGCGCTCGGCTTCGCGCGCCAGCTGGATTTTCACCATCACCCGCTTGAGATCCGGGGTCAGTGAGATGGCTTGAATCGTGCCGATTTCGACGTCCTTGTACTTCACCTTCGTCTTGCCGGCCTCAAGGCCTTCGGCATTGGCAAAGGTAACGGTCACGGCCGGGCCTTTCTCGGCGATGGTCTTGGCGACCAGCGCGAGCCCGATCAAGGCCGCAATCAGCGGCACGAGCCAGACCAGTGAGGGAAGCCAGCGCCGCCGGGGCGTGATCTCGGGAAGGGGTAGATCGATAGGACGCATTGCGTGAAAAGAGAATGTGGCGGACGAATGTTGTGGACGGAATCCGTTCAGGCATCGTCTTGCGCGGATTCGGCGTCGTCGGGAACGGGGTCCCAGATCAGCCGGGGGTCGAACTGCATGGAGGCGATCATGGTGAGGATCACCACCGCGCCAAAGGCCAGTGCGCCCGGGCCAGCGGTGATGACGGCGAAGGAACCGAAGTGCACCAGCGCAACCGTGAGCGCCACCACGAACACATCGAGCATCGACCACCGGCCGATGCGTTCGACCAGGCGATAGAGCCGAGTCCTTTCGTGCGGGCGCCAGGTGGAGCGCCGATGTGCCGCGAATACCAGCAGCGCCAGAATGGCGAGCTTGAGCATCGGTACCACCACGCTGGCAATAAAGACGACGGCAGCCAGGCCCCAATCGCCGGAAGTCCAGAAGTACGCCACCCCGCTGAGGATGGTGTCGTCTTCTGAGCGGCCGAGTGAGGTGCTGTGCATGACCGGCAGCAGATTGGCGGGGATGTAAAGCAGCGCGGCCGCCAGCAGCAATGCGGCGGTTCGTGAAATGCTGGCGGGACGGCGTTCGTGCAGGGCCGTATGGCAACGACTGCACCTTTGGTGTGCTTCGCCATCGTGAAGCGGTTGCACGCTGCCGCAGGTGTGGCAGACAACCAGCCCGGCCTGTTTTGCGGAGACCGCCTTCACTGCGTCAGCTCGCAATGCGGCAGACGGCGTCGCACCGTCCGGTGCCTCGATCTCATCGCAGGCGTGCCAGAGCCTGTGCGGATCGAACCGCGAAACTAGCGCCAACAGCATCGTCAACGCGCCGAATGCAAACAGGCCGGCACCAGGAATGACCCGCGCGAGGCTGACCATTTTCACTGTCGTGACGAGCACGCCCAGCATGAACACTTCGATCATTCCCCAAGGCCGGAGCCATTGAAGAAACCGGATGACGCGGCGAAAACCAGGAGGCACAGTGCACGCGCGCAAGGGAAGCAACACGTAAAGCAACGCGAGCAATTCCATCGCAGGAAACAGCGTGGTCGTAAAGAACACGACCGCAGCCACGATGTGCATTTGCCCTGCCCATAGGGAAGACACTGCGTCAAGCAACGTGGCCTGCGATGCCATGCCCTGCGCCTTGAGCGCAATGATCGGGAAGCATTGTGCGATCGCCAACGCAATGAGCGCCGCAACCGCCATGGCGCAGGTGAAGTCGAGTGTCGGGCGGGCGTAATGGGCGCCGCTCAGGTCGTTCGCACAACGCGAGCATCGGACGTGCAAGCCATCCAACAGTGGCGGCCGCCGAAACACGCGGTCGCATTCATGACAGGCAATCAGGTGGGCGGATTCCATGGGAATGGCCTATTGCAGGCGAAGCGCGGCACTCCACGCTTGGGGCGTAGAGGCCGGGCCTATCCAAAGGCAATGTCAGTCTTTGGCGATCGTCTGATCGGTGTTAGCGGGCAGTTCACCCATGGCCTGCAGCAACGCAGCCGTGTCGCTCATGCGCCGGCTGGTGGCACGCACGGTGTCGAGCTGTGCGTTCAGGTACTGCTGCTCGCTCGACTGCTCCGCGGATGCGGGCAACGCTCCCAAACGACGGCGCGATGCGGTCTCCTTGAACGCGGTACGCGCTGCTGCCGATGCCACTTCGGCGGAAGCGAGCGTCTGCGCATCGTTCTCCAATGCGGCGAGCGTATCGGCAACGTTCTCGAATGCCGACAGCACGGCCGACTTGTATTGCAGTACCGTTGCGTCATACAGCTCGAGCGTCGCCCGGCGGTGCGCCATCAATGCGCCACCGTGGAAGATGGGCTGCGATAGCCCCGCGCCCACCGCCCACAATCCACCCGCACCGGACAGCAGTGCCGGCCAGCTCAACCCACCGCGGCCCAGCGCGGCGGTGAGCGACAGGCTCGGGAAAAGCTGTGCGGTGGCCTCGCCCGCATCTGCTGACGCAGCCTTGACCGCAGCGGCAGCGGCGCGGATATCCGGGCGAGCACGCAGCAGATCCGACGGCACGGCAACAGGCACCTGGTTCGGCAGAGAAAGGCTGCCGAACTCCGGAACGGCAGGCGCTGCATCCGGCGTGCGGCCCAGCAACACCGCCAGTGCGTGGATGGACACCGCGCGCTGTTGACGCAACTGCGGCAGCGTCGCGGCCAGCGATGCGGCGCTTTGCGTCGAAGCCAGCGCCTGCGCATGCGACAGCGCCCCCAGCTCATACCGCCGCTGGCTATCGCGCGCCGTCGCGTCTGCCACCACAACAAGGCGTTCCGTCAATGCAATCTGCTCATCCAGCGCTGCTGCGTTGATCACCGTGCCGACGATATTCGCGGCGAGCGCACGTCGTGCCGCCTCCAGTTCGCAGCCGCGCACGTCCACCCGCGCCGCGCTCGCGGCATTGGCATAGCGGGTCGCACCAAACAGGTCGAACGTGTAATGCGCCTGCAATTGCCCAACGAACACGTTGTAACGCAGCGCCTCGGGCCCCACGCCCGTCAGGTTTGGCGTGCGTTGGCGCGCGACCTGCGCCCCGGCATCGAGGGACGGCAGCGTCGATGCACCTACCTGTGCACGCAGTTCCTCCTGCGCGGCGGATAGGGTCTTTTGCGTTGCGGCCAGCGTGGGGTTGTTGCGCAACCCCTCTTCCACCAACGCGTTCAGCGCATCGGAGCGATAGAGCTTCCACCATTGCGGCACCGGCGCCGCCCCCACATCAAACTGCTGGGCAACGCCTGCCGCTTCCACCGTCTTTGCAGGTGGCGTGGTCATGCCGTAGTGATCCGGCGAGGGCACGGCAGGCGGCGTGCTGGTCGGCGCCAAGGAGCATGCCGTGAGTGCGAGGATCGACGCTGCGGCAAGCGCGCACGTCATACGAGAGCGTTTCATGATCAATTCTCCAGGGCTGCGTTGCCGGCCGCAGGCAGTTCCCGTTCGTCCGGGCGGACCTTGAAGCACGCGGCATACAGCGCCGGCAGGAAGAAGATGGTCAGGACCGTGGCGATGGTGATACCGCCCATCAGCGCGGTGGCCATCGGCCCGAAGAAGCCCGAGCGCAGCAGCGGAATCAGCGCCAGCACTGCCGCAGCGGCCGTGAGCATGATGGGCCGGAAGCGCCGCACGGTGGCGCCGATGATGGCGTCGAAGCGTTTTTGGCCCGCCGCAATGTCCTGGTCGATCTGGTCCACCAGGATCACGGAGTTGCGCATGATGATGCCGAACATGGCGATCACCCCAAGCAACGCCACGAACCCGAATGGCTTGCCGAACAGCAGCAGCGCAGTCACCACGCCAATCAGGCCCAGCGGTGCGGTCAACACGACAATGAACGTGCGCGAGAAGCTCTTGAGCTGGATCATCAGCAGCGTCAGCACGGCAATGATCATCAGCGGCATCTCGGCATTGATCGACGTCTGGCCCTTCACGCTCTCTTCCACCGCCCCGCCGATCTGGATGCGATAGCCCACAGGCAGCTTGGCGCGTTCAGCGGCGAGTGCCTGATCGATGTCACGCGTCACGCCAATGCCTTGCGCGTTGCCGCGCACGTCGGCCTGCACCGTGATGGTCGGCTGGCGGTCACGTTCCCAGATCACGCCGTACTCCAGCTTGTTCTGCACGTGCCCAAGCGCGCCGAGCGGTACCGGACCATTGGGCGTCGGCATTGCCAAGCCAGCGAGCTTGGCGGGGTCGACACGTTCCGTCTTCGGTGCCCGCAGATCGACGTTGATCAGCTTGTCGCGCTCGCGATACTGCGTCACCGTATAGCCAGACAGCGTCATGGCCAGGAAGTTGGAGACATCCTCCGACGTCACGCCGAGCTGCCGCGCCTTGATCTGGTCGATCTCGAACGACATCGAACGTTCTGCCGGTTCATCCCAGTCGAACTGCACGTTCTGGGTGCGGGCATCGGCACGTACCTTCTCGGCCACCTTGTCGGCGATGTTGCGTACGGTAGCAATGTCGTCACCGCTCACACGGAACTTGATCGGGAAGCCTACGGGCGGGCCGTTCTCAAGCTGGGCGACACGGGTTCGGACACCGGAGAAGTCCTTCTCCAGCGTGGCGTTGAGCCAACGCGACAGTGCATCGCGCTCTTCCACATTCTTGGCGGTGATCACGAACTGTGCAAAGTTCGGCTGCTGAAGCTGCTGGTCCAGCGGCAGATAGAAGCGCGGCGCACCGGTGCCGACGTAGTCGACAAAGTGTTCGATCTCTTTTCGGCCATCCAGGGCTTTCTCCAGGCGCTTTGCCTCGCGCAGTGTGGCATCAAACGAAGCCCCCTCCGGCAAGCGCAGATCCACCAGCAACTCAGGCCGCTCCGAATTTGGGAAAAACTGCTGCGGAACACGGGTGAACGCTGCCATGCCTAGTGCAAACAGCACGGCCGTCACACCCAGGACCGCCCAGCGACGCTCGATGCAGAACGAGATCCAGCCGGACAGACGCTGATAGAAGCCGGTGTTGTAGATATCGTGCTCATGACCATGCTCGGCAGCGCCGTTCTTGTGCTCCGGCAGCATGTGATAGCCCAGCAGCGGCACCAGGACCACGGCGGCGAACCACGACACGATCAGCGAGATGGCGGACACCTCGAAGATCGAGCGTGTGTACTCACCCGTGCTCGACTTGGCCAGCGCGATGGGCAAGAAGCCAGACACCGTCACCAGCGTGCCGGTCAGCATCGGGAATGCCGTGCTGGAGTAGGCAAAAGCTGCGGCGCGCATGCGGCTCCACCCTTGCTCCAGCTTCACAGCCATCATCTCGACGGCAATGATGGCGTCGTCCACCAGAAGCCCGAGCGCAAGCACCAGCGTGCCTAGTGAAACCTTGTCCAGCCCGATGCCAAACATGTGCATGCACAACGCCGTGATGGCCAGCACGATCGGGATGGAGATCACCACAACCATGCCCGTACGCAAGCCCAGCGATACCAGGCTGACCACCAGCACAATCGCCACGGCTTCGCCCACCGAGCGCACGAATTCGTCGACGGAGTGCTTGACGGCATGCGGCATGCTGGCGACCGGCGCCAACTTCAGCCCTGCCGGCAGCGTCGCCTGCAGCTCGCCCGCCGTGGCGTCGAGCGCCTTGCCGAGGTCGATCACGTCGCCGCCCTTCTGCATCGTGACGCCAATGCCCAGCACGGCGTGGCCGTTCGTGCGCATCTGCGTGACGGGCGGGTCGTCATAGCCGCGCGTGATCTTGGCGATGTCGCCCAACCGGAACGAGCGCTTGTTCACGGTGATCAGCATGTCGGACAGCGCCTGCACATCCTTGAACGCGCCGGTGGGCCGCACGAACACGCGGTCGTCAGCAGTCGTGATGGTGCCGACCGGTGCCACGGTGTTCTGTGCGTCGATCGCCTGTGCGATCTGCTGCGGCGTGATGGCAAGCCGCGTCAGTTGCGCGTTGGAGATTTCGATGAAGACGTGTTCAGCCGGATCACCAAAGTAGTCCACTTTGGCGACGCCAGGCACACGCAGCAGCACGGTACGCAGCTTGTCTGCATAGTCGTGCAGTTGCGCGGGCGAGAAGCCGTCGCCTTCCAGGGCGTAGATATTCGTGTAGACATCACCAAACTCGTCATTGAAGAACGGTCCGACCGTGCCCTTGGGCAAGTTCGCGCGGATGTCGCCCACCTTCTTTCGCACCTGATACCAGGTCTCCGGCACGTCCTTGACGGGGGCGGAGTCCTTCATGGCGAAGAAGATCATCGACTCGCCAGGGCGCGAGTAGCTCTTGATGTTGTCGACATACGGCGCGGCCTGCAGCTGGCGCCCGATGCGGTCGGTGATCTGCTCCTGGACTTCGCGCGCGGTGGCGCCGGGCCAGTAGGTCTGGATCACCATCGTCCGGAACGTGAACGGCGGATCTTCTGACTGCGCAAGATGCGTGTAGCCAATGACGCCAAACAGCGTCGCCAGCCCGATCAGGAAGATCACCAGCTGCTGGTGGCGCAGGGCCCAGGCCGACAGGTTGAAGCCGCCCTCGTCCGCCGGGGATGCAGACGTCGCCACCTGCTCGGCGCCCTGCACGATTTCGCGATCGCCCGCACTCATGATGCAAAGTCCTCAGGGCGCAGGGGCGCAACCACTTGCACGTGTTGCCCGGCATTGACGGCGTGCACGCCCTGCATCACCACGCGATCGCCATCGCGCAAGCCGGAAGCGACCAGCACACTACGTTCGTCGTAACGCGCGATGGTGACCGGGCGCAGCTCCAACGTATCCGTGTTCGCGCGTACCACCCAGACCGCAGGCTCTTCGCCGCGGTGGAACAGTGCGGTCACCGGCAGCTTGAACGGATGCGCAGCCACCGCATCGCCCTTGGCATCGAAAGCGATATTGGCGGTCATGCCCATGCGCACCGCAGCGCTTGGCGCCGCGAGCGACAGCTTGACGCGCCACGTACGGCTTTGCGGATCGGCCGCGGGCGAGACCTCGCGCACGCGCGCCTCAAAGGTTTGCGAGGGCACGGCCGGCAGGCTCACGCGCGCCGTGCTGCCAACGGTGAGGGAGGACAGCGCACGCTCCGGGGCATCGCAAACGATGTCGACGTCGCCCGTCCAATCGAGGTGATAGATCGATTGGCCCGCCTGGACGTTCTGGCCGGTGTCGGCATCCTCCGACGTGATGACGCCGTCGTGGTCTGCCACCAGCGTGGCGTAGCGCAGGCGATCGCCCACGAGTGTGGCTTGTGCCCGTGCGGAATCGCGTTGCGCAAGCGCGGAGGCATAGGCGTCCTGCGTCTGCTCCATCTGCGCCGGCGCAATCAGGTTCGCCTGCGACTGCGCACGGTCACGGTCCAGCTGTTGCTTGGCATAGACCAGCCGATGTTCTGCGGCTTCCAGTTGCGCGCGGGCATTGGCCAGATCGTTGCGCAGATCTGCCTGATCCAGCATCGCCAGCACCTGCCCTTCCTTGACGGTATCGCCGATGCGCACGCGGCGCTCGACCACTTTGCCGCCAACACGGAACGACAGCGGCGTGGAATACCGCGCCTGCACCTGCCCGGGCAATGTGTTCGCGACGGCGTTGCCGTCTGGATGCAGCGTCAGCGCAACGACCGGCTTGGGTGCCGCGACAAGGGTTTCACTGTGGTGACAGCCCGCCAGCAACACAGCGCAGCAGGCGGCAATGACAACAGGCGCGCGTTTGGAACGCCCGACGACGGACAGTTGGGGGCGCGCTGTCGTTCGCGCTTGACGACCGGGATATTTCACGATGTTTCCAAGCAAGTGATGGCCTAACGAACAATGGGTCACGCGCATTCCGGGGCCGCGCCTCTTCTGCGCGATCAGCCCTCGGGTAACGCGTAACGGAACTCGGATGTCGGGTACGCGAGTCGCCTGTCTCCACGGCGTTCAGGAACCACTTCTCGGCAAATGGGCTGCATTCAGCTGGCAAGCCAATGGCGGACGGCTCTCTGGCCTTTGTCGCCGGGCGCTTGCCCCATCACCGCGTCCTACTCAGGGCAATTCACCCTGATCGACCCTACGGACGACATTAAACTCATAACTGATAACATTGTCAACTATGACGCAATCCACTATCATCCACCTGTGAACACACTCTTCGGATCCCTATGCGGAACCTCATGAATCGCGTGGCAGAAGGCCGCCGCCAGCGGCGCGGCACGCGGCGCAAACAAGAAACACGGGCGCGCCTGCTTCACGCGGCGTTGGCGCTGCTGTCTGAAAAAAGCATCGAGTGCGTCTCGATCAGTGAGATCACCGAAGCCGCCGATGTGGGCTTCGGCTCGTTCTACAACCACTTCGAATCGAAGGAAGGGCTCTTCGCCGCCCTCATCGACTGGGCGTTTGAAGACTTCGCCGACCGGCTGGATGGGGTTGCGCATGGTGTGACGGACCCGGCCGAGATCATCGCCATCTCGGTCCGTCACACCTTGCTGCGGGCGCAGCGCGAACCGGTTTGGGGCCGGCTGCTGATGCGGGAAGGCATCTCTACACGCGCCCTGACGCGCGGCCTCGGCCTGCGCCTGCTACGTGACAGCAAGCGCGGCCTTGCCGCCAAGCGTTTTGTCGTGGCAGATCCGCTGACAAGCGTGCTTTCTGTGATTGGGACCGTGCTTGCCGGCGTTGCGGCGGAGCTGCACTTTTCGACAACCGCGGCCGCTCCTGAGCGTGGCCACCCAGCGGCGGCCGTTCGGGTGGAGCGTCTGGCCGAGCGTGCGGCCGTCTTCGTACTCCAGGCGCTGGGGGTGAAAGGCGCGGAGGCGGAACGCATCGCGCAACTGCCGCTGCCAACAGTCACGGACGTCAACACCCCCGCCCCAGCCTAAGCCCTTGCGACACGCGGCGAGGGCACGCATCGATCAGGTTTGATAGAGCGCGCTCGCGAGGTAGCGGTGACGCAACGCCCGTAGCGCTGCCGCAAGAATGGCGCTGGCAGGCAACGCCAGCAGCACCCCAAAGAATCCGAACAGGTGGCCAAAGGCCAGCAGCGCAAAGATCACGGCCAACGGGTGCAAGCCAATGCGCTCGCCAATCAGGCGCGGCGTAAGGAAGACGTTCTCAAGGATCTGACCCAGGCCATACACCACAGCAACAGCGCCGATGCCATACAGATCGCCAAACTGCAGCACGGCGGCCAACATGGCGAGCGCCAGGCCAGCGGCAAATCCCACATAAGGGATGAACACCGCCAAGCCAGTGAACAGGCCCAGCGGCAAGGCAATGTCGAAGCCAGCCAGCGTCAAGGCGATGGGGTAAAACGCAGCCAGGACGACCATCACCAGAAGCTGCCCGCGCAGGTATTGCGACAGCATCCGGTCAATGTCGATGACGAACGCCCGCGTCCTGGCAAGCCACCGACGGGGGATCAGGCTTTCCATGCGCCGAAACATCTGGTGCCGGTCGTAGAGCAGATAGAACAGCACCAGCGGCACCAGTACCACGTTACCGATCACGGTCAGCATCGCGTTGCCGCTGGTGCACAGGTATTGCCAGACGGCGAGGACAGAGTTGCCATCGCCCCCAGAGTGCGGCGCGGACAGCAGATCGCGCAGATGCGCCAAATCCAGGTCGACGCCAAGCCCCAAAACGGCCAGCTTTGGCTGCAGCCAGGCATTCAGGTTGGCAAGCAACACGGGAATTTTTGCCTGGAGTTGCGGACCTTCGGTCTGGACGACGGCGAACATGAGCGTGACGAGCAGCGCCGCCAGCGCCGCAAAGCAGAGGATCATCGCCAGCGCGGCGAGCCACCGAGGCACGCGGTGTCGCGCCAACCACTCCACCCCCGGCTGCAGCATGTAGGCAATGAGCGCGCCCAGCAGGAACGGCGTCAGCACCGGCCGCAGCGCCCACATGAGTCCACCGATTGCCAACGCAACAAGTCCCCATAGCCAGGCTTGGCGCCGTATCAGGGTGGACATCGGCGTTTTCGAACCGCGCGCGCTACCTTGATGATGGACATTGCACCGTTCGCAATAGGCAACAGTGCTCGCCCGAGAAGACGGTCCCCGCATCTCACCGCTCCTCGAAGTACGCGACGGCATGGTCAATGAAAGCCCTGACTTTGGCGGGCACCAGCGTTCGGCTCATGTAGGCGAGGCGAACCTCCGCTGCGGTATCCAGGATGTCGTGTTCACCCACCAACCGGACGAGGCGCCCTTCGCGCAGATCGTCTTCCACCAGTGCCAATGGCAACAGCCCCATGCCAAGTCCTGCCAGCACGACTTCACGGTTGAATGCGGCGTTGTTCGAGGCAATTTCATACCGCAGCGGAACCACCAGCGGCGCCCCATCCGTGCTGAACGTCACGATGGGCTTGTGCACGGAAGGCGGCACGGTGACGAAGACATGGTCGGCCAGATCGGCCGGGTGACACGGGCGCCCACGCGCGTCCAGGTAGTGCGGTGTCGCCACAACCGCCAACGGCAAGCGATGCAGCAGCCGCGTCACAGCCAAGTCGGTGGCCAACATGAACGGCAATACCAAGCCGATGTCGTAGCCCTCGGTTGCCAGATCGACGGCGCCCTCCACCAAGGTCACCTCAACCATGACGTTCGGGTTCTTGCGCTTGAACGATGCCACCAGCGGCGCAAGCCACCTCGACGTTGCAGTGGTATGCGCAACGAGCCGCAAGACGCCGACCGGCAGATGCCCCTGGCTGCGTGCGTCGGATTCCAGGCCATCCAGATCGTCGAGCACACGGCAGCACCCGTCGTAGAAGCGGTGCGCCGCGTCCGTCAGCGAAAACTGCTTGGTGGATCGGTGGAAGAGGCGCGCGCCGAGCCGCTCTTCCAAGGAAGTCATCGCTCGCGATACAACCGACGGCGATACCCCGAACATCTGCCCCGCGCGCCTGAAGTTTTTGACTTCGACGATCGTACGAAAGAGCCGCAAGCTCTCGAAATGGTCCATAAGCACCTCTAACAAGGCTCGCAGGTGCAGTCGCAGATTGACGCGGCAGCTAAACCGCGTGCGCTATCCGCCTTTTGACCGCACAGCAACCGCCCGTTGATGGTGCCAGTTCCGCCGCGAGCAAGCGGAATTTAGTCATAACTGATATTTTTGTCAACCATGACAGATAAGCCAAAATCTGGAGGAGAGTTTCCAAAGGAATGTGTGGTCAGAACGGTGGGGGGGATGCGTTGCAGGGGACATCGCTCCAACCGGGCAGAAGACCTTGAACCTCGACGAGGCAGTGAATTCTGGAAACGTCTTCACCCCGGGCCAAAAGGTTCCCCTGCGGGTACCGTTTGCTCAACGGCTCCCGAGTCTTCAGAAGAACAGCGCACGTATGACAAGCGCCAGCGACGATAGTCCCGCGATGGAAAGCAGGATGGGTCGCAATCTTGCTCCATCTAGTCGACCGCGCGTAAATCGAGATGCGTAGAAGCCCACGGCCAATGGCGGGAACATGGCAATTCCCCAGAGCAGCTCCTTCAACCCGAACCGACCCGCGACGGACAGCACCCCGATCGATATGGTCGCCCCGATCGCGAAAAATGCACTGAGTGTGCTCCGCAGCGTGGGGCCACTGGCGTTCTGATAGACCAGCGCCATCGGAGGGCCGCCAACGGATGTCAGTGTGCCCATGAAGCCGGACGCAAAGCCCGCCCCGACCAAAGCGACGGGAGTGGGCCGCACGCCGCCGCCCCGGAAACTTAAGCATGTGGCAACCATGACCAGGCTGCCACACACGACATCATAGGTACGTGTAGCTAACAGCCCGACAGCGAGCCCAGCGAGTAGCGCGCCAGGAAGGCGGCCCATCAGCGCCAGACTCACCCCGCGCCGATCGAGCCATTTGCGGTCTCTCCACGCGGTCAGACCAGATAGTGCGGCCGAGCTCAATAGCACGGGGCCAGGAACTAAGGCCGGTGCAACCAACTGCAGTAGCGGCGCCGTCAGCAGAGCATAGGCAAACCCCACCGAAGCTTGCACGTAGGCCGCAAGCGCAATCACCATGAAAGCGAGCGAGAGGGTGAGCATCGGACTATCCCCACACGTCCTGCTGCTCAAGGCACCCGACGATTCCACGTGCCCCGTCGAGAACGGAAACCTCCGTCGTTGCCATCGCGGGCGAGGGTCGAACCGCCGCCTTGTAACGGTTACCCGTTCGGACAAGCTCTTTTACCTGCAACTGCTTTTGATCCTGTTTCATGAATCCAACAATGGGCACAGCAAGATGTCCCTCCGAAAAATGGTTGCAGAAAATACTCGACGCACGCCAGCCGTCGCTACAGGACGGTTGCCCCACTTATCAAAATTCAATGGAAGCCCGCTTGCGGGGCCAATGAAAAGCCGTTGTTGGGGAATGACTTGGTCCGTGGAACGCGCCATTAACTACGTTCTTTTTCGATAGCGCTGGCGGCTTCGAACGCAGTGGATTTATGACGTTCGCGATATATTACAAAAAATGTGCGAGATTTGGCAGATTTCGTCGCGGTGTAAATTTTTCATTCTCAAAAATCTTCACAAACATTATTTGAGAGGCACCAATCCCGTATATTTGCAGCCCCCAACATCTGTAGATTTCCTGCGAACAGTAGATGTCGGCAGCCACATTATTTTTTATATCTGACCCGAAGCCGATCAAATCGAGCGACGGTGCAATCTGATCGCACGGTGGTCAGCAGCACACTATTTTCTCGTCTGAATGGGGGAATATCTTGCCTCCCGATTCAGGGGCGAGCAGCTTTAACCGCCCAGCGGATACTGCAAAAGGAGAGCGCATGAAGATCAAGATTGAAATCAAGGGAGACGACTTGCCGCTTTCAATCGATCATGCAGGCCAAGCAGTGGAAGACGCCATCCGCTCGCATATGGAGACATCTCTTTCGGATGGGAATATCAGCGCGACAGTAGGTGGGGCGATCGAATATGAGATCGAAGTCGTGGTGGTCAGTGACAAATAAGAAAGCGGAACACGGAAAACGTGCTTTTCCCGATCCTCGTGTTTGTGATGACACCGTCAGTCAGCGTCCGAGAATCGACGCCCTAGTCGTCAAGGGAGTACGTTGACCAGGGCTACCTCCAGCATCGATGCAGGCGTGCGCGACGAAGACCGACATGTTCCTGTCCGCCGGTAATCGTTCATCCGGGATATCCGGACCTATTCAATCGCCTCAGCGGCATCACACGTCAAACCGCACGCCCTGCGCAAGCTGCAGCGTGTTGCTGTAGTTGATCGTGTTGGTGGCGCGGCGCATGTAGCCCTTCCACGCATCGGACCCCGATTCACGCCCGCCACCGGTCTCTTTCTCGCCGCCGAAGGCGCCGCCGATCTCCGCGCCGGAGGTCCCGATATTGACGTTCGCAATGCCGCAATCGCTGCCCGCTGCACTCAGGAAGGTTTCCGCCTCCTGCAGATCCCGCGTGAAGATGGCGGACGACAAGCCTTGCGGCACGCCGTTCTGCAACGCAACCGCCTCGTCAAAATTCCGATAGGTCAGCACGTAGAGGATGGGGGCGAACGTCTCGTGCTGCATGACGGCGCTCTGCGCAGGCATGCGCACCAGCGCCGGGGTGACGTAGAAGGCCCGGTCGCCCAGTTCTTCTCGCACGCGTGTACCCCCGAAGACCTCGCCACCTTCGGCACGTGCCTGGGACAGCGCCGATTGCATCGCTTCAAAAGCCGCGCCGTCGATGAGCGGCCCGACCAGCGTATCGGCTTGCAGCGGGTTCCCGACCGCGACCGATGCGTAGATGCGTTGCAGGCGGTCCACCAGTGTGTCCGCCACGCTCTCGTGCACGATCAGGCGACGCAGCGTCGTGCAGCGCTGGCCTGCGGTCCCCACGGCGGCAAAGGTGATGGCGCGCACCGCGAGTTCCAGATCAGCGCTGGGCGCGACGATCATGGCGTTGTTACCACCTAGTTCCAGAACGGCGCGGCCAAAGCGGCCGGCCACCAGTTGGCCGACTGCGCGGCCCATGCGCGTGCTACCCGTGGCGCTGACCACCGGCACCTTCTCAGAACGTGCCAAGACCTCGCCAACCTCGCGGTCGCCAATCAGCAGCTCATGCAAACCCGCCGGCGCCACACCGGGGTGCGTGCGCTCGAACGCCGCAATCGCCTGCTGCAGTAGCGCGTGGCAGGCCATGGCCGTCAACGGCGTCTTTTCCGACGGCTTCCAGATCACGCTGTCGCCGCACACCAGCGCCAGTGCGCTGTTCCACGCCCACACCGCCACCGGAAAGTTGAATGCAGAGATCACCCCCACCGGGCCCGCCGGATGCCACGTCTCCATCATGCGGTGGCCGGCGCGTTCCGAAGCGATGGTCAAGCCGTAAAGCTGGCGCGACAGCCCGACCGCAAAGTCGCAGATGTCGATCATCTCTTGCACCTCACCCAGCCCTTCCGAGAGGATCTTGCCCGCCTCCAACGTAACGAGTCGCCCGAGCGTCTCTTTGTGCTCGCGCAACTGCACGCCCAGCAGGCGCACCAGCTCACCGCGTACGGGTGCAGGCACCATGCGCCATTTGAGGAACGCTGCATGGGCCCGGTCGATGGCGGCAGTGGCGTCATGCGCGCTGACAAACGCCACGGTTCCGATCACAGAACCGTCAATCGGCGAGGTGACCGCATGGCCTTGCGCCACGTTGGCCTGTGCATGGATGGAAAGCGAAGTGAGCAGGTCGGAAGTGTTCATGATGCCGATGAGGTGGTTGCGGCTCGCCCACGTCACCGCGGCGAGCCGGAGTTTCCAGCGTAGTGGATTCAGCGTTCGACCGTCTTATTCCAGCGCGTACTCCAGGCCGGGCGCTGCGCGTTAATGACGTCCCAGTCCATGACCACCGCCGTGCGCGCGTACTCCACCGCGTGCTTGATCAGCGCATCGGTGTCAGCGGGCAGCGGCGTCTTGGGGTTGGCGGGGATGCTGGCGCCGCCTTGCAACGCCTTGGCCTGCGCACCGGGCGACAGCAGGAACGCCGCCAGCTTCTGCGCGAGTGCGGGCTCGTCATTCTTGGCGATCACGCATTCCATGGTGTTCAACGCCACCGCGCCCTCCTTGGGCTGGGCGTATTCCACCGGCAGGCCCTTGCCCTTGAGCACCATCACCTGCGTGGGGGTGGACGGGAACAACCCCGCCTCGCCGGTCTGCACCATCTCCGAAAGCTTGGCTGAATTGGCCACGTACTCACCAACGTTCGCCCCCACGCCGGTCTTCCACGCCTTGAAGCCCGGTTCCACATTACTTTCGGTACCGCCGTTGAGCCGGTTCACCATCAGGAATGCATGCAGCCCGAACGTGGATGACGGCAGCGACTGGAAGATGACCTTGCCCTTGAACTTCGGGTCGGCCAGGTCCTGCCACGACGTGGGCGCGGTCCAGCCCTTCTCCTTGAACATCTTCGTGTTGTAAGCCAGGCCCGTCATGCCGATGCTGACGGCCGCAGCCATGTTTCCCTTGATGCGCGCGTTGGCAGGAATGTCTTTCAGCTCGGGGCTGTCGGCCAGTTTGTCGCACAGGCCCATGCCGATGGCGCGGTACATCACGCCGTCATCCAGGAAGATGAGGTGCATCTGCGGCTTGTCCTTGGTGGCCTGCACCTTGGCCAGGATGTCGGAAGAGGTGCCGGGCACCACCACCACCTTCACGTTGTTTTCTTTCTCGAATGCCGGAAAGACGTGGTCAACGTAGGTGCGCTCCATCACGCCGCCGTTCATGCCGACGTACAAGGTCTTGCTCTGTGCCGACACGCTGGGCAGATACGACAGCGCGCCCAGTGCAATGCCGCAGCCCACTGCCACCTTCATCATGCCGATGCGGTTTCCCTGTTTCATGCGCCATTCTCCTAAGAGTCGTGAAAAGAGGGCTCGGCGTGCGTAGCACCAAGCCTGGTTTGTTGAAAACGTGCAATGGAAAACGCATCGATTGGCGTGGAGGTTGCGCCGTCGCGCACCAGTTCTGCCAGCACCTCGCCGACAGCCGGGCCAATCTGAAAGCCCGCCCCGGCAAAGCCGAATGCATGGATCAAGCCGGGCGTGGTCTGGCTTGGCCCGAGCACGGGCTCGCGGTCGGGCAGGTAGCCTTCGGTGCCGCTCCAGGTGCGGATGATGTGGGCATTGCGCAGCGCCGGAAACAACGCCACCGCCTGCTCCAGCACCGAGAAGATCGCGCTGCGGCCCGAGCGTGCGCGCGTGTCATCCAACGCATAGCCGCGCGCACCGCCGATCACGCAATTGCCCCGCCGGACCTGTCGGCCATACAAACCGCCGCCCTCCACGCCGACGTTGACGTTCATGAACAGCGGTAGCGGTTCGGTGACGGTCATGGCGGGGTGCGCGCTGATCATCGGGACCTCCTCGCCGAACATGCGGGCGATGTCGTTGGCCCAGGCACCCGCGCAGTTCAGCAGCACGCGCGAGCGCACCTCATGACCACTGCGCGTGCGTAGCCAGAAGCCGCGGTCGTCGTGGGCGAGTTCGTCCACCTGTTCGCCCTCGATGATCTGCGCGCCTTCCTCGCGGGCCGCCCGTGCAAACGCTGGCGACACCAATCGCGGATTGGCATGACCATCATCCGGGCACAGCGACGCCCCCACCGCGATGTCGCCCAGCCACGGATACGCGCTGCGCAGTTGTGCGCGACTCAGCAGTTGCAGACCCAGATCGAAGTCGCGCGTGCGATCTCGATACGCTTCGAGCGAGGCCATGTCCTGTTCGCTGCGCGCGACCTTGAGGTGCCCCGAGCGCTCGTATTCGCCATCGATGCCGATGGTCTGTTGCAACTGTCCCCAGATGCGATGCGCGCGCTGCGACAGCGGCAGTTGCACCAATGACCGCCCCTGCCGGCGCACGCCCCCATAGTTCACGCCGCTGGAGCGCGAGCCACACGTATCGCGCTCCACCAGCGTCACGGCAATCCCCATGCGCGCGAGTGCCAGCGCCGCCGATGCCCCCACGATGCCGCCGCCCACAATCGCAACGGTGGTGTCCAGCTTGACCCCGCTCATGATTGCGTCGCCTCCTCCGGTTGCAGGAAAGCGATCGGCTTGATGGGCGCCTGCGCACGCAACCGGCCCACATCGGCGATGTCCCTCGACACGGCATGCGCAAGAATCTCGCACGCGGCGGCGCCGCACATGCGCCCCTGGCACCGGCCCATACCCACGCGGGTGAAGGCCTTGGCTCGGTTGATCTCAGTCAGGCCGTTGCGCTGGATCTCCGCACGGAACTCGCCGACGGTGATCTCCTCGCAGCGGCACAGCAGCAACGTGTCGTCGCAGGTGCTGGTCCAGTCTTCGG
This sequence comes from Ralstonia sp. R-29, assembly GCF_049913345.1. Taxonomy (NCBI): domain Bacteria; kingdom Pseudomonadati; phylum Pseudomonadota; class Betaproteobacteria; order Burkholderiales; family Burkholderiaceae; genus Ralstonia; species Ralstonia sp. R-29. The sequence goes on from NZ_CP184378.1 coordinate 1,330,984, forward strand.
GAAACGGAAACGCCTGCTCCAGCGCCACCCGAAAGCGGGCGATGCGGGCGAGTGCGTTTTCCAAGATCGCCACACGATCCGCCGCCACCGTCTTGCCGCAGTCTTCGAGAACGGCCAGCGCAGCCCGCTCACCCGATAGCTCCGCCGCATCCGCGCCCATGATGCCGGCCCCGTCTCCAGCCAGGTAGACGCCGGTCACGCTGCTGCGACGTGCTGCGTCGACCTGGGGGACGTAGGCACGGTTGAGCGGATCAAACACGAATGCGCAGCCAAGCAAATCGGCGAGTTGGCTTTCCGGCCGCAAGGCATAACCAAAGCCCACGGCATCGCAAGCGAGGCTGTGTTGCGCGTCGCCCTCTTTCCAGTGGATACGTTCGACACGGTCAACGCCTTCCACCGAGCCGATGCGAATACCGGTACGGATGGGCACTCCGGCCAAACGCAGGCGCGTGCGGTAGTAGACGCCCTTGGCCAGCAGCGCTGGCAAGCGCAGCATCTGCGGAGCCGCCTTCGCTTGCTGGCGCAGCGGCGTGGTATCGAGCACGGCTGCCACATGCGCGCCGGCTTTCATGTACTGATACGCCACGAGGTAGAGCAGCGGCCCGGTGCCGGCAAACACCACGCGCTCGCCAATCGCGCAGGCTTGATACTTCAGCGCGATCTGCGCGGCGCCCAGCGTGAAGACGCCCGGCGTGGTCCAGCCGGGAAACGGCAGCACCCGATCCGTCGCACCCGTGGCGACAATCAGGTGCGTGTACGGCACCCGCTCCGGCTGCCCATCGCGGATGGCATCAACCACGCCATCCTCAGCGTTCCAGACCAGCCGGCCTGGGCGATAGTCGACTTGGTCGAGGATGTCGCGCATGGCCGCATGCACACCCGTCGCGCGCTTCGCTTCAAAACCATAGAGTGTGCTGGGCGAACGTGTGAACCCCAGCGGTTGCTGGCGGTAGATCTGCCCGCCCCACGCCGGCGCTTCATCGAGCACGGTCGGCCGCTGGCCGCGAGCCACCAGCGTCTGCGCCGCACGGATACCGGCCGGGCCCGCGCCGATGATGACCACTTGCGGTGTCGCCATCATGCGCACTCGCTCCCGTCGGTGACGATGCGCATGCCCTCGCTCGCCAGGGTGGAACACGCGCGCAGTCGCTCGCCGGATTCCGTGCTGACCCAGCAGTCCTGGCAGGCGCCCATCAGGCAAAAGCCAGCGCGCGGGGCGGATGAAAAATCCGCATGCCGCAGCACACTGCGCTGGGTGAGCACGGCGGTCAGCACGGTGTCGCCTTCCAATGCGCGGGCCGGTACGCCATCGATCGTGAATGTGATAGCGCGGCGGCCGGTTTCCGCGACTCGGCAGAACAGCGCGCCGGGCGTTTTTTTGGCGGGGGTATCTGTCGTCATTTGCTGCCCACCAACACTTTGTCCAGGCCGTAGATGCGATCGATCAACAGCATGCCGACGCTGGTGATCAGGATCATCAACGCGGAGACCGCGGCCATCATCGGGTCGATCGATTCGGTGGCGTACATGTAGATGCGCACGGGCAGCGTGACCGTGGAAGGGGCGGTCACGAACACCGACATGGTCACTTCATCAAAGCTGTTGATGAAGGCGAGCAGCCAGCCGCCCGCCACCCCGGGCAGGATGAGTGGCAAGGTCACGCGCAGGAACACCACCGTGTTGGAGGCCCCGAGCGACTGCGCCGCATGTTCTGCGCTGAAGTCCATGCCCTCCACCGAGGCAATCACCAGCCGCAGGATGTACGGCGTGATCACCACCACATGCGCCAGCACCAGCCACGTAAAACTGCCCGTGGCGCCCATCAGCGCAAATAGGCGCAGCAGGGCGATCCCCAACACCAGGTGCGGAATGATGACGGGCGAGAGCAGCATGCCATTGATGAAGTCGCGCCCGCTAAATCGGTAGCGCGTGAGCGCGATGCCAGCCGGCAAGGCCAGCGCCGTTGCAATGGAGGCCGAGAGCAACGCAAGCTGCACGCTGTTGTAGAAGGCCTGCATGAAATCCGGATGCGCAAACACCGCCTTGAACCAGCGCAGCGAAAACGCCGTGGTGGGAATCTGCATGGTGTTCTCCGGCGTGAACGCCACCAGGCAGACAATCACCAGCGGCGCGAGCATGAACGCCACCACCAGGGTGTGAAACGCGAGGGCAATCGGTCCGTTCTTCTGCATGGCTTCGCCCCTAACCCAGCGTCTTCTTGTACCGGCGCTCCACCAGCCGGTTGTACGACATCATGATGATGAGGTTGGCCGCCAGCAGCGTGAGCGCAATGGCCGCACCCAGCGGCCAGTTCAGCTCGCTCAGAAATTCGTCGTAGACCAGCGTGGCCACCATCTTCAAGCGCCGCCCACCCAGCAGGCCCGGAATGGCAAACGAACTCGCGCTCAGGCCAAACACGATCAGGCTGCCCGACAGCACCCCCGGCAGGATCTGCGGCAGCACGATGCGGCGCATGACGGTGGCCTGCGAGGCACCGAGCGACATGGCCGCCTGCTGCGTGGAAGGGTCCAGCTTCTGCAGCGATGTCCACGCCGGGATCACCATGAAGGGCAGCATCACGTGCACCAGCCCGACCACGATGGCCGTCTGCGTGTAGAGCAACTTCACCGGTTCAAAACCCAATCGGATGATCGCCTGATTGACCAGCCCTTCAGGCCCCAACAGCAAGCTCCAGCCGAATGCGCGCACCACCACCGACACCAGCAACGGCGCCAGAATCACCAGCAGGAAAATCGAACGCCACGGCGCGCGCATGCGGCTGAGCACATAGGCTTCCGGCACGCCGATCAACGCACACAGCACCGTCGTCACCAGCGCCAGCCAGAAGGTGCGCAGGAAGATGCCGGCGTAGTAATCGTCGGTAAAGATGGAGGCGTAGTGCAGCAGGGTGGCGGTGGGCTGAATGCCCGTTGCCGGGTCAAAGCCCTGGAACGACAGCACCGTCACCAGCAGCAGTGGCAACAACAGCAGCAGTGCGAACAACGCGCTGACCGGCGTGGCTAGGAGAATGGGCGTGCCGGCCCATCGGCGCACGGGGCGCGGGTTCATGCCACAGCCTCCGCGGGTTGCGCGGTGGCGGCACAAGCGTCGTCGCCCACCAGCCGCAATTGCTCGTCGGCCCACAGCAGCCCGACCACGTCGCCTTCTGCAGGCATGGCCGCACCGTTGTTGGGCTGAACGACATTCAGCACGCCGATGCTCGTGTCGATGGTGAACAGCCACTGGCTGCCGAGAAAGAAGCGCGCATTCACCGTACCGCTGAGTCGGCCGGCCTCGTGTGGCGCCAAGGCGATCTTTTCGGGCCGCAGGCACACGCGCACCTCGGCGCCCACCTTATGACTGGCCGTAGCAAAGTGGAATTTCAGCGCGCCCACAGACACGAACGCCCCGGCGCCGTTCAGCGCCTCCACACGGCCATCCAGCACATTGGCCTTGCCGACAAACTTGGAGATAAATTCCGAGCGCGGATATTCGTACAGACGATAGGGCGCCCCCACCTGCGTGATGCGCCCGTTTTCCATCACCACCACACGATCGCTGATCGACATCGCTTCCGCCTGGTCGTGCGTGACCATGATGGTGGTGATACCGAGATGCCGCTGGATGGAGCGGATTTCAAACTGCATGTCCTCGCGCAGCTTGGCGTCGAGGTTGGAGAGCGGTTCGTCCAGTAGCAGCACGGATGGGCGAATCACCAGCGCGCGCGCCAGCGCCACACGTTGACGCTGCCCGCCCGACAACTCGCGCGGATAGCGCTGCGCATGCTCATGGAGTTTCACGAGGGCCAGCGCTTCGTCCACGCGCTGTGCAGTCTCGCCCTTTGGCACCTTGCGCATCTCCAGGCCAAAGGCCACGTTCTGCGCCACGGTCATGTGCGGAAACAGCGCGTACGTCTGGAACACGATGCCAAGGCCACGGCGGCTGGGCGCCATGTGCGTGATGTCCTTGCCGGCCAGCAGGATGGTGCCCTTCGTCACCTCGGCAAAGCCGGCAATCATCTGCAAGGTCGTCGTCTTGCCGCAGCCGGAGGGGCCGAGCAGCGAGACAAATTCGCCCTGCTCGATGCTGAGGTCAATGTCGGAGACCACGGTGAGCTTGCCGTAGGTTTTGGTAATGCCTCTTAGCTGCAGGAACGACATGCGCTCTCCTTACAACAACCGACCATCAGAAACCCTGGCGCTGGCAGGCAATTCGCACCGGCTCGCCGTTGACGATTCAGTCTACTACACTGAATTCCGCCAGCCAAACTGAATGGCTGAATAAATTCCTTTCAATGGTATTCAGTCAACATATAATTCCATTGGACGGAATATCACCCATCAACACGGTGAGCCGATTCCGGGTGTCGGAATGAATCTGATGGCCGGGCGGGTATCTCCTGATACGGCCGCCGGCAGCCTCCAGCGCACGGAATACCCGCCACATCCATTCAACGTCTCTTTCGCCATGCAGAACCCCATGACGCCCACCGACGACAGCAAGGCCAGCGTGCTCGACAAGGTGTTTGCGCTGATGCGCGCACTGGCCCGCGCGCCGGCCGAGGGCACCAAGATCACGCAGCTCGCGCAGGACACGGGCCTGAGCCAAGGTACGGCGCACCGCCTGATGCGCGCGCTGGTGGAGCAAGGCGTGGTGGAGCAGGACAGCGCATCAAAGCGATACCGGTTAGGGCTCGAACTCTTCCGGATGGCCAGCACCGCCGGCAGCGCCGCTACGCTGCGCGACATCTTCCGGCCCGCGCTGCTGCGGCTCTCGGGTGCGCTCAAAGACACCATCTTCTTGCTCGTGCGCAGCAACTACGACGCCGTGTGCATCGACCGCAGCGACGGGCCGTATCCCATCCGCTCATTCACGGGCGACATTGGCGGCAGCATTGCCCTGGGCGTGGGCCAAGGCAGCCTGGCGATCCTTGCATCGCTGCCGCCGGCCGAGCAGGACGAGGTCATCCGCTTCAACCTGCCGAGGTTGAAGGAATATCGCCCCATCGATGAAGTCTTCCTGCGCACCGAAATTGCCCGCGCACGCGAGCTCGGCTATGTGGCCACGCAAACCGGCCTGATCGAAGGCATGGCCGGCCTGGCTGTGCCCGTATTCGATGCCAGCCGGCGGCCCGTAGCCGCCCTGAGCGTCGGCACCATTGCGGACCGGTTGACGCCCGAACGGCTGCCCGTGGTTGCAGCTATGTTGAAGAAGGAAGCCGATGCGCTGGGGCCGCTGATCAACCCGTTTGACCCGACCGTGCGGCGCCCCGCGAATTCATTTATCAGCTAGGCGCAGCGCTGTTAGATCAGCCCGCCAAATCCGCCGGTGTATCGACATCTCGCAGAACGCCGGCATCGTCCACGTTGATGCGGACGAGCGCAGCCGGATCGATCAAACGCCGGGCGCCTTCGTCACCATCGAGCGCCGTCAGGCCAGCAAAGTAGTCGGCACCAAAGCCGATAGGATGACCGCGCTGTCCCGCATGAAACGGCGCAACACAATGGTCGGCATCCATGGCTTGCGCGACCTGCTCGATGGTCTGGGGCGTAATCCACGGCATGTCGGCCAACGCGATGATCCAGCCGCCCGCATCCGGGCGCGCCGCAACACCCGCCGCCAGGCTCGCGCCCATGCCGCGCGCAGCGCTCGGGCAGCGGAGCACTTCGCAGCCCGCCTCCGCCAGCAATGCCGCCAGCTGATCGACCTGTGCGCCATGGGTGGCAGCGGCGGGCACCACGGCCACCACATTGGCCAGTGCTTGCTTCAAATGCCGCGCGGCCTGTACGGCCACAGGTGTTCCATCCGCCAACCGCACCAGCAGCTTGTTGGCCGCGCCCGCCGGATCGAATCGGCTGCCACGGCCTGCGGCCAGCAACACCCCCACCACCGGCCGCTGTGCCATCAAACCACCTCGGTCTTGAGCGTGACTTCCACGTTATTGCGCGTGGCGTTCGAATACGGGCACACCTCATGTGCCTTGGCGACCAGCGTTTCCGCATCGCTCTGCGACAAGCCGCTGATGCGCGCCGTCAGCCCCACCTTCAGGCCGAAGCCGCCTTCCGAGCGCGTACCGATGCCGACGTCGCAGTGGATCTCGATGTTGGTCGGGTTGAGCTTGAGCACGCTCTTGGCAACAAAGTCGCACGCCGAGCCGAAGCACGCGGCATAGCCGGCGGCAAACAGGTCTTCCGGCGTGGTGGTGTTGGGCTTGCCTGGGCCGCCCATGGATTTCGGCACCGACAAGTCGTGCGACACCTGTCCGTCTTCCGTCTGTGTGTGGCCGTTGCGGCCGCCCGTGGCTTTGGCGTGGGCGGTGTAGAGGATGTTCAATGCCATGACGTGCTCCTTCAGTAGGTAAACAACGCATTCCCGGACGCAAGATTCAGTCCGTTGAACTTCGATCCGCTGAACAACAAGGCCGGCACACATTGCTGCATGCCGGCCTTCATCACATCACGCCATCGTGACAACTACACCGTATCGAACGGCAGCTTGCGCAAGCGCTTGCCGGTCAGGGCAAACACCGCGTTGGCCACGGCAGGTGCAATTGGCGGCGTGCCGGGCTCGCCCAAGCCGGTGGGGTTGTCTTCCGACGGCACGAAGAACACGTTCACCGGCGGCGCGTCCGGGATGCGTACGGGCGGGAAGTCGGTGAAGTTGCTGTTCTTTGTGGCGCCGTTCTCGATGTCGATGGCAAAGCCGGGCTGGATCATCGCCAGGCCGAACACGCATGCACCTTGAATCTGCGCTTCGGCGCCCATCGGGTTGATCACGCGATTGGCATGCACGCCCGCTGTCACGCGATGCACGCGTGGCTTGCCCTGATCGACGGACACCTCCACCACATACGCCACCACCGAGTCGAACGATTCATGGACGGCCACGCCCCAAGCCTGGCCCTTGGGCAGCTTGCGCTTGCCGTAGCCCGACTTGTCGACGGCCAACTGCAGCGCCGCGCGATGGCGCGCGTGCTCCTTGCCGGTAAAGCGCGCCAGTCGGAACGCCACGGGGTCCTGCTTGGCGGCGTGCGCCACCTCGTCGACCATCGTTTCCATCACGTACGCCGTATGCGTATGGCCCACGGAGCGCCACCACAGCACGGGCACATTCACGTCCGGATGGTGCACCGTCAGCTGCATCGGGAAACCATAGTGGTTCTCGCTCACGCCCTCGACCATGGTCTCGTCCACCCCGTTCTTGACCAGGAAGCCCTCGAACGGCGTGCCCTTGATGATCGACTGGCCGACGATCACGTGGTCCCAGCCGACGACCTTGCCGCTGGCATCCACGCCCACGTTGACGCGGTGCAGATGCATCGGGCGGTAGTAACCGCCACGGATGTCATCCTCACGACTCCAGATCACCTTGACGGGCCCGTTGTGGCCGGCAGCCGCGTACGCCTTCGCCACGTTGGCGGCTTCCGTCAGATAGTCCGACGTGGGCACCGCGCGGCGGCCAAAACCGCCACCGGCCATCATGGTGTTGAGCTCGATCTTCTCGGGCGAGACGCCCAGTACCTTGGCAATGGCGCCTTTGTCAATCGTCTGGAACTGCGAGCCCACCCATACCTTCGCACCGCTCACCTTGCCGCCGTCCTTTTGCACATCGATCGTGCAGTTCAGCGGTTCCATCGGCGCATGCGCAAGATACGGGAACTCATAGTCGGCCTGGATACGCGTGGCGGCAGATTGGATCGCGCTCACATCAGCCGCCTTGGCCACCTTGCCGGGCTGACCGGCGAGCTTCTTGTATTCCGCCATCAGCGCGGGGGTGGACACGGTCGAGCCCGCGTCTTCCCACGTGACCTGCAGCGCGTCGCGACCCATCTTGGCAGGCCAGTAGCCATCGGCAATGACAGCCACACCCGTGCCGCCACGATCGGTCGGGATCTGCAGTACATCGACCACGCCCTTCACGGCCTTGGCGGCAGCCGCGTCGTACTTGGCCACCTTGCCGCCAAAGCGGGGCGGGCGCGCCAGCACGGCCACCTTCATGTTGGGCAGGCGCGTGTCGAGACCAAACTTGAGCGAGCTGTCGAGCTTCGCGCGTGCATCTAGACGCGGCGTGGGTTTGCCGACAATGCGGAACTGCGATGGATTCTTCAGCGTGACCTGCGCCGGCACGGGCAATGCCATCGCGGCCTGCGCAAGTTCACCGTACGTGGCGCGATGGCTGCCCGACGTGATCACGCCGTTGGCCGTGTGGCAAGTCGACGGATCGACCTTCCAGCGCTCGGCCGCCGCCGAGACCAACATCGCACGCGCCCGTGCACCCAGTTCACGATATTGCTGGAACGAATGATTCAGCGCGGTCGAACCGCCCGTCATCTGAATGCCGAAGCCTGGGTCCTTGTACGGATCGGCCGCTGGCGCGAGCATGCCGCGCACGTTGCGCCAATCGACGTCGAGTTCTTCGGCCAATGCCATCGGCAACGCCGTGTGCACGCCTTGCCCGAACTCGAGACGGTTCACTGCAACCGTCACGGTGTTGTCCGGCGCAATGATGATGAAGGCCTGCGGCGCCGAAGGCGGCTTTGCCTTGGCGTCCTGGGCGCTAGCCAGCGCCGGTGCAATGCCCAGGGCCAGTCCGCCGCCTGCCAGCGTCGAGAGTTTCAGAAAGCTGCGGCGATCAAGCGTCGCTGCACCGGCATCCGCAGACGCGGGTTGATGTTGCGCGCCGCCACCGGCCAGCGCTTCCAGGTTTCGAATACGCATCGTGAGTTCTCCGGTGGGGCTCAGGCCAACGTTTTCGCGGCGTCGTGAATCGCCGCGCGAATCCGTTGATAGGTCGCGCAACGGCACAGGTTGCCAGCCATCGCGCTATCGATGTCAGCGTCGGTCGGCTTCTTCTTGGTGCGCAGCAGACCCACAGCGCTCATCATCTGGCCGCTCTGGCAGTAGCCGCATTGGGCAACGTCGTGCTTGACCCAGGCGTCGAGCACCGCCTTGCCGACCTTGTCGTCAGCGATGTGTTCAGACGTGGTGATTTGTTGGCCGACCACCGCAGAGATCGGCAGCACGCAGCTGCGCGTGGGCTGGCCGTTCAGGTGCACCGTGCAGGCACCGCATGATGCAACGCCGCAGCCGAATTTGGTGCCGGTCAGACCGAGGTTGTCGCGCAGCGCCCAGAGCAGCGGCGTCGACGGATCGGCATCAACTTCCACCGGTTTGCCGTTGATGTTCAACGTGACCATTGTGGGGTTCTCCTTGTGGGGCGTGAGAGGGGTCTTACCGTTATGAAGCCTCTAGGGCCGGCGGTATGGACGGGGTGTATTAAAGCAGGTTCGTGCAGGTTTTGCTGGCGGCGGCTTCACATTGCAGGCCGCTGCGGAATTGTCCGAATTGAGCCAAGGCTGCTTGACAACTTCCGCCATCTCCCAGCATCATCGACAAATGCACTCCCAGCAGACCACCCTCCTCACCGCTCAAGCCCGCACCCTCTCGTGCGTGCGCGGTCTGCTATCCGCATCCCTATCTCTACTACGCGTGTAAGCGCGTAGACCTCTCTTTCCCCCTCGTTCCGGTATTTGACCGGTCCGTGCCGTAAGCGGCGACGGGCCTTGTGTGTGGCGCAGTCTGTGCGCCAAATCGTTGGAGCTCCTCATGCCCGCCACGACCCTGTTTTCGCTACGACTACTGACCGGCCGCCAGACCACGCGCCCGTGGCTGTCTGGCCGCCACACACTGCCCGTAATTCCGGCCACGCCGGACGCCGCCCGCGCGGTCGTCCCCGATGTACGAAACCGATCTCGATCTCACAGGACGCACACACCATGTTGAAGAATCCCGCCACCAAGTACCGCCCCTTCCCCACGATCGCCCTCTCTGATCGCACCTGGCCCAACAAGACCATCACCCGTGCCCCGATCTGGATGAGCACGGACCTGCGCGATGGCAACCAGGCCCTGTTCGAGCCCATGAACGCCGAGCGCAAGATGCGCATGTTCAAGATGCTCGTGCAGATCGGCTTCAAGGAAATCGAAGCCGCTTTCCCCGCCGCCTCGCAAACCGATTTTGATTTCGTGCGCGAGCTGATCGAAGGTGGGCACATCCCCGACGGCGTGGCCATCGAGGTACTCACGCAGGCGCGTGAAGACCTGATCCGCCGCACGATGGAATCGCTGCGCGGTGCCAAGAAAGCCATCATCCACGTCTACAACGCTACGGCGCCGGTGTTCCGCCGCACGGTGTTCAACACCGACCGCGAAGGCGTCAAACGCATTGCCGTGCAAAGCGCCAAGCTGATCCGCGAAATTGCGGAAACGATGCCCGAGACGCAGTGGACGTACGAATACACCCCCGAAGTCTTCAGCGGCACCGAGCTGGACTTTGCGCTCGAGGTCTGCAACGCGGTGACCGAGGTCTGGGAGCCCACACCCGAGCACAAGATCATCGTCAACCTGCCAGCCACGGTGGAAATGGCCACGCCCAACATCTACGCCGACCAGATCGAGTGGATGCACCGCAATCTGGCGCGCCGCGATTCGATCATCCTCTCCGTGCATCCGCACAATGACCGCGGCACTGCCGTGGCAGCGGCCGAATTGGCCGTGATGGCCGGTGCCGATCGCGTGGAAGGCTGCCTGTTCGGCAATGGCGAGCGCACCGGCAACGTGGACCTCGTCACGCTGGCGCTGAACCTGTACTCGCAGGGTGTCGATCCGGAACTGGATTTCTCGCACATCAACGATGTGGCACGCACGTGCGAAGACTGCACGCAACTGCCCGTGCATCCGCGCCATCCGTATGTGGGCGACTTGGTGTTCACCGCGTTCTCGGGCTCGCACCAGGATGCGATCAAGAAGGGCTTTGCGGTGCAGAAGCCCGATGCACTGTGGGAGATGCCCTACCTGCCGATCGACCCGGCTGACGTGGGCCGCACGTACGACTCGATCATTCGTGTGAACAGCCAATCGGGCAAGGGCGGCGTCGCGTATCTGCTGGAGTCTGGCTATGGCGTTGCCATGCCGCGCCGCCTGCAGGTGGAGTTCAGCAGCACCGTGCAGCAACTGACCGATGAAAGCGGCCGCGAAGCCACCGGCGCCGACATCTGGGCGCTGTTCCAGCAAACGTACCTCCGCGGTGATGGCGCCATCGGCTACGTGTCGCACCGCCTGACCGAACGTGATGACGGCAGCCAGCACATCCGCCTGGTCGTCAACATCGACGACCACGAGCACATCTGCGAAGGCACCGGCAACGGGCCGCTGGATGCGCTGGTGCATGCGCTGTCGCAGGTGTTGACGGCCCCTGTGTCGATCCATCACTACGAAGAGCGCGCCCTCGGCCAGGGTGCAAACGCCGATGCCATTGCCTTTGCAGAAATGGCGGCGCCTGGCGTGGCAGGCAGCGTGTTTGGCGTGGGCGTGGATGCCAACCTGACGACGGCGTCGATCCGCGCGGTGGTGGGCGGTGTGAACCGCCTGATTGTGCGCGCCGGCAAGGGCATGCTGCATCGCGGGAATGCCGAGGCAGCGGTCGCTTGAGGTCAGAATCCGCACAGGTTCACCTCACGCTGCGGAGCGCCAGTTGCTAAATTGAATGGATGCGGCCCGGGAAGCGCTCGGGCCCATTCCTTCCGAAACGCAACCGCGTGCCATCCACTGCCACAGGAGAACCGACATGACCACTCGTCCGACCGCGAAAGACAATGCCAAGCGTTTTGCCAGTGTGATCCAGGCGTTGCAGGCTTGCGAAACCGCTTGCAATCATTGCGCGACGGAAAGCAGTAAGAACGGCCACGCGGCAGCCATGACGCGCTGCATCAACGCGTGTACAGACTGCGCCCAGTACTGCGGGGTCACACGTGCCTTTCTCGAGCGCAACAGCGAATTCGCCGAGCTACTGCTGGAAGACTGCGCCGAGATCTGCAACCAATGCGCGGAAGAATGCGATCATCACGGCCAAGGCCATTGCAGTGCTTGCGCAACGGCGTGCCGTGCCTGCATGGACGCCTGCCTGAAGGTCGCCGGTGTTGAAGCCGTCACCGCGGAACCGACCGTCTTCTGACCCTCCCACCAACGCGTATGAAAATTGGCGAGCTCGCCCAGCGCACGGGCATCAGCATTGAAACCATCCGCTTCTATGAAGCGCAGGGCCTGCTGCCCCCGCCTGCGCGCGCCGCCAACAACTACCGCGTCTATACGCCCGAGCATGCCGAGCAACTGGCCTTCATTGCGAAGTGCCGGTCGCTCGACATGGCCCACACCGAGATCCGCCGCCTGCTAGAACTGCAGGCCAACCCCCAGGCCTCGTGCGAAGAGATCAACAAGCTGCTGGACGAACACCTGCGCCACGTCGAGGCGCGCATTGCCGAGTTGACCGATCTTCGGCATCAGATCGAGGCCATCGGCCAGCGCTGCACGCGAGCGGCTTCCGTGGCGGAATGCGGCGTGCTGCAGTCGCTGCATGAAGACCCGACACCGGGCTCCAGCCACGCGCATAACCACGACCACGGGGACGCCGAACACGCACATCGGCATATTCGTGGCGTGCATCGCTAACCGCCTCCATTAGTCTCCATCCCCAGCCGGACACGTCACTTTGACGTGCGCATTGACGTGCGCATTGACGTGCGATACTCGCCGCATTTCACAACACGTGGGTGGGGCGGATGAAGACGAAGCTGGCAATGTATTTTCTGCATCGCCAACGCGTGGCGCTCGGTGCCGCTGCGCTGGCAACGACGGCTGCCGCACATGCGGCCACGCTTTCGCGCATCAGCGAGGTCACGCTGTATCCGGATAGCGCGACGGTTGTACGCACGGCCAGCGTTGGAGCGGGGGCGCGCAGCATTGAGGTGACTTGCCTGCCGATGACGTTCGACGCAGACAGCCTGCGCGTGGAGGCGGACAGCAGCATTCGTGTGGGCGATATCCGCGTGGAAACCGTGCCCAGCGAAGGCAGCGGCTGCGCAAAGACCGCCCTGGAAACGCAGATCCAAACCCTTCAAGACCAACGTGCAGCGCTGGACGTTCAACTTCAGGCCAATGCCCTGTCAGCCAGCTACCTGAAGGCGGTGAGTGAAAACACCGGTGGCAACGGCCATGCGCCCCTCACGGATTTCTCCAAGCTCGGCCGTGCCACCGATGCCCTGGCGCGCAATGCGCAGGAAGTCTTCACGCGCCAGGAGCAATTGAAAAAACGCGACGCCGAACTGAAGGCGCAACTGGACGCACTGCAGCAGACGCACGGTGCCGGCGCGACGACCTTGCGCACAGCGCGGATTGCCGTGTCGGCACCGCGCGGCGGCGAGTTGCGCATCAGCTACCAGACCTCGCGCGCGGGTTGGCGGCCGGCGTATCAGGCGAGCGTGGATTCCGTACGTTCGAACGTCATCGTTGAGCGACAGGCCACCCTCGCGCAATCGACCGGAGAGGATTGGCGCGGCGTGCGGCTGCGCTTGTCGACGGGTCAACCGCGTACTGCGCCGCGTGGGCCGGAGCCGTATGCGTGGCAACTGAATATTCAGCCACCACAGCAAGCCATGCCCTACCCGGCAGCACCGGCAGTTGCGGCCGCGCCGGCACCCAAGGCGGCAAGATTTGGCCGAAACAACGAGCAGCGAGAAGCCGACGACGCGCCTCTGTTTGACGTCACTGCCGTCCAAACCGCCTTCGCCACCGAGTTTGAGCTACCGGGCAACGTCGAGTTGCCGTCCGACGCGCAGAAGGTGACGTACACCCTGGCCACCGAAACGCTGCCTGCCAAGCTGGCCGCACGCAGCACACCGCGCATGGATACGGCGGCTTATCTGATCGCCACGGTGGATCGTCCGCAAGGCATCTGGCCTGCCGGCAACATGCAGTTACGCCGCGATGGCGCTGTGGTGGGCACCACGCATTGGAATCCGGCAGGGGCCGATCAGAAGGTCACTCTGCCCTTTGGCCGCGATGATCTCGTCACCGTGGTGGTGGAAACACCCAAGACCTTCCAGCGCAGCGTCGGCCTGCTCGACAACCGCAACGAACGCCAGCTTGCGGCGCTATACACCGTGCGCAACCGGCACCGCGACGCCATCGACGTGCAGATCCTGGAAGCCACGCCGGTCAGCCAGTCCGACGACATCAAGGTGCGCACCACGTTCTCGCCCGAACCGGCCAAGCGCGACTGGGAACACCGCGCAGGCGTGATCGCGTGGGAGCAGACGATTCCGGCTGGCGAGAGCGCGCGCTTCTCCGCCGACTACCTCATCACCTATCCGAAGGACGCGCGCGTCAGCGGCTTGCGCTAAGCACGCCTCGCACGCGCGCTGACGTTGACTGTCAAACGCGCGTGCGCATTACCCGCAGCCCGTTGAACACCACCAACAGGCTCGCGCCCACATCGGCAAAGATGGCCATCCACAGCGTGGCGTCGCCCATCACCGCCAGCGCCAGGAACACCGCCTTGATGCCCAGCGCCAGCACGATGTTCTGACGCAGCACGGCCACCGTGCGCCGGCTGATGCGGATGAAGCTGGCGAGCTTGCGCGGGTCGTCGTCCATGATGGCGACATCGGCCGCCTCCAGTGCAGTGGCGGTGCCGGCGGCACCCATGGCGAAGCCGATGTCGGCGCGTGCCAGGGCCGGGGCATCGTTAATGCCATCACCGACCATACCGACGAAGCCGTGTTGTGCGGCGAGCGCCGCCACGACGCGCTGCTTGTCGGCGGGGAGCTGTTCGGCGTGTACGTTGTCGATGCCGACGGTCTTGGCGATGGCCTGTGCGGCGCGCCGATCGTCGCCGGTGATCATGACCGGTTGCACGCCCAGCGCGCGCAGCTCGGCAATGGCTTGCGCACTTTCCGCGCGCTCGCGATCCCGCACGCCGAAGAGCGCCACGGCGCCATTCGCGTCGCACAGCGTGACGGCGGACATGCCCTCGGCTTGCAGCAATTCGGCAGCGGTGCGCCAAGCTGCGGTATCGAAGCCGCGTTCTGCGACGAGGACCGCATTGCCGAGGTGCCAGCGTACGCCGTTGAGGGTGCCAGCCACGCCTCGGCCCGGCAGCACCGACAAATCCTCCACCGCACCCGCATCGACCGCGCTGTGCGCCTCAGCTGCCTGCACAATCGCTACAGCAATCGGGTGGGTGGTATTCGCATCCAACGCGGCGGCCACGGCGAGTGGGCGCAGGAAGACACCATCCGTCGCCGCATTCAGGTCGGACACCGCACGGTGCGTGCCATCCGGCAGCACCACAGCATCCAGCACCGGGCGACCGGCCGTCAGCGTGCCGGTCTTGTCCAGCGCCAGGGCCCGCAGTCGGCGCCCGCTTTCCAGATAGACACCGCCCTTGACGACGATGCCGCGCCGCGCGGCCGCGGCCAGGCCGCTCACCACTGTGACCGGCGTGGAGATCACCAGCGCGCACGGGCAGGCAATCACCAACAGCACCAGCGCGCGGTACGTCCATGCGAGCCAGCCATCAGCGGTGACCAGCGGACCGATGACGGCCACGGCCAGCGCCAGCAACATCATCGCGGGCGTGTAGATGGACGAGAACTTGTCGACAAAGCGCTGCGTGGGCGCGCGCTGAGCCTGCGCCTCCTGAATGGCACCGGCGATGCGCGCGAGCGTGCTGTCCGCCGCCACGGCGGTGGCCTCAGCTTCCACGATCCCATCGGTGACGATGGTGCCAGCGAGGATGGAGTCGCCGATGACCTTCTCCACCGGCAGGCTCTCGCCGGTGACGGGCGATTCGTCGAGCGCGGCGCGGCCGGTGACGATGCGTGCATCCACCGGCACGCGGCTACCCGTGCGCACGCGCAGGCGGGCGCCAACGGCGACGGTATCGACCGCCACATCGCGCCAGCCGCCCGTGCCATCGGCCAGTTCAGCCGTATCGGGCGCAATGGCGGTAAGCGCGCGCACCGCGTCGCGGGCACGCACCAGTGCCCGCGCCTCGATGGCCTCGGCCACAGCGAACAGGAAGATCACCATGGCCGCTTCGGCCCACTTGCCGATCAGCAGTGCGCCAATCACGGCCACCGCCATCAAAAAGTTGATGTTGAACGTGAACGCACGCAAGGCGATCCAGCCCTTGCGCAACGTCGGGCCGCCGGCCAACACGATGGATGCGAGCGCCAACGCCAGCACAGGCCAGGCATGATCCCCGAGCGACCATGCAATGGCCTCGGCGCCGAACGCAGCCACGCCACCTACGCCCAGCAGCCACGTACGGCGCGAGATACCGGTGGGCGCAGGAGCCGTCGCAGCCGAACGATCGCGTTCCTCCAGCACCTCGCCGTCCATGCCAATGGCGCGCAAAGCCTCCAGGAATGGCGTGACGTCATCGACGGTGTGGTGGATCGTGAGGTGGCGCTCCAGCAGGTTGAAATCGAGCGCGACCACGCCGTCTGCATTGCCCAGCTTGGCGCGGATCATGCGCTCTTCGGTCGGGCAATCCATCTGCTCGATGCGGACCTTGGTGCGCCCCTTGGCGCGGGCGAGCATCGCGGCATCAATAGGCGCAGCAGCTTCATGTTCGTGACCGTGACCGTGGCCATGGTCATGCGCGTCGTGGTGGGTGTCCTTCGCAGCCGGGTGACCGTGGCCGCAGCAACCGCCACAACCGGAGGTTTCCGGCTTGGCGGCATGATCGTGGACAGGCAAGGTGGAAGCGAGATCAGGTTTCATGCCTCCATTCAAAACCCTGAAGAAGCTTCAGGGTCAAGCCCACACGGCCGATGCGGCTTAGTCGTCTCTTATCCAATTTGCCGCACAATCGATCCAAATATTCTGTTTTACAGGCAGATCGCGGCCTCCTACAGTCCCCCGTAAATCCCGCTAACAGGGATTCCGAATCCAAAACTCGGAGGAGACCATGCTCGTACTGCTCGGGCTGCTGACCATCGTTGCGCTGTTTGTCGTCATCCTGACGAAGCGCATGTCGCCGCTGGTTGCGCTCATCGCCATTCCCGTCATCGCCGCGCTCGCGGGCGGCTTCGGGCTCAATACCAGCAAGTTCATCATCGGCGGCATCAAGGATGTCGCGCCGGTGGCAGGGATGTTCATCTTCGCCATCCTGTACTTCGGCATCGTCACGGATGCCGGCATGCTGGACCCGATCATCGACCGCATCCTCCGCACCGTGGGCAGCCGCCCGCCGCGCATCGTGGTGGGCTCGGCGCTGCTGGCGCTGCTGATTCACCTGGATGGCTCGGGCGCGGTGGCGTTCCTCATCACCATTCCGGCCATGCTGCCGCTGTACGACCGGCTCGGCATGGACCGCCGCATCCTGGCGTGCGTAACGTCGATGGCGTGCGGCGTGAACTTCCTGCCGTGGACGGGGCCGATGATTCGCGCCTCGGCCTCGTTGCACATGCCGGTGACGGACATCTTCAACCCGCTGATCCCGGTGCAGATTGCGGGGCTCATCTTCGTGTTCGCCTGCGCCTGGCTGCTGGGCAAGCATGAGGAAAAACGCCTGGGCCTCGCCAACCACGATGGCGCCGCGCACGTCGTCGCCCGCCCACTGACGGATGCCGAACAGGCGCTGCGCCGCCCGCGCAACTTCTGGATCAACCTCATCCTCACGGTCGTGGTGATGGGCGTGATGGTGAGCGGCAAGGTCGACCCGGTGGTGATGTTCATGCTGGGTGTGGTGGCCGCGCTGCTCATCAACTACCCGAACGTCGACCAGCAACGCCAGCGCGTGGATGCCCACGCCAAGGCCGCACTGATGATGGCGAGCATCCTGCTGGCGGCAGGCGTCTTCACCGGGATCATGAGCAAGTCCGGCATGCTCACGGCAATGGCCAAGACAGCAGTCGACTTCATCCCGCCCGCGATGGCGCACCACATTCCGGTGGTGTTGGGCGTGCTGTCGATGCCGCTGTCGCTGCTGTTCGATCCGGATTCGTTCTACTTTGGCGTGCTGCCGGTGGTTGCCGAAGCTTCGAAGATGCTGGGCGTAGCGCCCGTGCATGTGGCTCAAGCCGCCGTGCTCGGCCAGATGACGACAGGCTTCCCGGTCAGCCCGCTTACGCCAGCGACCTTCCTCGTGGTCGGCCTATGCGGCATCGAGCTGGCGGACCACCAGAAGTTCTCAATCCCCTTCCTGTTCGGCGCCTCGCTGCTGATGACCGCGGTGGCCGTGGTGCTGGGCGTGCTTCCGTGGTGATGGCATGAAGAACGCGTTGAAGACCGAGTTGAAAACATTACGCATCGGCGGCGGCGCCGGTTATTCGGGCGACCGCATCGAACCGGCACTCGAACTCGCAGAGCACGGCGACATTGACGTGCTGATGTTCGAATGCCTGGCTGAGCGCACCATCGCGCTCGCGCAGCAGGTGCGCCGCAAAGATCCATCGCACGGCTACGACCCGCTGCTCGAAGCACGCATGCGGGCCGTGCTGCCGGCATGCGCGGCGCGCGGCATCCGCATCGTCACCAACATGGGCGCGGCCAACCCGCAAGCCGCAGCCGAACGCACGCGCGACATCGCCCGGGAACTGGGCCTCAAGCTGCGTGTGGCAGCTGTCACCGGCGACGATGTGTTCGACCTGCTGCAAGCGCGCGGCAATGATTTCACGCTGATGGATGGCGGCGCACCCGTCGCCTCGCTCGGCGCGCGCATGGTGTCGGCCAACGCGTACCTGGGCGCGCAGGGCATCATTGATGCATTGGCGCAGGGCGCGGACGTTGTCATCACTGGACGCGTGGCCGACCCGGCGCTGGCGCTCGGGCCGCTCATCCACGCCTTCGGCTGGCGCATGGACGACTGGCACCGCCTGGGCTGCGGCACGCTCGCCGGGCACCTGCTCGAATGCGCGGGGCAGATCACGGGCGGCTACTTTGCCGATCCGGGCGTGAAAGACGTCCCCGGCCTCGCCCGCCTGGGCTTTCCCATCGGCGAAGTGGGGGAAGACGGCTCGGTGCTCATCACTAAGGTGCCCACTGCCGGCGGCATCGTCACCGAGGCGACGTGCAAGGAACAGCTGCTGTACGAGATCCATGATCCAGAGCGCTACCTCACGCCCGATGTCGTGGCCGATTTTTCCAAGGTGCGCATGCGCGGCGATGGGAAGGATCGCGTCGTCATCGAAGGTGCGACGGGCACGCCGCGCACGGAGCAGTTGAAGGTCTCGATCGGCTATCTCGACAGCTACATCGGCGAGGGCCAGATCAGCTATGCGGGCCCCAACGCGGTGGCGCGCGGCAAGCTGGCGCTCGACATCGTGCGTGACCGGCTGGCGCTCACAGGCGTGCAGATGACCGAGACGCGCTTCGAGCTGATCGGTGTGGACGCGCTACATGGCGCCACCCTCTCGCGCATCGATGCCGAACCGTACGAAGTGCGCGTGCGCGTGGCTGCGCGCACCGAATCGATGGCCGAGGCCATCCGCATCGGCAACGAGGTCGAAACGCTGCTGACCTGCGGCCCTTCCGGCGGCGGCGGCGCCACCAAGAGCGCGCGCGAAGTCATCGCTGTGGCATCGACGTTGATCCCCGCTGAACTCGCCCCGCACGCCGTGCACATCCTGGAGAACTGACATGACACGCACACTCCGCGACCTCGCCCACACCCGCGCCGGCGACAAGGGCGACATCTCGTGCATCTCCGTGATCGCGCTTCGCCCCGAATGTGCGGAAGACTTTGCCGTGCTGGAGGCGCACGTCACGGCCGAGCGCGTGCGCGCGCATTTCGCTGAACTCGTCACCGGCCATGTCGAGCGCTATGTGCTGCCGCAACTCGGCGCGCTGAACTTCGTGCTGTACGACGCATTGGCCGGCGGCGTGACGCGCTCGTTGGCGCTGGATGCGCATGGAAAATCGCTGTCGAGCGCGCTGCTGACGCTGGAGATTCCTGCGCTGGTTCCGAGATAAGCTGACGGCCGACTCGTCGGCATGCCTATGAACCTCTCCGTCAAACAACTCCGCGCCTTTGCCGCGCTGCGCGAGCACAAGAACTTCACGCAGGCGGCGCAGACCTGTCACCTATCGCAATCGGCCTTCAGTGCGCTGATCCAGAACCTGGAAGCCGATGCCGGCGTGCGCCTGTTCGACCGCAACACACGCCATGTCGAACTCACGCCCGAAGGCGAAGCCTTTGCTGAGTCGGCGCTGCGCCTGCTGGCCGATTTCGAGGCGACGTTTGCGGAGTTGCGCGACCGTGCCGCTGCACGCACCGGCCGCGTCACAGTGGCCGCGCTGCCGTCCATTGCAGCAGGCATCTTGCCCGGCGTGTTGGCAGCGTTCTCCCAGCAGCACCCAGGCATTCAACTCGCATTGCACGACCAATTGTCCGACCCGTGCATCGACATGGTCCGGCGCGGCGCCGCAGACTTTGCCATCGCGGCCATGGGCGCAGACATGGCGGGGCTCAGTGCGCAGCCGTTCTGCGCGGACGACTTCCACCTCGTTTGCCACCGCGCGCATCCGCTGGCGAATCAGCCATCGGTCAACGTCAGCGATCTGGTGGACGTGCCATTCATCCACCTCGCACGCAACACGAGCATCCGGCAATACCTCGATGCCGCGCTGCACCCCACCAAGTTGCGCAGCGGGATGGAGGTGGAGCATCTGGCCACGGCGGCCGCGCTGGTCGGCGCGAACCTCGGCATCAGCGTGATTCCCACGCTGGCGTTGTTCCAGTTTCAATTACCGGAGCTGGTGGTGCGGCCACTGCCATTGCCGGGGTTGGTGCGCACGCTGTATGTGATCCGGCGCGATGGGCGCAGCCTGTCGGTCGCGGCGCAAGCGTTGCTCGACCTGCTGCTTGCGCACCCCGCGCATACAGGCGCGTAATCAGCATGACCTGCGCGGCATGACCGGCGGGGTATGACCGGCGCGGTTTGACACGGCGCAACCCGGCATCATCCCGGGTGCGGCATGCCCGACCCGCGCTGCTACAGTGAGGCCATTCCCATTCCGATCTTGTGGAGCGCCCATGCATCAACGCATTCTTGCCGCCTTTGACGGCTCCCACGAAGCCCTCCTGGCGGTAGAAGAAGCCGCCGCGCTCGCGCGCGCCTTCCACGGCAGCGTGCGCGTGGTCTGGGCGATCGGCTCGCCGGCCATGCCGGAATCGCGCGAAATCTACAGCGTCGACAAGTTGCGCGAAGACGCCCACCGAACCGCCAGCGCCTCGCTAGTCGAACTGCAACGCCAACTCGACGCCAGCGGCACCACCGCCGAAACCGGCATCCTCATGCTCGACGCCACCGACGATGACATCGGCAGTGCGCTCGAACACGAGGCCGTGCGCTGGCAGGCCGACACCATCGTCGTCGGCTCGCAGGGCAAGCATGGGCTCGCCCGCATCCTGCTGGGCAGCGTGGCCGAGCGCACGGTCAAGCTGTCGCACCGCACCGTCATCGTGGTACGTGCACCGCACCCGGAACACGCTGCCGGGTGACCCCTCCGGAAGTCGAGCCCCTCCACTATGCAACTTGTTGCATAGATTCGAACGGCTGTGCTATGTTGCCTCACGTTAATGCAATGCGTTGCATTTCTGCCCAGGAGCCAGCATGTCGCAGCCGATTCCCAAGACGTTGACCGCCGCCACCCAAGCCACGCTCGATGCCTGGCACGCCATGCTCGAGAGCGGCAACATGGACGACCTCGACCGGCTCTTCGCCGACGAAGTGGTCTTCCGTTCGCCCGTGGCGCACACGCCCTATCCGGGCCGCACCGCCACCACGCTGGTGCTGCGCACCGTCAACACCGTCTTTGAAGACTTCCAATACCACCGCAGCTTCGCCACCGACGATGGCGCGAGCGTGGTGCTCGAATTCAGCGCCAACGTGAGCGGCAAAGCGCTCAAGGGTATCGACATGATCCGCTTCAACGCCGACGGCAAGATCGTCGAGTTCGAAGTCATGGTCCGCCCGGCGACTGGCCTGCAAGCACTCGGCGCCGCCATGGGCGCCAAGCTGGGCGACAAGATCGGTTTGCTCAAGGCTGGCGCCTGAGCGTCGTCCCATTCCCCTTTTCTGATTCCCAAACAATTTCAACGGAGACCGCCATGTCGCTGCCGCCGATCCTGCAAAACCGCCTGTCCGTGCCTGTGGTGGGCTCGCCGCTGTTCATCATTTCCAACCCCGACCTTGTGATCGCCCAATGCAAGGCGGGCGTGGTCGGCTCGTTCCCAGCGCTCAATGCGCGCCCGGCCGAGCTGCTGGAAACCTGGCTGCAGCGCATCACCACGGAGCTGGCCGAATATGACGCGCAGAACCCCGACAAGCCGTCGGCGCCGTTCGCCGTCAACCAGATCGTGCACAAGTCGAACGACCGCCTGGAGCACGACCTGGCCCTGTGCGTGAAGTACAAAGTGCCCATCGTCATCACCTCGCTGGGTGCGCGTGAAGACGTGAACCAGGCGGTGCACAGCTACGGCGGCATCGTGCTGCACGACGTCATCAACAATAAATTTGCCAAGAAGGCGATCGAAAAAGGCGCGGATGGCCTGATCGCGGTGGCGGCCGGTGCGGGTGGCCACGCGGGCACGACCTCGCCGTTTGCGCTGATCCACGAGATTCGTGAATGGTTCGATGGCCCGCTGCTGCTGTCGGGCGCGATTGCCAATGGCAATGCCATCCTGGCAGCGCTGGCGGCCGGTGCGGACCTCGCCTACGTCGGGTCGGCCTTCATTGCCACGGAAGAAGCCAACGCCATCGAGGGCTACAAGCAAGCCATCGTGGAATCCACTGCCAGCGACATCGTCTACACGAACCTGTTCACCGGCGTGCACGGCAACTACCTGCGCAAGAGTATCGAAAGCGCAGGCCTGGACCCGGAAGCCCTGCCGGAGTCCGATCCGAGCAAGATGAACTTCGGCTCGGGCGGCGGCGCCAAGGCCAAGGCGTGGAAGGACATCTGGGGCGCCGGCCAAGGCGTGGGCGCGGTCAAGCGCGTGGTGCCGGCGGCAGAACTCATCAAGCGTTTTGCCGAGGAGTTTGAAGTGGCACGCCGTCGCCTGAACAGTATCGAGGCACTGCGTGCCCCGGCGGGTGACAAGGCGACGGCCTAAGTCATATTGCGTCTTAAGCCGTCACAGAGGCTGACTCCAGCAACGGCAGCACATCGTCTGCCCACGCGAGCCAGCCTTCTTCGTAAACGATGCCGCGTTGAAGCACGGCGTGCTGCAGCCGCTGCGCACGCGTGAGTTCGGCATCGGAAAAATCGCGCTGCTCGATCTCGCGAAAGGTGTTCAGGCGCGTCCGGTGCTGTTCGATCAGGCGCTGCATCTCGTCGGCAAAACCGAGTGGGCCGATCACCGCTTCGGCGCGCAGCTTCACCAGCACTTCTTCGCGATTGTCCGACGACACGGTCGGCTCCAGCACCCAGCGCGCGAGTTCTTCGCGGCCCGGCGGCAGCACGGTGTAGGTCTTCTTGCGGCCGTCTTCCTCTTCTTCCACGCTCACCCAGCCGGCTTCGGCCATGCGACCCAGCTCGCGGTAGATCTGCTGGTGCGTGGCGCTCCAGAAATAGCCCATGGACTTGTCAAAGCGGCGGGCGAGTTCGTAGCCCGATGAGGGCTTTTCAAGCAGGGAAGTCAGAAGCGCGTGCTGGATCGACATAAGCAGAAAGTGACGTAGGCATTGGCTTGCCATCATACCGAGCAATCGCCTGGTCATGAGGCGAAGCTCGGGTCTCAGATCGATCCTGCACTCAGCGCTGGGCCGCACCCAATTCGGTGATCGCGCTATAGACCAGCGTGCGCAGCTGCCGGCGCACCGGGTACGCAGACGACGGCAAGACCTGCGTGAGGAACAGCCCGATCAGGTCTTCCTTCGGGTCCACCCAGAAGAACGTGCCGGCCGCACCGCCCCAGAAAAAATCGCCGGTGCTGCCAGGGATGAGCGTGGCGGCTTGCGCGATGGTGGTGGCGAAGCCGAGCCCGAACCCCACGCCGTCGTAGGCCGCCTCGCTGAACATCGAGCGCGGCGACATGGTGGAGATGTCCGCCCCACCCGGCAGATGGTTGGCCGTCATCAGCGCCAGCGTCTTAGGGCTAAGCAGGCGTACACCATCCAGCTCGCCGCCTTGGAGCAGCATGCGCGCAAAGCGCAGGTAGTCCGCCGCGGTGGAGACGAGCCCACCGCCGCCCGAAACAAAGCTGGGCGGCTTCAGGTAGACGCTGGTACGCGGGTCATCTTGCAAGACCGGTTGATCCGATACCGCCGTCGAGCCGAGCGCGCCGACCGCATAGCAGGCGCACAAGCGCGAGGCCTTATCCTCCGGCACGTAGAACGCCGTATCGACCATCCCCAGCGGATCCAAGATCCGTTCCTTCAGGAAGGTCTCGAACGGCACGCCGCTGATCTTGCCGACGAGGTAGCCGAGCACATCGGTGGAAACCGAGTAGTTCCACGCCTCGCCCGGGGAGAACTCCAGCGGCAGGCCGGCCAGCTTTTCGACCATCTCGTCCAGCGTTCCGTTGAGGTCGGCACCGCCCAGCTTCAGCTGTCGATACGCCGCGTCGACATTCGTATTCTGGTGAAAGCCGTACGTCAGGCCGGAGGTGTGGCGCAGCAGGTCGACCATGCGCATCGGGCGAGTGGTCGGGCGCGTCTGGAAACCGGCCATGAAACCACCGGTAAACACGCCCAGGTTTTGCCACGCGGGGATGTACTTGCTGACCGGATCATCCAGCGCGACCTTGCATTCCTCCACCAGCATCATGAACGCCACCGAGGTGATGGGCTTGGTCATGGAGTAGATGCGGAAGATCGAATCTTCGGCCAGCGGCACCTGGCGCTCGCGGTCAGCCCAGCCCTGCACGGCATTCACAACCCGCTCGCCGCGCCGCCACACCTGCGTGAGCGCGCCGGGCAGCTTGCCGGTCGCAACATAGGCGTCATGGATGAAGCGATCGACCCGTTGGAGCCGTTCGCGAGACATGCCCTGCGTTTGCCTACCGTGCTGTTCCATGCCTGCTCCTTGCATTCACGACACTTCGATCCGAGGTGCGGCATGCCGACCACGCCTGCCGTTCTGGCGACATTGTGGCAGGTGCCACCGACCGTGCAAGCCAGCGCAAACCACGCGCTGATGCGCCGTGACTGTGCTTCAATGCAGTTCGCCTGCAACACCGCCCCAACATGAAGCGCTTTGACGATCTCTACCTCTTCACGCGCGTGGTGGAAGCCGGCGGCTTTTCTGCCGCCGAGCGTGCCACGGGTATCCCCAAATCCCGCCTGAGCCGACGCATTGCCGAGCTGGAGACGCAGCTCGGCACGCGCCTGCTGCAACGTTCAAGCCATCGCGTGTCCGTCACGCCGGTGGGCGAGGCGGTGTATCGGCACGCGCGCGACATGGCCGACGCCTCCGCAGCCATTGAAGCGCTGGCCGGGGCCGCGCGCAGCGAGCCGGCGGGAGTGCTGCGGGTGGGCACCTCGCCCTTGCTGGCGGAAACGCTGATCGCCGGCTGGCTGGCTGAGTTTGCCGACGCTCACCCCAAGCTGCGCATCGAGCTGGACCTATCCAACAACTATGTCGACCTGATCGAACAGCGCATTGACGTGGCCATCCGCGCCGCAACGGGGCCGTTGCCCTCGCGGGATGTGGTGGCGCGCCCCTTGGCCGTATCGCCACGCGTGCTGGTGGGCAGCCCCACGTTGATCGCGCGCGTGGGGGGGCCCGCTACGCCGGCAGCACTCGAAGACCTGCCCTGCCTGGGCCAGGGCACGCTCACCCGCAGCCGCGACTGGGTATTGCACGACCGGCACGGCCACCGGCTCGCGCTGCCGATTCGGCCGCGTTTTGCCACCGACAACATCCTCGCCCTGCGTGAAGCGGCCATCGCCGGTTTGGGCTTTGCCGTGTTGCCCCAGCATTGCTGCCATGCGGCGCTGCTCGATGGCCGCTTGCGCACCGCGTTGCCCGGCTGGACGCCCGAGCCCGCAGACCTGCACGCGCTATACCCCTCGCGCGCCGGTGTGCCGCCATCCGTCAAAGCGCTTATCGCGTTCCTGCGCGAGCGCTTTACGCAAGAACCAACCATGAAGGCGCTCGGTTGATTCACGCGGCGAAACCGGAAAAATCTCGCTAATGCAGTTACATGAAATTTTTCCATTGCATGCATCCCGATTCGTCATGCAAAACGGGCACGCCATCTGACGTGCCCGTGTGGGAATGATGCGGCGGAACGTGCTCAAGCCAGTCGTTCAAGCGCCTGTGCAGCGATACGGCGGGTGATGGCTTCAGCGGAATCTTCTGTCGCCAGCTGACCGGCCTGGCCGGACCATAGGTTGATGAAGTCGCCCGAACCGGTTGGCTCTGTCTTGGCGCGCAACGGGGCGAGCGCGCCGCCCGCCGTCGGGAAAGCCGGGGCGAATGGGCTCATCGGGCCGATCTCCCGCATCAGGCGGTTGACGATGCCACGCGCCGGCCGGCCGGTGAACAGGTTCGTGAGTGCGGTATCGGCATCGGTTGCGCGCTTGAGTGCAACGCGGTGGATGGCTGAAGTCTTCGCCTCAGGCGAGAGCATGTAGGCGGTGCCAATCTGCACAGCCGATGCGCCCAACGCCAGCGCCGCCACCAAGCCGCGCGCATCGCCAATGCCGCCCGCCGCGACGATTGGCACGCGCACCGCATCCGCCACCTGCGGCACCAGTGCAAACGTGCCCACCTGCGATTCAATGGTCTTGGCGAGGAACATGCCGCGATGGCCGCCCGCCTCATTGCCCATGGCGATGATGGCATCCACGCCCCGCGCCTCCAGCCAGCGCGCCTCTTCCACCGTGGTGGCGGCGGAGATGATCTTCGCGCCCGTGGCCTTCACGCGCGCCTGCAATTCGGGCGCCGGCAAGCCAAAGTGAAAGCTCACCACCTCGGGCTTGAGTTCTTCCACCAGCGCGCACGTGGTTTCATCAAACGGCGCGCGGTTGACGGCCGGTGCCTGCGCATTCGGGTCGATGCCGAATTCTGCGTAGTACGGTGCCAGATGGGCACGCCATTTGGCCTCCCGCTCCGGGTCAGGCTGGGGTGGCGTGTGGCAGAAGAAGTTCAGGTTGATCGGGCCACGCACGGCAGCGCGAAACTGTTCGACCTGCTGGCGGATCTGCTCGGCATTGAGCATCGCGCACGGCAGAGACCCAAGGCCGCCGCCGCGCGCCACGGCAATCGCCAACTCCACACCGGCCACGCCGGCCATCGGCCCCAGCACGATGGGCACGTCAATGTTGAACAGCTCCAGCACGCGGGCGTCAGGCCATGCGCTCATGATCGTCTCCAGCCAAGTCGGGATGCGTTCATGGTAATGCGGCGCACTACGCCCAAGATTTCCGGGCGAAAGACGGGGGTTTGCGCGTAACCTGTATTGCATCTCATACCAGTTACAATCGGCGCCATGTCACCGCCTGATACGCCCGCACTGATTGCCGATCACCCCGTGCTCGACATGCTCAATACCGTGGACAACATGGGCGACCAGCCCTGCGACCTTTGGCAGACCGATGAGGATGTATCCGACTGGCTGATGCGCGCCGGCTGGTTGGCGCAACCCCTGGCGGGGCGCTATCCGCCCGGCGTGTTGCTGGCAGTGGCGCGACACCTGCGCGAGGCGGTCCGCGTGTTGGTAGAGGCCCGCAAAGCCGGCCGCACCGCCAGCGCCGATGCGCTGAACGTGTTCCTCCGCCAAGCGCCCAGCCACCCTGTTCTGGTGTGGCGCGACGGCACACCACGCGTGGAACGTCTGCGCCCGACCGATTCGGTGGAACAGTGCCTCGCCCCACTGGCCGAAGCGGCGGCGCAGTTGTTGGCGGAGGGTGATTTCGCGTTGATCCGCATGTGCGAACACCCCGATTGCGCACGCTGGTTTTACGACCGCACCAAGTCGCACAAACGCCGCTGGTGCAGCATGGCGCTCTGCGGCAATCGGCATAAGGTGGCGGAGTATCGTAAGCGCCAGCAGCGCTGAAGATCATCCACATACCGCGTTCCAACATTGGAACGCCGCGTCGCAGTGAAGGCCGCTGCGCGCACTGCGTCGGGTTCGTAACCTGTTCTCCCGAAACATTGCATCCCTTCAGGAGAACACGCATGTCGCACATTCAATCCAACACGCCGGCCCGCCTGGCGGGCCGCAACGCCATCGTCACCGGCGGCTCACGCGGCATTGGCGCCGCCGTAGCGCGCCGCCTGGCCGCGGACGGCGCCCGCGTCGCCGTGGTCTACCGCAGCAACCGCGACGAAGCCGACGCCGTCGTCAGCGCCATTCGCACAAGCGGCACAAGCGGCGCAGAAGCCATCGCCGTGCAGGCCGACGTGGCAGACGCAACGTCCGTCAACGCCATGGTCAGCACCGTGCGCGAAGCCTTCGGCACCATCGACATCGTCATCAACAACGCAGGCATTCTGGAAGGCCAGCCCGTCGGCAGCATCGACGCCGCCTCGTTTGATGCGCAATTCCGCACCAACGCGCTGTCGGTCATCCTCGTCACGCAAGCCGTGCTGCCGCATGTGCCCGCACGCGGCGGCCACATCGTCAACGTATCGTCGAGCCTGGTGTATCGCCCACGCGCAGGGCTGTCGGTGTATGCAGCCAGCAAGGCCGCAGTCGGCGCATTGACCCACGCGTTTGCCATAGAACTGGGCCCGCGCAACATCACCGTCAACGCCGTGGCACCGGCGCTCACTCGCACCGACATGACCGCCCCCATCCCCGACGAGGTCAAAGCCCGCATGCGTGAAACCACTCCGCTCGGCCGCCTTGGCGAACCCGAAGACATCGCCGACGCCATCGCCTTCCTGGCGTCGGACGACGCCCGCTGGATCACCGGCCGCACCCTAATGACCGACGGTGGCTTCATCTAAGCAGCCACGAAAATCGGCCACACCGCCAACACACGCACCCAGACGGTGTGGCCCTACCCTGCCCTAGATGGCGCCTTGAATTTCTGTGAGCGGGCGGATAAAGGAAGGAGGCTTGTCTGAGCGAAGCGAGTTTGCCTCCTTCCCCGCACGGTCACATAAATTCAAGGGGAAGTCGCCATCTCGGGCGCGCCTCTCTTTGCTTACTTTCTCTGGCAAGACAGAGAAAGTGAGTCGCCCCCGGCAGGGGGAGAAACAAGGGATGCACCACCAACACAAAAAACCCGCCCAGCAGTGCAACAACCCCTTACTCCGCCACCCCCTTCACCAACCGATAAAGAAACTCCCGCCCGTCATACAACCGAGCAATCTCAATCCGCTCATCCAACCCATGCGTACGCAAGTCCGCCGACTCGGTAAACAACCCCGACACCCCATACATCGGAATCCCCGCATTGCGCATGAAGCGACTATCGGTCGCCCCCGTGCTCATGGCCGGAATCACCGGCACGCCCCACGTCTGCTGCGTCAGCGCCTCCACCGTCTTCACCAAGTCACCATTGAGCGGTGATGCCGGGCTCGCCAGCGGCTTGTTGACATAGCGCACGCTGATCTTGTCGTTGGCAAGCACCTGCTTGAGCTGACGATCAATATCCGCCGGATCATCGTGCGGCAGGATCCGGCAATTGACCGTCGCCTTGGCCGACTGCGGCAGCGCGTTCTCCGCATGGCCGGCATTGACCATGGTCGCCACACACGTGGTCCGCAACTGCGCGTTGTAGAACGGATTGGCAGACAGCCGATCAATGGCCGCCTGGTCCGGCTTGCCGGTGCCGACCGCCCGCATATCTTCCGCCAACTGCCCCGTCGCCAGCGGCGCACTGCGCGCAAAGTAGGTCTGCGTCACGTCCGCCAGCTTGACAGGAAATCGATACGCCCCCAGCCGGTCCAGTGCCGCCGACAGTGCATAGATCGGGTTCGTCTTGGTCGGCACCGAGCTGTGGCCACCCACGTCACGCACTTCCAGCTCGTACGTCGTGTACATCTTTTCAGCCACCTGAATGCGATGCAGCACCGGCTTGCCGTTGCGCAACTCGCCGCCACCGCCTTCGTTGATGCCGAACTCGGCCTTCACCAGCTCGGGCTTGTTGTTGACGATCCAGTACGCACCGTTGCTCGGCACATCACCGCGTTCTTCATCGGTGGTGAGTGCGAGGATGATGTCGCGCGCGGGCTTGAAGCCCTCCTGCTTGAGCTGGCCCAGCACCGACACGAATGCCGACGCCATCGCCTTGTCGTCAATCGCACCGCGCGCGGTGAAGTAGCCGTCGGTCTCTTGCAGCTTGAACGGGTCGGTCTTCCAGTCTTCGCGCTTGGCCTCCACCACGTCGATATGCGCGAGCAGCAAGACGGGTTTCTTGGCGCCCGTGCCCTTCCAGCGCAGCACCAGGTTGCCCTTCTTCGGGAAGGGCTCGATCACCTGCATGTCAGCGGCGGAAAAGCCTGCCTCGCGCAGACGCTTTTCCATGGCCTGCGCGGCCTTGGTGGTGTCACCGGCCGAATGCGTCGTGTTGATCTCGACCAGCTCTTTGTAGATGTCGTGATAGCGCTGCTGCTCGGGCGTGAGCGTCGTGGGTGCAGGCTTGCTGGCGGGAATGGCCTGAGCGAAAGCACCGGCACTGCATGCCAACACGGCAGCAGACACCACGGCTCGAACGGAAACACGACGACACTGGAAACGCATGACACCTCCGGATAATCGTTATGAGTGCACCGCATAAAACAAAGCGGGGCCGACCCGAAGGCCGACCCCGCAGTGTAGCCCCGCAGCAGCCACTTCGCTGCCGGGGCAATCCATCCGGAACCGTGCGTTACATCGCCACCTGGAACACCGCAACAGCGCGGCGCAGTTCGTTCGCCTGCTCTTCCAGCGCTTGCGCAGCGGCCGCGGCTTCTTCCACCAGCGCGGCGTTCTGCTGCGTCACGTCATCCATCTGCGTCACGGCTTCGTTGATCTGCTCGATGCCGCTGCTCTGCTCAGCCGAGCCCGCGCTGATCTCGCCCATGATGTCGGTCACGCGCTTCACCGCCACGACGATCTCTTCCATCGTCTTGCCAGCACGCGCCACCAGGTTCGAGCCCGATTCCACACGCGTGGCCGAGTCTTCGATGAGCGATTTGATTTCCTTCGCGGCACCCGCGCTGCGTTGCGCTAGCGTGCGCACTTCACCCGCCACCACCGCAAAACCGCGGCCTTGTTCACCGGCACGTGCAGCTTCCACGGCAGCATTCAGCGCCAGAATGTTGGTCTGGAACGCGATGCCTTCGATCACGGCGATGATGTCGGTGATCTTGCGCGACGACTCGTTGATCTCGCCCATGGTCGTCACCACGTCCTGCACCACGGCACCACCTTGAACAGCGATCTCGGAAGCCGTCACCGCCAGCGTGCTGGCCTGACGCGCGTTGTCGGCGTTCTGCTTCACGATGCTCGTGAGCTCTTCCATGCTGGATGCGGTTTCTTCCAGCGAGCTCGCTTGCTCTTCCGTGCGCTGCGACAGGTTGGTGTTGCCTGCTGCGATCTGCTGCGTGGCCGAGGCGATCGACTCGCTGCCACGGCGCACCGTCACCACGGTTTCCTTCAGCTTGGCCTGCATCTGCTGCAGACCTTCCATCAGCACGCCCATCTCGTCACGCGAGTGGATACGCACCGTGGTGGTGAGGTTGCCGCCGGCAATCTCGCGGAAGTGCACGAGCATCTCTTCCAGCGGGCGCGAGATCGCACGCGACAGCACGACGTAGCAACCGGCCGCCAGCGCCAAGCCAATGGCAATGACGATGCCGAACGTCCACAGCAGACCATTGAAGAAGGATTGCGATCCCGCGTAGGCGGCGCCGGACACCTCTTCTTGAATCGTGTTCAGACGGTCGGACTGTTCTGCGTACGCACGGTACTGGCCGGGAATCTTGTCCGTCACGAGTGCGCGGGCAGCTTCCTTGTCGCCACGCTTGAGGGCCTCGATGGCCGAGGCGATGCTTTCCTTGACCAGGGCGCGCTGCTTGCCCGCCTCACCGGCCACGCGCTCTTCTTCCGGTGTGGAGAATGGCAGCGCGAGGTAACCCTTCCACCCTTGCTCGCTTGCATCAAGCTGTTTGTCGACCGAGCTGATAGCCTCAGCCGTCTTGCCAGGTTCAGTGTCGAGAATGGCACGATCCAGCGCGGTGCGCGCCTGCACCAGCTTGGATTCCGCCCGGCCCAGCATGCGCGTGGACGGCAGGTTATTGGAGAAGGTTTCCTTGAGCGCCGCGTTCGAGCGCAGGTTACCGACCAGCCCCAGCGCACCAACGCCCGCCAGGAATACAGCCAGAACAAACAGCACCAGCGCCAGCCGTGCCTTGATGGAGAGCGTTTTCATATCCGTCGCTAGAAATTTTGTGGGGCATAAACCGATTCCTCTGGGGGAATCGAGTTCAACAAAACTAACGACAGATGATCATCAAACTTTAACTACATTCCGAGGGTTTCCCCGAAGAGTGAAGCCCCGCGCGCGTCTTGGCTCAGGCCTGCATGCGCACCATCAGCGCGTTATCGAGCGGCACGCCGCGCACTGTCACGGTCTGGCGTGCCATGACCGCAAACCCGTTGCGGGCGAAAAAAGGCTCAGCGCTCAAACTCACGTGGGCCTGCACACGCGCTATCCGGCGTTGCGCGGCCAGGTTGAGGATGTGGTTCATCAGGCTCTGGCCGACGCCCTGCCGCGCATGCGTGGCCGCCACGAAGAAGTGGTCGATATAGCCGGTGGCTTGCAGGTCGGCATAGCCCACGGGTTGTCCGTCGATCTCCGCCACAAAAGGCTGGATGCGGCGGATGCGCTCGGCCCATTGTTCGGCGTCGTAATCGGTGGGCGCCCAGGCTTCGAGTTGCTCGGCGCGGTAGCGGCTGGCGGCGATGCCGTGGACGGCGGAATGGAAGATAGCGTGGAGCGCGGGTTCTTCGCCGGCTCGAAAAGGACGGATCAACACAATGCTATTAGCAACGATTCAACCAATTAAACCGAAAGCGTGATGCCGGACATGAACAACTTGCCCGCCAGCCACAAACCCGTGGCAGAAATCACCACGAGAAAGAAGGCGCCTAGAAACGAACTGTCCAAGACGTATTTGAAAACCGCCATGCAGACAAGCGGTGCCACAATAATCGCGACGGACCCAGCGACAAACAAGGAGGCATAACACGCCACCAAGGCAAGCACCAATGCCAGTGCGGAGCGGGGCATGGTCGCCCGATCTGCCCCCACGGCTTGCGCGCCAAACCAAACCGGCACAGTTGCCACTGCCACAAACCCTGCCGCCCAAACCAATGCCGGAAAACCGGAAATCTGAACCGACGCCACGCATACCCCATTTTTATGGATTAATAAGCGTGGCGATTATGCCTGGGTTATCACGGAAATATAAATCTGCCCTTATTGCCCCGCATACGGCAAATCCATCGAAGCGAGCACGTCCTTAATGTGCTGCGCGGCCTGCTGGGCATTTTGCGCGGCCGGCACAGCAGGCTGCTGATCGGTCGACAGATTGCGCACGTGGTCATCAATGCTGATGCCGGTGCCCAGCGGCGCCAGCATCGCCGCCGATTCGTGCATGGCCCATTGGAAGTCGTTGAGCGGCGCGTTGCGCGCGGCTTGCAGACCTGCCGGGTTCGCTGCCAAGGCACGGGCGGCCACGGGGTCGCGGTTGTCATCGGGAGCGGCGAGCTCCAGCACCTGGCTGAGGTCGGGCGCGCTGGCATCGCGGGCGGTGAGCGGCGTCTGGATGTTGTAGCGCACGCGCAGCGTCTTGATGATGGCGGTGTGGTCGTAAGGCTGCGCCACGGTCGAACGGAAGATCGTGCCCTTGGGAATCCACGGCGACACCACTACCGCCGGCACGCGCACCCCCAGCCGGTCGAACGCGAAGAGTTGCCCCGGCTGCGGCGGGCTGGGCGGCACCACAGCGGGCGGTGGCACGTGGTCAAAACACCCACCGTGCTCGTCAAAGGTGATGACGAGCATCGTCTGATGCCACTGCGGCGAGTTGCGCAGCGCGTTGTACACCTGTGCGACCAGCGCATCGCCGTAACCGACATCGTGCGGCGGATGCATGTCGTTGGGCCAATCCAGATCAGCAAAGTAGCGCGGCTCGATAAAGCTGTACGAGGGCAGCTTGCCGTTGGCCGCGTCGTCCAGAAAATCGTCGAACAGGTGGAAGTGGTCCAGATGCAGCCACAGCCGCGTGAGCGTGAGCGACTGCGCGAAGTCGTGGTAGTAGACGCCCCAATCGTTGGGCGCCACGCCGTCGAGCGCGTTGAACAGTGTCGGCATCAAATACGGAAAGTGCACCGGCGAATTGTTCGGATAACCATGCGCGGTGCCGGTATGCACGAAGAACCGGTTGGGCCACGTCTGGCACGGCGCAGAGGCAAACCACGCGTCGCACACGGCGTAGTTGCGCGCCAAGGTGCTGAGCGCCGGCACCTGGTCCGACGTGAAGAAATGCATGATGTCGCGCGGGTTGCCACCGTTCTTGGCGTAGTTGGTGGTGAAGCCCTGCATGGTGGGCGTCTGCCCCAGCGGCATCTGCTGGCCGAAGAGCTGCTGATTGATGTCGGTAAAGAGCTCGCCCGGGTCGGGGTTGGGCAGCGTCATCACGTTGGGCGGCACTGGCGTCGTCCACACGCGGATGGGGTCGCCGCCGCCATCGGGGTTGGTCTCGGTGCCGGAGAGGCCATCAAACTCGGCGCTCTTCGGATACAGCGTGCCGAACAGGTTGTCGAACGACCGGTTCTCCAACATCAGCACGACCACGTGCTGGATTGCGTTCAAGCCTGCCATGGCGGCCCCCTCGTGTCTGGTTGTGCCGGTCACTATAGGAAGAAACGCAGGGGATTGGCGCCGCGCAACCCGATCGACCCATCAACGTACCGCCGGCAGCACACGCCACGCAATCAACGCGCTACCGGCCGCCACCAGCCACACCATTGGCCAAGACGACCACGCCAGCACATACGGCAGGCTCAGCGATGTCACACCAAGCGCAGTGAACGCGCCCGTATTGCCCAGGCCCAACGCCGTGCCCGCCCGCTGTGCACCGGCCAGCGTGGCCATCTCGGTATAGCCCACGCCATGCCAAGCCGACACGCAAATGCCGCCTGCCACGATGGCCGCCACGAGTGCGATCCGCATGACCGCCAGGTCGATCG
The DNA here is from genome assembly GCF_049913345.1 of Ralstonia sp. R-29. Lineage (NCBI taxonomy): Bacteria > Pseudomonadati > Pseudomonadota > Betaproteobacteria > Burkholderiales > Burkholderiaceae > Ralstonia > Ralstonia sp. R-29. Next base: position 1,365,969 of record NZ_CP184378.1, read on the forward strand.
ACAGCGCCGACGTCATCCACGCCACCCCCGCCAGCACGACGAACAGCGCAACACTCAACCGAGCGCACATCCGCAGATACGCGCGGCGATTGCCGTGGCGGTCGGTCCAGCGGCCGCTCCATACCCGCATAACGGCCGCACCGCCCTGCACCGCCGCCATGGTCAGGCTGAGCGTAAGCACATTGGCATGCGCAAAGTCGCGCAGGAACACCGTGGCGAACGCGACGACCGCCCCCTGCGGCACGCACAGCAGGCCGATGGCCAGGGCCATGCGCCACAGCATCGGGTCTCGCAGTGGACCGGGGCCAGCCGGTGCGGTCGTCTTAGCAGAGGCAGCACTCACGATGTCGGGCGCGTCATGCACCCACAGCCACGTCAGCACCGCCGTCAGCAGACACGCCGCCGCCAGTACCCCATACACCGCGGCAAACCCGGCATGCGCGGCCAGGCTCGGCAGCACCAGCGCGCCAATCCCCCCGCCCAGTGGCACGGCCGTCTGGCGGATGCTCATGGCCAAGCCGCGCTCACCTTCTCGAAACCACCCCATGACCGCGCGCCCGCTCGATCCGTTCACGCTGCCACCCAGCAGGCCCACGCTCAGCATGCCGGCCACCAGCCACGCCAGCGGCGGCACATTGCCATGCAGGGGCGCCACGCAGCACGCCATCACGAACAACGCCAGCCCCGTGAGCCCCAGCCCCGCCAGCAGCACCGAGCGATCGCCCCAACGGTCCGTCAACAAACCCCACGGCAACTCGCTGATGGCGATCCCGAGCCCCAGCGCCCCAATCGCCACGCCCAGCTCAGCATTGCCCAGGTGGTACGCCGAGCGGATGAACACGGCCGTCGTCGGGATGCCCGAAAACGCCGCCGAAAAACTCGCGTTGGCCGCCACCCCCACGCCCAGCACCTTCCAGCGGTGATGGCGCGATAGGGGCGTGGTGCTGGCCGGTAAACACACGGCTGTTGTCATGATGGTCTCTCCAGAAATGCGTTTGACAGTCGCAGTCTGGCGGAGCAACATCCGGCCTGAATGACGTTAATCCCTCATTTCAAGACATCATGCGCAGAATCGGCTTTTTGGTGTTTCCGGGCTGCAGCCTGCTGGATTTCACCGGCCCGCTGACGGCCTTTGACGTGGCGAACCGGCTGCATGCCGCCACCTCCGGGCAGCCGGCCTATCGGATCGACGTGTTGTCCGAGGGCGGCACGTTGGTGCAGAGCGCCCCCGGTCTCGTCATGCAGACGCAGGCGCTGGACAACCCGGCCTTCGACACGCTCGTCATCTCCGGCGGCAACGGCCCGCGCGAGGATGCGTTCTCGCCCCAGCTGATCGCCTTCGTGCAGGAAGCGGCACAGCACTCGCGGCGCATGACGAGCGTGTGTTCCGGCGCGTTTGCGCTGGCAGCGGCCGGGCTGCTGGATGGCCGCCGCGCCACCACGCACTGGCGCATGGCGGCACTGTTGCAGCGGCGCTATCCGCACGTGCAGGTGCAGAGCGACCACATCTTCATCCACGACGGGCCAGTGTGGACTTCGGCCGGCATTTCTTCAGGCATCGACCTTGCGCTGGCGTTGATCGAAGACGACCTGGGCGTCGACATCTCGCGCGCGGTGGCGCGGGAGCTGGTGGTCTATCACCGGCGGCCGGGCGGGCAGTCGCAGTTCTCAGCGCTGCTGGAGCTAGACCCGGCATCGAGCCGCATCGCCCGCGCGCTGAGCTATGCGCGCGAGCATCTGCATGAGGCGCTGGATGTCGACCGGCTGGCCGACGTCGCGCACCTGAGCCGCCGCCAGTTCGATCGCGCCTTCGTGGCGGAGACTGGGCAGACGCCCGCCAAGGCCATCGAAAAGCTGCGCGCCGAAGCCGCCCGCCCACGCGTGGAAGCCGGCGATGAATCGCTGGAACAAGTCGCCCGCGCCGTGGGCTTTGCGGATCCGGAACGCATGCGGCGCGCGTTCATCCGCGTGTTTGGGCAGCCGCCGCAATCGGTGCGGCGCGCGGGGCGCTCCGGGTATGCACGCCTGGTCGCATAAGACGTTACCCTCGCCGATTCACCAACCGCCCTTTTTGACCTTTCACGCTTGCCTTGATGCTCGCTGACACCACCCTGCCCCTGCTCTACAGCTATCGCCGTTGCCCCTACGCCATGCGCGCCCGCCTGGCGATGCTGCAGGCCCAGCGCCGCTTTCAGACCTACGAGATCGTCATGCGCGACAAGCCGGCGGAAATGCTCGCCCTGTCGCCCAAGGGCACCGTGCCCGTCTTGCGCCTGCCCGACGGCACCGTGCTGGAAGAGAGTCTCGACATCATGCGCTGGGCGCTCGAACAGCCGGACACCGATGGCTGGTGGCGCCGCGCCCAATCGGCCGACAACCTTGCGCTGCTGCGCACGAACGATGGCGATTTCAAACGCCTGCTCGATCGCTACAAGTATCCGGATCGCTATCCGCAAGAGGCTGTGCCGCGCGAGACTGCCCGTGCCCAGGCCGTTGAAACCCTGCTGATACCGTTGGAATCACGCTTGCTAAGTCAGCGCTATCTTGGCGGCGCGACACCGTGCGCGACGGACCTGGCGATCTTCCCGTTCGTGCGCCAGTTTGCAGCGGTGGAGCCCGAGTGGTTTGCCAGCCAGCCGCTGCCGGCGCTGCAAGCGTGGTTGGCCGGATGGCTGGGCAGCCGGCTGTTTGAGGTCTGCATGACCAAGCAGCCGGTACAGGCCGTTGCCGCATTCCCCGAGTATCGGCACCCCCATTGATGGAGGCATGTCGCCATGAGCACCCTACCCGATGCCGCACCCGACAGCACCGCAGCGCGCGTGGCCTTGTGGCGCGCACTGCATGTACAGATTGACGCCCCGCCGCACGTGCTGGAAGACACGGTCGGCTTGCAATTGCTCGCGCCGCCCTCCGACTGGCAACAACGTGGCGACATGGACCCCCAGTTCACGCGGCCTTTTCGGGCGTCGATCGTGGCGCGGGCGCGCTTCATTGAAGATCTCGTCATCGAGCACGCAGCGCGCGGACTGAGCCAGTACGTCATTCTGGGTGCGGGCCTGGACAGCTTCGCGCAGCGTCGGCCGGATGTTGCGTCGCGCATGACCGTGTTCGAGGTCGATCCGCCCAACCCGCAGGCATGGAAACGCCAACGTTTGGTGGAGCTCGACTTTGGCATACCGGATTGGCTGCGCTTCGTGCCAGTCGATTTTGAAGCGCGCGAGTCATGGCAAGACGCCCTTGTCGCCGCCGGTTTTGACACCAGCAAGCCTGCCGTGGTGGTGTCCACGGGCGTGAGCATGTATCTGACCAAGGAAGCGAACGCCGCCACGCTGCGGCAGGTGGCATCGCTGGCGCCCGGGTCCATGTTTGCCATGACGTTTCTGCTGCCACTGGAAATGGCCGCGCCGGAAGTCCGTCCCGGCCTGGAGATGGCCGAGAAAGGCGCACGCGCCAGCGGCACGCCCTTCATCAGCTTCTTTACCCCGCCCGACATGCTGGCGCTGGCGCGCGAAAACGGCTTCCGTGATGCGCAGCACATCTCGGCCGACACCCTGACGCAGCGCTACTTTGCTGGCCGCGCCGATGGCTTGCGTCCACTCGCCAATGCGGAGGAATTGCTGATCGCGACCGTGTAGCCCCGAGTCAACCGCATCCGAGGGACATCGGGGCACTGAACCGCCATCGCTTCATTGCCGGCACCAGGGCGCGTCGCCGCTTACTTGTACTCCACAGTGCCACGACCAAAGGGTCTGGCTGCGATTGCGGCGGCCTCTTCTTCGCGCACCGCCATCGCGCGCTGTAGTGCGTGCTTGGCAGCAACGTCGTGCTCGGGCAAACCGGACAACACAGCATGCAGCGTGGGCAACGCGTAAATGTCCGTGAATGCCTGCGCAGATTGTTCCCGCACGTCGTCATCCACGTCGCGCAGGGCCTCCGTCAGCGCAGGCAGCATCGCCGGCCAAGCGTGCTCAGCATCGGCACGCAAGTCTCTCTGCAACATGGCGATCGACTCGACGGCCCGTGCACGGAACTCGGCATCGGGGTCGCGCAGTGCCGCAAGCAGTGTCGGCATTGCGGCGACATCACGGTTTTCACCCAGCGCCCACAGCGCCATCCACTGCACCTGGTGCCCCAATGCAGGCGTCTGGTACGCGTGGATGAGGTGTTGCGTGGCACGCGCGTCCCGCAATTCGCCAAGCGCGCTGGCAGCGTAGTAGCGCACCTCTTCATCCGCCTCCTCAAACACACGCGCAGCGATCAGGTCGAGCGACTCCGCATCCCGCCGCAAGCCCAGTGCGATGACGACTTCCTGCCGCACACGCGGTTCCGGGTCATTGGTGAGTGCCCGCAATGCTGGCAGCGCCTGCGGTGGCCGAAAGCGCATGCCCTGTGCCGCTCGCCGACGGACCTCCGGCGCGGGATCAGACACAGCGGCCAGCAGCAGGTCATGCAACGTGGTGTCTTCCGGATCAGCGGATTCGCACATCGCATCCAATGCAGCGGCGCGCACGCGACCGTCAGAATCAACCGCGGCCGCAAACAGATCGGGAATCGCATCCGCCGTGCCGCACCTGCCAAGTGCGTAGGCCGCCCAGACGCGCACATCGACATCGGTATCCAGACGCAATCGTGCGCGCAATGCAGCAACCGCCAGCTTGGACGGCCAATACCCCAGCACGTGCACCGCCTCGCGGCGGACCTCGGCACTCGGGTCGTTGACGGCTTGCAGGCATGCACGCTCGTGCGCGTGTGCGACGGCCTCTGACTGTCTACCCAGTGCCTGCACAGCAGCAGCGCGGACGCCTGGCTCGGTGTCGTGCTTCAGGGCATGCAGCACGGCGGATTCGGCGTGTGGATACTGACCCAGGTCGTAGTGCGCCAGCGCATGCACCGCACTCGCGCGGAAATAGGCGTCAGCGTCGTGCGTGGTCGCCACCAACGGCGCTACGAACGCATCGTCCTCGCCCAGATCGGTCAGGCTGACGTTCTCGCCACGGCGTGCGTCGGGTGATTGTTGCCGCAGTTGGGCGATGAGCGCCTCGATCTCGGCAGCGCTGCGCGCTTCGACATCATTGGTGGCGGGGTTCGATTCTGCGCTCCCGGCCAGCGCGTCCTTGATGCGCGCGATCCATTGTTTCAAGCGCATACGGTTCAACGCGCCTCACGTCGCGACGCCTTGAGCGTCAACGCCCACGCCACCGTGCCGACAATCGCCCCGAGCAGGAACGGATACGACCACAGAATCCTCGGACCCCACTCGAGAAACGACCACGCCAGGCCCACGGCTGCGAGCATCAGGCTCCACTGCGCCGGTTTGCCCATCAGGTGGCGGACCACGCCGCTGTAGAGCAGCACGCACGCCAGCAGCGAAATCAGCACGGTCAGCAATGACATCGCGCCCATGCTAATCATGTCCCAATAGTCGGACGCGTAGGTCGCGGTAAAGCCCGCTTGCAGCAAGGTTGCAATGGCAAGCGGTGCCCGCGTCGAATCAGTGGTCTGCTGTGTGGGTGTTGATTCCGTCATCCCTTCTCGTCTTTGGACAAATGCGACGCCCAGATCGCTTGGGCGCGCAGCATAGCATCCGGGTGCCCTTCGACCAAGATCAAGCCATGACCTAGCGTTCACGCACCGGGCCGGGCAGCGCCTTCAGCCCAATCCACAGCACACCGATGACCATATTGATGGGCACGCTCAACGCGCTGGGCACATAAAACAATGCTGACAGGCACGGCGTCTTGAGGGCCAGTTCCGCCGCCCCGCCCAGCGCGTAGAACACCACGCCGCACCAGAGCCATCGCCACATGTATGCGAGCAGCCAGTGCGCATGCGCCTGGTTGAAGCGCCACGCGGCGGAGCGCTCAAACAGGTTGCCGTGACTGGCATCCTTGTACAGCCAGCCAAAGAAGAAGTAGCGATACAGCAACGTACGAAAGGCGAGCTCTTGCATGATGGCTCCCTCATCCAAGCCAGCTTCAGGCAAGCAAGTTTGGCTCCAAAATTGGCCGGGCGCCATGACCGGCGCATGCAAGTCGACGATGGCGCACGCACGCAGTTGAGCCTATCCTCGTCAATCCATCACGGAGGCAACGCATGAAGAGAAACGCAACGGACAACGCACCGCCCGCCGCCGAGCAGATCGACGCCCGCATTGCCGAGCTGAACGACTGGCGCGGTGAGATGCTCGCCCGCCTGCGCACCGTCATCCTGGCAGCCGACCCTGACGTGGTCGAGGAATGGAAATGGAGCGTGCCGGTGTGGTCGCACCACGGCATCCTCTGCACCGGCGAGGCCTACAAGCAGACGGTGAAAATGACGTTTGCCAAGGGCGCCTCCGTGCCGGACCCAGCCGGGCTCTTCAATTCCAGCCTGGATGGCAACGTGCGCCGCGCGATCGATTTTCGCGAAGGCGACACGGTGAACGAGAAGGCATTAAAGACGCTCATCCAGGCGGCCATTGCCGTGAACAAGGCCGGCGCGAAACGCTGAGCCGCGCGCGTGGGTTGGCAGAGCGGCTAACATACGGCCCGCCTGAACAACCCACGGAGCCACTTCAGTGATTCAACCGACCCCCATCTTCAAGGACAACCTCGCCCAACTGCCCGCCATTGACGGCGTCGAGCGCATCGACCTGGTAGACGGCCAGGGCGCCGTGGTCGCCGACATCGAAAACAAGCCGGGCAAGCAAGGTTCGCTGGCGGTGTACCACTACCTGCAGCAGGCGTTCGGCCAGCTCGATGCCAAGGCCGCCGAGCACGGCTTGGCTGTGTTCGCCGAGCACACCGTCGACGCACGCAATCGCCCGGGCGCGCATCCGAATGTCGACCGGCTGCTCGCCATCGCGGCGGGGGCCGAAGCGCTGCGCATCAACGTCGTGGCCAAGGGCTGACGGCACTGCTGGCGACGCAATGAAAGAAGGCCGGTATCACGCCGGCCTTTTTCTATGGCGCCGCACCATCGCGGCATCCGTTGCGACACCTTCAATCGACCCTGCCGTCAACCATCCACAGGGTGTGCAGGCGTCTCAAGGTTGAGCTGATAGAACGCTGCATCGAGCCACCGGCCGAACTTGAAGCCGGCCTCTTTGATGGTGCCCGCGTGCACGAACCCGAGCCGGGTATGCAGCGCGACGCTGCCGGCGTTGGCCGCGTCGATGCAGCCAACCAGCACGTGCACCTGGGCCGCTTGCGCGCGCCGGATCAGTTCACGCAGCAGGCGTTCGCCCAGCCCGCGCCCACGGCAGGTGTGGTGGACGTACACGCTGTGCTCCACCGTGTACTTGTAGGCAGGAAACGCGCGGAACGTACCCCAACTCGCAAAACCCAGCAGCCGGCCCGAGGCATCCACCGCGCCCACCACCGGAAAACCGCCGGCACGCTTGGCGGCAAACCACGTCTGCATGGCCTGCGGGGGGCGGGGAACGTAGTCGTACAGCGCCGTGGAGTTGACGATCGCCTCGTTGAGGATGTCGAGAATCGCCTGGGCGTGCTCGGCCTCGGTGCAGTCGATCAGGCGGATGTCGTCGCTCCGAATGTCGTCGTTCGGCTTGGGGGCGGGCATGCGGGGCTCCAAAAAGGGGGAGGCGGATTCGCGGCGGCCGCGGATTCCATCTTAATGGATGCATTTTCCAGAAAACTGGATGTTGCCGTCAACCGGGCTGCCCCCCCTGAGGAGTTGCCGGCTAGCGCAACGCGCGCTGCGCCAGCCAGCGCTTGTAACGTCGCGTCTGGCAAGCCGTGGCCAGCTGCTGCAACACCAACGCCCGCAGGGGCGAGACGCTCGGGTGGGTACCCCGCCCCTGGCTCAGGCGCTTGAGCTGGAACTTGACGACCGCCATGTTGGCCAGCGAGCCCAGCACCTTGTTCTTCCAGGTAATGGGCTGGAGCACCGGGGCGCTGTCCTTGCCGGCATGCCAATCGCGCGGCAGGTTCGGATCAATCGACAGCGCCGTCGCGATGCCCACCATGGCAATGCCGCTGTCCACCACCTGCTCCGCCACCGCACGGCGGCGGATGCCGCCCGTCACCATCAACGGCATGCGCGCCACGGCCGCAATGTCTCGGGCAAATTCCAGGAAGTAGGCCTCGCGGGCGAGCGTGCGGCCATCGCGCGCGTGGCCTTGCATGGCCGGGGCTTCATAGCTGCCGCCGGATAGTTCCACCAAATCCACGCCCAGCGGGTTGAGCATCTCAACCACGCGCTTGGCATCCTCCGGGCTGAAGCCACCGCGCTGGAAGTCCGCCGAGTTGAGCTTGACCGCCACCACGAACTGCGCCGACACCACCCCCCGCACGCTGCGCACGATGTCCAGCAGCAGACGCGCGCGATGCTCAATCGGGCCGCCCCACGCGTCCTGCCGCTTGTTGGTGTTGGGCGAAAGAAACTGGCTCAGCAGATAGCCATGCGCGGCGTGGATCTCCACGCCGGTAAAACCGCTCTGCTCGGCCAGCACCGCCGCCCGCACGAAGCGCTGCTGCACCTCGGCGATATCGGCTTCCGTCATCGCCCTGGGCACCGGAAATTGCTTGGACAAGGTCCCCAGATCCATCGGCACGGCAGACGGTGCCAAAGTGGGTTGCCCCAACGCCGCCGGCATCTGGCGGCCAGGGTGGTTGAGCTGCATCCACACATGCGCGCCATTGGCCCGCGCGATCTGCGACCAGCGCCGGAAACGGTCGAGATGCGCATCGTCTTCCAGCACCACGCCGTTGGCGCCCGTCATGGCACGGTGGTCCACCATGACATTGCCGGTGATGATGAGCCCCGCCTTGCCCCGGGCCCAGGCCTCGTACAAGCGCAGCAGCGCATCGGACGGCGCGTGGTCCGCATCAGCCATGTTCTCTTCCATGGCGGCTTTGGCCAGGCGGTTGGGGATGACCGCGCCGTTCGGCAGCGTGAGCGGAGTGAAGAGCTTCATGGGCGTTTCCTGGTTTGACGACGCTTCCACGTTAAGCTTAAAGTCAACTTTAATGTCAAGCCCGTCGGAGCCGTCTGCATGAAGATCGGAGAACTCGCCCAACAGAGTGGCGTTGCCGCCTCGCGCATCCGGTTTTACGAGGCCAGCGGTCTCCTGCAGCCCGCGCAGCGCCAGGCCAATGGCTACCGCGAATACGCGCCCGATACGTTGCGGCGCCTGGAGATCATCCTGTGCGCGCAGGGCGCCGGATTCTCGTTGGACGAAATCCGCACGTTCCTGCCGCCCGATCTGGACAACTGGCGGCACGAAGAATTGCTCGCTGCGCTGCGGCGCAAGATTGCCGAGATCGAACTGCTGGAACAGCGGCTCGCGCAAAGCAAACACCAGTTGCTAGCGCTGGCCCACGAGATCGAACACAAGGACGAAGCCGAAGATTGCGCGGTTCGTGCCAAGCGCCTGCTCGACAAGGTGCACAAGGACGCCGCACAGCAGCCCCGCGCCGCACCACCAACGCAGCGCACAAAAAAACGCGCCTGAGCCTACGCGCCCAAGCGCCCGGCATCCTCCCGATTGCCAGCCATGGGCACGCGGCGTAGCATGGGCTGGCCCTTTTTCGGGAGGCATCCATGTCTGCCCAGCACGACGACAAGGTCCGCCAGCACATGGCGGACGCGGTGGCCCTCGCACGCGAACGCGCACCCGATATTGCCGCGCTGTTCGAGCCCTTTCTGCGGCACTACTACGGCCTGGCCGACCCCGAAGACGTGACCTCGCGCAGCGTGGCCGACCTGTATGGCGCGGCCATGGCGCACTGGCAGTTGGGGCAGAAGTTCGTGTCCGGCCAGCCGCGCGTGCGCGTCTACAACCCCACCCTGGAACAGCACGGCTGGTACTGCGGCCATACGGTGGTCGAGATCGTCAACGACGACATGCCGTTCCTGTTCGACTCCGTGACCATGGAGATCAACCGGCAGGGGCTGGCGCTGCATTCCGCTTTTCACCCGGTCTATCGCGTGCAGCGCGATGCGGCGGGCATGCGCGTGGCGGTGACTGCCGGTGGCGGCGTGCAGCGCCCCACGGCCCTGGCCGGCGACATGCCCGACACACCCAGCGACGCTGACCGCGAGACCGACGGCACCGCGCGCTTCGAGTCCACCATCCACATCGAGGTCGACCGCTTTTCCGAGCCCGAGCGCATGCAGGCGCTGCACGACGGCCTGGTGCGCGTGCTGGGCGATGTACGTGCCACGGTGGACGACTGGAAACCCATGCAGGCCGCCGCGCAAGCTGCCATCGAAGCGCTGGCCGTGCGCGCGGCGCAGCCCTCTACCGGTGATGTGGAGCGAGCCGAGATTGCCGAAACGCAAGCCTTTCTCTCGTGGATGCTGGATCGGCATTTCACCTTCCTCGGCTATCGCGATTACGAGCTCATCACGCAAGAGGATGGCCCCGACCCGCACCATTACCTGCGCGGCATCCCGGGCACGGGTCTGGGCGTGTTGCGTGAAGCGCTGCGCGACGCCTCCACGCCAGATACCACGCGCCTCGCACCGGGTGCCGCGAAGTTTATCGACGCACCCGAGCCGATCTTCCTCACCAAGGCCAACTCGCGCGCGACCGTGCACCGCCCCGGGTATCTCGATTACGTCGGCATCAAACTGTTCGACGCGGAGGGCCGCGTGTGTGGGCAGCGGCGGTTTCTGGGCATGTACACATCGAACGTCTACATGGTGCCGGCCGAAGACATTCCGCTGGTGCGACGCAAGGTGGCCGACGTGATCCGGCGCACCGGCTTTCTGCCGAATGGGCACCTGGCCAAAACGCTCGTCACGATCCTGGAGCAATATCCGCGCGACGAGCTGTTCCAGATGGATAGCGAAGCGCTGCACGACATCGCGCTCGGCATCCTGCGGTTGCAGGAGCGTCAGCGCACGCGGCTGTTTGTGCGGCGCGACCCGTTTGATCGCTTCGTGTCGTGCCTCGTGTTCGTACCGCGCGAGAAGTTCAACACCGACCTGCGTGTGCGCATCCAGAAACTGCTGCTGGACGCCTACCACGGCACCGCCGTGGAGTTCACGCCGCAGTTGTCGGAATCGATGCTCGCGCGCATCCACATCACCGTGCGCACGCAGCCGGGCGACGTGCCGGACGTGGACGTGACCGAGCTCGAAGCGCGCATCGTGCAGGCGGCGCGGCGCTGGCAGGACGATCTGTCCGACGCTCTGCTGGCGCGCGGCGGCGAAGAGCGCGGCAACCGCCTGCTGCGCCGTTACGCCGATGCCTTTCCCGCTGGCTTCCGCGAGGACTACCCCGCGCGCCTGGCCGTGCGCGACATCGAACTGATGGAGCCGCTGCTGGATCAGAACACCGCCGCCAACCTGCTCACCATGCAGTTGTACCGGCCGCTGGAAGCGCCACCCGGCGCGCTGCGCTTCAAGATCTACCGCGCGGGGCAGCCGACCTCGCTCTCGCACAGCCTGCCGATGCTTGAACACCTGGGTGTGCGCGTGAACGAAGAGCGCCCCTATTGCATCGAGCCCGCCGACGCCGCGCCCATCTGGATGCACGACTTCGGCATGGAAACCGTCGACGGCAGCGAGGTAGACCTCGACGAAGCCCGTGCGCGTTTTGAAGAAGCCTTTGCGCGCATCTGGAGCGGTGAGCTTGAGAACGACGACCTCAACCGCCTCGTGTTGCAGGCCGGCCTGACTTGGCGCGAGGTGCGCATCCTGCGGGCGTATGCGCGCTATATCCGCCAGATCGGTTCGACCTTCAGCAATGCGTATATGGAGAGCGCGCTGAACGGCAACCCATCGATCGCGCGGGCGCTGGTGCATCTGTTCCTCGTGCGCTTCGACCCGGCGTTGGACGCAGCCGAACGCACGCGCCGCAGCGACACGCTGCGCAAGCAGATCGACGAAGCGCTGGAGGACGTGCCCAACCTGGATGAAGACCGCATCCTGCGTCAGTTCCTCGGCGTGCTGGAGGCCACGCTGCGCACGAACTACTTCCAGAGTGCCGCGCCGGATGGGCAGCCCAAGGCGTACCTCTCGTTCAAGTTTGACCCTGCGCGTGTGCCGGGCTTGCCCGAGCCGAAGCCGATGTTCGAGATATGGGTGTACTCGCCACGCGTGGAAGGCGTGCACCTGCGCGGCGGCAAAGTGGCGCGCGGCGGGCTGCGCTGGTCGGATCGGCGTGAGGACTTCCGCACCGAAGTGCTGGGGCTGGTGAAAGCGCAGATGGTGAAGAACACCGTCATCGTGCCGGTGGGCTCCAAGGGCGGGTTTGTCGTCAAGCAACCGCCGCCCGCCACCGACCGTGACGCGTATCTGGCCGAAGGCGTGGCGTGCTACCAGACCTTCCTGCGCGGCTTGCTGGACCTGACCGATAACTACGTCGACGGCCGCCTCGTGCCCCCGCGCGACGTGGTGCGCTACGACGAAGACGACCCCTATCTGGTGGTGGCCGCCGACAAGGGCACCGCCACGTTCTCGGACTACGCCAACGCCATCTCCGCTGAATACGGTTTTTGGCTGGGCGATGCGTTTGCCTCGGGTGGGTCCGTCGGCTACGACCACAAGAAGATGGCGATCACCGCGCGCGGCGCGTGGGAATCGGTCAAGCGGCACTTCAGCGAGATGGGTGTCGACACGCAGACGCAAGACTTCACCGTGGTCGGCGTGGGCGACATGTCGGGCGATGTGTTTGGCAACGGCATGCTGCTCTCGCGACATATCCGGCTGCTGGCGGCGTTCGACCATCGGCATGTGTTTCTCGATCCATCCCCCGACGCAGCCACGAGCTTTGCCGAGCGCGAGCGGCTGTTTAACCTGCCGCGCTCCAGCTGGGCCGACTATGACCGGGCGCTGATTAGCCCCGGCGGCGGCGTATTCCCGCGCACCGCCAAGGCGATTCCGCTCTCACCCGAAGTGCGCGCCATGCTGGATGTAACTGCCACCGAGATGGCGCCGAACGATCTGCTGCACGCCATCCTCAAGGCGCCGGTAGACCTGCTCTACAACGGCGGCTTCGGTACCTACATCAAGGCCAGCACCGAAACGCACGCGCAAGTTGGCGACCGCGCCAACGACGGCCTGCGCGTCAACGGCGCGGAGCTGCGCTGCAAGGTGGTGGCCGAAGGCGGCAACCTGGGCTGCACGCAACTTGGCCGCATCGAATACGCGCAGCGCGGCGGCCGCATCAACACCGATGCGATCGACAACTCGGCCGGCGTGGACTGCTCCGACCACGAGGTCAACATCAAGATCCTGCTGGGCCTGGTGGTGGCCGACGGCGAGATGACGCTCAAGCAGCGCAACACGCTGCTGGCCGAGATGACCGACGAGGTGGGCACGCTCGTCTTGCACGACAACTACTTCCAGACGCAGGCGTTGTCGCTGGCGCGCACACGCACCGCGCAGTGGCTGGAACCCGAAGCGCGCCTGATGCGGCATCTGGAGCGCAACGGACGCCTGAACCGGCCGATCGAATTCCTGCCCGCCGATGAAGAGATCGACTCCCGGCGCGCGGCGGGCGGCGGCCTGACCACGCCCGAGCGTGCCGTGCTGATGGCCTACAGCAAGATGTGGCTGTACGACGTGCTGCTCGGCAGCGACCTGCCGGACCAGCCCTTCATTGCCGATGGCCTGCCAGGGTATTTTCCGCAGCCGCTGCACACACGCTGCGCGGCAGCCATCCCGAGGCACCCGCTGCGGCGGGAAATTCTGGCGACCATGCACGCCAACGCGCTCGTCAACCGTGCCGGTGTGACCTTCGTGCACCGCCTGGCCGAGGAAACTGGCGCCGAGCCGCTGGCGGTGGTATGGGCCAGCCTGGTGGCGCGGGCCGTCTATCGGCTCGATGCGCTTTGGCAAGAGGTGGATGGCCTGGACGCCAAGGTGCCGCACGATACGCAGACCGCGCTGTTCACGGCGCTGGCGCAATTGCATGAGCGCGCCACGCTGTGGTTCTTGCGGCGGCGCACGTCGAATGTGCTGGACGTACCCGCCACGGTGGCGCACTTCCGCACGGCAGTCGATGCACTGGCGTCCGACATTGACTCGCTGCAGACGGAAGCCTCCATGCAGGCCGCCGCGCAGCAACAGCAGGCGCTGGTCGATGCCGGTGTGCCGGATGCGCTGGCTCGCGTGGCAACCGGCATCCCTGCGCGCGTGTCGCTGCTCGACATTGCTGAAGTGGCCAGTGCGTGCAACTGCGACGCCAAGCTCGCGGCGCGCGTGTACTTCGCGCTGGACCAGCCATTGAACTATGGCTGGCTGCAAAGCGGCATCCTCGGCCTGCCCGCGCAAACCCACTGGCAGATGCTGGCGCGCGCCACCCTGCTGGAAGAACTCGGGCAACTGCGCCGCCGGTTGACGGGGTCCGTACTGCGCGACGCGCCTTCGGGCGCCAGCGCGGACGCGTTGGTGGAGACGTGGCAAGCCACCCGGCAAGACGCATTGGCGCGCTACAACCGCGTAATCGCCGACCAGATGGCAGCGGGCCCGGCCGACTTGGCGATGCTGTCAGTCGGCCTGAAAGCGCTGGCGGAAGTGGAAGCCTGATACGTGAAGCTGCGCTAGCGGGCCCACGCCAGCGCTGCGTTGACTTTGACGGGCGCGGTATCGTGCGAGAACGGCGGCTGCACCATAAACGCATCGACCACGCCCGGCGCAAAAAACAGGCAGTACGTCGATCCACCGTACTGAAAGAAGCCAAGCTCCTCGCCCTTGCACACGTGCTGTCCCGGTGTCACGTCGATCACGCATGACGACACCTCGGCCATGCCGACGAACACACAGCCAATGGTGCCCATGGCGGGGTCGTCGCACGCAATGGTGATCACCGCGCGGGCCGCCATGGCGGTGCTGTAGCCCTGCGAATCGTTGAGCCCTCCTGGGTCCGCACCTTCCGCCTCCACGCAGGAGTAGTAGGTGCCGTCCAAGTGGTAGGCATCGACAATCGTGCCGCCCACCGGGGCGTGCCAGCGGTGGTAGTTGTAGGCACTTAAGAACGCCTGATACACGCATCCGTCCACGAACTGCTGCGCGATCTCCAACTTGCCGGGCCCGAAGACGTCACGCAACGAATACGGCTGGGCCTTGATCCAGAATGCGTCTTCCAGGCGCGTGCCATAGCGGATGTTGTAGGGCGCGGCTTCGCACGCGCTCACGATCAGCTTTGGGTCGTCGTCGCCTGCCACCGGCCGTGCATCTGCGCGAAAACGGCGCGTGAAGAAATCGTTCCACGACGCAAAGCCCCAGTACGGCTGCCTGCGGTCGCACACAAACTGATCCATGCCGACGCGCTTGACGGCCTCCGCGCAGAACCAACCACCCGGCGACTGCGTGTTCAGATACGCGCGCGAATGCGGGCCGCTCAAGAAGCTGCCCCATCCCAGCAACACCGCCTTCAGGGCGGCATTGAAGCGGCCATCGCGAAACAGCGCATACCCCGACGGCATGCACATCAGCCAGTCCAGCAGCGCGTTGAGCGGGCACACCACCAGGCTCGATTCACTGAAGCGCGGTGCGCACGTCACAACGTGGTCGATCGCCAGCATCAGCTCCGCAGGGTTGCTGTAGCCGAGCACGTAGCCGTTGGCTTGCGCCTCTTCAATGGCGCGCGTCAGATGCATACGCAACATCGGGTCCGAGTCGATCAACTGTGCCAATGCCTGCACGGTGGCCGAACCGGGGGCACGACGTTGGCGCGCCAGCGCCTGCGCCACCAGTTCCTGACGAAACGCGCCGAGCTTGGCTTCAGGCTCGGGCAGCCATGCGCCCAGGCGGCGGCGCCGCTCCAATGGCACGGTCGATGGGGGTTTCAAATGCCGCTCCTTTTGATTCGGATTCAACACGGCCCAGGCTTGCCTTCATGGCTGGCCTGTGGCCTGGGTTCTTCCGCAGATGATCGGGGAGTTAGCAAGCGCAGTTCCCGCGCCGTGAGACGCGCAGCATACGACGGCCGGCATGATTTCTGCGCCTCACTGGTCTCCGGAAACGCATGCGACAGCAGAGGTGCGAGATGAACCCCAGCGAACCGAATTCCACCCAACCCGCCCCCGGTGATGAAGCCGAACCGGGCACCACCGGCACCGGTGAGGCGGTCTGCCCGGACTGCAATGGCACCGGGCAACGCAACGGCAACCCATGCCCCACGTGTGAAGGCATGGGCAAGGTCATTCAGGGTATTGGGGGTGGTTAACTAGGCGGGGGCGAAAGACGTCGCCTGGAACGAGGCCGGCGCGGCCCGCGCGACATCGTGCGCGGGCCTATGGACGAAGTTCAGCAGCATGGGGCTCAATGCGGCTCCATCCGCTCACGCTGTTCGTGCCGTTCGTGTTCCTCATGTTCTTCGTGCGCGCGGCGCTTGATGGCCTCGCGATCGTGGCGCAGTTCACGGCGTGCGTGCTCGAGTTCGCGGTGTTCGCGATGCTCGTCGTGGCGTTGCTCCATCCGCTCGGCGTGTTCCATGCGCTCGGCGCGTTCGGCGCCTTCATGGTCGCGGTCCATATCCGGCCGGGGTGGCGGCATCGGCTGGGCGAATACGGTGCCGGCAACCGCCAACAGCGCGGCAGCAAGTGTGGCTTGGGCTTTCATGGTGGCTCCTCTTGAGTTGTCTTTGGATGCCAGCCGCCGGGTGTGCAAGCGATCGCCAACGCAATCGCGTTCAAACCCAGAGGTGGCATCTGCAACTCAGCAAAAACCTCGCCCCATGCAGCGCGCGGGGCAGGCTTGGGCCACTTGCCGTGTGTTTCCGTTTGTATCGGCGCACGCGCACATCACCCATTGCCTGGGCGACGTGCCCAGACGATGCAGACGGCGTGCGGAAAAAACCGGTAGGAAGGACAGTTCAGTGCGGCACCGCAGCCACGCGGCGCACGGCTGTGCGCACGTGCCCGGAAGCCTTGAGGAACACGTAGCCCTGCAGCGTCACCCGGGCGTAGCAGTGGTCGGGACCACGGCGTTCCAGTGTGACGAGCTGACGCTCGATCAATGCCTCAACATCGGCGCGGTCCAAGTCCGCGGCTTCGGCACCCTCGTTGACCAAGAGCAGAACGGCAAATTCATGGGGACTCAGCACAGTTGTCTCCAGCTTTGATTGTGTGTCGCGTGCGGCGCT
The DNA here is from genome assembly GCF_049913345.1 of Ralstonia sp. R-29. Taxonomy (NCBI): domain Bacteria; kingdom Pseudomonadati; phylum Pseudomonadota; class Betaproteobacteria; order Burkholderiales; family Burkholderiaceae; genus Ralstonia; species Ralstonia sp. R-29. Next base: position 1,383,010 of record NZ_CP184378.1, read on the forward strand.
TGCGACGGAGGGCTTGGTTCACTGACAGCATGAGCACTGCAAGGGAAAGAGAGAGAGCCGATGGACTCGCTTGCAGGAGAACCCAGCATAGGCAGGCGCGCGTCGGCAATCAAGAGGGCTCCGCGCCAGTTTGCGCAACAACGCGATGCCCGCGCCGGAGATTGCTGCTCAACAAGCGTTTGCTGTGCCGTGCCGTGCACTGGCGGCAACGATTGCGCACCGCATCAAGACGTTCCCTTAATCCTTATGCGTTAGCGCTTGGGAAGGGTGCAACGGCTTGCAATCGCGCAGACAAAAAAACGCCCCGGTGACACGCACACCGGGGCGCAGGGGGCGTCGGGTGATATCGGCCCCTCTTATTCTCTGCGGTCGCTTAACTGACGCTCAATGGTCGCTGGCGACGATATTGGCGCGGCGCCCGAAGCCGTGCAGCGGATCGATGTGCTCGGTGCGCTCCAATGCGGCGTAGGAATCTTCGAGCTGCGCGTGTGCGCCAAAGGCGTGGAGGCTGCGGCGGCGTTCCGTGGATCGGTCCGCCACTTGTACTGCAGCGCGGCCATGCACGACTGCACTCACGCCGCCATAGTGGCGCGCCATGCCGGGGCGCATGGCAAAGGACTGCGTAGGCGCGGGCGGTTCCACCCAATCGTTGCGGCCAAGACGGCCGCGATAGCCAAAGCGGTGAAAGCCTGCGGCCTCTGCCGTCGCCTCGTCGACCGCCTTGGCCACAAGATGCGGCTGCGGCTGTGGTGTTGGCAACTTGGCTCGGCCCAGCGACGGCTCGGCGCGGTCGAGGCGCTCCAGCACGATGACTTCGCTGGTGGCAAGCACCGGTTCCTCGGGGTCGTATTCCGGGCTGCGAACGAACGGCGTGGGCGGCGTGGCAGTGCCCTCGGGCGCGGCGCGGCCGGTCCACTCTTGCCATGAGCGCACATGCGTGATGTCGCCGTCGTCATCGTGGTCGACCACCAGCAGGCGCGTATTGCGCGGGCGTTGCCAGGCCGGCTTGCTCGCTTGCAAGGCCGCACGCGACGCTGCTGCCATTGGCGTCAGTGTCGGGGCCTTGGTACTGGCCATCTTGCGGCGGATGGCGCGATCCATCCGCGACAGCACCATCCACACCACCAGAACGCCACCCATGCCGGCAATGATGTTGCCGTACATGCGCAGTTGCTCGAACGGCAGACCACTCGGGCCCACACTGCTGATCGAGTAGCCCACATACAACCCCAGCATCCCCCAGATCGAGATCACCAGGATGGGCCGGACGATGCGGAACCACAGCACGTGGTGCAGCGTGCCGACAATCCCCTTGTCGGAAAACGACTGTCGGATTGAATTACGTGAAACGTCAATGACAAGCATGGTCATGGCGAATTCCCCTGTTGTTGTACGCCCCGGTCGGGGCTAGTCCAGCGAGCACGTGCACGCGTGCGTTGAAAGGCGACAGCCGGAAAGCCGACCACCGTGGTGATGAGGTTGAGAATCCAGAACGCCACCGGGTACCAGACGGTGTCGATGAAGTAGCGCAGGATGCCGTCGTCGTAGCGGCGGTCGATAAAGCAGCCGATCAGCAACTGCAGCACGCATGTGATGAACAGCAGCGTGCCGTGCCAGCGCGGGAACGCCTCCATGCGCCATTCCGCCGGCATGTCGATAAAGAACCCCGCCACCGACCATGTGATGACGAACAACATGTTGTACGCCCACACGACCGACAGTGCGTATTCAAAGAAGATCGGCCACATCATCGATTGCCGGAGGGACAGCATGGCCGGCGCGTACTTGATGAGCGCCTGGATGCCGCCCTTGGCCCAGCGCAGGCGCTGCTTGTAGAGGCCGCGGAAGGTTTCCGGCATCAGGATCCACGACAGCGCACGCGGCTCGTAGCGGATGATCCAGCCGCCCACCTGCAGCTTCCAGCTGATGTCGATGTCTTCCGTGAGCATGTCGTTGCTCCAGTAGCCCACGTCTTCAATGGCGTGCTTGCGGAACATCACCACCACACCCGACACCGTCAGCAAGCGGCCATACACCTGCTGCGTCCGCTTGATCAGCCCCACGATCGACGAGAACTCGCCCACCTGCATGCGCCCCAGCAGCGTGGAGCGCGTGCGGATGCGCGGGTTGCCGGTGACGGCGCCGATGGTCGGGTTCTCCATCAGGTGGCGGATCATCCAGGCAATCGCATCCACGTCGAGGATCGAATCGCCATCGATGCACATCAGGTATTCGGCGTCCGTCACCTGCGCGGCAGTGGTGAGGCCAATCGCCTTGCCCTGGTTGGACGACTGGTGGATCACCAGCAGTTGCGGATACTGCGCGGCCAGCTCGTTCAGCCGCTCGCCGGTGCGGTCGGAGCTGCCGTCGTTCACGGCGATGATGTCGTAGTTGGGATACCGCATGCGCGCCAGGTGGCTGACCACCTCGCGCACATTGGCCTCTTCGTTGTAGCAGGGCACGATGATCGATACCTTGGGGTAGCTCTTCACGCCCAGCAGCGCCAGCGGATGCTGAATGTGGCTGGTGCCGCGCTCCAGCAGGAAGTAATGCAGCAGCCCCCCGATCATCCAGAAATACGACATGAAGAACGGGTAGTAGAAAACGAAGCCGGAGATCCAGCGTTTGACCAACAACGGGTCCATGTCAGCCTCCGGCCTTGTTGGTGGCGCTGTTGCCGGCTCTAGGCGGCGTGGCCGCTTCGGTCACGGGCTTGTGCTCCGCTTCCGCATGGGTCGGCTGGTCTGGTGCCGGCACAGAAGAGCTGTTGAGCTTCTCGACACTGCCCGTGTTGCCGCCCGGCGGCTTGCGCGTCTCGATGTACGTCTTGAGCGACATCACCTCACGCAGCACTTCGGTATCGGGCCTGCCGGCGATGAAGTCATCGGGGTAGTAGCCGTAGTTGAGGGCACCTGCCGAGCGCAGCGCGCGCATCTGGTCACGCAGCTCGGTGGTCGGGATCGGCTTGTCGTTGTTGCGCCAGTCCACGGCCTGCAGCTCAAAGATGGTCTTCTTCAGGCCGTCCTTGTGCTTGGCCACAGCGGCCGTCAGCTTCTTCATCCAGTCCTTCGGGTCCTTGGCCTCTTCCATGTACGGCATGGCTTCAAGCGCCACGTAGTCGTACGCCTCCAGGAAGTCGTCATAGCTCTGCGCCGTCCAGGTTTCGGCCTTGGGGTCGAGCACCGGGCCCGCGAAGATGTTGCGCGCAGTCAGCATGTCGCGGCCGTTCTGGTAGCCCTGCGCCACCGAGATCAGCTCCTTCGAGAACGAAATCAGCGCGGCGGTCTTGGCACGCGTCCACTTCTGCATCAGCTCGGGCGACTGGCGGATCTGGTTGATGTCACCCGGCAGGCCCATGGCCTCGTAGGCCTTGAGCGCGGCGGGGCTGGCGTCTTCGTAGTCGTCGAGCACGCCATCGTCGTGGAACAGGATGCCGTCGATGGTCGCGTTCTTGGCCAGGTCTTCATAGATGTCGCGAATCATCTGACGCGCCTGCGGATCGAACGGCGACAGGCGCGGCGGCTTGACTGTGCCCGGCTTCTGCGGCGCACCCGGCAAAGACTGCACCAGATGTGTCGCAGCGGGGTTCTTGTCCGGCAGCTTGTACGACAGCATCGGCAGCCATGCATACACCTCCACCTTGGCGCGCGTCTTCAACTGCCACGACACCCGCGAGAAGAGGTCGGCACGCATCGGCATGTGGCGGTTCGGGAAGTACACCGCATCCACCGCACCGTTGCCCTTTGCATCGGCAAAGGCCTGCAGATAGACCACGCGCGGCGCCAGGTCCTTGATGCGGTCGATCAGCTTGCCGAGGTTGGCTTCCTGTTGCTTCGGGTCCGGGTCGTAGATGTAGTCCATATCGACATGCACCACACGCTGCACCGGGTTGATCATGCCGTGGTGCGTCACGGGCTCGCGCAGCGAGCGCTCGAGGTCGCCCGTGTTGGTGTCGTAACCCATCAGGCTGCGGCGGATGGCGGTGAGCGGCACATCCGGCGTGTTCGGGCCCGGCTCCAGCGTGAGCATGTACTTCAGGCCCACGTTGGCGGCCTCCTGGTCAGCCAGCAGGTTGTGGGCGCCATACGGCCACACCACGGTCTGCACCTTGGCGCCGACGTTCTTCTGAATGATGTCGATGCTGTGCTGCAGGTCGGCCCGCACGCGCTTGCGGTATTCGTCGTCGGTTTCATACCGGCCAAGCTTGGGCAGATACTCGTGCGTGGTCGCAGTCGGCATCTCGTTGCCCTGGGGGTTACCAAGCGCGCCGTGGTGCATGTCGTGTGTGTGCGTGGCGAACTCGGCCAGACCCGAGGCCTGCATCTCGCGGATCTGGTTCCAGTTCATGAAGAAATCGCGGTCGACGATCTGCGTGTTCGACAGCTTGATCTTTGCCCCGGGCGGTGCATTGGTCCATTCCGTCACCAGGCCGAACACGGCCGGGAAGCGGAACTGCTTGAGCAGCGGGAAGACCTTCGTGTAGTGGCTCTCATAGCCGTCGTCGAAGGTCAGCAGGATGGGCCGCTTGGGCAGCGGCTTGCCGCCTCGGCGCGCCTCGTCAATCTGCGCCAGCGTGACGGGGTGATAGCCGTTGGCCTGGATCCAGCTGAACATGTTCGTCAGCATCTTGGTATCGACGGCAAACGCATCGGGCAGCGTCTCGAAGCTGGCGCGCAGGTTGTCGCGAATATCGTGAAAACACAGCACGCGGAACGTCTTGCCGTCCTCGGGATCGGGCTTGGGCAGGAAGTCGACCTGCAGGGCGGCGGCCGGACGCACTGCCGCAAGGAAGGCCAACATCAGGGCCAACGCCATCCTTGGCGCCATCCAGGCGAAGAATCGTCGCAACGACGGTTGTCGGGAAGCTTGCATGGGCATGAGCGCAATCAAAGCGGAATATTGAGGTTCAGGTACAGGAACTTGCGGTTCTCGGGCTGGCCGTCGTAGCGGTGCCGGCCAAAGCCGATGCCGTAAGAGACCTGCGTCTTGCGGTTGATCTGCCAAACGTGCTCGAGCCGCGCTTCGTACATCGGGCTGTTACCGAACGACTGCTGGTTGTACATGCCGCCCGTCAGGTACACGCGCTGCGTGAACGACTTGTCGGCATAGCGCCAGGGCGTCCACGACCAGATGGCGGTGGCTTGCCCGCTGTAGTCGCGCGAGGGGCTGAAGTAGTTCAGGCCCGTCATGGTGTTGCGGCTCGTATCGGCACCCAGCAGCACACCCACCGTGTGCCGGGGCGACACGAACAGCTGCTGATAGAAGTTGGCGCCCCAGCGCTGGCGGAAGTTGTCGTCGGTGTAGCGCGACACGCCGTACGTGAGCGATGCGTAGCGCGTTTCATCCCACGTGTAGCGCACGTTGCCGCTGATGGTCTTACCCGTCACGCCCACCTGGTAAGCCTTGTAGGGCACCTCCAGGTCGTCGTTGGTGACCATGCCCGAGACCTTCCAGTGGTCGCTCGGTATCCATGTGGCATCGAGCGTGCCGCCGGTCTTGCCGGCCGAGCCGACGGACTGGTGCACCTCGCCGTTCACCTCGACGCCCGTATCGAACCACTGCAGGCCGGCGCCATTGCGCACGCGGCTTTGCGAGGTGCCATCAAAGTTGGCGCGGCCCGAGAAGTTGTGGACGAACAGCCGATAGTGATCGGCAAACGGGCCGCTGTAGGCCTTGGTGTCAATGCCGAATTCATTGTTGGCGAACACCGAATTGCCCTTGTCCGCCGTCGACTGAATGACGAGCTGCGGGCTCTGGTACACATCCAGATCCTTGCGCAGCGCATGCACCGAGCCGTTCTCCGGAAAGCGCTCGTCGAGCCCGTTGGCGACGTCCTTGGCGGTCTTCAGGTCGTCCACCGCCAGCGATGCGCGGCCATAGCCGGCCACCACGCTCAAGTCATCCGGGTGTTCGGCCAACGCGGTCTTGTACATCTCGCGCGAGCGGTACGGCTCGGCCTGCACCATCGCCCCATCCGCACGCGCGCTCACGAGCGAGGCGGCAAACGGTGCCTCGTGCCGCCACTTGTCCATCTCGGAAATCCCCTGGTGCGTACGGCCGGTCAGCACTAAGTACTGCGCTTCCAGGCGTTTGACGCGCGAGAAATCCGGGTTGGGCGTACCGGCTTCGGGCGCCAGGCGCACGTACTCCGGGTTGTCGGCCTTCATCTTGTCGAGCAGCGCGCGCGCGTCTTCAAAGCGGCCGGTGTCGAGGTAGGCATAGAACAGGCCTTCCTGCACGTCGCCCGTTTCGATCTCGCCGGGGCCGGCATCTTTCAGTGCCTGCGCGTAGGCGGCAGCGGCCTTGTCGGGCGTATCGAGATACCCATACGCGTCGCCCGCCGCCACGCGGGTGTAGGCGGGCACCTTGCCGGATTGCGACATCGCCTCATAACGCTTGACGGCATCCTTCATGCGCCCGCGCGAGGACAGCGCCACCACCTCGTCCGCGACGATTTCCTGGCGGAATTCTGCGTTCTCGGGCGTGTCGGGCACCTTCTTGAGCAGGGCTTCGATCTCGGCGACTGCCTGGTCGATGATGACGAAGCGCTCCGGCCCGTTGATGACCTTCAATTGCTGACGCCCCCAGCGGATGCGCTGTGCAGCGGCGGCATGGTCGACGTGCCACGACTCGCTTTCCTTGAACCAGTCGGGGTGGTCGCGCAGGTGCTCTTGTGCCAGCGTGGCCGCGCCCTCGCGCGCTTCGCGCATGACTTCGTCGTGGAAGGCAGCGCGGTCGGTTGGCATGGGGCCGGCAGGCGCGTTCTCGGGCGGATTGCCGGCAGCGTGCGTGGCAGCGGCGTTGGCCGCCTCGGGCGACACTTGCAGCGGCTCGAGCGCGCCCGGCCCCTGTGCCGTCGGGCCAGACATGCTTGGGGCTGGCGACATGGTGGGCGCCGGCGCGGCCGCATCCGGAGACGGCGCGCCCGGCGGCAAGATGACCGTCGGGGACGGCGCTGGTGCGGGCGACGCCAAGGGTGCAGCATCGGCAGGCATTGGCGCGGGTGCCGGGGTGTCAACTGCCGCCGGCACCGGTTGCTGCGCAATCAACAGCGTGCTGGCCGGTGATGCAGGCAGGCCATCATTGCTTGCGCTCGCCACGGTGGCGGGCGCGTTGAATTGCGCGTCGATCAGGTGCCGGGGGGTGGCGTCGGAGGCGGCGTTGGAGGCATCGTCCGAGGCGGCATGCGCCAGCATGGGGGCGGTGCCGACCACCACCACGGTGGCGGCGGCAATGGCGCAGCGGCGCGGATGCCGGCGCGGGTCCCAGCCTGCAGGCGCGCAAACGCGCTCCGCCGGCAGGGTCCGGAAGGTTGGCTCGTGGGCTGTCATTGTTGTGGTGTCCAGTGAGCGGCGCGTGCGTGTGCACGCCAGCCGCGTTGCATCGAAGCGGCCTGTGGCGGGTCAGCCCAGGCGAGCGGTGCCGTTAGCGGCGCGCACAGGCGTGCGCAGCGGCTGAGCGGGGCCCACGCTGCCAAACGCACGCGTCATGGCGGCCCAGCGGGACTCTGCGCCCAGTTCGGCTGCGGCGGCCACGTTTGGCGCCCCAGACCGGGACGGCGCCATCACCGCATCGGCAACCGTGGCATCGGTGCGCGGCGCGGCATCGGCCATCTCGACAAACACGTCGGCCTCCTCAGCAGTCTCCACCGTTGCGGCCAGGGTGGCAGCCGTGCCACCTTGCAGCTCCAGCGGAATCCCCAAGCGCATGGCGGCATACACCGCTTCGCTCTTGTTGCGCACGTTCAGGCGGCGATACAGCGTGCAGGCGTGCGTCTTGACGGTGGCTTCCGAAATGCCCAGCAAACGCCCCACGCCCTTGACCGAATGCCCGCGTGAGAGCAACACCAGCACCTCGTACTGCCGCAGTGACACATTGAGCCGCTGCGCCGCTTCCGCAGCGTTGAGCGCCAGCATCGGGACTGCGGCGCCCGTCGTGCGCGGCGCCAGCGGGGGATACGACTGGCCCCCGGCCAGCACCAGCCGCAGCGTTGCCAGCAACACCTCGGGCGACTGGCTCTTGGCCACGTAGGCGTCTACACCGCACGTCATGGCAACGTGCGCTTCTTCGAGTGAGAGGGACGCTGCCAGCAACACCACGTGGCGCGCCTCGCTGCTGGCAATGGCATCGCGCAGCTGAGCGGCATCAACGGGGGCATCGGCTTCGTCCAGACCGACGACGAGCAAATCCGCACGCACGTCAGCCGGTTGCAGTTCGCCTGGCTCGCCCGCTGGCAATGCGGGTGCAGTAACGTCCAGGCCCAGGGAGGGATGCGCGAGCAGTGCGCTAAGTCCGGCTCGCAGCAACGGATGATTCTCCAGCAGGACTGCTTTCATGGTTTCCTCGTTTTCTTGTGAAGCGATTCCGATCACGCGCGCAAGCGCCCACCGCGGCAGGCACACATGCGCGCAATGACCGTCGAAACCCCGGGACCATCCGAGAAAAGCGCCGTGTCACCCGCGCAGCAGACACAATCGGCGGCGGGGACGAGCGAAGTGCGAATGCCGTGGGAACAGGCCGGATTCGCTTATAGGAAGAACATTGTTCTGCGCGTGGCGCGAGGTGACTTACTCACCTTGCTCACGCAGAGTGACCGCACGACATGGAGCAAGCATCGGGCCAGGACCGTGCAATGCAACATCTGCTTACACTCACGGCACAAAAATGGCCAGGCTGAAAGTGCTGAAGAGCCGCCGCCGCAAAGGATTGCGGGGCACCGAGAACGTTTGCTGCGCTGCCGCATAATCACGCCGTTCTGTAACGATTCTGTTACGAACACGAGACGATGCGACGGCCGGCCCGATCATGCGATCGGCCGTCGTCTGAACGTTTTTACAACCTGTTTTAAAACTTACCGAGCGAGCGGATCGCCGGAGCACAGGAAGTGGCGCGGTGCGTACCTGGATGCGCGCGCCGTCACGGCTTGCGACGCATGGCAAAGAGAAAAAGACTGTCGACGGCGCCGACTATGAATAGCAGGCCCGCTGCTGTGTGCAGCATCCAGGCGCCTTCGGCAAACGGTAGCGCAATCGGCGTGTGCGGAATGGCCCCCACCACGCCGGCCACCACCGACATGCGGACGACCGGCACCCACCACGTGCGTTGCGTGGGCGCAGGGTCGTCGCGATGGCGCGGCGCCGGGTCAGATGACGCAGAACGGTCTTCGGGCGTCGGACAGGGCATGCGGCGGGTGCGGAAAGTGGCGGTCATGCTGCATTGTTGGACACAACCGACCCAACCGATACCGCAAGCAGGCGGGGCGATTGGCCGCATTTGGCTGCATTGCTTGCCGCCAATCGCATCCCGCAGGTCAATGTGCGTCGTGCGTCTCGCTCGGCACGGCCAGGTGCGCAAGGTTTTTCAACATGTCGACCGTCATTTCCGCGACGCCATATTCCGGCTGCCAACCCCAGTCGCGCCGCGCAACGGCATCGTCAATGGAGTTGGGCCAGCTCGCGGCAATCGCCTGGCGGAAGTCCGGCGCGTACGTCACTTCAAACGTCGGGCGATGCCGGCGGATTTCCGCCGCCAGCTCCGCAGGTGTAAAGCTCACGCCGGCGAGGTTGTAACTGCCGCGCTCGGTAATACGCTCGGCCGGCGCTTCCATCAGCTCGATGGTGGCGCGCACGGCGTCGGGCATGTACATCATCGGCAGGGCCTCGTCGCTGTTCAGGAAGCACGCGTAGCGCTCCCCCTTCACAGCCGAGTGGAAGATGTCGATGGCGTAGTCCGTGGTGCCGCCGCCGGGGGCGGTCTTGTACGAGATCAGCCCCGGGTAGCGCAGGCTGCGCACGTCGATGCCGTGGTGCTCGAAATACCAGCGGCACCAGCCCTCGCCCGCCAGCTTGGAGATCCCATAGACCGTCTTGGGCTCCATGATCGTGCTCTGGGGCGTGTTGTCAGGCGGCGTGGTCGGGCCAAACGCGGCAATCGAACTGGGCCAGAAGATGCGCTCAAGGTTGTGACTGCGCGCGGCTTCCAGCACGTTGAGCAGGCCATTCATATTGAGCTGCCAGCCCCACGTGGGCGACTGCTCCGCCGCGGCGGACAACGCCGCCGCCAAGTGATAGATCTGCGTGATGTTGTGGCGCTCGATGATCTCGCGCAACTGACCGCGGTCCGTCACATCGAGCATTTCGTGGCGAATTTGCGGGTGGCGGCCCTTGGGGACCATGTCGCTGGTCACCACGTTGTTGTTGCCGTAGCGCTCAGCCAGCGCGGCGGCCAGCTCGGTGCCCAATTGGCCGTTGGCGCCGATGATGAGGATGCGCGGCGTAGTGCCGCTGGTGCCGGTGCTCATCAGATGATCCCCAGTTCCTTGCCAGCCGTCTCGAACGCCTTGAGCGCCGCATCCAGTTGCGCGCGTTCATGCACCGCGCTGATCTGCACGCGGATGCGCGCCTGCCCCTTGGGCACCACCGGGTAGAAGAAGCCGATCACATACACACCCAGCTCCAGCAGGCGCTTGGACAGGGCCTGTGCCTTGTTCGCGTCGTACACCATGATCGGCACGATGGGGTGCTCGCCCGGCTTGATGTCGAACCCCAGTTCGACGATCTTGCGGCGGAAGTAGAGCGCGCTGTCTTCCAACTTGTCACGCAACGCGGTGTCGGCTTCCAGCAAGTCGAGCACCTTGATCGACGCCCCCACGATGGACGGGGCCACCGTATTCGAGAACAGATACGGCCGCGAGCGCTGGCGCAGCAGCGCCACCACTTCCTTGCGCGCGCTGGTAAAGCCGCCCGACGCCCCGCCCAGGCCCTTGCCCAGCGTGCCGGTGATGATGTCGATTTTGCCGAACACGCCACGGTGCTCGTGCGAGCCGCGCCCGCGCTTGCCCAGGAAACCCGTGGCATGGCACTCATCAATGCCCAGCAGCGCGCCGAATTCGTCACAGATGGTGCGGATTTCGTCCAACCGCGCAATCGTGCCGTCCATCGAGAACACGCCGTCCGTGAAGACCAGCTTGAAGCGCGCGCCGGCCGCATCGGCCGCCTGCAACTGCGCGCGCAGGTCTTCCAGATCGTTGTGCTTGTAGCGATAGCGCTGCGCCTTGCACAGGCGGATGCCGTCGATGATGGAAGCGTGGTTCAGCTCATCGCTGATAACGGCGTCTTCGGCGCTGAGCAGCGTCTCGAACAAGCCGCCGTTGGCATCGAACGCCGATCCATACAGGATGGTGTCTTCCGTGCCGAGAAACTTGGCCAGGCGCGCTTCCAGCGTCTTGTGCAAGTCTTGCGTGCCACAGATGAAGCGCACCGAGCTCAGGCCAAAGCCGTGCGTGTCCAGCGCCTCATGCGCCGCCTTCAGCACCTCGGGGTGCGACGACAAACCCAGGTAGTTGTTGGCGCAAAGGTTGATGACCTCCTTGCCATCGTCTGTGCGGATCACGCTGCCCTGCGGCGAGGTGATGATGCGCTCGGTCTTGTAGAGACCGGCTTCCTCGATGGCTTCCAGCTCGCGGCGGATATGCGCGTAGAAAGCGTCGGTGGAAGCGGCGGCTTGCGTTGTCCCCATGGTGCTCCTCCTGTAGACTGCGTTGATCGATAAATCGAACAAGTTCGATATATCGAATAATTTGTTCAATTTACAAGAACCCAACCGATGGCACAAGCCCCCGCCACCGCTCCCCTCACCCAACCGCTTGCCGATGGCCCCCCGGCTGTTGGCGCCAAGCTGCAGGCGCTGCGCCAGGCACGCAAGTTGTCGCTCGATGAACTGTCGCGCCGCGCTGGCGTGTCCAAGTCGATGCTCTCGCAGGTCGAGCGCAACCTCGCCAATCCCACGGTTGCCGTGCTTTGGCGCTTGGCCACCGCGCTGGGCGTGGGGTTGGCGGATTTCCTGTCGCCCGAAGCAGCGGCGGATGCCGCGCCGGCCGTAACAGTCATCCCGGCACACTCCATCCCAGTCATCAAAAGCCCAGATGGCAAGTGCGAATTGAAGATTCTGGGCCCCGTGGAGCTGGCGGCGCGGTTTGAGTGGTATGAGCTGGCGATTCAGCCGGGCGGTGTGCTGGCGTCTGAGCCGCATGAGGCGGGCACGAAGGAGCACCTATCGGTGCTCAGCGGCACGGTGACCGTGCAATCCGGCCCGAGTGAGAAGAAAGTGCGACACGGGGAATCGGCGCGCTACCCAGGTGATGTGCAGCACGCGATTTCGAATGCCGGGAAGACGGTGGCCACGGCGTTGTTGGTGGTGGAGTCTGCGCAATAAGGTGGCCTAGGCCGGCTGCAACTGCGGGGTCCGCCACACTCTTGGCAACAACGCCCCCAGCATCCCCCCACGCAGCCCCATGAACCCCAGCATGGCCAGCCACAACCCGTGGTTGCCCCACAGCGGCTGCAGCGTAACCGACAACCCCCAGAACGCTGCCGCCGCCACGGCCATCGTCACCAGCAGCTCACGCGTGCGGGTCGCGCCGATAAACACGCCGTCAAACTGGAAGCCCCACACCGACACCACCGGCAGCAGCGCCGCCCAGATCAGGTAGTGGCGCGCGGCTTCGCGCACCGCTGGCTGATCGGTCAGCACGCCAATGATGGCGCCGCCCGCTAGCGCGTAGACGGCCGAAAACACCGTCGCACCCAGCACTGACCAGAACGTCGACACGCGAATCGCCATGCGCAGCGCCTGCCGATCGCGCGCGCCCAGGGCTGAGCCCACCAGCGCTTCAGCCGCATGCGCAAAACCATCCAGCCCGTAGGCCATGAAGGTCAGGAAGTTGAGCAGCAGCGCGTTGGCGGCCAGCACCACGTCGCCCTGTTGCGCGCCCGCGTGGGCAAACCAGCCGAAGGCGCCGAGCAGGCACAAGGTGCGCAGGAAGATATCGGTGTTCAGGCCCATCAGGCGGCGCCAGGCGTCTCCCGCCAGCAATTCGGCGCGCGTCAGCGGCGGCAGATCTCGCATCTCTTCCTGCCACTGCAGCCATAGCAGCAGCATGCCCAGCGCAAAGCCCGCCATATCGGCCAGCGCTGTTGCTACGCCGATGCCGCCTACACCCATGCCAGCACCCAGCACGAGGCCCAACACCGCCGCCATGTTCACGGTGTTGATGAACACCTGCAGCAGCAGCGCCCGCCGCACCTGTTGACGTCCGAGCAGCGTACCGAGCACGACATAGTTGGCCAGCGCAAACGGCGCGGACCAGATGCGCGCGTGGCAGTACACCTCCGCCATGTGTGTCACAGACTCGCTCGCGCCCAGCAGCGCCAGCGTGATGCGGATGGCCGGCCCCTGCACCGCTAGCAGCACCGCCCCGATGGCCAACGCCAGCAGCAGCGCGCGGATCACGCTGGCCCGCAAGGCGCGCGCATCGCCCGCCCCATGCGCCTGCGACACCAACCCCGTGGTGCCCATGCGCAAAAAGCCGAAGCCCCAGAACACGAAATTGAAGAACACCCCGCCCAGCGCCACCCCGCCGATGTATTCCGGCCCCGGCAAATGCCCCGCCACGGCGGTATCGACGGCCGACAGGATCGGCTGCGTCAGGTTGGCCAGCACGATGGGAAACGCCAGCGTGAGCACGCGCCGATGCCACTGTGCGGATGATGTCGGTGCAACCGAAGGGATGAGGGAGGAATCCATTGGCGCAAAAACTTAGGGGGAACCATGAAAAAAAGAAGGTGCAACCGCCACCGATTTCGCTATCATTGCGCCCCATTGCGAGCTCCGGCAATCAGGCGGCAAGTGCGGTACCCCGCACAACGTCGTCGGTGACTATACGCGACCCCCCCGGAGAGCAGGCATCGCGCCCTGCCCTTCATCGCGACCGGACTGGTGGGGCTGACACAACGTGTCACCCACACCCGCATGTCCTGCCTGGCGACACCCGCCGTGCAGGATGGTGGGCGATGCCAAAACCGCGTCGCCTCGGTAGAACTAAGCGGATTGGTTAACACACCGCAATACCCTGTCGAGCTTCCAACTCGCCGGGGTGGAGACTCCTCTTGGAAAAACACGTACAACGCAACCTTGGCGCCTGGGCATTGATGCTCACTGGTCTGGGCTCGATCATTGGTTCGGGCTGGCTGTTCGGTGCCGGCCATGCCGCGCAAGTGGCAGGCCCCGCCGCCATCTTTACCTGGGTCATTGGTGCCGTGGTCATTCTGGCCATCGCCCTGACGTATGCCGAACTGGGCGCGATGTTCCCGGAATCGGGCGGCATGGTGCGCTATGCGCGCTACTCGCACGGCTCGCTGGTGGGGTTCGTGGCCGCTTGGGCCAACTGGATCGCCATCGTCACCGTCATCCCCATCGAGGCCGAAGCCTCCATCCAGTACATGAGCTCGTGGCCGTGGCCGTGGGCGCAGGGGCTGTTCCAGAACGGTGAGCTGACCCCGGTCGGCCTGGTGCTCTCTGCCGTGCTGGTGATCGTGTACTTCCTGGTGAACTACTGGGGCGTGAAGGCGTTTGCCAAGGCCAACAGCGCCATCACCATCTTCAAGTTTGTGATTCCGCTGGCAACCGCCGTGGCGCTGATCGCGGCGGGCTTCCACCCAAGCAACTTCGGCATGGCCGAAGGCGCGAGCACGGCGGGCGGCTTTGCCCCGTATGGCTGGTCGGCGGTGCTGTCGGCCATTGCCACCAGCGGCATTGTGTTTGCCTTTAACGGCTTCCAAAGCCCGATCAACCTGGCGGGCGAGGCGCGCAACCCAGGCCGGAACGTGCCCATTGCGGTGATCGGCTCCATCCTGCTGGCGGCCGTGATCTACGTGGCCCTGCAGATTGCCTTTCTGGGCGCAGTACCGCCGGCGTCGCTCGCGGGTGGCTGGCACGGCATCGACTTCCACTCGCCGTTTGCCCAATTGGCGATTGCGCTCAACCTGAACTGGCTGGCCATCGTGCTGTATCTGGATGCGTTCGTGAGCCCCTCGGGCACCGGCGCCACCTACATGGCCACCACCACGCGCATGATCTACGCGATGGAGCGCAACAACACCCTGCCGGCCATCTTCGGCCGCGTGCACCCGATCTTTGGCGTGTCGCGTCCGGCCATGTGGTTCAACCTGGCGGTGTCGTTCATCTTCCTGTTCTTCTTCCGTGGCTGGGGCGCGCTGGCAGCGGTCATTTCGGTGGCGACCGTCATTTCGTACCTGACGGGCCCGATCAGCGTGATGTCGCTGCGCAAGACCTCCCCGGGTCTGCACCGCCCGCTGCGCCTGGCTGGCCTGTCGCTGATCGCACCGTTTGCTTTCGTGTGCGCATCGCTAATCCTGTACTGGGCCAAGTGGCCGCTGACCGGCGAGATCATCGTCCTGATGCTGGTGGCACTGCCCGTGTACTTCTACTACCAGGCCAAAGCCGGCTGGCCCGACTTCAAGACGGAACTCAAGGGCGCCTGGTGGATGATCGCCTACCTGCCGACCATCGCCGCGATGTCGTACTTCGGCAGCAAGGAATTCGGCGGCCTGGGCCTGATCCCCTACGGTTGGGACATGGTCGTCGTGGCAGTTGTGTCGCTGGGCTTCTACCAGTGGGGCGTGGCCAGCGGCTGGCACACCCGCTATCTGGACGAAGTCGAGCACGTGCATGAAGACGCGCCGGCTCAAAGCGGCAAGCGCGCACCGCGCGGCGTACCGCAAGGCGTCTGATACCAACGTCGCCGTCCTCAGAAAAAACGCCCGTCCGGCTCGCCGACGGGCGTTTTTTATGCGCGTTCGCCACCATGGCGCCCTAAGCCGCATGCGCTAGACTGCGCTGCATTTCGCAGCCCCCTCCTCGAACCCCCGTGCCTATGACCCGATTCCTCGGCTTGCTTCTGATCGCGCTGTCCCTGAGCGCTTGCGGCAAGAAGCACGATTCCGAAGCCGGCGGCGCATCGCCCGCCGCGCTGTCCGCCGCTGCGCCAGAAGAACGCGCCAAGATGGCCGACCGCGCCGAGCAACAATTCCTTGCGTACGAGCATCGTGTCTCGCTGGAAGTCGAGCCGCCGCAACTGGAGCCGCTCTACCGCAGCCTGCAAGACGCCTGCGCCAAAGAAGTGGCCTGGCACTGCACGGTCATGGACGCGAGCATCCAGGTGGAACGCGACCAGCGCAACGGCACCGCCCACCTGAACCTGCGCGCCACGCCCGAGGGTGTGCGCGCATTGCGGGCGCGGCTGGCCGATAGCGGCGGCATCGTCAGCCAGGGCACCCATGTCGACGACCTGGCCCAACCCGTGGCCGAAGTCGGCAAGCGCCTGGAGATGCTGCAGAACTATCGCAAGAGCCTGCTGGAGCTGCAGCGCAAAGCCACCAAGGTGGAAGACCTGATCCTGATTGCGGAAAAGTTGGCGGAAACACAATCCGAGCTGGAAGCCGCCACGGGGCAGAACGCACACCTGATGGACCGCGTGAACCGCGAGGTGCTTTCCATCGACATGACCACCCGCCAGACTGGCGCGCGCAGCCTGTGGGCGCCCATCGGCAATGCCGTGCGTGAGTTCATCCCCTCGTTGGTGAATGCCAGTGCGGGTGTGATCCAGGCGGTGGCTTATTTGGTGCCCTGGGCAATCATGCTGGCGATCGCGTGGACGCTGATTGCACGGCTGCGACGCAAATGGCGGCAGCGCAAAGCTGCCAACTGATGGCCCAAGCGCCTGCCTGAACGGCAGGCGCATTTTTTTTGCCCTACGCTGCCTGCTGCAGCCAGCCGCAACCGGGTGGAGAGCACCGATGGCAGACCGTATTATCAAAACCGACGGCTGACGCCAGGAGGATAGGCAATGAAGTGGTTGACTGGTTTCGCCCTTGCCCTGTGCTGCTGGGCCACCGCGTCGCAAGCAGAAAGCAGTGATATCGCGGCGCATGTCGAAGTGCACGCGATTCCCTCGCTCACGCTGTCGGACAGTCAGGTCTTGACCGGCAGCAGAGACGGAAAGCCGGTGGTGGTAGGCGGCGTGCTGCGCCTCGCCCAGGCGAGCGGGCGCCAGCCGGCGGTGGTGCTCATTCACGGTTCCAGCGGCATTGGCCCGAACATCGAGATGTGGGAGCGCATATTTAACGCGATGGGCATCGCCACGTTCGCCATCGACGGCTTCACGGGGCGAGGCATCGTTTCGACGAGTCGCAACCAAAGTCAACTGGGGCGGCTGAATCTCATCATCGATGCATATGGAGCACTGTCCGTGCTCGCTCATCATCCACGAATCGATCCGCAAAGGATTGTTCTGATGGGATTCTCGCGCGGTGGGCAGGCCACGCTGTATGCGGGGATGCGCCGGCTTCATCGGCTCTGGAATACGAGCGATGCACGCTTCCAGGCATACATTCCGTTTTATCCGGATTGCATGACGCGCTATCGCGACGATACCGACGTAGATGCCCCCATCCGAGAGTTCCATGGCGCTGCGGATGACTATGATCCGCCTCAAAAATGCGCCGAGTATGTAGACCGCCTGCGCAAGGCCGGCAACGACGTTGTGATGACGGTGTACCCCGAGGCGCCTCATGCATTCGATCTGCCGTTCGATATGCCACCCACCGTTGCCAAGGGTTCGCAAACCGTGCGCGATTGCAAGATCGCCGAAGACGAGAAGGGGAGATTGATCAACCTTGCGACGCGATCCGAATTCAGCTTCAAGGATGCAT
Organism: Ralstonia sp. R-29; assembly: GCF_049913345.1. Lineage (NCBI taxonomy): Bacteria > Pseudomonadati > Pseudomonadota > Betaproteobacteria > Burkholderiales > Burkholderiaceae > Ralstonia > Ralstonia sp. R-29. Next base: position 1,400,580 of record NZ_CP184378.1, read on the forward strand.
GCGTGCAATTGGACCCGCATGTTGGGGCCAACGCCCAGGCGCGCGACGCGGCGATCCATGACGTTCGTGCGTACTTGGTCAGGCTTTTCTCACAGCATTAGTCCAGGATATGACTGACTCCCTTCCTTCCTTCATACAACGTGCGAGAGCAACTCATGAAAGTGCCTCAGAGCCGGTGGCTCAAATCTGCTGCAATCTTGGTCGGGCTCATGGTGGGCCTCTTCACCCTAACAAGTGAGGCAAAGGAAGTGGGCAACCCCATCCGAAATATCGTCCTGGTGCACGGTGCGTTTGCCGATGGCTCCAGTTGGTCAGAGGTCATCGCGGCTTTGCAGCGCAAGGGCTATCACGTGACTGCCGTTCAAAACCCGCTCACCTCTCTGGCGGACGACGTGGCAGCCACCCGCCGTGTTCTGGCGCGCCAGTCGGGCGATGTCATTCTCGTTGGCCACTCCTATGCGGGCGCCGTGGTGACTGAAGCGGGGAACGCAGACAACGTCAAAGGTATCGTCTACCTCTCTGCGCTTGTACCGGACAGTGGGGAATCGGTGTCGGATCTGCTGACGCGCCTGAAAGCGCCCATGGATGGCTTGAAGCCCGATGGGGAAGGCCTGATCTGGCTCGACGATCCAGTCGCCTATCGCCAAGTGATGGCTGGCGATGTGGCTGAGCCCCGTGCACGCGTTCTTGCGGCTACGCAGGTGCCCATTTCCGTATCCGCGTTTGAAGGCAAGGTGTCTCATGCAGCATGGCACGACAAGCCAACGTGGTATCTCGTTACCGAAGAGGACCATGCGCTCAAGACGCCCGTGCAGCGCGAGTTGGCCCAACAGATCAAGGCTCGCGTGACGACAGTGAAATCGAGCCACATGTCGTTGATCTCACACCCGGCCGTGGTGGCTAACCTGATCGATCGCGCAGCTAGAGACGCGCAACATTGAGCATCTGCGGGGCTGCTCGCGAGCTTGCTGGCTCAGGGTACGGGGGGCCTGCTCGGCATATCTGCGCCGCCGTGCCCCCCCTATGGCGGACGAACCGACCGCCTACGCCGCCTGCAACCCCGCCATCGCCTCGCGCACATAGCCAATCAAATCCGGCCCCATCCACGGGCTGGCGGATAGCTCAGGCTCCCGCTCCATCGCCAGACGGATCTTGGCCTGCGTTTGCGGATCATCACCGGCATACGAACGGAACAGCTCAACCCACTGCCGGGCCAGCGTCTGCATCTCGGGTGCGTGCGGCGGCATGCCCTTGGCCAGATGCTGGCGCACTTGCGCAATCAAAGTAGGCCACTCGTTGGCGCGCTTACCGAAGTTCTCGCGCATGTACTGCAACTCGTGCGGCGACAGGTACTTCGCATAGATCGCCAGCTTGGTCTCGTTGGCTGCTTCCATGATGAAGTCGAGCATCGCCAGGCTGATGCCGGTACGGTCCTGCAGAGCCGGCTCGTTGATGTGCATCGTGTGCAGCTTGGCCGTGAGGATCGGGTCCAACGCAGCATCCTGCGCGAGCAGCGCCATCCATTGCTTGGCGAGCGCCTGCGCCTCGCTGCTGCGTGAGGCTACCTGGCGCGTCATCGCATCCTGCACGGTCGACACCAACGCCGCCCACCGCTCATGACGGGCCGTATCGGCATCCATGCGTTCGGCGCGGGCACGTTCTTCCTGCGAAAGATATTTGTCGTACATGGTCATCCATTCCAAGGTTGTGAGCCATTCGGCAAGCTCGGGCTCCTCCTTGCGCACAAGCTGGTCGTGCAGACGGGTCAGCCGATCGCGTAGCACGCTGGCCTGCGTGATCTGCTGATCGAGCATCGCGATCTGCCGTTCCATGATCGTGGTCAGGGGAACGTCCGGGTTTGCCAGGAAAGCCCCGATGTCAGCCAGCGACATACCGAAGCGCCGCAGCGCCTGGATCTGATGCAGCCGGGCGATGTCGGCCTTGTCGTAGAGCCGATAGCCGCTGTCGGAGCGGGCCGAAGGCACGAGCAAACCGATGCTGTCGTAGTGATGCAGCATGCGGACCGTGAGGCCGCAGCGTTTGGCGAGATCGCCCACTTTCAACAGCATGGTCAGCTCCTGTCTTCTGGCTTGGTCACAGGCTAGGACCTCACACAATGTGAGGGTCAAGCGCGATGTGAATGGATGGCACGACGCGCCAAGCATTTTGCCGCAGGCCCCACCGTGGTGGGGACCATCGCCCGCCAGCCCGCGCCGCACCGTGCGTCATAAAAAATTCATTCAAGGCTGCATAAAGAGGACCGTTTAGCGGAACGTCCGAGCTTGCGTCCAACGTCATGACCTCCTCACCGCTTCCCCTGCCTTCCGGTATTGCCCTCGAGATGCTGCGCACGGTGTTCCAGCCGATCTTCCGCCTGTCCACCGCAGAAGTGCTCGGCTACGAAGCGTTGTTACGCGGGCCGGTGGGCTCGGCGATGGAATCGCCCGCCGCGCTGTTTGCCGCCGCCACCAGCACGGCGGACGCGATTGCACTGGAGACCACCGCCGCACGTCTGGCGATCGAACGCTTCTCGGCCATGCGCCTGCCGGGCAAGCTCTTCCTGAACTTCAGCGCCTTTGGCGTGCGCCAGGTGCTACAAGACCATGCCCGCCTGCTGCATGGGATTGCCGCCCACGACCTCCACCCCTCGCGCATCGTGATCGAGCTGACGGAGCAGACCCCCATTGACGACCTTGCCAGCTTTGCCGAGGCGCTATCCGTAGCGCGCGACTTTGGCATTCAATGCGCGCTGGACGATTTCGGCACGGGCAATGCCAACCTGAACCTGCTGATCGAACTCACACCCGATTTCATCAAGCTCGACAAGTACTTCCTGCGCGACATTGCCAAGCATCCGGCCAAGCTGGACATGACGCGCTCGCTGCAGCAAACGCTCAAGGGCAGCGCCACCAGCATCATCGCGGAAGGGCTGGAAACCGAAGAAGAGCTGGGCGTGGTGCGAGACCTGGGCATCCGCTTCGGGCAAGGCTTCTTCCTCGGGCACCCGCAAGACAATCCCGCAAGCGACATGTCGAGCCACGCGGCGCGCGTGCTGCAGTCTTCGCAGATTGCGGTGTTTCCGCAGGCCGTGCGCGTAGGCTGGCGCGCCATCACGGCCAGCAAGCTGCTGCGCGTGGCGCCCACCCTGCCCCTGCGTTGCAGCAACGACGACGTACTGCACCTGTTCAATCGCCACCCCGATCTGCATGCCGTGGCGCTGCTCGATGAAGACGAGCGCCCGCTCGCGCTCATCGCCCGCCGTGCCTTCATCGATCGCTATGCGATGCCGTATCACCGCGAGCTGTATGGCAAAAAGCCCGCGCTGGCGTTTGCCAACCGGCAACCGGTGCTGGTGGAAAAATCCGCCTCGCTGGAAGACATGTCCGCCTTGCTGATGAGCGAAGACCAGCGCTACCTCACCGACGGTTTCATCATCACCGAGCACGGCCGCTACCTCGGCCTGGGCACGGGCGAAGAGCTGGTGCGCACCGTCACGGAGATCCGCATCGAGGCGGCGCGCTACGCCAACCCGCTCACCTTCCTGCCGGGCAACATCCCTTTGAACCTGCACATTGAACGTTTGCTGGAAGCGCGCGCCGAGTTCTACGCCTGCTATGTCGACCTGAACCACTTCAAGCCCTTCAACGATCAGTACGGCTACTGGCAGGGCGACGAGATGCTGAAGATGGGCGCCGCTGTGCTGGCCACGGCGTGCGAGCCCACGCGCGATTTTCTCGGCCACGTGGGCGGCGATGATTTTCTGATCCTCTTTCAAAGCGCGGACTGGCGCGAGCGCATGGAACACGCCATGGCCGCCTTCAACGCCAACGCACTCGCCATGTACACACCCGTAGACCGCGCCGCCGGTGGCATCCACGCCGAGGACCGCAGAGGGGTGCCGGCGTTCTTCCGCTTCGTGACGATGGCGGTGGGAGCACTGCATGTCTGCCCCGGGGCTGCCCGCAACAGTGATGACATCGGCACGGCCGCCGCGCTGGCCAAGCGACGGGCCAAGCAGAGCGACAGCGGCTTCTACCTGGAAGCCATGCGCCCCGCCCAGCCCACGTGTGCCACCGCCTGAAGCACCGCTACAACATCGCCGGAATCAACCCGAGCAGCGCGGCCTTCACTACCGCGTGCGTCTTGTTGGCGGCGTTGAGCTTGGTGATGGCGTTGCGGATGTGGAAGTTCACGTTGCGCTCGGTCATCTCCAGGATGGCTGCGACTTCGGCGGCCGTCTTGCCTTCGGCTGTCCAGTGCAGCGTCTGGCGCTCCACGTCTTTCAGGCGCGCGGCGGCATCCGGCAACAACTTGTTGGCCATCAACGCGCTGATGCTGGCGTGCGTGCGCTGGCTCAGCCAGATCATCTCGGGCTCGCTGGCAGCCAGTTCGTCGTCGGTGACGGGCATGGCGCTGCGCACGAGGCTGAAGGTGCCGAAGATGCCCGTGTGATCTCGAATGGTGTGCGACCACCCGTGGTTGAGCCCGTGCTGGCGGGCCTCCACCCAGAACGGCTCATCTGCCGTAGCGATGCCGGACCACAGCACCGGTTTGACGCTGCGCTGGCCGAACTGCAGCACCGGATCAATGGCTGCATAGCCGCGTGTGCGATAGCGCTCACACCAGCGCTCGGGGTAGGTGCTCCAGCAGATGGTGTTGAAGCGCGTAATGGGAATGGCCGCGCGCAAAGCGTAGGCGTAATAGTCAAAACCCAACTGGCGCACCGCCGGTTGCAGGCAACGGAATACCGCATCGGCATCGGGCAAGGTGTTCAGCTCGTGCAGCAATGCCGCACGCCATGACGCTGCGCCGCCGTGCGCCAGTCGATTGTGAACGCCCATTCCAATCAGCCTCCAGAACCCACGCTGAATCGCCCAGAAACGTCGCGCCCACTTTCGCACTGTTTGCTTTGCACATTTTGAATACGTGGAAAGCGTGATCAGCCTTGCGTTTTACTGAGGGCAATTGTTGGCGTGCTAGAACTATACATAATCCAAACCGAATTGCGTGATATGCATAGCGGCTGTGTTTAGTAGGTTTTCTCGAATATGGTGATTTCGCAATACAGCGATAAACCGATTGATAACCGGATTGCCTTACGCAAAATCCATCTCGTCATTTGCACATGACGTTCTTGTTTGTGGTGTCTATGCCAAATGTGCTTTGCAATTTTTCTAGCTAGGCAATTCGTTTACAACCCTCTGCGTAGGCGAAATTCGCATGACCGGCTTCCGATCCAGGTTGTTGATGCGGTGGAGGTGGCCCTCCGTGCGCATCGTTCTCGCCCGGTGCCGAGACCGCCACAGAGCGTGCTCTGGCGCCGACATTGGGCGATGCGGCGGTGCAACGGCCAGCAAAGATTGCACCTCAACCACGCGACAAAGTGTCGCAGTAAAAATAACAATACCGACGGTGCACGTGCTGGCTGATCAACGTTTCAAAAAATTGATATGTCAGATTTACACACGCATGTGGCGGCCCGTGCCTGCCGCGGCAAATTAGGGCGAAAACGGCTCTCTTATTGGGGTTTCGGATCGTCAGCGAAACCCTTACAGTCTGGCCCGCGACTCGCCTTCTCGATGTAGTCGAGACCCCGACAAGAAGCACGACGATACGAAGCAACAGGGTTTTTGGCGCGTTTCATCCCTCGTCACCCCCCCGGTTGTGTGGCGCTTTTTCAACTTGGTCGACTACCGAGTTTGGCGAAGCTTTGCCCAAATGCCAAGAAGTGATGCGGACTTAATATGGCGGTTGCCACCGCCACTGGCCCACTTGCATAGGAAGTCCTGTTTCATGCGCACCCAATTGTTTTCTTTCGGCCGTATTGGCCTGCTTGCCGGCGCGGCGTTTGCCCTGTTTTCCGCCCCCAGCCAAGCCACCTGCGTAGCCAATCCGCCCACGCAAGCCAACAGCACCTTTCCGGCCAGCCTGACCGGCAAGCTCGCGTACCACAGCTACGTGAGCTATGGCGACGGCACCAGCCAGATCTTCATTTACGACTTCTCGGCACGCACGCTCACGCAAGTGTCAAAGGCCGCCTGGGGCATCCAGGACCCGATGAACGCCGTGTTCAGCCCCGACGGCAAATGGCTCGCCTTCATGGGCATCCAGAACAACGCGTGGAACGTGTACTTCTGGCAGGTCGGCTCGAGCAACATGCCGATCAACCTGACCAACAGCACGGGCCAGACACGCAATGAAGACCCGAAGTTCAGCACCGACGGCAAGTCGCTGCTCTTCAAGCAGAACGGCGACGTGATGCAGGCCACGCTGTCGTACACGAGCTCGGGCCCCGTGTTCACCTCGGTCACCAACCTGACGCGCACCGCACCGACGCTGGAAAACTCGATGCCGTTTGCCACGCCGGATGGCACGGCCGTGTACTACACCACGGGCACGGGTTCGGGCATGGGCCTGTACAAGCAGACGGTGGGCAGCACCAGCAAAGTTGCGTTCGACACGCCGGCAGGCCTAGCCACGTACTACCCGATCGTGCGTGCGGACGGCACCGTGTTCTACGCCCGCTGGCACGATGCCACCAGCCAGGCTGACCAGATCTACACCAAGGTCAACCCGAGCGATACGCCCAACCAGCTCTCGCTCAACGACTGCAACAGCAACAACTCCGACCCCTCGCCCGTGAACAACACGAACTATGTGTTCTTCTCGTCGACCAGCGCCGGCGGCTACCAGCTCTACGTGGGCGATGTGACCACCGGCCAGCGCTGGAGCCTGTCGCAGTTTGGGGTGAACTCGGATACCACCAAGGCCAAGCTGGGCTCGAACTACTACGCCGGCGGCAACACAGTCGCGGCCGCTCAGGCCAGCACGCTGCTCTCGCAAGGCAAGCCGGCCAGCGCGTCGTCGAGCTACAGCGCCAGCCTCGGTCCGGCCTACGCGTTTGACGGCAACACCACCGACACGCGCTGGGATTCCGTTGAAGGCGTAGCGGGCACGCAGTGGCTGATGGTGGATCTGGGCTCCACGCGCACCATCACCGGCGTCGACCTGTACTGGGATGCGGGCGCCAAGGTGTACTCCATTCAGACGTCGAACGACGCCGTGAACTGGACGAACATCTACTCGACCTCGAACGGCGCATCGTGGGGCCACGTGTCGCTCGCCAACCTCAAGGGCAGCGGCCGCTACGTGCGCATGTACGGCACGCAGCGCGCGACGCAGTGGGGCTACTCGCTGGACGAAATGCAGGTGTGGGGTTACTGATCGCCCTGATCGCACCCTGGGCCTGCCGTCCCATCGCCTGACATGACAACGCCCCGGTGGTTTCGGCCATCGGGGCGTTTGTCTTGTGGCGGAGTGACGCGCTCAGGAGGGCAAGGTGGACGGAATCGGCGGCGCAGGCACCGGGGGCGCCGGACGGCTCGCAAGCGGCATGGACACCACGCGGTTGCGACCTCCCACCTTTGCCGCGTAGAGCGCGCGGTCGGCTGTTTCCGTCAACCATGACGGCTGCGCCCCGGGCTCATGCACGAACGTCGCCACCCCAACGCTGACCGTCACATACGGCGCCACTGTCGATTTGACATGCGCAATGCCAAGGGCGACCACGGTATCGCAAACCGATTGCCCCGCCTGCGCCGCGGCAACCGCATCCAGATCGGGCAGCAAGACATAGAACTCCTCGCCGCCGCAACGCGCCACCAAGTCGCCACTGCGGCGCGCGTTTTTGCTCAGGCACGCAGACACGGCGGTCAGGCAGTGGTCCCCATGCGCGTGGCCATAGGCATCGTTGAAGGCCTTGAAGCAGTCCACGTCGATCATCAGCAGCGAGAGTGGCGTGCCCGTGCGCGTGCTGTGCCGCCAGGCGTTCGCCAGCGCCGTTTCAAAGCCGCGCCGGTTGGCAACCCCCGTGAGCGGATCGGTAACGGCCAGCCGCTTGAGTTCCGCCAGCGCGGCACTCAGGCGCGCGTACAACACACCCTGCTCGATCAGCAGCAACAGCAGCACAAAGCTTGCCGCCAGCAGCCCGTAGATGCGCCCCGCATAGAAACCCAGATCGAATCGGCCCGCATTGAACACGGCGCTCAACGCTACATCGCACACCCACACGCACAGCACCACCATCAACCAGATGTCGATGGTGGCGTACGGCTTGCGACGCCACAGCACCCACAGCGCCGCCACACAGAGGCTCCACGTCGTACCAGCCACCCAGAGCATCACCGGCGTGTAGTGGTTGGCCGCCATGATGGCCGGTAGCCAACGCGCTTCGGCCGTGGCCAGCACCACGCACGCAGACGCTACAGCCAGCGTTGCGCCAATCACCAGCCCGATCATCCGCAATGACACCCGCTGCGGCGGCGTGGCGCCCGCGCGATCCCGCAGAAACGCATAGGCCAGCACCGACAGCGGAAACCCGGCGTGCCAGAACATGTAGATCCAGGCGGTGCTCTGCTGGCCGGCCCCCAGCAGCCCTTGCGCAGCAAACAGCCCCGGAAACGTCAGCATGTGGCCGACCGTGAGCATGGCGGTGAACAGGTAGCCGCACGCCAGCACCAGCAGCGCCCGCGAACGCGTAATAACGACCTGCCCGAGCAGCAGCCCTGCGGTAAACAGATCGTTGAGAATGAGTGCCGATTCGTAGATCGGCACGAACGCCGGCACCGGCACCAACGGCACACGCGCAAACGGCACCAGACAAACAAACACCAGCAGCGACAACGCCGCCACCGTGCGCGCCGTCCGCTTGACGTGGCGGCTCGGCGGCGTGTTCAACTCGAAACCAGACGCCTCGCCGGCACGTTCGGAAGCCAACATAATTCCACCCGAAGCAGCCTAGGCTGCTTTGCTCTATTTGATCTAAACCGAACGTAGTGTCACACGGCGCGGACGTGGGTGGCAGCGGGAAATTCCCTCGAGCGTGGCGCGCAAGCCGCAATGCCAGCACTGGCGCGGTTTCCAGAGAAACCGCTCAATTGTAAAAAGCCAGACATTCCATCTCGGTGCCAACAGGCAGGATGGCGCATTCCGTTCCGGGGGCATGGAGGAGCCGCATGGCGAAGATCTGCATCATGGGGGCCGGCTCGATCGGCTGTTACATCGGTGGCCGACTGCGCGCCGCTGGCGCCAACGTGACACTGGTCGGGCGCGCCCACATTGGCGACGCACTGCGCGCGCACGGCCTGACGCTGACGGACTACCGCAACGGCCGGTGGCACGTACCGCCAGCGAACGTTCAGTACGTGACCGGCGCAGACGCAGCGGCCGTTGCCGACCTCGTTCTCGTGACGGCCAAATCCGCCGCTACCCAAGCCATCGCAGAAGACCTCGCGCCCATCCTGCGTGCCGGCACAACCGTCATCAGCTTCCAGAACGGCCTGGGCAATGCTGACGTGCTGCGCGCCGCCCTCCCCCATCAAACCGTACTGGCCGGCATGGTGCCCTTCAACGTCATGCAGCCCAGGCCCGGCGCCTTCCATCAAGGCACGGGCGGGGAGTTGGAGGTGGCGGCATCGCCGGCACTGCAACCGTTTCTCGACCCGTTCAGCCGCGCCGGACTACCGCTCATGCAGCGTACAGACATGCCGGCCGTGCAATGGGCCAAGCTGCTGCTCAACCTGAACAACGCCATCAACGCACTGGCCAATCGGCCGCTGAAGGAAGAACTGTCGCAGCGCGCCTACCGGCGCTGCCTGGCGCTCGCACAACGCGAAGCACTGCGGTTGCTGGCGCGCGCAGGCATCCGGCCCGCCAAACTGACGCCCGTGCCGCCCACGTGGATTCCGCATCTGTTGACCACGCCCGATGCGGTGTTTGCGCGGTTGGGCGGCAAGATGCTCGCCATCGATCCGCACGCGCGCTCGTCCATGTCCGACGATCTGGCTGCCGGCCGCACCACCGAGGTCGACTGGATCAACGGCGAGGTGGTGCAATTGGCGGAACGGCTCGGCCTGCGCGCGCCAATCAACGCGCAATTGTGTGCGCTGGTGCATGTCGCCGAAGCGGCCTCTACGCGCCCGAGCTGGTCTGGCGACGATCTGCTCGCGATATTGCATGCGGCGGCACAGACCCTCCGCAGTCGTTAAACGCGGCCTCGCCCCAGCACCCACCCCACCGACAACACATACCGGCTGCCGCCCACCACGCGCGTCACGCTGTGCTCGCACGCGTCGGGCCGGAACAGCTTGATGCGCCGCGTCTGGAAGATCGGGTTCGCGCAAATGAACTCACCGCCCGCACGCGGCGACTTCAGCACGATGTTCAGCCGATAGTGCCGGCCGTTGGAGACCGGGTCGGTATGCGGCGGGATTTCCGAACCGTCTGGATAGCGGATCAGATAGCTGTCGAACGGGATGGGCCACAGCGCGGTGGCCAGCAGCATCTTGTCGTAGCCCGTGCCCTGGCGGCCACGCTGCCAGCGGAAGGCGGTGCTGAAGAATGCGCGCAAGGAAGACATGGAAGCGAAGCAGCCCCCGCAGTGGAATCCGCGCATGGTAGCCGGGAACTATCGGCGCTTGTCGAACTTCTTCCAGTATTCAAAGGGCTCTTGGTGGCACTCGTAGTCCAACTCCGCCACGCGCGCGTGCAGGCGTTCCTGCACCGCTTGCACGGCGAGGTTGTAGACCACGGGGCCGATCTCTTCCAGAAAGAAGCTCAGCAGCGCACCGGCCTGGATGTTGCCGATGCGCTCTTCCATGTGCTCGCTGAAATAGCGCTGGATGGATTGGACAGCCTCTTCGCGGACGTCGCGGTCAAGTTCGATGGGCATGCACGGGGCTCGCTGGGGCGGGTGAAGCCGTCAGCTTACTGCCCGCGACCGTACGCATCCAGCAGCTTGAGCGTGACGCCGTTGGTCCAGCCAAAACCATCCTGCAGCGGGTATTCACCGCCGCCGCCACCGGTGCCGGTTCCATCGACGATGTATTTCTCGACCAGCTTCTGCTGGCTGGCATAGAGCTGCTCGACGCTGCCGAGAAAGCGCTCGCCGATTGCCTGTGCGAGCGGTTGCCAGCCGTATTTCTGCGCGCCTCGCAACGCAATCCATTGCAGCGGCGCCCAGCCGTTGGGGGCATCCCACTGTTGGCCGGTCTTGAAGGTGGTGGTCGACAGTCCGCCCACTTGCAGCAGCGCTTGCTGCGTCCATTGCAGCGTCTTCCAAGCGCGATCGGGCCGCGCGGCGCCAACGAACAGCGGATACGTCATCGCGGCGGACTTGTTGTCGCGGACGCGGCCCAACTGCCAGTCGTAGTCGGCGTAGTAGCCGGCGGGGTGCCACAGGTAGCGCTCGATGGCGATGGCGCGTTTGCCGGCGCGCACGGAATATTCCACCGTGCAGGCAAAATCCCGCGCCGCCGTGCAGCCGCGTGCGATGGTCTTCTCCAGCTGGAACATCAGGCTGTTCAGATCGACCGGCACGATCGACGTGGTGCGGATGGTCCCCAGCGTGGCGTTGTCGCCAAACCAGCGCGAGCTGAAATCCCAACCGCTTTCAGCCGCTGCGCGCAGGTCACGCCAGACTTCGTTGGCGGGGCGCCCGAGTGTTTGCTGCGCGGTGGTCACGTCTTGCAGATAGGACTCGGGGCGCGGGGTGTCCTGGTCATCCCAGTAGCGGTTGAGCACGGTGCCATCCCGCATGACCACGACGTTGCTGCTCGCCTGCCCGGCGGGCGTGGTAGCAGCGCCGCGCATCCAGTACGCATACTCCTTGCGCAACTGCGGCAGATAGCGTTTGAGCGCAGCGTCGCCCTCCTGTTGCGCGGCGAGTTCCACCATCAACGCAAAGAACGGCGGTTGCGATCGGCTCAGGTAGTACGTGCGATTCCCGTTGGGGATATGCCCAAACTGGTCGATGGCATAGGCGAAGTTGTCGAGCATGTTGTCGACCAGGTCTTCGCGGCCAGCCTCCTGCAGGCCAAGCATGGTGAAGTAGGTGTCCCAGTAGTAGCCCTCGCGAAAGCGTCCACCCGGCACCACATACGGTTTGGGCAGCGGAATCAGTGAGCTGTTGTCGGGCGCCGTGGTGGTGGTGCGCGTGAGCGCCGGCCACAGCCAGTCGATATGCGCACGCAACGTCTGCCCAGCCGGCGGCGTGACAGGCGTATCCACCGGCGGCGTGAAGTACTGGTCGACAAACGTCTTGAGCGAGAAACCCGGCACGTTCTTCTGCGCCTGATACGCCTGCAGGATGACTGCAGGCGTGGCCTTGGGCACCGCATCGACAAAGGTCTTCTGATCCGGATACACCTGCGCGGTCTGCACGGCGACAAACAGGTCCCCGTAAAGCTTGTCGGGCGACGGCGGCAATGCAGCACCGACGCCGACATCCGCCAGCGCGGAAGCCGCCAACCCCAACGTCAACCATGCCGCCAAGTGTGCCGCGCGGCGCCGAATGAAAAAGTGAGTCTGTCGATGCATCGTCGTCTCCTGCCTGGTGGACCGAAAGCCAGTCCAGAAAAGGAGACGCCGACAGCGTTGTCAAGCCGACAGGTTTTGCGCAAAACCGCTGCATGCCGCCGCGCCAGAACCGGCGCCCTATCAGGCTTTGCAGGCAGGTAACTTGCTGACGCGACGCACCTTGCGCACGCCCGGGCGTGGTCTATCGTTGAAGCAACACCGCCGTGGAGGCACGCCCATGCCCATCGAGTTGAACCACACCATCGTCTGGTGCCGCGATAAGCAGAAGTCCACACGCTTCCTGCGCGACATCCTTGACCTGCCCGAGCCCATTCCATTCGGGCAGATGCTGGTCGTGCCGCTATCGAACGGCGTGTCGCTCGACTTCTTTGACAGCGGCAAACCGATCGCCAAGCAGCACTACGCCTTCCTCATCAGCGATGCTGAATTTGATCGTGCCTTCGCACGCATCCAGGCGAAAGGGCTGACCTACTGGGCCGACCCTGCAAAGGCACGCGAGGGAGAAACCTACGCGCACAACGGCGGGCGCGGTTTGTACTTCGATGACCCGGATGGGCATTTTCTGGAGATCATGACGCGGCCGTATGACCTCGGGGCGTGAGGGTGTACTGAACGACTACCCCCGCACAACGTCGTACCGCATCTCGACGAACGTGTTCTTGTACGGCACAGCAGAAGTCAGCTTCAACGGCGGCGTGACGATCGTGCGCGGCAGCAGCGGCAAACCTGTGCCCAACACCACAGGCATGACCTGCACGATCAACTCATCGAGCAAGCCGCGATCAAGAAACTGACCGGCCAGTTCGCCACCACCGACGATCCATACGTTGCGGCCATCGGCTGCGGCCAGCATCTCCCGATGCACCGGCGTGATATCCCCCTGTACGAAGCGAATGTCTGCACCTTCCACCGTGGGCAACTCGCGTGAAGTAAACACCCACGCCGGCTGCGTATAAGGCCACGGCTGCGCCTCTGCCGTGCCAGGGCGCACCAGTTCGCGCAACAGCCATTCATACGTGGACGAACCCATCGCCAGCGCGCCAACATCGCGGATGAAGCCGTCGTAGCTCGTACCTTCCAGCGAGCCGAACTGCATCAGCCAATCCAGCGAATGGTCGTGCGTTGCGATGTAACCGTCGAGGCTGGTGGCAGCGTAGTACTGGGTCTTGGACATAGCGCGGGCATCCGTTCGAGATTCGGGAACAGGATGCTACGCCGGGCGCATTGTGCGTGCCTTACGTTTCCGACGTTTCGATTGGCTGAGGGCATGTGACCACCCCGTTTCGCCGGAACAAAGACCGTGGATAGAATCGGCGCCCCGGCCACCGCCGGATGCATACCAGATACACCATGCCCTATCGCCTCATCGCATTCGATTTCGACGGCACCCTTGCCGACTCGTTTGACCTCTTCATCGACGCGCTCAATGCCGCGTCCGCCAAGCACGGTTTCCGCACGCTCGAGGGCGCGGAGTTGTCGCAGGCGCGCGGCACGTCGGCACGCGGCGTGATGCGCATGTTGGGCGTGCCCCTATGGAAGGCGCCGGCCATCACGCTCGACATGCGGCAGCGGATGCGCAGCCGCATTGCCCAGACCACGCTGTTTGCCGACGTGGCGCAAACGCTGGAAACGCTCGCCGCCCGCAATGTACGCCTGGCCATCGCCACATCCAACGCAGAAGACACCGTGCGTGCGGTGCTCGGCCCCACCGCCCGACTCATCGACCCGTTCTATTGCGGCATTTCCGTGTTCGGCAAGGCGCGCAAGCTGGCGTCGCTCGTGGCGGCCACTGGCATCCCGCGCGAAGCGGTCTTGTATGTGGGCGATGAGATACGCGACGCCGATGCGGCCCGCGCGGCGGGTATCGCTTTTCGTGGCGTCGCCTGGGGCTATACCGCGCCGGATGCATTGCAGCGGCACACCGGCACGCCGCTGCTCAAGCATCCGCGCGACCTGCTGACCGTGTAAGCGCTAAGCGCTCGCAGCAACGCTAACGCGATCACGCCCCAAATTCTTGGCGTCGTACAACGCGTGGTCGGCGCGGGCGCTCAGGCGGTCATACGTTTCACCCGGCTGCCACGCAGCGACCCCGCCGCTGAAGCTGTAGCAGCAAGCCTCCGCGCCCGTCCCCACCGTCACCACTTGCGCGGCGGCAGCCTTGCGCAACCGCTCCGCAATGGGCACGGCGTCTTGCAGGCTGGTGTCGGGCAGCAGCAGTGCGAACTCTTCGCCGCCGATCCGGCCTAGCACGTCCGTCGGCCGAAGCTGCGTCTGCGCCATCTGCACAAACGCGCGCAGCACGGCGTCACCACCGGCGTGGCCGAGCGTGTCGTTGATGCGCTTGAAATGGTCCAGATCCAGAAGCAGCAACGACAGCGGCCGAGCCTGCACCTGCATGCGCGCCACATAGCGTCGCGCCAGCGCTTCGAAACCCTGTCGGGATAGCGCCCCGGTCAGGAAATCGCGGTTGGCGGCGTCCCGCGCATCGGCCAGCAGCGCGTCGTGCACCATCAGCATCGCCGACATCGAGAGGATGGGCATGATGGCCGCGGCCACCACAAGCAGCAACACACTGATCGACGTGGCAAACATGGTGGGATTGGACGCAGTGCCCAGTGTCAGGAAGTAGAGGCCGCGCGTGAGCTGGCAGGCGCCAAACGTCAACGCAATGCCGGCGGTCACGCGATACGGATAGGTCGGTCGGCCGGCAGGCGCGTGCCGCACCAACATCCAGGCTAGCGCCGTACAGAACGCGGCTGAAAACAGCGTGGTGGCAAACACGCGCATGGGAATGCTGTCGACAACGTAGCGCCAGTAGATCACTGCCGCGCCAACCGCCGCCACACCTGTCAACAGGAGCGGCCAGTGCGACCGCCGCCCAAGAAAACGCGCGCAGCCCACGTAGTAAGCCGCCCCACCCAATGCCAGCAGCACGTTCGCAACAACGACCGAGAGCGCATCGGGAATCGACCCGCGCAACAGGATCATGGGCAGCGCCAGCACCACCGCTACGTTGGCGCCAAACCACTCCGCAATGCCGGCCTTGCCGGAGCGCAGCAACGAACCGAGCAGCCCCAGGAGTACAAAGCTCATCAGCGCCGACGTAGCAATGGCGACGCCTGGGTCCAGCATGGTGACTCCCGCAAAGTCTTCTGTGGCGGGGATTCTACGGAAAGCGGTGGGTGGGGGACATCACCGGGTGGTGGGGCACGCAGTATCCCACCACAGACTCAAGCGTGGCCAGAAAGCTGCGAAACAATCGCGCCTGGATGCTTCGTTGCCGGTGCGACCGTGACCCCCGTCACCCCATGCCGCTGCAGCGCCTGCGCGACAAAGCCCGAGGCCTTCATGTCTTCCACAAATCCGGCGACATACGCCGCAGCCTGCGCGCCCCGGCTGGTCGGCACGCCCATCGCCTGACGGATCACCATGAAGCGTTCATCCAGCAGGCGCAGGCCTGGTACGTGGGCGGCATCCGCTTCGAGCTGTTGCTTCACGCCCGCAGCCACCTCGCTGTGCGTGTCGATAAAGGTCTGCACCACCGTCGGCGACGTGGGAGCGCGCACGATCTCCGCATGGTGCAGTTCGCGCGTGAGATACAGGTCGTACGCGCTGCCCTTGCCGACAACAACGCGATTACCCGCGCGGTCCACATCGGCATTGGTGCGGATGGGCGAGTCGTTGCGCACGAGATAGTAGCCCTCGATCAGCACGTAGGGCTCGGTGAACGAGATGCTGGCCGCGCGGCGCGGGTCAATGGCGAAGAAGCCGATGTCGGCCTGCTCTTGCGACACCAAGTCGACCGACTTCCCAGCCGCATCCACTACGACCAGTTTCAACGCCACGCCCAGGCGCTCGGCCAGCGCGTGGGCCAAGTCCACCGACACACCTACCGCCCGCCCCTGCGCATCCAGCTTCGCGAGGATCGGGTTGCCCGTGTTGATGGAAGCGCGCAGCGCGCCCGTGGGCGCGAGGGCTGAACGCAATGTCGGCAGGGTCGAGTCGGTGGACATGGTGCGTTTGTGGTCTGGGGCGATAGAGGCGGTGCCTGCATTCTAGAACCGTCGCACAAGTTCAGGGCTTGGGGCCAAGATCATCGACAGCGTGTCCGCCGGTTGCCTGCAATGCCGCCTCGGCCGCGTCCACCTGCGCGGGCTCGGCGTCAATGGTCAGCAGGAAGCGGCCGCCGATCACCACATTCTGGAACTTGCGCTCGTAGGTTTCGGCGATCTCGCCACCGGGTTCGTAGTCGCCGCAGAGGAAGTTGCCGCACACGGCGCCTGCTTCGTCGGCCTGATGCGACAGCGCCACACGCTCCAGCGCGAGGCCAGTGTTCAGTACAGCCTGGCGGGCCGCCTCTGCGGCTGCGTGGTCGGTAAAGATGCGAACGATGGTCGGCATGGGGTTCTCCTCGTCGTGGTGAACCCAAGGTGGACGCATCGGCCGTGCCCGGCAACGCGTCCGGCCAACCGCCTCAGAACAACGCCATTTGCCGCATCCCAAACCCGATCGCCTCTTCCACCCGTATGCGCGCGTGCGAGAGCGAGCCTTCGATGCCCGACAGCGTGCCGGCCAGCCAGCGGTAGAGGAGCGGCGCCTCGCCGCGCGGGCTGAGGTGGATTTCGCCGAGCTTCTTGCCGCGCTTGTCGCGGTAATAGTGGGAGCGGTAGCCGCGTTCCCAGTGGGTGATGGGACCGCGCCATTGGCGCGGGCGGCGGGGTTTGGCGGGGAGTACTTCGGCTGGCGATGCCGACACCGAATCCTCCCAGCCGAATGCGGGTTTGGCGAACAGCGGCAAACCTTCCAGATCGGGGTTGAAATCCATTGTCGTACGCTCAAAGCTTGCGCCACGTCTGGCTTTGCAGACACGGTTGGCGCGTAGCCCGCATGATACCTGGGTTTAAGGCGAACGGCACGTGCAAACGCAATGGCGGCGCGCACTTGTAGCACCGCATTGCGGCTGGAGTGCACCCCGCTTCGGTATCATGGCGACTCTTCGTGACAGGACATTCAGCATGACGCCTTTTCTCAAGCGCTCCGTAGCCCGCCCGGCGGCCGCACTCGTCTGTGCCGGTTGGCTCATGGCCGGTTGTGCGACCCAGGCCGGTGCCCAGGAAGGCGCCTTCGTCCCCTTGCTTCGGCATCTGGCCGACCGCCTCGTTACCGCTGATCAGGTTGCGCTGAGCAAGTGGGACACCGGCCAATCGGTCTATGACCCGGAGCGCGAAGCCAAGGTCATTGCCAACGTCTCGGCCATGGCACCCACTTACGGCTTGCAGGCGACGGATGCGGCAGACGTGTTTGCCGATCAGATCGAAGCCAACAAGGAAGTGCAGTACGCCCTGCTGAACGACTGGCGCCGCGCCGGTGCCGCGCCCACCGCGCCGCGCCAGAGCCTGCCGGACGTCATCCGACCGCGCTTGGATACCTTGCAGAAGGCCATTCTGCAGACCTTGCATGACGCCGGCCCCGCCCGCAACGGTGCAGATTGCCCGACGCAGGTGGCGCGCGACATCGAACACGTTGCGCGCGAGAAGGCGCTCGACACGCTGCACCGCATCGCCCTGGACCGCGCTACCGCACGGCTCTGCGTCAAAGGCTGAGCCCCCGCGTGGGCGCCGGCCGCGCATCGATTCACGCGCTGCGATGATGTTCGCTCGATGTCAGCACATCGATCAACGCTCGTGTCGCGGCAGATTGTCTGCGATGCGGTGCGTAGACAACCGAGAAGGGGCGTGTCCGGCCACGTAGTGCCGGCAACAGCTCAACGAGGCTGCCCTGCTCAAGCTGTCGGCGGACGATGAAGTCATAGCTTTGGCAGATGCCCACGCCCTGCGCGGCCAGGGATACCACGCCCAACACATCGCCTGAAACCTGGATGGTGGAAGGCGGCAGCCATTCGACATCCCGCTCTTCCTCCTTAAACACCCACGGCACCATCCGGCCGGTACTCGGCATCACGAACGGCAGACAGATGTGTTGCTGGAGGTCGTCCAATCTTTTGGGCCAACCCGAGCGCTGCAGGTAATCGGGCGAAGCCACCAAACACAACGCCGCATCTTCCAGCTTGCGCGCCACCAATCCGCTGTCGGGCAGATGCCCAAGCCGGATGGCCAGGTCAAACCCTTCGGCCACCAGATCGACGTTTCTGTTCGTGATGTTCAGCTCAACACGAACGCTGGGGTGCGACTGCGCAAACCGGGCCAGCAACGGCGGCAGACGGTAGTGGCCGTACGTAGTGGGCACGCTCAGCCGCACACGCCCCTTGAGTTCGCCCTCTTCCCCCTGGGCCTCGCGCTCAGCCTCGTCGAGCAGCGTAAAGGCGGCGCGCGCCTGCTCTAGATACAACCGGCCCGCGTCGGTCAACCCGATCCGGCGCGTGGTCCGGCGCAGCAATTGGTTGTCTAGGCGCGCCTCCAGCCGGGTGACGGCACGGCTGAGCACCGAAGGCGTGGTCGACAGCGCCACCGCCCCCGCCGTAAACGAGCCGTGCTCGGCCACCGCCAGAAATGCTTCGACATCGCCAAGGTAATCAAACTTCCGGCTCATTTTGTCGCTTCAAGAACAAATGATTGTCTGGATCGGCAGTTTATCGCCACTTGAGCCATCAATACAGTGTCGTCACACCAATGCAACCCCTACCAGAAAGGACTGAAACCATGCACACCAACACCCACCCCGCCGTCCGGCCCGTCCTGTTCGTGCTGACCAGCCACGGAACCAAGGGAAGCACGGGCAAGCCGACCGGCTATTACCTGGGCGAGGTCACGCACCCGCTGGCGGAGCTGGAGGCCGCCGGCATTGCAGTGGAGTTTGCTTCGATCCAGGGCGGGGAGCCGCCGGTGGATGGCCTGAACCTGAACGATGCCGTCAACGCCCGCTACTGGAACGACACGACCTTCCGCAGTGCCGTCCGCCAGACGCAACGCCTGGGCGATATCGACCCGAGCCGGTATTCGGCCATCTTCTTTGCCGGCGGCCATGGCACGATGTGGGACTTCCCGGACAGCGCCGCCGTATCGCACGTCACGCGCGCGATCTACGAGGCGGGTGGTGTGGTGGGTGCCGTTTGCCACGGCCCCGCGGCACTGGTCAACGTCAAGCTCAGCGATGGTGCCTACCTCGTGGCGGGCAAAGACGTCAGCGCCTTTACGGACAGCGAAGAGCGCGCGGTTCAACTGGACCAGGTGGTGCCGTTCCTGCTCGCCAGCACGCTGGTGCAGCGCGGGGCAACGCATCACCCCGCGCCGGACTGGACCGCCAACGTTGTCGTGGACGGGCACCTCGTCACCGGCCAGAACCCGCAGTCTGCGGCGGGCGTGGGGGCAGCCATGCGTGACTTGCTGCTCGGCCACCCGGTCAGCGCGTAAGCCCTCTCCCGCAAGCCAGCCCTGGTGTCACACCACCTTCAAGGCGCTGCTTTTGCAGCGATCCCTCCCCATTTTTGGATCACGATGATGAATCGCCGTCGCCTTACCCTGGCTGCCGCGCTGCTGGCAGCCGCATACAGCACGTCCGCTATGGCGGTACAACCCACGCAACCGGCCGAGCGCGCATCGCTCGAGCACTGGCGCAGCTATACAGGCGTGACCTGGGCACCCGCCAACGAGGGCGGCAACGTCGCGGCCGATGCGAGTTCGGTCAACGCGCCGATTGTCGGCATCCACTTCGACCTGCAAGGCCGGGCGTTTGTCAGCACGCCCCGGGTGCTGTCTGCGGATGCGCCTGCCACGTTGAGCGTGCTGGACACACGCACGACCTCCGGGCCGGCGCGGCTGACGGCGTTTCCGTCAACGCAAGACAATGCCGTGGCCGGTGCGCCGGATCAGCACCTTCGCAACGTGCTCGGCTTCTACATCGACCGGCGCAACGGTTGGCTGTGGGCACTCGATCAGGGCTTTATGGCGGGCGAGAGCGAGGCCCCCGAAGGCGCACAGAAGATCATGGTCTATGCGCTCGATACCGGCCGGCTGGTCAAGCGTATCGGCCTGGATGCCGTGGCAGACCGCAAGGGCAGCTTCCTCAATGACATCGTGGTCGATGAAGCCCGCAAGGTGGCCTATGTGTCGGACAGCGGCCTGCGCAGCGCGCCCGCCAATCAGGCAGGCCTGATCGTTGTGGATTTCACATCGGGCCGCGCGCGCCGCTTGCTCGATCGGCATCCGAGCCTGTTGCCGGAACCGGGCGCGAAGGTCATGTCGCACGGTACGGAAGTCTGGCCGGGCAAGCCGCTGGTGCTGGGCATCAACGGCATTGCGCTGTCGCCAGATGCGCGCACGCTGTATTGGACTGTCACCACAGGCCAGCACGCGCATGCGATTGCCACACAGGTGCTGCGCAACCCGAAGGCCAATCGCGCAGAGGTCGCCGCCGCCGTACACAGCATTGGCGACGTGGGCGGCAACACGGATGGCATTGTCACCAGCGCAGACGGCCGGCTGTACATCACCGACGTGACGCGCAACGGTATCGTCCGGTACGACCCCGCCACAAAGGCAATGGCGCTGGTGGCGGCGGATGACGGCGTTTCTTGGCCGGACACGCCGACGCTCGCTCCCGACGGCGCCCTGGTGGTGACCTCCAGCCGGCTGAACCTGCACTTTGCGGGCGCGGTCAAGGCAGGCGAAGAGCGTTATGACCTCTGGCGCCTGCCGTTGAACCCACCGCCCCAGCAAGGCGCGCCGAAGTAGCCCGTCATGGGCTGATGTCAGCCCAGATCCACCGGCACAAAGATCTTCGTGTCATCCCGCTGGACCAGCAGGGCGACATGCTTGCCGGCACGTTCGACCAGCGTGCGCAGCTCCTGCGCCGACGACACCGGTGTGCCATTGAGCGACAGGATCACGTCACCCGGCTGGATGCCGACCTTGGCAGACGGGCCGCTCGCTTCCATCACCACCAACCCGCCCGGCAGGCCGCTCTGGCGCTTTTCTTCCGGTTGCAGCGGGCGCACGGCCAGGCCGAGGCGGCCCTGATCGGGCGCGGCCTTTTCATTGGCCGCCACCTTCGTATCCTTGGCCGCACCGATGGTGACCGTCAACGTGGTCGGCTTGCCTTGGCGGATGATCTGCAGCGGCACCGTGCTGCCAGGTTTGATGTCGGCCACCTGTTCCGGCAGATCCCCCGAGCGATCAATGCGTGCACCGTTGATCTGCAGGATCACGTCGCCGGGTTGCAGGCCGGCCTTGGCGGCGGGGCCGTCCGGCTCCACCGAGTTGACCAGCGCGCCCTCCGGCTTGGGCAAGTTGAACGAATCCGCCAGCGACTGATTGACCTCCTGCACCGCAATGCCCAGGCGCCCGCGCGTAACCTTGCCGGTGGTAACGAGCTGTTGCTCCACCTTCATCGCCACGTCGATCGGAATAGCGAACGACAAGCCCTGGTAGCCACCGGTCTGGCTGTAGATCTGCGAGTTGATGCCGATGACTTCGCCACGCTGATTGAACAGCGGGCCGCCCGAGTTGCCGGGGTTCACGGCCACGTCGGTCTGGATGAAGGGCACGTAGGTGTCGTCCGGCAGCGCGCGCGACTTGGCACTCACGATGCCCGCCGTCACGGTGTTCTCGAAACCATACGGCGAACCGATCGCCACGACGGGCTCGCCCACCTTGGTATTGGCAGGGCTGCCGATCTGCACCACGGGCAGGTTCTGGGCCGAGATGCGCAACACGGCGATGTCCGATTGCTTGTCCACGCCGAGCACCTTGGCCTTGAACTCGCGGCGATCGGTCAGCTTGACGTTGACCTCCTGCGCCCCGTCGACCACGTGTGCGTTGGTGAGGATCAGCCCATCGGCCGAGACGATAAAGCCCGAGCCCAACCCGCGCACGATCTGGTCGCCGCGCTGCTGCGGCATCTGCGGCATGAAACGCTTGAAGAATTCGGCAAACGGATCATCCGGGCTCATGCCGGGCGGCAGCCCTTGCATGCTGGTGCGCTGCGCATGCGCGGTGGTGCTGATGTTGACCACCGCCGGGCCGTAGCGCTCGACGATGCCGGAGAAGTCCATCGGGGCAGCGACCGCCACCGGCGGCATGGCTGTCGCAGGCGCCGCAGCAGACGCCATCACCGGCGCCACGGGTGCGGCCACCGCCCGCGTAATCATGTCTTTCTGCAGATAGGCATAGCCACCCGCAACCGCGATCACCGCAGCCAGGCCGGCCGCGCTGCGTGCCAGGGTTTGGCGTGTCATTGTCGTGTCCTCTCATGCTGAAACGAGGGCCACGGCTGGCGGGTTGCCTGTCGTGCCCATCGGTTGCAAGCATCGTAGGCACGCAGACTTAAACGAGACTTAAGGCCTCGGGCATCACACGAAACAAAGTGTTTCGGGCTGCCTCAGCTGTCACATCAGGTGGCCGCCCTGAACGGAAAGCGCAACACCACACGCAGCCCACCGCCTTCACGCGCTTCCAGTGCCAGCGTGGCGTCGTGCGCCTGCGCAATCTCGCGCACGATGGCCAAGCCCAGACCACTGCCGCCAGTCGGCGCTTGGGTGGGGCGATAGAAGCGGTCGAGCACGCGCTCGCGTTCTTCCTCCGGGATACCGGGGCCGTTGTCCTCCACCACCAGTTGCACACCACCGTCGGGCGTGTGGCCGGTCGAAACATCCACGCGTGCGCCGCGCGGGCAATAGCACAGCGCGTTATCGACGAGGTTGACCAGCAGCACGCGCAACGCATCCGCATTGCCCAGCACAGACGCCGGCTGCGATGCCATGTCGACGCCGAGATCGATGCCCTTGTGGACGGCCGCCGGGGACAACTCCGCCACCACCTCGGCCGCCACCGCATCCAGCGCGACCGGCGCGCGTTGCGTATCGGCAGCCCCAGGCTCCTGCCGCGCGAGCGTCAGCAACTGACCCACCAGACGAATCATGCGTTCCACACCGCGATGCAGATCGGCATGCGCAGCCCGGCGCTCGTTTTCGTCTTGGGCGCGGTCCGCTACCTGCAATTGCAGCTTGAGCGCCGCCAGCGGCGTGCGCAGCGCGTGCGCGGCATCGGCGACAAACGCACGCTGATGCGCAAGCGCAGTGCCCAGGCGCGCCAGCAGATCATTCAACGCGTTGGTGAGCGGGCGAATCTCGTCGGGCAAGCCTTGCGTGGGCAGCGGCGACAGCGCGGCCGCATCGCGCGCCTGCACCTGCTTGGCCACCGAGCCCAGCGGCGCCAGCCCGCGTCCGACCGCCAGCCACACGATCCAGCCGAGCAACGGCAGCAGAATCAACAGCGGCGCCACCGTGCGCAGTGCCATGCGTGCCGCGACCGCGTGCCGTGCGCTGTACGGCTGCGCGATCTGCACCACGGCGGGCCCAAAGGCGACGCTGTACACGCGCCAAGGCCCCTCGGGCGTATTCGCATCAGAAAAGCCCAGTTCCACCTGGTCCGGCAAATTCGGCCGCGCGTGCGAAAGATAGAGGCTGCGGCCCGTGCCATCCCAGATGCGGATCACGACGTCGTCATCACGCGCGATACCCGCCAGCGCGGGCGGCGGCGGATCGATCCACTGGCTGGGCAGCGCGGCAGCCACTTGCTGCATCTGATAGTCGAACAGCGCGTTGGCTTCCTGGCGCGCCTGCGCGTAGATCAGCCCCGTGGCGACGACGATGCCTGCCAGCAAGCCGCCCGCCAGCCACCAGAGCAATGTTTTGCGAATGGATTGCATGGGCTATTGGTGGTCTTTGTGGTCGGCAGGTTCCGCGGGCGGCGTAGGCATCTCACGCGGAATCACATACCCCACGCCGCGGATGTTCTGGATGAAGTGGCTGCCGAGCTTCTTGCGCAACGCATGGATGTAGACCTCCACCGTATTGCTGCCGACCTCTTCGTCCCAGCCGTAGAGGTTGTCCTGCAACTGCGCGATCGACCACACCTTGCCCGGCCGCGCCAGCAGCGCATGCAACACCGCAAACTCGCGCCCCGACAGCTTGACCGGCACACCGGCGCGCAGCACCTCTCGTGTGACCGGGTTGAGCAGCACGTCGCCGTGGCGCAAGAGCGGGTCCGCCCGGCCACCCTGCCGGCGCAGCAGCGCATGCATGCGCGCGGCCAGCTCCTGCAGGTCGAACGGTTTGACGAGGTAGTCGTCCGCACCCGCGTTCAAGCCGGCCACGCGGTCGGCCACCGCATCGCGTGCGGTGAGGATCAGGATGGGGATGGCGATGCCGCGCTGGCGCAACTCACGCACCACATCCAGCCCATCGCGTTTGGGCAGGCCGAGGTCGAGCAGCATCAAGTCGAACATGGAAGCGCCCACTTCCGGGCCAGAGGCACTCGAGGCGGCGCCGGGCGCCGTCACGGCATGCAGTGCGGCCTCGCCGTCGCGCACCCAATCGATGGCAAAGCCGTCGTGGCGCAAACCCTTGCGCACGCTGTCGCCGATCATGTCGTCGTCTTCTACGAGGAGCACGCGCATGACGAATCAAAATAAGCCGGGGAAGGCTCATTGTAGAACCGCCGCGCGGGCGGTTCGCGCTTTGGGCAAAACCGCCCGCAACATCATCGCCGCATCAGAATCCGCCGGATTTGATCAACTGGTTCAACGCGCCGATGTTCAGGCTGCCCCAACCCGTCGGGTAATCCCAGCCCTGGGCCGCGTTGTAGCCGTAGCCCTGGTAGCCGTTGTTGCCCGAGACCACGTCATAGCGCAGCAGCGACGCGTTGGCCGGAATAGCGCCGTACAGGCGCGCCGCCGGAAAGCCCAGGTTGCCGTTGGCCGCCAGCAGCCGCGCCCAGAAACCGACAAAGATGGGCGATGCCAGGCTCGTGCCGCCAATCTGCTGCAGTTGACCGTAGTTGTAGATGTAGGCACCGGTGCTCTGCGCCGCATCGAACGACACATCGGGCAACAGCCGCGCATTGCCACCCTGCCAGCTCGGCGCCGGCAGGATCTGGCTGATGCCGCCGCCGGTGGCCCACAGCTTGCCATTGCCATCGAGGCCTTCGTTCCACACGGTCTCGCTGGCGAAGCTCGATCCGCTGGTGTAGAGCGTGGTCCCGCCAATGGCCAGCACGTGCGGCGACGATGCCGGCCACGACACGCTGTAGTTGCCGCCGTCCGGATAGCCACGGTTGTTGCACTCGTAGACGCCTTCGTCGCCGGAAGACACGGAGAATGTCTGCCCCTGCGCGGCGGCTGTGGTGAAGATGGCTTCCTCCGCATCGAGCGTGCCGTCGGCGCTGGCGTCGTTCTCACACCAGCCGAGCGACACGTTGATGATCTTGGCGGTGTTGTCCGTCACAGCCCGGTTGAAGGCCTTGGTCAGCCCGGTGTTGCCCGGCGCGTTCAGGTCGGCCATGTAGAAGGCCAGCTTGCCGACCGCACCGCCGGCCGCGCCCACGATGGATTGGCTGTCGAGGTTCCATTCGCCCTGGCCGTCCTGGTCGTCGGTGTAGTTGCCGCTGGTGCCGTTGGTTTTGATTGTGGTGGTGGACACCGTGGCGTAACCGTTGCTGCTCGTGAAGGTGCGCAGGTCACGCAGCGTTTGCGACACCCCGCCGATGGTGACGATGCCGACCGTCGTGCCCGCCGCCGTGGGCACACCAGTCGCGCCGTACAGCGCCGGGAACTCCTTCGGATAGTGGCCAGTAGCCGTGCCCGCCGCCAGCGTGCGGGGTTGCGCCACATCCCCCACGTGCAGCAGCGGACGCGCACGCGCCACGTTCTGCAAGCCCAGCACCGAACCGACGATGCCACCCAGCGCGCGCGGCACCTGCGCCTTGCCGCTGTTGGCAAACCCGCTGCGTCCCGCCAGTTGGTAATGCACCAGCGGCGTGTTGAAGGCCGCCTTGACCGTACCGGCCGTACCGCGCGCCGACACCAACAGCCGGTTGGGCGCCACATCGATATCGATAAAGCCGTTCTGCCGCAGATAGCTCACCACGGCATCGACCTGCGCCTGCGTGGGCGCGTGGTCGGCGAGGAACTGCTCGCTGGTCAGGTACTTGCGGTAGTGCGGACTGCGCGGGTCGTTCACAGCGTGCGCGAGCGCCTTCAGCGTGGCCTCGTTGCGCAGTTTGAGGCTGATCAGCACATCGGTGGTCTGGCCGGGTGCGACCTCGTTGGCGGCGCCGCGCGCCATGAGCTGCGGGCCTGTCACGAAAGCCTTGGTGTGGGTGTCGACCCAATCGGTAGCGGCATGCAGCGGCCCGGCTGCGAGCACCAGCGGCCATGCATACGCCAGATGACGGCACAGGGTGGAAAGGTGCTGCATGGGGAGAGCAGTACGGAGCATCGGATGTCCTCTTGAGGAGTACGACGTTGCAGAACCACGCCGCTTGTGACGACGTGGGCGCCGTTCACCGTAGCCGACGCGTTCGCCTCGCAACAGTGCAAAAACAGTCAGTTGCAGTCGGAGCGCGCTGCATCTAACAACCCCTCGCGGGGCGGTTGCGCACGGCTGCGCTTGCCTTTATCGTGATGCGATCCACCACCTCAGTCCCACGCGCAGATGAGCGCCCCGCAAGACACGACTTCCCCCGCCGAACCTTCCGCCGACTTGCGCGAGCGCATTCGCGCAACGCGCCCATCGCTCACGCCGGCAGAACGCCAAGTGGCCGACTGGGTGCTGCGCCAACCGGGTACCGTGCTGAGCTTGCCGGTGGCGGCCATCGCGCGTGAAGCCGGCGTCAGCCAGCCAACGGTGATCCGCTTCTGCCGCTCGATGGGCTGCCATGGCCTGTCGGATTTCAAGCTGCGGCTGGCGCAAGGGAAATTCGGCAACCTCGGCAACGTCGCGCGCGAGACCGTACCGACACGCAGCGCGCCGCCCTCCGGCACGTGCGTGCTGCAAGACACCATCGATGCACTCGCCGCGCTGCGCGACCGGTTCGATGTGCGTGCGCTGGATGCGGCCGTCGCGCTGGTCGATGCCGCTCATCGCATCGACCTGTACGGCTTCGGCAGCTCCGGCGTGGTGGCGCTCGATGCGCAGACGAAGTTCTTCCGCTACGGCATCCAAGCGCAGGCGTATAGCGATCCGTATCTCGTGTCGATGTCGTTGAACGTGCTGCAGGCGGGCGATGTGGTGATCGTCATTTCCAAATCGGGCGCGCTGCCCGAACTGCAGACCGCAGTGGAACGCGTGCGCGAACTGGGCGTGCGCGTGATTGCCGTCACCGCGCCCGGTAGCCCGCTGGCCGTGCTGGCCGATGTGGTACTGCCTGCGGATGTGGATGACGCCGCGGCCGATCGGTCGATGGTCGCGCGGCTGCTTCACCTGGCCTTGCTCGACGCGCTGGTGCTGGAGGTGGCACTGCGCAAGGGCAGCACCGTCCAACACGCCGATCCGTCGGAATAAGCGCGGCTAAGCGCGCTTCAGGCTCTCAATGCCCCTGCGCCACCGCGTGGTCCATAGCGGCGCACAAGCCGATCAACCCCGGATACGGCGAATGAATGACATACACCGGCATCGCCGCCACATAGGCCGAGAAGCGACCCTTGTCTTCAAAACGCCGCCGGAATGGCGAGTTGGCAAACGCGGGCCCAAGCTTAGGCACGATGCCACCGCCGATATACACGCCGCCGCGCGCCCCCACCGTAACGGCCAGGTTGGCGGCAACGGTGCCGAGGAACGCGCAGAACATATCAACGGCATAGCGGCAGCGGGCGTGGTCGCCGGCGCTGTCTTCCATCTCGCCGAGCGCGATGGCGGTGATGTCGGCGGCGCGACGCACGGCGGGGCCTTGCTGCCACAGGTCAAAGCAGGCGCCCAGCGCTTCGTAGATCAGCTCCAGGCCCATGCCCGAGATCAGCCGCTCGGCCGACACGTGTCCGAAGCGCTCACGCGCAAAGCGCCAGATGGCGACTTCCTCATCGTTCATCGGCGCGAAGGCCACGTGGCCGCCCTCGCCCGCCACGGCGATGTAGCGCCCTTCCGGTGTGGGCAACAGCGATGCCACACCCAGGCCCGTGCCCGCACCCAGCAGCGCACGCGGCGCATCGGCAAGGCTGGCGCCGCCGCCGACCTGCTCCAACTCGTCCGCAGGCAAATAAGGC
The DNA here is from genome assembly GCF_049913345.1 of Ralstonia sp. R-29. Lineage (NCBI taxonomy): Bacteria > Pseudomonadati > Pseudomonadota > Betaproteobacteria > Burkholderiales > Burkholderiaceae > Ralstonia > Ralstonia sp. R-29. Next base: position 1,428,951 of record NZ_CP184378.1, read on the forward strand.
AGCGCATGCGCTAACGCCGCAAAGTCATTGAGCACGACGAAGGTATCGAAGCCCAGCGATTGCCGCATCGCTTCGATCGAGAAAGCCCAATCGCGATTCGTCATGCGGATCTGGTCGCCCAGTACCGGATTGGCGATGCCGATGGCGGCATGGCGTACACCGGCGTCGACAATTTCCTGCGGCAGCGACGCGAGGTACGCGCGCATGGCCGATTCGAGCGAGGGGTAGTCATCACCCGCCAGCACGCCGACGTGGGCCAGGCGCATGGGCGCCATCTCCAACGCAAAGCGCACGTTGGTGCCGCCCACATCGGCCACTAGGCGCGGGTAAGCCTGCGCGTGGGCCAATCGATCGGCCCCAGTGCCCGCGCTCACTTCATGCAGTCCAATAGACATCGAGCGGTACCTCCCGCTGATGAATGATGTAACTCACCGGCAGCGCGCGCTGCGCCTCGCCCTGCGCGGCTTGCTCAAACACGCCGCGCTTGAGCGGCCCGGTAATCGACAGAAACAACCGTTGCGCCGTACACAGCGCCGACAGATTCAAACTGATGCGCCGATGCGGCGCCATGCCCGGGCGCACCGGCAGGTAGGCAGGCGCGTGCGTGCGGTCAATGCCCTCACCCAGCTCCGCCGCGTCGGGAAACAGCGATGCGGTATGCCCGTCGTCCCCCATGCCGAGGATGACGACATCCGGCTGCTGGAACGGCTCGTTGGCGGTCGCCACGCACGCATCCACATCCACCGAATCGCCATGCACATGCGGCGACAGCACCAGCGGGAAGAACCGTGCGGCAGCGGCGGCATCCTGCAACAGATGCTCGCGGACGAGGCGCGCGTTGCTATCTGCGTGTTCGGGCGGCACGGCGCGTTCATCGACCAGCGTGATCGACACGTCCGCCCAGCGCAGCGGCAGCACACGCAGCGCGGCGAACAGCGCGATGGGCGAACGCCCGCCCGACACAGCCAAGCACGCGCTGCCCTGCTGCTCGATCACGCGCGTGAGCGTGGCGGCAATGGCATCGGCCAGCGATGCCACCTGTGCCGCCGCATCGGGAAGTGCGTGCCAGCGCATCGCCATCACATCTCCTCGTGCCAGGCGGCGCTGTCGCGCGAGAGCAATGCGCTCGACGCCGCCGGGCCCCAACTGCCCGCCGTGTAACCCTTGGGCGGCGTGCGCGCTTCGTTCCACGCCTCAATGATCGGCTCGACCCAGCGCCAGGCTTCGGCCTGTTCATCGCGGCGCACGAACAAACCCAGCTTGCCGTTGACGGCGTCCATCAGCAGGCGTTCATACGCGCCGGCATGGCGAACACCGCCGTGGTCGGTGAAATCCAGATCGAGCGTGGCAGGTTGCAAGCCCAGCGCCGCACCGGGTGTCTTGGTCAGGAACTGCAGGCGAATGCTTTCTTCCGGCTGCAGGCGGATGACGAGGCGGTTCTCGGGAAACTGAATCAGCGGCTTGGGAAACAGCGCATGCGGCACGTCGTGAAAGCGCACGACGATTTCCGCCAGCCGCTGCGGCATGCGCTTGCCGGTGCGCAGGTAGAACGGCACGCCGGCCCAACGCCAGTTGGCAATCTCGGCCTTGATAGCGACGAAGGTTTCGGTGCGGCTGTCCGGCGGAATACCCTGCTCGTGCAGATACCCCTGCACCGGCTGGCCGGCGATGGCGCCTTCCAGATACTGGCCGCGCACGGTCTTTTCTGGCACCTCCTGCAGCGGAATCGGCTTGAGCGCCTTCAGAATCTTCAGCTTCTCGTCGCGGATAGCGTCTTGCGAGAGGCTCGACGGCGGCTCCATGGCGACGATACACAGCAGCTGCAGCAGATGGTTCTGCACCATGTCGCGCAGCGCGCCAACGCCGTCGTAGAAATCGCCGCGCTTTTCCACGCCGAGCTGCTCGGCGATGGTGATCTGCACGTCCTTGATCCACTCGCGGCGCCAGAGCGGCTCGAACAACGCGTTACCGAAGCGGATCGCCATCAGGTTCTGCACCGACTCTTTCCCGAGGTAGTGGTCGATGCGGTAGATCTGGTCTTCGGCAAAGTACTCGGCCACAGCCGAGTTGATGCGCTCGTTCGAGGCCAGGTCCGTGCCCAGCGGCTTTTCCAGCACGAGGCGCACGTTAGGGGTGTTCAGCCCGACACGGGCCAACTGCGCGCAGATGTCGATGAAGAAGCCCGGGGCGGTGGCCAGGTAGCACACCGTCACGGGGGCGCGGTCTTCGCCCAGCGCGGCGGCCAGCCCGTCGAACTGCTCGGGTTTGCGCGCGTCAACCTGCTGATAAACGATGCGCTCGGCAAACGAGGCCCAGGCGTCGTCGGAGACGGGCGCGCCGGAGTACAGGCGCATGGTCGGGCGCGTTTCGCGCTCCAGCAGCGCGAGGTAGCCCGACGTTTCCAGCGGCTGCGTGCCGATGGCGAAGATCCGCCCGCGCGGGTGCAGTTCGCCACCCTGGTGCGCATCGAACAAGGCCGGAATCAGCTTGCGGCGGGCAAGATCGCCCGTACCGCCAAACAACACCATGTCGAATGCGGGCACCGACATCGTCATCTCCTGTGTGTGAGCCACCGATTAGGCTAGCCTAGTTGACTAGCAGGACAACACGTATTTTTACCTCATTTTGTAGTATTACTACATCGCAAGCAAGGCGTGCGTAACACTGCCCGGGCAAGTGTCTGCGGCCCGTCATTTGAGAATCCGCCTGACTCTTGGCGCGCTTTGTGGCACGCAATTCGCGTGCACGGTGGCATTGGCGGGGTGACTTTCCGCACGACACCTGTGGAAAACCCTGTCCCACGACCGGCCCGTTTGTAGGAAAATTACAGGATTCGTCCCACCCGGACGGCCCCCACTTCCAGGAGAACCCGTATGGCCCAGCCCAGCCTGCATCGCGTCGTGGCCGACGTCACCCGCCGCATCATCGACCGCAGCCGCGGCCCCCGTCAGGCCTATCTGGAGGTCACCCGCAAGAACGCCGGCCGCAAGGTCGAGCGCACGCTGCTCTCGTGTACGAACCTCGCGCACGGCTTTGCCGCCATGCCGGGCGAAGCCAAAATCCGCCTGAAAGCGCTGGAGCGGCCGAATATCGGCATTGTCTCGGCGTACAACGACATGCTCTCGGCACACCAGCCGCTGGAGGCATTTCCGGCGTGGATCAAGGAAGCGGCGCTGGAAGCCGGCGGCACGGCCCAGTTTGCGGGCGGCGTACCGGCCATGTGTGATGGCGTGACACAAGGGCAGGACGGGATGGAGCTGTCGCTGTTCTCGCGCGACACGATTGCGCTGTCCACCGCCGTGGCGCTGTCGCACCAGATGTTCGACGCGGCGCTGTACCTGGGCGTGTGCGACAAGATCGTGCCGGGGCTGGTGATCGGCGCGCTGTCGTTCGGCCACCTGCCCGCCGTGTTTGTGCCGGCCGGCCCGATGACCACCGGCATCAGCAATGACGAGAAAGCCCGCACGCGCCAGCTCTACGCCGAGGGCAAACTCTCGCGCGCGGATCTGCTGGAAGCCGAATCCAAGTCGTACCACGGCCCCGGCACCTGCACGTTCTACGGCACGGCCAACTCCAACCAGATGCTGATGGAGATCATGGGCCTGCACCTGCCGGGCACCGCCTTCATCAACCCGGGCACGCCCATGCGCGAGGCACTGACGCGGCAAGCGGCGCACCAGGTGCTCAAGCTCGTCTACAGCGGCGATCAGTACACCCCGATCGCCGACGTGTTGGATGAACGTGCTTTCGTCAACGGCATCGTCGGCCTGCTGGCCACGGGCGGCTCGACCAACCACACGCTGCACCTGATCGCCATGGCGCGTGCGGCGGGCATTCTGCTCACGTGGGACGACTTCAACGATTTGTCCGGCGTGATTCCGCTGCTGGCGCGCGTGTACCCGAACGGCAAGGCCGACGTGAACGAATTCCAGGCGGCGGGCGGTTTGTCGATCGTGATTCGCGAGCTGATCGACGCCGGCCTGCTGCACGACGACGTGACGACGATCATGGGCAAGGGCCTGCGCCGTCATTCGCAAGAGCCCTTCCTGGAAGGCATGGAAGGCAAACAGCGGCTGGTGTGGCGCGATGGGGCCGCTGCCTCGCTCGACACGAACATCGTGCGCGGCGTGGCTGAACCGTTCTCGCCGGACGGCGGCCTGCGCGTGCTGGACGGCAACATCGGGCGCTCGGTCATCAAGGTGTCGGCGGTCAAGCCGGAGCATCGCTTTGTGGAAGCGCCGGCGCGCGTGTTCCTCGCGCAGGATGATCTGATCCACGCCTTCAAGGCGGGTGAACTGGAGCGCGACTTCATTGCCGTGCTGCCGTATCAGGGCCCGGCCGCCAACGGCATGCCTGAGTTGCACAAGCTCACGCCGACGCTGTCGGTGCTGCAAGAGCGCGGCTTCAAGGTCGCGCTGGTGACGGACGGCCGCATGTCGGGCGCATCGGGCAAGGTGCCGGCGGCCATCCACATCACCCCGGAAGCACTCAACGGCGGACCGCTGGCGCGCGTGCGCGATGGCGACATCGTCGTGCTGGATGCCGAAGCGGGCACGCTGCAAGTGCGCGTGCCGGAGGCGGAGTGGAACGCCCGCCAGATCAGCACGCCCGATCTGGCGCACTACCACGCGGGCGTTGGGCGGGATTTGTTCTCGGGCTTCCGCCGCAATGTGTCGGCGGCCGAGGAAGGCGCCTGCACGCTGTTTGTGTCAGCAGGCGCCTAAGCTGACGGCAACGTAGCCGGCCCTTCACTCTTCGTCGGGCCGGTCACCGTTACAGCATCGACGGGTCGATCGAGATGCCGAGCTCACCGGCCATCTGTTCGACCAGCGCCTGAAGCTTGGCCACCTTGTCGGCCAACTGCTTCTGCTCCGCTTTCAACGCTTCGAACTCGGACGGCGCGATGGCTCCGTCGTTGGTGGCACCCTGTTGCACATCGGTCTGGGCCACTTCACCGCACAGCAGGTGCATCCAGCGGCTTTCGCGCTCGCCTGGGGCGCGCTGCAGCTTCACAACGTAAGGCGGCTCATTCTCGGCCAGCTCTTCCAGAAACGCCTCGACGGACGAGATGTCGGCAAACGCATGAAACCGCGCGGCGTTCAGGCGCAGCTCAGCGGCCGTCTGCGGCCCACGCAGCAGCAGCGTGGTGAGCAACGCAATGGATTGGCTCGGCACACCCAGCACGCGGTTCATGTTGTGCTCGAAACGCGGCACGCGGCTGCTGCTGCCTTCCATGACCAGACTCAGCGATTTCAGCCCGTCGATGGCGGTCAGGATCTCGGCTTCGGTCACGCTCATCACCGGCGCGCGGGCGGTCTTCTGGTTGCAGCCGGCGGCCAGCGCGTTGAGCGTGAGTGGATAGGTATCGGGCACCGTGTGCTGCTTCTCGACCAGGACGCCGAGCACGCGGCCTTCCAGGGCTGTGAGGGTGCGGATGGCGCGGGTAGCTGGGCGCGACGGCACGTCCGGATTGATATTCATAGGAGATGGCGACGGATACGTTTGGGGCAAACCGAGCCGCGAGCCTGTCAGGCCGCGACCCGTGATCCCAACATGATATCCGTCACGCGCAGGCACGAGCCTCGGCCTGCGCGGCAGCAACACAGGCTCAGTCCTTGGCCGGACCGCGCACCAACAGCACCGGTGTCGTGGCCTGGCGGATGAATTTTTCCGCCACGCTCCCCAGCATCGCATGCGCCAATCCGCGGCGGCCATGCGTGCCGATCACCACCACATCGGCGCCCCACTTGGCGGCATCGCGCTGCAGGGCGCCAGCCACGTCTTCGCCGATGCCTTCGGTTTCCACCAGGGCGGTTTCCTGCGGCACGCCATCCTTGGCCAGGTTGTCTTCAATTTCGCCCAGCAGGGCCGTGCCGGCCTGGATGAACGATTTGCGCAGCTCGGTCGGGTCGTAATAGCCGACATCGAACAGCATGGCCGGGCTGTCGACGATATACACGGCGCGCACGGTGCTCTGGAATGCCTTGGCCAGGCGCACAGCTTCAGCCAGGGCCAGCTTGCTGGTTGCGCTACCGTCCACAGCGACCAGGATTTTCTTGTACATGGTTCAGCCTCGCAGGAGAGGGGTTGTCGGAAGACTGCTGCGGCAAACGGGGCCGCATGCAACTATTCTGTGACATCCCTTGCCCCTTTGCGTTGCGCCAAATCAGATGGCTGCGACCATGCGACGCAACAATGCTCCGTCATCCGCCCGCCCTCACGCCTGACCTGATTGCCGCTTACCGCAGCGCGCGGTATCGCGTGGACACACCCGAAGGTGACGTGCTGCTGCACCTGGATGCCATCAACCCATGCGTGGCGGCGCTGCTGGCGCAAGCCGATGCACCGTGGGCGGCATTCGTGACGGCGTATCAGCCGTTTTCGCGATCCGTGTCGGCGGAAGACAACGCCGCACGCCAGGCGGAACTGCTCGCCTGGGCCATCGCGCGCGGCCTGCCGTGGCTGCCCGGCGAGGGTGGCCCACCCGACGACGCCCCTGCCGGCACAGTCGATGCGTGGGCGCCCGAGCCGAGCCTGCTGCTGTTCATCGACGATGCGGCCATTGCCGATACGCTCATGCAGACCTTCGAGCAGAACGCCGTGGTGCTGTGCGACGCGCAGGGTTTTTGCACCTTGCGTTGGCACCCGTATCTGCCATTCTGAATTTCATACGGCACGCACTTGCGCGCAAAGTGGCGCGTGCGATTCATAAGTGCTGGCGTTGATACACCGTAGGAGGTTCGTATGGAACTGCATATGCAATCGCACCACTGGGAGCGCCGCATGCCCGACTGGCTGGCGGCCAGCGTCGCCGGCTTGGTGGGCGGCGCACTGGTCATCGTGCTGGAGTTCTTCTGGTCGACCATGGTGCTGAATGAAAGCCCGTGGCGCCCGACGCACAAGATCGCGGCCATGGTGATGGGCCAGGGGGCACTTGAACAAATGTCGCTGTTCAGCTTCAGCATCGTTGGCACGGCACTGGTGCTGCACTTTGTGCTGGGCTCGCTCATGGGGATGATCCTGGGCGCGATCATCGCGCCATTCCACTTTGACTCGAGCGTCGGCATGCTCGCCGCCATCGGGGCGGCCTTCGGGATCGTGGCGTACGTGGTCAACTTCTACGGCATGACGGCGGTGTTCCCGTGGTTTGCCTCGGAGCGCGGCTCCGGGCCGCTACTGGCCAACCTGCTGTTTGGCGTGGTGGCGGCCATCGTCTACGGCATGTTGGAGCGGCGCACAGAGCCGATGCACTGACGCGCCGGTTTTTTCCTGCGACGCCGCAACGTGAGCGGTGCCGCTCGGGACGGCTGCCTCCGGCAACCCATGTCGGAGGCAGCCGTTTTCGCATTGCAGCGCAGCATGCAGACGGCGCACCGGCGCGATCCGCATACGGGGTGTGCCTCCTCCTTACGTTGCCTTGCACGATGCGAGTGCGCGACCTAGCCTAGCTTTAGCGTGTTGAGGAAGCATCCTCTGCGGAGGCGCCATGGCTCTTGCGATTGCGCTCGTCCTGATCGTCGTGCTGGCGGTGGGGTTTCACTTTGTCAGCCCGTGGTGGATCACGCCAATCGCATCCAACTGGGTGCGCATGGACGACACGCTGACGATCACCATCGTCATCACCGGCGTGCTGTTTGTCGCCATCAACCTCTTCGTCGTTGCCGCGCTGCTGCGCTACCGCCATCGCGATGGCACGCCCGGCCAGCGCGCCGCCTACGAGCCCCACAACAAGCGCCTGGAATGGTGGCTGATCGGCATCACCACCGTGGGCGTAGCTGCGCTGCTGGCGCCTGGCCTCTTCGTCTATGCCGATTACGTGCGCCCGCCGCCCAACGCGCTGCAGATGGAAGTGCTCGGCCAGCAGTGGCAATGGCGCTTTCGCTTTGCCGGCCCCGGCGGCAAGCTGGGCACGACCGACGTGCAGTACATGAGCAACGACAACCCGTTCGGCATGAACCCGGCCGACCCGAACGGGCGTGACAACTACCTGATCGAAACGCCCGAGCTGCACCTGCCGCTCAACCGCCCGATCCAGGTGCTAGCGCGCTCGCGCGATGTTCTGCACGACTTTTATGTGCCGCCGTTCCGCGCGCGGATGAACATGGTGCCGGGCATGATCACCACGTTCTGGTTCACGCCTACCAAAGTGGGGCGTTACGACATTCTGTGCGCGCAGCTTTGCGGCGTGGGGCACTCCAACATGCGCGGCGTGGTGGTGGTGGAAGACGAAGCATCGTTCGCCCGCTGGCTCGCACAGCAGACCACCTTTGAGCAGCGCCAGAAAGCGAAGGTGCAGGCAACGCCTGCCGCGGCGGGTGGCAGCGCTCAGGGCTTGGCTGACCAGGGCAAGGCGCTCGCGCAAGCCAAGGGATGCGTCGCGTGCCACAGCGTCGACGGCAACCCCGGTGTCGGCCCCACCTGGAAGGGCCTCTACGGCAAGACCGAAACCATGGCCGACGGCAGCACCGCGCACGTCGACGAGGCCTACCTGCGCGCGTTCATCCGCGACCCAAAAGCGCGCGTGGTCAAAGGCTTCGCGCCGATCATGCCGAACTTTGATCTGAGCGAGCAGGAGCTGTCGGCGCTGGTGGCGTACATCAAGGCGCAAGGTGGTGATGCTGCGGCAACCACTGCGAAACCGTAGCCAGGAGGAACGATGTCCTACGGTCAGAACGATCACGAACATGGTCCCCAGAGCTTCTGGACGCGCTACGTCTGGAGCCAGGACCACAAGGTCATCGCGGTGCAGTACTCGCTCACGGCCATCGCCATCGGGCTGGTGGGCCTCGTGCTGTCGAATCTGATGCGGCTGCAGTTGGGCTTTCCGGGCAAGTTCGCCTTCATCGACGCCAACCACTACTACCAGTTCGTCACCATGCACGGGATGATCATGGTGATCTACCTGCTCACGGCGCTGTTCCTCGGTGGCTTCGGCAACTACCTGATCCCACTGATGCTGGGCGCGCGCGACATGGTGTTTCCGTTCCTGAACATGCTCAGCTACTGGGTCTATCTGGTGGCCGTGCTGGTGCTGGTGGCGAGCTTCTTCGTGCCAGGCGGACCGACCGGTGCGGGCTGGACGCTATACCCGCCGCAGGCGATTCTGCCGGGCACACCAGGCACCGACTGGGGCATCGTGCTGATGCTGGTGTCGCTGGCGATCTTCATCGTCGCGGCCACGATGGGCGGGCTGAACTACGTGACGACCACGCTGCAGGCGCGCACACGCGGCATGACGCTCATGCGCATGCCGCTCACGGTGTGGGGCATCTTCACAGCGACCATCCTGGCGCTGCTGGCGTTTCCGGCGCTGTTCGTGTCGGCCATCATGATGCTGCTCGACAAGACGCTGGGCACAAGCTTCTTCATCCCGGCCGTGGTATCGATGGGGCAAACGCTCAAGCATGCCGGCGGCAGCCCGTTGCTGTTCCAGCATCTGTTCTGGTTCTTCGGGCACCCGGAGGTCTACATCGTCGCGCTGCCCGCGTTCGGCATCGTGTCAGACCTCATCAGCACGCACGCGCGCAAGAACATCTTCGGCTATCGGATGATGGTGTGGGCCATCTTGATCATCGGCGTGCTGTCGTTCGTGGTGTGGGCGCACCATATGTTCGTGGCGGGCATGAACCCATACTTCGGCTTCTTCTTTGCCACCACCACGCTCATCATCGCCATCCCGACCGCGCTCAAGGTCTACAACTGGGTGCTCACGCTGTGGCGTGGCGACATCCACCTGACCGTACCGATGCTGTTTGCCATCGGCTTCATCAGCACGTTCGTGATCGGTGGATTGACGGGGCTCTTCCTCGGCAACGTGAGCGTGGATATTCCGCTCTCCAACACGTACTTCGTGGTCGCGCACTTCCACATGGTGATGGGCGTGTCGCCGATCCTGGTGGTCTTCGGCGGCATCTACCACTGGTACCCCAAGGTGACGGGCCGCATGCTGAACGACACGCTGGGCCGCGCGCATTTCTGGATCACCTTCATCGGCACCTACCTGATCTACTTTCCGATGCACTACCTGGGCGTGTTGGGCATGCCGCGCCGGTATTACGCGTATGAGGGCTACAGCTTCATCCCGCCGTCTGCGCAGACGCTGAACACCTTCATCACCGTCGTCGCCATCATCGTTGGCGTGGCGCAGTTGCTGTTCCTCGTCAACCTGGCGTGGAGCCTGGTGCGCGGCAGACAGGCCGGCGGCAACCCGTGGCGCGCCACCACGCTGGAATGGCAGACCCCGCAGACGCCACCCGTGCACGGCAACTGGGGGCCGACGCTGCCGGTGGTGTATCGCTGGGCGTATGAGTACAGCCCGCCCGATCGCACGGAAGACTTCGTGCCGCAGAACGAGCCACCATCTAGCACGCCCGAAACAGAGGCTGACATCCTCCACGCTGGCGAGGTGCGCGCATGACGACCCTGCCCCGCCATTTCGTTCCCGATGCATCGCCAGTTCTGCCAAGCGCGGAACGCATGGGTTTGCGCGTCTTCATGGCCGTGGTGACGGCGTTGTTCTCACTGCTGATCCTCGCCTATGCGATGCGCATGCGTGAAGCGGATTGGATGCCGGTGCCCCATCCCATGCTGCTGTGGTGGAACACCGGCGTGCTGGCGCTCGCCAGTGCGGCGATGGAGGTTGCGCGACGGGCACGCATGCACCACGCCACACGCCGCACCATCTGGCTGCTGGCGGGCGGCGCGCTCGCTGCGCTGTTCGTCTTCGGCCAATGGATGGCATGGCAGCAGTTATCCGCCAGCGGACAAGGCGTGGCGATCAACCCGTCCAATAGCTTTCTCTATGTGTTCACCGGCCTGCACGCGGCACACGTGATCGGTGGTCTCATCGTGCTGGCGGTGACGATCGCGCGCCTACGCAGCGATCCTGAGCGCGCCCATCGCGCTGCCACGCTGTGCGCGACGTACTGGCACTTCCTGCTCGCTGTGTGGCTCGTGTTGCTGGCTGCGATGTGGTGGATCACGCCCGCGTTTGTCGCCGCGATCTGCGGGCCGTTGTATGGAGCCACGCCATGAGCAATCCCACGCTCCCGACCGATTCCGCAGAGCCCCTACCGGAGGGCTGGCCCGGCATCATCAACGACTGGTCGGCCGACCGCGAAGCCTTCAAGGTGTCGTGGGGCAAGGCCATGATGTGGATCTTCCTGCTGTCGGACACCTTCGTCTTCAGCAGCTTCCTGATCGGCTACATGTCGGTGCGCATGTCGACCACGGTGCCGTGGCCCGATCCGTCCAAGGTGTTCGGCCTGTCGGTGGGCGGTGTGGAAGTGCCGCTCCTGCTGATCGCCATCATGACGTTCGTGCTCATCAGCAGCAGCGGCACGATGGCCATGGCGGTCAACTTCGGCTACCGGCGCGATGCCAAGCGGGCAGCGCTGCTCATGCTGGCCACCGCCGTCCTGGGTGCGGCATTCGTGTCGATGCAGGCGTTTGAATGGACCAAGCTGATCGTGCACGAGGGCATCCGCCCGTGGGGCAACCCACTGGGCGCCGCGCAATTTGGCGCGTGCTTTTTCATGATCACGGGCTTCCACGGCTTTCACGTGACCTGCGGCGTGATCTACCTGCTGGTGATCGCACGCAAGATCCTGCAGCCGGGCTTTGCCGAGCACGGCAACTTCCAGATCGTGGAGATCGCGGGCCTGTACTGGCACTTTGTGGATCTCGTCTGGGTGTTCATCTTTGCGCTGTTCTATTTGTGGTGAGGCATGCCATGGACCACACAGAACCGTCCGCCCATGGGCAAACGCACCCCATCGGCGTCTATCTGAAGATCTGGGGGCTGCTGTTCGTGCTCTCTACGATGTCGTATCTGGTGGATTATTTCCACGTGCAGGGGCTGATGCGCTGGACGCTGATCATCGTGTTCATGATCGCCAAGGCTGGGCTGATCGTGTCCGTGTTCATGCACATGATGTGGGAACGGCTCGCGCTGGTGTACGCCATTTTGATGCCGCCCCTGGCCCTGCTGGTGCTGATGGTGTTGATGGCTGCGGAGGCAAACCACACCTTCGGCATGCGCACTCTGTTCTTCCACTGAGCCTGCGTCGGCCGTCGCCTGCCCGGGCAAGCTCGGCCCGGACGCCCCTTTCCGCCCAATATCAATCTGGTGAATGTTCCGCATTCACCAGCCGGCTGGCGTGTCTCCTCGGTGCCCGCTACCTTCGGCGCACACATACAAAGAAAGAGGAGACACCATGCTGCCCCACCCTCCCACCATCGACCTGCGCGCGTGGCTCGACCGGCAACGGTTTTCCGCCTTCCAATGGCGCGTGGTCGCGCTGTGCTTTTTTATCGTCGCCATCGACGGGTTCGACACGGCCTGCGTCGGCTTCATTGCGCCGGCGCTTGTGCAGGACTGGCACGTCACCCCGGGGGTGCTGGGCACCGTCTTCAGTGCCGGTCTGGCAGGGTTGATGGTCGGAGCGCTGGCCTTTGGTCCGTTGGCGGACCGCATTGGGCGCAAGCGCACACTGTTGATCACGGTGGCGGCTTTTGGCATTGCCACCGTGGCATCGGCATTTGCTCCGAATGTCAGCGCGCTGATCGTTCTGCGGTTCCTGACAGGCCTCGGCTTGGGTGGCGCCATGCCCAACGCCATCGCGCTGACTTCCGAATACTGCCCGGAGCGCCGCCGCTCCTTCCTCACCACGGTGATGTTCTGCGGCTTCACGCTGGGTTCCGGTTTTGGTGGCATTGTTGCCGCGCAACTGGTGCCGGACTTCGGCTGGCGCAGCGTGCTGCTGTTTGGCGGCGTCGTACCACTGGTGCTGGTGCCCTTGATGGCGCTCGCGTTGCCGGAGTCGGTGCGCTATCTGGTATCCCGTGGCGCAGACAACGCCGTCGTTGGCAGGTTGCTCAACCGCATCGCGCCGCTGGACATCACGCCCGATACCCACTTCGCACTGCATGAAACGCAGGTCAAGGGCTCGCCGGTTCGGCAGCTCTTCCTGCCGGCCTTCCGCACCGGCACGCTGCTGCTATGGGCCGTTTTCTTCATGAGCCTGCTGATCGTCTACCTGCTGACGAACTGGCTGCCCACGCTGATCCACTCCGGCGGTGTATCGCTGGCGCTTGCGTCGCGCATTGCGGTGATGTACCAGGTGGGCGGCACTATCGGCGCACTCATCATCGGGCGGCTGATGGATCGCTACCCGGCGACGATCGTGCTGTGCTGCACATACGGCCTGGGCGCGGTGTTCCTCGCTCTGACCGGCGTGACGCAGGGCGCGATGCTGGCCTTTGCCGTCACCGGTGTTGGCTTCTGCATCAGCGGATCGCAGATTGGGGCGAATGCGTTTGCGGCGCAGTTCTACCCGACTGCCAGCCGCGTTACCGGCATCAGTTGGGCCCTCGGTGTTGGGCGTCTGGGCTCGGTATGCGGTGCGCTGGTGGGCGGTGTGCTGCTGACGGCCAACATCGGCTTCCAGTTGCTGTTTCTCATTGTTGCCGTGCCGGCCGCTGTTGCGTCGCTCGCCATCTTCCTGTGCGGCAGGCAAGCCGCGCGTGTCGAGCCCGGCGATGCCCTGGCGGTGGCCTCAGAGTGAACAGCGTCGTGATCCCATCAAAATAAGAATCCGGGCGCGCCAACCAGCGTGCCCTTTCTGCACACCACAGACCGCACGGGCGGAACCCGCCTAGATCGCGAACATCTCGAACAACAACTGCCGCAGCCATTGATTGGCCGGCTCGCGATGATTGCGCCCGTGCCATAGCACATTGATGGTGATGTCCGGAATCTTGGCCGGGCAAGGCGCCGTCGCCAGATCAAACGGCTTGAGCGTCCGCGTGGCGTAGGCCTCCGGCACCACGGCAATCATGTCGGTCGACTGCAGGATGTGCCCCAGTGCCACGAAGTGCGGCACGCGCAGGCTGACGCGTCGCGGCAACCCCGCCCGCAGGATCGTTGAATCAACCATGCCGTGGCCGGTGCCCTCCGCGACGATCGACACGTGCTCGGCTTCCAGGAAACTCTTCATCGTCATGCCGTTCTTGGCGAGCGGATGATTTTTGCGGAAGAGGCACACATAGCGCTGCTTGAACAGCCTGCGCTGGAAAAACCCCGCCTTCAGGTCCGGCAGAAAGCCGATCGCTAGGTCAACCCGGCCGGCTTCCATCTCGTCGCGCAGCGTATCGGCGTGGTTGCGCACGGTGCTGATCGTCACACGGGGCGCTTCCTTTGCAAGCCGCTGCATCAGCGTCGGCAGAAAGTAGATCTCGCCGATGTCCGTCATCGCAATGGTGAAAGCGCGCGTGCTGGTGTGTGGATCGAACTTGCTGGTGGCGTTGAGCGAGTTGTAGATCGCCCCCAGCGCATAGGCGATCGGCTCGGCCAACGTTTCAGCAAACGGCGTCGGCACCATGCCCTTGGATGTGCGGATGAACAACTCGTCTCCGAACAGCTTGCGCATGCGGTTCAACGCATTGCTGATGGCCGGCTGCGAGATGCCCAGCGTTTCCGCCACTGCCGACACGCGCCGCTGCCGAAGCAGTTCATTGAAGACGACCAGCAGGTTGAGGTCGATGTCTTGCAGTTCCACCGCGTGTCTCCTCTCGTTTTTTATCGCGCTGTGCGTTATCACTGCGAGTGATATGACACATCAGGGTCCTTCTATTTATGTATGTCGTCAAGCGGGCCATGATGCTTCCACACAGAAAAACGACCAGCCCGGAGACACGACATCATGGATGTCACGCTTACCCCACTGCAGCGCATCGTCAGCGCGCGCTCGGGCGATAACCTGCTCGACGTCCTCCGCACCAACGACGTGCCCATCTCGTACAGCTGCATGGCCGGCCGCTGCGGTACGTGCCGCTGCCGCGTTGTGGCCGGCAATGTGGCCGTCACCGGTGGCGCGGACATGAACAGCCCCTCGGCATCGGGCCAGATCGTGTTGGCTTGCCAGACCACCTTGGTGGAAGACTGTGCGATCGAACTGCCGGAAGTGGATGAAGTGGTGGTGCACCCCGCCAAGATCATCAAGTCGAAGGTCGCGTCCATCGACGACATGACCCACGACATCAAGCGCATCCGGCTCGACCTCGCCAAGCCGCTTGACTACTCGCCAGGGCAGTACGCCACGCTGCAGTTCACGCCCAAGCATGTGCGGCCGTATTCGATGGCGGTGGCCAACGAGGGGCAGATGCTGGAGTTCCATGTGCGCGTGGTGCCGGATGGCCGGGTGACTTCGTACATCGCCAACGCACTCAAGGTGGGCGATGACGTGCGCGTGAGTGGCCCGTTGGGTACGGCATACCTGCGCCGGCGCAATGCGGATCCGATCCTCTGCGTGGCCGGTGGCACGGGGCTCGCGCCCATCCTGTCCATCCTGCGCGGCATAGCTGATGCGGGCATGACGAACCCGGTGCACGTGTACTTCGGCGTGCGCTCACCCGCAGATGTGTACGGCACGCAGTGGCTCGATGCGCTGCGCGAACGCCTGCCGAACCTGCATACGCACGTGGTCATCGCCACCTCCAACACGGACCGCCGCTACCGCTCGGGCGTCGTCACGGATGCTGTGGCGAGCGACTGGTCGAGCCTCGACGGCTGGCGCGCTTACCTGGCCGGCGCACCCGTCATGGTGGACGCCGCCAGCCTGCTCCTGCGCCAACGCGGCGTGCTGCCCGAACACATCTACGCGGATGCCTTCTACGCCGTAGGCGTCTGAAGGCGCCACGCACTACAAGCCCCGGAGACACCTCATGAAAGCGTCACCCCTCACGTTTTCCAGACCCCTCTGGAAAGACGATGGCTCAAGCCGGATTCCCTTCGGCGCCTATACCGATGACGAGATCCACCAGCGCGAACTGGAACGCCTGTTCTACAACGGCCACTGGTGCTATGTCGGCCTGGAAGCGGAGATTCCCAACGCGGGCGATTTCAAACGCACGGTGGTTGGCGAACGCTCGGTCATCGTCACGCGCACGCCGGATGGCTCCATCGCCGTGGTGGAGAACGTCTGCGCACACCGTGGCGTGCGCTTCTGCCGTGAAAAGTCCGGCAACCGCAAAGACTTCACCTGCCCCTATCACCAGTGGAACTACGACCTGAAGGGGAACCTGATCGGCGTGCCGTTCCGCCGCGGCGTCAAGTCCGATGGCAAGGTGCAAGGCGGCATGCCGACCGATTTCGATCCGAAGGAGCACGGCCTCACGCAGCTCAACGTGGCGGTGCGCAACGGCGTGATCTTTGCGTCGTTCGACCACACGCTGCCGTCGCTGGAAGACTTTCTCGGGTCGACCATCCTCGGCTATTTCGACCGCGTGTTTGACGGCCGCAAGCTGAAGATTCTCGGCTACAACAAGCAACGCATTCCGGGCAACTGGAAGCTCATGCAGGAGAACATCAAAGACCCGTACCACCCCGGCTTGCTGCATACGTGGTTCGTCACGTTCGGGCTCTGGCGCGCGGACAACAAGTCTGAGCTGAAGATGGATGCGCAGCACCGCCACGCCGCAATGATCTCCACGCGCGGCACCGGCGGCAAAGGCGCAGTCACCTCCGGCGTCACGAGCTTCAAAGAGAAGATGACGCTGCACGACGACCGCTTTCTCGATGTTGTGCAAGAGCCGTGGTGGGGCGGCCCGACCGCGGTGATGATGACCGTCTTTCCGAGCGTGATCATCCAGCAGCAGGTCAACTCGGTTTCCACGCGGCATATCCAGCCGAATGGGCATGGCTCGTTCGATTTCGTATGGACGCACTTCGGCTTTGAAGACGACACCGAAGCGATGACGCAGCGCCGCCTGCGCCAGGCCAACCTGTTCGGGCCGGCTGGCTTCGTGTCGGCGGACGACGGTGAAGTCATCGAGTTTTCACAGGAAGGCTTCGAGCAGAAGCCCGGCCACCGCACCGTGGCTGAACTGGGCGGCCGCGACGTGGGCGACACCGATCACATGGTCACGGAAACGCTCATCCGCGGCATGTACGAATACTGGCGCAAGGTGATGGAGATCTGACATGGCCGACGCAACCAACGCACTCGATTTCTCCACCTACCAGCAAGTGCTGGCGCTCTACACCCGCTACGCCAGCGCCGTGGACAACGCCGAGTGGGAACAATGGACCGACCTGTTCGTGGACGACTGCACCTACAAGGTCCAACCGCGCGAGAACTACGAACGCGGCTTTCCGCTCGCCACGCTTGCGTTCGAGAGCAAAGGCATGCTGAAGGACCGCATCTACGGCATCACCGAGACGATCTTCCACGACCCGTACTACCAGCGCCACGTGGTCGGCGTGCCTGAAGTGACGTACGCGGATGCCGGCCGCATTGAGGCGCAGGCCAACTACGCCGTGTTCCGCACCAAGCCCGACGAGTTGTCGACGGTATTCAACGTCGGCCGCTACATCGACACCATCGTCCGCACCGAGGCGGGGCTCAAGCTCAAATCACGCACGTGCGTGTTCGACAGCGAAATGATCCCCAACTCGATCATCTATCCGATCTGAGGTTTTCCATGACCACCACCTCGACCACCACCGCAACCACTTGGCTCAAGCTCATCCCTGTTGACGACTTGCCGGACGACGACGTGATTGCAGTCAGTGCCGGCGATGCGGAGATCGCCGTGTACCGCGTTGATGGCGAGGTCTTCGCCACCGACAACGTGTGCACGCACGGTCATGCGCGCCTGTGCGATGGTTTTCTCGACGGCTACGAGATCGAATGTCCGCTGCACCAGGGCAAGTTCGACGTGCGCTCGGGCAAGGCCATGTGCGAACCGCTCACGACTGACGTACGCACATTCCCGACCAGGATCGAAGACGGCCACGTCTTTGTCGAGCTGTAAGGAGCCATCATGACTTCGACCACGCTGCAAACGGAGCGCGGTGCGTACTACGCGCAGCTCGATGGCAAGCAGTTGGCCCCGCTGTGGGAATCGCTGCACGCCCTGGTGCCGCGCGAACCCAAGCCACGCATCGTGCCGGCCATCTGGAAGTACGACGACATCCGCCCGCTGGTCATGCAAGCCGGCGCCATCATCAGCGCGGAAGAAGCCGTGCGGCGCGTGCTGATCCTGGAGAATCCCGGGCTGCCGGGCAAGGCCAGCATCACGTCCACGCTGTACGCGGGGCTGCAGCTGATCCTGCCGGGCGAGATCGCGCCCAGCCACCGGCACACGCAATCGGCGCTGCGCTTCATCGTCGAAGGGCGCGGCGCGTGGACGGCGGTCAACGGCGAACGCACCACCATGCATCCCGGCGATTTCATCATCACACCGTCGTGGACATGGCACGACCACGGTTGCCCCACCGTTGACGAAGGCGGTGAGCCGGTCGTGTGGCTGGATGGCCTCGACATTCCGCTGGTGCAACAGTTCGATTGCGGCTTTGCCGAGAACTACCCCAAGGCGCAGCAGCCGGTGATGCGCCCCGAAGGCGACAGCTACGCACGCTTCGGCCACAACATGGTGCCGGTGCGCCACCGCGTGACGGACCCCACATCGCCCATCTTCAGCTACCCATATGAGCGCTCGCTCGAAGCGCTCGACAAGCTCTACCGCCACGGCGACCTGGACCCGTGGGATGGCATCAAGCTGCGCTACGTCAACCCGGCCACCGGCGGCTGGCCGATGCCCACCATCGCCACCTTCATGCAGTTCCTGCCGAAGGGCTTTGCCGGCAAGACGTACCGCAGCACCGACGCCACCGTCTACAGCGTGGTGGAAGGCTGCGGCACGGCGCGCATTGGTGATGCGCAATTCGCCTTCGAGCCACGCGACGTGTTCGTTGCACCGTCATGGGCCCCCGTGCAGCTCAACGCATCGGAAGACGCGGTGCTGTTCAGCTATTCCGACCGGCCCGTGCTGGCTGCACTCAACCTGCTGCGCGAAGCGCGCACCTGATACGCCTCGCATCCGTTGCCATTGCGGCGTGCCAAAACGGCACGACTGCTGGCCCCGCTCACCCTCTCGACCTGACAGAACCCACCATGACCTACGTCTTCACGCCCCCCGCCCTCACCACCGTGCCCGTTGCCGGCAGCAGTGAACAGTTTGCCGTGCGCCGCGTCTACTGCGTCGGCCGCAACTACGCCGCCCATGCGCGCGAAATGGGCTTCGACCCCGACCGAGAGCCGCCGTTCTTCTTCTGCAAGCCCGCCGATGCGATCGTGCCGGTGGCCGATGGGCAAACGCTCGAGCTGGCCTATCCGTCGCAAACGCAGAATTACCACTACGAAGCCGAACTGGTGGCGGTGATCGGCAAATCCGGCGCCGACATCCCTGTCGACAACGCCCTCGACCACGTCTGGGGCTATGCCGTCGGCCTCGACATGACCCGCCGTGATCTGCAAATGAAGATGCGCGAGATGGGCCGGCCATGGGAGATCGGCAAGGCGTTCGATGCGTCCGCGCCGATGGGGCCCATCCACCCGGCCAGCAAGATCGGGCACCCGCAGCAAGCCGGCATCTGGTTGACCGTGAACGGCGAGACCAAGCAGCGCAGCGACGTGTCGCATCTGATCTGGTCGGTGGCGGAAACGGTGGCCTACCTCTCGCAGTTCTTCCGCCTGGAGCCGGGCGACGTGATCTTTACCGGCACGCCGGAGGGTGTGGGCGCCGTGAAGCCGGGCGACCGCATTGTCACCGGCATTGACGGGCTGGGCGAGCTGAAGGCTTGCATCGTCTAAGCGGGCGCGCCATGCAGCTCTACAGCTTCTTCAACAGTTCGACGTCGTATCGCGTGCGCATTGCGCTGGCGCTCAAGGGGCTGCCGTATGACACGTTGCCAGTGAACATTCGCACCGGTGAGCACCGTGCGGCGGGTTATGTGGAGAACATCAATCCGTCAGCAGGCGTGCCGGCACTCATTGACGGTGAGATGCAGCTGAGCCAATCGCTCGCGATCATCGATTACCTCGATGCGCGCCACCCGGAGCCCCGGCTGATTCCCGCAGAGCCGACTCAACGCGCACGCGTGCTGGAGTTGGCCAGCGCCATCGCGTGCGACATCCACCCCGTCAACAACCTGCGTGTGCTGCGCTATCTGCAAGACGTACTGAAGGCAACGCCCGAGCAGAAAGACGCCTGGTATCGACACTGGATCGATGAAGGCATGGCAATGGTGGAACGCCTGCTCACGCGCTACGGCACCGGGCCTTGGTGCTTTGGTGATGCGCCCACGTTGGCCGATGTCGCCCTGGTGCCGCAGGTTGCCAATGCGCTGCGCATGGGCTGCGCGCTGGAACGGTACGAGCGCGCGATGGCCGTCTACCAACATGCCATAGAACATCCGGCCTTCAAGGCAGCCGCCCCGGCACAACAGCCAGATTTCACCGCTTGAACCACCGCCTGATGCACGTCACGCATCCCACGCAAAAAACCATGTCGGAGGAGACATCATGAACCTGCGCCCACTGGCGTTCCCCCTGCTGCTGGCAGCACCCGCGCTTGCTGCCGCACAATCTGCCGCACCATCCGTCACGCTGTATGGCGTGATCGACACCGGCGTCGAATACGTCAACCACATTGGCGCAGCGGGCAGTAGTGTCGTTCGCATGCCCAACCTGAGTGGCACCGTGCCCTCACGCTGGGGCCTGCGCGGCACGGAGGACCTGGGCGGCGGCGCCAAGGCGCTGTTCACATTGGAATCGGGCTTTGCACCCGACAGCGGCACGAGCAACCAGGGCGGCCGCCTGTTTGGCCGGCAGGCGTGGGTGGGCCTGTCCAACAACTGGGGGCAGATCAGCCTCGGCCGCCAGTACACGATGCTGTTCTGGGCCACGCTCGATACCGATCTGCTCGGCCCCAATGCCTACGGCTCCAGCTCGCTCGACACCTACCTGCCCAATGCCCGCGCCGACAACGCCATCGCTTACAAGGGCAAGTTCGGCGGCGTCACGGTCGGCGCCACGTACAGCTTTGGCCGCGACGCCGTCAACGCCGGCCCCAGCCCCTCCGGCACCAACTGCGCCGGCGAAAACCCCGCAGACACGCGCGCCTGCCGCGAGTGGTCGGCCATGCTGATGTACGAAACCGGCAAGTGGGGCGTGTCGGCCGCATATGACTCCCAGCGCGGCGGGCCCGGTGCATTTGCCGGCCTGACGTCGAGCGCGCTCAAGGACGATCGCCTCGCCGTCGGCGGCTACGCACTGTTCGATCGTGCAAAGGTCGGCCTGGGCTGGATCGGCCGCCGCAATGGCGCATCGGCCGCACCACGTAGCGATCTCTTCTATGCCGGCGTGGCATATGACGTGACGCCTGCGCTCACCCTCACCGGCGAGGCCTTCCATCTGCGCTTCCACGACAGCCCGAACAAAGCATGGCTGGGCGCTGTACGCGCAAGCTACGCGTTCAGCAAGCGCTCGTCGGTGTATGCCACGGTGGGCTACATCAGCAACGGCGGCAACCTGGCGCTCTCGGTCGACAGTGCTGCCACCGGCGCAGCGCCTGCGGCCGGCGGCAATCAGTTCGGCACGATGGTCGGCATCAAGCATGTGTTCTGAAACGTGAACATGCCAATAAAAAACCCGCTGTACCTCTGCGGTACAGCGGGCAAACCACGTCGCGGTCGGGAATCGGGATTGATCAGTCCTGCAGCTTCGCAGCCAGCGCTTGCACGCGTGCCGGGTCGGCCTTCACAGCCTGCGCAATCGCACGGCCATAGTTGGCGTCCGCCTTCTGGAAGTACGACAGCATCGTGTACTTCACGCCGTCATCCTTCACCTGCCCCAGGTCGCCCGCCAGGTTGCTCACCAGATTGGCCTGCTCCTGGGCTGACAGCGAACGATAGAAATCCCCCGCCTGCTTGAAGTTCTGCGTGCGGGCAATGCGCTGTTGCTGCGTGCTGCCCGCCAGCGGCAGATGGCTGTACTTGGCGCTGGCTTCGGCAGCTACGTCGGCGCGTTCGCTCGGTTCGTAGTTCACGTCACCCTTCTTGGCGCCGGGGTTCATGCTGCCGTCCTGGTTGTAGTTGACGGCGGCCGTGCGCGGACGGTTCACCGGCAATTGCAAGCCGTTCGTGCCTACGCGGTGGAGCTGCGTATCGGCATACGAAAAGATGCGGCCTTGCAGCAGGCGGTCTTCCGAAGGCTCGATGCCCGGCACCAGGTTGGACGGTGCCAGCGCGGCCTGCTCGGTTTCCAGGAAGACGTTGGTCGGGTTCTTGTTCAGCGTCATCGTGCCGATCTTCGTTTCCGGCACGTCCGGCCAGATCTTGGTGGCGTCCAGCGGATCAAAGTCGAACTTGGCGAGCTGCTGCGGCGTCAGCACCTGGATGTACAGGTCCCACTTCGGATAGTTGCCCTGGTTGATGTTGGCAATCAGGTCCTGCGTCATGTGGTTGAAGTTCTTGCCCTGCATGGCTTCCGCTTCCTTCGCGGTCAGCGTCTTCTGGCCCTGCAGGCTCTTCCAGTGGAACTTCACGTAGTGGATCTCGCCCTTCGCGTTGACGAACTTGTAGGCGTGCACGCTGTTGCCGTCCATCTCGCGGTAGCTGGTGGGCGTGCCGTAGTCGCTGTACACGCGCGTGAGCATGTGCGTGGCTTCGGGCTGGTGCGAGAAGAAATCGAAGAAGCGGTTCGGGTCTTGGATGTTGGTGTCAGGCGCCGGCTTGAGCGAGTGCACCATGTCCGGAAACTTGATCGCATCGCGGATGAAGAACACCGGCAGGTTGTTGCCGACCAGGTCCCAATTGCCTTCGCGCGTGTAGAACTTGGTCCCGAAACCGCGCGGATCACGCAGCGTTTCCGGCGAATGGTTGCCGTGGATAACGCTGGAGAAGCGCACGAACACCGGCGTTTCTTCGCCGGGCGTGAAAACCTTGGCGCGGGTCAGGTCGGAAATATCCTTGCTGGCAACAAACACGCCGTAAGCGCCGGTGCCGCGTGCGTGCACGACACGCTCGGGAATGCGCTCGCGGTCAAAGCGTTGCAGCTTCTGGATGAGCTGCACGTCTTGCAGCAGCACCGGGCCGTTGGGGCCGGCCGTTTGCGAGTTCTGGTTATCGCCAACCGGCGCACCGTTGTCGCGCGTGAGCGTGGCGGCGCCGGCGTGCAACGCGGTGAACGCGGCAAGCGCCATCACCGACAACCGCAAGGAACGGGAAGAAAACGACATGACGGGGGTCTCCAAGTAAAACGGTCAATTGAGCCGCTACCTTAGTGACCCCGCCATCCGAGGGGAATTTGATTATTTAAATCCCCGTGATAGTCGCTTCAAATAAGATCAGATAAATCTGATTTAAATCTTATTTAGTTGAGAATTGTTGAGTTGAGCGCCTGCGTGAAATCTGCCAGCAGGTCAGCTTCGTCTTCAATGCCCACAGACACGCGCACCAGCGAGTCCGCAATACCCATCGATGCGCGACGCTCGGCGCCCATTTCCCAGTAGATGGTCGGCGCGACAGGAATCACCAGCGTGCGCGTGTCGCCCAGGTGCGTGGCGCGTACGGCGTAGCGCAGGTGGTTGAGCATGTCGACGTAGTCGGCGCCTTCCACCAGCTCGAAGCTGAGCAGGCCGCCGTAGTGGCGGAACAGCTCGGTCGCACGGGCGTGCTCCGGGTGCTCGGGCAGACCGGGGTAATACACGCGCGCGACCTTCGGGTGCGCAGCCAGCGTGCGCGCCAGGGCCAGCGCGTTGCTGCACGTGCGGTCTACACGCAGCGCCATGGTTTCAGCGCCCACGGCAATACGGTGCGCGGCATCGGCAATCAAGGTTGCACCCTGATCGCGCAGGCCCTTCTTGCGGATCTGCTGGATGCCCTGCATTTCCGGCTTGGCCTTCCGATACGCCGGGAAGATGTTCGGATACGCCGCCCAATCGAACAGCCCCGTATCCACCACCGCGCCGCCCAGCGCGTTGCCGTGCCCGCCGATGTATTTCGACAGCGAATGCACCACCAGGCTCGCTTGCGCATCGCGCCCGCGGAACAGCCACGGCGAGGTCATCGTGCTGTCGATCACGTAGATCAGCCCACGCGCCTGGCAGATGTCGCCGATGCCCTTGAGGTCGGCCACCTGCGTGCGCGGGTTGGCAATGGTTTCCACAAAGACGAGGCGCGTATTCGGCTGCACCGCGTCGGCCACGGCCTGCGCGGAAGTCGCGTCGACGAACGTCACCTCCACGCCCATACAGCGCAGCGTTTCGAACACGCTGTTGGTGTTGCCGAACAGGAAGGCGCTGGACACCACGTGGTCGCCCGCGCGCAGCAGCGTCGAGAACACCGACACGATGGCCGCCATGCCGGTGGCGAAACAGGCGGTGGCCAGGCCGTCTTCCATCATCGTGATCTTGGCTTCCAGCGCGGCCGTGGTCGGGTTGCCCTGGCGCGCGTAGGTGTAGCCGGGCTTGCCCTGGAACACCTCGATCAGCTCTTGCGTGCTGGTGTAGCCGTACGTGGTGGACGTGTGCAGCGGCTTGTGGACGGCGTAGTGCTCGACGCCGGCTTCGCGGTCGGCGTGCAGGAGGGCGGTGGTCAGTCCGGTCATGGCGGGGCGGGAAGTCGGAAAGCGGGGAAAGTTGGACATTATCGCGCGATTCCGGGGCCACCTCGGCGTTTGGCCGGGCCGGCGTGGAACATGCCTTGCGTCGCACACCGCGTTGGAAGACTGCCAGGACCCTCGCCTAGTGACGAACGCATCGCCTCCTCCGCAACCGGGCGCCAGCCTGCAGCAGCGCATCTTTGGGGCGCTGTGGCGGGCCATCTGGCGCTACCGCCGCCGCGTGCTGGGTGCCGTGGCGCTACTGGTGCTGGCCAAGCTGTGCGCGGTGGGCGTGCCCATTGTGCTCAAGTGGATCGTCGATGGCTTTGGCGATGCGGCCAGGGTGCGCGTGTTTCCGGCCTTCCTGCTGCTGGCCTACGCAGTGCTGCGCTTTGGCGGCACGCTGTTCGGCGAGTTGCGCGACATGGTGTTCTCGCGCGTGTCGCAGCCCACCGTGGCCGCTTTCATGGCGCAAGCGTTCGAGCACCTGCACCAGCTCGGGCCGCGCTTTCATGCCAGCCGGCAGACCGGCGGGCTGATCCGCGATGTGGAGCGCGGCACCACCGGTATCGAATTCCTGCTGGGCGTGGCGCTCTTCACCATCCTGCCGACCATGGTGGAGATCGGCTCCGTGCTCGTCATCATGATGAGCCGCTACAGCGGGTGGTACCTCGTCACCATCGCGCTGACGTTTGCTGCCTACTGCACCGCCACCGTGCTGCTCACGCGCCGGCGCGTGCGCCTGCAGCGGCAGATGAACGAGTTCGACTCCATCGCCGGCAGCCGGCTGCTCGACAGCATGCTCAACCACGAAGCCGTGAAGGTGTACACCAGCGAGCGCTTCGAAGCCCGCCGCTACCGCGACATCCTGCGCAAGCGCATCGACACGGCCGTGGCCAACCAGCGCGCGTTGTCGTTGCTGCACGTGTCGCAAAGCGGCGTGATTGCGGGTGGGGTGGCCACCGTCATGCTGTTGGCCGGCCAGGACGTGACGCGTGGCGTGCTCACCGTGGGCGACCTCGTACTGATCAACGCATACATCATCCAGGTGTGCCTGCCGCTCAACGCGCTGGGCTTTATGTTCCGCGAGGCCAAGGACGCGGCCATCAATGCCGAGCGGCTGTTCCATCTGCTCGAACAGCAGCCCGAAGTTGCGGATCTGCCCCATGGCGCACCGCTGCGCGTAACGCAGGGCGAGGTGCAGTTCGACCATGTGGAATTCGGCTACGAGACCACGCGTCCGATCCTGCATGACCTGTCGCTGCACATTCCCGCTGGGCACACGGTGGCGGTGGTGGGTGGCAGCGGTTCGGGCAAATCCACGCTGGCGCGGCTGCTGCTGCGCTTCTACGACCCATGGGCGGGGCGCGTGTCCATCGACGGTCAGGACCTGCGCGTGGTGACGCAAGACAGTGTGCGCCGGGCCATCGGCATCGTCCCGCAAGACACCATCCTCTTCAACGACACCATTGCCTACAACATCGCCTACGGGCGCGAAGGCGCGACGATGACCGAGGTGATGGATGCCGCGCGCGCGGCCTATGTGCACGACTTCATTGCCGCGCTGCCCGAGGGCTACCAGACCATGGTGGGCGAACGCGGGCTCAAGCTCTCCGGCGGCGAAAAGCAGCGCATTGCCATTGCGCGGGCGCTGCTGAAGAACCCGTCGATCCTGATCTTCGACGAGGCGACCTCAGCGTTGGACACGCGCTCCGAGCGTGCCATCCAGCGCGAACTGGATCGGCTGTCAGCGCACCGCACCACGCTGGTGATTGCGCATCGGCTTTCCACCGTGGTGGATGCACACGAGATCGTCGTGCTGGAGAAAGGCCGCATTGTCGAGCGCGGCCGTCACATCGATCTGCTGGCCGCGGGCGGCGTGTATGCACAGCTCTGGACGCTGCAGCGTCAACAGTCCGATCTGGAACAAGCGCAGCACCGGCTCGCGCAACAGCCGATCAACCTGGTGGCGCTGGTGGTGAGCGTGCTCGATGGGCTGCGTGAAGCCATCGAGGCGCGGCGCATTACCGTGTACTCGGTCATCCGGTCGGAAACGCCCAGCATCACTGGAGACCCGAGCCGCCTGCAAGGCATCGTGGGCGACGTGCTGAGCCATGCCGTGCTGGGCAGCCACCCCGGCAGCCGCATCGAGATCGTGCTGGAGCGCGTGGAAGGCATGGCGCAACTGCGTGTGACGGACACGATCGCTACCCCCGCCCTGGGCGATGCTGCCATTCCAACCGCCTCGCGCGCGGTGGACGAGGCTGAAGCGGACACCGTGCTCTCCACCGTTGGCCCGGCCGCAGCAGCGCCCCCGCCCGTACCGTTCGACATGCTCGACCCGGTGGAACCCGTGACCGCGTTGCGCCAAGAGCCACGGCCGTTCGACACCACAACTGCGGACGAGCGCGACACGGTGCCCAACCCAACGCCCACGCTCGACCCCCTGTGGATCCGCTCCGTGGTGGAGCAGCACGGCGGGCGCTTTGCCGTCGTGCCCCTGGCGCATGGCGGCGGCACCACCTACGTGATGGATTTCCCCATCCGCGCCGTGGCGCCGTTGCCTGCGCCACTCACCGCGCCCACGGCTTCCACCGGTTCCTCCGCGTCCAGCACTACCGACGCCGCCACGCCGTCGCATGCGCCCGAACCGGCGGGCACGCCGCTGCCCTCCACCGATGCGCTGTCCGGTGTGCATGTGCTCATCGTCGATGACCAGGAGGACGCGCGCGACATCCTGCAATTGCTGCTGGAAGACTACGGCGCCACCGTCACCGCATACGGCGCTGCCAAACCTGCCTTGGCAGCCTTGCGTGCAGCACCCACGCAATCCTGGCCCGATGTGCTGCTCTCCGACATTGCGCTCGGCGACGACGAAGACGGCTACACCCTGCTGCGCGAAGTGCGCGAACTCGAAACGCAGCGCGACACGCCGCTCGATGCGCGTCTGCCCGCGGTTGCGCTGTCCGGCTACGCGCGCCCCGAAGACCGCACGCGTGCGCTGCTGGCCGGGTTCCAGTTGCACCTGGCCAAGCCGACAGAGCGCGGCGAACTCATCACCGCCATCCTGAGCGTCCTCCATGCACACCATGCCCGGCGGGCACCCGCCCATGTATCGCACGCACCCGAATCCCCTCACTCTGCACAGGAATCTCCATGAGCATGCTGGCCGATTTCGATCCGTCTTCTCCTGACACCGCCGACACGCAGCGCACCACCTCCCACTTTGCCGGTGCCGACGCCGCACGCCGCGCCGTGGAAATGGCATTGCCGCTCATCACCCAGGCCATGAAGCGCCCGCAGGAGGTGGGCGACAGCGGCTTCCTGCACATCGTGGTGATGGACCCCGCACGCTCGCCGGGCGATAGCACCTTCGACGACGCGGTGCTCTACGAACACTCGGTGGGCGACCGCGCGCTCTGGGATGCGGACTACGCCGCATACGCCCGCGCCAAGGCCCGCCTGGCCTGGCAGCACGGCATGAGCACGCACGCACTGCAGGCGCTGCGCCCGCACGTGCTGCGCGCCGGCGACACCAACCTGTGGGGCAGCGCCGTGCTCGACGGCATTGTGGTCGGAGTCAGCGGTGCGCTGCCGTTCTATGACGAAGCCTTCGCGCATGTGGTGGCGGCATGCCTGCGCGCCATCGCCAAACAAGCAGCCGCCGGCACAGCGGGCACGCTGCGGCTCGGTTGAGGCCAGCCGATCAATAGCAGTAGCTCGCAGCAGACGATGGGCGTGATGCCGTCGCCGCTGCGTTTCTCCTGATTCCCCACGTAAGAATTACGCGAGCCGCCTGCGCCCCGCCCCGTGGCACGCCAGCGCACGCGGTGACACGGTAGCCACGGGCACACACCGCACCCGCTCGCGCGCCGCCCATACACCTTGCCGTAAACGCTTGTCCGGACAAGCGAGAAACACTTCTGCCCCGCGCCTCCCAACGCCGCCCGCAATGCCCCGCCACACAAGGTTGCGCGCGGTGGCACGCCGGCTGCTGAGGACGCTCGCACGTGGCGTAGGGTCTGTTGACGTCTAAACGCCCGCCCGTTGACCCGAGCAGGGGCCAGATGCGCGAAGGACGCCGCAGCAAAGGGTCATTCCCTTTGCAAGGCGTGCCGACAAAGCAGATGGCCCCTGATCGGGTCAACCCGAAGGGCAAGGAGCAGAAAGGCCGCATGGCGGTGTTGCGGCCGGCTTGCTTAGCTGGCTAAGCGGCGCCGTCCACGCCTAGCCCTGCGGCCTTTCTGGTCCTTGCGGGCGGGCGTTTAGACGTCAACAGACCCTAAAACGATCCATATCGCCATCGGCCCCACAACAAGAGGAGGACAACATGCGCATCGCCATGGTCAGTGAACATGCCTCGCCACTCGCCGACCTGGGCGGCGTGGACTGCGGCGGACAGAACGTCTACGTGCGTCATGTCGCACGGCAGCTCGCGCGGCTGGGCCATCGGGTCGATGTGTTCACACGCCGCGAGCGCCCCACTCAGCCCGAGGTTCAAGCGTTTGATGACGGATGCCGCGTCGTCCACGTGGCGGCAGGGCCGGCTGCCGTCTTGCCCAAGGAGGCGTTGCTGCCGCACATGCATGCCTTCGGCCGCAGCTTGCTGAACCACTGCGCGCAAGCCCACGCGGCCGGTGATGGCTACGACGTCATCCACGCCAACTTCTTCATGTCGGGGCTGGCGTCTCTGGCGGCGGCAACGCGGTTGCACCTGCCACTGGTGATGACGTTTCATGCGCTTGGCCGTGTGCGCCGGTTGCATCAAGGCAGCGCGGATGGTTTTCCCGACGCGCGCTTCGCCATTGAAGACACGTTGGTGCAGCGCGCCGACCGCCTCATCGCCGAATGCCCGCAAGACCAGGCCGACCTGGAAACGCTGTACCACGCCCGCGCCGAGCAGATCGACGTGGTGCCGTGCGGCTTTGATGCGGCGGAATTCGCCCCCATCGACCGCGCCGAGGCGCGGCGCCGCCTGGGCGTACCGGCGGATGCGTTTGTCGTGCTGCAGCTTGGCCGCATGGTCGCGCGCAAGGGCGTGGACAACGTCATCGAGGCCATCGGCAAGCTGCCGCCCGAGGCGCGCCAGCGCGTGCGCCTGTATGTGGTGGGCGGCAACACCGTCGCGCCCGACCCAGCGGCCACACCCGAACTCGCGCGACTGCAAGCCGTGGCGGCCAACGCCGGGGTTGCGTCACAGACCATCTTCGTCGGCAAGCGCGGCCGCGCGGATTTGCGCGCCTGGTACAGCGCCTGCGATGTGTTCGTCAGCACGCCCTGGTACGAGCCGTTCGGCATCACCCCGGTGGAAGCGATGGCCTGCGGGCGCGCGGTGATCGGCGCGGATGTGGGCGGCATCCGCTCCACCGTGCGCGATGGCCGCACCGGCTTTCTGGTGCCGCCCAAAGACCCGCAGGCGCTCGCCGCACGCCTGCTGCAACTGATGCAGCAACCCGAGTTGTGCCGCGAGTTAGGCCAGGCCGGGCTGGTGCGCGCCCGCATGCTCTACACGTGGCTGGGCGTGGCGGGCCAGCTTGAAAAGGCCTACCTGAAAGCCATCGAATCCCATGCCCGTGCCGAAGCCCGCATGCACGGTACCGAGCCCAGCGCCAACACCGCCGCGTTGACTGCGCTGGCCGGTATGGCGGCTTGACTTCCTTCACTGCCGAATATCACTGACCACTGTGACCACTGCCCAATGACTCAGACCGATCTCAAATCCAACGCTTCCACCCCGCCCACACTGCGCGAGCAGGTCATCGTCGTCACGGGGGCCGGCCGCGGGCTGGGCGCCGCCATCAGCCGCGCGCTTTCCGCTGGGGGCGCCACCATCGTGGCCACTGACCTGGATGCCGACTCCGCCGACCGCACCGCCGCTGAGCTGATCGCCGACGGCGGTCAATCGCACGCGATTGCACTGGACGTGGGCGACGAAGCCGCCGTACGTGGCGCGCTCGATGATGTGGTCGACCGCTTTGGCCGCGTCGATGCCGTCATCAACAACGCCGCCATCGACATCACCCTGCCCATTGACGAACTGAACGTGGACGACTGGGACCGCGTGGTGCGCACCAATCTGCGTGGCCCGTTCCTGCTGGCCAAGCACGCCAGCACGCTGATGCGCAAGCGTGCCAGCGGCGCCATCGTCAACATTGCGTCCACCGCG
This sequence comes from Ralstonia sp. R-29, assembly GCF_049913345.1. Lineage (NCBI taxonomy): Bacteria > Pseudomonadati > Pseudomonadota > Betaproteobacteria > Burkholderiales > Burkholderiaceae > Ralstonia > Ralstonia sp. R-29. The sequence continues at coordinate 1,459,563 of NZ_CP184378.1, forward strand.
TCGCGCCGCGCGTGGCCCAATGCCTCGGTGTATCACGCCACCAAGTGGGGGCTGCTGGGGCTGTCGCACGCACTGCATGCCGAGCTGCGTCCGCACGGCATCAAGGTGTCTGCGGTGATTGCCGGCGGCATGCGCACACCGTTTCTGCTCGACCGCTTTCCCGATATCGATACCGACAACCTGCAGGACCCCGCCAACGTGGCGGCGGCCGTGCGCTTCGTGCTGCTGCAACCGCCGGAAACGGTGATCCCCGAGGTGATGGTGCTGCCGATGCGGGAAACGTCATGGCCCTGATGCTGACCACGCAGCCCGCCTCCTTGCACACCGACAGCGCCATCTTTCTCGACAAGGACGGCACGCTGCTGCAAGACGTTCCCTACAACGTGGACCCGGCGCGCATCGTGCTGGCGCCCGGCACGGGTGACGGCCTACAGCTGCTGGCGCGCACCGGCCTACCGCTGATCGTGGTGAGCAACCAGCCCGGCGTCGCGCTCGGCTACTTTCAGGTAGAGGCGCTGGAAGCCGTGGCGCAGCGCCTGCGCGAGCTGTTTGCCGAGCACGGCGCCACGTTATCCGGCTTCTTCTTCTGCCCGCACGCACCGCTGGCCGACGGCACCTCGGGCTGCACCTGCCGCAAACCGCGCGATGGCCTGCTGCGCCAGGCGGCCAACGCGCACGGCATCGATCTGGATACTTCCTGGATGATCGGCGACATCCTCAACGACGTGGAGGCCGGCCGCCACGCGGGCTGCCGCACCATCCTCATCGCCAACGGCAATGAAACGCGCTGGGAGCCTGGCCGATTGCGCGTGCCGGATTACATCGTTACGCGCTTTGATGAAGCGGCGGCCATCGTGGTTGCTCATCATGCCCAGCACGCGCACCACACCGTGCATGCGGAGGCCATGGTATGAGCCCCGCCGGCATTCCGGAGCGTCGCGCGGTGTGGGCCCAGGCGAGCCGCATCCTATGCGTGCGGCCCGACAACCTAGGCGACGTGGTAATGACCACACCGGCCTTCCACGCACTCAAAACCAGCGGACCCGCCGGCCGGCATCTCGCACTATTGACCTCGCACGCGGGGGCCATCGCACAGCCGCACCTGAACGACATCGACAGCGTCATCGCCTGCGATGTGCCGTGGGCCAAGCATGTGAACACCGCGGACGCTGCGCAAACCCACGCGCTGGTCAACACGTTGCGCGAAGGTCATTTCGATGCCGCCGTCATCTTTACCGTGCATACGCAGAACCCGTTGCCGGCGGCCATGCTGGGCTTTCTGGCCGGCATTCCGCTGCGCCTGGCACACTGCCGCGAGAACCCCTACGCGCTGCTGACGGATTGGATTGCCGACCCAGATGCGCGCATTGCCGCCACCGCGCCGGGTGACGTGCGCCACGAGGTGCGGCGCCAGCTGGATCTGATTCGCCACGTGGCCGATGTGCCTGCGCAGTTGTCGCAACGGCTGCGCTTCAAGGTGCTGCCGCACGACCGCGATGCCGTGCGCGCCAAGCTGGGCCAGCTCGGCATCAGCACTGCGGCGCCGTGGATCGTGCTGCATCCGGGCGCCACGGCAGCATCGCGGCGGTATCCGCCGGAGCGCTTTGCGCAGGTCGCACGCACTCTGGCGCAGCGCTACGGCTGCGCTGTTCTGGTGACCGGTTCGCCGGCAGAAGCCGACCTCGTGCAGCAGGTGTGTGCGGAGGGTGTCGCAGCCGGGCAGCGCGTGTTCGACCTCGCGGGCGCTTTCACGCTGGGCGAATTGGCTGCGCTCATTGAAGGCGCCGCGCTGCTGGTGTCCAACAACAGCGGCCCTGTGCATCTGGCAGCGGCCACGCAAACCCCCGTGGTGGACCTGTATGCGCTCACCAACCCGCAACACACGCCATGGGCCGTGCCGCATGCGGTGCTCTCGCACGACGTGCCCTGCCGCTACTGCTATCGCAGTGTCTGCCCGCTCGGCCATCAGGCCTGTCTGACTGGCGTGGCGGAAGACGACGTCATCGCGGCGGCGCACGCGCTGTGGCAACCGGAGCGCGTGGCGCAGGCGCTATGGCCCGCTGCCCCATTGGCAACGCCCTCCGTGGCCGCGCCCGTTGTCTGAAACCTGAACCGTCGACCAGAACTCTCGATTCCCGGAGCCTTGCATGCACGCCAAATCGGAAGCCAAACCGCTCTACACCCTCGGCATCAACGCGGCGTATCACGACTCGTCGGCCACGCTGGTGCGCGACGGCGTGGTCATTGCTGCCGCAGAAGACGAACGCTTTACGCACGTCAAGCACGCCAAGCGGCCGGTACCGTTTTCCACATGGCAGTTGCCGTACCACGCCATCGACTATTGCCTGGCCGAGGCCGGCATCGACCTGGCCCGCGTGGATCAGATCGCCTATTCGCTAGACCCAGCCAAGCTGGCCAACCTGCCGGCGCACACGCACATCGCACTGCCGCTGGAACCTTCCGCGCAGTTGGATCTGCCACCCGACGCCGCCCCGTGGGACCCGCTGTTCCTCTCCTACGTGATGAATGCCCCGCGCCAACTGGCAGGCGGCGCACCACATCACCTGCGTGCACGCTTTGCCAACGTGAATCACAACGGGCCGTTCCGCTGGTCATACGTAGAACACCATCTGGCGCACGAGGCCAGCGCGTTCCTGGCGGCACCATTCGATGATTGCGCCGTGCTCACCATGGATGGCCGCGGCGAACGCGCCACCACGTCATACGGGCTGTTCCGCAATGGCGAATACACGCGCCTGCAACAGGTCGATCTGCCGCACTCGCTTGGCTTGCTCTATGAAGAGGTGACGGACTACCTGGGCTTTCTGCGCTCGTCCGATGAATACAAGGTGATGGCGCTGGCGTCCTACGGGCAGCCGCGTTATGTCGACGTGTTCCGCGAATGGGTAACCGTGAGCGCCGATGGTCGCTACACCGTCGCGCCGCTGCAGCTCGAAGCCCGCTTTGGCCCGCCCCGCCAACGTGGCGGCCCGATGGAGCAGCGCCACTTCGACATTGCGCGCTCGCTGCAGCAGGTGTTGGAAGAGACCGTGCTGACCATGAGCCAATGGCTGCACCAGGCCACCGGTGCGCGTTACCTGGCCATGGCGGGCGGTGTGGCGCTCAACTGTGTGATGAACGCGCGTGTGCGCGACCTGGGCCCCTTCGAACAAGTGTGGGTGCAGCCCGCCGCCGGCGATGCGGGCACGTCGCTCGGCGCCGCGCTGTGGACGGACTATCAAGCGCGCGGCACCAAGCAACGCCTGTGGAAGATGGACCACGCCTACCTCGGGCCGGCCTACAGCGACGAAGAGATCGAGCAGTTCCTCACTTGGTCGAAATTGCCGTTCGAGCGGTTGGACAACATTGCCGAGCAAACCGCTGACTTGCTCGCGCAGGGCCAGGTGATCGGCTGGTTCCAGGGCCGGATGGAATTCGGCCCACGCGCGCTGGGTGCCCGCTCGATCCTCGCCTCACCGATCCCCGCTGACATGCAGGCGCGCTTGAACGAGATCAAAGACCGCGAAGACTTCCGCCCCGTCGCCCCGGTCGTCATGGAAGACCGCGCGGCCGACTGGTTTGTGGGCGCGCACCCGGCGCCGTTCATGCTCTTTGTGTTTGATGTGCGCGAAGACCGCGCCGTGCAGATTCCCGCCGTGCGCCACGTGGATGGCACCGCGCGCGTGCAGACGGTCAACCGCCGCCAGCATCCGCTGTATTACGACCTGCTGGCGGCGTTTGAGCGCCGCACCGGCGTGCCGATTCTGGTCAACACGTCATTCAACACGCGCGGTGAGCCCATGGTGTGCTGCCCGCGCGATGCGGTGGAATCGTTCTGGACGTCCCCGCTGGATGCGCTGGTGATCGGGCCGTTCCTGGTGCGCAAAACGCTGCAAACCGGTAGCGCGCAACACAGTGCAGGCGCCCATGCGAAAGGCCTGGCGGGGGTCGCATGAACCAGCCGATGCCGTTTGATGTGTCGACCGTGGCTGCAGCGCGCGAGGCGCCCTCCATCTCGGTGGTGATTGCCACATGGAAACGCCCGCAGATGCTGCAACGCTGCCTCGACGGTCTGCGCGCCCAGACATTCGACGCGCACCGCCTGGAACTGGTCGTGGCGGATGATGGCCCGGACGACGCCACGCGCGCGGCGGTCGACGCATTTGCCGCAGCCGCGCCGGCCTGGCGCGTGCGGTATGTGCCGGTGCGCCACACGCAAGGCCCCGCCGCCGCACGCAACCGCGGCTGGCAAGAAGCCCGTGGCGCCATCATCGCCTTCACCGACGACGACACTATCCCCGCGCCCACATGGCTGGCCGAAGGCTGGCGCGTCATGACCGCGCCTGATGGCGGCACGCCACCCGACGCCGCCACCGGTGCCATCCGCATGCCGCTACCTGCCCGCCCCACCGACTACGAGCGCGACGCCAGCGGCCTCACCCGGGCGGAGTTCGTCACCGCCAACTGCTTTGTGCGGCGTGCGATGCTGGAGCGGATCGGTGGTTTTGACGAGCGATTCCGCCTGGCCTGGCGAGAAGACTCGGACTTGCAGTTCCGCATCCTTGATGCGGGCGGGCACATTGCCGAGGCACCCGGCGCGCTGATGCACCACCCTGTGCGGCCGGCGCCGTGGGGCGTGAGCGTGTCGCAACAGCGCAAAGTGTTCTATGACGCTCTGCTCTACAAGAAGCATCCGCAGCGCTATCGCAGCCGCATCCGGCCCGTGCCGCCGTGGCACTACTACGGCATGGGTGCGGCGATCACGGTGGCGCTTGCGGCCCTGCTGATGCATCGGCCGTGGGTGGCTGCTGGCGCGGCATTGGTGTGGCTGGCGCTCACGCTGCGCTTTGCGATGCTGCGTCTGCGCGGCACCACCCACACCGTCCGCCATGTGGCGGAGATGCTGTGGACCTCCATCGTCATTCCACCGCTGGCGCTGTACTGGCGCGTGCGCGGGGCATGGCACTTTCGGGTGTGGTTCCTATGACAACCGCTGCTCTCTTGCGCGGTGCGCGCCGCATCGCCGTCTTTCGCGCCCTGCAACTCGGCGACATGCTATGTGCCGTGCCCGCGCTGCGGGCCTTGCGGGCGGCAGCGCCACGCGCGCATATCACGCTGGTCGGTCTGCCGTGGGCGCAGCAGTTTCAACAGCGTTATGCCGATCTGCTGAATGACTTTGCGGTCTTTCCCGGGGGTGAGGCGTTTCCAGAAGCGGGGGCCGCCACCCCCACGGCCACGCATGCCTTCTACGCCGACATGCAGGCGCGCCGCTTTGATGTGGCCATTGCCCTGCATGGCAGCGGGCCGCAATCGACAGACGTTGTCCGGCACTTCGGCGCGCGTCATGTATTTGGCTTCCAGCCGGAAGGGGCAACGACGCGTCAGGCGCAGACCGCCCTTCTGCCATGGCCTGAACGACTGCCCGAAGCGCAGCGGCTGCTGGCACTGCTCACGCACCTGGGCGCGCCGGCGGTGCCGCCCATCCCGGACTTTCCCCTGCGGCGGGATGACTATGCCGAAGCGCTGGCCCTGCTGCGCCGCCACGCGCTGGATCGTGACCGCCTCGTCTGCCTGCACCCCGGCGCGCGCATGCCATCGCGGCGGTGGTGGCCGGAGCGCTTTGCGGTCGTCGCCGACACGCTGGTCCTGAGTGGCTTTCATGTGGTGCTGACGGGGGCGCCGTCTGAAGCCGAATTGGTAGACGCGGTGCGCGGCCACATGCGCCAGCGTTCGGCCTCCGTGGTGGGGCAGACCTCGCTTGGCGGGTTGGCCGCGCTGTTGCGGCTCGCGCGCCTGCTCATCTGCAATGACACGGGTGTCTCCCATGTGGCAGCGGCGGTGCGTGCGCCGAGCGTGGTCATCGCCTGCGGCAGCGACGTTGCCCGCTGGGCCCCCGCAGACCACACGCTGCATCGCGTGCTGGCCAGCCACCCCGCCTGCCGGCCGTGCATGCATTGGACCTGCCCCACCGGCCACGAGTGCGCGGGCGACATCTCCGTGCAACAGGTGCTCGACGCCGCCTATGGCGCGCTCTTCAACCCCGACGTGCAGATGCGGCCCTCGCGCAGCACTCCGCAGCGCCGCGCGCCCATTCTTGAGAACACCGCGCCATGACTCGCACTCCATCGCGCCGCCTGCGCATCCTCACATGGCATGTGCATGGCAACTATCTGTACTACCTCTCGCAGGTGCCGCACGACTTCTACTTGGTGACAAGGCCACCCGATGCAACGGGCCGTGTGCCGCCTGGCTATGCCGGTAAGGTGGGCGCGCTGCCCTGGGGCGACAACGTGCACGAGGTGCCGTTCGATGCCGTGGCGGAACAGCGCTTCGATGCCGTGCTGTATCAGCACCGCTCGCATTGGGAGCACGACCGCTTGACGGTGCTCAGCGCCGCCCAGCGTGCCCTGCCCACGCTGTACCTCGAGCACGATCCGCCGCAGGAGCACCCCACCAACACCCAACACTGGGTGCAAGACCCGAACGTGCTGCTGGTGCATGTCACGCCCTTCAACGCGCTGATGTGGGACAGCGGCATCACGCCCACGCGCGTCATCGAGCACGGCGTGCACTTGCCCGTGCCGGCCCGCTACAGCGGCGAGCTGGCGCGCGGCATCGTCGTGGTCAACCACTTGCGCAAACGCGGGCGCCGCTTGGGTGCCGATGTGTTTGACACGCTGCGCGCGCAAGTGCCGCTCGACCTCGTCGGCATGGGCGCGGAAGACGCTGGCGGCATCGGCGAGGTGGGCAACCTCGAGCTACCCGGCTTCTGCGCGCGCTATCGCTTCTTCTTCAACCCCATCCGCTACACCAGCCTGGGGCTGGCGGTGGTGGAAGCCATGACCATCGGCATGCCCATCGTGGGCTTGGCCACCACGGAGATGAGCACCGTCATCCACAGCGGCCACAACGGCTACGTCGACACGCGCCCCGATGCGCTAGCCGACGCCATGCGCACGCTGCTGCACGATCCCGCCCTCGCCCGCCGCTGGGGTGACGCCGCGCGCGAGACGGCACGTGCGCGCTTTGGCATCGAGCGCTTCGTCGCCGATTGGCTTGACGCGTTCGATGCCGTCATGACCAACACGAGCAAGGAGGTGGCCGCATGAGACACCATGGCGACCCGCATCACCCCGGCCACCCGGAACCCCACCACCACTGGCGCGACCAGCGCCGCGTGCTGGTGACCGGCGGCGCCGGTTTCCTCGGCTCGCACCTGTGCGACCGACTGCTGCGCGACGGGCACGACGTGCTCTGCGTCGACAATTTCTACACCGGCACCAAGCGCAACATCGCCCATCTGCTCGGCCACCCGCGCTTCGAGGTGCTGCGGCACGACATCACCTTCCCGCTCTATGTGGAGGTGGACGATATCTACAACCTGGCGTGCCCCGCCTCGCCCATCCACTACCAGCACGACCCGGTGCAAACGACAAAGACCAGCGTGCACGGCGCGATCAACATGCTGGGGCTGGCCAAGCGGCTGGGCGCGCGCATCCTGCAGGCCTCCACCAGCGAGGTGTATGGCGACCCGCACGAGCATCCCCAAACCGAGGCGTACTGGGGCAACGTCAACCCCATCGGCGTGCGCTCGTGCTACGACGAAGGCAAACGCTGCGCCGAAACGCTGTTCATGGACTATCGCCGCCAGCATGGTCTGGACGCCAAGGTGGCGCGCATCTTCAACACCTACGGCCCGCGCATGCACCCCAATGACGGACGCGTGGTCTCCAACTTCATCATGCAGGCCCTGGCCGGCGAGCCCATCACACTGTACGGCGACGGCCGCCAGACGCGCGCCTTCTGCTATGTCGATGACCTGATCGATGCGCTGGTGCGGTTGATGAACACACCGCCGGAATTTGCCGGGCCGGTCAACCTGGGCAACCCGGCGGAGATGAGCATGCTGGACATCGCCCGGCAGATCGTGGCGTGCACGCGGTCGAACTCTGAACTCGTCTTCCACCCGCTGCCGCAAGATGACCCGACGCAACGGTGCCCCGACATCGCACTCGCGCGCGAGGTGCTCGGCTGGGAGCCTCGCACTGCGCTCGAAGTGGGGCTGGCACGCACGGTGGAATATTTCCGGCAGCAGTTTTTCCTGGCGCCGATGCCCGCGCTTGTTTAACGCTGTCTAGCCTACCGAGAGGGTAGGAATCGCGCGCTGGCGCTGGCGGTCGGCATCCATCTGGCGCCACAGTGCGGCGGTGCCGGGCTGCACGGTGTGCCGATGCAGCAGCACGCGCGGCAGGCGGGCCAGCGCCGCGGGTAGTGCCTCGCCCAGCACGCCCTGTTCGGCCATGGCGCGCAACGCTCGGCCAGTGACGCGCCAAGCGAGATCCTGCGGCAGCCGTAGCCACGCACTCAGCAGTTCGTTGCGCGTCAGCAGTGCACGGCGCTGCATGACGTCGCGCACCGGCGATGGGTTGTGGTGCGTGACCACCTCACGGCAATAGACGATGTGCCAGCCTGCATCGACCAAGTCCAGCGCCAGCACGCTCTCCTCGCCGCCGATGAAGAGGTCGCGGCGGTAGCCGCCCGCCTCGGTAAAGGCGCGTGTGCGCATGACACACGCGCCCGCCATGAAACCTAGCAGTGCCGGTCCGGGCAGCCCTTCAGCGGGCAGCGTGCTGGCGGCCATTGGCTCGCACGCGGTGTCGTCCCGGCGCGTGGGGCCGACCAGGATATGCGCCGCCACCACCCCCACGGACGGATACCGCTGCAGCACGTCCACCGCCCGCGCGATCGACCCCGACAGCCAGGCCGTGTCGTCATCGCAAAAGGCCACGTACGGTGTATCGACCGTGGCCACCCCCAGGTTGCGGCCAGCGGCGCCGTAGTTGCGCGGCGCGCGTACCACCGACACGCCAGGAAAGCGTGCAGCCACCTGGTCCGCAGTGCCATCGGTAGAGCCGTTGTCGACCAGCACAATCGGCCATGGCTCAGCCAGCGCCGTCAACTTGGCCAGCGTGTCGAGCACCGTGGCGGCACGGTTATGCGTGAGTACGACGATGGAACACAGCGGGTGCGCGGCGCGGGTGTCTTCAAACGATTGCGTTTGCATGGTCGAGGCCTCCTTGCTGAGGTTCAAGCAACCAGAAGCGTTCCGGTTGGTGGACGTCGTCGATGCCGCCGGGGCCGAAGGCGCGCAACTGGCTGGCATAGCAACTCACAGCACGGCGCTTCTGACGGCCGTCCAGGGCGATGGCCGGTGTGACGGGTGTAGCCACCACGCCCTGCCCAGCCAGCGTGACGATGCGCTGCTGCACCACACCCCGCCCGCGCCGGTAGAGCGCATCCTCATAGCCGATCCAGAGCCGGCCCGGTAGCTTGGACGGTAGCGTCAGCACGGCTTCGTGCACCAGCACGTGGTCGCTGTGAAACAGGCCGAGCGGTACGAACACCGCCTCGGCCGCATGCCGCGCGATCACCCGATGCAGGGCGCCGGCCAGATCCGCCACGGAAGGCGTTTGCGCATACTGGCTGTCGCAAAACCCGAGGTGGTGCACGGTGGCGCTCACCTGTGCGTGCGCCTGTGTGTCTTCCAGCCGGCGCACGGCCACGGCGGCGTTGGAGTCTTCAAAGCCGGCGGCGTGGTCCCACTCCGTGCACATGGCGAGGGGTGGCGCGCCGCCGAACACCGTCACGGTGTGGCTGCCGTGATGCGCGGCGAGCATGTTGCCGCAAGAGAACACCGCGTCGTCAAAGTGCGGCGAAATCACCAGCACCGGCCCCAGGCCCGCGACACGGTCGTGCAGCGCGCGGCTCATTGGCGCGCCTCCTCATCTGAACGATCTAACCGGAGTGGACGCAACCCGAATGCCTGACGCGTCAACCACCCCGCACGGCCAGCGCGAAGAAGAGCAGCGTGCTGGCGCACATACACAACGTGGCGGCCCACGCGGCGCCGTGCAGCAGCGGAGAACTGCGGAAGGGGCCCATGACCGCCTTGCGGCGTGACATCAGCTGCAGCATCACCATGACCGGCGTGGCGGCCACGCCGTTGAGCACCGCAGACCAGTAGAGCAAGCGGAACGGTTCGATCGGGAGGAAAACCATGGTCGTCGCTACCAGCATCACCAAGGCGAGAAACAGGTAGAACTTGGGCGCGCGGGCCGGGGCCGCTTCCAGGCTGCTGCGCCAGCGGAAGGCTTCAGCGGCCGCATACGCAGCGGAGCCCGCCAGCACCGGCACGGCCAGTAGACCCGTGCCAACCACACCCAGCGCAAACAGCGCCTGCGCAAACCGGCCCGCCACGGGCTTGAGCGCCTGGGCCGCCTCCGCGCAGGTGCGGATCTGCGTGATGCCGTGAGGGTGCAGCGCATACGCCGCCGTCAACATGATGCAGAACGCGATCACCGCCGACACCACCATGCCGACGGTAGTATCGAGCCGGATGCGCGCAAGCTGCTGTTCTGCCTGCCACGGCGCTTGCTTGAGCGGCGCCTCACCTTCGGCCAAGCGGGTCTCTTCCACTTCACCTGCGGCTTGCCAGACAAACAGGTACGGGCTGATGGTGGTGCCAAACACCGCAATCAGCGTCATCACGTAATCCTGCGACCACTGCAGACGTGGCACCACGGTGTCGTGCAAGGCGTGCGCCCAATCCACCTTCACCACAAACGCGGTGGCCACATAGGCCAGCAACGACAGCGCCATCCATTGCAGATAACGCGCGTAGCGCCGGTACGGAATCCACACCTGCAACGCCAGCGTGACCACTGCAAACACGCACGCGTACCACGCCGTGGAACCGCCCACCAACAAGCGCACGCTGTCGCCCATGGCGGCAATGTCAGCACCCACGTTGATGATGTTGGCCAGCGTGACCAGCGCGACAAACGCGTACGCCAGCCACGGTGAATGGTGGTGCCGGATATTGGCCACCACGCCCGCGCCCGAAACGCGCCCGAGCCGCGCGCTGACGAGCTGGATGGCGATCATCAGCGGCAACGTCAGCAGCAACGTCCACAGCATGCTGGTGCCCGCCTGCGCACCTGCTTGTGCATAGGTGGCGATGCCGCTGGGGTCGTCGTCCGCCGCGCCCGTCACCAAGCCGGGGCCGAGCCGGCGATACCACGGGGTCTTGTCTGCCGCTGGGGGCACAGTGGACACAGCGGCCGTCAGCTACGGTTGTCGGTGGGTGGGGCGGCCGGGGTTTCGCGGCCCGGGTCGTGCAGCTTGTCGCGTGTGATGCCCAGCGGCACTTCGCCCTGGCGCAGTCGGCGGGAGGTGTCTTCCTTGCCTTGCGGCTTGGGCGCCGTGCTGCCCGGTCGGCCCACTTCGGCATCCGCCGGCCGGTCGCCCGGCTTGCGATGCGATTCGGCCTGCGCCCAATCGGCCTGGCGTTGTTCGGCTTCGCGGTTTTCCTGCTGCTGTTTGTCTCGCATGATTTGGCTCCGGCAGTGCGGTGGAACATCAACGGCGCTTGCGGATCAGGCTCACCTGTCCGTTGCGCTCCAGGATGGCGGCGTCCACGTCGTCCAGCGTGCGCGAGCCCAGGGTCTGCCGCACACTCTCGTGGATATCGGCCGGAGTCAGGAGTGCGGCATCCAACTGGTCTTGATGAAACCGGCCATCGCGATACACCTCACGCTCACGCCCGGCAATCAGGCGCTCCAGCTTCGGCAGCCGCGCGCACGCCCAGCCCAGCAGCCGGTGCACCGCCACCAGCGCCAGCGATGCCGACACCGTTGCCACAAACGGCGACGCCCCAACGATGGCGCGGCTCAGCGTCGCGCCAAGCAACACAGCAACCACAAAGTCAAACGGCGCGCGCTGCCCAAAGGAGCGCCGACCCGACAAGCGCACCAGCGCCAGCCCAATGGCAAACACCACCACGGCACGCAACGCGGTCTGCAAGGGGTTCAGATCCTTGCCTTCGCCAAACAGGAACAGCAGCGTGTCCATGGCGCCTCCTGCCCTTGGTGTGAATGTCTGTGCCACTCCCAGCAAACCGCGTGCCGCGCAGTCGGCGCCACACCACCGTCATGGCATGCGGCGTGCTGCAACACAGACTACCCATTCCATTCACCTGAACCCGCCATGTCAGACCAACCTCAAACCCAACCCCCGCAACACCAGGATCGACAACCCGGCAAAGAAGGCGAGATGACGCCAGCCCCACGTGCAGAAATGGAGGGCTACGTTGGCAGCGGCAGGCTCACCGACAAGGTGGCCATCGTCACTGGCGGTGACAGCGGCATCGGCCGCGCGGTGGCCATCGGCTTTGCCAAGGAAGGTGCGGACGTGCTGATTGCCTACCTGAATGAACACGACGACGCCAACCAGACCTGCCGCCTCGTGCGCGCCACCGGCCGCCGCTGCGAAGCCATTGCGGGTGACCTGGGCGACGACGCGCATGCGCGCGCCGTGATCACGCAGGCCGTGGCCACCTTCGGCAAGATCGACATCGTGGTGAGCAACGCGGCAGAACAGCACCCGCAACCGAGCCTGGCCGACATCGACCCCGTCCAACTGGAGCGCACCTTCCGCACCAACGTCTTCGCGATGTTCTATCTGCTGCGCGCCGCGCTACCGCACCTGCATGCAGGCGCACGCATCGTCACCACGACTTCGGTCACGGCGTTTCGAGGTAGCGGGCACTTGGTGGACTACGCCGCCACCAAGGGCGCAATCGTGGCGTTTACGCGGTCACTCGCACAGCAATTGGCAGAGAAGGGCATCCTGGTGAACGCCGTGGCCCCGGGGCCCATCTGGACGCCGCTGATTCCGTCCACCTTCGATGCCGAACACGTTGCCAAATTTGGCAGCAACGAGCCGCTGGGCCGCGCCGGGCAGCCGGATGAGGTGGCGCCCTGCTATATCTTTCTGGCGTCTGCCGACGCGAGCTATATGACGGGGCAGACGCTGCATCCGAATGGGGGAGAGATTGTGAATGGGTGATGCCTCGCGCCGCTGAATAGCCGGCAGACGAAAACAAGAGCGAGGACGGCCCTCATGAAGCCGCGCTCACTCTGCTCCTGCCGGTGGCGAACACGATCGTCTAGCGCGCAGCTTTACGATGTGCCCCGTCGGGTCGTTTGAACTTGATCTAGATCCGCTCAAGCACCTGACGTTTGCCGGCGGCGGGGATCTTTTTCGCCGCCGTGGCGCTAACCTTGCCGGTGATGCTTCCCACGCTGGTGGTGCAGATCGATCTGAGCCTGCGGCAGTGACGCCACTACTGCTGGCGCTGCCCGATCACCACCGCCGCTTGATTGCGCACGAGCTGGAGGCGTATGACCGTTTGGCCGTCCGCCGGCTGCGTCGGACAAGCAGCGGTTGCCTTTTCAGCCCACGCAGAACGAATGCCCTGCCCCCCGCCCTTTAAGGTTCCGTACCCCAGACATTCATCTGACTTAACTGATAAATATCGTCACCGCGGAAATAAATAAAGTACATCTCGCTTATTCTGCAAAGCGTTTTTAAAAATGCTTCAGGAGATCGCTTTGCGAAGAGCGTTAATCAAGCTGGGAGACAAAACCACAGCGGGCGGCACAGTTATCGAGGGCGAACCCGCTTCCAAACATCACGGAACACCGCTTTCCTACCACGGCGCGAGCATCTATTGCCCTGCTTGCAAGCAAACAGGCAGGGCTTGCAACGTCCCACCGATGCGCCCCTTGAGGTTCATGGGCAAACAAGCGTTGCTCGAAAAGGATATTTGCCTTTGTGGCTGCCAACCGCCTCCGCGCCTGATCGCCTCGCAGTCCACCATGCATGTCTCTTTCGATCATGAAGAGCTTGCGCGGATGGGCTTTGGGCCTGCCGGTCAGCCGTTGCCGAAAGCGGCGGCGCTCAACGAGACCACAAAGTCGTCTTTCAAGGAGACCGATCAAGAATCCATGCTGCCGGACGACCCCGTGTTGATTTGCCCGAACATGAGCAATGCCCAGTTCGCCGCGAAGGTTATGGAGTTGTGCGAAATCCTAGAGAAGAAAATACAGATTCGTTTTGGCGAACTACAACGATGGAATGCACAAGACCAACGTAGTGTTGTGACTTGGTTTGGCGTTGCAGATGCCTCTATTCAGCAAACTCTGTTCGATGGGCTCAGCCGGATGCTCAGCGTGATTCAGTCATTGAGACCAGAAAATTTCGTGCGATGGTCCGAGACGGCGCTCACGCATGTTGGATGTGCGCCTGGACGTCCTCGCGGAGAAACACGGCCAGTTGCCGCTGCCGTATGCAAGCCAGATACCAAAACACATACGATCGCCATTGCACTAAAGTTTTGTGAAATGGACGATTACGATGACCGGAAAGATTCCCGCCTCTTGGTGATAGCACATGAGGTATCGCACTTTCTTGACACCATGGACACAAACGATGATTACTACTTCATCTGGAATTCAATCGCACTTGCTAAGATCAAATATCCGAAATGCATCACTATTGCAGACAGCATTGCAGGGTATATCGTCATTCATACGCCATTCCCCGAAAATTTTGGCGCTTTCATTCGCACTCCATAACCACGCCATCGCCTGCCAGCCTGGCCAGAATTTCAACGTTCAGTTCGAGACTTCTTCTGACCGGTTAAGTGGAAGCGAGGCAGGACGACTTGGTGCCTGGGTGATGGACATGCAAAAAACCTATCCGAACCGACCGTTCTTCCTGTTGATCGCATATCAAGATGAAGCACACCCTGACGAGGCAATGGCCGAGCGTCGGGGTCAGTGGGTGAAAGACTTCCTGATCCAAATGGGCGAAGACAGAAAGGCGGTCATTTACGGCGGCACAACGATTTGGAAAGCCGAATACGTGGGGCCACATAGCACCACCCGACCCACCACACTAGGCATCGAGTTTGGCCCAGGCTGCCCTAACGGCTGCTGCACCGCCGATGGGAAGCCCACGATCGTCCCCATTGGATCGCCTGATTAGGCCTTTCGGGTTCTATCAACCGCCCACGAGGTACCTCTCGGTGTCCTTCCCCTGCGTGGTGGACAAGAAGCGTCGCGACGCCTGATCGACCGCAAGGCAGTCAGGCGCCGCCTTACCCACCGAATCAAAACGCCGTCCGCACCCCCACCATCGCGCCGAGCTGGCCCACGCCCTTGGCCGGCGTGGTACCGCCGCCGCCACCGCTCACGGAATACTGCGCGTTGGCGCTGTTCCACAGATAGCCCGTCTGCGCGTACAGCGCGGTGCGCTTGGACAGCGCATACACACCGCGCACCACGGCCATCGTCGCGCTGCGGCTCTGGTCCGCATTGACGATGCGCAGCAGGCCAGCATCCAGCGTGAGTGCGCCGGTGAGCGGGTAGCTGCCGTTGACGAAGTAGAGGTTGGAGCGCACGTCACCGGCAGCAGCTTGCAGGTGGCGGCCGATCCAGCCTGCGCTGAGTTTGGCGTTGCCCAGCTTCACATAACCGTTGGCGACGATGCGGCGGTCTTTGTCGCCCGCATCGGTAAAGGCAATGGGTGCGCTGCCGTTGAAGAACGATGCGGTGGCGCCCGTGCCGCCGCGCTGCTCTTCATAAGCGCCCGCCACGCCGAAGGTGGCGGCATCGTATTTCACCATCGCAGACATCGTGCGGCATGCCGACGGGTTGCCGGCCACTTCCCCGGCGCACGTGCCGGATGCCGGCACACCGCCTGCCGCATCGTGACCAAACGAGTACGTGGCGCCCACCGTCAGGCCGTTGAAGGTGCCCTTGTACCCGATGCTGTTGTCGGTGCGGGCGTTGGGGATGTAGGCATCCAGCGAGCCGACGGCGTATTGGCTGGGGCCGAGGATGTCGGCATCGAGCATGGACAGGAAGACCATGCTGTACTGCCGGCCGAACGTGACGGTGCCGTAGTCGCTCGCCAGGCCCACCCACGCTTGGCGGCCGAACAGGCGGCCACCCTGGCCGGACGTGCCGGTGTCGGTGTTGAAGCCGCTCTCCAGCGTGAACACGGCCTTGACGCCGTTGCCAAGGTCTTCTGCACCGCGCAAGCCCCAACGTGAAGGCAAGGTGCCGGTGACGGACGGGATGCGTGTCAGACCGTTGCCGTTGGCATTGGCGTGGCTGACGTATTCGATGCCGGTATCAACCAGCCCATAAAGCGTGACGCTCTGGGCGCTGGCCGCGCCGCTGGCGAGTGCGCAGGTGGCGGCTGCCAGCGCAACGCGGCGCAGGCACGAGGTGGTGTTTTGCATGTGGGGGCCCCTCCTAGGGTCGAACCGGTCCCGCCCCCCATATCTGGCGAGCCGGCAGTTTGGAATGTGTGAACGGCGCCATCCGGGCGGACGGCGCCAGCATGCGATGCGCTAGTCCTGCACGCGCGGCCGCTTGAGCAACAGCAGTGCAGCCACTGCGGCCACGATGGTGACGGGGATGCTCGCGCCGATGATGGTGGTTCCGTTCTGCCCCATCGCCAGCAACTGCCCGGCGAGCATCGGGCCGGCAATCGAGCCCAGCCGGCCCACCGCCACCGCTGCCCCCACGCCGGTGCCGCGCACGGCCGTCGGGTAGTACGCCGCCCCCAGCGCATAGAGCACCGACTGCGCGCCGACCACGAACAGCCCGGCCATGAAGGCCCCCACCGACATCGACACCATGCCGCCCGCCGCTGCCAGCAGCGCGAGCGCGGCGATGATGCCGACGTACATGCCCGACACCACCCAGCGCGGGCGTGCTGCGTCCATCAGCATGCCGATGCCCAGCGCCCCGGCACCGGCGCCAATGTTGAACAGGATCTGCACCATGCCCACTTGCGGGCGGCTCAGCCCCTGCGCGGCCATCAAGGAAGGCAACCAATTGAGCAGGAAGTACAGCACGATCAGCGTGAAGAAATAGCTGACCCACAGGAACAGCGTGGTGGCGGTGCGGCGTTCGCCAAACAGCGCCCAAGACACCGGCGGCGGCTGAACATTGGCACGCTGCGCGCTATCAAAGCGGCGCGATTCGCGCAGCGTCAGCAGCAGCGGCACCACCACCAGCGGCCCGAAACCGCCAACGTAGAAGATATGGCGCCAGCCCGTGTCACCCGCACTCAACAAACCGACCACCGCCGCGATGGCCCCGCCGAACGGGATGCCGCAATACATGATGCTGACGGCGGTATTGCGCAGGCGTGTTGGCACCGCTTCGGCACACAGCGCGATCAGGTTGGGCATGGCAGCGCCAAGCCCGAGACCGGTCGCCACGCGAATCGCCAGCAGGCTGTTGAAATCCCACACGTGTGCGGTGGCGATGGAAAAGATGCCGAACAGCGCGGTCGCCAGAATCAGCACGCGCTTGCGGCCGATGCGATCGGCTAGGCGGCCGCCCAGCATGGCGCCGGGCAACAGCCCGAACGTGCCCGCACTGAAGGCCAGGCCCATCTGCCCGACCGACAGGCCGAACTCGCGTGCCATGCGCGGCGCGGCCACACCGATGGATTGCAGATCGAGCCCCTCGAGCAGCGCGACGATGAAGCACAGGCCGAGGGTCATGGCGATGCCGGAGCCCGCGGACTCGCGGCTCAAAGCAGGACTTGTGGTTTGCATGGCGTCTCCTTCCGGAAGTTGGGCCGGCGTCATTGGCAGCTGAAGCTCGATGCGTCGTTGATGTTGCCGGTGCCCGTGTAGCGCGCGGTCTTCGGATACGCGCACAGCGGGCGGGTGCGGTCGTGGCCGGCGGCGTTCCAATCGCTCGGCACTTCGGTGTTGGGCACGGCGTTGGCCGGGCCGCGTGCGGTGGCCACTACGCTGTCAGGTGCGACACCACGCTCCACCCAGGCCACCAGCGGCGTCAGCATGTCGAACTGGTCTGCTGCCGGGCCGCCCGAGCAGTGGTTCATGCCGGGTACCGGATAGAAGCGCGCGAAGTTGCTGGCATCGCCGCCGTTGGCTGCGGCCAGGCGCTGGTACCAGTCCGTTGTGTCGTCGGACGAGAAGACCGGATCGCTGGTGCCGTGGTAGACCATCAGCTTGGCGCCGCGCTGCTTGAGTGTGCTGAGGTTGGTCTCGTTGGGCGGCGTCATGAATGACCATGACGATTCGGTGTACGTCGCGTCGGTGGCGAAGATCTTGGGCGCGTCGGTATCCATGTTGAACGCCAGCCCGTACGCCGTGAGCGTGGTGATGGCGGACGCCGGCTGCGGTGTCGTCGTAAACACAAAGGCCAGTGCCGCCGGATCCAGCCGCAGCGAGTTGCCCTGCTTCCAGGCTGACCAGCCGCTGCCGCTGATGCCGGCATCGAACGGAAAGCCCGAGTACAGCGCTTGCCCCGCGCTGTTGCGCGCGCCGGCAAACACGTTTGCCAATACGGTTTTCTGTGCCGGGGTCAGGCACGTGCCATCGCGCGTGCTGGTGCAGGTCGGCACATCGTTGGCGAGGCTGAACGCGGCCTGGCAGGCCTTGAGGTTGTTCACCATGCCGTCGGTGGCGCCATCCAGTGCGTCGCACTTGGCGAGCACGTGGCTGGCCACCATGGCCCGCTCCGTATCGGTGAGCGACGTGGTGATGTCGGGTTGCCCGGCGCTCGTGTTGGCGGTGGCCACCGTGGCCAATTGCTGCGCGGTATACACCTCGTTGATGGCCGCCTTGGGCAAATGGAAGCCCGGGTCGCCCGCCAGAATGCCGTCATACGCATTGGCCGAACGCGCTGCCGCCACCATCGCATGGCGCCCGCCGTTGGAGCAGCCGCCAAAGTAGCTGCGGTCCGGCGCCTTGCCGTACACCTGCGCGATCATCGACTTCGCCATCGGCGTGAGCACGGCGACCGCGTTGTAGCCGTAGTCCTGCCGTGCTTGTGGGTCCAGCCCGAACAGCGGGTTCTGGCTACCGTTGTGCCCCGCATCGGAACTGATGACGGCAAAGCCCGAGCCCAGCGCGCTGCTGATGGGCCCACCGCCCAGGCTCCCAAGCGCCGTCAGCACAGCGCCGTCCAGCCCGCCGTTGGCCTGATAGAAGAAGCGGCCGTTCCACGCTTTCGGCAGGCGCATCTCGAAACCGATGGCGTAGGTCTTGCCGTCCACTGGGCTCACACGCGTGTTCATGGTGCCGGTGATCAGGCAATGCTCGGGCACGGCGTTGCCGCCCACGGTCAACGTGCCGGCGGCCACGGTAGAGATCGCCGTAATGCTGGTGTTGGCAAAGCTCAGCTTGCCGGCAAAGCTCTCGCACGTGGCGGCGAGGTTCATGCCGGTGGCGGGAGCGAGTTGGGGCAACGCATCGCTGGTGGCGGCACTGTCGTCGTTGCAGCCGGCGCAACTCAGCGCGAGGGCGAGCGCGGACAGTGCCATGCCCCGTGACATGACGGTCTTCATGAGTCTCCTCCTGGGTGGATGAACCGGTCTTTGCCGGTTGGTCGTGGTGCTGCGTTGGGATCAGCCCGCGCGAATCACGGCAGGGTCGCCATCGCGATACAGCGCGTCGACCTGCGCCGCGCGGTAGGCCAGCACAGCGCGCTGGTTGAGCGTGCCCTTGTCGGTGATCTCGCCGCGGTCCAACGAGGGCGGCGCATCGAGCAACAGCAGCCGCGCCACACGCGTGGCGCTGCCGGTGGCCGTGGCATTCAGCTCATGCAACAGCGCGGCAAATGCGGCGCGCACGGCCGGTGCAGCCAATACCTCGGCCACCGTGGCCGCGGGCGACAACCCCACCAGACTCCGGCATCGCTCAACCTGCGGAAACACCATCAGGCCGATGTCGTCACGGTTCATGCCGGCAATCACCACGTCCTGCACATACGGTGCGCCCGTTGCGATCACGCGGGCACGCAGTGGCCCGACGCTCACGAAGGTGCCAGAGCTGAGCTTGAAGTCCTCCGCAATGCGGCCATCGAAGACGAGGCCCTTCTCGGGGTGCGCCGGATCATAGAAACGCAGGGCATCGCCGCTGCAGTAATAGCCGTCTTCGTCGAAGACGTCGGCGGCGGACGCGTCGCCCAAGCGCCAGTAACCCCGCATGACGTGCGGCCCGCGAAAGCGCGCTTCCAGCTTGTCGCCCACCGGCACCAGCTTGAGTTCGCAGCCCGGCGCCGGCGTGCCGACATAGCCCGCACGCATGATCGGCTCCGTGGTGAAGAGGCAGCACGGCGAGGTCTCGGTCATGCCCAGGCCGGCCATGATGCGGATGCGTTCTCCGCAGTGCTGTCCGGTCACGCGCTCCAACCGATCCCACGCGTCTTGCGACAACCCCGCGCCGCCAAAGAAGTAGAGCTTCACACGTGAGAAGAAGGTCTCGCGCAGCGCCGGGTCCCGTTCCAGCGCGAGCGCAAGTTCTTCCCATCCCTTGGGCACGTTGAAGTACGCCGTGGGCGCGATCTCGTGCAGGTTGCGCAGGGTCTCGTCAAACTTGCCGGGCACGGGCCGGCCGTCATCAATGTAGAGCGTGCCGCCGTTGTAGAGCACGATGCCCACGTTGTGGCTACCGCCAAAGGTGTGGTTCCAGGGCAGCCAGTCCACCAGCACCGGCGGCTCCTTGGCAAACTCGGGAATAGTCTGGCGCAGCATCTGCTGGTTGCTGCACAGCATGCGGTGCGTGGTCGGCACAGCCTTGGGCTGGCGTGTCGAGCCGGAGGTGAACAGCACCTTCACCAGCGTGTCGGGGCCGGTGGCGGCCTGTGCGGCGTCGGCGGTGGTCACCGGTGTTTGCAGCAGCGTATCGAAGGCGGTGGCCTTGGTGACGATATGGCCCGGCAATGCACCGTCCCGCGTGATGACTTCAATACCCTCCGGCACCACAGCGTCGATGGCCTTGGCGAAGGCTGCGCCCTCTGCGGCATAAACGAGCCCCGGCGTGAGCACGTCAAATACATGGCGCAGCTTGCCGAAGTCCGTCGACACCAACGCATACGGCGGCGACACCGGCGCATACGGCACACCCGCCCACATGGCGCCAAACGCCAGTTGCAGATGCTCCAGATCATTGCCGGAGAGAATGGCCAACGGGCGCTCGGCGGACACACCACGATCCAGCAGCGCCTGGCCGATTGCGCGGGCGCGCTCCAGCATCTCGCGGTAGGTCAGCTTGATCCATTCACCGTCCGGGCCACGACGTGCGGCCAGCACACGATCCGGGTGGCGCTGCGCACCGGCCACCAGGCAGTCCGTCATGCGCTGAGGGTGGTCCGCCAGTGCTTCGGTATTGCGCACATGCCAGACCGTGCCGTCCCGCTCGCAACGGGCAGGCGCATCGCTCACGGCGACCTGTCGATAGGGCACACCGGCCGGGGGCGGCGCAGGGTGCCCGGTTTGAACCTGCCGGGTTTGCTGCATTTCGACGTGATTCACGTCTTGTCTCCTGAATGCGCCGCCCGTTTTATGGTTGTAGTGGGCGGCTGCGGCACTTCAGATCGGTTAAATCGGGTAGTGGCGAGGCGTGTTCTGTAGCGTGATCCAACGCAGTTCGGTAAATTCGGCAATCGATGCCTTGCCGCCAAAGCGCCCGTAGCCGCTGCTCTTCACGCCGCCAAACGGCATCTGCGCCTCGTCGTGCACGGTGGGCCCGTTGATGTGGCAGATGCCCGATTCAATGCGCTGCGCCACCTGCATGGCACGCGACACGTCGCGGCTGAACACGGCGGCAGACAAGCCGTATTCACTGTCGTTGGCCAGGCGGATCGCTTCTTCATCGCCATCCACACGGGCCACCGTCACCACGGGGCCGAACGATTCCTCACCGTACAGCCGCATGGCGGGCGTCACGCCATCGACAATGACCGGCTGCACGATCGCGCCATCTGCGTGCAAACCCACCGGCAGCGCGGCGCCTTGTGCGCGCGCGTCTTCCACCAGCGCCTGCACACGCTTGGCCGCATCCACGCTGACCATCGCGCCGAGTTGTGCGGTGGCGTCCATCGGATCGCCTGCGCGCAGCGTGCGGGCTTTGGCGGCCAGCTTCTCAACCAGCGCATCGGCAATCTTGCGATCGACAATCACACGCTCGGTCGACATGCAGATCTGGCCCTGATTGAAGAACGCGCCGAAGGCAATGGCCTCCACGGCGGCATCGAGGTCGGCATCGTCCAGCACCAACACCGGTGCCTTGCCGCCCAGCTCCAGCAGCGCGGGCTTGAGGTGGCGTGCCGCGTGCTGCGCGATGATGCGCCCCACGTGCGTCGAGCCGGTGAAGTTCACGCGCCGCACGGCCGGATGCGCGATCAAGCGTTCGACCACCTGCGCGGCATCCGCAGGCGCATTCGTCACCACGTTGACCACGCCATCACCCAGCCCCGCTTCGTGCAGCACCGTGCCGATCAGCCGGTGGATACCGGGGCATATTTCCGATGCCTTGAGCACGACCGTATTGCCGCATGCCAGCGGCATCGCGAGAGCGCGCGTGCCCAGAATCACCGGCGCATTCCACGGTGCAATGCCGAGCACAACGCCGCACGGCTGGCGCACCGCCATCGCAAAATTGCCCGGTACATCCGACGGGATCACGCTGCCGTCGATCTGTGTAGTCATGGACGCGGCTTCGCGCAGCATGTTGGCGGCCAGCATGACGTTGAAGCCGATCCAGTTGGGGCTGGCGCCCGTCTCGGCGGCACCGGTACGGATAAAGGCATCGGTGTGCTGGTCCATCAAGTCAGCGGCCTTGAGCAGGCGCTTGCGGCGCTCGCCCGGCGGCAGTGCGGCCCACGCAGGAAAGGCATCGGCAGCCGCTTGCACGGCGGCGTCCGCATCCTCCAGCGTGGCAGCGGCCGCGCGCGAAGCCACCGCATCGTTGACGGGGTTGCGGCGCTCGAAGGTGGCACCGTTGGCGGCCGGCCGGCTTTGTCCGCCGATCAGCAGGGTCACAAGCTGATTCACGTCAGGCATGGATCGTCTCCGGGGGCGTTGTATGCGGGATCGACGATGGCGTTAAGCGCGCTTGTACGCTTGCAGGCCCGGCTTGATCGACTTGTCGTCGAGGAACTGCTTGAGCCCCTGCTCGCGGCCGCCTTCCGGATCACGCAGCGTGGCCTGGTCGAGCTTGGCGTAGAGGTAGTCCTCGTTTTGCTCCCACGTCAGCTCGCGGCTGCGCTTGAAGCCGTGCTTGGCGGCACGCAGCACCACCGGGTTCTTCTCCAGCAGCTTCTCGGCCAGCGCCACGGTGCGGGCGCGCAGTTGGGCACGCGGCACGCTCTCGTTGACGAGGCCCATGGCCGCCGCCTGCGGGCCGGTAAAGGTTTCGCCGGTCATGATGTAGTACAGCGCCTGGCGGTGGCCCACCGTATCGGCCATCGCCTTGCTGACGAGGTTGCCCGGCGGGATGCCCCAGTTGATTTCCGACAGGCCGAAGGTGGCTTCGTCGGCGGCAATCGCCAGGTCGCACGCCACCAGCGGCGAGAACCCACCACCAAAGCACCAGCCGTTGACCATGGCGATGGTCGGCTTGGCGTACATGCGCAGCAGCTTCCATTGCCACTGGCACGCATCGCGGCGGATCTTTTCTTGCAGGATCTCCGGGCCGGCATCGACTTCGCGGAAGTATTCCTTCAGGTCCATGCCGGCCGTCCAGGCGTCACCCGCGCCGGTCAGCACCAGCACCTTGGCGTCGGCATCCAGCTCCAGCGCTTCGAGCACCTGGATCATCTCCGAGTTGAGCGTCGGGCTCATGGCGTTGCGCTTTTCAGGGCGGTTGAACGTCACCCACGCAATCCCCTGGTCGACCTTCACGTCCACGGTTTTCCAGCGCCCTTGGTAATCAGCCATTTCCATCTCCTTGATCTGTCGGCTTGCTTGAGACCGGCACCGTCCGGTGTGCGGTGCGTCTCAGCTTGGTGCCCATTTAATATCAGGTAGCCTGATATCACAAGGAGATTGTGCTTGCCGTAAACCCTGATCCAAAAAACGCGTAGCAGAATGTGCGCATCTGCACGCGCATCCACCTCCCCACATCCATGGCGGCCACCAAAACCACCCGCACCGCACCTCGATCGAACCCGCCGGGCTCGGCATCTGGGCCGGCAACGTCCGCCCGCCTGCCCTACCTGATCGGCCGCACCGATCGCATCGTCAAGCGCCGCCTGGGTGAAGCGCTCGCCCCGCACGGGCTGACGGTGCCGCAGTTCACCGCGCTGTCGGTGCTGTATGCGCGCGGCAGCCTGTCGAACGCGCAACTGGCGGAGCGCTCGTTCATGTCGCCGCAATCGGCCAACGAGGTGGTGAAGACGATGGAAGCGCGCGGGTGGGTCACCCGTACGCCCGACCCGACGCACGGCCGCATCGTCATGCTGGGCTTGACTGACGCGGCGCTTGCGCTGCTCGCGCTGTGCGATGAGGCTGTCAGCCGGCTGGAGAAGGAAATGCTGCAGGGGATCGACGCCGCCCACGCGGAGTTGCTGCACGATCTGCTGCTGCAATGCGGGCGTAACCTGCGCTGAGCGCGCCCCTTCTGTGGCCCCTTCAGTTGCCCCGGCAATCGCCGTTATGCAATGTAATAAAGACAGATCAAAGGAACGTGCAGAGCGACTGAGCCCGGCGATAGAATGATGAGTCACCGCCGTTCGAGCGGATTGCGCCCCGATCAACGCTTCGCACCGCAGTTCTGAAACCTCTCCATGTGGATTGTCCAACTCGCGCTGCGAAGGCCGCTGACGTTCATCGTCCTCGCCCTGCTGATCCTGCTGGCGACGCCGTTTACGCTCATGCGTACGCCGACGGACATCTTTCCGGAAATCGACATTCCGGTTGCCAGCATCATCTGGAACTACAACGGCCTGCCCGCCAAGGAGATGGCCGACCGCATCGTCTCCGTCACGGAGCGCAGCCTGACGACCACCGTCAACGACATCGAGCACATCGAGTCGCAATCCCTCGGTGGGGTGTCGATCATCAAGGTGTTCTTCCAGCCCAACGCCAACATCCAAACCGCGCTCGCACAGATCGTGGCAAGCACGCAGGCGCAGGTGCGGCAGTTGCCGCCGGGCACCACGCCGCCGTTGGTGATCAAGTATTCGGCGTCGAGCATCCCGATCCTGCAACTGGGTCTCTCGAGTAACACACTCTCGGAGCAGGAACTCAACGATGCCGCAGTGAACTTCCTGCGCCCGCGCCTGATTACCGTGCCGGGCATCGCGGTACCGTTTCCGTACGGCGGCAAGAGCCGGCAGATCACGGTGGACCTCGATACGCAGAAGCTGCTCGCGCAGGGCCTCACGCCCGTGGACATCGTCAACGCAGTCGGCGCGCAGAACCTGATCCTGCCGGCCGGTACGCAAAAGATCGACGCCACAGAATACGGCGTCACGCTCAACGGCACGCCGGGCAGCATCGCCGCGCTCAATGCAATTCCCGTCAAGACCAGCAACGGTGCGACGCTCTACCTGGGCGATGTGGCCAACGTACGCGACGGCTTCTCGCCGCAGACGAACGTGGTGCGCCAGGACGGCCAGCGCGGCGTGCTGCTTTCCATCTTGAAGAACGGCGGCGCGTCCACGCTGGATATCGTCAACAACATCTACAAGCTGTTGCCGACCGCCGCCGCCGCGCTGCCGCAAGACCTGAAGATCACGCCGCTATTTGACCAGTCGCTCTTCGTGAAAGCCGCCATCGAAGGCGTGATTCGCGAAGCGATCATCGCCGCGTGCCTGACGGCGGCCATGATCCTACTGTTCCTCGGCAACTGGCGCAGCACGGCCATCATTGCGGTGTCGATTCCCTTGTCGATCCTCTCGTCGATCATCGTGCTGCATCTGATTGGCGAGACCATCAACCTGATGACGCTCGGCGGCCTGGCGCTCGCGGTGGGGATTCTGGTGGACGACGCCACCGTCACCATCGAGAACATCGAGCGCCACCTGCACGAGGGCAAGGAGCCCGTCACCGCCATCCTCGACGGTGCGGCCGAGATTGCGGTACCGGCCTTCGTCTCGACGATCTGCATCTGCATCGTGTTCGTGCCGATGTTCTTCCTCACGGGCGTGGCGCGTTACCTGTTCGTGCCGATGGCCGAAGCGGTGATCTTTGCGATGCTGGCGTCGTATGTGCTCTCGCGCACGCTGGTGCCGACGTTGGTGATGATGCTGATGACCGGCCATACGGACGACGCGAAAAAGCCCAGTGCATTCCGCCGGATATACGAGTCCTTCAACCGGCAGTTCGAACACATGCGCGGCAACTACGCTGCCATCCTCGGCGGGCTGCTGGAGCACCGCCGTATGTTCGCGCTGTCGTTCCTCGGCTTCTGCGTGGCGTCGTGCGCGCTGTATTTCGCGCTGGGCCGCGACTTCTTCCCCGATGTGGATGCGGGGCAGATCCGTCTGCACATGCGTGCGCCGTCGGGCCTGCGCATTGAGGAAACCGCACGCCTGGCGGATGAAGTGGAAACCGCCATCCGCGAGATCATTCCCAAGCAGGAACTGTCGACCATTCTCGACAACCTGGGCGTGCCGAACTCGGGGATCAACCTCTCGTACAGCAACGCCGGCACCATCGGCACGCTGGACGGCGAAATCCTCATCGCCCTGCACGAGGGCGAGCGCAAACCCAGCGCGACCTATATCAGCCGCCTGCGCGAAGAATTGCCGAAACGTTTCCCGGGCGTAGAGTTCGCGTTCCAGCCGGCGGATATCGTCAGCCAAATTCTGAACTTCGGTTTGCCCTCCGCGATTGATGTGCAGTTCTCGGGCGCGGATGTGGCGACCAACCAGCAGTTGGCCGGCATCCTCGCCAACCGCATCAAGCAGATTCCGGGCGCAGTCGATACGCACGTGCACCAGCGCTTCGACCAGCCGATGCTTGCCCTGAACATGGATCGCACGCGCATCCAGCAGGTCGGCCTGGAAGGGCGCGACGTGGCGCAGAACCTGCTCGTGTCGCTCAGCTCCAGCTTCCAGACCTCGCCCACGTTCTGGCTGAACCCGATCAACGGCGTGGTCTACCAGGTGGCCGTGACGAGCCCGCAATACCGCGTGGATTCGCTCGATGCGTTGCTGCGCACGCCTGTGGCGGGTTCGCGGGGCGGTGCTGCGCAGGCAGGCGGCCCGCAACTGCTGGGCAACCTCGTTCAGGTGAGCCCGGGCGTGCAACCACAGGTGGTGTCGCACTACGACATCACGCCCGTGGTGGATGTGTATGCCTCCGTACAGGGGCGCGACCTCGGCGCTGTCGCCAAGGAAGTGCAGAAGGCCGTTGACGACATCCGTCCCAAGTTGCCGCGCGGCGCGCAGGTGACGGTGCGCGGTCAGGTGAAGACGATGGAGTCGTCCTTCCTCGGCTTGGGGCTGGGCCTGGTGATGGCCATCGTGCTGGTGTATCTGTTGATCGTCGTGAACTTCCAGTCGTGGATCGACCCGCTCATCATCGTGACGGCCCTTCCGGCGGCGCTGGCGGGCATTGCGTGGATGCTGTTCGTGACAGGGACCACGCTGTCGGTGCCCTCACTCACGGGCGCGATCATGACGATGGGCGTGGCGACGGCCAACTCGATTCTGCTGATCTCATTTGCGCGTGAGCGGCTGGCGGAAGGGATTGCGCCGGTGCAGGCCGCGCTGGAAGCCGGCGCCACCCGCCTGCGCCCGGTGCTGATGACGGCTCTGGCGATGATCATCGGCATGGTGCCCATGGCGCTGGGCCTGGGCGAAGGCGCCGAGCAGAATGCGCCGCTGGGTCGTGCGGTGATTGGCGGTCTGCTGTTTGCGACCGTCTCGACACTCTTCTTTGTTCCGGTGGTGTTTGCCAGCGTGCACAACAGATTGCAGCGGCGCGCCACCCGGCGTAGTCACGATTTGCGGGGAAGTGAAGGACATGTCTGAGCAAACATCCGGTGCGCATTCTGGGCACCATCCGGGGCAGCAAGCGGGGCATCACGTCGTCACCGTTGACCCGATCGAACAGGTCGACCGCGGCCCCGCGATGCGTCGCGCACGCTGGGTCGTGATCGTCATAGCCGTGCTGCTGGCGCTGGGCGCCGCGCGCACGCTGGTCAGCCGTTACTACAATGCGCACGCGCTGGAGCGCCAGGTGAACGCGCAGACCAGCCGCTTCGTCAACACCACCACGCCCAAACCCGCCAAGGCGAATCGCGAACTGACACTGCCGGGCACGCTGCAGGGCTATGTGGAATCGCCCATCTACGCGCGCACCAGCGGCTACGTGCTGCGCTGGTTCAAGGACATCGGCGCGCATGTCGACAAGGGCGAGGTTCTGGCGCTGCTCGACACGCCGGAAGTCGATCAGGAACTGAACCAGGCCCAGGCCGCACGCAACCAGGCCGCTGCCCGCAAAGCACTGGCACAGACATCCCTCACGCGCTGGCAGAACCTGCGCCAGAAAGACGCCGTCTCGCAACAAGAGCTGGACGAGCGCACCAGCGCCGCCAACCAGGCTCAGGCCGACCTGGCCGCTACGGAAGCCAACGTGCGCCGCCTGCAAGAACTGCAAGGCTTCCGCCGTGTGGTCGCGCCATTTGCGGGTGTGGTCACCAAGCGCAATGTCGACGTGGGCGCGCTCGTCAACGCCGGCAACGCCGGTGCCAACCGCGAGCTGTTCACGCTGGCGCAGACCGATCCGCTGCGCATCTATCTGTATGTGCCGCAGGCGTATTCGCAGCAGGTGAAGGTTGGGCAGGACGTGGCCGTCACGCTGGCCGAACTGCCGGGCCAGACCTTCCACGGCACCATCGCGCGTGCGTCCGGCGCCATCGACACCGCCACCCGCACCATGCAGGTGGAAGTGCAACTGCCCAACAAGGACGGCCACCTGATGCCCGGTGCATACGTGCAAGTCGCCATCAAGGGCAAGACCTCCGGCGACGAGGCTGACGCCGGCGCATCGACTGCCTTTATCGTGCCGACCAACACGTTGCTGTTCCGCAAGGAAGGGCCGCGCATAGCCATCGCAGAAAACGGCCGCGTCGACCTGCGCCCCGTCGCCATCGGGCGCGACTACGGCCGCAATGTCGAAATCGTCTCGGGCCTGAAGGCGAACGATGCGCTGATCCTCAACCCGGCCGACTCCATCGAGCAGGGCGAAGCCGTGACCATCGTCGCGCCTGCGCCCGCATCGGCACCTGCGGCGTCCGCGCACGCATCATGATCCGCCTGCCCCGGCTACGCGCGACCGCGCTGGCGGCGACGCTGATCGTGTCGCTGGCCGGCTGCTCCCTGGCGCCGACGTATGAGCGTCCGGCCATGGACATGCCTGCGCACTGGCAGACCGAAGCGCCCTGGCGCGCCGCGCAGCCCGCCGACGACGCGCCCAAGGGCCCGTGGTGGCGGCGCTTCAACGATCCGCAGCTCGACCAGCTGATCACGCAGGCGCTGCAGCAAAACCAATCGCTCAAGGTCGCGCTGTCAAACCTGGAGCAGGCCCAGGCGCAGACGCGTATCGCACGTGCCAGCTTGCTGCCGACAATCACGGCCACCAACAACGACACACGCACGCGCACCTCGGCAGATCGACCGCTGTCGTCGTACACCAGCCCAACTATGTCGACCGTGCAAAGCGATTTCGTGCTGCGCGCTGACGCGAGCTACGAAGCCGACCTCTTCGGCCGCGTACGCAACACCGTCGCCAACGCTGCCGCCAGCGAAGAACAGGCCGGCGCCAATTTCGAGAACTTCCGCCTGCTGCTCGCTGCCCAGGTGGCCACCACCTGGTACAACCTGCGCGAAACCGATGCGGAAATCGCCGTGGTGCAGGAAGGCCTAGCCCTGCAGCGCAAGGCACTCGATTACGTCACCTCGCGGCATCAGGATGGCGTGGCCTCGGGGCTCGATCTTGCACAACAACAAACGCTGGTCGACAGCACCGCCACGCAGGCCGAGCTGTTGACCAAACAACGCGCGCAGTACGAACACGCGCTGGCCACGCTGGTGGGCACGCCCGCTCCGGCCTTCCATATCGACCCGGTTCCGCTCAAGGGCTCGGCGCCGCAGATTCCGGTGGCGCTACCGTCCGACGTGATCGAACGTCGCCCCGACGTGGCCGCCGCCGAGCGCGGTGCCGCCGCAGCCAACGCGCAGGTGGGCGTGGCACGCGCTGCGTTCTTCCCGAGCGTGATGCTCAATGGCGGCGCCGGTTGGGAGAGCCGCGATCTCGCGCTGCTGTTCTCTGCGCCCACACTGCTGTGGTCGTTCGGCATGCAGATCGCGCAGACGGTGTTCGATGCCGGCCGCACCCGAGCACGCGTGGACTTTGCCAACGCGGCTTACCAGGGCGCGATCGCCAATTACCGGCAAACGGTGCTCGGCGCATTGCAAGAGGTGGAAGATGGATTAGCCGGGCTGCAATCGCTGGACCGCGCCGCAAACCAGGCGCGTGCGGCTGTGGAGAGCGCCCGCAAGGTCTATGACATTGCCAGCGCGCGTTATGAAGGCGGGCTGGCAACGTCGCTGGACGTGATCACCGCGCAGCAGTCACTGCTGAACAACCAGCGCACAGCGGTGCAGATTCTCGGCCAGCAGATGGCGACGAGCGTGTTCCTCGTCAAAGCCGTGGGCGGCGACTGGAACCAAACGGTCACTACGCCCCCAACGGCCAAGCGATAAGCGTCAGGCGATGGCACGCAGGAACCGCGCGCCGATAAACAGGCCGGCCAGCCAACTCAACACCAGCGCCACGGTGACGAGCAGTTCGAGCAGCGCAGATGCGTCGCCGGGCACGCGTAGCGCCAGCGCAATCACCGCTGCAGACAACGCGCCTGCTGCAAACAGGCTGACCAGCAGCGCCCCCAACCCCGATGCCAGCGTGCGCACCAGCGGCGGATGCACATGCGCCGGCGGACAGAGCACGGCCATGCGTGCGCGCACGTAGGCTGCCGTGCGCGTGGCGTCGGTGGCCTCGGCGTGATGACGCATCACGTGCATCCAGGTTTGCGTTTCCAGCACACCGGAGCTGAGTTCCTGCGTCACGCGGCGCAGTGCCGCGCGCTCGCGTGCGTGGTCGGTGGCATCGGTTGGTGTTTCGTTTCGGCTGGGCCGGTCAAACGCCGCGGGTACGGCAGCCGGATCACTGGCGCGCACCTCATGCCGATAGGTCACGCGCGCGCGACGCGATCGGACGATATAAGCCATCGACACAATGGGCGTCAGCATCTGGAACGCGTTCAGCAACAACATCCAGCCCCCGTCTGCTGCATAGCCGGACGCCCGCCCTTCCACGCGCATCCCGAATGCCGTGTACAGCGCAAGCGGCAACTGGAGCAGGCAGTACGCGAACCACATCCACAGGAACCATCGCACCCGCAGGAACGCCACCACCACGAGCCCCAGCGGAACCAGCAGCCAAGACAACGCGAATGGCCATCGGGCCGACATACCGCCCATCTTGGGGACTAGCACCATGGTGAACACCATCGCCAGCATCGGCAGGGTATTCAGCCACAGCAGCGTCACGAGCCAGCCACGCACGCCGTACAACCGATGCGCTTTCGCACGCGCCGCTGAGATTGCGATCCAGCTTTCCTGCATGAAGCTCCTTTGTGGGGCGGGACAGCCTCTTGCTGTCGGGCAATGCCGCGTTTTTCGCATTGTGTCATCGCGCAGATGGCGTCCCCTCCCCTCCACCGTGGGGAAATTCTTAAATCTTCCTAACACTTCCGCCAACCCAATGCCGGCGCGGCTTTGCGGCGAAACAACGTTATTTAACTCTGATTGATACAACGCTAACTGTTGTTCTGAAGTCTCGGCTTCTGGAAGTTGTGATGCCGCATTCGAAGAGGGGCGCAAAGCGCCAATGCTGCGCCGCAAAACACAATCGTCAATTTCGGTTATATTACGCGCCCGGTCGCGCGTGGCACGTCAACGCGCGGCCCCTTCCGCAACCCGCAACGGCAAAACCAACGGGCTTGCGGATGCGCTTATCCGGCGTTGCCCCACATGCCCTGTTGCGGCGCAGTTCTGCGCTTTGAGGCGTATTGGCGGCAATACGCGCCCACCTTTCCTCGCGCTCGCATCTCGCGGCGCCCTGTATCCCCGAGTCGGTACATCGATTGCAGTCCTCACGGAACGCTGTGCGGACAGGGGCCGAGTTCGTCGTGTTGCGACGCACCATTTCGGGGCACAGGAAAGGCCGGCGTACGGTGAATTCGTTCAGTCAGTTTGAGAGAGTGGGTTGTGTTGATCAAAGCAATTCGAAGGGCCGTATCGGCGGTGGTGGTGTGCTTCGCGGCAGCGTCCGCGCATGCGGCCGAGGCCAAGAAGGTGGATGTGCTGCTGGTGGGCGGCGGCATCATGAGTTCAACGCTGGGCGTGTGGCTGCATGAGCTGGAACCCAACTGGTCGATGATGATGATCGAGCGCCTGGATGGCGTGGCCAAGGAAAGCTCCAACGGCTGGAACAACGCCGGCACGGGGCACTCGGCGCTGGCTGAGTTGAACTACACGCCCGAGAAGACCGACGGCCATATCGACATCTCGAAGGCCGTCGAGATCAACGAGTCGTTCCAGATCTCGCGCCAGTTCTGGACCTGGCAGGTCAAGAACGGTGTGCTGACGAACCCGCGCTCGTTCATCAATTCGACCCCGCACATGAGTTTTGTGTGGGGCGACGCAAACGTTCGCTACCTCAAGAAGCGCTACGAAGCGCTGCAGGCGAGCCCGCTGTTCCGCGGCATGCAGTATTCGGAAGACTTCGACCAGATCAGCAAGTGGGTCCCGCTGATGATGGAAGGCCGCGACCGCTCGCAGAAGGTGGCGGCCACGTGGATGCCGGTGGGTACCGACGTGAACTTTGGCGAGATCACGCGCCAGTTCGTGAGCTATCTGCAGCGCCAGCCCAACTTTGCGCTGTCGCTGTCCAGCGAAGTGCGCGACATCAAGCGCAATGACGACGGCACCTGGCACGTCACGTATGTCAACCTGCAATCGGGCGCGCAGCAAGACGTAGACACCAAGTTCCTCTTCATCGGCGCAGGCGGCGGTGCGCTCAAGCTGCTGCAGGCGTCGGGCATTCCGGAAGCGCGTGAGTACGGCGCTTTCCCGGTGGGCGGCTCGTTCCTCGTCACCGACAACCCCGAGGTGGTACAGCGCCATTTGGCCAAGGCATATGGCAAGGCGTCGGTGGGTTCGCCGCCGATGTCGGTGCCGCACCTGGATACGCGCGTGCTTGATGGCAAGCGCATCATCCTGTTCGGGCCGTTTGCGACGTTCTCGACCAAGTTCCTGAAGAACGGGTCTTACCTCGACCTGCTGCGCAGCACGAACACGCACAACGTCATGCCGATGATGCACGTGGGCCTGGACGAGTTTCCGCTGGTGGAATACCTGGCTGGCCAATTGATGCTGTCGGATGACGACCGCTTCAACGCGCTCAAGGAATATTTCCCGAACGCGAAGAAGGAAGACTGGCGCCTGTGGCAAGCTGGTCAGCGCGTGCAGATCATCAAGCGCGACGAGGCCAAGGGCGGCGTGCTGAAACTCGGCACCGAGATTGTGACGTCGAAGGACGGCACCATCGCGGGCCTGCTCGGCGCATCGCCGGGTGCATCGACTGCGGCGCCGATCATGCTGAGCGTGCTGGAGAAGGTGTTCAAGGACAAGGTAGCCACACCCGCGTGGCAGCAGAAGATCCGGCAGATCGTGCCGAGCTACGGCACCAAGCTCAACGACAGCCCGGCGAAGGTCTACGAAGAGTGGGTCACCACGGCCAACGCATTGCAGTTGAGCCCGCCGCCGCAGATCGACATGCGTGTAGCGCCGGCTGCCAAGCCTGCGGCACCGCAACCTGCCAAGGCCTCGGCGGAGATGGCGCTGTAATCCCGCTGCCTTCGCTTTGCATCAACGCATTTCGCCCCGCGCCGCCGGGGCGATTTCTTTTGTGCGCTAGAAAGCGAAGTGGGCCAGTCCGGCGCAAACCAACCGATTCGGGTGTCACCTTGAAACACAGCTTGATCTCTGGGATTGCCGTTGCGCTGGCCCTATTGGTCTCCGCCGCGCACGCCGCGCCCGATTGCGTGGGCACCGCCGCGCCGTTCTTTGAAACCGGCGAAATCCAGTGGCAGTGGAACGCGGCGCTCAAGGCCCACGAGCACATGATCTGCGGCGATGCCACCACGCCGGGCAAGCCGTTCATCCAGATGCTGAAGTTTCCGCCCCACTACGTGGGCGGCCGCCACAACCACCCGATTGACCGCGTGGTGATCGTGGAAAGCGGCAAGTGGATTTCCACCACCTACGACGGCCCGAAGGGCACGGCCGAAGAACACGTCATCACCGCTGGCAAGAAGTACTACGAGCCGGCGTATTACGACCACAGCTTCGCCACCGGTGAAGACGGCGCGGTCATCTATGTGCTGGGTTGGTCCGGCCCGAACATCCGCCTCGACCCAAACTACAAACACGCAGATTGAGCGATCGGGCCGCTAGGGAACGCGGCTCAGATCACATCGCCCAGGTCACGCACATCGGTACCGGTGCAGCACGCGAGGATCTCGGCCGGTTCCTCGCTGACGGACAGATAGACGTGACCAACGGCGCTGTCGAAATACAGGCTGTCGCCCGGCGCCAGGCGAAACGCTTCGCCGTTCTCGAAGCGCAATTCGATTTCGCCGCCGAGCACGAACACGAACTCTTCGCCAGGGTGGCGAATGTAGTCGGGAAAATCATCGACCGAGCGCGCGCGGATGTGCGCGCGCATCGGCAGCATGCGTTTGCCGGTCAGCGCATCGGCCAGCATGCCGTATTCGTAATTCGGCGTGTCGTAGATGACTTGGCCGCCCGAGGGCGTGAAGGTCGGACGCAGTGGTCCGGCGTCCGGCGTCCGGCGTCGGCCCAGCAGTTGCTCGAACTCCAGCCCCAAGGCTTGCGCGAGGCCGGCAAACTTCTCATACGTCAGGGCAATGTCGCCGCGTTCGGCCTTGGAGATGGTCGACAACGCCACGCCAGAGCGCTCCGATAGCTCCTGCAGCGTCAACCCACGTGCCTTGCGCGCCTCACGGATGCGCGCACCCACTTCCTGATGGTTGAGTTGCGCCGGCGCCTCATCGGCAGGTAAATCGTGTTGGATGGCGGCTTTTGTGCTCGATGCCACGCGCTGTCTCCGGGTTTTCTCGTATACGAGAATTTAATTTTTCTCGTATACGATAACTTAAACCCTTGCCAGCCTCCAACCCCTAGGAGAGCCCCGTGTCGACACTCGCCCTCGACAGCCGCCCTGCGCTGTCACGCACGCAAGTCATTGCCGCCACCACCATCGGCACGGCGCTGGAGTTTTACGACTTCACGATCTACAGCTACTTCGCCATCCAGATCGGGCAACTGTTCTTTCCATCGGCCTCGCCGGTGAACCAGTTCCTCTTGTCGATTGGCGTATTTGGCGTGGGCTTTGTGGTGCGGCCGCTGGGCGGCGTGATCATCGGCGCGTATGCCGATCGCGCCGGCCGCAAGAAGGCGATGGTGCTGACCATCATGATGATGGCGCTGTCGTGCGCGCTCATTGCCACCGCGCCCACGTACGCCACGGCGGGCATCTTCGCACCGATGATCGTGCTGGCTGCGCGGCTGATGCAGGGCTTTGCTGCCGGCGGCGAGTTCGGGCCGGGCACCACGTTGCTGGTCGAATACGCCACCGACCGCACGCGAGCGTTCTTCGCCAGTTGGAACTTCGCGGCCACGGCGCTGGGGCTGGCGCTCGGCGCGGCTGTAGCCACACTCATCAACGTGACGCTTTCCAAGGACGCGGTGCTGGCCTGGGGCTGGCGGCTGCCGTTCCTGCTGGGCATCTTTGCGGCGCCCATGGGCATGCTGATCCGCCGCCGGCTGGAAGAAACGCTCGACGGCCGCGAGAGTGCCGCTGGCCACGCCAAGCCGCAAGGCGCACTCAAGGCCGCGCTCACCACGCATTGGAAACTCACCGTGCTTGGCACGTTTGCAGAGTTGGGCGGTTCGGTGTCGGTGTACATCACCGCGTTCTTCCTGCCGAGCCACGCGGTGCGCACGCTGCATATGTCGCCCACGGCTGCCGTGGCCTCGGGCGTGGTCAGCTCGCTGGTGCTGTTCGTGGCGGCGCCGATTGCCGGCCGCCTGGCCGATCGCTACACCCGCAAGCGCGTGCTGATCACCTCGCGCATCATCATGCTGCTGGCCGTGTACCCGGCGTTTGCGTTTCTGGGCGCGCACCCGACACCGCTCGTGCTGTATGCCGTATCTGCATTGCTGGCGGTGTTCGTGGCCGCGCAGATCGTGCCGGTGCTGGTGATGATTCCCGAGCTGTTTCCCAAGCACGTGCGCGCCACGGGCATTGCGCTCACGTATGTGGTGAGCGCATCGTTCTTCGGCGGGTTCTCGCCGTTCATTGCGAGCTGGCTGGTGGAGCGCACTGGCAACTCGCTGGCGCCAGCGTGGTACGTAGCGGCGGCATGCCTGGTGTCATTGGTGCCGGTGATCTGGCTGCGCGACCGCACGGGTGAAGCGCTCTAAATGGATTGAGGACTGCTATGTCACACAACGACCCACTCGTCAGCCTGTCCGCCGTGGAACTGCGCCGGCTGATCGGCGCCAAGGAAATCTCGCCCGTCGAGCTGCTCGATGCCTGCATTGCGCGCATCGAAGCCATCAACCCCGCCGTCAACGCCGTCACGGCAACGTGCTTTCCGCAGGCGCGTGAAGCCGCAAAAGCCGCCGAGCGCGCGGTGCTCAAGGGCGAACCACTCGGCCTGCTGCACGGCCTGCCGCTGGGCGTGAAAGACCTGGAAGACACAGCCGGCTTGCTGACGACGTACGGCTCCCCCACCGCGCGCAGCAACGTGCCAACGCAGGATGTGTTGCTGGTCGAACGCCTGCGGGCTGCGGGCGCCGTGCTGGTGGCGAAGACGAACGTGCCGGAGTTCGGCGCGGGCGCCAACACGCGCAACCCGGTGTGGGGTGCCACCGGCAACCCGTTCAACCCGATGCTGAATGCGGGGGGCTCGTCCGGCGGCGCGGCGGCGGCGCTGGCGTGCGACATGCTGCCCGTCTGCACCGGATCTGACACTGGGGGCTCGCTGCGCATTCCGGCCTCCAAATGCGGCGTGGTGGGCTTTCGGCCGTCCCCTGGGCTGGTGCCAAATTCGCGCAAGAAGCTGGGCTGGACGCCCATCTCCGTGGTCGGCCCGATGGGGCGCACGGTAGCCGAAGCGTGCCTGCAACTCGCAGCCACAGCCGGCCTCTCGGCGAGCGATCCACTCAGCTATGCCGTAGACCCGCTCAGCTTCATCACGCCCTCCCCCATCGACCTGTCCACCCTGCGCGTCGGCTGGACGGAGGACTTCGGCTGCTGCGATGTCGACGCCAGCATCCGCTCCGTCTTCCGCGAGCGCATTGCCGCCATCGCGCCGATGTTCCAATCGTGCGAGCCGGTGCAGTTCGATTTGGGCGACGTGCACCGCTGCTTTGACGTGATCCGCGCAGAGAGCTTCGTCGCCGGCCTGCACGACGCATACACGCGCGATCCGGCATCGATCGGTCCCAACTCGCGTGCCAACTACGAGCTGGGCGCCGCGATGACGCTCGCCGATTGCGCGTGGGCGCAGGCCGAGCAAACGCGCATCCTCAAACGCTTCCAGGCAGCGTTCAGTCAGTACGACGTAATCCTCTCGCCGACGACGCCGGTGTCGCCGTTCCCGTGGACCGAGCTGTACGCCACGCACATCGACGGCCGCGCGCAGGAGAATTACTACCGCTGGCTGGCACTGACCTACGTCGTTACGCTCACCACGCATCCGGCACTGTCATTGCCGTGCGGCGTGGACCAGGCCGGCATGCCGTTCGGCCTGCAGATCGTCGGCCCCTTTCATGGCGACCGCAAAACGCTGGCCGTGGCGCACGCGCTTGAGCAGGCGTTCGACGCGTCTGCTACGCTGCGTCGTCCACGTCCGGACCTCGCCAAGCTGGCACAACCGACGCCCGCCCTGCAATCCATCGTGACCGCGCCGCCGGTGTTTGATGCTGTGACGAGCAGCGCAGGCACCTCGGCGGTCTGAACCTACAACGGATCTCTCCTTCTCAACATGTCCGACATCCAACGCTTCCACACCAAACCCCGCATGAGCCAGATCGTCATCGCCAACGGCGTCGTACATCTGGCTGGCCAAGTGCCCGACGCCGCCTTCGATTTCAAGTCCGTCACCGAGCAGACCAACAACATCCTCGCGCGCATCGACGCGCTGCTGGCGGAAGCCGGTGTCGACAAGACGCGCCTGATCTCGGCCAACATCTGGCTGACCGACGCCAAGCACTTCGCCGAGCTGAACGCCGCGTGGGACGCCTGGGTGCCGGCCGGTCACGCGCCCACACGCGCCTGCGTGCAGTCGGGCCTGATGCGCCCGGGCATCGACGTGGAAATCGCCGTGACGGCGCTGGCGAAGTAAAGGCGAACGGATCATGCGCTTTGACACCCTAGTGCTGGGCGCCGGCATTGTCGGCGTATCGGTGGCGGTGCATCTGCAAAAACGCGGGCGCGCCGTCGCCCTCGTGGATCGCCGTGCGCCGGGCTTTGAGACGTCGTTCGGCAATGCGGGGCTGATCCAGCGCGAGGGTGTGTATCCGTATGCGTTTCCGCGCGATCTGTCGACGCTGCTGCGCTACGCGGGCAATACGTCGGCAGATGTGCACTACCACCCCGGCGATCTGCCCCGGCTGTTGCCCTTCCTGTGGCAGTACTGGCGCAATTCGCACCCAGCGCGGCATGCGGCCATCGCACAGGCGTATGCACCGCTCATTGCGCACAGCGTGAGCGAGCATCGCGCGCTGGCGGAAGCGGCCGGCGCCACGCACCTGATCCGCCCGAGCGGCTGGATCAAGGTCTTCCGCAATGCCGCCACGCAAGATAAGGAAACGCGCAACGTCGAGCGCTGGCAACGCGAATACGGCGTCGCCTTTGAAGCGCTGGACCCGGCACGCCTGCGCACGGTCGAGCCCCATCTGGACACATCGCTGCTGGGCGGCCTGCGCTACACGGAAGCCGATTCCGTGAGTGACCCCAACGCGCTGGTCACCGCCTATGCGAAGTACTTCGAGCAACTTGGCGGCCGCCTGGTTGAAGCCGATGCCAACACGCTCACGCCCAACGCGCCGTGGCTGCTGCAAACCAAGACCGGCGAACTGCGCGCGGACAACGTCGTCGTCGCCATGGGCCCGTGGGCGGATGTGCTGACCTCGCGCCTGGGCTATAGCCTGCCGCTGGCCGTCAAGCGCGGTTACCACATGCATTACGCACCGGCGGACGGTGCGCAGTTGAACCACCCGGTACTGGATGCCGATGGCGGTTATGTATTGGCCCCGATGGCACGTGGCATCCGCCTGACCACCGGCGCGGAACTCGCGCACCGCGACGCGCCGAAAACGCCCGTGCAGTTGAACGCTGTCGAACCTGTCGCACGCACGCTCTTCCCGCTGGCCGAACGTATCGATGCGGAACCGTGGATGGGCGCCCGCCCCTGCACGCCCGACATGCTACCGATCATCGGGCCGGCGCCGCACCACGCGAACATGTGGTTCGCGTTTGGCCACGCGCACCACGGTTTGACGTTGGGGCCGATCACCGGGCGCTTAATTGCAGAAATGATGGCGGGCGAAACACCGGCTGTGGATGCTCACCCGTTCCGTGCGCAACGCTTCTGGGATTCGGCTCGCTAGTTCAGGTCAGGTCAGGTCAGCCCGGCCTGGCACAGGCACTTGATCGACCGGCAATCATCCGGCCCGCGTCGCGGCAAC
Organism: Ralstonia sp. R-29; assembly: GCF_049913345.1. Lineage (NCBI taxonomy): Bacteria > Pseudomonadati > Pseudomonadota > Betaproteobacteria > Burkholderiales > Burkholderiaceae > Ralstonia > Ralstonia sp. R-29. The sequence goes on from NZ_CP184378.1 coordinate 1,499,102, forward strand.
TTTCAGCGCAGAAACCCGCCCGTCGTACGGCCTGCCCGCTCCAGCGAAATCCGCCGCACTGCAGCGCCACCGACATACCCCACTTCATGTCCACCACAGGTGCCGCACTTTGCTTTACGCTGCACCGCCTCAACACTCTCCGATATTCGATTCGCCATGAAACGCCTGCTACTGACCGCGCTGTGCCTGTCGAGCACCGCTGCCTTTGCCAATGGTCCGGTCCTGCTGGAGACCCCGATCACGTACCTCCCGGATGCAGGCGTGGTGCAGTCGGTCAAGGATGAATGCAAGATCGAAGACATGCTGGCCCGTCATGTGGGCGGCGTGCTGCGCAAGCTCGACAAGACCGACAACGTGACCATCGCATCGGGCAGCAATGCTGGCGACGCCGATGTGCTGCGTTTGCAGATCTCGCACGTGCTGGGCGTGGGCGGTGGCGCATGGACGGGCCCCAAGGCCATCACGGTGGTGGCCTCACTGGTCCAAGGCGGCAAGGTGGTGCGTCAGACCAAGATCAACCGCTGGACGACCGGCGGCATGTGGGGCGGCTTCAAGGGAACGTGTTCGATTCTGGAGCGTAGCGCCACCGCCATCGGCAAAGACCTGGGCCGCTGGGCACGTGACCCGTCCTACACGATCAAGAACGAAGACCCGCCCGCCGAAGCCGCATCCGCCCCGGCTGCGCAAACCGTGTCTGCGGAAAAACAGCAGTAACCGTAGCCAGACCGCATGGCATGCGCGCGGATGGCGGGCACCCCCGCCATCGCGCTTTGGGCGTCTGGCGCCAAGCGCGTCAGAACCCCGCCCTAAAACTCCATATCCAGCTCATCAATATCCTCTTTCTCGGCCTTTGCCCCGGCAATCCATTCGGCAACGTGCGGGTGGGCGAGCACGCGCATGCAGTACTCGGCAATCGCCGGATCGAGCTTGACGTCGTAGGTCAGGAATCGCATGACGACTGGCGCGTACATCGCGTCGGCCATGCTGATCTCGCCAAACAGCCAGGGGCCGCCGTACTGTGCAAGGCACTCGCGCCAGATGAGCGTGATCCGCTCGATGTCGTGCTGCGCGCGCGACCAGATGCGGAAGTTCGGAAAATGTGCGCGCAAGTTCATCGGCAATGCAGAGCGCAGCGCGCTGAAACCCGAATGCATCTCGCCGCAGATCGCGCGGCAGTGTGCGCGGGCATGTCGATCGGCGGGCAGCAGCTTGGCCTGGGGCGAGAGTTCGTTGAGGTATTCGGCAATCGCCAGCACGTCCCACACCTTGCGGCCCTCGTGCGTGAGGCACGGCACCAGAATCGACGGCGACAGCAGCAGCAATTCCGCGCGCGATGAGGCGTCGATCGGCACGCTCATCGTCTCGAACGGCAGGCCGCTCAATTTGGCGAGCAACCAGCCGCGCATCGACCACGACGAATAATTGCGGCTGCTGATGGTGAGCGTGGTCAGGTCGGCGGATTTCATCTCGGTCCCCGCGGTTGTCTCGTTTTCCATCCCGTTTCCAATCCGGTGCATGGCCGGCGCCAGGCACCTTGCCGGTGCGCTGCCTGCACCCGTGCGCAGCAAGCGCGCAGGCCACGGTGCGGCCGGCGTGGATGCCGCGCAAAGCCCGTGCCAGTCACCGCCAACGCGCATGCGGTTTCGCACCCACCAGCGCATGTGTTGGCACACGTATTGCCTGCTTCGCTCGACGTGCCTTGCCCTGCGACGCAATCGCCATGAACCTGCTCGCGTATCCCCTCTACCAGTGGCTCTCCGAATGCCTGCGGCCCGCGCGGGCATGGGCCTCGTTCTCGCGGCTGGCGATGGCGCACTGGCCGCCCTCGACCGAGCACCCGACCGGCCGCGCACTCGATGCCTGGCTCGAACTGCTGGAATGCAGCGCGATCACGCACCGCCGCCCGTCGTTTGGCATCGACAGCGTTGAGGTCGACGGCCAAGCGGTGCCGGTGGTGGAAGACACCGCGATGCAAACGCCGTTCGGCACCCTCGTGCATTTCCGCAAGGCCACGCCCACGCGGCAACCGCGTGTGCTGGTTGCCGCGCCCTTGTCCGGGCACTTCGCCACGCTGCTGCGCGGCACACTGCGCACAATGCTGGCCGATCACGACGTGTATGTGACGGACTGGCATAACGCACGCGACATTCCCGTTTCAGCCGGGCGCTTCGGCTTTGATGAATACGTCGGGCACCTGATCGACTTCATCCGCCATATCGGCCCGGACGCACACGTGCTGGCCATCTGCCAACCGACCGTGGCCGCGCTGTCGGCGGTCTCGCTCATGGCCGCCGACAACGACCCTGCGCAGCCGGCCAGCCTCACGCTCATGGCCGGCCCCATCGATTGCCGCGTGGAGCCAACCGCTGTCAACGCATTGGCCAACAGCAAGCCGATCGAATGGTTCGAGAAGAACCTGATCGGCGTCGTACCGCCCGGCTTTGTGGGCGAGCAGCGCCGCGTGTATCCGGGCTTCGTGCAGTTGAGCGCGTTCATGTCGATGAATTCGGATCGTCACGTGCAATCGTTTGAAGAGCTGTACTACCAGCGCGCGAAGGGGGACCCTGCCAAGGCAAACACGATCCGCGCCTTCTACGACGAATATCTCGCCACGTGCGACCTCACCGCCGAGTTCTATCTGGAAACGGTCGAGAAGGTGTTTCAGCAATACGCACTGCCGCGCGGCGAGCTGATGGTCGGCGGCAGACTGGTTGAACCGGCAGCAATCCATCGCACCGCGCTGCTGACGGTCGAGGGCGAGAAGGACGACATCTGTGCAGTCGGGCAAACCGTGGCCGCGCAAGACCTCTGCTCGGGGCTGCCGCCGTATCTGAAGACCCACCATGTGCAAGCCGGTGTGGGGCACTACGGCGTGTTCAACGGCAGCAAATGGGAAAAGCAGATCTACCCGATTGTGCGCGCCACCATCCACGACAACGAGCCCTTCGATGCCAGCACCACCGCCGGCGACGCAGACAACGCCCACCGCGTCACGCTGTGGGCGCTGCTCAATGCACAAGCGTCGAGCCAGACCGTCACGCGCGGGCGCTCGCGCAAGGTGGCGGTCACAAACTGACCCCCAAGGTCGGTGCCAGCGAGGCGTAATTTGGACGGACGAGGATCGAGCCACGAGCGGGTCATTCTCCATCGACGTTGATCGATTCACGGAGGGTTGCGATGAACACTCACACCACGGAGTCCCAACGCGCTGCGAGCCTGTTGCATCCGGGCGGCAACCCCATCCGCCTCAATACGGGCGACTTCGTTGCCATCGATCGCCGCCAGGATGCCAAGTACGAGGCGACCTATCGCCCGCAGGCGCTGTACAGCCGCGCCGACGAAGGCTTTGCCGCCAACAACGAAGCCTTTCTGCTGCATGAGGTCGCCACCAACCGGCCGATCTACCTGGAAGACACGGGCCCGACCGATTTCCACATGCATCTGCCGCCGGGCGCCTTTCAGTTCGTGCTGGTGACGTCGGGCGTGTTTACGTTCGACTACGATGGCCGGCTGCACTACGTCGGCCCCGGCTCGGTGATCCTGCAAAGCGCGATCGTGCATCGGCAGCTTTTCTACACGTGGTCGGGCCTGTCTACGGAAGACAACTTAAGTACGCCGCAAACCGTGGTGCCCGACGCGCTGTCCATGGGGTGCTCAGGCAAGTTCCTCGAAGCGTTCATCACGGATCCGACCACGTTTCCCAACCCCACGATCGTGCCGCCAGCACTGATCAACGAAGCCGAAACGCCGCGCATCGCCTGGAGCCATCCGGTGCATGATCGGCCGGCAGGCGCAGGCTTCTGGGTGCAAGACCCGCTGGAGTTGAATGCGCTCTACAGGCCGTTGGCCGGCGACTCCATCCGATCGCCCGAACCGGTGTACGTGCGCGACACCGGCATCGAAGCGCCAAGCGGCCAGCTTGTGACGGGACACCTCATCGCCACTGACCCGCACGGTGAATCGAGCCTGCCCAAGAGCCAGGCGGGCACGGTGGACGCGGCTTCCTTTTCGAAGGGCGAGGTGGTCATCTACCGCGTCATTCGCGGCACGGCTGAATTCAAGGACGGCGCGGGCAATACGTTTGAACTGACCGCCGGCGACGTGGTGACGGCGGGCCAGCATTCGGTCGCGCTCGTCGGCATGAGCGAAGACACGCAGATTCTCCGGCTCGGCCTGCTGAAGAACATCGAACAGCTGCGTAGCTGGACGCGCGCGCAATGCGAAGAGATCGACGGTTTGGCGGGCCGCATCATCACCAGGACCGAGACGCGCCCGCAGCGGACCGAGGGTAAGCCGGTCGGGTATCTCTACGAAACCTACGAAAGGGCCGCCGCATCCAACGGAAACACCGGCCGCGTCAGCATGGCAAACGGAAACCGGCTGTAGTCCGAACTCGTCACGCCGCCGCCGTCGCACTCGACCACAGCCTTGGCAATCGGCACGAATACGGGTCGGCAATACATGCGCGACTTCAGCAGCACGAAGCGCGCGGCATGCGGGTCCACGCTGATATGCGTGAAGATGCCGAGGTCCCAATGCTCCTGCGGTGTCTCCGCCACAACCACCTGCGCAGCGCCGATGTCGAGCAACGCCGTGCGCCCCATGCGGACGCGCTGGCCGGTGTAGGTCGGCCCGGTGATGGTGTATTCGCCGTCGCTGATGGCGGCGACCTTGCCCGTCAATGCGCGCGAGACCGGGTACACGCCCAACTGCGTGAGCGACACCTTGTCGCCCACCGGCAGCGTAACGGTGGCGCCCACACCCGCCTCGATCATCGCGGCGACGGCTTCCGGGTCGCACACAGGCCCGACAGCAATGCCGCGCAGTCCTTGTTTCAACGCTTCGTGCAGGACGTGCATGTCGTCGCACGTACCGCCAGACATGCAGTTGTCGCCATGGTCAAGCAGCAGCACGGGGCCGTTGCCCTGAGCGTCTGCCAACTTGGCTGCGCGTGCGATCGAGTCGGTCAGCGGTTCGGAGCGGTAGACGAAGCCTTCACGGTCGGACCAGATGGCATCGGCGATACGTTGGGCTGCGGCGTCAGCGGCTTGCGCGTCGCCGTTGCCAACCACCACGATGGACAGGCACGGCGCGGCGATGTCCGCCAGCCCAAACCCCGCGAGGATCGACACGGCCAGCATGCCCTCCTGCTCCGCCTGCTTGGCTAATGCAACGGCGCGGTGCATCGCGCCTTCATCGGTACGGCTGCGCAGCGTGTGCGTGACCATCGGCAAGCGGCGCCACGCGAGCACCGGGTTCGCGCGGCTAGCCAGCTTGTCGAACAGCAGACGCCCTGCGTGCTCGCCCGTCTCGTACATGTCGACGTGCGGGTACGTCTTGAAACTGACCGCAATGTCCGCCAGGTCGATGAACTTCTGCGTGAGGTTGCCGTGCAGATCCAGCGCAACCGTGATGGGCACATCGGGCACCACGGCGCGCAGGCGTTCGAGCAGGTCGCCTTCGCCGTCATCGCTGTTCTCGGCGACCATCGCGCCGTGCAGGTCGAGCATCAGCGCATCGCACTCCGGCGCGGCAGCGACGATGGCATCGCACAGCGTGGTGTACGCCTCCGCCGCCACGCGCCCGCTCGGGTTGGCCCCCGCGATGACGGGCACGACGATCTCCGCGCCCGCCGCCTCGGCCAGATCAATGAATGCACCGGCTGCCGTGCGCGTGCCCTTGGCAGCGCGGTAAGCGTCGGCGCCATAGTGCGGATGAAACGAGGCCAGCGGCGTCGGCACCGGCGAGAACGTGTTGGTCTCGTGATTGAAGCGGGCGATCAGGATGCGCATGGGCGTGTGTCGGTTACGAGCGGCCGGCGGCCTGCAGCATCGCGTGCAGCAGCACGTTGGCCCCGGCTTCCAAGTGTTCGGGGCGGGCGTCTTCGATTTCGTTGTGACTGATGCCGTCCTTGCACGGCACGAAGATCATCGCGGTGGGCGCCACGCGGGCGAGATAGACGGCGTCATGGCCTGCGCCGCTGATCACGTCCATCTCCGACAAGCCGAGCTGCCGCGCGCCGTTGCGCACCGCGTCCACCAGCGTCGCGTCAAACGGCTGCGGCGGAAAGTACACGACCTGCTTGAGTGCGATGTCGATGCCGCTGCGTGTGCGTAGTTCGGCAACGGCAGCATGCAGCGCGGCGTCCATGTCGGAGAGCACAGCGTCGTCCGCCGCACGCAGGTCGATCGTCATCGACACGCGGCCGGGAATCACGTTGCGCGAATCCGGATGCACGCTCATGCAGCCCACCGTGGCGCGCGCATACGGCGGGCGCTCCAGCGCGATGCGGTTGGCAATGCCGACGAGTTCGGCAGCAGGCAGCAGCGCATCGCGGCGCAACTCCATGGGCGTGGGGCCGGCGTGCGCCTCCATGCCGGTCAGCACCACGTCGTACCAGCGTTGGCCGAGCGCGCCCGTCACCACGCCAATCGTCGTGGCATGGGCTTCCAGCACCGGTCCTTGTTCGATATGCGCTTCGAAGTACGCGCCGACCTGCCGGCCGCCGACCGCCTCGGTGCCTGCATAGCCGATGCTGCGCAGCGCCTCGCCCACGGTCACGCCATCGCGGTCCTGCGCGGCGAGCACGGCGTCCAATGTGAACTCGCCGATGAAGGCGCCGGAGCCCATCATCACCGGCACGAAACGCGAGCCCTCTTCGTTGGTCCACACGGCCACCTCGATGGGCGCTTCGGTTTCGATGCCCGCATCGTTGAGTGTGCGCACCACCTCGATGCCCGCGAACACGCCGTAGTTGCCATCGAACTTGCCGCCCGTGGGCTGCGTGTCGATGTGGCTGCCGGTCATCACGGGTGGCAGTGTGTTGTTGCGGCCGGGGCGCCGTGCGAAGACGTTGCCGATGGCGTCCACACGCACGGTGCAGCCCGCGGCTTCGGCCTGCGCGACGAAGAAGTCGCGGCCCTGGCGGTCGAGATCGGTCAGCGCTAAGCGGCGCACGCCGCCCTTGGGCGTGGCGCCGATGCGCGCCTGCTGCATGAGCGTGTCCCACAGGCGTACGGCGTTGACGCGCAAGGTGGTGTCGAGATGGGTAGTCGTCATGATGGTGTGCGGTTCAAGCGGCAAGTCCAACGCCGAGGTAGCGGTCCTTGACAGCGTCGTCGGCGCGGAAGTCGTCGTTGCTGCCGGTGTAGACCACGCGGCCCTGTTCGATGATCACGTGGCGATCGGCCAGTTGCGTGCAGACCTCCAGGTTCTGCTCCACCAGCAGGATGGACACGCCCGCCTGCTTGATCACCTTCAACTGCGCGACGATCTCTTCCACGATGACGGGCGCCAAGCCCTCGACCGGTTCATCGAGCATCAGCAGGCGCGGGTGGTTCATCAGCGCGCGGCCGATGGCCAGCATCTGCTGCTCGCCGCCGGAGAGGTTCGCGCCACCGTTGCGCCGCCGCTCGTGCAGGCGCGGGAAGATGCGGTAGATGTCGCCCAGTTGCCACGGCGAATCGCGCCGCGCACCGAGCCTCAGGTTCTCTTCCACCGTCAGCAGCTTGAAGATGCCGCGGTGCTCCGGCACCAGGCACAGACCCTGCGCGGCAATGCGATGCGCTGGCTGCCCGGCGATGTCCTTGCCGCGAAAGCGCACATGCCCGCCGCGCGGCGCGACCACACCGGCAATCGCTTTGAGCGTGGTCGACTTGCCCGCGCCGTTGCGGCCGAGCAGCGTCACCAGTTCGCCCTCGCCCACCGTGAGCGCCACGCCCTGCAGCACGTGGCTCTTGCCGTAGTAACCGTGGAGGTCTTCAACATCGAGGATCATCGTCGCCGTCACTTCTTGCCTCCCGTGATCATGTTCCCCAGGTACGCGGCACGCACGCGCGGGTCGGCACGCACGGCATCGGGCGTGCCCTCCATCAGCACCTTGCCCTGCTGCATCACGGTGATGGTGTCGGAGATGTCCATGACGATGTCCATGTTGTGCTCGATCAGCACGACGGTGTGGTCGTGCGCCAAGCCACGGATGAGCGCCTTCATGGCCGGCAGGTCGTCCACGCCCATGCCGGACGTCGGCTCGTCGAGGAAGATCGCGCGCGGGTTGGCGGCCAGCGCCATGCCCACTTCCAGCCGGCGCTGCTGGCCGTGCGAGAGCGCAGCGGCCGGTGTGTCGGCCAGGCGCGGCAATTCGAGCCGATCGAGCACGCGGTCTACTGTGTCGGTACAGGCCAGATCGCCCTGCGGCAATCGCCAGCCGTGCATGGCGCGGCGCGGCGTGGTGCCGAGCGCCGCCAGGCGCAGGTTCTCGCGCACGGACAGGTTCGGGAACAGGCTCGTCACCTGGAACGACCGCGCAATGCCACGCTGCACGCGCTGATAGTCGGCCTCGCGCGTCACGTCATGACCATCGAAGACGATGGTGCCGCTGGTGATCATGCGTGTGCCCGTGAGCATGTGGAACAGCGTCGTCTTGCCCGCGCCGTTGGGGCCGATGACGGAGTGCACCGTGCCGGGCAGTACGCGCAAATCGACGCCACCCAGTGCGGTGAACTTGCCGTACTGCTTGACGATGCCGGTGGCTTGCAGGATGGGGGCGGTGCTCATGCGCGTTCCTCCTGAACAGCAGGTGAATTGCGCGGCGTGCGCACGCGTTGCCACAGCTTCTGCCCGAGCCCGAACAGCCCGCGCTGCATGAACAGGCTCACCGCAATCAGCAGGAAGCCCAGCAGCATCAGCCAGCGCGGCCACAGGCTGGAGAGCCAATCCGACAGCAGCACATAGAACGCCGCACCCAGCACCGAGGCAAACACATTGCCCGTGCCGCCGATGACGGTCATCACCAGGATCATCTCGCTGACGTGGTAGTCGATGTTCGCCAGCGGCGCGATGCCCGTGAGCATGGCGTGCAGGCCGCCTGCCAACCCCGTGACCGCACCCGAGATGACGAACGCCAGCAGCTTGAATGCCTTGACGTTGTAGCCGACGGCGAGCGCGCGTTCTTCGTTGTCGCGAATCGCCAGCAGCGTGCGGCCGAACACCGATTCCGTCACGCGCTGCACCAGGAAGAACACGATCAGGAACAGCACTGCCACGAATGCGTAGAACGTCCACGACGATGCAGTGAACGCGGGGCGCGGAATGTCGAGCAAGCCGTTGTCCCCGCCCGTGAGCGACGGCGTGGTGTAGGCCAGGAAGTAGAACATCTGTGAGAAGGCCAGCGTGAGCATGACGAAGTACGTGCCGCGCTGGCGGATGGCAAACCACCCCACCGCCGCCGCCACGACTGCGCCCACCACCACGGCCAACACGATGGCCACCGGCATCGGCAACGACAGCTTCGTCAGGCCAACGCCCACCGCATAACTGCCCAGCCCAAAGAAGATGCCCTGCCCGAACGAGAGCAGCCCCGTGTAGCCGAGCAACAGGTTGCAGGCCATCACGGCCATGGCGTAGACCAGCACTTCCGTCGCCAACGTGCCGGACGTCAACATCAGCGGCAACACCAACGTCACGCCCAGCGACAGCCACCAGAAGCGGTAACGCGCGAATCCATTCAACGTGGCTTGCATCATCCCCTCCCCAGCAGGCCGTGCGGGCGCAGCAGCAGCACCGCCGCCATCGCCACGTAGATCATCAGCCGCGCGCCTTCGGGCCACAGCGTGCTCATCAGGCTTTGCACGATGCCCACCAGCAGGCCGCCGACCAGCGCCCCCGCAAAGCTGCCCATGCCACCCACGACCACCACGACGAAGGCAATGCCGAGTGCCTCCACGCCCATGAAAGGCTCCGCGCCGCGGATGGGCGCGGCCAGCACACCGGCCACCGCCGCCGTGGCTGCACCCAGCGCAAACATCAGACTGAACAAGCGAAACACGTTGATGCCGAGCAGCGACACCATCTCGGTCGATTCACTGCCCGCGCGCACCGCGCTACCGAGCCGCGTGCCTTCGAGCAGCCACCACAGCCCCATCGCCAATACCGCGGTAAAGCCGATCACGAACAGGCGGTACTTTGGATAGACGAAATCACCCCACATCACCACGCCCTGCAGCGCATCGGGCGGTGGCACATCCACGCCCAGCGGGCCCCACGCCACGATGATCAGTTCCTGCACCGCCAGCGCGAGCCCCACGGTGATGAGGATGTGGAACTCGTGCGCCTGCGCATAGACGTGGCGCAGCAGCACCTTCTCCGTCACCCACGCCAGCGCGCCGATGACGATGGGCGCGAGCACCAGCGCGAGCCAGAAGTTCATGCCCATCTGCAGGGCCTGAAAGCAGAGATACGCGCCCAGCGCATAGAACGCGCCGTGGGCGAAATTGACGAAGCGCAACAGCCCGAAGATGATCGACAGCCCCACCGCCAGCAGGAAGTAGAGCATGCCGATCCCCACGCCGTTGACGACCTGGAGCAGGTAGACGTTCATTGCGTTTGCAGAGATTGCACTCGGGAAGACAAGCGCCCGCGCTTCATGAGTGGAAGCCGGGCGCGCGGCAGATCAGGCCAACTTGCACTGCGTCTGTTCGACCGGCAGGAAGGCCTTGCCGACAGCGACGATCTCGGCAAAATCGTCCTTGTCCTTCATGCGACCCTTCGGCTTGCCCTTGAGCAGGTAGTAGTTTTTGAGCACCTGGTGGTCGGCCGCGCGAATCTCTTCGGGGCCAGTCAGGCCGTCGTACTTCATACCCTGCAGCGCGGCAATCACGGCCTTCGGGTCGGCACTGCCCGCCTTGGCCATCGCGTCGAGCAGGATCTTCGTGCAGGTGTACGAACCCGCCAGACTGTAGTTCGGGTTGGTCTTGAACGCGGCCTGCGTGCGCTTCACCAAGTCGCGGTTGGCGGGCGACTCCACGTCGTGCCAGTACTGCGCGCCGAAGTACACGCCGTCGCACAGGTCCGCGCCCAGCGATTCGAATTGCTCCAGCCCCGACGCCCACGCCACCAGGATCGTCACGTTCTTCTTCATGCCAAAGCTCACCGCCTGGCGCAGCGTGTCGGACGATTGCGAGCCGAAATTCAGGATCAGCAGCACGTCCGGCTTGGCGGCCATCGCGTTGGTCAGGTAGCCGCTGAATTCTTTCTCGGTGAGCGCGTGGTAGCTGTTGCCCACGTGCTCGATGCCCTTTTCCTTGAAGATGTTCTTGGCGGCCGACAGCAGCCCGTCGCCAAACACGTACTGCGGTGTGATGGTGTACCAGCGCTTGGCCTTGGGCATCGATTCGATCAGCGGGCGCACGGTGCGCTCGATGGCGCCGTAGGTCGGCACCGACCAGCGGAACGTCGCGCGGTTGCAGTCCTTGCCGGTAATCTCATCGGCGCCTGCGGTGGTAATGAACACGCCGCCAAACTTCTCCGCCTCCTTGCCCATCGCCAGCGATTCGGAAGAGAGAATGCCGCCCGCGAAGTAGCGCGCGTTCTTCTGCTGCGCGAGTTCCTGCACCTTGCGCACCGCCGTGGCGGGCTTGCCTTCGGTGTCGAGCACGCTGTACGCCAGCGGCCGGCCCAGCACCTTACCGTATTGCTCCACGGCCAGCTTCATGCCCAGGTCGGCAAACTTGCCGTTGGCGGCAAACGGGCCGGACATCGGCACCGGGCACCCAAGTTCGATGGCATCGGCCGCAAACGCAGAACGGGCCTGCAGCACCGACGCGGGCACGGCGGACAGCGCCGCCAGTTTGAGCAAGTCTCGACGATTCAAAGCGCACTCCTTGGGTTCGTGTGTGTGGGACAGAACAAGCGCCTGGAGCCACCTGGAGTGGCTTCCTCCTAGCCTGACCGGCGAGGGTTCCGCCGACCATCGTGTCGAGCAAGAACCAGACCAGTTTCTTATATTTGTTATGATAAATAGGCGAAATCATCATAGAAGCCGCATCCGCGGCGCGTCAACGGCGAAGCCGTCGGTGTTTACGCCAAGGTGTGTGCGGCGGAAGTGTCGGGCGACGATGCGGAAATGCGGTGCGTGCGCACGCTCCAAGGGCATGCATGCACCACGTCGGTCACGCCAAGCGGCACGACCCCGCAGTTAGAATGCGCGCAACAAGGAACGGACATCCATGGCCACACTCGGAGCAGGCAAGACAGCGTCGATCGGCATCCGCAAGCAGAAGCGCGCCGACCTCGTAGCCGAAGAACTCAAGCGGCTGATCACGCAGCGCAACCTCAAGCCCGGCGACAAACTCCCGCAGGAGATCAAGCTGCAGGAGACCTTTGGCGTGAGCAAGGGCACCATCCGCGAGGCGCTCAAATCATTGGAGGTGCAAGGGTTGGTAAGCGTGAGCACCGGGCCCACCGGCGGCGGCACCATCGTCGAGGTGCCGCTGGACCGCACGTTCCAGCTCATGCAGAACTATCTGTTCTTCAAAGATATCGGCATTGCGGACGTCTACACCGTGCGCCGGCTGCTTGAGCCTGAACTGGCCGCCGGTGCCGTGCCGCATCTGACCGAAGATGATTTCCGCGCGCTCGAGCACACCATCGACCTGTGCGATCCGGCGTCGGCCAAGGCCGCTGCGCCGCTCGACCAACGCCAGGAAGACCTGAGCTTTCACGACATCCTGGCCGCCGCCAACCCCAACCCGATGCTGCGGTTCTGCTGCGAGCTGATCAACGAAATGATTCGGCAGCTCGTGGTGTTTGGCAACGAGACCCCGGCCAAGGAGCACGCCAAGTTCGGCGCGTCCAACGTCAAGTTCCACCGACAGATTCTGGATGCGGCCCGCGCGCGCGACGCCGAAACCGTGCGTGCGCTCATGAGCACGCACATGGAAGACTGCACGCACCATGTCACGCGGATGAAGGGCCGCGTGCACGGCCGTCTTGTGCTCGACTCTGAGATGCCGCGCCGCAATCGGCCGCTGATCGACGAACACGACGACAGCGGCGACGACGCCTGACAGCTCAGTAAGTCTTGTACGGCAGAAACTTGCCGCTCATCACGATGCGCACCCGATCGCCCTTGGGGTCGGGCTCGCGCGTGAGGTCCATGTTGAAGTCGATCGCGCTCATGATGCCGTCGCCAAACTCCTCGTGGATCAGCGCCTTGAAGGTCGTGCCGTACACGCTGATGAGTTCGTAGAAACGGTAGATGAGCGGGTCGGTCGGCACGGCCGTCGGCAGCGAGCCTTTGTACGGCGTCACCTGCAGCAGCATGACGGCCTCTTCAGGCAAATCCAATGCCACGCCCACCGCTTTGGCCTGCGCTTCGGTCAGCGTCATCTGGCCCAGCAGCGCTGCGGTGCTCCACTCTTTACTGTGGCCGATCATCTCGGCCAATTGCGCCCACGTCAGTTGCTTCTTGATCTTCTGCAGGACGATCAGATCGGTTACGTCTTCGCGTTGCATGGCAGCTCCTTGGGTAGGGGGGAGAAAACAGCATGCAACACGAGCAAGGTCAATGCCAACCAGCAAACGCCGCGCCCCTTGCCTTACAGCGCTCGCGCAGATGGCGGCGATGCCGCCATTGCGCTGAAGAGCACGGCGCAAACGCGCGTCAGAACCAGTGCATGATCCCGGTGTACACGCCTTGCTGGCTGGAGCCCGGCGTCGGCTTGCCGCCACCCGCCTCGACCGAGAAGGCCGCGTTGTTGCCATTCAGAACCGTGCCGATGGTGCCGTACAGCAGCGTGCGCTTCGAGAAGTAGTAGTTGGCGCCCACCGTCAGCAGCGTGCCGTTTCCTGCGCCCTGGTTGCGGTTCGCGCGGTATGCGCCGCCAATCAGCGTCAAAGCCGGGCTGATCTGATAGTTCGCCCCCAACCAGTACATCTGCTGCAGGGTCGCGCCGTTCGGGTTATCCGCATCCACCGCGGTTTTGCCGCCCGACTGGATGCGGCTGTAACCGCTGAACAGCTTGAGGTCGCCAATCTGGTACGTGCCGCCCGCCGTGAACAAACGGGAAGACGTATAGAGGTTGGTGAACTGCCCGTTGGTGTCACGAATTTCTTCGTAGAAGGCCTTGAGCATCAGCGGGCCGCTTTGGTACGCCAGCGCGCCGGCAAGCTGTTTGCCCGAGTTGAAGTTCCCCGCCGTGCCGTTCAGGCCGGCCTGCGCGCGGAACGAAAAACCACCCCAGGTCGGCGAGTTGTAGGTGATCGCCTTCGGACGCGAGCCCCAGGTGCGATTCATCTGCAGGGTGGCGACGCTCATGTTCTGCAGACCCATCGGATCGATCGACCATGACTCGCCATCGGGAATACCCATCGCGCGGCCGAGCAACAGCGTGCCGTAGGTGGTGCTCGACAGCCCCACAACCGCGTAACGATTGAAAAGCGCATCGGATGAACCGGAGGCCGAGTTGAAGCCGTTCTCGAGGTTCATCACGGCAGACAGCCCGCCGCCCAGATCCTCGGAGCCCTTCAGGCCCCACATGCTGGTCCCCCACTGATTGCCGCCGTACTGCAGGTTGCTGGCGGTGCCGTTGGCAGTCGCAATCTTGTTCGTGTAATCGAGGCCGCCACCAACGCGGCCATACAGCGTGACACTGCTCTGTGCGGTGGCCAGGCCGCTGGTGGCAACCAGCAGCACCGCAGCGGCGGCCTTGGCCACCGTGGTCATTCGCAGGGATGGGGTCTTGGTTTGCATTGCTTCCGTCTCCTCAATTTGGCGTTGTCTTTGTGCGTTGCGAGCCGATTCTCGTGGCGGGCTCGGACAGGAGAATGGGCAGGATTGACAGCGCTGTCAATGTAGGGACTTGCCCTAGTTTTTCGCCGATGCGCATCGCTGCAAGGCATTCGAGAAATGGCGTGTGGCGCCCTCGACCCTAGGGCAAATCCCGAGATTGACAGCGCTGTCAATTTTGACCATTCTGCAGTCCCAACCGGCGCGTGAACCGGATGCCCGTGCCGGCCAGAGCGCCCATCGTGCGTGATGGCGACGAATCTTCATGTGCGCCAGCCGCCCCTGCGGCTAGCCACACGAGCCGTCGATGTACTACCGTCCTAATCTGCTGTACATCTGCATCCGGACGGCACCAGCCAGAACAAGAACGCGTTCATGATCAGGCTGCCAGCCGGCATAGCGTTCTGAATGACAACATCAATGAAGAAGGAGACCTACATGCTTTCACGCGTACTGAACACCATTGCCGCCGCAGCGGTTCTCACCTTCGCAGCCACGTCGGCCCACGCCAGCAAGGAAGCACCGGTGATCGGCTTCTCGATCGACGACCTGCGTGTCGAGCGCTGGACGCACGACCGCGACTACTTTGTCGAGTCGGCCAAGAAGCTGGGCGCGACGGTCAACGTGCAGTCGGCCAACGCCAACGAAGCCAAGCAGATCGCACAAATCGAAAACCTGATCGCGCAGAACGTCGACGTGCTCGTGATCGTGCCGTTCAACTCCAAGGTGCTGGGCAACGCCATTGCCAGCGCCAAGAAGAAAGGCATCAAGGTGGTGTCGTATGACCGCCTGATCCTGAATGCCGACGT
Organism: Ralstonia sp. R-29; assembly: GCF_049913345.1. Lineage (NCBI taxonomy): Bacteria > Pseudomonadati > Pseudomonadota > Betaproteobacteria > Burkholderiales > Burkholderiaceae > Ralstonia > Ralstonia sp. R-29. Next base: position 1,514,477 of record NZ_CP184378.1, read on the forward strand.
GGACGGCTACGTGACCTTCGACAACGTAAAGGTGGGCGAGCTGCAGGCGCAGGGCGTGGTCAAGCTGGCGCCCAAGGGCAACTACTTCCTGCTGGGCGGCGCTTCCACCGACAACAACGCCCGTCTGCTGCGCGAAGGCCAGATGAAGGTGCTCAAGCCGTACGTCGACAAGGGCGATATCAAGATCGTGGGCGAGCAATGGACGCCAGAGTGGGATCCCGCCAAGGCGCAGAACATTGTTGAGAATGCGTTGACCGCTAACAACAACAACATCCAGGGCATCGTCGCCTCGAACGACGGCACGGCCGGCGGCGCGATCCAGGCGCTGGCACGCCAGAAACTGGCGGGCAAGGTGCCGGTGTCGGGCCAGGATGCTGATCTGGCCGCCGTGCGCCGCGTGGCCGAGGGCACGCAAGCCATGACGGTGTATAAGCCGATCAAGGAAATTGCCGCCACCGCCGCTGAAATCGCCGTCGACTTCGTCAAGGGCACTGCGCCCAAGTTCAACACCAAACTGAACAACGGCAAGAAGGACGTCGACACCATCCTGCTGACGCCGACGCTGCTGACCAAGGACAACCTGGACGTGGTCGTCAAGGACGGCTTCTATACCAAGCAGCAGATCTCCGGCAAGTAAGAGACCGCTGAAAAATGATTCTGACGGCCCCGAAGTTTCAACCTCGCCTCCTTGCCGTACTACTTGTACTGCCCGCGTCGGCGTTGAACCGTCAGAACCGCTTCGCTTCATTTTGCAACGGTCTCTAAGCCGGTCGCAGTGATATGCAGTTGTCGTCAGTCGTAGTGCGTAGGAGGCAGCCATGAGCAGTAACGGCACCCTGTTCGAGATGCGCAACATCGTGAAGTCGTTCTCCGGTGTGCGCGCGCTCGACGGCGTGAGCCTGGCAGTCAAACCAGGTGAATGCGTCGGTTTGTGCGGGGAGAACGGCGCCGGAAAGTCCACCCTCATGAAGGTGCTGTCGGGGGTCTACCCCTACGGCACCTTCGAGGGCGAGATCGAATGGGAAGGTCAACCGCTGCGCGCGCATTCCGTGCGCGACAGCGAGCGTGCAGGCATCGTCATCATCCATCAGGAACTGATGCTGGTGCAGCAGCTCTCCGTCACGGAGAACATCTTCCTCGGCAACGAGATCACCAAACCGGGCGGCCGCATGGACTACGACGCCATGCACGCCAAGGCCGAACAGCTCCTCGCACGCCTGCGCCTGACCGACGTGAACGTGGCCGCGCCCGTGATGAATTACGGTAGCGGCCACCAGCAGCTCTTCGAAATTGCCAAGGCGCTGGCCAAGAACGCGCGCCTGCTGATCCTGGACGAACCGACGTCGTCGCTGTCGGCCAAGGAAATCGAGGTGCTGCTGTCCATCATTGAAGACTTGAAGCGCAGCGGCGTGGCGTGCGTCTATATCTCGCACAAGCTGGACGAGGTCAAGCGCGTGTGCGACACCGTCACGGTCATCCGCGACGGCAAGCACATCGGCACGCGGCCCGCCGCTGACATGACCATCGACAACATCATCACGATGATGGTCGGCCGCGAAATGACCTCGCTCTTCCCCAAGGTGGAACACACCGTGGGCGAGGTGGTGATGGAAGCGCGCAATGTCACTTGCTGGGACGTCACCAACCCCAACCGCAAGCGCGCCGACAACGTGAGCTTTGCCGTGCGCAGTGGCGAGATCCTCGGCATTGCCGGCCTGGTGGGTGCGGGGCGCACAGAGATGGTGTCCGCGCTGTTCGGCGCCTACCCCGGCCGCTCCAGCGCCGAGATCACGATGCAAGGCAAGCCGATCAAGGTCGGCTCACCGGCCGAAGCGATCGCCAACGGCATCTGCCTCGTCCCCGAAGACCGCAAGCGCCACGGCATCGTGCCGCTGATGAGCGTGGCCGAAAACATCACGCTCGCCACACTGGCGCAATACGCGCGCGGCGTACGCGTGGACAAGGGCGCAGAGCTCACCACGGTCGACCGAGAAATCAAGCGCCTGCGCATCAAGACCGCCAGCCCCGCGCTGTCGATTGCCAGCCTCTCGGGCGGCAACCAGCAGAAGGCTGTCGTCACGAAGATGGTGCTGGCAATGCCCAAGGTGCTGATCCTCGACGAGCCCACGCGCGGCGTCGATGTCGGCTCCAAGTACGACATCTACAAGATGATTGCCGACCTGGCCGCCAGCGGCGTGGCGATCATCATGGTCTCTTCCGAAATGCCGGAGATCCTGGGCATGAGCGATCGTGTCCTGGTCATGGGCGAAGGCCAGTTGCGTGGCGACTTCGTCAACCAAGGCCTGACCCAGGAGCGCGTCCTGGCCGCCGCTATCAATGCTGAACCGCAGCCACAAGCTGCCTGAACAGAGCATCGCCATGTCGAATATCCTGCAATCCCAACTCGCCCGCCAAAGCGGTAACGGCGGCCCGCGCCTGGACAGCCGCACCATTCAGCAACTGTTCGTGCGCTACAAGGTGCTGGCGCTGCTGCTGGCCGTGGCGCTCATCTGGATCTTCTTCCAGTTCCAGACCAACGGCACGTTCCTCAAACCCAACAGCATTTCCAACCTGTTCCTCCAGATGTCGGTAACGGGCATGCTGGCCTGCGGCATGGTGTTCGTCATCATCGCCGGGGAGATTGATCTGTCCGTCGGCTCGCTGCTCGGCCTGCTGGGCGGGCTGGTCGCCATCCTCACCGTCAACCTCGGGTGGAACACGTGGCTGGCGGTGGCCACGGTGCTCGTGGCCGGTGCGGCCATCGGCGTGGTCAACGGTTTCATCACGACCAAGCTGCGCGTGCCGTCGTTCATCGTTGGCCTGGGCGGCATGCTGGCCTTCCGTGGTCTGCTGCAATGGAGCACGGACAGCGTCACCATCGCCCCCGTGCCCGATGACCTCGGCAACCTCGCGCAGAGCTTCGTGCCGGCCTCGCTGGCGTGGTCGCTCGCGGCTGTCATCGTCGCCGGTTCAGTCTTCCTGACCGTGCGCCGCCGCCAAGAGCGTGCGCGCCTGTCGCTTTCGCTGACACCGCTGTGGGCGGATGGCCTGAAGCTCGTCGCCATCGCCGCAGCCTCGTTCGGCTTCGTCGCCGTGCTCAACCAAGCCAGCGGCGTACCGCTGCCGGTGCTGATCCTGCTGGTGCTGCTGGCCATCTTCTCGTACGTCGCCACGCAAACCGTATTCGGCCGCCACGTCTACGCAGTGGGCGGCAACATGGAAGCCACGCGCCTGTCTGGCGTGAACGTCGGCCGCGTCAAACTGCTGGTGTTCGTGCTGATGGGCCTGATGTGCGCCTTCGCCGGCATCATCACCACGGCGCGCTCCGCAGCGGGTTCGCCCTCCGCCGGCGTGGGCGGCGAACTCGACGCCATCTCCGCCTGCTTCATCGGCGGCACCTCCATGCGCGGCGGCTCGGGCACCGTGTACGGCGCGCTGATCGGCGCCCTCGTCATGGCCAGCCTCGACAACGGCATGCAGCAAATGAACGTCGACGCCTCGTGGCAGATGATCGTCAAGGGCGGCGTGCTAGTGCTCGCGGTGTTGATCGACGTCCTGTCCGGCTCCAACCGCGGCTAACAAGCAAGCACAAGCACACGCTAAACCCGGCGCTAACACAAGCACACAGACGGTTCGGCCGTTGACGTTCCTGCCCTAGATGGCGCCTTGAATTTGTGTTGCAGGGAGGAAAAAGAAGGGAGGCTGTCTGAGCGCAGCGAGTTTGCCTCCCTTCCCTCCCTGCGACAGAAATTCAAGGGATTAGTCGCCATCTCGGGCGCGCCTTTCTTTGCTTACTTTCTTTGGCAAGACAAAGAAAGTGAGTCGCCCCCGGCAGGGGGTGAAACAGGGGATGGACCACCAGTCCCAAGCTCCAACCAAACACACAAGCAAAATCCAACACCGTGGCTGACTACCAAACCCCTGCTCGCGTACTCGTCACCGGCGTAGCCGGCAACCTGGGCCGCAAGGTCGTCGAGGCCCTCGCCTCTGCCCCGTGGTGCACGTCCATCATCGGCGTCGACTGGGTCGCCCAAAACGTCGAATTCTCACCACAAGCCACCGAGCGCTTCCAGTGGGTCACCGCCGACCTCACGCAAGCCGATGGCGCATGGACGGACCTGCTGAACAACATCGACGCCGTCATCCATCTGGCCGCTATCCACTCCACGCCCGATGCGACATGGGAGCAAGCGCTGGCCTCCTACGGCATGACGCTGAACGTACTGCAGGCCGCTGCCACGCACGGCGTGCGCCGCTTCGTGTTTGCCTCCTCCAACCACGCGATGGGCGCGTACAAGGACCAACCGCTCGCCGGCACCATCGGCCCGGGCAAGCTCGCCGCAGAACTGTCCCCGGCCCCCGGCACGCGCTGGCACAACGGCATCGAAGAGGTCTACTCGCTGGCCTACGGCACGTCCAAGGCAATGGGCGAACGGCTGTGCAAGGCCGTGGGCGAAGTGTCCGCCGCCAACGGTGGGAAACTGTCGATCGTGTCGCTACGCATCGGTTGGGCCTTGCCTGACGAGAACGACCCCAACGACATCAACCACTCCGGCACCGCCGACACGCCCGTCCCCACCGAGTTGCCCGACGAAGCCAGCCACATCGCGCTGCGCTGGTTCCGCAACATGTGGCTGTCGAACGACGACCTGCGCCAGTTGTTCCTGAGCGCCATCACGGCCGACCCCGCACGATGGCCCGCGCCCGCCATCGTCGTGAATGGTGTGTCGAACAACAGCGGTATGGATTGGGGCTTGGAGACCGGCCGCGCGTTGCTCGGCTATGACCCGCAGGATGATCTGTACGCGCTGCTCAAGCAGCCCGCGTAAGTAAAGCGCCCGCCCGGCGGATCAAGCCGTCGGCGGGCAAGTCGATTCACGGATCACGAGTTCGTACTGCAGGTTCTCGTGTACCGAGTGGTGTTTCAGCCCCGGCAGATGCGGGCGATGAATCGCGACAAGCTGTTCCACCGCTGCATGCGCCATCGCCTGGATCGGCTGGCGCACGGTGGTCAGCGCCGGCCAGAGCTGGCGTGAGAGCGGCGTGTCGTCATAGCCGCAGATGGACAGCTCTTCCGGCACCTTGATGCCGTGCGCCTGCGCCACGCGCAACACACCAGCGGCCATGTCGTCGTTACCAGCAAAGATGGCGGTTGGGCGCGGCTCACAAGAGAGCAAACGTTCCGCACAGGCCATGCCCGATTCAAACGAGTGTTCGCCTTGCTCGACCAGCCGTTCGTCAATGGCAATGCCGGCCTGCGCCATGGCATCGCGATAGCCGAACACGCGCTGGTATGCGGCGCCGTGGTCCGGGTCGCACACCACAAAGCCGATGCGGCGGTGGCCCAGGCCGATCAGGTGCAGTGTCATATCCCGTGCGGCGGCGCGGTCTTCGGTATTGACGGATAGGCCCTTGTGCTCCCGATCGGACGGCGCGAGGCGCACGTAGTCAATGCCCGCCTCATCGAGCGCCGCAATCAACGATGTCACGTCTGACACCGGCGGCGTGAGGATGATGCCGGCCAGCGCACGCTGGCGCGCACCCTGGATGATCTGCTCGGCGAGGTCCGGATCGCGGTAATTGCAGGGCGTGAGCAGCAGGCTGTAGTCGAGCGCCTGGCAGGCTTCGAGCGCGCCGTGCTGGATGTTGACGATGTAGTTATCGGAGGGGTTGTCGTAGACCAGCGCGATGATGTCGGAGCGCTTGCTGGCTAGGCGCCGGGCGGCAGGGTTGGGCCGGTAGTCGAGCACTTGCATCGCCTCAACCACCTTGGCGCGCGTCTTCTCGCTGATGTTGGGCTCGTGGTTCAGCACGCGCGAGACGGTCTTGATCGACACGCCCGCATGCGCGGCAACATCATCGACGGTGACACTGGTGTTGCCAGTGCGGGCGCTGCGCTTCATGGTCTAGCGAGGGTCTGGCGACTGTGGTTCTGGAGCACGGAACGGGCGCCATCACGCGCCCGCCAATGTGTTCGATTTTACCGCTAAGCCCCACACCGCGCGGCCGAAAAAAACTAACGCGCACTCAGCCCCGAGCGGCCCATCGGCAGCCGCACGATGCCCTGCGCCAAGCTCACGCCCAGCAGCACCAGACCACCGCCGACCCAGTGATAGCCGTGCACAGTCTCGCCCAGCAACACCGCTGCCATGGCGGCGGTAAACACCGGCATCAGATTCATCAGCACGGCCGTACGCTCGCTGCCGATGCGCTTGAGACCCTGCATCCACAGGTACGACGCCACGATCGACGAGGCAATGCCCGCAAACACCACCAGCCCGATGCCCCGGGCGGGAATCGCCAGGCTGTGCGCCGTCATGGCGACCGGCACAAGCATCACCACGGCCATCAGCACCTGCACATACAGGTTGAGCCACTGCCCGAACGGTAGCGCCCAGCGGCGATAGAGGATGTTGTACAGCGCGTACGCGGTCGCCCCGGCAAGCACGAGCACGTCCCCATGATTGATGCCGCCGTCGAACAGGTTGGTCGGCTCGCCACGCCCCAGGAGATACAGCACGCCCAGCAGCGAAACGATGACGCCCGTCACCGCCTGCACCCCCACCGGCTGGCGAAACACCACAACATTCAGGATCAGCCCCAACATGGGGATCAACGCGCCGATCACGCCCATGTTGGTGGCGCTTGTGCTGTGCGCCGCGTAGTACGCCAGGCACTGGTACATCACCATGCCAGCAGTGCCAGCACCGCAAACCGGCGCCACTGTGCCAGCACTGCGGCGCGCTGGCGCCACAGCGGTCGCGCACAGAACGGCGTGAGCACAACGGCCGCCAGCAGCCAGCGGTACAGCGAGATGGCCGCCGGGTCCACGACGCCGGCTGCGGCTTTCGAAACGATGGTGTTGGCGGCCCAGATCAGCACCGCCAGCAAGGGATACAGCACAGGCACAACGGCCTCCGTTGAACGACTGAGGATGGCAGTGTAGTCATGTCTGTTTCAGAACAGATACAGCAAACCAGACAAGCTGACCCATCAAAGCCGACAACTTGCGCCCGCCAGATCTGTGCCAATTACCTCGGCAAAGACTCACCCTCAGCGGACGGCGGCCGGGACGCCGCATTCGGTACGCTCTGCACCGGGGCCGTTCGTTTGACCGGCTCTGGCTTGGCATCGGCCAGCACCAACGTATTGCCGCTCACTTCGATCTTCACCGGGTCGGTTTTCTTCCACTGCTTCTTCGGGACGATGAGCTTCCATGCTGCGTCGTTGCCCACGTCCCGAAAGAACGCCACCACGCCCACGAACTCCGCATCCTCGTTCATGGGCTCACTCACGCTGGCGGCGGCGGAGGGCCGGGGTCAAAGGTGAATTCGAACAGCGCTTGAAGAATGTGATCGAGGCAGTGCAGCAGTCGGTCACGCCGATCCTGCTCTTCATCGATGAGGCCCACACACTCATTGGCGCCGGCAACTCGGCAGGGGGCGCCGATGCCGCCAACCTGCTCAAGCCAGCGCTGGCGCGGGGCGAGTTACGCACGATTGCCGCAACGACCTGGTCGGAATACAAGCAATATTTCGAGCGCGACGCTGCGCTGGAACGCCGCTTCCAGATGGTCAAGGTTGACGAGCCCAACGACGAAAACGCATGTCTCATGTTGCGTGGCCTAAAAGACCGCTACGCCGAGCATCACAACGTACACATCACCGATGCGGCCGTGACGGCTGCGGTCAAACTGTCGCGCCGCTTCCTCACCGGGCGCCAGTTGCCGGACAAGGCCGTTGACCTGCTCGACACTGCCGCCGCCCGCGTGCGCCTTGGCATGGAATCCACACCCTTGGCCGTCAGCCAGGTCCAGAGCGAGTGGGCCGCACTTGATGTTGAGCGCCAGGCGCTGCTTGCGGACCAGGGCGTGATAGCCACGAATGCGCAGGACCGCCTGCAGGCCATCGAGGCGCGTCGCAACGACTTGCATGTACAACTCACGGCCTTGCAGTTGGAGGTGGCCCAACAGCAGGATGTCGCAAGTGCGCTGGAACGCTTGCGCCGGGCATGGCAAAACGCCCCCGATGCATCGGCCCGGCGCGATCTGGAGCACACCATCCAGGCGCAGCGTGACGCGCTTGCACAGCAGACCGACGCGGCGGTTTTAGTGCCGCAGGAAGTCCACGAGGGTGTGATCGCACAAGTCATTGCCGACTGGACCGGCGTGCCTGTCGGCAGCCTCCTTGAAGATGAACTCGAAACGCTGCTGGAACTGGAGGCGCGCTTGGCGCGCGTCGTGGTCGGTCAGGACGACGCCCTGGCCGCTCTGGGCAAGAACCTGCGCGCCGCCAAGGCAGGGCTCAAATCGGAAGACGCGCCGCTGGGCGTCTTCCTGCTGACAGGCCCCTCGGGCGTCGGCAAAACGGAAACGGCCCGCGCACTTGCCGACCTCATGTTTGGCGGCGAGCGCTCACTCATCACCATCAACCTGTCGGAATACCAAGAGGCACATACAGTCTCGCAACTCAAGGGCTCGCCGCCCGGCTACGTTGGCTACGGACAGGGCGGCGTACTGACCGAGGCCGTACGCCAGCGGCCTTACAGCGTTGTCCTGCTCGATGAAGTGGAAAAGGCCCATCGCGATGTGCTGAACCTGTTCTATCAGGTCTTCGATCGCGGCTTCATGCGCGACGGCGAAGGGCGCGTGATCGACTTCCGAAACACGGTGATCCTGATGACGTCGAACTTGGGCAGCGACGAGATCCTTGCGGCGAGTGAAGCCATCGCCCAGGCCGGTGGCGAAGTCACACCCAGCCTGCTGATGGAAACCATCCGGCCGCAACTGATCGAACACTTCCAGCCTGCGCTGCTGGCGCGCTTCCAGACCATCCCCTTCCTACCGTTGTCTGGCGAAGCGCTGGCATCCATTGTCCGTATGAAGCTCGCCAAAGTTGGCTCGCGCATCGCAAAGCGTTTCGACGTGCCATTGGTCTGTGACGACGCGCTTGTCGCCGAGCTCGTGCGGGCCTGCCAGTTGCCCGACTCTGGCGCGCGCAACATTGACAGCCTGCTTGATCAGCAGATTCTGCCGGTGCTATCGCGTGAACTACTGTTGCGAGACACGCATCGCAGCAAACCCGCCGTGGTCTGGCTGTCCTTTGACGAAGCGGAAGGGATCGTGGTCGGTTTTGATGAACCCAGGAGCCTGACGGCATGACGCGCGGCGGCCCTGGGTTATTCGAGGTCATCACAGGGCACTTCGCAAACGGTGCCCCCATTGGGGCGTTTGATGATGCCACTCAGACGTTCCTTTCCGTGCAGGACAACATCCAGCGCATCCTGAACAGCCGGCGCAATTGCCTCGCCCACGTGCCCGACTACGGGTTGGGAGATTTATCGGGCGTGTACCGGCATTTACCCGCCTCTTCGCACAGGCTCAAACGTGAGATTGAGACAACGCTGCTGGCATATGAGCCGCGGCTGAAGGCCATCGACGTCGAGATCGACGAAACCGAGCCCGGCATGCTGCTGAGCTTCACCCTGGTCTGCCACCTGCACCGGCTCGGCCTGGTGCGATACGGCACGCATTTCATGCCGGATGGCGGCACCCGGCTCAAGCTGCTCAAGGCCGACCTGGACCGCGACTGACACTCGGTTACGCGCGACAAGGCAAGCACACAAGCCCCGTCAGCGCCGGCACCTATACTGCCAACCGGACAAACTGACTGCTCGAAGGCGACACCATGTACACCGCCTATCGCGAGGCCGACCTGCGCGTGCCGTACGGCGCGCCGTTCTACTTCCGCTACGACCATTTCGAGCCGGAAACCGACATCGAGCCGCACACGCACCCCTGGGGCCAAATCAACCGCATCAACCTGGGTGTGATGGAAGTGATCGTCGATGGCCGCCGGTTGACGGCACCTGCCGAATACGTGATCTGGGTGCCGGCCAACCAGCCGCACTCGGCTTCGATCCGGCAAGCGACGGATTTCCTGTCCGTGTACGTGGCCGAACCGCTTGCACAACGGTTGCCGCCCACGGCTTGTCTGATCCCGCAAACGCCCTTGGTGCGGGCACTGTTTGAAGACTTCCAGACGCGGCATGTCACCGCCATGGCCGACGCGTGGGATCTGCGCCAGTTCGAATTGCTGGTCGAAACGCTCGTCCGCGCCGGCCATACCGATAGCTATCTGCCCGACAGCACCGATCGGCAGCTTGAACCGATCCTGCAAGCCATCCGGCTTGACCCAGCCGACAACACCACGCTCCAGCAATGGGCCGAACGCGTACACAGCACTGAACGCACACTCGCGCGCCGCTTCCAGACCGAACTCAGCATGAGCTTCGTGCAGTGGCGCAACCGCGTGCGCCTGCTACGCGCGCTGGTGTGGCTGAAAGAAGACCGCTCGGTGCAGGAGATTGCGCTGGCGCTTGGCTATGGCACCCCGTCCGCATTCATCACGATGTTCCGCAAGCAGGTCGGGTTCTCGCCGGAGCGCTATCGACGGCAGATGTGCGGCGAGGATGAGCGCCCCGCCGCGTAGGTCCCCGTCGGATCAAGCGATCGAGTAGCCGCCATCCGCCACCAGCGAGTGGCCCGACACATAGCTCGCGTCATCCGAGGCCAGGAAGGCCACGATGGTCGCCATTTCCTCCGCACTGCCGAATCGGCCAGCGGGTGTGCCGGTGGCAAAGTCGTGCATGGCCTCGTCCGACGGCCAGATGCCGCGATGGTGGAACGGCGTTTCGATCAGCCCCGGCGCCAGCGCGTTGACACGCACGCCACGGCGGAACCATTCAATGGAGGCCGTCTTCGTCATCCCGATCACGGCGTGTTTGGTGCCGATATACAGGCCCGCGTTCTCAAAGCCGATCACCCCGCCCATCGACGCGTTGTTGATGATGCTGCCTGCGCCTTGGCGGAGCATCACTTGGGCCTCGTACTTCATCGAGTTGAAGACGCCGCGCACGTTGGGGTCGAACACCTTGTCATAGGTGGCATCCGTCTGCTCGGTGAGCGGCGCGAACACGCCTTCGGTGCCCGCATTGTTGAAGGCGATGTCCAGGCGCCCGTACTTGGCGACAGTGAAATCGACCATCTTGCGGATGTCGTCTTCGCGCGTGACGTCCACTTCAATCGCGGCCGCTTCGCCGCCTTGCGCGCGGATCGTCTCCACCAGCGCGTCGAGCTCGGGCTTGCGCCGTGCGGCCACGACCACCTTGGCGCCGCGCTTGGCCAGTTCAATGGCCGACGCGTGCCCGATGCCCGAGCTGGCGCCCGTCACCAGGGCGACCTTGTCTTTCAGTTGTGTGGATTGTGTTGATTGCGTGTTGGTTTGCGTTGCTGCGTTCATTGCCGGCTCCTTGCCGTGAGGGTTGGGCTGGCGCTCGGACCATCCGCGCTGCCAGGCTTGGAGCGAAGTATGGTTAGACCGGCACAGCAAATAAATGGAATAATCCGGCAAACAAAATTCCCATTTCTGGAACGCCAAAAACCGCCATGCAAGACCGCCTCGAACTGCTGCGCATCTTCGCCACGGCCGCCGGTGCGCCGACGTTCCGCGAGGCGGCAGCGCGGCTTGGTGTATCGCCGCAAGCGGTCACGCGTGCGGTGCGCGAGCTGGAGGACACGCTGGGCGAAACGCTCTTCCACCGCAACACGCGCAGCGTGCAGATCACCCGCTACGGGCAAGACCTTGCCGCGCAAGCCCAGGCCGCATTGCAGACCGTCGATGGCCTGTTCAATCGTTCCTCCGCCAAGGCGTCGGAGGCGAGCGGCATCGTGCGTGTCACAGCGACTTCGCACATGGGGCGCACCTATGTCATGCCCGTGCTGACGGCGCTGATGCAGCAACACCCGGGCCTTGTCGCAGACCTTCGCCTGTCGGACGTACCTTCCGCCGTGGTGGATGAGCAGATCGACGTGGGGGTACGTATTGGCTTCATCGGGGACAACCGCTTCGTGGCGCGCTCGGCCGGTAGCGTAGCGCTATGGGTGGTGGCCGCGCCCGCGCTGCTTGCCCGTGTGGGCGAACCCAAGACGCTCGATGCACTGCTGGAGCTGCCCATCACCACCCTCATCAACCGCAGCGATGGCCGCGCCTGGCCGTGGGCCTTCCGCGACGACACCCAGCTCCAGCCTCACCGCACCGCCTTTGTGACGGATGACCCCGAAACGGAGATACAAGCAGCCTGTGCGGGCCTCGGCTTCACGCAGACCACGGAGTACCTGGCGCGTGCGCACGTGGAGCGCGGCGAACTGGTACGTGTGCTGCGGCGGTTCGAGCCCCCACCTTGGACGCTCCATGTCTATCGCCCGCAGCGCGGGCCGGTACCCACGCGGGTGCGGGTGGTGTTCGATGCGTTGACCACGCAGCTAAAGGCGCTCTGCGCTGGCTGAACACGCGCGACGGCGCGCCGCAGCAACTGAAAACAATGGTGAGAAACGGCACCGCATCAGCGTTTGCGGGCTGCGGTGTCCTTTAGAATCCGCTCTGTTGCAGATTTGGAAGCCCTCATGCGTACACCTCGGTTTGCATCCGCCCGGATGTTGGGCAGCGCGCTTGCGCTAAGCACCTTCGCACTCAGTGGCTGCAGTTCGCTGATGTCGGAAGGCACGACTGCCGCGGCGGGTATCGGTGGCGCGGCCATCGCCGCGAAGGTGACAGACAACGCCGCCGTGGCCACCGGCATCGGCCTGGGCGTGCAAGCCGGTGCGCGCGCCGCGCTGCAGCATGGCCAGCGCGTCGTCCACACCGAAACCCAAGACCAGATCGCGCAGATTGCCGGCGCGTTGCCCGACAACACCGTCGGCAACTGGCAGATCAAGCACCGTATCCCGCTGGAGCCTGACGAGCGCGGTCGCGTCGTCGTCACGCGCTCCATCAACGGGCCGCTGGTCAATTGCAAGGAAATCCTTTTCACCGTGGACGGCGCCGGCAAAGACAACGACAGCGGCGCCGCGCAGGTGGACTTCTTCGTCGCTTCCATCTGCCATGACGGCAAGCAGTGGAAATGGGCCACGGCAGAGCCAGCCACCGCGCGATGGGGCTCACTGCAATGAGCCGCATCGGTTGGCTGCTTGCTGTCAGCGCCGGGCTGCTGGCCGGGTGTTCTTCCGTCGGACCGTTGACGGGCGCTGCGGCCGGCGTCGCCACGGGCACCGTCACAGGCAATCCGGCGGTGGCGTATGGGGTGGCCGTGTCTGTCAATGCCGCCACCGATGCGTCCATCAAATACGCCATGCGCCGGTGGACCGCCAGCGAGCACGACGCACTCGCCACCGCCGTCGGCCGCCTGAGCGACGAGACACCCTCGCTCAACTGGTCATTGGAGCGCCTGATGGGCATCACCAAGGCACATGGCACGGTGGTTCTGGTGCGCACGTTCACCACGCCGCTGGCCACGTGCCGCGAGGCCATCCTGACGGTGGAAGACACCAGCGCGCCGAAGATTGCCCCCGGCTACACCATCTACGCCTGCCAGAACGGCAACGCGTGGCAATGGGCCAATGCCGAACCCGCCGTGCCACGCTGGGGCAACCTCCAGTAGCGGGACCGCCGTTTCGCCAGGCCGCCCTCTCTGGGCCTTTCCTTACGCCGCGTGGGGATTCGGCTTGTTCCCGCCAATGAGAATCATTATCATCTACGATCTTGATTCCATTGAGGACGTCCATGCACGGTATTGCCCTCCTGCTCGGCCTGCTGGCGGCGGGTTGCCTGTATGTGGCCGCGCCCAATCAAGTGCTGCTCGCGCCGGCGCCGCCGCTGCGCGGGCGCGTGCTGTGTAGCGTCGCCGCAGCGCTGTCGTCTATTGCCGTGGTGCTGTGGAGCGACGTGCTTGGCTGGGCGGGCGCGGTCGTCGCTGTGGTGCTGGTGGTATCGGGGGCTCTGTCGCTCTGGCCGATGGCGGGTGCGTGGATGCAGCGCTATCGCGCGACAAGCGAGGCGCGCCCATGACCGGTATCGGCACCAAGTGGCTCGCCGGCGTGGTGCTGGGGCTGCCGCTGTCCGTCGCGCTCTGCACGCTGGCCATCGTGTGGCTGCCAGGCGGCTGGGAAAGCGGCGTCATTGGCGCGCTGCTCGCGTGCCTGCCGCTGTGGGTGGTCATCATCAGCGGAAGCACGCTGTTTCGGACGAGCGCCCGGGCGTGGTCCGTGCTGGCCGCCGGTAATGCGCTGTCCTACTGCGTGCTGTGGTGGTTCCTACTGCGATGAGAGCCGCGACCTTGCGTCTGTACCAGACACTGCATACGTGGGTGGGCCTGATGGCCGGCTGGGCGCTGTTCATCGCGTTCTTTGCTGGTGCGATCACGGTGTTCCACGAAGAGCTGCATGCATGGCAGAACCCGCTGCGCGCTCGCCATGTGGACGTTGCCACATCGACCACCATCGCACCCGCCGACATCGACCACTTCGTAGACACGCTGGTGCGCACGCACCCGGCTGCTGCCGCCAGCGCCTACGTCATCCTGCCCAATGAGGGCGAGCCCGACTTCTCCGCCTACTGGCAGAACAGCAAGGGCGATTGGCAGATGACGACCGGTACCAACCTCACGGCCGGCAAGACCTCGCCGAAAGACTTGTCGATCGAGCCGATGCAGGGCGAGCTGGCCAATTTCCTGAACCGGCTGCACTACTCGCTGGGGCTGGAAACACCGGGCATGTATTTCATGGGCGCGATCTCGGTGCTGTATGGGGTGGCGCTCATCTCGGGTGTGCTGCTGCATCTGCCGCGCCTGAAGAAGGACCTGCTGGCCGTGCGCTCAGGGCGCAACCTCAAACGCTTCTGGATGGACATGCACAACGTGCTCGGCCTGTTCAGCCTGCCGTTCCATTTGATCTTCGCGATCACGGCGCCCGTGCTGTGCCTGAGCGTCGTGCTGATGGCGGTGTTCAACACGGTGGCACTCAACGGCAAGCTGTTTGATGCCGTGCCACGCGTCACCACGGCAGCCGGTACGGTCGCCGCCGCCAACCGCGCAGCGCCCATGCTGCCCGCAGAAAACCTGCTGGCCCGCGCACGAGAAGCCGCCGACGCTAACTTCACCGCCAAATCCATCCACTACCAGCACATCGGCGACGCCAACGCCGTGGCGGAAATCCGCGGCAACAGCACGCGCGCCGTGGGCGACTATGGCTCGGTGGCGATCCGCGCCGCCGCCCACCAACCCAACAGCGGCAAGGTGATCGGCAACCAGACGTCCGATGCGCGCGACACCAACCACGCCATCTACAGCCTCGTCTACGGCCTGCACTTTGGCACCTATGGCGATGTCGCCTTGCGCCTGGCCTACCTCGTGATGGGCCTGGCGGGGGCGTTCGTCTTCTACTCCGGCAACCTGCTGTGGATCGAATCGCGCCGCAAGCAGCGCTCGGCAAATCAACCGCGCGTGCATCAACTGCTGGCGCGCGCCACGGTGGGCGTGTGCATCGGCTGCTGCGTGGGCGTGATGGCAACCTTCCCGGCTGCGCTGCTGTGGCCGGGCCAATCGGTGGGCGTGACGTATTACACGGTGTTCTTCGCGGCGATGGCCTGGGCGATGCTGCGTCCGCCCGCGCGAGGCGCGGTGGAGTTGCTCAGCGCCGCTGCGGTAGCGGCCTTGTCCGCCCCCATCACCAATGCCGTTGTGACCGGCGACCACCTGCTGCGCACCATGGCGCACGGCGACTGGATGGTGGCTGGTTTCGACCTGGGCGCACTGGCGCTCGCGTGCGGCTTTATCGGCTTGGCACGCGCCACGCTGCGCCGGGCGCGCAACGGTGCGCCAGATTCTGTCTGGGCCATGCCGGCGCCTGAAACGCGCGTCAGCGACAGCCTGCCGCACATGGCCAGCAAGCCGTAGCACCACCCGCCTCACCCAAAAAACCACAACACCCGCACAGAACCTTCGCGCATGCCGCTCACCGGCACGCGCGGGACTGCGCACGCCCATCCACAACGTTGATCCAGGGGAGCTTGATCATGCGAGCCGCTTTACCACGTGCCTCACGCCGTTCCACCGTCTGCCCGCGCACCACGCCGATGTTGCGCCCAATGGTGCGTCCGCTGGTACGTCAACTGGCGCTAGCCTTCGCCGCCATCAGCACGGGTGTGCCCGCTTTGGCGCAACAGGCGGAAGCCCAGGTCGACTTGCCCGCCACGCAAGTCACGGCCAGCAAACCCCCTGCCTACGGCGCCAAGCAAGCCAGCACCGGCGCGCTGGGTGACAAGCCTCTACTCGACACGCCGTTCTCCATCAACGTCGCCACGCAAGAGCTGATCCAGAACCGCCAGGCACAGACCATCGGCGACGTGTTCAAGGGCGACCCGTCCGTCACCACCAACAACGACGGCTACATCGGCGAAGCATCCAACATCACCATCCGCGGGCTGCAGCTCGACCTGCTGGAAGGCTACAAGATCGACGGCTTGGCCGTACCCAACTGGGGCAGCGAATTCCCGCTCGAACATTTCGAGCGCGTAGAGCTGCTCAAGGGCCTGTCGGGTTTCATGTATGGCTTTGGCACGCCGGGCGGCATCGCCAATTTCGTCAGCAAGCGCCCGACGAATACCTTTGGCGGCAGCGCCGGCTTCGGCTTCACCAGCGGCGGCGCACTCAAGGAGTCGATCGACCTGGGCGGCCGCCTCGGCGCCACCAAGGCGCTGGGCGCGCGCCTGGGCGTGGTGCATGAAGAAGGCGATACGTTTGTCGACGGCGGCCATATCAAGCGCGACTCTGCATCGCTCGCGCTCGATGCGCGCATCACGCCTGATCTGCAATGGTCGTTCGACGGGCTGTACATGCAGCGCAACGTGCAGGGCGCGTACTACGGCATCATCCCCGGTCAGGACTTTGGCGTGCCGGTCAGCGAATTTGTGCGCACGCCGCGCGCCATTGACGGCAGCCAACGCGTGGCCTCGCGCGGCTCGTACTACGAGACCGAGATCAAGACCGTCGGCACCGAACTGAACTGGGCCGCCACGCCCAACTGGAACGTGCGTGCGGCGTATCGCTACGCGCAGCAGAACCGGGGCAACGCCGACAGCGCCATCCAGCTCACCGACAACGCGGGCAACTTCAGCGAACTGCAATACGGTTCGTACCAGCGCTACCAATATCAACAAGCCCAAGTCATGGCGGACGGCAAAGTGCGCACCGGCAGCATCGAACACGAACTGGTGCTAGGCACCTCATGGCAAAGCCTGACGCAAGCCAATGGCGGTTTTGCGTCGACCTTGCTGGGCACGGGCAATCTGTATGACCCGTCGGCGTTTGTCTCGACCGGGGCTTCGCTGCTGCGGGTGCCGGCATCCGACGGGTTGTACCGCACGTCGAAGATCAACCAGACGTCCGTCTTTGCCAGCGACACGATCAAGTTCAACGCGCAGTGGTCGGTGCTCGCCGGCTTGCGCTACACGCGCTTCAACCAGACCGGCTACAACGCTGATGGCAGCGTCTCGGCCAAGTACGATCGCACGCCCATCACGCCCACGCTCGCGCTGATGTTCAAACCCGTGCAGCCGATGACGCTGTACGCGAGCTATGTGGAGGCGCTCGAAGCCGGCAACAGCGCGCCCACCACGGCCGCCAATGCGGGCACGGTGTTCGCGCCGCTCAAGAGCAAGCAGATTGAAGTGGGCGCCAAAGCGGAACTGCACGATTGGACCTTCGGCGCGGCGCTGTTCCAGGTGCAGCGCGGTCTGGCGTATCTGCGGCCGGACAACATCTACACACAAGATGGCGAAACCCGCTTTCGCGGCCTGGAACTGACCGCGCGCGGCAAGCTTGCGCGGGATTGGACGTTGCTCGGCGGCGTGCTCTTCATGAACTCCGAGAACACGCAGGCCGATGCGTCCGTGGTGGGCAAGCGCGCGTACGGGTCGCCCCGGTTCAAGGCAACGGCCTATCTGGAATACGCGGTGCCGGTAATGCCGGGGCTGGTGCTGTCCGGCGGCGGCCAGTACGTCGGCAACGCGGCGCTGGAAGCCGATAACAGCAACATCGTGCCCGGGTATCACACCTTTGATGTGGGCGCGCGCTATTCCACCAAGGTCGGCGGCAAGCCGGTGACGTTGCGCTTCAACGTCGACAACCTGACAAACGAGAAATACTGGCTGCCGAGCTGGGGCTTCATTCTCGTGCAAGGGGCGCCGCGTACCTTCCGGGCGAGTGCCACGGTCTATTTTTGATTTGGCCGGCGGCCTGACAGCAAACGTTTTCCATTCCCTCTCTGGTATGTCGGCACCGTTGCGTGCCGACCATTCACCGCCCCAAACGGGTTGATCCGGGCTAACAATCGCGCACTTTCCGCCTACACTCGGCAATTAAGAAACATGAGTTTCCCGCCGATAGCTATAGTCGGTCTGCACGATTAACCACCTGCCACGGGTACCCTGGCGCACCCGAACCGGAACTGGGATGAGCTGGAAGCAACCGCCAACTTCAGGCAGCACATTGCGACGCCTGCGCGCACTGTTGTCACCCCTCAACGTTGGGGTCGTGGCCTGCTTGGTCATAGTGTGGTGGTTTACGTACGACCAACTCGCAAAAGAACGGGATCGGTTGATCGTCAATGCCGAGACCCGCACGCGGCTTGAAGCCCAGGCCTTTGGCGAATACTCGCTGGGCAGCGCGCGGCGTCTGTCGGAATTCCTGCTGGACCTGCGTGCCAGCTGGCTGGCTGGTCGCGACGTATTCGAGCGCGTCATCCGCGAGCGGCAGGACGTGGTGCGCGATCTGACCTTCCAGGTGGCCGTCATCGACGCAAACGGCTTGCTGGTCTACACCTCCATCGGCCCTGTCACCGACCATCTCGACCTCAGCCAGCGCGAGCATTTCCGCGTGCACAAAGATGCGCCCGGGCGCGATGCGCTGTTCATCAGTGACCCGGTCCAGGGCAAGGTGTCGAAGAAATGGTCGATCCAGTTCACGCGGCCGATTCTGCAAGACGGCCAGTTCGCGGGCGTGATGGTGGTGTCCGTCACGCCGGACCAGTTCGCCAGCTTTGCCAACACGCTGACGATCGGCAAAGACGGGGCCGCGAGCATCATCAAGGAATCCGGCCAGGTGATCGCGCGCGTACCCAACCTGACTGCCGGCATTTCTCAGGCGCCGCGTACACGCCGGTTCGACCAACCGGGTGCGCCGCAGTCGGGTAGCTACCGGGTCATCTCCGGTACTGACGGCATTGATCGCATCATTGGCTACCACCACGTGCCGGAGATTGCGCTGTACTTCCTGGTGGGCGAATCGGTGGCATCGGTGCTGGCGCCGTATCAGCGCTATCGCCGCATCGCCTTGGCCGAGGCCGCTGGCTCCACGCTGCTGATCGCGCTGCTGTATGGAACGCTGCGCCGCTCCATGGCCGAACGTCGGCGGCATATGGAAGACATGCGCCTGGCCTCGCTAGTCTATGGCTCCAGCAGTGAAGCGATGATGGTGACCGCGCTCGACGGCAAGGTGATCGACATCAACCCCGCCTTTACCGTCACGACGGGCTATACGGCACAGGATCTGAAAGGCCAGCCCAGCGATGTCATTCGCTCCGAATGCAATGACCGCACCGTGGTCGATGCCATGTTCGCGGCCGTCGACAGCAAGGGCACGTGGAGCGGCGAATACCTCATCCGCCGCAAGGATGGCACCGAGTTTCCGGCGCTGCTCACCATCGACACGTTTGCTGGCCACCCGCAAGGCGAGGCCAGCCGCGTGGTGCTCATCCACGACATGACGGAGAAGAAGCGCGCGGAAGAGGTCATCTGGCGGCAAGCCAACTTCGATACGCTCACGGAGCTGCCCAACCGCCGCATGTTCTACGCCCGCTTGCGCCAGGAGATCGCCCAGGCGCGGCAGGCCAACGCTTCGGTGGCGTTGCTGTTCATTGACCTGGACCGCTTCAAGGAAGTGAACGACACGCTTGGCCACGACCAGGGCGACCTGTTGCTCAAGGAGATCGCGCGGCGCATCTCGGCCATCGTGCGCGGCACCGACACCGTGGCCCGCCTGGGCGGCGACGAGTTCACCATCATCTTGCCCAACATGCCCGACGCCGGCGCGGCCGCGCCCATCATCCACAGCCTGCTTGCGCGCATTGCGACCCCCGTGCGCCTGGGCGAAGAAAGCGTGGAAGTGTCGGCCAGCATCGGGCTGGCGCTGTATCCGCGCGATGCAGATAACGCCGAATCCTTGCTGGTGCGGGCCGACCAGGCCATGTTTGCAGCCAAAACCGCAGGGCGCAACCAGTGGGCCGTCTTCACGCCGGCCCTGCAACGCGCCGAGCAAGAGCGCCTGCGCGTGACCAGCGACCTGCGGGTCGCCATCGAGCAGAAGCAGCTTGCCGTGCACTATCAGCCCATCGTCGACTTGCGCAGCGGCAAGGTGCACAAGGCAGAGGCGCTCATCCGCTGGACCCACCCGGTGCGTGGCGAGATTGACCCCGCCGACTTCATTCCCGTGGCCGAAGACACCGGGCTGATTGTCGAGCTGGGCAAGTGGGTGCTGAACGAAGCGCTGGACCAACTCACGCGCTGGCACGCCACGCTGGATGCCACGCTGCAGGTGTCGGTCAACAAATCGCCCGTGGAGTTTCGCGCGCATCAGGCGGGGGGCGAATCCTGGCCCACGGTCGTGCAGCGCCGTGGCATCCCACCGCACAGCCTGGTGGTGGAGATCACCGAAGGCGCGCTGATGGAAGACAGCGCCGAGGTGGTCGAGCACCTTGGTGATTTCCGGCACGCGGGCATCGATGTTGCGCTCGATGACTTTGGCACGGGGTATTCATCGCTGTCGTACCTCAAGCGCTTTGATATCGACTACATCAAGATCGATCAGTCGTTCGTGCGCAGCCTGGCCGACGACCCGAAAGACATCGCCCTGTGCAGCGCTATCGTCAGCATGGCGCATGCGCTGCGTATCAAGGTCATCGCCGAGGGCATCGAAACCGAAGCGCAGAAGGCCATCCTGACCGCCGCAGGTTGCGACTATGGGCAAGGCCATCTGTTCTGCCCGCCGGTGCCGGCGGCGGCGTTCGAGGCTTTCGTCCTCGAAAACCAGGTCGCCGTCACCTAAGTGCCTCCAACGCTGATGCGTCAGCCTCCGCGCGCCGCATGGGCAAACGCTTGCACCACCTCCGCCGATGCATCGGTGATGGCCCAGTAGCCCATGCCGGCGCTGCGCCAATACATCAACTGATAGCCGCGTTCGGTGCGCAATGCGGGTTCGGCATCGCCTCCGGCTTCAGGGCGCACGTACAGGTCAACCGGATGCTGCGCCGCGCGATACACCAGCACCGCCACCGGGCGGCCGTCGATGTAATCGAGCCGCCCGCCGATGAGCGGAAAGCCCTGCGCCGCCAGATCGGTGACGGGCGGCGCGTAGTCGATGCGGCCGTTGAACCACGGCTTGACGGTATGACGATCGGAGGACAGCACATCCGTCTCACGCGCACCCAGCAGCGCGCGCACGTGGCTGGCGGTGATGTCGTGCGCCGTCAGCGCAGCGGTATCGGGCCGGCCAACCAGTACACCAATCCCTAACGCCATCGCGGCCAGTGCGCCTGCGCCTAGGCCCCATCCGATGCCCTGGGTGGGCGTGACGAGCCAGCCGATCCACCGCCGCCATGGGGATTCGCTGTCGTGTGTCCGCTGCGGCGGCACTGCAGCCGGCGCGCCCGCTTCTACCTGCACGGCCACCAATACGCGCGCGGCCAGATCGGCGGGTGCCTTGGCGTACAGCGCGGGCGCGCGCAAACCCTGGCGCAGCGCGCGCACCACGGCATCGTCGTGCGCGGCAACCTGGGTGCAGGCCCCGCAGGTGGCCAGATGCGCGTCCATGCGCAGGCTGTCGGCCGCGCCGAGTTCGCCATCGGCGCGAGCAGCCAACAGCGCGCGGATGTCGTCACAGCTCATAGCCGGCCTCCTTGGTGCTATTTCCCGCGCCACCCGATGCGCGGATGGGCGTCACGTTGGTGCGCGATGGGGCGTGGTCTTCGGTCAGCAGCCGCGCAAGCTGCTGCCGCGCACGGGCCAGCCGCGACATGACCGTACCGATGGGCGCATCGACCACCGCAGCAATGTCGCGGTATGGCAGGTCCTCCAACTCGCGCAGCACGATCACCTCGCGGTATGGCACCGGCAACTGCGCCAGCGCGGCATGCACGCGGCGGACATCGTCAACGCGGGCGAGCAGCGCGGCGGGGTCGACGCCGTAGCTACCAGCCTCATCGCTGGCCACGCCGGCCATGTCGGTCGTATTGGCCATTTCGTCATTCCACGGCTGTGCCGGGGCCTGCCTGCGGCGCGCGCATTCCGAGAACCACGTGTTGCGCACGATGGCCAGCAGCCACGGGCGGCCGTCTCCGCCGCGGAATCCGCCAAACAGCCGGAACGCGCGCAGGCAGGCTTCCTGGACGATGTCGTCGGCGTCCTGCGCGTCGCCCGAGAGCCAGCGCGCCAGGTTGTAGGCGGCATCGACATGCGGCAGCACCGCCTGCGCAAAGCGCTGGGCGTCGGTCGGCAAATCGAGCGGTGGGTCTGACAGGTCGGGCATGGCGGCCTGGAGGCAGTAGACCTCCGTATACCGGGGTGCAATCCAGTTTATTCCCGCGCCGAAGAAATGTTGTAGAAACGGGCGTTTCTTCGTGTCTGGTTGTGTTTTGCGGGAATAAGCCCGTGCCCCGGCCGGTATGACAGACAGGACCGGCGCGCGCTCCTCTCCATCGCGCTGGATCAACGACCTAGGGCCTGTTCCCATATGGAACGTACGCACGTTCCATATGGGAACAGGCCCGAGCGAACGACTTCAGGGGACACCCCCCATGAGCAAGCAACCCGGACGACGGCAGTTCCTGCAACTGGCCGCGGTCGGTGGTCTGGTCTACGCCTCTGGCCTGCCCGGCTGGCAGGCGATGGCCGCGACCACCCGTGCCGCCGGCGCCAAGCAAGACGATTTCTATTTCGTGCAGCTATCAGACACCCACTGGGGCTTCAAGGGCGCGCCCAATCCCGATGCACAGGGCACGCTGCCCAAGGCGATTGCCGCGGTGAATGCGCTGTCGCCCGCGCCGGATTTCGTCATCTTCACGGGCGACTTGTCCCACATCAGCGACGACCCGGATGAGCGCCGCAAGCGCCTGCGGGAATTCCGCGACATTGCTGCGCAGATCAAGGTGCCGGTCGTGCACTACATGCCGGGCGAGCATGACGCCTCGCTCGACAACGGCGCCGCCTACATCGAACTGTTCGGCCGCACGCACTATGCGTTCGACCATAAGGGCGTGCACTTCATCGCCATCGATAACGTGTCGGACCCATCGGCCCGCGTGGGCGACGCGCAGCTCGCGTGGCTGGCGGCGGATATTCGCTCGGTGCCCGAGCACACGCCCATCGTCGTGTTCACGCATCGGCCGCTGTTCGACCTGTACCCGCAATGGGACTGGGCCACACGCGACGGCCAGCAGGTCATCGACCTGCTCATGCCGCACCCGAACGTGACGGTGTTCTATGGCCACATCCACCAGGAACATCACCACATGACCGGGCACATCGCACACCACTCCGCGCGCTCGCTGATGTTCCCGCTGCCTGCGCCACCCGCGCCGGGTTCGCAGGCCAAGCGCAACCCGGTCCCGTGGGATGCCGCGCAACCGTATCGCGGCCTGGGCTGGCGCAGCATCACCCAGCAAGGCAAGCAAGACGCCGCCACCTGGGCGCTCGCTGAGCAACCCATTCAAGCCACCACAACCAAGACCCCGGAGACCACCTGACATGCGCTCCATTCATCCAACCCCTGCACACAACCCCAAGCGGCGTCTGGCGCTGCGTCAGTTCACCGTGCTGGCGGCCGGTGCCGCGCTTGCGTGCGTTGCCCACGGCGAAGGCCCGCAGGTCATTCGCGTGCACGCGCGCAAGTTCACCTTCACGCCCGACAAGATCACCCTCAAGCGCGGCGTGCCGGTGGTGTTCGAGTTGACCGGCCAGGACATCCTGATGGGCTTTGCGATTCCGGATTTCAACGTGCGCGCAGACGTCGTGCCGGGGCAAACGGCGCGGCTCGCACTCACGCCAGACAAGACGGGCACGTTTGATTTTCTGTGCGACATCTTCTGCGGTTCTGGGCACGAGACGATGAATGGGACGCTGACTGTGACGTGAGGCTATTGGAAAAATTTGGAGAATGCCCCGCTCTAACGCGGGGCAATTCATCAAACAACGTAGCGCACGCTATGCGCCTCAGTCGGCAACGGAAGATCCCATCGATGCAGCATCGCTTCCAGCGTCTTGTTGGATAGCGACGTGTCACGCTTCGCATTCCGGCGCAGTAGTTCAACACGCGGTTGCTCGAGGTACACGATGTCCACCTCGGCGTCGTACGCAAAGAGCAGGTCGAGCGTCTTCTGACGCATACGCTCGCTCAGGTGCGTCGCATTCCAGACAAAGGGCTTTTGTGCGCGCAGTAGCGCCTTGGCCCGATCCACCGCCAGATGAGCGACCATGCCCTCGTTCTTGCCATGGCGCAATCCGAGTTCATCGCGGGCATCGTCAAACGACACGACGGGCAAGTCCGGATGATGGGCGACAACCCAACTGTTCTTTCCCGAGGCAGGCAAACCTGACATCACGATGACCTTCGCTCCCGGTGACTGATGGAGGGGATAGTCGGGATGCAGCTCTGCACCGCGAAAGTAACTCACTGCCGTGTGAGCATCGGCAAAGCGCCGTGGTGCCCCATAGCAACCCTCCTCGCGCGCGAGCTCGCGGAAGAGCTCGATGTTGTCCAGCACGCGCGCACGATCAGCACAGATGCGCCCGCGCATGTCGGCCTCTGCCAGCATCGCGAGCAATGGGATGCTGAGCTGCCACGAAAGCTGTCGAACGAGAAATTCCGGCGACCCTCGGCGAGATCCTTCCAGCGCAAAGAACGGTACCTGGTGCGCGCCGATCAACCGGCAGACAGATTCGCGCACCTCGAATGGCACGCCTGCATCCCACAATGCAATGCGCGCATCCACGGCGCCTTTGCGCGAGTGGCCCGGTTGACCGATGGCCCCCGTGACGGGATCGACAACGGTCGTGCTGTACTTGGCCATGTCGTGCAACAGCGCTGCGAGGAAGACTGTTTCCTGCTCAGCGCGCGTCGCAGCCTGGTAGTCCGGCAGCGCCAACAGCGCTTCAACCACCATCTGTGTATGGGTCCAGACATCACCTTCAGCGTGGTACCTCGGGTCCTGCGGCGTTGTCTTGGCAAACTCCAGTACGGGAAACGCCGCCAGACACGCCTGGAAATCGGGAGCTGCTCCCGGGACTGGCACCAGCGCTCGCAAGTGTTCGTAATGCATCATGATCTCCTCGAATGCATGACACCCGCCACGGAGGGGCGTCGCGTGTCCCATGTCACCGTCGGCTGCGACGCATAGAGGTCGACGCCGGGTAGCAATAGGTTCGGAATGAATGGTTGCTCGGAGTGGTGCTTTTCCGACTCCAGAATGGCTTGCACAAAATCCGGCCGAACCCATTTGTATCGGCCGAGCGTTCGACCTTCACCTTCCACCTTGATGTACAAGCCTTCCGACAGGTCGGACTTGTCACACTGCCGCCATGCCAGTGCGAGGTCGAGTCCGGCACGATGCACGGTCTGCTCGAAGGCGGCACGCCATTGAGCGGTCTTGGCCAATGACGGCCGTAGCAACGCTTTCAGTCCTCCAAGGGTGGCTGGCGCCGTTCCTTCATACAAAACAGGCACGGAAAGCACGGGCCCATCAGCCAGCAACGTCCGACGTGCAGCGGTTGATAGGAAAGCGCCGGTATGACGGTCCAGCACGTCGAACTCGAAGAAGTGGTGCGGCAACGCATCATAGAAAACCGCGTGCTTCTTGGTGACGGTCTCGCCGTACATCACGTAGCGGTCTTCCAGGCGCTCCAGCAACCATGCCTCGTGGGCTGCGGCCCACGCCTTGACGAAGCTGAACTGACGCTCCCGTCCGCCGCCCACCAGATAGTGTCCCCGGGACTGCAGCAGCAATTCGCCAGCGGCACTAAAGCTGATGCCGGTGTTCGCCCCGTCGATCTTCTCTTCAACGACGAGGTATTGCCCGCGAAGTGTGTGATAGGGAATGTGCTCGTACCCCGAATCACCATCTTGCAGGCGTGAACCTTCCAGATGCGGTGTCCGCGGATAGCGAAACAGGTCGAGCGATTGCGCAAGCGCGCGATGATCCAACGTCATGGTTTTCTCCAAGCGAATATGGGAAAAGCCGACGACGCGGAAAACGGAAGGGGAGAGGCGAAGGATTGGTGTAGTGCGCGCTCCCGGAACCGCACCTGCCAGAGGTTCCGATCTAAGACGACGTAGCGTTTAGTACGGACGGGCAGGCAACCGCGATACCAGGGAACTGGTAGTCGTCGGCGTCAGGCGATGTGACGGCAGGCTACGGGCACTTGATTCACCAATTGAAGTTGGGGTGGAACAGAATTGAGCGCGGAGCTTAGTGGGGTGCGCAAGCATTGTCAATTGCGGGCGGGCAACAGGTACATCATGCACAGCGCTTCCTTGTCGGGCAGCGCTCTAGGTCGGCTCGGTTTCCTGAACCCCACTCCGCACCTCAGCATCGACCTCCGAATTCGGCTCACCATCCCGAGTCGCAATCAACGCCTTCGGTGCCATCGCGATCAACGGCAGGATCAGCGCATACACCACGGTGGTCGCCACCACGCAGTACGCAAACCCGTACGTTGGGCTGCTGTTGTAGATGTGCGAGCCCAGGAGATCCCCCGCGCGCGCGGAGAGCGCGAGCACGCCATCCACCAGCATCATCAACGTACCCTGCAAGCCGGGCGGGCAAGACCGCATGGCGAGGTCAAAGTACGCGGCCGTTGCCACGCCGCCCATCAGCCCGATGGGCGCAGCCAACACGAGCGCTAGGTCGGCCGAGTGAATGAAGGCCAACGGCACCATCTGCGGCACGGCGATGATCGTTCCCCACCACAGCAGCTTGTTCAGCGCCACACGCTTGCACAGCACGCCATACAGCAGGAACGTTGGGATGAATGCGGCAGCGAAGATCCCGTTGTAGTACGAATAAACGGAATCGGAAGCATGCAGCGTATTCGTGAGATAGAACTGCAGCGGCGTGGCCGCGCCTGGCGCGAAGTTCCACAAAAAACAGATGAGCACCGCGGGGTAGACGGCCCGGTGCTTCACCAGCCGCCGGACATTCGCCATGAAATCTGTACTCCGGGCCTGCGGCGCCTCATACGCTTGGCCGAACACGGAAACCGGCTTCCATAGCGAAAGCAGTGCCACCAGTAACGCGAGTGCCGCCGCTAGAAAAAACGCCTGTCGCGGGGCGAGATGATCGGAGATGTATCCAGAGGCAAAGGCACTTGCCACAACGGGGAGCGTGCTGACCACGTTCAGCAGTGCGCTCAGCCGCCCCGACATGCGCTTCTCCTGGCCCACCAGTGCGATCAAGCCCTGATACGCCGCGGCAACAAATCGGGACGACAGCATGGCCAGCAGCATCCCGACCATCAACGCCGGGTACGAGAACCCCGACAGCGCCATCCCGATGAGCGCCAACGCAGTGGTTGGCGCGAACAACAGAAAGAAGCCGCGATCGCGCAATCCCAGCGGATTCCATTGGTCACGCGCCAGGCCAAACACAAAAGCGAGGTACACCGGGATGCCCGTCACCAACCGAAACATCGCGATCTGCGCCGCCGTGGCATGCAACTGGTTCTTGAGCAGATACGACGTTTGGATATCCACTAGGTAACCGGCCGGTGTCGCCAGCGTGATGAACAGCGTCAGGCAACCGAAGTACAGCAGCGTCTGGTCGCGGCCTGTGGAACCACCGTGCCGACAGGCGACTGCTTTAGAAAAGCCGGATGACTTCGTTGCCACGGCACGCACCCCCAAGGGTGACAACTCCATGGCAGCATGCGCTGCGCAGCGACGTGGGGTCAACACGACTCATTCGAAGAGATGAGCGCCTGCGCCGTCGATACATCCACACGGACCATCAGCCATCGGGCGCCTACAACCCCATGCTAGGATGGCCCCTCCCCCGGCAGCCGCCCCCTCCCATGACGACCATCTACGCGACCCTCGGCTTACAGCCGGACGCGACCTTGGACGAAATCAAGCGCGCCTACCGCCGCGCCGCGATGAAGTGGCACCCCGACCGCAACCCCGGCCGCGAAGCCGAAGCGTATGCGGCGTTCCAGGAAATCCGCGAGGCCTACGCCATCCTCTCCGACGCTGAACAGCGCCGCGTCTACGACGAAGTCTTCGCGCAGGAAATGCAGCGCTGGCAAGCCGAACGCGAAGCGCAAGAAGCCCAGGAGCGCGAGGCGCAACGCGAACGTGAGCGCATCGCGCAAGAGCACTACGAGAAGATGGTCGCCATCGCCATGCGCTTTGCGGACGACGGCCATAACCGCGACACGTTGTTCGGCGTGCTGCTCGGTCGGGATTGCGAGACGGAGTTGGCGGCACGCATCGCAGACAGCGTGTGGGCGATGCAGGAAGCGCGGCGGGCGAGTGTGTCCGCCGCAGACGCGCCTGACACCGAGGCGACCGCAACCCCCGACGAAGCGTTGGAGTCAAAGGCTAACGAAGCGACGCCACCCCATCGGCATGCCAGCGCGTTCGAGTCGTTCTGGCAGGGGCTGTTTGGCTTGCGGCAATAGCAGTCGGAGATTGCAGCTCACCGCGCGCCCAACAACCGACACTCCGCCGACAGCGCCAACAGATTCGGATCCCGCTCCCGATTGCGTTGCATCACCAGCACGATGTGCTGGCTGACCGCATAGCGCGCGGCCAGCGGAATCAGCTGCACCTTGGGGCTGAAATCCGCCACGCGTCGCGGCAGCAGCGCATAGCCGATGCCGCCGCTCACCAGGTTCATGAGCGAGAAGATGTCCCCCACGCGCAGCGCAATCTGCGGCGCAAAGCCGGCCTTGTCGAAGGCGGCCATGAAGTCGTGATACGTGGCGAAGTCATCGCCGAGTGCGACGAATTTTTCGGTACGCACGATCTGTAGATCGATCTCCGCCGATGCGGCATACGGTGAGTTGAGCGGTGCGGCAAAGAGAATCTCGTCGTCGAACATCGGCACCGTCAGCAGATCGGGATTGCGCAGCGGCTCGCCCAGCGCGATGACGATGGCGTCGAGCTGGCCGTCTTCCAGCTTGGCCAGCAGGCTGCGGTTCGAGCCCAGCGTGAGTTCGATGTCGAGTGCTGAGCGGCGCGTCTTCAGCCCGGCAAAGATGCGCGGCAACGTGCCCACCGTCATCGAATAGAGTCCGCCGATCTTCAGCGTGGTGGATGAGAACCCCGCCGCTTCGCGCGTGCGGCGCACACCCGCTTCGCATTCGGCCAGGATCCGTTCGACGTGCTCGGCAAACACATAGGCGGTGGACAGCGGAATCAGCTTGCGCCCGTCGCGCTTGAAGAGCGGGCAGCGCAGCCCTTCTTCCAACGAATGCAGCGCGCGGTGCACGCTCACCGTGCTCTGCCCGAGCGCCTCTGACACGCGCGCCATGTTGCCCAGCGTCATGAAGGACTGGAAGACCTCCAGCTTCTTCAATGTGATGTCTTCATCAATTGCCATGGTCCTGTCTCCGCCGGGCGTGGGCTTGCTGCGCAGCACTTTGCCGTGATTTGCCCATTGTTTCATTAACTTCAGGTTAATGAAATCGCGCCTAGGTTGATTGAAGTGTGCCTTTTTCCGGCATACGGTACAGGTCACCAAAATCAATCAAGGCTGGAGACGCCACCCATGCAACCGATGTCATCCCAATCGGCCAACGGAGCCCACGCGGCCATCCCGCCCCAGTGGCGCAAGCGGCGCGACGAGAAAGAACGCCGCCTGGCCGCGGCCTGCCGCATCGCCAACGGCAAGGTCATCCCCACCGGCGATATCGTCGCCGCGCTCGAAGCGCTGCTCGCCCCGGGCGACCGCGTCGTGCTGGAGGGCAACAACCAGAAGCAGGCGGATTTCCTGTCGCGCTCGCTGGCCAAGGTGAACCCCCAGCGGCTGCACGATCTGCACATGATCATGCCGAGCGTGAGCCGCGCCGAACACCTGGATATTTTTGAAGCCGGCATCGCGCACAAGCTCGACTTCTCGTTTGCGGGGCCGCAGAGCCTGCGCATCAGTCAGCTGCTAGCCGACGGGCTGCTGGAAGTCGGCGCCATCCACACCTACATCGAGCTGTATGCGCGGCTGGTGGTGGATCTCATCCCCAACGTGTCGCTGGTGGCCGGTTTCAAGGCCGACCGCCAGGGCAACATCTACACCGGCCCCAGCACGGAAGACACGCCCGCGCTGGTCGAGCCAGCCGCCTTCTCCGACGGCATCGTCATCGTGCAGGTCAACGAGATCGTGGATGATCCGGCGGACCTGCCGCGCGTCGACATTCCCGGTTCGTGGGTCGACTTCATCGTGCAGGCCGACAAGCCGTTCTACATCGAGCCGCTGTTCACGCGCGACCCGCGCCTCATCAAACCCGTGCACGTGCTGATGGCGATGATGGCCATTCGCGGCATCTACCAGCGGCACAACGTGCAGTCGCTCAACCATGGCATCGGCTTCAACACGGCAGCCATTGAACTGATCCTGCCGACGTACGGCGAGCGCCTGGGCCTCAAGGGCAAGATCTGCCGCAACTGGACGCTCAACCCGCACCCGACGCTGATCCCCGCCATTGAATCGGGCTGGGTGGAAAGCGTGCACTGCTTTGGCACGGAACTCGGCATGGAGCGCTACGTGGCCGCTCGCCCCGATGTGTTCTTCACCGGCCGCGACGGCTCGCTGCGTTCGAACCGCATGCTGTGCCAATTGGCTGGCCAATACGCGGTGGACCTCTTCATCGGTGCGACGCTGCAGGTGGATGGCGATGGGCATTCGTCCACCGTCACGCGCGGTCGACTCGCCGGCTTTGGCGGTGCGCCCAACATGGGCCACGACCCGCGCGGCCGCCGTCACGCCACGCCCGCGTGGCTCGACATGACCGAGCCCGTGACGATGCTCGAGCGCGGCAAGAAGCTCGTCGTGCAGATGGTCGAAACGTTCCAGGAAGGCGGCAAACCGACCTTCGTCGACACGCTGGATGCGGTGTCGGTCGCCAAGCAAAGCGGCATGCCGCTCGCGCCGATCATGATCTACGGCGACGACGTCACCCACCTTCTGACCGAAGACGGGATTGCGTACCTCTACAAGGCACGCTCGCTGGAAGAGCGACGCACGATGATTGCGGCGGTCGCGGGCGTCACCTCCATCGGCCTGCGCCACGATCCATCGAAGACCGAGCAGATGCGCCGCGACGGCCTGATCGCCCTGCCCGAAGACCTCGACGTGCGACGCGGCGATGCGAGCCGAGAACTGCTCGCCGCCAAGAGCATCGCCGACCTGGTCGAATGGTCCGGCGGCCTGTACGACCCGCCCGCACGCTTCCGGAGCTGGTAATGGAAAAGACCCTGAACCGGCCCCTGCCCGCCAGCCCGAAAGCGCGTGCGAAGCGATTGGGCGCGCTGGTGGAATCCGCCCTCATCGACGAGGTAACGCTGTCGCCCAAACCCGGTCTCGTGGATGTGCGTGGCAACGGCGCGCATCACGACCTCGATTGGACGCTGATGGTGCACTCGGCCCAGACCCTGCGACCGGCATTTGAAGCGATGGCGCTGGCTGGCGCACAGATTGACTCGCCGTTGGCGCTGCGCGAACGCATTGGTCGCCTGGGCCGCGAAGGCGAGGCAGCCATGCTCGATGCCACCGGCGGCATCAACACGCACCGTGGTGCCATCTGGGCGCTCGGCCTGCTGGTAACGGCTGCCGCGCAGGCGCCGCATGCATTGGGCGCGGCCGCTGTTGCAAGCCGTGCTGCACGCCTCGCCAACATCCCCGATCGCTTCGCACCCGTCTCCACCGGGCACAAGGGCGAACGCGCGTGCAACGACTACGGCGTCGGCGGGGCAAAGGGCCAAGCTTGCGCAGGCTTTCCGCACGCAATCAAGGTGGCATTGCCTGCGCTGCACCAAGCACGCGCGGCGGGCCTGCGCGAAGACCACGCACGGGTGGACGCCTTGCTCGCCATCATGGCCACGCTGGACGACACCTGCGTGCTCGCACGCGGCGGTGCTGATGCATTGCGCGCCGTGCAGAGCGGTGCGGCTACGGTACGCGCGGAAGGCGGCTTAGCAACGCCGCAGGGCCGCCGCGCCTTCCGCCTGCTCGAACAAGACATGCTGGCACTGCACGTGTCACCTGGCGGCGCTGCCGATCTGCTGGCCGCCACGCTGTTCCTCGACCGCCTGCCCGCGCATGTACACGAACATGCGCACGCATCCGACATCGCATCCGCTCATCAGGAAACCGAACATGGAGCATCTTGATTTCCAATTCACCGGCGGCGCACCCGCTGGACGCCGCGCGTATGCCGGCGTGGTCGGCTCGGGCGACCTGGAAGTGCTGCTGACCCCCGGCAACGCCGGCCAGATTGACGTGGCCATCACCACCTCCGTCAACGGCATGAGCGCGACGTGGCAGGCACAGCTTGCGCGCGTGTTCGGCTCACATCCGTGGCCGGCGGCCAAGATCACCATCAACGACTTCGGCGCGACACCGGCCGTGGTGCGGTTGCGGCTTGAGCAAGCGCTTGAAGCGCTCCAGCAATCGTAAGGAGAGGCCATGTCACGCAACCCGATTGAACGCGACAGCTTTATCGAACGCGATGCACGCCGCCGTGCCATCGCCCTGTTCGACCCCGGCACCTTCCGTGAACTGCTTGATCCGTTCGAGCAATTGACATCACCATGGCTGCCGCGCCAGGGCATCGTCACGCAGGCCGACGATGGCGTGGTCGTCGCACGCGGCACGCTGGGCGGGCAACCCGCCGTCGTGCTCGCCATTGAAGGCGCCTTCCAGGGCGGCAGCATGGGCGAGGTGTCCGGCGCCAAGATTGCCGGCGCGCTGGAGCTGGCGGCGGAAGACAACCGCAACGGCATTCCCACCCGCGCTGTGATCGTCTTCGAGACGGGCGGAGTGCGGCTGCAGGAGGCCAACCTTGGCCTCGCCGCCATTGCGGAGATCCATGCAGGTATCCGTGCGCTGCGTGCGTACGGCCCGGTGATCGGCATCACGGCAGGCATAGTCGGCTGCTTTGGCGGCATGAGCATCGCTGCCGGCCTGTGCAGCTACCTGCTGATGACGCGCGAAGCACGCCTGGGCCTCAACGGCCCACAGGTGATCGAACAGGAGGCCGGCATTGAGGAATACGACTCGCGCGATCGCCCCTTCATCTGGAGCCTGACCGGCGGCGAACAACGCGCTGCCACGGGTCTGGCCGATGTCTGCATCGAAGACGATTCCGTCGCCATCCGTGCGCAAGTCATCGAATGGCTGCGCGCCGGCGCACCCAAGCACCAGCGCAGCGAACAGATCGACCTGTACCTCGATCGCCTCGCCGCCGTCGACACCACGCGCCAAGTCACCGCCGAAGATGTGCGCACGCTCTACGGAACGCACGCAGCAAAGGATCGAGCATGAGCCAGACCCCACTTTCCACGCGCGGCACCACCTGGATGCGCGCGCTTGCCAATGGCACGCCGGTTGCCGGTTACGGCAGCACCCTGCAAGTCGTGGATGGCACCCTCGCCGGCCAAGCCGCGCGCTATATCGCCGTCGTGCCCGATGCAGAAAACCGCTTCCCCCGCGCACGCAATGGTGAAGTCGGCCTGGTCGAAGGCTGGCAACTCGCACGTGCCGTGCGCGATGTCATGGCAGCAGACGCCAGTAGCGAGCAGAAGCGCGCCATCGTCGCCGTCATCGATGTCGCCAGCCAAGCCTATGGGCGCCGCGAGGAAGCCTATGGCATCCACCTCGCGCTGGCCGCTGCCGCTGATGCCTACGCCGCCGCACGACTCGCCGGCCACCCGGTGATCGGCCTGATCGTCGGTCGCGCCATGTCGGGCGCATTGCTCGCACACGGCTACCAAGCCAACCGCCTGATCGCACTCGACGACGCGGAAGTGATGGTGCATGCCATGGGCAAGGCAGCAGCAGCACGCGTCACGCTGCGCTCGGTGGCCGACCTCGAACGCCTCGCGCAGGAGATCCCCCCCATGGCCTACGACATCGCCAGCTTTGCATCGCTCGGCCTGCTGTGGAAGCTGCTGAAGATCAAATCGGCAGACACCCCCGAAGCCAGCGACATCGACACCGTACAGACCGCACTCGCAGCAGCACTGGCCGACATCGAAGCCGATCCGTCGCGCGGTTTGGAGAGCCGACTCGGCGCACCATTGCGCCAAGCCTCATCGCAAGTGCGCGAACGCCTGCGCGCGCAATGGAACGCCCAAGCAGAGGAGGCGAGCACATAGAGAAATGCCATCTGGGCGCCAAGCCACGCACCAGACGGTGTGGCCGTACCCTGCCCTAGATGGCGCCTTGAATTTCTGTTGCAGGGAGGAAAAAGAAGGGAGGCCTGTTTGAGCGCAGCGAGTTTGCCTCCCTTCCCTCCCTGCGACAGAAATTCAAGGGATGGGTCGCCATCTCGGGCGCGCCTTTCTTTGCTTACTTTCTTTGGCAAGACAAAGAAAGTGAGTCGCCCCCGGCAGGGGGTGAAACAGAGATGCACCACCAACAAAAAACCAGACGGCAAAAAAACGCCGCAAGTTCAACAAAAACAGGAGACAAAACCATGATCATCTACGGCACAACCCTGCTGGCGCTATGCCACATAGCCGGCCTCTTCCTGGGCGATTTACTCGGCCAGGCCATCGGCGTCAAAGCAAACGTAGGCGGTGTCGGCATCGCCATGCTGCTACTGATCTTCGCGCGCCTCTACCTGCATAAACGCGGCCTGATGCCCGCCACC
The DNA here is from genome assembly GCF_049913345.1 of Ralstonia sp. R-29. Classification (NCBI taxonomy): domain Bacteria; kingdom Pseudomonadati; phylum Pseudomonadota; class Betaproteobacteria; order Burkholderiales; family Burkholderiaceae; genus Ralstonia; species Ralstonia sp. R-29. The sequence goes on from NZ_CP184378.1 coordinate 1,549,279, forward strand.
ACCGAGGCAGGCGTCTCCTTCTGGGGCGCGATGTACATCCCCGTGGTGGTGGCGATGGCCGCCACGCAGAACGTGGTGACCGCCATGCGCGGCGGTCCCGTCGCACTGCTCGGCGCAATTGGTGCGGTGGTGGTGTGCGGCATCTGCATCGCCCTCATCAACCGCACCGGCAGCGCAGAAGACCGGCAACCCCTGCCGCCGCTGTCCGAAACTGAACAAGCCAGCGCCTGAGGAGACCCACCATGTTGTCAATGTTCGAAAAAGTACTGCAGCACAACGGGTTGGTCGCCGCATTCGCGCTGGTCGGCATCGTCATGGGTATGTCGATGTGGCTGTCGAAAAAGCTCACCTTCGGGCGTGTGCACGGCTCAGCCATCGCCATCATGATCGGGCTGGTGCTGGCCTACTGGGGCGGCATGCAGACCGGCGGTGAACGCGGCCTGGCAGACCTGAAGCTCTTCGGCGGCATCGGCCTGATGGGCGGCGCCATGCTGCGCGATTTCGCCATCGTCGCGACTGCGTTCGAGGTGCAGGTCACCGAGGCACGCAAGGCTGGCCTGATCGGTGCCATCTCGCTGTTGCTGGGGACGGTGCTGCCGTTCATCGTCGGGGCATCTGTTGCGCACGCCTTCGGTTATACCGATGCGGTGAGCATGACCACCATCGGCGCGGGCGCCGTCACGTACATCGTCGGTCCGGTGACGGGCGCGGCGCTGGGTGCCAGTTCGGATGTGATGGCGCTGTCGATTGCCACGGGGCTCGTCAAGGCGATCCTTGTGATGGTCGGCACACCGTTCGCGGCGAAGGCACTGGGCCTGAACAACCCGCGCGCCGCGATGGTGTTCGGCGGGCTGGCGGGTACCGTCAGCGGCGTATCGGCAGGGCTGGCCGCTACAGATCGCCGCCTGGTGCCGTACGGCGCGCTGGTGGCCACGTTCCACACGGGCCTGGGTTGTCTGCTCGGGCCATCGATCCTGTTCCTGGCAACGCAGGCACTGGTGCGATGACACATCCGATGCTGCGCGCGCACGATCTGCTGTGGGTGTCGGACATACCCACAGCGGCGGGCGACGCACCGCTGCCGGATTGGGCGATCACCGCTTGCCTGCAAGGCGCGCCGGTCGTCGTGCGCCGGGCACCGCGCGGGCCGGATGGATCGATTCCGGTTGGCCTGCGCGGCAGCGCACGCAACGAGCGCTGTGCAGCCAGTGTCCCCGCCAGCGCCATCACGCGCGCAGTCACGCCGGAAGCCCTGGCGGCCAACGTCATGGACATCGCGCCCGACACACCCCTGGCAGCACTCCGCACGCTGCGCGCGTTGGCGCCCGCGCTCAACGCACTGGGCTGGGCGTGGGGCCCGACCGGCGGCGCAGGCTTTGCGATTGCCAGCGGCCTGCCCGTGCTGCACCCGGAGAGCGATCTCGATCTCGTCATCCGCATGCCGCAGGCCCCATCGACCGAGCAACGCGATCACCTCGCGCACCTATTGAACGAAACCGAATGCCGCGTCGACCTGCAGATCGATACCGGCCACGGCGGCTTCGCACTGCGCGAGTGGCTCACCTCGCCACGCCAGACGATGCTCAAGACCGATCACGGCCCTCGCCTTGTTGCCGATCCTTGGAGCGCGTGCGCATGAGCATCCTGTTCATGTTTCCTGGTCAGGGCAGCCAGCGCGTCGGCATGCTGCATGCGCTACCGACAGATGCGGCAGCGGCGCAAACCCTGGACGAAGCGGGCGATGTGCTCGGCATCGATCCGCTCACGCTGGACACAGCAGACGCGCTGCGCTCCACCGTTGCCGTGCAACTCAGCCTGCTGATTGCGAGCGTGGCCGTGGCGCGAACGCTCGTTCAGCAGGACGCAGCGCCCGACATGGTGACCGGCTTGTCGATCGGCGCATGGCCCGCAGCCGTGATGGCGGGTGTGCTCGATTTCAGCGACGCACTGCGGCTCGTCCGCCTGCGCGCGCAGCTCATGGAAGACGCCTACCCGAGCGGTTACGGCATGGTGGCCATTGTCGGGTTGGGCGAGCCGGAGGTCAGCGGCATCGTCGCGCATGTCAACGCTGCAACAACGCCGGCCTATGTCGCCAACCTGAATGCCGAGCGGCAGATCGTCGTGGCCGGCAACGATGCGGCGCTCGCGCAGGTCGCGGCGCGCGCGCAAGCCGAGGGCGCATCAAAGACAACACGGCTGTGCATGCCGGTGCCATCGCACTGTCCATTGCTCAACGCGCAGGCCGCCGAGCTGGCCGCTGCCGCTGCAAAAGTCACCCCACACACGCCGCAGATCACCTACGTGAGCAGCAGCCGCGCGCGGGCGCTCTTCCGCGCTAACGTCATCGTCGAAGATCTGGCCTGGAACATGGCGCGGCCGGTGCTATGGCATGACACGCTGCGGCATGCGTTGGAACGCGGCGCGCGCATGGCGGTGGAAGTGCCCGGCGGCGGCGCATTGGCACGGCTGGCGCAAGGCGTGTTTGCGGACGATGCAGTGCTGGACGCGGGCAAAGGGTTGGATGCGGTGCGGGTGCGGATACAGCGTCAGCGGCGCTCAGCCGAGCAATAGCACAAAAGAAAAACGGGGCACTCGGCCCCGTTTCTTTTTGTCCATCGCTCTCAGACGATCAAACGATTTCCCGCGTTTCCATGAACTGGATGTCCGGAAAACGCTCCTGCGTCAGCCGTAGGTTCACGTTGCTCGGCGCCAGGTAGACGTAGTCACCAGCGCCATCGAGCGCCACGTTGTGGCCGGCCTTGTCGATCAGCTTGTCGATGTCTTCCGGCTTGCCCTTGAGCCAGCGGGCGGTGGCGCATTCGTGCGGTTCGAAAATGGCGTCGACGCCGTATTCGTGCTCCAGTCGGTGCGCGACCACGTCGAATTGCAGGATACCCACCGCGCCCAGCACCAGATCATTCGATGCGATGGGGCGGAACACCTGCGTGGCGCCTTCTTCGGCCAGTTGCTGCAGCCCCTTCTGCAGCTGCTTCAGGCGCAACGGGTTGTTCAGACGCGCGCGGCGGAAAAACTCCGGCGCAAACGACGGAATGCCCGTGAACTTGAGCGTCTCGCCTTCGGTAAACGCGTCGCCCAGGCGGATCGTGCCGTGGTTGGGCACGCCGATGATGTCGCCGGCAAACGCCTCTTCCGTGGTGTTGCGGTCCTGCGCCATGAAGGTGATGGCGTTGTTGATGGCCACCGTCTTGCCGGTCGACACCTGCAGCAGCTTCATGCCGCGCTCGAAGCGGCCCGAGCACACACGCACGAAGGCGATGCGGTCACGGTGCTTCGGGTCCATGTTGGCCTGGATCTTGAAGACGAAGCCGGTGAACTTCTCTTCCATCGGCTTGACTTCGCGCGTCTCGGTGGGGCGCGCGAGCGGCTCCGGCGATTGGTCGACCAGAGCGTCCAGCAACGACTGCACGCCGAAGTTGTTCACCGCCGAGCCGAAGTACACCGGACACTGCTTGCCGGCGAGGAACGCTTCTTTGTCGAACGTGTGCGAGGCACCGCGCACGAGTTCAATGTCGATGCGCAACTCTTCTGCCTGCGAGCCCAGCACGCGATCCAGCTCGGGGTTGTCCAAACCTTGGATCAAACCGGCCGTCGCGCCCTTCTCGCTGTCGGCGTTCGGGTCGAACAATTGCACCGTGTCGTTCACGAGGTGATACACGCCCTTGAACGATTTGCCCATGCCAATCGGCCACGTCATCGGCGCGCACTGGATCTGCAGCACGCTTTCGATTTCGTCGAGCAGTTCGATGGGCGCGCGGCCCTCGCGGTCGAGCTTGTTGATGAACGTGAGGATGGGCGTGCTGCGCAGGCGGCAGACGTTGAGCAGCTTGATGGTCTGCGCTTCCACACCGTTGACGGAGTCGATCACCATCACTGCCGAGTCAACGGCCGTAAGCGTGCGGTACGTGTCTTCCGAGAAGTCTTCGTGGCCCGGGGTGTCGAGCAGGTTGACGATGTAGTCGCCGCCGTCATTCTGGTACGGAAACTGCATCACTGAAGACGTCACGGAGATGCCGCGCTGCTTTTCCATCTCCATCCAGTCGGAGGTGGCATGGCGGTTGGCCTTGCGTGCGCGCACGGCGCCGGCCATCTGGATGGCGCCGCCGAACCACAGCAGTTTTTCCGTGAGGGTGGTCTTACCCGCATCCGGGTGGGCAATGATGGCGAACGTCCGGCGGCGCCGGATCTCCTGTTGCAGCGTACTCACGGGCAAAAACCGAAAGGGAGGGTGAACAATGCGGATGGATGCGCACTGGCGGTGTGCGCTGGCCGGCGGGGGTCATCCTGACGGCCTAAGGGGCGCCCGAAGGGCTGTCAACCCAGGGCAGCCGAGATTGTACGCGATCGGCGTCCTTGCTTAGGATCAACTGACCCGACCCGCAAGCAGGGGAAACTCCCTAGGAACCGTCGCCCGGATGGGGGAGACCAACCCATGTCGGAATGCTCCGACAACCCTTTCGGAAACGGTGTTATCGAAGTTGTCATGAAGCTCCCGTATTGTGGAGGCCGTCGTGAAGGCACCGATGTCCGGTGCAATCGATGTGGAAAGAAGTGAAGAAGCAAGGAGTGCAAATCGTGCGTAGTCGAACCCCTGTCGATCCCGCGGTGCAACGCATTCTGGAAACCACCCGCAAGGCGTGGCAACTGGATGCGGAAAGCGTGCGTGCGGCGCGTCAGCAGCGTGCCGCCGACCGCCGCAAACGGATCAAAGCCCTGCCGCAGGACAGCCTGCAGGCACTCGCTGCACTCGCCCTGCAAGCGGAAATCTGGGCAGCGCGCAAAACCGTGGTGACGGTTGGCTAGTCGGATCGTTCCTCACCGTGTCGAGGGCCACAATCGTGGCCCTTTTCTTTTGGGCGGGATGGGCGGAGTGCGGTGGGGCATGGCGGTTGCTTATCAGTGGGCGATGCTTACCTCATCCACGGAGGCCCGCATGACTGAACTGACCCCCAAGCCGCCCACCAACAACGGCACGAATGGCGCCAACGGCGCGACCGTCACCACGCTGCATCCGCAGATCGATCACACCGCCCAGCGCGTGAAAGATGCGACCGCCGAGGGCATCGATCGGCTGGCCGGCGTCATTTCCACCGCGCTCACCCAGTTTGACCGGCGCACAGAACAGCTCAAAACCTTGCACGCGAACGTGTCGGAGCAGGCCAGCGGCTCGGTGCGTCAGCACCCGGTGTTGACCATCGGACTGGCCTTCGTGGCCGGGATGCTGCTGGAACAGTTGACGCGGGACTAAGCCAAACGGCAGCAATGGCTAGCGGCCCTGCCTTGCGCCCTGGGCAGCGTTAGCCGCCAAGGCCGGGTTCAGCAGGGCCGCCTGCGCGGCTGGCCCGGCGGCCTCGTTCTGGCGGCTGCCGAACAGCAACGCGTATTGGCGCGTGACAAGCGCGCCGAAAAAGAAGATCTGCGCGGAGTAGTAGATCCACAGCATCAGCGCCACCACTGAGCCGGCCGCGCCATACGACGAGGCGACGGCGCTGCTGCCCAGATACAGGCCGATCAATCGCTTGCCCAATGAAAACAGCAGCGCCGTCACGGCCGCACCCAAGGCAACATCGCGCCAGGCGACGCGCGTCTCGGGCAGCATCTTGAAAATGGTGCCAAACAACAGCGCCACCACGGCAAAGGAAAACGCCGACGAAATGGCCTCCGCCACCGGCGCAAAGAACCCGGCGCCAGCCCACAGCTCGCCCCAAAAGCGCTCCACCACCGCCAGCGCCGCGTTGATGATGAGCGACACGAGCAGCAAGAACGCCAGCACCAGAATCAGGCTGAACGACAAGAGGCGCGAACGCAGCAGCCCCCACAAACCCGGCTGCTGACGCGTTGGCACATCCCACAGCTCATCCAGGCTGTCCTTCAGTTCAGAGAACGCCGTGGTGGCGCCTACCACCAGCAGCACCACCGCCGTGGCCGCAGCAAACAAGCCGTGGCCAGACCGCTTGGTGGCGGCCAGCACGGTTTCCACCGCAGCCGCACCCTGCGCGCCGACCAATCCCTCGATCTGCCCGAAGATTTCGCCGCGCGCGGCCTGTTCGCCAAAAAAGAGCCCGGCGATGGAAATCACCAGCACCAGCACGGGCGCCATCGAAAACAGCGTGTAGAATGACAGCGCCGCCCCTTTGCTGGCAGCGCGATGCACAGACCACTGCCGCACGGCACCCATCAGCACCTGGGCGGCGCGCTTGAGCACATCTCGGTTGATCAGGAAAGCAGCCAGGCGCATGGGGTTCCCTTGAAGAAGCGGGCGCGGGCAACAACCACAGGGCGCCCGCGCCGCCTTCGAGCGTAGCCAGCCTGACGGGCAGGCGCAACCCGGCGCTCAATCGTCGCGGCCACCCAGCAACCGGCTCAGCAGAAAGCCGGCGCCGAACGCCAAGCCAATCGTGGCCAGCGGGTGCGTGCGCACGCAATCCACGGCGTCCGCCATGAACTGCTGCTGCGACGCACGCCATTGGTCGCGCTTGGCGGCGGCCTCGTCGAGTGCGGTGGCAGCCGCGTCGGCGGTGCGGTCGATGGCCTGGGCGGCAGTCGCCTTCGCGCGTTGGGCGGCTTGCGCCACGTCATCGCGGATCAGGTTGCCGTTGCCATCGGATTTCGGGAACGGGTTGGTTTGCGACGGTTCCATCGGCTAGCGCTCCTGTGGGGTGGAAGGGTGTCAGAAGTGTCGGGGCATCGGGAAAAACGAGAACGAGCGACGTCATCCTCGCCCCGCCACCAGGCCCCAGATGAGGCTGACGACGAACAACACCACGAAGATCATGAACAGAATCTTGGCAATGCTGGCTGCGCCCGCGGCAATGCCGCCGAAGCCGAGCACTGCCGCAATCACGGCAATGATGAAAAAGATGACTGCATAGCGCAGCATGGCGACCTCCTGTGCGGTAGGGTGGGCTTGCCGCCGTGAGGCGGTTACCCCACGGTCAGCAAGCGGCGTACCGCAGCAGGTCGTGTCGCGCCGATGTGCCTATGCCTCGGTGGTATGCGTGCGATCGGAGCCTGTGTCGTCGTCACCGCCGCCATCGCTGCTGTATTCCTCAAGGCGGTTGTACAGCGTCTTCAGGCTGATGCCGAGCAGTTCTGCGGCGCGTTTCTTCACGCCGCCACACTGTTCGAGTGTGGCCAGGATGATCTTCTTGTCGGCGCTGGCGAGGGAGGTGCCGACCGGAATCGTCAGCGACGAGCTCGAGCTGGTCTGCGTGCTCGATACCTGCAGCGGCACGTTGGCCGTGTCGATACCGGCGTCGTCCGACAGGATGTACGCGCGCTGCACATAGTTGCGCAGCTCGCGCACGTTGCCGGGCCAGTTGTAGGCGCGCAGCGTTTCCATGGCCGGGGGCAGGAAGGCCTTCTTGGTGTTGTTCTGTGCGTTGAGCTGGTCGAGAAAATGCTGCGCTAGCAACTCGATATCCTTGCCGCGCTCGCGCAGCGGCGGCAGTTGCAGCGGAAACACATTCAGGCGGTGATACAAGTCCGCCCGCAGCTTGCCGTCGGCGACGGCCTCTTCGGGGTCGCGGTTGGTGGCGGCAATCACGCGCACATCGGAATCGATCTCGCGGTTGGTGCCCACGCGCATGAATACGCCGGTTTCCAGCACGCGCAGCAGCTTCACCTGCAACTCGATCGGCATCTCGGTAATTTCATCGAGGAACAGCGTGCCGCCATTCGCGCGCTCGAAGTAGCCCTTGTGCTGGCGGTCGGCGCCGGTAAAGCTGCCACGCTCGTGGCCGAACATTTCCGATTCGATCAGGTTGGGCGAGATGGCGCCGCAGTTGACCGGCAAAAAGGGTTGTTTGCGGCGCAAGCTCAGATCGTGGATGGTCTGCGCAGCCAGTTCCTTGCCGGTGCCGGATTCGCCGATGAGCAGCACCGTCGCCTCGGTGGGTGCCACGCGGCTGACCTGGTCATACAGCGTCTGCATGGGCTGCGAGTTACCCAGCATCTGCCCGAACAGGCCAAGGCGGCGCAACTCGCCACGCAGGTTGCCGATTTCGGCCTTCAGATCGCCCGGGCGCGGAATGCGCGCCAGCACCGACTTCAGCCGCTGGAAGTTGACCGGCTTGACGAGGTAATCCGCCGCGCCCATGCGCAGGGCCTCCACGGCGGTCTCCACGCTGGCGTGGCCGGTCATGACGATGATTTCGGTGCCGGAATGCGGCGCGATGTCTTCCATCAAATCCATGCCGTTGCCGTCGGGCAGGAGGAGGTCGATCAGCACTGCATCGGGGCTGTGACGCGACATCTGAATGCGCGCATCGCGCAGCGACCCGGCCAGCGCGGTGGTGAAGCCTTCGGCACCGACCAGCTCGCCAAGGGCGGCGCGTGCGTTGGCATCGTCTTCGACAATCAGGATATGTGGCATCTTGATGTGGTTGGATGAGCCGGCCGTGGCCGGCGATCAATCTCGGGCCCCATGGCGTCATATGCGCCATGGGGGTCCAAGCGGGCGGCAGGTGCAAAAAGTATTCCAACGAATACAAGCCGGCAATCGCATGGCGCAAGCCCCTCCTGTTGCCCGCTTGCCGGCACGGAGATCGGTAATTTTTACAACGGCCCGTGCAAGAAAAGACTCGGATACGTCACTCACGCTGGCGCAGCCATGGCGAGCGGGGTGTCCTCAGCATAGTTGAGACGACCAACGCTTCGCCACCCGCGCGGGCAAATGGACACGGTACGCCGCTTAGCCACCGCATATCGATGTGAAATCGGCGCCCCGCAAGCGTCTCAGGCCCGAATCTTGTCAGCGTTTGACCGACAGGATGGCCGAAACGTCAGCGCCTGCCCGACATACAACGCGCGCACGCGGCCCCGATAATGGCTCAACTTTTCAACACAATGTGACGGGATGACGACGCGCCAAGCCTTCAGGAGCCCGTACCGCTGAGCGGAGGGCGCCGCGCCCAGACATCCTGTCGTGACTGAACACGAGGGAGCCATGTCCTTGAGCGAAGCCTTCGCAGATGAGCGCGCATTGACCACCGGGCGGCTGCCCTGCCCCCCGACCCTGGCCGACGATGCCGAATTCGCTGACACCGAATTCGCCGACGCCTCCGCCAACCAGCCTGCCGCCAGCGCGGCACCCCAGACCCCAATCACCGTCGCACAGCCGGACTTCGGCCACCTCTACGGCCGTTCGCCGGTGATGCGTGCGCTGTACCACCAGATCGGCAAGGTCTCGGGCACGCTGGCCACCGTGTTGATCATGGGGGAATCGGGCACCGGCAAGGAGTTGATCGCGCGAACCGTGCACGACATGAGTCCGCGCGCGGACCAGGCCTTCATTGCCGTGAACTGCGGCGCCATCTCGCCCAACCTGATCGAGTCGGAGCTGTTCGGCCACGAGAAGGGCAGCTTTACCGGCGCGGGCCAGCGGCATACGGGCTACTTCGAACACGCCAGCGGCGGCACGATCTTTCTCGATGAAATTACCGAGATGCCGGCCGAGATGCAGGTCAAGCTGCTGCGCGTGCTGGAGACAGGCGTGTTCATGCGTGTGGGCGGCACCGAGCCGATCCAGACCCGCGCGCGCATTATTGCGGCCACCAACCGCAACCTGATGGAAGCGGTGGCCGACGGCGCCTTCCGCGAAGACCTGATGTACCGCCTGGCCGTGGTGCCGCTGCATGTGCCACCCCTGCGCGAGCGCGACGACGACATCGAGGAACTGGCCCAGCACTTTCTCGCGCAATTCAACGCGGCACACCAGACCGACAAGGTGTTCTCACGTACCGCGCTCGCTACGCTACGCAACCACGCGTGGCCCGGCAATGTGCGCGAACTGCGCAATGCCGTGCAGCGTGGCTACATCCTCGGCGAGAAGACGGTGGAGCTGGACAACCCGATGTCGCCCACACGTGGCCCCGGGCGACCGGGCGGCCCGACCGTGAAGGAAGGCGTGCTGAACCTGTCGGTGGGCGTGACGCTGGCCGATGCACAGCGCGCGATGATCCTCGCCACGCTGGAGCACTTCCACGGTGACAAGCGCCAGGCTGCCAAGACACTCGGCGTGAGCCTGAAGACGCTGTACAACCGCCTCGACCTCTACCAGAGCAACGCGGCCGCCAGCATGGCGGCCTGAATACTCCCAGGCCTTCCTTGCTCGATCCATCCGCGCTGATGTTCTAGCGCGGATGCGCCTGCGTGCGCTCGCCCGGATGCTCGTGGCGACGGCGCTCATGCGGTGCGGGTGCACGTCGACGCGGCGCGGGCTCGGTTTCTGCCCGCATGCGCGGCCCCGTTGATAGCACTCTGGTGCGCGACATCGTCATGGCAACCCTCCCGCGTTATTGACCCGACTTCGACGAACCCGGCTGCGAATTGCCGGTGGTGGTCGCAGCATCGTTGCCGCCATGTTGCACGCCGGAATGCGACATATCGCCCGCGCTGTTGGAGCCGCCCGGCGGCGTCGCCTTCTTGTGGTGGCGTGGCTTCTTGCTCTTGTGCATGGGCTTGTCGGTATCGCTGTCGCCTGTGGCCGGTGTGGCATCGCCGCCTGCCATGGGCGTATTGGCGGTACGGTCTGCCGTGGAAGACGGCGGGTCGGTGCGCTTGCCGGGGGCCTTGGTCGGGTTGCTGGACTCCTGGTTATCGAGCGGGGCGGTGGTTGTCTGCGCCATGGCCGTGCTCATGCCGAGGCTGAGAAGCGCGCTGGCAAGCGCAACGGTCAGGAAACGTGTTCGCATAGTGGTTTCTCCGTGGATGTGGATGGTGCGATGGTGGGCAACTGCGCGCCATGAAAGCGCGCCGCAACGCGTCTTCCATGCACGCATCCGCAGCAACGCATGTACCTGCGATGCCACCTTCCTCCTTCTTCCTGCTTCTTCCTATCTCGCGCATCGATACCGCACTGCAGCGCGCACGCGTGCGCCGCACTGTCATGTGCCGGCAACACGACGCATATAAAAAACGACATGACCGTGTAGAAACGGCGTGCCAGCCGCCCGTAAAGCCTTGCCGTATCTGGCTTTGCTGACATGGCACACGCTTTGCATTGCTCGAGAGACATGTCGACGCAAACGTCGACGCCCACTCACCCAAGGAGGCAAGGCGAATGGTCAAGGCCGCTCTCGAAATGCGTGCGAAGCAGCATCTCGCGCTCACGCCGCGGCTGCAGCAGTCGGTGAAGCTGCTGCAGTTGTCCGCAACCGAATTTGCGCAGGAAATGCAAGAAGCGCTCGCCAGCAACCCGTTCCTGGAAGAGGTCGAACAAGAAGGCGCGCAGGCCGAGACCGCGCGCGTGGGCGATGCGCCCCCTTCGACCGACCTGGAGGGTGCGAGCGCCGATCACACGCCCATCGACGAGGCCCCGCTAGAAACCACCACCAGCGCCATTGAAACCGACGCAACGCTCGCCGCATCGGAAGAATTTCCGGCCGACTTCGGCACCTACTACAGCCACGGTGGCACCCACCACGGCGATGGCGAAGACAGCGACATCGGCGAATGGGTGCACGCCATGCCGAGCCTGCGCGAGCACCTGCATCAGGAGTTGAGCAGCTATCGCCTGTCGGACCGCGATTGCCTGCTGGCACAGACCGTGATTGAAGCGCTGGACGATGATGGCTATCTGCGCCAGTTACTGACCGAGTTGATGCCGTTGGCACCGGTGGAACCCGCGCCGACCGAAAAGGAAATGCAAATCGCGCTGGCGCTGGTGCAAAGCCTGGACCCGCCGGGCGTGGCCGCGCGTGACTTGTCGGAATGCCTGCGCTTGCAGATCGAAGCGCGCCCGGCCGACACCGAGGCCGAAGAGCGCATCCAGGAAATTGCCCACGACATCGTCCGCAGCCACTTGCCGCGTCTGGCCAAGCGCGAGTTCACGCAGATGCGCCGCGCGCTCGGCTGTACCGAAGACGAACTGCGCGACGCGTGCGCGCTGATCCGCATGCTGGACCCGCGCCCCGGGCTGCGTTTCTCGCAAGCGCATGCGGGCTACATCGTGCCCGATGTGATCGTCGCCAAGATCAAGGGCAAGTGGATAGCGGTGACGAACCCTGCCGTTGCGCCTTGCGCGCGCATCAACAAGGTCTACGCAGAGTTGTTTGCGCAGACGCGCGGGCACCACCGCACGCCGCTGGCGCATCAACTGCAGGAAGCACGCTGGCTGATCCGCAATGCACAGCAGCGCTTCGCCACTATCCAGCGTGTGGCCGAGGCCATCGTCGCGCACCAGAAGCACTTTCTGGAATACGGCGAGGTGGCGATGAAGCCGCTGGTGCTGCGCGACGTGGCCGAAGAGCTGGGCTTGCATGAGTCCACCATCTCGCGCGCGACCGGCAACAAGTACATGGCCACGCCGCGCGGCATCTTCGAGTTCAAGTATTTCTTCTCGCGCCAGCTGGCGACCGACACGGGCGGCGCGTGTTCGGCCGCGTCGGTGCGTGCGCTGCTCAAGGAGATGATCGAAGCCGAAGATGCGGATGCGCCGCTGTCGGACGTGTCGCTCGCTAAGATGCTGGCCGAGCAAGGCGTGATCGTCGCGCGCCGCACGGTCGCCAAGTACCGTGGGTTGATGCGCATTGCGCCGGCTGAAATGCGGCGGCAAGTCTAAGCACACGCCACAAGGACCCGCCTTGCGCAAGCTCCCCATCCACGACCACGCCAACGACGCCACCAGCGCGTCGTTGCATCTGGCTGACGTGACGATGTTCTGGGCGGCCGAAAGCGGTGGCGTCAAACGCTATCTGCGGGCCAAGCACGATTTTCTGCGTTCGACGCATTGGCGGCACACGCTGGTGGTGCCGGGCACGGCAGACGATGCGACCAACGAGATCGCCGTGGTGCCGGGCGTGCCGCTACCGTTGTCGCAGGGCTATCGCATACCGTTGCGTAGCGGACCGGCTGAACAGGCACTGTGCGCGTTGCAGCCGGACCTGATTGAAGCGGGCGATCCGTATCGCTTGTCGTGGGCAGCGTTGCACGCAGGGGCGCGTTTGCACGTGCCCGTGGCGGCGTTCTGCCACTCTGATCTGCCAGCATTCTTCCGCCGCCTGGGCGGGCCACCCGCTGAGCTGGCCGCCGCAGCGTATGCGCGCAAGTTGTATCCGCACTTCGATACCGTGTTCGTACCCAGCCGCTACATCGCGCAGAAGGTAGTCGACCTGGGTGTGCAGCGCATCGAGCTGCAACCGTTGGGGGTGGATACGCGGCTCTTCCACCCGACGCGGCGCTCGCTGCGCTGGCGCGAAAAGCTCGGCCTGCCGCGCGATGCACGCGTGCTGCTGTACGTCGGCCGCTATGCACCCGAAAAGAACCTGCACGTACTGTGCGATGCCGTCGACAAACTGAACGACGGCACCACGCTCGTCACCATCGGATCCGGCCCAACACCGCCGCGCGGCAAGCACGTGCGCGCGCTGCCGTATGAAGGCGACGCGCAGCAGTTGGCCGCCGCCATGGCCAGTGCGGATGTGTTCGTTCATGCCGGCGACCAGGAAACCTTCGGCTTGGTTGCGCTGGAAGCCATGGCCAGCGGCGTGCCCGTGGTGACGTGCGCCGCCGGGGGACTTGGCGAGCTGGTCAATGACCACGTCGGCCATGCCGTGCCGCACTGCCGCGCCGACGAATTTGCGCAGGCGCTGCACGCCCTGCGGCAACACGATCCGGTGGCGCTGGCACATGCCGCGCGCCGCCATGCCATGCAGTACGACTGGCGTGTGGTGTTACCGCAGTTGCTGCGCCGCTATCTGGCACTGCTCGGCCGGCAGGCTGCCGCGCCTGCGGAAACCTCTCACGACACCCGCATGCGCCGGCGCGCTGCTCGCAACCGATAAGTTCGCACCATGTCGCGCTACCTCGTCCTCGCCATGCACGATGTCACGCCCGCCACCTGGCCCGCGTGCAAGGTGTTGCTCAACGCGTTGGACGAGGTGTGCCCGGTGCCCAAATCGCTGCTGGTCATTCCCAACTTCTACCGCGGCCCGACGGCGCGCAACAGCGAGCGCTTCTGCCGTGTCATGACCGAGTGCCTGGCCGAAGGCGATGAGCTCGTGCTCCACGGCTATGCGCATCTGGATGATCAGCCGCCGGGTGGCTTCGTCGATCAGCTCATCCGCACGCGCTACACCGCGGGCGAAGGCGAGTTCTCGGCCATTCCACTGGCGGCCGCCCGTCAGCGCATCACCGCCGGTGCGGCGTGGTTTGCCGCCAACGGCTGGCCGCTGCACGGCTTTGTCGCCCCGGCCTGGCTGATGAATGCCGCCACATGGCAAGCGCTGGATGGCTTGCCGCTGCGTTATACGACCACACTGCAACGCTTCTACCTGCTGCACCCGAGGCGCGCGCTCAAGGCGCCATGCCTGACTTACAGCGTGCGCTCGCCCGCGCGTCGGTTGGTGTCGCGTTATTACCTGCGTTGGTTGGCGCACCAGCACGCGCAGGCTCCCCTGCTGCGTCTGGGGTTGCATCCCGCAGATGCCGCTTATCCCGAGGTGATTCGCCACTGGCAGGAACTGCTGGCCACTTGCCTGGAAACGCGGACGCCCGTCACCAAGAACGGCTTCGCACAGGTGCTGGCGCAAGCGTGGATGGGTGGGCCGGAAACGACAATCCCCAGCCAACCGCAAACCTCGTACTGAGCGTCGTACCAAGGCACTAGAAGAGCCACACCGACAACCCGCCGATGAGCATGCCGAGCCCTGCGCCGGCCAGCACGTCGCTCGGGTAATGCAGGCCGAGAATCACGCGCGACAGCGCCACCATCAGCGTGAACGGCGCCAGTGCCAACGCCATGCGCGGGTAGTACGCCGCCATGACGATGCTGAACGACACGGCGTGCAAGGTGTGCCCCGACGGAAAGCTGAACTGGTCGAGCACGCGCCCGCACAGGTGGATTTCTTCACACGACAGATACGGCCGCGGCCGGCACACACCGCGCTTGAGCAGGATGTAGATGACGAGCGAGAGCAGCCCCGTCAGACCCATCTGCTTGGCACATTCCCAACCGGTGTCCCCACCGACCACGGGTAGCGCGGCCATCAGCGCGTACCACAGCATGCCGTCGCCCAAGCGGCTGACGCCACGATAGAAACGCATGACAGAGGCATCGCCGGCAATGTGGTTGAGCGCAACGGCAAGCTGCCGATCACGCTCGCGCCAGCGCTTCCCGTCAGGCCAGGCGTGCGTCGCCATGGTAGGCCTCGCCGGTGGTGGCTGCGTGATGCACAGCCAGGAGTGCCGCTTCAAACCCTTCCAGTACGCGGGGCCAGTCGAGCGCTTGCGCGGTCGCGCGTGCGGCACGGCCCAGGCGCGCGCGCAATACCGCATCTGCAGCGAGCTGCGTGGCGGCGTGCGTGAACGCGGCGGTGTCTCCGACGGGCACCAGGCAGCCGTTCTCGCCATTGCGTACATGCATGCCGGCCGCCGCGGTGTCGAACGCCACCACGGGCAGGCCACTGGCCATCGCCTCCACGACGACATTGCCAAAGGTTTCGGTCAGGCTCGGAAACAGAAAGGCATCTGCCGACGCGTAATGCGCGGCCAGTGCTTCCCCATGCCGCACGCCGGCAAATACGGCGTCAGGACAACGCCGTTGCAGCGCAAGCCGCTGCGGGCCATCGCCCACCATCACCAGCCGCGCATTCGATACACGTGCTCGGATGGCATCGAACGCGGCGAGTGCGACGTCGAGATTTTTCTCCACGGCAAGGCGCCCCACGGTGAGTACGACGGGCGCGTCGTCATGAACGCCCCATTGCGCGCGTAAGGCTTCGCTGCGATAGCGGTGTGCGAATCGGTCTGCATCCACCCCGCGCGTGCTGATGCTCAGGCGTTCAAAACCGAATGCGTGCAGTTGCTGCCGTAGCTCGCGTGTGGGCACAAAGGTGCGATCGGTACGGTTATGAAATGCACGCAGATACGCGCGCACCAAGGTCGCTGCGCCATCCCATGCGTAGTGCCGGCCGTACTCATCAAAGCGGGTGCGGAAATCCGAAGTCACCGGCACACCGAGCCGCCGCGCCGCCTGAATGGCGGACCAGCCGAGGGGCCCTTCCGTGGCCACATGCACAAGGTCAGGAGTGTACGTTTGCCACGCACGTTGCAACCGGCGGCGCGCGGGCAGCCCCATGCGCAGGTCCGGATACAGCGGGATCGGTACGCCGGGCACGCGCAAGGTATCGCTCGTCAGGGCAGGTTGTCCCGCATCAATGGCGCGCTGACGCGGACGCACGAGCATCACGTCATGGCCGCGCGCGCACAGAAACGCCACTGTCCGCGCTGCGGTCAGGGACACGCCATTGAGCTCGGGCGGCCAAGTCTCGGTCACGTAGGCAATGCGCATAGGATGGGCTCAAATGGGGCTCAACGTTTCGGTTCATTGCGCGGATGGGCAGGACGCGCATCCTGACCACGCTTGTCGGCAAGATCGTCCGCGCTGCGGTTTGCAACCTGCCGGTCGCGGTCTTCCTGGTTGGCAGGATGCCGTTCGCGCGCCACGCGCTCTACACCGGGGGTGTTATGCAGATCGGTATCGAGCTGGCCGCTCTCGACATCGCGGGCGGCCTGCTCGATGTCGGCGCGCGGCCCCGAACGCTGGTCTTCGAGCTGTTCGTCACGCGCATGTGGCAACCGCTCTGACGCATCTGGTGCGCCGGTCTCCGGCTTGCCGAGTACGGTATCGACACGCTCGTTGGCGCGCTTGGCACCGCCCGATGTCGCGTCGCGATCGTCGCCCTGGTTTGCACCGCAGACGACGGCACCTCGGTGCGGATTCATGGCGCCCTCCTGCGGACGAACTGAGGATGTCCTGCCAGCCGCAACTGACGTGCCCAGCGCTGTTAGCACACAGCGCCATCGCATCACACGCACGCCGCATCTGCGTTATCAGCCGCTTGCGTAGCGTCCTTGCCAATGCAGCCATCGCACGCGTCGCGTAACGGTTACATGAGCGCTTGTAACGCTTGCTGCGTGGGATGTTCCATGCTGGCGCTCAATGCCGGTGCACACGTTCTGGGCGCCGCGTCGGGCGACCACGCAGCCGATCGAACAGCCGTTGCGACACGCCGGCAGGCGCGTCCGTCGTACCCAGCAGCGCGCCCAGCGGGCGCAGGTGTTCCACGTGGTCACACACCACCTTGATCATCGCCGTCACAGACGTCCCCAGCAGCAGCCCCCACACGCCCCACAACCAACCCCACAGCAATAGCCCGATGTAGACCACGCAGGGGTCCAGCTTGGATGCGCGACTCTGCAACCAGGTCACCAGCAGTGTGCCGATCAGCGTGGCCAGCAGCAGCGTCGTGCCTGCCACGACAAGCGCATCCGACCACGTCCCCATCTGCAGGTACGCGCCGATGCCACTGGCCACCGCAATCACGACTGAACCGAGATACGGCACGAAATGCAGCACGGCGGTGGCCATGCCCCACACCGCGGCGTCTTCCATGCCGAGCCACACAAACGCCACGGCCGTCACAAGGCCGAGCACGATGTTGGTCGCGAACAGCACCAGCAGCGAGTATTGGATCTGCGTGCCGATCACGGCCATCATGCGCACCGCGCGCTTCTTCTCGCTCAACGTACGACCGACCGCGCGCACCCATTTGCGCTTGAGCGCCTGCCCCGAAGCCAGCAGGAAATACACGAGAAACGACACCACCACCAATTGGCCCGCCAATGCGAATAGATTGGCCGAACCGGTCCACACAAACTCGCGCAGCGGCAGCAAGGGGGAATCGGCGGGCGCACCGGGGGCCGTTGCCGAAGCACGTCGGGCAGGCGGAGGGGGAGGCTTGCCCTGTACGCCATCGGTGGCATGTTCCACGGCCGTGGTGACCTTGCGCATCTTCTCGAACGCGCCGCCCAATCGGTCACGCAGGCGATCGACTGATTGGGCCATGCGCTCGGCCGCCACCGGAATGCGCTCGGCCATGGCCGACACGCCATCCTGCATGCCGAAGGCCAGCGCACCGCCGGCCACCCACAGGCCCAGCACCACCACCGCAGCTGCCAACGCGCGCGGCACGTACCAACGCTGCAGACGCACCACCAGCGGGTTCAACGCAAACGCCAGCACCACGCCAAAGGTGAATGGCACGAGAAACACGCGCGCCCACTGCAGAAACACCAGCGTGCCGCCAATCGCCACCAGCACGACCGCCAACCGCCATGCAGGCTGATGCATCCCACCGAGCAGCGGGGCGTGCGATACAGCCTCGTCGACGGACGTTGGGGGGGGCGGGTGGAGTGAAGGCACGTCGGACATGGCAGAGAAAGTGGTGCACCGTCCTCTGCGCAAGCGTCATGCCTTGGCCCTGGTTTGCGCGCCTACCGCACGGTCAGATTGCGTAAGGTGCGCACCAAGTCATAGGGGGAGACCGGCTTCACAAGGTGCTCTTGAAAGCCACTGGCCAGTGCGCGTGCACGATCATCGGGCTGCGCAAACGCAGTCAGCGCGACCGCCGCAATGGGCGCGGCGCCCGTCGGCAAATGGCGCCGTTCCCAGCTGCGAATGTTCTGCAGGATCGCGTAGCCATCTTCATCCGGCAGGGCGATGTCGCACACCAAGGCCTGCGGCCTGGCCTCCACGCCCCCCGCATCGAGCTGCGTCATCGCCTCGCGGCCCGAACCGGCGCTGCCCACCTGCGCACCGACCTGGGTCAGCAGCGTGGCCAGCGCATCGCGCGCGTCCTGCTGATCATCCACCAGCAACACGCGCAAGCCCGCCAGCGAGGGCAGTGGCCCGCTACGCACGGGGTCCTCGGCCAGGGGCGGGGTCAATTCCACTCCGGCATGCAGCGGCAGATAGACGGTGAAGGTGGCGCCTTGCTGGTCGCCATCACTGTGGGCATGGACGCGGCCGCCGTGCAGTTCGGTCAGCCGCTTGACCAGCGCCAGCCCGAGCCCGAGGCCACCGGTGCGCCGTGTGTGCGCGCCATCCGCCTGACGAAACGGATCGAACAGATACGGCTGGAATGCAGGCCCGATGCCACGCCCGTTATCGCGCACCACCACCCGCGCGACCTCGCCCACCAGATCCGCAGACAGCCATACATCACCGCCCGGCGGCGTGAACTTGATGGCGTTGGTCAGCAGGTTCCAGACGATCTGCTCGATGCGATCCGCATCGCCGTCGATCTCATGCATGTCGAGCGCGCTGGACGTATGCAGCGTGATGGCGTGCTCGGCGGCCAGTGCACGCACGCTGTTGAGCGCGCGCTCCAATGCCATGCGCAGCACAAACGGCGCGCGGGTCAGGCGCAACTTACCGCTCATGACGCGCGTCGCGTCGAGGAGGTCTTCAATCAGCCGCACCTGCTGCTCCACGCCGGTCTTGATGCCGGCGAGTGCCCGCTGGACCAGGGGCGGGCCGTCCGCCAGCTGGCTCTCCAGCACATACGTCCAGTTTTGGATGCCATTGAGCGGCGAGCGCAGTTCATGCGACACCACCGCGAGAAACTGGTCACGCGCGAGTGTGGCGGCCTCGGCCTGTGCACGCGCGGCTTGCTCGCGCCGCAACAGCGCATCGCGCTCACGCCCCGCCTCCGTACGTTCGGTCACGTCATAGACGATGAGCAGCGCTGACTCGATCGCGCCAGTGTGGTCGGCTTCCGGAATCACGCGCACGTTGTAGTGCGCCACGCGCGTGCGGCCCTCGCTCACTTCGAGATGCAGGTGGAGCGTTTGCTCGGCGCCCGTGTTGAAGGCCAACCGGGCTGCGGCGTCCAACGGCCCGGTGACGGCAGCCGGCAACGGTGACGCGGCCAGTGCATGCCCCATCACGGCGGCGGGTGTCACGCCAAAGGCGTCGATCACGGCGCGGTTCACATAGACGCAGCGCAAGTCGCGATCGAACCGTGCAATGACATCCGGCGCGTTCTCGATCAGCGTGACGAACTCGCGCTGGTGCCGGAAGCGTTCGCGCTCGGCATCCTTGCGCTCAGTGATGTCCTCCACCACGCACACGATGGCCTGCACGCTTCCGTCGGGCGCATGTTGCGGCGAGTAGGCAGCGTGGACAAAGCGCAGGCCGATATCGCGTGGATACGGCAGCTCCATCTCAAAATCCACGCGCCGGCCAGCGAAGGCCTCGTCCAGATGGGTGAGCACGCGCGCGTAGGCGGCCTCGCCCATCAACTCGCGCAACGGCCGGCCCAGCACGGCATCCAGCGGCAAGCCAAAGCGCTGCGCGTAAGCATGGTTTGCAAAGCGTACGCAATGGGCAGGGTCGATCTGCACCAGGGGAAAGGGCACGCTTTCCGTCAACCATTGCAGCTGGAATTCCGACTCGGTGAGCGCGGCCAGCGTCTGCTGGCGTTGTGTCACGTCTTCGATCATGCCGACAGCGTGGGCAGGCGCACCCTGAATCCCGGGAATCAGGCAGCCACGCTCGCGCACGCGCTGCTCGGCCTGGCCGGCGCCAATCCAGCGGTACTCGAGCACGAAGTCCCGCCCATGCGCCAGGCCGTCCCAGGCGGCACGGAGCGCGGCGTGGTCGTCGGGGTGCACGTGGGCCAGCCACCGCTCACGGTCGCCACACAACGACGACGGCTGCACACCCCAGTTCTGTGTCGCTGCGCTGACGTGCAAGCGTGTTCCCGTCAGGGGATCGTCAATCCAGAACACGTCAAGGCTTCCTTACGCAAGAGATGACACGCGAGGATTACACGCGCTTAGGCGCGTCGTGCGCCAGCGTTGGCCGGCGTACAGATGTACGCGTCGCGCCATGTTGTAGCAGATTTCGTTCCCGACGCCGATCGACAAAAAGAGATGCGGTGCATCAGCACCGCATTCGCAATGCCTTAAACCTTCAGGCCGTTATTGCGACGCCAGTTCCGTGGCAGTCTGCGCCGCACCATTGGCCTGGGCCACCAGCACGCGAATCGCATTCGGCGTGACCGCGCCCGTGCCGCCAGCGGGCAACGTGGTGATCAACCAGTCGGCGTTATTGCCGAGGCTAAATGGCTGCGAGGTAAAGATGACGGTCTTGGTGCCGGCTGTTGTTACGCGGACCTGGTAGGTGCCGCCGTCCACGTAGATCGAATCCTGCGTGCTGGCCGGCGAAGCGCTGCCGTAAGCGGCCCCGCCCATGGTGGGTGATACGGCGGAGAGGTCCGCATTGGGCGCCGTCACGTACACATCTACATTGGGCGCGTTGTATGACGCGTTGAAGGTACGCACGCGTGCCTTATCCGACAGGATCGACTTGTTGTACGGGTCATCGATGATCGCCAGGCTGGTTGCCGAACCTGTGGCACCCACGATGGCCAACCCGGTGTAGCGGTGGCCATTGGCCGGACTGAAGTTAGTCGATGCCAGCGGCGACGTGCTGCCCGCGTTGGACACGGTGGCGACACTCGCCGCGGAATCGATGCCGAAATAGTTGCTGACGTTCTTGAAGCCGACATTGGCAATCTTGACGGTGCCGTTGACACCGAAGTCCACGTTGCCGATGAACGGGTTGACGTGCATCGTGCGGTACTGCGGCGCGCTGGTGCCGATGATCTGGCCGATGTCATCGCTGCCGCCGCCGCACGCGGCAAGCACACCCAATGAACCCAATGCCAGCACGGCAACGATCTTCCTGATCTGACTCTTCATCTTTCACCTCGGAGGAAAGCATCTTGAAAGGGGCCGCACATGCGCGTACCCCTGCACGTTGTCGCCAACATACGGGTGCCCACGACCGCCGCGCGCAGGGTGGCGCGCCGATCAATCCGGCCCCGATCGTCGTGTCGGAGCGCCTCCGACATGCTTGTGCGACGCATCCCTTCGAGCAGGCTGCGTGCCCGGGGCTGTTGAATCGCTGTGCAAACACCATGAATGCGGGGCGCACCAATGCGTCTCGCTATACTTGCGCGATCCGGTTTTTCGCGAGCTTCACGCTTTCCGCATGCCCCAACCGCGCCCGGCAAATACCGCGCCTCCAACCGACAACGCCGCCTCCCAGGCCGGTCGAGAGGCCTGTGCCCTCGAACGCGAGCGCGTGCAGGCGTGGCTCGACGCGCGTGCGTCCGGCGCCCGGGCGGTCAGCGCTTCAACACTGTCGCAATACCGGGTCGAAGCGGAGCGGGTGTGCTGGTATGCGCGCACGTTCGCCAAGCCACTTGCGTCGTGGCAGCGTGAAGATGCGCTCGCCTACCTGCGCTTTTTGCAAGACCCGCCCGGCTGGGCGATCAGTGTGCGCGGCATCGAACGTGACGATGCCAACTGGACGCCGCTGCGCGGGCCGCTGTCGGCACGCTCCGCGCGGCAGAGCAGCGTCATCGCCGCCAATCTGTGCGGGTGGTTGCTGCGCCAGGGTTATCTGCGCTCCAACCCGTTCCTTGACGACGATGCGATCGTCATCGCCGTCCCCACCGTCAGCGTGGCCACGCGCGCCCCACAACCGTTGTCGACACATACAGAAGCAGCGCTGAGCGCAGCCGACATGGCATTGATGGTCGACGCCGTGCAGGCGCGCGTCGCGTTGGGCCGCGAAGCCCGCTTGCGGCAGACGCGCGACCACTTCCTTGCCGTGCTGCTCACGCAGGCCGGTTTGCGCGTGTCGGAACTCGTCGGTGCGCGCATGGGCGACGTGGCATTACATGCCGTACCGAAGGCAGACCATGCAACGGACACCGCGCTGCCGACCTCGGTGTGGTTGCTCTGTGTGGGGGAGGGGCGCGCGCAGCGCTGGCTCCCCTGTGATGCGCTGATGGGCACCTTGCGCGAGTACCGCACCGCATTCGGCTTATCGCCGCTCCCCCTGCCGGGCGAAACCACACCGCTTTTGCTCTCGGTGCGCAAGCGTTCGCCGCAACGCGCAGATGGCAGCATCATCGATTCCCCCGCCCTGCGCCGCGATTTCGGCGAACGCAAGGGCCTAGTGTCACGCTCGCAACTGCTGCTCATCGTCAAAGCCATGCTCGCCGAGGCCGCCGAATACGCCCGCATCATGGGTCAACCCGATGCCGCCAAGCGCTTGGCCAGTGCCTCATTGCGCGGCGTGCGCGCGGCGCATCTGCATGAGCGCCTTGCCGCCGGAGAGCCCGCCGCAGACATCGCGCATGCTCTCGGTCTTGCCGCATTGCCCACCGTTGCCGTGCGCGCTCGCGAGACCGACCTGGCCGCCAGCATCGCCGACGCGGCCCGTAAGTTGGCCACCTCGTTGGCCACCCCGTCGGCCTGACATTCCTCCACACATCGCGCAGAAACGGGTACGCACCACGTGTGCTACCGGCGTTCGCGCGCGCCGTCGAACCCAATGGTTGCCCTGTTCTGTAGAACAGTTACCGCTGACTTTGTCCGCAGAATTGGGTACGCCCCATCTCCAGATCGCCCACGAAGGCACGCAGAAACGGGTACGCTTCGGCCAAAAATCGCACGCAGAAATAGGTACGCTTTTCCCTGGCGACCCCCCCAAAAAAAAAGCGGACCCGAAGGTCCGCGTTGTGTTCAGCGTCGGGCTCAATGCCCGCCTGAAAGATAGAAGAAGCGGAACAGGAACACCGCCGAGATGATCCACACGATGATCGGCACCTCGCGCATGCGGCCCGTGAACAGCTTCAGACCCGAATACGTGATGAAGCCGAAGGCGACGCCGTTGGCGATCGAATACGTGAACGGCATCATCAGCGCCGTCAGCACGGCCGGCACGGCTTCGGTGGTGTCTTCCCAATTCAGGTCGACCAGTTCGCGCAGCATCAGGCAAGACACATACAGCAACGCAGGCGCCGTCGCATAAGCCGGCACCACGCCCGCCAGCGGCGAGAAGAACAGGCACAGCAGGAAGAGCGCCGCCACCGTCAGCGCGGTCAGGCCCGTGCGGCCGCCGGCCTGCACGCCCGAGGCGCTTTCGATGTACGCGGTGGTCGACGACGTGCCCAGCAGCGAGCCCGCCATGATGGCCGTGCTGTCGGCCAGCAGCGCCTTGTTCAGCCGGTCCATCTTGCCTTGCTTGAGCAGGCCCGCGCGGTTGGCCACGCCCATCAGCGTGCCGGTCGCGTCAAACAGCTCGACCAGGAAGAACACCAGCACCACGTTCAGGATGCCCACCGACAGCGCGCCCATGATGTCGAGCTGCAGCAGGGTAGGGGCCAGCGACGGCGGCATCGACACCACGCCGTGGAAGGTGTTGCCCGCAACGAAGAAGCTCGCCGCCGTCACCGCAAGAATGCCGATCAGGATAGCGCCCTTCACACGCAAATGGTCCAGCGCCACGATCAGGAAGAAGCCGATCACCGCCAGGACGACCGAGGGCTGGTGTACATCGCCCAGCGTCACCAGCGTCGCCGGGTTGCCGACGATCAGCCCCGCGCCGCGCAGCGACACGATGCCCAGGAACAGCCCGATGCCCGCCGTGATCGCCACGCGGATCGAATGCGGAATCCCGTTGACGATCATCTCGCGGATGCGGAACACGCTGACCAGCAGGAACAGGCACCCCGAGATAAAGACCGCGCCCAGCGCCGCCTGCCACGAAAAGCCCATGCCCTTGACCACCGCATACGCAAAGTAGGCGTTCAGGCCCATGCCCGGCGCCATCGCGATCGGGTAGTTGGCGTACATCCCCATGATGATCGTGCCGATCGCCGCGGCGATGCAGGTGGCCACGAACACCGCGTCGTGCGGCATGCCCGCGTCGGCCAGGATGTTCGGGTTCACGAAGATGATGTACGCCATCGTCAGGAACGTCGTCAGCCCGGCAAGCACCTCGGTGCGGACGTCGGTCTGGTGTTCCTCCAACTTGAAAAAACGCGTGAGCCAGGTCATGCAGCTTGTCTCCTCTTGTTATGAAGTGCCATCACTGGCCGGCCCGGTGCCGGACCGAGCCCCCCCGATGCACACCCACCATGGGGCGACGTTACTGTTAGCAAGATTCCGGCGTCCACGGGCGCGCGGGTCGAAATACTGTTCATGCGAATGGAATGATGGAAAACGCGCGAGCCAAGCGCCAGGCCAGCGCGCGGGATGCGCATGATGCCCGAAACGCCTAGCACCTGCACGTGCCATGCCCCACCGCTTCAGCATCTTTGCGGACGGGCAATCAGCGCGACACCGTACCCGTTTCTGCGTACGCGCTCTACCAAGCGGCTTCCAAGCCCATTTGCGTACCTATTTCTGCGTCGAGCCGCGCAGAAATGGGTACGCATCGCCTTGGCAGTCGAAAGACACGCACTTCCGGCATGAGCGGTGGGTCGCGTACCCGTTTCTGCGGGCCAAGCGCATAGACGCGTACCCGTTTCTGCGAAGTAGGAGGGCAGCCTCTGTGACAGGCGAGCGAACCTGTTTCTGCGAGACAAGCTATGCGAGCGCGTACCCATTTCTGCGACCGTGCTCGCAGAAACGGGTACGCTCAGTCCGCTATGCCGCCTCGCAAGCCGTTGGCCAATAAGGGTTTTTGCCCGCAGAAACAGGTACGGGGGAGAGCGGGCGCCAGCGCGGGCTCCGTGCTAGGTCCGTCGCCATAGCGAGTTTCAGCGATGAAAGTTTGGATTCCCGGCGTTTACAACAGCGCGGCCCTTTAGACCGCTGAGTTTGTCGGTAAGGATCTCCCCGCAGAAACAGGTACGCCTTGTTCTGGGCTTGATAGCTGTGAAGCGTGTACTTGCTTTCGTAGATAGCCAATATCAGAACGGGCCTTACAAAAACGGGGGGTCTGAAAGCGCGCGCAGATTTGGGTACGCACTGAAACGTAGCTTTCGGAGATGGGCACGCAGAAACAGGTACGCAAGCGCCTGCGAAAAGCCCTTGCACACACAGAAACCGCATGTTTTCACGCAGAATCGGGTACGCAAAGGCGCTGGACGCACGAAAGGCGGCATGTTTTTGCCTGTTTTCTGTGGATAACACTGTGGACAACTGAAGGTTGTCCCCGCAGATTCCGGTACGGGCTTTGCGCAGAAGCGGGTACGGATGCGCGCAGAAGCGGGTACGCCACCACGCAGAATCGGGTTCGCCCGTGCGCAGAATCGGGTACGTTTTGGCCCCCTAAACCCTTTGCTGACAAGGCTTGGCGGGGTGCGTATACGGTTTACCTGTAGTAAACGTAGTAAGTATGTATACCTTGTAGATAGGAAAGGTCTTCCGTGGACAACCCTGCAGGTTGCCCACCGACGCCCTTCCCCGAGCGACGATTAAAAATCAGAAAACGTACCCGATTCTGCGTGACAAGGAGAAGGCGTTTTAGTACAAAGGCTCTGAACAATTCTCGCGCACCATGGTCACCAAACGCCCCACACCCAACGGGAAGCCGGAAGACGACGTACCCGGCCGCATCATCGTCCCTTCGGGGGGCCAAGTCATTGCTGCGCCGGAGAAATTCCAGCGGCTCTTCGATGAAGCGCAGGCAATGGAGCGCGAAGATGCCTGGCAGAGCGGCGAAGTTGGCTTCCTTAGCCGCGCCAGCGTGCAGGTCACCCTCCCCTACCGCGCGCCAAAAGGGTCGCCACCTGTCTGGACGCGGTCCAGCGGCAACATCTCGCTGATGATCCAGCCGGGATACTTCACCCAGCAGCGTTCGGAACGCGCAAGCAACGGCCGTCAGCGCATCGTCTCGGAAACTGTCTCGTTCGGCTATCCCTATGGGTCATATCCGCGCTTGATGTTGGCCTGGATCGGCAAGGAGATCATGGCCAAGAAGAAGCGCGGCGAGTTCCAGGGCACGGTGGAAGACCGCCGCATTTCACTGGGCAACTCGCTGTCGGAGTTCATGTACAACCTCGGTATCCCGATGGCCACCGGGGGCAAGCGGGGCACCATGACGCTGGTGCGCCAACAGATGATTCGGCTGTTCTCGGCCACGATTGCCATCGTGCAGAACAAGTCGGCGCCCAACCAGAACCAGAATCAGGAACCGCTGTCGATTGATCGGATCGGTTATCTGCTCGCGGACCAATTGTCGACGTGGTGGGACCCGATGCAGCCAGGCCAGGGCTCCATGTTCGAGAGCTTCGTGGTGCTGTCTGAGCCGTTCTTCAATGAGCTCGTCAACCGGCCCGTGCCCGTGGATATGCGTGCATTGAAAGCGCTCAAACAGTCGCCGTTTGCGCTCGACGTGTATTCCTGGCTGACCTACCGCTTTTTCACGATCCAAAAGCGTACGGAGATTCCCTGGGAGGCACTGCAGATGCAGTTCGGGACCGAGACGGAGAGTGAACGGAAATTCCGAGCGTTGTTCCGCAAGGCACTGAAGGATGTGCTCGTCGTCTACCCGGATGCCAAGGTGGATGCGGACTCCTCGAAGGCGTTGATCCTGCAGCCATCGCGGACGAGTGTGCGAAAACTGGCCTGACGAAAAATCTGAAGGCAAAAAGAAAGGGGAGCCGAAGCTCCCCTTTTTCATGTCGAGCGTGTCAGCTCAGCATGCTTATTCCGGCTTGATGCCGGAGGCTTGCAGACCCTTCGGGCCTTGCTTCACCTCGAAGGTGACCTTCTGGCCGTCCTTCAGGGTCTTGAAGCCCGAACCCTGAATTTCGGAGAAGTGCGCGAACAGATCTGCGCCGCCGCCGTCCGGAGTGATGAAGCCGAAGCCTTTGGTTTCGTTAAACCATTTGACAGTACCCGTGGCCATGCAAAAATTCCTTTAAAAAACAAAAAACACGTCGTCCAGCCGATCCGGACATCGCACGAAGAGTCCGGCTGATTCCGAATCCTGCGTAGACAAAGTCTTCAGACGACTGTCTAAGCATCATAACCAGTTTGGGACACAGTGTCGATGGGCGGCATTTTTTTGAAATGTCGCTTTTATGCATCCACTGGTAAACACCTAGCAGTTGTGTTGACGATGGTCAGAACGCAGGAAGTTATGCGCTAAAGACCGCATTTAGATCTCAATTTAAGCGTGCTGAACGCGCCCCAATTTCTAACGACCGTGGACCTGCACTCGATCTGTATTTGTATAAATTGAATTCTATCGATCTTGTGTTTCTAAGCTATCTTCCCTAAGATTGCGCTACTGACTTTCAGCGCTGAAAGTGGAGGACCAGTGAGCGCCAAGATCGTAACGGTATTCAACCAGAAAGGCGGCTGTGGCAAGACCACAGTCAGCATGCACATCGCGGGCACCCTCGGTCTACGAGGAAATAGGACTTTGCTGGTCGACATGGACGAACAAGGCACGGCAACCCGATGGGCCGCCCAAGCTCCGGAGGAAAAGCCGTTCCCGGCCTCTGTGATTGGCTTGGCACCTTCAGGCGGCGCGATGCACCGCGAAGTCCGTAAATTTGTGGGGAACTACGATTACATCGTCGTCGACTGCCCACCCGCCGTGCACTCCCCGTCATCTTCCAGTGCTCTATTGATCTCGGATATTGCTTTGATTCCCGTGGTGCCTTCGCCGCCGGATCTCTGGGCGGCCGTTGCCGCAAAGGCGCTTGCCCAACAGGCTCAAGTTACCAATGAAACTTTGCGGATTCGCGTGCTGGCGAACATGGTGCAGCGGCGAGTGTCGCTGGCCAAGCAGGCAATCGAAATTCTTGGTGATGACGGCGATATTCCGTTGATGGAATCGATGATTGGTTCGCGGTCGGCATTCCGGGAGTGTCAGGCGATCGGCGCGACCGTGCACGGGGTACCGGGAGCGCGTGAGGCGGTGAGTGAAGTCGACGTCATGGTCGACGAGTTGTTGCAGTTGTTGGAGGAGGAACGTGTATGAGCGCGAAGTTGAAATCGCTCAAGGATGGGATGCTCGCCGGCATCGCCGCAGAGAAAACAAAAGCGACCCCTGTTGACCGGTTTGCGTTGGCGGAACAGGCCATTACGTCGCACCCTCGTGGTTTGCTTGGGCAACCTGCTGCCCCAACTTTCAGCGCTGAAACTGCAGCGCCGGCGAATACGTCTGAGCGGCGGGTCGTCAAGATTCCGTTGGACCGGCTGCAAGAAAATCCGCTGAACGCACGGCGCATCTATGATCCACAGACCGTGCAGGAGCGTGCGGCGTCTATTGCCACCCATGGCCAGCAGACGCCCGGCCTTGCGGCGCCTGATCCGGCCAGGCCGGGCTGGTACGTTCTGATCGACGGCCACTATCGCAAGCGGGCGCTGGCAGCTGCCGGCAAGGCCGAGATGGACTGCTTCATTGAAGCTGGCCTATCGGACATCGATTTCTACCGCTTGTCGTTTGTCCTCAACGAGCAGCGCTCTGGCCAGTCGGTACTCGACAACGCGATCGCTTGGCGCCAGTTGTTGGACGAAGGAAAAGTTAAAAAAGAAGAAGATATTTGTGAGATTACGGGTGTATCCGCCGGCACCGTCAACAAGACGTTGGCGTTGCTGAAGCTCCCGGAGTCCGTGCTCGAGGTCATGAAAGAGCGGCCAGCTGGCATCGGCATCGCAACCGGCTACGAGTTGACGCTGTACTTCAAGAGTGCGGGCGAGGACCGGACACGCGAACTTGTACATCGGGTGTTGGAGGAGGGCTTATCGAGCCGCGATGTCGAGCAGATCCGGAAAGTCGCCCAGGAAGGGCGTACCCGCAAGGTCAAGGAAGTCAGCCGTCAGTACAAAATCAGGAGCAGTGAGGGTGATCTTCTCGGCACAATCAAGGAGTGGGATTCCGGTCGCGTCATGCTGGACGTCAAGCTGGTGGATCGCGCCGCTCGAGAGTCCTTGGTCGAGGCGCTGAAAAGCCGCTTTGGTTTGGACGTTGCCTTGCTATAGCGACTTCGCCTCCCCCCTGCCGCCACAAACGCCCCTTTTCAGGGGCGTTTTTCTTTGCCTAGCAGCCGATGTTGCTGACTCCACTCCGCTCCTTCCCGTACCCGTTTCTGCGCTGGCGAACCGCGGCAGATGGTCAGGAAGACGGCTGTCAAAGATCTCCCGGGGCGGCAAATGCGCTCCGACAGCTCCTCCAACTATATGAGCACGATAATAAAATAATGATCGTAAATATGAGTACGTTGATGTTTTTAACCCTTCATGTACACTATATGGACATTGTTAAGGGGCGTATTTCGTGGCTCGACCGGGTCTTCAGTTCTCCACTGAGCAGCAACAGCGGATTGTTGAGGCAGTCCGTCGACTCGATGTCGCATTTCCGCATGACAACGCGGTCTTCCTGGATGAACTGATCGACGCAGTTCAGGCCGTGACACGCTGCGTCTACGGCGTTCGGCGGTATGTGCAGTGGCTGGCAGAGGCGGGTGTCGAGCGGCGGCCCAGCAATACGACGATCCAAAAGGCCGTGGATAGGGCGCGCAGGCGAGGCGAGACAGGAGGTGGGCCCACGCCAGAGGCCGTTGAGCCTTGGCCGATCCCATGGGCGCCCGCAGAAACGGGTACGCTTCGGCCCGCGACGGACCAAGCCGCGCGCGAGGAACGGGACCGTGTGGCGTCGCGCGCGATTGGTGCACCGGGTGCGGGCGCCGAATGGATGGAGGCGCGCATCCGTGCGGAAGTGGCGGAACGCGCGCTGGAGCATGAAGCGGCGCGTAACCGTCAATTGCAGGCCGCGATGGCCGATCTGGAGCGGCGCCTCGGCGAGGCGCTTGCCACGGCGCCGGTCATCTCGCCCAGGTTGACGGACACCACCCTTGAGCGGATCGAACAGACGATTGAGACGGTATCGCGCCTCGAGGGCGCTGCCAGCGCCCTGGCTGGCACAGAGCGCTTCCTCCGCCTGCAAAACGACGCGGTGCGGCAGCAGACACAAAACGAAGCGGATCAGCTGCGCCAGCGTATCCGCACGCTAGAGGCGGAAGTCTCGCAATTGCGCGCGCAGATCGATGCCTATCGGCGAGCACCGGAGCGCGCTGCGCCCGTGTCACGAGGCTGGGTCAAGCCCTCGCCCTGATGCACTGTTGGCGTGCGCTTACTGGTTTGGTGTACCGCAGAGCCGGGATGGCGCGTACGCAGAATTGGGTACGCTTTGCCGACTTTCGGCGCTGAAAGTTGAGGTGACGGACTTGCAACCGGTTGTAGAAACGGCGTGATCGGCCACTTGGTCGCCCGCCGCGCTGCCGTAGTACGGCGCCTCAACCGACGCGCTGGCCCCCAGGCATATGAATTGCTCATGACGCTACGTCTCACCGATGGAGTTGTCATGAACGAGAAGATCACCAAGGCCGTGTTTCCCGTGGCGGGGCTCGGTACACGCTTTCTCCCCGCCACCAAGGCCAGCCCGAAAGAGATGCTGCCGATCGTCGACAAGCCGCTAATTCAGTATGCGGTGGAAGAGGCGGCTGCCGCGGGCATCACAGAGATGATCTTTATTACGGGCCGCGCCAAGCGGGCCATCGAAGACCACTTCGATAAGGCGTACGAGCTGGAAAGCGAACTGGCCGCCAAAAACAAGCAGGCGCTGCTCGACATGGTCCAGTCGATCAAACCGCCCGGCGTTGAGTGCTTTTACGTGCGGCAACCCGAGACCCTGGGCCTGGGCCACGCGGTGTTGTGTGCGCAGAAACTGGTACGCGACGAGCCGTTTGCCGTGATCCTGGCGGACGATCTGCTGGACCACGAACCGCCCGTCATGCAGCAGATGACGGAGCTGTACGACCACTACCGTTGCTCCATCGTGGGGGTCGAGACGATCGCGCCGCAGGCGACACGTTCCTATGGTGTGGTGGCGGGCCGCGAGTGGGATGACCGCCTGGTCAAGCTCGACGGCATTGTGGAAAAGCCCGCGCCGGAGACAGCGCCGTCCAACCTGGGTGTGGTGGGCCGCTACATCCTCACGCCGCGCATCTTTGATCATCTGCGCAACCTCACGCCGGGTGCGGGCGGCGAGCTGCAATTGACCGACGCCATTCAGAGCTTGCTGGCCGAAGAGCAAATTCTGGCCTATCGCTATCGTGGGCAGCGGTTCGACTGCGGCAGCAAGTTTGGCTATCTGCAAGCGACCGTTGAGTTTGCGCTACGCCATCCGGAAGTACGTGCTGACTTTGAGGCGTATCTGTATGAGCGCCTTGGCCTGCCGGTTTCACAGGAAACGTCGGCCGATGTGGAGCGGCTTGTGCGCGACGCCATCCCACTCGGTGTGGCTGCTTGACGTTTGCTGACGATTGCATGGCATCGGCCGTGCGGGTTTTCGCACAGCGCGCCCGGCCGATTCTGGAAAACCACACACCTCCGTTGTTTCCCGCCAGTCTGGCGATTTCCCGCAAAGCCTTGTGCTACGGGCCTTTGCGGGAATCTGCTATGCCGGTTTCCCACATGGAATGCTTCTTGAGTATTAGCGGCCACCCATAAACCGGTGGACAGGCCGCACGTTGCGCGCACTGCCGCCGCAACGCAGCAAGGAGACACCATGACTCAGCCCCAGGCTGGCGCGGTCACGGGCGCACATGTGCCCACACACTCGCCCACCCAAGCCCCCGCTAAAGACACCCCGGCAGACGTTCGCCGTCGTCTGCGTTCTATCTTCTCCGGTTCGGTCGGCAACCTGGTCGAGTGGTACGACTGGTATGTGTATTCCGCGTTTGCGCTGTACTTTGCCAAGTCGTTCTTCCCGAAGGGTGACCAGACTGCGCAACTGCTGAACACCGCTGCCGTGTTTGCGGTCGGCTTCTTGGCGCGACCGGTGGGCGGTTGGCTGATGGGTATCTATGCCGATCGCTATGGCCGCAAGCGTGCGTTGTTTTTCTCTGTGGTGCTGATGTGCATGGGCTCGCTCATCATCGCGCTCACGCCGAGCTACGCGACCATCGGCGTCGCCGCGCCGGTGCTGCTGGTGCTGGCGCGCCTGCTGCAAGGGCTGTCGGTCGGCGGAGAGTACGGCACGTCTGCCACTTACCTGAGCGAAGTCGCCAACAAGGAAAACCGCGGCTTCTTCTCAAGCTTCCAATACGTCACGCTCATCGCCGGGCAACTGGTGGCGCTGGCGTTGTTGATCGTGCTGCAGCAGTTCGTGCTCACGCATGAGCAGCTGGAAGCCTGGGGCTGGCGCATTCCGTTCTTCATCGGCGCGCTGTGTGCGCTGATTGCGATGCGCATGCGTTCGCACATGGAAGAAACACAATCCTTTACCGCCGCGAAAGCGAACAAGAAGCGCGGCACGCTGGCCGAATTGGCCAAGCATCCGCGCGCCGTGGCCACTGTGGTCGGCCTCACGCTCGGTGGTACGGTCGCGTTCTACACGTACTCGATCTACATGCAGAAGTTCCTGGCCAACACGGTGGGTCTGTCGAAGGATCAGGCAACGCTGGTGTCCGGCGCGACGCTGCTGCTGTTTGCGATGCTGCAGCCGATCGTGGGTGGGCTGTCTGACCGCATCGGCCGTCGCCCGATCCTGATTGCGTTTGGCGTGCTGGGTACGCTGTTCACAGTACCCATCATGACGGGCATCAGCCAGACCACCAACGTGTGGACGGCGTTCTTCCTGATCATGGCCGCGCTGGTGATCGTCTCGGGCTACACGTCGATCAACGCTGTGGTGAAGGCCGAGCTGTTCCCGGCGGAAGTGCGGGCACTGGGCGTGGGCCTGCCGTATGCGCTCACGGTGTCGATCTTTGGCGGCACGGCCGAGTACATCGCGCTGTGGCTCAAGCAGGCCGGTCACGAGTCGCTGTTCTACTGGTACGTCACGGGGACGATCCTGCTGTCGCTGTTGGTGTACGTGTTCATGCGCGATACTCGCGAGCACTCACGTATCGAACATTGATGCTTTCATGACCTCATCCGACGGCCACGCCGACCTTGCCCAACCTGCACGCGGGCGCGGCTGGCGGCTGGCTGTTGCACTGGCCATGGCCGCGTGCTGCGCGGCGGCAGGGTGGGGCGCCTACGCCATCGCCCTGCAACGCTACGTTGCCACGCGTGCTGAAGAGGCCGGCCAGCGCACCACCTTCTACGCACAAAACCTACGCAGCACGCTGGCGCGGTATGAATCGCTGCCGAGGTTGGCAGCGTTGGAACATGTGCTGCACGTCGCACTGCAAGAGAATCCCCAGGCCGGTGATGCTGTTACGCGTCGCGCGGCCAACGCCTATCTGAAAGAAGTCCAGGCGGCGACCGATCTGGCCGCCGCCCACCTGATCAATACGACCGGCCTGACGATCGCGGCCAGCAACTGGGACCTGCCGACCTCGTTCGTCGGCCAGAACTACGCGTTCCGCCCGTACTTTGTCGAGGCCATGCGCGAAGGGCTCGGCCGTTTCTACGGTGTCGGCAATACCACGGGCGAAACGGGCTACTTCGTGGCCGCGCCGGTGCGTGAAGACAACAAGGCCATCGGCGTGGTGGTGGTGAAGGTCAACCTCGACGCGTTCGAGGCCACGCTGTCACGCAGCGGCGATACGGTGCTGCTGGTTGATCGCCATGGCGTAATCTTCCTGAGTTCGGTGCCCGCGTTGAAATACCGCACGCTCGGTACGTTGAGCCCCGAACAGCAAACCGCCCTGGATGCGACGCGCCAATACGCGCCGCACACCCTCACGCCGCTCGGCATGGAGGACGGAAGCGCCGGGAGCGTACCCTTTTCTGCGGACCATCCGCCCGAGACCGTACGCGTGGCGCTGCACGGAAAATCGGCATCGACGCTGCGCGTGCAGTACCGGCCGGTGGGGTTGCTCGGCTGGCAAGTTGCCGTGCTGATCGACCCGCGCGACGAGCAGCGCACCGCCCTGGTGGCTGGTGCCAGCGCCGCATTTGCGATGGCGCTGGCCTTCGCGGTGCTCGTGGCGTTGCGCCTACGCACTCGCCGTCGTGAAGAGCAACGCCGTGCACGCGACGCCTTGCGCGAAGTCCAGCGCGATCTGGAGGCGCGCATCGCCCAGCGCACCGCCGAGTTGACCTCCGCCAACACCGCACTCGCCGGCAAGGTGGAAGCGCTCGACGCCGCGCAGCGCATCCTGCGCGAGACGCGCGACGCCGCCGTGCAGGCCGGCAAGCTCGCGGTGCTTGGCCAGATGGCCGCTGGCATCACGCACGAATTGAACCAACCACTCACCGCGCTGACCACGCTGTCTGACAATGCCAACCAGCTCGCCGAGCGTGGCCGCATCGACGAGGTACGCGGCAACCTCACGCACATCAGCCAGCTGGCGGAGCGCATGGGCCGCATCGTCTCGCATATCAAGGCGTTCTCGCGCAAGGGTGATGCTGCGCGCGCGGCCGTCTCGGTGGACGAGGCCATCCGCCAGGCGCTGATGCTGGTCGAGACGCGCCGCCGCCAAGTGGGCGTGACAGTAACGGCACCGCCGGTGCAAGCGAATCTCGCTGTGTGGGCCAACGCGGTGCGGTTGGAGCAGGTGCTCGTCAACCTGATCCGCAATGCCATTGACGCCACCACCGAGGCGCCAAAACGCGAATCCGCCACCGTACATGTGGGCGTCGAGCCTATCGAGAATTGGGTACGCATTACCGTGCGTGACTTCG
This sequence comes from Ralstonia sp. R-29, assembly GCF_049913345.1. NCBI lineage: Bacteria > Pseudomonadati > Pseudomonadota > Betaproteobacteria > Burkholderiales > Burkholderiaceae > Ralstonia > Ralstonia sp. R-29. The sequence goes on from NZ_CP184378.1 coordinate 1,584,541, forward strand.
GCCCCGGCATTCCTGCCGATGTACTGCCGCGCCTCTTCGAGCCTTTCTTCACCACCAAGGACGACGGCCTGGGGCTCGGCCTCGGGCTGGCGATTTCGCTGGCGATCATTGAAGATTTTGGCGGCCGGCTCATCGGCCGCAACGCGCAGGATGGCGCTGGCGGCGCAGAATTCGTCATCGAACTGGAACGCGTCGTAAAACCGCATGCCTGAAAACGTTTCTCCCGACCTCGCCGCCCTGGACCACGCGCCTGTCTTCCTGATCGAAGACGACGACGTGGTGCGCCTGGGCTGCGAGCAAGCACTCACGCTGGCGGATGTGCCGGTGCAGTCTTTCGCCGATGCAGAAAGCGCGTTGGCGGCGCTTGCCACGCAAACACCCGCCGTCGTCGTCACCGACGTGCGTCTGCCCGGCCGCGACGGCTTGGCGGTGTTGCGCGAGATGCTGCAGCACGATCGCCAGTTGCCCGTCATCCTCATCACCGGCCATGGCGATGTGACGATGGCCGTGGCGGCCATGCGTGCCGGCGCCTACGACTTCATGGAGAAGCCGTTTCACTCCGAGCGCCTGGTCGACGTGGTGCGGCGCGCGCTGGAAAAGCGCCGGCTCACTTCCGAAAACCTGCGCTTGCGCGAGGCCTTGCAGGGCAGGCAGGCGTACCCATTAATCGGCCAGAGCGCGGCCATGCAGAACGTGCGCCGGCTTGTCGCTGCGCTGGCGCCCACCGATGCCGACATCCTCGTCATGGGCGAGACCGGCTCGGGTAAGGAAGTACTCGCGCGCGCCATCCACGAAGGCAGCCGGCGGCGCGGGCCGTTCGTGGCGCTCAATTGCGCGGCATTACCGGAATCCGTGTTCGAGAGCGAGATGTTCGGCCACGAGTCGGGCGCTTTCACAGGCGCCAACCGCCGCCGCATCGGCAAGATGGAATACGCTGATGGCGGCACGCTGTTCCTCGACGAAATCGAATCAATGCCGCTAGCGCTGCAGGCCAAGCTGCTGCGAGCACTGCAGGAGCGCAGTATCGAACGGCTGGGCAGCAACACGAGCGTGCCGGTGGATTGCCGCGTGGTGGCGGCTGCCAAGGTGGACCTGAAAGAGGCGTCCGACCACGGCCAGTTCCGCGCGGACCTGTACTACCGGCTGAACGTCGTGTCGATTGCGTTGCCGCCACTGCGCCAGCGCGCCGAAGACATCCCACTGCTGATGGCGTATTTCCTGCAACAGGCGGCGGTGCGTTACGAGCGTGCGGCGCCGGACTGGTCCGCACAGGACATGATGCGCTGGCAGCACCACGACTGGCCCGGCAACGTGCGCGAGTTGAAGAACGTGGCCGAGCGCTTCTGCCTCGGCTTGGACGATGGCTTGGTCGCGTCCGAGGCGAGCCAGCACTCACTGGCCGGCCGCATGATGGCCGTCGAGCGCACCACCATCGAAGAGGCATTGCGTGCCACCGAGGGCAACGTCGCACGCGCCGCCGATCTGCTGGCCGTGCCGCGCAAGACGCTGTACGACAAGCTCAATCGGCACGGCATCGAGCCAGAGCGCTTCCGCGCTAATCACTAACGCAGCGACGATTCGCCGATCTTTCTACCGCCCTGCGGGGGCCAGCACGTGGCCGCCAGCAAGACAGCGATGACAGCGTAGATGGCTTCGGTCACCGCCAGCGGCATCGCGTGCACTTGGTACAGCGCGGCGGGCAGATCGGCCAGCGCATGCAGCAGCACGGCCAGCACCACCAAGGCGAAGCGCCGTTGGCGTACCGCGTGCCATACCACCAGCGTCAGCGTGAACTGAACCAGCATCGCGGCCAGGCGCTCCACGACCGCGCCGGTGGCCAGCCACGGGGAGAGCTCCGCGAGCATCGCGTGGATCGTGCTGGTCATGGCTTCGGCGCCGCTGGCGGCTAGGCGCGCATCCAGCTCGCCGCGGTTGGCGGCCACGCCAAACATCACCATCTGCGCCTGCGAAGTCGCGCCGATCAGCCACGCTTCGATGCCGGCGTGCCCGAGCGCGTAGGCCACCGGCGTGGCCGCATCCCCGGGTTTGCGTGTGAGAAAGCGCAAGCCCAGCCAGCGGCCCGTTTCCTCAAACAGTCCTGCCATCAGCGCGCCATAGACCACGTACAGCGCGGGCGCGCGCAGCCATTGCGCCGTCACCGGATTGACCTGCAGCAGATACAGGTGCAGTGCGCGTTCCAGCACCAGTGCAAACACGATGAACACCGCCGCGCCTACGCCGATGTCGCGCCACGCCAGCGTAAAGCGGCGGCGCAGCCACAGCCAGGCGGCGATCGGTGTACAGGCGATCAGCAAGGCAGCAAGCGCGTGGGCGGTCAGGGCAGATACGGAAACCGTTGGCATGGGCGAGTGTGATGTAGATCAGATCGCCCGCATGCTACCCGAGGCACCCGGGCGCGCGTCTTGCGAACCGGTTGTTACAATGCAGCCCAGCGGCAGCAAGGTGCCGCGATTCTTGACATGGCAAGGCGGACGGTCGTGAAACGCATGATGTGGCGGTGGATCTGGGTGTGTGGCGCCAGCATGGGCGCCCTGGGTATGGCTGCACCTGCCCACGCCGCGCGCTGGCACGAATACCTGACCACCACGGCGGTGTCGGCTTCCATCGATCGCACCTCGCTGCGCTCAAGCCACACAGGCCACAAGACGTTTCTGGCGCGCACCGTACTCAAGCGCGGCGAGCGCCGTGCCCATGGCGCTCGCTATCGCCCCGGCACGATGATCCTCTCCCGCCAGGAGATCGATTGCCGTCGCCAGCGCATTCGTCTGGTCGACTACGTGGTGCGCGGCCCGGACGGCGCCACCCTCGATACCGATACCGCAGCCGGCGCCCACTGGATGCGCATCCGCCCGAGCACCCTGGCGGCACGTTCGGCCGCCTACGTCTGCGCGCGTCGCTAGGCGGCCACCCCGCGTGCGCCCGGCTCGACAAGGTTCGCGGGGCGGCGCACTATGGCAAGTGCTTCTAACATTGCTGGCCGGCCACGAGGGCGGCGGCGCCAGCTTACCGTTCGATGAAACTCACCCTGAAGTCGCAGGCGGCGATCATGGCGACCGTCATCAGCGTGACGCTGGTGAGTCTGTTCGGCTGGTCGCAGCGCGAGCCAATCCGCCGCGAGATGATGGCGCAGATCCAGTCGCAGCAGACTGCGCTGGTGAAGGAGTCCGCGGCCGATCTGAAGCAGCGGCTCGATACCTACCTGGGCGTGCTGGAACGCACGGCCCGGCAGATGCGCACCGTGCAGTTCGATACGCCGGAACAGGAAGCGGCGTTCTATCAGTCCATCGAGCCGACCAGTGGTCTGTTTGACGGGGTGTTCCTTGCCACCGCGCAGGGCAAGGTGACGGCCACGTCCACGCATCGCCCAGGCGTCGTGGGCGTTGACATTACGGACCGGGATTACTTCAAGGCCGTCATGGTGGTGGATCAGCCCACCATCTCCGCGCCGTTGCGTAACCGCGTGGGCGGCGAACCGATCATCATCATGGCCGCGCCGGTGCATGACAACGACGGACATCTGGTCGGATTGATCGGTGCCACGCTGCTCTTGCTTAAGCCCAACTTTCTTGGCGTGTTGCGCGATATGGGTATCGGGCATACGGGGCACTTCTATCTGGTGGCCCGTGGCGCGAACCCGGTCTTTATCGTGCACCCCGACGCCGACAAGGTGCTCGCCCCGCTGGATGCGGATCCGGCTATCGCCGCAGCGTTCCGGGCGGACCCGGCCACGCCGCCGCAACCCGGGGCCGACGTGGTGGCCACGCAGGACGTCATCGCCACGGGCTGGACGCTGGGCGCCGTGCTGCCTGGCGCCGAGGCCAATCGGCAGCTCTTTGCCATGCACCAGCGTTTCCGCTTGTCGCTGTTGGTGCTGGCTGTCTTGATTGGTGTCTCGGTGTGGGCGGCGATGCTGTGGTTGTTGCGTCCGCTGGCACGTCTGCACGCCGCCATGACGCAACTCTCCCGCACCGACCTGCGCGATGCGCCGCCGCTTGCGCTGGAGGATGCCTCGGCCGAAATCGACGCGGTATCGACGGCGTTCCACAAGCTGATGGGCGAGGTCGCGCGCCAACGCGCCGAACTGGAGGCGGTCAACGATGCCTCTCCGCTGGGCCTGTTCCGTGCCGACACCGAAGGCCGCATTGTCTACGCCAACGAGGCCTACCGTCGGTTGCTGGGCGTGACATACGAAGAAACGCTGGCGCAGGCATGGCTTGCGCGCCAGCATCCGCATGATCGCGACGCCGCCATGGCCGGCTGGCACGATGCCATCCTGCATGGCACCGCCTACAGCGCCGAGCAGCGCGTAATGGTGCCAGGCATGGGCGAACGTCTGGTGGTGGTCAACACGGCACCGGTGCGCGTGGATGGCAAGGTGATGGGTCATGTTGGCACCATTGAAGACATCACCGTGCGAGCGCGCGCGCAGCAGGCGTCCCGCGTGCTGACGAAGATCCTCGATTCCACCACCGACTTCGTTGCGCAGACCGACGTAAACGGCAACGTCACCTACATGAACCCCGCCGGCCGCCGCTTTGCCGGCATTGCACCGGATGCGGACATTCGTGGCATGACCGTCGCGGATTTCTACCCACATGAAACGATGGACTGGCTGCGTGAAGTGGCCGTGCCTGCCGCCGTGCGCGACGGCGTGTGGATTGGCGAGACCACCGTGCGTGGCGCGCAAGGCCAGGTGGTGCCGATCAACCACATGCTCATTGCGCACCGTGATCCGGCCGGGCGCATGGAGTACTTCTCGTCCATCATGCGCGACATCACGCAGGATCGGGCTGCCAAGGAGGCGTTGCAGCGCAGCCGCGAAACGCTGCAGACGGTGACCGATGCCATGCCCGCGCTGGTCGCCTTTATCGATACCAACGAGCGCTTCCGCTTCCTGAATGCCGCCTACGAAAAGGCCTACGGTGAGCCCACTGCCGCCATGCTGGGCAAGACCGTGGGCGAGGTTGTGGGCGACGAGAACTACCACCTCGTGCGCGACGCGCTGCACCGCGCCCTGGCCGGCGAGACCGTCGTCTTCGAGCAAGAGCACCGCAACCGCGACACGTACCGCTGCGAAGAGATCAACTACCTGCCGCAGTTCGACGCGCAGGGGCACGTGGCGGGCGTGCATTCGGTCACGCTCGACATTACTGAGCGCAAGAAACAGGAGCTGCGCCTGCGCGCGCTGACCACCACGGACCATCTGACGGGCCTGCTCAATCGCGCGGGTTTTGAAGAGCGCCTGACCGCCGCCCTGAGCCAGGCGCGCGCCGAGAACGCCATCGGTGCGCTGCTCCTGATCGACCTCGACGGCTTCAAGATCGTCAACGATACGTATGGCCATGCCGTGGGCGACGTGCTGCTGCGCACGTTCGGGCAACGTCTGGCGCGCGCCGTGCGCCCATACGACGGCGTGGCGCGTTTTGGTGGCGATGAGTTCTCCGTGATCCTGGAGCGCTTGCCGTTGCCAGACGACGCGAAGACGGTGGCCGCCAATATTCTTCATGTGTGCAACAGGCCGTTCCGGCTGGGCGAGGCGACCGTGCAGATCGGGGCCAGCATCGGCATTGCCGGTTTCGACGCCAACACGCTGGCGCAAAGCGTGGTGTTTGAAGCCGCCGATGAGGCGTTGTATGAAGCCAAGTCGCGCGGCAAGGGTTTGTTTGTCAGCGCGGATGAGCTGTCCACCGGTTGATTCTGCGCGGTTACCAGCCACGCAGAATTGGGTACGCTTTGCCGAAAAAGCAGCTGCATCGCTCTCTGATGTTGCGACGCAATATCAGCCCCCCAGGCCGGGCGGCGGACAATTCCCTATCGCACGGTCGTACGCTTTCCGGTAAAGTCCCGCGACTGACTGCGCGCGCCGGCCACCCTGGCGCGTTGCATGAGCGCGCTGTACCCACGGCGCCTTCGCTTCACTCTCCGACGCAACTTTCCGCTGCACCAGCCTGATCCGGCATCGTGCATCGGTGGGGTTTGCCGATGTCTGCCTGTCCATGTCGACAGAGCGGTCCACGGCAAGCGAGCGGCCGGACGCGATGCAGGGCGCATGGGGGGGAGCGACGGTGTTGGGCCAACGCACTCTTCGGAACATCGCAATCGCGACGGATAACAAGGAGCAGGTTCACATGCAAAAGACGATCAAACAGCTGCTGTTGACGGCAGTGGCTGCGGGGGCGGCAATCACAACGGACGCGGCAATCGCGGCCCAGGACATCAAGATTGGCGTGGCCGAAGCACTGTCGGGCGGCGCAGCCCAGTACGGCGTGGCCATCCGCAACGGCTTCCAACTGGCCGCTGACGAGATCAACGCCGCTGGCGGCATCAACGGCAGCAAGATCGCGCTGGTGATCGAAGACGAGCAAGGCAAGAAGGAAGAGGCCATCAACGTCTTCAAGAAGCTGATCTTCCAGGACAAGGTGGCGATGGTGTTCGGCCCCACGCTGTCCAACTCAGCCCAGGCGGCTGACCCGATCGCGCAGGCTGCCAAGACCGTCGCGTTCGGCACCTCCAACACGGCAGATGGCATCACCAGCATTGGCGATTTCGTCTTCCGCAACTCCGTGACCGAAGCCGACGTGCTGCCGGCCACCATCCAGACCGTGGTGAAGAAGGCCGGCGTGAAGAAGGTTGCCGTGCTGTACGGTAATGACGACGTCTTCACCAAGAGCGGCTACGACAACTTCAAGAAGGCGCTCGAAGACCTGAAGATTCCGGTGACGACCACCGAAACCTTCGCCAAGGGCGACGTGGACTTCAAGGCCCAACTCACCAAGATCAAGGCGACGAATCCGGATGCGATCGTGCTGTCGGCGCTGATTGCCGAGGGCGGTCCGATCATGGTGCAAGCGCGCCAGCTTGGTCTGAACGTGCCGATCATCGGCGGCAACGGCATGAACTCGGTCAAGATCTTCGACCTGGCCAAGGACAAGTCCGACAACCTGTGGGTGGGTAGCCCGTGGTCGATCGAGAACCACACGGCCGAGAACAGCAAGTTCATCACAGCCTACACCAGCAAGTACAAGGCAGCGCCGGACCAGTTTGCGGCGCAGGCGTATGACGCCATGTACATCGCCAGCAAGGCCCTGAAGACGGTCAAGTTCAGCGGCAACCTGGAAGCCGATCGCAAGGCCATCCGCGATGCGCTGCCGGCGGTCAAGCACACGGGTGCGACCGGCGCGTTTGCGTTCCGCCAGGTGACGGCACGCGGCAAACCGGCCGGCTACGACGCGGTGCAGACGCCGATCGTGAGCGTGACCAAGAACGGCAAGTACACGATCGAGAAGTAACCTTCGATTGGCTTTGAACCGAACCGCGGGGCGTAGCTAAACCTACGCCCCATCGCTTTTTTGTGGTACCTCGCCACACTTTCATCTGACTCATCATGCTGGAACAGCAACTCGTCAATGCGCTGTCGCTCGGCTGCGTGTATGCGTTGTTCGCCCTGGGATTCACGCTGGTTTTCGGCATCCTGGGCGTGATCAACCTGTCGCACGGCGCGGTGTTCATGCTGGGTGCCTATGCGGCGCTGCAGGTCGTGAACCACTTTGAATTGCCGCTCTGGGCGGCCCTGGCCGTCGGCTTTGTCGTGAGCGGCGTGGCCGGGCTCATCATCGATGTGTTGCTGCTGCGACCCTTGCGTCGCCGCAACGCACCTCACCTGATCCCGATGATCGCCACCATCGGCGCGGGCATCGCCATCAACAACGCCATGCAGGGCGTGTTCGGTGCGGAGAACATGCGCTTTCCGGCGGGGCTCGTGTCGGATGCGTCGTTGGACTTGGGCGGCATCCACCTCACGCCGCTTGAACTCGGCATCATCGTGCTGTCGTTTGTGCTGATGGCCGGGCTCATGCTGCTGCTCAAGCGCACGCAACTCGGTCGTGCGTTGCGGGCGATTGCGGAGTCGCCCAAAGCGGCGGCGCTGCTCGGCATCAACGTGGAAGGGCTGTTCCTGCTGACCTCATTTGCGGCGGCTGCGCTGGGTGGGTTGTCGGGTGTGCTGATTGGCCTGTACTCCAATGCCGTGTTCCCGCTGATGGGCCAGCCGATGCTGCATAAGGGCATCGCGGTCATCATCCTGGGTGGCCTGGGCGACATTCGCGGGGCCATGCTGGGCGGGCTGTTCCTCGGGTTTGCGGAGGTGCTGTCGGTGGCCTACATCGGCTCGACCATGCGTGATGCGGTGGCGTTCGGTCTGCTGTTCCTGATCCTGCTGGTGCGGCCGCAAGGGCTGTTCGGCAAGGTGCTGGAACGCAAGGCATAAGGAGACCGACATGGAATGGTTCGACAATTTCTGGTCGGTCTACAGCAACTTGGTGCTGACGCTCGGCATCAACGCGCTGCTGGCGCTGTCCATCTATCTGACGCTGTCGTGCGGCTTGCTGGCGATGGCGCATGCGGCCTTCATGGGCATTGGCGCATACACCGCGTCGTTGCTGACGATGAATGCCGAGATGCCGTTTTCAGTGGCGCTGGCCGGGGGCATGGCGGCGCCGGCTGTGGTGGCGCTCGTCATCGGCGTGCCGGTGCTGCGGCTGTCGGGTGTGTACCTTGCCATGGCCACGCTGGGTTTTGGTGAAGTGGTGCGCGTGCTGATCCTGAACACCGAAGACTGGACCGGCGGCGCGCTGGGCCTGAACGGCATTCCGCAGCTCACGCAGTGGTGGCATGTGGCAGTGGCCGTGTTGGCCACGCTGTTCGTGCTGGCGCGCATGCGCCGCTCGAAGGTGGGCCGCGCGTTCGAGGCCATCAAGGAAGACGAAACCGCCGCGGGCCTGATGGGCATCAACGTGGCGGGTACCAAGCTGCTGGCATTCGTGTTGGGTGCAGCCATCGCCGGCCTAGCGGGCGCATTGAACGCGCACCTGACGTTCTTCATCGGCCCGAACGAATTCGGCTTCGACCGCGGCGTGGAAATCCTCACGATGACGATTCTGGGCGGCACCAACGGCCTGACCGGCCCTGTGCTCGGTAGCCTGATCCTGTCGCTGCTGCCCGAGCTGCTGCGCGCGTTCAAGGATTTCCGCCTGGTCGTCAACGGCGTGATCCTGATGGCGATCGTGCTGTTCCTGCCTAAGGGCATTTGGGACCCGGCGCGTTTTGCGCGCTGGTTCGGCATGAAGCGCGGAGGCACCATGCCCGGCGCGTCGGCTGCTTCCAATGAATCGCACTGAGGCCGCCATGCTGAAACTCGCATCCATTTCCAAGCGTTTTGGCGGCCTGTCGGTCTTGCAGGACGTCAATATCGAAGTGCCGCAGGGCTCGATCTTTGGTTTGATCGGCCCCAACGGCGCGGGCAAGACGACGGTGTTCAACCTGATCACCGGGCTGCTCACGCCCACGGGCGGTTCGCTTACCTTCAACGGCGACAACCTCGTCGGCAAGAAGCCGCACCAGATCACGCAGATGGGCATCGCCCGCACGTTCCAGAACATCCGTATCTTCAAGGAGATGACGCTGCTGGAGAACGTCGTGGTCGGCATGCATCGGCATCTGGACTACGGCGCGCCGGGGCTGCTGTTCTCGCTGCCCAAGTACCGCGCTGCCGAGCGCCGCGCGCGCGACCGTGCGCTGGAGCTGCTCTCGTGGGTCAAGCTCGATCACAAGGCGCATGACATTGCCGACAACCTGTCGTACGGCGACCAGCGCAAGCTCGAACTCGCACGCGCCTTGGCCACCGAACCCAAGCTGCTGCTGCTCGACGAGCCCGTCGCCGGCATGAACACGGGCGAGAAGGTCGACCTGATGACCGAGATCGAGAACATCAAGGCGCGCGGCTACACGATCTTCATGATCGAGCACGACATGCGCTTCGTGATGGGGTTGTGCGAACGCATTGCCGTGCTGAACTTCGGCCGCATCATCGCCGAAGGGCCGCCGGACGCGATCCGCAACAACCCGCAAGTCATCGAGGCCTATCTGGGCCGCGATGATGACGATGAAGCCGACGGCAATGCCGCGCAGAAGGAGACGGCATGACCACGCTGCTGGAAGTCAAAGGGCTGGATGTGTCGTATGGGCACATCGCGGCCGTCAAGGGCATCGACTTTGCGCTCAAGACCGGCGAGATCACCTCGCTGGTGGGTGCCAACGGCGCGGGCAAGTCGACTACGCTGCTGGCGCTGTCGGGGCTGATCCCGAAGTCGCAGGGCGCGGTGCGCGGCCAGATCCTGTTTGAGGGCGAGGACGTCACGCAGTGGTCGGCGCATAAGCGCGTGGAACGCGGCATCGTGCAGGTGGCCGAAGGTCGCGCGACGCTCACCACGATGACGGTGCGCGAGAACCTGGAATTGGGCGCTTACACCCGCAAAGACAAGAGTCAGATCGCCTCGGATCTCGAGCGCGTGTTCCACCTGTTCCCGCGGCTGAAGGAGCGCATCGATGGCCTGGCCGGCAACCTGTCGGGCGGCGAGCAGCAGATGCTCGCCATCGGCCGCGCGCTGATGGCCCGCCCGCGTGTGCTGTTGCTCGATGAACCGTCGATGGGCCTGGCGCCGATCATCGTGCAGGAGATCTTCCGCATCCTGCGCACCATCAACGCCGAAGGGCTGACGATCTTCCTGGTCGAGCAGAACGTGCGGCAGGCGCTGAAGATCGCGCAGCACGGCTATGTGCTCGAAACCGGCCAGATCGTGCTGGCGGACAGCGGGAAGAATCTGCTGGGCAACCCGCGCGTACTCGAAGCCTATCTGGGCGGCTGAGGGCCGACGCGACTCCGCACAACCGGCGCTGCTTGCTAGCGCCGGTTTTTTATTGCCGGGCGTACCCGTTTCTGCGTGCCCGAAAACGCGAAAGCGTACCCGTTTCTGCGTGCGTTCAATGCCCCGCCAAAACGTGTCGTTGTGTGTCGAATAGCGCGATCAAGGCGTCGGCCACGGCGCGCACACGCGGTGATCTGCGCACGTCCGGATGAATGGCCAGCCAGATTTCACGGTGCAGCGCGGGGTCATCGACGGGCAGTCGGCGCAAAAGCGTACCCGTTTCTGCGGGCGCGCCGAGGAAGTGCGGCAGCGCTGCCACGCCCAATCCGGCCAGCGCTGCCTGATGCATGGCGAGCAGATCGCTGCAGCGTAAAACGATGCGGCGTTCACCCGCGTACGCATCCAGCCAGCGCTGCTGCGGCACGTGGCGCAAACCTTCGTCGTAGCCGATGAACTCCCACTCCGCTTCGGGGCGAGCGAGCACCTCGGCCGTTGCATAGAGGCCGTACCCGAGACTGCCCAGCGGCCGGGTGGCCAGTGTGGAAGCCGTCGGCCGAGACAGGCGGATCGCCAGGTCAGCCTCGTGCGCCATCAGGTTGGCGTTGCGCTTCTCACCCAGCAAGACCACGTCGATACCCGGCCACTGCCGACGCAGCGTTGCCAAGTTCGGTGCGATCACGTGGCTAGCCACCGTGGGCGGGGCCGAGATGCACACCGTCCCCCGCAGGCTGCCCGCACCGGCGGCCGCACGTGCGAAGCCGGCCGCTTCCTGCTCCATGCGTTCGGCGCGTTCTGCCAGCGCGCTGCCTTCTGCGGTCAATCGCCAGCCGCGCGGCAGGCGGTCGAACAATCGCACACCGAGCGATTGCTCCAGCGCATCGGCACGCCGCGCGACGGTGGTGTGCTCCACCTCCAGACGGCGGGCAGCGGCCGACAGGCTCCCCTCGCGCGCCAGCACGAGGAAATAGCGCACGTCATCCCACTGCAAGGAAGAGGAGGGTTCGGCCGCTGCCGCACGCGCTTGCGCGCGGGCGCTTTTTGGCCGATCCGGGCCTTTTTGCACAGAAAGTGATCAGTTTTTAGGAATTCCCGGGTAATTCTGAACGGAATACGCTTGTTGCACAACGTGACGAACGCAGACCGCGTCATCCCGAAAATCGAAAAGCGTACCCAATTCTGCGAGGACATTTGCCATGCACGCCAAGGTGATTCAACTCCGCGAACCCGGTCCAGCATTGGGTTTGCAGCCTGCAAACCTGATGCTGCCGCCACCTGAGCCGGGTGCATTGACGGTGCGGCACACGGCGGTCGGCGTGAACTTTGTCGATGTGTATCACCGCACGGGCTTGTATCCGGTGCCGGCGTTTCCGGCGGTGCTCGGTGTGGAGGGCGTTGGCGTGGTGGAGGCCCTGGGGTCAGACGTGCGCGGCTTTGTGATTGGCCAGCGTGTGGCGTGGGCCGGGCTGATGGACGGCGCGCCCGGCGGTTACACGAGTCACCGCACTCTCCCCGCTGAACGCGCGATTGCCTTACCCGATACGCTGGATGACGAAACCGTGGCGGCGACCTTGGTACGCGGCATCACCGCGCACATGTTGCTGACGCGGGTACGGCAACTGCGCCCCGGCGATACGGTGCTCGTACACGCCGCAGCCGGCGGCCTGGGCGTGCTGTTGGTGCAGTGGGCCAAGCGCCTGGGTGCGCGCGTGATCGGCACGGTCAGCAACGAAGCCAAGGCCGCAATCGCGCTGGGCCATGGCGCGGACCACGTCGTGCTGTACCGCCAGCAGGATGTGCGCGAGGCGGTGTTGCAGCTCACCGGGGGCCAGGCTGGCGACGTCGGCAACACGCAGACGACCATGTTGGACCTCGCCGCGCTCGGGCCATCACGATCCATTGCGCTGGCGCGCCCGGGTGTGTTCCGCTACATGGCCGATCTGGCGAACTACCGCGCCGGGGCTCAGGCGGCATTGCAGCGCATGCTCGAAGGCGTGCGCGTGCCGGTGGGTGGGGCGTATGCATTGGACGATGCGGCCGCTGCGCACGTGGCGCTGGAGGCGGGGCAAACCTCCGGAGCGCTGCTCCTACGCCCCTGAGCACCACACGCCGCGCAGGGTTTCTGCGCAAAGCGTACCCGTTTCTGCGAGACACTCGGCGAGGTGCAAGCGTCTCGTTTTTCGATCTGTCACCTCATCAACAAGGAGCCCACAGCATGCTGTACCTGATTCTTTTCACTTACACCGCGCCGCTCGAGGCGCTGGATCGCGTGTTGCCCGCCCATCGCGCGCACCTGGACGCGCATTACGCGAGCGGACATTTCCTGATGTCGGGGCCGTTCTTTCCGCGCGAGGGCGGTGGCATTTTGGCGCGCGCTGGCTCGCGTGAAGAGGTCGACGCCATCGTCGCGCGCGACCCGTTCGTCATCGAGAACTTGGTGCAGGTTCGTGTGATTGCCTGGGGGCCCAACAAGCGCAGCGCCGATGTGCCGCAGGCCTGGTTGCCCGATGCCGTCGTCAGCGCGTCGACCTGAAGACGGGATAGTGCGCCGCTATCATGACAGTCCGCCGTTCACGGGACTGCCATGACCGATCTGCCGCCGCCCTCGCCCGATCAACTACCCCGCCCGGCATGGCGGCGTGTGGCTGCGCGGTTGCCGTTCGGGCGCGAGCATCTTGTGTTCGTGTTTGCCGGCGTGATCGGCTGCGCGGGGGCGCTGTCGACGATCCTGTTTCGGGAGTGCCTGCGCCAAGTGCAGTGGTGGCTGTCCGGCACAGACCAGGGTTTGGTGGCCACCGCGCGCGCCTTGCCGTGGTGGGCGCGCCTGCTGGTGCCCACTGTGGGTGGTCTGCTGGCCGGGCTCACGTTGCAGATCGGTTTGAAGTGGATTCCGCGCAAGGGCGCGGAAGACTATATGGAAGCGATTGCCGTGGGCGACGGTGTGCTCAGCGCGCGGCAGAGCTTGGTACGCAGTGCATCGTCACTGTGTTCCGTGGCCAGCGGCGCGTCCATCGGGCGTGAAGGGCCGATGGTGCAACTGGCGGCAATGTGCGGTTCGCTATTGGGCCGCGTGCTGCGGCAGGGGATGCCGGTTCCGGCGGAGCAACTGCGTTTGCTGGTCGCGTGCGGTGCGGCAGCAGGCATCACGTCGGCCTACAACGCGCCCATTGCAGGTGCGGTCTTCGTCTGCGAAATCGTCTTCGGGGCCATCACCACGGCCACGCTGGGGCCCTTGCTGGTGGCCGCTGTCACCGCAGATATCGTCGTGCGCCAGTTCTTCGGTTATGGCGCGGTCTACGCCATGCCGCATTTCGACTTCGTTTCCGGATGGGAAGTGCTGACGTACGCCGGCCTCGGCTTGGCGGCGGGAATGGCGGGGCCGTTGCTGCTCGGCCTGATCGACCGCGCGCGCGATCTCTTTGTGCGGTCCCGGTTGCCGCTGGCGTTGCGGCTGGCGGTAGGTGGGTTGATTGTTGGTGCGTTGTCGACGCGTGTGCCCGAGGTGTGGGGCAACGGCTACAGCGTGGTCAACAGTTTCCTGCATGCGCCGTGGCTGTGGCAGACGGTGGCGCTGGTGCTGATCTGCAAGGTGGCGGCAACGGCAGCCAGTGCGGGCTCGGGCGCGGTGGGCGGGGTATTTACGCCCACGCTGTTCTGCGGCGCGGCGCGGCGCTGGGGCTGCTGTATGGCACCGGCATGCACGCGTTGTTGCCCGACGCTGCGCCCGTACCCATCAGCTATGCGGTGGTGGGCATGGGCGCGCTGCTGGCGGCCACCACGCACGCGCCCCTGATGTCGATCTTGATGATCTTCGAGATGACGCTGTCCTATCAGGTGGTGCTGCCGCTCATGCTTGCGTGCATCACGGGCTATGTGACGGCACACGCAGCCAGGGCCCCTCGGTCTATGCGCGGGCCCTGGCGCGCAATCGTGACGATGCGCAGCACGTGCCGCCCCCCTTTGGTGGCACGCAGAAATAGGTACGCTTTGCCGTCCGCGCACCGGAAAGCGCGGCGCATGCGTCTCTTCTCAAGGAAATTGCGGGAACTTTTCTGATAAATGGCGACTTCGTATTGCTATTGAGAATCGATCTCATTTATATTTGCGTCCGCAATTCATAGTGTGCGTTCGTGCACGGCGGCACGGGCGCAAGAGGGCGTTCCGGAGCGGCTGGCATCCAAAAAGAAGCGCGCCGCCGGAGAAACCACGTCAAATGAACCGCCCGAACCGTCTGAACCGCCGGCCTATGGCCAGCGCGCTGCTGGCCCTGTTTGCCACGCCTACCGTCGCACTCGCTCAACAGTCCACGTCGTCGGCCGCAGTGGCAGCCACGACCACGTTGCCGGAATCCGTTGTCAAGGCCAGCGCCCCGCGTGACGACTACAACGCCGCCAAAAGCTCCCTCTCCAAGCTGCCCGAAAACCTGCGCGACGTGCCGCAATCGGTGACGGTCGTGCCCAAGGCACTGACGGATGCCCAAGGCGGCAGCTCGCTGGCGGATGCACTGCGCAATGTGCCGGGCATCACCATCGGGGCGGCCGAAGGTGGTCAGATCGGCAACAACATCAACCTGAACGGTTTTTCGGCGCGTACCGATATCTATCTGGATGGCTTCCGCGATCGTGGCCAGTACTACCGCGACTTGTTTGCGCTTGATTCGGTGGAAGTGCTGATGGGGCCGTCGTCGATGCTGTTCGGCCGTGGTTCCACGGGCGGCGTCATCAACCAGGTCACCAAGAAACCGAAGCTGAAGGCGGCCACGGAAGTCACGGGTTCGGTCACCACCAATGGCCTGGTGCGCGCCACCGCCGACGTCAACACGCCTACCTCTGACACGTCTGCCTTCCGCATCGCCGCCATGGCGCAGAACGGCAAGGCCAGCACGCGCGACGAGATGACCGTGCAAGACATCGGCATCGCACCATCGTGGCGCTTTGGCATCGGCACGCCGACGGAGGTGACGCTGTCCGCGCTGCTGCAGCACAACCGCGACATGCCCGACTACGGCGTGCCGAACCTGAACGGCCACCCCGTCAACGTGAGCCCGAAGACGTACTACGGCTACACGGATGACCGTACCGTGCAGGACGTGGCATCGTTCTCGGCCAACATTGACCACAAGTTCTCGCCCAACCTGCGCCTGCGCAATCAGACGCAGTTCAACTACGTGCAGACGGATGCGCGTGAGACGGCGCCCAACTCGGTGGGCACCGTCAGCGCGACGGGTGCCTTTACGCCGGTGACGAGCAGTGCGCTACCGCTGTCGAATCTTTGGGTACGCCTGCAAAGCCACGACCGCCGCATCCGCGATTACTCGCTGTTCAACCAGACCGAGCTGACGGCCAAGTTCGACACAGGTTCGGTCAAGCACACGCTGCTGGTGGGCACCGAGTTCGGCCACGACGGTTACGACAACCAAAACTACTACCGCAACGGCTCGTGCAACGGTACGCCGCTGGTGCAGTCGAGCATGACGAGCGGCTTTGTCTCGTGCGAGCCGCTGGTCAGCCCGAACTACACGACGTCGCCGTCAAATGCGCCGTCCACGCTGGGCAATCTGCAGGGCGGTTCGGCCAACACTGTGGCGGCGTATTTCAACGATTCGATTGAGTTCACCAAGCAGTGGAAGGCGGTGGCAGGCCTGCGCTTTGATCGTTACAGCGCCAGCATTTCGAACTCGCTGAACTCGGCCAACACGCCGGCATCGGCCAAGATCACGGCGCTGCCGTACGCGCAGCAGACGGTGAACTTCGTCAGCACGCGCCTGGGCGGTATCTGGCAGCCGACGGATTGGCAGTCGTATTACGTGTCGTATGGCACGTCGTTCAACCCGTCATTGGAGCAACTGGTGGGCACCACCGGCCAGCAGAACCTGGACCCGGAGAAGAACAAGTCGTATGAGGCCGGCGGTAAGTGGGATTTGCTCAACGGCGACTTGTCGGTCAGCTCGGCGCTGTTCCAGATCACGAAGGACAACGCGCGTACGCAGGTCGACAGCACGACGTACGTCTCGGCCGGCAAGATTCGGGTGCGCGGCGCGCGTCTGGGTGCGACGGGCCGCCTGACCGACAAGTTGCAGCTCTTCGCGGGTTATACGTATCTGGATGCACAGATCGTCAACGGCATCGCCGCCGGCACGCAGGGCATGGTGCCGGCCAACACGCCCAAGCATTCGGCCACGGTGTGGACTAGCTATACCTTCCTGCCGAACTGGGAAGTGGGCGCGGGCGCGTTCTATATGTCGCAGCGCTACGCCAACAACACCAACACCGTGCAGACCGGCGGCTTCGTGCGCTGGGATGCCATGCTGGCCTACCACCAGCCCAAGTACGACGTGCGCCTGAACCTGTTCAACCTGTTCAACAAGACGTATTACGATGCGCTGATTCCGTCCGATGGCGGCCGTGCCGTGCCGGGCACTGGCCGTGCGGCGATGCTGTCGGTGGTCTATCGCATGTAATCGCCTGGGGGATGGCCCCTCGGCTGCATCCCCGTTTCTTCCAACGCCATGCTCGTCTGCATTCCAAACGTCTTCAACGCCGCGCAGGTGGCTGCGCTGCGCGATCTGCTCGATAACGCGGGCGATGCCTGGGTGGATGGCCGCGTATCGGCCGGCTATTCGGGGGCGCCGGTCAAGATCAACCAGCAGATCGACGAGGGCGCAGAAGTGGCCCTGCAGTGCCAGCAGCTCATCCTGAGCGTGCTGGAGCGGCACCCGCGCTTCATCAGCGCGGCGTTGCCGAACGTGGTGTATCCGCCGATGTTCAACCGCTACGGCGAGGGCATGACCTTCGGTGCGCACGTCGATGGCAGTGTGCGTATCCACCCGCACGACGGGCGCAAGCTGCGCAACGATATCTCGGCCACGCTGTTTCTGTCAGACCCTGCCAGCTACGACGGCGGCGAACTGCAGATCGAAGACACCTACGGCATGCACAGCGTCAAGCTCAATGCCGGAGACCTCGTGATCTACCCGGCGACGAGCCTGCATCAAGTCACGCCCATCACACGCGGCGTGCGCGTGGCGAGTTTCTTCTGGGTCCAGAGCCTGATTCGCGATGATGCGCAGCGCGCCATGCTGTTCGACCTGGACAACGCCATCCAGACGCTCAACCAGACCGGTGCGGACGAGACTGCGCGCCGCACGCTGATCGGCGTGTATCACAACCTCATGCGGCAGTGGAGCGAGACCTGAACTGAGCCTGCAGCGTCACACCGCGGATGGTGCGACGCAATATGCCCGTGGGCTGAATGGCTGGCTTAGCGGCCCGAACGGCGATACAGCTCGGCCATCATGCCGCAGCTTTCCACGTGCAGAGCAACGGCACGGGCGGCTTCACGACGGACGATTTGCCAGAAGCGGGCGAAGCGGGAGGCGGGGGCAGCGTTGAGAGCGACGGTGTTCATGGCGACTCCTTTCTGAGCGATTGAATAGGGATAACCCTAACAGGGAATACCCGAATCTTAGTCAGAATATTGCGGCGCAGCAAATTGATTGCGCCGTCGCTGCCGTTTTGTGGCCGCCGCACGACATCATGGCGATGTATGGATCACTTCCACGTCGCGTCGCGCCCGAACCACGCCGTCAGAAAATCGATGAAGGCCGTCACCTTGGCCGATAGGTGCGTGCGTTCCGGATACACCGCAAAGACATCCGCCACGGGCAGCGCCCAGTCCGTCAGCACGGGCACGAGGCGCCCGGCGTCGAGGTGCGCGCGGACATCCCATTCCGAGCGCATCAAGATGCCGTAACCGGCCAGCGCCCAGAGCACGCCGGTCTCGCCGTCGTTGGTGCTGAGCGGGCCGCGCACCTTGATGGTCTCCTGCTTGTTGCCCCGCGACAGGTACCACGTGCCATAGGCCGCGTCGCTCTCGCGCAGCACGATGCATTGGTGCGATTGCAGGTCGCGCGGGGTTTGCGGCATGCCGGCGCGCGTGAGGTAACCGGGCGACGCGCACAGCAGCCGGCGGTTGCTGACGATCTTGCGCGCCACCATGCGTGAGTCCGGCACCGTGCCGAACCAGATGCCGATGTCGAACGCTTGGTCAGCCAGGTTGACGGCGCGGTCGGTCAACTCCAGCTGTACCTCCACTTCCGGGTAGCGCCGGGCAAATTCCACGATGGCCGGCGCGATATGCCGGCGGCCGAACCCGAAGGTGGCGTTCACGCGCAGCAGGCCCTTGGGCGTACCACGGCTGCTGGAAACGGCCTGCTCCAGCGCTTCCAATTCCTCCAGCAGGCGCGCGCCGGTCGCGAGGTAGATCTCACCTTCATGCGTGACGCTCAGCCGCCGTGTGGTGCGGTTCAGCAGCCGCACGCCCAGGCGCTTTTCCAACTGTGCGAGCCGCGCGGTGATCGCCGGTGGCGTCAAGCCCAACTCGCGCGCCAGCGCCGCCAGCGATCCCTGCTTGACCAGCCGGGTGAAAAACTCCAGATCCGACACGCGATCCATTATTTAAATGAAATGAAGAATAGATAAAGAAGTTCGCTAATTATAAATAGAGTGTGCACGGCTAGACTCCATTCGCATAGATGGAGAAAGCATGGCAAAGACGCTGTATCAAAAGCTGGTCGACACGCACACCGTGGCCCGGCTCGATGCGCAGAACGTGCTGCTGTACGCCGATCTGCACATCATGAATGAGTACACCAGCCCGCAGGCCTTCGCGGGTTTGCGTGAGGCGGGCCGCACGGTGGCGGTGCCCGGCCAGCACATGGCGGTGGTGGACCACATCATCCCCACGCATCCGGTGCGCGTGCGGGTGATTGAGGATGCTGCCTCTGCGCTACAGGCGTCCAACCTGGCAAAGAACTGCGCCGAACATGGCATCGTCCTCTTTGACACCAACGACGCGCTGCAGGGCATCGAACACGTGATTGCGCCCGAGTTGGGCATGATCCGCCCCGGCATGGTCGTGCTCTGCGGCGACAGCCACACCACCACCTATGGCGCATTCGGTGCGCTGGGTTTCGGCGTCGGTACTTCGGAGGTCGAGCACGTGCTGGCCACGCAGACACTGGTGTATCGGCTCGCGCAGGACATGCGCATCCACGTGGATGGCGAACTGCCGACGGGCACCACGGCCAAGGACTTGATCCTCCACATCATCAGCCGCATCGGCGCGCAGGGCGCACGGGGCTACGTGGTGGAGTTTGCCGGCAGCGCCATCACCGCGCTCTCGATGGAAGCGCGCATGACCCTGTGCAACATGGCGGTGGAGGCCGGTGCGCGCGGTGCGCTGATCGCCCCCGACGTTAAGACCACGCGCTATGTGCTCGAGCACGCGAGGGGCGTGGTGCACACCCGCGCAAGCGAAGCCCTGGCCGACTGGCAACAACTCTTTAGCGATGCCGATGCGCACTTTGATGCCGAACACTGCTTCAACGCCAATGAGATCGCGCCCTACGTGACGTGGGGCACCAGCCCGGACCAAGCCATTCCGGTGACAGGTACGGTGCCGCAGGCGGACGCAGCGTCTGCGCAGGCGCTGCGCTACACGGGCCTGCAAGCTGGCTGCCCCATCGAGGGCGTACCGGTGCAGCGCGTGTTTATCGGCTCGTGCACGAATGCGCGCATAGAAGACCTGCGCGCCGCGGCCGCCATCGTGCGCGGTCGACGTGTGGCTGACGGCGTGCGTGCGATGGTCGTGCCGGGCTCGGGTGCGGTGCGTCGCCAGGCCGAGCAGGAAGGCATTGCCGATGTGCTCATCGCTAGCGGTTTTGAATGGCGCCAGCCGGGTTGCTCGATGTGCCTAGCGATGAACGACGACTTCCTCGCGCCGGGCGAGCGCTGTGCCTCCACCACCAACCGCAACTTCGAAGGGCGCCAGGGTCGCGGCGGCATCACGCATCTGATGAGCCCGGCCATGGCGGCCGCTGCGGCCATCACTGGCTGCATCACCGACGTCCGCAAACTGCAAGCGCAGCCGCAACCTCACACGGAGACCACGCATGCCTGAGGCCACGTACATCGAAGGCATCGCCGCGCCGTTGCCCACGCCTAACTTGGACACCGATCAGATCATGCCCAAGCAGTTCCTGCGGGGCATCGACAAGGCGGGGCTCGACAAGGGGCTGCTCTACGACCTGCGCTATGACGCCGATCACCAACCGCGCAGCGATTGCGTCCTCAACCAGCCGGCGTACCAGGGCGCGTCCATCCTGGTGGGTGGCAGCAACTTCGGGTGCGGCTCCAGCCGTGAGCACGCGGTCTGGGGGCTGCAGCAGTTCGGCATTCGCGCGGTCATCGCGCCGAGCTTTGGCGAGATCTTCTACAGCAATGCGATGAACAACGGGCTGCTGCTGGTGATGCTCGACCCGGCCGACGTGCAACGCATCCTGGCCGATGTAGCGAACCCGGCCACGCACCGCATCGCCATCGATGTGCAGACCATGACGGTGAAGAGCCACAGCGTGGCGGTGCCGTTCACGCTGTCGGAGCGGCATCGCCACATGTTCCTGCATGGTCTGGACATGATTGGCGCGACGCTCGCGCGCTGGAGCGAGATCGACGCGTTCCAGCAGGCGCATTGGCACACGCGCCCGTGGCTGCGCGACATCGCGGCGACCACGCGCACACGCTGAGCGGCAGCAGGCAACGTGGGCAACGGCGCTACACTCAAGCACCGTTCACGCTCCCCCCATCCCCATGACTGCCACGACCGCACTGCGCACGCTGTATCCGCCCATCGAACCGTATGAAACCGGCATGCTTGACGTGGGCGATGGCCACACCATCTATTACGAACGCGTCGGCACACCGGGCGCAAAGCCGGCTGTGTTCCTGCACGGCGGGCCGGGTGGCGGTGTGTCAGCCGACCACCGCCGCCTGTTCGACCCCGCACGCTACGACGTGATGCTGTTCGACCAGCGCGGCTGCGGCCGCTCCACGCCGCATGCGGGGCTGGAGGCCAACACCACCTGGCACCTCGTGGCAGATATCGAACGTCTGCGCGCGATTGCCGGTGTAGAACGCTGGTTGGTCTTCGGCGGTTCGTGGGGCTCGACGTTGGCGCTCGCCTATGCGCAGAAATATCCGCAACAGGTGAGCGAGCTTGTATTGCGCGGCATCTACACCGTCACGCAGGCGGAGCTGCGCTGGTACTACCAGTACGGCGTGTCGGAGATGTTCCCCGAGAAATGGGCACGCTTTCAGGCACCGATTCCCGAGGCCGAGCGCGGCGACATGATTGCCGCGTACCGCAAAGTCCTCACCGGCGCGGATACCGCCAAGCAGATCGAAGCCGCCCGCGCCTGGAGCGTGTGGGAGGGCGAGACGATCACGCTGCTGCCCGACCCGAGCAACAGCGCCAAGCACGCGGATGACCATTTCGCGCTGGCCTTCGCGCGCCTGGAGAACCACTATTTCACGCACCAATGCTGGCTGGAGGAAGGCCAGTTGCTGCGCGAGGCGCACAAGCTGGCGGGCATTCCGGGCGTGATCGTGCATGGCCGCTACGACATGCCGTGCCCCGCGCGCTATGCCTACGCGCTGCATCAAGCGTGGCCCGATTCGGACTTCCACCTGATTGAAGGCGCTGGCCACGCATGGTCGGAGCCCGGCATCCTCGACCAGCTTCTTGCTGCCACCGACCGCTTTGCCGGCAAGTAACAGGACTGAACGATGACGGACTCTGCCGACCTGCGCTTTCTGCTCGCCATCCAGGACAACGGCAGCCTGGTGGCGACGGCGCGGGCGCTGGGTTTGACGCCATCGGCCGTGTCGCAGCGCCTGCAGCAGTTGGAGAAGAAGCTGGGGACGCGGCTTGTCGACCGCACCGCGCGCAGCCTGCGCTTTACGCAAGAGGGCACACTGCTGTGCGAGCGCGGGGCCGAGCTGATCCGCCAGCTCGATGCGCTGTCGGAGGATTTGCACACGCGTCGGGGCGGCTTGGTCGGCACCCTCAAGGTCAACGCGCCGTTGGGGTTTGGGCGGCGCTATGTGGCGCCCGTGATTGCGGAGTTTCAGCAGCAGCATCCCGACGTCGACATCGAATTGACGCTCTCCGACGCGCCGCTCACGGAAGCGGCCGAGCGCTTTGATGTGGTGGTGCATATCGGCGCGCTGCAGGTATCGAACCTAGTCGGGTACGCGATTGCGCCGAATGCGCGCTGGGTGTGTGCATCGCCCGCGTTGGTGAAGCGCTTTGGGTTGCCCGAAACACCAGACGACCTCGCCACGCTGCCGTGCATCGTGCTGCGCGAGAACAAGGAGGATGTCTCGCTCTGGCACTTCAACAAAAGCCGCACGAGCCGCAGCGTGCGCGTGCCCAGCAAGCTGATGTGCAACGACGGCGACGTGATCCGCCGCTGGGCCTGCGAAGGGCGCGGCGTGATCCTGCGCTCGGAATGGGATGTGGCCGACGACGTGCGCGCCGGCCGGCTCGTGCGCCTGCTGCCGGGCTGGAAGCCGCCAGACGCGAACGTGATCGCGCTTACGCATGCCCGCGCGGGGTTGCCACAGCGTACGCGCCACTTCATGCAGTTCCTGCAAAGCCGCTTCAAGCCGCAGCCCCCGTGGCGCGCATGATGAAGCTACGCTGAATCTATGAATCAATCCGGCTTGACCGAAAGCCGGCACGCCCTGCCTACAATTGGCCGCGTCGATTGACACTGTTGCGGGTGATGGCGTGGTCTCTCCTGATACTTCTTCCGGCTATCCGAAAGCCGTTTTGTTCGATTTGCTGACGGCGCTGCTGGATTCGTGGTCGTTGTGGAACGCGGCGGCCGGTGCCGAACAGGTGGGCCGCACGTGGCGCGCCGAATATCTGCGGCTCACCTATGGCTGCGGTACGTATATCCCTTATGAAACGTTGGTGCGACAGGCCGCGCAGAACGTCGGCCTGCCGCGGTCCGCACCCGATGCGCTGGAAGCCAACTGGCTCCAGCTCCAACCGTGGAGCGGCGCCATCGATGCGCTGACGCGGCTGCGGCCGCACTGCAAACTCGCCGTCGTCACTAATTGCTCGGAGCGGTTGGGCCGGCAAGCGGCGTCGCTGCTGCCGGTGGATTGGGATGTCGTCATCACGGCTGAGCAGGCGGGCGTGTACAAGCCTGATCCGAAGCCCTACCGCATGGCGCTCGATCAGCTTGGCGTGGACGCCGCTGACGCTGCGTTCGTGGCGGGCTCCAGCTACGACATGTTCGGCACCGCCGCCGTGGGCTTGCGCACCTACTGGCACAACCGCATTGGCCTGGCGCCGGTCGAGGGCGCTGCGTTGCCGGCAATCACGTCGCCCACGCTGGACGACCTGCTGCCCTGGGCCCACCGTTTTGCTGCCCAAGGATAAGGACACCACCATGACGAACGACACCCTCGAAGCCCTCGATACACCTGCCGCACTGATCGACCTGCCGCGCATGCAGCACAACATCGCGCGCATGCAGCACCGCATGAACGCGCTGGGCGTGAAATTTCGCCCGCATGTGAAAACCACCAAGTGCCTCGACGTGGTACGCGCGCAGATCGCCGCTGGCGCGCCGGGCATCACCGTATCGACGCTGAAAGAGGCCGAGGCGTTCTTTGCCGCCGGCATCCAAGACATCCTGTACGCGGTGGGCATTGTCGCGAGCAAGCTGCCGCGTGCGATGGCGCTGCGTCGCAAGGGCTGCGATCTCAAACTCGTTGTCGACAACGTGGAAGCGGCCCACGCCATGGTCGACCATGCCCGCGCACACGGCGAGCGCTGCGAGGTCTGGATCGAAGTCGACACCGATGGCCACCGCTCCGGCATCACGCCCGAGCAGGACGCGTTACTTGCGGTCGGCCGCATCCTGCAAGACGGCGGCATCGACGTGGGCGGCGTGATGACGCACGCCGGCTCCAGCTACGACCTGAGCGACCGCGCCGCACTCGCCGCCTTGGCCGAGCAGGAGCGCGCCGGCTGCGTGCGCGCGGCGCAGCGCCTGCGCGAGGCCGGTATACCGTGCGCGGCCGTGAGCGTGGGTTCCACACCGACAGCGCTGGCCACCGAACACCTCGAAGGCGTGACGGAGGTGCGTGCGGGTGTCTACGTGTTCTTCGATCTGGTCATGCACAACGTAGGCGTGTGTGCGATGGATGAGATTGCCTTGAGCGTGCTCACCGCTGTGATCGGCCATCAGCCCGAGAAAGGCTGGGTGATTGTCGACGCCGGTTGGATGGCAATGAGCCGTGACCGCGGCACCGCCAAGCAATCGCATGACTTTGGCTACGGGCAGCCCTGCGCGCTGGATGGCACGCCGTTCGACGGGCTCATGCTGATTGGCGCGAACCAGGAACACGGCATCCTGGCCGCCTGCGATGGCACGGTGCGGAGCGATCTGGTGGAGCGCTTTCCTGTCGGCACGAAGCTGCGGATTCTGCCGAACCACGCGTGCGCGACCGGTGCGCAGTTTCCGGAGTACCAGGCGGTATCCGCGCGCGGTGCGGTGCAGACGTGGGGGCGGTTCCACGGCTGGTGAGTCGTTCGGTTGTCTGCGCCAAAGCAAAAGGCCCGCATTGCTGCGGGCCTTTTGCTTGAAGCGAATGTGCTTGCTGCGCGGTTGAGGACGCCCGCGCCCTAGCCACATTGCAGGCGGCATCGCACTTCGCGCCGCATACCTGTGAGGTGTGTGTACGTCTGAAGCTGGCCTTCTAAGCGGCACGAAGGGACGGGGCCCTCTATGTAGCGCATTTGTGCTACAGACGCCGCCCCGTCGCCCTTCATAGACTCGCGCCAATGGTCAAAACATCATAAACGGGGGAATTTCGATGCAGCGCACAGACTGCCTGGCCGGCGATCGGCCTTTCAGCGTTTCCGGCTTCGGGTTCGAAGCTCATTACTCCAATCAATAACGAGCCGGCTCGCCAATCATGCATCGCTCCAAACATCAGCCGCCGCGCGCGGCAGGGAAACGTACGGCCATCAGTTTGGCCGCGCTCGCGGTTCTGACAACGGCGGTGCCCGTCGTCGCCCAGGCCCAGCAGACCACCATCTCCGGCACCTATACGAGCACGCAGCCCTGGTTTGGCGGCGATCTCCTCGTCGACAGCTCCGCGGTCATTCAGGCGGCCAACGGAAGCGGCCTGTTTCTGCTCAATCCGGCGCTGGGAACATTGACCAACAACGGCACGATCAGCGGCACGGTTGGCATCCAGATCCCCGGTCCGAACATCGTGCAGGCCATCATCAACAACAACCTCATCAATGGGGGGCAGAGCTACGGCCTTTTCAATGCCGACATGCTTGGTACGCTGACCAACAACAGCGGCGGCACCATCATGGGTGGGGCCCTTGATGGCGTGATGAACTCCGGCTCGATCAACACGCTGATCAACAATGGCCTGATGAGCGGCGCGCACTACGGCCTGCTCAACTACTACACCGGCGTGATCGATACGCTGGTCAACGGCGGCACCATCTTAAGCCGTGGAGCCGGCTGGGCCGGCATCGACAACGCTCGCACCATCACCTCGCTCACCAACAACAGCGGCGGGTTCATCGGCACGTTCAATACCGGCACCGGCCTAGTGAACACCGGCTCGATCGGTACGTTGAGCAACAGCGGCACGATCATGGGTGGCGCCAACCCGGCGATCAGCAATACCGGCCTCAGCAATACGGGCACGATCGACGCGCTGATCAACGTTGGCACCCTCAACGGCGCGACCATCACGGGCGGCACCATCACGGGCGGCAACACCGGGATCAACAACGCGGCCGGCTTGATCGGTACGCTGAGCAATACGGGCCTGATTACCGGGCAGGTGGGTATCGGCATCAAGAACGATGCCACGATCACCCGCTTCGACAACGGCGGCATGGTTTCCGGCGGCAATACGGGGCTCGCCAACGCGAGCGGGTTGATCACCACGTTGGTCAATAGCGGCACCATCAACGGCACCAGCGACGCGGGCATCAACAATGGCGGCACGATCACTTCCCTCACCAACGCTGTCGGCGGGGACATCCACAGCGCCGGCCTAGGCGTTTTCAACGCAGGCAGGATCGACACGCTCGTCAACAGTGGCACCATTGCCGGCGGCGTCAACGCAGGCATCTCGAACGGCGGCACGGTCAGCACGATTACGTCGCTGACCAACAATGTGGGCGCCGTCATCCGCAGCAGCGCCACGGGTGTCTACAACAGCAGCACGATCGGCACGCTCAGCAACAGCGGCACCATCAGCGGCGTCACGGTCGCGGGCGTTGCCAACGACGGGTCAATCGGTACGCTCACCAACCGTGGCGTGATCCGCAGCGACAGCGGCTGGGGCATCTACAACACCGGCACGATCAGCGCGCTGGCGAATACGGGCACCATCACCGGCAGCATTTACGCCATCAACAACGTGGACCCAGCAAGCTCGCTGGGGGTGGTCACCAACAGCGGTGTGATTGCCGGCGACATCCTGCAGGCTTCCAGCGGCGACCTGACCATCAATGGCGGCACCGGGGCGGCCTTCGGCACGCTCACAGGCTTTGGCGGCACGATCGGCACGCTCACCAACACCGCATCGAACGTGGTGTTCGGCACCGGCAACCAAATGCTGAACGACAACATTGATGTGGGCAGCCACAGCGTCATGAATACGGCGGGCGTGCTGCTGGTCAACAACGCCATCAGCATCACCGGCAACTACAGCCAGGCCGCAGCAGCGACGCTGCAGATCGGCGTGAGCAACGGGGCGGTGGCCGGCGGGTCGCTCGCGAGCGACAGCGGTTACGGACGCCTTGTCGTGTCGGGCAGCGCCATCGTTGACGCCGGGTCGGCCATCGCATTGCAAAAGCTCAGCAGCTACGCCTTTGCGGCGGGTCAGCGCTTTGTTGTGATCGACGCGGCAAGCAGCGGCACGAACTACCACGCCGGTAGCCTGAACTACTCGGCCAGCGGTTTCTCCGGCACGGTGACGGGCACGACGGTTGCCGCGGGCGGCCGCAGTGATCTGGTGGTGACTCTGGTCAGTGGCGCAGCGGCGACCACGCCCGGCACTCCACCCGGAACAACGCCGGGTTCCGGTTCTACCGGCGGCGGAACGTCGCCCACGTCGCCCACCACGCAGCCGCAGACGCAGGCGACGATGCCCAACGCGGTCTCGTCCTTGAACGGTTTGGCGAACTACTCGGGCCTCAGTCCGGAATTGCTGAACCTGTTCAATGCCTCCAAGGCGCTCAGCCTGGGTAGCGTGGCGGAAGCCAACCGCGCCGGTGCGCAACTGGGCCCGGCATCGCAGGCGGCGGGTACGCGCGGGGCCATGGCGTCCGCCCTCGATGTGCTCAATGCGATCTCGGACCGCGTCAACGGCCAGCGTAGTGTGCAGACAGGCGTCCCGACCGGCGACGACATGCCCGCCTACGGCGCCTGGGGCCAGGCACTCGGCGGCCACGTCAGCCAGGGTGCACGCGATCAGGTGGATGGCTACCGCGCCAACTATGGCGGTCTGCTGTTCGGCGCAGACACTGCCCTCGGCGAGCACTGGCGCGCAGGTGGCGCGTTCAGCTACACGAACGCCAGTCTCCGCAACACGGGCGACACCGACGGCGACTCGATGCGCGTCAACGCCTACGGGCTGATCGGCTACGCCACGTACTCGGGCACGCCGTGGTACGTGAACCTGGCCGCCGGTGCAGTCCAGCAGGACTACGATACCAGCCGTGCGCTGAACTTCAGCGGCTTCTCAGGGCAGGCCAAGGGCGAGTTCACCGGCAAGCAATACGTTGCCCGTGCGGAAGCTGGCTATCCGCTGGCGGCCGGCGCCTATACGGTTACGCCGCTGGCTGGCCTGACCTACAGCCATGTGCGTCAGAACGGCTACACCGAGACGGGCGGCAGCGGCGGCGCCCTGTCGGTAGGCGATACGCACCTGACGTCGGTCACCAGCGACTTTGGCGCGAAGCTCGAGCGGGCCTTCACCACGGCCTACGGCGCGGTGGTGCCGTATCTGCAACTGACGTGGCGCCATGAGTACGGCAACGCGCAGCAGCGCATCCACGCCAGCTTTGCCGCCGACCCGACGGGCGAAACGGGCTTCACCACCGTGGGCGCCAGCCCGGCCGCCGACATGGGCGTGCTCTCGGCCGGCGTCACGTTGCTGCGCGCAAACAACCTTTCGTTGACGGCGCGCTACACATTGCAGGCGGCGCCGCACTTTGTGTCGCATACCGGCGGCGTGAGGCTGAAGTTGGCGTTCTGATCCCGCATACTCCGTCGCTGCATAGTTGTGGGAGATCACCATGTCCAACGCGTCTGCGCCTTCCGGCGCACTGAACCTTCCGGAAGCGCTGAGCCGAGCACATGCGCATTGGGAAGCCGGCCAGGCCGACCAGGCAGAACTGCTCTGCCAACGCGTGCTGGCCGCCTGGCCTGGCCAGGCCGACGCCCTGCATCTGTTGGGGTTGATGGCGCATGCCTACGGCAACCTCGATCTGGCGATCGCCCATGTGCGACAGGCCTGTCTGGCGCCGCGCGCGCCGGCTGTGTATTCGAGCAACCTGGCTGAGATGTACCGCCAGCGGGGTTTGTTGGCTGAGGCCGAAGAGGCCGCCCAGCGCGCCGTGACGATGGCCCCGACGCTGGTGTCGGCCTGGAACAACCTTGGCATCGTGCTGCAGGAATCCGGCAAGCTGGAGCAGAGCCTCGTCTGCCTGGAGCGCGTGGTGGCGCTCACGCCGGATTCGGCGCAGGCGCACAACAACCTGGCCAATACCTTCCGCCGCCTGGGTCGGCTGGATCGGGCCGAGGCGCACTATCACCGCGCGTTGTCCCTGCAGCCGACCTATGCCGAGGCGCACAGCAACTACGCGTTTCTGCTCAACGCGCAGGGGCGGTTTGATCAGGCCGCTGCCGAGGCACGCCACGCCATCGATCTGAACCCGCGCCTGGCCGATGCCTACCTGAACCTGGCCGACGTGGAAGTCTCGCGCCACCGCTACCACGAAGCGCTGCGCGTGCTGGATGCGCTGCATGCCTTTGCCCCGGGACATGTCTCCGGCCTGATCGCGCGTGCGCAGGCATTGAAGCAGGTCGAACGCGCCGACGAGGCGCTCGACATCGCACGGCACGCCGTTGCCGCCGCACCGCGCAGCGCAGAAGCGCACAACGTGCTCGCCCAGGTGCTGCAAGCGCTGGGCCGGTCTGACGAGGCACTGGCCGCCTACGAGCAAGCCGCAGCGCTGCCGGGCACGGTGGCGGAAGATGCCCTGATCGGCCGTGCCACGCTGCTGATGGAATCCGGCCGCAAGGCTGACGCCATGGAGGCCTTTGACCGCGCGCTGGCTGTTTTCCCGGGCTCGCTGCGTGCACTGGCGGGCCGTGCCGACGCCAAGACCTTCCAGTCAGGCGACCCGGATCTCGCGGCCATGGAAGCCGTAGTGGCCGAAGGCAGCGGCAGCGCCGCAGCAGACCGTATCCTGGCGCACTTCACACTGGGCAAGGCGTGGCTCGACATTGGGGACGGCGCACGCGCATTTCAGCATCTGGATGCGGCTAACCGCCAGAAGCGCGCGACGTTCGCCTACAACTCGGCCGCCACGCAAGACTGGCTGCAACGCATTGCCGAGACCTTCACGGCGGAGCGCATGGCGCGCACCGCGCAAAACGCCGATCCCTCCGAGCTGCCTGTGTTCGTGATCGGCATGCCGCGCTCGGGCACCACGCTGGTCGAACAGATCCTGGCATCGCATTCGCAGGTGCATGGTGCGGGCGAGCTGTCGACTCTGCGCTTACTGGTGGAGGGCAGCGGCACGTTTCCCGATGCCTTCGCCTCGGCTTCGGACGATGACCTTGCGCGCCTGGGGCAGGCCTATCTCGCCCGCGTGGCACCGTTGGCACCGGGCAAGCAGCGCCTGGTCGACAAGATGCCTGCCAACTTCCTCTACGCCGGCCTGATCCCGCTGATCCTGCCGGGAGCGCGCATCATCCATTGCCGGCGCGATCCGGTGGATACCTGCCTGTCGTGCTACACCAAGTTGTTCGCTGGCGAGCAGCAGTTCACCTACGATCAGACCGAACTGGGCGAGTTCTACCGCGCCTACGCCAAGTTGATGGCGCACTGGCGCCTGGTGCTGCCGGCCGATCGTTTGATCGAAGTGGACTACGAAGCCGTGGTCGACAATCTGGAGCACGAGGCGCGCCGTTTGGTCGACTTCGTCGGCCTGCCATGGGAAGACGCGTGCCTGCGCTTTTATGACAGCCGCCGCGTCGTGCGCACCGCCAGCGTCAACCAGGTACGCCAGCCGATCTACGCCACGTCCAAGGGGCGCTGGCACAAGCACGCCGACCACCTCGGGCCGCTGCTGGCGGCACTCGGGATCAGCGCACCATGAACACCGTGGATGTCGCCATGGTGGAGCGCCAGGGTCGGGCACTGCTGGCCGATGGACGTTTGACCGAAGCTGAGGCACTCGTACGCCCGTGGCTGGCCTCCGGCACCGGGCCGCTGGTGCTGTGGCAGTTGCTGGCCGACGCGATTCGCCCGCAAGGGCAGATTGCCGAGACGCAGGCCATCCAGGAGATGCTGGTGGCCAACATGCCCGGCAACCTCACCGCGCGTTTCAACCTGGCCGAAACGCTGCTGCTGCAAGGCCACTTTGAGCGCGGCTGGCGCGAGTATCACCACCGCTACGGCATGCCGCACACCGCTGCCATCGAGCGCAAGGTGCAGCGTCCGCGCTGGGACGGCCAGCCCATTCCCGGCAAGACGCTGTTGATTCATGACGAGCAGGGCTATGGCGATACGTTCCAGTTCCTGCGCATGGTGCGCTGGGCGAAGGAGCGCAGCGGCGCACGCGTCATCCTGGAGGTAAACGCCGAAAGCGCATCGCTCGCCAGCCGCTACAACGGTTTCGATGCGCTGACGACGGTACGCGGCAATCTGCCGCCCGCATTCGACGTGCATTGCGAGCTGATGAGCTTGCCGATGGTGATGGGTTTGCGGCTAGAGCATTTGCCCGGCGCAATACCGTATCTGTCGGCCGACCCGGCGCGCGTGGCGAAGTGGCAGGCACGGCTGGCCGCGTTGCCGCGCCCGCTGGTGGCGCTGGTGTGGGCCGGGCGCCCCACGCACGTCAACGACGCAAATCGCTCGATGAAGCTCGCGGATCTTGCGCCGCTGGGCCGGCCCGATGCCACCTTCCTCGCCATCCAGAAAGGGCCGGCGGCGCAGCAGGCCGCATCACCGCCGCCGGGCATGTCGATCGTGTCGCTCAGCGATGAGATCCAGGACTTTGAAGACACGGCCGCCATCCTGGCCGTGGCCGATCTGCTGATCTCGGTGGATTCGTCGCCGGTACATCTGGCCGGTGCGCTGGGCCGCCCCGCATGGGTGATGCTGCCCTTCGTGCCGGACTGGCGCTGGCTGCTCAACCGCAATGACACGCCGTGGTATCCGAGCGTGCGCCTGTTCCGCCAGCCATCTCGCGGCGATTGGGGCAGCGTCGTGGGGGACATGGCGCAGGCGCTGGCGCAGATGACGGGTGTGCACGCATGACGGCCCTGCTGCGTCGCGGGTGGAAGGCGCGGCCTGCGATTGCCGCGCTGTTTCTGGTCGCGGCGTGCTGCGTGTTGTCCGATTGCACGACACTCGACCGCGATGCCCATGCCGACGCGCTGGCGGCGCCGGTTCAACTGCACCGCGAGCCGGTCAGGACGGACGCCTTCGTGCTGACCGCCTTCGCGCGCATCACGCGTGCGGACCAACCGCTGACTGTCTATATCGAGGGCGATGGGCTCGCCTGGGTTTCTCGTACCGAACCGTCGGCCGACCCGACCCCCCGCAAGGCCACGGGTCTTGCGCTGGCCGCCGCGGACCCGGCACCGAACGTCGTGTATCTCGCACGCCCATGCCAGTTCACGCCCATGGCACAGAACCCGCGGTGTGCCGCGCCGTACTGGACCAGCAAGCGCTTCGCCCCGGAAGTGGTGGCATCGATGAGCGAGGCCGTGAGCCGCTTCGCTGCAAAGGTGCCGGGCCAACCGATTCACCTCGTGGGCTATTCCGGCGGCGGTGCGGTGGCTGTGTTGGTTGCCGCGCAGCGCGGGGACATCGCCTCCATTCGCACCGTGGCGGGCAATCTGGATACGGAATTCGTCAACCGCCTGCACGCCGTTTCACCGATGCCGGAATCGCTGAATCCGATCGACGCCGCAGCCCGCGTGGCAGCGGTCCCGCAGTTGCATTTCAGCGGTGCGGACGACACCGTGGTGCCGCCGGAAGTGGCGCAGCGTTTTGTGCGCGCATCGGGTGGCGGATGCGCGCACACCGACACCGTACCGGGTCTCGCACACGACGGCGATTGGGCCGCGCAATGGCCCGCGCTGCTGACACGCGCACCCACCTGCACAACACGCACAGGGGCATGACATGCAACAGCTTCCATCCACGCTTTGGCTGACGGGGCTGAGCGCCGCCGGCAAGACGACACTGGCGCTGGCGTTGGCCGAATCGCTCACGGCCAAGGGCGTGAGCTGCCGTGTGCTCGATGGCGATGCCGTGCGCAAGCAGCTCTGCGCCGATCTCGGGTTCTCAAGAGAAGACCGCAGTGAAAACGTCCGCCGCGTGGCGCAGTGGTGTGCGCATATGAACAACACCGGCACCTGGGCCATTGCCGCGTTGATCTCGCCCTACCGTGAAGACCGCGAGCGCGCCCGCCAGATCGTCGGCGATTCACGCTTCTTCGAGGTGCATGTCGCGACGCCACTCTCGGTGTGCGAGGCGCGCGACCCAAAGGGCCTGTATCGGAAGGCCCGGGCCGGAACGCTTGCCAACCTGACCGGCATCGACGACCCCTACGAGCCACCGCTGCATCCCGAGTTGACGCTGGATGCCGGGGCGCAATCGCCCGCGGAATGCGTTGCGGCGGTGTTGGCCCTGCTGGGGCGGGGTGCAGTGGTGCCAACTTGAGTTGAGGGGCGACCGGCCAGACCGCCTTTACGACCGTGGGGGCAACGCCAGTCAGCAACCTGGCCGACCTGACACTGGGCGTGACGCTGCTGCGGGCGAACAACCTGAGCCTGTCGGCGCGTTATGCGTTTCAGGTTGGCCAAGGTTTCATGTCGCACACCGGCAGCGTGAAACTTCAGCAACTGTTCTGAGCGATCGCGCGGCCGTGTAGCACATTTGTTCCACAGACGAATCGGGGCGATCCCACTATGCTGGGCCGATTCGAAGAAAAAAACTACGGCGACGATCAAAACGGGGGAGAGCTGCGGCGCGCACTGCACAGCGGGAACACGCAGTGCGCGCCCGACAGCCACGACGGCCGTGGCTTACGTGCTGCGTTCCAGCGGCAGCCACAGCGTAAAGCGCGTGCCAGCCGGCCCCGACATCCAGTCGACCGTACCGCCGAGCGCCTGGGCGCGGCGCTGTTGATTCTTCAAGCCATGGCCCTTGCCAGCGCGCAGGGCATTTTCCACGTCGAATCCGCCCCCATTGTCTTCAATGACGACGCGCACGCCATCCGGTTCTGCGGCGGTGCCGACGCGGATCTCGCTGGCG
Source organism: Ralstonia sp. R-29 (assembly GCF_049913345.1). Classification (NCBI taxonomy): domain Bacteria; kingdom Pseudomonadati; phylum Pseudomonadota; class Betaproteobacteria; order Burkholderiales; family Burkholderiaceae; genus Ralstonia; species Ralstonia sp. R-29. The sequence continues at coordinate 1,618,718 of NZ_CP184378.1, forward strand.
CGCGTGTGGTGCAGGATGTTGGCGATGCTCTCCTGCACGATGCGCAGGATGTGCAGCGCGCTCGACGGGTCCAGCCACGGCAGCGTCGGCAGTTTGCGCACCTCCCACAGCAAGGCGATGCCCGTGCCGTCCAGGCGGGGTTCGAGGCGAAAGCGCAGCGTGGCCAGCAAGAGCAGCAAATCTGCCTCAACCGGTTCCATTGAATCGATGGTCAGCTTCAGGTCGTCCAGGCAGCCCTTGAGGATCTGGGAGATCTGCACCTCGCTGACGGCGCCGCGCTCTACCGAGCGAATCGCGCTGATGAGCGACGCGCCCAGGCCGTCGTGCATGTCCTGCATCAGGCGCTGGCGTTCCGTGCTGATCGTGCGCTGCCGTTCGGCTTCGCGCAGCTTCTGGTGGCTGAGTTCGAGTTCGGCCTCGCGCGCTTTCAGGCGCTGCGCCAGGTTGGCGTTGGCCTGCTCGACCTCGCTGATGGCGTTGACGTAGCGCCGATACATCAGCGTGCCGAAAATGCCGAAGGTGATGGCGTTGGTGTACGCGCCGAAGTACCAGCCTTCCGGGCTGCTGAAGTTGTTCTGCAGCAGCCAGTCCGTCACGCCCAGCAAGGTGCAGATGCCCACGCCAATGGCCACCAGCACCCCTTCGTTGGAGCGGCGCCAGGCGTTGACGGCACCCACCACGCCAACCGCCGCCCCCATGAGCGCGGCAATCGGGTAGATCAGCGGGGTGACTTTCGGCGTGTTCGGCAGGACGGCCAGTATCGGCAAGGTCAGCACGCCAATCACGCTGGTCACGATGACGAACGTACGCGTGAACCACGCCACCGGCCGGCCATGCAGCTGGCAGAGGAAGAAGTGCACCACCAGCACCAGCCACAGCAGCGAGTTGACGGTCAGCCAGGCAAACCAGTCATTGGCCACCGGCTGCGCCACGTAGAAATGCAGACCCCGCAGGAACGACGTGACAGCCAGGTTGAAGAACAGCAGGTACGCGGTTTCATGGCCGCGCCGAAACCAGACAAACAACGCAAAGATGCCGATCGCCAGGAACGCGGCGCTCAGCACGGCCGGCAATTCCTGCTGCAGCCATTGGCGGATGTTGTAGCGGCTTTTCAGCGCCTTGCTGGGCCCCAGCCATAGCGACGAGACCGCGATCTGCGTGCCCTGGGTGTGCTCCAGGCGCAGCAGGATCTCGCGCACCGGTGTGCCGTTGGTCGGTGCATCCAGCACCACCCACAGCGGCGTACGCGTGCTGTTCCACAGCGGGCCCTGCTCCTGCGCGCGATGCACGAGCTGGCCGTTGACGTACACCGCGATCGTCCCGTCGGTCTTGATGCGCACACCGTACAGTGCCAGGGGGCCTGAATTTGCCGGCCACGCAGGTACGGGAACCCGCAGCCACGTTGTGTGAACCATCCGGGCCCCGGCCTTGGCGCCGGCCTGGCGCAACAGCGCGATCGACGGCGCAAACGGCAGCGCGGCATGCTGCCAGGCCTTGGGCAAGGCCCCGCTGTCGAGCGTGGCCGGCGGCACCTGAAAGCCCGGTGCATCCGTGGTTTGCCAATCCATCTGTGTCAGATGCAGGCTCTGCGCCGACGATGGCTCACTGCCGGCTTCGGAATAGAACATGCCCACAATGGCGAGCAGCGCCACCGAAAAGACGAACACCGCTTTGGCAAAGAGGGACGCAGGAGAGGTTCTCATGCAAGGCGCGTGTCGCAACGCTCGGTGAAGTGGAGGGCCAATATGAGATGCGTTTGCGCACGGCTTGGGAACCCCCGTCAAAGGGGGTTCAGCAACGTGCTTGCTGGTTCTTGAGCCGGCGCGGGCTAATCGGCCAGCAGCCCGAGGTTTCTTGCCTCGTAGATGGCTTCCGCCTTGGAGGTCACCTTGAGCTTGCTGTAGATGCGCCGCACGAAGCTGCGTACCGTGAAGTGCGACAGCTCCATCAGCTTGGCGATTTCCTGCGTCGTAAAGCCCTTGGTAATGTAGTCCAGCACTTCCTTCTCGCGTGCCGACAGCAGCGGTGCGGTGGAATCGGCCATGGCTGGTTCCGGCTCTGAGCGCGGGGCGGTGCTGGCGGGGCTCTGCTGGAAGCGCGCCAGGATCTGCCGCGCAATGATCGGGCTGATCGGGCTGCCACCACTGGCCAGGCTGCGGATCTCTTCAGCCATCCGGGCGGGCGAGCTGTCTTTGAGCAGATAGCCCGCGGCGCCGGCCTCGATCGAGCACATGACGTGCGTCTCGTCGCCAAAGTTGGTGCTGACCATGATGCTGCAGCTCGGCCACTGCAGCACCGCTGCGCGGATCACATCAATGCCCGAGCCGTCGGGCAGGCCGAGGTCTACCAGCAGCACATCGGCCGGCGGGCCTTGCAGCAGGGCCAGACCCTCGGCGCGCGACATGGCAACGCCGGCCAGCCGCATGTCGGGCGCTGCCTGAACAGCGCGGCTCAGTGCCTCGCTAAAGCCGGGGTCGTCCTCGACGATGGCGACGTGAATGAGGGGCGGCTCCGAGCCGGTGCGGACTGATTGCATGATGCGCCGATTGTAAAGGCGCGGGCTGGGCGCTTATGTAGCGCATTTGCACTACAAGAACAGCCGCGTGCCGGGGCCTGCACAAGAGCGGATCGCCTCACTTCGGACAAGAAAAAACCCGCGAGGCTCATCGCCACGCGGGTTTTTTGTCGCCCCAGAAACAGCTTGGGACTGTGTTTGGTGCCCAGGAGAGGACTCGAACCTCCACGGAGTTACCCGCTAGTACCTGAAACTAGTGCGTCTACCAATTCCGCCACCTGGGCTAGGTGAGCGGCGCATTTTACCGACCGCCAAGAATTTTGCAAGCCCTTCTTTTTTGATCCATTCAGGCAGGCGCGTCACCGCTGGCTGGGGCAGTGTGCCCACTTTGGACCCCACCGGCAGGCACTGGTGAGGCTCCACTGCAGAGGATCAAGTCCAGAGTCTCAACAATCCTCACTGTTTTGGCGATTGCGTTGACGTGCGTTCGCACGCTGACCTACGGTTGCGCCACTACTAAAAAACAGTCGGGTAAACAAGATGTCGAAAAAGTCCGTTGAGCACGCCAGGCTCGAGGAGTTGCCGGATCCTGTGCGTCGCGCGTTGTCATTCGGCCTGGGGCTGTTCCCCATGCTGCCGCTGCTGCCGGGGTGCAGCTGGGGTGCCGGCGATTCTGACGGCGCCGCACAGGGAAGCCAGCCGCAGGAGAAGGGAGGGGGTGGAGGCCAGGCGCCGGGCGCTCCAGCACCTACGAAGCCAACCCCTGCGCCCACCCCGGCATCTGCGCCCGAGACGGCTTACGTGAGTGGCGTCTTCCGCCACCCCGGGCTGCTGGCCACCGAAGACGACTTCACCCGCATTCGCGCGCTCATCAAGGCCGGCCAGGAGCCGTGGGCGGGCTGGTGGAACAAGCTGTGCGCCGAGCCAAACGCCTCCTTGAACGCCAAGCCCAATCCGCAGCCCGCAGTCTACCGGGCCGACTGGACCAAGTACGCACTGTACGGCGACATCTGGCACGCCTGGACCCTGGTACTGCGTTGGAAGCTGTCCGACCCGCAGGACAACCGCTATGCCGACAAGGCGGTGGAGTTCCTGGACGCCTGGGCGAACACGCTGAAGGAGGTTGGAACGGTGCCACCCGGCTCGACCGCCCATGACGACCACACCTTCATCATCCTGGCTGGCATACAAGGCCACCAGTTGGCGCAGATCGGCGAAGTCCTGCGCACCTACCCGGGCTGGGCATCGGCAAGCCTGAAGCGTTTCCAGGACATGCTGCTAAACGTTTTCGCCCCGGTGTCGCAGAGCTTCCTCAGCGACGGGCGCATCGGCTCCCATGCCAACTGGGACATGGCCTCGATGGTGGGCGCCATGGCCATCGGCGTGTTCTGCGACAAGCCCGACCTGTACCGCCTGGCCTACGACTGCTTCGCAGGCAACAACCGCGGCAAGCTCCGCAACTTCGGCAATGGCGCCATCGGGCATGGCGTCTACTTCATGCACCCGGGTCATTTCGGGCAGTGGGAGGAAAGCGGCCGCGACCAGGGCCACTCCACGCTGGGCATGTCGCTGGGCGGCGACCTGCTGGAGATCGCATGGAAGCAGGGTGACGATCTCTACGGGCTGTACAACAACCGCTTCCTCGCGGCGGCGGAGTACGTGGCGCGCTCCAATCTGGTGGATGAGAACGGCGTCAATTACCCGATGCCGTATGTGCGCGAAAACAATCCGTCGCAGCCCCACCCGTCTTTCTGGACGCAAGTGAACTACGGCACGCACGGCCGTAACTGCTGGGAGCCCATCTACAACCACTACGTCAACCGCCTGGGTTTGGCGGCGCCGAACGTCGCGCGCATCGTGAAGCAGGTCGAGCCGAAATACGGCGGCAGCAGCGACGACGTTTGGTGGCCGACGCTGATCCATCGCCTCCCGGACTACGCCGGGCCGATGAAGCCGCCGTCCGGCCTCACGGCCAATTTGCGCGGCGACAACGTCGTGCTGTCGTGGTGGGGCAGCATTGGCGCGACCTCATATGCGGTCAAGCGCGCCAGCCAAGCCAACGGCCCCTTCAACCTGCTGGGCACCGTCTCGGCCAGCGAGGTGCGCACCTACAGCGATACACCGCCCAACGGCGTCTGGTTCTACCAGGTCACCGCCCAAGGCGATGGTGCCCCGACCGCCGGCTCCAACGTGGTCCGCATCGCCGTGCCTGGCGAGCAGCGCCTGTCACTGCCGCTGAACGACCCGAACGGCACCGGCACGGTCGGCGCGCTGTTCACCGCCGCCGGCACCCAAACCTTGATCGAGGGCACGCTGCTGGACGGCGCGACCTGGGGCGCCGGGCGCGGCAGCAACGACAAGGCCATCGTCTTCGACGGCGTGAAGGCCGGCCTGCAACTGCCGTCGGGCATCTTTAGCGACCTCGACGACTTCAGCCTGTCGTTCTGGGCCTACGCGAATGGGCTGCACTGGGACAGCTGCGTGTTCTTCGCGGGGCTGGACGCGAACGCAGCCATGGCCATCGCACCGCAGACCGGCACGGGCACGCTGTGCTTCTCAATCTTTGGCGCGACTTTCAAAGATGCGCAGGTTGTGGCGGCGCCGTGGGCCATGCCGATTCGGCGCTGGGTCCATCTGGCGGTCACGCTGCGGGGCAACACCTGCCGCCTGTATGTCGACGGCACGGAGGCGGGGAGGTCCGACGAGATCCTGCTGACGCCGCGCCATGTGGGCGACCAGGTCACCTTCCTCGGCCGCAATTGGTCGCATCCGTCGTTCAACGGCCGTGTCCAGGACTTCCGCGTGTACACAGGTGCATTGAGTGCTGCGGAGGTTGCAGCGCTGGCCCGCTGATATCACGCTACATCGCTCGGCCCCGGCCACCTCAGGACGGGCTCGAGCGAAACCGAGCGGGCGGCAACTTCGCCCGCACGCACCAGCACCAACGTCAGCGTTACAGCCGTTACGCCTTGTCCGGTCCGCGCGACAGCAGCGCATTGCTATGCTGCCGCACATTCCCCCCGTTCAAGGCTGCCCCATGATGAAACTCCACCACGCCGCCGCTGGCACCCTGCTGGCTGCGCTTGCGACGTTCGCCCACGCCGAGCACCCCATCTGCACGATCGTCGCCGATGCCGCCACCGGCAAGGTCGTGCTGCACGAAGGCAAGTGCGATGCGCGTGCGACGCCCGCTTCCACCTTCAAGCTGGCGCTGGCCGTCATGGGCTTCGACCATGGCTTCCTCAAAGACGAACACACGCCGGTCGAGCACATCAAACCGGGTGAGCCCGACTGGGGTGGCGAGGCCTGGCGCCAGCCCGTCGACCCGACGCTGTGGCTCAAATATTCCGTGGTCTGGTATTCGCAGCGCATCACGCATGCGATGGGCGCGCAGACGTTCGCCGCGTACGTGCGCAAGTTCGACTACGGCAACATGGATGTGAACGGCGACCCGGGCAAGCACAATGGCCTGGACCGCTCGTGGATTACCTCGTCGCTGCAGATTTCGCCCGAGGAGCAGATCGGCTTTCTGCGCAAGCTCGTCAACCGGCAACTGCCGGTATCGGCGCACACCTATGACATGGTCAACCGCACCGTGCAGACCTGGCAACTGCCCGAAGGCTGGGCCGTGCAGGGCAAGACGGGGATGGCTGGGCCCGCGCCGGGCAACACGTCGCCTGATGGCACATGGGACCAGGCGCACGCTTACGGCTGGTTTGTCGGCTGGGCGAAGAACGGGGACAAAACCTACGTGTTTGCCAACCTGATCCAGGACGATAAGGTCGAGCCCACCTCGACGGGCGTGCGCTCGCGCGATGCCATCCTTGCGCGCTTGCCCAACGTGCTGACTTCGGCGAAGCCCTGATCGGCGGTTTTATGCATGGCGGTGTTCGGCTGCGCTGCGCACCGTCGCTTCATCCACGCCCAGGCGCTGATGCAGCTCTTGCCAGCCCTTGGGCGTGACCAGCACCGCGCGCGAGTTTCGTGCGCGCAGCATCCAACCTGCATCGCACAGGCGGCGCAGAAACTGCACGCCCAGTGGCCCCGCCAGATGGTGCGTACGCTCCGTCCAGTCCAGACATTGCCGCGCAAGCCCGCGACGTGTCGGACGAATCCCACCCACATCCAGCCCCACGGCGCCAAACCAGGCAATGCCGGCGGGCGTGATCTCGTATTGCTTGTCGGGCATCGGCAGCAGATAGCCGCGTGACTGCAGCGCCTGCGTGACGGCCACGCCCACCTGCCCGGCGAGGTGGTCGTAGCAGCAGCGACAGAAGCCCAGTTCACGCGCCTTCGGGCTCGGCGTGGTGCGGTGCACGGCGGCAGGCGTGATGGCGGCCAGATGCTCCAGCGCCTGCGCCACATGCGCGCCGGCCAGTCGGAAATACCGGTGCCGGCCTTCCGTTTCCACGGCCAGCAGGCCGCCTTCGACCAACTTGGCCAGGTGCGTGCTGGCCGTCTGCGCGGTGATGCCCGCCGCATGCGCCAACTCGCCAGCCGGCAGGGCGCGTCCATCCAGCAGTGCTGTGAGCATGGCTGCACGTGCCGGGTCTGCAATCAAAAAGGCCGTGCCAGAAAAACTGTTCGGGTGCGACATGGTGGGTGCCTCCAGTGATGCCCATTCTAGGGAGCCCTGCGCCGCGATGCTTCGACACGCATCGAAGCGTCGCCCGGGGCGCCGGCACTACGCTGGGGCCATCGCTTGCTAAAGCCCAAGGGTATGAACATGGATGGAACCGCAATGCAACGTGCGCACGCCGACACCGCGCCGCACACCACGTCACATCAGCGGCTGGTGCGGGGTGTGCTGTCGATGGCGGTGCTGGTCGCGCAGATCGACACCGCCGTCGTCAACCTGGCGGTGCGCCCGATCGGCCAGTTTTTCCACGCGGCGGTGGGCCCGCTGCAGTGGGTGATCGACGCCTACAACCTCGCCTATGCGGCACTGCTGCTCAGCGGCGGCCTGCTGGCGGATTTATATGGGCGGCGCCGGGCGTTTGTGCTGGGCGCGGCGGTGTTCTCCGTGGCATCGGTGCTGTGCGCGCTGGCACCGTCAATTGGTTGGCTGATTGGCGCGCGTGCCATGGCGGGCGTGGGGGCTTCGTTGCTGCTGCCGGCGTCGCTGGCGATCTTGCGGGTGGTGTGGCGAGACCCGGGTGAACGTGCGCATGCGCTGGGCGTTTGGGCGGCGTGCAACGGCCTGGCCATGGCGATCGGGCCCACAGCCGGCGGCTTGCTGGTGACGCATTTCGGCTGGCGTGCGGTGTTCTGGGTGGTGGTGCCGGTGAGTGTGGCCATCATGGTGCTGGCCGTGCGGGTGGTGCCGGAATCGTCCGACGCCGCGCACCGCCGATTTGATGCGCCAGCGCAGGTGCTGGGCGCCATCACGCTCGGCGGGCTGGCGTTTGCCGCCATCGAGGCGCATCACGCGCCCGCCGTGGCAGCGAGCGTGCTGGTGGTGGCGCTTGTCACGCTGGCAGGATTCATCCACGTTGAGGCGCGCCATGGCAACACGGCGCTGGTGCCGCTGGAGCTGTTCCGCATCCGCCCGTTTCGCGGTGCCATTGTCGCCACCATGGGCATGACGTTTGGTATGTACGGCGCGCTGTTCCTGCTGCCGCTCATGTGGCAGAGCACGGGGCGCTTCAGCGTGGTCGGCGCGGGCATTGCGTTGATGCCGATGGCGCTGGTGTTCATGGTGGTATCGCCTGCCTCGGGTGTGGTGGCCCGGCGGGTTGGCACGCGGCTGGCCACGGCCGGGGGTGTGGGCATCATCGCGCTTGGGTTGCTGGTGCTGGGCGGGTTTGCGGTGGCGGCGTCGATCGTGCCGGCTGCCATCGGGCTGGCGCTGACCGGGCTCGGCATGGGTTTCGCCACGGGGCCGCTCATGGGCGCGGCCGTGGGCGCCGTGGGGCCGGAGCGTTCTGGCACGGCATCAGCCCTTGTTAACGTGGCACGCATGAGCGGCGCCACTTTGGGCGTGGCCATTCTGGGTGCCGTCTATGCCGTGTGTGGCAGCGGCGCGCCCGGCCTGCGGGCGGCCATGCTGTGCGGCGGCGCGGTGCAACTGGTGTGTGCCGCCGTCGCGTGGTGGCATGGTGCCGAACGGGGCTGAGCCACTGCGTCAGACCACCCACCACCCCGACGTTTCCATGAATACCCCCGGCACTGCCGGGGATTTTTTTGTCCCGCTGCTGCGCGCCCATCTTGCCGGCAAGCCCCGCCCTAAGCCGCTTGCGCATTTTCCTCACGCATCCACCGCCAGCAATGTGCGCTGGAATTCGTGAAAACCCTAGGAAACCCGCGCCCGGCTTAGCGATTGGTTATTTGGCGCGAAAAGCCTACGCTTGCTAAGTAGGACTACGTGTGGTGCGTGCGTACAGGTGCGGATGGTCTTCCGGCGGGGGCGCGATCAGAGTGCGCCCACAACGACAAGACGGAGACCGCCCCGCGAGCCTCTCCGCGCGCCCTGTCCTGCATGGCACCTCACCGGTTCAAAACACATCCGAATAACAACTGAAGTCCCCCGAACATCAGGAGACAACCCATGAAGTTCTTACTCGCACTGCCATTTATCGGCCTGCTGTGGGTGCCGTTCTACAACCAGGAAACGCCCACGCTCTTCGGCTTTCCGTTCTTCTACTGGTACCAGTTCCTGTGGGTGCCGATCACCTCGCTGCTGATCTGGATCGTCTTCAAGAACGGTCAGCGCAAAGGAGAAGAATGATGGACGGACAGATCAACTGGACTGCGCTGGCGGTCTTCGTCTTCTTCTTCGCGCTGGTCACGGTGCTGGGCTTTATCGCCTCGCGCTGGCAGCGGGGCGAATCCGACAAGGGCGCCCACATTGACGAATGGGGCCTGGGCGGCCGCAACTTCGGCACCTGGATCACGTGGTTCCTGGTCGGCGGCGACTTCTATACCGCCTACACCGTGATTGCCGTGCCGGCACTCGTGTATGCGGTGGGCGCGTACGGCTTCTTCGCGCTGCCGTACACGATCCTGGTGTACCCGATCGTGTTCCTGATCATGCCCAAGCTGTGGAAGGTGGCGCATGCCAACGGCCACGTGACCGCGGCGGATGCGGTGTACGGCCGGTATGGTTCGCGCTCGCTGGAGTTTGCGGTGGCGCTCACGGGCGTGGTGGCGACGATGCCGTACATCGCGCTGCAGCTCATCGGCATGGAGGTGGTGATCAAAGCGCTGGGCCTGACGGGCGAACTGCCGCTGGCGGCTGCGTTCGTCATCCTGGCGCTGTACACGTACTCCGCCGGCCTGCGCGCACCGGCGCTCATCGCCTTCGTCAAAGACATCATGATCTACATCGTGGTGCTGGTGGCGGTGGTGTTGGTGCCGGCCAAGCTGGGCGGCTACGGCGCGGTGTTTGCCACGGCGCATGACGCGTTTGCCCTCAAGGGTGGCGCCACGGGCCTCACGCTCAAGTCTGCGCAGTTCCTGCCGTTCGCCACGCTGGCCATCGGCTCGGCACTGGCGGCGTTCATGTATCCGCACACGCTCACCGGCATCTTTGCCGCGCGCAGTGCAGACACCATCCGCAAGAACGCCGTCTTCCTGCCCGCCTATACGGTGCTGCTGGGCCTGATTGCGCTGCTGGGCTTCATGGCCTATGCGGCGGGCGTGAAGGTCACCAACAACAACGACGTGGTGCCGGCGCTGTTCAACGCGCTGTTCCCGAGCTGGTTCACGGGCTTCGCGTTCTCGGCCATCGCCATTGGTGCGCTGGTGCCGGCGGCAGTCATGTCGATTGGCGCTGCCAACCTGTTCACGCGCAACTTCTGGAAGCCGTATGTGGCACCGGACATCACCGCCGCCGGCCAGGAAAAGGTCGCCAAGGTGATCTCGCTGATCGTCAAGGCGGGCGCGCTGGTGTTCATCCTCTTCCTGCCGACCAAGTTTGCGCTGGACCTTCAACTGCTGGGCGGCGTGTGGATCGTGCAGACCTTCCCGGCGGTGGTGTTTGCGCTGTTCAAGTGGTCCAACCGCTTCAGCGCACCGGCACTGCTGGCCGGCTGGGCAGCGGGCATGGTTGGCGGAAGCTGGCTGGCGTTTTCTGACGGCATCAAGCCCGTGCACACCTTTGTGATTGGCGGCGACAAGTTCGCCATCTACACGGGGTTGACGGCGCTGGCCTTCAACGTTGTTGTGGCGGTGGTGGTGCAGCTCATCTTCGGCAAGCGTGGGGAGCAGGCGGCTGCGGTGCGTCAGGCGGGTTGATTGATGCGCTGAATGCGTTTTTCTGCAAAGCAAGAAGGGCTGGTGCCGGAGGGTGCCGGCCCTTTTTGTTTGGCTCTCTGAGGAATCACGTGGGATCAGATGTCTCTTAGCAAACTGAAGCGACCCTTCATTCGTTAGCATAGCTGACCGCTCAGCGGCGATTGCATCATTTGCGCTGATGCAATCTCTAGCCGTAGGGAGGGGCGCGAATTGGTATTAACTGCAAGTCGATAGAACGCCGCTAACCACGATGATGCGTTTGTCGTCAGTACATTCGCACTGCTGGATAGCGTTGGTCATGCAGATATAGCGTGCCTCGAAGCTCGGCATCAGCCCATGGATAGCCCCGGCTCTCCTTGTCAATCCGTTCAGAGCATGATTCGCCTATCATGCTCCGATATTCGCGACTAAAAATTTACTACTGGGAGTTCAGAAATGGCAAAGCGACTGGTCTTGTTCAATCACAAGGGTGGTGTCAGCAAAACCACCACCGTCTACAACGTGGGTTGGATGCTCGCCGAGCAGGGGCATCGGGTCCTGCTGATAGATGCCGACCCGCAATGCAACCTCTCCAGCTTGATACTGGGCGATGACTTCGATGCGTACTACTTGGACGACGCGACGCGACTTCAGAACATCAAGGACGGCGTCGCACCGGCCTTCACAGGCAAGCCCGCTCCCATCCAGCCCGTCGTCTGCAGAACTCCGGCCCGCCAGCCTCTCGTGCACCTCTTGGCCGGCCATGCCACGCTTTCCGAATATGATGCATCACTGACTTTCGCGCAGACCTCGAACGCACTTGCCACGCTGCAAAATCTGCCCGGCGCCTTCCACGAGCTAATCCGACAAGTCGAGGAGTCGAACCAGATTGAGTACACAATCATCGATCTCAACCCGGGCCTGAGTGCGATAAACCAGAACCTTCTTTTGAACTCCGATTTCATCCTGCTCCCGACCAACCCTGACCCATTTTCCATTATGGCCCTACAGACGCTGGAATCCATCTTCCCGCGGTGGGCCTCGTGGAAGGCAGGCAATGAGACGGTGTTCCATGACTCGGCATATCCGCTACGGCCCGGCCTACCCAAGTTCGCCGGCACCATGGTCCAGCGCTTCAACGTGCGCAACGGCCGAGCAGCCGCACCGTACCGCGACAACATTGCCGAGATTAAGGCTGTCACCCAGAATCGTCTATTTCCCGCACTCCGGAGTGCAGGGCTTACGCTGCCTGACAACGATTATCCCGACGCGCTGCGCAACGATGGCTTCTGCCTGCAGGAAATCCCGGACTTTGGTGCCTTGCTGCCGCTCTCTCACGAGGCGGGCGTACCAGTGTTCGCTCTGCGTGACGACGAGCTAGGCACAACGGGCGTTGTCCAGGACGGCATGATCGACAAGCGTGGGCAGATTCATGCTCAGTTCACGTCCGTCGCAAACACGCTGAAGGGCCTCATGAGCTGAAGACTATGCTCAATGCCAAGGGAGTCTTTCACAGAAACATCCGGCAGGCCGTTGAACTTGGAGTCCTCTACGATCACTTGAGCAACATCGTGGCGATCCCCGAACAGTTCGACGACTTGCTGCGCTCGCAAGTCGTTAATGCAGTTAGTGCTTTCGACAAGCTGATGCACGATTTGATTCGTATTGGCATGGTGAGGATATTCGAGAACCAGCGGTCGCCGACTGGGAAATACCTGAACGAGGTCGTTCCCATTCAGCATTTACCAGGTCTTTCGGTGGGCGCGGTTCCTCCACCTCCAGTTCGCTTCGAGGAAATCGTTCGCGAAAAGCTCAGTAAGCTATCGTTTCAGGATCCAGCAAAAGTCGCGGACGGGTTGAGTTACATCTGGAATGAAAACCAGAAGTGGCAGCAGATCGTGCAGGGCCTTGGAATGACGGATGAGGATGCTAAGCGAAAGCAGAGACTAATCGCTACGCGCCGAAACGCTATTGTGCATGAGGCAGATCTCGATCCGGTGACTAACCAAAAGCAAACCATCACGAAAGCCGAGGCGACAGACATATCTGATTTCCTGCTGGCTGTCGGTAATCGAATCTGCGACCTAGTCATCTAGCTGACTGGTCAAAAAGAAAAACCGCCCGAGGGCGGTTTTTCTTTTTGACCACAACGGCCAATCACTCACTGCGCTGTCGTTGACTCCTCCTTCTTCCTCACCCCATTCCGACTAAACCGCACCGACAGCGATTTGCGGGCCATGTCCAGCCCTTCGCCCTTGCCGGCACGCTTGAGGAAGGCGTACCCGTCCAACGCGGCGCTCATCACGTCGCTGCCCAATGCTAGTTGCGAGTCCGACATCCGTTCACCACTCGCATTCTGAGGGTCGTAGAAGATGGTAGTCGTCCGCTCATTGCATCAAGGCTCCATTACGAGCCGATATCCCCTACCGCGCACGGTCTGGATCAGACCATCGGCTGACGTTCCAGCCAACGCCATCCGCAGCTTACGAACATGCACATCCACCGTACGCACTCCGACAACGACGTGCCCTCCCCAAACACGACGAAGCAATTGCTCACGCGTGTGCACACACTGCGGATGCTCTACCAAGAAATGGAGTAACCGAAACTCCTGTGGACTAAGCGGAATCGCTCGGGGCTCGCTGTCGGTCTGGACCATCACATTCTGGTTGTGAGCGTCAATCACGAGGCCATCGATTTTGGACAGATGTTTGTCCGATCGAGACGTTCTCCGCAGCAGAACTCGAATGCGAGCCACCAGTTCACCGGTATGACAAGGTTTGACCAGATAGTCGTCAGCCCCTGCATCCAATGCTGCGATCTTGGTCGCCGCATCGTGATGGATAGACAGTACAACGATGGGGAAGGTCGGAGCAGCAGCATTTGCCCGGAAGCTCCGAAGCAGGTCGAGTAACTGTTCGGTGGAGCCCGTCCATCCAATCAACAGAACATCTGGATGCATAGCAGGCTGGAGTGCCAGTGCTCGCGCTGGACAACTGACCCACTGCATGTGCATCCCTGCAGTCCGTACGGCAGAGGATATAAGTTCTGCACCTGCCTGGTCCTCATCAAGCAGAAAAATCTGATGACTCATGCTACGTACATGCTGATACGGCCATTCATCGGTCCCCTTGCGTAGCTTGCGTAGTAATGGGCGGGTCATGAGTCTAATGAGCAACGGATCTGCCTGAACACGATCAACAGAAAATCACACGTTTCCTAGGCTTCGTGCCATACATACAGGGCTCAGTCTGTACGGGGTGATTACGCATCAACCTCTTCGGTTACCGAAAGGTTGATTTTGGAAATAACCGTCGACCATTATTGCCATGAAAAAAAGAAGCCGCTCGGAGGCGGCTTTCTTTCTTCATTCACAACACCAACTGATCAACTCACTCCCTTGCCGCCTCGCCTTCCTTCTTCCTCACCCCATTCCGACTAAACCGCACCGACAGCGACTTGCGGGCCATGTCCAGCCCTTCGCCCTTGCCGGCACGCTTGAGGAAGGCATATCCGTCCAACGCGGCGCTCATCACGTCGCTGCCCAATGCTAGTTGCGAGTCAGACATCCGCTCGCAGAGCTTTTCCAAGCGGTCTAACCTTGGGCGCAGCGCATCGAAGGCCACCAGATCGCGGCGGACTTCGGGCAGGCCGAAGTTGACTGGAAGCACGTTGGGATTGTTGCCCAGCACTTCCAATGCCGTGCGGGCGAATGCTTCGGATTTGCCACCCATCTTCACGGCCTTCCTGCGCTGGGCGGGCGATAGTCCGATCAGACCAGTCAGTCGGTCTTCCAGGGTTTTCAGTGCGCCGTCGATGGCGGTCAGGTCAGCCGCGGCAAGCTGAAGCGAAATCATATTCTGTGGCATTGCATTTCTCGTGTATGGATTGGCAATGTCATGCCGGGGGGCATAACCGCGTGAGATTGGCGGTTGTGGCATCCGTCCGCAAGAAAAGAAGGGGTTTTGGACCGAAGAATCCGAAAATTCCTATGCGGAGATCGGCATTTGAAGCTTGGCGACCGAAGCTTGGTGTTCGGAGATTTTTTCTCCGTGCTCCGAGCTCAAAGCTCGACACGTGAGTCATTTTTCTCGGTGCCCCGAGCTCAGAGCTCGACGCGTGAGTGTTTTTTCTCGGCGATCCGAGCTCAGGGCTCGACGCGTGAGTGTTTTTTCTCGGCGATCCGAGCTCAGGGCTCGACGCGTGAGTGTTTTTTCTCGGTGTCCCGAGTTCAGAACTCGACGCGCGAGTCTTTTTTCTCGGTGTCCCGAGCTCAGAGCTCGACGCGTGAGTTTTTTTTCTCGGCGATCCGAGCTCGGAGCTCCGCGCGTGAGTCTTTTTTCTCGGTGTCCCGAGCTCTGAGCTCGGCGTGTGACCTATTTCAACTTGACATTCTCGGTCCAGGGCTCACCGGGCCGAAGATGGACGCGGGTATCCGGAGACGGCTTCGGTTTGGCTAGATCAGCGTCGAATCGTCGTCGGAATAGTCGCTGCCGCCCAAGTCGCTGTCATCGATCAGCCCAAGGCTGTCATCACGCGAGGCCGTGTTGTTACTGCCGCTGTCGCCGTCGTAGTAGTTGTTGATCACCGTTTCCGTGGTGCCGCCCATCACCGGCTGCTGGCCGAGGAAGCCGCCACCGCTGCTGTTGTGGTGGAACAGGTTCTCGATGCCCTGGAACAGGAGTGCGCCACCGGCCACGCCGGCTGCCGTGGTGGCGACGCTGCCGAGCGTGCTGCCCAGGCCGCCGCTAAAGAAGCCCGAGCGCACGGGTTGGGCCGGGGCCGGCTGGGGTTGCGGCGGCATCTGCACGGGGGCGGCTTGCTGCGGGGCGTATGCAGGGTTGGGCGCGGTGCTGTTGGCGTGGCTGCCCCAGTTGTTGGCGGAATCCATGAACGATGTGCTGCGGCCGGCTTGTGCTGCCTGCAACTGGCTCTGCAGCGTGTTGATTTGCGCCAGGGCCGATGCCAGCGCCTGGTCGAGCAGCATGGCGCGCTGCACGAGCAGGTAGGCCGCATCCGGCTGGCGGGCAACGGTCTCGGTAATCCGCGCTTCTGCTTGCGGGTCTTTCGCCCCGGCGCGCGCTTGCGTGAGCTGGGTCAGGAACGTGTCCAGGGCTTGCATCTCTTGCGGGGTCATGGCGGTGCCTTCGGGCTGGTGTGTGACGGCTCCACTTTAGGAAGCCAAGCTTAAGCCAGTATTAAAAGCAATATGCCGTAGGGCGCACATGACGCTGCGCCGTCACTGTCAGGACATTCCCCTGAAATTACTTTACAACTAAACTATTCATGACTAAGGTAACACCGCATAGAACGCGGAGCCGTCATGAAGATCGTCTGTATTGGTGGTGGGCCGGCTGGCCTGTACTTTGCCCTGCTGATGAAGTTGCAGGACCCGTCACACGACATCACCGTCGTGGAGCGCAACCGGCCGTATGACACCTTCGGCTGGGGTGTGGTCTTCTCAGACCAGACGCTGGGCAACCTGCAGCGGGCCGACGCTAAGAGCGCTGCGCAGATCCTCGACGCCTTCAACCATTGGGACGACATTGAAGTCCACATCCGCGGCCAGGTGGTGCGCTCGGGCGGCCACGGCTTCTGCGGCATCGGGCGCAAGCGCTTGCTGAACATCCTGCAGGCGCGCTGCGAGGAAGAGGGCGTCAAGCTCGTCTTTGAAACCGATGTGCAGGATGACACGGCGTACGCAGATGCCGACCTCATCATCGCCAGCGACGGCCTGAACAGCCGCATCCGCACCAAGTACGCCGCCACGTATCAACCCGATATCGACACGCGCCGCTGCCGCTTTGTCTGGCTGGGCACGCACAAGCTGTTCGAGGCCTTCACCTTTGCGTTTGAAGAGACCGAGCACGGCTGGTTTCAGGCGCATGCGTACCGCTTTGATGACGAGACTTCCACCTTCATCGTGGAGGCACCGGAAGAGGTGTGGCGCAAGGCCGGGCTGGAGACGATGGAGAAGGAAGACGCCATCGCCTACTGCGAGCGCCTGTTCGCCAAATACCTCGACGGCAACAAGCTGATCTCCAACGCCACGCACCTGCGTGGGTCTGCGCAGTGGATTCGCTTTCCGCGCGTGGTGTGCGGGCACTGGGTGCACACCAACGAGAACAACACGCCCGTCGTGCTGATGGGCGATGCCGCGCACACGGCGCACTTCTCGATCGGCTCGGGCACCAAGCTGGCGCTGGAAGATTCGATTGAGCTCGCGCGCAGCATCGGCCAGCACCCGGGCGACCTTCGCGCCGCGCTGGAACACTATGAAGCCGTGCGCAGCGTAGAAGTGCTGCGCATCCAGAACGCCGCGCGCAACTCGACCGAGTGGTTTGAAAACGTCGCCCGCTACGCCAACCTGCCGACCGCGCAGTTCGCATATTCGCTGCTCACCCGCAGCCAGCGCATCAGCCACGAAAACCTGCGCCAGCGCGACAAGCGGTATCTCGAATCGTTTGAAGACTGGATTGCCGAGCAGGCCGGTGCACCGCGTGCGCCCGAGCGCGGCCCGGTGCCGCCGATGTTCACGCCCTTTACCGTGCGCGGCGTCACGCTCAAGAACCGCGTGGTGGTGTCGCCCATGGCGCAGTACTCGTGTGAAGACGGCCAGCCAGCGGACTACCACCTCGTGCACCTGGGCGCGCGCGCCATGGGCGGCGCCGGGCTGGTGATGGCCGAAATGACCTGCGTGTCGCCTGACGCGCGTATCACCCCGGGCTGCCCGGGTTTGTGGAACACCGATCAGCGCGACGGCTGGGCGCGCATCGTGCAGTTCGTGCACGGCAACAGCGATGCGAAGCTGGGCATCCAATTGGGTCACGCGGGCGCCAAGGGCTCGACGCGCGTGGCGTGGGAAGGCATCGACTTGCCGTTGGAGGAGGGTCAGAACTGGCCGCTCATCTCCGCGTCGCCGCAGCAGTATCTGGACGGGGTGAGCCAGTGGTCGCACGCCATGACGCGCGAAGACATGGACCGCGTGCGTGATGACTTCGTCCACTCGGCGCGGCTGGCGTCAGAGGCTGGCTTCGACTGGCTGGAGCTGCACTGCGCGCACGGCTATCTGCTGTCGTCGTTCATCTCGCCGCTCACCAATCAGCGCAATGACGAATACGGCGGCTCGTTGGAAAACCGCCTGCGCTTTCCGCTGGAAGTCTTCCACGCAGTGCGCGAGGTGTGGCCGAAGAACAAGCCCATGTCGGTGCGCATTTCCGCGCACGACTGGGTGGAAGGCGGCATCACGCCGGACGATGCGGTGGCGATTGCGCGCATCTTCAAGGCGGCGGGCGCGGACATGATCGACTGCTCGTCGGGTCAGGTCAGCAAGAAGGAGCAGCCGGTGTTCGGCCGCATGTTCCAGACGCCGTTTGCCGACCGCGTGCGCAACGAAGCCGGCATCGCCACCATTGCCGTGGGCGCGATTTCCGAGGCGGACCACGTCAACAGTATCATCGCCGCCGGCCGTGCCGACCTGTGCGCCGTGGCGCGCCCGCACCTGGCCAACCCGGCGTGGACGCTGAACGAAGCCGCGCGCATCGGCTACCTCGATGTGTCGTGGCCCAAGCAGTACCGCGCGGGCAAGTTGCAGTTGGAACGCAATCTCGAACGTGAACGTGCGATGGCGGCACAGGCGGCGGGGCTCTCGCCGCTGGAGCAGGCCAACCGCATGCAGGGGGTCTAACGTGACGATGCTTGCAGGACACCATGCCGTTGTGACCGGTGCAGGCCGAGGGATTGGCGCGGCCATCGCTGCGCAGCTCGCCGCACAAGGCGCCACGCTCACGCTGATGGGTCGAAACGCTGCCGTGCTGGAGGCGACGGCCAAGACGTTGCCCGACAGCGCCCGCGCGCAGGTCGTCACGTGCGATGTGACGGACGCAGCGAGTGTGTCGGCGGCCTTCGAATCCGCACGCGCGGGGCTCGGCGCGATCTCCATCCTCGTCAATAACGCGGGGCAGGCGGAGAGCGCATCGTTTGCCAAGACGACACTCGACCAGTGGCAGCGCATGCTGGCCGTGAACCTGACGGGCACCTTCCTGTGCACGCAGGCTGCGCTGGCGGATATACAGGCCAGTGGCCGTGGCCGCATCGTCAACATCGCCAGCACGGCGGGGCAGCGCGGTTATGCGTATGTGTCGGCGTATGTGGCCGCCAAGCATGGCGTGATCGGCCTGACGCGTTCGCTGGCGCTGGAGCTGGCGGCGCGCGGCGTTACCGTCAATGCGGTGTGCCCCGGCTACACCGAAACCGACATCGTGCGCGAGAGTATCGACCGCATCGTCGCCCGCACTGGCCGCAGCGCAGAGGAAGCGCGCGCCGAGCTGGTGAAGGGCAACCCGCAAGGCCGGCTCGTCACACCGGATGAAGTGGCCAACGCCGTGGTGTGGCTGTGCTCCGACGGTGCATCGTCGATCACCGGGCAGGCCATCTCGGTGTCCGGCGGGGAGGTCATGTGAGCACCGAACGCACCCGCCGCAAGACTGCACTCGCCACCCGCGCCTCCGGCTACCACGCCGTCGCGCAAGCCCTGGGCGACGAGCGCATCGGCCTGGAAGCCCGCGCGCATGTGGATGACCACATGGACGTCAAGATCTGGCTGCGCCTGCTCGCGTGCAGCACGCAGATCGAACAGCAGATCCGCCAGCGCCTGCGCACGCGCTTCAACACCAATCTGCCGCGCTTCGACTATCTGGCACAGCTTGACCGCCACCCCGATGGCCTGCGCATGAACGTGCTGTCGCGCTACCTGATGGTGACGGGCGGCAACGTCACCGGGCTGACCGATCAGCTGGAGAAGGAAGGGCTTGTCAAACGCGAGTCCGATCCGGATGATCGCCGGTCCTTTCGCGTGCTGCTGACTGACGCGGGCCGCCGCCACTTTGCCGAGATGGCTGCTGAACACGAACGCTGGCTGATCGAGATGTTCGACGGCCTGGGCGTTGCCAACAAAGACGCGCTGTATGCGCAGCTCGGCCACCTGCGCGTGCACCTCGCACAGCGTGAAGCCGAACTCGACGCCCGCGACGATCAACCTCAAACGAACACGACCAAACCATGACTGACCGCATCGATCCGGCTCTCTTGGCCGGCAACCGCCGCCCGCTCGCGGGCTACAAAGCGACGCACTTTCTGTGGAGCGTGGAGGGCGGCGTCGCCACCATCACGCTCAACCGGCCCGAGCGCAAGAACCCGCTCACGTTTGATTCGTACGCCGAGCTGCGTGATCTATTCCACCAGCTCAAGTGGGCGGACGACGTCAAGGCCATCGTGCTGGTGGGTGCCGGTGACAACTTCTGCTCCGGCGGCGACGTGCACGAGATCATCGGCCCGCTGGTGCAACTGAAGGCGCCCGAGCTGCTGATGTTCACGCGCATGACGGGCGAGCTGGTGAAGACGATGCGCGCGTGTCCGCAACCCATCGTCGCCGCTATCGACGGCGTGTGTGCGGGCGCGGGCGCCATTCTGGCGATGGCGTCCGACCTGCGCCTGGGCACGGCGCGCAGCAAGACCGCTTTCCTCTTCAACCGCGTCGGCCTGGCGGGTTGCGACATGGGCGCATGCGCGATCCTGCCGCGCATCATCGGCCAGGGCCGCGCAAGCGAGTTGCTCTATACCGGCCGTTCGATGAACGGCGAAGAGGGCGAGCGCTGGGGCTTCTTCAACCGCCTGTGCGAACCCGCCGAGGTGCTGGCGCAAGCGCAGGCGCTGGCTGCTGATTTGGCTGCCGGCCCGACCTTCGCCAACGGCATCACCAAGACGATGCTGCATCAGGAATGGACGATGACGATCGAGCAGGCGCTGGAGGCTGAGGCACAAGCGCAGGCCATCTGCATGTTGACCGAAGACTTCTCGCGTGCATACCACGCGTTTGTCGCCAAGCAAAAACCGGTGTTCGAGGGGAACTGACATGAGCGACATGGACTATCTGCAGTGGCCCTTCTTTGACGACAAGCACCGCCAGCTTGCGACCGAGTTGGACGCCTGGGCGACGAAGCACATCCCGCACGACCACGGCCCCGATGTCGACGCCGAATGCCGTGCATTGGTGAAGCAACTCGGCCAAGCCGGCTGGTTGCGTCACGCAGTGGGCGGCACGGCCCACGGTGGCGCGGGCGAGACCATCGACACGCGCGCCATCTGCCTGATCCGCGAAACCCTGGCGCGCCATTCCGGGCTGGCCGACTTTGCCTTTGCGATGCAGGGGTTGGGCTCCGGTGCGATCTCGCTGCACGGCACGCCGGAGCAGCGCGAGCGTTATCTGACGAAGGTGGCGCGTGGGGAGGCGATCTCCGCCTTCGCGCTGTCCGAACCTGAAGCCGGTTCCGACGTGGCCGCCATGGCCTGCGCTGCACGTGAGGATGGCACCGACTACGTGCTCGACGGCGAGAAGACGTGGATTTCCAACGGCGGCATCGCGGACTTCTACGTCGTGTTCGCCCGCACGGGGGAAGCACCGGGTTCGCGCGGTATCAGTGCGTTCATTGTTGAGGCGGGCACGTCGGGCTTTGAGATTGCCGAGCGCATCGACGTGATCGCGCCGCACCCGCTCGCGCGTCTGCGCTTCACCAATTGCCGCATTCCGGCCAGCCAGCGCGTGGGCGCGGCGGGTGAGGGCTTC
The DNA here is from genome assembly GCF_049913345.1 of Ralstonia sp. R-29. Taxonomy (NCBI): domain Bacteria; kingdom Pseudomonadati; phylum Pseudomonadota; class Betaproteobacteria; order Burkholderiales; family Burkholderiaceae; genus Ralstonia; species Ralstonia sp. R-29. The sequence goes on from NZ_CP184378.1 coordinate 1,640,071, forward strand.
AAGGTGGCGATGCGCACGCTGGATGTGTTCCGCACGTCGGTGGCGGCCGCCGCGCTGGGCTTTGCGCGCCGGGCATTGGACGAAGCCCTGACACGCGCCACCACCCGCAAGATGTTCAACGGCGTGCTGGCCGACTTCCAGCTCACGCAAGCCAAGCTCGCGCAGATGGCCACGGCCATCGACAGCGCCGCGCTGCTCACCTACCGCGCTGCGTGGCAGCGCGACCAGGGCCGCAACGTCACCCGCGAAGCCGCCATGGCCAAGATGACCGCCACGGAGAACGCGCAGCAGGTGATCGACGCCGCCGTGCAGATGTGGGGCGGCCTTGGCGTGGTGAGCGAGCAGCCGGTCGAGCGCCTGTATCGCGAGATCCGCGCGCTGCGCATCTACGAAGGTGCGACCGAAGTGCAGCAACTCATCATCGCGCGCGAACTCTTGCGCACCGCCAAGCCCGCAGCGCACTGATACGTTCCAGAGACGGAGAGCTCGCCATGCCCAGCGCCCATATCGACACCTTCGCCCGCGACCGCTTGCCGCCGGCGGAGCTGCAACCGGTGTATCGCTTCGATCTGCCCGCATTGCAGTTTCCTGCGCAGCTCAACTGCGCAACCGAACTGCTCGACAAACGCGTTGCGGCGGGTGAGGGCGACCGCCTCTGCATCCAGGCGCCCGGCGGCATCCGCTGGACCTATGCCGACTTGCAAGAGCACGCCAACCGCATCGCCAACGTGCTGGTGAATGACATGGGCGTGGTGCCGGGCAACCGCGTGCTGCTGCGCTCGCCCAACAGCCCGATGCTGGCGGCGTGCTGGTTTGCGGTGATGAAGGTGGGCGCGATTGCCGTGACGACCATGCCGCTGCTGCGCGCTAAGGAGCTGGGGCAGATTCTGGACAAGGGCGAGATCGGCTTCGCGCTGTGCGATGCACGCCTGATCGATGAATTGAAGGACGCGGTGGCGCAAGCCGCCAAGCCGGTACAGGTGCAGAACTTCTACGATGACACGCCGGAAGGGTTGGAGGCCGCCATGTCGCGCCAGCTGGCCACCTTCACCAACGTCGATACGGCGGCGGATGACACCTGCCTGCTCGCTTTCACGTCCGGCACCACCGGCGTGCCGAAGGCGACGATGCATTTCCACCGCGACATCATGGCGATTTGCGCCTGCTGGCCGCCGCACGTGCTGCAGCCGCGCGCTGACGACATCTTCATCGGCAGCCCGCCGATGGCGTTCACGTTCGGGCTCGGTGGCCTGCTGCTGTTTCCGATGAGCGTGGGGGCCTCGACGGTGCTGCTGGAGAAGGCCTCGCCGAATGATCTGGTGGATGGCGTTCGCAACTTTGGCGCGACGGTGCTGTTCACGGCGCCCACCACGTACCGCAACATCGCCGCGCGTGGGGACGAGCTGCGCGCCACGCCGCTGCGGCGCTGTGTGTCGGCGGGGGAAGCGCTGCCCGTGGCGACGCGCACGCTATGGAAGAACGCTACCGGCATCGAGCTGATTGACGGCATTGGCGCGACGGAGATGCTGCACATCTTCATCTCCGCTGCCGATGGCGATGTGCGGCCCGGCGCTACCGGAAAGGCTGTTCCCGGCTACGTTGCGCGCGTCGTGGACGACGCGGGTAACCCCGTGCCGCCGGGCACTGTCGGTCGCCTCGCTGTACAAGGCCCGACCGGCTGCCGCTACCTTGCCGATGACCGCCAGCGCGCGTACGTGCGCAACGGCTGGAACCTCACCGGCGACGCCTACGTGATGGACGAGGAAGGCTACTTCCACTACCACTCGCGTACCGACGACATGATCATCTCGTCGGGCTACAACATTGCCGCGCCCGAGGTGGAAGACGCGCTGATGCAGCATCCGGCCGTGGCCGAATGCGGCGTGATCGGCGAGCCCGATGAAGAGCGCGGCCAGATCGTCAAGGCCTTCGTGGTGCTGCACCCGGGCCACACGGCAGGGCCGGAGATGGTCAAGACGCTGCAGGATTTTGTGAAGCAGACGGTGGCGCCGTACAAGTACCCGCGTGCGATCGAGTTCTGCGCGAGCCTGCCGCGCAGTGAAGTCGGTAAGCTGCTCCGCTATCGCTTGCGTGATCACAGCAAACCATGAACAGCTACCACTTCGAGCGCGCCGCGCGCATCCGCTTTGGGCATTGTGACCCGGCCGGCATCGTCTACTTTCCGCAATACCTCGTGCTGTTCAACGGCCTGGTCGAAGACTGGTTTACCGATGGCCTTGGCATTTCGTATGCGCAGATGCTGGGCCCGCGCCGCATCGGCTTGCCCATCGTCAAGCTGCACTGCGAGTTCAGCGCCATCAGCCGCATGGGCGACGACGTGCAGTTCAAGCTCAAGGTGGAGCGGCTCGGCAATGCCTCCATGACACTCGGCCTGGATTGCTGGGCCGGCGATGAACAGCGCGTGCGCTCACAGCAGGTGCTGGTGTTTACCGATCTCAATACGCATCGCGCGATTGCGGTGCCGCCGGATGTGCGGCAGGCCATCGAGGCGAGCATCCAACAACAACAGTAGAAACAGAAGGAATCGCAAATGGAAGTCCTCCTCCCTCCTGGCTGGCCGCGTCCGAAAGGCTACGCTAACGGTGTGTCCGCGCGCGGGCGCATGGTGTTCGTGGCCGGCATGATCGGCTGGGACGCGCAGGGCGTGTTCCACACCGATGACCTTGCCGGTCAGGTGCGGCAGGCGCTGCAGAACATCGTCGATGTGTTGGCCGCCGGCGATGCCAAGCCCGAGCACATCGTGCGCATGACGTGGTACGTGACGGACAAGAAGGCCTACGTGGCCGCGTACTCGGAAATCGGCAAGGCGTTCCGCGAGCTGATCGGCAGCTTCAGCATTGCGATGACGGCGGTGGAGGTGTCGGCGCTCGTTGAAGACCGGGCCAAGGTTGAGATCGAAGTGACGGCCGTCGTGCCGGATTGAAGAAACGCGGTGCTTGTAACGAGAGACAAAAAAGTCTGTACGTGGACAAAAAAGTCTGTACTTAGACAAAAAAGTTTGTACCTGGACAAAAAAGTCTGTACCAGGCGTGCGGTTTAGACGGGCAGTCGGCGGAGGTGCCCCCCCGGAGCATTGTGCTCAAACGATATAGTGAGGTGTCCACATACTGCACCGAACGCCATGTCTCGCTTGGGAATCGAACATCAGAACGGCCTAATCTACGAGGGGCGCGACCATCCCGGCTACCTCACGGTGCCGACGCCTATCGTCTCGCAATGTGCGCTCATCGAATCCTCAGCAGACCTTGAGAGGTTGCCTCGTGGGATGACGGGCACAGACTCATTTCGCTGGATTTTCCGGGAAGACTCGTTCGACCCGGTGTCCCGAGTTCGTCGGGGTCGTGTGTTTCAGCACTTCAGCGGAGGCAATCGGGAGTCGGTCTACGTCGACGCGCATCCCTTTTTACCGTCGGACTTGGCTCGAAGCAGTGTTGACGGTCGATTGCGTAAGGAGATGACCGTCTTCATTCATTGCACCGAGCTCGTTTCACGCCAGGAACGAGGAGAGGGGCTACAGCTCGCAATTGGCCACGCTGGTGCGTACTCACTTTGGCGGATTCTGCAGACTGAGCAAACAGTCAACGAAGACGTGCTGGTAACACTTCGGGCGGAGTCGGCATATGGCGTTTTGCCTACCCTCGATTTGGCTCAAGTCCCTGAGGATGGACAGCAAGCCGTCACGGAGGCCTACGAGCGGGTCATGAACGTGGCATATCGGGACTCGCCGACGTCCATTGTTGACCAGTGCCGCAACCTCTGTGCGGTTCTCAGTGCGCGCTGGCTGTATCAGTTAACGGGGGATGCGAAGTCGCTGCACGGAGACCTCGGAGGGGCAATATCAGCAATCAAGAATCACTTCGGCGAAAGGGGGCACCGGCTCGTTCGTGCATCGCTTGAGACGGTGAACCTTCTGCATCCTCGGGGGAAGGCGAACGAGCAAGAGCGGTACGGCTTGCGTGCGGTGTCAAACGCGGACGCCGAGCTTGCTTTGCACGCAACGGGGTTCGTGATTCGAGAGATTGGCTGGGGGCTGTAGCGCCTTGATATCTTGATACATGGTAGCCCCGATAGGAAGCCGTGGCGCGGGTAACGAGCAAATCATGCCTTTTGGGATGCCTCAACACCTCCGGGTCCCCGCTTTGCTCCAAGAATCAAGGTTTCTGTGTCTCGTTTAAAACTATCCTCTACACATAAAGTCACGCGATTTGAATGTTAAAAATCGTAGAAATTAATAAGTGGGGATGTTGAATGTGTAGAAATGAACAAAAAAAGGAAGATGGCGAATCGGGTCGGTCACCCAAGGATTCAGAGTCGACGCCCTATAAAAACGGGAATTGGCAATTCTATGTGCTTGGAATTGCCAATGCCATGTGGGTAATCTGCTATTTTAGGCATATGATGGCTCACTAATCTTTTACTCCCCATACTTTCAAAAGGATTAGTGCAACCCCAAAAAGAAGAAGTCCTACGCCATCCCAGGCTCTTTTTGACGCGGCTGCCGCCCCGGTCGTGAGTATTTTGAGTGCTTCCTCTTCAGAGGTTTTTTCATCTCTTCTCGAGAATTTCACCATCTCTCGGTTGGAAAGGATGACGCCCGAGGATGTCCAAATGGCGCCGAGTGCCAAAGCCACGTTTCCGAAGGTCTCAAGAAGTTTTCCGACTTCCTTTCCCTGTGCGGAATGCTTGGGGATACCAATGTTATAAACGATGTGGACGAAGACGATTACGGTGGCAATGAGGAGCAATCCGAAGAATAATATTGTTGCCTTGTTGGCCGCTCGCGCCTTTTCGGGAAGTTCCAGGAGGTTTTTACAAAAGCGTCGCTTTAGAGATTGCCACCATATATTGCATGCACGCGCAATATAAGATACATCAGTGCAAGCAAGATTTATAAGTCGATGTGTTATCGAGTTACGTTGTCCCCGGTATCGCAGAACGTAATTCGCAACTTCGGCGCGATACAAATAAAGATGTCCACTTGGAACAGGTGGGTGAAGAAGCGTTGCAGTCGCAATCGCTGCAAACTCTTCATCTGTTAGGTCGTCAATTCTCGTGAGTTCGTCGTTCCGCATTCTTCGTAAAATCACATGAAATTCGCTGCATTAGGGCGCCGCAATAGCGCACAGGTGCATGTATATGTGCTCGATATCGACATGCAGAGGTAAACCTTTAGGGCGGAGGCGTCACGAGGTCCCCCGTCGAAGGTGGGGTACTCCACTTAGCGAGAGGGCCTTCGAATTTTTTTGTGAGAGCGTTAGCGCGCTAGCTCTTCGGGCTTGAAAAGCGTGTTCAGCGGAACGTCCAAGACCACAGCGAGTGCTTCCAGGTGAGCCAAGGAAACGTTCTTCTTTCGCACCTCAAGAGTCGATACGTAGTTGCGGGACAACCCGGCGCTCTCAGATAGCGCATCCTGTGCCAGCCCCCTTGCTGTCCTGAGCAGGAGAACATTTCTCGCTACGCGCTCGCGTAGCTGACTGGAGTCACGGGGGTTGCGGGCGATGGCGGCCCCCTCCTGAAGAAGGGACACAGCGTCCACCCCCAAGGCGATGGCGAACCGTTCGATGGTGTCGAGCGACAGATTATTGACGCCACGCTCTACTTGACTGACTTGGCTCCGGTGGCACGGAACAAGTCGTGCGAAGGCGTCCTGCGATAGGCCGCTGTCCTCACGAAGCTGGCGGACGCGGCGGGCGATTTGAAAAAGGACGCTTTCGTTCTCGGTGACCATGGCGGTCGCAAGCTTGCGGGATGTTCTCCGCTCGCAACAAACCGCTTTGTGTCTCCACCGTTTACGTCGCCACGTTTTGTATCTACAATCAATCCAAGCCAGCTAGTCTTGCCGGCCCTTCCAGCTACGTAGACCTGACGCACCTCCCGAGCTTGCGGGGTTTCGTGCGCCTTTTCAAAAGACGTGACACCACAAATGGGCGCCGTTCTCTTCTTGGATTTTGACGGCTGTTTGCATCCCGATAACGTGCGCCGCATTGACGGTGCTCCCGTCCTCCTTACCGAGGGCAGCGAGCTGTTCGAACATGCTGGCCTACTTGTAGACCTCCTCGCGCCGTACCCTGACCTGCAGCTTGTCCTGTCGACTTCCTGGGTGAAAGTGTTTGGCCAGGACGAGGCTCTGCGACGTTTGCCACCGGAGCTGCAGCGCCGGGTAGTTGGTACGACCTATGAATACTGCACGGACGTGTACGAGTGGTGTGAGCTCAGCCGCTTCGACCAAGTGATGCGGTACTTCGCGGGTAAACACGTCGAGTCGTGGCTTGCACTTGATGACGATAACGACCGATGGCCAGAGTTCTTCGAAAAGAATCTGGTCTGCCCCAACCCTCGGCTGGGACTCGGTGAGCGCCGCGCCCAAGAAGAACTTGCGGACAAGCTCGCTCGGCTGCATCACGAGTGTCAGCGGCACCGTCAACCTAGCGAGGCCTGACGCTTACGGGAGGTCTCGTGTCGATTTGGCCATCAAGACCGGTGGACGAGGTCCCCGAAGTGACACTCGCCAACTGGCGAGTCATGAGGACTGACGCGGGGGAGCTACATCTTGTTGGCATTCGCCCAGACCGTGGGACGGGTCGCGTCAGTTCACTCGTAGTCGAACTCCATATAGAGGCTCGCGTCGGCGTTACGCGCTCGGGCCGTCGATACCTTCTTGAAGGCGCACCTGGAGCAGACGACGAAGGCGATGCTGACTACGTATGGTCCGGTTGGTGTCGAGTCAATCGCGTCACCGGATACCGAGATGTCACTGACGAACTGCTAACGGGCTCGCGGCCATCGTGTACCGAAAGGGCACCGCCGTGAACGGGTTCGTTGAGCCCGGCTTGCGGGATGCGGGCCGCCCCGCAACGGCAGGCGTGGTCGGAGTTTACCCGGCAGCAAAAACCAACAGGACGAGGGAGTGAATGAAACGTTTGATGCTGGCAGCTCTAGTTGCCACCCTTGGCGCGGGCTGCGCTACTGCACCGAACGGCACCAAGAGGCCTGCCACGACCGTGGCTTCTCAGCCCAAACGGCCGGCGTACCTCCCGCTGCCTACGGCGGTCGGCGTCAACAGGAACCAGTGCTTTGTTGGCGAGGTCAGGGGCTACCAGGGCATGCTCGTTTACGGCGGAGCGAACAACCAGGGGCAGTTCTATTCGTGCGCGCCAGGCGCGACGCTGCAAATTCCGGCCGCTGACCCCGATTTCGTCTCGTCGCTAGTGCCGTACCTGTGTGACGCAACTCGACCGGTCACGCAGACGCCCGTATGGGAGGGAACGCTTCTCCGAGTAACGTGTGTCTATCGTGACAGTGGCATTCCCCAGTCCATCCAGGGCTCGCGTATACAAGTGGTTAGATGAGCAATGAGGTGGAGCGATGCCGATTCTGAATCGTGGGGTACTCGCGTCTTGTCTGCTTTGCCTCGCTTCACATGCGTTTGGCGCGGCGGCGGTCGCCGCCGCCGAGACGGCGACCGGATATGTCTATTTCTTCGTGGGCAGTCAGCCTAGCATCGCGAGGGCTCGGGAACAGGCCCTACGCAACTGCCGTAGTGATGGCAGCAAGCGCGGAAAGTGCGAGATTAAAGGGGCTGCGACTGGCCCACAATATTGGGCCGCCTTTAACGCGAGCAACGGCTCGTACGGAATTGGCTGGAACGAGGACCGTCAGGTCGCGATTGACCAAGCGTACTCGGAGTGTCGCACTGTAGGTGAGTGCCGAAGCGAGGCAGCACACGTTTGGTTCGACGAAGGTCAGTTTCAAAACACACCAATACCTGTCGCCGCCAACGGTTGCCGGCCACCTACCGGCAAGGTGCTACGGTCCACCACGCGCTGTGATAATGGCGACTGCGTTAGGCGGTTCGAGAATGGCTGCACTGTCCGGTTTCAAGCCGCGTACTGCTATGACCCAATGGAGCAACGATTCATGTGGAAGCCAGATGGCTGCTGATAACGGTCCACGAGATTCAACTAGGTTGTTCTCGAGCGATGGCTGAACTCAGCGAGCCATGAACTTCGATGCCTTTCTTGGTCCGCCGCCTTCGCGGATAGAGCGCCCGTGGACGTCAACACGCTGCGTCGTGTTTATCGACTATGACGGTGTGCTTCATCGAGGCGATGCGTATCGAACTCGGAGTGGCATTGTCAGCAGTGCCTCACACATTCGGCTGTTCGAGTTTGCCGATGTCCTGAATGAACTGCTGGTGCCGTACCCGGGTGTGGAGTTGGTCCTCTCAACGTCATGGGTGAAGGTACTGGGGTTCAACGAGGCCAGAGACGCTATGCCACTCGCTGAATTGCGTAGACGGGTACATGGGGCAACGTATCACTCACGCTTTGATGATGCGTATCGTTGGAACGGCATCGCACGAGGGACTCAAATATTGAGGTACGTCAGTCGCCACCGACTCGTGCGCTGGCTAGCGATAGATGACCGCAGCGATGGATTCGGTGACTATGCTGGCCACCTTGTTCATTGCGACCTCAATCACGGGCTCGGCGACTTTGTCGTCCAAGAACAATTGAAGGCAGCGTTGCACATGCAGTTTGGAATGGATGCGACGCCCACTGACTAGTTCGCGTTGGAGGCAAGAGACGCCGATGGAATGCCTGTTCACGCTCCGGTTCAAGCTGTCCGCGCCCGACGCTGGCCATGACGCTATTGTCGAGCGTCTAGGCGCAGCGGGTTGCACCGACGCGCTGGTTGGCTTCGGTGTTGCTGGATATGTGTCCCTCGAATTCTGTCGCGAAGCGCCATCAGCCACCGAAGCCATTCGTGCGGCGACGGCCGATGTGAGCGCCGCCATTCCCGGCGCCAGTCTCGTCGCGGCTGAGTTGCAGTCGACAACAGGAGCACGTATCGGCATCACAAAGGGGGCCGGCGTATGAAATCAGAGCAAGTTCTCATCGATGCGATTGAACGAGCCTTGTTGAAGCGATTGGATGCGCTGAATCGACGTCAACTTGTCGCCGCGCTATCAATGCCCGCAACAGCCCTCGGGCACGAGTACAAGAAGGGGCTGCGAGCAGAACTGCGCAAACAACGTCGAGCCGCGAAACGGCGGCAGCCTAGAGGCGACACGTGCGTCTGACGGCAGAACAAATACGTGAACGGGAAGATGAGTACATCCGACGCAAGCAGGCGGAGGGGCTCGCGTGGGACACGCTTGAGTTCAGCTACTTGCGACGAGAATTGCGGGCAGACGTTTGGAACGCTGACGGGAACCTGTTGCCCGAGGTGGACGATTGACTTGATGTCTACACAAGGCTGTTATTCACGAAGGAAGTAAGAAATGGCCGTCGAAACCAAATCCATGCACATTACCCCTGTCGGTGGCAACGTGTTCGCTGACTTGGGGTTCGAGCCTGAAGAGGCGGCAGCTCTGAAGGCCGAATCGCAGCGAATCATCTCTGAATCCACCGAAGTCGGTGCTGGATGCGCCGACGTGCTGCTGGCAATAGCAGAGGTGGCCGACAGGCTGGGCGTGAGTCGGCCGTATGCATCAATGCTCGCCGACGTCGGCAAACTGGGGCAGGTCACCGTGGCAGAGGACGGTCATCGACGTGTTCGTGCATCTGCGGTAGACGAATACTTGGCGGCACGCGAGAAGCAGACGGAGGGTGCGCCTTCTCCACGTGAGGCTGGCGTGGATGCGGGGTTGTATGACTATCCCGAGCGGCACCCTCGCAGACGATGGTGAGCATTCGCGCAGGTGAATCAATGTCTCGCCGCAAAAGACAAAGCCGCCACTTGGCGGCTTTTGAGGTCTGTGTCGGAACGGCGCCCGCAGTATCCCTTAGAGGCCAGAGCCTCGGGACCCCCGCGCTTGGAAACCAAGCACCCCGTTCAGGTAGGTATTGCTCGTGGCCCTACCTCTGCTGCTGCGGGTCTCGCCTTTGTTGCCACTACAGCGGACCAATCGTCGATTTCAGCGACGTCCTAGTGTAGCGACGTGCTCCTGGCGAGACTAGCGTTTTCAGCAGTTGGGCACCTCGTAGTGGCTTCCGTGAGATGTGGCAGCGACATGCCGATTGTCTCGTTGGATAGCGACGTACGACACGATAGAATTATCACCACAAAGGCTACGTACAAGCGGGTGCAAAAAACGTAGCGCCGCCTGGGCCATCCAGGTCCCACCTGGAGTGGGAGTTCTGCGCAAGCGTAGATAGAGAAACCCGCCTACGACGGCTGCCTCTTGGCAGCCGTTGGTTTTTGCGGCGTGAGGTGTTCGGCGGCGCGGTCGGCAAGGTCAGCTTGCGTACAGTTCTCCTTCATCCCCTCGAACATGAGCAGCCAGGTGGGAAGCGATTCTGAGAGCTAACGCCATGACCGGATAAGGGCGTTCGTGTAGCGAGCGGCATTTCGCCTGGAAAGCCTGGGCGTATAGATGAAACAATCGCGCTCGCACTATCCATCAGTCCAGTGGGGCGAGCGCATCCAATCCCTCCGGAAGGCCCGATGCTCCCTTGAGCTTCGTGATGTTCCATCTTGTGGGGTCGGTCCACTCGTAGTCCATTCGGTAGGAAAACTGGGCGTTGGCACGAAAGAGGCAGACGCGGAATTTCTTCCCGTTGTTCTCCAACGCGTCGCGCAACTGCGGCCCGATACGCATAATGCCGGCAACGAGCTCGCGGTGTTCTGTTGCGGGGACAAGTTCGATGCCGCTCGCTGTGGTGTAGGAGGCTCGCACGCCGTATTGAGAATCGCTCGGCGCGTCAAAGCGGACATAGGCATCGGTCCAACCTGGAAAGGTCGCTTGCATATAGCCTATGACATGCTTGGCCAGTGCAATCACCAGTTCTGTTGCTTCGTCGTCCATTGACTTGCCTCGGTGTGGATACCAACCGGAGCGTAGATACGCTGCTGTCAATCGTCAATGTCAGCCCTATGCACAAGGAGTCTACCGGGCCATATCAAGTTGTTTCCGCTGATAGAGAGCCAGTAGCAACAGTTGACCGGACGCGTCATGGCAGGCCCAAATCAGAGCTCGCAGGTTCCGGCATCCACCGCTTTTGTCGTAGAGGGAGAGACCCTACTACGGTGGGGAAGCGGGGCACATCGCTGTGTCATGCCTCTGCGATATGCTGTTTCGATTCGCGAAACCGTATCGGAGACATTTCGCCCGTGATACAGAAAGAGCTACGTCGTAGAAATGTCGCCGTTCTCGCCTATGCCATAACCCTTGCTGCGACGGGCCTCATTCGCACCAAAGTCACCAACTATGCATGGGGAGACACGGCCAGCCAGGTGTTGGGGGTGATTGCGTTTGGCGAGTTGTTGCTCGCCTGTTGGTTCTATCTTCGTGCAAAGCGGCGCGGTGCGGAGTGGCTGCTTCTCATCCCGCTTAATGTTTGGGCGCTGTTGATTTACTGGCTTCTCAAAGACCATTCCGCCGAGCCCGAAGATATCAAGTGTGCAGGGTGTGGGGCTGCCAATCATCCGAATTCGAGCACATGCCGACTGTGTGCCGACCCCTTGAGGCCTGTCACCTAGTGAGCGCGGACGCCCATGGGAGGCGGGCTGCCTCATAGCGGTTGCGGCGGGGCTCCAACGGCAGCATCCCTGGCGTGCCGATTCTCTCGCTGTAGTCCTGGTGAAATCAATTGATAGTCCTACTGAATATGAATAAGAAAAGTAAGCTGTTGGCCTCTGTCGCGTTTGTGCTGTGTGTCGCGTCTTTGTCGGCTGAGGCTGCGAGCGAGCCTCGAAAGAACTACCCTGGCGACCCTCTCCCTGATAATCAGATAGCCTTGATTGTCCCCGGCTGGGGAGACGGCAGCATTGAGCATGGGCTTGGGGAGATAAAAGGATTCCGGGCGAACGTTGCAGGCATCGATGGGGTGGACTGCCCTGAAAGCCAGGGGCGGGGAGGCGGTGACCCCAATTGTGGCCTGTTTGCGCAGATGGCGCCCGGCGAGCACACATTAAAGGTGCGAGTTGTAAGTGAGGTAAAAAACGCTATTCTTGCGCTGTCTTGGCGCGAGCAGTACGTTGACGGTGTCCGCGCAGTTTTAGAGAAGGACACAATTTACCGACTTGTTCCTGTCCGCCAAGAGAACGGGGCCTTCTCTGTGACAGTTGAAGAGGTCTGCCGGGGAAAAGCTCATAATGAGCTTAAGGTCTATTGGGCTCTCCATAATAAAGAAATGCCGCAAGGGTTCGTGTGCCCGAAATGACAGCCGGGCCTCGTCTTTTGCGTTGCAGGGCTCGACTACCTCTGAGACCTGCCCTTGCCGTCATCTTGCTTTTGATTTGTGGTGTCTCCGCCGCGACGGTGTGCTTCCCTCAGAAGCAACCACTTGAATCCGCGCGAAATCGATTCAAGCACGTCTTCATTGCTCGTATCGTTGGTTTGTCGTGGGACGACCCATGGAAAGGTCAGGACATCGATATGGAGTATCCGGCGGGCACGATACTGGCAAAGTATGAGGTGCTGGAGAACGTCAAAGGGCCGATGCCTGAGTTTGCGGAGCTCAGGTTTCCCGTCTACCCGAACCCATCGATGGGCTTCCCGAGCGTGGCGCAAGATTACGTCATCTTCACTGACGACGGAGAAGTCTCGCCGCCGGGTTGCAACAGTCCAACCATCTCGCTGTGGTACAACGCGCATAAGCGCATGGCGGAGCGATTACGTTCAGAACATCCTGACCAGTTCTGAGCATGCTCTACTGCGGCTATATAAGAAAACGAGTATTTTGGGGGTTGTCAGATGCTGGTCTATGTTCCGGGGAAAGCGGCGCGCCTTCCTTTCCAGTCGCCTTCAAGTAGTTGCTGCAACTGCGGCACCCGCTCACAGTTGCAGCTTGTCGACGTACAGTTGAAGCATACCCGGTACTTTTTGCTCGCAGGCACTGAGACAACGTTCGTATTGCCCTTGCCGTTCTGCAATCGTTGCAAGCGCACAGCCAATCGGTTTCGGCAGGGAGCCTTCTCCAAAGGATTGGTGGCCTTCGGCATGTTTTGGGTCATGCTCGGCCTCCTTCTGCTGATTCCGCCGGAGCATGTTCCCTCCGCCCTAAAAGAGCATTTGGTCGCTACGGCCGCGACTCTGGCCATCCTCTCGGTTGCGCTAGTCTTCATTCTCCGCAGGTCGGCCCTACCTCAGACGAGCATTTACCAACCGGTTTTCCTGCGTAGGCTGAAGCGAACGTTCGGCGGCAAGATTCAGGGTCTTACGTTGAGCTTTACCAACGCTGACTATGCGTTCCAGTTCCGCCGACTTAACCTGGAAGCCTGCAACAGCGGTGTGCTCATTGTTGACGGCGACGCCAACAAGCTGGGGACACGCTGACATGCCGTTCGAATGGCTGTGCTGAACGTTGCGCTACATTTTTCCAATGGCACAGGCACGTCGAGCGAACCTTGCCGACGTCAGTGCCGTAATCGGTGACTCTAGGCGACATGGCGAGGGCGTAGGTCAACGATGCGCGGTTGGCCTATTTCGCCTAGCGTGCCGGGACCTTAGAGGTTTGTAGCCAGAATGGTTGCAGACCGAACCAATCAAACAAGTACCGGGTTCGAGAGGAGGTGGCATGTTGGGTCGCGTGCGGCAACTTATTTTCACCATCGCACTCGTCTTGGTTGCGGGATGTACGACACCGCCGCCGCGTCAGGTGGATGCAAGAACTGCCGCCATTGTATGTACTGACCCTCAGTTGTCCTACCCCGTTGAAGCCCAGCGAGCACATGCCCAAGGCCGGGTCGTCGTCTCCGCCGTCGTGGATGTCAGCGGCAAAGTTTCCGAAACAAGAGTCAGTGAATCGTCTGGTAATGCGCTGCTTGATGCGGCTGCCTTACGCGCAGCGCAGTCGAAGACGTGTACCCCGTTTGTAGACCCTGAGACGGGTAAGGCGACGCCCGTCTCGTTCTCGAAACCCTACGTCTTCAGTTTGTTGAACGATGCTCCTAACCGGAGCAATGCGCTGTCTCTGGGCTTGCCATCGGGAACGCTTTCTTACGCTGAACGAATCCGCAGGGTGGTGAAGTCGAACCTCTTGGTCTCTGATGACAACCTTCCGGATGACATCAGTGCAGTGGTGAAGGTATTGCTGGGTCCAGACGGCGCGGTACTACGCGCCACGCTCGAAAAGTCCAGCGGTGTGAAGACCTATGATGACGCTGTGCTCAAAGCGATAGAGCGGTCTTCTCCGCTACCCCTCGAGAAGCCGGGGCAAGTTGGTACCAAGACTATTGTTCTCACGTTCAGGCCAAAGTAGCTGGTTTCGGGTAGATGAAAGCATTGTGCGATTGGCATCGAAGGGCCGATGATTCGCCTCATCGGCCACCACGTACTTACACCAACCAGCTTTGACATCGTAAACATGAAACGTAACGTCGTAGCGACAGCTTTCGCCACCACGGTTCTTGCCCTTCCGACCATAGGTCATGCACAACATCTATGCTGGATTGAGCGGGTGGTTCAGACGCAGGATGGAATGGCGCTTCACTTTGCATCGCATGCAAACTTGCGCGTTTCAGTTACCCATCACCAAAGCCCTGGGCAACGTGCTTCCTTCCTTGTTGGCGACGGTGTCGCGAGGCGCCAGAACCCTAGTGGCAGCGCGGGGGACGAGGCGGAGGTCGTGCTTCAAATTGGCGACGAAGCATATGCTTCCCAATTGCCAGAAGACTCATGCGTATTGCGCGCAGTCAAGCAGGGTGACCAGGTCGGTATTGTCGCCGAAGCACACATGAACATGCCCGGCCTACCTCCGACCACGGCAAGGCAGTTTGTGGTTGCAGAGTGATGAGGGTTTCACCGCCTGAGGCGTGACACTCAAATTGGTCATCGACCATCTCCGGGCCAGAATTGGCCATCCCCATCCATCGCGCATTTGCAAGTTTGAGTTTCCCTATGAGACGAGTCTTCGCGGCATTCTTGCTGTTCGCATCAGGCGTGGCGTTTGCCACGCCGCAGGTGGCAGAGGTCATCATCGTCAACGACGAGTCGACCGCGCTGTTGGCAGAACCACTCGCGCCATTGCTCAAACATCAGAAGATTGCAGACAATCTTCGCGCTGCACTTGGTGGGTGGTGCACAACCGCCAATTGGCGAGGTTACGTCGGAACGTGGGAGATACGTGACGGCGCACTGTACTTGGTCAAGCTAGCCTCACCATGCCATGAACCGAACGACACGCCCCTAGATGCTGTGATTCCCGATGCATCTTCGCCGCAGAGGGCATACTGGTTTTCAGGCACGCTCACGATTCCTTTGGTCAAGAAGAGCAGTAGTTGGCATCTTGGTGAGGAGCTCTTCGTCCTGCGGTACGAACGGGTTACCGTTGTGAACGGAGTGGTGACTGACAGGAAGACCATCGAGCGGCCTCGGCATAGCGAGTCAACCGCAGCCAGTTCTTCCGCATCGGTCAGCGCCGAAGTGGTTGGGCCGTGAGCCAGAGCGGCTCTGGTGCTCTTCCGGCGAGCGCAATACCTTGACAGTTCTTGTCCTGAGGAGGGTGACGCGATGAAGCCGGTTTCGCAGCTTGCCTGGTGGCTTGTCGGATTGATATGCGTTGCGGTGCATGCGGAAAGCGGACAAAATGCTTGGGTTCGTCCCCCAGTTCTAACTTACGCGAGATGGCCTTGTTGGCGGGGCCGGGCCAACAGGTAGATGAATGGTTGCTCTGGTCGGATGCAGGCGCCTTGCGCCCGCCGCTCAGTGGCAGAAATCGCCATGAGCGGACCGGTACCTTTCCTTCAAATCCATGACCAGCGCCGACACGCCAATTGCCGACATGGAACACCTAACCATCTATTTCAAACACGACATCCGCGACATCCTTCCTTACAGCGAGTTCATCGCGAAGGTGCGGCCCACTATCGAAACAAATGGTGTTGGCGCATACCCGACGCACCCAAAGCGATGTCGCTGCGCGTGGTGGGTGCGATGCGGGAAAGCGTCGAAGACGCGTTCGACTTCCCAAACCTCTTCCAGTATGTCCAGTACTCGTTCCGCTCCGAGGTGTGTTTTCGCGAGACGTTAGGTGCTTTGAGGATGCCGCGCCTCGCAACCGTGCTGCCGCAAATGGAGAGGTGTCAGCAGGTTCACGGTCCAGAGAAGAGCAACGCGCTGTTCCAATGCGTCCGTGCTGTTGTCCGCAGCGCTCAACTACAACTCTGAACGCCGGCTCACGAGCTGTAGATACCGGTACGAGCAGGGACACGAAGTGACGGGGGAGGCAATGGAGATTGCGGGTCTTTGGGAGCTGTTGGAGGCATTGGATGCCACGCTTGATGATGCCGCCAAACGCGAGGTGCGGGAGACCGCAGAATCGGACCTGCGGCAAATGCATTTTGGGCTCAACGGCCTGATTCGCTCCATCGCCTACTATCGAAACTCATCCGAGGCGGGGCGAGCCTTCTTTGGCAGGCTGGGAATGCCAGATGACGGAAGCGCCGTATTGGGGGCGGCCTACTGGTGGCATGTACGGGGCATCCCTCTGACAAGGGAGATATTCATGGCGGCGCTTCAGCGGCACGGATGGTGGTTCTCTTCTGAAGAATCAGAGGCACTTGCCGAAGAGCTGTTGGCCGATTATTTGAAGCGCTAGTTCCTGTTCGCTCCTGTAGGGCGGAAGTCGCGGACCTTTCCGCAACCGGGAAGCCACAGGCCGCTGGTCCGGCTCAAAGTCGCGGACCACCCCCTCTCGCAGGATTCCCGACAGGAACAGACATTCGGTGTCGTCGGTATGGCGGGTAGCGAACGAAGGAAGGACATTGCGCTATCCATGCCGGCTATTGCTATCCTCCGATGTGTCGTCCTTTCACATTCACATATGGTTGCTGCGTTTTCCATAAGTTGCTTGCCGCTCAACAGTCCGCGTTGGGCGGAGCTTGACCACGCGTACGGCAAAGCGCATGACATGCCGGCGCTTCTGGAGAAGTTGGAGGCGCTCCCATCTTCTGTCGACGACGCCGAGCCCTGGTATTCCCTGTGGAGTGCTCTGGCGCATCAGGGCGATGTCTACTCTGCGTCGTTCGCGGCGGTCCCACATGTCGTACGAGCACTGGCCACGGCGCCATGCAAAGCCGATTTCTCCTACTTCCATTTCCCCGCTGTGGTGGAAGCTTGGCGCCAACAGAAAAACATACAAGTGCCAGAGGACCTGCGCGTTGACTACTTCGCTGCGCTGGCCACTCTGCCTCACCTCGTTGCACGGGCTGCCGACAGAGACTGGGACGGCGGATTCTTGGCGTGTGCACTGGCCGCCATTGCGGCTGCCAAGGGCTACGGTGCAGTAGCTGAAGCAGCGTTAGAACTTACCTCCGACGTTGCGTCCGAGTTTCTCGATTGGTTCTACTCTCGGTAACGCGGTAGGCCGCTTCGACCGCATGCAACTCGACATCACCGCCGCCATCGAGGCGTTCAAAGCGTGGGACTCGTAGATGAAAGACCAATGGAATCAAATTGAAGAATCGCTGTTGAGCCTAGACTGCCTGGAGCGCGTACGCTTGCGGCCAGGTGCTTCGCCGAGCCAGATTGCGGAACTTGAGCAGCATCTTGGCGTGCGTCTTCCCGAACGGCTAAAGGCATTTCTCAGCATCCACGATGGCCAAGACGGAAGCGTCGGGCTCGTTGGCGGTGAGACGCTGCTGTCTGTCGAGAACATCCGCAAGGAATGGGATGCGTGGCGTTCAATTGATGAGGAGGCGATGAACGCAGATTGCGCGGATTTCATGGCGTCCCAACCTGAGGGGTTCATCAAGCCGATGTACACGAATCGCTTGTGGATACCCCTGACGAAGGATTGGGGCGGCAACCATCTTGGACTCGACTATGACCCGGACAAGAAAGGCTCCGTTGGCCAGGTCATCAGATTCGGTCGGGACGAGGATACGAAACGCCTCGTAGCCAGGAGCTTTGAAGATTTCGTCTCGCTGCTGGTGTCGGCGATGGAGGCGGCTCGGTGGAACGGTGAGTATCTGGAATCGACCATTTGAGCTTTCTCCGACTGCACAGCGAGGAGACGCACCGCGTCGGCGTGCGTGTATGAACGCGAGTAGGAAAAATGGCCGACCTTGAGATTGCAGAAATCTTCTATGAGAGCGGCGCGCTTAGGTATCGATACGCCAGGTACCTTGCCGCAGACGGTAGTCGTTGGGTCAGGCACGGTCTATTTGTCTCGTACCAAGAGGACGGCACTGTTGCTTCCGAAGGCACGTACGAGCATGGTGTTGAGCACGGCCTTTGGAAGGACTTTCATCCGAATGGGCAACTTGCCGCACGAGGCAACTATGACCACGGAGCCGAAGTCGGTGATTGGCAGTACTGGGGCACGGAAGGCCAGTCGGAGACATGACGGGACCCGCTATGACTTTTGCCGGAGAACGCCATGATGACCTTTCCGCCATCCGCGTCGCGGCGTGAGACTATCATTGAAATTCCGAACCACTAAACCCGTGGCGTACGCCACCATACCGTGACCGAACCGGAACTTCGTGACGAGCACTACGCGTATGTGTGTGACATCGCTGACAGGCTGGGCCTGCCGCCCGACATAGTGACACCGGTTTTTCGCGAGACATTGCAGACGTTGTCCGCTGGTGCAACAGTGGAAACGTTTGTCGTGCTTCTTGCCGCCAAGAAGACCCTGGTGAAGCTCAAGAAGATGTCGGACCAGCGCTGAGCCTTTGTTTACGCCGCCTTTGCGTCGGAGACAATGAACTCTCCAGCCGCCTTGCGCTGGATGGCCGCCATAATTTCCAGTTCACGCTCGTTGCTCTGCTCACTGGCAGAGATACCGGTGGCATGTTTCGCACTAGCACCCGGGGGGTAGAAGACAAACGAGGCACCTACCGAGGCGCCTGGCTCGGAGCTCAGGCGTTTGTTCGTAAGCAGTCTTTAAACGACGCCTCTCAGCGTGTCGCAGCCATGGCCCACGGCAAGAGCGCGGCGTAGTCATCGACGGTTGTCGCCAGCGGGAGTTTCCTGAACAGCCAGACGAGATACTGGTACGGATCGAGGCTGTTGGCCTTACAGGTTTCGACCAGCGAGTAGAGATTGGCGCTTGCGTTGGCGCCGGCCACGGTGGTCGCAAACAGCCAGCCCTTTCTTCCGAGCACGAACGGACGGATCGCGTTCTCGCAGGGATTGTTGGAGATCGGCCATGTACCGTCCTCGACGTAGCGGGCGAGCTTGTGCCACTGGCCGTGGAGATACTGCATGGCTTTGCCCAGCAAGCTGCCAGGCACTACGGCCGGCATCTGCTCGCGCAGCAACGCTGCGATGGCCTGCAGGACGTGGGCGCTGTAGCGCTGGCGCAGCCGTTGTCTGCGCGCCGCCGGCCAGTCTGCCGAACGCGATTCCGCAGCGAACAACCTACCGATGAGCTTGACGAAGCGCGTAGCCGTCAACTGCGGCGTGCGCGCGGCTTTCGGCACCGCCTCCTCGGCCTTGATGAAGCCACGGCGCGCGTGAGCCCAGCAGCCCAAGTGGACGAGCTGGTTGTCGACGGCCAGGCCGTTGTAGAGTTCATAGCCGTCGGTGATCAATGCCGTGCCCGGCCGGATTCCGGCGTAGATCGCGCGGGCGTGCGCAGCGCCGCGCCCCGGCGCGTAACTGAACAGCCGCACGGGTGGTCCCGATCCGTTCATCTGCGCCCAGATATAGCTCTTGGCTTGCGCTCGGCGCCCTGGCTCCTTAAGGACCTGGAATGTCGTCTCGTCGCCATGGATCAGATCCGACTCGAACAGCGTATCGCGCAGCAGGTTGATCACGGGCTGCACCGCCAAGCCCACGCGGACCATGCTGGCGGCGATCGTGTTGGCCGAGATGTCGCCGCCGAAGCGGCGCAGCAAGCCGGCCTGACGGTACAGCGGCATGCCGAACTGGTACTTGCCCGTAGCGATCCACGCCAGCGCTGACTCGGTGAACAGCCCACGAGGGATGATGCGTGCCGGCGCCGGCGTGACCTTGATTCCCAGGTCGCAACACGGGCAGGCGTACTTGACGCGCTGGTGCTGGATGACGCGGACCTGTTCTGGAATCACGTCCAGTTGCTCGCTGGTTTCGACGCCGATCTCGACCAGCGCATGACCATCGTTGACGCAGAAACGCTCGGCCTCGGGCAGATCGTGACGCACCACTTCGCGAGGCAGATTGGGATCAAGCGGCTTGCGCCCGCGCTTCTTGCGCGTGTGCGCGGCGACCTTCGTGCCGGGGACATCCTCCTGTGCGGGTTGCGCGCTGGCCGTCAGTGCTTCGGCTTCGTTGAACAGACCGAGCTGGCCTGCATCGCGGGCCTCGCTGGTCGCGCCGAACAGTTCGCGGCGATAGGCACGCAACCGTTCCTCGGCCAGATCGCGTTCGGCCTTTGCCAAGCGCAGCTCGCCACGCAGCACATCGTGATCCCGCTGGAGCTGGCCAAGCGCCTCGCGCGCAGCCAGCAGTTCCTGGAGTTCCTCGGCGGCGATCGTGACGTTGATGGGCATGTCGGCTTGGACCGACATACCCAGGTGCGGTTCAGCTTGCGCGTGCGTAGAAACGCTGCGGATGCTTCTTGACCACGGCGATATCGATGCCGTCGAGCAACCAGTGCAGTTGCTCGACGCTCAGTTTGACGATGTCGGACGTGTCGGGCCAGATGAACCGGTCGGCCTCCAATCGTTTGAGCAACATCCAGAAGCCGTTGCCGCCCCAGCCGAGAATCTTGATGCGGTCGCGCCGGCGATTGCCGAACACGTACAAGGCTTGGGCCATCGGATTGAGCGCCATCGCCTGCTCGACCAGGATCGACAGGCCGTTGATGCCAAGCCGGAAGTCGACGGGCTCGCGATGCAGGAAGACCTTCAGGCCGTCGTCGAACCGGAACACGGCAGCCTCCCCAGCATCTGGACGATCGTGGCCAGTTCATCGAGATTGGCTTCGCCTAATTCGAACTCGACTCCATTGGGCAAACGCACGTGCAAGGCGATTGCCATGCCGACGCTGGGCGGTCGGCCTGCCAGCGATGCCGGCTCGGCGACAACGGGAACAAATGCATCTCGTGAGGGCGGCAACTCAATGGTGTCGGCGCCGCCTTCCTGCTCGTCGACAACCGCCGTAGTGCAGCGATGCTTGCGCTGGTGTGCTGCTATCCATGTCCTCACGAGATTCGGATTGACGCCATACTTCATTGCCGTGCGGGCGATAGAAGCTCCTGGCTTTAAGCAGGCTTGTATCAGTTCCTCTTTAGCCACCTCGTCATACTGCCGCCGGCCATCTCGCTTGCGGCCGATGACGAGGCGATCCTGCAAACTCTCTTCCCTTTCGTCCATGTGTGCACCTGTCCACGTTCATCAACATGGACACGTAGCATCTGTGAACCCTCAGCGCGACGCCAGGGCGTCAATAATTGACGCCTTACGTTTGTTCAGGACTTTTAGGTACCGCTTCTTCGAGACCTTTTTCGCAACCATGACGCCCTCCTACCTGATTGTCCTAGCGGGCAGCATACCAGCTTTGATTGTTTGGTCGGCCGTCACAGGGAGCGCTGCTCCGTTCGGATTGCGAGCGGCTGCATCGACAGGATGTGGGCCGCTACTCAACCCAAGCAGCATCGGTCTCTCGTAGTAGGTGGCCGCCGAGAATGTAATCTCCAATTCTTGCCGCTATTGCATCGAGCCGCTCCAGCTCGCCCGTGGGCAATCTATTCAGGTCAAATTTGCAGTAAAGGTTGCGCTGTCGAAACGTTGTTTTTGGTCGCGCTAGACCTGCAATCAATGCGGCGAGCGACTGAACTGCGATGCTCTCGTGGCCCCGAAACTCCACGCGAACGCCGGCTTTTTGACCGAGCCGGCCCAGCTCGACAGCGTCTTGCCAGCCTGTCTCGTAGTCCAGCTCGATAGCCTCAATGCCATGCGCCTTCAGCAATCGCAGTGCTTCTTCCCGCGTGCCGGCGCGTACTGTTGCCGCTACCATCCTGCCCCCATTCCAATCTGCTAGCGCCGTTCGACTTTGTGCTGCGCTTGCACAATTGTAGTTGCACGTCGCTCCGAAGGGCGCGTCTTCTGGCGTTCGCCAAACGTCGCGGATGCCGGCGGTAACGCATCAGAAATGCCAACATCGGTGCAGCTGCCAAGGCAACAGCACATCGCAAACGTGTGTCGCAGGATGAGGTCAAATTCAACGCGGAATGGCCTTGAATGGTGCATTGCACATACCTATGCTTCCTCGGCTTGAAAGCACGAACCGATACTGACCCGTACGCTCTCTCGCCGTGGTTGTGAGGTCAGTACGCAAGGCATCCCACCACGTGTAATCCCCCTCGTGATATCGAAAACCCGACACGCCGGAGAGAACTGTGCTGAGTCCTCATGAATTTGCTGTGCTGCTATTGGTCAACGACAGCGTCGAACCGCAGGAGTTGGACAGTGCTGACGTGGAGGCGCTGATTGAACACAAGCTGGTGACGCTCGAGCGTCAAGGGTTGGACCACGTCTATGCCCAAGTAACTGCTCAAGGGCGCGCGCTTCTCCAGGCGTTCGGGCATGCCCGTGCAGGCGGACGACCAACGGCGGCCTGCACTCATTGAGCTTGTCTCCGAATCAAGCGCGTCATCATGCTCGCCAGTGTTCCAACTGGCGTGAGTCGCTGTGTCCGCATATATCGCGCTGGCGTACATCCTCGTCCAGTGTGAGGAGGCGTGGATTCGGCGTGGGATGCCAGAAAAGGCAATGAACTTTGGAGAGCGAAGACATCTGCCCTCACTCCACATAGAATTATAAAATCCTAATATCTGATTTTGGAATTTCTGAATTGGATGGCCGGGGTTGGTGATTATCTACTACTTTTGAGGGGCAGGCAGAATCCGGGTTTCTTCATAGACTATCGTGGGGAGTTGTGTAAATGTCTGCGCGATAGTCTTCTGCAAGAAAAACAATATGTACCGGGGTCTCTGCCGAATAGTCAGCATTCTTGTCGTCGGGTTCGCAACCATGTCTGGTGCATGGGCTTCGGACATCGTTTGCGAAACCTCCTCTCGCTCGCTGCCCGCTCGCTGTGATTCACCTACAGCAACTGGGCCTGAATGTGAAACGCAAAATGACGCCCGTCCGCCTGTGGTCCGCTTAATCTGCGACTATGCGATGCTCTCCATGGGCTACGAGCGCATATATGCTGACCAACAGAGCCTCTTGCAGGCGGGGAGCATTTCTGAGTCGGACGTGGCCGTATGGCGGGAAAAGCGTGACAGTTGTGACTCTGTATCCTGTCTCGATATCCTGTTTGCGGAGTGGCAACAATCCTCCGCGCGATTGAAGTCAAGGCCCATCGTTCATCAGTCCACTGATAGTGGCGCGGCGTCCCCTTCCAGCGAGCTCGCTGGACGACAAGGCTTCCCCAGAGCCAGCAGCGTATCGAACTCTGGGCCACCCGGTGCACCAGAGCAGAACGCACGTGGGTCCATCTACGCCACTCCAGGCAGCTCTGAGGCCGAGAAACGCATAGAGGCGCGGCCTCCCCCCCAGGCGGATATCCCGCCAGCCACCACGCCTGACGCTACGCCGAAAAAGCCATCGAGCCCCTTGGGAGCACTGATTTTGTTTGGTGCCCTGTGCTTTGGTGTCGCCCGCCTCCTAACACCGAAGCGCGACCGGCGCTACAAGACCGGCTACAAAGAGAACCGTACAGTGCCAACGGCAGTGCCAATCCTGTACGGGCTATCCGTTGTCCTCGTACTGGTTGGCTTCCTCGCAAGCTAGTCGATTACGAGACCTTCATTACCTTCTAGGCACTGCAAGCTCAGCGCCCAACATTGGATAGGACAAGCTCATGTCAGAACAGATTTCGTTTGGTACCGATAGTTTTGTAGATAACCCTGAGCCGCGCTGCCCGTGCATGCTGCTACTCGACGTTTCAGGTTCCATGGCGGGCTCCGCCATCGCTGAACTCAACGCGGGCCTCACCACCTTCAAGGACGAGTTGGCGGCTGACTCGCTGGCGATGAAGCGTGTGGAAGTCGGCATCATCACTTTCGGCCCCGTCCGGACGGAGGCCCATTTCCAAACTGCGGCCTCGTTTTACCCTCCAACCCTTACGTCGCAAGGCGACACGCCGATGGGTGAGGCTATCCGCCAGGGCATCGCTATGGTGAATGACCGGAAAGCTGAGTACCGGCGCAACGGGATTGCCTACTATCGCCCCTGGATTTGGCTGATTACCGATGGTGAGCCGACCGATGAGTGGCAATCCGCAGCCGCCATGGTCCGCGAGGGGGAGGCTTCCAAGAATTTTGCGTTCTTCGCTGTCGGCGTGAAAGGCGCGAATATGGATGTCCTCCGCCAAATCAGTGTGCGAGAGCCGTTGTCGCTGCAAGGTCTGAAGTTCCGTGAGCTGTTCACCTGGCTATCCAGCTCCATGCGCTCGGTTTCTCAATCGACGCCGGGCACAGAAGTCAAACTTGACTCTCCTTCCGGCTGGGCTTCCGTGTGAACTGGGTTACGGTTTCCGCTTCCATTGCCGGCACTTCGCACGTTGCCACTGGACTGCCTTGCCAAGATAGCTGTTACGCAAACGTCGAGTGTGACGCTCGGGGAGCGCCCGTGCTTGTGGTCCTTGTGGCCGACGGTGCCGGCAGTGCTGAGCACGGTGGCTTGGGCGCCGAGCGGGCAATTGAGTATGGTGTGTCGGCAATCTGCCAACAGCTACAGCAGCCGGAATACTGTCTCCACGACGAGTTCGCCGCGAACTGCGTAATAGCCGTACGTGAGCGTCTCTATGCAGCGGCCGAGGCAGAAGGCAAAGCGGCCCGAGACTACGCCTGCACGTTTCTCGGGCTCGTGTCCAGCGCAAGCCGTACGCTGCTGATGCAAATCGGCGATGGCGGTATCGTCGTTGATACAGGTGTCGGGTTGCAATTGCCCATCCAGCCAATGACTGGTGAGTACGCGAACCAGACATACTTTGTGACAGACATGGACGCGCTGGACCACCTAGAGGTCAAGGCTGTGGATGCCGGCGTCAAGTATGCGGCCGCGTTCAG
Organism: Ralstonia sp. R-29; assembly: GCF_049913345.1. Lineage (NCBI taxonomy): Bacteria > Pseudomonadati > Pseudomonadota > Betaproteobacteria > Burkholderiales > Burkholderiaceae > Ralstonia > Ralstonia sp. R-29. The sequence continues at coordinate 1,665,045 of NZ_CP184378.1, forward strand.
TGATGGCATCCAACGGTTAGCGCTGCATCTCCAAGACGGCGAACCGCATGCTCCTTTTTTTGCCCCTTTCTTTGCCACCCTGGACAAGATTCCTGAGGAAAAGGTGGCTGACCTAGAAGCACCTCTCCGCGCTTTTCTGGATAGTGAACCGGTGAACGAGCGGACGGATGATGACAAAACGTTGGTTCTCGTTGCCAGCAGGCAGTAGTGCGATAGATGGACAAGACGCTGTTCGACGCAAAGGGGAACGCCGTCCGTCTGAGGCGTGAGCTTGGCCGTGGCGGGGAAGGAGCCGTGTTCGAGGTGGAAGGACGGCCAGAACTTGTGGCCAAGGTCTATCACAGCTCCCTGAATGCCATCCGGCAATCGAAGTTGGCCTACATGGCGAGCTCAGTAGACCAGTCAATCCTGAACTATGCCGCGTGGCCTCAGGAGACTCTTCACGTAAAGCCAAACGGCGCAATTAACGGTTTTCTGATGGCGAAGGTTGTGAATCGCGAACCGATTCACAAGCTATACAGTCCGGCCCACCGTAAGCAGGATTTTCCCAGGGCCGCCTGGGACTTCCTGCTCTATGTGGCGCGAAACACAGCCGCTGCATTCTCCGCCCTTCACGCCCAGGGGCACGTGATTGGGGACGTCAACCAAGGCAATGTGGTAGTCGGCGCAGACAGCAAGGTCTCGCTCATCGACTGCGATTCGTTTCAGATTCGAGCCCAAAACACAGTTCATTTCTGCGAGGTCGGCGTTCCGCACTTCACGCCGCCGGAGCTACAGGGGACAACCTCATTTGCTTCGACGCAGCGCACTACGAATCACGACAATTTTGGGCTCGCCCTCCTAATTTTTCATCTGCTATTTGGCGGCCGGCATCCTTTCTCTGGTGTGCCTCTTCGAAGTGACGTGGGCAACCAACTTGAGGCGGACATCAAAGCGTTTCGCTTTGCCTATAGTCGCACTGCGCGTGCCAGAGGGTTCGACGCTCCGCCAAATGCGTTGACGCTAGCTTTGGTACCTGACTCGGTTGGCAGTTTGTTCGAGCGAGCCTTCACCGAACCGGGCGCGGCGCCAAACGGGCGGCCCACTGCAGGCGATTGGGTACAAGCTCTCGATTCGCTGCGAGCCTCGACGAAGAAATGCTCTGCATCGGCGATGCATCTCTTCCCCACGGCCATATCCACCTGCCCGTGGTGCAGCCTAGAGTCGAAAGGCGTTGTGTACTTCATCGATGTGCACGCTTACCAGCAGCCCGGGGTCGCTGGTTTCCAGTTAGCAAAGGTCTGGGCGGCGATTGAAGCTGTTGCACCTCCTGGTGCCTTAGCTCCACCGTCGTGGAATCACATCAAGCCCACGCCGCAACCGCTACCTGCAGGGTATCAGTCGCAGCGGAACAAAGCATATTTCGTTCGGACCATCATTCTCGGCCTAGGTCTCTGGTTTACCGTCGCACAGCCGGCGCTGTTCTTTATTGCCTTGCTCGTGGGGTGGATTGCATGGTCGGCCTTCGGCAAGGTTAACGCCGCTCCGGAGCGGACTCGGAGAGAGCAGCAACTCAGAGCTGCACAGCAGCAGTGGGTCATGCTCTGCGAACGCTGGAATTCTGAGGTGGGTACGGCTGGCTTCACGAAGAAGAAATCGGAATTGGTACGCCTCAAGACGGAGTATCAAGCTCTTGATGCCAAGGAGCAGCGCGCGATGGAGGAGCTCAAGAGCACCGCTGAAGCGCGGCAGAAGCAACGGTACCTCGAGCGCTTCTTCATCTCTGATGCGTCCATCTCAGGAGTAGGCCCTGGCCGCAAAACGGTTCTTGCCTCGCACGGCATAGAGACTGCCGCAGACATCAGCGCAAGCCGCATCAAGAACATCAAAGGCTTTGGTGAGGGCCTAACAAGAGCCCTCGTTGACTGGCGAAAGACGTGCGAGCGCGGCTTCAGATTCAACCCGAGTACTGCGGTGCCAGCGGCAGACATCGCGGGAGTGAGGAACAAGATTGCTGCACTTCGGATTCAGTTGGAAAAGGGACTCGCTGCTGGCCCGTCGGAGCTCTCTCGATTTAAATCGGAGCAACAGCATCGTGCCACCGCGTTACAGAAACAATTTGATGTTGCAGCGGCAGCGCTGGCTCAAGCGCATGCAGACATCAAAGTATTCTAGTTGCGCTGTTTAAATAGAGAAATTAACCATTTCAGTTGAGAATAATAGACATGTGGCACGACGTAGAAACTTCGACAGACTTGCTTAATTTCTCGGTCGTCGCGGACACGGCAGCGCAGCTAATTCGCGACTCCGCAGGTGAGCCTCTGTCTATTGGTATATCCGGGAGCTGGGGTGTTGGAAAGTCTTCCTTGGTGAGGATGGTCGCGAACTCCTTGAAGAGCACTGCGGGTGCGGAGAAGAGGTACATCTTCTTGGACTTCAATGCGTGGTTATATCAAGGATACGACGACGCACGCATGGCGCTCTTGCAGTCGGTTTCCGACAAGCTCGTCAAGGAGGCGGAGGAACGCAAGTCTTTCCTGGACAAAGCGATGGACTTTGCAAAGCGCGTGAAATGGCTCCGCGCCGCGAAGATGCTAGCCCCTGTCGCTCAAGGCGTCGTTCTGGGTGGGGCCATCGCCGGACCTGTTGGTTCGATTATTGGAGCGGTTGGTGGTCTGCTCACATCCGACGGCGCGCCGAGCGCTGACGACCTAGCCAAGGTTAAGGAGGCCTACAGCGAGTTGCAGCCAGACCTAAAGGACCTGTTGAAGGATAAGGAGGCGATGTCTCTTCCAAGAGAAATAGCCGGCCTGAGGAAGGCATTCCACGAGATTCTGGATGGGCTGGATGTAACTTTGATTGTCTTCGTTGATGACCTGGACCGATGTCTCCCCGACACCGCAATTTCCACACTCGAAGCAATACGCCTGCTGCTTTTCATGCCGAGGACAGCGTTTATTATTGCAGCCGACGAACAAATGATTCGTGGCGCGGTGCGAGCACACTTCAAAGACGCCAATCTCAACGATGAGCTTGTTACAAGCTATTTCGACAAGCTGATTCAGGTGCCTCTCCGCGTCCCGCGACTCGGCGTCACCGAAGTCAAAGCATATCTAGTCCTACTGTTCGCAGATTTGGCTCGGCGGAGAGGTGAGCTTGACGGAGAAGTCGTTAAACAGGCTCAAGAAAAAATACTGGACGCTGTCAGGAAATCTTGGGCGGGTGCACTAACCCGGAAGACAATATCGGAGGCATTTGGTCAAGCGAATGGCTTCGCTCAAAAAATCGACTTGGCAGACCAGCTTGCGCCGCTGCTTACAACCGCTGACAACATTGCAGGCAATCCTAGACTCATAAAACGATTCTTGAACAACCTCACAATTCGTGAGGCTATCGCCAAAGCTCAGGGAATGACAGTCGCATTTGAAGAGTTGGTCAAACTCCAGCTATTCGAACGGTGCGCGTCGCCGGCAGCGTTTGAGTTCCTTGTCAAAGCGGTCGGAGAGAGTGAGGACGGGAAGCCCAAGTTCTTCGCTGGTATTGAGGAAGCTCTTGCTGAAGGTGAGCCCTACAAAGCACCTGACCCTAGTTGGGATACCAAATTCATCGGCAATTGGCTGAAGTTGTCGCCGCCGCTTGCAGGTACCGACCTCCGACCACTCCTGTACTTGAGCAAGGACCGAAGCATATCTCTAGCAGCGTTCGATGAACTTTCCCCGGACGGTCGAGCTCTGTTCGACGCAATACTCGAGGCAAAAAGCTTGCTGGAGCCTTTGGTTAAGCAGGTACAAGCATTGGGCGAGGCGGAAGCAGAGCGATTGCTCACGCGGCTAATGCGTCGTGTCCGCTCTGAGCAGTGGGACAGAGATTCACTGACCAAGTGTTTGCACGTGACGCGGGCGTTTCCTCAGCTCGGTTCTCTCTTTGTCGGGCTGTTGCAGGAAATCCCTGCAACTCAGCGTCCGGCGCCGCTGATACCTAACATTCGCGATGAGCCTTGGGCGCAAGAGCTACTGGCCGCTTGGGCGTCGGATTCAAGTTCACCGCAACCGGTGAAGAACGCAATAAAAGCACTTCAGGGGAATCGATAAATATGGGGACTTCAACATCTAGTTCCGGCCCTGGCGCAGGCGTTTCTTTTGACCCTCCCTGGCTGGACCAGCTCGGGGGGGACGCACCTGCCGTTGGAGGCGGAGATGTGTCAGACGCGGAAGGAAGTGAGGATGCCGAAAGCAACGGCGGTAGTCCCGATGTAGCCCCCGCTGAAGGGATAGCGCCACCTCGGCGGTTCGCTGACGCGCGCAGACTGTTGGGGAACTACGCGAGAACGGGGAACAGGGAATCCCTGGGCCGCGCTATCGGTCACTACTCACGTACTGGGATGGGCGGAGCGCGTAACGCTGCGGCCCGAATGCGTGCGTCGACACGGTCGGCAGTCGGCCTCATATCGTTGTTGCAGGCTGCTCGCGACGGTACAGACGCCCGAGTCAGTCAGTGGGTCAGCTCGCTAGTTGAAAGGAATCCATCGGCTCAAGACGTTATCAATGAGGTAATCCAGCAGGTCACGACAAGCGGCGGGAGTCTCGACGAGGAGTCGTGCAAGGACTCCATGGCGCAAGCGATGGCCGAGCTAATGGAAAACCAACCAAACGTCGACTTGCTCAGTATGAGCGACGTGGATATCTGGTCGCTGGTGGAACTGTTCTTGGCCCATGAGGCGTGCAGCCGCCTCCAACTGGATATCGGTCAACTTTTCGAAAGTTCCAGGCTGGCGCCGCGCGAAGTGGTCAACCGCATGAACGACATGCGCGACTATCTGAAAGCTGAGATTTCCGCCCAAATGCGCGTGGTGAGGCAGGCAAACTTAAATCCCTCGCCAAGGCAGCTTGAGACAACAATGCAGCAGGCGCTGCGAAACACTTTTGCTGTTTATGAGGGAACACAATGACACGTGTTATCTGCTCTCCCGCACATCTGTTGCCGAACACTACTTCCGGCGGTGTCGACTACTTCTCGCTGTACTCAAATCCGGCACGGGGCGATGTCGGTACGATTGCGCCTGGATGGAAGGATGACTTGTCCCGCCTCGGTCTCAATCCTTCTATTCAGGTATGGGACTTTGTATCGCTGGCGCTGGCCGTCGCGGCGGCGGACTTAACCTGCCTCAGAGCTGGCAGTGCTGATGGATGGACGAGAACTATCCAGTTGGATGTTTGTTTGCACGACCCTGAGCCGTGGGTGGCGCAGCAGGGAGCATTAGAGCAAATGCTGCGTTTCCTGACCGGGGATTTTTGGGCGATAACATTGCTACCTGGTGGAGAACCTCCGCCTCAATCAACAAGCCAACTCACTGTTGATGCCGATTGCGTGTCCCTTCTGTCAGGGGGAGTTGATAGTCTCGTGGGAGCAATCGACCTGACGATTGCAGGCCGTCGTCCGCTTTTTGTTTCGCAGGTCGCCAAGGGCGACCGTGACACGCAGCTCAGATTCGCACAAGAACTACACGCGACGAACCGCCACTTCCAGTGGAACCATCGCATTCGGTTGATTCACCCTTCTGAGCGCTCGACGCGAGGGCGTTCGATAGTGTTCTTCGCGTTTGCGGCGCTTGCTAGCAGCGCTGTCCACTCTGCGACTCAAAGCACCGTCGAAATCTTCGTCCCTGAGAATGGCTTCATCAGCTTGAATGTGCCGCTGACCCCTGGCCGCTTCGGCAGCTTCAGCACCAAGACAACTCATCCGGTATTCCTTTCTCGCCTTCAAGATATATGGAATGCGGTCGGTATCGAGGCCGAACTGCTGTCACCTTACAAATTCAAGACCAAGGGGGAGTTGCTGGAAGACTGTACTGACAAGCCCTTGCTACAGCGACTCGTGGGTGACTCGACGAGTTGCGGTCGTTTTGGCTACTACAACTACACCCACTGTGGGAGGTGCGTGCCGTGCCTGGTGCGGAGAGCATCCTTCATTCGAGCGGGGTTCAACGACTCCACGCCCCGTTACCGCTTTGATGATTTGCGTCTTAGTGGTCGACGGACGGGAGCCAACGATATTGGGGCAGCAGCAGTGGCACATCTTCGTGCAGCGGAAGAAGGGGTTGCACGTCTATTTGGCGGTGCACTGAGTTTTGCCAATGCCACTGACCGGTCTCGGTATGAAGGCGTTGTCGACCGTGGTCTGGCTGAACTGGGGGAGCTGTTGCGACAGCATGGAGTCGTGTGATGGACCTACACAGCCATCTTGACTTGTACCCGGATGCACTGCGGCTATTACCCGAGGTCAACAAGCGCAATCGCTTCACACTTGTTGTTACGACAAGCCCGCGAGCGTGGGTCGCGACCTCTCGCGTGTTTGCCGGATACGAAAATATCCAAGTCGCGTTGGGGCTTCACCCAGAAATCGTGGAACGTAAGTCGGCGGAGCGCGACTTGCTACTCTCGTATGTGTCGCAAACTCGATTCGTGGGCGAAGTCGGATTGGATGGCTCGCCAAAATTCAGAGCGTCACTACCCGCCCAAGAGGATATCTTCAGAGCGGTCATTGCGGAGTGTGAGCGTCAAGGCGGGCGCATCATCAGCTTGCACTCACGCGGCGCCACAACGAAAGTGCTGGACGTTCTTGATGGACATCCCTTAGCAGGCAGCCCGATTCTGCACTGGTTTTCCGGTTCAGTTAGAGAGCTACAGCGAGCTATCGAGCTAGGGTGCTGGTTCAGTGTTGGGCCAGCGATGCTTGCCGGAGCCAAGGGCCGCGAATTGCTCAGCAGGATGCCGGCAGAAAGAGTGTTACCTGAAACAGATGGCCCTTTCGCAGCAGCAAACAATGTGTCGTTGATGCCATGGGATGCACTGGATATTGCCCCAGTTCTCTCAGAAACGTGGGGCATGCAAGTTGGCAGCGTGGTGCAGAAGCTAGAGCAAAACCTTGAGCGTTTGCTATCTACGATAGCTGACTGACCTGCACCAACCACGACGCCAGGGGGTATGGCGTCGTAATTGGCGGAGTGTTATCGATTTACTTAATCAGGAATCGCTCGAAATTTTTTCCTGCAATCCATGCCGGCGCGCGCCCACGGCCCGTCCACGTTGCGCCTGACTTTGGGTCCATGTACTTGGGCGCAACCGTCCCCCCCTTGCGCTGCTTCTTCGCCTTGGTCGCCAGCCCAAGGTCTTCCGCCGTGAGGCCGTACTCGATGACGATTTGGCGCGTCTGCGCGATGACCGTTTCCAGTTCCGCAGCGTGCGCAGCGGCGAGCTGTTGCTCCAATTTTTCCTTTTGTGCGAGCAGCTCTTTGTATGTCGCCATAGTTTCCTCCGCGTGTTGGTGAATGCAAAGCATAGCTGAAGACGTCGCCGCCGGGGTGCGACCGCAGGAGATTGTCTGCGCGCTTGGTTGGTGAGTGCAATCCGATGAGTATCGCCGGTTCCGGCTTCACTGGCTAACGCCATCTCAAGAGCATGTTTTGGTCTCAAGAATTCGACCTTTAGGTCGTCTATTCTTGGGGGCGCGGGCAATAGGCGTACTTGTTCTCGGTCTTGCCAGCCTTGTCTTCAACCGTGTGAGAACCCAAAATGACTCAGTTCTCTCAAGAGATACCAAAGCCGCTGCAGTTCCAGGATTTCCAAACGATGTGCGCCGATATCTACGCGGAGGTATTCGGCGACAAAGTGCCGGCTATTCACGGTAGGTCTGGGCAGGGCCAGGGTGGCGTCGACCTTTTCGTTGAGGATGGAGAGACCGGCAAACGCATTGCAATCCAGTGCAAACGATATGATGCCACCAAGATTACCGAGGAGAAGCTTCAGGCGGAGCTCGTAAAGCTCGATAAGAGCGGCGTCAATGTTTCGCTGTACGTCATAGCGAGCACTTTGGAGCGGGATATATCGCTGCGGAAGGTGGTGCTAAAAATTTCCGATGCTCGCGTTGAGATGGGGCTCTGTCGAGTTCATATCGACTTCTGGCAAGACTTGTGTGACCACATCGGCAGAATTGATTCGTTGCAGAGACTTTACGCACCTCACCTGCGCGGAGGCATACTTCATGAGGTGCGAGAGCAGCAGGCGCTCTCGCTGGACCAGACCGCGCGTATCAAAGCATCGGTGGATGCCCTCAGTGCAGGTAGCCAAGTCAAGGACGTGCATGGGCGCTACTTGCTTAATGCGTGGAGGCGATACGTTCGCCCCACGCCGATTGGCAACGCAAGGAAGCTTCAGCGCTTCTTTGGGGTGCTGGGAGCATGTGCCTTCGCTGCTTCCATGTCCTCCTTCTTTCTCTCTAGCTTCCGGTATCCCGGCTATTGGTTCACGTTCGTTGTCGCTTTCCCATCCATGCTGCTCTTCGCATTTTTGCACCAGCTTAGACAAGAGAGGTTGAGTTTCGCCTTGCCGTTCCTGCATAGAGAGCTTCTCTTGGAGGTCAACGAGCGGGACGATATCTTTGTTACCAGGATTGGAGCGACTTGCCCGTATTGCGCCAGCGCCATGCGTTTTCGCTTTCTGGGTGACTGGCGGCATTACGTCGTGCCTTGGTTGGTCTGTAGCAGGAATCGCTCTGCCCATCGCGTCGACCTTGACCACACAACTCTTCCTGAGCCGGGCACAGACATCTCTGAGTGAGGGTGCGCACCAACGGTAATCCCCGCAAAAATAACGAGCATAGTTGGCATTGGTGACTCCTGAAGCGGTCAGATGGTCGAGAAGTAGCGGACGCAAAAATTGTTGCTCTATTTGAGCCAGAAGATGCTCTAAACTAAGTCTCTCTTTGCTCCTTGCCACGTATCGCTGGTTGCGTTCGCGGGTGTACTCCCCCCGCCCGGTCAGCCTCGGCTCGCCAAGTAGTACCCCAGCGCGCCCGGCTCAACCCAACGGAGTCATAGTCGGAACTCGCTCAGCGTATTCGCCGTGCCCAGCGTTGGCCCATTCAGCAGCTTGGCCTTGTACGAGAGTATTTCGTCCGGTGCTACATCCAACCGGCGCAGCCAAGCATCTGCCGCTGCGCCCACAATTCGCGGTTCACCATCGTGCGACGTCCCATGGAACGTTTCAAACGCTGGGATGCGTGCGGCCTTGAGCGCGTTGTTCGTCAATACATAGGCGGCCGGCAGCCCCAACTCAACAGAGCCGATGTCCGGTTTCGCCCCAGCCTGGATGACGAGACCACCACCATAGTCGTAGAACGCATACCAGCTCGGCGGGAGTTCCTGACGCAGGTCGTCTACGGAACCAACCTTGCTCAAGAGTTCTGTGCTCAGGGCTGTCAACCAGCTCACTGTCTTGAAGCCGCCGCGCAACCGACCAGACATGAATACCGAATCGCCCACGTCCAGGCCCATCATCTTTTCAGCCATGATGGCTTGGGTCGGTTCATTCTCGTCAACGCGCGCAGGCGACATCACCAGACTGTGACCTGCAAAGCCGTGCAACGGCTTCAGCCGTTTCGCGAACGAGTAGAACAGCTTCAGCAGAATGAGCGGATTCTGCTCCATCGGCGGAATCGGGAGCGAGAACACGAGAGCTGATAGTGGCCTTCTCGATTTGCGCGCTTTCCATCCGCGCTCCCCGGACACGTGGAACATGTAGGGGGGATGCGTCCTCCCTTCTTTCGCCCCCGGTGTAGAAGAAAGAGAAAAGGTCGTCCTCGTGCGTGTCTGCCGCCAGCTTGCGCATCGGCTTCGCGTCGGCATACGGCTGCACGTCGGGGCCGGATGGCGGTTCTTCCCGCCAGAGCCAGGTCAGGTGGTCACCGGCAACGGCGGCATACTCATCAAAGCAATCGCAGATTTGGTCGCGAACTGCCTTCTCATGGGCGCCATCAAAGAACAGGGTGCCGGTAAAAGCGAAAGCTGCCCCGACGTAGTCGCTCGGGCCGTACTTCATCAGCATTGCGCCAGGAAGCTGCAACTTGTCCGGGTGCTGTTGCATCTGGGACGTCCAGTCGGAATCGGTCATTTCTAGTCCGTTGGAATGCGAGCACGGTCGGGGTGCGGTGTCTTTCCGCGTGTCAATAGCTATGCGGCCCCGGCTGGCCACCGGCCGCAACATGGCCATGCTGGCGGTGGCGTAAAAGCATCGATGTGTGGCCGCAGGAGTCTACCGAACCCCTTGGTGCCGGTCGACATACGGGACCAAGAACAAACTTGGTTGCCCGAATCGTGAATTTAAAAGGTTTAATATCTGCTTCCAAAAAAATTAAACATTTCGCATTCTTAACATCCAAGAAAGAATTAATGACTATTCCAAGCAGGGTGCCCCCTTTAAAATAGGGGGCCCGGATTTTGGTAGCTAGTCGGGCATTTTGAATATGCCATGCCCATGATGGACGCCACGACGCTGCTGCAAAACCTCTTCGCCACCGCTCACCGCCTATACACCCTCGAAGGCGACGGCCCCCTGGTGGACTTGGCGGTGGAGGCCTGGCTCGGCCGGGAGGCCCTCTCCGAACTATTCGAATGGCGCATCGTCACGGTCAGCCCCAACGCGCGCATCGCGCTCGAATCCCTCATCGGCCAACGTGTCACGCTGGTCACGACGCTGGCTAACGGCGCACAAGCCAAGCGGACCGGCCTCATCCGCCTCGCAGAAATGCTTGGCGCCGACGGCAGCCTCACGCGCTACCGCCTGACCGTGGTGCCGTGGTTCTGGCTCACCACTCAGCAGCGCCACAGTCAGGTGTTCCAGAACCGGCCGCTCGCGGACATCTTCGAGCAAGTGCTATCGTCCTATGAGCCCTACGCCTCATGGCGCTACGCAGCCGGCGCCGAAGCGCGCATGGCCGAATTTGGCACGCGCAGCCACATCGCCCAGTTCCGCGAGACGGACTACCACTTTGTCACGCGTCTGCTGGCCGAAGCGGGGCTGGGTTTCACCATCATCGAAGACGAGCAGGCACACAACGGCCACACACTGCTGATTTTCGCCGACAGCACGCAATTGGCTGCAGATGCCGAATCGGCTGCTGACGGCGGTATCCGCTACCACCGTGCGCACAGCCTGGAAGAGCGCGACGCCATCCAGCAATTGATGTGTCACACCCGCACCACCGTGGGTGGTGTAGCCGTGGCTGCCTGGGACCCGGAGGGCAAGCGTAGTGTGCGGGCTCATGCGCCGGCGCGGTTTGGTGGCGGAGCGGCAAGCCCCGACGCGTATCTGTCAGTCAGCCCCTCACTGGCCCCCGATGCAGCCAACGCCCAGCGTATCACCGAGCAAGTCATGGAAGGCATCGAAGCGCGCGCGTTACTGCTTGCCGGGAGTGGGACAGTTCGCACGTTTCGCAGTGGCACGCGTCTGCAAGTCGTCGGTTGCCCGCACCTGCCGCAAGATGCAGATGGTCCGTTTCCGCTGCTGATGGATGGGGTTGAACACTGCGGCATCAACAATTTGACCGCTGACACGCACGCCGCGTTGGGCCAGAAGTTGGGCGGGCTGGATGCTGCATTGACATTCGATGCCCCGCCCGGGCCCCCGGAGACTGGCGTCGGCGGCTTCGGTTTCCAAGAGGAGGATGCGCCTATCAATCGAATGGCGCCAGCCTCCGACCTGCTTGCCGCTGCGCGAACACACGGTTACGCAGGCCAATTCCGTGCGTGCGACGCACGCCGTCCGTGGCGCCCTGCGGTCACGCACCCTGATACGGGCCGCTTGTACTCTGAACCCACAGCACAGGGCGTCCACAGCGCCATCGTGGTCGGCCCGGATGGCCAAATGCAAGCAGGTGGCGATGGCGAACATCACGCCAGCCCCGCCGGAGAAGTCCGCATCCGCTTCCCATGGCAGCAAGGGCAGCGGCCGGATGACCGCAGCAGCCGTTGGGTGCGCGTGGCCCAGCGCCAAGCCGGTGCCGGCATGGGCTGGCAATGGCTGCCGCGTATCGGACAAGAGGTGCTGGTCAAATTCCAGGAAGACGATATCGACCAGCCGGTCGTCATTGGCGCCCTCTATAACGGTCAGGGTGAGGCCGGTATTGCGCCGACGCCTGGTGGTCAAACCGCAGCCCAAAATGACGCGACCGGGCTTTACAAGCAAGGTAGCGATATGGCCCCAAGCGCCCAAGGCAACCTCGCTGGCGGCCACAGCCCCGCATGGCACGGCATGGGCACCGACACAGACGGGCACCGTAATGCCGCCGCGCACACCGGCTTCAAGAGCGCTGAACATGGCGGCAGCGGCTACAACCAGCTCGTCTTTGATGACAGCGACGGCCAACTGCGCACGCAACTGGCAACTACGCAGGCCTACAGCCAGCTCAATCTCGGCCATCTCGTCCATCAGCAGGACAATCGGCGCGGCAGCTTCCGTGGGCAAGGTTTCGAGTTGCGCACCGACGGCCATGCCGCCGTGCGCGGCCAGGCCGGCCTGCTGCTCACCACCTATCGGGACGCCGCCAGCGGCAAAGCCGTGCCGACCGGCGACAACGCGGCCGGCATCGCGCTTATCAAGCAGGCCAAGGCGCTCACCACATCGTTAGGGCAAGGAGCGGTCACGCATCAGACCACCGGCCTGTCGACGGCCAAGGATGACAACGCGCCGCTGGCCAAGCAGGAGAAAGCCGCCGCCGGCATGGTGGATGGCAAGGCGTTGGATGCGGCCAAACAGGATGCCAGTGCTGGCAACACCAGCGCGCAGGGCAAGGTGCCGCAGCAGGGTGAGGCCATGGTGCACGCCAATGGCCGTGCAGGGGTGGTCTTGGTAGCCGGCCAAGACCTGCAACTGGCCAACGGCGAGAGCATCGCGCTGGGCAGCGGCCAGGACACCAACCTGGCGATTGGCAAGCAAGCACGCATGCACGCGGGTCAGGCCATCGGCGTAGCGGCCGGGCTATCCAAGGCGGGCGACAACAACATCGGCCTGCAACTGACTGCCGGCCAAGACAACATCGACGTGCAGGCTCAGCACGACACGCTCAAGCTGATGTCCAAGGACGACTTGAAATTAGTGTCGGCCAACATGAATGTGGACTTCGCGGCGGCAAAGCGCATTCGCCTGGCGACGGCAGCGGGTGCAGTCATCACGCTGGAGAACGGCAACATCACGGTCGAGTGCTCCGGACCGATTACGTATAAGGCGGCACAACGCAGCTTTGATGGGCCAGTGAATCAGCCATATCCGCTGCCGTCTTTTCCGCAAAGTATCTGTGTCGAATGCATGCTGCGCGCAATGGCCGGCGGCCATCCGCTGGGCAGCAAGAATGGCTGACACATCGACTCACTCGAACAACGTTGGCAGCATGGCGACACGTTTTCAGATTTCGCGCAACCGCAGTGACCAGCCCCTGTGGGTGGATGATTTCCCGGACACTGCTGTGGAGCAGTTGCTCGGCGCGCTGCCCGGCGAGGACGTGCACGCGTTGATAGACAATGCCTTCGATACCGGTTTTGCACTGCGGCTGCACGCCCGGTTCCCGGACTTGCAGCCGCAATCCCTCTATGCCGGTCGCTATGACGGCCCCGGTTTGACCGAAATTGCGCCTTCGGTGCTGCGCATCCCAGATGAGGAATCGCGGCGACGCGAATTTCTCGAGTTTGCTCTGCGCGAAACATCAGGCACGCCGATGCTGAGTTTCCTCCATTGCACTGCGTCAACGCAGAGCCCGCTTCTGCATCTCAGGAACCAGCTTGAAGCGGTCGACCACGAGGGGACGGCGTTCCTCGTCCGCTTTGCAGACACGCGCTCTTTGGACATGCTGCTGCAAGTTTTCGATGGCGCGCAGCGTGAGCGATTTCTGGGCACGATGCGGTGGTGGTATTTCCGGCGCGATGGCGACTTGGAGGAGGTCAGCCATACCGGTGCGTGTGACCAAACCGATGCCCCCTACGCATTCAGCCAGGAGCAGATGGAACGTTTCAACTCGCTTGCCCGCCCAGACGGAATGCTACGCTTGGTCCAGACGAGCGAGCATTGGTTGGGACCGCTCGTGGGCGAACCATCCAAGGCCCATGCTTGCATCCGTGCGGCGCTGGATTCCAGCGGTGCCGACGCGCAAGCCCATGATGCATCCATCCTCCGGCTGGTCGCCGGTGCATTGACTGAGGCTGGGCTGCTGCAGTCGCAACGTCACGATGCGACTGAACAACTATGAAAATTCGAATTTGGATGCCACTCATGTTGGTGCTGCTCGCGACGCTTGCTAGCGGTTGTAAGCCTGCACAGCAAACGCAGGCGCAGGTACAAGCTGCCCCGCAAGATGAGGAGCTTGGCTCAGAAGTCCATGTGTTGAACTACATGGATGAGGGCCTTGGCGACGTCTATGTGAACGGAATCTGGGTAGGCGGCACGTCCAGCCATTCAGGCGGCCACAGCGTTGCCGGCGCGATTGGATTACCTCCGAAGTGGCATTCAGGACTGACGGTAGAGGTCGAATGGCAGGACGACACGCTGTATCGCAAAGACCACGATGCGACGTACAAAACGCAAGTGCCCGTCGAGCCATATGATGTCAGCAAGGACTATCCGGCGGCGCTTTGGCTGGCGTTCGCGCCGGACAAAACAATCAAAGCCATCGCTTCGAGCTACGGACCCGGTCATGTGAACTTCCCCGGAGATTGGAAGTATCCGGAGGATGTTTGCATGGCGAGCGCTGCGTGTGTCGCCAGGTTTTATCCCCAACGCGTACCGCCATCCATTCAGGCACAACATCACGATACGGCAGGACAACCATGAGAACTCGGACTTGGATAGCACTCGTGCTCGTGCTACTCGCGACGCTCATCGGAGGTTGCAAGCCCGCACAGCAAGCGCAAGCGGCCTCGCAAGATGAGGGGCTTGGACTGGAGGTTCGGGTGCTCAACTACATGGATGAGGGACTGGGAGAGGTATTTGTGAACGGGGTCTGGGTAGGCGGCACGTCAAGCCATTCAGGCGGCCACAGCATTGCTGGCGCGATTGGTTTGCCTACAAAGTGGCATTCAGGACTGACCGTGGAAGTGGAATGGCAGGACGATACGCTGTACCGCAAGGACCGCGACGCAACCCACAAGACCCAGGTGCCGGTTGAGCCCTATCCAGATGGTGACCCTTCAACGCTATGGCTTGCCTTCCTGTCCGGCAACAAGATAAGGGCCATCGCATCACGTTGGTCACCAGGATTTCCAAATTTCCCAAGTCGCGATTTGAGGTTCCCGGAGGATGTTTGCATGGCTGAGCCAAGCTGTGCCGCCAAGTTTTATCCTCAACGCGTACCGCATGCCAAGCAGGAGCGGTGAGATGGCTGAACTAGAACGACTAGAGGCGAACCCTTTCTCTCTGACCCTCGACGAGAAAGCGCGTTGCATGGCTAACCACATGGAGGCTTTCACGGGGCAGTGCACCGAGGAATTCCGTATAGGCTTCTTCTTCGACGGCACTAACAACAATAAGGACCGGGATGCACCCAAGCAAGCGCACAGCAACGTGGCGCGACTGTTCGACCTCTTCGAGGAAAAGGACGACCAGATAAAGGTCTATATTCCAGGCATTGGCACGCCCTTCCCGAAAGAGATAGGTGACACTGGTCGTGGTTATGATGCGCGTGCTGGTCTCATGGCAGGTTGGGGTGGCGAAGCCCGCATCAATTGGGCACTGCTGCAGGTAACCGACGCACTGTACCGACGTTACTACGGTGACAATGTCAGCAAAGCCATGGGAAGTGCCGACCTTGCCACGGTCCGCAAAATTTCAGCCGACCTCAGTTTCCCCGTGCACAAGCGCGCCGCAGCCGCACGCGACGAAGCACAGAAGGTAAGGGATGAAGCGGAAGAGTTGAATGACACGAGCACGGTACGCACGCTCGGAGGTGCGGCTGACACCGCTGATAATTTCCCGAACGACATCGCCCGTAAGCAGGAACTGAAACGGCGTCGCGAGTTCGTTTCGCAAAAGCTCAAGCAACTAATCGCAGACCGCAAGCCCAAGCTGTTGCGCATTCGCTTGTCCGTGTTTGGTTTCTCACGGGGGGCCGCCGAGGCACGTGTCTTCAGCAACTGGCTCAAGGATGCGCTGGACGACGACATGACACTGGCTGGTGTGCCGGTGAGCTTCGACTTCCTTGGCATTCTCGATACTGTGGCGTCCGTGGGGTTCGCTCAGAGTTCCATGTTCTCTACGGGCCACGGCGGATGGGGGCAGGAGGAATTCCTGCGCATTCCGAAATACGTCAAACGGACGGTCCATCTGGTCTCCGCTCACGAGATTCGTGGTTCGTTTCCGCTGGACAAGGCCGTGGCCAACAACTGCCTGGAACTGGCCTATCCGGGCGTCCATACCGACGTGGGCGGTGCCTATCAGCCGGGCGACCAGGGACGCGGCTGCCGGGCCGACGGAGCGCCGGATGACAGCACCAAGGTCTCGCAGGTCACGTTGGCTAAGATGTACCGCGAAGCGGTAGCTGCCGGCGTGCCGCTGAATCCGGCTGCAGCGACGCTTCCTCAGCGCGCTAAAGAGGCGCTCAAAATCTCACCGCAGCTCATCAAGGACTACAACGCGTACGTTGACGCGGTCAATCCGCTGATTCGGAAGAAAGGCGGCGGGACGACGGGCGCGGCACATGTGCAATATGGGCTGTATCTGCGTTGGCGTCGGCTGCGGCTGGGTAGCGGCGCAGATACCTTTGAGAACCAGCCGTTCTTCAAGCGAGCGCAAAATTTCAGCCTGCAGTGCGCTCAGGACCTGAGCGGCGCCAATGAAGAGCTACGCGATGAAGCCAAGACGATGGCCGAGATGGAAAACTCCATCGCATACTCGGATGGCTGGATGACCACGGTGCTTCGAAATACAGGTTTGCCAGCTGCGGCGTTGCTCAAAATTCAGCGCTCGATATGGGGTGAAAAAGTCGCACAGTGGCGCGAAGTCAAACAATATTGGAACGACACGTCGCCGCTGGACCCTCGGGTCGTGAAGTTCTTCGACGACTACGTGCACGATTCGCGTGCGTGGTTTAAGCCAATGGGCGCCACCAATGAAGGGGTCTGGAAACTCCGGCAAAAGGCCCGGCTGGAGGAACTCAAGCGCAAAGACGCCCAGTGGAAAGCTAACTGGGGAGCCGAGTGGCAGAAGTTGAACGCGGACATTCAGCGTGACCCTCAGGGGACACTCGAGCGTTATGCGCCCTTGTCTGAGGGGGGCAAGGGTGAAGTTGCACCACCGCCCCCGCCAGTCATGGGTCAAGACCGAATCGACCTGGACCGCTACCTGAAGGATGGCTCCCTTCCGTTGGAGAAAACGGGCCGCGAGTTCAGTTCGGTGTGGGGCTATCTGCGTTGGCGAACGCACTATGCCCCAGAGTCGACACTGGGCGAACGGGCGGAAGCCGCCTGGAACAAGGTGACTGCGGCCACCGACAAGGTGGTGCAGAAGGGTAAGACAGCTGCCCACGACGCGGAGGAAAGTTTGGCACGCACCGCGCGCAAGCTGCATGAGGCTGGGCAAGACTCGCTGGAGCACGCAGCAAAGAACACCCTACAGCGTTTCCTGGGTGGCGACGTTCGACCGCTGTGAAGGGGCGGGTGACTTCCGTTTCCAGTTCCTAAACCTTCGTTCTTGCTGGAGTGACGTACCCATGTCGAGTCAGAACGATGTGTCGCCATCGAGCCCCCACGATGCGGTCTACATCCAAGACGGCGTGCGCGTTGAACATGCGGATGGCAGCTATACGGTCACCCATGCGGGTGGCATCTCGGTCAGTCATCGGGCCGATGGCAACATCGAAGGGAGGTTGCCTGTCATGCGTGCGTTGAGCGTGGCGGATATCTCGAAGGTGGTTCGACACGAGATTGCACGCGTGTTCGACACGGTTTCGCACACACTGCATTTCGAAGGTGGAGGCGTGCTCTCCTACATGCATGGCATGAACGGTCAAGGCTACGAATTCAGCGGCCATAACGTCCACGTGGTGGCGGACAAGGACGGGCGGGTGACTGTGCACGGAACCTGCCCGAACTGAATGCCGGTGCGCATCATCATTTCATCAAAATCAACAACGCAGACTAGGCTCATGTTCCACTCAATCTCTCGGCGACCCGCACTTCTGGCGCTTTTTGCTACAACGCTGGCAGCGATATGCAACAGCCAGTGGGTGGCTGCTAAGGAGCCGACCGCTGATACTCGAACTCTGCCGGCCGTCGGGACGACATGGTGCTACAGCGTTGGAAACGGCCGGGTGTTTCCCCTGACGCTCAAGCAGGTCGAGGGCGGCGTCGCAAGCTATGAGGCCGGCTCGGCCGACGCTTTGCGAAAGATTGATGAGCAGGTGGACACGTACACGACGGTAAATGCCAGTCGCGACGGACAATTCAGGATGCTGGCGTTTCCGCTCTCGCGTGGGAAATCATGGTCTGACGAGTTTGACGAGGTGCTGACATCCGAACTTGGCCCCGGCATGTCATGGCAATACCATTACAAGGCGGCGTCATTTAGCGAAGTGGTCGGAACAAAGAGGATAAAGGTCGGCGCCGGCACGTACGACACCGTGGTTATCGAGCGCTCCACCTCATGGCTCAAAAGTCAGCCGAGCTCGTCGGACGCAGAGCTACGCGACAGGCAGTGCGACAAACCAGAGTGCTCAGTATCGGGTGTCAGCAAGGAACTGCTTTGGTACGCCCCCGCGATTGGCCGTGCAGTGCTGCGCGTCTATTCACAGAGTGGTCATCGCGAGCCCACTGACGACCACACGCCAGACGAAATTTTGAAGAACGCGAAGGCGGTCGTCGTCGAGTTGGTCGGCTATGGTGAAGATGCGACCTGCACATCAGCGCACGCCCCGTTGTTAGCAAGAACGCCTTCGTCACCGTGGTCCGGCTTCGCGATGCGGCCGAACGATACATGGGAGTTTCTGATGTCGAGCGATATCGCGAGGGAATAAGGTTCTTCCACCTTCGCTTGCCGGGGCCAAGGGGTGCGAACTGCTAGGCAGAATGCCAGCAGAGAGCGTGTTGCCAGAAACCGATGGCCCAACGAGACACCCTTTGAAGGGTGTCGCTATAGCAAGCGGACGGTTCCTTCTTCTGGTCTTGCGCAGACATTACTCAATTTATCGAGTTTGCCGCCTGCTTCGACAAAACCTTGCCATTGATTTCAACTCAGGGCATATCGCGCCTTATGGGAAATCCCAATCCCTTCTCGAGGAGGGTAAATATTCAGACTGCGACGCCGATATAAAAGGTCAAAACTCATACTATGAACAACGAAAAAATGTCGAAACTCATCCTCATCGCATCAACCGTGGGCAGTCTTGTCGCTCTGGCAGGCTGCAGCAGCAAGCAGGACGCAAATAAAAGCAATTTTCAGTCGGCCATCCAAGACTATCTGAACACGAGGAAGGGTGTGTGTGTAATGGTGCCCGCTAAGGAGCTGCCATTTTCCATCTCAAGGGCCGGCGGCTTCTTTCTTAAGAGTCAATCGGACCAAGCCGACGCTCTTGTGAGTGCCGGTCTGCTGTCCGCCAAGGACACCCAGGTGAAGGCCGTCATCGGCAATCAGATGGTGCCAGGTGTGGAGTACTCGCTGACTGATGAGGGCAAGAAGTACCTTGTCAAGGGCGGAGCTGGGAATGTCGGCAACTGGGATGCGTTCTGCGGTGGTAAGTACAAGGTCAAAGAGGTCGAGAACTTTACACAGCCTGCGGACATGTTTGGCACCAAGGTTTCACAGGCCAACTACCTCTACGAAGTAAATGATGCTCCGAACTGGGCAAAGATGCCGGCTATCCAGGCTGCGTATCCGTCAGTCAAGCGCGACCTGACGGGCATCCCCGGGGACAAGGCAGTTCTCGTTGCCACCAGCGAGGGTTGGATGCATGAGCGTCTGTTCAAGAGCAAGGGCGGTTGAGGCGTCACGACCTTAACGCCTTCCGATGAGTGGGTTGCTCACGTGGCACCCATTCATTAGGTTTTTGCGTTTCCTTCATCACCCCCCTAAATGAACTGGAAAGATATCCCATCAAAAATCGGCAGATTGGTGCACATGGACGCGAAATCCAGGGAGCTTTTTAACCCTGAAAAGGTAACCACTTGGGTATCAAAAGAGGCATCTCAAAAAACTGGGTGAAGCGAGAAGGACTGGATACTGTTGGCTGGCGCGCCCGTTGGCAGTGAAGTCAATGTCGATATGTGGGGGAAAGCAATCAATATTGTCGTTGTAAACGACAAATTCATAGCCAATCCCCTGTCGATTTCGATTCTCTTCGATAGAGATTCAAATCGCCCGCTGGAACTTCTGCCGCATAAGCTGGAGGTTGTTACAAATCTCCAAGGGCAAGGGCTGGCAAGTAGGATGGTCGCGCTTACTGCACACACTGCCGCGCGTCTCGGATTTTCTAAAATAATTGGAAATGCGCTTCTAATTGAAGATTCAGAGCATTCAACCAAACACAACGGTGCCTATACGTTTGCAAGACTTGGTTTCGACTGCCCCCTTTCCGATGAAATCATTGGAAATTTGCCAACTGAATTGGCAAATTGCAGGCTCCTGACTGAGCTGGTTAGCAGCTCTCGCGGTGTGGAATTTTGGCGCCACAATGCACACAGTATTCCTGTGCAATTTGACCTATTGCCGAATAGTCGAAGCTGGGTTGTGTTGAAAAGCTACCTTGCTGAAAAAAATATTCGGATAATTAATGACAAACAAAAAAGACTTTGAGGACGTCGACGCTGCAGTGAATGCGCTTAGAAAAAGCCAAGAAGAATCCGCGCAGAGGATTAAGGAGTTGCTGGAAGAATACCCAGATTTTTTCTCCCCAGCGAGCGCTCGTGAGAGGCTGCGGTTGGCAAAAGAGGCTCGTAAGGCAGAGATGGCAAATGACTCAAGGCCAAACAGCGGACACAATCGTGGCCTGTTGCATGCGATAGCTTGTTTCCTTTTGCCCGCATACAAGCGTTAAGCCGCACCGGCCGGTCTGAACCTTGCCGACAAACTCAAAGCTGTACCGTGCACTGCGCGGGTAAAGCACCTATATGGCAGAAGTTGCATTCCAAAGCAACTAGCGGTCCATCGGTGGCCTCCAGGGGGGCAGGTATGTAACAAATCAACTCCCGAACTGTATGCCCTTCTTCAGAAGGGTATACACGAGTCCACCCGTATTAATAGGCTGTCGAATCAACCTTGTGTGGCGAAAGGCGTGACCATCGGCGAATATTCTCGTTCCGTGCGGCACCCACGTGAAGACATCCATCCCGAGCGATGTCTAGAATTCTCGCGATAGGCCACTGACAGAATTTCGACGAGGGGAGCACCTCGAATAGGGCGAGACTATGAAAGGAGATTTCGGTTTTTCGTTATCCCTAAGGGGTTTTCGCTTGGTCGCAACATTCTTATGTGGTGCCCTTGCCGGATGCGCTGCTACTCCTTGGCCTATACCACCCGATAACGTCGCTACGCCGTTCTCCTCTCAGGTAGACAAGAAGAAAGGGCAGTCTGAGTGTTGATTTGCACCGAATCCTGACCCACCCGAGGTAGGTTTTTGCATCGAATGTTGACCCACGTATAGAACACTGTCCCGCTCGGCAACGAGCGGGAGATCGGAGTGATCGACGTGGCCATACTGAGCATCATTCGACGCTGGCATCTTCGCGACCAGATCCCGCTGCGCGAGATCGCCAGACGCCTGGGCATCTCCAGGAACACGGTCAGGCGCTATCTGCGCGCTGACACCACGGCACCGGCCTATCCTGCACGGCAGAGTCCGAGCAAGCTCGACGGCCATGCCGCCAAGCTCTCCGCTTGGCTCAAGACCGAGGCCAACAAGCCACGCAAGCAACGGCGCACACTCAAGCAGATCCACACTGATCTGTGTGCCTTGGGCTTCACCGGCTCCTACGATCGCGTTGCCGCATTCGCTCGCCGCTGGCGCCAGGAGCAACAGGAGCAAGCCCGCACGTCGGGGCGAGGCACCTTTATCCCACTGCGCTTCGCAGAGGGTGAGGCCTTCCAGTTCGACTGGAGCGAGGACTGGGCGGTCATCGCCGGCGAGCGCACCAAGCTGCAAGTGGCTCAGTTCAAGCTCAGCCACAGCCGCGCATTCTTCCTGCGCGCGTATCTGCTGCAGACCCACGAGATGCTGTTCGATGCCCATCACCACGCCTTTGTGGCCTGGGGCGGTATCCCGCGTCGCGGCATCTACGACAACATGAAGACCGCCGTGGATCGCGTGCGCCTGGGCAAGTTGCGTGACGTCAACTTGCGCTTCAGCACCATGGTCAGCCACTACCTGTTCGACGCCGAGTTCTGTAACCCGGCCTCGGGCTGGGAGAAGGGGCAGATAGAGAAGAACGTGCAGGACAGCCGTCACCGCATCTGGCAACGCATCCCTGCATTCGGCTCTCTGGCGGCACTTAATGACTGGCTGGCCGACCAGTGCGTACGGCTGTGGCAGCAGACCCGCCATCCTGAGCTGGACATGACCCTCTGGGAGGCCTGGTCGCTGGAGCGGCCACACCTGATGCCCGTGGGGCAGCCGTTCGATGGCTTTGTGGAGCACACCAAGCGCGTCTCACCAACCTGCCTGGTGACCTTCGAGCGCAACCGCTACAGCGTACCGGCGTCGTTTGCCAACCGGCCCATCAGTCTGCGCGTCTATGCCAATCGGCTCGTGTTCGTGGCCGAAGGCCAGGTGATTGCCGAGCACGTGCGGCACATCGACCGTAGCCATCTTCCGGGGCGCACAATCTATGACTGGCACCACTACCTCGCGGTGCTGCAGCGTAAGCCCGGTGCGCTGCGTAACGGCGCACCGTTCGCCGAACTGCCAGAGGGCTTCCGACGCCTGCAATCCACACTGCTCAAACGCCCTGGTGGCGATCGCGAGATGGTCGAGATCCTGGCGCTGGTGCTGTTGCACGACGAACAGGCCGTACTCACTGCGGTGGAGCTCGCACTGGAGGCGGGTGCCCCGTCCAAGCAAACCATCCTGAACATCCTCAGCCGCCTCCTGGAAGGCGAGCCCGTGGCACCGATCACCTCACCACAGGCACTGGCGCTGCACGTCGAACCGCAGGCCAACGTCGGCCGCTACGACAGCTTGCGAGATCGGGAGGTGCATCATGCAGCATGAAGTCATGTTGGAGATGCTCAAGTCGTTGAAGCTGCACGGCATGGCACAAGCGCTGGGCGACCTGGCGGCGCAGGACTCGCCGGCCTACCAGTCGGCCGTGGCCATCCTGTCGCGTCTGCTCAAGGCCGAGCTCACCGAGCGCGAGGTGCGCTCGCTGGCCTATCAGATGAAGGTGGCGCGCTTCCCAGCCTACCGAGACCTGACCGGCTTCGACTTCAGTTGCAGCGGGGCCAACGAAGCACTGGTGCGGCAGCTTCACCGCTGCGAGTTCCTCGAGTCGGCGCACAACATCGTGCTGGTCGGCGGCCCAGGTACGGGCAAGACCCATCTCGGCACCGCCATCGGCGTGCAGGCCGTGGAGCACCATCACCGTCGAGTGCGCTTCTTCTCGACCGTGGAGCTCGTCAACGCGTTGGAACTGGAGAAGGTCTCAGGCAAGCCGGGACACCTGGCCACGCGACTCATGTATGCCGACCTGGTGATCCTCGATGAGCTGGGCTATCTGCCGTTCAGCCAGACCGGCGGCGCATTGCTGTTCCACCTGATCAGCAAGCTCTACGAGCGCACCAGCCTCGTCATCACCACCAACCTGAGCTTCGGCGAATGGTCCAGCGTCTTCGGGGACGCCAAGATGACCACCGCGCTATTGGATCGCCTCACGCACCACTGCCACATTGTTGAAACCGGCAACGATAGCTATCGTTTCAAGCACAGCACCACCCAGCCCAAGAAGGAGAAACGCACCGCCAAACAACCCGCACAAAGCGACACCTAACAGCCTTTGGGGTGGGTCAGTTTTCGATGCAAATCCTGGGTCAGGATTCGGTGCAAATCAACACCCGTAGCCGTTGAGATTGACCGCAAAGCTCAGCCGACGATACGGCAGTTGAGATACCTCATATACACAGAGCGCCCGTATTCAGTACGGAGGCGAGCCAAGCTTGGCGAAAAAGGGTTCACTCTCACTGGCCGTGCATTCAATGGTCGGGCGGACCAACACGTTTCTGGGCCCGGCGACTCGTTCGTTATCGACGCAACCATAGCGGATATCTATCTGGTGTCGCAGTTCGACCGAACGCTCATCGTGGGACGTCCCACCATCTACTTCGCGGTAGATGTCTACAGTCGCCTTATCGTGGGCATCTATGTGGGCTTTGAACATCCGTCATGGATGGCTGCGATGGCACTGCTCATCAATGTCGTGACGCCGAAAGTCGCGTTCTGCGCTCAGTATGGTGTTCCAATAACTGAAGATATGTGGCCGAGCCACCATCTCTCCGCGCGAATTCTTGGTGACAAAGGGGAAATGATGGCCACGCAAGCAGGGCCCCTCGTCGCCGAGAATCTCGGCGTCAAAGTCGAAAATGCTCCATCCGGGCGTCCGGATTTCAAAACAGTTGTGGAACGTCGCTTCGGCATTGTGCCCAGCAAGTTCAAGGCTTTTGCACCCGGCTACGTTGAGAAGGATTTCAATCAACGTGGAGCTCGAGACTATCGCCTGGATGCGGCCCTGACCATCCACGAGTTCACCGAAATGGTCATATGGTCGGTGCTTCAGTGCAACGCCGCACCAATCAGCGACTTTCCCACGCCCCCGGACGCAGTGGCGGATGGGTTCGCGCCAACGCCTCTGGACCTGTGGACACACGGCATTTCGACCCGCTCTGGAACACTGCGCTCGTTCTCCATCGACGAGGTAAGGCGCAATGTGTTGCCTCGCGCGACTGCAACGGTCACCCACAAGGGCATATCGTTTCACGGCGTCTTTTATGAATGTCCAACAGCGGTGCGCAACGACTGGTTTGTCAAAGCGCGAGTTGCCACGTGGCGCGTGAAGATTGCGTATGACCCTCGCGACCTTGGGCTGATTTGGCTTTGCGACGATGGGAGATTCGAAGAGTGTTCCACCCGTGGAACGAACTCGAAAGAATTCAACTTTGTCGGCGTAACACTGGCCGAACGCGTCGACCTTCAGGAACGAAATGGCCACAACGTAGAGTTGGCTGAGGACAAGCACACCAATCTTCGAGTGTTGGCCAACGCGAAGATGGAACACATCGTCGAAAAGGCGGCAGCGGCTACCAGCCAAGCCAAAAAGGACGCCGGCATGTCCAAGCTATCGACCAAGAACATTGGCGCTGCGAATACCGCTGAGCGCGAAGCAAGCCGCTTGGGCGAGGCAGGCGTCGGTTCTGACCTTAGCGTTGGACCAAAAGGCACGAGTAGCACTCAGGCGTCGCAAGTAAATGCCACTGCTTCATCGCCCGCCGACACCGACGCGACGTGCCAGCAAGATGACATCTCGGACCCCGAAAGCAACTTGCAGACGATGAGCACCGACAAGGACCGGACTCTGGCCATACTCCGCAGAATTAAGGGGAAACAGTGATGGCCACAACACGGAAAAAACAAGAACCGGCAACGCGCCTCTTCGACAACCCTGAGCTTCTTTGGGTCGATGCAATTTATACGGAGCGTGACGAGGACCTTGGTGATAACAACCCGCTCATCCGCGCGCTGCCATCGCTCGTCACAACCGAAACCGTTCTCGAGGAATTTCGCAACGCGCCAACGTTCGATGCCGCTGAGCGGGCCCTCTCAGCAAACGCCAGAATTTATCGTGTCGGTTCGTTGAATCTCTACATCGAACCGCTGACGGTTCACCCAGAACTGATTGAGTCCATGTTCCGGGTGATTACTCAAGGCTACGCGTGGCGAAATCCGCTGGTCAATATTCCGAAGCTCGTCCGGAAGCACTACGAGATGAGTATGACTACAGGAAGGCTGGTGCCAATTGTGCCGCCGGCACCCGCGCATGCCGCGAGCATCGCGCTCTTCGGGGTATCCGGTGTAGGAAAGACCACGTCTATCAACCGTATTTTGTCGTTCCTTCCTCCCGTTATTCGCCATAAACGACTTCGCGGCAGCAACTTGCAGGTCGTCTGGGTCAAGTGCGACTGCCCACCAGACGGCAGTGTCAATCAACTGTTCCACTGGCTCCTGCTGGAGTATGACCGCCTTCTTGGAACCCGCTATGCAAAGGAAGTTGGACGCGATGCCCGTCTTGACCAACTGATTAACAAGGTAGCTGCTGTCGCCAAGTACCACAGCACGGGCATCATCGTTATTGACGAAGTTCAGTTCGCAGTTAATGCAGCGAAGCGTCGTGGCGACGCCCTTATGGACTTCTTCGTGACGTTCTCCAACGTCGTCGGCGTCCCCATGATGTTGGCCGGGACGCCGAAAGCCCTGTCCTTGTTTGAGACTTCATTCCGACTGGTCAGGCGAACTGGCGACCACGGCGCAATCATCCACACGAACTTGGCCTTCGATGCCGAGTGGCAGCTGTTTCTGGAGGCACTGTTCGAATTCCAGTGGATTCGAGAACCAGCGGCTCTCACACCGCAACTGAGCAAGGCCATCTACGATGTCACGCAGGGAATCCATTCTCTGGTCGTTCGTTTGTTTCAGCTTGCGCAGATTACCGCCATTCGTAACGAGACGGAAAAGATAACTGCAGCGTCTATCCGCCAGTTGGCGAAGGACAGGTTCGGCCCCGTTCAGCCAATGTTGAGCGCGCTTCGTAGCAAACGGCGTAATCGCATCGAGCTCTACGACGACCTGCTGGTGGCCACACTGGTTGGCTTGGAAGATAGCGTGAAGCAAGACACGCGAACCGCCCAGCTCAAGCAGGCCACGGAGCGTCGACAAGCCAACGCTTCGCAGCTCGCGGTAGTTTCTTCATTAGTCTCATCAGGCATGGAGCAAGCACAGGCATTGAAGGCCGTTACAGGAGCACTTCAGGAAGAACCATCGCTCTCCGGAGTACGCCTTTTGGCAGCAGCGCTCAGCCATATGGATGGTGAGCCTTGGGTTCCACCGGAGGCAAGTGCGCTTGAGGAGCAAAGCTTGAATGACATCATCCACGGTACTGAAAACGTCGACGAAGCGCTGGCGGCGCTCCAGCGTGCCGGCGTTATGGCCTAGATTGGAGCGAGAACCATGCCTATTGCTCTTCCCCTACCGTATGAGGATGAACTCCTCTATAGCGTTATCGCTCGCTACATGGAGTTGCTGGCAGTCGATAAGCCCACAAACGTAATCCGTGCTCTCTTTGGCAGACTTGTATCTCCGTCTGCGGACTTGATATGCGGTCTGGGTGAACTGGTCAGACAGACCTATGACTCGTGGGAGTTGTCGAGCGAAGAGATTGCTGACCGCCATACGCCACTGCCCTACTACGTGAGCTATGCGACCGACCGCGCGCGCATTGCGACGTACGGGGCCATTAAGGGCAATGGTGAGACTAAAGCGGCGACGATTCTCGGGCATGCTGCAAGTCACGTTGTTGCCCCGGCGAAGTTTAGATTTTGCGCACAGTGTGCGAGGGAAGACATCACCCACTATGGGGAAGCGTATTGGCGAAGGTCTTTCCAGCTACCAGGAGTCATTGTTTGTCCCAAACATCAGCTATCACTTCGTGAGTCCAGTGTTCCGACGAGGCCTCGTTCTACGAGGGAGTGGTATGCCGGAAACACTCTTATCACAGCCTCGCTTGAGGATGACTCAACACAAAATCCGCTGTGGAATGGCAATCCGCACGTTCTCGAGGTTGCGCGCCGCTCCATTCACTTGCTCGTGAGTGGTAGCGCGGAGTCTTTTCCTGCCATGCACGAGCATTATTTCGCCCTCGCGCAGGAGGCCGGACTCACGCGACCGAGCGGCATCGTTGACCCCGACGCGCTTAGTCGAGGAATGAAAGAGATGTATGGTGAGGACTTCTTAAACGCCACAGGACTTTCCGTTTCCGCTGCACAGAGATTGACGTGGCCCAGAGAAATGATGGTCCGAGCTCGCGCGTCTTTCCAGCCGCTTCAGCACCTACTCTTGAGCCATTTTTTGGAGTGGTATTCCACCTCGGTGAAAGGAAAGGGACAGACGCTAACGGCTCGACAGAATTTTATTTGTCCCAACCCTTATGCGAATCACGGCACTGGGCACGTCATTGAACGGGTGAAGGTTGAGCAAACAGTGGAGGGGCGTGTCGGAAGAGGGCATTGCAGGTGTGGGCTGAAGTTCTCGTTCCAGCAATGCCGTGTGGGCACTGCCGAGCCGGAGATTGCCAGGGTCCACGAATTCGGGAATGACTGGCGCGAGGCGACTCGGACAATGCGACGAAATGGTATGTCCTTCTCGGCAATTTCGAGGGAAATGGGAGTGTCTGTGAGCACTCTAAAGTCCATGGTGAGGAGGAAGTATGCTTCCGACGCGACGGCTACTAAAGCTGACGTGGATATATGGAGGCGCGACTGGGAACTGCTGCTCGAGCGTGTTGCACCCCTTGGCCATGAGGCAGCGCAAAAGCTAAACCGTGGCCTTTACCTCCGGTTGAACCGATACGACAAGGCTTGGCTTCGAGAGTCGGGTAGACGCCATTGGCTGAAACGCAGCGGTGGACCGAGGCGAGAACGAGCGGATTGGGGTGGGCGAGACAAGGTGTGGAGCGAAGCGTTGCGGGCCGCTGCGGCCAAGCTATATGCGTCTGTACCAAGGTCCAAACGAGTGAGTAGGGCTGCCATTATTTCTGAGGCAGACGTTCACCAATTTGGCCAACCAGCACTAAACCGTTTACCTCTATGTCAAGCCGTGCTGTCAGAGCTGGAAGAGTCAATGGAGCAATTTCAGATTCGACGGCTCGAATGGGGGGCTCAACGCCTTTTTGACAGTGCGGAGGTGCTTACCGCAGCAAAGCTCTTGAAACTGGCCTGCATCCGGAAAAATTTGGTGACGCCATTGATTCTGTCGACCATCGCTCGGCTTACGGAGGAGTTCGGCGCGCGGTTCCTGTAGGGATTGCAATAGAACCGAAGCCGCTAACTGCTATGAGCAGTTGGTGAGCCTAATGCCGCCGGCCAGAACGTCATCGTGGTCGGTGGCAGGATGGTCATCTACCTCTCTGGCTATTCGTCGGTCGCTCACAGCTACTGCCATTACCGGAAAGAATGCCGTAGCAGACTCTGTGACCTCCAGAAAACCGCCCAAGCTATTTTGATTTGGTGCTTACATGAGCTTCTATCGGCGTGAGCATCACGCCTGTATCGACGATTTGCAGGATAAAGGGGCTGCCCCACGGGCACCACTCGGTGCATAGAGTCGGGCTGAATCCCCACACTTGGATAGGTTAGCAACCGTCTGCAGGAAATTGTCACCGACGAACGTTGAAACCCTGGCGCGGGGAGAGCCAACGTCCATCGGCCGTTAAGGACGAAAAAAAGTCTGGCCAACAAGGCGCCACGCGGTTGGCCAGACTTTGTGTCTCCCGTTTGTCTCTAGATGACACCGCTTGGTACAGACTTTTTTTCTTACCGGTCTGAAGGGGGGGCAAATAAATCAACGGCTTAGACGCGATTTTGGTACAGACTTTTTTGTCTATCGTCAGCTTGACGGTGCTGAACGGCGTACAGAAAAGGCCGTTCCCACCACGTTCAGGCGAGTGTCGTTTCCGCCAGTGCGCCGCGTGGTGCGTGCTGCGTGTCTGCGGATGGTTGTAGCGAAATCCGTGCGCCGTGCGTCTGTGCGACTGGCAGCGACGCTGTTGTCCCGAGTGGGCTCGACAGCGTCAACCCCAGGACGCCTTCACCGCGCGTCTCCAGCTGGTGTTCCAGATCCACTGCGACAGGCAGCGGACTCTCTGGCAACGGGCTGACCAGTACCACGGCCGCATCGCCCAACGGCACCACAGCTGAGGCGATGCCCACGCCGGCCAACCTTACCGGTGCCGACGCCTGTACCGATCCGAGCAGCGCGCGA
Source organism: Ralstonia sp. R-29 (assembly GCF_049913345.1). Lineage (NCBI taxonomy): Bacteria > Pseudomonadati > Pseudomonadota > Betaproteobacteria > Burkholderiales > Burkholderiaceae > Ralstonia > Ralstonia sp. R-29. The sequence goes on from NZ_CP184378.1 coordinate 1,694,847, forward strand.
TATCGCGCCAGACTGGTCTCGATATCTCGAACCGCCACCGTGACGGAAGCGATGCCCTGTACGCCATTGGCATGTTCGCGCACCTCGCCTTCACGCACGCGCAGGTGGCGCGGGGTGACGTCGCCACACAGGAAGGGCAGATCGGGGGTGGCAGGGCGCCCGAGTTCCCAGACCAGCTGTGCGCCATCGGGGCGCAGACGACCGCCGGGCAACGGCCCTTCATAGTCGAGACCACGCGCGCGCGCAGCATCGACCACGGCGCCCACGTTGTGCGGCAGCAGGGCAAAGTCGACATAGCCTTCGCCATGCTGCTCGCCGAGCGACCACCAGCGGCGCTCGGGCGCGGGCTGCAGGAAGGCGATCAGCTCCAGGTAGCTGCCGTCGGCAAAGCCAACCAGCGCGTTGTGCGTGACGCCATCGGCATGCGTGCCACCGCGCTGCACGGTAAAGCCAAGCGCCGTGTAGTCGGCGATGACGCGCTCCAGGTCATTTACGCGGATGGCGATGTGGTCCAGGGTCAGGCTCATGGCGGTTCCGGTTGGAGGGGATGCGGATGGTGTCAGGCGTATGACGTCAGGCGGCTTCACCGCCGAGGTAGGCGCTGCGGATGCGTGCATCGTGCAGCAGTTCGCGCGCCGGCCCCGACAGCACGATACGCCCGTTCTGCAGGACGTAGCCGTGGTGGGCGATGCGCAGGGCGAGGCTGGCGTTCTGTTCCACCATGAAGACCGACACGCCGGTGGCGTTGACTTGTGCGATGAGGTCCAGCACATGATCGACATAGCGCGGCGACAGGCCCATGGTCGGCTCATCCATGCAGATCAGGCGCGGGCGGCCCATCAGCGCACGGGCCATCGCCACCATCTGTTGTTCGCCGCCCGACAGCGTGCCGGCCAGCGCATGCAGGCGTTCCTTCACGCGCGGGAAGAGCGTGAGCATGCGTTCGTAGTCTTCTGCGATGGCGGGGCGCTCACGGCGTGGGTTTCGCGTGAAGGCGCCCATCAGCAGGTTCTCGCGCACCGTCATGGCACCAAACAGCCGGCGGGCTTCGGGCACCGACGCCACGCCCAGGCGGATGATCTGCGGCGTCGAGAGCTTGAGCGTCGACACCCCGTCGATCTGCACGTCGCCGGAGGTCGGCTTGTGCAGGCCGAGGATCAGTTTCATCGATGTGGATTTGCCGCTGGCATTGCCGCCCAGCAGGCTGACGATCTGGCCAGTCCGCACCTCCAGGTTGACGTCGAAATGCACCTGTGCCGGGCCATAGTGTGTGTGGATGCCGGCAAACCGCAGCAGCGGCGGCGCAGTGGCGATGGATGTCGTCATGGTCATGCGGCCAGGGCGGTAGGCCCAGCGGTCAATGTGCCCAGCGTCCCCGATGCCCCCAACGCCCCCACGCTGCGGTGGCCGAGATAGGCTTCGATGACGGCGGGGTCGTTGCGCACGGCATCGGGCCGGCCTTCGGCGATCTTGCGGCCGTTGTCCATGGCGATCACGCGGTCGGAGAGTTGCATCACGAGTTCGAGCTTGTGCTCGATCAACAGGATGGTCTGGCCCTGTGCCTTGAGCGCGGCGATGATCTGCTGCATCTCGGCGGTTTCGCTTTCGTTCATGCCGGCGGTGGGCTCGTCGAGCAGCAGCAGGCGCGGGCGCGCGGCAAGCGCGCGGGCAATCTCCACGCGACGGCGGTTGGCGTATGACAGCGTGTACGTCGGTTGATGCAGACGCGGCAGCAGGCGCTCGCCAAAGAGGGCGAGGATGTCGAGTGCTTGTTGATGCAGTGCGGCTTCCTCATCGCGCACGCGTGCTGGCCGCCACAGCGCCAGCACCAGTTCGGCCAGCGGACCGATTACCGGCCACGGTGGCCGCACCGCGCGCAGTTGCGTGTGCGCACCGATCAGCACGTTGTCGAGCACGCTCAGGTTGCCGAACACGCGGCCGTGCTGAAACGTGCGGGCCACGCCTGCGGCGGCAAGCTGCTCGGCACGCCAGCCGGTGGTGCCGACGCCATCCACTCGCACCGTGCCCGCATCGGGCGTGTCGACGCCGGTGATGAGGTTGAACAGCGTGGTCTTGCCCGCGCCATTCGGGCCGATCAGGCTGACGACCTCGCCGTCGGCCACGTCCAGGTCGATGCTGTCGACCGCTGTCAGCCCGCCGAAGCGGCGTGTGACGCCGCGCAGTTCAAGCCGGGACGGCATGGTCTGCCTGCGGGTCGGTGGCGCCCGTGCGCGTGTGCTGCAGCGTGGCGCGGATGGCTTGCGGATGCTTGAGCAGGTTCAGGATCGGGCAGGTACGCTCGACCGCCTCGAACAGCGCGTCGAGCTGCTCGCGCGATGCGGGCGAGGCGATGTGCACCGTGTAGCCGATGTCGTGCGGATACACCGGGATGTGCTCGTACCCAGGGTGACCGGCGCGGGCGTCGATCTGGCCCGTGACTTCCACCTCCAGCGAATCGATCGGCACCGCATGCTGCGCGGCCTGGATCAGGAAGATATGCGTTACGCACGAGCCCAGCACGCCGAGTTGCTGCTCCGGAGAACTGGCCCCCAGGTTGTAGCCGGCAAAATCGGGCGGGCTGTCGCTGAGGATCTGGTGCTCTCGGATGCGTACGCGGCGCACGCCGCTGCGGCCTTCGGCGCTGACGCTGGCGGCCAAGCGCACCGGTTCGAAGGCGCCGGACGCAATGCGTGCTTCGCGTGCCAGTACGGCCGCGCGTTTTTCGATCAGGTAATCGTTGAGCGTGCTCATGGGGTTCTGGGTTCTCGTGGGAGTGATGCGCAGTGGTGCCGAGTGGTGCGGAGTGGTGCGACAAGGCGGGTCAGACCGTCCCCAGCAAGCCTTGAGGGCGGAAGCGGACCAGCAGCAGAAGCGTGAGGCCGACGATCAAGATGCGGTACTCGGCCGTGACGCGAAACAGTTCAGGCAGGCCGACGAGCGCCACCGCGCCGATCACCGCCCCCGCCACGCTGCCCAGGCCGCCGAGGATCACCATGGTCAGTGCCAGGATGGAGATCGGCGAGCCGAAGGTCTCGTGGTTGATGTAGCTGTAGAGATGCGCGGTCAGGGCACCGGCAACGCCCGCCAGGAAGCCCCCCACCCCAAAGGCCAGCGCCTTGTAGCGCGCGGGCGAGACGCCGTAGGCGCGCGCCGCGACGTCGTCTTCGCGGATCGCGCGCAGGGTGCGGCCGAGGTGCGTGCCCAGGAGGCGCCGCTGCAGCAGCCCCAGTGCCACCACGGCAGCCAGGCCCACCCAGTAGAACGCTGCGGCGGAATCGAGCGCGAAGTTGCCGGCGGCCAACGGCGGAATACCCGCCACGCCGATCGGACCGCGCGTGACGCTTTCCCAGTTGAGGATGACCAGCGCGATGATCTCGCCGATGCCCAGGGTGGCGATCGACACGTAGTGCCCCCGCAGCCGGAACGCCGGCAGCACCAGCAGCGTGCCGAGCGCGGCGGTCACCACGCCGGCCAGCAGCACGGCCAGCAGCACAGGCACGTGGGCATCAATGGCCAGCAGCGCCGAGGCATAGGCCCCGATGGCCAGCAAGCCCGCATGCCCAAGCGAGATCTGCCCGGCCGTGCCCGCCACCAGCGTGAGCGACAACGCCAGCAGCGCGTACAGCCATGCGTTGGTCAGCACCTGCACGACATACGACGACACGCCGGTGAGCGGCACCACGGCCAGCACGGCAATCGCCACGGGCCACACCCAACGCGGCACCTTGAGCGGCCGGCTCGGTGCGATGAAGGTGCCGGTCAACGGTTCGGGCGGCAGCGCGGGCTTGCGCGCGAACAGTCCATTCGGTCGCCACACCAGCACGCCCACCAGCAGCAGGAAAGCGAACAGGTTGCGATATGGCGTGCCGAACAGGGCCACGCCGTAGCTCTCGGTTAGCCCGAGCAGCAGACTGCCGGCAATCGCGCCGGGCACATTGCCCACACCGCCGATCACCACCGCCACCACGCCCTTGAGCGTGGCCTGAAAGCTCATCGCGGGGCTGATGTTGTTGTAGTACATGCCGACCAGCAGCCCGCTCAGCCCACCCAGCGCGGAGGCGATGGCGAACACTGCCTGGTTGACCGCGTGCGTGCTCACACCCATCTGGCGAGCGGCGTCACGGTCCTGCGCGGTGGCGCGCACGGCCCAACCCAGCCGCGTGTAGCGCAGAAATACAAACAGGACCGCCGCACTGGCCAGCCCGAGCGCCGCGATCAGCACGTCCAGCGCACCGATGCTGCCGCCGCCGAGCGTGAGGCGCCAGTCGGGCAGGGGGCTCGGCAGCGCGCGTGGGTCGGGCCCGGCCAGCAACTGGACGGCCTGATCGATCACGTAGCTCAAGCCGATGGTCGCCAGCAGCGGTGCAATGCGTGGTGCATTGGCCAGCGGGCGCAGCCCAACACGCTCGATGCCCATGCCCAGCAGCGCCGAGCCGACGATCACCAGGGCGATCGTCACCCACAGCGGCGCGTGCAGGTGCGTGATGGCAAACCAGCCGATGAACGCACCGACCGTATAGACCGAGCCATGCGCAAAGTTGATCAGGTGCGAGACGCCGAAGATCAGCGCCAGCCCCACCGCCAGCAACGCGTAGATATTGCCGACGACGAGCCCGTTGACCGTGTAGTCGAGCCACGCCCCATGCAGCAGCGATTCCATCTTCAAGCCATCCGCAGGGTTATTGCTTGGCGACCGTGGTCTTGCGATCGAGCAGCGTCCACTTGCCGTCCTTGACCACCACGTTGACGCTGCGCACGCCCAGCACGCGGCGCGTGGCGGGGTCGAACGTGGCGCGGCCGAACACCACGCTGGGCACGTCGCGCAGCTTGGACAGGGCATCGCGGATGGCACGGCGGTCCGTGCCGCCCGCCTTCAGCGCTTCGGCGGCCAGGATGACGGCGTCGTAGGCAAAGGCGTTGAAGGCGTCGGGGTCGCGCTGGTACTTGGTGCGGAACTGCTTGACGAAGGTCTGCACCTCGGTGCGCGGCTCGTCCGGGAAGAACGTCGTGTTGGTGGCCACGCCGTTGACGGCCGTTGCGCCCAGCTCCAGGAACTTGGGCGAATACACCGAGCTGGCCGCCACGATCGGCAACTGGATGCCCGTGGCCCGCAACTGCCCGGCGATGAGCGCGCCGTCTGCGTAGTACGAGATCAGCACGATGCCGTCGGGTTTGGCGTCGCGCACGCGCACGAGCGTGGAGCGGAAATCCTTCTCGTCGGGCTGGTAGCCTTCGGTGGCCACCACCTGCGCGCCGCGCTGTTTGGCGGCCGTCACGAACACATCCTTGCTGGTGCGGCCCCAGTCGGTGTTCAGGTAGAGCACGGCCACGCGCTTGAAGCCTTCGGTCTTGACGGCCAGATCGGCCAGCAGCGGTTGCGCATCGGCCTGACTGACCGACGGGCTCCAGATGAAATCGCCACCCTTGGTGAAGTCGGGGTGCGAGTTGGTGAAGCCGAGTTGCACGAGCCCTGCGCGCTGGTAGATCGGCGAGGCCGCCATCGACGCTGGGCTGGAGAAGTCGCCCAGTTCGATGAGGATGCGGCGGTCTGCCACGAACTTCTGCGCAATGGCGACGGCTTGGCGCGGGTCGCTCTGACTGTCTTCGAACACATACTGCAGCGGTCGCCCGTGGATGCCGCCGGCAGCGTTGATCTGCTCCAGCGCCAGGTCGAAGCCGGCCTTCCATTGCGCGCCGTACTGCGCGTTCTGGCCGGTCAGCGGGCCGGACACGCCAAAGTACAGTGGCTCGCCCGAGGCCGGCGCCGCTGCGGCCGCCGTGGTTTGTCCGGCAGCGGCGGTTGCCGCTACCCACATTGCGCGAACCACCCAGCGTCGCCATCCAAGCCGCACAGACATCGTTTGCTCCATCGCTCATTGAACTCGAGAAGCAATCACTATGGGCTGACGGTGAACGCGTGCCAACGAAGGATTGGGAGCATGCATATTCGCGCACTCTTGCTATTGCGGGAGGGGCCGGGCGATAACGCGCATCGGTCGGCAGATGCGCACTTTGCATCACGGCAAGGAACGGGCTGATCAAGGACCGCCCCGAACGTCATGTGCGCTGGCGATGGCGTGCCACATATCGTTATCGGCAATCCTTCGTTCCGGTCGTGTGGGGTCGGCCCGTATGCTGTGCTTTCGTCCCATAACGCAAGCCCGCACGCATGGCCATTTATCTTGACGACCGACAGCGCACGGAGCTGGCGCAGGCCGCCCGTCACTGGCTGTGGCGCACGGAACTGCCGACGTGGTTGCTGATCGCCACGGTCTATGCGACGTGGTTTGGCGTGGCCACGCATGCGCGGCAACTTGGTTTGCCGCTGGCGTGTGTGCTGCTGACGCTATGCACCACGTGGTACCTGTCGTTGCAGCACGAGCTGCTGCATGGTCACCCGACGCGCCTGCCGTGGCTCAATGCCTTGCTCGGCGCCGCACCGCTGGGCATCTGGCTGCCCTATGGCCTGTACCGGCGCCTGCATCTGCAGCACCACGAGGCGGAACTGACGCACCCTGACACCGATCCGGAGAGCTACTTCCTCTACGCCGTGGATTGGCACGCGGCCAGCCCGGCGATGCGCAAGCTGTATGTCGCGCGCAATACGCTGGCGGGGCGGATGTTGCTGCAGCCCGCGTTCTCGATCCTCACCATTGCGGCGGATGCTTTCGCAAAACTGCGCGCGGGCGACTGGCGCGACGCGCCAATGTGGACGGCCCACCTGCTTGCAGTCGCGGTGCTGCTCGTCTGGCTGCAGACAGCCTGCGGCATGCCCGCCTGGCTCATGCTGCTGGGCGTGGCTTATCCGGCGCTGTCACTGGCGGCGATCCGTTCTTTCCAGGAGCATCGCGTGGCGGACTCCCACGCAACCCGCTGTGTGATCAACGACGCTGGCCTGATGTGGCGGCTGCTGTTTCTCAACAACAACTACCACCTGGTGCATCACGATCTGCCTTCCGTACCGTGGTTTGCATTGGCGTGGGTCTACCGGCGCCGCGCCGACGACTACCTCGTGCGCAACGGCGGCTTCCATGTCCGCGGGTATCGGGAATGGCTGATCCGCTATGCGCTGCGCGCGGCGGCACCGGTGGCCCATCCGCTGTTCCATGGTCCTTCCGATCGGCACGTGGTCGCGCCGCACGCCTATGGCGAATATGGCGAAGCGTGAGCGCTGGGCAGCAGCCCTCCCGATGTACAACGTCTCTGCGTCGTTGCGGGACGATTGGGCCACGCTGATCGAGCGGACAGCCCAAGTGCTGGGCCGTGGCCCGTCTCCCGTGATGCTGGACACCGTGGACCCTGGCGAGAGCCCCGACGCGCTGCACGCATTCTGGCGGCGCGACGACGTGTTGCTGTCGCAAACCTGCGGCTACCCGTTGATTCGCGGGTTGGCATCGCGGGTACGGTTGATCGGCACGCCCCGGTTTGCGGCACCCGGCTGCCACCGTGAGGCCTACAGCAGTGCGATCGTGGTCCGCGCGAAAGATGGCCCCGACACCCTGGCCGCATGCCGGGGCGCGCGGGTGGCCTGCAACAGCCCCGACTCGCACAGCGGTATGAACGCGTTGCGCCACGCCGTCGCGCCGCTGGTGCGCGGCACACGGTTCTTCGGTGCCGTCGTGCACACGGGCTCGCACCTCCGGTCGCTGGCGGCGGTTGCCGACGACGAGGCCGACGTAGCCGCCATCGATTGCGTGACGCTGGCCTTTGCCGCCGAGCACCGGCCCGAACTGGTTGCGGGGCTACGGCAGATCGGCTCGACACGGCATGTGGCCGGCCTGCCATTCATCGCCTCACGCCGGGCAGACGACGCGCTGGTGGCGCGCGTGAGGAGGGCGATGTGCGAAGCCTTGCACGATGACGCCGGCCTGCGCGCCAGACTGCGCCTGGAAGACATCGTGCCGACCACGATGGCGCACTACCGGCCCATTGCCGTGATGGCACGCGAGGCGCGCATGCGCGGGTATGGCGAACTGGGCTGACATTCCCGGAAGCATCGAGAGCAATAGGCGGACCGTGTGCCCAGGTCCTGCGGGCAGAACATTGCCCTACGCAGCACTCGCTTAACGCTCACCTCACTCGGGCGAGTTAGGGTAAATGCCGGATTCAGCGGCGCTCGGGCACGCCGAATACCTAGGAGTTATCCGCTCCTAGGTCCCGCGCCTTAAGCACCACTTCTTTGCGTGGGTGCTGACCCAATCCCATGCATCGACACGCCACTAAGAATCGCGCCTATCGCCTGATATGGAGCCGCACTGCCCAATGCTGGGTTGCTGTGGCTGAACACGCGCGGGGAGGCCGGGCCGGCGGCGCCATGCTGGTAGCCGGGTTGATCGCCAGTGCCCCGGCGTTAGCGGCGCCTTCCGGCGGCGTTGTGACATCCGGCACGGGCAGCATCGGACAGAGTGGCGCTACGACCACCATCACCCAGACGACCCCCAGGCTCGCCATCGACTGGACGCGCTTCAACATTCAGCCGGGGGAGTCCGTCAGCTTTATCCAGCCGGGTGCGGGTGCCATCGCGTTGAATCGCGTCACGGGAAGTGAGTCGAGCAGCATTCTGGGCTCGCTCAATGCCAATGGCACGGTCTTCTTGCTGAACCCCAACGGGGTCCTGTTTGGTGCGGGGGCGCTCGTCAATGTTGGCGGGCTGGTGGCCAGCACGCTCACTTTGAGCAATGCGGATTTTGAAGCGGGCCGCTATGCGTTTTCGGGCAGCAGCACGGCCGGCGTCGTCAACCAGGGCACGATCAGCGTGCCAAGCGGCGGCAAGGTGGCGCTGATCGCCAACCGGGTAGAGAACACCGGCAGCATCCAAGCTCCTGGCGGCGATGTGTTGCTGGCTGGCGCGGGGAGCATGACCCTGACGCTGGCCGACGGCAGCCCGCTGGGCTACACGATCAGTCAGGGCGCGGCCCGCACACTGGTCAACAACGGCGGCATGATCGTAGCCGACGGCGGACGCGTGGTGCTGACGGCACGCGGGCTGGACGCATTGAGCGAGTCCGTCGTCAATACCACTGGCGTGGTGCAGGCGCGCACGGTATCCAACCGGCAAGGCACCATCGAGCTGGCGGGCGACCCCGTGGTCGGTGTCACGCAGGTGAGCGGCAGGCTCGATGCAAGCGCCACGGAAGCCGGCGGTGTGGGCGGCACAGTCAAGGTGCTCGGCAACAAGGTGGGCCTGTTCGATGGCGCGCAGGTCGACGTACGGGGCAAGGCCGGTGGCGGTACCGCACTGATCGGCGGCAACGCGCGCGGCGAGGGCGCCGAGCCGAATGCCACGGCAACGTACGTTGCAGCCGACGCCACCATCGACGCGAGCGCCACCACGAAGGGCGACGGCGGCAAGATCATCGTCTGGGGAACCGACGTGGCCAATGTGCACGGCACGCTGGCTGCCAATGGCGGTGCACAGGGCGGGCAGGGCGGCCATATCGAGACCTCGGGCCATGCGCTGGACACCGACGGCATTGCCGTGAGCGTGACGGGTGGCCCCGGTGGCGCAGGCGGATCGTGGCTGCTGGACCCATACAACGTGACCATTTCGACCGGCACGCAAACTGGCGGCAGCTTTTCCAGCGGCGTGTGGACGCCGAGCGCGTCCGGCTCGCTGGTCAATATCAGCAGCATTCAGAGCCTCCTGAACAGCGGCAGCAACGTCACGATCACCACCACGGGTGCAGGTGCGCAGGAAGGCAACATCGCCATCAACAGCAGCATTGCCAAAACCGCCGGTGGTAACGCCAGCCTGACGCTGATTGCCGATGGACGCATCACCACGAACGCCAGCAGCGGTGCGCACCGGGGCATTACCAGCACCAGCGGCGCGCTCAATGTGTCGATGACCGCCAACGCCACGACGAGCGCGGCCACCACCAGCGGCATTGCCCTGCGCTATCTGGACATCAGTGCGAATGGCGGGAATATCAGCGCGACGGCCAGCGGGGCACAGTCGGCCACGGCGCCCGCGCTCAGTCTGCAAAACAACACGTGGGCTACAACCGGCACCGGCAACATCAGCCTGTCGGGCGTGTTGCCGAGCAATGCTAATAGCCAAGGTGTTTTCTTGAGCGCCAATACGCTAAGCACCGTGGGGGGCGCGATTACGGTATCGGGCACCAGTGGCGGCGTGGCCACTGTCACGGGCAACAACAGCAATGGGGCGCCGCTGTTTTCCACCAACAACATCGGGGTCGATCTGGCGGGCAGCAACACGCTGCGCAGCACGGGCGGCGGTGCAATCACGCTCAACGGCACGGCCACTGGCGCCACGGCCACCTGGGCCGGCAGCGGCGTCACGTTGAGCGCGCTCGATACGCTGTCGACCAGCGGCGCACTCACGATTGCGGGCTCGGCCAGCAACCCGGTCTCCACCACCTACCGGAACCAGCTTTCCGCCGTGGACGTGGCGGGCAGCAGTACCAACGCGGCCAGCCTGACAGGCGGCACGATCAACATCACGGGCACCAACAGCGTGGTGGGTGGCGCTAGCAGCACGAGCAACACCAATGCTGCCGTCAAGCTGGAGGGCAAAGTCAACCTCACGGCCACATCGGGGGCAATCACCATTGCGGGGTCCAACGCGGGCGGCGATGGCGTGTGGGGTTCAGGCACGGGCGCCGTCACAATGAGCGCGCCGACCGCCTCGGCCATCAACATCAACGCACAGTCGCTGGATAGCGTGAGCGGGTACAGCGGGTTTTATGTCGGCAGCGGTGCGACGCTTACGTTTGCAACGGCGGCGCCCGTCACGATCTCGGCTTCAAGCCAGGCCACGGCGCGCCACGCGCTGTGGATCAAAGGCGGCCTCACGACACCCGGCAATCTCTCCATTTCCACCACAGCCGGCTCGATTCAAGATGACGCGGCGTTCGGTGGAGTCTTCCATGTCGGCGGCAGCACGACCATCGCGAGCACCGGCAACGAGAACAGCATCAGCCTGACCAACAGCGGCAACGCGTTCGGCGGCCCCGTTGCACTGAGCGCCACCAATGCCACGCTGGTCAACGGCACAGCATTGGTGCTGGGTACTTCCAACCTAAGCGGCAATCTGAGCGCGACAGCGCAGGGTATTTCACAGACGGGTGCCGTCAACGTGTCGGGCACCAGTGCGTTCAACGCAGGCACGTCGGCCATCACGCTCGCCAACACCGGCAACACTTTCGGCGGTGCAGTCTCGCTCACAGGCGGCAACGCTACGTTGGTCGACAGCGGGGCATTGACGCTCGGCACCTCGGCGCTGACCGGTAACCTGAATGCAACGGCTGCCGGCATCAGCCAGAATGGGGCGCTGTCGGTTGCCGGCACCACGACGCTCGACAGCGGCAGCTCTGCCATTGCGTTGACCAACACGGGCAATGCGCTCACAACGCTGGCTGTCACGCAAGCGTCGGGTGTGGATGTGGTCAATGGCCGCGCGCTGACGGTAACGAGCGTCGCCTCGGCCGGCGGCACAAAGTTCACCACCCTGTCGGGCGACCTGACGGCACAGGGCAACTGGTCCATCGCCGGTGGCGATCTGACGCTGTCCGCTGGTGCGGCCACCGGGCGCGGTGTCGCGGCGGGCGGCGACGTGCGCAGCAGCGCGACGCTAGCCATGGATGCCGGCCGCCACGTCACGGTGTACACCGGGGCGCTGAGCTCCACCGTGCTGGGCGGCACACTGGCCAGCCGGGCAGCGACCGGCAGCGGCAACTTCCGCTACAACCGGCAGGACGGCGATGCCGCTGGCGCAACCGGCGTTGGCGATGGCCTGACCACCGTGATGTATCGCGAGCGGCCCACCGTCACCGTCACGCCCACGGATGCATCCAACACCAAGGTGTACGACGGTGGCAGCGCCGCCGACCTGAGCCTCGCCTACAGCGCTACAGGTTTGGCAAATGGCGATACGGCTGCACAAGACTTGTCGGGCAGTCTGGCGCGCGCCGCCGGGCAGGATGCCGGCAGCTACGCCGTCAACCTCGGCACACTGGCCGACCGCCTGGGCTATCAGGTGCAGTTAGCAGCAGGGCACGCATTCACGATTACGCCCGCGTCGTTGCTGATCACTGCCAACGACGCCACCCGCGTTACCGGTCAGGCCAACCCCGCATTCAGCGTCGCCTATACCGGCCTGGTGAACGGGCAGACGCCGCAGACCGCCGGCCTGCAAGGCAGGCTGACGTTCGCGACGGATGCGACCACCGCGTCGCCCGCCGGGCGCTACGCCGTGCTGCCCGGCGGGCTGATCGCGAACAATTACAGCATCCGCTACGCACCCGGCACGTTGACGGTCACGCAGGCGCCCCCTGTGCTCGTGTCCGTGCCCGTCGTGGTGGTACCCACACCGCCCAGCAGCGGCGTAGCGCCATCGCCCGCGCCGATCATCGATACGCAGGTCAAGGCGCGCCTGGCGGGGTTGTCTTCCGCCCCCGCACCGGCCGAACCGCTTGAGCATGGTTGGCGCACGTCCACGGCGATCTTCGACCATGTGCCGCTGGCGGGAGTCGACACGCCAGTCAGCCGCGAGGAGGCCGCTGAATGACCCTGCGCCTCAAACCTGTTGCTGCATGTGTGCGTCGGACTTTGCCGCCTGCGCTGTTGTGGCTGGCTGGCGCGCGCGCGCTGGCCGTCGAGCTGCCCCGGCCTGATGCTGGTGATGTGGCGCGCGATGTGGCACCGGCTCCTGCGCTCAGCGCACCCCCGGGCAATACATCGCTGCAAGGGCTGCCTGCTCAGCAGAATGACAGCGCTGCCACCGATGACACCACGCCGATCCCCGTGCGCCAGGTCCATGTGACGGGCGCGCGGATGTACTCCACGGAGGTGCTTGAAGCGCTCGTCGCAGACCTCAACGGTGGCACGTACACGCTGGACGAACTGGTACGCGGCGCCGCGCGCATCACGCAGTTCTATCGCACGCACGGCTGGCCGCTGGCGCGCGCGTATCTGCCCGCGCAGTCCGTGCGCAATGGCGAGATCGAGATTCGCGTGGTGGAGGGCGTCGTGTCTGACGTGCGCGTGCATGTGGCCGAAGGCAGCCGCTTGCACGCCGATGTGATCGAGGCCCATTTGGCAGCCGTCCCACGCGATGCGCCGCTCGAACAGGCATCGGTCGACCGTGCCTTGCTGCTGCTGTCGGACCTGCCGGGCGCAAACCTGAGTGCGACCTTGGAGGCCGGTTCGCAGCCGGGCCAGACCGCTCTGATGGTGGAGAACCAACCCGCCCCGCTCGTCAATGGCCGGCTGGAGGCGGACAACTACGGTTCGCGCTACACGGGGCGTGAGCGTGTGGGCGGCACGGTCAACCTCAATAGCCCGCTGGGCCGGGGCGAACAGATCAGCGCCCGCGTACTGGCCAGCGACAGCGATCTCTACTACGGTCGCCTGGCCGCGCAGGTGCCCGTGGGCAGCAGCGCCTTGACCACGGGCGCCAGCTTCACGCGCACGCGCTACGTGCTGGGCTCCACCTTTGCAGCGCTCGATGCCACCGGCCATGCCAACGTTGCCGAGTGGAACATGTCGTACCCGATCGTGCGCAGCGTTGCGGCCAACGTCTTCGCGCAACTCAGTGCGGAGCACCGCGACATCGTTGATCAAGTGGGCGCTACCGGCACCGATACTGCCAAGCGCGCGCGGCATTTCAGCGCGAATCTGCTGTTCAGCGGCCGGGATGCCCTCGGCGCCGGCGCGGACACGCAAGCCAGCGTGCGGCTCGGCACGGGCAATCTCGATATCACCTCCGCCGATGCTGCCGCAATCGATGCGCTGGGCGCGCAGACTGCGGGCCGCTACAGCACACTCAATCTGGATCTGCAGCGCAACCAGCGGCTGGGCGGCGCCTTGGGCACGCTGTTGACGTTGCGCGGTCAGATGGCCTCGCGCAATCTGGATTCGTATCAGAAGTTCGTCCTGGGCGGCGCCAGCGGCCTGCGTGCGTATCCGTCCGGCGAGGCATCGGGCGACCAAGGCTGGTCCGTCAGCACTGAGCTGTACTACGTGGTGCACGCCATGTTCGTGCCCAGCGTGTTCTACGACGTGGGCAGCGTGCAGATCAACAAGCACCCGTTCATGAGCGGCAGCAACCATCGCACGCTGCATGGGCTGGGGATCGGCGTGCGGGGCAACGCGCGGGCCTTCGACTGGAGTGCCACGGTCGCGTGGCGCGGCGGGGCATCCGCCCAGGCCGAGCCCGATCGTGGTGTACGGGTTTGGGTTCGCGTTGGTTGGGCGTTTTAGGCCCTTCAGGAGAACATCGCGGTGCCAAATTTATTTTTGGCGGCGCGGAAAGCAATGGGCCTTCGGAATAGGGTTGTTGAAAATTAGAATAAAGACGCGCCCTTTCAACTCCTAAAAGCTGGGTATTGCCGCTGACTCGGCTATGCCAATTTCAAGATACGCGAGTTTATGAATAAACCTTAATCCATATCGTCGGAATTCTTAACGCTCGCCCATAGGAAGCGAATAAATTTGCATTCATAATTAAGCATTGTGGATGCAATAGTCCAATGCAATGCGTTGTTCTCTGAGCGAGGCGTGTGGGCAATCAGCCGTATTGAGACGATGCTGTCCTGCGACTATGGAACGACGATGGTTCGAAACGGCACACTGATTTCCTTCGCCTTGATGGCGAGCTGTTTGGCACTGACCGCTTGCGGCGGCGGAGACGATAGCGGCAGCGGCAATGGCACAAGTTCCACCACCGTCACGAGTCCCAGCCCCGGCGGGAGCCCCACACCCGTCCCGAGCGGCACCGCGCCGGTCGTGCTGTTCACGGACGTTCCCAGCGGCCCGGTCAGCGGTGGCGAGAATGGCCTCGGCGCGTACCTGACGATCTTTGGCCGCAATTTCGGCGATCCGTCGGGCATCGGCTCGACGACGAAGGTCACCATCGGCGGCGTGCCCGTCGCCAACTATCGCTACCTCGGGCCATCCAAGGTCAACGGTCGCACCGGGCTGCAGGCGCTGGTTGTCCAGGTCGGCCCGCTGACCGGCAATGCGTTGGGCACGGCCCAGCCGGTCGTGGTGATGGTCGGTGCGAACGCGAGCAATTCAAACGTGACGTTCACGCCGAACCCTGGCCACGTGCTGTTCGTCTCGCTGTCCGGCAGCGACAGTACCGGCGCGCTCGACGACATCAACCGTCCGTATCGCTACCTGCAGAACAACGCCGCCGGCACCGGCGCATACGCCAATGCGCATGCGGGCGACCAGATCGTCGTGCGGGGCGGAACATGGTCGGACACCAACGGCCTTGATGGCACCTGGCTGCGCTTTGGCACCTTGACGGGTTCGGCACCCACCGGTGCTGCACGCACCGGCTGGATCCACATCACGTCCTATCCGGGCCCGATCAACGGCAACGCGCCCGAAGACGTGCACTACGTGACACCGGCCAACAGCACCGGCGGCATCCAGGGGCCGTGGTCGGCCATCCATGCGTATGGCAACTATCTGGCCATCTCGAACCTGCACCTGGAATCGAGCCCGACCGCGAACACCGATGCTGCGCCGATCAACATGCAGTACGCCACGGGCCCGTGGCGCATCTCGAACAACGAGCTAGGCCCTTGGGCGTCGACGCGGGCTGCGCCGAACAACGCAAAGGCGGGTGGCATCAGCGGCGAGGGCAAGGGCGCTGAGATCTTCGGCAACTACATCCACGACATCGCGTGCGCCCTGGGCCAGTCCACCAACCCCCTTGAGAACCACGGCATCTACATCGACGACGACGGCTCGTACAACGTCGGCTGGAACGTCATCTCCGGCATCACAGGCGGCAATGGCTTCCAGGTCTTCACCAACGGCGGCTTCTCGACGGTCACCAACAACATCACCATCCACCACAACGTGATCGACGGCGTGGGCAAGCACGGCATCAACCTGGCTGACGGTACAGGCAACAACGTCCAGGTCTATGACAACCTGATCATGAACACGCAGTACTCCGGGCTGCGATTCAATACCACCGACCTCGCGAACGCCAAGGTCTGGTCGAACACGTTCTTCAACACGGTGCTCAACGCGAATGCGAAGCAGGGCAGCAACTACGGTGTCATCTCGAACGATTGGGGCCTGCCCGCGGGCTCGGTGAGCTTCGCCAACAACATCTTCTACGCCAGCACGGGAAGCGGCCTCTTGGGCGGCTCGGTCAACTTTAACGGCAGGGAAGGCAGTTGGGCCAACAACCTTTGGTTTAACGGGACGGGCGGCGCGCCGGGCTTTGCGACGGCGGCAGTGACCCTTGATCCGCTGTTTGTGAGCCCCGGCTCGGACTTCCACCTGCGCGCGGGCAGCCCGGCGATCGGTGCCGGCAGCACGACAGCGAGTGCCCTCGTTACCGACGACCTGTACGGCACGGCCCGCACCCGCACTGTCGATATGGGCGCCGTGACCTACTCAAAGTGATCGATGGCGGTATGCGATTCGACGCTCAATCGGCGGTTTTGTCGCTCGGATACTTGAACGAGTCGCGCAGCAGGAAGTTCATCGGAATGTCGAGCTTCACCCCGTTGGGCGGAATCGGCTGCAGGAACCATTTCCTGTAGAGCTTCTCGGCCTCGTGGTCGAGGATGATGTTGGTCATCGCGCGATCCACCATGTGCTTGAACTCGGCGTCGTCTTTGCTGAGCATGATCGCGTAGGGCTCGACCGTCAGCATGTCGCCAACGACGGCGTAGTCGCCCGGGTTCCTGGCGTTGGCGCGAAAGCCGTAGAGCAGCACGTCGTCCATTGCAAAGGCATCGGCTTTGCCGCTCTCAACCATGGCAAGGGCTTCGGCGTGGTCTTTCGCTTCGAGAATCTTCATGCCCAGCACGCGGGCATCGTTCACCTTGCGCAGTTCGGTGATATTGGTGGTGCCTTGGGTGGACACGGCGGTCTTGCCGCGCAGGTCGTCCCACTTGCGGATGCCTGACGATGTTTTCACGAGCATTCGGCTGCCCGCGATGTAGTGCGGGATGGTGAACGCCACCTTCTCGCGTCGTTCACGCGTGTTGGTGGTCGAGCCGCATTCAAGCTCGGCCTTGCCCTCGGCGATGGTCGGAGTGCGGGACGACGGCGTCACCATCACGTACTGCACCCTCAGGTCCGGCCGCTTGAGGTCGGTGCGCAGCTTGTCGACCACGCGCAGACAGAGGTCCATGGCATAGCCGACGGGCTTTTTGTCGGCGTCGTAGAACGAGAAGGGCACGGAGCTTTCACGGTATGCGAGGCGGACGGTGCCCGTATCGCGGATGCGGTCAAGCACCGGCGTGGAGGAGGCCAAGGTGAGCCCCGGCACAAAGATAGACAGCAAAACGATGACTCGCGCTGTGACAAGTCGGTCGTCAATCCATTTCAACGGCATGGTTCCCCGGGCCTCGAGCATTGAGGGTCGTGGCCGGTTCGGCAACGATCCGATATCGGTTCCTGCAAGCCCTAGATGATGGAGCGCATTGGGTGGGAGAGGTATTCCAAATGCGCATCGTCCCGGTCCGTATCCTCATAACGAGTGGACGCTCTCTGTCTAAACTGCGCCGCGGCGGCGCCTTCGCCACGCGTCGCAGGCTCTCGCGTGAGGTGCAGGCACGGGGCCGAGCGATTGACAGCTGACTCCCAAAGTCTACTGACGCGCCGCCGTGCACGCAGCCGCCGACACGGTGTTTTTCTGACGCAGATCCGACGCATGACGCGCAAAAAAAAAACCGGCGCGAACGGCGCCGGTCAGCGGTGTCACACCTGCCGCAAGTTTCGCGATGTGACCGCCACAGTGGTCGGCGATTCGGCCAGCGGGACAAACTGGCGTGTTGTCCCGTCCAGCGCGTCGATGCTGCCGGTTTCGATGTCATACACCCAGCCGTGCAGGTTCATGCGACCTTGCTCTAGTGCCAACGCCACCGACGGATGCGTGCGCAGGTTGGCCAGTTGCGCGATCACGTTTTCGCGAACCAGACCGTCGAGCTTGGCGCGGGGCGAGTCGAACTGATGCGCCGCGTTGATCACCTTTGCGGAATCGGAATGGCGCAGCCAGTTGGCCACGGCCGGCAGGTGGTCCAGACACGTGCAGCGCGAGATGGCACCCATCGCGCCGCAGTCGGAGTGGCCGCAGATGACGATGTCCTGCACGCCCAGCACGGCCACCGCGTATTCGACCGTGGCCGACACGCCGCCGGGCTCGGGGCCGTACGACGGCACGATGTTGCCCGCGTTGCGGATCACGAACAGTTCACCGGGTTCCCGCTGCGTCAGCAGCTCCGGAACCACGCGGCTGTCCGAGCACGTGACGAACAGCGCCTTGGGGTTTTGTGATGTTGCGAGTTGCTTGAACAGCTCGACCCGTTGCGGATAGATGTCGCGTTGAAAGCGCAGAAAACCGTCGATGATGTCGCGCATGGTGATGTCCTCCTGATTCAATGCCGGACGCAGAGACGATGGCGTGAGGCGTCGCTGTGCCGCGGCCGCCATTATCGCGGCGGACACCGGGTGATGGCGCATTGCCCGGCTTGTCGGCAGGTTTTTGCGCCAAGGGGGCGTCCAATTGCGTTCACAGTGGCCAGACGCGGCCGTCTGCAACGCCATAGAGCCGTTCGCCCGGTTCGGCCGGCGCGGTCCAGAGGCCGGTGAACTCGCCAAAGGCAGGCAGCAGCGCACGGGTGTGTCCGAACCGGAAGCACGGCAGCCTGACGCGGTCTTTGCCACGCCCGCTTAGGACCACGCCGGGATGCACATGGCCGGCAATCTCATAGCCCTCTGTTGCGGTGTCCGGTTGGTGGCATAGGGCGAATGGGCCCTGTCGCCAGGGTTCCTCCACGATGCTGAAGCGCAGGTGTGCTGGCGGGTCGCCCGCGTGGCGGTCGTGATTGCCGCGCACCAGCGTGCAGGCCACGTCAGCGTGCCGGGCGCGCCAGGCACCAAGGGCGTCGGCGGCGGCGATGGCTTCGCGCGCGTGGAGCAAATCGCCGAGCCAGGCAATGTGTGCCACGGGCAGGCGCGCCAGCATGGCATCGAGTCGGGCCAAGGCGTGTGCAGTGCTTCCTGCAGGTACCGGCACGCCGCGCGCGCGGAAGGTGGCCGCCTTGCCGAAATGCGCGTCGGCCACCATCAACATGCGCTGGGCAGGCCACCACAGCGCGCGCTCGGGCAAGAGCCATACGGTGTGGCCGACGCATTCGATGGGGAGGTCGCAAGGGGCGGTCATAGCAGCGGCAGCGGCTTGGAAGTCTTGCGCGGCCGGCGTGTGCGTCCGCTGGACTTGCCGGCCTTGCCGACGGTATCGGGCGAATCCACCATGCGCAGTGCGGCCTGCACATCAGCGTCAACGGCAGGCTGGCCGGCGGCGTCGGGGTCGGTGGGTTCGGGGCCGGCGGCCCGTTCGGCATCGGCCAGCATGCGGGCAATGCGGTCAGCCAGTTTTTCGGTGGAGAGCTGCTCGCGAAAACGCTCCACCATCAACGGAAACGCGAACGGCGACGGCCGTTTCAGGGCGCGCAGTTCCAGCCGCAAGCGGCGCATGCGGGTGAGTGCGGCTTCGATGCGGTCGAGATCCAATTCCTGGCGCAGCACTTCGTTTTCTGCCTGGCTTAGTAGGAGGTTGCCTGGGTCGTGGCGGCGAAAGACTTCATAGAACAAGCCCGACGATGCCTGCAGTTGGCGCGTGCTCTTGTGCGCGCCCGGATAGCCCTGAAACACCAGCCCCGACACCCGCGCAATCTCGCGAAAGCGCCGTTGCGCAAGTTCCCCGGCATTGAGGCTGGCGAGGACGTCGTCCATCAGTGTGTCGCTGGCAAACAGATCGCCCGTGCCGAGCAGGGCGGGCCAATCGACGGGCGTGGCCGACAGCAGCTCGAGCCCGTAGTCGTTGAATGCGAGGGAGAACGTGGCCGGCGATTGCCGCGCGGCCCGCCACGCCAGCAGGCTTGCCAGGCCGAGGTGCGCATGCCGCCCGGCAAACGGGTACAGGAACACGTGCCAACCCTCGCGCGAGTGCAGCGTCTCGACCACCAGCGTGGCGGCCGTGGGCAGCGCCGACCAGCGCGCCTGCAGTTCGAGCAGCGGGCGGGCCGCCTGCAGTTCGGGGCTGTCAAAGCGGCCCTGGGCCGCGGCATCGAGCTGCGCGACCACGGCCTGTGCCAGTTCGGTGGAGAGCGGCATGCGGCCGCCGTTCCAGCGCGGCACGGCAGCACGCTTGCCGCTGGCGCGCCGCACATAAGCGGTCATGTCCTGCACGCGCACGAGTTCCAGCAGCCGGCCCGCAAACAGGAAGTTGTCGCCGGGGCGCAGCCGGGCGATGAAGCCTTCTTCAATCGAACCGAGCGCAGCGCCACCGGCAGCGCGCCACCAGCGCACGGTCATGCTGGCATCGCTGACGATGGTGCCGATGCTCATGCGGTGGCGGCGGGCGAGCCGCGCATCGGGCACGTGCCAAACGCCCTGTTCATCAGGCGCGACACGGTGGTAGTCGGGATAGGCGGTCAGCGTTTGGCCGCCCTGGCGGACGAAGTCGAGCGCCCATTGCCATTCTTCGTCGAGCAGGTTGCGGTAGGCCCAGGCGCGGCGCACTTCCTGCAACAGCGCATCGGGTGTGAAGCCACCGCCCAGCGCCACCGTCACCAGATGCTGAACGAGCACATCCAGCGGCTTGTTCGGCGAGCTGCGGGCTTCCACCTGGCCTGACATGGCGGCCGTCCTTGCCGCTGCGCCTTCGACGAGTTCCAGACTGTGCGTGGGCACCACCGTGACGCGCGAGGGCCGGCCCGGTGCGTGTCCCGACCGCCCGGCCCGCTGCAACAGGCGCGCCACACCCTTGGGCGAGCCGATCTGCAGCACCCGTTCCACCGGCAGAAAATCCACACCCAAGTCCAGACTCGACGTGCAGAACACGGCCTTGAGCGCGCCTGCCTTGAGCCCGGTCTCCACCCAGTCGCGCGTGGCGCGGTCAAGCGAGCCGTGATGCAGCGCAATCAGGCCCGCCCACTCCGGCCGTGCGTTGATGACGGCCTGATACCACAGCTCGGCCTGCGAGCGCGTGTTCAGAAACACCAGCGCGGTGCGGGCCGTCTCCAATTCTTCCAGCACGTGCGGCAGCATGGCCATGCCCAGATGCCCCGCCCACGGAAACCGCCCCACGCCGTTGGGGAGCAGCGTGTCGATCTCCATGCGCTTCGTCACGTGGCCCTGCACAAGCGTGCCGCGCGCGGCTGCGCTGGCGTCGCCCAGCGCGTCCATCGCCTCGGCCAGGTTGCCCAGCGTGGCCGACAGCCCCCACACCAGCAGCCCCGGCGACCAGGTGCGCAGTCGTGCCAGCGCCAACTGCACCTGCACGCCGCGCTTGTTGCCAACCAGCTCGTGCCATTCGTCTACCACCACCACGCGCACCGAGGCCAGCGCTTCGCGTGCATCGGCGCGTGCGAGCAAGAGCGACAGGCTTTCCGGCGTGGTCACCAGTGCCGTCGGCAGACGGCGCGATTGGGCGGCCCGCTCGGCGCTGCCGGTGTCGCCAGTGCGAAGCCCGAGCGTCCAGTGCGGCGCCAGCGCCTGTGCAGCTTGCGTGAGCGCGCGGACGGTGTCGGCAGCCAGCGCCCGCATGGGCGTGAGCCATAGCACCGACAACGGCGGCGCACCGCGCCCGCGCACTGATGTGTGTGCCAACCGCTGCAGCGCGCCCAGCCACACGGCATAGGTCTTTCCCGCGCCGGTGGTGGCATGCAGCAGGCCCGATTCACCGCGCGCCATGGCCGCCCACACGGCTTGCTGGAACGGCATCGGCCTCCAGCCGCGCGCGGCAAACCAGCCGTCGAGATCGAGGGGCGCGGTCTCGCTCATGGCGGGGGCAGCAGGCTTTCCAGTGTCTGCAGCGTGTCGGCTTCGGCGACAGGCTTGTCGTGGCGCCAGCGCAGCATGCGCGGAAAGCGCACCGCAATGCCGCTCTTGTGCCGGCTGCTGCGTGCGATGCCTTCAAAGCCCAGCTCGAACACCATCGTTGGGGCGACGCTGCGCACGGGGCCGAAGGTCTCCACCGTGGTCTGGCGGATGGCCGCATCGACCTGGCGGATCTCGGCGTCGCTCAGGCCCGAATACGCCTTGGCAAACGGCACCAGCTTGCGCTCGGGTGCGTCGGGCGGCGCGTCCCACACGGCAAAGGTGTAATCGGTGTAGAGGCTGGCGCGGCGCCCGTGTCCACGCTGCGCATAGATGAGCACCGCATCCACCGAGAACGGATCGATCTTCCATTTCCACCACACGCCCACGTCTTTCGTGCGGCCCACGCCGTAGCGCGCATCGCGCCGCTTGAGCATCAGCCCTTCCACACCCAACTCGCGTGAGGCCTCGCGCTGGCGTGCGAGGTGGTGCCAATCCTCGCCGTCCAGCAGCGGGGATAGCTCCAGCGCCGGATGGACGTGCTCGGCAACCACGCGCTCCAGTTGCGCGCGCCGCTCGCCTTGCGGCCGCTCACGCCAGTCGTGGCCTTGCCATTCCAGCAGGTCATAGGCGAGCAGCACGGCGGGGGCGTCGCGCAGCACGCGGGCATTCAGGGTCTTGCGGCCGATGCGTTGCTGCAGCAGTGCAAACGGCTGTACGCGGCCCTCGCGCCAGACCACGATCTCGCCGTCCAGCACGGTGCCGGCGGGCAGCGTCTGCGCCATGGCCGACAGTTCGGGAAAGCGGTCGGTGATCAGCTCCTCACCGCGCGACCACAGCCAGACGCCATCGGCCCGGCGCACGAGTTGCGCGCGAATGCCATCCCATTTCCATTCGATTTGCCAATCGACCGGCGGCCCAAGCACGGCATCGAACGCCTGCACATCCGCCTGCAAGGGGTGCGCAAGAAAAAACGGATACGGGTGGCCGGTGTCGAGCGTCGGGCCATCGGCGCTTGCATCAGCCAGCAGCGCTCGGTAGCGCTGCACCGTAGGCGCCTGGCCAATGTCGGTGTAACCCATCAGGCGCTGTGCCACGTGCTTCGGGTCGATACCGCCCACTTCGGCCAGCGCCCGCGTGACGAGCAGCCTGGACACCCCCACGCGAAACGCGCCGGTGATGAGCTTCATCAGCACGAGGCGCGCATGCAGCGGCAGGCCACGGCACAGCGTGGCCAACTGCGGCAGCACCACCTCGGGCGGCTGGCCGCGCAGCGGCAGAAGACGGGTCTCCATCCATTCGGCCAGGCTGGCGTTGTCGACATGATCAGCGTCGGGCAGCACCAGCGCGATGGTCTCGGCCAGATCGCCCACGGCCTGATAGCACTCGTCGAACAGCCATTCGGGCAAGCCGGATTCACCTTGCGCGAAGCTCGCAAGCACCCGCACCGGCACAAGCTGCCGGGGCTTGCCGCCAGCCAGGAAGTAGACCGCCCACGCGGCGTCGGCATCGGGCGCGCTGCGCAGATAAGCCACCAATGCACTGAGCTTGGCGTTGCTCGACGTGGTGGCATCGAGTTGCGCGTAGAGGTCGGCAAAGGCTTTCATGGCGCCGAGGGTTCGGATGCGGCCGAGGTATCGCTGGCTTCGGCTGCGCTGGGCTCGTCCCGTTCGTCGCCGTATTCGGTGGCGAAGGCGCGCGCATCCAGGCCGCGTTCGCAAAGCCAGCGCACCATCGGCGCCACCTGCCCGTGTGTGACATAGACACGCGTTGCGCCTGTGGCATCGATGGCTTGCAGCAGGCCCGGCCAGTCGGCATGGTCGGAGAGCACGATGCCGCGGTCGACGCCACGCCGCCGCCGCGCACCGCGAAGCTGCATCCACCCGCTGACGAAGGCGTCGGCATAGTCGCCAAAGCGGCGCATCCACGGTGTGCGCTGCGCAGAGGGCGGCGCCAGCACCAGCGCGCGGCGCAGGTCCGTCTTGGAGACATCGGTCGCCAACTGCGTGGGTGGCAACGCGACACCGGCGTCGCGATACGCAGCATCCAGCTGCAGCATCGCTCCGTGCGACACCACGGGCCCGATGCTGGCGTCCAGGCCAGCCAGGATGCGTTGCGCCTTGCCGAACGCATAGCAAAAGACCACGCTGCTGCGGCCTCCTTCGGCGTTGTCACGCCACCAGGCGTTGAGCTGCGCGAAGATTTCCGCCTGCGGCCGCCAGCGGTAGATCGGCAGGCCGAACGTCGATTCGGTGATGAAGGTGTGGCAGCGCACCGGCTCGAACGGGGCACAGGTGCCATCGGGTTCGACCTTGTAGTCGCCGGAGACTACCCACACGTCGCCGCCGTATTCGAGGCGTACCTGCGCCGACCCAAGAACATGCCCGGCCGGATGGAAACTCACCCGGACCCCGTGGTGGACGACGGACTCGCCGTACGGCAGCGTTTGCAGGGGGATGTCGCCCAGCCGTGCGCGCAGCACGCCTGCGCCGGGTGACGCCGCTAGGTAGTGCTGATGCCCGGGTCGAGCATGGTCGCTATGGGCGTGCGTGATGACGGCACGGTCGACGGGCTGCCACGGGTCCACGTAGAAATCGCCCGCCGGACAGTACAGACCGTCGGGCGTCGAAACGATCAAGTCCGAGAGGCGCATGCCTGAAAGACTCCGGAAACCGGTTGGACCAGGCCCGTTGCGGGCCAGGCGCGCTGCGGTGACAGGCGTGTTTCAAAAAGCAGATGTTGTGCCTGCGCAGCGCAGACGTTCTACGTTAGCTGCGAATGTCGGCTTGCGGGGCGGTCGCCGCGGCCTGTTTCGGCGTCAAAGCCGATTCAGCTGCGCTGGCGAGCCTGGGGAGGGGCGGTGGACTGCGGGTGTTGCAGATGTTGCGCGTGGCTTGCCCAACCGACGCGCGCGCATCGGCTGGGGCCCCGAGCGGGGCTTGCCACGGTCTTAGCGGAGCATCACGGCTCGTGACGCAGATACCCTTCCTTGCTCGGATCGGGCATGAAGAAACTCACGATGAAGGACAGGGCACACAGCGCGGTCACGTACCAGTAGAACGTCGATTCGGTACCCGCGTTCTTGAACCACAGCGCCACGTACTCAGCCGAGCCGCCAAACACCGCATTGGCAATCGCATAGGACAGGCCAACGCCCATCGCGCGCACTTCCGGCGGGAACATCTCAGCTTTGATCAGGCCGCTGATGGAGGTGTAGAAGCTCACGCAAGCCAGCGCCACGATGATGAGGCCAAACGCCGCCACCGGGCTCGACACGGTGGCCAGCGCGTGCATGAGCGGCACCGTGCCTACGACCGTGGTGGCGCCAAACAGCAGCATCGAATTGCGCCGGCCAATGCGGTCGGACAGCGCGCCAAACGCCGGTTGCAGCAGCATGTAGACGAACAGCGCGGCCGTCATCACATTGGAGGCGGTCTTGGTCTCCATGTGCGCCGTGTTGACGAGGTACTTTTGCATGTACGTCGTGAACGTGTAGAAGATCAGCGAGCCGCCGGCCGTAAAGCCGATCACGCGCAGGAAGGCGCCCTTGTGCTGCCACGCACCGCGGATCGTGCCCGCATGCTCGGCCTTGGCGGAAGCGGTGGTTTGCGTCTCAGGCAGCGCGCGGCGCAGGTACAGCGCAATCACGGCGGTCAGCGCGCCCACCACAAACGGGATGCGCCAGCCCCAGGCTTTGAGCTCGGCCGTGGTCAGCAACTGCTGGAGGATCACCAGCACCAGCAGCGCACACAACTGGCCGCCGATCAGCGTGACGTATTGGAAGGAGGCGAAGAAGCCGCGCCGGCCCTTAAGTGCGACCTCGCTCATGTAGGTGGCGCTGGTGCCGTACTCCCCGCCCACCGACAGGCCCTGGAACAGGCGTGCCACCAGCAGCAGGAACGGCGCTAGTGCGCCGATCTGCGCGTAGGTGGGCACAACGGCGATGAGCAGCGAGCCGCCGCACATCATCAGCACCGAGATCATCATGGCCGTGCGACGGCCGCGCTTGTCTGCAATGCGCCCGAACAGCCAGCCGCCAATCGGCCGCATCAGAAAGCCTGCGGCAAATACGCCGGCGGTGTTCATGAGCTGCACCGTCGGGTTGCCGCTGGGGAAGAACGCCGACGCAAAGTACAGCGAGCAGAACGCGTAGACGTAGAAGTCGAACCATTCAACAAGGTTGCCCGACGACGCGCCGACGATGGCGAAGATGCGTCGGCGTGTGTCGTGCGGGTCGACTACGTGCGAATCTGCGTGTGAAGCGGCAGTGGTGTCCATGGAGCGTCTCGGGGTGGATGTTCTTGTGAAGCAGCCTAGGCTGATCCTTCCGATTGTAGCGACATGTCCTCGAATGTCGCGCCCCGGAATTGCCCCGATGCGTGCGCGTGTGGGCACGCAGAAACGGGTACGCTCGCTGTCCTTGTCGTGGTTATTGCGCTTAGCGTGCGCCTTGCCGCGCGTTGAATACCGTCCGCAGCGCCAGCGCCACCAACGACGCGACCGTGCAGAACGTCATCAGCCCCGACCAGCGCCCCGCATTCCACGCCAGGCTCGCGCCATACGCGCCCACCGACATGCCGATGAACAGCGACGTCATGAACACCGCGTTGATGCGGCTGCGCGCTTCGGGCGCCAGTGCATAGATGATGGTCTGGTGCGACACCAGCGCGGCCTGCACGCCCACATCAAACACGAGCGTGCCGATCACGATGGCGACGAGCGATTGCGGGAACAGCGCCATCGCCGCAAACGTCACTGCCATCAGCAAGGCGCCGCCGGCTGCGATGTGGCCCGGTGCGACACGCCCGGAGAGCCGCCCGGCAATGCTCGCGCCTAGCGCACCTGCCGCGCCGGCGAGGCCGAGCAGGCCGGCTTGCCCCGTCGACAAGCCGAGCGAGCTTGTCAGATGCAGCGCCACCGTCGACCAGAAGCCCGAGAACGCAATGCCGATGAACGCCTGCGTGATGGCCGACGCGCGCAGCCGCGGATGCTGCATGAACAGCGTGCCCAACGAGCGCAGCAGCGTGAGATACGGTTGTCGCGTGGCGGGTGCCACGCCAAAGTGCGACGCGCGCACGGCAATCGCCAGCCCGACAATCGCCACGGCTGACACACCAAACGCCGCACGCCAGCCAAAGTGGTCCGCCACGATGCCGCTGAACACGCGCGAGCTGACGATGCCGATCAGCAGCCCCGTCATCACCGTGCCGATGTTGCGATTGCGGTTGGCGTCCGTGCTGATGGCGGCGGCGCTGGGCACGAAATCCTGCGCGATGGTGGCCGACAGCCCGATCGCAAAGCCCGCCGCCGCCAGCAGCGGCAGGTTCGGTGCGAGGCAGCTACCGATCAGCGCCAGCGTCAGCAGCACCGCCTTCCACAGAATGACGAGGCGGCGGTCGTAACGATCCCCCAGCGGGCCGAAGAAGAAGATGCCGCTGGCGTAGCCCGCCGCCGTGAGCGTCGGCAACACGCCCAGCGCGTGCGGCGCGATGTTCAGGTCGCGGCTGATCAGGCCAAGCAACGGATGATTCAGATAGATACACGCCACGCTGATGCCGGCACCTGCCGTGAGCAGGCGGATCAGCCCTTGGGTGTCGTGCGTAGGGGACGCTGGTGTGGCGGGGGCGGAAGACGAGGTAGGCGAGGCCGACATGGGAACCTCTTGGGAAGATTGTTGCATCGCAACGAAGCGGCGATGCTAGCAACTTTCCTTGTCTTCTGCTGACGGCCAATAACCTTGCCGGTGGTGGTGTCAGGCGCGTTTGCCGACGGAGGTGGTGGGCGCCTCTTCCACGTCTTCACTGTGACCGCCTTGCACGTCATGGCCGGCGTTGTCGATCCAGAGGCGGGCGCGGTCTTCGCCCACGCGCGACAGCTCCATGCGGTATTCGTATCGGTCGGGCCGGTACAGGCCCTGCAGCAGTTGCACGGGGCGGCCACTCATCTCGCGCACGATGCGCTGCACCGACAGCAGGGGGGCGCCCACGGACACATCCAGATATTGCGCCGTGGCCACATCCGCCAGGCGTGCCGACACCACCTGCGATGCACGGTCGATCCGTACCCCCGAGGCCTCGATCAGGCGCAGCAATGATTGGTTTGCCAGCCGTTCCAGCGTGAGCTTGCTGGTCACATCCAGCGGCAGCCACGTGGTGATGAGCGCCATGGGCGTGTCTTCCAGGTGCCGCACGCGCACGAGTTTCTTGATCGGCGTGCCGGGTGGCACTTCCAGGCACTTGGCTTCGTCGGGTGGCGCTTGTACGTCTTCAAATTCGACGACCACGGCGGAGGTGCGCTCGCCCACGTCGATGATGTTCTGCAGCAGCGTCTGCCCACCGCCGCCCAGCGCTACCGGGTCATCGGGTTTGACGACGAAGGTGCCCATGCCGCGATGGCGGCGCACCAAGCCTTCCTTGACAAGGTAGTCGAACACCCGTCGCATCGTGACGCGCGACGCCCCGAACTGGCGGGCAAGCTCGATCTCGCCCGGCATGGGGCCGTCCCCGAATTTGCCTTCGAGAATCTGCTGACGCAGGACGACGTAGATCTGGTGGTAAAGCGGTACCACGGCATCGGGCATGGCGGTCGTGGGTCCGGCGGGCGGAGCGAGCTTGAAGTCAGAAAACCTGAAAGGGCGGTCGCCAGAAGGGGCGGCCAAGCGCGGGGTGCATTGACAGGCGGCCGCAAGCCGGCGTTCGCCCATGCACTTGCGACGATAGGGGGTTTTGTTAAATGTGTAAAGCCGTGACTTACCCGTTGGTCAGAGGGGTATCGACAGGCGTTTCGGTCCCGTCTGCGGGCCGTTGATTGCCTTGGCCATAACGTGGGTTTGGCTCGCGCATGGAGTTCTTGGGCGCCACCGGTTCGCCCAACGCGTTGACCAGCGCCACGTGGATCGGCGTGCCGCTTTCGCGGTCGCGCAACAGGATCGGGCCTTCACCGTCGGGGGTGAGGTAGCGGTCGCCCCATTGCATCAACGCCACGATGGCCGGCAGCAGATCGACGCCCGCGCGCGTCAGCCGATAGGCATCGCGCACCCGGTCGCCCGGCTCTTGGTATGGCACGCGACGCAGGATGCCGTACGTCACCAGCGCCTTGAGCCGCGACGACAGGATCGCCGTCGAGCACCCCGTGCGGCGCAGAAACTCGTCAAAGCGCGTGACGCCCGAAAACGCCTCGCGCAGCACGAGCAGCGTCCATTTCTCGCCCACGATCGATACCGCCGCGGCAATCGAGCACGGCTCGTCCATCGACGTCACCAACTCGGAAGCTGATGGCGTGGACGATGCGATGGAGGGAGATTCAGTCGTCTTCATGTCAAAAGCATAGGCCACTAACTTTATTTGCAAAAGCCAGGGTTTCTGCTAAGCTGGGTTCAAATTGAAAAGTCAGGCGGCGATCCCGTCCTGGCGGTCAGAAAAAGCGATCCATCGCGTGAGGAGAACCCCCATGCTGTACACCATCCACCGCTACCCCGCCGAATGGATCGACCGCTGGACCATGCACGACGGTTCCATCGCCACCGTGCGCCCGATTCTGCCGCAAGACGCCCCGCTTGAGGCCGCCCTGGTGGAGGGGCTGTCGTCCGAGTCGCGTTATGCGCGCTTCCTGGTGGGCGGCGGACGCTTAACCGACGAAATGCTGGCCGCCTACACGCAAATCGATTACGTGAACCACATGGCGCTCGTCGTGAGCGTCGCACGCCAGGATGACACGGGCGGCACCCACGAAGACCTCATCGCCGATGGCCGCTTCGTCATGGAAGACGGCGTGGCCGAGTTCGCCATGCTGGTGGCCGATGCGTGGCAGGGCAAGGGCGTCGGCCGGCGCCTGTTTGCCACGCTGGTGCGTGCGGCGCGGGTGTCCGGGGCGCGTGAAGTCTTTGGCGAAGTGCTCTCCATCAACCGCCGCATGATCGCCCTGGCGCGCGATGCGGGGTTCCGTGTGGCCAATGTGCCGGGCGACGCCACCGTGTGCACCGTGCGCCTGCCGCTGGCCCAGGCCGAGGCAGCCATGACGCCGTTTGCTTTCGCCTGACGTTTCCTCTTCGCGCGCCCGCACCCACGCAGGCGCGCCTACCGTGTGTCTCTTTCGCCGCCGCTGTGCGGCTTCTTTTTTGCCTGATTCATCGAAATTCTTGTGGCTCAGCGCCAAAAAACATCGCTTTTGCGGATGAATGGACGCGCATAGACTCGTCCGCGTGGCCCGGTGCGTAGGTGCCCCCCACCGCGTGCCGGTGCCGCCAGACTCCAATCCTTTGAACGACCCCAGCCCCACACCATGAGCGACATCACGCCAGTGCTTGCCCCATTCCATCTCGCCTTCCCCGTGCATGACATTGCTGCGGCGCGCGCTTTTTATGGCGACGTCCTCGGCTGCCCCGAGGGCCGCAGCGCGCCGGACTGGGTCGACTTCAACTTCTACGGCCACCAGATCGTCGCGCACCTCGCGCCCGACGAAGTTGGCCACCAAAAGACCAGCGCCGTCGACGACCACGATGTGCCGGTGCGCCACTTTGGTGTGGTGCTGTCCATGCCCGAGTGGGAAGCCGCCGCTGCCAAGCTGCGCGCCGCCGGTATCCGCTTCATCATCGAGCCGTACATCCGCTTCAAGGGTGAGGTGGGCGAGCAGGCCACGATGTTCTTCCTGGACCCGTCGGGCAACGCGCTGGAGATCAAGGCGTTTGCCAACATGGCATCGCTGTTTGCCAAGTAAGAGCCGCTAACAAAACCGCCCTGGCGTCGTTGCGCCTCCTTGCCGTACTACTTGTACTGTCTGCGTCGGCACGCCTAGCCAGGACGGTTTTGTTAGCGGCTCCAAGGCGGAAGCGGGTGCGGCGCGTATCCTTGCGGTTCTGCTTTGATCCGCATTGATCCGCGCCGGCATGCTCCGAGAACTCAAGACTTTCATCGCCGTCGCCCGGCACGGCACTTTCGCTGCCGCAGGCGAACGCATCGGCCTCACGCAATCCGCC
This sequence comes from Ralstonia sp. R-29, assembly GCF_049913345.1. NCBI lineage: Bacteria > Pseudomonadati > Pseudomonadota > Betaproteobacteria > Burkholderiales > Burkholderiaceae > Ralstonia > Ralstonia sp. R-29. The sequence continues at coordinate 1,725,643 of NZ_CP184378.1, forward strand.
GTGAGCGCGCAAATCCAACGCTTGGAAGAATCGCTGGGCTTTCAGCTGTTTGACCGCACGGGCCGGTCGGCCACGCTCAATGCCGCCGGGCGCGATACGCTGGCGCTGGCCGAACACATCGTCACGCTGTATGACCGGCTGGGTGATCAGGCTGGCGGCAACGAGCAGCGTGGCCTGGTGCGCATCGGCGCGATTGCCTCGGTGCAGACATCCTTTCTGGTGGATGCGCTGGTGCAGTTCCGCAGCGAATTCCCGCATTGCCGCGCGCGCATCGTGCCGGGCGTGTCGCTCGATCTGCTCGGCCTGGTGGACGCCGGCGAGATTGATCTGGCCGTGCTGATCCGCCCACCGTTTGCCGTACCGGCCGATCTGGAGTGGCGCACGCTGGTGGCCGAACCCTTTGTGCTGCTCGTGCCCGACAGCCTACCCGGCGACGACTGGCGCACGTTGCTCGCCCATCAGCCGTTCATCCGCTACGACCGCCGTTCCTTTGGCGGACGCCGTGTTGACCAGTTCCTGCGCGACCAGCGCATCACCACGCATGACGTGATCGAACTCGATGAGCTGCAGGGCATGACGCAACTCGTGGCGCGCGGGCAGGGCGTTGCACTTGCGCCGCAGACGGCCGCGCAAGCGGCATGGCCGGCCGGCGTTCGCGCTATCCCATTGGGTGACGAGACGTTTTATCGCGAGATCGGCCTGATCGAACGGCCGCGCCATAGCCGTCAGCCCATTGCCGGGCGCCTGGCCGATTGCATTGACGAGGCCGCGCGAGCGCACGCCTGAGCGTGCACGCCCTGCGGCACGCACGCGATCCGAGTCTTGGACGATCAGAAGCTCAGCGCCTGTTCGATCTCCTGGACTTTGCGGCGTGCCAGCGCTAGGTTCGACTTGCTCTTGTCGAGCACCACGTAGAGGAACAGCCCCGGCTTGCTCGTGACCGGGCGGATGATGTGGTACTGCTTGCTCAGCGTAATCAGAATGTCGTCGATCACGTCATCGAGCTTGAGCGCTTGCATGGTCTTGAGCTTGGCGCGCACCACCTCGGTATTGCCTGCGGCGGCAAGCTCCAGATCGATGCCGTCGCCTGCCGAGGCGAGGATCATGCCGCTCGCGCTATCCACCAGCATGGCGCACATGGCGCCATCGAACGTTGCAAGGTGGGTCATGGAACTGTTGAGATTGCTCATGGTGTGACTCCCCGGATGGTTTGAGTAGGTTTGTGGTTGTGGCGGTGAAAAACGGGTGCAACTGCGGCCGGCGCACGTTGGTACGACTAGGCGGGCCGATGCAACAGGGACAGCGCAGGCAGCGTGGCCAATTCTTCGGCGATGCGCTTGGCTTCCCACAGGGCGCGGCCAAGCACGGCATCGTGCCCGTTCGCCATGCATAGCTGGACGATGGCGGACTGGCGCACGGGCTGGAACACCATGGTCCCCATGTCGGTTTCCAACACGAGCCGGTGGCAGGCGTTGAAGCGCATTTCGCGCCCCAGCGCACGCACCACTGACATGACCGTGCTGGTCATGGCCGAGAGCCGTGCCGCGCTATAGCGTGCCGGGTCGAGCGCCGAGGCAATCGTGAACCCGTCGAGCGTGCAGAGCGTTGCGGCAGACAGGTCCGGCAGCGCCTGCGCGTACCGCTGGAGTACGGCCGTTGCGGCTTGCGTGAGTTCGGCTGGAACGGGCGATGTTGCAGCGTTCATGTTTGCAGGGTGTAAAGCATGATTTCGACGATATCGAGCATCTGCGTGCGCTCGCGAACGTCGGCCATGACGACGGGAAGGGCGCGCCCGAGCGCTTGGCTGAGTTGGGCCGAGAACGCGTCGACCCGAGTGGGCGTAGATGGCCGCGCCACGAGCACCAGTGCGGACGGCTGCGCTGGTTCCGCCGCGATGCGGCGCAGTAGCGGAATGCAGCGCTCGCCCGCGTCAGGGGCGTTGACATCCACCATGACGATCGCACCGGCAATGACGGAGATGAGCCAGTCACGCAGAAAATCGAAACGGTCCTGGCCGGGGCTGCCATAGATCTGCAGCAGTTCACCGTTGCCCAGGTCAACCTCGCCAAAGTCGACGCCCACTGTCGTTGTGGCCTTGGTCGACGTGTGTCGGTCGAGATTGGGCACGTCGCAATCGATGGCCACGTCACCGCACAGGGCGCGAATGGCCGTCGTCTTGCCGATGCCCATCGGGCCGAAGATGCCAATGCGGTGCATTCAGGGACGCGCCTGCAACTGATGGCGAGAGCTGCGCAGCCAGCGTCCAACCAGATCGAAGAAACGGCTGTGCGAAACCGGCGCGTGGTCGGGGGCGCTCGGCAGCGTGGTGTCGCGCTGCACGTTGATCTGTAGGGCGCCAAGCTGGTTCAGCGTGCGCAGCAGCAGGCGGGCCTCTTCCTGTTCGAGCCCGCCGTCGGTGGTCAGCCAGCGCAGGCTGACGGCGCGGCTGGTCATGGCGGCCATCGCGCGGCGGAAGCGCAGCGCTTGCAGGTGCACCTCGAGCGTGACCCAGCGCAGCAGGCGGTAGGTTGGCTCAGGGCTGGCGGCAGTGGCGTGCGCGGGCACGGGTTCGACGGGCACGGCGTGGGGCCGCACTGCGTTGTCCATGAGCCGCAGCGCCACGCGATCAAGCGTGCCCCAGAGGTCGTGCAGGCTGAACGCACGCGGCAGGTGGAATGCGTCGTCGCCGTGGCCCGCTTGTGGCGTTTCGTCGAGCCAGATCTTGATGGGCGCTCCAGCAGGCGCGGCAACATGGGCCGACGTTGCCGTCAGCACCACCACATCGGCTTGATGGGGCAGGACTTCGTCCCATTGATAGAGGGCGCGGCCCACAATCGCGCTGAGCCCTGCGCGCAGCCGACGCTGCGAATCTTCGTCAAGCTGCTGCAACGAGATACGGCCACGGCGGTGATCCACGCGCGCGCGGCCTGGCGCCAGAGGCTCCATGCCTGTTCCCCCAAATCAGATTCCCAACCACAGGAGGCCCCGGCGCTGGCGCGCGGTACTCCTCTGCGGGGGTGCGGCATGCATGCCGGGGCTTGATCCAGCCACTGGTGCGGTGCCTGCTTGTTGTTGACGTCTTGATTTCGATTTCCGGTGCTGTGTCGCGCCGATCAATCGGTGAGCGTGAGGCTAGCACCGTCGTCGATGCCTTTGCGCAAACCTGAGGAATCTTGAGTTTCTTGCGAATTGCTGACGTGCCTGGTGAGGCGCCTCGGGCTCCGGCGCGCGTGATGCCGGCTATACACGGGACCTCGTTGACCGTGCGTTATATCGACTCGTATATTACGGGCGGTCATTCCTCCACGTAGCCGGGTCTCGCATGCAACGTTTCTCACTTCGCACACAGGTGCGCGCTGTTGGGCTGGTCGCCGCGCTGTCGCTCGGGTTTGCGGCCCCGGCACACGCTGCCGACCTGGTTGTGTCGGCCGCTGCGAGCCTAACCAACGCATTTAAAGCGATCGGGCAGCAATACGAAGCGCTGCATCCCGAGACCAAGGTCGTGCTCAACTTCGGCGCGTCCGACGTGCTGATGCAGCAGATCGCGCGCGGCGCCCCGGCGGATGTGTTTGCCTCCGCCGATCAGGAAGCGATGAACAAGGCTGCGGCCGAGAAGGTCATCAAGACTGAGACGCGCAAAGACTTTGTCGCCAACCAGCTCGTGCTGATCGTGCCGACCACCGGCGCTGTACCGGTGCACGCGCTGAGCGATCTGACCAAGCCTGAGGTGAAGCGCGTGGCGATTGGCAATCCGGCGTCGGTGCCGGTCGGCCGTTATGCCAAGCGTGCGCTGGAGGGGGCTGGGCTGTGGCAGCCCGTCGAAGCCAAGGCCGTGCTGGCGCAGAACGTGCGCCAGGCGTTGGACTATGTATCGCGTGGTGAAGTCGAGGCCGGTCTGGTGTTCTCTACCGATGCCGCCATCGCCGGCGACAAGGTGAAGGTGGCAAGCCCCGTGCCGCTGAATGTGCCGCTGACCTACCCGATCGCCGTGACATCGGGCACGAAGCAGCCGCAACAGGCGGCTGACTTCGTGGCGTATGTGCTGTCGCCGGCAGGCCAAGCGGTGCTGGCCAAGTACGGTTTCCTGAAACCTTGATTACGCAGTAGCGGGTTGGCTGGCGCTTTCCGCATCGCGCTTGGGCGTGCGATGAATGCGTAGTACCAGGAAGGCCCCCGCGATGCACAGCCCGCCCGAGATCATCGAGGCCAGCGTGTAGTTACCCAGCGAAGCGCGCATCATGCCTGCACCCAGCGTGGCAAACGCCGCGCCCAACTGGTGCCCGGCCACGATCCAGCCGAATACGATGGGCGCCGCAGCCTTGCCGAACACGTCGTTGGTCAGGCGCACGGTGGGCGGCACGGTGGCAATCCAGTCCAGCCCGTAGAAGACCGCAAACACCGGCAGGCCGAAGAACTCGAAGCCGAACGCATACGGCAGATAGATCAGCGACAGCCCGCGCAGGCCGTAGTACCAGAACAGCAGCACGCGGCTGTTGTAGCGGTCGGACAGCCAGCCCGACAGCGTGGTCCCCACCAGATCGAAGATCCCCATCGCAGCCAGCAGGCTCGCACCCTTCACTTCAGAGAACCCGTGGTCTGCGCACATGGCAATGAAGTGCGTGCCGATGTAGCCGTTGGTGCTCGCGCCGCAGATGAAGAAGCTCGCGAACAGCAGCCAGAAATCGCGCTTGGCGCAAGCCTGCATGAGCGTCTGCATGGCCAGGGTGATGGGGTTGGCGCGTGGGCCTGGTGCGGCTTCCGGTGCATCGGCGGGTTCACCATAGGTGCGCAGGCCGACGCTCTTGGGCGATTCTGGCAGCAGGAGCCACACGATCGGCAGCAGCAGCGTGAGCGCGCCGGCCACGATCAGCACGACCGGGCGCCAGCCGTAATGCTCCACCACCGCCGCCATCATTGGCAGGAACACGAGTTGCCCCGTGGCCGAGCTGGCCGTCAGGATGCCCATCGCCAGCCCGCGGTGCGAGGTGAACCAGCGGTTCACTACCGTCGCGCCCAGCGTGATGGCCGCCACGCCCGTGCCGCCGCCCACCATCACGCCCCACAGCAGCACCATCTGCCACGGCTCGTGCATCATCGCCGAGAGCGCTGTGCCCGACACCAGCACCGCCAGCGCACCCAACACCGTCGGGCGAATGCCGAAGTACTGCATCGACGCTGCTGCAAACGGCCCGGTCAGCCCATACAGCGCAATGCCGATCGAGATGGCCAGCGAGATCGTGCTGCGGCTCCAGCCGAATTCGTGCTCCAGCGGCAGCATCATCACACTGGGCGTGGCGCGCGTGCCGGCCGCGCACAGCAGGATCAGGAACACCACCGCCAGCGCAAGCCAGCTGTAGTGGAAACGTGGGGCGATGAGGCGGGCAAGTCGCTGCATGGGGCGTCCGATTTTTGTTGGGGCGACAATAGCGCATTCGTTACCGGTCGGTAACAACGTGGTTGCGATAGTAGGTACCGGTCGGTAACATGTCAAGCAGCATTCGAATGACACCGGTGTGGCTGGGGGTTTGCCTTCCGCCGCGCCAGGAGGAGCACCACCATGGCCACCGCCACCCGCCGCGGACCCCGCGCGCTTTCCACCGTTGACCAACCCAAGCCGACCCCGCGCCGCATCAGTGGGGAGGACGCCCACGCCAGCCTGCTCGAAGCGGCCCGTCAACTGTTTTACTACGAAGGCGTGCGGGCCGTGGGCGTCGAGGCCGTGGTAGAGAAGGCCGGCGTCAACAAGATGAGCCTCTACCGCCAGTTCAAGTCGAAGGACGACCTCGTCCTCGCCTATCTGGAGCGCAGCGACGAGAGCTTCTGGGGCTACTTCAACGGCAGCATGGCGAAGCACCCGGATGATGCGCGCGCGCAGCTGCTGCAGTTCTTCATCGATGTGTCGGAACGCGCATCGCGCCCAGGCTATCGGGGCTGCCCGTTCGTGAATGTGGCGGCGGAGTTTCCGGACCTGACGCATGCGGCGCGGCAGTTCGTCCAGCGCAACAAGGCGCTGCTGCTCACCCGACTACGTGACCGCGCCGAAGCCGCCGGCGCCACCGACCCCGACGCGCTGGCCGACGATCTGGCTTTCCTGATCGAAGGCGCCTATACCGCTGGCCAGACCTTCGGCACCGATGCGCCGCGCCTGATCAAGAGCCTGCCGCGCACGGCACGCGTGTTGCTCGATGCGGCTATCCCCGCGCGCAAACCGGGCTGATGTTGTAGCGCGTTCACGCTAAAAAACATGGGCGCGCGAGCGCTGGGCGATGCCGCTACACTCGCTGGCATTGTTGCTTCGGCTGCACCTCAATGACGCCCAACCAAGCCCCGCTGTCCCCCATCCGCACGCCGCAAACTGCGCCGGTGCAGCCACTGTCGTTGCCGGCGGCGCTGTCGCAGGCGCAACGTGCACTCGATCGCATCGTGCTCGGCAAGCCGTTGCAGATCCGTTTGGCGCTGGCGTGCCTGCTCGCGCGCGGGCATCTGCTGCTGGAAGACCTGCCAGGCGTGGGCAAGACCACGCTGGCGCATGCGCTGGCCCGCACGCTCGGGCTGCAATATCAGCGCGTGCAGTTCACGAGCGACTTGCTGCCGACGGACTTGATTGGCGTGTCGATCTACGTGAAAGAGAAGGGCGCGTTCGAATTCCACCCCGGCCCGCTGTTCGCGCAGGTGGTGCTGGCCGACGAGATCAACCGCGCCACGCCCAAGGCGCAGAGCGCGCTGCTCGAGGCGATGGCTGAAGGGCAGGTCACGCACGATGGTGCGACCTATCCGCTGCCCGAGCCGTTTTTCGTGATTGCTACGCAGAACCCGCTGAACCAGATCGGTACGCATCCGCTGCCGGAATCGCAACTGGATCGCTTCACGATGCGGTTGTCGCTCGGCTATCCCGATCAAAGCTCGGAGCGTGCGTTGTATCTGGGCGGCGGTGCACCGCAAGACATTGATGCCGTGCTGACTGCCGTGCAGGTCGTCGCGCTGCAGACGGCTGCCGATGCTGTGCACGTGGCGCCGGCGCTGGTCGACTACGTGCTCGCGCTGGTGAATGCCACGCGCACCGATGCACAGGTGCAGATGGGTCTGTCGCCGCGCGCCGGCTTGGCGCTGCTGGCGGCGGCACGCGCCTGGGCGCTGATTGATGGCCGCGATGCCGTGCTGCCCGAAGACGTGCAAGCCGTGTTCAAGGCCGTGGCCGCGCACCGGCTGCTGCCGACCGGGGGCACGCTGTCGGCCACGGCGCTGGCGCAGCGGCTGCTCGATACGGTCGCCATTCCTTAAGCGCCGCGAGCGTACGGCGCCATGGCGCGTTTCACCTCACTGCTGGTCGCTCCGCTTCGTGCACTCGGCGCGGTGCTGGCGATGCTGCCCGGCATCCGCTTCGCACGGGCGCGCGTGCAGCGCTTTCTGCAGCGGCCACGCGCGCCGCGCGAAGGCCGCATCCGCCTGGACCGCAATCACATCTACATCCTCCCCACCGCGGCCGGCGCGGGTTTTGCGCTGCTGCTGATGGTGATGCTGCTGACCTCGCTCAACTACAACGTGAGCCTGGGTTTTCTGCTGACCTTCGTGCTGGCCGGCGTGGCGGCGTCCGCCATGTGGCAGACGCATCGCAACCTAGTCGACCTGGAAGTGCGTGGTGCGGCGGGCGATGCCGTCTTTGCCGGGCACGCGCTGAATGTGAGCGTGGCGCTGGCCAATGTCACGCCGTGGGCGCGCGTGGGCGTGGATGTCAGCGCGCGCGATGCGGCGGCAGTGGAAACGTCGCTCGACCCGCAGGACGCCATCGTCGCTGCGTTGTCCTTTGCCGATCAGCCACGTGGCTGGTTCAAGCTGCCGCGCCTGACGGTATCGACGCGGTTTCCGCTGGGTCTGTTCCGCGCGTGGAGCTATGCGGATGCACCGCTTACGTTGCTGATCTATCCCGCACCGGAACCGTCTGCGCCGCCGCTGCCCGCCAGTTTTGCGCCCGACCCCGGCGATGAAGACGACACACGCGCGGCCCGCACCCACGTCGAAGAAGCTACAGATCAACTCCGCACCTACCGCCCTGGCGACGCCTTGCGCAGCATCGCGTGGAAGCACAGCGCCCGGCTGGATACGTGGATGAGCCGCACCGGCCAGCAGGTGCGTCACGCGCAGTGCGTGCTCGCCTGGGAAGCGCTACCGCCGTCGATGAACGCGGAGCAACGCCTGTCACGGCTATGCGCGTGGGTGCTGGCCGCAGAAAACGCCCCCGCCGGTGATGAGCCCGAATACACGTTGAGCCTGCCGGGCGTATCCATCGGCCCCGCACGTGGCGTGGCGCATCGTGATGCGTGCCTGCGTGCGTTGGCCCTGTGGGGGAAGCCCGCCATGCCCGAGGAACTGTCCGCATGAGTACGGCTTCGGAAACCGCCGTCTTCGGCTCGGCCCGCGCGCTTACGCAGCGCGAACACGGCTGGCTGATCGCGCAACTTGCCGTTGTGCTGCTGCCGCTGCTGCGTGCATTGCCGCTGGTGACATGTGCCGTGTTTGGCGTGCTGCTGCTGTGGCGCGCGCTGCTGTGGGTGCGGCGCGCGCCGTTGCCGGGCAAGTGGGTGCTGGGTTTGGCGGGCGTGGCGACGCTGGTGGTCACGCTGGCGCTGGCCATGCGCACGGGCGGCAATATCGGGCGCGATTTGTCGGTGGCACTGCTGGGGGCGTTTCTCGTGCTCAAGCTGATGGAGTCGCACACGGTGCGCGCCGGCATTCTCGTCACGCAGTTGTGCTTTTTCCTGCTGCTCTCGCAGGTGCTGTTTGATCAGCCGCCGTGGCTGGCCGCCACCCTGCTGGCATCCAGCGCGCTGCTGCTGCGCAACTGGCTCGTGCTGCTGCATCCGCAAGCGCTCAAGCGGGTGTCGCCGGTGCGGGTGCTTGCACGCCTTGTGCTGATGGGCTTGCCATGTGCGGCGGTGCTGTTTCTGCTCTTTCCCCGGCTGGACCATCCGCTGTGGCGCTTGCCGCAATCGGCTGAGACCGCCACCAGCGGCATCTCCGACCGCATGTCGCCCGGTTCGATCGGTCAGCTGATTCTGTCCGATGACCTTGCCTTCCGCGCCGACTTTGCCGGCATGCCGCCGCCGCTCGATACGCTCTACTGGCGCGGCATGGTGCTGTGGCGTTTTGACGGCCAGACATGGACGGCAGCCGCAACCCGGCAGCGCCGCACGACCGAAAGCGTACCCAATTCTGCGGATGCAAAGCGCGGTGCTTCGGGCACGGTCGACTACAACATCACGCTGGAGCCGACCCACCAGCGCTGGCTGTTTGCGCTGGATCGCGGCCTGTTGGTGGAGGCGCGCGATGGTGTTGGCCGCAGTGTCGACGGCGAGTTCGTCAGCACGCAACCGTTCGACCAGCGGGTGCGTTATCACGCGCGTTCGCGTGTGCCCGTGCGCGGCCGTGCCGACGATGCGCAACCGCTTGACCCGCTTGACCCATTCACGCAGCAGATGGCCTTGGCACTGCCACCGGGCAATCCCCAGACGCACGCCCTGGCCGCGCAGTGGGCGGGATTGCCGCCGGCCGAGCGTGTGGCTTCTGCACTCAAGCTGTTCGGCAGCGCGCCCTTTGCGTACACGCTGGAGCCCGAACCGCTGCAGCCTCAGCAGATCGATGATTTTCTTTTCCGCACGCGCCGCGGCTTCTGCGAGCACTACGCGGGCAGCTTCGTCTTTCTGATGCGTGCGGCGGGCGTGCCGGCACGCGTGGTGGTGGGCTATCTCGGTGGCGAGGTGAACGCGGTGAGCGGCGACATCATCGTGCGCCAGTCCGATGCGCATGCGTGGGCCGAGGTATGGCTCGATGGGCGCGGCTGGGTGCGTGTGGACCCGACCGCCGCCGTGGCGCCGCAGCGTGTGGAACGTGGTCTGGCGGCTGCTGTGCCGGCCAGCGAATTCCGCTCGCGCCGCGTGGAAGAACCCACTTGGCTGCGCAGCGTGCGCTGGGGGCTCGATGGCCTCGTCAGCGGTTGGAACCGTTGGGTGCTCGGCTACGACCGCAACCGGCAGGCGCAGCTGTTCGCTTGGCTGGGGCTGGATGCCGCCGACCCACGAGCGGTGCTGTGGGGCGTGTCGGCCATCTTCCTCCTAGCCGCGCTGCCGTTGTTGTGGCAACAGCGCAAGCCGAAACCCGACCCGGTGCAGGCGCAGTGGCAACGCCTGTGCGATCGACTGGCGCGGCACGGTTGCCCGCGCAGTCCTACCGAGGGGCCCATGGCCTATGCCGAACGGGCGGCGGCGCAATTCCCCCATGCGGCGCAGGCACTGCGTGAAGCTGCAGCCGGCTACATCGCGCTGCGCTATGGCCGCGAGGGTGCCGAGGGCGGCGACGCACAAGCGCGCGCCCAGCGTTTTGCGCAATGGCGCAAGGCGCTCGCACAGGTGCCGTTGCGCGGCTGAGTTTCTTTTCGGTAGTGCGCGACGCAGCATTTTCCTGATAATCCGGTGGGATTAAGTACCGCCGGCCGCACTTTCAGAGATATCCGTTTTCGAATAATCGGGGTTTCTACTTATCTGCCTGGGCAAAATTGGGTCGATATGCATGGGTAGGCGCCACGGATGCAACGTGGTCCTAAGCAAACTCCGTATTTGCCCCATTGCAGCCCAGCATGGCAGACATTACCCAATCCCAATTATCCGAAGCCATTGCGCAACTGGTGAGTTGCGGCGTGTTTTCGGTGGACCGCGAGATGCGCATCCTCTCGTGGAACCGCTTTATGCAGTACCACAGCGGCCGCGCCAGCGACGAGGTGATCGGGCACGACATGTTTGCGCTGTTTCCGGAGCTGCCGGAAAAATGGCTGCGCAAGAAAATCGAGAGCGTATTTGTGCTGGGCGTGTCGGCCTATACGACGTGGGAGCATCGGCCGTATCTGTTTCGTTTTCGGCATACGCGGCCGATTACCGACACGATTGAATGGATGCAGCAGAACTGCAGCTTCATTCCCATCGAAGATGCCCCTGGCGTGGTGATTGCCGTAGGTATTACGCTGATCGACGCCACCGATGTTTGCCTAGCCTATGGTGAGCTGCAAAAGCGCGAAAAGACCGTTACCGACGCGTTGCAGGAACTCACGGTGCGCAATGCGCAACTGTCTGCACTGAATGAACAACTCGCCCAGGCGCACCAGCAGTTGCTGCAGTCGGAAAAACTGGCTGCCATCGGCCAGCTGGCCGCTGGTATTGCGCACGAGATCAATAACCCGGTGGGGTTCGTGCTGTCGAACCTGAACAGCCTGCAGCGCTACATGGGCACGCTGCTCGACTACGCGCGCGGCATGGAGCAGCTGATTACGCAGTCAGCGCCGTCACTGGACCCGCAGCTTGCGGCGCTCGCGCAGGTGGCGGATATCGACTACCTGGCCGAAGACGCGCCCGCGTTGGTGACCGAATCACGCGAGGGCCTGGCCCGTGTGCGTGACATCGTGGTGGACCTGCGCGACTTCTCGCGCGTGGACACCACGCACCAGTGGGAACAGGTGGACATCCACCGCTGCATCGAATCCACCCTGAACATCGTCCACAACGAGATCAAATACCAAGCCGACCTGGTGCGCGAATACAGCACGCTGCCGCCGGTGAGCTGCATTCCATCGCAGATCAACCAAGTGGTGCTGAACCTGGTCGTCAATGCGGCGCAGGCGTATGCCTGCAAGGGCGGAGGCAAAGGGGAAGGCGATGGCGAATGCGCCGGACGCGGCACCATCACCGTGCGCACCGGCTGCCATCCGCACGACACGGCAGAGGCCGCCGCGATCTGGCTGGAGGTGGCCGATGCCGGTTGCGGCATCCCGCCGGAAAACCTCAAGCGCATCTTCGATCCATTCTTCACCACCAAGCCCATCGGCAAGGGCACGGGCCTGGGCCTGTCGCTCACCTACGGCATCGTCAAGGCGCATGGCGGGCGGATCGACGTAACAAGCACGGTGGGCAAGGGCACGACGTTTCGGGTGACCTTGCCGGTGTGCGGGCAAGCGCCTGCATCCGGTGCATCTGGCGCGATTGCCGCAGTGGCTGCAATTGCCGAGACCGAACCACAGAAGCCAGCCGACATCGCGCTGGCCGCAACGTAGTTTTAACGCTGTACGCCGCAAAGAGGGGACACACCATGGCGCTACCCGTGCTCGTTGCCGACGACTCATCGTTGGCGCGCAAGCTACTGATCAATGCCCTGCCCGAAGACTGGGATGTGGAAGTGACGCAGGCCTCCAACGGCGTGCAGGCGCTGGAGCTGTTCCGCGCCGGCAAGGGCACGGTGGTCTTCCTGGACTTGACCATGCCCGACATGGACGGCTTTCAGGTGCTCGAACACATCCGCAAGGCCTGTGACGATGCCTTCGTGATCGTGGTGTCGGCCGACATCCAATCGGGTGCGGTGGAGCGCGTCAAGGACCTGGGCGCCATCGGCTTCATTTCGAAGCCCGTGTCGGCTGACCGCATTGTGCCGATCCTGCGGGGGTATGGGCTCTATGAATGACCTCAGCTTGAACGAAGAGCAGCGCGACGCGCTGCAGGAAATCGCCAACATCGGCATGGGCAAGGCGGGTGCCGCGCTGGCCGAACTGCTGGGGGCGTTTGTCACGCTGTCGGTGCCGGGCATCAAGCTGGTCGATGCGGCGCAGTTGCGGGCCAATTTGCTGGCCGGAGATAGTGCGGGCGATACGCCATCGCCGGTGCGCCAGGCATTCCAGTCCGATATCTCGGGCGAAGCCATCGTGCTGTTCGGCAAGGATGGCCGCGAAGAATTGGAAGAACTGATGGGCTACGACGACGTGAACCACAACGTCGAAAGCGAAGCCCTGTCCGACATTGCCAACCTGCTGGTGGGCGCGTGTGTGCGCAGCGTGTTCGAGCAGCTTGGGCGCAACCTGTCGTTCTCGCGGCCGAGCTTTGTGCCGGCGGCGGCGTTGCAGCACGCGTTGTCCGATGCGCAGCTCGGGCGCTGGGATGTAGCGCTGCTGCTGGAAGTGCGCTTCACGCTGGAGCGCGGCGGCTTTGTCGCCAAGCTGGTCATGCTGCTGCCCGAGGCCGCCATCCGCAAGATGAAGAGCGCGCTGGAGCAGTTTCTACAGGCGCTTTGACAACACACCACGGGCCCGCCATCCAACCTTGAGGAACCGCGCCATGCTTGCCACCGAAGACGACACCACGCAAACCGCTGCCCCTGATTCCGCGGCCGCCCCGCAACCCGTCAGCGCACCTGCCGAGGCGGCGCCTACGGCCGCAACGCCGCTGATCCTGCTGGTGGACGACGAGCCGGGCGTACTGGCATCGCTGCGGCGCCTGCTGCGGCCCACGGGTTATCGCGTGATCACCGCCGAGGGTGGCGCGGCCGCGCTCGACATGCTGGGCGTGTATCCGGTCGATCTGATCATCTCCGACATGCGCATGCCCGGCATGAGCGGCGCGGATTTTCTGGCGCGGGCGCGTGAGCAGTATCCCGACGTCATGCGAATTCTGCTGACGGGCTATTCCGAGATCGATTCCGCGGTGAAGGCCATCAACGAAGGCGGCGTGTATCGCTACCTCAACAAGCCCTGGGATGACCAAGACTTGCTGCTGACCGTGCGCCATGCAATCGAGCAACGCATGCTGGCCCGCGAAGCGAAACGCCTGACTGAACTGACCCAGCAGCAGAACGCAACGCTGCAACGCATGAATGCGGGGCTGGAGACGCAAGTGCTGTCGCGCACTGAGGAAATTCGCCAGACCGTGATGTTTCTGGAAGGCGCGCAGCGCGACCTGAAGACCAACTTCACCAACATGGTCCAGGTGTGCGCCAGCATGATCGAAATGCGCTGCGGCGCCATGACACGCCAATCACTGCGCGTGGCGGACCTGGCGCGGCGCATCGCCATGGAATGCGGGCTGACGGGGCTGCAGGTGCAGGACATTTTTCACGCCGGCTTGCTGCATGGCATCGGCAAGTTGTCGCTGCCGGATGCCCTGCTGAGCACGTCGCTCGACCGGCTTACGGCCGAGCAGGCGCAGCAGTTCTATCAGCACCCGCTGCGCGCGCAGATGGTGCTGACGCCCGTGCGCCAGCTTGAACACGTGGCGCAGATCATCCGGCACCAGTACGAGCGCTTCAACGGCCGCGGCACGCCGGACCGGCTCACGGGTACCAGCATCCCCATCGGGGCGCGCGTGCTCGCTGTGGCGCGCGATTTTGAAGGGCTGCTGGCGGGCGAGATCATCAAGGAACACGTAGGCCCTGACCAGGCGATGGAGATGATCAAGGCGCAATCCGGCCTGCGTTACGACCCCGACGTTATCGTGCGCTTTGTGGCTGTGCTCAAGCAGCAGGGCGAGGTGATGGCCGTGCGTCAGGTGTCCTCGGCCGAACTGCGCGAGGGCATGCGCCTGGCCGATGACTTGCTCACGCGGCGCGGCGTGCTGCTCATCACGCGCGACAGCACGGTCAGTGCACATCAGGTGCTGCAGATCCGGCGCTTTGAGACGCACGAAGACGTGCCGTTCGCCATCCTGGTCTACGCGCAAGCGCCGGAGCCGGCTGAAGCGTCTGCTACGGCGACACCCGACACACCCGACGCCGCAGAAGCGCCGAAACCAGCTTGAAGCACGGCCTTTGGGGAGGCGTTATGGAACGGGGACGTGGCCGGCATGCGCTGGCTTACATGATCTGCATGGTCGGGGTGTGCGTTGCCATGACGAGCGCAAAGGTCGTCATGGCGACAGAAGCCGGGCCCGACCGCGCCCACATGCAGCAGATCGTCGCGCGCGCCAGCGAGCACGGTGCGCGCTGGGATGGCCCCGAGGCCGGCCCGCGCGCGCAGACCGGTATCACCCTCGCCATCGTCAGCGAGGACTTGCGCAACGGCGGCATTCTGGGCGTGGCCAAGGGCATCAAGGAGGCCGCTGGCGTGATCGGCTGGACGGTGCGCGTGTATGACGCGGGCGGCACGCCCGAGGGCCGTCGGCGGGCGGTGGCATCGGCACTGGCGCTGCAGCCGGGTGGCGTGGTGTTGGTGGGCGGCGATGCGCGCGACATGCAGCCCGCGCTGGCGCCCTTCGCGCAACGCGGCATCCCCGTGGTGGGCTGGCATGTGGCCGCCACGGCGGGGCCCATTGCAGGCAGCCCTGTCGCCGTGAATGTGTCGACCGACCCGCTGGCCGTGGCGCGGCTGACGGCCATGGCGGCGGTGGTGGAATCCGGCGGCCACGCCAACGTGGTCATCTTTACCGACTCCAACTTCCAGATTGCGCAGGCCAAGGCGGCGGCCATGGCCGAGGTGATCCGCGCGTGCGGCGGCTGCCGCTTGCTGGCTGTGGAGGACGTGCCCATCTCGGGCAGCGCGCTGGCCATGCCGGGCGTCATGCATCGGCTGCTGGAGCAGCAGGGCCGGGTGTGGACGCACGCGCTCGCCATCAACGACATCTACTTCGATTACGCCGCAGCCGAACTCACGCGTGCCGGCCGGCCCGATGGCATCCGCATGCTGTCGGCGGGGGATGGCAGTGCGGCGGCGTTCCTGCGCATCCAGGCGGGCGCATTCCAGACCAGCACCGTGGCCGAGCCGCTGAACCTGCAAGGCTGGCAACTGGTGGACGAGTTGAACCGGCTGCTGGCGCATCAGCCCGTGAGCGGCTATGTGTCGCCGGTGCACCTGGTGACCGCCAAGAACATCGCCTTCGATGGTGGGCCGCTGGGGCAATACGACCCGGACAGCGGCTATCGCGCCGTGTATCGGCGGATCTGGGGGCGCTGAGTGTTCGGGCCGGCTGCCAGCCTCCACCTCATACGCGTGCGCACGCCGCTGCGCCGGCTGTGGCCGCGATCGTTGGGGCGGCAGTTCCTGCTGGCGGTGGTCGTGCTGGCGCTGCTGATTTCGGCGGGTGGCATCACGGCGGTGGTGGCGCTGCGCACGGCCGCCAACGCAACGCGGGCGCTGGCCAACGAGCAGCTCACGCAATTGCGGCAGGCGCAGGAGCTGGTGCAGCACACGCTGCTGATCGAGCGCGAATCGGCACAGTTGCAGAAGACGGCGTCCGTGGAGGCGCTGCGCCGTCACTATGCAGAGATCCTGACCAACCTAGCGGCGTTCGAGCAGTTGTCTGAACGGCTGGCGGCGGCCGATGACGACATTGACGTGCTCGACCTGCATCAGTCGAGCCAGTTGTTTCGCAACGCCGTGAATATCGTCGCGCAATGGTGGGAAAGCGAGTTGCAGCGTGTCGCTGCGGGCGACGCAAGCGCCATGAACGCAACCGCCAGCACGGCCACCAGCGCGTCTGCCATGCAGGCTGCGGCCGAGCGCACTGCCGCCGGGCGGCGTTCGGTGGATGCGCTCTACCTGCAGGCCGGTGCCATGGTGGCGGCTGCGCAGCAGTTGTCCGCACGGCACACGCATGCGTTTCAACAATCCATGCAGGCGCTGGCTGCGGTGTCGGAGCGTAACGAGCACTGGGTGACGGCGCTGCTCGCCGGCAGTGTGGCGTTTGCCTGCCTGGCCGCGTATGGGCTGCTGGGTCGCCACGTGCTGCAGCGCTTGCTGCAGGTGAGCCGCAGCTTGCGCCATGGCCATTCAGACGGCGCACCCGGCGCCGTGCCCGTGGCGGGCGACGACGAGATCGGCCAGATGGCCCGTGCGGTGGAACAGTTCCAGCAGGATCGATGGCAGCTCGCCCTGGCCCACGAGGCGCTGCAAGCCGAGCGCGCGCGCCAGGAGCAATTGCTGCACGAACTGGCGCAGGCGCAGGGGCAACTGCTGCAATCGGAAAAGATGGCATCGATCGGCCAGTTGGCGGCGGGGGTGGCGCACGAGATCAACAACCCCGTCTCGTTCGTGAACGCCAACCTGGGTAGCCTGCAACGCTACGTGGCCGGGCTGCTGGAGATGGTGTCGGCCTATGAGCAGTACGAGGTAGAGCTGGCCCCCGCCACGCGCGCCGCACTGGCGCAGATCAAGCAGACAGCCGACCTCGACTATGTGCGTGAAGACATGCCGGCCCTGCTGGCGGAATCCCTGGATGGGCTGCAACGCGTGAAGAGCATCGTGCAGGGCCTCAAGGAGTTTTCGCACGTGGACGAGGCGCAGGTGCAGCGCGCCAACTTGGAGACGTACCTGGAGACCACCGTCAAGATCGTCTGGAACGAGCTGAAGTACAAGGTGGAGCTGGTGCGGGAGTACGGCGGTATTCCCGAGGTCGATTGCATGCCCGCGCAGTTGAGCCAGGTGTTCATGAATTTGCTCGTCAACGCCGGACAGGCCATCAAGGAACAGGGGCGCATCACACTGCGCACGGGTCACGACGCACGCAACGTGTGGGTGGAAGTGGAAGACACCGGCAGCGGCATCCGCCCCGAGCACCTCAGCCGCATCTTCGACCCGTTCTTCACCACCAAGCCGGTGGGCACAGGTACGGGGCTTGGCCTGTCGATCTCGTACGGCATCGTGCGCAAGCATGGCGGCCAGATCGAAGCGCGCAGCGAGGTGGGCAGCGGCACGTGCTTTCGCGTGACGTTGCCATTGCCTGCTGAAGCCTGAGCGAGCGCGCAAGCTGTTGATCGGCTTAAAACATGTGCCCCAATGCGGGGCATGAATGCGGTCAATTCTGCAGGGTGATTACCCGGCGGTAATGAAATATTTTCCGATTCAGTGCTTAAATATTTCGGATGAATAACACCTGGCGTGCAATAACTGCACGCACTTTCGCGATCGTGAAAATACGTGCGACCGATTTACGCAGGCCCATGCGTATTTCTGGTGCGTATGGCGAAAAAACCCACTGCATGGGTGGATTGGCGGGGCGGGAACCTTTCTCATACGATCCATTTCGTAACCTTTCCGCTGCACTGCAACGTTGCCGCAGAAGCCGACCCAACCTGGCTTTGCGGCCTGCAGCGGCCCAGCTGATCTTGCAGGAGCCACCCAATGCATCGACCAAAACGCATGCTTGTCGAGAATGTCGCGTGGGCGCACGAAACCGCCGCGCGTGACCCCCAATTCTTTTCGCGGCTGGCACAAGGCCAGCAACCCCAGGTGTTATGGATTGGTTGCGCAGATAGCCGCGTGCCGGCCGAAACCATTACCCATTCCAGCCCGGGGGATTTATTTGTCCACCGTAATATCGCCAATCTGGTATGCCCGGCGGATGACAACACCATGAGCGTGCTCGAATATGCCGTGCGCGTGCTCAAGGTCGCCCACGTCATCGTGTGTGGGCATGACAGCTGCGGCGGGGTGCGCGCTTCCTTGCTGCCGCCGCCCGATGGGTTGCCCCACGTGGCGCGTCGCATTGCGCCGCTGTGCGCACTGGCCGGGCGCCATCGCGCAGAACTCAACGCCGTGCCCGATCTGGAAGACCGCGTGAACCGCCTGGCCGAGCTGAACGTGCTCGAGCAGGTGCGCTGCCTGCGCGAGAACCCCATCGTGCGCGATGCGGAACGGCCGCCGCGCGTGCATGGCTGGATCTTCGGTCTGGCTGATGGGCACATCCGCGTGCTGGCGTCCGGCGACCCCGATGCCGAGCACGCTACCCGTGGCGACATCCTGATGCCCGCCGAGGCCATCGCCTGACGCCACGGCGGTGGCTTCCGTGGCCACCGCTTTCAACACGCTTTCTCTCCTCACGCATGCCGGCGCGGGTCTCCAGCTCGCTCGCCCGTAGGCAGGCGTTCGCGCGTGCACCGTTCCTACAACACCAACACACCATCATGCAGACACCAACCTCACCGGCTTTCTTCCCGCGCGACATGCTCGCCGGGGTCATCGTGTTCTTTGTCGCCCTGCCGCTGTGCCTGGGCATTGCCAATGCATCGGGGGTCGATCCGCTTGCGGGGCTGCTCTCCGGCATGATCGGCGGCCTGGTGGTGGCGCTGCTCAGCGGCTCGCAGCTGAGCGTGAGCGGCCCCGCTGCAGGCCTGGTCGTGATCGTGGTGGATGGCATTGCCAAACTGGGCGGGTTCTCCGCCTTCCTGGTGGCCGTGGCGCTGGCCGGCGCGCTGCAGTTTGTGTTCGGCGTGCTGCGTGCCGGACGCTTTGCGGCATATGTGCCGTCGTCGGTCATCAAGGGCATGCTGGCGGCGATCGGTCTGCTGCTGATCATCAAGCAGGTGCCACTGGCCTTGGGGATGGCGACTGGGGTTGGGACTGGCGCGGTCGCCCCTGGCATGCTCGCCACGCCGTTCGGCACGTTTTCGATGACGGCGATGCTGGTGACGGCGCTCTCCGCCGCTGTGCTCATCGGCTGGGATACGCCGATGCTGCGGCGCTTTGCGGTGGTGCGCGCGCTGCCCTCGCCGCTGGTGGTGGTGGCGCTCGGTATTGGCGTGACTTTGCTGCTGGACGCGGTGGCACCCGGCATGGCGCCGGCCGCTGAGCACCGCGTGGAACTGCCGTCGCTGGCATCGTTCGGCGCATTGCTGGATGCACTGGAATCGCCCGCACTCGCTGCGCTCGGCAATCCGGAGGTCTGGCGCCTGGCGATGGCGCTGGCCATTGTGGCCAGCCTCGAGACGCTGCTCTGCCTCGAAGCCGTCGAGCAGATCGACCCGAAGAAGCGCACCGCGTCGCCCGATCGCGAACTCAAGGCGCAGGGCATCGGCAACATGGTCGCCGGCGCGCTGGGCGGGTTGCCCATCACCTCCGTCATCGTGCGCAGTTCGGCCAACGTGCATGCCGGCGCGCAGAGCCGCTGGTCGGCCGTGGTGCATGGCGTGCTGCTGCTGGCGAGCGTGTTTGCGCTCACGGCCATCGTCAATCGCATTCCGCTGGCGTGTCTGGCCACCATCCTGATCTTTACCGGCTACAAGCTGGCCAAGCCGTCGCTGTTCATGTCAGTGGCGAAGCAGGGGTGGGATCGCTTTGCGCCGTTCATCGCCACCATCGTGGGCGTGCTGCTGACGGACCTGCTGATCGGCATCGTGATCGGCATCGCGCTGAGCATTGCGCTGGCGATTCGCGCCAACCTGCGCCGCACCATCGTCATGGCGCGCCATCATGACCACTTCCTGCTGTCGTTCCGCAAGGACGTGTCGTTCATGGGCAAGGTGCCGCTCAAGCGCTACCTGGCGCAGGTGCCGGACGGCGCCACGCTCATCGTCGATGGGGCCCGCGCGGACTACATCGACCCCGACGTGCGCGAGATGGTCGAGCAGTTCATCGAGGCAGCGCCCGCGCGCGGCATCGTCATCGAGCGCCATCATTTTGATGCGGCTGCCACCCAGCGCCCAGCCGGTTTGCGATTGCCGCGCCTGCCATTTGCGCGCGCTGCGGCCAGATAACGCCGTGGTCGCCACTAACTCATTTTGAGTAATTTAGAGCCAATTCTTCAAACATAATCATGCTGGTGCGTCTATCTGCGAGCGTTTGGGGATAGACGCAGCTTGGCCCTGTCAGGCCTCTGTGCGCGTAAGTCCGCATAGAGAAAGGCCCGGCGGCGTTTGACAATGTTTTCAATTGCCACGGTTTTAGTTAATAGACTGCATTTGAACAGGGCGGCCGATTAATCGACCGGCACATCGACAGAGCATCGAGCGGGGCGGAACAGCACATTATCAAACGCGCATTTGGAGCGGGAGGCAGATATGAAGACATGGCAACGCAGGACCTTGGTTTCAGCCGTTTTGGCCGGGCTACTTGTGCTGGGCGGTTGCGCCAGCTCCGGCTCGGGCGACATGAGCGGTACCAGCGGCGGCGACGGCAGTTCCGCCAACAACGGCTCGGGGTCGAACGGGTCGAACGGCACGACCACCACGGCGTCCACCACCCCCACCGGTGAGGTTGCCAACAAAGGCGGCGGCGTGGTGACGGCCACCGGCGGTGCCATCAGCAGCCTCGGCACGACGATCGGCGGTAGCAATCTGCCGGGCGCCTCGGGGGTGGGCAACGTGGTCGACAACCTGGGGAACACCGTCTCCACGCTTGGTACGGGTGTGCAGTCGGGCCTGGGCAGCATTGGCACCAACCCGAACCCGATCGGCACGACGGTGTCGAGCACGGGCAATGTCGTTACCGCCGCAGGCAATACAGTGACGGCCACGGGCGGCCTGGTCGACAGTCTGGGCACCGGCCCGCTGCAGCCGCTGTCCCCGGTGACTACGCCGGTGGGCGGTGCAGTTCAGCAGGTCGGCCAGGCGGTGGCTAATGCGGGCGGCACGCTTGGCACTGCGCTGTCGACGGGGCCGGTGGAGCAGGTGACGCAGCAGCTCAGTTCCGCCGTGGTGCCGCTCACCTCGCAAGTCACCACCGCCACGCAAACGCTGGGTAACACCACTGGCCTGGGCGCACCGGGGACCAACCTGCTGCAGACCGTTGGCGGCGGCGTGGCGGGCGTCGGTACGTCGCTCACGGCGACGAACGCGCCGGTGATCTCCAACCTGGGCGGTGTGGTGACGGCCACCGGCAACACGGTCGCCGCGCTGGGTGGGCCGCTGTCTGGCGGCAGCGGCTCGGGCAGCAACCCGTTGGCCCCGATTACAGGGGCGTTGGGCGGTGCCACGGGCGGCAGCAACCCGCTCGGGGCGGTCACCGGTGCCTTGGGCGGTTCTGGCTCGGCCACAGGGGCAACGGCGCCGATTGGCTCGCTGGTGACGAGCGTTGGGTCGTCGGTGACATCGACGGGGGCGACCACACCGCTGGCGCCCGTCACGGGTGCCGTGGGTGGGGCGCTGGGGACCGTTGGATCAGCGCTGGGTGGGGCGCATCACTGATAACGAATCTGCGGGGGAGAATGCCGCTCATGCTTTGCGCTGAGCGGTTTTTTTTGCGTCTTTAGTGCGCGCCGCATCATCCGCTGGGTGGAGGCGCTTGAACTGTCATGGGGCACCGTTTGTAATGCTCTTCTGTCCGCGCCGACCCCTGCGCGGCATCCGGAGACCCAAGATGATCAAGCACGCACTATTTGCCCGGCTCATCGCCAAGCCGGGCAAGGAGCAGGCCGTGGCCGACTTTCTCGCGGCCGGCCTGCAGATGGCCAATCAAGAGGCCACCACCCCCATCTGGTTTGCGTTGCGCATTGCGCCCAACGTGTTCGGCATCTTTGATGCGTTTGCCAGCGAGGAGGATCGCCAAGCGCACCTCGATGGCCCGATTGCCAAAGCGCTGATGGCCAACGCGGCGGAACTGCTGGCCTCGCCGCCGGAGATTGCACCGATTGACGTGCTGGGCATGAAGAACACTGGCGCCAACTGAACGCTAGAAACGACAAAACCGCCGCTGCCGGTTTCTGCCCGGATGCGGCGGTTTTTGTTTGCTCAGCGTACGGATCGTCAGCCCGGCACGCGCACCCAGCCTTCCATCAGCACACGCGCGCTGCGGCTCATGATGGCCTTGGTGACGGTCCATTCGCCGTCGACCAGCTTGGCTTCCGCGCCCACGCGCAGCGTGCCGGACGGATGCCCGAAGCGCACCGCGTTGCGCTCGCCGCCGCCGGCCGCGAGGTTGACCAGCGTGCCCGGAATGGCCGCTGCCGTGCCGATGGCCACGGCCGCCGTCCCCATCATGGCATGGTGCAGCTTGCCCATGGAGAGCGCACGCACCAGCAGGTCCACATCGCCCGCGCCAACCCTCTTGCCGCTGGAGGACACATACGCCTTCGGCGGTGCCACGAAGGCCACCTTGGGCGTGTGCTGCCGCGTGGCGGCCTCGTCGATGCTCTTGATGAGCCCCATGCGCACCGCACCGTGCGCGCGGATAGTCTCGAACATCGCCAGCGCCTTCGCATCGCCGTTGATGGCGTCCTGCAACTCGGTGCCGGTGTAGCCGATGGCCTCCGCGTTGATGAAGATCGTGGGGATGCCGGCGTTGATCATCGTCGCCTTGAGTGCGCCCACGCCGGGCACGTCCAGGTCATCGACGAGGTTGCCGGTGGGGAACATTGCGCCGCCGCCGTCACCGTCTTCCTCCGCTGCCGGGTCGAGGAATTCGAGCTGCACTTCCGCAGCTGGGAAGGTCACGCCGTCCAGTTCAAAGTCGCCGGTTTCCTGCACCGCGCCGTTGGTGATGGGCACGTGCGCAATGATGGTCTTGCCGATGTTGGCCTGCCAGATGCGCACGATGGCGGTACCGTTTTGCGGAACACGGCTCGCATCCACTAGGCCGTTGCTGATGGCGAACGGGCCGACAGCGGCGGACAGGTTGCCGCAGTTGCCCGACCAATCCACAAACGGCTTATCGATGGAGACCTGGCCGAACAGGTAGTCCACGTCATGGTCTGGGCGCGTGCTCTTGCTGAGGATCACCGTCTTGCTGGTGCTCGAGGTGGCGCCGCCCATGCCGTCGATCTGCTTGCCGTACGGGTCGGGGCTGCCGATCACGCGCATGAGCAGCGCATCGCGGGCCGCGCCCGGTTGCTGCGCGGCCGGCGGCAAATCCTGCAGACGGAAGAACACGCCCTTGCTGGTGCCGCCACGGATGTACGTGGCGGGAATCTTGATCTGCGCGGGATGGCTCATGCAGCCTCCTTGTTCGATTCCAGGAAGTCCTGTGCAAAGCGCTGCAGCACGCCGCCCGCTTCGTAGATCGAGACTTCCTCATCGCTGTCCAGACGGCACGTGACGGGCACTTCCACGCGTTCGCCGTTCTTGCGATGGATCACCAGCGTGAGGTCCGCACGCGGTTGGCGCGCGCCGATCACGTCATAGGTTTCGGTGCCGTCGATGCCCAAGGTCAGGCGCGTGGTGCCCGGCTTGAACTCCAGCGGCAGCACGCCCATGCCGATCAGGTTGGTGCGGTGGATGCGCTCGAAGCCTTCGGCCACGATGACTTCCACACCGGCCAGGCGCACACCCTTGGCGGCCCAGTCGCGCGAGCTGCCTTGGCCGTAGTCGGCACCGGCAATCACGATCAGCGGCTGCTTGCGGTCCATGTAGGTCTCGATCGCTTCCCACATGCGCGTGACCTTGCCCTCGGGCTCGATGCGCGCCAGCGAACCCTTTTGCACTTTTCCATCCACCACGGCCATCTCGTTGATGAGCGTGGGGTTGGCGAACGTCGCGCGCTGCGCGGTCAGGTGGTCGCCGCGGTGCGTGGCGTACGAGTTGAAGTCCTCTTCCGGCAGGCCCATCTTGGCGAGGTATTCACCGGCGGCGCTGCTCGCCAGGATGGCGTTGGACGGCGAGAGGTGGTCGGTCGTGATGTTGTCGCCCAGCACCGCCAGCGGACGCAGACCCTTGAGCGTGCGCTCGCCCGCCAGTGCGCCTTCCCAGTACGGCGGGCGGCGGATGTAGGTGCTCTGCGGGCGCCAGTCGTACAGCGGGCTCACGTTGGCAACAGCCGCGCTGCGCTGCTCGAACATCGGGATGTAGACCTTGCGGAATTGCTCCGGCTTGACCGAGGCGCGCACGATGGCGTCGATCTCTTCATCGGTCGGCCACAGGTCTTTCAGCAGGATGGGCTTGCCGTTGGCATCGGTGCCGAAGCTGTCGCGTTCGATGTCGAAGCGCACCGTGCCGGCAATCGCATAAGCCACCACCAGCGGCGGCGAGGCGAGGAACGCCTGCTTGGCGTACGGGTGGATGCGGCCATCGAAGTTGCGGTTGCCCGACAGCACGGCGGTGGCGTACAGGTCCCGGTCGATGATCTCTTGCTGGATCTTCGGGTCCAGCGCGCCGCTCATGCCGTTGCAGGTGGTGCACGCAAACGCGACGATGCCGAAGCCGAGCTTTTCCAACTCCGCCTTCAGCCCAGCGTCTTCCAGATACAACTCCACGGCCTTGGATCCGGGCGCCAGCGAGCTCTTGACCCACGGCTTGCGCGTCAGGCCTAGGCGGTTGGCGTTGCGTGCCAGCAGCGCGGCGGCAATCACGTTGCGCGGGTTGCTGGTGTTGGTGCAGCTGGTGATGGCGGCGATGATGACCGCGCCGTCCGGCATCTGCCCAGGCGTTTCTTCCCACTTGCCGGCGATGCCCTTGGCGGCCAGGTCGGCCGTGGCCACACGGGCGTGCGGGTTCGACGGGCCGGCCATGTTGCGCACCACGCTCGACAGATCGAAGCGCAGCACGCGTTCGTACTCCGCATGCTTGAGCGTGTCGGACCACAGGCCGGCGGTCTTGGCATACGTTTCGACCAGCTTGACCTGCTCGTCGCTACGGCCGGTCAGGCGCAGGTAGTCGAGCGTGTTGTCGTCGATCGAGAACATGGCGGCCGTGGCGCCGTACTCGGGGGCCATGTTGGAGATGGTGGCGCGGTCGCCCAGCGTGAGCTTCGATGCGCCTTCACCGTAGAACTCCAGGTAGGCACCCACCACCTTCTGCTTGCGCAGGAATTCGGTCAGGGCCAGCACGATGTCGGTGGCGGTGATGCCGGGCTGGCGTTGGCCCGTCAGTTCCACGCCGACGATGTCCGGCAGGCGCATCCACGAGGCGCGGCCGAGCATCACGTTTTCAGCTTCCAGCCCGCCCACGCCGATGGCGATCACGCCGAGTGCATCCACGTGTGGCGTGTGGCTATCCGTGCCGACGCAGGTGTCGGGGTAGGCCACGCCGTCGTGCGCCTGGATGACCGGCGACATCTTCTCCAGATTGATCTGGTGCATGATGCCGTTGCCTGCGGGGATCACGTCGACGTTCTTGAACGCGAGCTTGGTCCAGTCGATGAAGTGGAAGCGGTCTTCGTTGCGGCGGTCTTCAATGGCGCGGTTCTTGGCGAAGGCGTCGGGGTCGAAGCCGCCGCATTCCACTGCGAGGGAGTGGTCGACGATGAGTTGCACGGGCACCACCGGGTTGACCTTGGCGGGGTCGCCGCCTTGGTCGGCGATGGCGTCACGCAGGCCGGCTAGGTCTACCAGGGCGGTTTGGCCGAGGATGTCGTGGCAGACCACGCGGGCGGGGAACCAGGGGAAGTCGAGGTCGCGTTTGCGCTCGATCAGTTGCTTGAGTGATGCGGTGAGCGTTGCGGGGTCGCAGCGGCGGACCAGATTCTCGGCGAGTACGCGCGAGGTGTACGGCAGCTTGTCGTAGGCGCCGGGTTGGATGGCTTCTACGGCTTCACGGGCGTCGAAATAATCGAGCGTTGTGCCGGGGAGGGGTTTGCGGTGGGTGGTGTTCATGATGGTGGTACATCCCTTGTTTCATCCCCTGCCGGGGCTGACTCACTTTCTTTGTCTTGCCAAAGAAAGTAAGCAAAGAAAGGCGCGCCCGAGATGGCGACTTCCCCTTGAATTTATGTCACCGGGCGGAGAGGGGAAAAACTCGCTGCGCTCAGACAGTTTCCCCTCTTTTTTCCGCCCGCTGACAGAAATTCAAGGCGCCATCAAGGGCAGGAACGTCAACGGCCAAACCGTCTGGCGGTTGGTGTTGACGTTCTTCTCTTCTCTTCTTTCTTGTTGTCTTACGCGCGCTTGCTGATCGGCACGAACTTCAGATCTTCGGGGCCGGTGTAGTTGGCGCTCGGGCGGATGATCTTGTTGTCGATGCGTTGCTCGATGATGTGTGCGGCCCAGCCCGACGTACGTGCAATCACGAACAGCGGCGTGAACATCGCGGTGGGCACGCCCATCATGTGGTACGACACGGCGCTGAACCAGTCGAGGTTGGGGAACATCTTCTTGACGTCCCACATCACGGTTTCCAGGCGCTCGGCAATGTCGAACATCTTGGTGTTGGACGCTTCCTTCGACAGCTTCTTCGCCACTTCCTTGATGACCTTGTTGCGCGGGTCGGACACGGTGTACACCGGGTGGCCGAAGCCGATCACGACTTCCTTGGCTTCGACGCGGCGGCGGATGTCGGCCTCGGCTTCGTCCGGCGTGTCGTAGCGCTTCTGAATCTCGAACGCCACTTCATTGGCGCCGCCATGCTTCGGGCCACGCAGTGCACCGATGGCGCCGGTGATGGCCGAGTAGATGTCCGAACCCGTGCCGGCAATCACGCGGCCCGTGAACGTGGAGGCGTTGAATTCGTGCTCGGCGTACAGGTTGAGCGACACGTGCATCGCGTCGACCCACGACTTGGGCGGCTCGACGCCGTGCAGCAGGTGCAGGAAGTGGCCGCCGATGGAGTCGTCATCCGTTTCGACTTCGATGCGCTTGCCGTTGTGGCTGTAGTGGTACCAGTACAGCAGCATCGAGCCGAGGCTGGCCATCAGGCGGTCGGCGATGTCGCGCGCGCCGGGGGTGGCGTGGTCGTCCTTCTCGGGCAGTACGGTGCCGAGCACCGACACGCCCGTGCGCATCACGTCCATCGGGTGGGCGGAGGCGGGCACCCATTCCAGTGCGGCCTTCACGTTGGCGGGCAGGCCGCGCAGGGCCTTCAGCTTGGCTTTGTAGGCAGTCAGTTCAGCCTTGTTGGGCAGCTTGCCGTGCACCAGCAGGTGGGCGACTTCTTCAAACTCGCACGCGGCAGCCAGGTCGAGGATGTCGTAGCCGCGGTAGTGCAGGTCGTTGCCGGTGCGGCCGACGGTACACAGTGCGGTGTTGCCCGCCGTCACGCCCGACAGGGCCACGGACTTCTTCGGCTTGAATGCGCCTGCGTTCGGCGTGCTGTTATCGGCTTCGCTCATGGTGATGGTCTCCTTGGATGCGTGGAATGTTGTAGGCGTTATTTCTGGGCGGCGTGTTGTGCAGAAAACAGCGCGTCCAGCTTGTCTTCGTACGCGTGGTAGCCGAGGTATTGGTACAGGTCTGCGCGGGTCTGCATGGTTTCCACAGCGGCCTTTTGCGTGCCGTCGCGCATCAACACCTGATAGAAGTTGAGTGCCGCTGCGTTCATTGCGCGATACGCGCCGCAGCAGTACAGCGCGATGTCCACGTTGGCGCTGGCAAGCTCTTGCGTGGTGAACAGCGGCGTGCTGCCGAACTCGGTCAGGTTGGCCAGGATGGGCACCTTCACGGCAGCCTTGAAGCGGCGGTAGTCGTCCAGCGTCTTCATGGCTTCGGGGAAGATCATGTCCGCGCCGGCTTCCACGTAGGCCACGGCGCGCTCGATGGCGGCGTCGATGCCTTCGACGGCGGCCGCGTCAGTACGGGCCATGATGACGAAGTCGTCATCGGTGCGGGCGTCCACGGCGGCCTTCACGCGGTCGACCATTTCGTCGGCGGGCACGACTTCCTTGCCTGGGCGATGGCCGCAGCGCTTCTGGCCGACCTGGTCTTCCAGGTGCACGGCGCCCACGCCTGCCTTGATGAACGAGCGGACCGTACGCGCGATGTTGAACGCGCCGCCCCAGCCGGTGTCGATGTCGACCATCAACGGGATCTGCACGGCGTCGGTGATGCGGCGGGCGTCGATCAGCACGTCTTCCATCGTGCTGATGCCCAGGTCCGGAATGCCCAGGGAGTTGGCGGCCACGCCGCCACCCGACAGGTACACGGCCTTGAAGCCGGTCTGCTCGGCCATCTTGGCGGCGTAGGCCGTAATGGCGCCGACCACTTGCAGTGGCTGACCTTGGGCTTGCGATTCGGCGACTGCCTGGCGGAACTTGGCGCCCGCGCTGACGGGCTGACGTTTGGTTGTGCTCATGCGTGCTCCACAAAGAATGAACCCTTAGAGCAGGAAGCGGGCCACCCGTCGCATCGCCCGTAACCCGTTGATTTGTATGGAAGTGCGCTTGCCGCCCAGCGCCACCTCATTTCAGAAATGAAATTTCAATTTCAATGAGGAAATGCGCGGCGCATAATGCTTGGATCATGAGTCCCACACCCGATCTCCCATCCCTGGCAGACCGCCCGCGCATCTGGGCGTGCGGCATCAGCCGCCTGAGCGATCTGTTCCTCGACATTGCCGCCGAATACAACGATCGCGCCGAGTTGCGCGTCATCACGCGCGGCTTTGAAGACATCGTGCGCGAGATCGACGCGGCAGGTTCCCAGCGTCCCGACGTGGTGGTGGCGGGCGGCTCCAACGGGGCGTACCTCAAGCCGCGTTTGTCCTTGCCAGTGGTCGTCATCAACCCGACCGGCTTTGACGTGATGCATGCGTTGGCACGTGCCCGCCGCGCGTCTGCGGAGACGAAATCCGTCGCGCTTGTCACGCATGGCGACACGCCCGACGAGGTGCGCCGCTTTGTCGCCGCGTACAACATGGACGTGGTGTTCGCTTCGTACGCGTCGCGCCAGGATGCGGAGAGTTGTGTGCTGGATCTGCGCGACCGGGGTGTGGGTGCCGTTGTCGGCCCCGGCCTGGTGACAGACCTTGCGGCGCAGGCCGGCATGCAGACGGTGTTCTTGTACTCGCGCGATTCCGTGCGCGCCGCGTTCGATACCGCACTGGAAGTCGTGCAGGCCACCCGCCGCGAAGCGCAGCGCCGCCAGCGTCTGGACAACCTGCTGCAGCATCTGCGCGATGGCGTGGTCGCGCTGGATGCACAGGGCCGCGTGGAAGCGCTGAATGAACGGCTTGCTACCGCACTCGGCATTGATGCCAAGCAGGCGATCGGGCATCCGCTGCTGAGCATTGCGCCCAACCTGCTCGGCCTGCTGCCCGATACCGATGGCGACACGCTGGGCACGGTGCGCGGCGTGAGCTACGTCATCCATCGGGGGCCGCTGGCGGGCATGGGCGCGGCAGAGGGCACCGTGTTCACCTTTCAGGAATCGCGTGCGGTGGAGCGGCTCGACCGCACGTTGCGCTCGCGCCAGCGCCCGCAGCAGTTCAGTGCGCGTTATCGGCTGGATGACCTGGTGGGCGAATCCGCGCCCATGGAGCGCGTGCGCACGCTGGTGCGTCGTTATGCCAAGTCCGATGCCACCGTGCTGGTGCTGGGCGAATCCGGTACCGGCAAGGAGATGGTCGCGCAGAGCATGCATGAGCTGAGCGCGCGGCGTGACTTTTCGTTTGTCGCCATCAACTGCGGCGCGTTTCCCGAGGCGCTGCTGGAGAGCGAACTCTTCGGCTATGAAGAAGGCGCGTTCACCGGCGCGCGCAAGGGCGGCAAGGCTGGGCTGATCGAAGCCGCGCACCGGGGCACGCTCTTCCTAGATGAGATTGGCGAGATGCCGCTGCCGCTGCAAAGCCGCCTGCTGCGCGTGCTGCAGGAGCGTGAGGTGGTGCGGCTGGGCTCGACCGAACCCACGCGTGTCGACATCCGCGTCGTCGCCGCCACGCACCGCGCGCTGACCGATGCGGTGGAAGCCGGCACCTTCCGCGCGGATCTGTACTACCGCCTCAACATCCTCAGCATCGCGTTGCCGCCGTTGCGCGAGCGCACTGACGACGTAATGCCCCTGGCCGCCGAGTTGCTCGTGCAGGCCGCCCGCCGCGAGCCACGCCTGCTGCTGCGCATTCCGGACACCGACATCGCCAGCCACCTGCTGGCTGCCATTGCGGACCCGCTGCGGCACTACGCGTGGCCCGGCAACGTGCGCGAGCTGCAAAGCGTGATCGAACGCATCGCCGTGGAGCTGGCCGATACGGACGAGGCCGGCGCCATCTCCCAAGAGGTGTTGCGCATGATCGCGCCCGAAGTGTTTGCGCAGCCGGCGCGCGGCAAGAAGGGCCCGCAGACCCTGCGCGAACGCAGCCGTGGTGTGGAAGCGGAGGAGATTCGCGCTACGCTGGCTGCGCATGGTGGGGATCGCGATGCGGTGTGTGCCGCGTTGGGTATCAGCAAGACCACGCTCTGGCGGCGGTTGCAGGCGGGGTAGGCGCTCACACGCGGCCATCTGCGGCCGCAGTTTTGCGTACTCAAGCAGACTTCGGTCAGCGTGTGCCCGTGGCCGGCGGGCTCGCTTTTCTCCTGACTTTTTTTGTCGGCATTGGTTTTAAATCCACAATGCGCATGATTAACCATTTCATGTGCATGGATTTATTGAGCATCGTTGAGATTGTTGTCATCAAAACGACAATATTCCGTGCGCCAGTAAGCTCTCATTAAGAATACAAAACATCCGGTATGTCAATTGTAAAAACCGACGAGTTCTAGTCCTTATGTTCTAGACATGGTGGTGAGTTTCGACTACTTTTCTTTTGAATGTGAAGTCCCTCTGCACGCATCTCTGCCCCCGCACATCGACACGGGTGATGTGCTTGAGATAGTGCGTCCCCATCAGTAAAAAAACGATCTGCCGGGAGTGCGGTAGCCATGCCTAGTACGAGCCATTACGCTCGGGCAAACGTTTGTCGACTTGACCGTCGACGCGGTTGCCCGCCCCTGCACGCGCCTCCTGCGCTTCATGTGGCCAATCACTGGCCTTTCAATCCACCCTGAAATACCGGCCTCAACCGGGCCAAGCTGTTGACCCCTGAATAAGCCGGTCAAACAGGCCAGTTTTATCCATTGCCATATCGAAAACGCTCCTGTCAGGAGCGGTGGATAACTGCGCCTTGAATAAACCGGTGGGTTATCAGTCATTGATTTTCTGGCGGCACCAATCAATCGGGAACCAGCGATATGCCTGGGCGCCCTGGGCACGCTCGTCTTTCTTGTATGCGAAATGGCGCAATCCATCTGATTTTCTGAATGCTTTCTTAAATGCGACGGAATCCATATGAACAAGTCATATAAGACAATTTGGAATGAAGCGTTGGGTGCGTGGGTTGCAGCCTCCGAACTGGATCGGGCGCGGGGGAAAGGCGGCACGGTCGTGCGGCGCACCCGCCTGAACACGTTCGTGGGCGCCATGACGCTCATCGCGGCGGCGGTGGCCGTCTTTGGCGCGGCGGTGCCGGAAGAGGCGCTGGCGCAGGCGAACTGCTCTACGGCCCCGTACAACTTTTACAGCGGCAGCACGACATGCGTCGGCTTCATGTCGAACGCCACGCAAGGCGGGGCCACGGCCGTCGGTTATGGCGCCAACAGTACGGGGCTTAACGGAGTGGCAGTCGGCTTCCAATCTATTGCCTCCGGGACAAATTCCATCAACGTGGGTGCACGCACCGCTCCGGGTACCGGTGCAACTGCCGACTCCACGATCGCCATCGGGACCGATGTCACTGCGAACGCCACCTCGGCCATTGGCGTGGGCGTGCAAGCGGCTGCCAGCGGTACTTCGGCGATTGCCCTTGGCGCCTTGGCCAAGGCAACCGCAGCCAACGCCGTCGCGCTTGGCACAAACGCGCAGGCAACCAATGCAGCCGCCACTGCCGTCGGTAACGGCGCAAAAGCCAGCGGCAACACGGCACTTGCAATCGGCGGGCAGGCGCTCGCTATCGGCGACGGCACCGTTGCGGCGGGTCAGGGGGCTGGCGCCGGCTCAACTACCGGCAACACCGGCTCGGTCGCCGTCGGTATCGCCACCGGCACGCTCGTGAGTGGCGCGCAGAACACCGCAGTCGGCGGCGGTATCGCGAGCGCGATGCGCGGCGCGGGGTCTGGCGTCACCGGCACGCGCAACGTCGCGTTCGGCACGGGCGACGGCACGGTCACGTATGACGGTACGCTGGCCGCTTCTGCGGGCAACTTGGTATCCGGCAACGACAACGTTGCGATCGGCACGAACGCGGGCATCGGCGTCACAGCAAACGGCACCACCTCGGTCGGCCTGAACGCCAAGGCATCCGCCACCGGATCAATCGCCATCGGCGTTCAGTCGACGGCCGCGGGCGGTTTTGGCGTGGCGGTGGGCAACGCGTCGGTGGCTTCTCAAAGTGGTGCAACTGCCATGGGCAGCGGCGCAACGGCGTCGGGTGTATCAGGCACCGCCATCGGAAACAACGCGGTGGCATCCGGCACGAACGCCGTTGCGATGGGTCTGGGGGCGCGGGCTACGGGCACCAACAGCGTGAGCATTGGCACAAACAACGTCGTCAGCGGGGCGAATTCTGGGGCAATCGGCGATCCGAGCACCATCACGGGCTCGGGTTCGTATTCGCTCGGTAACAACAACACGATCAATGCGAACAACGCGTTCGTCGTTGGCAACGGTGTGACGGTGGCCGGCGGCCTGGACGGTGCGGTCGTCCTCGGCAATGCGTCCACCGTGTCGGCCGCAGTGCAGACGCCAAACGCGGTGATCGCAGGGGCGACCCGCACCTTCGCGGGCGGTACGCCGGCGGCGGGCGACGTCGTCAGTGTCGGCTCGGCCGCCGCGCCGCGGCAGATTCAGAACGTCGCAGCCGGACGGCTTAGCGGCAGCTCGACCGATGCGGTCAACGGCTCACAGTTGTTTGCGACCAACCAGGCGGTGGACGGCATCTTCACCACCATCAACAACATCCAGAACGGCGCAGGCATCAAGTACTTTCACGCCAATTCCACGGCGGCGGATAGCCAGGCGACCGGTACGGACAGTGTGGCGGTGGGGCCGCTCGCGGTGGCTAGTGGAGCGAACAGCGTAGCAACGGGCAACGGCGCGCAGGCACAAGCTACCAATGCGCTGGCATTGGGTGCGACCGCAACAGCAACCAATGCCGGCGATGTGGCACTCGGTTCCGGCTCCGTCACCGCTGCATCCAACCCGACGGCGAGCGCAGTCATTGCCGGCACCACGCGCAGCTTTGCGGGGACGAACCCGACCAGCGTGGTGAGCGTCGGCGCGCTCGGGTCCGAACGCCAGATCACGAATGTCGCCGCAGGCCGACTCAGCAATTCGAGCACCGATGCGGTCAACGGCTCGCAACTCTTCGCGACCAACCAAGCCATCGATGGTGTCTCGACCACGGTCAACAACATCCAGAACGGCGCAGGCATCAAATACTTCCACGCCAACTCCACGGCGGCCGACAGCCAGGCCACTGGCACGGACAGCGTGGCTGTCGGGCCGCTCGCGCTGGCCAGTGGGGCGAACAGCGTGGCTACGGGCAACGGCGCGCAGGCACAAGCCGCCAACGCGCTGGCGCTGGGCGCGACTGCACGGGCAACCAACGCCGGCGATGTAGCACTCGGCTCCGGCTCCGTCACCGCCGCATCCAACCCGACAGGGAGCGCGGTGGTTGCCGGTGTGACGCACAACTTTGCGGGGACGAACCCGTCCAGCGTGGTGAGCGTCGGTGCGGTCGGTGCGGAACGTCAGATCACCAACGTGGCGGCTGGGCGCCTGAGCAATTCCAGCACGGATGCGGTCAACGGCTCGCAGTTGTTCGCGACCAATCAGGCGGTGGATGGCATCTCCACCACGGTCAACAACATCCAGAGCGGCGCAGGGATCAAATACTTCCACGCCAACTCCACAGCAGCGGATAGTCAGGCCACTGGGACGGACAGCGTGGCCGTCGGGCCGCTCGCGGTGGCCAGCGGGGCGAACAGCGTTGCGACGGGCAATGGCGCGCAGGCACAAGCCGCCAACGCGCTGGCGCTGGGCGCGACTGCACGGGCGACCAATGCTGGCGATGTGGCACTCGGCTCCGGCTCTGTCACCGCTGCATCCAACCCGACGGCGAGCGCAGTCATTGCCGGCGCCACGCGCAGCTTTGCGGGGACGAACCCGACTAGCGTGGTGAGCGTCGGCGCGCTTGGTGCGGAACGTCAGATCACCAACGTGGCCGCTGGGCGCCTGAGCAATTCCAGCACCGATGCCGTCAACGGCTCACAGCTCTTTGCGACCAATCAGGCGGTGGATGGCATCTCCACGACGGTCAACAACATCCAGAGCGGCGCAGGTATCAAGTACTTCCACGCCAACTCCACGGCAGCGGATAGTCAGGCCACTGGCACGGACAGCGTAGCGGTGGGGCCGCTCGCGGTGGCCAGCGGCACGAACAGCATCGCAACCGGCAATGGTGCGCAGGCGAGCGGCGCCAATGCGCTCGCCCTGGGCAGCAATGCGCATGCGACGGCGGCAAACTCCGTCGCCCTCGGCGCCAATGCGACGACTGCCGCCAACCTGGGGGCCGCTGCCTACAACCCCGGCACGGCAGCGCTGGCGGGCACCGCGCCGGTGGGTGAGGTCTCGGTGGGCTCGGCCGGCAACGAGCGGCGCGTCACGAATGTGGCAGCGGGCTCCGCAGCGACGGACGCCGTCAACGTGAGCCAGTTGCAGTCGGTGCAAACAGAGCTGACGCAAACCAAGAATGACGCGCTGCTGTGGGACCCCACCGCCAACGGCGGCACGGGTGCCTTCAGCGCCAACCACGGCGGCACGGGGCCGAACGTCGTTACCAACGTGGCGCCCGGCGCGTTGAATGCCACCAGCACGGACGCCGTGAATGGCTCGCAGCTCTTCACGACCAACCAGAACGTCACCAACCTGGGCAACACGATCAACAGCATCCAGAACGGTGGGGGCATCAAGTATTTCCACGCCAATTCAACGGCAGCCGACAGCCAGGCTACCGGCACGGACAGCGTTGCCATCGGGCCGCTTGCGGTTGCGGGTGGCGCGACTAGCCTGGCGGCCGGCAATGGTGCCCAGGCGCAAACAAACAACGCGCTGGCGCTGGGTTCGCTGTCGACGGTGTCGGTCGTGGGCGGTGTGGCGATCGGCTCGGGTTCGGTTTCCGATCGAGCCGTTGCCTCGGGCACGGGCTCGATTCCGGCGGGCAGCCACGCCGTGCCGTTCAACACGTCCGATGGGACGCTGCTGGGCGCCGTGTCGTTTGGCAGCGCTGCGGGCAACACGTATCGCCAGTTGACCAACGTGGCAGACGGCACGGGCCAGCACGATGCCGCAACGATCCGCCAGTTGACGGGCGCGCTGCAGTCGTTCGCGGTCACGCCCACGCTGTACTTCCACGCCAATTCGACGGCGGCGGATTCGCTGGCGGTGGGTTCGCAGTCCGTGGCGGTGGGCCCGACCACGGTGGTGAATGGCGACAACGGTGTGGGTATCGGCAACGGCGCGATCGTCCAGCAAACCGCGCCGGGCGGCATCGCCATCGGCCAGTCTTCCACCTCGGGCCAGGCGGATGCAATTGCGCTGGGCAGCGGGTCGACCGCCAACGGCGCGCAGTCCATCGCGCAAGGCGCCAACGCCAATGCCAGCTTGGCGGGTGGCATTGCCATCGGCTCGGGCGCCAAGAGCAACGCCGTCGATGCGATGGCACTGGGTTCAGGGGCGAACGCAACGTTCGCCAACAGTGTTGCGCTGGGCGCTGGCTCGCTCACCACGGTGGGCGCGCTGACCAACTACCTGGCATTCGGTTTGACGGCGCCGCAAACGTCTTCGGGTGAACTCAACGTCGGCAACCGCCAGATCACGGGGGTGGCAGCGGGCCGCCTTGGTAGCGATGCGGTCAACGTGTCGCAGTTGCAGGCGGTGCAGCAGCAGCTGACCACGTTCATCAACAACAACGGCGGCACGTTCACCTCCACCTCGCCCAACGGCACCACCAACAACACGCCGCCGGCCACACCTGGCCCCAACTCGTCGGTGGGCGGCACGGGCGCGGTGGCATCGGGCAGCAACAGCACGGCGCTGGGCAACAGCTCGCAGGCCACGGGCAACAACACCACGGCCGTCGGCACGGGCGCGGTCGCCACGGGCAGCGGGTCGACGGCCATTGGCGCGGGCAGCAACGACGGTGGCCGTACCGATGTCGTCTCGGTGGGCACCACGACCCTGTCGCGCCAGGTGATCAACGTGGCTGCCGGCACGGCACCCACCGATGCCGTCAACGTATCGCAGTTGAACAACGCAGTCACTCAGGCTAACAGCTACACCGACAACCAAGTCGCAGGGTTGCGCAACAGCATCGATTCCTACCGGCACGATGCTGACGGCGGTACTGCCATGGCGATGGCCTTGGCGGGCCTGCCCCAACCAACCGGCCCGGGCAAGAGCATGGTGGCGGTGGCCGGCAGTGTGTACAACGGCCAATCGGGCCAGGCGCTTGGCATCTCGACCGTGTCGGAAAACAACCGCTGGATCTACAAGGCTGCCGTCTCTACCAACACACGCGGCACGTATGGCGCGGTGGTCGGTGCCGGGTATCAATGGTGATGTGAGCCGGTGGGCCGTTTGCCAAGTGGCCCACCACACGGCCCGCCGCACGACTGCAACGTGACCTCTTTCGGATTCTTGATATGAACAAGCGCGCATTCTCCGCCAGCATTGCAACGCTCTTTTGCTTCGCCGCCTTCTCTGCCCTTACCGGGTGCGCCGGTCCAACCGACACGGCATTCCCCAAGACGGATACGGCGATGACGCCCGAAGGCTCGTTCCCCAACGTCGACCATCTGCGCATGGTCGAACCCGGCATGAGCAAGGGACAGGTCTATGAGTTGATTGGCGTACCGCACTTTCACGAGAGCGTGTTTCGGGTGCGCGTGTGGAACTACCTGTTCCACTTCCGCGGCGCAGACAAGCCTGTCACGTGCCAATACCAAATTCAATTTGACGACGACAACCGCGTTACCAAGACTCGGTGGGCCGACCCGCAGTGCGAGACCTTTGCACCGGCAAAACCCGCGCAATAACCAGACAGGCCAGACAGACCAGATGGAGGGTGGTTGATGAAACGTGTTAACGGGGCTTTCAGGATCGCTGCGGTGTGTGCCCTTGCTACGGCTTCTGTGCTTGCGCACGGCGCGCAAGCCGGAGATTCCGCAGACGAACTGGTCGGCAACGCCGCGCTCGTGCTCAAGAAGATCGATGCGGGCGACTACACCGCGCTCTGGCAGCAGACCGCACCATTTGTGCGCGGGTTTTATACGCCAGAGCGCTTTGCCAGCGGGCTGACGCAAGCGCGCAAGTCGGTCGGCACCGTCAGCCAGCGCGGCTGGGCGTCGGTCACGCGGCTGACCTACACGCATGTCAAGGACATCCCGGACGGTCTGTATGCGAACGTCGACTATGCAAGCCAGCTGGCCGACGGACGCGTCGTCTACGAGAAGGTGAGTTTTCAACTCGGCAGCGACGGCCACTGGTACTTCACCGGGTATGACTCGCGCCAGAACCCAGGGAGCCCGGGGGACGTTGCACAGGCGCAGAAATGACCGCGCCGCGCCTCCCACACGCGGCCGGATTGTTCCAATGATCGATTCGGATGCAAGGGCATCGAAAGTCCGGCGTTGCTTGGAAGCGGGCGAGCGGATCGAGGACGGTCAAGTCCTATACTGTCGGCCTCACAAACCGCCGCGCCAACGCCATGTTTTCTCCGCTCCACATCGCCGACAGCTCAGTGCGGCGCGCCAGGAGACTGTGGACCAACTACGGCATCTTTTGGCTCGGGGCCGTTCTGGTGGGGTTGGTGTCCGTGGCCTATGCGAAGCTGATCGACTTGGGCTTCGAACTCTTTCGCAACATGGCGTCGCATGCGTTTTGGCTGCCGCTGGTCATCACGCCGCTGGGTGCAGCGCTTGCCATCTGGCTCACGCGGCGGTTCTTTCGCGGTGCCGAGGGCAGTGGCATTCCGCAGGTAATTGCAACGCTCGAAGACGGACGCCTTGCGAGTTCGCTGCTTTCGCTGCGCATCATGGCTGGCAAGATCGTGGTCTCGTTCCTCGGCATCCTCTGCGGCTTTACGATCGGCAGAGAGGGCCCCACGGTGCAGATTGGCGCGTCGCTCATGTACGCCATGCGGCGCGGCTATCGCCGCAGCAGCCAACACATCGAACGGCAACTCGCCCTCGCGGGTGCGGCAGCGGGGCTTGCGGCTGCGTTCAACACGCCACTGGCCGGCGTGGTGTTTGCCATTGAAGAACTCACGCGCAGCTTTGTGGCGCGCAACAGCGGCACGCTCATCACCGCCATCATTTTTTCAGGCGTGGTCGCGCTGGGCTTGCAAGGCAATTACCTGTACTTCGGGCGCATCCAGGCCATCGGGCAATTTCATCCGGCGCTGATCCCGCTTGTGATTGGCGCCAGCCTGCTCTGCGGTGTAGCGGGCGGGGCGTTTGCCTGGCTGCTGCTCAACCTGCCGCGCTGGATGCCCGCGCCGCTCATGGCGCTGCGACAGGTGCGGCCCGTATGGTTTGCCTTTCTGTGCGGCGTGGCCATTGCCGTGGTGGGATTGGCCTCGGGCGGCACCACATTCGGCAGCGGCTATGCAGAAGCGCGCGGCCTGTTGGAGACGCATCAAGCGCTGTCGCCGTTCTACGCCGTGCTCAAGTTTGCCGCGCTCATCGCGTCTTACCTGTCGGGCATTCCCGGCGGCATCTTTGCGCCGTCGCTGGCAATTGGTGCTGGGCTTGGCAACGTCATGTCGCTCGTCACATCGGCCATACCGCTGCCCAGTCTTGCCGCGCTGTGCATGGTGGGCTATCTGGCGGCGGTCACGCAATCGCCCATCACCTCATTCGTGATCGTGATGGAGATGATCGACGGCCACGAGATGGTGCTGCCACTCATGGCCGTGGCGTTGCTTTCCAGCCAGCTATCGAAGGTGCTGACGCCGTCGTTCTATCACACGCTTGCGCATCGGTTTCGTGCGTCGGTGCCGCGCCCGGCTCTGCAATAAGAGCCGCTAACAAAACCGCCCTGGCGTCGTTGCGCCTCCTTGCCGTACTGCTTGTACTGTCTGCGTCGGCACGCCTAGCCAGGACAGTTTTGTTAGCGGCTCTAAGCCCGGGCCGGAGCATCGGACCCGTGCTCACCCGCGCCGCGCTGCCTCAATCGTGGCGATATCGATCTTGGTCATCGTCATCATCGCGTCGAATGCGCGCTTGGCTGCTGCGCGGTCCGGGTCGGTAAATGCCGCGGTGAGTGCGCGCGGCGTGATCTGCCACGACAGCCCCCACTTGTCCTTGCACCAGCCGCACGCGCTTTCCTGCCCGCCGTTGCTGACGATGGCATTCCACAGCCGATCGGTCTCGGCCTGATCGTCCGTTGCGATCTGAAACGAAAACGCTTCGCTGTGCTTGAACTGCGGGCCGCCATTCAGCCCCAGGCAGTGGATGCCCGCCACGGTGAACTCCACCGTCAGCACATCTCCCTCGTGGCCGGCGGGGTAGTCGCCAGGCGCGCGGTGCACGGCCGTGACTTTACTGTCGGGAAAGGTGGCTGCGTAAAAGTTGGCCGCGTCGAGTGCGTCGCGGTCGTACCACAGGCAGATCGTGTTTTTGCTGACCATGCGTGTCTCCTGAAGGGGGCGCCGGCATCTGTCACCTTCCACACCGCATCAAGCGTCCGTGTTGCATGGGCTCGGCCTGATGGGCGAGACGGTTGCCGATTGCCGCTGTTGGGGGTTTCCACTGTCTCACACGCGGGCGGTGCATGCCATCTCGCTTGCCATCGCCCGCGCGGTGTTGGCGCGATGCGGGTCTGAAATCAGAATCCAGGCAATTGAAACTATACGCAATAAACGTATAGTTTGTGGCATCATGGAAGCCACGTTTATAGAGTTGCCGCCGTTTCAGCGGCTGCGAGAGCACTATCTTTCGGATGACGAGTACCGAGCGCTTCAGTACACGCTGCTCGCTCAGCCAAATGCTGGTGATGTGATCAAAGGCACTGGCGGGTTGCGCAAGATCCGGTTTTCGGACAAACGGCGCGGCAAAGGCAAACGCGGCGGCTTGCGCGTCATCTACTACTACTGGGATACAGGTGGGCAATTTTGGATGTTTGCCGTCTATGACAAGGACGAAGCGAGCGATCTTTCCAGCGATGAGCGCAAAGTGCTCGCGCAGTTGCTCGAACGCGAAGTTAAGGCGAGGAGCGGGCGATGAAACGGAATCTGTTTGAAGAACTGACAGAGGGCATGGATGCCCTCGCCGCAGAACGCGAAGGAAAGACGACCCTGCGCAAGGTCAAAGTGCGTGCACCGGAGCCGGTGAATGTGAGTGCGGACGAGATCAAGGCAGTCCGTGCCGCAGCCCGTGCCTCGCAGG
Source organism: Ralstonia sp. R-29 (assembly GCF_049913345.1). Lineage (NCBI taxonomy): Bacteria > Pseudomonadati > Pseudomonadota > Betaproteobacteria > Burkholderiales > Burkholderiaceae > Ralstonia > Ralstonia sp. R-29. The sequence goes on from NZ_CP184378.1 coordinate 1,766,207, forward strand.
CCGTTATGGCGCGCCGGTTGCGCGTGAACGTGCGGACGTACCAGAACTGGGAGCAAGGCACCGCTAAACCGAATACGCAAGCGGCGGTGCTCATCAAGCTGGTGGAGAAGCATCCGGAAACACTGCAGATGCTGGAAGCGCTTTGAATGCGTTGTTCCTTCGGACAAGCCGCCGCGCAGGCGGCTTTCTTATTTGTCGCCAGTGAATTCGCTGGCCCGCAGCAAGCACTTCACTTCGCCAACTCAGGCAGCTTGGCGATCACCTTGATCTCAAACTGAAAGCCGTAAAGCCACGTCACGCCGATGCCGGTGAGCGTTGGGTAGGGCGCATCGCCCCAATGCTCGCCGACCACCTTCCAGATCGGCTCGAACTGCGTCTCGGGGTTGACGACGAAGACCGTGACATCGATCACATCCTGGAACGTGCAGCCAGCGGCGGACAGGATGGCATGCAGATTCTCAAACGCCAGCCTGACCTGCTTCTGCAGATCGGGCTCGGGCGAGCCATCGGGCTGGCTGCCCACCTGGCCCGACACAAACAGAAAACCATTGGAGCGGATGGCCGGCGAATAGCGGTTCTGCTCATACAGGGCTTGGCGCGCGGCCGGAAACACAACATCGCGTGCAGACATGAATCACTTCCTTGCATGGGGAGGATGGGTCAATGGATGGCTGCGCAGCCACCGGCACTGTAGACATTCATGCCCCAGCGATAAACCGCCCATGCCTACAATCACCGTTTGGTGTTTCCAAACAATCTTTCGGGCAGAGGAGCCGACGTGGACCGTTTTGATGCGCTACAAGCGTTCACCCGCGTGGTGGAGGCGGGCAGCTTTACCAAAGCCGCCCAGACGCTGCAGATCAGCAAAACCACGGTCACCCAGCTGGTGCAGCAGTTGGAGGCGCATCTGCGCATCAAGCTGCTGAACCGCACGACCCGGCAGGTCAATGTCACGCCCGATGGCGCCGCCTATTACGAACGCGCCGTACGCTTGTTGGCTGATCTGGAAGACGCCGACACCAGCCTGTCTTCCGCGTCCGCCACGCCTCGGGGGCGCTTGCGCGTGGATGTGCCGACCCCATTCGCGCGCCTCGTCCTGGCGCCTGCGCTGCCGGCGTTCCATGCGCGCTATCCCGACATCCAGCTGCACATTGGCGTGAGCGACCGCATGGTGGATGTGATTGGCGACAACGTGGATTGCGTGCTGCGTGGCGGCGAGCTGGCCGATTCCTCGCTGCAGGCACGTCGCGTTGGGGAGCTATTGCTGGGCGCCTACGCTGCGCCGCGTTATCTGGAGCAGGCCGGCACGCCCACGCAGCCCAGCGACCTTGAGCATACGCACCACCGCATGGTCGGTTTTCTCAGTGCCCGCAGCGGCAAGGTCATCCCGCTGAGCCTGCAGCGCGATGGCGAACGTATCGATGTGCGGGCGCGGTACATGGCCGCGCTGGATGATGGCAACGCTTACGAGGCGGCCGGTCTGGCAGGCGCGGGTGTGTTTTGGTTGCCGCGCTACATGGCGGACGCGCACGTGGCGCGTGGCGAACTGATCCCGCTGTTCACCGATTGGCACGTTCCCCCCATGCCGATGTACCTGGTGTACCCGCCCAACCGGCATGTCAGCGCAAAGCTGCGTGCGTTCATGGCATGGGTGGATGAACTGATGGCCGGTCTGGCGCCGTCGAGCTGACCGAGCGCGCCAGCCGTTGTTCAGTTGGCGCCGCCGGTCGTGGCGGCCGGTGCGGAGGCGGGGGCGGGGGCGGGCTCGGTGTGGGTTTTCGGCTCCTGCGCGGGTGGTGTGGCCGCCGGTGCGGACGCTGGCGCTGCAGGGGTAACGGGCGCTGCAGGTGTCGCAACAGGCGCCGCAGCCGGCGTTGATGCGGGTGCCGGGGGTGCCACCACCGGCACAGGCGGCGCGGCCGGCGTCGGCACCACGGGCGTGGTCATCTTCATCGGCTCGCCCTGCGGTGTGGGCGCGGGTTCGGGCAGCGGTGCCACGTGTTCCTTCTCCGCCGCCTTGGCCACCTTGCGGTCCTGGCGTGCGGGGTCGATCTTCAAAAAGTGGTCGACCAGGTTGAAGTAACGCTCGTAGAACACCCCGGCTGGAATCGTCTCGCTGGCCACCTTCACCATTGAATCGTCGCCTGAGCCAATGGGCAGCGACACCGAACCCAGAATGCTCAAGCCCACGCTGGCCGATGTGCTCGTCTTCTTGAGTGAGTAGCGGTCTTGCACCGCGTTCACGTAGGCCGTGCTGGACGTGCCATCGGTATTGGCGTCTGCACACACGATATGGAACGAGATCACCACGTGCGAATCGTTGCTCGGCTGGAAGTTCTTGCTGCCGTCGATGGTGTCTGCACGCGGCGAGGTCGACACATAGCCCTGGCTCAGCAACGCCCGGCGCGCGGCTTCGCAGGTGGCATCCGACCGTGCATGGAAGGTGCGCGCGTAGGGGCTGGCCGCCGCATCGAACTGCTCTTGCTGATAGAGCGGCGTGGGCGCGGAACTGCACGCCGACAAGGCGGCAATCGCGCACGAAACGGAGAGCAGGCGGAAGCGGTAGGGCATGGTGTGGGCAAAAAGGGCTTGGCAGCGCCACTGCGTGTGCGGCGCAAGTTTTGTGCGCGGTGGCTGGCCGGTCGTCATTATAAGTTTGTCGGATGAGGGGCGGCGCCAAATGCACGTGAGGGCGCGCGGGTTGACGCGCGAGCACATCATCCGGCCCGCGCCGCGCTCCAAAACCCCTACGCAAACGTTTTGACCGCCGGGCTTGCTATAGCCCAGTCGATTTCTGCCGATGCAACTTCCTGGCGCGGCCACTCCGGCGCCGCCGCCCCAACACAACAATATCAACGCCGGACGAACGGGGAACCACCACATGAACTTCCAACACTTGACGGTGCGCGCCAAGCTCACCATGGCCTTCGGCTTGCTCGCGGGGCTCGTCCTGCTGGTTTCTGGCCTGGCCGTCCAATCACTGAGCGCGGCCAACGACCGCTTTGCCGAGTATGTGAGCGGCATCAATGCACGCGCGGCCCTGGCTGAACAGGTGCGCACCGCCGTGGATCGCCGCGCCATCGCCGCGCGCAACCTAGTGCTGGTGACCACAGCCGCGGACACCGAGATGGAAAAAGCCGCCGTCACGCAGGCGCATGAAGACGTGCAAGCGCGCCTGCGCGAGCTCAAGGACAAGATCGCCGCCGCGCACGACGGCAATGACCAAGCCCGCAACCTGATCGGCGAGATCGACCGTGTGGAGAGTCAATACGGCCCCGTGGCACTGGCCATCGTCAACGCCGCGCTGACAGGCAAGCGTGAAGCCTCCATTGAGATGATGAACACGCAATGCCGCCCGCTGCTTGCCGCGCTCATCAAGGCAACCAACGCCTATAGCGACTACACCCACCAGCGCGCGCACGAGATGGAGCGAGAGGCAGCGGAGCGCTACGCGTTTCAACGCGCGCTGCTGATCGGCATCTGCCTGGTGACCGTGCTGGGTGCGATTGTGGCGGCGTTCCTCATCACCCGGGGCCTCACACGTGCATTGGGTGCCGAGCCGGACGCACTGAGCGCCATCACGCGCCGCGTTGCCTCGGGCGACCTGAGCCCCGTGCCGGGCGGGCAGGCCGCACCGCGCGGCAGCATCCTCGCCTCCATGGCGGACATGCAGACCAGCCTTGTGCAATTGATCGACCAGGTCCGCCAGGCGGCGCATGGCATTGCCAGCGACGTAGGGCAGATCGCTAGCGGCAATCAAGACTTGTCTTCGCGCACCGAGCAGCAAGCCTCGTCGCTGCAGGAAACAGCGTCCAGCATGGAAGAGCTGACCTCCACCGTGAAGCAGAACGCCGACAACGCGCAACAGGCCTGCACGCTGGCCGCCGATGCGTCCGACATCGCACAACGCGGCAGCAGCGTTGTGGGCAATGTGGTGAGCACCATGACCGATATCCGCGACAGCTCGGCCAAGGTGGCGGAGATCACCGGCATCATCGAAGGCATTGCCTTCCAGACCAACATCCTCGCGTTGAACGCCGCCGTTGAAGCGGCCCGCGCGGGCGAACAGGGCCGGGGCTTTGCCGTGGTGGCCAGTGAAGTGCGTAGCCTGGCGCAGCGCTCGTCCAGCGCTGCCAAGGAAATCAAAGACCTGATCAGTACCTCGGTGGAGAAGATCCAGAACGGCTCCGCCCTGGCCGAGAGCGCCGGCAAGACCATGGCTGAAGTCACCCAGGCCGTGGGCCGCGTGACGGACATCATGGGCGAGATTGCCGCCGCCTCGGTGGAGCAGAGCCGCGGTATTGAACAGATCAACCAGGCGGTGACGCAGATGGATCAAGTCACCCAAGAGAATGCCGCGCTGGTTGAGCAGGCCGCCGCTGCGTCGACTTCACTGGAAGGGCAGGGCCAGCAACTGAGCCGGGCGGTGGCGTTTTTCCGGTTGAATGGCGTGCCGGCTGCATGAGCTAGTGCGCTCACCCGATCCACTGGGTAGTCCGCAATGGAGGGCCGGGGCTCGATCGAGCCTCGGCCCTTTTTACGATGCGCGTTGCCTCTCAGACTTTGGGTACGTGTAGCGCATCCCACGAAGCCTTGCCGGGAATCCCGTCAGCATCCTTACCGGAATAGCCGATCTTGCGCTGCCAAGCGGCGTAGGACGCCTGATCGCCCGTGCCCCACGTGTCCTCGTTCAAATTGCTTTTGTAGTTATTGCAGCCCACCGCGATTAAGCGAGCATGCATGGCCGCAATGATGGGGCTCTTTCTGCCGGTCTTAAAGAAATCGGCGCCGGGAAATGGTTCGTCTTTGGCTGGAACCACGGGCGGCAGCGGTGGCTTGACCGGCTTGGTCGGCGTGCTGGCGGCATAAGCCGGCCGACCAAAGCCCACAATGTCATGCGCTGTCCGGTTGAAGCGGCCACACATGTGGTCGTAGTTGCCCTCGATGGTGTGTACGACGTCGCCGGATACGTCCGTCACCAAGCCCACGTGGTCGATCTTTGCGATCGATTTTCCACCCGACCACTCGAAGAAAATGATGTCGCCGCGGCGGATGCCGGATGCCGCAACGCCGTGATCCACGGGGTGCCACTGGCCATGCGCCTGGAACGCCTGCGCGTGTGCCGGGGTGTAGGCAAACCGGCCGCCAAAGCACACCGGGTCCGCATTGCCTGAGTGATACGCCGCGTAAGTGATGGTCATGTCGCACCACGGCTCGCCATTCATGCCATACCACTGCGTGATTTTGTTGACGTCATGTCCGCCGGTATCGCGAACACCCACCAGATTTTCCATGGCAGAAACCATGGCTTCCAATCCGCTCATTTGCTGCCTCCTACACAATGTTATCGATCTGCTTTAAAAAAGTGATCGCTGAAAAAAATACACCCTATTATTTGCGCAAAGATTTAAATCAAAGGCGCGGTTTACCATAGTATTTCGAACGATTGATTTAGATCGTTTAGGGAGTGAAATTAATTCAGATCAGATGGCAAGAAGTTTTGTTGCAAACGGCGTGATCAGCAATAAATACTGCGCTATGCAGTGACAACGAACACAAGGTGCCTGGGAGGACACGTCATGTTGTTTGAACGATTTTCTCGACCGCATGCGCGCTGTGGCCATGCCGTCAGGCCGTGCCGTTTTGCGGCCCTGCTTCTCGCGCTTGCCTTGCCTGCGGTGGGTGCGTTTGCCGATGAGGCGCAGGACTGCCAGGCGGCCTCGGGCACGTTGCTGATCGGCCATGTCACCACGCCGCCGCGCTTCAAGCACGGGATGTACCGTAACGGCGTGGAGCTGTCTCACACCCATTTGACCCTGCGCGGCGATACCGACGGCAACGACTACGACGTCGCCATCGACAACGTCTTTGCGCAGGGCTACCGCAAGAACGCCAAGACGGTGCCTGCGCCGTTGAATACCATCGCCGTGGGCGATGCGCTGGAGGTGTGTGGCCTGCCGTTCGAGGGCGGCATCCATTGGGTCCACAACAATTGCGGCGATACGCCAACGCCGCAAGATCCGAATGGCTGGGTCAAGAAGATTGCCGAAGACGGCTCGGTCGGACCGAACCTTGAGGGTGGTCAGGCGTACTGCTACCTGTGGCCGCACCGGTAGGCTGGCTATTCGTCTGTGCGACAGGGTTGTGCTGGCTTCGCCCATGCACGCAGCATTTCGCCAAGCGTGTCCGGCCTGGGCGTGCGCATCGATAGCGTGGGAGGTCAATCACCCCCAAGTTTTTCTGAGCGCCCTGTCATGGTCCGCAGCATCGGCAAAGTCGAACATCATTCGCCCCCGTCCTCGCCGGGCGATGGGGCACCGCCACCCGCGCGCCAGCAGGTGCCGACAGTGGGGCGCCAGCGGCCGGCGGATGCGCCGCTCGCGCTGGCACGACGCGGCCCGGCGCCCGCGGGCTCCATCAGACGCACTGCCGCACCGCACTCCGCCGTGCCCAACAAGCGGCCGCGATTGGAGGTGGGCACCTCAAGCGCGGCCGCCTCCTCCAGCGGTGCCCCGGCCCGCAAGCCAACCAAGATGAGCGCAGCGTTGATTGCAGCCGCGCTCAAGATGCTTGCGGATGACCCGATGCGCCCGCTGGTGTCGATCGGCGCGGATCTGGACTCCTCTGCGATGACCCACTACCTTGCGCCGGGCGGCGCGCTCCGGCAGGAGGACCGCGTGCGGGCATTTCCCGACTTCGAGGCGCACGCCGATGCCATCACCGCCTCGCTACGGCGCCTGGGCCACGGTGAACAGGCCGATGCGTTGGCAGCCCTGGGCCCTGCCGCCAACGTGGGCCGTGAGCGGCAGACATTGACCGCCCAACGCGTGCACGAACTGCTGGCGGACAGGCTGGCGGGCAAGCCGGTGTCCGACAAGACCCTGGCACGCTGGCAGTCGCCCCCCTCCTGGCAACGCGAAGACCTCGCCAGCCGGCTCGCCAAACTGCCGGACTACGCCGACTGGCGTGGGCGCATCGAAACGCAGTTGCGGCAGCTGGGCGTGATCGGCCAGGATGCGCGGCTTCCCGAACCTGCAGCGGCGCGCACCGTTTTTGATGCGCACATGCTGGTTGCCTGCCTGCGCGTGATCCGCCAACGCGCGCAAGCGAAGGCGGAAGGCCGGCGCGACGACCCGTCGCTCAAAGGGGCGTTGTATGACCTTGTCGATGCGAAGAAGGACCATGTGCTGGCCTGGGTCAACGCCGATGGGCGCCTGCGCAAGCCGGCCACCAACGTGTCGCGCCTGCCCGGTTATGCGGAAGAGCGCGACGAGATCGTGCGATTGCTCAACGAACTCGGCCACGCAGAAACGGCCGCCGCCATGCCGCTTGAAGCGACCCGCGCGCAGGAAATCGGGGCCGGCACCATCGCCCAGTTTCTCGCCAAAATCGCCGCCGACCCGAAAGCGCCACGCGGTGCCACCGCGCTCACGCTTGGCGTCGCAGCGACCTCGCTGGCAGTGCATATCGCGCCGGACAACCGGCTCAAACAGCTCGACAAGATTGCCGACATGCCAGGCTATGCCGAGCACGCTCAAGCACTAGGCAACGCACTGCGGGCGCTGGGCCATGCGGATCAGGCCGCCTTGCTACCGGCACCACCGCAGGCCCCGGCCGCGCCGGAAGACCCCACCCTGGCCAAGGTCGGCATTACGGCCGATGACTTTCTCCACCGCGTGGGCAACCACTTGCATCAAGTGGCTGAGGTGGCCCGACGGATGCGCGATGAACAGCAGCCCAACGCGGCTATGTTTGCTGTCGCGCAAGAGATTGGCGTATCGCGCGCGTGGGTCCGGGCACTGCTCGACGAGCGCGGCGCGGTGCGTGACCGGCCCGTGATCGAGCAGATGCTGGAGGGTGTCGATACCCATGCTTCCGCGCGCCTGGGCCGATTGCTGGAACGCCTGCGCGGGCAGATCGAGGGCGCCGCCGATGTACCGTCGGGCTCAGTGGCGGCTGCTGCAAACGCAAGCACAAGCGCACGGCCCACCATGAAAGCGCTGCAGATAGGGGGTGCCGGACATGCCCCGGACCGCGTGCTGATCGTCAAGCCCAACACGGTGGACCCCGGCCCCAACGTCCGCAACCGGCTCTCTGCGATCTATCGAACCAACCGGGAGCTCGTGCACGCACCACGCAGCTACGAACCCGACCGACAGCGCCAGCCGCTGCGCTGGCTCAGCTCCATGCTGCGGCAGCGCTTTCCGAAAAGCGTGGAGGTGCAATGCCATTTCGACGCGAGCCGCCGCACCATCGTCGTGTCGTCCAACGTCACGACCGTCAATGAGAGCATTCGCCGTTTCCTGGCATCGGCCGAATTTGCACGGTTGCTTGCGGCGCCGGCGCCGCCACACGTCGACAACCAAGACCGCCTCGCCCGCCATCAGGCCAAGTTGTTGAATCGCATGGACCTGGCTTCGGACCCGCACCTCGGCGCCGCTTCAGATGCCGTGCTGGCCGCGATTGCCGAGCGCCGCTTTGAGGTGCCGTCGCGCACGTACCCCGTTGATCTACATGCCGAACGCCGCATCAATGACCACATGGTCAGCGAATCCGGCACGCGCGTAGAGACCGAGCAGCTCGCCGGCACGATGCGGCCTTGCAGCAGTTGCGCGGATGAACTTGACGCCAAGCCCGAAGTGCATCGCGGGCCGGCGTGGCTGACGCGGGCCGGCCGCATGGGGTTTGATCGCGACGAAAACATTGATCGCCAGGTGCAGGCCGGCATTGGCACGTCCATCACACGTTCACGCAAGAACCGGCTGACGTTTGAACACGATACGGATAGTGATTCGGATGCTTAGGGGCTGGGGGCAAAACGCGCGCCCCTAGATCTGCTGCAACCAAGACTCAACGATGGCGCGCCCGCGCAGTGTTGCCAACCAGCGTGGCAGAGTTCTGTCTTCATCATTCAGAAGCCCGCCAGACCGCCGGCAGTGCAGGCCGTCGTACCCCTGTCGTTGCCGAGCCGGCCAGCGTTCAATCCTATGGATCGATGAAGAAACTTGAGCTTAGAGATGGTTGAACAGTCAGCGTTCTTGCGGCAAACGGTTGCCTGGTCGCACAGGGTTTCTGTACAGCAGCCGATAGTGAATTTCTGAGCAAGTCAGAGTTAAGCACAACGCTATTGCGCTTCCCGTGCCGTCTTCTACGCTGTGGGTACACATCACGGGGGGCAGTTTGAAACGATGTCAGGGCGGTGTCGAAATCGTGTCGCACCGGAACCTCTGCGCGGCGGAATGGCAGTCGAGATGACACCGCGCCAGGACCTGACGGCCCTCCTTGAAATGACAAGACTGCGACGCTGCGCAGGCGGAGCGTTGTTGGCGTCGCATCAATAAATGCTGGTCGCGCCGCGCGGCCAGCCAGCGCACCGGGTGTTGCACGCACTTGACCAATTAGGCGTCAGAGCAACGGACTGAAACCCGTTGCCGACGATCCTGCGTAGGTCGCTTTTGCTGGGCGGTGCAAGGGAGTGGAGCCATGGCTATCAGCTGTGATCGGATTAACGCCCACGCGAAGCGGTCTCTTCCTCAATTCCAGTTCGCCGATGCGGGAGTCCTCCTGCCCGTGCAAGTCGAGTCCTGGATCCATCACTGACGAATCCCACGAGGAGTCAAAACATGGCTACACCGATAGGACCGCTCTTTGCCGCGGGCAACCAGGTCATCACGAAGTCGGGGCATACGATCAGCTATTGGCCCGATGCTCACAACGAAATGCTCCAGCGTGCAGGACAAGCGCCGATCTACTACTGGCTTCCCGAGCAGGTCACGCTGGCGAAAAAGGACAACGGCGACTACAAGTTCGGGATGGTGCATTTCGTTGGTATCCGCTCGCACGGCACCACCGTCGGCGAATCGAGCGACGACAACGAAGTGGCCGGTGGTCTCCTGACGTTCTCGACCGTGGCCGCACCGCCAGCGGAGGTGCTCAACGAGGCGCATCAGCAATTGACCGAGTTCGTGCGCAACAACAGCAACCCGCTCTGGGCTTATACGAGCCGGCTCACGCCGCAGTTCATCTTCGTGCCCATCGTCGACAACAACTGCGTGCTCTCGAACACGCTGCCGGGCGCGGACGGCGGCGTGCCAGCCGCGACACCAGGCAAGAGTGGCGTCGCCGGCGCCGCGCCAGTGATCGCGCAGCTACGCTCGGCGCCGCCCTCGCGCGCGATGCCCCGCAGCGTGCCCGCAAGCTACCGTGGTTCCAACATCGACCCGATGTACGTGCGGCTCGATGGGCAAGGCAAAGGCACAATCGACCCCAACGCCGACAAGCCATTCAGCGCGCTGCTCGGCAGCATTCCGGCGGCCATCGCCTACAACGGCTTCCACATGGGCACGGCCCCGATGTTCGTGACCGAGAACATGCAGGTGCGTGTCGTCAGCCCGATGATGACGATCGACATCGTCGGCGACTGGGACCGCATCCAACAGCATTTTTCCGCCGCTGCGCATGCCGGCGGTCTCATCTGGAGCGCCGACGTCAAGGTGCAGTTCGACAGCTTGCGGGAAAGCGGCGACATTGAAGTGCATACGTTCATTGACCAATCGCTGCCTGGTGCACAGCAGTTGCAGGAGTACATGGACAAGCGCAGTGACTTGATCTTCAACAAGTTCATGGACGCCGCCAAGCAAGTGATCTTCGACCCCGCGCCGTTCAACGAACAGCCCGCGGAAGCGAGCAGTGGGCTGCTCGGTGGCGTCTTCGGCGGATTCGGCGGTGCGTTGAAGATCCGGCAGCAGAAAACGCATCTGCATCTCGAGTATCACGAGACGAAGGAAATGGCGTACCTGCAGCCGTATCAGGTCAACGGCACGCTCGATGGCATTGCCGACGCGATCAAGGCCGACCCGTCGAAGGAGAAGGTCTACTTCACGAACGTCGACCTGACCGACTGGGACCGCAAGGTGTCGCGGATCGTGAAGCCTGTCGTGAACTGGCCCGACCCGGCGCAGAAGTGGATCGGCGAGCCTGTCGCATTCATCTCCGTCCAGACGGGATACCCGAATGCGCGCGGCACGCTCGAGTGGGATGGGCACGTCTTCGGCCCGGCAGACGGCCCGAACGCGCAATGGAACACGGCCGTCGCGATGAAGCAGACGACCGACGTCGCGAATCCGCCCGCCGGCTGGACGCCCGACAAGCTCTTTCTCAAGCGGCAGATCCACTTCTCCGAGCCACCCAGCGAGCTCGAAAACCCGTTCGTGCGGGTGCAGGTCGAAAAAAGCATCGTCGATCTCGACCCGACCGATGTCGGCACGCCCGACAACAACATCACCGTCGAAGTGCGCGTCGAGGAAGCCGGAACGCTGGCGGTGGGGCCGATTTGCCTTGGCACGACGCTGACCGACAACACGCAGTATGTCGAGGTCACGCTGCGCGCGCTCGGCAAACGCGACGATGGCAAGGATCGCGATCCCGTGAAGTTCACGTTTAAGTACGACGACCAGGATCAGCCCCGGTATTGGCTCGTCTACACCGGGCAGAAGGGCTTTGTGCCGAAATTCGAGTATTCAGTGCGCGTGATCGTGAAAGGCTCCCTCTTCAGCCACGGCCAGCAGTGGTCGATGCAGACGCCGATCTCGACCGGTGGCAGCGGCGGCCTGATGATCACGGTGCCCACACCGGATGATCCGAACGTGGTGACCAAGGACGTACCGCTGACGGCCTTCGCACCGACGCAAGCGCAACCGGGCGGCATGCCAGGGAGTACGCCGGCCAAGCCGCCGTCGACGCCGCTGCACGCGGTACCGCCGCCCACCTCGGTTCGGGCGGGGGCGCAGGGGCAGGGTGGTCAGTCGCGTGGATATGGTGACGTCTCAGGGTGGAGCAGTGCGCCGCCACAGACGGGTACCGCATCGCGCGCGGCCAGCGAGAGCGTCGACGACCATGTGACGTTCGACTCGTTCCTGCCAGCAAAGAGCGCCTGAGAGCGGACCCATGTTGGTTCACCGCGCGCCGCCGGCGACACCGGGCTCGAGTCTGGGCTGGAGCCGCCTGATCGGCCCATCGGGCGAGCGGCTCCTCGTGCATCCTACCGACGGGGAGCCCTGCCGCTGCATCCGCGAGAGCCTTGGCCTGGCCCGCGACGGGGCAGGCCGGCCGCGTGTGGCGCTGACGCTGGTGCTGGCTCGCGCGCCAACGCCGGCGGACGAGTCGATTGCACCGCTTGTCGTGGGCGGGTCGTTGGCGCTGGTCTGTACGCTCTGCGCCGGTGCCGATGCGCTCGCATTCGCAGAACAACGGCTGCGCGAGCCGTGCGCTGCCTTGTTCATTCGCACGGGTGAAGCGTTCCTGCGCAACAGACAGCATGTCTACCGCGCCTTCGCGCTGCTGGGTCGCGCCGATCGCGTTTCGCTTGGCACATACCTGGGCGCGCACGAGGCGTTGGACGTGCTGCACGCATTGGACGGCGCACCGTCGTCGCTGCGTGTTGGCGCGAGAGTCGAAGTACCCCACCCGGTACCGATCACCGAGATCACGCTCGACCGGCTGCTCGGCGGCGTGCTCGACGGGCTCGACCGACGGGATTACGTGTCGCTTGTCATCACGCAAGCCGACGGGACGACGCGGCCGGCGCCGTGGCTTGCCGGCAATCTGAAGACCGGCGACGGCCCGGCGTCACGCGACGCAAGGGCGGGCATGGCGATGGTCGCGATGGCGCATCAGTTCGTGGCGATCCCGCAAGTCATGGCGCCGGCCGCTGTCCACACGCCGGCTGCTGCCCTGATCCCGGGCGGTGCGTTGGCGCACGGCACACGCATTGACGACCACACGCAGTTTTGGCTTCTGGCCGATGCCCGTTTCCCCGTCACCCCGACATCCGACGACGGTGACGCCCCTAGCCAGCACCTGCCTCTGGTTGACCAGCCCGCCGGCGTCTATTGGAAGGACGCGCTCGACGCCAACCTCTACTGGTATGCGCCGACGTTCGCGCTGGTCATGCCCACGCCGCGCGACGACCCGGCCACCGCACCGTTCGCGTTTGTGTACGCGGCGACGGGCGCGACGATTGGGCCAGGAGGATTGAAGCCGGGCATCTCGGCGACGCTGCGCGTCACCCTCGCTGCGCAAGTGCCGGCCGCCACGACGGCGTCGGTCGCGTCGCTGCCGAATCTATCGCAGCAGCCGGTGCCGCTGGGCGGCCTCAGCGCGGCACTCGAACTCACCTACCGGCAGAGCGGTGCAGAGGCGCAATCGGTGCAGCGCTTTCCGGGCACCGTGGCGCAGAACGGCAATACGCTCGTCGTTTCGATCGCGCTGCTTGATGATTGGGCGCGGCTTGCCTACAGCGCGCTCGCGTATCCCGCCGGCGGTGGCGGCACCGCTGCACGGCTCGTCATCGACTACACGTTTGCGGCCTATCAGAACGTGTCCGTCGGCTTGGACGTGGAGATCGTCGGCGGCGGCAAGCTCGTCGAAACAGCGGTCGTGCCCAGCCGCATGCAGCTGCCCCGCGTCATCGACAGGCCGTACGTCGTGGCACAGGAGCTGACCGTCGTCGGGCCCACCGCGTCCGTGCAGTACCACGTCGAGGCGCCGAACCGCGACGCGCAGGAGCGCAGCGTGGCTGCGGCGTCCATCGCGGCGGCCAGCTTGCATCCCGTTGCTGCGGTGTCGCCTGCGACGAGCCATGTGCATCTCGCACCGGGCATCGTCCATTTCTTGCCGCCGGCACCGATCATGGCGCCGCAGGTTCCCGTCCGAAGACGCTTGATGACACGTTCGATCGTGCGCGAGAACGTGGTCGATCTGGCCTTTCCCTGCGCGCAGTACGGTGCGCAATACGCGCAGCAGGGCGCGAACGGCCAGCTCACCTCTGTCGGCTGCCAGGACGCGTTTCGGCTCGGCGAGACGTCGACCAAGGCATTCGCGGAGATCGACGCATTGCGTGATCCCGCCTACCGTGTCTATCGCTCGCTGCAGCAGCCTGGGCGCTTTCTCGTGATGCCCACCACATATCGTGTCGGCAGGTACTCCGCGCTCGATGCAGACAAGGCGTACCGGCCCATGCTGATGGTGTATGGCGTGCTCGACCCCGACCCGACCAAGGACCGCTACTTCATTGCGGCGACCCTCGTTGCCGACGTGTCTGCCTACCAGATGGCGCTGCTGCGCCGCGCCCTGCGCGATCAGGTGCCGGCCACTGTCGTGCCGAGCATCGTGTTGCCAACCGATCCGTTCGTCGGCGCGTCGATCACCCACGCGTGGGCGGTGCCCGACGGCGTCGCGACGCCCGAGTGGCTGGCTGCCGTGGATGCCTTCACCGTCACGATGTCGATGTCGATGACGGACGCCGCCATCCTGACGACCGCGATCGAGCGCAATGGCGTGGATGGAAGCGTCACCTTCACGCTGCCGGATGGCACGGTGCTCACCGCTGCCGCGAGCCTGTCCGGCGATGTCGTTGGGCCGGCGGACACCGGGCCGGTCGTCGCGCAGGCAGTTCAAGGCCAATGGCAGCTGACCAACCGCACGCAGCAGCCCGTCAACGTGCTGGATGCGGCGGCGATCGACGCGAACGGCAACGTTGTTGTCTCGGCCGTCAACAGCGTGCTTGCGCCCGGTGCATCGATGCCCGTCCAGGCTTCCGCGGGCACGGCCACGGTGGTTGCCGAAGCCCGGCTCGCATCGGCGATGACCATCGACGAAGTCGACATCTTCATCGAGAACGTCACGGTGACGGCGACGTTCATCAATCAGGTGAACTTCGCCAACCACCAACTCAGGACGCTGACCGTGCGCTCGAAGCTAAAGGCGGGCGATCAAGTGGAGGAGACCGCGTTGGCGGAAGCCGCTGTAGCGACGGTCACGTTCACGCTGCCGATCACGAACTATCTCGCGCAGCAGGCGCTGCAGTTCATGCTCGTGAAGACAACGGCGAATGGGACGACAGAAACCGCCTGGTACGACTGGAATCTGAGCCAAGGCGCGGTAATCGGCATCACAGCTGACCGCTTGTGATGTGTTGACAACGAAAGGAGCAATCCGTCATGGGACAAGGACTCTCACTGCACATCGGCCTGAATAGCGTCGATGCGTCGAAGTACAACGGCTGGGCAGGCACCCTCGCTGGCTGCGTCAACGATGCCAACGCAATGCAGGCGATTGCCGTGGCGCAAGGTTTCACGCCAACGCAGCTGATCACGGAAGCGGCCACTGCCGATGCAATCCTGACCGCGATCGGCCAGGCTGCGCGGACATTGAAATCGGGCGACACGTTCCTGATCAGTTACTCCGGACACGGCGGCCGCGTGCCAGACCCGACCGGTGATTCGCCCGACGGCATGGACGACACCTGGGTGGCCTACGACCGCATGGTGCTTGGGCACGAGCTCTATAACCTGTGGAGTCAGTTCGCCAGCGGCGTGCGCGTCGAAGTCTATTCGGACAGTTGCCATAGCGGCACGGTGATCCGCGATCTGATCGTGACGAACAACCTGCCGTTCCTGAGCGCGCCAACGTCGATGCCGCTGCGCGGCGTGGCTCGGCACGCCAACGATCCGGCGGCCCAGGCGTTCAATATCGTGTATGGCGCGGCGATCACGGAGGGGCGTGCCACGCGCAATGCCCCCGAGAACTTCGCGCCGCTGCTCGGGCGCGCGATTCCATCCGAGCTTGCGCTGCACGTCTACAACAGCAACCTGGAGGCATACCAGGCGCGGCAATGGGCGACGGCGCGCGCAGAGCCGACAGCCTCTGTCATTCTGATCTCTGGGTGTCAGGATAATCAGGTGTCGCAGGATGGGCAGAAAAACGGCCTGTTCACCGAGAAACTCTTGAACGTCTGGAACAGCGGGTCGTTCGCGGGGAACCTGCCGCAGTTCCACAAGGCGATCGTTGCGCTGATGCCCGCAACGCAGACGCCGAACTACTTCACGGTCGGGCCCGATGATCCTGTGTTTACCGCCGCGCGGCCGCTGACGATCGTGAGCACGGCAGGTACCGCCACTGGCACCACCACGAGCAACAGCACAGGAACTAGCGGCGGCGCTGGCGATACGTCGCAACAGCAAGGCACGCAGCAGGTCGCGCCGACGATCGCCGGGCCGAGTTCAGTCCAGCGTGGCGGGCAGCCGCCAACGTTTCAGATAACGACAGGATCGAATCGCTACTACGCGGTGGAGCTGGCGGCCGACCCCGCGCTGTTCGGCAATAGCAGTGCGCGTCAATCGTCGAACTTCTATGCCTCGTGGAACGACTCGAACGCGCAAGCGCGCATGACCGATCCGACGTACACGCTGTCTGCCGATGCATGGGCTGCGTTGTCGTCGAACGACAAGCTCTACTATCGCGCGCTAACAACATCGAGTGGCGATGCGCAAGCGTGGGACAACTACATGGTGTCTGTGACCGACGGCGACGCGGCTGCGGCGGCGCCCTCGTTCTCGGTCCTCGCGAGCGATACCTCGACGGCACCTGCGGAACCTAGCACCCAGGACGAGGCTGTCGCGGTCTAGGTTGGGCGTACCGTGCGGGCACCGGTGCTTGCTAAGACTCGGTGCCCGCAACGCTCCTATCCTTGCTGTATCTGATGGGGAATTGGTGACCCGAAGACGTCGAATTCAGGACAGCGTCTAACGTTTTTTTCCCCGCGAAGGTGGGACCCAGTGGCATTGACTGCGTTGGGTTTCCGCCTTCACGGGAAAGACAGCGGGTTAGGTCCGCCTTGTCATGAAATAGGACAAGGCTCGGTATGTCTGCACATCGCGCTATTCGACCGTCACACCATGGATCACCGTCTCGATCTTGCCGTACTGGTTCTCTGCCGACAGGCCCATATCGAGGTGATAGTCCGTGAGCCATACATCATGGAGCTGCGTCACTACGCCTTCCGACGAAGTTTGCTTGCAATGCAGGTCGATGGCGGAACCGGTCAGCTTGTCGAAGACCGTTGATGCGGGTCGCTCACGCCCGACAGTGCACTCGCGCTCCTTCTCCCCTCTTGCATCTGGCTGGGGCATGGGGATGCGCAGCGTTGCGCCTTCCCTGAACGGCCCGTTGGCCTCGACCAGGGCGGCAGCGTCCTGAAGATTGGTTTGAGACGCGGTGATTGCCGGATCGACGAGATGTGAGCGCAGCCTCGCGGTGCCGTAGGCCAGGGAGAATATCGTCCAGTCGGCTTCCTTGTTTGGCGTTACAGGGGCGAAGATCGAAGCGACGACCCCGTTGTTGCGCCGATTGATGATCGTGCCAGTGAGGCGCTGCGAACTCGCTGGCTCCGCCTTGTTGACCCATTCCACATCGAAGACGGCACGTTTGAAAGGAAGTGGATGACTGCCGTCAGGCGGCAAGGCGCGGCGAATCGATTCAGGCAACACGCGCTCGTCAAATGCCTCGTTCAAATAGGTTTCCGGCTGGCGCAATACTTGGAGCGGGGCGGATGGTTGATATTCCAGAATGTGAAGCAGAGCAAGCGAGGCGCGACTTTGCATCGGTTCGGCCGCTGCGCTGACCTGATCGACCAGCAAACCAATGCGTTCGCACCGGTCCGGCTCCGGTTTGGCTTGGTCGCTCAGGCGCTCCTTCAGCCCGGAAAGCAGAAATTTGTGGGTTTCGAATCGCTCTGCAATCGAGCCGCCGTCGCTCGTGTCGTCGTCGGACGCTTCGTGCCGGATCGCGATTTCAGTCATGTCGATCGCACTCTGAAGCGCTTGTGGCGACAGCTGCGGCAGGTACTGAGCGGCGTCTACTTGCTCCTTCTGCGAGTCGAGGAACGCCTTGCAGTCACCGGGCGTGGCTGTCACCGACGCCTTCATCAGCTGCAGGAAGCGCAACCGCTCTTCGGGAGAGAGCTTGGCTCCCCATCGGGACGGCCCGTTTTCTCCTGAGTCAAGCACGCGTTTGCTTAGTTTCGGGTCGTCAGCCAGCTTCTGGGCGAACCGCAATATGACTTGTCCTTGTGCTGAATTCGGATCGAGTCCCTTCGACACAAGCGCTTTGCGGGCAGCCGCTTCATTTTGGGAGGCGCAATCGCACTTCTTGCGCTTCTTTGATGGCTTGGTTGGCGCCGCGTTTGGTGCGGATGGTGTGGCATCCGCGGCGTAAGACACTGCGGAGACTGCGCACAGCAGTGCGAGGAGGGATTTCTTATAGAGCCTCATGTGGGTTCAGAACGTTTTGTTATGAGGTGTAGCTCTTGATACGCGCGAATGCTTTGGTGTCAGGTTGATTCTTGTACGGTGGCGACCGCCCCACTATGACGGGCAACCAACGCACGCCGACGCAGCAAAAACACAATCGCCCCAACCGGGATGCTGGAACTGAGGATGATCGGTGCATACGGCCCGGCGCGATAGAAGCCGGATGCCAGGAAGGCGATGCTGAGCGGCCGGATGGTGAACGAGCCGTCCGTCCAGTTGAAGAAAAACTGCACGAAGCCAAGCGCCACAAACAGCAGCCACAGCCACTTGCGTTTGGCAATCGGTGTTCGGAAGCAGACCACCAGCGCATAAATGACGAACAATGCAATCGCAATCGCCAGTCCAAGCACGGCGTAATGCGTGAAGCTCTTGCCCGCAAACCGGAAGGCATTGGTTTCGCCCAGCGATTGCTTTTCGGGATACGCGTGCAGGCCAATGATGCGGAGCTGACCATCCTTACGCTGCAACATGACATTGGCAAGCAGCCATGCGTTGGGGTACGCGTATTCGTAGGTGAGGTTGTAGGTGGTAGCGCCGTTGAAGGTGCGCGTTTCCGCGCCGACGATGTTGACCGCTGCGGGCTGCGCGGCAGGGAACGCGTCGGCCATCTTCCCAAGCGCATCGCGCGTGGCGGGTGTCTGGAGGCTCGGATCCAACTGGCTGTCCACCGCGCTGAAATTCTTGGCGATCACATCAGACAGCACGCGCTGCGCGATGGCGGCTTCTTCTTTGGGGGTGAACTTATCCAGCATTGCTTTCTGGTCACAGCCAGCGAGCAGCGCCAGAAGCCCAAGCGCGACAAAGAGTTTTTGATAGAGACGCATATTGGGTTTGCACCAGTTAGTAGGTGTGCCAGGTTTCGGCACCATCGAATGTGTAGGAATGACCTTCTGACGAAGGCGCCGCCCCCTCCAGGCACGGCCAGCAAAAGCGAAAGTTGCTCATGTAGAAAGGCAGCACAAAATACCGCCTTTCCACCACGTCGAATACGGCTGTCTTGCGCTCAAACCGAGTGGCCATCCAGCTCATTGCCAGAAAGCGCGAGTCCGCCGTGCAAGCAAACTGGCAGCCCCAAGCGTGGCCGGGCGCGCGAACGCCGTCGATCCAGATGGCGTGATAGGAATCTCCATGGGGCGGCTCTCCTTCGTAAGGCAGCCGTATTTGGTGGAGGCCGTCGGGCGTGGTCAATTCGATATCGCCCATTCCGGCAAACGTGGATTCGCCGTGCGGTGGTAAAGCGCATGTCTGCATAGCGCGCTACGCCTCCATCCGCCCCGTACGCAACCAAACCGCCCAATCCGCACGCCCGTGCGCTTCAGCAACCGCCGCCGCCTCATCCCACGCGTACTCCACCGCACGAAACTCCACGGCCCACGTGTTCACCTGCTTGGTCACAATCGCATAGCGCGCATGCGGGCTGTGCATTTCAATCTGATGCGGAATCGGATGTTCATCGCGATACGCCTGCAGGCCGACGCTGCCTGGGTTGACGATCAGGCGACCGTCCGCCAGCGTCATCGCCCGCGGCACATGGGTATGGCCGCAGAGCACGAGCTTGGCGTCGGCGTGGGTGGCGCGTGACAGCACTTCGTCATGCGTGGCTGCGCGGCAGCCGTATTCGGTAATCGTCTCCAAAAAATACGTCAGGTCGCTCTCGGCAGAGCCATGGACGAGCAGCACATCGTCTTCGATGGTCTGCTGCTCCGGCAGGCTGGCAAACCACGCTAGCTGATCCGCCCGTAACTGCCCAAACGCGTATTGATCGGACGGCCCCATGCGCGCGGGCTCGCCCTCCAGGACTTGCCGGTCATGGTTGCCACGGATGGTCGGCAAGTTCAGCGCCGTCAATACGTCGACGGTTTCGCGCGGCTGCAGCGGCCCCGACGCAATATCGCCGAGGTTCACGATCAAATCGACGGCTTGGGTTTGTAGGTCTTCCAGTACCGCATTCAGCGCGGCCAGGTTGCCGTGAATATCGGAGAGGGCGGCGATTCGCATAGGTAATGGTTTTAAGGGGGCAATCACGGGCTGATCGTATATCGGCGGCGATTTTTCTTCATCGAAAACGTGTAGCGCCAAATTGAGCATCGCCCGATACAGCCATACGCGCGGCCTTTACCGCTCGCTCGGTTTTGCCGATGCCCACGCATACCACTACCGCGTAGCGTCCACATAATGGCTGGCCGGCACGGCATTTTCGCTGAACGTGCCCATTTTTCGGCGCTACCGACGATTGCCGCCGCCATTCCGAAGAGACTGCTTCGCCCATCGCTCGTCTTTTCCAAGAAAGCGCCACCTCGATCGAGCCGCGACCTGGGTCCAGCGGACTGGGGTCGAACGGACGACTTTCCACACCTCAGACGGAACGAAACGATCAATGACATCCATCTCTTCCCGTACTCCCCCGGCGGCGGCACACGTTGACACGACTGAAGACGCAAGAAGCCCAGCGTCGTCGCCCACCTCAACCTCGCACTCGCCAACGCATGAGAGGAAGCGGTCCGCATCGCCCGAACTCGATTTGCAACCGCGAAAAAAGCGTCCGGCGAGCCCATCGACCGCCGAAGCCAGCCATGCGGCCGCGGCGTCAGCCGACGAGGCCATGTTCGAAGACACCAGTGGCCCCGTCGGGCCCGGAATCCCCACCCTTCGACTGTCGATTCCCAAGCGAGAAACGTCGCCAGTGCTGGCATACGATCGCACCCCCAAGGCCGACGCGAGCGCGCTGTCGTTCTTCCGCTGCACGAACGACCTCGGGGGCCTGCCGGCTTCCATCAACACAACGGGAATGCACACCCTGCGCCTGTCAGGAAGCGAAGGCATCTCGTCAAAAGGCCAAGTCCAGCGGATTATGGCGGCGATGGGCACCCCAACCCTCTACTTCGTCGACCTGCGCGAGGAATCGCATGCCATTGCCAGCGGGCATCCCATCACGTTGCGCGGCCGTCGAGACTGGGCCAACGTCGGGCTATCCCATGAAGAAGTACTGCGCAGCGAGGCGGACCTGATTACGAAGCTGCAGCAGCAGGATGAGATCTCGGTGGTCAGGTCGCTTGATCTCAGAAAAGGGGTGGCGGAGCCGCATCGCATCGTGCTGAAGCGGCCGGAGGTGGTCAGTGAACGCGAGTTGGTGGAAGGCGCCGGAGCCAACTATCGTCGACTGACCGTTACCGACCATAGCCGCCCCCGCCGGGAAGAGGTCGATCGCTTCCTCAAGGTTGTCCGCGAGATGCCCGAAGGCGCGGGAATCCACGTTCACTGTCTTGGCGGCCGTGGACGCACGACAACGTTCATGACGCTGTACGACATGCTTCATAACGCAACGCGGTTGCCCGCCCAAGACATCATCAAGCGCCAGGCCGTGTTCAGTTATGACTATCAGATGTCAACGATCAACGCCGACAAGCCCTACAAAATGGCTCTGCAGGAAGACCGGCTTGAATTCCTGAATGCATTCCATGAATACGCTCGGGCAAATCCGGGCGGGAAAGGGCTGTTGTGGTCCGAATGGCGGCAGCGGAGCCAGGAGGCAAGCAGCACTGCGCCGGTTGGCGGTAGCCAGCACGGTACCGAGCACTAAGGAAACGTACCCGGCATCTGCAGGATGCCGAGTCGCCGGCCGTGCTCCAACGCGGCTGGCCGTGATGCTTCATATTAAATTCTGATTTTCATAATCAGAAGAACGCTTGACTGGCGTTTGTTTTCCACCCCATTCAAATCAAAAACCCTGTCGATACCCCACTAATTGGGGCGGGCGGAATGGGGCCCCATCACCTATGCTGTTTCCCACAAATGGCGGGCGAGCCGGTTAAATTTTGATTATCGAAAAAATCGCCTAAGCCAAAATATCTAAAAAGATAAAGGTGGGGCAGTAAATGGGGCGTAGGAGAAAGAAACAACCCTCCACGGGCGATCTGCTGTTGGCGCTGCCGTGGTGGATGCTGGCGATTGGCGCACTGGCCAGCTATGTGGTGTTGCACAACATCCTCCCGGCGGCACTCGGGGCCAATCCGTTGCTCACCGGCATCGCCATGCTGATGCGCGGGCTGGCGTGGATGCCCGCGCTGCTGCTCGCCTTCTTTGCCGTGCTGTCGTACTTGCGTGAGCGCAGCCAACAGGCCGATGCCCGGCTCGGCCCCACGCGTACCGAACCAGCCGCGCGGGCCCGCCTGCCCAAGGCGCCGCCCCGGCCCGCCCGCAACGCCGCAGGCAGCAACACGCCCAACCCCGCACGCGAACCCACCCCACCCGCGCCAGCCACCGCGCCGGCCCAAGCCGCCGCGCCCCAGCGCTGGACGCTGGAGGCCATCCAATCGCTGGAGTGGAAGCGGTTCGAGCTGCTGTGCGTGCAGTACTACGAGCAGATGGGGTTCACGGTGAAGACGGTGCCGCACGGCCCGGACGGCGGCATTGACGCCACGCTGTACAAGGCCGGCCTGGACGCGCCCGTGGCGGTGGTCCAGTGCAAGGCTTGGTCCAAGCCCGTGAAGGTGGAACAGGTGCGGGCGCTGGGCGGCTCCATGCTGGCGCACAAGGTCAGGCGGGGCGTGTTTTGGTCTTTGTCGGGTTATGTCGGCAACCCGGTGCAGGAGTTTTCCGAGCTTGCCGGTATCCAGCTATTGGACGGACCGGCGGTGCTTGAGCGCATCCGCGCGCTCGGCGAAGACAAGCAGGCCGCGCTGCTGGCGAGGGTGTTTGAGGGGGATTACCGAACGCCCTCGTGCCCGGCTTGTGGGGTGAAGTTGGTGGCGCGGAATGGGAGGAGTGGGGCGTTTTGGGGGTGTAGTAATTATTGGAAGGGGTGTCGGTATACGTTGCAGATGGGGCGTTCCGCTTAGTTAGTGTTGTCCTTGGGCTGGGCTAGAAGTTCTGCGCCGGCTTTTCTTTGCGAGCACCTTTTCGTTCTCTGCCAGAGGTGGTAGCGCGAGGTTCTCGTGTCAAGCACTTCTGTGAAACCAGTGAGAATCAATATATAGGGGGCGAGCGTATGAAGGATGAAGACTGCAAATCAGAGAATCTTGAAGAAGGCAGCGGAGCGATTGACCCGCCAACTCAAAGCCACCCACAGAATAATCTATCCGATTCCGGTGACGAATCCTCTAACTCTGATGTGGAAGTTAAGGATTTGCATCCTCTTGAGAAGCTTAGCGCTGATTTTATTACTCGTGTAGATGAGATGCGTAGAGCCGCCACAATTGCAATTGTGGCAGTCGGAAATCACATAAAGGACAAAGTTTCCGCCTGTAAAGATGTCTTCAAGAAATACGCAGATCCAAATAATTCGGCGGATAAGAAAAGTTACGATGTAATAATTCCGGAAGACGTGCGGGAGCGTGTGGCGGTAATAGATGCTATTAAGCAATTCGAGCGTATCCGTAGTGCCGGAATGCTGAGAATCGTGGAGAGGAGTCTTTTTATTGGGTTGTTCAGCGAGTTTGATGCATTTATGGGGCATCTTCTAACAATTCTCTATACAAAGCAGCCGGCGTTGCTAAAGAGCATTAAGCGGGAGGTTTCGCTGTCAGACTTAATTCAATTCAATTCTCTTGATGCGGTAAAGCAAGATATGTTGGACAAGGAGATAGACTCATTTAGAAGGGATAGTTACATCGAGCAATTCGCGGCCCTCGAAAGTAAGTTCTCTTTCAAGACGTTGCGAAAGTTCCCGGAATGGAGCGAGTTTGTCGAGATAAGTCAGCGTCGAAATTTGATGACCCACAATGGTGGGGTTGTCACGGAGCAGTATCTTACGGTTTGCAAGAGGGAGGGGTGCAAAATCGAAGAAAACGCCGCCCCGGGGGTTCAGTTAGATATTGGTGCGGAATACTATTTCCGTGCTTGTCACGTACTTTCGCTTGTGGCTGTGATGCTTGTCTTTACTTTGTGGCGAAAAGTTCTGCCAGGTGATGAAATGGAGGCAAACAATGCAATTCAGTCCCAAGTCTATGAAACTCTGAGGAGGAGGGATTGGAAGTTGGCTGTCAGAGTTGGGGAATTCTCTTTGGCGGACGAAATGCGTAAAGGCGCCGAAGATATCGATGTTCGTATTCGGCACATCAACTTGGCGATTGCATACAAAAAGGCTGGCAGGGAGGAAGACATGGTCCGTTGTCTCAACTCCTGCGATTGGACCGCCTCTGTGCGAGATTTTAAGCTTGCTGTTGAAGTCCTCAATGGAAACTATAAGCTGGCTTCCGATATTATGCGAAAAATAGGGAAATCAGGGGAGCTGGTGCAGCAAGGTTCATATCATAATTGGCCATTGTTTTTTGATTTTATTGGTTGTGATGAATTTGGTGAGGCTTATCGGGAGATTTACGGGCATGATTTCAATGCTAAGCGTGAGGATGAGCCGGTTGCTGTGACTATAGACGCAGGGGGAGAGAATGGATCTTCTCTGACTATTGTCGAGAAGCAGGATGATTTGGAGGTCGAGCCGAAGAATGTGTCAGTGAAGAGAATAAAAAAAACAACGCGGAAAAAAAAGACTCAAGCGTAGCTTCGAGAAAAGGGTGGAGTTTGAGGGAAAAATTTTAATATCGAGCTATTTAGAGGAACTACCAAGAGCATCGTCTAGAAGCTGCTGGGTTGGCTTACTGTGCTGATACCCGCTAAACTCCCCTCGCTGCGAAAACAACCGCAGCCGAGACTGCAATCTCGCACGTCACTACCCGGAAGAGACTCAAGTTTCTACCGCCGTCGTCGTTCGCCTATATGGGCGGGCCCGACAGGGAGGGCTTCGGCCCTGCCGTCTTGGTAGTACGTCGGTATTGCAGACCTTGTCGTGTGCCCGCCCACCCTCACCGGTGGGTGGCTCCCCACTCAATCAGCAGAGGGCAAGACAATGGATCAACCGACCCAAGCCGTACCCACGGCACGCCGGCATTACCCCGCAACGCCACCTCCCACTCGCATCGCTTGGCTGACACCGCGCCCACCGGGCGGAGGCGCGCGATGAACCTGCACACCAATCACTGTTATCTGCAAGGCGCGCTCGGCGGCCGCGATTTTCTGTGCCGCACGCAGGTGGCTCTGAAGCTGCATCGACAGTTCGAACCCAGGGCGCTGCGGGCTGAATACCAGCGCCACCTCCAAGACAAGCCCGCCGAATATCAGGCCGGGTTTCTGGATGCGATTGGCGCGTACATGCTCATCACGCTGGAGGGCGTGCTGGTGGATGTGGACCGGTGGGAAGTCCTGCGCGTGCTGGCGTGCGCAGACCAACAGAAATAAAAGAATCGCAGTAAATGCGACCCCGAGACGGGCGGGGTGGCAATCGGGCAGGCGCTGTCAATGCGCGATCGATGCCCTTCTATCCGGCCGATCTGGCCGATTCAACAGCACGCAACTCAGGCCTTAGAACGTTTGAATGGCTTCGCATGCGCGGTTCGCTCACAGTGGCGACCGCCGTTTCGGTGCGCCGATCGGCAAGCCCATTGAATGGAGGCGGAATTGGCGTTGCGTGCAGTAGCTGTATTGGGAGACCGAACCACAACCGGCGGTTCAATCATCACGGCGGGCGCCGGATCGTTCATGACCGTAGATGGAAAGCCTGCGGCGCTATGGGGCGACGTGGCAACGTGCCCGGCATGCAAGTCAACCGGGAAAATCGTTGGGGAAACGCATCCGATCCAGACGGTCAACGGCGTGCCGGTCGCCCGGCATAACGACATCGTGCTGTGTCAGTGCCCAAAGAAGCCGCGCGTCCTTGCGCTGGCCGCGCATCAGACGGTAGCGGACGATGTGACCGGAACCGGTTACGTGGGAAGTGCGGCCGGGCTTCATACACAGCACGCCGACATGTTCGATCAGCACGCCCAATTGCTGAATCAAGCGACGGGCAAGCCGCTGGCCGGAGTACGCTACCGCCTGAGTTGGTCAGGCGGCGAGACCGAAGGCATTACCAATGCTTCGGGGCACACCGTGCGTATTCGCGCCGACCAGGCGGAAACGGCCTCCATCCGTATCCTCAACGACCACGAAGAATGAGTTACGCGTTGCCACTAACCCCCGTCGACGATCGGGAACCCGTCAAAATCATGCTTCTGCGCCCGCGAGGGACGCTGTACTGGGGCGGTGCCGGGCTCGATGGCCCATATATCAAGCCCCAAATGCAGGCGTTCCGCGATGCCGGGATCAAGCAATGTTTTGTCGGCCTGACGAATTCGGCCACCAAGACTTACAGCGGCGACCGGGGCACCATCATGGATGCCATCCGTTCTGGGCTGCTCATTCGGTACCGGGATGACGACGAGTGGACGATTTCCAGTGGCATGGCGGACGAGGCGGAGCAATTTAACCTGATGGGCTACAGCTATGGTTCCCTGCTGGCGGCACAGACGGCCTGGTCGTATGCCAACCGCACGAATGTCGTGATCGACCATCTCGTCTTGATCGGCTCCCCTATCGACGGCGAGTTTTTGCGAGACCTCAAGAGCCACAGGAACATCCGGAGGGTCGTGGTCATTAATCTCACTCAACACGGCGACCCTCTTTATGCGGGGATGACCGAGGCCGATCTCGTGGCAGCCCTTCCTCGGCTCGGTATGCAGTTCAAGGGCGGTAAGGGCGAGGGACACTTCTACTACGCGCAAGTCGTACAAGACAGTCCCGTCCGCTGGAAGGCGCTGGCACAGCAGATTGTTGCGGAGGGCGTCCGATGAGTCGCTCGCGTGTGCTTTTGGCGGTGGAGGTGCTGTCGGGTGTGCTGGCCATTGTTGGCCTTGTGTACCTAGTGCACGCCCTGTTTGCCGACGTCGACCTCGCTGCCGTCAGGACTGGGCCGCTGGTGTTCTACGCGGGCCTGGCATTGTTCGCGGCGGCTACGCTGATAGTCATCCAGATACCGCTGGTGGTATTTGCGCTACTCCGCCGGCCGGGCATCCGCTTGCGGGCGGTCGTAGCCTTCCTCCTCGGCATCGCCATTTTTTGGGGGTGTTTCACCCTCGGCGAGAACCGGATAGATCGACAACTCCCTCCACGAGAGAGCTCCGCACAGATCAGCGGTCAACCTTTCGGGCGGTGTTAAGCGCGCCGTCGCTCCAAGGCGGCAGGGGACGGATCGCAATGACGAGAAGCCCACTGAATGAGGGCGGAGTTGGCATTGCGTGCAGTAGCTGTATTGGGAGACCGAACAACAACCGGCGGTTTAATCATCACGGCGGGCCCAGAACAGCGCGGCGGATGTCGAAACACCCACCACGCCGTGCGCCTCTAACAGAGCGGGCGAGCCTTACACGACTTGCGTCTGCCCTTCCTCCGCGCTCTTCTCCAGGCTGTCATCGTAGACAGGACGCCACTGCTGCGCGCTCGAGCCGTTGAACGCGTAGGTCCAGATGATGTTCCCGTCGGTCACCGCGCTTGCCTTGTCGTCGAGCACGAGGCTGGGTTGCGAAATACTGCGGATGTAGCTGTTGTCGTCATACATCCATTGCTGCGTTTTCGTGACGTTGTTGGGGTCATAAACGCTCAAGAAAAAGTTCTGCTGGGGCACCAGCTTCGCGGTGTCCAGCACCAGAACGCCGCCCCCCGCAGTCAGGAGGAAGGTATTGTCTTCCTGCTGAATCCACTCGTAGTAATCCTTGTGCGGCTCCTTGCTTGTATCAAGCAGAACCACTTGCGCACCGGATATTGGTCGCTTGACGCCAAAAGCAAAGTTCGTCTTACCCAGGTAGAACCTTGTCGGCTTCAGCTCCATGTCATCTTTAGTCGTCCACTGCTGAGCGATGGAGCCATTATCGGCGTGGACAATAATGGGGTTGCCATCCTTGGTCACGCGTTTCAGATTATCGATAACGAATTTCGGATTGCCTACGTTGCGGTAGCGTCCGGAACCATCGTCGCTCCACTGCTGCGTGGGTGAAATGCTTAAGGGGTTGTATAGGCTCAGATGGAACTGCTGAAGGTCGGCGAGCTTCGCAACATCGAGAATAAGCGTCGGGTCCGATCGCAGTGCAATCGTGCTGTCATCCCGGAGGATCCACTGGTAATACTCCTCCTTCGCGGCTGTGGTATCGCGCAAAACGACAGGGGCATTTACGATCCTGTCATTGACGCCGATCGCAAACTGCTGATTGGCGGTGTAATAAATCGTGCATGGCGTGGCTGGCATTGTCTCACCCCTCTCAAGGTCTAAGTTAATCTCGGCACTGCCTTCGTTTAGCGAGGCATCGAGAATGAATTGCAGGTCCAACGTTGGCTGCAGGGGGAGATTATGCTTACGCGGATGCCGCGGCAAATTCCGATTTTTGAAATCTGATTATGGTTAATTCTGATGTCAAATGAAATGCGCAAAACTTAATAGTTAAAAAACTATAAACGTTAAAATATTAAAAACAAATGTAAAATAAATCCCGCGTCAGGCCTTTTCATGGTTATGAATGATCACAAAAGGGGCGTGACCGGAGACGACAGACGCCACCGGCCCGGAGGCAGGAAGCCGGTTCCCCCACAAACCGCGTGGAGTATCTGAAACGCCGGCGTGTCCATCTGGCCGATTCAACCGCACGCAACTCAGCCCTTAGAACGTTTGAATGGCTTCGCATTCGCCGTTCGCTCACAGTGGCGACCGCCGTTTCGGTGCGCCGATCGGCTAACAGGAAAGGGCATTTCTACGATGCCCTCGTGGTGAAAGACAGTCCGCAGCGTGGGGCGGCGCTCGCCAGGCAGGCGGCAGGGGAAGGATTGCAATGACAAGAACGCGCGTTGTTCGCTGGGTCGATGTTCTGACCGGAATCTTGGTTGCGATGAGCGCAGCCTTTACCGTCTATGTATTGCAGTTCGCCCCCATCGATCTGGCGGCGGTACGTACCGGGCCGCCGGTGGCGATTGGTGGCTGGGTCATGATCCTCGGCGCGCTGATTGTGCTGGTGGAGTTGCCTCTGGTTGTGTTCGTGCTAGTGCTGCGCCCGGGCAAGCGAGTCCGCGTCGTCGCATCGATGGCGATTGGCGTGGTGGTGTTTGTGGCCAGCATCGTCGTGACCGGGATGTACACCGCGAGTAAGCTGCCACCCCCGGCACTCGCCTCCACCAAGATCGGTTTATGACGCCTGAACTGAAGCAAAAGATGTTGGCCACCTGCCACGAGAAGATACGTTCCAAGGGGGCGGGTGTCGGCCTATCCTTCTACGCGTTCTTCGCCAACCGTAACGACGACCCCGAGCTTCTCATGGAGGCCGCCACCTGGTGGATTCAGACCCATCGCTTGGACCACTTTGAGAAGGCGACGAAGATTCTGGGGTTGGTGGAAGCGATGCGTGAAGGCAGCCATGCCGAGGCAGCGCGGGACCGGCCACTGTAGTCAACGATGTTCACTTCGCCGGACGGGGCGGTGAACATCCGCTGAAATCTTCCGGCGAAGTTCCGTGTCCTGGAGTGTTGCGCCGTGCCCGCCGGCAACGGCTTGCATCGAGCCAGAGCTACCGTCGTAGGGGTATCGACACCCAGCTAACCTCCGCCCACGACCCCTGATCAAGAATGAATGCGACCGCCAGGGTCAACGGCCCAACCGCCGAGCCCAAAGCCCGAACTGCCGCAGTCAGAGATTCAATGCGCCGAGCGCAAAGCGTCGTGCTCTAGTCTCAAAGGGTGGAACGCCGAGCCCAAACTGCCGAGCACCGAGCTCCGAGGCCCAACCGCCGGGCTCCGAGGCCCAGCACACCGGAGCTCAGAAGCCCAAACGCGGAGTTCCGAACTCGAAGCGCCGAGCTCAGAACTCGGAGCGCCGAGCTCAGAACTCGGAACGCCGAGCTCGGAACTCGGAACGCCGAGCTCAGAACTCGGGACACCGAGCTCGGAACTCGAAACGCCGAGCTCAGAACTCGGAACGTCGAGCTCGGAACTCGGAACGCCGAGCTCAGAACTCGGAACGTCGAGCTCAGAACGCCGAGCGCCGAGTTCTGCACCCCAAATCACCGCCAGTGCAGTGGCGCGTCACCAGCGACACCGGACGCTAACCAGCCCCGACCATCCCGCGCCGGACCCAGACAGATGCTGCCGGCCGGCTTCCATCGTCACGGCCAGGCGTTTGGCGGGGCCGAAGCCCACCGAGCCGCCGAGCGCGACTTGGTAGCCGCTGCGGCGGGCCGGGCCGGCATCGGCGGTGATGCTGCCGCCGTCTTTGCTTGCCGTGATGGACAGATCGCTGCCGAAGGTTTCCAGGCGTGCGACGCGGCCATAGACCTCGTGCGAGACGACTGCGTTGCTGCCCGTGTGCTTGAGCGTGACACCGGCATTCACCATGCCGAAAGTTTTGCGGTTCAGGTCGGTCGTTACGCCGGCAGACGTGACGCGCTGGTCGCCGAACATGACCCCCGCCACGGCGGCGGTGGACGGTTCCAGGCTCACGCCACGGCCGAGGTCGAACGGCCAGCCGGCGGCGAGCGTGGTGCCGAGCGTTTTGACGTTGAATTTGCCGCTGGTGTTGGTGCCTTCCAGGTCGGTGGCGTTGTAGGTGTTGCGCAGCGTCGCGCCGTTGACGCCGGCGCTGACGTACGGGCCGCTGTTGGCCTGCAGCGTGGCGTTGACGCCGATCGACGTCATGTCGATCGTGCCCGAGCCGCGCGTGTAGCCGACGTTGGCATTGGCCTGCGTGATGCTGGCGCCCACGCGCACGGTGCTCTTGTCACCTTGATAGACGCGGCGGTTTGCCCCGAGGGTTGTCGACGTCACCGTCTCGCTGGTCTGGCGTCCATAGCTGGTGTCGAGCCTGTCGCGGCTGGCCATGGGGGTGATCCAGATGCTGCCATCGGCGTCGGCCCCCTGCGGGGGC
Source organism: Ralstonia sp. R-29 (assembly GCF_049913345.1). Classification (NCBI taxonomy): domain Bacteria; kingdom Pseudomonadati; phylum Pseudomonadota; class Betaproteobacteria; order Burkholderiales; family Burkholderiaceae; genus Ralstonia; species Ralstonia sp. R-29. The sequence goes on from NZ_CP184378.1 coordinate 1,797,125, forward strand.
GTGCTGACGCCGATGGCGCTGGTCCCGCCGCCGGTGCCGTTGATGCCCGCCGGGGCAGATGTGCGCAGCAGCAGATTACGCATGGCGGCTACCGATTCGGAGGCGGTCAACACCGCTTCGGCCGGGCGAATGCCGGAAGATGTTCCCAAGCCGGTAGAAAGCGTGGGCACCGTGGGGGCCGTCGCGCCCGGGCTACCGCCGGTGCCCGTTGATGCGCCATCGCTGCCGGCAATCTGGATGCCGGTCAGCAGTACCTTGTTGCCGTCGCTCGATACCGCCACCTGCGGCGTGTAGGTGAACGACACCAACGCGTTCTCATACGTACTCGTCCACGCGCCGGGCGTGCCGCTCACGGCGGCGAGCTTGGCGGCGCCGCCGGCGGCCGAGCTGGCATCCACAATGGTGATGGGCGTGACGGCGCTGAAGGTCTTGCCGGTTTTGACGGTGTTGGCGTTCACCCAGGAGGTGTCTTGCAGCACCGGGTCGTAGGCGACCTTGATGTTCTGCGTGCCCGCTGCGGAGAAGTTGCTGATGCCCGAGCCGAACACCACCTTGTCTGCGGCGCCGTTGCGCACATCGCTCAGCAGCGTGAAGGTGGCGCCGTCCTTGAGGTTGACGCTGGCGCCGCCGGCCGCGCTGCTGTCGATGGTGACGGTGCGCAGGTTGTAGGCGGGGATGCTGCTCGGCGCGAACGTGCCCCAACTGCGCGACAGGTCGATGCCGCCACCGGAGGCCAGCGTCAAGCCACCGGCTCCGAAGTCGTTGCTGGTGTTGCCGGTGCCGGTGGGGACCCACGTGGCGCCGTTGGCGAAGCTGAGCGTCGTGGCGCCGGCCACATAGTTGGTGGTGTCGGTGGTTAGGCCGGTATTGGCGTACGGGACGATGTTGCCCTTGAAGTACGAGTCTGCCGTGTTCAAGACAACGTTCGTGCTGCCCGTGTTGCCGCTGGCCGCATAGTTGGCGGTGGTGATATCGCCGTCCAACGTCACCTTGCCGGCACCTGCGGCGTTGATGTTGAGCGTGGCGTTCACGCCGTTGGCGGCGGCGTTGGCAATGGCAAAGGCGGCGCCCGTGCCGGTGGTGGACGCCTTGACCTGCGCGCCGCCCGCCATGGTGATGGCGCCCCCGCTCTGGTTGATGCCGAACACGTTGCACGTGGTGCAGGTGGATGCCACGTTCAGGGCCACCGTGTCACTGGTGGACGAGAAATTCATCACGCCGGTGTTGTCGATGCCAAAGGCCGTGGTGACGGCGTTCACCGTGGCATTGACGCCCTTGCGGAACGTCATGCTGGAGCCGGTGCCGTAGTGGGCCTGGATGGCGGTCGGCAGCCCGAAGGGGGTGTACCCCCCGGTGTTGACGACGTGGATGTCAACGTTGCCGCCCACCGTCAGCCGGGCCGTGCGGTGCGTGTTGGCCACGCCCATTGCCGAGCGCGGGCCCGTTGCCGTGACGGACATGTCCCCGCTGACGTTGAGCACGCCCTGGTTGCGGATGCCGAACACGGTCGATCCGTTCGAGGTGGCGGACAGGTCGAGGTTGCCGTTGATGGTGAGCCGCGTGTTGACGTTGTCGTTGTAGATGCCGTGGACGTTGTCGCTCGGGTGCTCGCCCAGGGAATCGATCTTGACGTTGCCGTTGAACGTGACGTTGCCGGCGCCACCGCCGGAGTTGTAGATGCCGTCGTTATCCGTGCCGTGGCCCCGCACGGTGATTGTGGTATCGCCGTTGAAGGTGACGTTGCCCCGGTTGATCCACAGTCCGCGCGAATAGCCCGGCGTGCTGGTCGAGATGGTGGTGTTGCCGTTGAACGTGGCGGTGCTGTTGGTGATGTAGACGCCTTCGATCTCGCTATTGCGGTTGTCCGTGGTGGCGTTGACGTTGGTGTTGCCGTTGATGGTCAGGTGGCTGCCACTCTCCACGTCGATGCCGTGGACGAGGCCCCAGTCCGTCACCCCGGTGCGGGTGGCGGAGACCCCAAGCGTGCCGGTACCGTTGCTGCCCACCTGCAACACCACAGGCGTGGTTACGCCAACCAGGTTCACCGCCTGGAGGTTGGCGAGCTGGTTGGTTGATGCCGAAACGGTGTCGCCACTCTGCAGCGCATACACCAAGCTGCCGGCGGCATTGGTGGACGTGGAATAGGCAGCATCGGCGGTGCTGCTTCCGGTGATGGGCGTTGTGTAGTCCGTCGCCAGGGCATAGCGCGCCGGGGCGGCCGTGGCGATGGCCGCGCACACCGACACGGAAATCGCCGAACGCCGCAACCCAGGGCGCTTGGCAGATAGCCGGCGCACATCTGCGGGGCGCATGACGAGCGGGCGGTTGCGCTGCTGTGTGCTGACCGGCCGGTACTGGAGCAACTGGCCGCCAAAGTGGGTGCGCAGTTTCTCGGGGTTCCGGTCAAAGAACATCATCTGGCCGTGGCGCTGTTCGTACGGGCCCGTCGGCACGCAGCCGGGGCGGACCATCAGCCGAAACCGGTCCGCCGGCATCGGCAGCGACGCGTAGACTTCGCGCCCCTGCTTTGACACACCCACCACCTTCAGAAGCCCCCGGCCGGCGCGACGCAACAGCCAGCGCACGGGTGCATCGGCTGCGGGAGCATTCACGCGATAGGGGCGAAGCCGGATGGCCGACGGCGCCTGATCGAGCGCCGCCATCAACGCCAGGCAATCACTCAGCGCGTACCGCAGCAAGATCCAACCGGCAGTCGCCTGCTTGGCATGCGCGTCGCGAGCGCGCAGTCCGATCACCAGATGCTGGATGGGCTCACCTGCCGCTTGCCGCGAGGGTTGGGGTGACCCGGTGGAATCGGCTCGGTCGACTCGCGCAGTGCGGGTGGCTTTCGTTGCCCCCATTGCCCTCATCGCGCTGGGCCGTTGGCTGTCGCCATGCAAAGCGGGTCCTTGGCTGCCGGTGCCTGCAGCGCCTTTCGATTTCATGCCGGGTGCGGTGAGAGAGGAAGAACCCCCCGAATGTACGGGGAGCGCCGCACGTAATCCTGAAAATTCCTCAACTACCGCTTATGGGGGGTATCGGTCGGGTGCGGGGATGTATCTATCGCCCCGGCAATGCACGACACAAGGGGGTGCCGCTCCACTGGGTCGCCTTCATTCCTCATCGTCCGAACACAACAGTCTCTCAATCGCCGCGCCTCGCAACGCCTTGACCGTATCGACATTTTTTTCTGGATCGCCGTCCGTCACTGCCCGCGGATCGCTGATATGGATGTCGCCCTGGGGCTCAACCAGAAACTGAAGGTCGTCGATCACCGTGGCGCTCTTACGCAACGTGGCGATGGTCGCATTGCACTGTTCAACGGTCCTTTGGGTGAGATATTGCCCTTCCGGTACGTTGCTGGGAGCCCGGACGATATCCATCGAACTCTTGGCCTGGGGCAGGTAGGCTTGTTCGATGCCGACGCGGTCTGCGATACGAACGAGTCGATACGTCTGGACCGTGCGAAAGCCTCGTGCGCGCAATTTCAATAACGCGTCCATCTCCCGTTGGGCGTGAGTACTGGGCGTATCGAACCGGCCAATGGCATCGGCATGAATCAGCGCTACGCAATGGCCGGGTTCGTCGGCCAGTCTGTACACGTCTTTTTGGCTCCCGCGTCCCACGAGCGGCCCGAGGGCTTGCGCGGGCAAATCCGGAATACCAGGCGCACGACGTGGAACGGACGCGGATATCGATAAGGCAAGCATGGGCGCGGCATCTGCCGCACGGTCTGGTTCGAGCCCGTCGTCGCCCGATGATCGTCGGCGGGCGTAGGGTTGGAGGCCCGCGATTGGTCCTGATCGCGGGGCCATGGGGCGCGCAATTGAAGCGCTAGAGCCATGGTTCCCGCCGTTTTCCCCTTCGGATGGGATAACGGTCGCATGCTCGCTGCGGAAGGTTCCGTCAATTCTTCGCATCGCTCTGAAACACTTGCACCAGACTGCCCGCGCTCGCGAATCCGCTCAAATAGAAGTTTCGCCCCATGTGTGATGGCGTGCGGCGACTCGCAGCTTTACCGGTCCGCCAACATGGCATGGGCCGCTTCGACGATGCGCTGCGCCTCTGCCGTACGCTGCTGTGCCGGCACGCCGAGTTGTTCGGCGATACGCGCCGCCAGCTGAAAGCCCTGCGCCGGGTTCTCAAGCGCGGCGAGTTTGCCTTTCACGCGTTGCGAGAAGTCGCGGTCGATCACATGCTGCTCGCTCCAGTGGCCCATGCCGCTGGGTAGTACAGAGTCGATGAACGCGGCAAAGCGGGCGGTTGGCGTGGCTTCGCTTTGCACGCGCCGGGCAACTTCGGCAGGGCCTGCGGACCGGGCCTCCAGCACCACGTCGTTGGCCGTAATGCGGGCGTCTCGGCCGGTGTCTGCGTTGTAGTGCAACAGGCTCTGCAGCCCGCCGCGTCGCTTGGCAAAGTGCGCATCGGCGGCGAACACCGCGGGGCCTTTCGCCCACGCGTCCATCACGACCGTCCGCTCTGGCTGCTCGGCTTCAGGGGCGCTGGGAATGCGGCCCTCTGCAAAGGCGTGTCCGGCGGCGGGTGCATTCACGTAGTGCACTTCTTCGTTAGGAGCCAGCCGACGGCTGTGATAGACGCTGGTCGTGCTCGTGTGTTCTCCGCAATTGCCCGCGCCAAATACCGACGCTGCCGCAGCGGAATACGGCGCCCGCTGCTCGAACGCGTTCCAGGGCACTTTCGCTTTTTGTTCACGCTCCTGCCGGAAGGTCCGCGCGGCCTTCATCCGCCACGTACTTTCGTTGTGGGTGGCGCGCACGTCGACGTCGACGTTGCCACGGCCGTGCCTGAGCAGTTGACGGGTTTCATTGACGCTGGCGTTCGCCAATCGCAGGCGAGCGATTTCCGGTGCAGCCACGGGGCGCCCGTCCACGGCGCGCATCAGCAGGTAGGCGGCCAACGGCAGTTCCGCCTCGGCAATCTTGGCCGGCGCGGCGGAAACCCGCGCAGGCCCGCTGGCGCCGCTGGTGCTGCTGCTGTGTGAGGCGGGCAGATGCTCGAGCGCGGCCGAACGCGTACGCGCCGTCGGTCGGGTTGCGGTTTCTTGCGCTGTCTGCGGTGTGGGGGATGACGACGATGGCAACGCAGGAATGTTGCGCGATACGCCGCTTGTCACGTTCTTGTGCATGCCGGACCTCCAATCGGAGGTTGGAAGGGTACCGAGCGATGGACGGTCGATTGTCCGGTTCGGGCGAAGGGAGGGGGCTGGGGGCGAAGCCGGGTGTCCAAGGCTCCGGCAGGACGGTCCAGACGGATTTCGTGTCCTGAACGACGTCAGGGTTGCGCTTGCGCGGTGCCGATCGGGTCACTTGTGCCCTCTTTTGGAGCAGGCGATTGACGGCTGCCCCTACGGCATCGCTAGTTATAGCGATGGATGAACACAGTGTGAACGTTATCCTTTGGCAAAAGAAAAAGCGGGGTGGACGCATGGATCGACCCTGCATCGTCGGGGGTTTGCCATGAAGTTCGCCGTACTCACCACCAATCCAGCCAGTTTTACCTACGTAGCGACTTGCCTGTCCGCCCAGGACATCACCTGCGTGCGATTCGACGAGGCATTGGCCCTGATGCGCACCGGGCAGACCGAGGTCTTTGATTTGCTGATGATCGATGCGCAGCAGTTCAGCACCGCCGGCCGACTGTTGCTCTCCGGGCGCGAGCGCAACGCCAATCTGTGCTGGCCCACCTTGGTGTTTGGCCACTTTGCCGACCGCCAGGAGATGCTCAGCGCCTTCGACGCTGGCATTGACGACATCATCTCGGGCCACTTCACCGCCGAGGAGCTGTGCGCGCGTGTTCGCCGCATCCTGCGCGGGGTCGGCCGGTCGGCGCAGGTTGCCTGCCAGACGCAGGTGGTGGTCGGGCCGTACCGCCTATGCCGGCTGACCCGCACGGTGACCTTGCATGACGCGCCGATCCGCTTGACCGCACGCGAATTTGCCACGGCCTGGCTGTTGTTCTCCTCGTCTGGGGCGTTTCTGTCGCGCCAGCAGATCGCTTCTGCGGTATGGGGAATGGAGGCCTGCATTGCAGAGCGCTCCATCGAGCAGCACGTCTACAAGCTGCGCAAGAAGCTGGGCTTCGGACCGGGGACCGGTGTGGAGCTCAAGACGGTCTACTCGCGCGGCTATCAGTTGGCCGTTCAGCCCACGGCACAACAGTCGCCCAGCGTTGACCCGAAGCTGATGATGGCGGCCTGACGCGTGCACGCCGTCTTGAGGGCGCCCGGTTGTGCCGGTTACTTCAGCAAATCAATGGCGTCGAAGGCGTAGCCCGGGCTGAGAAAACCGTCTCCGGCATTCCCGCTGGTGACGTTGATCGTGAGCACGTTCTCGCCAGCCACGAAGGCCGAGGCCGGAATGTCGAACGCAAAGGTGGCGTTGTTGCCGCGGTAGGAGCCCGCCGTCAGGCTGCGGGTGGTCGGCTCAACGGCAGGCTGCGGTGTGGGCGCACTCCACTGGTTGACCGTGATGCTCGGCCGAGCGTGGGCGAAGGCCGTGGTGATACCGATGCGCAGCCGGTGGTCTGCAACATCGCGCTGGCTCAGGTGGAAGCGCACCACCAGCGCGCCGTTGACGGCTTTCCACTGGTACGCGGGGAAATCGTGCGCGGGGTTCGAGCGCCCGACGAGGTAGTCCGGCACGGTCCACGGCTGCATACGCACATCCGATGGATGCATCACCGTGACCTTGTCGCCGTTGCGGAACTCGCGCGGGCTGCCGTCCCAGGTGCCGATGCGCCATAGCGCGGCATCGTGTTGTGGGTCGTGATCGATGCCGCCGCACGCGCAAGGGGTCGTGTGGGCGGCTTGAATGTCCACGTTAAAGCGTTTGACCTGCAACTCGTTACGGTAGAGCGTCGCCTGATACTGGCCGGGCAGTACGCCTTGCAGGTGGAAATGGTGGGAGTGGCCCTCCTTCGCAAAGACATCCCCCCAGTACTGCGCATGCGCGTTGCTGAGCGCCAAGGTGTACGGGGCATCTTCAGCGAGGCCAGTGAAATGGCCTTCGAAGGCGCCACGCTCGCTCTCCGGCACGTAGCCGGGCAGGTCCATGTGCTTGAACCAGTGGGTGTCGACTTCACGCGGCGGTTCGCCATCCGTAAAGGCGAGCACGTAGCTGTTGAGCACGCCCATGCGGTAGGGCTCGGTCTGGTTCTCGCCGTAGTTGACGATATAGGTGAGTTCCTGGTCTTCCGTGCCCTGGTCGAGCAGGCTGCGGTAGAACGGGCCGCCCGAGCCGCCCTCGTTGTTATCGCGGACCATCCACATGCCCACGTGCGGGCCGGTTGCGCCAAAGTACTGCCAGTCCTTCAGGCGCATGTTGGAGTAATGCTTGGAGCGGGTTTCGCCGTTGGCCAACCCAAACACATCATGCGCTTCCACACCGCGCACGGCGGTGGTGATGTCCGCGCATTGCGGCCCATCGGGCAGGCGTGCGTGCGGCACCCGCACGACAAAGCGCACGAGGTTGGGCTTGGGCTCCGCCGTGAAATACGTCGCCATGTAGATGTTGGGCTGCCCACGCCGCGCCATGTAGACGTGGGTCAACGCCCCGGCGGTAACGGTGATCTTGACGGCGTCGTTGCCCACGCGTGCCGCGTCCACATTGACGCGATCCTGCCCGTCATACAGGCCGGAGAAGCCGGAGTTCACCTGGCTGCCTTTGCGCGGGTCCTGATACTGCACGCCATGCCAGAGCAGGGAGACGATGTCGCCCTTGCCGCGGTCCCCGCCGTTAGCACCGCGCGTTCGGACCTGGAAGACCAATCCGGCACCGGTATCGACCGTGTAGGCATTGCCATCCGTGCGGATGCCGAATTGGCCCTCCTGCCCGGGTTGCCAGCCAGACCGGGCATCATGGTCCGCCTCGACGGGCGCGTCATTGCCGATGTGGCAGGGAATCGCGCGGTTGTGCAGCGGTTCAGCAGCAGCGAGCTGCACGCAGACCGGTTGCAGCGCAAGGATGAGCGTGCCGAGCACTCTCAGGCTCAGGCGCTTGGTCCAGTGGGTATCGAGCACGGATCGTGTTGGGGGCATGGGCAGTTCGACAGGACAACGGCGTCAGGTTGGAGCAGACCTTGGATTGCTGCGGCGCTCTAAACGAAGTGACAACCGTGCAGGCGAAGCTGCGGCGCCATCACCCAATATTCCACTGCGGCGCAATCGCCAGCAGTTGCCCACGAAGCTGTTCAACCTCGTTGGCGAAGCCCACGGCAAGTGCACTTTCCACCGTGGCCGCACCGGGCGTTTGGGCAGTGTCAGCGCCGTCAACCGCTCGCGCTTGCGACAGGCGTGCCAGCGTGCCGAACCGCAATGCGCGCGACATGCCGATCAGCGTGTCGCGGATGTGCCTGTCGGCCGCGTCAGGCGGCACATCGGCACGGGGCTCGCCCAGCGGCCCGCGCGCGGCGTTGAGCAGCTCCAGTGTGCTGATGCAGATGCGCAGGCTGCGCTGGATGTGCTCCAGCCGCTCCAGCGGCACGTCAATCTCTTTGGATACCGATGGCATGAGCGAGCGCAGTTGCACCAGCAGCGTATTGAGCTTGCCGAGGTGTTTGCTGCGCTCACCGGCCACCTTACTCCCCTGGTCGCCCTGGCCGAGGCTGGCATATGCCCGGGCGCATTCACGCAGCGCGTCGGCCAGCCGATACCGCCACGAATACGTGGCATACAGCGGCAGCGCAAACGAGAACAGCAGCGCAATCGCAATCCCCACCAGCACGTTGAGCGTGCGCCATGCGCCGTCGAGCAGATCGTTGTCACCATGGCCGACCACGATGACAAGCGTGATGGCGGCCAGCAGGGCGATATACCCGCCCTTGCCGATGGCGTGATATGCGCAGATGCCGCATGCCGCGGCGACCAGCGCATAGGTGAGCGGCAGGTGGCCGAGCCAGGTCTGCTGCACGATGATCAACAGGCCGGCGGAGGCGCCGATCAGCGTGCCCCAGGCCCGCTCGGCGGCGCGCTTGCGGATGTTGCCGTGGTGCTGCAGGCCGGCAATGACGATGAGCAGCGAGATGGTGGCCCATTCCCCATGTGGCCAGCCAAAGCCGGCGGTGATGGCGATGGACAGCAGCACACCCAGGCCGACGCGCGTGGCGTGGATGTACCGCGCATGGCGATAACGCCGATGCGGGTCGCGCATGAGCCGGAGTACGGAAAGCAGCGGGGCAGGTAGTTTCACAGTGCGGGGCGCACGAATGGAAATCGACATAAGCAAGATCGTTGCAGATTCTGGGGCGCGCCGCACACAGCGTGGGCGCCGCCTTGGTGCCGATGCTTCATCACAGTGCAGGGATGCGACAAAACTTCGGGTTTCCCCTAGGTATTGCACGAAGCTTGCCATAGGCTGTGAGGCCTTTTTGCGCGCAAGCGCTTCAGTCGTGCAATGGTGCTGCCGTATATCAGACGTAGCCCGATAGCGGCATCTTCCGTGGATGCCCAGGATGTTGCCGACCCTAGATCGACCTTTATGACGACGCACGCGCTATCGCCATGGCCCCGGCTGTTGACCGCTGCAGAGCGGTTCGACCGCGCGCCATACTTCATTGCTATCCGGCGCGGGCTGGCGCTGGCCCTGCCGCTCATCATGGTGGGGGCGCTGTCGCTGCTGCTGCGCTATCCGCCCACGGCCGGCATCCGGCACATGCTGGTGGAGACGTTTGGTGCCCGGCTGGATGTCTTTTGCGACAGCGTGCAGGCCGGCACGTTTGGCATTGGCGCGCTGGTCGCGCTGTACGGCTTTGCGGATGTGTTGGCGCAACTGCATAACCAGCGCGTGGGGCATCGCGTGGTCAACCCCACGGTGGCGGCGGTGGTGGTGGTGTCGTGCTTCTTTACGCTCGTCGCGCCGGACGCGGATGCGCCGCTGATGGCGTCGCTCTCGCTCGGGCAAGGGCTGTTTGGCGCGTTGCTGGTGGCGTCGCTAGGGGGCAGCCTGTTTCTGAAGCTGTGCGATATCCGCCGTCTGCGCATTCCTGCCAGCCACGTCGGCAATGACCTGCTGGTGGGCGATGTGCTGACGGTCATGCCGGCCGGCATGCTGACGATCCTGACGTTTGCCGTGCTCAAGGTCGCCATGATCTGGGCGGGCTGGCCGCAGCTCATGGCGGCATTCAACACGCTGCTGGCGGCGCCGGTTTCAGAAGTCTCCAACAGCCTGCTGTTTGGTCTCGTGTATGAAACCGCCGCGCAACTGTTTTGGCTATTGGGCATCCATGGGCCGAACGCGTTGTACACGGTCCATCAACACATCCTGGCCCCGGCCTCGCAGGCCAATGTGGCGGCGGTGGCCATTGGCGGACAGCCGCAGTTCATCTTCACCTACCACTTCTTCGCGATGTTCGCGCGCATGGGCGGGTCGGGCGGCACGCTCAGCCTGATCCTGGCGTTGCTGATGTCCAGGAGCACGCAGCGCGGGCGCAAGATGGCGCTGGTAGTGATGCTGCCGGCGGTGTTCAACGTCAACGAGCCGTTGCTGTTCGGGCTGCCGCTGGTGCTCAACCCGGTGTATGCCATTCCGTTCGTGCTCGCGCCGGTGGTGCAGATTCTCATCGCCTATGTCGCCATCGCGGCCGACCTGATGCCCAAGACCGGCTACAGCGTGGCGTGGACCACGCCCGTGCTGTTCAGCGGCTACGCGGTTACGGGTTCGGTGGCGGGTGCGGTGGTGCAACTCATCGGCCTGGCGGCAGGGGCGGCCATTTACCTGCCGTTCGTGCGCATGGCGGATGTGCTCTCTGCGCGGCGCAGCCAGGACGTGCTGGCCTCGTTGCAGCAGATTGCCGAATCGCCCGAGGTCAGCCTGCAAGGCCGGCGCTGTCTGGACTTGCCCGGCGACGAGGGCCGCATGGCCGTGGCCCTGGCCAGCGACCTGGAAGACGCCATCAAGAAAGATGGCCAGATCTTTCTGGAATTCCAGCCGCAGGTGGATTGCACAACGGGCCGGGTGTTTGGCGCGGAAGCGCTGCTGCGCTGGCAGCACCCGGTGCTGGGGCGCGTGGCGCCGCCGATTGTGATCGCGCTGGCCGACGACATTGGCCAGATCGACCAACTGGGTTTACGCATTCTGTCGCTGGCGTGCCATCAGCGCGCCGCCTGGCGCGATGTGTTGCCGGACGATTTCGTGGTCGCCGTGAATCTGTCGCCGCGGCAGCTGCTGAACCGCGCATTCCACCAGAACGTGATCGACATTCTGCAGCGTGAGGGGCTGTCGCCAACGTTGCTCGAACTGGAGATCACCGAATCCACCATGCTGCTGCCGGACGTCAACGCCATCGACAACCTGAAGCGGCTACGCGAAGCCGGCGTGAAAGTGGCGCTGGACGATTTCGGGATGGGCCACACCTCGCTGCACTACCTGCGCGAGCTGCCGTTGGATACCGTCAAGATCGATCGCTCCCTGGCGGATGTGAGCGCGGGCAGCGTCAACGAACACATCGTGCGCAGCATCGCCAGCCTGAGCCGGACGCTGAACCTGTCGACGGTGGTGGAGGGTGTGGAAACCGAACAGCAGCTCGCGCGCTTGTCAGCGCTGGGCTGTGATCGGTTTCAGGGTTATTTCTTCAGCCAGCCGCTGGCGGCGAACGTTTGCCAGCAGTTTGTGCTCGATGCCAACCTGCGGCCATTGGCGCATGCGGTTTGACGGCGCGGGTACTGGGTCCTGGCTTACCGATACTTGCCGACAAAGTGTTCGCATTGCCGCACGCGTCCAACCTTGCCCGCCCATCGATATAGCGCATCGACCAGGCCCTTGCTGGCCGTGACCGGCTGACCGTTGATCTGCCCGAGCACTTCCGGTTGATTTTGGTAGGGCTTGTCAAACAGCAGCTTCATCTCGCTGCCGCCACCCAACGCGAGGTAGACCGCCTCCCGAGGCTCGAACTGCAGCGTGAATGAGTTGGCGCGCACGGTGGTGGCTTCCACGGCTTCGACAAAGTTGGCGATGAGCGCGGCATCTTCCGTCGTGTACTCGCAGCCCGCGTCTTTCAGGCGCGCTTCGTCCACGGCCCTCAGCGGCTGCAGGGCAGGGTCCATCAGGTACAGCGAGATCGCACGCGCCTTGTGCATCTGCGCGCTGAGGCCCTCTGCGGCCCAATAGCTTTGTTCGACTTTTACGATGGGCGCTGCCTTTGTGACGGGCTCGGGGGTGGGTGTTTCCGCTTGCGGGGCGTCCGGCATGGGGGCGTCTGCCTGGGGTGTACCTTCCCCAGGTGCGCCTGCTTGCAGGACTTGAGCCTGGAGCGCTTCGGTTGGCGGCGCGTCTGTCAGCGGCGCTTCCATCGAGGTTTGTCCGAAGGCGGCTTGGCTCATGCTGCACGCGCAAGCCAAGACCAGAGAGATCATCTTGTTCGACAACGCCTACCCCTTTGGAACGTATGTTGTTGTGTTGTGAATGCTAAACCGCTGATATGGCGAAACGGGTTCGCCTATTGCGACGAACGCGGCGCGGGTGGTGCAGGCCATCGTCGCATTGCCCCCGGGGCTTCGCTCACCTGCTGCAACGGTGTCTTCGTCAACACGTAGTAGCGATAGCGCCCGCCGCGCTCTGCAATGTCGAAGCGATAGCTGCCTTCCGGAACCGCCATCGTTGCAAACGAAGCAGGTAGGGTGCCGGAGTTCACGGGGTCTGGGTTGGTCTGTCGCACCAGAGAGAAGAAGTTGACCTCGCCCGTCAACGCATCGCACTGCATGGCGGTGTAGCGGTGATTCTCGGCATACCAGCCTCGGCAGTCGGAACCGGCCAGCGTGATTGCGCCGGTGGCCGGGCCCATCAACTGCAGGCTGAGCTGGTCTGAGCCGTCTTGCCTGCTGACGATGGCTTGCGTATAGCCGCGGCCATCGTCGTTGCGGCTATCTGTGATGGTGTAGCTGCCGACCAACTCGTTGGCGGCCCGCTGCAGCGCCAGCTTTTGCTGTGCGGGCGTACGCGGGTCTTGATAGCTCACGCAACCTGTGAGAAGCGCGAGAACGCAGAGCGTTGCAATGGTGCGAGCGGGCATGAGTGGGCGGCTTCCGTGGCAAGCGGATTTTACGCCGAGCTTGGAACCGAAAACGCGGCGCTCTGGCGTCTACAACGCCAAGCGCAGACCCTGGACCGCCCGCAACTGCGCTGGCCGATGTCGACTATCGGGTTCACGTGCTTCTGGTTGTGGGTGCGTAAAAAAACCCGCCTCTGACGGCGGGTTCTGCTGGCTTGGCGGCCATCCATGCATCCTGGGTCACGGCGACTGGCTTTCGAAAGGGTTCGAAACGGTTCTATCGCCCCGCAGCACGTCTCTGATCCATTCCGGTTCCGTGGGGTGCACGAAGCCCATGGGCGGATAGCCGACCATCTTGCCCCCATCACACGTCATGCCACTGGTGGAAGGTCGCAGCTTGCCCGTGGTAGACGCCATCACCGTCGATCAGATTCCACACGGTGCCGCCCTCGATCCAGAACCGCCGTCCGGAGCGCGAGATGCGCACGCCGCGATAGCCGGTGGCGAACCCGCGCGTGCGTACGGCTTCAAGCAACTGCGCACGTTCTTCGCGGTTCGGTTGCTCCGCTGAAAAACGCGACCGCAGCGCCGTGATGCCGCTCCAGTCGTATTCAAAGCAGCGCTGCGCGGCCCGGTTCGCATAGATGAAGCGCGGGTCGGCATCGGTGTTGTGTGCCAGCACGCAGAAGGGGGCGTCTTCGTAGAGCCAGCGGGCTACATCGGCGGGCGCGACGGCGTTGTTGATCAGCGGCGTGCCAACAAGCCGCTGGTGGCTGTCGGCAAGGAGGTGGAAGAACTGCGGGTCCAGGCTCAGGGATACCGTCATTGTGTTGTGTCGGGTGTCGTCCAAAGGCGGGGGGATTCTATCAAGGGGCAATAAAAAACCCGCCTCGGGAGGCGGGTTCTGGCTGGCTTGCGGCCGTGCGTTGCGTGACTCAGCCAACCAAATTGCCATTGCTGCCGATCATCGTCACGTCCACGTAATCCAGCCCGGCATGGTTGTTGCGGTCATAGTGGACCCGCACGCCGCCAAAGTCGCGGGTACCGAAGCCTTCCAGCGCTTGGATGAAGGCGTCGCGCGTGAGGTTGCTGCCGCAGGCGCGCAGGCCATCCACGATGACGCGTGCGGTGAGAAAGCCTTCCACCGCTTCGTAGGTCTGGTTGCTGCGCTCGCCAAACTTGTCGTTGGCCTCGCGAAACGCGCGCACCAGCGGTTGGGTCCGCGCGTTGGGCCCGGGCATGACCTGCGTAACCGCCACGCCGTGGGCCAGTGCGCCGGCTTTCTCAAACACGGTCTTGGGTGTGGTGACGGACAGAATCCACGGTTGCGGCAGCGGCAGCGGGCCGTGCTTGGCCTGATAGCGCATCAGCGTGTCGGCCACGGAAGTGGGCGACGTGAACAGCAGCGTGGTCTGCGGGTTGGCGGCGGCAATCTTGTCGACCACCATGTCGATGTCGTCGCCCTTGGCGTTGTGCGGGATCAGCGCGACGATCTGCGCGCCGAACTTGCTGGCGGCGGCCTTGGCGGCGTCGGCATTGCCCGAGCCGAAGGGGTTGTCCTGATAGACCACGGCCACGCGCTTGAGCCCGATGGTGGTGGCGTGCTGCACCATCTTCGTGACTTCGTCGGCGTAGCTGGCGCGCGTGTGGAACAGCGGTGTGCCGGGTTTGCGCGCGGCGGTGGCGCCAGTCATGGCGCCCACCATCGGCAGGCGGTATTGCTCCAGCAGCGGCAGCGCGGCGATGGTGTTGCCGGTGCCGCCCATGCACACCAGCCCGAACACGCCTTCCTGCACCAGCGTCTTGACGTTGGCCACGGCCTTGTCGGGCAGGTAGTTGTCTTCCAGCCGTTTGACGACCAGTTTGCGGCCGCCCACGCCGCCCTGGGCGTTGACTTGCTCAAAGCAGGCCAGCAGGCCGTTGGTGTAGTTCTTGTACAGCCCGCCCCACACGCTATCGAACCCGACCGTCTGCCCAAAGACGATCTTGTCTGCAAACACGCCGGCTTCTGCCGCGCGCGCCATGGGTGCCAGCATCATCGCGCCACCCAGTGCCACTGAACTCCGTACGAATTGCCTCCGGTCCATACCTGTCTCCGCCCCTTGTTTTATTGGTGGTGTGGCAAGAGTGTCGAAAAGGTGGGCCCGGACCGAAATGGCGGATAACCCTGAGGCGAGAATTTTTGAGATACCGGGATGCGCCGGTTGCCGGCTGGGGCGTCGTGCCCCTTGTGCCCCTTGTGCGCTAGCGGACCGCGACGGGTGAGCACCCGCACGGCAACGAAAACGCTGCCCCGCCGTGCCCGGCCAGCTCAAAGTACACGCTCCCAGGCGGCAGCAGATCGATGATCCGGAACGCGCCGCCCGCGTTGAAGACGATGGCGTGAGACACCAGTGACACCACCACAGACCCATCGGCATGGCGCACGTTGTCTGGCTCGGACAATGCGGGCACCGTCCAGCCGCTCAACCCGGCGCGCGCCATGGCGGCGAGGATCTCGGCATGCGCATCGTCGGCACAGGCAGGCGGCGGATCGATCTTGCTCAGCTCTTTGCGCAAGCGGTGCAGGCGCTGTCGCGTTTCCAGTGTCCGCACGGCTTTGACGCGGGTGGGGGCGGCGGGTGGGCGTGCGGCGGCGGGTTTGGGCAACTGCGTCAGGCCGGGACTGGCCACCCGCGGCACGCAGGTGGGTGATGGTTCAGCCCTTGCCGGCAGCCCTGCGTTCCGCCCGGCAGGCGCGCTGTCATGCCGTGGCGGGATACTGGTTGCGCTGCTGATTGTCGACATTGGGAATGGACTGCCCCGCGTAGCGGCTAGAGATGGACGGTCATGCACGTGATGTTGCGCATGACCGCCGGACCCGGCGTGGCCGCTCGTAGCGACTTGCCGAGAGGGCGACATCTTAGGCAAGCGCCGCCGCCGGGTCATCCGTCAGCCGGGCGATACGGCCTGGCGTATTCGCAATCGCGGACAATTTTTCGGGGGCGAAACGCAGCTCGAACCGGGATCGGATTGAATCCTCACTTTTCCTCACTGATATGCCAATGGGTGTGCGCCGATAGCACTTGAAACGAGAGGGCGGTCTGGCGCCGAACGCGTCGCTAGACCAGATGCCGCACAAAGAACGCAGACACCCGCTCGTCCCGAAGCATGGTGGCCTCGGCGGACAGGTTGTGGCCCTCTCGGGGAAAGACGAGTTCTTCCGCGACCCGGCCCCCGGTGGCATACCGGTCGGCAAGCCGCCGGCTCATGGCTGACGACCACATCGTGTCGTTCAGCCCCCCGCTGATCAGAAGCGGGCCGGGATAGCGCTGGATTTCAATGGGTTGGGAGGGGAGTAGGGCTTCGGAGCTGCCCTTCCACGTCCAGGCGCGGCGTGCCGGGTCCCATGCTTGCCAGCCGGGGTCACCGGGGTCCCGCCACTCTCTGCCGTCGAACGCACCACAGATGACATCAGGCGCCGCGTGCACCGCAACCGCATCGGGCGCGTGCTCGGTGCTGTCGGTTGCCGTTAGCACGGCGACCAGCAATGCATGTTCGGCGCCACGCGAAGCCCCATAGATACCGACTTTGCCTGTTGAGCGTGCGCGCGCTCGCAGTGCATTCAGCGCAGCGACCGTACGTTCCAGCGCAACGTTCTCGATCTGGCCGGCGTTCCAGAAATTTCCGCCGACGCTATACCCAAGCGGCAGCGCGGCGATGCCTCGGCTCGCCAAGGTTGCTGCCTGCAGATGGGCGAATCCGGACCAGGCCCCCTCTGAGCCGTGCAGTACAAGCACGTGGGGTACCGGGGCGGATCCGGCTGGCGAGTAAAGGCGTCCGAACTCAGGGATGTCTTCGACCATGAACGGCGGTGTTGCCGCGGTTGCGTTAGTGCCTTCGCGCGATTCCAAGTCAGCCTCCATCGTTTGCAGAGCTAGGAATTGTGCGGGAGTTTGGTGGCGCTTTGCTGACGTCACGCAGGCCCCGTCGAGCGACGCAGTTCGAGACACACCTGGCGCGAAAAACGCTAGCGCTCTCGCCCGGCCACGTTGTTTGCCGCCAGGCGCTTGAGCTCGGCCCGCGCCGCCGCCAGCCGAGAGTGCAGGACGGTGTTCTCGATCAGCAGCAACAACAGCACGAAGCTCGCGCCCATCAGCCCGAACACGCGGCCCACGTAGAAGCCCAGGTCATACCGCCCACCGTTGAACACGGCGCTGAGGGCCACGTCGCAGATCCACACGCACAGCACAACCATCAGCCAGATATCGAGGGTGAGATGCGGTTTGCAGCGCCAGAGCACAGCCAGAGCGGCCACGCAGAGCAGCCACGTGCTGCCGGCGATCGCCTGTTGGGCTGGCGCGTAATGATTGCCCACCATGAAGGCGGGGAGCAGATGTTCTCCGGCGGTGGCCAGCGCCACGCAGGCTGCCGATGCGCCCAGCACGGCAGCAATCATGGCCGCCATGGCCTTGCGGGTCAGCATGCGGGGTCCAAAGCGGTCGGGCTCGCGTTCTTCGCGCACCTTGAGCAGCGCATACGCCATCACAAACAACGGAAAGCCTGCATGCCAGAACATGTAGATCCATGCCGTGCTTTGCGGGCCGGCACCCAGCAGGCCGCCGGGCGCAAACAGGCCCGGAAACGACAGCATATGCCCGACGGCCGTGGCGGCGGTGAACAGGTAGCCACTGGCCAGCGCCAGCATGGCGCGCGACCGCGTGATGGCGAACTGGCCAAACAGCAACACGGCGGTAATCAGGTCATTGAGGATCAGCATCGATTCGTACACGGGTACGAACGATGGAAGTTGCGCCAACGGCACTCTGGCGTATGGCAGCGCCGCAACGAAGACCGCCACGCAGAGCAGCACCACCGCCTGTGCCATCCGGTAGGTCCGGCGCCCCGGCGACAGGCTCAGCAGCAAGCCCCGTTGCAAGTCCAACGTTTCTGACATCACGATGGCCCCCGATGCGGTGACGGTGTCACGCGCGTTTTTTCTATTGCGCCGCAGCGCGTTGCCGCTGGGCTGATAAACGGGTGATAGTCATCCGGCAGTCCAATGTCAACGCGACAAGCGGGGGGAGCGGCGGCGCCCGGTATCTTCTAAGCGAATGGTTTCACCCTTTCCGGGCGGCAGCAGTGTCTTGTAGATTGGCGCCATGCTGATCTACCCCCTTAGATGACGGAGCCCTGCATGAAGACTGTCACCCTGCCCGATGGCGAGCGCGTCCCTGCACTTGGCATGGGCACCTGGAACATGGGCGACCAACCCGCCGCCCGTGCCGAAGAAATCGCCACGCTGCGCCTGGGGCTCGACCTGGGCCTGCGCCTGATCGATACCGCCGAGATGTATGGCGAGGGTCTGTCGGAATCGCTCATCGGCGAGGCCATTGCCGGGCGGCGCGACGAGGTGTTTCTCGTCAGCAAGGTCTACCCGCACCATGCCAGCCGCGAAGGCGTGGCCGCGGCGTGCGAGCGCAGCCTGCGCCGGCTGGGCACGGACCGTATCGACCTGTATCTCCTGCACTGGCGCGGCAGCGTGCCGCTGGAAGAGACCCTGCAAGGGCTGCAGGCCCTGCAACGCAGCGGCAAGATCCGCCACTACGGCGTGAGCAACCTGGACCTGTCGGACATGGAAGAGCTCTGGCGCACGCCCGGCGGCGACCAAGTCGCGACTAACCAGTTGCTCTACAACCTGAGCCGACGCGGCATTGAATGGGATCTGCTGCCCTGGTTGCGTGAGCGTCGGGTGCCGGTGATGGCCTATTCGCCCATCGAGCAGGCGCGGCTGGTGCGCCACCCCAAACTCGCGCGCTTTGCGCAAGATGCCGGCATGACGCCCGCCCAAGTGGCATTGGCCTGGCTGCTGGCACGTGACGACATCATCGCGATCCCCAAGACCAGCCACCGCGAGCGCCTACGCGAGAACGTGGGTGCGTTGGCGCACGCGCTGTCGGCGGAGCAACTTGCCGAACTGGATGGCCTCTTTGCGCCGCCCAAGGGGCCGCGGGCCTTGGAGATGCTTTAACGCTGGTGGCTCGGGGTTAAGCGCCGCTTAGCGCGATTTCGCTTGATAGCGCGTGTAGTCCACGTACCCCGTCAGGTAGACACGCGCTTTCTCACGCGTGTCCTTGGTGACGCGGTCTGCGGCTTGGCGGGCGCCGGACTTGCCATGCGATGACGTCATCTGTGCGCCAAGGTAATCGCGGAAGGCGTCGTGCATGGTGCTCAACTGGCCCTCGCACGCATCCAGCGCGGTGGTGACGACGGTCTTGGTCGGGTCGCTACCGGCCAATGCGGCATCGGCCCGGCGCTGCACGCAGTTCATGTACTGGGCACGCTGGGCCATCCAGGGGCTGTCGGTGGCGGTCGTGCTGGTGGTATCTGCAGGGGCGGCTTGCGAAGACGAAGCCGACGGTGACGGCGCGTGCGAAGCACAGGCACCAAGCAAAGTCAGCAGAACGAGCGACGGAGCGTAGCGGAGGGTGAGGGCGGCTTTCATGGCTGGGACTGTACTGCAGCATGCCGCCGCGCGCGCCAGGCCAAGTCGACCACACCTCACTCCATTAACAATTGGATACGACTTTGTGTCACACCCGCCTGGCGCCGCGTCCTGCCGCCGTCCTGCCGATCAGTGTGCCGCTTGCGAGTGGCCGCCACCCGGCGTGGAGATGTTGCCGATGGCTTGGCCAGTCTTGTCGATGTCTCCGCAGGCGGCAATGTCGCTAATGGAGACGATGCCGACCAGCCGCTTGTTGCGGTCCACCACCGGCAGGCGCCGCACCTGGATGTCGCCCATGTTGTAGGTGACGTTATCCAGTTCATCGTCTTCAAAGCAGTACATGATGTTTTGGGACATTACGTCGCCGATGCGGGTGTCGGGGCCGCGCCCCTCTGCTACGGCGCGCACGGCGATGTCGCGGTCGGTCACCATGCCGACCAGACGGTTGTGCTGGCCAACGGGCAGGGCGCCGATATCGCATTCGACCATCATGCGCGCGGCTTCCTGGATGGTCTGGTCCGGGCTCACCAGCTTCACGTCTTGCGTCATGGCTTCTCGTACTTTCATTGCAAACCTCCTCAGGTGCGCTCTGCGTGGGTCAACGTTGCCCAAGTGCCGGCGCGTCGGCACCTCGGAACACTGACGAGGCAGCATGGGCCGTACCCATCGGGTGCGGCTGGATGTGGCTCAGAATGCGGCGCGACAGCGCATGTTGGCAGGCCAGGTATCGGGCTGGCACCGCACAAGGCACGGCAATTGCGTCTACGCACGCGCTTTGACCCGCGTCCATGGCGACGGCCCCCTGCAATTTGGCTGCGATGTGTCATCTCGGGGCCGCTTTCGGCGGCTGCACCGCACGTGTGAACGGCGCGGCCACGAAAGACGCCGCCATGCGCAGCGATGCACCAAGCGGTACGGCTTACGCGTGGCGTTGTACAAATCGCCAGACCCGGGCAGGCCAAGGTAAAAAAAGACCATAACAACACAGGCAGGAGACAAGATGCTCAGCCCCCATGAAATTGCCACCTTGCTCTTGGTGCGTGGCGGGTCCCGCCCGCTCGATCTGGACGACGTGGACGTCCAGGCGTTGCTCTCTCATCAGTTGATTGCCCTGGAGCCCACGGACGCCGGCCCCGGTCAGCCACGCGTCACCCTGCACGGCCAGGCCTTGCTGCAGGCACTTGGCGTGGTGCGCCCAGCCGCCGTGTGACGCCGTTACCCGCAAAACACACCATTCCAAGCAGACGACTCGCCCGCCGACATTGCTGACGTCCCGACCATGGGCACATCGGCGCACGCCGTTCGACATGCCGCCAGGCGCGACATAGGCTGGCTGCGCGACGCCCTGCCATGTCGGGTGCGTGGCGAATCCGCAGAAGGATGCGAAGGCACACGTCAATGGAAATCATCATCGAAGTCCCGAACGGGACACTGGAAGTCCGCACCGCGCAGCGCGCCGATCGACGGTGGGACTGTGAATATCGGCTGGTGACCAACCACAGCGCTTCGGCGTGGGAAAGCGCGTCGATGTCGGAAGGGTTTGTGTCTTGCGATACGGCGCTCAGCGCGGGCCTGCTGCTCGGTCAGCAGTACGCGCAAAACCACAAGCGCGGATAACGCCGGCGGCGCGCGACGATTACTGATTCTCCTCGGGCGGGCGTTCACGGCCGGCGGGGCTGCCGCCAGTGGAGCGGTCTTTGATGACGTTGCCGTGCTGGTCTCGGTGTGAGCTGGAACCGGAGCGCGGGACGTAGTCGCCGCTTGTGCCGGTGCTGCTGCCGCTGCTGGTGCCGGTACGGCTGCGGTTGCGCGTGGCATCGCGGCCGGTGGGGCTGTCCGTGCGGCTGGTGGTGCCGGTGGCCGTGGTGCTGCCGCTGGTGCTGCTGGTGCCGGTGGCGCCAGCCGTGTTGTCGGTGCTGTTGGCTTGCGCGCCCGTCGCCTGTGCGAACGCGGCGTTGCCGCCAAGGCCAAACACGGCAGCCATGGATGCTGCAACGTAAGCGATGCGCGGGCGCGCGCGCCGGGTGGGGTGCGGGCGGGTTGGGGTCGACATGGTGGCTCCTCTGTTGGTATCGCGTGGGGAATCCTTGTCAACGCAACTCGCGCGCCTGCTTGAGTGTGGCGACGATGTCGGCGTAGGCGCGCGCTCGCGCTTCGGCGTCAGGTGCGCGCAGCGCGTATGACGGGTGCCACGTCGCTAGCAACGTGCGCCCGGCATGCTGTGTCGCACGTCCAAAATAGTCTTGCAGGCGGACGTGGGAATCTTCCAGCAGCGCTTTCAGCGCCGTGGCGCCCAGTGCCACGACCACGCGGGGCGCTACGTCGTGCAATTCGCGTTCAAGCCAGTACAGGCAGGCCTCCACTTCGCGCTGGCCGGGCGTTTTATGCAGACGCCGCTTGCCGCGCAATTCCCACTTGAAGTGCTTGACGGCGTTGGTGATGAAGACCGCATCACGCGGAATGCCGGCCTCTGCCAGCGCGCGATCGAGCAGTTGCCCCGCAGGCCCGACGAACGGCTTGCCCGCCAGGTCTTCGCCATCGCCGGGCTGTTCGCCCACGAGCATGATGTGCGCGCGCTTGCGCCCCTCGCCCGGCACAGCCTGGGTGGCGTGGCGCCAAAGGTCACACCTGCGGCAGGCGTCGAGCGAGGCGGGCTGCTGGTCCGGGTCGGTCTGTTCCGACCCCGATGCTGGCGACGGAGTGGGCGCGGAGCGAGGAGGGCGTTTGTTCAACGGTGTGCGGCGTACAGCGTGATATGGGTTGCCGACCCTGCAGCAACTAGAGTGCCGCACGTAGGCCACCTGCGTGCAGCCGGAATGTCCGTTGCGCCAGCGCAGGCGGGGCAGCACTTCGCAACCGGAATCGGGTGTGATGGCGCGCCGTTAGCGTTGCGCCAACCGCTCCAGCAGGCGGTGCGCATCAAACGGCGCCTGGACTTTCTTGTCGTTGTCGAAATAGCAGTAGACGTCTCGGGGAATGTGCTGGCGGGTGGGGGCCCCGGCACGCTGTGCATCGGCGGGTTCACTGCCGCTGGCCCACTGGCGGATGCGCGCGGCCCAATGGTCGAGTGCATCGTCCGAATACGCGCCGCTGTAGAGCGCATCCGCGCCATGCAAGCGCAGGTAGACGAAATCGCTCGTGACGTCTTCCAGATACGGCCAATCGGCCACGGCGTGCGAGACGACCAGCGCCACGCCGTGTTGCCTGAGCAAGGCCGGAAACTCCGCTGTGCGAAAGCTTTCGTGCCGCACCTCCACCGCATGCCGCAGCGGCTGCGTGCCGCGCGTGGCAAACCACGGGGCCTTGACGCGCGCATCGTGCTGCCGGGCCAGCGCACGCGCGGCGCTGGTATCGCGCGGCAACAGCGCGAGAAAGCGATCGAACTGCGCCGCGTTGAAGCGGTAGTTGGGCGGAAACTGCCACAGAAACGGCCCCAGCTTGTGCCGCAGCGCCAGCACCCCTGAAGCGATGAAGTTGGCCAGCGCCGGCACCACCGTCTCGTCGCGAAAGCGCAGCATGTGCGTCAGGTAACGCGGGCCTTTGACGGCGAATACGAAGTCGTCCGGTACGGTGTCGTGCCAAGCGCGCCAGTTGTCGATCGACTGCAGCGAATAGTGCGAGCCGTTGATCTCGATGGTGCAGAACTGGTGCGCGGCGTATTCCAGCTCCCGGCGCTGCGCCAAGCCTTTTGGATAGAACACGCCGCGCCATCCTGCATAGCGCCAGCCCGAGATTCCGATGCGCACCGTCATGCTCCGTTCACCCTTCCAACGCGATCCCGATGCAGCAACAGCAACCCATGTGCCGGTTCCACCCGGCGCGGGCATTGCGTTGTCGTGGGCACCACTCAATCGTGGCTGGGGGCAATATCCGCTGGATCTTCGTGGCGCTGCTGTGCGTACTCGGGCTGTTGTATGGCGTGCTCATGTAGCGCGCGGCGTGGCCGACATGTCCGCGCGTGCAGCGTCTACGGCCTGCGCCAATGTACGCAGAGCGTGTACCAGTGCGGCGTGCTCTGACGTGGGCGCGGCGTAGCGCACGATGTGCAGATTCAGCGCGTCTTGCAGCACGTCGGCGGCCAGGTCGGAAAACGTGTCCGCCGCTGTGACGAAGTAGTGCCGCTCGGCGCCGGGGTGCTCGGCGCCATAGGTTTCGAGCAGCGCGCGCATGTCGGAGTCGTCAATGCCGCAACCGACGAAGAGAAAGGTGTGCGTGCGCAGCAGCGCTTCCACCAGGTCATAGAACGTGCGATAGCGGGCGCGTGCTCGTACGTAATCACAGCGCGAGAAGATCAACGACGCCGGATCGCTCATCGACCCGTGCGTCTTGATGAGCAGATTGCGCTCTTCGCGCACGTGCGCGGCCACGGAGCGGTCGCTGTAGTGGCAGACCCTCAACGCGCCGCCATCGGTTTCCCGCGCACGGATTTCATACAGCGTGTCGAAATTGGGCGTGAGGGTGATGCGGAAATTCAACGCGAGCAGGGCGTCGTGAATCGGCGCCGGACTGGAAGTCGGGGTTGACCAACTCGCGACGCAAGAGCGCCGTCAGCTGGTGCTGCCCGAGCGCGCGGCGCACGATTTCCGCTGCGGTCAGCACGTCGCCCCGGGCGATGAACTGCCGCACCTCGCTCGCCAACTGCGGGGTATCGACATCGATGGCGTCGGCGGCGCTCTCCAGCAGTTCCGCCCACGTTGACGGGTGGCGCGTGCCGTCTGCGGAGCGCGCATTGGCGGAGATGCCCGAGCCGAAGAACAGCACCGCGCGGCGCCGGGCGATGTCTTCGGCCAGCCGCGTGGGCCAGTGAATCAGAGGCGGCGCCCCGCTGGCTGGCATCGTCAGGGTTGGTGCCTGTCGCGCGAGAGCAGCTGGCGCGCTTGCTCCATGCCGTCGCGCACGGCCTCGCCGCGCGTGCGCCAGCCGCGCCACGGTTGCGCAAGCTCACGGATCTCAAACTGCCGCGTGCCAGTGTCGACCGTTACGCGCGGCAACCACACGCCATGCTCGTCCTGAAAGGCCGTCACGGTGATCGTGCAGCCCCGCGTGCTCGAACTGCGGGTCGGCTTCGTCTTGCCCGCCAGTCAACGGCGTGGCACGTGATGCGGGAATCTGCATGATGTGCCTTACGGATGCGGCAACAGCAGACGCGGCAGCTTGGCGTGGGCAGGCGCCAGCGCAAGTTGCAGCGCGTTGGCGTTAGCCGAGTCGTCAGTCAGGTCGCGTGCGAATGAATAGGCGGTGATCACGGCCAGCGTGACCGCCACGATGGTCAGCCATTCGTGCGTGTCCATGCGTGTCTCCTGGTGTGGCCCCCCCTGGGGCATGCCACCCGCCTGTGACGCAAAGTCTGGGCCTGAAGCGGGGGCATGCCGGTGTGGAGCCGGCTACAGCAGCGAGTCGTCGTCCTTTGTTTCGCGCGCCGTCTTTTCGCCCAGTTCGGCGCCTGTACGCGGATCGCTTGCCGGGTCCGAGGCGAGGCGCTTTTTCAGCGCGTCGAGCGTGGCCAGTTCAACGTCGCTCAGCTTGACCGATGCGTTGCCGTCTCCGCCGTCGGCCGGCAGCGGCGGGTCTGCCACCAGGTGGAGGCCCGTGCCGCTGTTCCACGGCGCATGTACCACGGGGGCGCCACGCGACAGCTTGAAATACGCATCGCAGAACTCCGGCACCGGCGGCAGCTTGCCCGGTGGGAAGTTGCCCGAGATGGCGTACAGCGCCTTCTCGAACGACTTCTGGTGCGAGACCTCGCGCGTCATCAGAAAACCTAGCGCGTCGCGCACACCGGGGTCGTCCGTCACGTTCATCAGCCGCTCGTAGATGATCTTGGCGCGCGCTTCCGCCGCAATGTTGGAGCGCAGGTCCGCTGTCGGCTCGCCAATCGAATCGATGTAGGCGGCCGTCCACGGTACGCCGCCGGAATTGGTGAGCGCCGGCCCGCCGCCATAGAGCACTTGCGTGACGTGGCTGTCGTTGCCGGCGCCGTTGAGCTTGCGATACAGCTCGGCCTGTTCGCCCACCGCTTCGGCCAGTTCGCCCTTGGCGCCCCGGTTGAGCATGGCGACGATGGTGCCGATCACCTCCAGGTGGCTCAGCTCTTCGGTGGCGATGTCGTAGAGCATGTCCTTGCGACCTGCATCTTCCTCGGCCACTGCCTGCGTGAAGTAGCGCATGGCCGCCGCCAACTCGCCCTGTGGGCCACCGAACTGTTCGAGCAGCAGGTTGGCCAGGCCGGGGTCGGTCTGGTCGACGCGGACGGTGTACTGCAATCGCTTGTTGTGCATGAACATGGGGTTCTCCTGGGAGCGTAGTCAGGTGCCGGGTGGCGCAGCCTTGACCGCAATGGCCGTTCCATCGCGTGCCGCATGTGTGCCGCATGTATGGGATAGGGCGCGGACCCATCGCGGGAACGGCGGTTGCGTTGCCCGCTGCGCCACGCATGTTTCGGAGCGCCCATGGATGACAGCCTTGCCTTGCCGCCGGATGCGCCCACGCATACGCCTGCAGCCTCTGCCCGCGTGGCCGCACAGGTGCGCGACGTGCTGGAGGGCCGCCGGCGCGGCTGGCGTGCGCTCGCGCCGCTCATGGGGCCGGCCATCGTGGTGTCGGTGGCGTACACCGACCCCGGCAATATCGCCACCGGCATCCAGGCGGGTGCACGCCATGGGCTGCAATTGCTGTGGGTGGTGGTGGCCGCCAATGGGGTGGCGATGCTGTTTCAGGCGCTTTCTGCGCGCCTGGGCATCGTGACGGGGCGCAACCTGGCGCAGCTGTGTCGCGCCCATCTGCCCGCGCCGGCCGCGTTGACCATGTGGCTCATCAGCGAGTTGGCCGCCATGGCCACGGACCTGGCGGAGTTCGTGGGGGCGGCCGTCGGCATTGCGCTCTTGACTGGCATCCCGCTGCCGCACGCCATGGTGGCTGCAGGGGTGCTGACCTACCTGTTGCTGATGTTGCAGGCGCGCGGCTTCCGCTGCATTGAGCTGATGATCGGCGCGCTGGTCGGCGTGATCGGTATCTCTTACCTCCTTCAGATGTGGATCTTGCCGGTCGCATGGGGGCCGGTGCTGCGGCATGCGCTGGTGCCGTCTGCCCTACCGCCCGATGCGCTGGTGCTGGCGGCCGGCATCGTGGGCGCGACCGTGATGCCGCACGCGCTGTTTTTGCACTCTGGGTTGACCGACACCCGTGTCCGCCCGCGCGACGCGCGCGCGACAGCGCAACTGCTGCGCTTTTCCAACTGGGAGGTCGTGGCCGCGCTGGCCGTGGCGGGCGGCATCAACCTGGCAGTGGTGGTAGTGGCGGCCAGCGCCCTTTACCCCGCGCATGCTGGTGTGGCGGGCATCGAATCGGCCTACGTCACGCTGGTGCCCCTGTTTGGTGGCGCGGCGGCGGCGGTGTTTCTGGTGGGGTTGATTGCATCCGGCCTGTCCAGCTCGGTGGTCGGCACGATGGCCGGCCAGGTTGTGCTGCAGGGCTTCCTGCGTGCGCGTTTGCCGGTGTGGGCGCGGCGGCTGGTGACCATGGTGCCCGCGTTTGTCGTCATTGGCGCGGGTGTCGACGTGACCCGCGCCCTGGTGATCAGCCAGGTGGTGCTGAGCATGGTGGTGCCGTTTCCCATGGCCGCACTCATCTGGCTGACCTGCCGCGCCGATGTGATGGGGCCGCATGCGGTGGGGCGCGGCGTCGCGCTACTGGCCGCGCTCGGCACGGTGCTGGTGGCGGCACTGAACGCCGTGCTGCTGGTAGATCTGTTGTGATGGCCTGTGTGGACACCCTTCCACCGGGGCGGTTCTGACGGCGCCATCCGGAAGTTCCGGCTGCTAACATGCAGGCCCCAAGCCGGATACGGAACGCCCCCCAGGCTCATGACAAAAACAACGCACCACCGCCCCCATCTGCTGCTGGCCAGCCTCACGCTGGCCGGCGGGCTACGGCATCCGTCCGCCATGGGGCATCTCATTCGCACAGCGTGCATCAGTTGCCGGCTGGCGGAACGCATGGGCCTGGACGACGCCATGCAGCGGCAGGTCTATCTCACCGCGCCTGTGCACGATGTCGGCAAGCTTGGTGTGCCGGACGCCGTGCTGCTCAAGCCTGGCGCCTTGACTGACGAAGAGCACCAGATCATGCGGCGCCATTCCAGCATCGGCGCGGACATCCTCTCGGGCAGCACAGACGCGCTGCTGCAATGCGCCGCTGACGTGGCCCGCCACCACCATGAGCATTTCGACGGCACGGGCTATCCGGATGCCCTGGCGGGGGAACACATTCCCCTGGCAGCACGCATCGTGGCCGTGGCCGATGCGTTTGACGCGATGACGGAGCCGCGCGTGTACCGGCAAGGCATGACGGAAGAACACGCCTTGGCCGCGCTGGCTGAGCGCAGCGGCAGCTATTTCGACCCGCAGGTGGTGGACGCGTTTTTGCGCGATATGCCGGGCGTGCGGCGCATGCACGCGGTGGCGGGTGAGTTGCTCGCGCAGCACGGCGAGGTGGCGGCGGTCAGCCAGTTCTACGGTAACGAACAGCCGTCATGGACATTCTTTGACCACGTGCGTGGCGTCGCCTGACGCACGCTCCCTACATTTTTTGCGGCTAGGTCAGCGGCGGTGGCGGCGCACCGCGATAGAGCGCGAAGTCGTGCGCCTTGTCCTGTGCATCGACGTGGATCGGGTCCGCGTCATCGTAGAAAAACGCCCACGGTGCCGTGCACTGTAGATCGAACCCTGTATCCGCCAACTTACCCGCCGCCGGCTCGGCAATCTGCGCAACGACTTGGGTGCGTAACCACTGGCTGAGCCGCTGGCGGATGTCTTCGCGCTTCGGGTGGTTCAGGCGGCAGTAGGCGCGCGCCTCGCGTGCGGCCACGTGAAGCGTCAGCGTGCAGCGCATGGGGTTGCCATGCGCGCCGGCAGCAGTCCATTCCGCCAGCACGTTGTAGCCACCGCAAGCGCTGCGTGTGGCGCGCACCAGCGCGGACCGCGGCAAGGCGGCGCTGGCCGTCTGTTCCAGTTCCCACAGCGTGGCATCAACCACTTCGTCGGGCTGCCGTTCCAGCATGGTGCTCCCCCCCCATTCTTTCTCGCGCGCTGATGTGGGTGAGCCTACGCCTGCCGCCGGAGGCGAGGCTGATATCGATCAAGAGTCGGTTTCGCTGGCGCATCATGTCTGGAATATGAAACGTTCTAGAGGCGTTGCTCTCTCGCTGGCTTGAGGTGCATCAAGTTGGGCGGCGCGCGGGTGGCATCTAATCCTTCTGACGCCACGCAATCGCAATCGTTTAACACCGCCCCCCGACCATGCGCGCTGCCCCCGTGCTGTCTTCCTCCGCTGCCGAACAGATCGACCCGCCGTTTCATGCCGCGCTGGCGCGCGCCTCGGGTTCGCTGTCGTTTGTGTCGATGCAACTGGCGTGGCTGGATTGGGCACTGCATCTGGCGGTGTCGCCCGGCAAGCGGCTAGACCTGTTTCGCCTGGCGCTGACGCAAGCCGAGCAGCTCACCCGCTATGCACGCGGCTGCATGGCTGCCGGCCCGCAACAGCCATGCTTGTGCGTGTTGCCGCCCGCGCACGACCGGCGCTTTACCGCAGATGAATGGCGCCTATGGCCATTCAATGTGCTGCATCAATCCTTTCTGCTGACCGAGCAATGGTGGGACGCCGCCACGCATGGCGTGTGGGGCGTCGCCAAACACCACGAAGACGTGGTGGCCTTTGCCGCACGCCAGTGGCTCGACATGCTGTCACCAGGCAACCAGTTGGCGACCAACCCGGTGGTGCTGCGCCAGACCTTTGAGCAGCGCGGCGGCAACCTCGCGCGCGGCGCGCTCAACGCGCTGGACGATGTGGAGCGCGCGATGAGCGGCGCCGCGGCTGCCGGCACCGAAGGCTACGTGGTGGGCGAGAACGTGGCCGTCACGCCCGGCAAGGTGGTGCTGCGCAACCGGCTGATCGAGTTGATCCAGTACGCGCCCGCCACACCCAAGGTGCAGGCCGAGCCAATCCTGATCGTGCCGGCGTGGATCATGAAGTACTACATCCTCGACCTGTCTGCGCAGAACTCGCTGATCCGCTATCTGGTGGAGCAGGGCCACACCGTGTTCTGCATCTCGTGGAAGAACCCCGACGAGGCCGACCGCGACCTCGACATGGACGACTACCTCCAGCTTGGTGTGTTCGACGCGCTTGCCGCAGTGAATGCCATCGTGCCCGGCCGGTGCGTGCATGCCACTGGCTACTGCCTGGGCGGTACGCTGCTGGCGATCGCGGCGGCGGCCATGGCGCGCGATGGCGATAGCCGGCTCGCGTCGATGACGCTCTTCGCGGCGCAGACCGACTTTTGTGAGCCTGGTGAACTCGGCCTCTTCATCGACGAAGCACAGGTCAGCCTGCTGGAAGCGCAGATGGCGCAGACCGGCTACCTGCGCGCCAGCCAGATGGCGGGTGCGTTCCAGATGCTGCGGTCATATGACTTGCTGTGGTCGCGCATCGTGGGCGAATACCTGCTGGGCGATCGCGCACCCATGAATGACCTGATGGCCTGGAATGCCGATGCCACACGCATGCCTGCGCGCATGCACGGCCAGTATTTGCGGCACTTGTTCTTGAACGATGACCTGAGCGAAGGTCGGTACCCCGTGGGTGGCAAGCCGGTGCTGTTGAGCGATATCGACTTGCCGACATTCGTGGTTGGCACGCTGACGGACCACGTGGCGCCGTGGCGTTCCGTCTACAAGCTGCATCACCTGACCGATGCGGAGCTGACCTTTGTGCTGACCAGCGGCGGGCATAACGCGGGCATCGTCAGCCCGCCGGCAAATTCGCATCGGCGCTTTCAGATGCAGACGCGGGCGGCGGGCGGCACCTCGATGGGGCAGGACGACTGGTTGGCCTCGGCACCCATGCACGACGGCTCGTGGTGGCCGGCATGGCATGCGTGGTTGCTGGCGCATGCATCCACCACCGCGCCCGTGAAGCCGCCCAAGATGGGCGCGCCAGGTTTGCCGCCGTTGGGCGACGCGCCCGGCACCTACGTGCTGGAGAAGTAGATGCGTGCGCAGACCCACGTTTCAGCGCGCCGCACTACGGCAATGTCGATGGCGCTCGCTGCGATCTTTTCCGTGTCGGGCTGTATATCGATGGCGCCGACGTATACCCAACCCGCGTTGCCCGTGGCTGCACACTACGACGCCGATGATGGCCGCGCCGGTCTGTCGGCCGCCGCCACCGGCTGGCAGGCTTACTTCACCGACGCGCGCCTGCAAGCCTTGATTGCGCAGGCGCTGGACAACAACCGCGACCTACGCACCGCCGTGCTGCGCGTGGAAGAAGCGCGCGCTGCATTCGGCATTCAACGCGCCGATACGTTTCCGCATCTCAACGCCCAGGCCGGCATCAACCGCCTGGGCATTCCGGCAGACCTGAGCCCCTTTGGCATGCCGATGCGCGTGAGCCAGTACCAGGTGGGCGCGGGGGTCTCCAGTTGGGAGATCGACTTCTGGGGCCGCGTGCGCAACCTCAATGACGCCGCGCTGGAAAACTATGCGGCCTCCGACGCCGCGCGCCGTGCCACGGCGCTCAGTCTGATCGCCCAGGTGGCCGACAGCTACCTCGTGCTGCGTGAGCTGGATGAGCGCATCGCACTCGCCCAGCAAACCGTGGACAGCCGCACCGAAACGCTGCGCATCTTCTCGCGCCGGGTGGAAGTGGGCGCCACGTCGCGCCTGAACCGCACGCAGGTCGAAACCCTGTTGACGCAAGCGCAGGCCCTGCTCGCGCAACTGCAGCAGGCGCGTGATGCGCAAGCGCACGGGCTGGCGTTGCTGGTGGGCAAGCCCATCGACTTGCCGCCCGTGGCCGAGCCGCTGGATGAACACCGCATGCTGGCTGACTTGCGCGCGGGGCTGCCGTCCGATCTGCTGACGCAGCGCCCGGACATCGTGGCGGCCGAGCACCAGTTGCGCGCCGCGCACGCCAACATTGGTGCCGCACGTGCAGCGTTCTTCCCACGTGTCGCGCTCACCGGGGCATACGGCACGGTCAGCCCCGAGTTGGGCAACCTGTTTTCGCCGGGCACCCGCGTCTGGCTGTTCGCGCCCAGCATCACGCTGCCGTTGTTTGAAGGCGGCAAGCTGCGCAGCAACCTGGACCTTGCCGAGGCCCGCCGAGACCTGGCCGTCGCCAGCTACGAGAAAACCGTGCAGGGCGCCTTCCGCGATGTGTCGGACGCGCTGTCCGCGCGCAAGTGGCTGGCCGAGCAGCTCGACATCGCGCAAGCCGCATTGGCCACGCAGACCGAACGCGCCCGTCTGTCGCAATTGCGCTTTGATGCGGGCTCGTCGACGTATCTGGAGGTGCTCGATGCGCAGCGCGATTTGCTGGCTGCCCAGCAGCAGGTCGTGCAGGTGCGCCGCGCGCTGCTGTCGAGCCGCGTGGGCTTATATGCGGCGCTGGGTGGCGGCACGCAGGCCAGCGCCGAATCGTCTGCATCTGCATCGTCACCCCATCTAAGCCTGACGCAGCCCGCGCGCGCATCGGGCGGAGCCACACCATGAAGACACCTTCCCGACAACAATGGATTGCGCTGATCGTGGCCGCGCTGGTGGCCGGCGGCGGCGCGGTGGCCTGGCGGGTCTTGCGGCACGACGGCCCCGGCAAGGGCTTTGTCAGCGGCAATGGCCGGATTGAAGCCACCGACATCGACGTGGCCACCAAGCTGCCCGGCCGCGTGCAGGACATCCTGGTGGATGAGGGCGACTTTGTGACCGCCGGCCAGCCGCTTGCGCACATGCAGGTGCAGAGCGTGGAAGCGCAGCGTGACGAAGCACTGGCACGGCAGCAGCAATCGGTGTCTGGCGTGTCGACTGCACAAGCCCAGGTGGCGGTGCGCGAGGCGGACCGCCAAGCGGCACAGGCGCAGATTGCGCTGCGCGAGAGCGATCTGGATGCCGCACAGCGCCGCCTGGCGCGCTCCGAGACGCTGTCGCATGAAGGCGCGTCTTCCATGCAGGAGCTGGACGATGACCGCGCCCGCGTGCGCAGCGCCAAGGCCGCGCTGGTAGCAGCGCGCGCGCAGGCCGAAGCGGCACAGGCGGCGGTGTCGGCGGCCCGCATGCAGGTGGCCGGGGCCAACGCCACCGTCAAGGCTGCGGACGCCACCGTGCTGCGCATCAAGGCGGACCTGGACGACAGCGCACTCACCGCTCCGCGCGATGCACGCGTGCAATACCGCATCGCCCAGCCTGGCGAGGTATTGGCCGGCGGCGGGCGGCTGCTGAACTTGGTGGATCTGTCCGACGTGTACATGACCTTCTTCGTGCCCGAAACAGACGCCGGCCGCATTGCCATGGGCAGCGAGGTGCGCATCGTGCTCGACGCCGCCCCGCAGTACGTCATTCCGGCGCGCGTGTCGTTCGTGGCCAGCACCGCGCAGTTCACGCCCAAGACGGTGGAGACCGCCAGCGAGCGGCAGAAGCTGATGTTCCGCATCAAGGCGCAGATCGACCGCGACTTGCTGCGCAAGCACCTGAAACTGGTGAAGACCGGGCTGCCCGGCGTGGCGTGGCTCAAGCTGGACCCGCAGGCCGCCTGGCCCGCCAATCTGGCGGTCAAGGTTCCACAGTGAGCACGGTTGCCCAACAGCCGTCCGCGGCACGCCTGGCCGGCGTGCGCCTGCGTTACGGCAAAACGCTGGCGCTTGATGGCGTCACGCTGGACTTGCCGGCCGGCTGCATGGTCGGGATGATCGGGCCGGATGGCGTGGGCAAGTCGAGCCTGCTGTCGCTTGTGGCCGGGGCGCGCGCGTTGCAGGACGGTACCGTCCACGTGCTGGGCAGCGACATGGCCGACAGCCGGGCGCGCGCCGCCGTCGGCCCCCGCATCGCCTACATGCCGCAGGGGCTGGGCCGCAACCTGTATCCCACCTTATCGATTGAAGAGAACCTGCAGTTCTTCGGCCGCCTGTTCGGCCACGATGCCGCCGAACGCCGCCGCCGCATCGATGCGTTGACGGCCAGCACGGGTTTGCGCGCCTTCCTGTCACGGCCCGCGGGCAAACTCTCCGGCGGCATGAAGCAGAAGCTGGCGCTGTGCTGCGCGCTCATCCACGATCCTGATCTGCTGATCCTCGATGAGCCGACCACGGGCGTCGACCCACTCTCGCGCAGCCAGTTCTGGGAGCTGATTGGCGGTATCAGCGCCGAGCGCCCCGGCATGAGCGTGATCGTGGCCACCGCCTACATGGAAGAGGCCGAGCGCTTCGACTGGCTGGTCGCTATGGATGCGGGGCGTGTGCTGGCCACCGACACACCGGCCCGCCTGCGCAGCCGCACGGGCGCGGCATCGCTGGAGGCTGCGTTCATTGCGCTGCTGCCGCCGGCGCGTAGAGCCGGGCATCAAGCCGTGGTGGTGCCGCCGCTGGTGGCGGGTGCGGAAGACGACGTGGCCGTGCAGGCGCGCGGGCTGACCATGCGCTTTGGCGATTTCGTGGCGGTCGACCATGTGGACTTCCGTATCCGGCGTGGAGAGATCTTCGGGTTTCTCGGCTCCAACGGCTGCGGCAAATCGACCACCATGAAGATGCTGACCGGCTTGTTGCCCGCCAGCGAAGGACAGGCTTGGTTGTTCGGCCATCCGGTGGATCCCACGGACATCCGGAATGGCAACGACATGCGCCGGCGCGTGGGCTACATGTCGCAGGCGTTCTCGCTGTACGGCGAACTGACGGTGCGCCAGAACCTCGTGCTGCATGCACGCCTGTTCCAAGTGCCCGAGCCCGAAGTGCAACCGCGCGTGGCGGAGATGCTGGCTCGGTTTGGCCTGCACGATGCCGCCGACAGCCTGCCCGAGAGCCTGCCATTGGGCATGCGGCAGCGCCTGTCGCTGGCCGTGGCGATGGTGCACAAGCCCGAGTTGCTGATTCTGGACGAGCCGACCTCCGGCGTGGACCCAGTCGCGCGTGACTTGTTCTGGCGCCTGATGGTCGACCTCGCGCGGCAGGACCGCGTGACCATCTTCATCTCCACGCACTTCATGAACGAGGCCGAGCGGTGCGACCGCATCTCGCTCATGCATGCCGGGCGTGTGCTGGTGAGCGATACGCCCGACGCGCTGGTGCAGGCGCGCGGCACGCAAACGCTGGAGCAGGCCTTCATCGCCTACTTGCGGGAGGCCTCGGAAACTGGCGAAGCGGCATCGCCACCCACCACGCCGGTCGCACGCGCCGCTGTTGCCGAGCCACGTGCCGCTTCGGCGGATACCCATCGCCGTTTCAGCTTGGCGCGCGCGTTGAGCTATTCGCAGCGCGAGGCGCTGGAGCTACGCCGCGACCCCGTGCGTGCCACGCTGGCGCTGCTGGGCACCGCCATCCTGATGTTCATCATCGGCTACGGCATCAGCCTGGACGTGGAGAACCTGACCTACGCCGTGCTCGACCGCGACCAGACCACGCTGTCGCGCGACTACACATTGAATCTGGCCGGCTCGCGGTATTTCATCGAAAAACCTCCGATTCGCGACTACGCTGAACTGGACCGCCGCATGCGCAACGGCGAGTTGTCGCTGGCGATCGAGATTCCGCCCGGCTTTGCGCGCGATGTGGAGCGTGGTGCGGCGGTGCAGATCGGCGCATGGGTGGACGGCGCCATGCCGACCCGCGCGGAAACCGTGCGCGGCTATGTGCAGGCCATCCACCAGCTCTGGCTGGCCGATGCCGCCGTGCACCGGCTGGGGCTGCGGCTTGCCGTGCCCAGCACGATTGAAACGCGCTACCGCTACAACCCCGATGTGAGAAGCCTGCCCGCCATGGTGCCTGCCGTGATCCCGATGCTGCTGATGATGATTCCCGCCATGCTGGCGGCGCTGTCGGTGGTGCGCGAGAAGGAGCTGGGTTCCATCATCAACTTCTATGTGACGCCCGTGACGCGAGCGGAGTTCGTGTTGGGCAAGCAGGCGCCGTACATCGTGCTGGCCATGCTGAATTTCCTGCTGCTGGCGCTGTTGGCAGTGACAGTGTTTGGCGTGCCCATCAAGGGCAGCTTTGCGACGCTGGCGCTGGCAGCGCTGATCTTCGTGACGTGCTCGACGGGCTTCGGGTTGTTTGCGTCCACCTTTACGCAAAGCCAGATCGCGGCCATGTTCGTCACCATGATCGGCACGATCATTCCATGCGTGCAGTTTGCGGGGCTGCTCAACCCGGTGTCGTCCCTGGAGGGCATGGGCGCGATGATTGGCCGCGTGTATCCGGCCACGCATTTCCTGACCATCAGCCGGGGCGTGTTCAGCAAGGCGCTGGATGCGAGCGCCTTGGGCAGCGCGTTCTGGCCACTGCTGGCAGCGGTGCCCGTCATTCTGGCGGCGACGCTGTTGATGCTGCGCAAGCAGGATCGGTAGGGAGCGCGCGATGGCAAACCAACGGTCTGCGCGCCTAGCCAACATCTTCCGCCTCGGCGTCAAGGAGCTGTGGAGCCTCGCGCGCGATCCGATGATGCTGGTGCTGATCGCCTACACCTTCACGCTGTCGATCTATGTGGCAGCTACCGCCATGCCGGAGAGCCTGCACAACGCCTCCATCGCCATCGTGGATGAAGACAGCTCGCCGCTGTCGGCGCGCATCGTCTCGGCGTTTTATCCGCCGCATTTCCGCACACCGGCACTCATTCCGCTCACCGAGATGGACGCTGGCATGGACAGTGGCCGGTACACCTTTGTGCTGGACATTCCGCCCAACTTCCAGCGCGACGTGCTGGCCGGGCGCGCGCCCGCCATCCAGCTCAACATCGATGCCACGCGCATGAGCCAGGCCTTTACGGGAAACGGCTACATCCAGCAGATCGTCTCGGGCGAGGTGAGTGAATTCCTGCAGCGCCATCGCAGTGCGCCGAGCACGCCAGTCGATCTGGTGCTGCGCACGCGCTTCAACCCCAACCTGGAACAGACGTGGTTCGGCTCGTTGATGGAGATCATCAACAACGTGACCATGCTGTCGATCATCCTGACCGGCGCGGCGCTCATTCGCGAGCGCGAGCACGGCACGATCGAACACCTGCTGGTGATGCCCGTCACGCCGTTCGAGATCATGACCGCCAAGGTGTGGTCGATGGGGCTGGTGGTGGTGCTGGCGGCGCTGGTGGCGTTGTTGTTTGTGGTGCAGGGCGCCCTGCGCGTGCCGATCGAGGGCTCGATCGTGCTGTTCATGGTGGTGGCCACGTTGCATCTGTTTGCCACCACATCCATGGGAATCTTTCTTGCGACGGTGGCGCGGTCGATGCCGCAGTTCGGCATGCTGCTGGTGTTGGTGCTGCTGCCGCTGGAGCTGCTCTCGGGCGGCAGTACCCCACGCGAAAGCATGCCTGCGCTGGTGCGCGACATCATGCTGGCCGCACCGACGACGCATTTCGTGGCGGCATCGCAGGCGATTCTCTACCGGGGTGCGGGGTTGTCCGTGGTGTGGCCGCAGTGTCTGGCCATTAGCGGCATCGGTGCCGCGCTGTTTGTTGCGTCATTGACGCGTTTTCGCAAGACCATCAGCCAGATGGCTTAACCGTGGTGTCAGGAGCCGATATGGAATCCGCTACCAACCTTCCCCTCGCGCTCGCCAAGGCGCAATTCACACTCGGCTTGCAAACGCTGGGTCTATTCAAGGCTGCGCGCCAGCGCTGGTATGAACTCGGCGCGGGCCAGTTGGCCGACGATGTTGCCCGCACGGAGTCCGCATTGGCGGAGCTGCGAAGCGCTGACGACTGGCAGGCCCTTGCCGCGTTGCTGCCCAATGCGTTCTGGCAGGCCAGCCAGCGCAGCGTCAGCTTGATGCAGGGCGTGATGCAGACGGCACTGGCCAACCAGGCCAGCTTTGCCACCGACTATCAACGCGCCATGCTGGCGTGGCAGCAGGCATCAGTGCAGGCGCTGAGCGCGGCCGGCAACGCCATGCCGGTGCATACGACGCTGCAAGGTGTGCTGTCGGCGTTTGGTACACCGGCCGATGTGTTCGTCCGCGCGGCAGCGGCGGCGCCAGTGAAAGCGCCTGCGCGCAGCCAGGGCAACGGCCAGCTCCGCGCGGCTTCGTGAGGAACACCATGACACCCGATCCCTTGCCCGTATCTGCCGCACCGCCGCCAGCGTCTCTGCCCGGTGGGGACTTGAGCGTGGTCCGCAACCGCACCTTCGACGAGATCGCCGTGGGCGATACCGCCGCCATCCAACGCACACTCACGGCGGAAGACATCCAGCTCTTTGCCGTGTTGTCGGGTGATGTCAACCCGCAGCACCTAGATGCGGAATTCGCGGCGTCCACACGCTTTCATGGCGTGATTGCGCACGGCATGCTGGGCGGCGCGTTGATCTCTGCCGTGCTCGGCACACGTCTGCCGGGCCCCGGCACGATCTACCTGGGGCAGACGCTGCAGTTTCACGCGCCAGTGCGCATCGGCGACACGCTCACCATCCGCGTGACGGTGACCAGCAAGGACGACGAGCGCAAACGCCTCAAGCTGGCCTGCACCTGCACCAACGACATGGGCACTGCCGTGGCGGGCGAGGCCGAAGTCATCGCCCCCACGGAGCGCATTGAACGCCCGCGCACGACGCTGCCCGACGTACGCATCACCGTCAATGGCAATGGCATCCATCGGCTGCTCGACCACGTGCGGCCGCTCGGCGCGATCCGCACTGCGGTGGTTCACCCGTGCGATGCGCTGAGCCTGTCAGCAGCGCTGGATGCGCGTGCCGAGGGCTTGATCGTGCCATGCCTGGTGGCGCCGCTTGCCAAGCTGACGCACGTTGCCGCCGAGGCCGGGCTCGACCTGAGCGGTGTCGAGATCGAAGACGTGCCGCACAGCAGCGCCGCCGCCGCTCGCGCTGTGGAGCTGGCAACGCAAGGCAAGGTGGAGGCGCTCATGAAGGGCAGCCTGCATACCGATGAGCTGATGGCTGCCGTGGTGCGTGCCGAAGCCGGGCTGCGCACCAAGCGCCGCATCAGCCATTGTTTTGTGATGCAGTCTCCGGCGTATCCGCGCCCGTTCATTGTGACGGACGCCGCCATCAACATTGCACCCACGCTGGAGGAGAAGGCGGACATCATCCGCAACGCCATCGACCTGGCCCATGCGATTGGCGTGGAGCGGCCGCACGTGGCCATCCTGGCGGCCGTGGAGACGGTGAACCCGCGCATGCCCGCCACGCTGGATGCAGCGGCGCTGTGCAAGATGGCGGACCGCGGCCAGATTGAAGGCGGCGTGCTGGATGGGCCGCTGGCGTTTGACAACGCGGTGTCGGCGGCAGCGGCGCGCATCAAGGGCATCGTTTCGGAGGTGGCCGGGCAGGCGGATGTGCTGGTGGTGCCCGATCTGGAGAGCGGCAACATGCTGGCCAAGCAGTTGGAATACCTGGGTGGCGCGGCCAGCGCGGGCATCGTGCTGGGGGCACGCGTGCCCATTGTGCTGACCAGCCGTGCCGATTCGCGCGAATCGCGCATCGCTTCGTGCGCCATTGCCACGTTGCTGGCGCACCGCTACCGCGTGCTGCCACCATGAAGACCGCCATGAACGATGCTATCGTGGTGTTGAACTGCGGCTCGTCGAGCATCAAGTTCGCGCTGTTCGACGCGGGCCTGCACCCACTGCCACGCACGCCGCTGTGGAGTGGCAAGGTCGAGGGTATCGGCGCCGACCATGCCGCAGTCTCGACCAGCGACACGCCAGCACGGCCGCTATCACTGGATGCCGCGCAGCCGTATCACGACGCGCTCGTGCATATCCGCCAGCGCGTTGAGCGTGCCTTGGGGGATCGTCGCCTGGTGGCTGTGGCGCACCGGGTGGTGCATGGCGGCGCCAAGTACTTCGCGCCGGTGCGGGTGGATGCGCATGTGCTGGCCGATCTGCGCAGCTACATCCCGCTGGCGCCGCTGCATCAGCCGTTTGCGCTGGAGGCCATTGAGGCGTTGCTGCACGCCTTGCCCGACGTGCCGCAGGTGGCCTGCTTTGATACCGCGTTCCACCACACGCTGCCGAAGGTTGAGAGCATGTTGCCGCTGCCCTATGCCGCATGGGAGCGCGGGCTGCGGCGCTATGGTTTTCATGGACTGTCGTACGAGTACATGTCGATTGCGCTAGCCGAGCGACATGGCGATGTGGCGCGTGGGCGGACCATCGTCGCGCATCTCGGCAGTGGTGCCAGCCTGTGCGCGATGCAGGGCCTCGTCAGCGTGGCTACCACGATGGGTTTCTCCGCGCTCGACGGTCTGATGATGGGCACACGTTGTGGCGCGCTCGACCCTGGCGCCGTGCTGTATCTAATGGAAACGGAGCACCTTTCCCCTGCGCAGGTCGGGCACGTGCTGTATCACGAGTCGGGCCTGCTGGGCGTGTCGGGGTTGTCGTCCGACCCGCGTGACCTGTTGCCGCGCGAAGCGGAGGACGAACGCGCGCACGCAGCGTTGGCGCTGTATGTGCGCCGCATCGTGCGCGAGATCGGCGCGCTGGTGGCGGTGCTCGGCGGGCTGGATCTGCTGGTCTTCACGGCAGGCATTGGCGAGCACAACGCCGTGCTGCGTGAACGCGTTGTGCAGGCGCTCGGCTACTTGGGGGCGGAATTGGACCGAGCGGCGAATGGGGCCAACGAGGCCAATGCCTCGGTCATCTCGACCACCGCAAGCCGCGTTTGCGTGGCGGTGGAACCGACCAACGAGGAATGGGTGGCCGCGCGTCTTGCAGCCGAGTGTGTCTCAGCGCGCGCGTAGTGCCGTGGGCGGCATGCCCAGCAGCCGCTGAAAGGCGCGGCGCATGCGCTCGGTATCGCCAAAGCCGCATTCATCGGCGACGCGCTGCATCGATGTCGCGCCGCTTTCCAGCGCGGCGCGCGCCGCTTCCACGCGCAGCTTTTCCACCGCCTTGGCGGGCGTGAGCCCGGTTTCCGCTTGAAACGCGCGCGCGAAATGGCGCGGGCTCATGCAAGCGTGCTCGGCCAGGTCATCCACGCGATGCGCATCCGCCAGGTTACGGCGCACGTGGTCCAGCAATGGCTTGAAGCGACCCCGGGCGGAGTCCATTTCGTTGAGCGCCGAGAACTGCGACTGACCACCCGGTCGGCGGTAGTAGACGACGAGTTGCCGGGCGACTGCACGTGCCAGGCGCTCGCCCAAATCTTCTGCAATCAAGGCCAGCGCCAGATCGATGCCCGCGCTGATGCCGGCGCTGGTCCAGACGCGGCCATCGCCATCCCGAATGTAGATGCGGTCGGCTTCCAATTGCACCTGCGGAAACTGGCGCGCGAATTGATCGCTGCGGCTCCAGTGCGTGGTGGCGCGTCGGCCATCGAGCAGGCCGGTGGCCGCCAGCAGCAGGCTGCCCGAGCACACGCTGGCCACGCGCGCCCCGCGGGCTGCACAGCGCTGCACGAAGCGGCGCGTGCGGGCATCGGTCATGGCCGCGTCCACGCCGTCGCCTCCAGCCACGAGCAGCGTATCGACCTGGCTCGCCGGCGGAAACGCGTCGGCCGCCCAGCATGCCCCAGAAGAACTGCGCACCAGCCCCGCTTGCGCGGCTACCGTGCGTAACGCGTAGTGTTCATCCCGATAGCGACTTGCCACCTCAAAGGCAGCCACCGGCCCCGCCGCATCGAGCAGTTGAAAGTCGGGAAAGATCAGCACGGCAATCCGGTGGGTCATGGCAGAAAAAGGGGGGTACACGACATTGCTGCCAAGACGATAGAGCGCGATGCTAGCCAGCGTCAACCACCCACCCGGAGATAGGCACCATGTCAGCTTCCCCATTTACCGTTGTTTTTGCGCTGTATGACCGTGTCACCCATCTCGATTTCACCGGCCCCCACGAAGTGTTCTGGCGCCTGCCCGGCGCGCAATGTGTGATGGCCTCCGTGCGAGGCGACACCGTCCACGCCGATGGCGGCCTCACGTTCAGCAACATCAAGCGGCTGGCCGATATTCCGCGCGCCGATCTGATCTGCGTGCCCGGCGGCTTTGGCGTGATCGAGGCAATGGGCGATGCCGATTTCGTGCGAGAAGTGCGTCGCCTGGCGGACGGCGCGCAGTACATCACCTCGGTGTGTACCGGCTCGCTCGTGCTCGGTGCGGCGGGGTTGCTGCGCGGCAAGCGTGCGGCGTGCCACTGGGCGTGGCGCGATCTGCTGCCCGCATTCGGCGCCACGGTGGATGAAGGCCGCGTGGTGCGCGACGGCAACCTGATCACGGGAGGCGGCGTGACGGCCGGCATCGACATGGCGCTGTCCGTCATGGCGGACATTGCCGGTGCAGAGCATGCGCAAGCCGTGCAACTCGGCATCGAATACGCCCCCGCGCCGCCGTTTGATTGCGGCCGCCCAGAACGTGCGGCGCCGCACGTCCTCGAAGCGGTTACGGAACGGTTGAACCGGCTACGCGCCGATCGCTACGCCGCCGTGCAAGCGGCCGCCCAGCGCATCTGAAGTCCCACTTCGAAGGGGCAGGGCGGATTGCGGCGACAATGGCGTTTTTCTCGAATACGCCCCCGCTCGCATGCACATCCCGCCCGCCCCATCACATGGCCCGATCGGCATCGTGGCCGCCCTGCATCAGGAGATCAGCGAACTGCTCACGCTGCTGTCCGACGCGCAATGCGTGCGCATCGGCAGCCGCGATTTCTGGACCGGCCATCTCGACGGCCGCGCCGTGGTGGTCGTGCTCTCCCGCGTGGGCAAGGTGGCGGCCGCATCGACCACGGTGGCGCTGATCACGCATTTCAACGTGCAGGCTGTGGTGTTTGCCGGTGTGGCTGGCGGGCTCGCACCCGAGGTGGCGGTGGGGGATGTGGTGGTGTCGGCGCAACTGCTGCAGCACGACGTGGATGCCTCGCCGCTGTTCCCGCGCTGGGAAATTCCCCTGACCGGCGTGGCGCGTTTTCCTGCCGATACCGCACTCGTCCAGGCGCTGCTGGACAGCACACACGCCGTGCTGGCGGACCCGCAAGCCTTGCTGGGCGCAGAGGTCATGGCCGCGTTTGGCATCAGCGCGCCGCGCGTGCATACCGGCCTGATCATCAGCGGAGACCGCTTCGTCTGCACCTCGGCAGAAAGCGCCATCCTGCGCCAGGCGCTGCCCGATGCGCTGGCGGTGGAAATGGAAGGCGCCGCGGTCGCGCAGGTGTGCCACGAGTGGGGCGTGCAGTTTGCCGCCATCCGAACGATTTCCGACCGCGCGGATGACGCGGCCAGCGTGGACTTCATGCAGTTCATCGCGCAGGTGGACTCGCGCTACAGCGTGGCGATTTTGCGCAAGTGGTTGTCGATGGCGAACGTGGTTTGAGGCGCGGGGTCACTGCGCTTTCGCCGCAGCGGCATATTTCTCGAGCGCATTGGCCCGCTCGCTCAGGCGGAAGGTGGTGTTCTCCAGGCGCTGCAGGTCATTCAGCGCGCCGTTGCTGTAGATGCGCGATTCAAGGGCGGTCGTCTTGGTATCGAAGTCCTGCCACGCCTGTTGCGCGTTCATCAGCGCGTCTTTCGCATTGCCATTGAGCGTGCCCAGCAGCGTCTTGTACGCGGTGTTCAGTCGCGCATCCTGCGCGGCTTTCTCGGCAGACAGGCATGCGCCGATGGCGTCTGGGCTGTCGCCCGCCTTGTCGACGCAGGCATAAAGGCGCGTTGTGATGCCCTGCGGTGCACGGCGCTTGATGCCGTTGGCGAGGCTCTCCGCCGCAAAGGCCCCGGCACTGTGGGTCAGCAACGCCACGGCAATGGGCAGGGCAAGTGTCTTCAGTGTCGTCAGCGTGTTCAAGAGGTCACTCCTGATCGCGTGTCCGCGCGGTTTGAAGGACTTGCCAGTCTATCGGCTAGCCAGTGCCTCCGCGATCAGCCGGGCAGGTGAGGCCGCAGGTTGCGCAGGGCGTTTTCGACATAGGCTTTTTTCTCGCCGACGGGCGCGACGTAGTGCAGTGCTTCCGCCGCCGCGTCGATCCCTTCCGTGCGCGCAATCACCCAGGCCGCCAGGTACGGCGCGGCAAAACACCCACCCGCTGTCGCCACATTGCCGCTGGCGTAGAAAGGCTGGTTCAACACTTCCACACCGGCTTCCTGCACCCAGGGTTTGGTGGTCAGGTCGGTGCAGGCTGGTACGTTGCCGAGTAACCCCAGCTTGGCCAGTACCAACGTGCCCGAGCACTGTGCCCCAATCAATTGACGCGACGAATCGAGCGCCAGGCGCGCCATCAACGCCGCATCGGCCACCACCTCGCGCGTGCGGATGCCGCTGCCGACGAGGACGGCATCTGCCGTGCGGGTGTCCTCCAGCATCGATTGCGCATGCACCGTCACCCCGTTCATCGACGTGACTTCCCGTTGCGGGCAGCACAGGCTCACGCGCCAGTCCGGCCTCTTAATGCGGTTGAGCACGCCCAGGGCAATGAGCGAATCGAGTTCGTTGAAGCCGTCGAAGGTGAGGATGGCGATGTGCATGGCATTCCTGGCAGGGCGCTTTGAGAACGCCAGCATGCCACGGCGCTGGGCGAGTGCGATCCACTTCCTTCCGCTGGTTTGAATACACTCACACCCCAACAACACCAATCAATGGCTTTGCCACCGGGAGAACCTATGAAGCACTGGCTGAAGGCAATCACAGCATGGGCGATCTGCGTCTGCGCAGCGCTGAACACCACCACCCACGCAGCTGAAATTGCCACGATCACCGTCGCCGTTGGCAGACAGGCGCGCGTGTGGACGCGGGAGGCGCTGCTGCACAACTCACGCCTGGTCGACGTGACCGTGGAAGACGAAAACCTCAAGCGCCGCCTGACCTTCAAGGCGGTGCCCGTCACCGAGTTCTTCAAGGACCAGCCGGCCAGCCCGGATGCCAGCGCCACCACGGCAGCCAGCGATGGTTATGTCTCGCACCTGCCGATGCGCATGCTGCTGGCCGATCGCGCCGACG
This sequence comes from Ralstonia sp. R-29, assembly GCF_049913345.1. NCBI lineage: Bacteria > Pseudomonadati > Pseudomonadota > Betaproteobacteria > Burkholderiales > Burkholderiaceae > Ralstonia > Ralstonia sp. R-29. Next base: position 1,841,518 of record NZ_CP184378.1, read on the forward strand.
GCCCGCGCGCCTGGTTGGCGGTGGAAGACCGGGACGCCCCGTGGCCCACGCTCAAGGGGCAGGACATTGGCCCGTTCCGGTTGATCTGGACGGTGCCGGCGGGCAAGGCGGCCTTGGTCAACGAGAGCCTGTGGACGTACAACATCGTGCGCATTGACGTGGCCGCGTTGCCGAGCGAACGCTTTGCCGCCATCCGCCCCGCCGCGGGCCTGCCCGCCGACGGACCAGTCATGCGCGGCTTTGCCACCTTCCAGCGGGTTTGTTTCTCGTGCCACACGCTCAACCGCGCGGGCGATGCCAACCTGGGCCCCGACTTGAACGTGCCGTATAGCCCCGTTGAGTATCTGGGCGACGAGAAGCTGCGCCACCTCATCCGCGATCCGCAGTCACTGCGCTGGTGGCCCAACGCGCGCATGTCCGCCATTGATGAGAAGACGCTGTCCAACGCGCAACTCAACGATCTGCTGGCGTACTTCCACCACATGGCGCAGCACAAGGCGGCGGCCGGGCATTGACAGCCAGTTCGGCACGGCACGTACGCGGTTGCCGGCGTCCCCCCGACCGAGGGGCAGCGATACCCCCGCCGACCGACTAGAACGAAACAAATCCACCTTGGGGGGGCGTGATGCAACGACGTGCGATGAACGTGATGCTCGGCTGCGCTCTGTTGATGGGTCAATCTGCATGGGCAGCTGAGATTCAATGGTCGGTTCTCGATCGATTCCCGCTGTTTCGGGACGCTGACGCATTTCAAAGGATTGTCGAGCATTGGCCTAGCGGTGCTTCTGCATCCTCGTTCGTTGACACTCCAGGGTTTGCGTCGACCGTAGCGCCGCTGTTGCCCGTCGGCCCCAAAGAGACCGCTTGGCGACCGGAAACTGGCACCTACGACAAAGCCATGCTTTTTCGGTCAACGCATCAGATTCAGGCTTGGTTGGTCGGCGTCCCGGGCGACATGGAATGCGCTTGGACCGTCAATGGCACACCGATTCGGAGCTCTCGTTGTGCTGCGAGCCCAAAGCTGGAGATTCAGGCCGGGGCCGCCTTCACGGTGACGGCGACCGCAGCCAATGGAGTCAGAGCCACTCTGAAGGAGCCAAAGATTGCGGAACGATTCATCGTCGCGCTGGGCGATTCGTTCGCATCCGGTGAAGGCAATCCTGATCATCCCGCCAAGTTGGCTGACCTTGTCGCGAGTCAGGGCTGGTTCACGCAGAACAATGCGAAGAAATTCGTTGTCAGCGGTGCGCAATGGTGGGACGAGGCTTGTCATCGATCCTTGCTTTCGTGGCCGGCGCTGGCTGCGTTGAAGCAAGCGATTGAGAATCCGCACGAAGTCGTTCAGTTCGCCTCATTTGCTTGCTCGGGGGCGGAAGTCTATGACGGCGTCCTGAGGGCGCAGGCGGACCCGCCAGGAGTTCACGCGCCGTATCTTGTACAACGTAGCGAAGGCACTCGCGATGGCGGAGCCGGTTATCAACTGCCTCCCGGGCTATGGAATACCGATCCAGCATCGGGGCGCCCCCAGCCACAGGACTACAAGAAGCGGCTCAAGCTGTCGCAGCAGCATGCTCTCGCGCTGCTCATGTGCGACGAGCGCGCAGTACATCAGCACAACAAGACAACGCTCCCCCCAATGCCAGGACTGTCCAAGGACCAGACCTATTTTGGTGACGTTGAGCTGTACACCTGCGATGCACCTGAGCGGCGGCCCGACCAAGTGCTGTTGTCGATTGGCGGAAACGATGTTGGTTTCGGACCGGTCGTCAAGTGGCTCCTCTTTCCGCCAAATGCTGGTGGCAATCTGGTCACGCACATCTTTCGCCAGTTTGGTCTCGATGTGGAGAAACAGGTCGGTCACGTTGTTGCGCCTCAAGACGCGCGACTCAAGATCCGCGTTGCGCTCCCATCGTTATATGGCGACCTAGCTAGTGTGTTGAGCGGACTACACATCACACCCGAATCCGTCACGCTCTTGCAGTATCCAGACCCAACGTTGGGTTCGCCAACCAATCTCGACCAATGCAACGCCCGCACCCGGGATGGCAATTCGCCGTTCCAATTATTCGTCCAACAGAAGACACATAACCCCAATCACCTTTTCGGCATCAATAAGCCGTACTACAACTCTATTCGAGCGGATTTCATCCAACCGCTACAAGAGGTCCAGGCAGAAGCCGCTCGCAGTCTGCAGTGGCAGCGCCTGGACAGCCAACTAGCGTTCGAGCGCGGCGCGACGCCTGCTGACTACTGTGCCGTGTCTACAGCCTGCACAAGGGACGGGTGCGCTTCCGGAGACCGTGTTAGGTGGTGGGCACGCCCGGCGTATTCCGACGCGCAACAGTTTGCCCGCTTGTCCGAATTCGACGCGTATGACGCCACACGTTCCCGTGGCATGCGATACGGCGTCGATGCACTCCTCACGGGGATCGGCGTTCAAGAGGGCTCGAATTTGCTCAAGGTCGACTGGATTAGCGGTTCCGCACATCCGACCGCCAATGTGCATGCGCGCATTGCAGATCGTGTCTCGCCGTTGCGTGGTGGTCCGATTCAGGCATTCACTGCACGCGAGACGCAGTAGCGCACGTCTTCCCTGATTTACCCCATCGCCCACGCAACCAGCGTGGCGATGGTGTTCATGTTGCGTGCCGTCCCGGTTTTTGCCGCGGGAATCTTCAGCTTGGAGTCCGCCATGCCGTCGCCGTAGTGCACGAAGATCTCGCGGGTGCCCAGCGCCATCTCTTCGGTCTTGCGGCCCGTGGCGGCGGCCAATGCGTTAGCGGGCGGTGGGGCATCCAGAAAAATGGCGACGGTGCGGTTGGGTGCTGCCGTTTTGAAGGGATTCGCCTCCAGCACCGCCGCCAGTTCCGCCCCCGTGCGCACCGCTACGCCGACGGGCTTGCCGGCGTAGTCCTCCAGGCAGCGCTCCAGCTTCGCCTTGACCGCGGCTTCTGACAGCCGACTCTGAAACACCACGTTGCCGCTCGCAATGTAGGTGCGCACACCCGTCAAGCCGATGGATTCACACATGGCGCGCAGGTCGGCCATCGGCAGCTTGCCGGTACCGCCAACATTCACGGCGCGCAGAAAGGCGACATAGGTCGGCATAGGGCGAAAAATCTCCTTGTTTTGTCTGTCAACTGAGCAATCGCCCATATTTGAATACATTTTGTTACTGGTTTGACGGGAATGTATAACCCGAGACGCCATGCGCCCGGTATTCTCCGCCGCACATCCATTGAGCCAGGGTGAGCCCACCAAACGGGGCGTGCATCCGGCATTTGCGTATCAGGAGAACTCACCATGTTGAAGAAAATTGCCCCGACGTTGGTCATTGCAACGCTCGCCGGCCTGACGGCGCTGCCGGCAGCCGCCGATGATTTGCGCAATGCGCTGGGAGGCGCACTGGGCGGTGCGGGTGGTGCGGCCGTGGGTGGTGCGATCGGCGGCCAGACCGGTTCCATCGTGGGTGGTGCGATTGGCGGCGGTGCCGGCGGCGCGTTGACGGCGAACGGCCGCGAGCGCAAGGGCGCGATTGTGGGCGGTGCATTGGGCGGCGGCGTGGGCGCGGCTGCGGGCAACGCCATGGGCGGTCATGCGGGCGGCATCGTTGGCGCGGGCCTGGGCGGCGGCGCGGGTGCGGCACTGGGCGGCAACGTGCAGCGCAATTCGTACTCGGACCATGGCGATCATGGTCGCCGTCGTCACGGCAAACATCATCGCCATTGATGTGGCCTGCGCCGGGAGCCCGTGTGCTCCCGGTTGCGTAGATTTGCCCTCCTTGCATCAGCCGCTCGGCTGATTGCGTGCAACGCGCACGGCTTCCTCCAGCACATCGTTGAAGCGTGGTTGTGGTTCCGCCTGCCGTTCCCGCGCAGGCGGTCTACCATGGATCGATGCTGCTACCCAGGAGGCCACCATGACGCAACGCTTCGACGCCATCATCATCGGCACCGGCCAGGCTGGGCCACCGCTGGCCGCGCGCCTGTCCGCCGCAGGCATGAAGGTTGCGATCGTCGAGCGCGGCCGCTTTGGCGGCACCTGCGTCAACACCGGCTGCATTCCAACCAAGACCCTCGTGGCGAGCGCTTATGCAGCGCACATGGCCCGGCGCGCTGCCGACTATGGCGTGGTCATCAATGGCACCGTCACGGTGGATATGCAACGCGTGAAGGCGCGCAAGGACGAGGTTTCCGGCCGCTCCAACCATGGCGTCGAGCAGTGGGTGCGCGGCCTCGAGCACGGTACGGTCTTCCAGGGGCATGCGCGCTTTGAGAGCGCACGCACCGTGCGCGTGGGTGACGACGTGCTGGAGGCCGAGCGCATTTTCATCAACGTCGGTGGGCGCGCGTTGGTTCCCTCCATGCCGGGGCTCGATGCGGTGCCTTATCTCACCAACTCGACCATGATGGACGTGGACTTCCTACCCGAGCACCTGATCGTGATCGGCGGCAGCTACGTGGGATTGGAGTTCGGGCAGATGTACCGGCGTTTTGGCTCGCGGGTGACCATCATCGAGAAGGGCCCACGCCTGATTGCGCGCGAGGACGAAGACGTATCCCAGGCCGTGCGCGAGATTCTGGAGGCCGAAGGCATCGATGTGCAGGTCGGTGCCGATTGCTTGCACGTGCGGCGCGAGGCGGACAACGTGGTCGTCGGGCTGGACTGCGGCGGCGGTGCGCGCGAAGTCTCAGGCTCGCATCTGCTCATGGCCGTGGGGCGCGTGCCCAATACCGATGATCTTGGCCTGGACAAGGCCGGCGTTGAAACGGATGCGCGTGGCTATATCCGGGTGGACGAGCAATTGCGCACCAACGTGCCCGGCATCTGGGCCATGGGCGATTGCAATGGGCGCGGCGCCTTCACGCACACGTCATATAACGATTACGAGATCGTTGCGGCCAACCTGCTCGACAACGATCCGCGCAAGGTGTCGGACCGCATTGCCGCGTATGCGATGTACATCGATCCGCCGCTGGCGCGCATTGGACTGTCCCTGGCGGAGGCCAAACAATCCGGCCGTAAGCTGCTCGTCGGCCACCGCCCGATGACGCGCGTCGGGCGCGCCGTGGAGAAGGGCGAGAGCGCAGGCTTCATGCGCGTGGTGGTCGATGCGCAGAGCCACGAGATTCTGGGTGCGTCCATCTTCGGGGTGGGTGGGGATGAGGTCGTGCATGCGCTGCTGGACGTGATGTACGCCAAGGCGCCCTACACCACGATCAGCCGCGCCATGCACATCCACCCGACCGTGTCTGAACTCGTGCCGACGCTGTTGCAGGAGATGCAGCCTGTGTCGTAGCGCCAATAAAAAGGGCGCCAGTCCGGCGCCCGATGTCGCTGTTGCAGCCGACGTTCCGCTCAGGGCACGATCGACAGAAACAGGTACGACGCAAAGATCGCGAGGTGCACCACGCCTTGCAGAATGGTCGTGCGGCCCTTGCCCAGCGTGAGCGCAGACACGATCAACGTGAGCACAAGCAGGACCATCTCCTTCGGCCCGAGGCCCAGCTCCAGCGGCCGACCGATCCAGATGAACACGGCCGCCACGGTGGGAATCGTCAGCCCGATGCTGGCCAGCGCAGAACCGAGCGCCAGGTTCAGGCTGGTCTGAATGCGATCGGCATTGGCCGCACGCAGGGCCGCCAGACCTTCAGGCAACAGTACCAGCGCCGCGATGACGATACCGACCGCCGCTGCCGGTGCGCCCGCGCTCAGCAGCGCCGCTTCTACCGACGGCGACAGGATCTTGGCCAGCCCCACCACGGCCACCAGGCTCACCATCAGCAGCACCGTGCTCGACAGGGCGATGCGTGTGGGCGGCGGCGGGGCGTGTACGTCTTCGTTCGAGCCTTCCGCGAGGAAGTAATCGCGGTGGCGGATGGTCTGCACGATCACGAAGCAGCCGTATAGCACCAGCGACGTCACCCCCGCAAAGCCGAGCTGCGAAGGTGTCAACACCGGCCCCGGCGTGGAGCTGGTGTAGTTGGGCAGCACCATGGTCAACGTCACCAGTGCAGCCAGCACGGCCAGCGCGGCATTGGCGCCCGGCGCCTGGAACGCTTGCTCACGGTGGCGCAGGCCACCCACGAACAGGCACAGCCCGACGATGCCGTTGCAGATGATCATGACCGCCGCAAACACCGTGTCGCGCGCCAATCCGGCCTTCTCGGGCCCGGACGACAGCATGACGGAGACGATCAGCGCCACCTCGATCACCGTCACGGCAATGGCCAGCACGAGCGTGCCGAACGGTTCGCCCACCTTGTGCGCGACCACCTCGGCGTGGTGCACGGCGGCGAAAACGGCGCCGGCCAGCGCCAGCCCCATCAGCGCGATCAACCAGCCAGGCGGTGTCATGAGTGTGCCGGCCACCAGGACCGCCCACGCAAACACGGGGCCGGCGATGGTCCAGGCAGGCAGCTTGTTGGAAGTCAGGGCCACGGAGTTCTCCTTGTTGTTGTCCTCAAGGCCCGCGAGCAGCAGCGGGCGGAGGGGAATGCGGAAGTGGCCCCGACTATAAAGCATGCGCCGGGACTTCCTTGCCCCGGCGGCAAAACCTCACATCATTTTGCGGCGATTATTTTGCGGCAGAGACGGCCGACACTTCCTGGCTCCAGTAGCCCGGCAATGCGCCATATGGGTTCGGCAGACCCTTGGAGGTGACATACACAGCGCCGGCGCCCAGCGCGGACGCGTTTTTCACAAACGTCGGCATCTGCGTGGAAGACGCGCTGTAGACGATATGCGCGAAGCGGCTGACCGGGTAATTGGCCTGCCACGCCAGCGGCGCGTACGACTTGTAGTACTTGGCGGCGTCTTCAAACACCACGAGCTGGTCGGCTACCGGCAGGCTGGCGTAGATCTCCGGCACGTTGGTCCCAGGGTTGCCCGTGACGGTGTAGGCGGTCGACAGTCCCTTGATGTAGTTGTAGACCGATTGGTAGAACTGAACGTTCGAGGTCACGCTATCGTCGGTCATCTCGTCGATGAAGAAGCCGTCGACCTGGTACAGCGCCTGATAGGTGTTGATGTCTTGCACCACGGCCGACAGCGGGCGCTGCGCGTACGAGGTCGACACATAACCGATCACCTTGCCGCCCGCGGCACGTACCTTGGCCACCGCCGCGACGTAGTTGGCGTCTTGCGTGGTGCCCGGGCCGCTGTTGGGGTTGAGGATGACGGTGGTTGGCACCGTTTTGGCGTTGGCGGCCAGCGTGCTCCACTGTGTAGCGCCGGTGCCGGATGGATAGATATACGCCGGCACCAGTAGCCCTTCGGCCTGCGCCAGCGGTGCGCCGGCAATCGCCCCGGCCACCAGGGCCATGGCGGAACATGCGATGCGCGCCAGCTTGGCCTTTGCGCTGCCCCCCAGCGATGCTACGAGTGTTGCGGCAAATGTGGGCGTGCGCCCACCTGTTTTCGTTGTTTTCATGGTGTGCCTCCTGATCACGCTGAATCTGCGTGTCAATTGGCCCGCCGCCATTGCAGGTCAACGGGCAACTGGCTGACTTCCCCCGATGGAAGTCCCTATAGCTTTGCGTCGCCGGATCACTCCGGTTTTGCCAAACTTCTCCTGAGCCAAAACCCCAAGCCCATTAGGCGGAGACTCTACCGGGGCCATGTCTGTGCAGCAAACACAGATTGCGCAAACGCACAGTCAATGATTGTGAACGTTGTCGGAAACCGACGCCGCATGCCTATCCGCCGTGCCGACCATTGACGTGCGGAAAAAGACGCATGGACTTTTTCGTATCCGTGCCCGCGCTGCGCCACACCACCCAAAACCCGCTGACGCCGGCAGAGGCAACACCTATATTGTTGGATAGTCAGAAAAGCGTGCCGCAGCAACGTCCTGCCTGCGAGGGCGCTCACGGAGGCACCATCCAACATGCAGACCGACGAGATCCAGCTACGCCAGGCATCCCCAGACGACTGGAGCGAGGTGGCCGCGCTCCTCCGGCGCTGCGGGCTGCCAGCGGACGATACCCAGGACAGCATCGAGGCGTTTCATGTGGCGCTGGACAAGGGCCGCATCATCGGCTGCGCGGCGTCGGAACAGGGCGGTCGGTCCATCGTGGTGCGCTCGGCAGCGGTCGACCCGGTCTACCGGGATCGCGGCGTCGCCAGCCGACTGATCGAAACGCTGCTGCTGCGGGCGCGTGGCCTGGGCGCACGTGAAGCCTATCTGCTCACGACGACCGCGCCAACGTACTTTGCGCGCTGGGGCTTCTCGTTGTTTCCGGTAGAGAAGGCGCCGCCCGAGGTGCGGGCTTCGGCGGTCTTCCGCAATGCAGAGCGCACGTCGGCGTTGTGCATGCGGTGTGATTTGCGGTAAGTCCTGGCAATCGGTCCAACGGCATCTCGCCTTGGGCCGCGCGGCGCTGGCGTGCGGCAAGCAGTTGCGGAGACCGCGTGCGAGAATCCTCTACCGCGCATATCGCGCCACTCCCAAGGAGACCCCGATGACCGCATCTGCTGCTGTATTCGCCATTCTTGTTGCGTTGCTGCTCGGAGCGATGATCCCCGGGCCGAGCTTTGTGCTGGTCGCGCGCAATGCCATTGGCCTGTCGCGCCGCGATGGCTTGGCCACGGCGCTCGGGATGGGCGCGGGCGCGCTGTTCTTCGGTGGCCTTGCGCTGGCGGGGCTTTACACGCTGCTGCAGGCCGTCGAGTGGCTCTACATCGGCCTGAAGATGGCCGGTGGCGCTTATCTGGTCTATGTCGCCTGGAAGATCTGGCGTGGCGCGCCCCACCCGATTGCGATGGACGAGCGGGCGGCAGCGCCGGCTGGCAACGCACACAAGTCGTTCTGGACGGGCATCACCACGCAACTGAGCAATCCGAAGACGGCGATCTGGTACGGCAGTATCTTTGCTGCCCTGCTGCCGCAGCACCCGCCGGTGTGGTGCTATTTTGCGCTGCCGCCGCTGGTGTTTCTGGTGGAGTTCGGGTGGTACACCATCGTCGCGCTGTGTTTTTCGAGTCGCGTGCCGCGCGAGATGTACCTGCGTGCCAAGGCCTGGGTAGACCGCGTGGCCGCTGTTGCGATTGCAGCGCTCGGGCTGCGCCTGATCCTGACGGCACCCAAAGTGGGGTTGTGAGCGCGGGGCGGTCTCTATACCGCTGCCGCAATCCTGTCCCGCAACCACTGATGGGCCGGGTCCCGATGCACGCGCTCATGCCACAGCATCGACATCTCATACCCCGGCACTTCCACGGGCGGTTCGACGGCCTGTAACGCAGTCGCCCCCCGCATGAGCCGCTCGGGCAGCATCGCCACCAGGTCGGTGCTGGCCACCGCCGTCATCACAAACAGGAAGTGCGGCACCGACAGCGCCACGCGCCGGGTGGCGCCGGTGGCCTTGAGCGCGTCGTCCGTCACGCCGAAGAAGCCGCCGCCATCGGGCGACACGATCACGTGGTCGAGCGCGCAGAACTGTGCGAGCGTGGGTTTGCGCTTGAGGCGCGGGTGCCCGGCGCGGCCGACCAGTACGTAGCGCTCCGTAAAAAGCGTGCGGCGGCGCAGGCCGAGCGGCGCGCCATCGGTGGTGTGAAAAGCCAGGTCGATCTCGCCTTGCTCGGCCTGCTTCTCGATGCGCGGCGGCACCAACTCGAGCACAGCGAGCCGCGTGCCGGGGGCGGTGGCACGCAGGCTGTTGAGCGCGGGCAGCACGATGGTGGATTCACCGTAGTCGGTGGCGGCGACGCGCCAGGTGTTGGTGGCCTGGGCGGGCTCGAACGGGCTGGTGGGCGCGACGGCCTGCTCCAGCGCTTCGAGTGCCTGCCGCAGCGGCTCGCGCAGCGCTTCGGCGCGTGCCGTGGGGCGCATGCCGCGCGGGCCGGGCAGCAGGAGCGGGTCGCCAAAGATGGCGCGCAACTTAGCCAGATGCACACTCACCGAGGGCTGCGAGAAGTTCAGCCGCTCTGCCGCACGCGTGACGTTGTGCTCGGTCAGCAGCACATCGAGCGTGACGAGCAGGTTGAGGTCCAGTCGTCTGAGATTATTCATGGCTATGGCTGGAATATTGAACATTCATTTCCAATATACCTGCGCCGCCTGCATTCTGGGGTCATCTCATCTGGGAGTTGCCACCATGAATGTTCTGATCGTCTATGCCCATCCCGAGCCCAAATCGCTGAATGGCGCGCTCAAGGATTTTGCCGTGCAGCGCCTGGAGGCCGCGGGCCACACCGTACAGGTGTCTGACCTGTATGCCATGCAGTGGAAGGCCGTACTGGATGCAGCCGACAGCACCGTTGCGCCGATTGGCCCGCACTTTGATCCATCGCTCGATTCCAAGTACGCCTTCGAGCATGGCCTGCAAGCCGCCGACATTGCCGCCGAGCAAGCCAAGCTGCAATGGGCCGATGCGGTGATCCTGCAGTTTCCGCTGTGGTGGTTTTCCATGCCGGCCATCCTCAAGGGTTGGGTCGAGCGCGTGTATGCCTACGGTTTTGCCTATGGCGTGGGCGAGCACTCCGACACCCATTGGGGCGACCGTTACGGCGAAGGCACGCTGGCGGGCAAGCGCGCCATGCTGATCGTCACCACGGGCGGTTGGGAATCGCACTACAGCGCGCGGGGCATCAACGGCCCGATCGACGACATCCTGTTTCCGATCCAGCACGGCATCCTGTACTACCCCGGCTTTGATGTGCTGCCGCCGTTCGTGACCTACCGCACCGGCCGCACCGACCCAGCGCGCTTTCAGCAGATGACGGAGGCACTCGGCCAGCGGCTCGATACGCTGTTCACCACCGCGCCGATTCCGTTCCGCCGGCAGAACGCTGGCGACTACGAGATTCCCGCGCTGACGCTGCGGGCAGACGTTGCCGCCAACCAATCCGGCTTCGCCGCGCACATCGCTTAATCGCCGCTAGCAAAACCCTCCTGGCGTCGTTGCGCCTCCCGCAGTGACGAACATTCGGTACGACTTGTACTGTCTGCGTCGGCGCGCCTAGCCAGGACCGCTTCGCTGGGTTTTGTTAGCGGCTCTAAGCCCTGACGCTACAATTTCCCGCTCGACCTTCCGGCGGCGCGCTGTGTTCAACATGGCGCGCCGCCGTGTTTGTTTCTCCGTCTGGGTTCCTTCCTCGCATTGCACACTGGCATGACGTCTCACGCGGTCCTCACCGGTCTGATCAACTTGCTGCTCGGCATGGGCCTGGGCGTGGCGGGCGGGCTGCTGGGCATTGGCGGCGGGCTCATTGCCATCCCGATCCTCGGCTATCTGTACGGCATGGATCAGCACTTGGCGCAGGGCACCGCGCTGGTGATGATTGCGCCCAACGTGCTGATCGGCTTCCTGCGGTATCACCAGCGGCATCCGGTGCATTTGCGCTCGGTGGCGCTGATCTGCGTGTTCTCGATGGCGGCGACGTATGTGGCCGCGCGCTTTGCGGCAGGCTTGGACGCGCATCATCTGCATACGGCGTTTGCGGTGTTTTTGATCGTGCTGGCGGTGTACTTTGCCTCGCAACTCAAGGACAAGGCCGGTGCCGCACACGAAGCCGACCACGCTGCTCCCCACGCCATGCCAACCGCCGCGCTGCCGCTGATGGGCATTGCCAGCGGCGCCATGTCGGGCATCTTCACCGTGGGTGGCGGGCTGGTGGTGGTGCCGGCACTGGTGTCGTTCTTCGGCATGGCGCAGACGCGTGCCCAGGGCATGGCGCTCGCGCTGGTGGTGCCGGGCACGTTGATCGCGCTGGCTACGTATGCCCACGCGGGGCACGTGGACTGGGGTACGGGCGTGCCAATGGCTATTGGCGGTATCGCGAGCGTGTCTTGGGGCGTGGCGCTGGCGCACCGGTTTTCTGCGCTGCGCTTGCGGTTGGCGTTTTGTGCGGTGCTGCTGGGCACGGCGCTGGTGATGTTGCTGGTCAAACCAGCGTGACCGCGCTTTCCTGAAGAGGGGTGCGAGTGTTAACGCGCTTAACACAAGTTGCGCCGGTGCGGCGGCTTGCCTATTCTCGCGGGCATACCGGCGGCCTGATCCCACACCGCCGGTCCAGCTATCTCTCGGAATTCCCATGTCTCAAGATCTCAAGACCCGTCTGGGCGGCGTGCTGACGCTCATCCTTGGCGCCGCAATCGGCTGGTTCTTCATTCTCGGCCCGCTGCATGAGGCCCAGGCCGGCGCGCCATCAGTGCGCTACTCGCTCAAGGCGATGGTGCTGGTGCCGGCGTGCCTGGTTTTCGGGCTGGCGTTTCTGGTGGGCGGCGACAAGCTGGCCTATCGCGACGCGCAGAACAAGCGCCTGACGCCCATCGGTTGGGGGCTCGTGGCGGTTTTCGGGGTGGTGGCGGCGCTGTGCTACTGGTGGTTCAAGCAGCAGTTTGCGGCGCTGGGTTACGCGGGCTAACAGGAGGCTGGCGTGGGCATGCTCGACGATGATCTGCTTCACTTCGAAGCCCACGGCGCAGCATCTTTGCCTGCCGCTGTGCAGCACGGCCATGTCGCGCACGATGGCGCGCGCCTCTGGTACGCAACCTTCGGTGCCGGCGCGCCGGTGATCCTGCTGCACGGCGGCCTGGGCCATAGCGGCAACTGGGGATACCAAGTGCCGGCGCTGGTCGCCGCTGGCTACCGCCCCACAGTCATCGACAGCCGCGGCCATGGCCGCAGCACGCGCGATGCGCAGCCCTACTCTTACGAACGCATGGCCGCCGATGTGCGCGCTGTCATGGGCGCCATCGGCATCGAGCGCGCCGCATGCATTGGCTGGAGCGATGGTGCCTGCACTGCGCTCACGCTCGCCATGCAGACACCCGAGCGGGTGAGCGGCGTGTTCTTCTTTGGCTGCAACATGGACCCAAGCGGGGCCAAGCCCTTCCAGCCCACGCCCGTCATTGACCGCTGCTTTCGCCGCCACCGGCAGGACTACACAGCCTTGTCGGCCACGCCCGATGATTTCGATGCCTTTGTCGCCGCCGTCACCGCAATGATGCAGACGCAGCCGAATGCCACCGCACAGGCGTTGGCAGCGATTCGCGTGCCCGTGACCATTGCAAACAGCGAGCACGACGAGTTCATCCGGTCCGAGCACGCGCAGTATCTTGCCGCGACTATTCCTGGCGCACGGCTGGTGCAGCTGCCGGGTGTGAGCCACTTTGCGCCGTTACAGCGCCCGGCGTTGTTCAATGAGGCGGTGCTCGCCTTTCTGCACGATTTGGGTGCCGATTGTGGCGCGGCCGGTTGAGGCCATTGTCTCGGCCGGGTTTGCGCAAGCGCCGGGCGTTATCCACAGAAACGGTGGGTAAGCCTGTGGATAACGATGCCCGATCGCGGCGCCACGCGGTTTGGCGTTCGTTGCTGACTGCGTAGGCAAGCAGCGTTGGTGCCCGTGTCTTTTAGCTGACGGTATCGGATGTACCCGGCGTGCCATAGGCGGCCTTGATGGCCTTGTGCCGCGCTTCCATTTCCTGGCGCAGGGCGCGGCGCTGCTGGGCAGCCTCAAAGCGCTCCTTTTCTTCCGCGTTGGCGGGCGTGAGCGGTGGCACATCGGCCGGTTTGCCGTTGTCGTCCACCGCCACCATGGTGAAGTAGCAGCTGTTGGTGTGGCGCACGACCTGGTTGCGGATGTTTTCCGTCACCACCTTGATCCCGATTTCCATCGACGTGCGGCCGGTGTAGTTGACCGACGCCAGGAACGTCACCAGCTCGCCCACATGAATCGGCTGGCGGAACACCACTTGGTCCACCGACAGCGTCACCACATAACGGCCCGCATAGCGGCTCGCGCACGCATAGGCGACCTGATCAAGCAGCTTGAGAATGTGGCCGCCGTGCACATTGCCGGAAAAATTGGCCATGTCGGGCGTCATCAGCACGGTCATGCTGAGCTGGTGGGATTGCGTATTCATGGGGGCGTTGAAACAGAAAGGATGGGGAAAAGCGGTGCGCAGAAATGGGTACGCAGTAGCGTGCCATTGTGCCGTGCCCGGCGCATCTTGTGCGATATCGCGCGAAATTTGATGGCACCGCGCTACACCAGTGGGTTCGGCCATGCTGACCAAGGTGCGGGTCGGCAGCAAGGTGCGTTTCATTGCCGAGCAGATCAACGGTGCGCTGACCGTGACTGCGCCGCAGCCGGCGTGAGCATCGTTTGATCCTGCGCAGGCCCGGCGGCTTTGATGCAGCGCTGGGTCTGCACGTGGAGGGGCGGCGCGCTACACTCTTTGTCTTTCGCCGTCTCTGACCGATCTTTCCGCCATGACCGCGCCCGCTTCCAAGCCCCCCCACGCGCATCCGCTTTCCGCTGAACAGCTAACCTTCTTTAACGAGCACGGTTACCTCGTGCTGCGTGGGCTGGCCAGCCAGCAGGCGTGCGCCGCATTGCTGTCCGCCGCGCAGGATGCGCTGGCCCACGCGGCGGCGCCGGTGGAACTGGAAACGGATGTCGGTTATGCCGGTGCGCCAACTTCGCGCGAGGCCGAAGGCGGCCATACCGTGCGCCGCCTGCTCGATGCCGATTCGCGCGGCACGCCGTATACGGAATGGGCACGCGATACACGCGTGGCCGGCGCGATCGCGCAACTGATCGGTAGCCCCGTGCGTCTTTCGCTGGCACACCACAATTGCGTGATGACCAAGCACCCGGCGTTCGGCACGGCCACGCATTGGCATCGGGACAGCCGCTACTGGTCGTTTGCGCGCAATGCGCTGGTGTCATCGTGGCTGGCGCTGGTCGAAGAGACCGTCGACAACGGCTGCCTGTGGGTGATTCCCGGTAGCCACACGCTCGAGCTGCCCGCTGAGCGTTTCGACGAGAAGCTCTTCCTGCGCCCCGACGTGCCCGAAAACCGCGAGTTGATCGACACGGCGCGCCCGGTACCGCTGCTGCCGGGTGATGTGCTCCTGTTCCACTGCAACACCTTCCACGCCGCGCGCGCCAACCAGACGGGTGCGGTCAAGTTCTCCGCCGTGTTCACTTACTACGGGCCGGACAATTACCCGCTGCCGAATACGCGATCTTCGGCGCGCCCCGATCCACTGGTCGGCTGAGGTGACTGGGTAGGGCTCCAACGTTTGCCTTCACCCGTTTGTAGGTGCGCGGCGGACAGATTTGTGTCACGTGCCTTTGCTAAGGTGGACGTCCAACAACGACACACGGGGAAAACCATGCCGATTCAGGAAGTGACCCACGGGCCGCATGTGATCCTGATTGATCCGCTGCAACGTGACGACCGCCGCTGGACGGCGCGTTTCCAGGTCTGCCGGGCAGGCCATGTCGTCTGCGACTGGGAAGACATTGAAATGCCCGAGGGCTTTGTCTCCGCCCAGCTTGCCCTCAGCGCCAGCGTGCTGCTGGCCGAGCACCGGTTATCCAGCTTGCCGCACTAGCGCACCGGTCACGCCGGTCAAGAAAACGCCCGCCATGCAGCGGGCGTTTTGCTGTGCGCGATCCGCTCACATTCTCAAAGCGGATGCGTCAGCAGGCTGTGGATCGTGCGCACGCCACTCACGTAATTGCCCATGCGCAGATTTTCATTGGCGGCGTGCTGATTGTTGTCGGCATTCACCAGCGGAATGATCGCAAACGGCACTCGCAGTACGCGCACGATTTCTGCCGTGGGCACCGTGCCGCCCATCATGCGGATGCGCACCGGCGCGGGTGTGGCGCCAAAGCTGTCCGTCAGCGATTGATACGCCCATTTGCCGACGGCAGCGTCGATGGGCGAGCCGGCGGCGTCTGCGCCTTCGCTCTGGTACGAGAAGGTGGCGAGCTTGTCGTAGCGGCTGCGTTCTTCGTCGGTGGGCGTGTCTTTCACCAAGTGGTAGCCCTGGCGCACGATGTGCTGTTCGATCTGCTTGCCGAGGTAGGCGGCGGTGGAATCGGGCGTGGTGCGCAGGTCCAGCTCGGCGACGGCCTTGTCGGGCACGATGTTCGCCACCTTGTCGCCCACGGCGGCAGAGGCCATGCCGCGCACGTTCAACGACGGATACTGCATCGCCTCCTGGTAGTTCGCGCCGACCTTGTCGGCATGCGCAATGCCGAGGCGCTTGTTGAGCGTGGCCTCGTCATCGGGCACGGCCGCCATGATCTTGCGGTCGGCCTCGCTGATCTTCACGTGATCGTAATAGCCCGGCACCGTCACGCGGCCCTGGTCATCCTTCATGCTGGCCAGCAGGGTCGCCAGCCGCTGTGCGGGGTTGGGCGCGTAGTTGCCGTAGTGGCCGCTGTGCAGTGGCACCTTGCCGCCGTACACGGTGAGCTTGGCCTCGGCGGCGCCGCGGTTGCCAAACACCAGCGTCGGCAGGTTGGTGGCGTGCATGGGGCCGTCGTGGATGACGATGGCGTCGCAGCGCAGCAGATCACGGTTGGCCTGCATGACCTGGCTGATGGACGGCGAGCCCTTCTCTTCCTCGCTGTCCAGAATCACCTTGACGTTGACGGCCGGTTGGGTGCCGCTGGCCTTCAGCGCGTCGATGGCCGCAAGCATCATCATGATTGGGCCCTTGTCATCGGCGGAAGCCCGGCCGAACACGCGCCATTCCGGGTCCAGCGGGCCGTTGAAGAGCTGGGCCGAGTCGATTTCTTCCCAGCTACCTTGCCCATTCTTGCGCTTGAGCACCGGCGTCCACGGGCTCTTCTGCGCCCACTGCGCGGGAATCACCGGCTGTCCATCGAAGTGCATGTAGAACAGCACCGTCTTGCGCGCGGCGTCGGCTTTGGCATCGGCATTGGGCAGCTCGGCATAGAGCATGGGCTTGCCGTTGTTGGCCAGTTGCCGCGTGGTGAAGCCGCGTTTGCGGAAGGCCTGTTCCAGCCAGTCGGCATTCTTGCGGATGTCTTCCGGCGCGATGGCGTCGTTGGGCAACGACAGCAACTCGAAGTAATCGCGGTAGGTGGCCTGCGCGTAGCGTTCGGCATCCGCTGGCGAGAGATCAGCAGCGGCGGTCAGGCTCGTGGCCCCGAGCGCCAGCAGCGCGGCGAGGTAGGGCAGTTTTCGGACAGGGGCGAACGGAAGGGGCATGGGAACACTCGCGAGTGGCTGGGAACGATCGCAGTCTGCAGACATGCCATCGTTTTGCCAACCCGCATGTCCTCGGGATCAGTAGCGTTTCAATACGCGCCTGCCCGAGGCATGCCGTTCGATGTGCTGGGTTACCGAAACGCCGGCTCGTCAAAACTGCGCAGCTTGCGCGAGTGCAGCGTTTCCACGCCGTTCTCGCGCAGCAGGCGTACGGCTTCCATGCCGATATCCAAGTGCTGGCTCACGCGCTGGCGATAGAACAGGTTGGCCATGCCGCGCAGCTTCAACTCGCCGTGCAGCGGCTTGTCCGACACGCACAGCAGGGTGCCGTACGGCACGCGCAGGCGGAAGCCGTTGGCAGCGATCGTGGCGCTTTCCATGTCGATGGCAATCGCGCGCGACTGGTTGAAGCGCGTGTACAGCGCCTGGTACTTCAACTCCCAGTTGCGGTCGTCGGTGGACACCACGGTGCCCGTGCGCATGCGCGATTTCATGTCCGCGCCCGAGAGCCCCGTGATGCGCGCCACGGCTTCCTGCAGCGCCACTTGAATCTCGGCGATAGGCGGTACGGGCACCCAGGGCGGCAGGTCCTGGTCGAGCACGTGGTCGTCGCGCACATAGGCGTGGGCGAGCACGTAGTCGCCAAGTTGCTGTGAGCGGCGCAGCCCGCCGCAGTGGCCGATCATCATCCAGCAGTGCGGGCGCAGCACGGCCAGATGGTCGGTGATGGTCTTGGCGTTGGAGGGGCCCACGCCAATGTTCACCAGCGTCACGCCCAGCTTGTCTTCGCGCACGAGGTGGTAGGCAGGCATTTGCGGCAGGCCCTTGATGCGGTGTGCATCATCGGGGGCGGGCATGCCGAGTTCGTGCTCGGTGTCGCCGGGTTCGACAAAGCGCACGTAGCCCTCGTCGTTGCCTTCTTCCATGAGCTTGCGGCCGAGGGCGGCAAACTCATCCACGTAGCGCTGGTAGTTGGTGAACAGCACGAAGCGCTGGAAGTGCTTCGGGTGCGTGGCGGTGTAGTGGTACAGGCGCTGCAGGGCCAAGTCGACGCGCTCGGCGGTGAACATCGACAGCGGTTGCGGCTCGTCGCCCACCGGCCGGTAGGTGCCATTGGCGATGGAGTCGTCAATCATCGACAAGTCGGGCAGCGTGAACGCGCCACCCAGCGCGCGTGCCTGCTCGGGCGTGATGTCCACAGTGGACGCTTCCACCACGAAGGGCAGCGGAATCGGCCGGTTACTCACGCCCACCACCACGGGGCTGTTGTGATAGTGCAGTAGGCGCTCGATCTGGCCACGGTAGTACTCGCGGAAGAGATCCGGCCGCGTGAGCGTCGTGCCATACACCCCCGGATACGCCACCGTCCCCCACGCCGGCCGCGCATCGCTCACCAGCGTTTTCGGGTCGACGGTGATGCCGAGGTAGGGGTAGCAGGCGGAGAGGTCTTCGCTGCAATCCTCGCCTCGCGCAAACGCGTGGAAGCGCTCTCGGATCGCCTGTGCGGAGCGCTCGTAGATGGCGGTGATGCGCTCGACGGCGGTGTTGGCGTCGGTGCAGATCGCCAGGTCGTGCGCGGGATAGAGATGGGTGGTGGCGCGGGTATCAGTCATGTTTTCGATGATACCGGCGTTTTGTGCCCGATAGATACCGCTATGGAGATGCCGCCCCGGCTTCACACGGCCTTCTCGATTTCGCTCTGAGGGCGTCCGCTTCGCGGTGGCATGGAACGGTGCAGCGCGTGGCGTGATTAGCTTGGACCCTCTTCGGGCGGGCTGGACTAACCAGCCTGCCACCGCACATTGATGAAGGAAAGACCGCCATGGACGCAGGACGCATCCATTCGGGCCCGCTCTCACGCGCAGCGTCGCCAGACCCTGTACCCGCTCAGACCGGTGCGGGCGCAGCCACGCCCCAAAGTCAGCCCGCGAGCACGCGGCGAAGCGGCAGGGGCCGCGCTGCCAATGCGCCGGGGCGTGCACCTGGGGCGTCAGGGCGTGCACCCGGGGCGTCCGGTTCCGGCCTGTCAAGGCGTGTCGACCTGCCCGTGCAGGCAGCCGAGTCACGTTTGCCGGTGGATGACCTGAAGCAGCAATTGGACAGGGCGCTCAAGATGGGCGCTGCCACTGAAAAGGCGCTTGCCGGGGTGCTGCTCGGCGCAATGCAGCACCCGGGGCAGCAGAGTGTGGAAAGCCATCTGCGGCAAGTGGACATCGCGGCAGGGGGCGTGAAGGCGGCCGATCAAGGTTTGGATGCGCTTGCACAACTGAAACAGCAAGGACATGCCGCGAATCCTTACAAGACGCAAGCCGAACTGCTGTCCAATCGCGCCACCGCGGCGCTGTCTGGCATCCAGGCGCTGGATCGCATTCTGGTTAGCTTCAATGGCCCGCATTTGAGCAATGCGCTGGACAGCAAGCTCGGCGCGCTCAAGGAGTTTCACGCCGTAGCCGCCGATACCATCCAGCGCTGCAAGAGCACGGATACGCCGCGTGCCGTGCGCGACGAGCTCCAACCGATGCTCGGCGAGCTCAACGAAGGCCTATGCCTGCACCGCCGCCTGATGCGCTCGGTCCTCGGTATGGCTGTGGACAAGCGTGCAGACCGGTTCTTTGATTTGGTCAACACGACGGGGGCGTTCAATGCCGTCGCGCTGGCGCAGGAATTTGGCGCGGCGACGCGCTATCGACGCGAAGCAGGCCACGAGGCACTGGCGGATCTCCACGACCACGGCATCGCCATGGCGCGTAGCGGGCCGGCCCGCGCCGCTGGCCGCTTGTCCGCCGAAAGGCTGCAAGCCTGCGTCCAGGAGGTCGAGGCGTTTCGCCACAACCTGGACCAAGTTGGGACGGCACTCTGCCTGGAGGCGGCGGACCGGATCGAGATGGACGACAACGCCGGCCTATGGAAGAGCGTGCTCGACCTTGCCCGCGCGATTGCCGATTACCAGGCGGTCCTGAAAGACATGTGCGACAGCGTTGCCGGCCCTAAGCCCGCGACATCTGGACCGATGGACGACTGGGTGCCTGTGGTCGCCGCGCTCAAGGACGCCGAGCCCCAGCCTTCTGCAAGTACAAGCCGCAAGGCGCGCAAACAGGGCAAGCGCCCGGTTGCGCAGCCCACGCCGAAGCCCGCGCTTGCATCGGCATCCGCACAGGCTGCCCCCGCCAACGCGCGTATCGATGCCCAGAAGCATGCCGATACGCTGCTGAAGAAGTATCCCGCAGGTCGTCTAATCGGCGCGCGCAGCGTGGATGACGTCGTTGCTGCGGCACGCGCAAGCGGTAAGGACACCAGCAGTATCGAGACGGCCATGCGCGACCCGCGTCGTGACGCCGTGAAAACTGTCGACTTCGTGCGCGCATCGGTGCGCAACTGGTTTGGCGAGGCGGCTGCGTTGCAGCGTGCGCAGGCATCGCTACCAGCTGGTGATGCGCGCATCGCGCAATTGACGGAACGCCTTCAGGCCTTTGGTTTGATGGAGCAACACCTGAATGCCTGGGAAGCCGACGAACTCAAGCGTGATGCCCTGCCGAGATCAAACCATCTGGACCGGCTGTTGAAGAGCGGGCAGATCGAGCATGTCGGTGCGCCGGTTCGCCTGCCGGCTGCGGGCGATGTGGGCGATCGGGGCACTGTCTTCGAGATCGGCATCCAGCCCAAGGCCCTCTCCAACCGCCGACCTGCGCAGCCCCTGTTTGTGCACGTGCATACCTCAGAACCGGTGGAGGCCGCGGCGTTGCAGACGATGCAGTTCAGCGACTTTGCAAAAGTGCACCTCAAAACGGCCAGGCAAGTGAATCTGGGCCCGCGCTGGGAGGCCGTCATGCACGCCCTGGGCCATACCGATGCGAAGGTGCACCGTGCCGCCGTGGGGCCGACGCTATTGAATGCCTTGTTTGAACGGATGCAGACGCCTAGCTGATTGCCCCGACCGAGGGACGCGCGCGCCAGCGCAAGAAGCGTTGCCAGCGCGACGTGTGAATGGGCTGCACGTACGGTGTTCCGGCATGCAGCCACCTCGGCAGGACTTCGATGGCACTGCACAGCAGGAAGTACAGTACCGCCACCGCGCCAAACACTTCGGCCGGGTAGGCCACCGTGCGGCTGTTGACCTGGCTGGCGGCGGTGGAGAGTTCCACCACACCCACGATGTAAGCGAGCGATGTGTCCTTGACTGTCGACACCCACTGGTTGGCCAGCGACGGCAGCATGATGCGCCACGCCTGCGGCAACACGATGGTCAGCAGCGCTTGTGTGGGCCGCATGCCCAGAGCAAGCGCAGCGTTGCGCTGGCCGGTGCCGACCGCGCGCAGCCCGGCTTCCATGCTCTGCGCGATGTAGGCAGAACCCACAGCGGCGAGCGCGGTGACCACCGTGGCGGTTTCCGGCACAGACACGCCCAGTGCCATCGGGATCAGGAAGTACGCCCAGAACATCAGCATCAACACGGGAATGGCGCGCAACGTGGCGAGCAGCCCGCGCAATAGACGTGACAGGCCACGCAGGCGCGGTGCGTCATCAAGTCGATCCAGCAGCAACGCAGCCCCCACGCCGACTGCCGTGGCCGTCACGCAAGCCAACAGCGCCATCCACAACGTGAGCACGGCTCCAGCCAGCGGCCCATTTGGATACGGCCCAATCAGCAGGTAACGCAGGTGCAGGAATACGGTGTCTGCCGTCATGCCGCCACCCATCGCCACCGTCGCAGGGCCATCGGTGCGGCCCACTGCAGCAGTAGGATCACCACGGCATACAGCACCGTGGCCACGGCAAAGGCCTGGAACGCGAGCAACGTATCGGTTTCCACCTGCCGCGCGCTGTAAGAGAGTTCTGCCAGCCCGATGCCCATGGCCAGCGAGGTGTTCTTGATGGTGTTGGCGCACTGCCCCAGCAGCGGCAGCGCCGACACGCGCAGCGCCTGCGGCAGCACCACACGCATAAATGCGGCGCGCGGCGTGAAGCCCAGCGACAGTGCCGCTTCACGCTGGCCATGCGGCACGGCGCGGATGCCGGCGCGCAACTCCTCCGAGAAGAACGCACTCGCATACAACGCAATGCCAAACGCCGCCGCCAGGAATTCAAACGACGGTGCGGGCAGCCGCCAGCCGCCAAGGGCAATCCCAGTCCAGCCCGTGATGGCGCCGACCACGTCTTCACCCAGCAATTGCGCCGCGCCGAAGTACCAGAAGAACAGCTGCACCAGCAGCGGCGTTTTGCGCAGGAAGGCCACCAACGCACGTGCCGGCCACTGCAGCCAGGGCAGGGGGCTGGCACGCAAGGCGGTCAGCAGCAGGCCCATCACCAGCCCACCGGCGATGGCGGCTGCCGATACCAGCAGCGTCATCCCAAAGCCCTCCAGCATCCAGCCGAGATAACGCGGCGGCAGGAGCTGGAGAAGCGTGGCCAAGCTCAAGCTCACTTGGTGCTGCCGATGATGAAGTCGCGCGGCAGCGGCGCAGCGCTCTTCGGGCCGAACCAGCGGTCATAGATGCGGGCAGCGGTGCCGTCTTTCTCCAGGCCTTGCAGGATCTGGTCGACAGTGGCCGTGAGTTGCGTCTCACCCTTGGGGATGCCGATGCCCATGTACTCACGCGTGAGCACGAACGGCGAGATCTCCAGCTCGCTGCGATTGGGCAGCGTGGCCAGCAACGCGCCGAGCTTGGCGCCGTCCTGCGCGAACGCCTGGATGGCGCCGCTGCGCAGGGCGGTCAGCGCCAGTGGGGAATCGTCATATGCAATCACGCGCGCGTTGGGGTAGCCCTCGCGCAGCGTGGTTTCCTGCGTGGTGCCCTTGTCCACGCCCAGGCGGATGCCGTCTTTCTTCAGATCCTCCGGTTGCTTGAGGAAGCCCTTCTTGGCAATGAACTGCAGACCGCTGGCGAAGTACGGCGTGCTGAATTCAATCTGCTTCTTGCGTTCGTCCGTAATGGTGAAGTTGGCCGCCACGATGTCGACCTTGCCCGACGTGAGCAGCGGCACGCGGTTGGCCGGGTTGGTGGCGCGCAGTTCCAGCTTCACGCCCAGCTTCTTGGCGATGGCCTGTGCGTAATCGACATCCAGGCCGACCGGCTGGCCGGTCTTGGCGTCCGCATAGCCAAAGGGCGGGTTGGCATCGAACACGCCCACGCGCAGTACCCCGGCCTTCTTGATGTCGTCCAGGCGATCCGCCTTGGCCGCCGGCGCATGCAGCACCGCTGCGGCCAGCGCTGCCCCAATGACCACGCCCACCGATTGCCGCGCACCGCGCGCCAGCGCCTGCAACGAGAAACCCGTCGAAAAAGCTGCTTGCATACCCACCCCCAGAAGATTTTGAGGGGGCCAAGCGTAGGGCGATTGCTGCGCCGCGCAAACGAATTCGTTGGCAGATCGATATGCGCCGGACGCCATGGCGGCGGCCTGCGGCCTCTGATGTTGCCGTGACAGGCTTCAGTTTTCATAGTTCGCGCCGATAGCGCTTGACGACTGGTCGAGCGCGCGCCCTACGGTTTGTCATGACCTGCGGCGCCCGACACGGCAAGAACAACAACGAACGGGGAGTCAACGTGGATACACCGGCTGGCCACAGCCTGCGCCGGCAACGTCCTGCGCGAGGGGTGTGCGGACCATGCTGATCGTCGCACTGGCCTGCGCCGCGCTCGTTTCCATCGCGCTGATCGGCCTGTCATGGCCGCGCCGCGATGACCCGGAGGTCTCTGCGTTCATGCTGCTCGCCCTGGGCTGCGCGCTGTGGAGCGGGGCGCGGCTCATGGAGGTGGTCAGCTTTGACATGCCGGTGCGCGTGGGCTGGGCCAAGGTGGCCTATATCGGCATCATGATCGTGCCGGCTGCGTGGCTGCGCATGGTGGTGGGCCTGACACGGCCGGAGTGCAACGCGTTGCCGGCGGTACGCCTGGGCTGGGTGGCGGCCTTGTTGCTGGCCGCTGGGTTTCTCGGCTTGGTCGCCACCAATGAGCTGCATCACCTGGTCTGGCTGGATGCCCGCTTTGTTGCGATCGACGGCGTGCAGCGTGCTGTGTTTGACCACGGGCGGATCTTCTGGGTGGGCACAGCCTACAACTACCTGCTCCTGGCCCTGAGCCTCGTGCTGCTGACCTTGCCCGCCAGCGAGGCCGTCACAGCGCTGTACGGCATGTCGCGCACGCGTGTGCGGCTGGCGCTGTTGGCGGGCCAGTTGCTGCCGCTGGTGGCGCATCTGGCGTATCTGCAGCGCTGGACCACTGCGTTGGGCGGCGACCTCACCCCCGCCACGTTTGCGCTCAGCACGGCGCTGCTGGGCTGGCTGGTGCTGCTGCCACGCCTGCGTGATACCGCCGTCTATGCGCGCGGCAAGATCATCGAAGCGATGAGGGATGGCTGCATCGTGCTGGCGGCCGACGGCAGTATCGCCACCATCAACGCCGCTGCGCGTTACCTGATGCCCACGGCCCGCCTGTATGCGGCCCCACCGGCCGAACTGGAAGTGGCGACCATCCTGCGCGAGTTCGAGCGCACGCGCCTGCAGAATCGGCACCAGCAGCGCCACCAGGTGTGGGTGCCGCAGACCGGGCGCACGCTGGAGATCACCCTGGAAGGCCTGACCGATGCGCGCGACCGCCATGTCGGCGTGTTCCTGCTCTTGCGCGACGTGACGGTCGAACAGCTGCAGCGTGCCGGCATGGCCAGCGCCCAGCATGCGTTGCGCGGCGAGTTGCAACGCACGCAAGCCAAGCTCAGCCTGCTCGAAAATGACGTCAACCGCGACGCACTTACGCATCTCTTCAACCGCCGCTTTTTCGAGACGCAGGCGCCGCGCTTGCTCGACCATGCACGCCGCGATGGCCGCGCCGTCACGCTGGCGCTGTTCGACATCGACTGCTTCAAGCAATACAACGATACCTACGGGCACCTGCAGGGCGACGAGTGCCTGCGCATGGTGGCCGAGACGCTGGGCGCCGCGTGCCACCACCCGGATGACTTCATCGCGCGCGTGGGTGGCGAGGAATTTGCGGCCATGCTGTTCGACTTGGGAATGGATGAGGCACACCGAGCAGTAGCGCGCATGGTGGGCGCGGTGGCGGCGCGGGCGCATCCGCATGTGGCGTCCGCCGTGGTGCCGTACGTCACGTTATCGGCCGGCGCCGTTACATTCACGCCCGGCGATGAGCGCCTCGATGCGCTGTTCGAGCGCGCAGACACGGCGCTGTACGAGGCCAAGCGCGGCGGGCGGAACACGTTCCGTTTTCACCACGGAGGGCCGGGCTTGCGGAGTGTTTCGGGTGGGGCGTGAACGAGCCGTTGGCGTGCCCGCCAGTCCGGTCGGGCACGGTTCGGCACGCGTCATTTAGCTTCCGGCAGCGATTCGGCGAAGGCGCTCGGCGGCCGATTCACCGGATGCCGGAAGTGCACCATTGGCAATGCGGCGTGCTTCTTCGACAGCGGTGGCGCGGTCAAGTGGTTTTTGGCCGATATCAGCAACGGTCTGCGCAGCATCAGCTTCCACGCGCGCTTTGTCTGCGGCGCGATTCAACGCGGCTAGGCCGCTCGATGTACCGCCGGCACCGGCGCGCAACTGGTTGAGTTCGGCCTGATGTTGCTGGCGCAGTTCTGCGCGTTCCTGATCTGCGCGGGCTTGTTCCAAGTCGCGAATGGCGGCCCGGGCCTTTGCATCGAATTCGTTCAGGTTCTTTTCGACCGTGTCGAGAATTTCTTGCAGTGTGTCGACCAACTGCTGCGCATCAGCTGCGTCTTGCTTGACGCCCGGCAGACGGCCTTGATCGGCTTCGAGGTTGCTTGCAAATTCGGTCAGGGTCGCTTCGTCGATCTGCTTCGCCTCGAACTTGCCGATGAGTATCTCGGCGGCCTTCTTGTCATTCGCGATGCTGGTCTCGAGCTCCGATGCCGCTTTCTGCGCCGCATCGTTTTTATGTTTGGCATCCGACAGCTTCAATGCGACTTCACGCAACTTGTCTTGCAGGTTGTCGCGGTCGACCTGCGTGGCGGTCTCCGGGTCGAACGATGCGATGGCCGTGGCAATACGGTCGCCGATGACGCCGACGTGTTTGCTAATCAGGGCGGCAGTGAGTTTCCAGCCAGACATGGTCAAGCTCCTTGAAGAAGGAAAGGGTGGGGTGTGTTCAGGCTCAAAAGACTTTCACCTTGTGGCGATCGAGTGCGATGCCCGCCATGAAGTCCACATACGCGGCGGGCGCTGCCTGTCCGTCCATGGTTTCAACGTACTCGAAAGAGATCAGCAGGCGTTCTTGCCTGCCATCGTTGAGCGGACGAAGGTAGGGCATGAAAGAGAGCTGCTTGCTGGTCCCTTTTTCGCCGACAGGGTCGTCAAGTCGGTTTTCGCGCGCGATGAAGGGTTTGACGTAGTTGCCGCCGGGGGTGTCCCGCGTGAAATGCAGCGCATCAGCATCGCCGAGCAGGGCGGCAATCTGGGTGGCAGCCTGCGGGATGGTTCCGAGTTGGTCGGCCGCCATGTAGTAGTCGCTCTCGCCCAGGCCGAAGCCTTGGCCGCGATAGGGCGCCTGTTCATCGGCCGTGGTGGGGTATTGGCGGCAGAGGAACTGGTAATAGGCAAGATCGTGGATAGTGTCGACGCTGTCTTTGCCGCAGAGGATCTGCAGGAAACTCGCCCCGATACCATCGCGCTCCGGGCCTGTGTTCGTATAGAGGCGATAGATCTGGAGGTCTTCGTCGCCTTCCATGCGCAGTCGGCTGACAGCCACGATTGGCAGTTGCGATGAAGTCGGCACCGTCAGTAGTGACCCGTTCAGCAGCGCAAACTCCGCGCGCTGCAGTTCGAGAAGCGCGCCGATCTGTGCGTTGAACGGCAGGCCGACGTCAACGCGTTCAGGCGTCGGCACGTGCTCGTTTGTAGCGTTATCGAGGGCCTTTCCGAAAACTCGGCGTGAAAGATTGAACAATCCCATGGGGTTACAGCCTGTAATTGGTCTTCGGGGCCAAAGTGGCTTTGCGCGCTGCCCGCAATTTTCGCTCTCTACGGGCGGCCCACACAAAAACAATCACTCCGACAATGATTCCAAAAATGTTCCCGGATCCGCTTGAGGATTCTTCCGACGCGCTGTCCGCAACGGCTGTGGCTTGGGTCGGGCCTGCTGGTGCACTTGCCGATTGAGGAGCGGCGGTTTCCTGTGCCGTGACGTTGTTGGGTGTCGGTGTGTCAACGGTCGCCGTGCCGTCGGGGTCCGGCGAGATTGATTGCTGTGCGTCAGTCGCGGCATGCGATTCGGTTGGTCGGGTCATCGCATATCCTGCTGCTGCGCCGCCGGCAAGCGCGGCGGTTCCGAGGGCTACGCCACTAGTGTTACGCGCCGTACGCGATGGCTGAGGCGCTTGTCGCTGATACGACGGCGTAGGTGCATAAGACGCGGGTGTGTCGTCGGCGGCGGGGGCATTCTTTGCCGCTGTGCTGCTGGTATTTGCTTTCGGGCCGTTGTTGGCGTACGTCGATGCAGCCGATTTGCTGGCTTGCGACGAATAAAGCTTGTTGCCGAAACCCGTGGATGCGGGCCGGCTCGGTGTATCCGAGTCACCTGAACTAAAACCCGATGCACGACCGCGGTTGGAAGAACTGGCGGGTGCATCGGAGGAATCGGACGACCGGGATGAACGCGACGAGCTGTATGAGCTGGACGAGCCGAAGCCGCTGGATCGGCTGGAGCTTGAAGCGCTGCTGGAGGACGAGGATGACTTACTGGAGGAACTGGAGCTCGAACTGGAGCCGAACCCCGAACTTTTCGCCCAACTGAGCGGCGGAGCCAGCAGGGCAAGCGAGGCTGCAAGTGCAACAAGACGTGCGCGTGTCATATATCTCGACGATCCAGTGTCCAAACAATCCGTGGGTTGCATCAACGTGGGCTTCAGACATGCCCCCAGTGTTGAGCGCCGCAATTATCCAAGATAAGTCCCACAACGGGTGTGCCAATCCTCAATGATCTCAAATGGTTTTTCAGAGGGAATCCCCTCTTCAGCATGGAGATAATATTTTTCCTCGGGTTGGTGGGGGATGAGCACCTGTCGTTGTGTCAGCGAAACCGAAATGCCGCATATCGGCTGCGACGGCGCATTTGCGCGTTACGAAGCGAGACCTGCATCGGAAGAATGGGACATGGGCGGGATTGACCGCACATGCGCGGCTGCCGCCAGCAGCCAGTTCCATTCATGGGGTACACAATGCCAGCAGGCAATACGATTGAGTCGGTGATTTCCCAGTACATGCGCGCGGGCACGCAACCTGCCGCATTCTCGGCCGACCAGACGTTTCACCACACGTTCGATGTGTATTTGAAGGATTCCAACGCCTTCGCGAACACGTATTTTTCCAGATATTTCGAATGGCAGGGCGTGGCGCGTGAGCGATGGTTTTACGAGTGTGTCGATGCAAACCTTGTGGGGGGGAGCGTGATTTTCATTACCAAGCGAGCACACCAGGAGTTTGTTGAAGAGACATTTCCGTTTCAGCGCATTGATTGCTACCTGAATACGTTCCACGTCCGGCAGTGCTCGGCCTACCTGCTTTTCCGGTTCGAGTCGGCAGGGCGACTGGTATCGCTTGGCTATCAGCAGATCGTGATTGCAGGTGCGGATCGCACAATTCAGCGGCTGCCAACACACATCATGGAGTGCGCCAAGGACTATGAACTGAGGCCGCGCACACCAGTTGTTGCGTAAGTCGTACTAATGCGCCGAAGGTTGGGGAAACCGCATGGAAAAAAGCGTGTATTCCCCAACCACGGACTCACATTGAATATGGCCGTCAAACGCATGCATGACGCGACGGCAGAAGGTCAGCCCCACACCCGCGCCCTTGCTGTGATGCTTGGTGGAGAAGAACGGATCGAAGATGCGGCGCAACACCGTTGGTGGAATCCCAGTTGCGTCGTCCCGGACTTCCAGCACGTAGGCGTCCCCGTCGTCCCGGGCAGAGATGAAGATATGACCCTTGCGCGCGAACTGGATGGCGTGCAGCGCGTTCTTGATGAGGTTGAACAGTACGTACATCAGCAGCGTTTCCGAACCGACAAAGCACCAACTCGTATCAAACTCGCTGATTTTGATGCGCTCCCGCTCACCGGGGCGAAACGGGTACTGGTCCAGTGCCATGGTGACGCACTCTCGCAACGAGTGAGCACTGAAGGTGCGCCGGTCAAGCCGCTCCAGGGTGACGGAAGCCAATGCCATCTCGATGACGCTGTGCGCGCTCGACACCTCCGCGCTGATGGCCTGCGCCAGCTTGGAAACACGTTCCAGTACCGCCGGAGACAGTGACTCTCGGTCGCTGCACAGGCCATGGTGGACGGCAAGCTGATAACCGTGGAACAACTCCGGCCAAGCCCGGGCGATCTCGCTGGCTTGCAAGCGGATTGTGGTCAAAGGCGTGCGGACCTCATGCGCTACTGTGGCCGCCAAAGCGTACGGATGCATCAGATCGAACTTCACCACACCAACTGCAATGATGCCCAGGCTTGCGGCAATGAACAACACACCCGGCGGGTAGAAATTAAAGCCGTAGTTCACCGCGTAGTCGGTGGCAGAAAGCGTGTAAAGGCCAAGGCCAAGCAAACAGACCCATAGTCGCTTGCGTTTTTCCGCTGTGGCGTGTTGTTGTGCTGCATACAGCAACCACGCACTGCGCAGCGCGAGCACTACGGTCTGGCTGATGTGCACTGCCTCTAGCGGACCGGCTTTTGGGTAGAAGCCGAACGGGAAGTGCCATACGCCGGCAATCACCCAATCGGTGGCGAGCAGTAAAACGATCAACACGCCATCGAGCACATAGGAGGCGACGAGCCACCGGCGCTCTTCGACGCGTTCGGAGATCTCAGAGATGAAGTGATAGAACGCCGTCGGCACGACCAAGATAGCGACCCATCCCAGTTTTGCGAGCAGAGTGGCGCCGCTGCTATCTGTGGTCTGAAACAGGAACGCCCACAAGCCTTGCCACAGACCGGTCAGCACCGCCATGCTGAAAAACGCCAGACTCGCGCGTGTGCGGCCGCGCGTGCTGAGCACATAGATGCCGTAGAACAGAAACAGCGACGAGACGAATGCCGGAAGGAGTGCGTACATGGAATCGGAAGTCGGCAGCAGCCTGTGGTGACGCTGCCGACGATGCGCGGACGACTTTTAAGAGTAAGGGCAATCTCGTCCGGCCCACACATGCTCCGATGTCACTTCTTTTTCATTCAGGATTAAGCGAAACCAGAAAAAGCGCGTCACAGCGGGCTTAGCGCTGTCCTTCCCCCCCAAAGGGTGTGACAAAAAGGATGAGACGGTTCAGGTTGCCTCAATCATCATCGCGTCGATCGCGAAGGAGTGGTCCGGAGCGACCGCAAAGTACGCACGCGCCTCATCCGCTGCGTGCTCGAACAGGTGGCGGATGGCATCGGCCCGTACCTGCGGTGTACGGATGCGTGCGATCCAGCTGTCGAACGCCATCCTCAATTTCCACGTGCGCGGCGTGCCGGGTTGAAAGCCCGCTTCGGCCAGCATGGCTTGCCATTCCGAGACACGATAGTCACGCACGTGCGATGCATCGCGCAGCACCTCGGCGGTTTGCAGCAGCGTGTCGAGCAGCGGCGCTTCGGGCGCGACGATATCCACGATAGCCAGCTTGCCGCCGGGTTTGAGCACGCGGCGTGCTTCGGCCAGGCCGGCGCGCACGTCGTACCAGTGGTGGGCCGAGAAGCGTGTGGCGACAATGTCGAACGCGCCATCGTCAAACGGCAGGTCTTCTGCGCGGGCGGCTTGCGTATGCAGTTGCGTCAGGCCGCGTCGGGCGGCCTCCGCGGACACCACGGCCAGCATGTCTTCGGACAGATCCACCGCCACCATGGTCGTCACGTGCGGCGCCATGGCAAAGCTCACATGCCCGCCGCCGCAGCCCAGGTCGAGCACCTTGGCATGCGGCACCGATTGCGCCAGCGCGGCCAGCGCATCAAGATCGGCGCCCTGGGCGTGGACGGCGCTGGTCAGATAGGCCTGGGCGACCTGGCCGAATTGCTGGTCGACGAGTCGATGCTGCTGCATGGCGGGGGCTCCTTTCTTCTTGTGGGGACGAGGAGCGGCCAGTGTAGGAGCGCGGCCCGCGCGGCGAAATTCGTGATTGGCGAAGGCCGGTATCGCGGTTTTAGACGAAGCGGAACAGTTGGGCCGGCGTGTCGACCAGCACCTGCTTGCGGTCTGCTGCATTGGGCAGCAGCACGCTGGCAAAGGCCCACGCCTTGTCATAGTTGATCTGCGACTCGAATTGCGTGTGCGGCCAGTCGCTGCCCCAAACGAGGCGGTCCAACCCGAGCGCATCTTTCAGGCGCGGCATGGCGGCCCGGGCGATGGCTTCGCCGCGGCCGCTATCCCCGTTGGTGCCGTTCCCGCCGTTGCGGTATGCCCCGGAAATCTTCACCCACACACGGCGCGTGCGGCCGGCGGCGAGCAGCGCGGCAAAGCCGGGGTCGTCCACGCCGAGCGCGGGGTCGGGCCGGCCGAAGTGGTCGACCACCACGTTGACTTGTGCTTCCAGCAGCGGCTGCAGTAGCGCGGGCAAGCGGCGTGCCTCCACGTGCAGTTCCACATGCCAGCCGAGCGCATGCAGACGTGCCAGCGCGGCTTGCCACACGGGCGATGTCAATTGCGGGTCTGGCGCGCCGATCAGGTTCAGGCGGATGCCGACGATGCCCTCGGTGTTCATCTGCGCGAGCAGGGTCTCGGGCGCGGCCGGGTCGATGACGGCCACGCCGCGCAGGCGTTGCGGCGCTTGTTTGAGCGCAGCCAGCAGGTAGCTGTTGTCTACGCCGAGGAAGCTCGGCTGGACCAGCACGCCGTGTGACACGCCATGCGCATCGAGCTGCGCAAGATACGCCGACAGCGGCGCGTCATAGCTCGGTGCATAACGGCGCGCATTGGCCAGCGGCAGGCCGCGTTCGAACACGTGCGCATGCGTGTCGATGGCGGTGATGCGGGATGCGGGCTCGCGCAGGCTGGTGGTGCCGCATCCGGCAAGGGCAGTGGAACCTAGCATGGCAAGCAACCCGGTATTGAAGGCACGGCGAGTGGGCATGGGGTCTCCTGGTGGCGACGGATGAAGAGCGTCGTCATGATGTTGTTGTGGGTGTTCAGCGCTTATTTGGTGCTTAGACGGTGACCGCAGCCAGATCGCGGCCCTTCGTCTCGGGCAGCATCAGCACGGCCACCGCCACGATTGAATACGCGATGGCCGCATCGATACCGATGGCCGTGCCGAGCGACATCGACGCGCTCATCTTGCCCACCAGTACCGGGAAGGCGGCCGACACCACGCGCCCGAAGTTGTAGCAAAAGCCCACGCCCGTACCGCGCACGCCCTGCGGATACAGCTCGTTGAACAGCGCGCCCATGCTGGCCGGAATGCCCGCCGCAAAGAAGCCGAGCGGAAAACCCAGCACCAGCATCGCGCCATCGGACAGCGGCACCAGCAGGTACACCAGCACCGTCACCACGCAGCAGCACGAAAACAGCAGGATGTTGCCGCGACGGCCGAGCACATCCAGCAACCACGCGCTGGCCACGCAACCGCACCAGAACGCCAAGATGATCACCGCCAGATAGCCGCCCGTGCCGAGCACTGACAGGTGGCGCTCCGTCTTCAGATAGGTCGGCAGCCACGTCATCAGCGCGTAGTAGCCGCCGTGCGCGCCCACGCCCAGCAAGCCGCCGATCAGCGTCATGCGCAGGACCTGCGGGCGGAAGATGTCGAGCAGCGGGAAGCGCGACATCGGCATGGCGTTGGCACTCGCTGCCGGCTTGGCCGCAGGCACGGGCTCCTGCACACCGCGGCGGATGTAGATGATGAGCAGCGCCGGCAGCAGGCCTGCCGCAAACATCACGCGCCAGGCGAGGTCCGGCTCGATGAACGAATACGTGAACGCATACAGCAGCACCGCGCCGCCCCAGCCCACGGCCCACGCGCTCTGCACGGTGCCCATGGCCTTGCCGCGATGGCTGGCGCGAATGCTCTCAGCCATCAGCACGGCGCCCGCTGCCCATTCGCCCCCAAAGCCGAAGCCCTGGATAGCCTTGAGCACCAGGAACTGCTCAAAATTCTGTGCAAAGGCAGAGGCGAACGTCGCCAGCGAGAACCACAGCACCGTCACCTGCAAGGTGCGCACACGGCCGAAGCGGTCGGTCAGCGCGCCGGCAATCCAGCCGCCCAGCGCCGATGCAACCAGCGTGACACCCGACACCAGCCCCGCCTCCGCCTTGCCGATATGCCACGCCGCGATGATGGTGGGGATGACCAGGCTGAACATCTGCACGTCCAGCGCGTCGAGCGCCCAGCCGCCAAAGCAGGCCCAGAACGTGCGCTTTTCCCCTTTCGAAATCTCTTTGAACCAGCCGAACATGCCGTCTCCTCCGGGTGACGTGAGCGCCATGTCGCCTTGGTGTTGGTCGATCTATTGCTCTAGTCATCTATATGAATAGAGGAATTCTAGGGCGGTACCTCCGGCGATGCAGTCGGTGTTAACCCGTGCGGCGTTTTCAGATGTGCAGGAGGGCGACCGGCAGATGCGCCAACACTTGGCCGAGCGCCAGGCGTGGCGACTGCAGCGTCTGACCGTCGAACGTGCTGTGCAGAGTGGCGTGCGCCAAGGCGGGCGGCAGGCAGACCGTGGTGTCGCGCCAGGCGCCTGCAGGGAAGATGGGCGTGGTCGCGTGGCCCAGCAGCGTGGAAACATGCAAGGGCACGATCACGACGACGGCCTGTTCGTCGAGTACGCGCGCGAACGCCAGCACGTGTTCCGCACCGCTGCCGGTGATGGCCAGCGGTTGGTAATCGCCGGATGCGAACACCGCCGGCAGCGCGGCGCGCACGGCCAGTGCGCGCGCCAGAACGGCCTGCTTGATGCGGCCATCGCTCCAATGCGCGAGCAACGAGGCGAGGCTATGGTCGGCGTGCGCGTGCAGCGCTCGCAGGGCGCGGTGCCGCGCGGCGTAGTCGACCGGCCGACGGTTGTCGGGGTCGACGAGGCTCGTGTCCCAGAAATCGGTGCCTTGGTAGAGATCGGGCACGCCGGGCGCTGTCACGCGCAGCAGCGTTTGCGCAAGGCCATTGACGGCGGCAGCCGGCGCCACGCTGTGCACGAATGCCGATAGTGATGGCAAGAACGTCGGCGCGGCATCCCCGGTGAGCAGCGTGAAGACGAAATCGCGGCAAGCGGCTTCGTAGTCGACGTCGGGCGCAAACCAGTCGGTGCGCAGCTTGGCTTCGCGCTGGCCTTTTTCCTGCCATTGCGCCACACGCTCCGCCAGCACACGCACGGCATCGGTGTCTTGCCAATCGAGCGCGGCAGGCCAGATGCCGACGAGCGTTTGGTACAGCATCCACTGTGCAGCAGGCGATGGGGTGGGGCCGCTCGGCAGATCGCGTACCCACGCCGCGTGTTCCGAGCGCCATTGATTGGCCGCCGCCAGCCATTGCGCGGGGCGCTCCGAGAGCACCGCCAAGCGCGCGCGCACGTCTTCGCCGCGCTTGTGGTCGTGCGTGGCGGTAGTGAGCATCGCGTGGGGCCAGGTGTGGGCGCGCGCCTGCATGGCGTGGTGGAAAGCGCGCGGGCTGATGGAAAACACCCCGGGGTCCGCACCGACCTCGTTGCGCGACAGCAGCCGCCCGTAGCGGTAGCAGGCCGTGTCTTCCACCGCCTTGGCCGCCACCGGCGACGACAACTGCTGGCACCGCCGCAACGCCAGCTGGTGCAGCCTGTCGTTGCCGCCGCGATTGCTGTCGTCAGGGTCGCCGCCCAGCCATGCATCGAGCCACAGCAATACCGGTTGATCGACACGGCGCAGGTAGGGCGTTGCGCCTCGCAAGGCGGCTCGCAAGATCGCCGTGTCTTGGGCATCCCGGCCATTGGCATTGGCATAGGTGCGATACACGGGCAAGTGCACCACCATCTCCGCCAGGGCGCGGCGGATGGCGTGCCATGTCACGTCATGACTGTCTTGCGCCTGTTGCGCGACGGCATGCAGCGCCGTGGTGGCTGCATCGAGTTCGGCTGCAAAGTGCTCATGCAGAATCTGGCGGCGTGCCGATAGCGCCGTGGCGGAGAAGGCCGCCTGTGCCGCAGGCGCGCCAATCCACGCCAGCCAGCCTTGCGTGAGCGCGTCCTCGCCATGGGCGTCATGCAGCAGCGCGTCGACCTGGTTCATGAAGTCGTAGCCGCTGGTGCCGTCGATCGCCCAGTCGGTGCGCATGGCTTCATCGTGGGCCAGGATCTTTTCGACGACGATCCACGGGCGGCCACTGCGGCGGTCGGCGGGGCGTTCGGCATGTTCGGCTTGCAAGCGCCGGCGCAGTTGGCGGCAATACGCGGGCGGGTCGGCCAGGCCATCCACATGGTCGATGCGTACGCCGTCGATCCAGCCCTGGCGGTATAGCCGGAACAGCAGCGCATGGGTGGCTTCAAACACTTCCGCGCGTTCCATGCGCAAGCCGGCCAGCGAACTGATGTCGAAGAAGCGGCGCCAGTTGATCTCGTCGTTGGCGGTGTGCCAGTGCGCCAGGCGCCAGTGCTGGCGCGCCATCAGGGCATCGAGGCGATCGGGCTGTGCGTTGAGCGTGCGCACCACGTTGGCGATATGCGCAGCGCCAGCGTCTGTCGCGGCAACGTGGCGGAGCGCGGCGCGTGCGGCTTCGGCGCGCTCCCGGCGCGTACGCAGCGAGCGCGTGGTGCCGGTTGCGGCAAAACCATCGGCCACGGCTTGCATGGCGGTGTCTGCATCGGCGGTGCGCAGCAGTGCCGCATAGTCCGCGAGGGCGATGGGGAAGCGGTGGTCGTAATACGCAACGGCCATCCGCGCGGCGGTGGTGTCGTATTCCAGCGTGAGCCGCCCACCGGCGAGCGCTTCGGCATAGGGCTCGCCCAGAAACGGCGCGAGCACCTTGTTGCGCAACGCAGGGTTGGCGGGTTGCCAGTCGATATCGAAGAAGCCCGCATAGGCACTGTCGGGGCCGGCTTCCAACACGTCGAGCCACCACGCGTTGTGCGCGCCGCCCACGCCCATGTGGTTCGGCACGATATCGACGATCAGGCCCATGCCGCGTGTGTGCAGCGCCTCGACCAGCAGTTCGAGTGCGGCTTCGCCACCCAGTTCGGGGTTCACCCGCGTGGGGTCGACCACGTCGTAGCCGTGCATCGATCCGGGCTGCGCCGTGGTGATGGGCGATGTGTAGAGGTGCGAAATGCCGAGCGCCGCAAAGTCGTCGAGCAACGCATGCGCATGGTCGAATGTGAAGCCGGCGTGCAGTTGCAACCGCACCGTAGCGCGTGGCATGAGCGAGGCAGGCGTTGGCGTGTTCATGGCGCGCTGTTGCGTGTTCTGCTGCGTGTGCTGGCCAGGGCAGCGAGGCGCGCCTGTACCGCGGGCGCCTCGAGCAACGCATCGATGGCGCCGGGCAGGCGGCGGCGCCAGTTCGGGTGCGTGTCGATCGTGCTGGGCAGGTTGGGCTGCTCCACGAGGCCCAGCAGGTCTTCCAGCGGGATGAGCGCCAACGGTGTGGGCGCCGCACCGGTGAAGATGGCGGCAGCGGTGGCGAAGTCCTCTGCGCTGGCCTGCAGCAGAGCGGTGACCAGCTCCGGCGTCGTGGCCGCGTGTGCCTGCTCCAACGTGGCTTGCAAGGGCGCCACGCCGATCAACGGCACACCCCCTTCGGCGAGTACGCGGCGGTTGTGCTCGGCAAAGGCTTCCACCAGGGCGATGCGATCGGCCATGCGTCGCGCGTGCGCTTCGCTTTCGCTCATGCCGGCGGGCAGCAGGCCGAGCTGTGCTTGCCAACGCAAGTCGTTGCCGAGCCACCAGCCGATGAGTGTGGGCAGATCGTGCGTGCTGGTCATCGCCACGGAAGCGGGCGCCCACGTGTGCGGTGCCTTGAACGGAGCATCGTCGTGCGTGTAATCGCGCTCAAACCAGAGGATGCGCATGCCGAGCAGGCCGTCGTCGGCAAGCTTGTCGCGCAGGCCCGCCGGCACGGTGCCCAAGTCTTCGCCGATGACGATGCAGCGGTTGCGCCACGACTCCAGCGCCACGAGCCGCAGCAGGTCTTGCATCGGATAGCGCAGATACACGCCATCGAGCGGCCGTGCGCCATCGGGAATCACCCACAGCCGCATCAGCCCGAGCACGTGGTCGATGCGCACGCCGCCCGGCACAGCCATCACCGCGCGCAGCATTTCGATGAAGGCGGCAAAGCCGTGCGTGCGCATGGCGCGCGGGCTGAAGGTGGTCAGGCCCCAGCCTTGGCCCTGTGCGTTGAACATGTCGGGCGGGGCACCCACGGTTACGCCGATCAGCACGTCTTGCTGATGGGTCCAGGCATGGCTGCCAGCGCTGTCGGTGCCCACTGCCAGATCAGCGATGAGGCCGATGGCCATGCCGGCGTCTTGTGCGCTGCGCTGTGCGGCGGCCAGTTGGCGGGCGGCGGCCCATTGCAGGAAAAGGTGGAAATCCACCTCGCTTTCCTGCTCGCGCGCGAAAGACTGCACGGCCAGGTAGCTGGGGTCTTGGTACTGCGCGGGCCACTGCCTCCAATACGCCGAGCCCAGCTGTGCGCTGAGCGCTTCGAACCGTGCATGGTGGAGCAGGCTCGCACCGGCAGCGGTGCAATGCGCGCGGTAGTCGCTGAGCAAGGCTTGTGCGGTGCTGTCGTTCAGAGGCGCTTGCTGTAGCCGACGGTGCAGGGCGCGCAACACCGTCATGCGCGCATGGCCGCTGGCCGGCCAGTCGATCAGCGGAGCCGCTTCCAGACGGGCGTAGTCATCGACGAGGTTGCAGTCGACCACCGCCCGGCGCACCGCCTCGTCGCCAAACAGCGCGGCCGGGTCGATCATCCACGCGTTCAAGAACAAGCGGCTCGACGGCGAGTACGGTGAATAGCGCTGCGCATCGGCGGAGAACATCGCATGCACCGGGCTCAGTGCCAGCGCATCCGCACCATGCTGTGCCAGTTGGCGTGCCAGTACGCCAGCGGCCGTGTAATCGCCCAGGCCTGCACAGACGGCGGCGTGGTCGGGTCTGCATCGCAGGCCGTAGAGTTGCGCAACGCTGCCCCACGGGCGCATTTCGGGGCAATTGTCTGCGGGGCGATCATGGGCACGCAGCGCGTCGGCCACGCCATAGCAGCGCGCCGGCGCGATGGCGAGCGTGCTTTCAATCGCAGCGCCTGCACCGGCGTCAATGCGCAGGCGGTGGTAGCCCGGCACCTGTACGGGCGCGAGGCGCAGCGTAGCGTGATGTGCGCTCGCACGGACGCCGACCTCGCCGCTGGCATGGCCTTCCTGTTCGAACTCGATCCGATACGGTTGGCCGCCGAGCAACGCAGCCTGCGGCGCCGCCGTCGTCAGTTCGATCGGCTCGCCGACCACGCCCGTAACCAGCGGCGGGATGGCGATGTGTTCGGCTTCCGCCCGCAGACGTGCCTGGCTGTCCGACACGTCAGCCGCGGTGCCGGCCGGCAGGCCGAGCGTGCCGAGCACCGCGCGCAGGACATCGTCTGACACGCGCATGGGCCGGCTGGCGGCGTCTTCCCAATCGACCAGCAAACCGGCTTCCGTTGCCAGTTGCTGGAGTGCTGTGTGTGGTGTGACGGGAGCGTTCATGGCGTGGGCAGATCAAGCCAGCATTGGTACGTGCAGCAGGGCGACGCACGCGCGCTCCGGCAGCTGGTGTGTGACAAGTGCCGCTGCCGCGCCCTCGCGCGATTCCTGCAGCAGGTCCGTTGGGCTACCGGCCAACGCGGTCGGCACGGCCACGGGTTGCGCACCCAGGTTGAGCGCGATGGTGAGCACGCTGCCATCGCCCAGGCGCCAGCGGGCCAGCACGCCGGTGGTGCCGAGCGGCACGGCATCGAGCGCGCGTGCGCCGGGCAGGCGCGGGATGATCTCCGCATGACGCAGCGCCAGCAGCCGATGCGTGCGGTTGAGCCACGCGATGTGCTCAGGGTTGGACGACCCTGCTTCGCCAGGGCACGAGGCGAGGTAGGTGCGCTCGTCGTTCGGGTCGGGAATGTGCTCGCGCTGCTGCGGGTCGGTAAACGCTGCGAACTTCGCAAACTCGCGCCGCCGCCCTTCGCGCACGGCATCAGCCAGGGCACCGTGGTGGCTGGTGAAGTACAAGAACGGGCACACGCTGCCCCATTCCTCGCCCATGAACAGCATCGGAATCTGCGGACACAGCAGCAACAGGGTTTGCGCGGCGTGCAGTGCATCGGGGTGGGCCAGGCGTGTCAGGCGATCGCCAAAGGCGCGGTTGCCGATCTGATCGTGGTTCTGCAGAAAGAGCACGAAGGCGGTGGGTGGCAGGTGCGTGCTCGGTTCGCCGCGCGGTGCGTTGTCATGGATGGGCGAAGGCTCGCCCTGGTAGCAAAAGCCTTCCTGCAGCACGCGCGCCAGGCGCTGCGCGGGTGCGTCGGCATAGGCGGCGTAATAGGCCTCGCGTTCGCCGGTCAACAGCACGTGCAGTGCGTTGTGGCCGTCGTCGCTCCATTGCGCGTTGAAGTCGCCGTGAGTGTTGGCTGCTGTGACACCCCCATGCAGCAGCGATGCCGCGTTGTGTTCGTTCTCCAGCACGAGGTGCACATGCCGGTCGGGCTCTACGGAGAGCCGCACGCGCCCCTCCAATTCGCCCAGCCAGTCGCGCTCGGTGATGGCATGCACGGCGTCGAGCCGCAGGCCATCCACGCGATATTCCATCAGCCACATCAGCGCGTTCTGGATGAAGAACTCGCGCACCTCGGGCACGCGAAAGTCGATGGCCGCGCCCCAGGGCGTGTGTACGTCATCGCGGAAGAAGCCGCGCGCATAGTGGTGCAGGTAGTTGCCGTCGGGACCGAAGTGGTTGTAGACCACGTCGAGGAACACCATGATGCCCAGGCCGTGCGCCGCGTCGATCAATGCCTTGAGCTCATCCGGCGTGCCGTAGCTGGCATCGGGCGCGAACGGCAATACACCGTCATAGCCCCAGTTGCGGGCGCCGGGAAACTCTCCCACCGGCATGAGTTCGATGGCCGTGATGCCAAGCCGTGCCAGTTCGTGCAAGCGCGCACGTACCCCACGGAAGCCGCCAAGGGTGCCGACGTGCAGTTCGTACAGCACCGTTTCGTGCCACGGGCGGCCGCGCCAGTCCGCATGCTGCCAGCGGTACTGCTGCGGATCGACAACGAGGCTCGGGCCTGCCACGTCTTGCCACTGCGCGCGCGCGGCAGGGTCGGGCACGGTCAACGTGATGCCATCCCGATGAGTGACGCGGTATCGGTAGCTCGCGCCGGCACCGACGGGCGCAACGACGGCATACCAACCGCCGGGCTCGGCTTCCATGCGGATGGCGCTGCTGCCGTTACTGCCGCCATTACCGGTACCGCTATCGATATCCACCCATGCATCGGTCGCGTCCGGTGCCCACAGGCGAAAGCGCGTGGAGCCATCGGGCAGGACGGTGGCGCCAAACGGCATGTCGTGCGCAAACCGGGCAGCGGATTCGGTCATGGTGTGCGGTCTCCCTCTTCGTTGCCGGCGGTGGGCTCGGATTGACTGGGGGCGGTGGGCTGCATGCGGGTGTCTTGCTGCGCATCGCGTTGCGTGTCCTGTGCGGGGTCGACCGTCTCGCCGGTGACGTCCGCATCGGGGTGGCCGGCAATGCGCGCAATGCTGGCGAGCTGCGTGGCCAACATCAGCACCACGCTGCGGCCCGCCACGCGTAGCGTGCTGCCGGTGTGCGGGCGGGCATCCTGCTCAGGCGCAGCGCTGTCGATGGCGAGCAGCCAATCCATGGCGGGCTCCGGCAGCGTGAAGGTCAGGTCGGCTGCCGCGCCATTGATGAGCAGCAGTGCCACGTGCGGCCGGGCCTCTCCGTCGATGGTCTCGATGCACGCACGGCGCAGCGCGAGAGCTCGGGCCTCGCTGTCGTTCCACGCCTCGGGCGACAGCACCTGGCCACGCTCGTCAAACCATGCGATGTCGGGCACGCCGGGCAGGATGTCGACATTGCCGTGCACGTAGTTCGGCCAGCGCAGCGCGGGGCTGGCGCGGCGCAGGGCGATGAGCCGCGCGGTGAAGTGCATGAGGGCCTGCCCCGGGCCCGTTTGCAGCAACGACCAGTCGAGCCAGGACATGGCGTTGTCCTGGCAGTACGCGTTGTTGTTGCCGTCTTGCGAGCGGCCGAACTCGTCACCCGCCAGCAGCATTGGCGTGCCGTTGGAGAAAAACACCGTCGCCAGCAACGCGCGCATCACGCGCTCGCGCGTGGCCTGGATGGTGCGGTCGTCGGTCGGGCCTTCGATGCCCCAGTTGGCGCTGCAGTTGTCGTTGTGGCCATCGCGGTTGTCTTCGCCATTGGCCTCGTTGTGCTTCTCGGCGTAGGTGGCGAGATCACGCAGCGTGAAGCCATCGTGCGAGGCCACGTAGTTGATGGAGGCCCACGGCCGCCGGCGCCTGCGGTCGAAGAGGTCCCCGCTACCAGTCAGGCGCGCCGCCAGGTCGGGCCGCTGGCCGGAATCTCCCCGCCAGAAGCGGCGGATGCCATCGCGAAAGCGGTCGTTCCATTCCGCAAAACCCGGTGGGTGGTTGCCCACCTGATAGCCGTCGGGGCCCACGTCCCACGGCTCTGCAATGAGCTTGACGGTGGAGAGCACCGGGTCCTGCCGCACGGCATCGAAGAAGCCCGAGCCTGGGTCGAAGCCGCCGCCCTCGCGCCCGAGCGTCACACCCAGGTCAAAGCGGAAGCCATCCACATGGAATGCGTTGACCCAGTAGCGCAGCGAATCCATCACCATCTGCAGCACGCGCGGGTGCGACAGGTTGAGCGTGTTGCCACAGCCCGTGTCGTTGATGTAATAGCGCTCCTGGCCGGGCACCAGGCGGTAGTAGCTGGCGTTGTCCAGGCCCCGGAACGACAGCGTTGGC
This sequence comes from Ralstonia sp. R-29, assembly GCF_049913345.1. NCBI lineage: Bacteria > Pseudomonadati > Pseudomonadota > Betaproteobacteria > Burkholderiales > Burkholderiaceae > Ralstonia > Ralstonia sp. R-29. The sequence continues at coordinate 1,883,437 of NZ_CP184378.1, forward strand.
CCCAGTTCGCTGCCCTCGCAGGTGTGGTTGTAGACCACGTCGAGCAGCACCTCGATGCCTGCCGCGTGCAACCGCCGGATCGCCACCTTCAGCTCGTGTACCGACGGGCCGGACAGATACGTCGGCTCCGGCGCAAAGAAACACAGCGTGTTGTAGCCCCAGTAGTTGCGCAGGCCGCGCTCGACCAGAAACTGGTCCTGCAAAAAAGCCTGCACGGGCAGCAGCTCAATCGCCGTCACGCCCAGCTTGTGCAGATGGTCGATGAACACCGGATCGCCTAGCGCGCTGAAGGTGCCGCGTTCGGGCGGCAGCAGATCCTCGCGCAGCATCGACACGCCGCGCACGTGTGCCTCGTAGATGACCGTGCGGGACCACGGGGTGTTGGGGCGCACGTCGTTGCCCCAGTTGAAGGACTCGTCGGTGACGATGCCCTTTGGCATGGCGGGGGCGCTGTCGCGGCGGTCGAGCGAAAGATCGCCGCGGTTGGAGTTCAGTCGATAACCGAAGAGCGCATCGGACCAGCGTAATGCGCTGACCAGCCGGCGGGCGTAGGGGTCGAGTAGCAGTTTGTGCGGGTTGAAGCGGTGGCCATGCTGTGGTTCCCACGGGCCGTAGGCGCGGTAGCCGTAGACGAGGCCGGCTTCCACGCCGGGGAGGTAGCCGTGCCAGATCTCGTCGGTGCATTCGGGCAGGGGGAAGCGGGTCAGCTCTTTGCGGCCGGTGGGGTCGAAGATGCAGAGTTCGATCTTGCTGGCGTTGGCGGAGAAGACAGCGAAGTTGATGCCTAGGCCGTCCCATTGGGCGCCTAACGGGAAGGGTTTGCCGGGGGAGAGGGAGCTTGGGAGACGGAGCATTCGTGGTTGGTGCTTGCGATGTTTTCTTGGCCTTGGTGGTCCATCTCCGTTTCACCCCCTGCCGGGGGCGACTCACTTTCTTTGTCTTGCCAAAGAAAGTAAGCAAAGAAAGGCGCGCCCGAGATGGCGAAAGACTCCTTGAATTTGTGTAACCGGGCGGAGGCCGGGAAAACTCGCTTCGCTCAAACAGTTCCCGGCCTTTTTTCCGCCCGCTTACACAAATTCATGGCGCCATCTAGGGCAGGGTACGGCCACACCATCTGTGAACCGCCCGTGGCGCTGCGTTTCTTGCCCCTTTCCACGGTTCAAAGCCCGATGCCGGTGTTCTGAACTCCGCTGTCGAAGCCCAAAGCTCCGATGCCGAAGCAAAAAGTGCCGAGCTCGGGGCTCCAACACTCAAGCGTGGGGCACAGGGGCTCGACTTCTGAGCCAATTGCTCCGACGCCCGAGCAAAAAGGTCCGATGGGTCGGAGCTCTGAGCCCCGAGCTTGGAGAAAAAAGCTCCGGCTTCGGAGCCCCAAGCACGGCGCGCGGAGCGATTTGCTCCACAGGCGACTCTCAAAGCTCGCCGATGCCGAGCTCAACGTGCCGACTGCGAAGATCAGCCCACCGAACACGAGGCAAATACGACGGAGCCCGGCAAACAGCGCGCCAAACACGAGGCTCCAAGCCCGACCCGCGCCCCCAAAACCGAGACCTCCGACGTCCTAACCTCCGCACCACGGCGCCAACATTGATCCCACGACGGTGGGGCCGTTCCTTGCCCTAGATGGCGCCTTGAATTTCTGTTGCAGGGAGGAAAAAGGAAGGGAAACTGTCTGAGCGAAGCGAGTTTTTCCCTTCCCCTCCCTGCGACATAAATTCAAGGAGTCTTTCGCCATCTCGGGCGCGCCTTTCTTTGCTTACTTTCTTTGGCAAGACAAAGAAAGTGAGTCGCCCCCGGCAGGGGGTGAAACAAGGGATGCACCACCAACAAAAAACCAAAACCAAAAAACTCAAACCTTAAAAACCACAACCCCAAGCGGTGGCAACCGCAACACCAACGACTGCCCCTGCCCATGCGCAGCCACATGATCCACATCCACCGCTCCACCATTCCCCAGATCACTACCGCCATACACGGCGGCATCCGTATTCAACACCTCACGCCACTGCACCGCCCCATCCGCCGGCGGCACACCAATGCGATACCCTTCCCGCGGCACCGGCGTCATGTTCGCCACCACCAGCATTGGCCGCCCCTCACCATCCAACCGCAGGAACGCGAACACGCTATTCGCCCGGTCATCCCCAATCACCCAGTTGAACCCTTCGGGCGCGCAATCCCGCGCATGCAATGAAGGCTCGCTCCGGTACAGCGCATTGAGGTCATGCACCAGCCGCTGCACGCCCCGGTGCCGCGGGTCATCCAGCAGATGCCACTCGGGTGAGGCATCGTGGTTCCATTCCCCCACCTGCCCAAACTCGCATCCCATGAAGAGCAGCTTCTTGCCGGGGTGCGTCCACATGAACGCCAGATAGGCGCGCAGATTGGCCAGCCGCTGCCATTCGTCGCCGGGCATCTTGCCGAGTAGCGAGCCCTTGCCGTGTACCACCTCGTCATGCGAGATCGGCAGGATGAAGTGCTCGGAGAACGCATACACCAGCCCGAACGTCATGCCGTCGTGATGGTGCTGGCGGTACACCGGGTCGCGCTGCATGTAGTGCAGCGTGTCGTGCATCCAGCCCATGTTCCACTTGTAGTCGAACCCCAGGCCGTTGAACTCCACGGGGGCGGTCACGCCCGGCCACGCGGTGGATTCCTCGGCGATGGTGATGGCGCCTGGGCACCGCTCGTGCACCACCGTGTTCATCTGCTGCAGAAAGGCGACGGCTTCGAGGTTTTCGCGGCCGCCGTATTGGTTGGGCACCCATTCGCCCGCGCGGCGGGAGTAGTCGCGGTAGAGCATCGAGGCCACGGCGTCCACGCGCAGGCCGTCAATGTGAAAGCGCTCCAGCCATTCCAGCGCGCTGGCGATCAGGAAGCCGCGCACTTCGTTGCGGCCGAAGTTGTAGATGAGCGTGTTCCAGTCCTGATGGAAGCCTTCGCGCGGGTCCTGATGTTCGTACAGCGATGTGCCATCGAATTGCGCAAGGCCGTGCGCGTCGGTCGGGAAATGCGCGGGGACCCAGTCGACGATGACGCCCAGGTTGGCCTGATGGCAGCGATCGACAAAACGTGCGAACGCTTCCGGTGAGCCGAATCGCGCGGAGGGTGCAAACAGCCCAAGCGGCTGATACCCCCAGCTGCCGCCAAACGGGTGCTCGGCCACGGGCAGCAGCTCGATATGCGTAAAGCCCAGCGCGGTGACGTAGGGGATCAGCCGATCGGCCAGCTCATCCCATTGCAGGTTGCGGCCGCCGTCTTCCAGGTCGCGCAGCCACGAGCCGGCGTGGACCTCGTAGATGCTGATGGGGGCGTCGGGCTTCTGGCGTGCGACGCGGCTCTGCATCCAGGCGTCGTCGCCCCAACGCAAGGGCGCCGGGTCGGCGATGACGGACGCGGTGGCCGGCGGTGGCTCGGTCTGGCGCGCGGTAGGGTCGGCCTTGACCACCAGGCGACCATCCGCGCCGATCAGCTCGAACTTGTAGCGTGTGCCGGGGCCCACGCCCAGGCCGCTGGGCAGGAACAGTTCCCACACGCCGGCCTGATGGCGCAGGCGCATCGGGTGGCGGCGGCCGTCCCATTGGTTGAAGTCGCCCACCACGGACACGCGCTGCGCATTCGGGGCCCACACCGCAAAGCGCACGCCGCTCATGCCATCCATCTTCATGGCTTGTGCGCCCAGGCAGCCGGCCAGCGTCCAGTGCGTGCCTTCGTTAAGCAGGTGCAAGTCCAGATCGCCCAGCAGCAGGCCGAAGGCATACGGGTCTTCGGTTTCCTGCACGGCTTCGTGCCCGGTGCCGGCGGGCCAGATGATGCGCAGGCGGTAGCTCTCCGGGTGTCCGTAGATTTCTTGCGCATCGGCGCGCAGGGGGCCGTGGAACAGTCCGGTCCGGCCCACGGGCGTCATCTCGGTGATGATCTGGCCGCGTGCATCGATGGCCTGTACGCGACGCGCGCCGGGATAAAAGGCGCGCACCATCCAGCGCGGTCCGTCGTTGGTGTCCACGCGATGCGGCCCCAGTACGGCAAACGGGTCACCCAGCCGGCCGTGCGTGAGCGCATCGACCTGCATCTGATCGACGCTGGGCGGCAGCACCATCGGCGGTTCTGGGGCGGTGGTCGTTTTGGGGCGGGTGGCAAAGTCGAGCGCGGTCACGGTGGGCCTCCGGTCGAGTCTTCCGCGGCGGGCAGTGGTGCTTCCGCATGCAGCAGACGGCGTGCCACGCGCGTGAAGCCCGCCAGCGGAATCGGCAGCCATGCGGGCCGGTTGGCACATTCGTAGTTGACCTCGTACGCGGCTTTTTCCAGCAGGAAGAGATCGAGTAGGTGCAGGTCGACCACCGGTTGGTCGAGCGCATTCAGATCGGGCCCACCGGGTTTGCCCACAGCGGCGGCATACGCTTCCAGGAAGCGTTCGGTCGAGGCTGAGCGGAACAGTTCAAGCAGTTGGTTGCGGCGTTCCTGCGCGGGGCCGGCCACGTGTTCGGGGCCCTGCCGCATGGCACCCACCACGTAGTCGAGCGAGCGCATCAGCCCGGCCACGTCGCGCAGCGGGCTCGTTTTGCGCCGGCGTTCCTCCACCGGGCGCGAGGGCTCGCCTTCAAAGTCGATGAGGAAGGCATCGCCCTGCGCCACCAGCACCTGGCCGAGGTGGAAGTCGCCATGGATGCGCGAGAGCGTGGCGCCCAGGCCGTCTTCGGCATGCGTGCGCGCGGCGTCGAGCAGCGCTTGGCGCTGCGACACCAGCCACTGCACATCGGGGTGAGGGTCGTTCTGCCGCTGCCATGCCGTCAGGTTGTCGAGCGCGCGTGTGAGCTGTTCGCTTACGCGGGCCGTCCAGTACGCAACGTCCTCCGCGTCGGCAATGCGCGCGCCAAAGCTTGGGTCTTCAGTGGGCGCAGCCAGGGCGGCGTGCAGTTCGCCCAGGCGCGTGCCGATCGTGCCGATAAAGCCGACGTAACCGGCCAGCGCCTCGTCGGTGTCCACGCGCGCTTCCGTCACCGCCGCCGGGGAAGACTCCCCATCACCTGCGGTCACGCCTTCCATCAGCACGGCCAGTTCGTCGATGGTGCGGCGCAGGTAGTCCAGTGCCCACGTCCACGCATCGCCCTGGTTGGGTACGAAGCTCTGCATGACGGCCAGCGTGGCGCGTTCGCCGTCCGCGCTGTGGTGCGAGACCTCGCCAACCAGCGCGGCGGTGTTGGCATAGCCCACGCGCGTGAGGTGGCGCGTCATCTCCACCTCGGGGTGGATACCGGTGGCGATGCGGCGGATCAGCTTGACGATGACGGATTCGCCAATCACCAGCGAGCTGTTCGATTGCTCGGCCGCCAGCCATTGGATGGGCGTGTCGGGCGCGAGCGGCAACGGGGCAGGGCGTACGCTGCCGGCCTCCGCACTCTCCACCGGTTCGGACAGCTCGGCGATATTCGGCTCGGGTTCGAAACGCACAGTGCCGTCGTTCGCTTCCAACGTCGTGCCGCGCACGAGGTTGGTGAGCAGCGCGCGGGCGAAGGTCTCGGTGGTGAAGGCGTCGGTCAGGTAGCCGACATGGCGGCCGCGCCGCACACGCGCCAGTGCGAGCTGAATCGGCAGTGCTGGCAGCGTGGCCGATTCCCACGCGATGGACAGCGGCAGCAGATAGCGCTCGACGCGCTCGGTGCCATCGGTGTTACCCAGCGTGACGGCCACTTCGTTGAGGAACACTTCGGGCCGTGTGGCGCCGGCCAGCGGCCGATTGGTGGACGCGGCATCCACCGGCACGGTCGCCCCCCAGGCGAACTTCGCGCTGCGCAACACGCTGTCCTTGGCGGCAAACCAGCGGCGCTTGGGCAGATACGTCGGCAGGATCTCGCGTTCGATCAGCTGGCGGTGCGCTTCGCGCTGGCGCGTGTCGGACACGGCATCGAGCCCCGCGCGCAACACCAGCGTGGTGAACTCGGGCAACTGTTCGGCCGCCGGTTGCGCCCAGCTCGGGCCGGGCTCGTTCTCGCGCAGCTCCAGCCAGTAAAACGCATACGGCGGCAGCGTGAGCAGATACGAGAGTTGCCCGATGGGCGGAAACGCCGTCCCCCCAATCAGCTCCACCGGCACGCGCTGCGCATATGCCGATAGGTCCAACTCCACCGCCTGCGACGCACGCGACAGATTCGCCACGCACAGGATGGGCGCCTCCCCTTCCAGCGCGCGGACATACGCCAGCACCTTGCGATTGGACGGCTGCAAGAACTGGATGGACCCACGCCCGAACACGCGGTGCCGCTTGCGCGTGGCCAGCAGCCGACGCGTCCAGTTCAGCAGCGAATGCGCATCGCGGCTCTGCGCTTCCACGTTCACCGATTCATAGCCGTACAGCGAGCCCATGATGGCCGGCAGCACAAGCTGTTCGGGGTCGGCGCGCGAGAAGCCGCCGTTGCGGTCGGGCGACCATTGCATGGGTGTGCGCACGCCGTCGCGGTCGCCCAGGTGGATGTTGTCGCCCATACCGATCTCGTCGCCGTAGTACATGACGGGCGTGCCGGGCATGGAGAACAGCAGGCTATTCATCAGTTCGACGCGGCGGCGGTCACGCTCCAGCAGCGGCGCCAGGCGTCGGCGGATGCCGAGGTTCAGCCGCGCACGGCGGTCGCTGGCGTAGACCTCCCACAGGTAGTCGCGCTCGGCATCGGTCACCATTTCGAGCGTCAACTCGTCGTGGTTGCGCAGGAAGATGGCCCACTGGCAGGCGTTGGGCACCTCCGGTGTCTGCCGCATGATGTCGGTGATCGGGAAGCGGTCTTCCCGCGCGATCGCCATGTACATGCGCGGCATCAGCGGAAAGTGGAACGCCATGTGGCATTCGTCACCCGCGCCGAAGTATTCCTGTGTGTCTTCCGGCCACTGGTTGGCCTCGGCCAGCAGCAGGCGGTTCTTGAATTCCGCATCCATGGCCGCGCGGATCTTGCGCAGCACGGCGTGTGTCTCGGGCAGGTTTTCGTTGGAGGTGCCTTCGCGCTCCACCAGGTAAGGCACGGCATCCAGCCGCAGGCCGTCCACGCCCAGGTTCAGCCAGAATTTCATCACGCCCAGCACCGCTTTCAGCACGCGCGGGTTGTCGAAGTTCAGGTCAGGTTGGTGCGAATAGAAGCGGTGCCAGTAGTAGGCCTTGGCCACCGGGTCCCACGTCCAGTTGGAGGGCTCACTGTCGATGAAGATGATGCGCGTGCCGGCGTACTTCTTGTCGTTGTCCGACCACACGTAGAAGTCGCGCAGCGCAGACCCTGGCTTGGCGCGCCGCGCACGCTGGAACCACGGGTGCTGATCCGACGTGTGGTTGATGACGAGCTCGGTAATCACCCGCAGGCCGCGTGCATGCGCCTCGGCAATGAAGCGGCGTGCATCGGCCATGGTGCCGTAGTCGGGGTGCACGCCACGGTATTCGGCGATGTCGTAGCCGTCATCCCGGCGCGGCGACGGGTAGAACGGCAGCAGCCAGATCACATCCACACCCAGCTCGGCGATGTAGTCGAGCTTGGAGATCAGGCCGGGGAAATCCCCCACGCCATCGTTGTCCGAATCGCAGAACGACTTGACGTGGATCTGGTAGATGACGGCGTCCTTGTACCAGAGCGGGTCGTCCACCAGCAGCGCGGTCGGGTTGCGCGTCATGACGGTTGCTCCTCCGATGGCAGGGCCGGGCGCACGCGCCAGATGGCAAACGGCTGCTCGGGCTCCAGGCGGATGTGCTGCCACTTGCCGCGCCATACCGTGCGCTGATTGGTGACGAGGTTTTCGGCCATCAGCGCGCCGTGGTCGGGCAGGCCCCATTGCCACAGCGGTAGCTCGATGTCGGATTCGTGCGCGTGGCTTGGGTCGAGGTTGATGGCGACGAACAGCGTGTTGTCGCCAAAGCGGTCTGCGGGAAGCGCATTGGCCAGCTCCGCAGGCGGGTTGTTTGACTGCGCGGGCAGCACGGGCGGCGTCGATTTGCTGAAGAACAGGATGTGCTCGCCGGATGCCGGCTGGAACGTCACGCCCAGGTGCGAGTGCAGCGCGGGGTTGGCGCGGCGGATGCGGTTGAGCAGAGCGATCTCTTTGACGATGTTGCCGGGGCGGTCGTGGTCCCACGCGCGCAGCTGGTACTTCTCGGAATCGAGGTACTCCTCCTTGCCCGGCACTGGCGCACCTTCACACAGCTCGAAGCCGTTGTACACGCCCCAGAGGCCCGACAGCGTGGCGGCCAGCGCGGCACGAATCAGAAACCCTGGTCGGCCCGACGTCTGCAGGAATATCGGGTTGATGTCCGGCGTGTTGACGAAGAAATGCGGGCGGAAATATTCCCGCACCGGTGTGCGCGTGAGTTCGTTCAGGTAATCAATGAATTCCTGCTTGGTGTGCCGCCACGTGAAGTACGTGTACGACTGCGAGAACCCGACCTTCGCCAGCCGGTACATCACCTTGGGCCGCGTAAAGGCTTCGGACAGGAACACCGCATCGGGGTAACGCGCGCGTACCTCGCCGATCATCCATTCCCAGAACGGCAGCGGCTTGGTGTGCGGGTTGTCGACGCGGAACAGGCGCACGCCTTCGTCGGCCCAGAACATCACCACATCGCGCAGTGCGGTCCACAGACCGGGTTTGGCGTCGTGCGCATAGAAGTCGACGTTGACGATGTCTTCGTACTTCTTGGGCGGGTTCTCGGCGTATTTGATGCTGCCGTCGGGGCGCCACGCAAACCAGCCGGGGTGCTCGCGCAGCCAGGGGTGGTCGGGTGAGCATTGGATGGCGAAGTCGAGCGCCAACTCCAGGCCCTTCTCGCGTGCGGCGTCACGCAGGCGGCGGAAATCGTCCAACGTGCCGAGCTGCGGGTGGATGGCATCGTGCCCGCCCTCTGCAGCGCCAATGGCGTAGGGGCTACCCGGGTCATCGGGCCCGGCCTGCAGGCTGTTGTTACGGCCCTTGCGGTTGGTGCGGCCGATGGGGTGGATGGGCGGGAAATACAGCACGTCGAACCCCATGCCGCGAATGGCGCCCAGCCGGCGGATCACGTCATCGAAGGTGCCGTGCCGGTGTTCGTCGTCTGAAGCCGAGCGCGGAAAGATCTCGTACCAGCTGGCGAAAGCTGCACCGCCGCGTTCGACCTCCAGCGGGTATGACACGCTCTCCACATAGAACGGCCGATAGTGCGACGCCTGCGCCATCACGTGCGCAGTCACCGGGTCCAGCAGCAACTGCAGGCGGCGGGCGTCGTCGGCATCGGCAAGCAGATGGGCGAGCTTATGCAGGGCATCGACGGGCGCGTCCTTGGGTGCATGCTCGGCGGCCTGTGCAACCAGGCGCGCGCCTTCTTCCAGCTCCAGCGTCACGTCGACACCGGCGGTGTGTTTCTTCTCCAGCTCCGAACGGTAGGTGCCAAACGCATCGCGCCAGGCACCGATGGCGTACAGGTGCCGCCCGAGCCGTTCGGGCCGGAACGCGCTGCGCCAGCGGTCATTGCCCAGCGGCACCATTGGCACGTGCTGCCAGGTGTCTTCATCCTGCGCGCGCCACAACAGATGCACGGCCAACTGATCGTGCCCATCCATGAGCACATCAGCTTCAACGACGATGTCGTCGCCCACCAGGCGTTTCACGGCAAAGCGGCCATCGTCCACGGACGGCTGTACCTGCTCGATGCCGATGCGCGGGGAGGCAATGGCAGCGTTGACCGGCTCCTTTGCGCTACTAGCCTTGGTGCGTGTGCCCTTGGTGGGTCCTACGCCGGCAAAACGCACCGGTGCATTGCGGAACACGCGCCACACCTGTACGTCACCGGGTAGCAGATCAATTTCGGCTAACGGCCGGGCGGTGGGGCGGAGCGTGTCATCGCAACTGCCGGCCGGCTCGGTCAGCAGGTCCAGCGCCACGCCGCGCGTAAAGCCGCCGGCCACGCCGGGCAGGAAATGATCCGTATGCACCGATACGCCCATGTGCAGATCGGGGTTGATGACGACCAGCGTGGCGGCATCGCTGGCGCGCAGGTCGGGGCCATCGGCACGCAGCAGGGCGGCGGCGGGTGCGTCGGGGCCGGTCAGCATGCGCAGTTCGGCATGCGGCGCGATGGTGTTGGCTTCGCGGGCCGCGCGGATGGTGGCGTTCACGTCGCGCACCGCATCGCTCAGGTCGAAGGCAGCATGCGCGTCGATCCATTGCTGGTCGGATGGGTCACCGCGCTCGGCCAGCATCGGCAGCAAGGCGCCGCGCTCGAAGCCCAGCGGCATCAGCCAGCCGGCATCCAGCGTGTCCGCCACGTGAAGCAGGCGGCGATAGGCGCGTTCACGCACCATCGCATCGCCAAACGCTTGTCCGTAGCGGGTGCCGAAGGGCGCTTCTACCGTGGCGATGGGTGGCGCGACGGCGGCCAGGCGTGCGTGTTCCTCCACCATCCAGCCGGCACGGAAATCCCACCAGCGCAATGACGAGAACGTGGCGTCAAAGCCCGCACCCGCCAGGGCTTCCACGGCACCGGCATCCATGCCCGGCGTCCAGGCGAGGAAGCGTGTGGCAGTGTCCTTGCGCACGTCGGCAATGAGCGTACGCCAGCGCTCCGCAGGTAGGCGTGCTGGTGCTTCGCAGCGGAAACCGCCGATGCCCAACGCGGCCCACGCGCGCAGCTGCTGCGTCCACCACGCGAGGATGGCGTCGGCGTAGCGTGGGTCGTGGTGGCGGAAGCAGGCCACTTCCAGATGAGATGGCGGCAGGCGTGGGTCGAGTGCGTTGCCGTCTTCCGCGCGGGCGGTGAACCAGTCGGGGTGATCGTCGCGCAGTGGGGCATCGGCAGCCACGCGGTCGATCACGAGGTCGAGCAGCAGCGTGAGGCCGCGCTGTCGGCACGCGCTGGCGAGGGCGGCCAGGTCCGCATCCGCCGCTCCGCCGCCCAGCGCGGCATGCAGTTGCGCATGGTCGCGCGTGGCGAACACGTTGCCACCTGCACTCACCGCAAACGGCGGCGCCATCAGCACATGGTCAAAGCCGAGGGAGGCAATGCGATCGAGCACGCTGTCCCAGCGGTCCAGTCGGCCGAGTTGGAGCGGATGCACGTAACAAATGGCGGGCGCGTAGACCGGCGCCGTAGCCGGACGCGAAGCGGCTTTGGCGACTGCCTTGGCTTCGCTGCCGGGCGGTTTGCCCGCCTTGAGCGCGGCGGTGGTCTTGCTTGGCGTGGTGGGTTTGGGTGTCTGGGTTGAAGGCATGCGTGACAGCCGGTGCGAACGTCAGGCGCGGATCTTCTCGGCGCTGGCGGCGCGCGCCACGGCGTGCGCGCGGACTTCGTCGGACAACGCCGTCGTGCGCGGGCGGACGGGCGTGCGCTCGGTGGGTTTGTCCCGGCGGGGCAGGGCCGCGGCGTCGGGTGTCGGTGCGGACAGCGCCAATGTCGGCATCGGCGTGGCGGCGGGCACCAGCGTGCGGTACAGCGCGACGTATTCGCGTGCCGGCTGCGACCAGCCGAAGTCTGTCGTCATGCCGTTGTATTGCAGGATGCGCCACGCCTGCGGCTGTGCGAACACCCGCAGCGCGCGCTCGACAGCGGCGACCATCGCCTCTGCGGTGTCCCCGTCGAATAGGAAACCCGTAGCGCCGCGCCAGGCGGCTTCAGGCGAGCCCCGATCCGTGATGGTGTCGACCAGTCCGCCCACGCGGGACGCCACTGGCACGGTGCCATAGCGCATCGCATAGAGCGGCGTGAGGCCACACGGCTCGAAGCGGCTGCCGTGCAGGAGAAGGTCGGCCCCCGCATGCAGCAGGTGGGCATGCGCCTCGGTGTAGCCGATCTGGGCCGCCATCTGGCGCGGGTAGCGGGCGGTCAGTTGCGCCATGCCGCTTTCGTATGCATGTTCGCCGCAGCCGAGCACGGCCACTTGCAGGCGCGGGTTCGATTCCAGCAACTGCGGCAGCGCCTGCAACGCCACGTCCGCCATCTTTTGATGCGTAAGGCGACTGCCGAGCGCCAGCAGCGGGGCTTGCGCGTCTTCCGGCAAGCCGAAGCGTTGCTGCAGCGCGCGCCTCGCGGCGTGTTTGCCGTTCAGGTCGGCGGCAAAGAATGGGCGTGGCAGGAATGGGTCCTTGGCCGGGTTCCACACATCGTTGTCGATGCCGTTGAGAATGGCGACCAAGTCTTGCTGGCGGGCGCGCAGCACGTCTTGCATGCCGCAGCCGGCAGCGTCAGTCAGGATCTCGCGCGCATACGCGTGGCTGACGGTGCTGATGCGGTCGGTCCACAGCAGCCCCGCCTTGAGGAAGCTGAGCTGGCCCCAGAACTCCGCCGCCAGTGCGACGTCGGGCGGTACGCCAATCTGCGGTGCCATCTCCATCGGGAAATTGCCCTGAAAGGCCAGGTTGTGCACCGTGAAGACGGTCTTGGCGCGTGCACCCGCGCGCCGCATGAACAGCGGCACCAAGCCCGTGTGCCAGTCATGCGCCTGCACGATGTCGAAGCTGGGCGTGCCCGGTACCCCCGCAGCTACGCGCGCCGCCGCCTGGCTGAACGCGGCAAAGCGCAGCGCGTTGTCGTCATACGGCGTACCGTGGTCGTCCAGATACGGGTTGCCCGGCCGATCGAACAGGGCCGGCGCATCGAACAGCAACACCGGCACCCCGTGCGGGCCCATGGTTCCCTTGAGAAGACGCGCGCGTCCACCGGGCAGGTCGGTCCACTCACAGACGGTCTGGGTGCGCTGCATCTGGGCGATGGCGCCGGGGTAGCCCGGCAGCATCACCGTCACGTGCAGGCCGGCACGCTGCAGCGCACCGGCGCAGGCGCCCACCATATCTCCCAGCCCGCCGGTCTTGGCCAGGGGCACCGCTTCTGAAGCGACAAAGAGGACATTCAGCGACAAGGTCATGCTCCCGGAGGAACCGCCATCACTCCGGCCTCGGCCGCCCGCATGAGCGAGGGCCGGGCGCCGATGTGCGGCAGAGGTTGCGATCCTCCCCGTCGCGCAAGAGCTATGCCAGTCGGACGGACGCTGACACGCGTGCCACGCCGGCGCATGCCGTGCCTTGGCAGGCAGTGAGGATCACCGTGCGTGGCGGTTCACCCAAGCACGTGCGGGGTGTGCAACGTGGGGATGCGCGATGTAATTTCGCCTATGGCGCTGGGGGCACATTCGCTGGGCGATCGAGAGACTCGAGAGAGCTGTCGCGGAGGCTCGATGTCAGACGCCGGGCAGAGCGGCGACTTGAGGCGGGAGATAGCGTGATAGAAAAAAACAATCAATAAAATCAGATCAATCAACTTGTGCAATGCATCGAACGACGATACGATCCACTCCGTTGTCAACCAAGCAACCCCAACCGAAAACCACTATGTCGCTGATCAATACTCAAGTCCAACCGTTCAAGGCCCAAGCGTTCCACAACGGCAAGTTCATCGAAGTTTCGGATGAGTCGCTCAAGGGCAAGTGGTCCGTGCTGATCTTCATGCCGGCCGCATTCACCTTCAACTGCCCGACCGAAGTGGAAGACGCAGCGGACAACTACGCTGAATTCCAGAAGGCTGGCGCTGAGGTCTACATCGTCACGACCGACACGCACTTCTCGCACAAGGTGTGGCACGAAACCTCGCCGGCAGTCGGCAAGGCCCAGTTCCCGCTGGTGGGTGACCCGACGCACCAACTGACCAACGCCTTCGGCGTGCACATCCCTGAAGAAGGCCTGGCTCTGCGCGGCACGTTTGTGATCGACCCGCAAGGCGTGATCAAGACGATGGAAGTGCACGACAACGCCATCGCCCGCGACGTGAAGGAAACGCTGCGCAAGCTCAAGGCTGCCCAGTTCGTCGCCAACAACCCGGGCAACGTGTGCCCGGCCAAGTGGAACGAAGGCGCGAAGACCATCAAGCCGTCGCTCGACCTGGTTGGCAAGATCTAAGTTGTAAGGCTGTTTGCTGCAGAAATGCAGCGGAAAAAACGGCCGGCTCTGCCGGCCGTTTGCTTAAGGGCGCAGGCATGTGCCGCGCCCTGTAACTGAATCAAAAACGAATAAAGGAAGTCGTCATGCTGGACGCTGATGTCAAGGCCCAACTGAAGGCCTACCTCGAACGCCTCGTGCAGCCCATTGAGCTGGTCGCCAACGTCGATGACAGCGAGGGCTCCCGCGACATGATGGACCTGCTGCGTGATGTGGCCGAGCAGTCCAGCATGATCGTGCTGACAGAACAACGCGATGCCGCCGAGCGCGCGCCGTCGTTCCAAATCCGCCGCACCGGCGCCGATGTGAGCGTGCGTTTTGCCGCCATCCCGACGGGCCACGAGTTCACCTCGCTCGTGCTGGCGCTGCTGCAAGTGGGCGGCTATGCCCCCAAGCTCGAAGCCGACGTCATCGAGCAGATCCGCAATATCGAAGGCGATTTCCGCTTCGAGACCTACATGTCGCTCACGTGCCAGAACTGCCCGGACGTGGTCCAGGCGCTGAACGTGATGTCCGTGATCAACCCGCGCATCCAGCACGTCGCCATCGACGGCGCGCTGTATCAGGGCGAGATCGAAGCGCGCCAGATCATGGCCGTGCCGACCGTCTTCCTGAACGGTGAAACGTTTGGGACGGGCCGCATGGGCGTGGAAGAGATCCTCGCCAAGATCGACACCGGCGCCGCCGCGCGTGATGCCGAGAAGCTGGCCGCCAAGGAAGCGTATGACGTGCTGATCGTCGGCGGTGGCCCCGCTGGCGCAGCGGCTGCCGTGTACGCGGCACGCAAGGGCGTGCGTACCGGTGTGGTGGCCGAGCGTTTTGGCGGCCAGGTGCTCGACACGCTGGGCATCGAGAACTTCATCTCCGTGCAGGAGACCGAAGGGCCGAAGTTTGCCGCCGCGCTGGAGCAGCACGTGCGCCAGTACGACGTCGACATCATGAACACGCAGCGTGCGGTCAAACTCACGCCGGCCGATGTGCCGGGCGGGTTCGCCGAGGTGACGCTGGCCAACGGCGCAGTGCTCAAGGGCCGCTCGATCATCCTGTCGACCGGCGCACGCTGGCGCAACGTCAACGTGCCCGGCGAGCAGGAATACAAGAACAAGGGCGTGGCCTACTGCCCGCACTGCGATGGCCCGCTGTTCAAGGGCAAGCGCGTGGCCGTGATCGGCGGCGGCAACTCGGGCGTGGAAGCGGCGATCGACCTGGCTGGTCTGGTGAGCCACGTCACGCTGGTCGAATTTGCTGGCGAGCTGAAGGCCGATGCCGTGCTGGTGCGCAAGCTGCAAAGCCTGCCGAACGCGACCATCGTCACCAACGCGCAGACCACCGAGATCACCGGTGATGGCCAGAAGGTCAACGGCATGCGCTACAAGGACCGCGTGGGCGGTGTCGAGCATGAAATTGCGCTGGAAGGCGTGTTCGTGCAGATCGGCCTGGTGCCCAACACCGAATGGCTGGATGGCGCGGTGGAACGCAACCGCTTCGGCGAGATCGTCGTCGATGCGCGCGGCCAGACCAGCGCAGAAGGCGTGTTCGCTGCAGGCGATGCGACCACGACGCCGTACAAGCAGATCATCATCGCCACGGGTGATGGTGCGAAGGCGGCACTGTCGGCGTTCGATCATTTGATCCGCGTGCCGCTGGCGGAAGCTGCCTGAAGCTGGAATCAAGCTGTATGAGGCCGGACCTTGCGAAAGCGGGGTCCGGTTTTTTATTGGTTCAACGCTTGCGCCCGTTCCTCGCACATCCGCGCCAACCGTTCACGCAAGGTACGGCCAGCGCTGTCCAGTTCCGATCGTGCATATAGCGCCAATTCGAGCCCACCGATGTCGGGAAAACCGTCAGCGGCGCCCAACACGCGATGCCCAGGCTGCACGCTGCCGGCCGGCAGCAGGCTGACGCCCAGCCCCGCGCTGACCGCCGCGCTGAGGCTGGCCAGGCTTGCACTCGAATAGCTGATTCGCCAAGACCGCCCCTGGGCTTCCAGCGCGTGGATCATCTCCTGCCGATACAGAGCGCCGAGCGGAAACACCACCAGCGGCAGGGCGTCCGTGGCGGCGTGCTGCGCCAGCACGGGGCGTGCGGCGCTTTCCACCCAACACAGCGGCTCTGGCCAGCGCGCATGGCAATCGCTATCGGCGCCCCATTGCTTGACGAGCAGTAGATCCAGCTCGCCGTTCCGATAGAGCCGCAGCACGTGATGGCTCAAGCCGCTTTCCACCTCCAGTCGCAAGCGCGGGCGTTCCACCGCAAAGTCGGCCACCAGCGGCATCAGCGCTTCGCCGCCCAAGTCTTCCGGCACGCCTAGGCGCAGGACGCCTTCGGTGTGCTCGGGGCCGAGCGCTTCGCTGGTCTCGTTGGCAAGGCGTAGCAGTCGGCGCGCATAGCTGAGCAGGCGGTCGCCTTCTTCGGTGGGCAGCACTTGGCGCTGGCTGCGGTCCAGCAAGCGACAACCGAAGTGCTGCTCCAGCCGGATCACCTGCTGGCTGACAGTCGATTGCGTCAGGTGCAGGTGCTCTGCCGCGCGCGTGAAGTTGCCCGTGTCGACCACGATGACAAAGCTGCGCAGCAAGACGAGGTCAATCATTCGGAATTCCACTCATAGGCATTCAATCATTTAATTTGAACATGCCTGGGGGCGCAACCATAATCGGCCGATTCAGGAGAACACCATGTCCGATGAACAGTTCATGCGCGAAGCCGTTGAGCTTGCGCGCAACAACGTTGCAGAAGGCGGCTTGCCGTTCGGTGCCGTGCTGGTGCGCGATGGCAAGATCGTTGCCCGCGCCGTCAACGAGGTGCACACCACCCACGATCCGACCACCCACGCCGAAATGCAGGCCATCCGGCAAGCCAGCCGCGCGCTTGCTACGCCCGACCTGCGCGGCGCGGTGATGTACGCCAGCGGCCATCCGTGCCCGATGTGCTTTGCCGCCATGGCGCGCTGTGGCATTCGCACCGCGTATTTCGCGTATTCGAACGACGACGGCGAACCCTTCGGCATGTCCACCGCCGCGATGTATGAAGCCATGCGCGGCGCCCCCGCCGCCGGCGCACTCCAGCTCAGCGCGCTGAAGCCGGCGGGCGAGCAAGGTTTGTACGAAGCCTGGCAGGACCGCCAGTCGTGAGCGAAGCGGCCATGCAGGGCGCAGCATCGGCCGCGCCATCCGCTGTCTCCGCACGTGCCGATGCGGGCTGGATTGGCGTGGCGCTGGTCGTGGCATTGGCGCTGAACCTGCGGCCGATCCTCACGACCATCGGGCCGCAGCTGGCTGAAATTCGCGCGGGCACAGGCTTGGGCTTGCAAGGCGCATCGCTGCTCACCGTGATTCCGGTGCTGTGCATGGGCAGCGTGGCGCTGTTTCTGCCGTGGCTGGCGCGCTGGCTGCCGGAGCATCGCGGCGTGGCGTGCAGCCTGCTGGCGATTGCGGGGGCGTGCCTGTGGCGGCTGTGGGCGGCGCAGGGCGCGGCGCTCATCGCCAGCGCGGCCCTGGCCGGAACGGGCGTGGCGATCATCCAGGCGTTGGTGCCGGGTATCGTCAAGCGCTGGTTTCCGCAGCGCGTGCCGATGGCGCTGGGTGTGTATTCCGCCGCGTTGATGGCGGGTGGTGGCATGGCAGCCACGCTCAGCCCGCGCATCGCGCATCTGGCAGATTGGCACGCGGGCCTTGGCGTGTGGGCGTTGCCAGCGCTGCTAGCGCTGGTGCTCTGGATTGCTGCACGCCCGCGCGAAGCGGCGGCGCCCACGCAGCGCGGTGCTGTGCTCAACTTTTTCGGCAACCGTCGCGCATGGCTGCTGGCGGTCTACTTTGGCGCGGCCAATGGCGGCTACACCAGCATGATTGCGTGGCTGCCGATGTTCTATCGCCAATTGGGGTGGAGCGCGCAAGACGCCGGTGGCCTCATCGGTGTGATGACCATCTTCCAGGTGATCGGCGCATTTACCGCGCCCATGCTTGCTCGCCGCCACCCCGATCGCCGCCCGTGGCTGATGGCGATGCTGGTGCTGCAACTGATCGGTATGGCGGGTTTGTTGCTCGCGCCACTCGCCGGGACTGCACTGTGGGTGGCGTTGATAGGCTGCGGCTTGGGCTCGATGTTTTCGCTGTGCCTCACGCTCACGCTCGACCACTTGCCCGATGCCCGCGCCGCCGGTTATCTGGCGGCCTTCGTGCAAGGCATCGGCTTCATCATCACCGGCATCATCCCGTATGCCGTTGGCTGGCTGCGTGAGATGACGGGCAGCTTTCAGGTGCCGTGGCTGCTGTTGCTTGCCATCGTGATCGTTTCATCGCTGACCACGCTACGCTTTGCGCCGGCCGGTTATGCGCGTGCCATCGGGCGCGTTTGACGCGGCCCCCGGGCCTCCACCGCAACGACTTTCGGCGATTTGCAAAAAACCCTTGAAATGCGAATCATTCGCATTTATAGTCTCTCCATCGACAGCGCAGACGCCGATGGGGCAGCCCCCCAAAACGCAAGGCAACGCAGCGCATCGACCCGAATTCCGCTGCGAGTGCGCGCATCTTCTGAGGATGCAGCGCCCCGGCAACCGATCTTTTGTGGGGACCGCTCTGACACACAGAGCGTTTGGCAGTAGCAAGCCGCCCGACAGTCGGGAAAGCACTTAGACCCCGCTTTCCCGACTGCGACTTTTCCGGGCCGCCAGCCATGCCGTTTTTTTTGAATCCCTCCTGCACGATTCCGACGATTGCGACGCCGTTCCTGGTTGCCGCTGATCGCCCTCCTTTTTTTACGCTCCGACCTTCACGTCAGGCCATGCCAAACTCGACCGACCTACCTGATTTGCGTAGAGCCGGGCTCAAAGCCACGTCGCCGCGCGTCAAGATCCTGGAAATCCTCGCGACCGGCACGGACCACAGCCGCCATCTCAGCGCCGAAGACGTCTATCGGCAGTTGCTCACGTCGGAACTCGATGTCGGCATCTCGACGGTGTATCGCGTGCTCAATCAATTGGTGGACGCCGGCGTGCTGCTGCGCCATACCTTCGAGGCCGGCCATGCGGTGTATGAGATCAACGAGGGCGCGCACCACGATCACCTGATCTGCATGTCGTGCGGCCGGGTGGAAGAGTTTCATGACGAGGCCATCGAGGTGCGCCAGGAGCGCGTGGCCAGCGAGCGCGGCTTCGTGCTGCGCGATCACGCCTTGGCGCTGTATGGCCTGTGCCCGACGTGCCAGCCTGCCGCGGGCACCTCACACTGAGTGAGTGCGCGTGGGCTGAGCGCATGTGATCTGGTAACGCCCTGAAACAGTATCGGGGCAATCATGGCGAAACTCATCGGGCGACAGCGGTTCCAACATACCGTGTTACCCAGGAGATGCCGATGCGACGCCGTCTGAAGTCCGAAGATGAAATCAAGACCTTGCTGGCCCGCTGTGTCCAGCAGCACCCGGAATGCGCCCAGTGCGAGCTGCGCGCCATGTGCATCCACCGCCCCGATCACACTGGTTGCAATTGGAGCGCCGAGTTCGATGTCTTGACTGAAGACGATGACGCGGCCATCCGAGGTTTGTCGGTGGCCAAGCGTTTGCTGATGCGGGCACGTACGCAGTACAACGTCGTGCGCTGAACGATATTCGCGAGCTATCCCTTCGCTTGCCGCGCGATCCGCTCCAGCAATTCACGGGCGCTTTCGCTGTGGCCTTGATGCGCCAGCAGGCGCGCATTCAGCACCAGGTTTTCCAGCACCAGCTTGGCGATGCTCGCCGTGAGCGAGACGATCACTTCGTCCTGGCTGAAATGCGCATCTTCCATTTGCGTTAACTGGCGCGAGACCAGCTTGCAGACGAGGTCACGCAGCATCTGCTCATCAAAGGGCAGGTTGGCGAAATCCACCGGGTCTTCCTTCTCGACTTCCGCGATCAACTGGACCAGCAACTCTTCGGTCATGATGCGTCCCCCGTTCAGGTTTGGACCAGTCTACGCCTGCGTTCGCCAAAAATGAAACGGGCCCGCATGGTTTGTCCCCATGCGGGCCCGTGGGTGTTGTGACGTTACGTCGGCCGTTATTTGCGGCGCACGAAGTGGATTGGCTGTTCAACCGCCGCAGACGAGGACGATTCGCCCGATGCGCATCCGCTGCAGCCACTGCCGCAGGCACTGCCCGAGAGCGGATCGGAATGGCACGAAGGTGCTTCGCCCGGCGTGAGCAAGCGCTGCCCGAAGGCGCGCATCCAATCGGGTCGTGATGGCCGGTCGCACCAGCCCGCCACACGTGCCATCGTGCGCGCCCGCATGGCCGGCGCATAGCGGCCGGTAATCGACAGCGCGCTGAAGGCCACCACGGTGGCAACAACGCCGGTTTCAACCACGTGGTACACGCTCATGTCAGCACCCGTGCGATCTGGTAAGTGGCAAAGGCGGCCAGGTAGGCCAGCGCGAAGAGGTAACCGGCCGTAGCGGCCATGATCTTCCACGAGTTGGTCTCGCGGCGGATGGTGGCCAGCGTCGAGATGCATTGCGGCGCGTACACGTACCACGCCAGGAAGGCCAGCGCGGTGGCCAGCGACCATTGCTGGGCGATCACGGGTGCCAACTGCGCGGCCGCATCTTCATGCGTGGCCGACAGCGAATACACCGTTGCCAGCGCACCCACGGCGACCTCGCGGGCAGCCATGCCCGGAATCAGCGCAATGCACATCTGCCACGTAAAGCCGATCGGCGCGAACACGACTTCCAGCGCGCGACCGATCATGCCGGCAAAGCTGTAATCGATGGCCGGCAGGGTGGCGTTGGCGGGCGGCGCCGGGAAGCTCGACAGGAACCACAGCACCACCATCATCTTGAGGATGACCGTGCCGATGCGGCGCAGGAAGATGCGCGCGCGTTCGATCAGGCCGACGGCCAGGTTGCGCACACTGGGCAGGCGATACGACGGCAACTCAAGAATGAGCGGGTGTTCGTTGCGGTCGCGCTTGAGGTACTTCAGCACGTAGGCCACCACCAGTGCCGACACGATGCCTGCCATATAGAGGCCAAACAGCACCAGGCCCTGCAGGTTGAACACGCCCCACACCTGCCGCATCGGAATGAACGCGCCAATCAGCAACGCATACACCGGCAGCCGTGCGGAACACGTCATCAGCGGCGCGACCAGAATCGTGACCAGCCGATCGCGCGGGTCCTGGATCGTGCGCGTGGCCATCACGCCGGGAATCGCGCAGGCAAAGCTCGACAGCAGCGGAATGAACGAGCGCCCCGACAGCCCGGCACCGGCCATCAGCCGGTCGAGCAGGAACGCTGCACGCGGCAGGTAGCCTGATTCTTCCAGCGAGAGAATGAAGAGGAACAGGATCAGGATCTGCGGCAAGAACACCAGCACGCTGCCCACGCCAGCGATGATGCCGTTGACCAACAGGCTCTTGAGCAGGCCATCGGGCATGACCGTACCGACCCACACGCCTACGGCTTCCACGGCGCCCTGAATGCCCTCCATGAGCGGCTGTGCCCACGAGAACACGGCCTGGAACATGAAGAACATCAGCACGGCCAATAGCAGCAAGCCGAACACCGGATGCAGCACGATGCGATCGAGCCGATCGTCCAACTCGGCCGTGCTGCGCGGCATGGTCACCGCAGCGTCGAGCAGGTGCTTCACCTCCACGTGCGGGTCAGCGTCGGCCGGCAGCCCCGCCGGTACGGCTGGCAGTTTTTCGTGATCGATATGCGCAACGAGGTCGGCTGCGCCATTGCGCTTGATGGCCACGGTCTGCACCACAGGCACGCCCAGCGCGGCTTCCAGCTTGGCGCGGTCGATGCGGATGCCGCGCCGTTCGGCCGCATCCACCATGTTCAGCGCCAGCACCATCGGTAGGCCCAGGCGTTGCAGTTCCAGCACAAAGCGCAGGTGCAGCCGCAGGTTGGTGGCATCGACCACGCAGATCAGCAGATCGGGCCGCGCCTCGCCCCGGAACGTGCCCAGGCAGATGTCGCGCGTGATGGCTTCGTCGGGGCTGGTGGCGACGAGGCTGTAGGCGCCAGGCAAATCCAGAATCTGTACGTGCCGACCCGACGGTGCAGTGAAGCGGCCTTCCTTGCGCTCGACCGTAACGCCCGCATAGTTGGCGACCTTCTGGCGGCTGCCCGTCAGCAGGTTGAACAGCGCGGTCTTGCCACAGTTGGGGTTGCCAACCAGGGCCACCCGCAGTGCAGGTGAGGAAGAGGAGGGGGAAGAAGCGTGCATCTGCATGAAGCCGGATAAGCGAGGCCGGAAAACGGCCGAAAGCAAAGGCGGGGCTACGCAGCCTCGCGCACCTTGGGCGGCGGCGCCGTCTCTTTGGCGGTAATGACAGTGGCGGTAGGCTGCGCGGCAGGTTGGGCCCGCAGGCGCACACGGGCGGCTTCCTGCCGGCGCAGCGCAAAGCGCGTGAAGCCTACTTGCACGACCAGCGGATCACCGCCGAAGGGCCCCACGGCCACCACGCGCACCTCTTCGCCCGTCACGAACCCGAGTTCGCGCAGGCGCTGGCTGATGGGATCGGCGGTCTCACGGTCTTCAACGTGGTCCACCACCGCCGTGGCCCGGCGGGAAAGCTCGGAAAGCCGCATCGTGCGAGATCGTTAACGTGGTAACTGCTGAGTGGCTAAATGCGAATCGTTTTCATTATATCGCATCAGCCTGCTTGAAGGACTGCGGCACCGCGTCGCCCGGATGGATATTTTGACGGAGGGCAGAAGATGCAACTGGAGACGGCCGCGCGCGTTGCGCCCAAGGCACAGAATGCGGCAGGTTCCCGTAAAACCGTTGTCAGCACGGGGTTTTTGCCAAATTACCTTATCCTGGGTATTGGCTGGGCTGGGGTCCTTGCCTATCCTTCAAGTGCGCTGAACTTCCCCGTTCAAAGCGTATTCTTGAGGCCACCGGATACCGCTATCCGGTGGCTTTTTTCATGGGCGCTCGGCCTGCGCGGTTCTTAGAGTCGTTAACAAAACCCAGCGCAGCGATCCTGGCTAGGCGTGCCGACGCAGACAGTACTTTGAGTACGGCAAGGAGGCACAACGACGCCAGGAGGGTTTTGTTAGCGACTCTTAGTCGGTCGCAATGGCGCCGCGCCCGGCATGCTTGGCGCGATAGCACGCCGCGTCGGCGCGGGCCAGGAAGGCACTGGCGTCGGTATCATCGGGGCGCAGTTCCACCACGCCTTGTGACAGGGCGATCTCCGCACGGGCGCCTGCGGCCTCAACCGGCTGCCGCGCCAGCGCCGCGCGAATCCGATCGGCAAACGTGACGGCCGCCTGTATGTCGCAGTGCGGCAGGATCACGGCAAATTCGTCACCGCCGAGCCGAGCGACGTGGTCTTGCGTGCGGGTGTTCTGCACGATGCGCTCAGCCACGCCACGCAACACGTCATCGCCTGCGGCATGGCCGTAGCGGTCGTTGATGGCCTTGAACCCATCCAGGTCGATCATGATGAGTGCCATGGGCGCGCGCGTGCCTGGGCTGCTGCGATGCGCGTCAAATTGCGCGCGGAATGTGGCGTCAAAGCCGCGCCGGTTCAGCAGGCCGGTCAGGACATCGTGCGTGGCATCCCAGGCGATGCGTTGTACGGTTTCACGCGTGGCGGACACATCGCGCAGCACCAGCACGCCACTGCCCGAGGTGCCTGGCAGCGGCCCCCAGGAGAGTTCGACATCGTGGCGGCGGCCGTCGGCGCGCTCCAGACGCAGGCTGCCGAACAGCGTGCCGCCCCCGCGCAGCAACTGCGTGGGGATGACGCGCCGGCCCCCGTCATGTTCAAACAGATGCAGTAGACGATTGATCGACTGGCCGACCGCGCGTGCAGGGTGCATGCCCACCAGCGTTTCGATGGCGCGGCTGGCGTGCGTGACGGTGCCGTCGCCATCAACAGTGAGCAGCGGTTCCTGAATAGCGTCGAGCACCAGCAGCGCGGCACGCACCTCGTGTTCGAGCGCTTCCTTGGCGCGTTGCTCGCGGGTGCTGTCGACCACCGCCACCGCCCATCCCGCCAACGGCGTGCCGGCGCCACCGACGGGCCGCGCCGTCAGCAGGACCGCGCCGATGCTCTCGCCTTGCCCTGTCGCCACCACCATCGGATGGTCGGCCAGCGCCAGCGGTGCATGCGGCAGCTGCGAAAGCGCAGCGGCCACGGCCCGGGCGGGGGAGGCGGCAGCATCGTCCGTGGCTTGCAGGGCCTGGCTGATGGCATGCGCGCTGGCTCCAAGCAAGCGCTCGAAACGCACGTTGGCAAACGACACGGCCAAGGTGCGATCCAGAAAGGCCAGCCCGACCGGTGCCTGCTCGGCCAGCCCGCGAAAGAAGGCGACATCCTGCTCGCTGGCGGCCAGCGTCTGTTCCCAATACTCGGCAAGGTGCCCGATGCGCGTGGCCAGCGCGCCCACTTCGGTGCCGGGGTCGAAGGCCGAGGCCTGGGGGTCAGCCAGTTCGCCCAGTCGGGTGAGCGGGCCGGGCGGAGGGGCGTCGTGCAGGGCTGGCCTGCCGGACACCGGCGCTACCGGGTGGATTGGCATGCCACCCTCCACTTCATGGCGCAGGCGCTCCAGCGGGCTGACCGCGCGCTCGATCCAGAACCAGGCGAACAGCAGGCACACCGCGCCAAACGCAATACCGGCGGCGATGAGCGTGCGTGTTGTGCGGCTGGCGCCTGCGTAGGCTTCCTGTTCGGGCCACCAGACGCCCACGCTCCACGGCACGGCGTTCAGGCGGCGGTAGCCCACGATGATGGCGGGCTGCCCCGGTGGGCTGAACACCGTGCCCTGGCTCCAGCCCTGCGTGGCTGCGCGAGCAGATGCCGGCATGGCCGCCAGATCGGGCGCTTGCTGCAACTGGCGCGAGCGGTCGGGCGCGACGATGTATTTGCCGGCTTCCGACACCATCACCAGCCGGCCCGTGCGCCCGAGCCGCACGGCCTCCAGGTCGGTCAGCATCGGGTTACGCGACAGCTCGATCGAGCCGATCACCAGCCCTGCGAAGCGCCCCGCCTCGTCGTGCAATGGCATGGCGAACGATGCCACGGGCCGCTTGCCCGCCGGTGCCAGGAACGGCTCCGGCATGACGAGCCGCTGGGTCGTGCGCGCAGCCACGAAGATGGGGTGGTTGGCCATGTTGTCGCCGCGGCGCTCGGGCAATTGCGGCGCGTCGGCCAGGATGGTGCCGTCAGCGGCCACCAGCAGCAGGTTGTCGAAAGCGCTGCGCAGGTCGGGGTGGTCTTCCAACCAGGCTTGGCCTTCCGCGGCCGTGCGTGGGGTGCTGGCGGTATCGGCGGCGGCGGACAGGCGGTCGATGCTATTGGCCAGGCGCGCATCGATCGGGCGTGCGGCTTGCGACAACGCTTGATCCAGGCGGCTGTCGATCTCTTGCCGCGTATCGTCATAGACTGTAGAAACCGCCACGACGATCAGCGCCGCAAACGGTATCAGCGCAGCCACCACCACGCCCGGTAGCAGACGGAACAACAGGCGACGCGGAACGATGAGCGGTGGCGGGGTCGACATGGGGCCGGATTGTAGGGCCAGTTCGTCGTTCGAAACCCGTTGATGTCGAGAAAGCCAGTTTGATTGCAACAGTGGTGTACAGACTATCCACAAGTTGCGTGCGATAGGAATTGCAAGCAAAATGCTTGCGCACTGCGTCAGCCGTTGTCCGGCACGATGCTGCAACTGCATCGTGCGCTTGGGGTGCGGTTCCTGAGCCGCGCATCGTGCAGCCTCTTTCCATACCAAGGCTCTACCGGTCATCCAAGTGCCGAAGCACGCTTTCTTTCCCACCACGCTGCGCGGCCGCTTGCTCGCACTGGCTGCGGTGGCCGCCTTGCCGGCCATCCTCGTGGCGGCGGCGGGCGTGGCGCTCTACCGGGATCGGCTCAATGACCACCTCGCCCAGCGCCTGACCCACGAGACCGAAGCCGCCGCCGCGCGTGTCGGCATGGTGCTCTCCAACGCCAACGAACTGCTCTCCGTGCTGGTGGCCGACGACTCCGCCCTGCGCATGGACCAGCAGGAGTGCAGTCGCTTCGTCAGCCGCGTCTTTCACAACCAGAGCGAACTCGCCAACCTCGGCATCATCGATGCCCACCGCAAGCTGGTCTGCACACCCAATACTGCCCGTCTGGGCATCGATCTGTCCGACCGGGATTACGTCAACGAGGTGCTGGCCACCGGTCAGCCCGCGCTGTCGACGTTCGTGACGGGGCGCGCGTCGAGTCAGGCGGTGCTGGTTTCCGCGCGGCCCATGATCGGCGGCGACGGCGCCATCCGCGGGGTTGCGTATGCGGCCGTACGGCAGCAAGCCATCATCCTGGCCGCGGCCGGTGGCATGCCCAGCGCACCGGTCTACCTGATCGACGCGGCCGGCAACGTGCTCTCCGTCAATGGCATGGTGGCCACCGCGCAGGTGCCGGCCATCGTGCAGGGGCAGTTGGTGGCCATGGCCGGCCAGCAGCCGGGCGAGCCGGTGCTGGTGGATGACGCAGATGGCGTGCGTCGCGCCTACGCTGCCATGGTGGTGCCGCATGCGGCGGCCGGACGGCTGCGCGTGGTGCGCGGCGTGGACGCTACCGACATCATTCGCCAGCAGCGCGACATCACCTTGGCCGGCGGCGGCGCCATCCTGCTGATGATGGTGTTGCTGCTGGCTCTGATCCAATTGGCGATGCGGCGCTTGGTGCTGCCGCGCGTGGATGCGCTGGTGGATGCCGCACGCCATTACGCGGCGGGCGATTTCTCCGCACGCGTGGTCGAGCAGGGCGCCGCGCGCGATGAGCTTTCCTTGCTCGAGCGCACCTTCAACGAGATGCGCGCGGCCATCGAACGCCACGACGCCACCGTGCATCGCCTGACCGAACGCTTCCAGCGCGTGGCACGTGCCACCAATGACTGGATCTTCGACTGGGATATCGCCACGGGCGAATCGTGGGCGAACGCGAGCCTGCACCGCCTGTTGGGTAGCGATGCGCTGCTCGGCCCCAGCGATGGCGAGGGCATTTCGCGTGCGCTGACGTTCCAACAGTTCGTGCATCCGGACGACGTGGAGGCTTTTGGCCAGGAACTGCGTGCCGTGCTGCATTCGGACCGCGATAGCTGGTACCACGTCTGCCGCGTGATCGACGCCAACCGCGCCACGCGTACGGTGGAGATTCGCGCCAGCGTCTATCGCGGCAAGGACGGCCGCGCCGTGCGCATGGTGGGCGGCGTGACCGATATTTCGCAGCGCTCGGCCATGGAGCAGGAATTGCGCGCGAGCGAAGCCAATCTCAGCGTGGCCGAGCAGATCGCGCAACTCGGCAGTTGGCGCTGGGATGTGCTGCGCGACTCCGCCACCTGGTCGTCCGGCATGTATGTGCTGACGGGCATGCCGCCCGGCACGCCCCCCACATTTGCGCAGCAGGCACAGTTCTTCACCGCTGAAAGCTACAACCGCCTGCGCGAAGCCGCGAGCCGCGCTGTCACCGAAGGCGAGTCGTATTCGCTGGAGCTGGAGATGATTCGCCGGGATGGCGAACACCGCTGGGTGCTCTCGCGCGGGAACATCGAGCGCAACAACCGCGGCGAGGTGATCGCATTGTTCGGCACCATGCAGGACATCACCGAGCGGCGCGACTCCGACGAGCAACTGCGTCTGTTGCGCCGTGTGGTGGAATCCGTGCCGTCGGGCATTACCGTGGCGGACGCGCAGCAGCCCGATTTGCCGGTGGTCTATGTGAACCCCGGTTTCGAACGCATGACCGGCTACCGCGCGGAAGAAGTGCTGGGCCGCAACTGCCGCTTCCTGCATTCCTCCGAGCCAGGACAACCGGCGCTGAACGAGGTGCGCGCTGCCCTGCGCGATGCCAGCGAGATCCGCGTGCTGCTGCGCAATTTCCGCAAGGACGGTCACCCGTTCCTGAACAACTTCCTGCTCTCGCCCGTGCGCGATGCCAAGGGCGCGGTCACGCATTACGTCGGCATCCAGGACGACGTGACCGAGCAGGAAATGACGCGCACGCGCCTGGCGCAGCACGCCACCATTGATTCGCTCACCGGTCTGCCCAACCGCACGCTGCTGGCTGACCGCGTGCAGCAGTCGGTGGAAATGGCCGCGCGCCAGCGCAGCCGCTTCTATGTGGTGCTGGTCAATATCGACCGCTTCAAGGTCATCAACGACAGCCTGGGCCACTTGCTGGGTGATGAAGTGCTGCGCCGCATTGCCGAGCGCCTGCGCGACGCCGCTGACACCGTCGACACCGTGGCGCGCTTCGGCGGCGATGTGTTTGCGCTGGTGGTGTCGCATGCAGGTTCGCGCGGCGGTGAGTTCGGCTTTGACTTGTTTGCCGATGCGATTCGCGTGGAAGGGCACGAAGTGTTCGTCACGGCCAGCATTGGCGTGGCGGAATACCCGACGCACGGCGCCGATGCCGATACCCTGATCCGCCATGCAGAAATGGCGATGTACTACGCCAAGCAGAACGGTCGCAACCGGTTGGAGTTCTTCGCGCCCGAGATGGACATCGGCGTGTCGTATCGCCTGAACCTGGAGCACCAGATCCGGGCCGCGCTGGAGCAACGCCAGTTCCGCCTGCTGTACCAGCCGCAGATCGACACCAAGACCGGCCGCGTGTGCGGGCTTGAAGCGCTGATCCGCTGGATTCACCCGACGCGGGGGTTGTTGCCGCCGGCGGCGTTCATCCCGGTGGCGGAAGAGAGCGGGCTGATCGTCGACATTGGCAACTGGGTGTTGGAGGAAGCCGCGCACCAGCGCGCCGAGTGGCACGCGCGCGGCTTGGCCGATGACCTCACAATTGCCGTGAATGTGTCGCCGCTGCAGTTCAAGCGCGGCACGGTGCTGCCGATGCTGCTTAAGCTGCAGCGCCAGTACGGGCTCGGCTCGGGCTTCCTGGAGCTGGAGGTGACCGAGTCGATGCTGATGGAAGGCACCGAGCGCACCATTGAAGACCTCACCGCCATCCGCCAACTTGGCGTGCGTATCGCCATTGACGACTTTGGCACCGGGTATTCGAGCCTGGCGTACCTGAAGCGGCTGCCCATCGACCTCATCAAGATCGACCGCGCTTTCGTCAAGGATATCGACCGGGACTCCAACGACGCGGCCATCTGCACGACGGTGGTGGTGCTGGCGCACAACCTGGGCGTGGCGGTCTGCGCGGAAGGCGTAGAAGACGCGGCGCAGTCGGCCTTCCTGACCTCGCACCGGTGCGATGTGCTGCAGGGCTATTACTTCAGCGAGCCACTATTGCCCGAGGCGGTGACGGAGTTGTTGGAGCGCGACGCGCGCTTCACCGTATAGCGCGCGCCGCCAGGCCACATCAAGACCGGAATACGGCCACGGCGCGCTTCAGGTCTTCCGATTGGCGAGCCAGCACCGACGCGGCTGCGGCTGCCTCTTCCACCAGCGTGGCGTTCTGCTGCGTGACCCCATCGAGCTGCGAGACCGAGTCGTTGATCTGCGCGATGCCGCTGCTCTGCTCGCGCGAGCTGGCCGAGATTTCCGACATGAGATGCGTGACGGTCTGCACGGATTGCACGATCTGCGTCATCGTCGCACCGGCCTTGTGCACCAGTTCGACGCCATCGCGCACGGATTGGTCGGACGTGCGGATGATCTCCTTGCTCTGTGCGGCGGCCTGCGCGCTGCGTTGCGCGAGGCTGCGCACCTCCCCGGCCACGACTGCAAAGCCGCGGCCTTCTTCACCCGCGCGGGCGGCTTCAACCGCAGCGTTCAGGGCGAGGATGTTGGTCTGGAACGCGATGCTTTCAATGGTGGCGATGATCTCCGTCACGCGCTGGCTATCGGTGCGGATGGCGTCCATGGTCTGCACCACGCGTTGCACGAGCTGGCCGCCATCCGACGCGATGGTGGAGGCCTGTTCGGCCAATGCGCTCGCCTCGCGGGCGTGATCGGCGTTTTGCGCCACCATCGAGGTGAGTTCTTCCATGCTCGAGGCGGTTTCTTCCAGCGCGGCGGCTTGCTGTTCGGTGCGTGCCGACAGGTCGTGGTTGCCGGCAGAAATCTGCAGCGTGCTGTGGGCGACATTCGATGCGCCGTCCTGGATGTCGCGCACGATGGACGACAGGCTTGCGCGCATGGTGCCCATGGCACGCATGACCTCGCCCACTTCATCGTTGGAACGCGCCTGCACGGTGGTGGTCAAGTCGCCGGCGGCCAAGCGTGTGGCCAGCGTAGCCGCTTCTTCCAGCGGGCCGATGAGGGTGCGTGCCAGCAGCACGCCGGAGAATGTGGCCAACGCTGCGCAGCCCACCCCGCTCAGCCAAAGCCAGTCACGGCTGAACACGAGCCATGGTGTGCCACGCAGATCGGCAGCTTCCAGCGCAATGTGCGCCCACACGGTGCCGATGAGGATGGCCATGGCGATCAGGCTTTGCAGCCCGATCACCTTGAAGCGCAGGCTGTCACGCTGGAACAGGTTGAGGCCGCGTCGCCAGCCCGTGCGCAGAACGCGGCCCGCGCGCACCGTGTACGACGTGTCGCCCTCGTTGATGGCGGTATAGGCGCGTTGGGCGCGGGCGATCTGCGCGGGCGTCGCCATGGAGCGCACCGAGGTGTAACCCGTCACCGCGCCGTTTTCGAATACCGGCGTCACATTGGCGAGCACCCAGTAGAAGCCGCCGTCCTTGCGGCGGTTCTTGACAAAGCCGCGCCAGGGTTTGCCGGCTTGCAGCGTGGCCCACAAATCGGCAAAGGCCGCCTCGGGCATGTCGGGGTGGCGCACCAGGTTGTGGGGCGCGCCCATGAGTTCTTCCTGCGCGTAACCGCTGATGCGCACGAACGCCGCATTGGCGAAGACGATGCGGCCTTTCAGGTCGGTGCGGGAGATGAGGTAGTCCGTTGGGTTGAGGGCGGTTTCGGCTTGGGTGACCGGCAGGTTCTGGCGCATGGTGATGCCGCGCTTCGTGGGCGCGGAGGTCGGAGTGAGCGGGAGTCCCTTCTTGCAACGGCAGCCCGGCGGCCCGCTAAAGGGGCGCAATGTGACGGGATTTGATCTCGATCAACTGGGCGCTACGCCAGCGTAAATGGGCATGAGCGTTGCTAACCTCCTCGCAATGCGCCCATCAGGCGTTGGAAACGGAGGAACGAGGTGCACAAGATCTGTGGGGATGTCGAGATCGTCCCGCGTGTGATTCCCGCGGGTGCCCGCGGTTGGGAAGCGCGTATCGAAGTGGTGTTCCGCAGCGCCGAGGGCCAGTCGTTGACGGGTTCGCAGCCGGTGCGGCCCGGCTGTACGTTCGGCTCGCCGCGCGAGGCGATGGATGCGGCGCTGTTGCATGGCCAGCGCTTGCTGCGCGATTGGGTGCGTGGCGCGACCCCGCCCAAAGCGGGGGCCGCCACCTAAGCGACAGTGCGTCTGTCAGTCCATTAGCGCGCTTCGAGGGCTTTGCGCTCCTCGCGCGAAAGGCCGGCTGTCCAGTAGCCCTTGGCGTCAATGGCGTCGTGCGGCACCGACCACGCGCCTTCCAGCAGCGCGCGCACATGTTTGAGCAACGAGGCTTCGCCGGCCAGGAACACCTGGGGTGTGCCGGATGGCATCGGTTGCGCGCTCAGCGCGCCGACCATCATCGCCCCGGCGTGCGCAGTGTCGGTTTCCACCCAGTGGATGCCCTGGCTGCGCGGGTGCGTGGCAAAGCTGCCTTCCAGCGGCAGCCGAGCACGTGCATCGCCGATGGCAATGTAGGTTTGCACGTGCGCGTGCTCCGGCAGGCTTTCCAGAATGGCAAAGATGGCGGGCAGGGCGGTTTCGTCGCCCACGAGCAAGGTCCACGGCGCGGCGGGGTCGGCTACGAAGCCGCGCTTGGGGCCGGCAAATTCCACTTCGTCGCCGGGCGCGGCGCGTTCCAGCCAGCGCGCGGCCGGACCATGCTGCGCGGCGGGCGTTTCGTCGTGCACGACAAAATCGATTTCCAGCTCACCGCGGGCCGCGTGGTACCGACGGATCGTGTAAGCGCGGCCGAGTTTGCGTCCTGCGCCTGCGGCGTCGTGCGCAAACATCAACTTGATGGCGGCGCCGGGTGGCGCATTGGCCAGGTCGGCCAAATCTGCCGCCGTGCCGGTAAAGACGACGCGCCGCATGCGGGGCGAGAGCGTGTGGATGGCCCGCACACGCACGCGACGTGTGGCGGGTTTGAGAGGGCTGAGCAGCTGCGACATGAGACCTTGTGTGCGAGTGAGGGCAAACATAGTGGCTGCGGAAAGAGGGATCGGCGAAGGCGCAGGGTCAGCGCCCTTCGGTGATTTCCTTCAGGGCACGTAGCAGGATGTCTGCCACGCGTTGTTGTTCTTCGCGCGAGGCGAAGCGTTTTTCCATCAAGGCGAACTTCAGGCGCCAGCGCGCGGCGCGCAGTGGGTCGTTGCCCGTGTCGGCCCATTCCCCCGCGTGTTCGGTTTCGCGGTCGAAGGCCATGGCTTCGTTCATGCGCTTGACGCGCTCGCCCATGGCACGCAACTGCGCGAGGATGGCGTCGGCGCTGTTCTGGCGCTCCGCCAGCCAGGCGAGGCCCTCGGGCGTGATGCCGTAGCGCTTCTTGTTGCCCTCGGCGGTGACAGAGGCAAAACCGTGGTCTTCCAGATACGACAGCGCCGGGTACACCATGCCGGGGCTCGGTGTGTAGAAGCCCAGCGAATGCTCTTCCACGGCCTTGATCAGTTCGTAGCCGTGGCGCGGGGCTTCCTTGAGTAGCGCGAGCAGCACGAGCTGCAGGTCGGCCGAACTCAGCCGCCGGCCACGCCAGGGGCTGCCGCCCTCGTCATCGCCTTCTCCATAGCCGCCCGGGCCGCCAAAGCCGCCCATTCCCCCCATGCCGCGCCCGAAACCGCCTCGTCCATGGCCGTGGCGGCCCATCATCGTGCAGTGCTTCTCCATCCACAGCTTGTGGTGGTGTCCAAACCATCCGCGCATCGTCGCTCTCCTGCTGAACATCGTCAGATATATCGTAAGATACATCGGATGATAGTGGCAACGGCACGGAAATCAAGGGCGACGATCGAAAAATTGGAAGACGGAAGTATTGGAGCCAGAAAAAAGCCCGCAATGAGCGGGCTTCTAGAGGCGATGCGCGGTCCTTTTGCCGGACCGCTTTCCATCGGACAACGCGGCTCCGCCGATCGGGGAGGCGTTGCCATCGATGTGCGGCGCGATCAGATCTGAATGGCAGCGCGCCGTTGCCTTTGCATGTTGTTGACGAACAGGATGGTGAGCAGCAGCACAGCGGCAATCGTGAAGATGGTCGCCCCCAGGCTTTCCGGGGCCATGCCTTGGGCCATGTCATGCGCGGCGTGTTCGTTATGGACGAACGTCGCGGCGCTCATGCCGGTGTAGTGCATGCCGCAAACGGCGATTCCCATGACCATGGCGCTGCCCAGCAATTGCACCCAGCCGCGTGTATGAAAGGCGAGCCACAGGGCCGCAATCGACGCCGCCACTGCGATGACGAGCGACAGTGCCACCATAGTCATGTCGTACACGGTGGTTGCGGGCATCAACATCGCCGCCATGCCCATGTAATGCATGCCGCCCACGCCCAGCCCCATGACGGTTCCGGCGGCAACCAGTCGGCCCCAGTTGGACGTATTGCCGCTGACAATGGCCAGGCCGACGATGCACGAGGTAATCCCCAC
Source organism: Ralstonia sp. R-29 (assembly GCF_049913345.1). Lineage (NCBI taxonomy): Bacteria > Pseudomonadati > Pseudomonadota > Betaproteobacteria > Burkholderiales > Burkholderiaceae > Ralstonia > Ralstonia sp. R-29. The sequence goes on from NZ_CP184378.1 coordinate 1,916,994, forward strand.
CAGGGCCGAGACCAGCGTCAGCACCACATCGTAGGAAACGGGCATCGCCATTTCGCACCCGAGCATGGCAATGAAATGCATGGCCCAGATGGCCCCGCCACCCATGGCGACGCCGGATGCCAGCAACGCGGTCCGCCGTTGCTCCGAGGTTTTTGCCCCCGGAATATCGAGTGCCAATTGCAATGCGGTGTAAGAGCCAAGCACCGAAATAACGTACGACAGGGCAATCAATAGACCATTTTGTGTATGGTGAATATCAGTCATGAGAAACTTGATTAATCGTGGTGAGAAATCGTGAAACAGCAGTGGTGGGCACCAAGGCTGGTGCAGGATGTCTCCTCAACCTCGATTTTCGTATTGTTCGTGGCGCCTTGAACAATCCCTTTTAGGAACCCAGAAAAGAAATGGCAAGTGTTGCCGTGGTGGTCGCGGCTGAAAAATGGACTCGACTTCGTGCGGAGGTGATCGCCGTCCAGTTCGACCGGAATCAGCTCACGGAGCGCGGGCACGGCAATTTGCTTGAGCGACTGATTGACGTTGAGCTTGGCCCCACGAGAGAAATCGCGCCGATATACCCACGAGCCCACGCGCAGTCCGATTTGCGTCAGGACAGATTCCTGCACGCTGCTCGGTAATTCACGCTGTAGCTGCATGAGCCTGGGTAATACGTTCGGATAGCTTGCCGCCAATTGCGGGAGGAGCCGCTCGATGCTTTCGTCGTCAAACCTGGGTTTGGATGGGGGCGGCGCGAGCGGCTTTTTGTCGTGCTCCACCGATCGAGTGGCCGTGGGCTTCTCTACCATCTCCGGAGTGGAAACCGGCGCCGCAGCAAGCACTGCACTCGGTTGCACGGAAGATGGTGCAGGAGATTCCACGACCTGAACGCTGCACGAGCGCACCCGGGCATGGCTGCTCAGATGGTCGGCAAGTTCAAAGAGTCGTTCCTCCGGGCCGCGGACCACCAGGCTGGCGGACGCGCCTTGCGCACCCCCGAACATTGCGTGTTTCTGGAGCCGGAATCCGTAGAAGGTAATGCTTTTCCCAAGTTCGAGCAGTAGCCCTTCTTTCGCGTCCGCGACAATGCGGATCTGAGCGTCCACTATCTGGATTTCACTCACAACTTCCCCGTTTATTTGTTTTATTTTCGCTATTTTATGGATAAGTTTGATGTGGATCAATAAATGCGTGGGCGTTTTTTCAATCGTTTAACATTTCGATTAGAGGGGTATTCTTTAAGTTGATGTGATCCCCTCGAGAGGAGGGGGTGATGCTCTTGACATACTGCTGAAATGGAGAAAATCCGGGGTGGTTGCGGATAAATCAACGGCCTTATCTCGGGGGTATTGCGCGGACTTAGCGAAAATCGCTCAGTCTTGGAATCGCCCCGATGCCCTCTCGCTTTGAGGGTTCTTTGCGGACGAGGTTGGCCGGGCGTTGCCGATGTCGCTTGTGGTCGGATTCGCCGCTGGGGGGCTCAAGACGCTGACTTGTCGTCGCCCAGCAGGGCCACATGCACCAGCCAGCGCCGCACAACCTGCTCTTCATCGGGCGTGAAGCCCTCCAGTAGATCGCGTTCAATGCCACCCGAGCGTTTGCGGCAAGCGGCAAGCAATGCGGCGCCCTCCGGCGTGACGTCGATGTGCTGAATGCGGCCATGCACGGCATGCGGGCGTCGCGCAATGGCGCCACTGCGCTCCAGGTTGGCCACGATGACGCTCACCGTCTGCGGCGTGAGCAGCGTCAGGCGGGCGAGGTCAGCATTGGAGAGTCCGGGGTAGGCGCGGATCATTGTCAGCACTAGGAACTGCGGCAGCGTGACACCCACATCGGCCATGGCGCGCTCCATGCGCAGCCGGTGCGCGCCGCTGGCCTGGCGGAGCAGATAGCCGAGGTAGCCTTCTTCGCCGCGCTTGCCTTGGCCGGGCTGAGGGATGACGGGTGCGTTCGTGTCGGTACCCGCGCTGTTGGCAGGGGTGCGCTTGCTCATGATGTCAGTGCTCGAATATGATGTTCGAACTGTGATATTAACACGCAGCCCTCTCCCAACCCCTCAGGAGCCCTACATGGAACACATGGAAGATCTCTCACCCCGCATTGACTACGCAGAATTTGTCGACACCGCCGGTGGTGTATCGGCTGCCTTGCAGGCGCTTGGTAAGGCGGTCGACGCCTCCGGGTTGGAAAAGCCGTTGACCGAACTCATCAAGCTGCGTGCTTCGCAAGTCAACGGCTGTGCGTTTTGCGTGCAGTTTCATCTCAACCTCTCGCGCAAACTCGGCGTGGCGCAATCCAAGCTGGACCTTGTGGCCGTGTGGCGCGATACGCCGGCCGTGTTCACCGCACGCGAGCGTGCTGCATTGGCGTGGGCGGAAGCGCTGACCACCTTGGCACGCGCCACCGAGCATGGCGTGGAAGACCACGCCTATGACGCCGTGTGCCAGCAGTTCTCCCGGACCGAGGTCGCCTTCCTGACCGCCGCCATCGCCAACATCCAGGCGTGGAACCGCATTGCCGTGGCATTGCGTTTCGCGCCTCCGGTACCGGCAACGACGGCTGCGCACGTCTGACCATGGACGCCATTCGCCCCATTGAAGAAGAAGCCGCGCTGCGTGCGTGCTTTCCCGTCATGCACCAGCTGCGTCCGCATTTGGCGGATGCCGATGAGCTTGTCGCGCGCTGGCGCCGGCAGATGGAAGAGGGCTACCGCCTCATCGCTGTGTGGCGAGATAGCGTGCCCGTGGCGCTGGCGGGGTATCGGCTGCAAGAGAATCTCGTGTACGGCCGGTTCCTGTATGTCGACGACTTGGTGACCGATGCCAACCTGCGCAGCAGCGGCCTGGGCAATGTGCTGATGGACCACCTCAAAGCCGAAACACAGCGCCAGGGCTGTGTGCGGCTGGTGCTCGACACACCGATGTCCAACGTACTGGGCCACCGCTTCTATTACCGCAGTGGCCTGCTGGCGGGCGCGCTGCGTTTCGGCATCAATGTGCCGCCCGGAGGTATGGCATGACGACACTGCTGCATGTGGCTGTGAGCCCGCGTGAAGATCGCTCGCACAGCCGGCGCGCCGCGCAACTCATCCTCGATCAACTGGCCGAGGCGACGTCCGGGCTGCGCATCATCGAACGGGATCTGGCGGCAGCGCCCCTGCCGCACCCCGATGCCGGCTTCGTCCACGCCAGCTTGATGCCCGACGCTGATCGCGTGGGCACGCATCGCGCAGCGCTGGCGTTGTCGGAAACCTTGATCGGCGAGCTTGAGGCTGCCGACGCCGTGTTGATCTCCACGCCGGTGCACAACTACACCGTGCCATCGGCGTTGAAGGCGTGGATCGATCTGGTGGTGCGCCCGGAACGCACGTTCCGCCGCACGCCGACGGGCAAGGTCGGCATGCTGGCGAATCGCTCGGTGCTGGTGGTGTCCGCATCGGGCGGGCACTTTGACGGGGCGCACGCGCAGACGGATTTTCTGATGCCCTATCTGCGCTACGTGTTTGCCACCGTAGGGATTCACCAGGTTGAGGGGATCCGGCTGCAGAACACGGCGCGTGGCGCCGAGGCGACCGCCCAGGCGTTTGAGGGCTTCCGTCGGGAACTGGCGGCGCGCCTGTTGCTGATGCCGTTGGTGGCCTAAGCCGCTCGCAGGCAAAAAAAACAGGCCGGTGCATGACCGGCCTGTTTGTGTTGCAGAGGTGGCTCAACGGCATTTGCCGTGGCGTGTCTGCCCGCGCGGGCAAGGGTGGATGCGATTGCCGCCACGGTCCCAGCCGCCTTGGCGCATCTCCCAACCACGGGGCCCGTGTACCCACCTCGGCTGGCGCCAGTGATAACCCGGTCGGCCACGCATCCGATGGCCGGGGCGCCAGACGTAGCGGTTGCCCTGCAGTTGCCAGTACCCCGGCGCCCATACATAGCCTGGCGGCAGTGGGGGAATCCGCTCGTGGCGTGGCGCAGGCGGCGGCCCGATCCGCACATGCACGGACACCTGAGCCTGCGCAGGCAACGCGCTCGCACCCAGCACGCCGGCCACGGCCAGGCAGATGCTGAGTCGCCATGCATTCTTCTTCATAGTTGGGTCTCCCGAGAGCGATCGTGGTTGGATCGTAGCATCGGGCAGATGGTTTGCCAGTCTTCGTGTTAGTGCACCGCGCCGCCGCTGACTTTCACATCGGTGTGGGTTCGCAATGCCGTGTGTATGGCCATGCGGATGCCTTTGGTTTGCGTGTCGAGAGAGAGGCTCGGTCGGCCCGCATGCTGTGCTGCGAGTTCGGGCGTGGTTGGCACGTGGATGAAGCCCCCACGCACCTGTGGCGCGCGCCGGGCAAGGTGGTGCATCAACCCGTAGAACAGGTGGTTGCAGTTATAAGTGCCCGCGCTTTGCGACACCGCCGCCGGCACACCGGCTTCGCGCAGCGCCCGCACGATGGCCTTGATGGGCAGCGTCGAGAAATACGCCGCGGGCCCATCTGCCACTACCGGAGTATCGACCGGCTGGTTGCCGGCGTTGTCGGGAATGCGTGCGTCAATCACGTTGATTGCTACGCGTTCCACCGAGATCTCCGCGCGGCCCGTCGCGAGACCGAGTGCAACAACCAGCGCAGGCGAAGTTTCCTCAATCGCTTCGATCAGCTTTTTGTTGGCGACGCCGAACACGCACGGCAACTGTCGCGCCACGATGGTCGCGCCGTCGATTTGGGTGCCATTCAGCGCTTGCGCGATGTCCCACGACGGGTTGGTCGGGTCGGATTCGAAAGGTTCGATGCCGGTGATGAGAACGGTGGTCATGTGTGGCACGCCTCGTAAAATAGGTAGCAATGCAACTAGTTGACGATAAAAAAGAGCGGCTCAAGCCGCCCTGTTTTGTTTAGGTGCTTAGTGCGTTGCGTACCTCACGGATGGCTCGCACCGTGCCATCAAACGCGTCGGCGCCGACGTGTTCGCGCAAGCGCCGCGCGACCTTGGCGCTGGCCGCTTGTAACGGGGCTTCCAGCGCGAGAGCCGCATCGGTGGGGAGCAGATTCCACTCGCGGCCGTCTTCTGCCGACGGCTGACGTTCCACCAGACCCTTGGCAATCAAGCCATCAACGAGGCGCGTGGCGGTGGGACGAGCAATCCCCAGCACGTCGGCCAGCTCGCGGTTGAGCACTCCTGGCCGTTTGAGCACCATGCGCAGCACGAAGCCTTGCGGCGGCGTCAGCCTGAACGGCGCATAGGCGTCCGCCCATTCGCGCTCGATGGTGCGCGCGAGCGCAGTCGTGTTGAAGTACAGGCAGTGATCAAACATGCCCGCAGTCTAGCGACAGATCGTTAGTGATGCAACGATTCTCCGTAGACCGCTCGGCTCAGGGCGCAGATTCCGCCGCCTGCGCGAGCTGCTTCAGCGCCTGTACGAAATAGGCGCGATCATGCGGCGCCAGTTCCTGCATGGCTTCGGACAAGCGCTCTACGGCAGCGCGAGCCGTAGTGTGATCACCGTCGGCATGGGCGAACCACGCCAGTTCGAGCAGCAAGCCGCTGACTTGCACGCGGCCGTAGCGGTGGCGGCCGCTGTCATGTTCGCGCAGGCGCAACGCGGCCACGTCGGCCCAACGTACGGGCCAGTAGCGCGCATCAAACGCCTCGGCAAATGGCCCTGCCTGATTTTGCAGATCGGCTAGCGTGAGCGGAGCTCGGCTTGTGTCAGCGCGCGCAATGCGCATCAGTGCGATGGCGTTCCATGCCGATTGCAGCGGGCCGCCATTGCGCAACGCTTGCCATTCGCTCATGGCGAGCCAGCGCACGGCATCGACAGTGCCATCGCTGTGGGCCGCTTCGCACAGTACGTCGCGCAGCAGCCAGCAGGTCATGCCGAGGTTGGCAGCAACCTGCTGCACCGCATCCGCAGCTTGGCTTTCCAGTGCGGCGGCCAGCGCCGTTTCGAATTGCGCGACGATATGCCGGGCCGCTTGTGCGCGCACGTCGATGGCTATGTCGGTGGCATCGGCATAGAGCAGGCGTGCGCGTTCAATGAGGGCACTGAGGTTGTTCCACTCGAAGCGGATCTGCGGGTGATAACGCAGCAGGCTGCGCCCCGGTTCGGCATCGACCAGGCGGACGAGCAAGCCGGTGGCGAGGTCGAGGTCCCGCCGGTCATACGCGCACCAGGCGGTGACGATGCGTTCCATCGCCGCGAGGTAGTCGTTGCCAAGTACGTGACGCTGGCGGCGGTGCGCGCGCAGTTGCGAGAGCAGTGCGCTGGCGCGGGTGGAATCGCCCAAGCGGCGTGCGGCCATCGCCTCGCCCAGGGTGACGAGCGCGCGCTGGAAGTCGTTGTCGGCGGCGTCGCTGGCGTGGCGCAGGGCGAGCAGCGCGCCGCCGCGCTCGGTGGCCGATGCACTCGTGTTGGTGCTGAGGGCGTGCAGCAGGCGGCCCTCGCGCATGGCATGGCGCGCCGTCAGAAAGGCGTGCCAGAACGTCGGATTGGGCGTGCCGGGTGCTGGGCCAGAGAGAGCGCTGGCGGCGTCCACAGCGTGGTCCGCCGCGCTGTCCGGCACAGCGATGCCGAGAAAGGCGCGCACGTCGGTATCGTCGGCGATGCGGCCTTCCACCAGGCAGACCACGCGCACCGCATCTTCGGGCGTGAGCCAGAACGGACCCTGGCTGCGCTTGTCGGCGTTGAGAAAGCGCGGTTCGCGGTCGCGCGCCTCGCCCCAGCCGGCTTGCACGCCCCAGTTCTGCCAGTCGCGAAAGGCGCGGCTGATCATCATGCGCTGGGTACTGGCGTCCGACACAGCGCCACGCAAGTCAGCGAGCCGCACCACAGGCTGCTCCGGTGACAGCCGATGCGCATACGCCAGGCGTACCAGCAGCCACAAGCTCTGGAACGGCGCGCGCCGGCCATCGACGGTTTGCGGCGTGGTCAGCTCAACATGCAGGGTGGGGTGGGTGGATGGCGTCATGCGCAGGGCGCGGCGAAGCAACAACGTGGTCGCCATTGTGCGCCAAGCCATGCGTTACAGGCGTTACGCCCGTGACGTGCTGCCCGTGTTGCCAACTGGCGAGCGTCTCCCGTGCTCCCTACGATGCGCAGCGCCGGTGTTTGCCGGCAACCACCCCAACATTCAAGGAGCTCGTATGTTTTCTCGCTGGTTCAAGACCCTCGCGCTGGCCATCGGCGGCGGCGCCGTTGCGCTGTGTGCGACCACCGTCCACGCCGAGCTGATCGTGCGCAACGACCTGAAGCGCGTGTTTGACGACGCTGGTGTCACCGGCACGTTTGTTCTGATGGACATCAGCGCGGATCGCACCTACGTCGTCGATCCGGCGCGCGCCGCGCGGCGTATCAACCCGGCGTCCACCTTCAAGATTCCGAACAGCCTGATCGCCTTCGACACGGGCGCGGTGCGCGACGAGCAGGAAATCATTCCCTACGGCGGCAAGCCCCAGCCCTACAAGCAATGGGAGCACGACATGGCCTTGCCCGAGGCGATCCGGCTCTCAGCCGTGCCGATCTATCAGGAGGCGGCGCGCCGCATCGGGACGCAGCGCATGCAGGCCTATGTCGACGCGTTCGATTACGGCAACCGCCAGATCGGCGATGAGATTGACCAGTTCTGGCTACGTGGTCCGCTGGAGATTTCTGCATTCGAAGAGGCCCGCTTCACCAGCCGCATGGCGCTCAAGCAATTGCCGGTGAAGCCGCGCACGTGGGATTTGGTCCACCGCATGCTGCTGATCGAGCAACAGGGCGATGCCGCGCTGTACGCCAAGACCGGCGTTGCGACCGAATACCGGCCCGAGATCGGCTGGTGGGTCGGCTGGGTCGAGCGCGCGGGGCGCGTGTACGCCTTCGCACTGAACATCGACATGCCCCGCGAAGGCGATATGGCCAAGCGCATCCCGCTGGGCAAGCAGTTGATGCAGGCGCTCGCGGTGTGGCCGACCCCGTAAAGCGCACTGTGACTACATCTCGGGTATTCCTAGCTTCAATCAGGAATACCCGTAGTTATCGATGAGAATCAGACTGTATGACCATGCAATCTGCAAACAAGTGTTGCGCAAGGCTGTTACAAGATCGCCATTAAATGGGCAGCCGAGTGTGGTCGTTCTTCAACCACGAAACATCGTGGAACGCCCAAGGGTCGGGCAAACGGGGGTGCTATGTGCAGGGCTTATATGAAGGGATTGGTTGCCTTGATGGCAGCCATTGACTCTACCGGCGTATCGGCGGCTGGAGGCCAGATGGGCGGCACGATCCGGTTCACCGGTGCCGTCTTGGCAAGCGGATACAGCGTGACGGCCGCACCGCGCGTGGCTGCTGCAGTCGGGGGGCTGCAGACGCAGAACGCCGGGAGCGGCCGTCAGGTAGTGATCGATTTCAGTACGCCGATCACGCATCCGGTACCGGTGGTGGTGTCTGTGGCGTCACGCTCCAAAGCCTCGTCGACGTGGCGGCGCGTAGGGGCAGTGGGCAACGACACCGGTGTTCGTGCCCAATATGTCGGCTTCAAAGCCAACAGGCTGACCGGCAATAGCGGCACCCTTACGCTGTCGAATCCGCGAACGGCGCCACCAGCGTTGGCGGTCGTTATGGTTGCCTATCAATAGGCGAGGAGTCTTCCTCGCCTTTTTTGTTGCCGCCCTTTATGCCGCTACCGGCCCTACCGGCGATTGAAACGGGTGGTACTGATACAGCCACGTTTCTGATAGCGGCTTGCCATCCACGCGCAGGAACAAGCGCATGTCTACAGGCTCCTTGCCCTCGACCGTCAGATCGAACTGCGCACGCCAGTGGCCCGGCACACCATTGGGCACTGCCTCGGTAAACACATACGAGAACGTGCCGCGCGAGGTGGAGAGCACCGCCTCCGGCTTCACGCCAAAGGGTAGCTTTTCCAGCGGGCCACCTTTGAACTCCACCATGAATTTGCGTACCCCGCGTGGACGCGGCTGACCAGGCTGGCCGCCATTGCCCAGGCGCGTGGCTACGCAGCGCGCCAGTTGCGTCGGATACGGTTCATCGGCCAGCCAGTGCAAGCGATAGCGCAGGCGGTACTGGCTACCCGCGCGTGCCGGCGCCTTCGGCACCCACATGGCGACGACATTGTCGTGGATCTCGTCATCGGTCGGGATCTCGATGAGCTGCACGGCGCCTTCGCCCCAGCCCTCCAGCGGTTCCACCCACAGGCTCGGGCGGCGCTCGTAGTGCACGCCGTCCTGGTAGTTGTTGAAATCGCGATCACGCTGCAGCAGGCCGAACCCGCGCGGGTTGTTGTCGCCAAACGCTGACGCCACCGTGCGCGGCGGGTCGTTGAGCGGGCGCCAGATGCGCTCGCCGTTACCTGTCCACAGGGCCAGACCATCGGAGTCGTGCACCTCGGGGCGCCAATCGGTGGCGGTGCCCTTGGCGGTTTCCGAGAACCAATACATCGACGTGGCTGGTGCGATGCCGAAGCGGTCGACGTCCTTGCGCAGGAAGATCGCCGTATCGATATCCATCACCACGCCCTTTGTGCGATGCATGACGAAGCGATATGCCCCCGTGATGCTTGGGCCATCGAGCAGCGTGTAGATGGTGACCGAGTCGGCGCGGCTATCGTTGCCCTGTGCCGGCGTGTCGAACCACACGTGCGTGAAGTTGGGGAATTCTTCCGGCTTGCCAGCCTGGGCCACATCCAGCGCAATACCGCGCGCGGACAACCCGTACTGATACAACTCGCCGATCGCGCGGAAGTACGACGCGCCCAGGAAGGCCACCCAGTCGTTCTTCTTCCAGTCGAGCTTTTTCTGGTCGCCCAGGCGGCTTTCCTGGAAGCGGAAGCCGGCAAAGCCGCTGCCACGCGGTAGCTTGCGTGCCGGGCTGTCGGCCGGCATGTCGAAGTACGACTCGTCGTAGACGACCTCGCGCGCCGCACCTTTTTCCACCACATGCATGCGCACCGGCGCGCGGAAGAAGGTGCCCAGGTGGAAGAACGTCACCGGAAACTGCCCGGGGCCATCGGCAAACAGCGCGTGCGCGGTGTCGAACTTGATCTTGCCGTGTGCCTCGTAATCGATCTTGGCGAGGATGTCGGCCGGCGCGGTGGCGGGCGGCGTGTATGGCTTGCTTGCCATCGTGCGCGCTCGCTCGATGAGCGTGTCGAACGAAAACGGCGATGCATCGCCAAGCTTGACGCGGCTGGCGGCTAGCGCTTCGGGCGTGATGCCGAGCGCAGCCAGCGTGGCGGTGAGGGAAGCGGAGGCAAGAAGGGTGCGACGCGTGACCATAGGTGCCTGTGACGTATCGTTGAATCAGAAGAGTCCGACATGGTAACGCGGGTGGGGTTCCGGAGCCGGTTTGTGCCCCGTTCCCCCAAATGGCTGAGTGATGGCGCCTGTCTTACAGGAACCGGTCCAGGATTTTGCGGCTGGCCTTATCCAGCCCAAACTGATCGCGGATCAGGTAGTGGATGCCGTGGCTGTCGGAAATCAGCAGCGTGGTGCCCGTCAGGCGACGGATGTCTTCCTCGCCGCGCAGCACGAGGTCGGTCTGGCCGCGATCGGTTTGCACGGTCCACGTGCTGGGCGTGGCATAGGTCGATACGCCGATGATCTTGCGGATCTCGGGCATGAACTCGCGCGCGGCCAGTTCGGCTGCGATCAATTCGCGTGTGGGCGCGGGCAGCGCATCCAGCCGGGAGATCCACGCCAGCTCGCGGCCATCGGTGCTCATCAGGCTCAAACCGTCGTCTGCTGCGGAAATCGGGAACGCGCGCACGGGCATCACGCCCTCGTGGGCGGTGCCGTCGGCCAGGGTCACGACCAGCTTGCCGAAGCTGTTGCGGCTCAGGGTGAAGTCAGGTGTCTGCATCGTTGTCGCAATCCGTGATTACTGCGCCGACTGGGCGTAAGCCGGCTCGGCGGCGTCTACGCGTTCACCGTCGCTCGTCATGTCGGTGTCCGCATCGACGTTGCGGGCCTGTGCCTGATAGAGCTTGTAGTACGCGCCTTCGCGGGCGAGCAGTTCGTCGTGGTTGCCTACCTCAACGATCTGACCGCGGTCCATGACCACGAGGCGATCGGCCTTGCGCAGCGTCGACAGTCGGTGCGCGATGGCGATGGTGGTGCGGCCCTGCACGAGGTTGTCGAGCGCCTTCTGGATTTCCTTCTCGGTGGTCGTATCCACGGAAGACGTGGCCTCGTCCATGATCAGGATGCGCGGGTTGATGAGCAGCGCGCGGGCAATCGAAATGCGCTGGCGCTCGCCGCCTGACAGCGCCTGGCCGCGTTCACCCACCAGCGAGTCATAGCCATGCGGCAAGCGCAGGATGAACTCGTGCGCGTGCGCGGCGCGCGCGGCAGCGATGATCTCCTCGCGCGTTGCATCCGGCTTGCCGTAGGCGATGTTGTCGGCGATCGTGCCGAAGAACAGGAAGGGCTCCTGCAGCACGAGGCCGATGTTGCGGCGGAATTCCGAGATGGGCAGCGAGCGGATGTCGACGCCATCCACGCGGATCGCCCCTTCCGACACATCGTAGAAGCGGCAGATGAGGTTGACCAGCGTGCTTTTGCCCGAGCCGCTATGCCCCACCAGGCCAATCATCTCGCCCGGCTGGATCGACAGGTTCAGGCCGCGGATCACCGCCCGGTTGCCATAGCGGAAACCCAGGTCGCGCAGCTCAATGGCGCCGTTCACCTTCTCGATATGCACGGGCTTGGCCGGCTCCGGCACGCTCGACACGTGGTCGAGAATGTCGAAGATCCGCTTGGCGCCGGCCGCCGCCTTTTGCGTGACCGACACGATGCGGCTCATCGAATCCAACCGCGTATAGAAGCGGCTGATGTACGTCAGGAACGCCACCAGCACACCCACAGTGATGGCGTCGTGGCTCACCTGCCAGATCCCGAAGATCCACACCACCAGCAAGCCGATCTCGGTCAACAGCGTGACGGTGGGCGTGAACAGCGACCACACCGCGTTGACCCGGTCGTTGATCGCCAAGTTGTGCTTGTTGGCCTCGGCAAAGCGCGTGACTTCGCGCTTTTCCTGGGCAAAGGCCTTGACCACGCGGATACCCGGGATCGTGTCTGCCAGCACGTTGGTGATTTCCGACCAGATCCGGTCGATCTTCTCGAAGCCGTGGCGCAGGCGGTCGCGCACCAGGTGGATCATCCACGCGATAAAGGGCAGCGGCACCAGCGTGACCAGTGCCAGCCACGGGTTGATCGAGATGAGGATCACCGCCGTCATCGCAATCATCAGCACGTCGGTGGCGAAGTCCAGCAGGTGCAGCGACAGGAAGACGCTGATCCGGTCACTTTCCGAGCCGATGCGGGCCATCAGGTCACCCGTGCGCTTGCCGCCGAAGTATTCGAGCGAGAGCTTGAGCAGGTGCTCGTAGGTGGTGGTGCGCAGGTCGGCGCTGATGCGCTCCGACACGCGCGCCAGCAGGTAAGTGCGCGCCCAACCCAGCGACCAGGCCACCAGCGCAGCGCCCAACAGGCCGGACAAGTAGAGCGTGACGAGGCTGTAATCGATCGGCTTGCCGTTCTGATACGGGATCAGCACCTTGTCCATTAAGGGCATCGTAAGGTACGGCGGCACCAGGGTGGCGGCCGTACCGAGCAGCAGCAGGGCAAAGCCGGCCAGCAACTCCCACTGATACGGCCGTGCAAAGCGCCACAGACGCAGCAGTGCCCAGGTCGAGGGCGGCTGTTCCAGCTCGCGGCTGCATTGCGGGCAGGTGTCTTCGCTGGGCGGTAGGGGTGCCTTGCAGGTCGGGCAGATGTCCGCGTCGGGCTGTACGACTTGGGTGCCGTCGGTCAACGCCTTCAGTGCATCCAGGCGGGCGTCGAACAGATCGGCCAGTCGCAGGGCATCGGCGTTGTGGCCCAGCGTATAACGCCAGCCCGCCAGGCGGCGTTGTCCGTCAGCCAACTCCAGCGCGCCCACGCCGGCGTGGTCGGTGTGCGAAAGGGTCATGCCGGGGGCGATGTCCCAGCTTTGCAAATCCTGTTCACCCGGGTTCAGCGCGATCAGGCGACGATTCGTAACAACCAGCCACCCGTGGGTAAAATGCAGTTTGGCGTCCAGATCCAGCTGCATCCCGGCCAGGACGGTTTCTTCTGGGGCGAGGCTTGCGCCAAGCGCGGCGCTCCAGGGATCCTGAGTGCGGATAGAAGCGGGGATGGACGATGGGGAGGACTGGGTCATGCGCGGCGCAAAGAACTCAAAAAGCGCGTCTCCGTGGCACAAAAAACGGCCCAAAACGGATGAAAGACGAACATTAATCGGAGCAAGAGCGCGGGCTCGCACGTCTGGCGGCCCGCAAATTTTGCCCGCAAGTATACATAGCGAACCGAGCCTGACATTTGTTGCAATGCACAACGGGCGTCTGGCTCAAGAGGTCAACGCCGAAGCCGTTGTAACGTTATTGAAAGGTAACGGTTCGATTTCACGGGCCAATTCACGGGTACATCGCCCCCTGCTTTCCAAGCAAATTCAATGAAGAAGAAGGACATTGAGATTCTCGATGTCATGTCGCTGCGCGGCCCGAATATGTGGACATATCGGCCAGTGCTGGAGGCATGGGTCGACATCGGTGAACTGGAGGATTTCCCTTCCAACACGATTCCGGGGTTCTACGAGCGCCTGTCGACGTGGCTGCCAACGCTGATCGAGCACCGCTGCAGCCCCGGTGTGCGCGGCGGCTTTCTGATGCGCTTGAAGGAAGGCACGTGGCCCGGCCACATCCTGGAACACATCACGCTTGAGTTGCAGAACCTGGCCGGCATGCCCGGCGGTTTCGGCAAGGCACGCGAGACCCCCATCCGCGGCGTCTACAAAGTGATCGTGCGTGCCTGGCACGAAGACGTGACGCGCGCCGCACTGTTTGCCGCGCGTGACCTCGTCATGGCGGCCATCGAAGACCGCCCTTACGATGTGGACGCGACCGTCGAACGCCTGCGCGACCTGGTGGAGGAGCACTGCCTCGGCCCCAGCACGGCATGCATCGTCGACGCCGCTACGGAGCGTGGCATTCCGTCGATCCGCCTGTCCGACGGCAACCTCGTGCAACTCGGCTACGGCGCCCGCCAGCGCCGCATCTGGACGGCCGAGACGGACCGCACCAGCGCCATTGCCGAATCGATTTCGCGCGACAAGGACCTGACCAAGAGCCTGCTGCAATCATGCGGCGTGCCGGTGCCGGAAGGGCGCATGGTCGATAGCGCTGAAGACGCCTGGGACGCCGCCGAAGACATCGGCGTGCCCGTGGTGGTCAAGCCGTACGACGGCAACCACGGCCGTGGCGTGTTCACCAACCTGATGACGCGCGAGGAAGTGGAAACCGCGTACGCCGTGGCCATTGAAGAAGGCAACGGCGTGATCGTCGAGCGCTTCGTCTCCGGCAATGAGCATCGCCTGTTGGTTGTGGGTGGCCGCGTGGCTGCAGCGGCTATGGGCGAGTCCGCATCCGTCGTCGGCGATGGCACGTCCACCATCGAGCAACTGATCGAATCGCAGATCAACGCCGACCCGCGCCGTGGCAATACCGAAGAGCATCCGCTGAACCCGGTACGCCTGGATTCCGCCGCGCAGCTCGAACTCAAGCGTCAGGGCTATGCCGATGGCAACGCCGTGCCGCCGGTGGGCCGCAGCGTGCTGATCCAGCGTAATGGCAACGTGGCATTCGACGTGACGGATCGGGTGCACCCGAGCGTGGCCGCGCATGCGGCGTTGGCGGCACGTGTGGTTGGGCTCGACATTGCTGGCGTGGACCTGGTGGCTGAAGACATTTCGCGCCCGCTCGACGCACAGCGCGGCGCCATCGTGGAAGTCAATGCCGGGCCGGGCCTGTTGATGCACATCCGCCCGGCGCAGGGCGAACCGCGCCCCGTTGGCCGCGCGATTGTCGATCACCTGTTTGCCGGGAAGGACGGCGTGGACGAGGACGGCCGCATTCCCATCGTCGGTATCACGGGCACCAACGGCAAGACCGTGGTGGCCAAGCTGGTGGCGCATCTGCTGCAGCTTTCGGGCAAGCACACGGGCCTTGGCTGCAGCGACGGCCTGTACCTGGACCGCCGCCAGGTGGAACCCGGCGCGCGCACTGACCGTGCAGCATGGGACGCCTGCCACCGCATTCTGATGAACCGTGCTGTAGAAGCCGCCGTGTTCGAGAACGACAGCGGCATGATGCTCTCGCAGGGCTTGCCGTATGACCGTTGCCAAGTCGGCGTGGTCACCAACTTCAGCAAGCCAGATCACCTCGGCGACTTCTACATCGAAGACGAAGACCGGATGTACAGCGTCCTGCGCACGCAGATTGACGTTGTGCTGAAGACCGGCGTGGGCGTGCTCAATGCCGCCGACGCGCGTCTCGTTGAAATGGCTGAGCTGTGCGATGGCGATGTGATCTTCTTCGCGCTGTCGGGCGATCTGCCGGCCATCGTCGCGCACCGTGCACAAGGCAAACGCGCCGTGTTCGTGCGCGAGGGCAAGGTGGTGCTCGCCACTGGCCAGACAGAAGTCCCACTGGCCGATCTCTCGGCGATTCCGCTGGCTTACGCTGGGCGCGTGCCGTTCCAGATTGAGAACGTGCTGGCCGCTGTGGCCACCGGCTGGGCGCTGGGCATTTCCAACGATCTCATTCGCGCTGGCATCGTCACGTTCGACGTGGGCCAGGTCGATGTGCCGGGCCGCTTCACGCTCATCCAGCACAACGGCGCGACGATCGTCGTGGACGACGCGCACAACGCAGCAGCGCTCGAAGCGCTGGTTGCGGCGCTGGACAACTTCCCGGCTGAGCGCCGGACCTTGGTGTTTGGCGCTGGCCTGCAACGCCGCGATGAAGACTTGGTGGCGCAGGGCGCGGTGATCGGCAAGGCGTTCGACCGCGTGCTGCTGTGTGAGGACGTGAGCGTCAAGCGCACCGATGCCGGCTTCGATCGGCAGGCGCGTGCACTGCTCAAGCAGGGGCTGGAAGAAGGCGGTCGCGTCGCTGAGGTTGTTGTGGAGGGGGGTAAGCGCCAGGAGGTGGTGGCGGCGGCGCTGTCGCAGCTCAAGGCCGGCGATCTGCTCGTCCTGCAATGCGACGAATGCGCGATCGAGGGCACCGTCGAGCAAGTCCACCAGTGGATGGGCCGCGCTCAATCCCAGACCTGATGACCAGACCTGACGTCACAAAGAAAGCCCAAAGCACAACGGAAACCTGATTGCATGGAAGTCTCTCGTATCCGGGCCTTGCGCGGTCCGAACCTCTGGTGTCGACACACGGCGATTGAGGCCATCGTGGCCTGCTCGGACCAATCGCTTCTGCTGGCCGAGCTGCCGGGCTTTGAAGACCGCCTGCGCGCGCGTTTTCCGGCCATTGGCCCGCTGCGCCCGGATGACGAAGCCGATGCGCCGTCGATGGCGCACGCGCTGGAAGCCGCCGCGCTGGGGCTGCAGGCCGCCGCCGGTTGCCCGGTCACCTTCAGTCATACCGAGCCGACGCTGGAGCCGGGCACGTATCAGGTGGTGGTCGAATACACCGAAGAGGAAGTCGGGCGACTGGCGTTCGAGCTAGCCGGCCAACTGTGCCTTGCCGCGCGTGACGACCAGCCGTTCGATCTGGACGACGCGCTGCACCGCCTGCGCGATCTGGATGAAGACGTGCGCCTGGGACCGAGCACCGGTTCCATCGTCTACGCCGCGGTGGCGCGCGGCATTCCGTATCGCCGGCTGACGCAGGGTTCGATGGTGCAGTTTGGCTGGGGCAGCAAGCAGCGCCGCATCCAGGCCGCCGAGACCGACATGACCAGCGCTGTGGCGGAATCGATTGCGCAGGACAAGGAACTGACTAAGACGCTGCTGCATGCGGCGGGTGTGCCGGTGCCGCTGGGCCGCTCGGTGGGCAGCGCCGAAGAGGCCTGGGAAGCCGCACAGGAAATTCACGGCCCGGTCGTGGTCAAGCCGCGCGATGGCAACCAGGGCAAGGGCGTGGCCGTGCGTATCCGCACGAAAGAAGAGGTGATGACGGCCTACGAAGTGGCGGCCGAGATTTCGTCGGACGTGCTCGTCGAGCGCTACATCCCCGGCCATGATTTCCGTCTGCTCGTGGTGGGCAAGCACCTGGTGGCCGCCGCGCGGCGCGATCCGCCCCAAGTGATTGGCGACGGCAAGCACACGGTGCGTGAGCTTGTCGATGAAGTGAACCGTGACCCGCGCCGTGGCGAAGGGCATGCCACGTCGCTCACGAAGATCCGCTTTGACGACATCGCACTGGCGACGCTGGCCAAGCAGAACCTGAGCGCCGACGCCGTGCCGCCAAAGGGCACGCGCGTGGTATTGCGCAATAACGCCAACCTCTCCACTGGCGGCAGCGCCACCGACGTGACCGACGACGTCCACCCCGCCATTGCCGCGCGCGCCGTGGCTGCCGCACAGATGGTCGGCCTCGACATCTGCGGTGTGGACGCGGTGTGCGAAACGATGCTCAAGCCATTCGAAGAGCAGGCTGGCGGCATTGTGGAAGTCAACGCGGCGCCGGGGCTGCGCATGCACCTGCAGCCCTCGTACGGCAAGGGTCGGGCGGTGGGCGAGGCCATCATCTCGACCATGTTTGCGGACGGCGACGATGGCCGTATCCCCGTGGTGGCCGTTTCCGGCACCAACGGTAAGACGACGACCGTGCGTCTGATCACCCATCTGCTGGCGACAAGTGGCCTGCGCATGGGCATGACGGGCACGGATGGCGTGTACATCCAGGGCCAGCGCATCGACACCGGCGATTGCAGTGGCCCGCGCAGCGCCCGCAACGTGCTGCTGCACCCGGACGTGGATGCGGCCGTGTTTGAAACCGCACGCGGCGGCTTGCTGCGCGAGGGTCTCGCCTTCGACCGCTGCGATGTCGCCGTCGTCACCAACGTGGGTGAAGGCGACCACTTGGGCCTGAACTACATCAGCACGGTCGAAGACTTGGCCGTGCTCAAGAGCGTGATCGTGCAGAACGTCGCGCCGCGCGGTATGGCCGTGCTGAACGCCGCCGACCCCATGGTTGCGCGCATGGCGGAGGGCTGCCCCGGTTCGGTCACCTTCTTTGCGCAAGACGTCAGCCTGCCGACCATGGCGCTGCACCGTGCGCAGGGTAAGCGCGTGGTGTTTGTCGACGGCGCCGACATCGTGGCCACCGAAGGCTGCAACGCGGAAACGCGCGAGACACGCATTGCACTGGCCGACATTCCACTCACGCGCAACGGCACGATCGGCTTCCAGGTGGAAAACGCCATGTCGTCGATTGCTGCCGCGTGGGCGCTCGGCATTGATTGGGCGATCATCCGCCGTGGGCTGGCGACGTTTGTGAATGACGCCGCCACGGCGCCGGGCCGCTTCAACGTATTCGACTACAAGGGCGCCACGCTCATCGCCGATTACGGGCATAACCCCGACGCCATCCAGGCGTTGTGCAACGCCGTGGTGAGCATGCCGGCCAAGCGCCGCTCAGTGGTCATCAGCGGTGCCGGCGACCGCCGCGACGAAGACATCCGCCGGCAGACGCAGATTCTTGGCGGCGTGTTTGATGACGTGGTGCTGTATGAAGACCAGTGCCAGCGTGGGCGTGCAGATGGCGAGGTGCTGGCGCTGCTGCGCGAAGGGCTGCAGGGGGCTCAGCGCACGACGCACGTTGAAGAGATCCGTGGCGAGTTTCTGGCCATTGATACTGCGTTGGCTCGCCTGCAACCGGGCGACCTTTGCTTGATCTTGATTGATCAGGTGGAGGAGGCGTTGGAGCATATTGCTAAGCGCGTTGCCGAGTAAGTTAGAACCCCGGTTGAGTGATCGCCGGGGTTTTGTTTTTGTGGGGCATCCCCTGTTTTGTCCCCTGCTGGGGCGGGCCTTGGTGGTCCATCCCCCTTTCACCCCCTGCCGGGGGCGACTCACTTTCTTTGTCTTGCCAAAGAAAGTAAGCAAAGAAAGGCGGGCCCGATGCGGCGACCCCCTCCTTGAATTTATGTCGCAAGGAGGGGAAGGGAAAAACTCGCTGCGCTCAGACAGTTTCCCTTCCTTTTTCCTCCTTGCAACAGAAATTCAAGGCGCCGCATAGGGCAGGGGAACAGCAAACAATCTTTTGCGCGCTCGCCACTCCGTCTCGCATGCCCGCATCTCGCGCGACGCGGACAATGGATTGCATTGGTCTTGGCGCTTGCCTTTTCTTCGCGTTGGTTTGGCCTTTGACGTTCCTGCCCTTGATGGCGCCTTGAATTTTTGTAAGCGGGCGGAAAAAAGATGGGGAACTGTCTGAGCGAAGCGAGTTTTCCCATCTCCGCCCGGTTACGAAAATTCAAGGGATGGGTCGCCATCTCGGGCGCGCCTTTCTTTGCTTACTTTCTTTGG
Source organism: Ralstonia sp. R-29 (assembly GCF_049913345.1). Classification (NCBI taxonomy): domain Bacteria; kingdom Pseudomonadati; phylum Pseudomonadota; class Betaproteobacteria; order Burkholderiales; family Burkholderiaceae; genus Ralstonia; species Ralstonia sp. R-29. The sequence goes on from NZ_CP184378.1 coordinate 1,936,329, forward strand.
CAAGACAAAGAAAGTGAGTCGCCCCCGGCAGGGGGTGAAAGGGGGATGGACCACCAAGACCCTAAAACAAGAGAGGCGCCCCCTGGCCTATGATGACTCCTCCCATCCAACGCCCCACCATCATGCCCAACACCCCCACGCTAGCCCCAGTCGAGCTGGCAAAGTCCTACCGCCTCCTCAACCACGGCCCCACCACGCTCGTCAGCAGCGCCCACAACGGCGTACGCAACGTCATGGCCGCTGCGTGGGCGATGCCGCTGGATTTTGATCCGCCCAAGGTGCTGGTGGTGGTCGACAGCCGCACGCTCACCCGTGAGTTGATCGAAGCCTCCGGTGTGTTCGCCCTGAACATTCCCACCCGCGCGATTGCGCAGACGACCCTCACCGTCGGTACGCTCTCCGGCCGTGACGGCGACAAGTTCGATGCGTTGGGCCTTGCTACCATGTCGGCCCGCACGATCGACGTACCGCTGGTGGCCGGTTGCGCAGCATGGCTCGAATGCCGCGTCATCCCTGAGCCGCACAACCAGAAGCGTTATGACCTCTTCATCGGCGAGGTGACAACTGCATGGGCTGATCCTGCGCTGTTCAGCCACGGGTGGTGGCATTTTCCCGATGCCGACAGCAAGACCGTGCATTACCTTTCGGGCGGTGCATTCTTCGCGACGGGCGAAGCATTTGAAGTCGAGGCCAAGCAACCTTGATTGCCGAGGGCTGCGAGGACGAGCGCTTGCCGCTTGAGCCTCAGTCTTTCGACCGGTAATCCGTCGGCCGCATGCCCGTCCACTTGCGGAACGCGCGGTGAAACGCGCTGGGCTCTGCAAAGCCAACCGCGGCGGCAATATCCGCAATGGTGCGGCGCGTGTCCTGCAGTGCGCTGATGGCAATGTCGCGCCGCAGATCGTCCTTGATCGACTGATAGGTGTGGCCTTCCTGCTTGAGGCGTCGCCGCATGGTGGCTTCGGCCACGTTCAGCTTGAGCGCCATGGCATCGGAGGCGGGCCAGCTTGCCACCGGCAGGTTGCGCAGCGTCTTGCGCACGCGCGCCGCGAATGAATCGGGGTTGCGGTATTTGACGATGAAGCTGCCCGGCGCATCGCGCAGGAAGGATTTGATTGACGAAGCCGTCTGCACCACCGGCAAGTCCAGAAAGGCGGGGGAGAGATCGACGTACGACGCCGCTTGCTTGAACGCCATGTCGTCGCAGAACATCAGGCGGTATTCCTGCGCATCGGGTGGCGTTGCGCACCGAAAGCGCGCGGCGATGAACGGAATGCGTCGTCCGACCAGCCAGCACGTCAGCCCGTACACCATGATGAGCCACGTGGCATAGGTGAACATGGGGGGCACGCGCGTGCCCTTGCGGTGCACGAAGACCAGGCGTACGTGCTCTGCGCTTTCCTCAATCCGCACGTGCAGATCATCCAGCACCAGGCGTAGAAACCCCGTAGCGCGCTGCAGCGCTTGCCGGCCGGTGCGCGCGGTGAGTCCGGCCTGCGTCATCGCCACAAAGCTGCCCCAGCGCATCGGGTGCGAATCCTGCCCGAAGAACTCGTCGTCCATGGCCTGCGCGATGCCGGCCCACAGCGTGCCGTATTGGGTGGATGACACGCGGCTCCTGGGCGAGGCCAGCACCTGCGGAGCGATGCCTGCGGCCGCAATGATCGGCTGCACGTCCAGCCCGGCAGCCTGCGCGCGGCTGAGCGCCTCGTTGACGAGGCTGACGGAGACGGTTCCCTTTTCGTTGTTCTTCATCGTCGTAGCAAGAGGCGCCATGTCCCGACATGGCAAATGCGCTCACGCAAGTTGATCGTCGCGGGCATCGAAGCCGGGTGGCCGCGTGCCTACACTTTTTCCCCATCGAATCAACGTGCCGCAAGGCTACAAGTGTAAAGCGCTCGCCTGCGCAGCACTCTGTGGCGTTGTGCAGCCGACAAGTCAGAGCCAAACGATGGACGATTTCTATACCGAAGAGCAGCGGATGATCCACGACGCTGCACGCGACTTTGCCACCGAGCGCCTGGCGCCTCACGCCGCGCAGTGGGACCGCGATGCCGAGTTGCCGGATGACGTGGTCCGCGAGATGGGCGAGCTGGGCTTGCTCGGCATGATCGTGCCGCCAGAGTTGGGCGGCTCGTACACCGACTATGTGGCCTACGCGCTCGCGCTGGAAGAAGTGGCCGCCGGCTGCGCCGCGTGCGCGACGATGATGAGCGTGCATAACTCCGTCGGCTGCGGGCCGATCCTGAAGTTCGGTACCGAGGCGCAGAAGGCACGCTACCTGCCGGACCTTGCCACGGGCCGCGCGATTGGCGCGTTCTGCCTGACCGAGCCGCACGCCGGCTCGGAAGCCAACAACCTGCGCACGCGCGCCGTCTTGCGCGACGGCAAGTGGGTGCTCAACGGCAACAAGCAGTTCGTCACCAATGGCTCGCGCGCCGACCTCGCGATCGTGTTTGCGGTGACCGACCCTGAAGCCGGCAAGCGCGGTATCTCTGCCTTTATCGTGCCGACGGATACGCCGGGCTTTCATGTCGGGCGGCCGGAGCACAAGCTGGGCATTCGCGCGTCAGACACGTGCCCCATCACGCTGGAAGATTGCGCTGTGCCTGAAGAGAACCTGCTGGGCGAGCGTGGCGAGGGGTTGAAGATCGCGCTGTCGAACCTTGAAGGCGGGCGCATCGGCATTGCCGCGCAGGCGGTGGGGATTGCGCGGGCCGCATTCGACGCCGCGCGCAACTATGCCAACGAGCGTATCCAGTTCGGCAAGGCACTGCGCGAGCATCAGACCATCGCCAACATGCTGGCCGACATGGCCACGCGCCTCAACGCAGCACGGTTGCTCGTCCACCACGCCGCGCGCTTGCGCAGTGCAGACAAGCCCTGCTTGTCCGAAGCGTCGCAGGCGAAGCTGTATGCGTCAGAGCTGGCCGAGGAGATCTGCTCCAACGCCATCCAGATCCACGGCGGTTACGGCTACCTGGCCGACTACGCCGTCGAGCGGCACTACCGCGACGCGCGCATCACCCAGATCTACGAAGGCACCAGCGAAGTTCAGCGGATGGTGATTGCACGGCACGTCTGATGGTTCGGCGTGCCACGCATCATCGACCGAACACAAGAGAGCGCACACGCGCCGACCAGGAGACGACGATGAACGAAGTGGCATCTGCAGCAACGGGGGCACCGGGTTTTATTGAGGCGCGGGATTTTCTGCTGCGCCATCGCACCGACTACGACCGTGCGTATCGCGAGTTTGCGTGGCCGAAGCTGGACACGTTCAACTGGGCGCTCGACTACTTTGACGTGATGGCGCGCGGCAACGACAACCCGGCGCTGTGGATCGTCGATGACCTGCAAGGCGAAGGGCTAAAGCTCTCGTTTGCGCAGATGTCTGAACGTTCGTCACGCATGGCGAACTTCCTGCGCGGTCTGGGTATCGTGCGGGGGGATCGCCTGCTGCTGATGCTGCCGAATCGCGTCGAATTGTGGGACGTGATGCTGGCCGCAATGAAGCTGGGCGCGGTGGTGCTGCCGGCCACCACGCAGCTCTCGCCGGATGACGTGCGCGACCGTGTCGAGTTGGGCGGGGCGACCACGGTGGTGGTCGATGCGGCCGAGCTGCACAAGTTCGACAAGGTGGATGCGGGCGTCCGGCGCATCGCGGTTGGCGCGCAGCGTGATGGCTGGATTGACCTATCCGCCGCATACAGCGCACCTGCGGTGTTCACACCCGAGGGTGCAACCCAGGCGATCGACCCGCTGCTGCTGTACTTCACGTCGGGCACCACATCCAAGCCCAAACTGGTGGAGCACACGCACCAAAGCTACCCGGTTGGGCACCTGTCGACCATGTACTGGATTGGCCTCCAACCGGGCGATATTCACTGGAACATCAGCTCGCCGGGGTGGGCCAAACATGCGTGGAGCTGTTTCTTTGCGCCGTGGAATGCGCAGGCCTGCGTGTTCGTCTACAACTACGCGCGCTTCGTGCCGAAAGACACGCTGGATGTGCTGGTGCGCTGCGGCGTGACCACGCTGTGCGCGCCGCCCACGGTGTGGCGCATGCTGGTGCAGGAGCCGCTGGCGTCATACTCCGTCAAGCTGCGCGAGATCGTCGGCGCGGGCGAGCCGTTGAACCCCGAGATCATCGAGCGCGTGCGCAGCGCGTGGGGTGTAACCATTCGCGATGGCTTCGGGCAAACCGAGACCACCTGCCAGATCGGCAACACGCCGGGTCAGCCGGTGGTGCCGGGCTCGGTGGGCCGCCCGTTGCCGGGCTACCGCGTGGAACTGGTCGACCACGACGACCAGCCCGCCAGCGAGGGCGAGATCGTGCTGCCGCTCTTGCACCGCCCACTCGGCCTGATGCAGGGCTATGCCAACAACGCCAATGCCACGGCCGAAGCCATGCGCAACGGCTACTACCACACGTCCGACGTGGCCATGCGCCGTGATGACGGCTACTTCGTCTACGTGGGCCGTACGGACGACGTGTTCAAGTCGTCCGACTATCGCTTGAGTCCCTTCGAGCTGGAGAGCGTGCTGATCGAACACGAGGCCATTGCCGAAGCTGCCGTGGTGCCGAGTTCCGACCCGTTGCGCTTGTCGGTGCCCAAGGCCTTCGTAACGGTACGGCAGGGCTACGAGGCTGGCCCCGAACTGGCACGCGCCGTGTTCCTCTTCTCGCGCGAAAAGCTCGCGCCGTACAAGCGCATTCGCCGCCTGCAGTTCAGCGAACTGCCTAAGACCATCTCAGGAAAGATCCGCCGCGTTGAACTGCGCCGGCTCGAACTGGAGCGCACCCCCGAACCCGCCCGCATGCCGGGGGAGTTCTGGGAAGAAGACTTCGCCTGATCCATCTGCCCCATAGAACCCCCCCATCGATTCGCCTAGGAGACCTACATGAGCGCCGTCGCCTCTCTCGCTTCCGTTCAACCCGCTGCTAATCAAGCCACCCCGCCCACCGTCAAGCTGCTGATCGGCGGCGAGTTTGTCGAATCCAAGTCGAAGGAATGGCGTGACATCGTCAACCCCGCCACGCAGGAAGTGCTGGCACGTGTGCCGTTTGCCACGGCGGACGAGGTCGATGCCGCGATCCGCTCCGCACACGCTGCCTTCGCCACGTGGAAGAACACGCCGGTGGGTGCGCGCATGCGCATCATGCTCAAGTTCCAAGCGCTGATTCGCGAGCACTCGCCGCGCATCGCCCGCACGCTCACGGCTGAGCAGGGCAAGACGCTGCCCGATGCCGAAGGCGACATCTTCCGCGGGTTGGAGGTGGTGGAGCACGCCTGCTCGGTGGGCTCGCTGCAGCAGGGCGAGTTTCTGGAGAACGTGGCGGGTGCGGTCGACACCTACACGCTGCGCCAACCGATTGGCGTGTGCGCGGGCATTACGCCGTTCAACTTTCCCGCCATGATCCCGCTGTGGATGTTCCCGATGGCCATCGTGTGCGGCAACACGTTCGTGCTCAAGCCGTCGGAGCAGGATCCGCTGTCGACCATGATGCTGGTGGAACTGGCGCTGGAAGCGGGTGTACCGCCGGGCGTGCTGAACGTCGTGCACGGCGGCAAGGATGTGGTGGATGCGCTTTGCACACACGAACACGTGAAGGCGATTTCGTTCGTCGGCTCCACGGCGGTGGGCACGCATGTGTATCGCCTCGGCAGCGAGCACGGCAAGCGCGTGCAATCGATGATGGGCGCGAAAAACCACGCCGTGGTACTGCCCGATGCCAACCGCGAGCAGGCCATCAATGCGCTGGTTGGCGCGGGCTTTGGCGCGGCGGGCCAGCGCTGCATGGCGACCTCCGTCGTCGTGCTCGTGGGCGCTGCACAGCAGTGGCTGCCCGATCTGATCGAGAAGGCCAAGAAGCTGAAGGTGAACGCGGGCGTAGAGCCGGGCACGGACGTGGGCCCTGTTGTCTCCCGCGCCGCCAAGCAACGCATCCTGGGCCTCATCGAATCGGGTGTGAAGCAGGGTGCCACGCTGGCACTCGATGGTCGCAACGTTCAAGTGAAGGGCTATGAAGACGGCAACTTCATCGGCCCAACCATCTTCACCGACGTGAAGACCGACATGGACATCTACACCAACGAAATCTTTGGGCCGGTGCTGCTGGTGCTGACTGCGCCGACGTTGGACGATGCCATTGCTTTGGTCAACGCCAACCCGTTCGGTAACGGCGTCGGCCTGTTCACGCAGAGCGGGGCGGCGGCACGCAAATTCCAGAGCGAAATCGACGTGGGCCAGGTGGGTATCAACATCCCGATTCCGGTGCCGGTGCCGTACTTCAGCTTTACGGGTTCGCGCGGCTCCAAGCTGGGCGATCTGGGCCCGTACGGAAAACAGGTCGTGCAGTTCTACACGCAAACGAAGACCGTGACCGCACGTTGGTTTGACGATGCGGTCGATGCCGGCGGCGTCAATACCACCATCAGCCTGCGCTGATAGCACCGGGAGCGTTGACATGAAGATCGCATTCATCGGCCTGGGCAACATGGGCGCCCCGATGGCCCGCAACCTGCTGAAAGCCGGCCACGCACTCAACGTGTTTGACCTGAACGCGCAGGCGGTGGGCGCGCTGGTGGAAGCCGGTGCCACCGCTGCGGCGTCGCCTCGCGAGGCGGTGACGGGTGTGGACACCGTCATCACCATGCTGCCCGCTGCCGCCCATGTGCGTCATGTGCTGACGGCCGCAGACGGTGTGCTGGCCGGCATTGCCAAGGGCGTGCCCATCATCGATTCGAGCACCATCGACCCAGCCAGCGCCAAGGCGTTTGCCGCGTTGGCCGCCGAGCACGGCAACACCTTTGTTGATGCGCCGGTTTCTGGCGGTACGGGCGGCGCTGCGGCTGGCACGCTCACCTTCATGGTGGGCGGTAGCGCAGCGGCATTCGAGCAAGTTCGCCCCGTACTCAGCGCCATGGGCAAAAACCTCGTGCATTGCGGCGACACCGGTGCCGGCCAGGGCGCGAAGATCTGCAACAATCTCGTGCTGGGCATCACCATGGCGGGCGTGGCCGAAGCCATGTCGCTGGGCGAAGCATTGGGTATCGACCCGAAGGTGCTGGGCGGCATCATCAACACCTCCACGGGCCGTTGCTGGAGCTCGGACACGTACAACCCGTTCCCCGGCGTGATCGAGACGGCGCCGTCCTCGCGCGGCTACACCGGCGGTTTCGGCACGGACCTCATGCTCAAGGACCTGGGCCTGGCAGGCGACGCGGCCAAGTCGGTCAAGCAGCCGGTCTACTTGGGCGCGCTCGCCCAGCAGCTCTATCAGACCGTGAGCGGCAAGGGCGATGGCGCGCTGGATTTCTCCGCCGTCATCAAGCTGTATCGAAAAGACGGAGCGGCGTGATGATCGAACTGGATGTTCTGCACGACAACACCATCGCGCTGCTGACGCTCAAGCGCCCGCCCGCCAATGCCTTTACGCCGGAAGGCTTGCTGCAACTGCAGTCCACCGTGGAACGCCTGAACGCCGACGCACGCGTGCGCGCCATCGTCATCACGGGAGACGGCCCGAAATTCTTCAGCGCTGGCGCTGACCTCAACACCTTTGCCGATGGCGATCGCGAGGTTGCACGCGAGGCTGCTGCACGTTTCGGCGCCGCCTTTGAAGCGTTGCAGAATGCGCGCCCCGTGGCGATCGCGGCCATCAACGGCTTTGCGATGGGCGGTGGACTGGAGTGCGCGCTGGCATGTGACATCCGCATTGCCGAGCAGCATGCCAAGCTGGCTGTGCCCGAAACCGCTGTTGGCCTGCTGTGCTGCGGCTGTGGCACGCAGACCCTGCCATGGCTGGTGGGCGAGGGTTGGGCCAAGCGCATGATCCTGACGGGCGAGCGTGTTGATGCGCAGACCGCCTTGCGCATCGGCCTCGTTGAAGAAGTAGTGGAAACCGGCGCCGCACGCGAAGCCGCCATCGCCATGGCGCAGCGCGTGACGGCGTTGAGCCCGCAGGCTGTCACGTTCAGCAAGCAATTGATCCACCAGGCGCGCAATGGCGTGCCGCGTAGCGCGGCGCTGGCCGTGGAGCGCGAGCGCTTTGTTGATCTGTTCGACCACCCGGATCAACGCGAAGGTGTGAACGCCTTCCTGGAGAAGCGCGCACCGCGCTGGCACACCGCCCACGAATCGGAGACGCTGCAATGAGCGCAGTTCAGATGCAAGCGACGTTCCAGGAGCCGGCGGCCGCCGAGCCCGAAGTGCTGATGCGCGTGGTGAACCGCGTCGCCATCTTCACGTTGAACCGGCCATCGGCATTGAATGCCCTGTCGCACAACATGGTCCGGCAACTGGCCGTGCTGCTGGAGCAATGCCGTCATGACGACGGTATCGTTGCGCTCGTGTTGCGCGGCGCTGGCCAGAAGGGATTTTGCGCAGGCGGCGACGTGCGTTCGCTCTACCACCTCGCGCAACAAGGCCGCATGGACGGCGACGATGGCTGGTTGCAATTCTTCGTCGACGAATACCGGCTCGACTATGCGCTGCACCAGTTTCCCAAGCCCATCGTCGCATTGATGGATGGCATCACCATGGGCGGCGGCATGGGCCTGGGCCAAGCCGCGCGGCTACGCGTGGTGACCGAGCGCACGAAGATGGCGATGCCTGAGACGCGCATCGGCTTTCTGCCCGACGTGGGCGCCACGCATTTCCTAAGCGTGATGTCGCCCGAGCTGGAGTTGTATGTCGGGCTGACCGGCGTGACGCTCACAGGCGCCGACGCGCTGCATTGCCGCCTGGCCGATGTGTGCGTGCCCGCTGAATGGCTCGCCTCGTTTGAAGACCGCCTGCAACGCATGCCGCACGATGGTGATCTCATGCAGGCACTGCGCCGCGTGTTTGAGCCGCCCTGCAACATCGTTCCCCATGCACCGCTGGCGCAGGCCATGCCGTGGGTGCTGCGCTATTTCGATCGGCGCTCCTCGGTGGACCGCATTGTCGCCACGCTGCGCGAGAGCCTGGAGCGTGAGCCGGCCCGCGAGCCACGCCAATGGCTGCAGACCACGCTCGATGCGATGACCTCGCATTCGCCGACCATGCTGCACGTCACGCGCGAGGCGCTGCTGCGCGGCAGACAACTCTCGCTGGCCGAGTGCTTCCAGATGGAACTGGGCATCGTCGCGCGGGGGATTCAGGAAGGTGACTTTTGCGAAGGTGTACGCGCCCACTTGGTGGACAAGGACCATCGGCCGGGCTGGGCGCCTGCTACGTTGCCGCAGGTGCGGCCCGAGCGGGTGCGGCATTTTCTGGCGTCGCCCTGGCGGGCAGAGGGACACCCGTTGCGGGACATGGAGCGTTCGCAGCAGCGCTGAAGTGATGTGATGCGCCATCTGAGGCTTCAAGGCCAATGCGCTTTCCGGGGCGCCTCAATTGGTGGCGCGTCTACGAAACCACGCGCTCCACGCTGACCGATTCACAGATGGCCTCCTTGCCCCAGGCAACGACGCGCAGTGTTCCCACCTTCCACTCCAGCGCAAACCGGCCGAAGTCGAGCCCCGAGTACACGTAGTTGCTGCCGAGCGCCCGCACCAGCGTTTCCATTGGCTGATCCGTGAACCGGTTTTCATCCAGCAGTAACGCCAACAGCTTTGTCTCCTGTTCCGCTTGCTCGCGGCGCTTGCGTAAAGCCGCGCGCTGGCGCCAACGCATCAGGAGCAGCAACAGCACAAGCCCCACGGCAAGCGCGGGTGTCGACATCGGGACCAAGTTTGTTCTTCCTATGCAGTGAGGATTGCCATGCATTGGCGCGGGTATCGCGCGCATTCTAAGCCTGCGGCTCGATAGTGAACTGGTGACGTGGTGCGCGCTTCTCGTGTATGCCGTTTATGCAGATCCGAGTGAAACGACATTGAATTCACCGCCCGCCAACCCGCATGGCACCTGCAAAATACCCCGCTTTCGTCAGCGCATTGTCACGATCGCGGTGCTATAAAAAACGGATGCGCTTTGCCACTCCAGGAGGCTCCCCATGGCGACATCCGTCGATTCATTCGAGGTGAAGGTGTATCAGGGCGACAGCGCGGTGCTGTTTGCCTTTGACGTGGCCGATGCAGACCGCGCCGACTTGGCCGGGTTTGCTATCCAGTGCACACCGCAAGGCCAGGCGCCGTACTGGGTACCCAATCGGCTGACGTTCGATACGGCCGTCCATGCCAACGCGCCGTTGCAGGCTGGCAAGTACGCCGATTCCATCGACGCGCCGTTCCAGTCGTTTCACTGGGTTCACTTTCCGCCGCACGCGGCCGGGCAATATACCTACACCGTGCATGCGCGCTACTTTGCGTCCACCAACCCCGTGCAGCTGGAAACGCGCGCCACACGCAGCATCAACGTGACGCTGCAGCAGCCGATGAGCGACTGGGCCACGGTGGGCATGGTGCGCGGCTATGTGTCGTCGCAGGCGTTCATTGACCACTACGGCGGTAACACGGCACTGGCGCCGGACAAGCGCGCGCTGACCAAATCGCCGCTGTTGTATGACACCCAGCCGTATCAGAACAAGTACGCCTACCTGGGGGCCACCGGCCGCCGCCTCATCATCGATCTGCTCAGCCAGTGCAAGGCGTCCGATGGTTATGGCATCGACGTGCTGGCCTATGACCTGGACGAACCGGACATCATCCGTGCCATCGCGTGGCTGGCGCAGAACGGTCGCAAGGTGCGCGTCATTCAGGACAACTACATCGGCACTGGTGCACACCCGACGGGCCACGGCACGCCCGATGCATTCGAGACGCAGGCTACGAGCTACTTCGAGCAGGCCGGCGCGGAAGTCCGCCGCACGCACCTCGCACGTTTCCAGCACCACAAGGCGATCTTGCTGCGCGATGCCGCGGGCAAGCCGGTCCGCGTGCTGGCCGGCTCGGCCAATTTCTCACTGCGTGGGCTGTATGTGCAAGCCAACAGCGTGCTGGTGTTCGAGCAGGCTGCCGCGCAGCTTTACGCGCAGGTGTTCGAGCGCATGTGGGGCCTGATCGGCCAGTACGGTGAGGATTCCGCCGGCAGCCGCAAGGTGGCCACGGCCTTCCGCGCCGATCCGTTGTCCGCCAACTGGCAGCCCGTGCCGCAGGGCGGCACGCCGCGTGCGCGCTTCGCATTTTCTCCGCATCAGACCGACGCGCTGCTCGCTGAAGCGGCGGACCGGGTCAAGGGCGCGTTGTCTTCCGTGCTGTTCGCGGTGATGGCCACCGATGGCGGCGGCGAGATGGTCGACACGCTCGAACACATCGTGCCGCAGAAGGCCGGGCTGCTCTCACTGGGTGTGATCGACAAGGCCAATGGGGTGAGCGCCTTCGCGCTTGGCCGTGATGTGCCATCGCAAACCGTTTCGTTCGCGTATCTGAAGGACGAGGCACCCGCGCCGTTCAAGCAAGAGGTAGATGCCGGCACCGGCCAGCACATCCATCACAAGTTTGTCGTGTGCGATTTCAACGGGGATGAGCCGGTCGTGTTTTGCGGGTCGTCCAACCTGTCGAAGGGTGGCGAGGAGCAGAACGGCGATAGCCTGATCGCCATCTACGACCCGGCCATCGTTACGGCGTATGCGATCGAGGCTATCCGGCTGTTCGATCACTATCGCTTCCGTGCGAGCGAATCGAAGGCCACGGCGGCCAATCCGCTGGTGCTGAAGACGACCGGCGCGTGGGCGGACCCGTACTACGATCCGCAGAACATCAAGTTCACGGAGCGTACGCTGTTTGCGAAATCGGGCACGACCAAGGCGGTCGCGGTCGCTTGACGGAAAGCGCGGCGGCTACACGCGCCGCTGCCGATCTCCCCACCATGCATCGCGCAGGCGGCGCTTGGCGATCTTGCCGTTATCGTCGCGCGGCAGCGTGGTGGTGAATTCGATCTGGCGGGGGATCTTGTAGCCGGCAATCTGGCCGCGCAGCCAATCGATGACCGGCTCAGCTTGCAGGCCAGCGCGTTCGGTCTGCACCACGGCGATCAGCCGCTCGCCGTATTCATCATCGGGCACGCCGAAGACCGCGCAGTCCACCACGTCGGGATGGCGCAGCAGCGCATGTTCGATCTCGGCCGGGTAGATGTTCACGCCGCCCGAGATGACCATGTCTGACGCGCGATCGCACACATACAGATAGCCATCGGCATCGAGATACCCCATGTCGCCGAGCGTAACCAGGCCGTCGCGTTCGATCTTGCGGCGTGCTTCATCGTTGCCGCGGTAGGTGAAATCGGGGTAGGCCGGCTGCCGGCTGTAGATCAAGCCGACTTCGCCGGTGGCGCAGGGTGTGCCGTCTTCGCGCAGGATGCGCACCTGCGCGCCGCATACCGGGCGGCCGGCGCTGCCAGGGCGCGCTGCCGCGTCGCGTGGGTCCATCACCGTGATCATGCCGGACTCGCTCGATGCATACGTCTCGTAGATGACGGGGCCGAGCCAGTCGATCATGCGGCGCTTGATCTCGGGCGAGCATGGGGCACCGGTGGACGCCACAAAGCGTAACGACGACAGGTCGTAGCGGCTCCGTTCCTCTTCTGTCAGCTTGAGCAGGCGCACATACATGATCGGCACGAGGTAGACGGTGTCGATGCGGTAGCGCTCGATCTGCTCCAGCACGTGCAGCGGGTCAAAGCGCGCATGCAGCACCAGCACTTCTGCCATCTGCGCGGCCTGCTGCGCGAACAGGCTGGGCGCGCTGTGATAGAGCGGCGCCGGCAGCAGCGCACGGCAGCCCGGCACGATGCCGAAGGTGGCAGCGACGACGGCGCGCGCCTTGTGCAGATGCGCGTCGAGTTGGTCCAGCGGCACCGCCTGGCGGACGACGCCCTTGGGTCGGCCCGTGGTGCCAGAGGTGTAGGCCATATGCCCGCGAGGCGACACCACCGGGCCGTCGTACGGCGTTTGCAGTGCGAGCCAGTTGGCGTAACCATCTGCACGGTCGGTGCCTTCGGCATCCACGCGCAGCAGTTGCACGTGGGGCGGCAGCAGCGGCTCCACGGCGTCCACCAGGTCACGATGGCCAATCAGTACCTTGGCACCCGAATCGCGCACGAGAAACTCCACCTCAGCCGGCGTGAAGTGCCAGTTGATCGGGCAGAAGTGGCAGCCCGCGATGCGGCACGCATGCATCACGTCAATGTACGCGGGTGCGTTGCGCAGTAGTACGCCGATCACGTCGCCTTCGTGCACGCCCATGCGGCGCAGCCCACCCGCCAGGGCGGCACCGCGTGCGAGCAGGGTGTCGGCGTCGGTGGCGTGGTCTTCAAAGATGAGGTCGGCGGGCATGCGTGTCTCCGGCGGGGGTGTCGTTATTGGACTGCGACTCAGATCAGTCTATGCAGCATGCCGGATCGGATTGCGCTGAACAATCTGCGTGCGATTGCGCACACTGTTGAATGCCGTTGGACAGCGCCGCGTGGAGCCGTCCCTGCCTTAAGTGCACGTTCAGCCCGCCACAACCCCATAAAGCCGCTCACACAACCCCGCACTGGCGCCGAGTTTGCGAGACAGATCGGATGCCGCTTGCAGCTGCTTCATGACGCAATCCCCAGAGGTGCGCGCCGCTTCAAGCCGGGACGCCGCGCCCGATAGCGTCAACGCAGCCATGAACTTGTCGCCCGAGCCGAACACGGGCGTAGCAAATGCGGCGGTGTGCTGATCGCGCGCGCCCGAGGTGAAGAGCGGCAGCGCTGGCGCTTCGTCATACAGCGCTTCCCCCAGACCCCAGTAGCGCAGCACGTGGCTGATGGCGGTGTCATCCAGCGGCAGCGACGTGCCGGGCAGACGCGTCTCGCGTAGGCCTTCTGACGGCTCGGCGCGGAACAGGCAAAGCCGCCGGCCGTGATCGATGACGTAGTACGATGCGCTCTCCCGCGTGGCCGCCGCCAGCGCATGCAGCACCGGTTCCACCACCGTCGATAGGTGGAACGACTGCTCGTAGAGCTTGCCGAGATACAGCAGGCGCGGCCCGAGCGAATACACGCCCGACTCCGAGCGAATGACATAGCTCATGCGCTCCAGCGAGTTCATCAGCCGGTACACCGTGGTCTTGTGCATGCCCGAGGCTTGCGCCAGGGCCGCCAGGGTTAGCGCTTCCGCCCCCGGCTTGAAGCAATCCAGCAAGGCCAACGCCTTTTCTACCGCGGCAACGCCGTCGTTTCCCATTCCCAACTCCCTGAACTGATGGACGGCATGATTGTACTGTGTACAACGCGGTTGTATATGGCGGACGGGTAAACGCTAGTGGATGGCTTCGGTTGCTCTGGCTATAGTGGTTTCACTGAGTACACCACTGTTGTACATAGTACAACTATAAAGACTGAGGCACGATTCCCATGAGTACCCCTTCGCATACCACTTCCACCATCGTTCGCGACATCGAGCGCGTTTCCCCCCACCTCGTCGAGGCCGCTGCCCGCTTCCAGGCCGCCATCCTGGCCGACGTGGCTGGCCGCCGCGGCACATTGAATGGCCGCGTCAAACCGCTCGCACCGACCATGAAAGTGGCGGGCCCCGCCGTGACGGTGGAAGTCCGCCCCGGTGACAACCTCGCCATCCACGCGGCCATCGCCGTCGCCAAACCCGGAGATGTGATCGTGGTGGACGGCAAGGGCGACCAGAGCTGCGCGCTCATCGGCGAGATCATGGCCACGCAGGCGCATGCGACGGGCATCGCCGGGTTTGTGATCGACGGCGCGGTGCGCGATTCGCACGAGTTGGCGCACGGCACGTTCCCGGTCTTTTCCGCCGGGCTTAACCCGTGCGGCCCGACCAAGAGCGTGGCGGGGCGTGTGAACCTGCCGGTGTCCGCTGCCGGCGCGACGGTGCACCCCGGTGACCTGGTGGTGGGCGATGCGGATGGCGTGGTCGTCATCCCGCGTGAAGACGTCGAGCGCATCCTTGTGCTCGCGCAGAAGAAGGTGGATGCGGAGGCCGCTCGCATCGCCGCCATTCGCAAGGGCGACACGCGCCCGGGTTGGCTGGAGAAGGAATTGCGCGCCGCCGGTATGCTGGCCGAAGGTGAGGCACTGTGATGAGCGTGTCTGCACACAAGCCCGTCGTACTGGTGACGGGTAACGACTTGGCGCCCCAGGCGCTCGACATGCTGGCTGACTTCGAGATCGTGTTTGCCGGCAAGCAGCCCACCGAGGAAGACCTCGTCACGCTCTGTACGCGGCACAAGCCGGTGGCGATCATCGTGCGCTACGGCAAGGTCAACGCCCGCATCATGGATGCGGCCGGCAACCTGCAGGTGATTTCCAAGCATGGCAGCGGGATCGACGTCATCGATCAGGACGCCGCCGCCGCGCGTGGCATTGCAGTGCGTGCTGCTGTGGGTGCCAATGCGGCAGCTGTGGCCGAGCACGCCTGGGCGCTGATCCTCGCATGCGCCAAGGCCGTGCCGCGGCTTGATGCACGCATGCATGCCGGCCATTGGGATAAGGCTGTTCACAAGTCGGTCGAGCTGGATGGCCGCACGTTGGGTCTGGTCGGCCTGGGCGCGATCGGGCGCCGCGCGGCCGCCATCGGCGTCGCGTTCGGCATGAACGTCATCGCGTTTGACCCATATGCCAAAGAGGCACCGGCCGGCGTGAAGCTGGTCAGCCTGGGTGAGCTGTACGCCCAGTCAGACGTGGTCTCGCTGCACTGCCCCCTGACCGCCGAGAACCGCAAGATGCTGAACCGCGATGCGTTCAGTTGTTTCAAGCCGGGCGCGATTCTCGTCAACACGGCACGCGGTGGGCTCATTGACGAGCCAGCGCTAGTTGAAGCGCTGGCAAGTGGCCGCTTGCGCGCGGCCGGGCTGGACAGCTTTGATGTGGAGCCGATGACTACGCCGCATCCGTTTCAGGGCATTGCGAACGTCATCCTGTCACCGCACATCGGTGGCGTGAGCGACGCGGCTTACGTCAACATGGGTAAGGGCGCGGCGGCCAACGTGCTCGCGGTGATCGAAGAACGCGCGCGCACCGCGGCGTGATGCCTATGTTCCTGCTCTCGCCACCCGTGGTGCGTGAAGCCGTAGTCTTCACGCGCATGCCGGCTAAGTTTCGCAAGCCTGACGTCCAGACGGACTGGGCACGCGCCAATCGCGGCGGCCAGGCCACCGATTCCTTCCTCGAAGGGCCGGTGTGGAGCCCGGACGGTCGCGGACACGGCCATCTGTACGTGACAGATATTCCGCATGGCCGGATCTTTCGTATCTCGGCTGCGGGCGACTGGGAACTGGTGGCCGAGTACGACGGCGAGCCCAACGGCATGAAGCTGGTCGACGATGCGCATCTGCTCATCACCGACTACCGCAACGGGCTGATGCTGCTCGACATCCCGCGTGGGGAAGTCACGCCTTATCTGGAGCGGCGCAATTCGGAGCGCTTCAAGGGCGTGAACGATCTGACGTTCGATTCCAAGGGCAACCTGTTCTTCACCGATCAGGGGCAAACCGGGCTGCATGATCCGACGGGCCGCGTCTATCGCCTGTCGGTGGGCGGCAAGCTCGACATGCTGCTCGGCAACTGCCCCAGCCCGAACGGGCTTGTGCTGTCGCCTGACGAGAAGGTCTTGTACGTCGCCATGACGCGCGGTAACTGCGTGTGGCGCGTGCCGCTGCAGGCCGATGGCTCCGTCAGCAAGGTGGGGCAGTTCTTCACCTCGTACGGCCCGAGCGGGCCCGATGGTTTGACGATCGATACGGCAGGGCGGCTGTTCGTGGCCAACCCCGGCCTCGGCCGTGCGTGGGTGCTGAACCATCGCGCGGAGCCCGAGGTGATTCTGACCAGCCCCGAAGGCGCTTCGCTCACGAACCTGTGCTTTGGCGGCGCTGAAATGAAGACGCTCTTCATGACGGAGTCGGTGTCCGGCACCGTGCTGAAAGCCGAGATGGACATCGCCGGCCCGCTGCCGCATCGGGCAAAGCCCACGCACCAGCACTAGATCATCGATACGCAACCCCTAGCGCTCACAGAAGCGCGATGGAGGAGACCATGCAAATGTCACACACCTTAGGCACGGTGAATGCCACCACGCCACCGCCTGGCGCGGATGTGCGCGCCGCGGCCACGTTGCCGGATGCGGATTACCAGGCGAGCGAACGCACACTCGGCAAGGCGTTCCGTCGCATCCTGCCGTTCATCTTCGCTTGCTATGTGATCAGCTATCTCGATCGCACCAACGTGGGTTTTGCCGCGCTCACCATGAACAAGGACATCGGCCTGACCGCCGAGCAGTTCGGGTTCGGGGCAGGGCTGTTCTTCATCGGCTACTTCCTGTTCGAGATTCCGAGCAACCTGATCATGCAGAAGGTAGGTGCGCGCATCTGGATCGCGCGGATCATGATCACGTGGGGCATCTTCTCGATGGCCACGGCGTTTGTGGTCGGGCCCAAAAGTTTTGCCGCTGCGCGGTTTCTGCTGGGGCTGGCCGAGGCGGGCTTCACGCCGGGCATCTACCTGTATTTCACGCACTGGTTTCCCGGCAAGTGGCGCGCCAAGGTGACGGCGGCATTTCTGGTGGGCATTCCGGTCGCGAACATGATCGGCTCGCCGATTTCCGGGGCGCTGCTGGAACTTGGTGGGCTGCATGGCTTGCGCAGCTGGCAATGGCTGCTGCTGATCGAGGGGCTGCCTGCCGTGGTGCTTGGTATCGCGTGCTTGTTTGTGCTGGCGGACCGGCCCGAGAAAGCCACGTGGCTGACCGACGAGGAGAAAGCCGTGCTCGCGCGCCGCCTGGCCATGGAACAGCGCGATATCGCCAGCAAGCACGGCGCCACCCTGCGCGATGCAATGACCAACTGGCGCGTGTTCGTGCTGGCGTTCATCAACTTCTGCGGCATCGTTGGCTCGATCGGCGTGGGGCTGTGGATGCCGCAGATCATCAAGCAGTTTGGTGTCGAGCATGCGGTGGTCGGCTGGCTGACGGCCATTCCCTACGCGATTGGCGCCGTGGTCATGCTGTGGTGGGCGCGGATGGCAAATCGCGCGCAGAACCGCATTCCGTATGTAGCCACCGCGCTGGTGGTTGCAGCGGTAGCGCTGGCGGCCAGCACGGCGCTGGATGCGCCCGCACTCAAACTCGCGGCGCTGTGCCTGACGGTGAGCGGCATCCTCGCCTTCCAGGCCACGTACTGGGCCATTCCGTCGAGCTTTCTGACCGGCCGTGCGGCGGCCGGCGGCTTGGCGCTGATCGTGTCGGTGGGCAACCTGGGTGGCTTTGTCGGGCCGTCGATGATTGGCGCGATCAAACAGTTCTCACACAGCTTCACGGCGCCGCTGATGGCGGTGTCTGCGGTGCTGCTCATCGGTGCGCTGTCGATCGCCTGGTTGGGCGATCCAGGCGCGGATGCTGGAGAAGCGGCCACCCATTGACCCGCCAATCGCAGTACCTTTCTTCGTAGACACCCCATACCTATAGCGCTGCGGCACACGACGGCGCCAGGAGACACACATGCAAGTGACGAGCCGTACCGGTGTCACCGATCTCGAACAGCGGACCCTGCGCAAGGTGGTCTGGCGGCTCGTGCCTTTTCTCATGGTCTGCTACCTGTTGGCCTTCATCGACCGGGGCAACGTGGGCATGGCCTCGCTGCAGATGAACCATGACCTCGGGCTGACAGCCAGTGTGTTTGGGTTCGGCAGCAGCCTGTTCTTCGTGTCGTACTTCTTCTTCGAGGTGCCGAGCAATCTCGCGCTGCAGCGCTACGGCGCACGCATCTGGATCGCCCGGATCATGATCACCTGGGGGCTGGTCTCGGCCGCCACGGCGCTGGTGAGCGGGCCGGCCTCGTTCTACACGTTGCGCTTCCTGCTGGGCGCGGCAGAAGCGGGGTTCTTCCCGGGTGTGCTGCTGTATCTCTCGTACTGGATTCCGGCAACGCACCGTGCGCGCATCGTGGCGACGTTCATGGTGGCGATTCCGGCGGCGAGCTTTATCGGCTCGCCCATCTCCGCAGCGCTGCTCCAAATGGATGGCTTTGCCGGATTGCGAGGCTGGCACTGGCTGTTCATTCTCGAAGGCATTCCGACTGTGCTGCTCGGCATCGCTTGCCTGGGCCTGCTGACCAACCGCCCGGAAGAAGCCAAGTGGCTGTCGACCGAAGAGCGCAATTGGCTGACGAACACGCTGGCCGGTGAAGCACGCGGGCCGAAGAAGGTTGCGCAGATGTCGCTTGGCAAGCTGTTCTGCAACCGCTACGTGCTGTGCCTGGCGCTGGTGGATGTATGCGCATCAGCCGCCGGCAGCACGCTGTCGGTATGGCAGCCGCAACTGCTCAAATCGTTCGGGCTGACCGTTATGCAGACGGGGCTGCTCAACTCGGTGCCCTATGCCGTGGCATCGGTGCTGATGGTGATCTGGGGCCGCCGGTCGGATCGGCTCAACGAGCGTCGCTGGCACACCGCCATTCCCATGCTGCTGATCGGCCTGGGCTTGTTCGGCACGTCGCTCAGCGGGTCGTTGATGCCCACCATGGTGATGCTGTGCGCGGTGCTGGTGGGGGCGTATTCGTTCAAGGGGCCATTCTGGGCGTTGGCGTCGGGCATGCTGTCGAACAGCGCGGCGGCGGCCGGGCTGGCGACGATCAATGCGATTGCCAACCTGATCGGTGGTGGCTTGATGGTGAACGTGTACGGCTGGGTCAAGCAGGCAACCGGTAGCTACGCGCTGGCGCTCATGCCGCTGGCTGTGCTGACGCTGGTGAGCGTGGCGACGCTCCTGCTGTTGAGTCGTGGCAAGCCGGAAGGGCAACTGCTCAGCAAGACGGAAACGGCTTGAGCATGCGCGCGTTCAACAGAAGGCAGTTCCTGCAACTCGCCGGCGCAGGTGCCGTGGTTGCGGCCGTGCCGGCGTTTTCAGACGCCGAAGAGGTGTGGTCCAGCGGCAGCGATGCGCCGGCATTCAAGCTGCCGGCCGGCGCGGTGGACTGCCATATGCACATCTACGACGATCGCTTCCCGAGTGCACCGGGCACCACGCTTCGGCCACCCAATGCCAGCATCGAGCAGTACCGCAACGTGCAGGTGCGCCTGGGCGTGCAGCGCAATGTCGTGGTCACGCCATCGACGTATGGCACGGACAACCGCTGCACGCTGGAGGCGCTCAAGCGTTTCGGGCACAACGCGCGCGGCGTTGCCGTGGTCGATACGTCCGTGACCGAGGCGCAACTCACGGAAATGCATGCAGCTGGCGTGCGTGCCATCCGCTTCAACTTGAGTTATCCCGGTGCCACCACCGTCGACATGCTCGCACCGCTGGCGGCGCGCATCAGCGCATTGGGGTGGCATATCGAACTGGTCGTGCAGGGCGCAAAGCTCCCGGCGCTGGAGCCGCAGTTGCTTGCGCTGCCATGCCCGCTTGTCATCGACCACATTGCGCATATCCCACAACCGGGCGGTATGCAGTCCGACGCGATGCGCAGCGCGCGACGGCTCGTGGACAAGGGCAACACGTGGATCACGCTGTCTGGTCCGTATGTGGATACGAAGAGCGGGGCGCCCGCCTATGCCGATGTCGAACCGGTGGCCAAGGCGTTCATCCACATGGCGCCGGAGCGGATGCTCTGGGGCACCGACTGGCCGCATCCGACGGAGAAGGCACACAAGCCTGACGATGCGTTGCTGCTCGACACGATCGCAGCATGGATCGGGCGGGCGGATTGGCAGGAGCGGATCTTTGTGACCAATCCGGCGCAGCTCTACCGGTTTGTCTGAAATCCGCAGCGCGAATAAGCAAAGACAAAAACGGTCGTTCGCCGCTCAAGTGGCTCGCCCTATGCTCGCCGGATCACCACCGGAGACGCAACCATGACGCAGACCACCCTGAGCACCACACCCGCCTGGAAACTCGACACCGTGGCCGTCCACGGTGGCTATAGCGCCGACCCGACTACGCGCGCGGTAGCGGTGCCGATCTACCAGACCGTCGCCTTTGCGTTTGACGACACGCAGCACGGCGCGGACCTGTTCGACCTCAAGGTGCCGGGCAACATCTACTCGCGCATCATGAACCCGACCAACGACGTGCTGGAGAAGCGCATCGCCGCGCTGGAGGGCGGCATCGGCGCGCTGGCGCTGGCCTCGGGGCAGGCAGCCGTCACCTATGCCATTCAGACGATTGCCGAGGCCGGCGACAACATCGTTTCGGCCAGCACGCTGTATGGCGGCACGTACAACCTGTTCGCGCACACCTTGCCGCTATCGGGCATCACCACGCGCTTTGCTGACCCGCGTGACCCGGCATCGTTCGAGGCGCTGATCGACGATCGCACCAAGGCCATCTTTGCCGAGACGGTGGGCAACCCGCTCGGCAACATCACCGACATTGAGGCGCTGGCGGAGATCGCGCACCGCCATGGTGTGCCGCTCATCGTCGACAACACGGTGCCGACGCCGTATCTGACGCGGCCCTTCGAACATGGCGCGGACATCGTCGTGCATTCGCTGACCAAGTATCTGGGTGGACATGGCACCAGCCTGGGCGGGGCGATTGTCGATTCGGGCAAGTTCCCGTGGGCGAAGCACAAGGCGCGCTTCAAGCGCCTGAACGAACCGGATGTGAGTTACCACGGCGTGGTCTATACGGAAGCGCTGGGCGATGCGGCGTACATCGGCCGCGCGCGCGTGGTGCCGCTGCGCAATACCGGTGCGGCGCTGTCGCCATTCAACGCGTTCCTGATCCTGCAGGGCATTGAGACGCTGGGCCTGCGCATTGACCGCATCACGCAGAACGCCACACGCATTGCGCGGCACCTGCGTGCTCACCCGAAGGTGGAGTGGGTCAACCACGCCAGCCTGGATGATCACCCCGACTACGCGCTCGCGCAGAAGTACCTGTCAGGCAAGGCGCCTGGGCTGCTGACGTTTGGCGTGAAGGGCGGGTTTGCGGCGGGTGCGCGTTTTCAGGATGCGCTGGCGTTGTTCACGCGGCTGGTGAACATTGGCGATGCGAAATCGCTGGCCACGCATCCGGCATCGACGACGCACCGGCAGTTGTCGGAGGCGGAGTTGGCCAAAGCCGGCGTGCGGCAGGAGACGATCCGCCTGTCGATCGGCATCGAGCATATCGACGACTTGCTGGCGGATCTGGATCAGGCGCTGGCGCAGGCGTAATTTCGGGGCGCGCCGGCGGCTACCGCTGGCTGCGCAGCCACCCGAACACACCCGCCATCAGCGCCAGAAATGGCACCCCCACCACCAGCGTCATCCGGAAATCCGCCATCCACGCCGTGCTGGCGATGACGACCACCATGGCGATGGCGCCGATGGTGGTGAGTACCGGGTAGCCCCACATGCGGAATTGCAGCGTGCGGCCTTCGCGTTCTGCCGCACGCCGAAAGCGCAGATGCGTGATGAAGATGACGAGCCACGTGAAGAGCGCGCCGAACATCGCCAGCGACATCATCAGCAGGAACGAGTGGCCGGGCAGCACCACGCTCAGCACCGCCGCGAGCGCCGCGCCGGAACTGGACACGGCCAGCGCCCGCAGCGGGACGCCACGTTGGCTGACGGCCCCGAGCGCTTGAGGTGCCTGCCCGCCACGCGCGAGGCTGAACAGCATGCGCGTCGACACATACAACTGCGCGTTCATCGACGACAGCGCCGCCGTGAGCACCACAAAGTTCATCACGCCCGCACCCCCGGCAATGCCGAGGATTTCCATCACCCGCACGAATGGGCTCTTGCCCGTGCCGGCCTGCTGCCACGGCACCACGGCCAGCATCAGCGCCAGCGTGCAGAGATAGAAGAACACCAGCCGGAACAGCGTGGAGCGGAACGCGCTGGTGGCCGCGGCTTCCGGCTCGCGGGCCTCGCCGGCCGCCACGGCAATCAGCTCGATGCCGAAAAAGCTGAAGATGCTGACCACCGCGCCAAACCATACGCCGTGCCACCCGTGTGGCAGGAAGCCACCCGCATCCACGTAGTTGTGAAAGCCGATCGGGCCACCTTCCGGCGCGCGATGGATGGCGTAGCTCGCCACCACCAGAAACGCGACGATGGCCACCACCTTGATCATCGAACACCAGTATTCCGCCACGCCAAACACGTCGACGCTGCTGGCGTTGATCCACACCAGCACGGCCGAAAACCCGACAATCCACACCCACGCCGGCACGCCCGGAAACCAGTACGCCATGTACACTGCTACGGCCGTCACTTCCGCGCCGATCACGAAGACGACCGCCGCCCAATACGCATAACGCACGAGAAACCCGGCCAGCGGGCTGACGTAATGCTCGGCATAGGCGCCAAATGAGCCGGTGGTCGGGTGGGCGACGACCATCTCGGCCAGGCAGCCCATCAGCAACAGGGCGATGGCCGCGCCAATGACATAACTGACGATGACGCCCGGGCCGGCCAACTGGATGGCTGCGCCGCTGCCCAGGAACAAGCCTGTGCCGATCGCGCTGCCGATGGCGATCATGGTGAGTTGCGCAGAAGAGAGGCGGTGCTGCAGGCCGCCTTCGCGTGCGGCCAGCGCTTCAAAGCTGCCGGTGGCCTTGTCCATGAGGAATTCCAGACGAAAGAAAAGGCCCGGATGATACGCCCTCGTACCAACGCAAGCGGCAAAACGCACCGCGTTAAATGGAAAACGCCCCGCCTGGGGCGGGGCATCCGGTGCAGCCGTGTTCCGGGTCAGCGCGCCGTGGGTCTGGCGTACTGGATGGGAACGTCCACGCGCGCTTGCGGCAGCGCCCTCATCAGTTGCGTGCGCGCATGCACGGCGTCCTGGAAGGAAGCGAAGCGCAGCGTGCTGATGTCCATATGGCCGTAGTACTGCGCCGATACAGGCGCGGCAGACAGCCCCGAGACCGCTTGTCGCACGCTGTCGACTGACACTTGCGATACCACCACCTCGTTACGGCTTTCACCCACCACGCCGCGCTCGTTGATGACCTGCGTGACAGCGCTCGACGTCGCGCCGCTCGCCTTGGTATGGATGCCGGTGGACAGCACCTTGAACGACTGCGTTTCGATCTGCACCGAAGGCGCGCTGGCATATTGAGACAGCTCTTGCGCGGACAACCGCTTGCCAACCGTAAGATCCGCAGAAGCCGCAGCGCACGCCGTGGCAACCGACACGAGCGTCACCAGGGCGATAGTTTTGAAAACAGAGGGATTGATCATCTTGAAAGGTCTCCAAACGGGATCACTGGGCGGCGATCACGCGGTACTCAATGGCCAGCGGCGTGGTGAGGGTCACGGACTTCGCGGCGCCCTGCGGCAGATAGGTGGAACAGGCCGTGGTCTGCACGCCCTGCATCGGCTGGTTCGGCACACCGCTCACGGCGTAGACCTCCCACGTGCCGGCGGCGCTCTCGCCATAGAAGGCGTAGCTGCCCAAACCGTAGTTCTGCGCGCTGCTCACGCCGTTGACGTAATAGCCGTTATAAGGCAGTGACAAGGCCGACACCGTGCCCGACGGTGATTTCACGAAGAACCCGACGCTGCCAATGCAGACCGAGCCCGTCACGCGCAATTGCAACGCATCGACCTTGTCAGTGCCCGTGACATTGAACTGCCCGAGCTTTTGCACCGAGCCGTAGTTGAGCTGGCTAACACTGGCAAACGCCTGCGTGAAGTTCGGCACCGTCAGGGCAGCGGCCTTGTAGGCGGTGTATGCCTTGGCCATCTTGACCGCGGCCGATGCGTCAACCAGCCCGAAGCCGTACCACGTGGAATACGCATAACCGGCGCCGTTGGTCTGCCAGCCGTAGTCCAGCCGGGCGGTCGTTGCACCGTCGACGAGGGCGCCGCTGGTGTCGGCCGTCAGTGTGCCGCTGACCAGATCGACCTTGGCGTTGCGGTTGTCGCGGCTACCGTAGTTCCGGTCGATCTGTTTGGCGGTGGCGCGCAGGATTTCACGCACATCGCGCCAGGTCAGATTCGGATTGGCCGAGAGCATCAGCGCGACCACACCGGACAGCGTGGGCGTGGCCGCCGACGTGCCGTTCATGCTTGAGTAGTCGCACTTGGCGTTGTCTTTGGCGTTGGTGTCGGTGCCCGGCACCGCGAAGTCGTAGGTGTCGTCCGTGCCAGCGCGGCTATAACCGCGCGCGCAGCCGGTCAAGTCGGTGGAGAACACCTTGGGGCCGCTGCCGGTTTCACCGTATTTACCGCCGTCGCCGCCTTCGCCACCCAGGCCCGTGATCCAGTTGACGGCGCCCGCATTGGAATAGCTGGCCTTGACGCCGAGCGCGTTGGCCGCGCCCACCACGATGACACCCGGCTCCAGTGCCTCGGTATCGTTGGCCGGGTTTTCGCAACTGATCAGCCCAGACTGGCCGCCAATCGTCGGGCACGTGCGGGTCACGACGCCGTTTTCAACGAAGTTCACGTACTCGTTGCCCGAAGCCTTGAGCATGACCAGGCCGCGCCCATTGCGCAGGCTAGGGAACGCACGCACAGCGGCCAGCGGGGATGCGGCGGTGTCGTATTCCGGCGGGGCGAGCGGGTTTGAACCATAAGACGCGTTGATGATGTGGCCGTTCTTGGACCACGCTGCGCCGCCGTAGGCCGCGGTGGTGTCCGGGTTGGCCGCACCAAGATAGCGCGCACCGCCCAGCGTTGCCCGCGGCGCGATTCCCATCACGCCCTTGCCGTTCTGCGCCGCTGCGATGATGCCGGCCACGTTGGTGCCATGCGCGTCCCGCACGTTGGCGGGAACGTCAGCCGGCGTGGGGTCTTTGGAGTTGTCGTCGAAGTTGTACGTCATGTCCGAGTTGGCATTGGCGTACAGGTCTTCGTTATGCACGTCGATGCCATCGTCCAGCACCAGCACGTTCACACCCTGGCCCTTGATACCGGCGGTGTGCGCCTCTTCCACGTTGATGTCGGTCGTGCCGTTGGCCACCAGGCCGAAGGCGGCGAAGAAGCTGGTGGCCTGCTTGAGTGCCCACTGGTAGGCGTACAGCGGTTCGGTGGCGCCCGTCTGGCAGGCGTACTTGGCGTCGACGCCGGTTTCTGTACAGCCGGATGTTGGCGTGGTGCCGCTGTTGGTGCCACTACCGCTATTGGTTGCGCTGGTGCTGGACGAATCCCCACCGCCGCAGGCGGCCAGGGCTGCTGCTGCGAGCAGCGTCAAGGCCAGCGTTTTTCCCGTCACGATCTTCACGAGACCCCCGTTTTGTCGTTGTGTGTGTGCAGCGGACGGTGTGTCCGCCTGCCCTTCGACCTGGCGACGAAGAGAGCGCACGAGGGCCGTGCACGCCGCCGGCGCATCGGCGCCAATCAGGTCGGGCCGGATGCTCGCACGCACACTGTGGAGGTTTCAACGAAGAATGCGCGGCCAGCCGCGTATCGGTGCGGTTGTCGCGTGAACCTGTCCGCGCGTCTCAGGTGGCACGGGTGGAGGCGATGGGGGAGAGCGTGCTGACGTGGACGGAATGCCGCAGCATTACCGCATCTGCATCACCCAACTGCGCCAATCCTTGTGCTGCACGAAAGGCAGGGCGGCCGCGCGGCCTTCCAGGGCCAGCATGCGGGTTTCGCGCGGCGACATGCCCGATGCCCGGCGGTAGGCACGCGTGAAGTTGGACGCATCGGAGAAACCGTACGTCAGCGCAATCTCGGCCACCGAGCGATGGGTCTGCGAGCGGTCCGCCAGGATGGCGTGGCATTGACGCAGGCGTTGTGCGCGCACGTAATTGACGAAGCCGCCCTCTTGCTCGAACAGGCGGTACAGCGTGGCGCGCGAGATGCCGAAGTGCACCGCCACCCCTTCGGGCGACAGTGCCAGGTCGGCCAGGTTGTCGCGGATATGGCGACAGATGGCGGCGAAGAGGCTTTCGCGCACGGCGGGTGCGTTGGCTTCGGTCACCTGGCAGTTGATGGCCGCAGCGGCCAGTTGCAGCGTGCCGGGCATGACGGCCTGGACCTGCGCGGTCGTCAATTGCCCGGCCGATCGGTATAGCGAGCACAAGTGATCGCGCAGCAGGCCAATCATCGGGTTCTCGCCGCGCAGCACGCGCATGCTGAGTTCGTCGGGCGAGCGCAGCAGGGGCGCCAACAGGCGTCGCGGCACGGCCAGGCTCAAGAACTGGCTGTCAGTGGTGCTGGTGGCCAGCGGTTGCGCGGCATCCACGATGAACAGATCGCCCGGGCGCGTAGCGGTGCCGGTGGCGCCGTCACGTTGGCCGCAACTGCCGGCCAGGTAGTACTGCAGGATGAAGACGTCTACCCCATCGCGGCCAAGCTTGGAGCGCGAGCGGTCGTAGTGCTGCGCTTGGGTGTGGATCATGCCGATGCCCGTCTCTCCGCAGAGATACGCATCCACGCTGGCCCGGAAACCCTGCCCCTCTGGCTTGGCGGCGCGAATGTCGAACAGCACGTTGATGGCCTCTCGCCACGCCGCAAACTGCTGCTCGCGCGGCACGGCACGCGTATCGAAATGAGAGTGGGGCGTTTTGCTCACGATGGGTTCCGGAAGACCGCCGTCATTGTGCAGAAGCCGCGTGACAGTACGGCATGCCCCGGAAGAGGGGATCGCCACGCGGTGTGAGAGGTGCGGGTGGGAAGGCTTTGCATTGGTGCCGGTGCCGCCATGTTGGTGGCCGCGCTTACACCACCGCCAGCTTGGGCCGCTCCTGCCGGGGGATGACCGTGTTGCGTCCGGCGGCCTTGGCTTCATACAGACGCCCATCGGCCAGCCGTATCAGGTCTTGCGGGGTATCGTCCGGCGCGGTGGTGCCGGAATGCACGGCCACGCCAATACTTACCGTCAGCTTGCCGTGCGCGCTGCCCGCATTGGGTTCATCGCTGGCGAGCACGGCGGCGCGGATGCTTTCGGCCACGCGTATCGCGCCGGGCAGGTCCGTATTGGGCAGCAGGGCACAGAACTCTTCGCCGCCGTAGCGGCCGGCAAAGTCGCCGGGGCGCTTGATGCTCTCGTTCACGCAGCGCGCGACATTGCGCAGCGCGGTGTCGCCGGCAGCGTGGCCGTAGCGGTCGTTGTAGTGCTTGAAGTCGTCGACATCGATCATCAGCACGGCCAGCGGCATGCGCGTGCGGTTGGCGCGTCGCCATTCCACATCCAGCGCGGCGTCCAGCGCGCGGCGTGTGCCAAGGCCCGTCAGACCATCGGTATTGGCCAGCCAGTGCAGTTGCTGCTCGATCTCCAGCCGCTTGCGCAACTGCCCGGCAAACAGAATCGACAGCACGATGAACACCGCATCGAGCACCAGCACGATGCCGCCAATCACCCACGTGCGTTGCCACCATTCGGCGTAGATGTCTTGCGTGGCCAGGCCCACCGACACGATCAACCGGTGCTGGGCAATATGGCGGAAGCTGAACAAGCGTTCGACCCCGTCAATGGCCCCGAGGTCGATGTACGAGCCCTCAGGCGTCAGCAGCCGCTTCTGAAAGGCGGGGCTGTCGGCCACGCTTCGGCCGATGAGCTGTTCGTCGTACGGGCGGCGCATGAGCAGGGTGCCGTCAGAGCGCGCCAGCGTCACCGCGGCATGCGGCCCCAGATTGATGCCCTCGAATAACCGGTGGAAGTAGTTCAGCCGCAGCGTGCCGACCACGATGCCGTTGAACTCGCCATGCGGCCCGTTCAGACGGCGGCTCAGCCCGATTGACGTGTCCCCACCGTTGATGCGCGGCGAAAAGGGCTCGCTGATGTACAGGCCGACATCCGAGGCGCCTTGGTGCACCTGAAAGTAATCCCGGTCGCCCACATGAATATGCCGCGCTGGCACCGAGCGCGAATCGACAATCACATCGCCCTTGCTGTCTACCACCAGCAGCGAGCCGACGTCGCGCGCGGTGGTGGATCGGTCGAACAGCACGAACTGCCGGATCTGCGGCGGCAGCGCGACGATGTTCGGGTCCTGCATGCCATCGGTCACGGCTTGCAGCGACAGGTCGTACAGCTCGATGTTGCGGGCAATGTCGCGCTGCAGGATCAGCGAGAGGTTGTCGGCGGCGTCGCGCGCGCGGTCCATGGCGTCGGTGCGCATCTCCCAGAGCGACAGCGCCGTCAGCGCGGCCAGCAACAGCGACAGTACCGACGCACCGACAATCAACAGGGAAGGGTTTCGCAAGAAAGCGCCGCTGGCGCGCTGTAAAGGCATGCGCGTAATTGTGAAAAGATTGAAAACTGCCCGCCTAGACTGTGTACCGGACTCCACCTGCCTATGCAATGAAGCCGGGGGTTTTGTCGGATTCGCAATCGTTTGCGTGTTGGGATTCCGCCGACTGGGCGCACGGCTTGCTGAGAACGGGCTGAGTGGCGCCTACGTTGCACACGACGCGCAAGCCAAAGCAGCACCGGCCCGTGCCACCCTAGCGGACGCGCTTGCCTATGCTGGTCCAGCACCCCTCGGAGATTGGAGAACGCCATGCCTGACGACCGTATTTCGCCCACCCCGGCGCCCGCCAACCCGCATCCGCCGGTGCCGGATTCGCACGACGAAGCGCTGCTGGACGAGGGATTGGAAGAAACTTTCCCGGCCAGCGACCCTGTGTCCGTGGATACCGGCAAGCCCGATGTGGCGCCAAAAGCGCCGGAGGCCGCGCCTAAACCGTAAAATGCAACGGTGTGTCAACTAAACGGCTGCCTTGGCCGTATTACGTCACACCTAAACAACGTGCCGATCCAGCACGTCAATCGTTGGGGGAAAGCCGGTGCGCCAGCCTGTGGCATGCCGCTGCCATCGCGTGCTGGATCTTGCCCTTCTTCCGTTTGACCACGCTGGATGGTGCGCCCCGCCCAGACCAGCCGGACCTTGTTTTGCACCATGTCTGACGCAGCGTCCAACGACGCCAGTCCCGATTCCCGCCGACCACCGGCCAGCCCGGCCAGTGCCGCGCCTGCCAACCCACCACGCGCCGAGTCCGGCTTCGGTCCAGGAGGCTGGTCGCTGATTGGCGTTGTGTTGGTTCTGGGCGCGCTGGTGTTCGACAGCCTGTACGCGCTGCTGGACCACGTGCACTACGCCGATATGGTCGCGGCACTGCAGGCCACATCGCCTGTGCATGTGTGGCTGGCCATTCTGGCCACCGGGCTGAGTTATGCCGCCCTGACCGGCTACGACGCTTCCGGCCTGCGCTATGCCGGGGCACAGGTGGCCCGCGGCACGGTGGCTACCACGTCGTTCATTGCGTATGCACTGGGCAACACCGTGGGACTTGGTGCATTTACCGCCGGTGCGGTGCGCACGCGCCTATATGCGGCAGCCGGCGTCGATGCCGCCCGCGTGACGGAGGCCGTGACCTTTGATGCCGGTGCGCTGGGCGTGTCCACCACTGCATTTGGCGCGGTCGGGCTGCTGTGGGGCGCGCCGCATATCGCCGCCATCACGCATTTGCCGGCTGCGCTGCTGGAGTCGATTGCGCTGCTGGTGCTGGCGGGCGTGGTCGTGCTGCTGGCGCTGTGCATGCGCCGCCGGCACGTCACGGTGCTGGGGCGGTGGGAGATCCGCCTGCCGCCGCCGGGTTTGGCTGCGCGGCAGTTCGTGATTTCCGCAGCGGATCTGAGTGCCGCAGCGGCAGCGTTGTGGGTGCTCATGCCCGCTGGCGCGGTGGATCTGCCGACCTTTGTGGCGTTCTACGCGCTGGCGGTCTCGTTGGGGGTGCTGAGTCAGAGCCCGGGTGGCCTGGGCGTGTTCGAGGCCGTTATCCTGCTCGGCTGCAGCGGCCAGGCACCGCCTGCGGAGGTGCTGGCTGCGCTGCTGCTCTACCGGGCGATCTACTTTGTCCTGCCGCTGGTGGTCGCGGCTGCCATGTTGGGTGTGTTTGAGCTGCGCTCCGGCGCAGGCGCCCCGTTCGGCCGGGCGGCGGTCAAGCTGTCGCCGGGGTTGCTGGCCGCGTTGACGATGGTGGCAGGCGTGATGCTGCTGGTCTCCGGTGTGACGCCAGCGAGTGACGAGGCCGAAGACCTGCTGCGCATGCATGTGCCGCTGTTTGTGGTGGAAGCCTCCCACATGATCGGCAGCGTGGCGGGGCTCATCATGCTGTTCGTCGCGCGCGGGCTGCTGCACCGGCTGGATGCCGCGTGGTGGGCGGCGTTGGTGCTGTCGCTGCTGACCGGTGTGCTGGCGCTGCCCAAGGGCATTGCCGTGTCCGAGATGGTGGTGCTGGTGACGCTGGCGGTGCTGCTGGTGATCTCCCGGCGGCAGTTTGATCGGCCGTCGTCGTTGTTCTCGCAGCGGCTGGAACCGGGCTGGATGATCGCCATGGTGTGCGTGTTTGCCGCCTGCGTGTGGATCCTCTTCTTTGCGTATCGCGAGGTGGCCTACGCCAACCAGCTCTGGTGGCAGTTCACGTTTGACGGCGATGCGCCGCGCTCCATCCGCGCGCTGATGGCGGTGGCCGTTACGGGCCTTGGCTGCGGCATGTGGCAGCTCTTTCGCAAGGAGCCGGGCGCAACGACGTTCCCGAGCGACGAAGAACTCACCCGCGCCGCCGAGATCGTCCGCAAACAGCCCGCCGCCGATGCCGCGCTTGCGCTGATGGGCGACAAGAGCCTGCTGTTCTCGCCCTCGGGTAACGCTTTCATCATGTATGCGAAGCAGGGGCGCTCTTGGGTGGCGTTGTCCGACCCGGTGGGCGCGCAACAGGAATGGCCGGAACTGATCTGGCGCTTTATCGAGATGGCCGATGCACATGGCGGCCGCGCGGCGTTCTACAAGACGCGCCCGCAAACGCTGCCGCTGTATCTCGATGCCGGCCTGCGCGCCTACAAACTGGGCGAAGAGGCCTACGTGTCGCTGCCCGAATTCAGCTTGAAGGGATCACGCCGCGCCAATCTGCGCCATGGCGTGACGCGCGGCGAGCGCGAGGGCTTGTCGTTCGAGATCGTGCCGGTGGAAGGCGTGCCAGCCGTGCTGGATGAACTGCGCGCCATCTCCGATGCATGGCTGCGCAACCAGAACGCGCGCGAGAAGGGCTTCTCGCTCGGCGCGTTTGAAGACCGCTATGTGCGCAGCCAGCCCGTGGCCGTGGTGCGCCGCGAGGGCAGCATCCTCGCCTTTGCCACATTGATGTGCCCCGATGTGCTGCGCATTGAGGCGAGCGTGGACTTGATGCGCCAGCGCGCCAATGTGCCGCCGGGCACGATGGATTTCCTCTTCGGCAAGCTGATCCTCCACTTTCAGGCGGAGGGGTATCAGCGTTTCGGGCTAGGCATGGCGCCGATGTCGGGCATGGTCGAGCATCAGCTTGCACCGCGCTGGCATCGGTTCGGACGGATGATGTTCCGCCACGGTGCGCGCTTCTACAATTTCAGAGGGCTGCGCAGTTTCAAGGACAAGTTCGAGCCGGTGTGGGAACCCCGCTATCTGCTCGCACGCGGCGGGTTGGCGCCGCTATTTACATTGACGGACGTTGCCGCGCTGATCGGCGGCGGGCTGAAGGGAGTGATCTCCAAATGAGTGGGCAAGCACCGCGCACGCCAGAGGCGCGGCTCAGGGGAGTATGCATTGGCGCGCAGAATGCGCAGCGCAAGGGTTGGCGCTGGGCTGCGCATGCCAGCGCGATTGGGTTGGTACTGGTCACGGCATGGGCTATGGCCGCCGATGCGCCCAAGGCTGCGCCGGTGCAGGGGCCTGTGCTGGTGCCGCCGGTCGGCATGACCGGCGCCAGCGGCGTGATGGCAGCGCCCGCGCAAGGCGATGCTCCGCTCCGCGTGCAGATGGGCGCCGCCGCCGTCACCGCCAACAAGGCCGCCAACGGCGGTGTGCTGTCGCTGCCTGTGGTGGCCCCGGCAACCGCTACCGCCGCACCCGGCGCGGTGGAGTTCGTCACGCACGGCCGTTTTCGCGATGTGCCGGTCTACAAGCCCAAAGGCGAGATCCGCTCGGTCGTGCTCATGCTGTCGGGTGACCAGGGCTGGACGCCCGCCACATCGCGCATGGCGCAGGCGTTGGCGGAGCAAGGCGCGCTCGTGGCCGGGCTGTCGACCCCCGCGCTGTTCTCCAGCCTGGAAGCCGATTTTGGCGACTGCGCCTTCCCCGATGGTGACCTCGAAAACTTCAGCCGCTTCCTGCAGGCCTATGAAAAGGTGCAGGGCTACTACCCGCCCATCCTTGTGGGGGACAACGAAGGCGGTGCGCTGGCCTACGCCATGATTGCCCAGGCGCGGCCGAACATTTTTGCCGGCGCCATGTCGATGGAGTTCTGCCCCGTGCTGGAGCTGCGCAAGCCGTTGTGCAAGGGCGAGGGCATCCACTTCAGCCGCCGCCAGAGCGAGAGCCGCACCACGGCCAAACGCACCAAGCCGCCGGAAAACGCCGGCGTGGTGCTGCTGCCGGCCACCAAGCTGTCGGCGCCGTGGGTGGCGCTGCAATCGGGCACGTTGACATCGTTTGCACGCCGCTCGGGCCCGCTGTGCGAGGGCCGGGCCACGCAAACCTTCATCGATACGATTTCGGGGGCGCAGTCGGTGGTGTTGCCGCCGGCAGCAGGTGCTAACGCACCGCCTGTCACGGCAAGCGAGCCGTTCAAGGCCGCTTTTGCCAAGCTGGTGGCACAGCGCAAGCCGTTGCCGCCGCCACCGCCTGCCGCCGTGTCGGACTTGCCGATCATCGAAGTGCCTGCGCAGCCGGGCACGTCTTCCGAGTTCTTTGCCGTGCTGCTGTCGGGCGACGGTGGCTGGGCCGGCCTCGACAAGGAGGTGGCGGCGGCGCTGTCCAAGTCGGGCGTGCCGGTGGTCGGCATCGATTCGCTGCGCTATTTCTGGACGCCGCGTACGCCGGCTTCCGCCGCGGCGGACATGGACCGCCTGGTGCGCTTCTACGCCGCGCGCTGGAAGAAGCCCAAGGCGCTGCTGATCGGCTATTCGCAGGGCGCGGATGTGCTGCCCTTCATCGTCAACCGTCTGCCGGCCGCATCGCGCGAGCACGTTGCACTGGCCGTGATGATGGGCCTGGGCAAGCGCGCGGACTTTGAATTCCATATGACCAACTGGGTGTCGAGCAGCAGCGCCGGGCTGCTGATCCTGCCCGAGATGCAGAAGCTGCCCACAGGGCTCGGCATGTGCATCTACGGCAAGGAAGAGAAAGACACCAATTGCCCGGGCCTCGACCCGAAGCAGATCCAGCTCGTCAAACTGCCGGGCGGCCATCACTTTGATGGCGACTACGCCAAGCTGGCGCGCATCATCCTCGACGGTGCGCGTGTGGCGGGTAACGCCTCGCGCTGAGGTCAGCTGACCCCATCTGACCCTCGCCGTGCCCGGTGTTATGGCAGCGTAACGTCGGGCACCCGATGACGCGGCATAATGCCAGCGCCAAATAACACGGTCGGGGGATCGGATGGCAGTCTTGGGGACGTTTTTCGGGCTGGCTGCCGCAGTGATTGCGGTGCTGGTCTTGGCGACGATGCTGGGTAGTGTCCGGCGCGGCCGGCGCGAAACCTATATCCGGAACTACGCCTGGCCGCCAGGACTGCTCGAGCGCTTCACCGAGAAGCATCCCACCTTGAGCACCGCAGAGCGCGAGCAAGTGGTGCGCGGGTTGCGCCAGTTCTTCATCGTCCACTTGCGCAGCGACTGTGACTACGTGTCGATGCCCTCACGCGTCGTCGATGACCTGTGGCACGAGTTCATTCTCTACACGCGCGAATACCGCGATTTCTGCAGCCGTGCGTTCGGCAAGTTTCTGCATCACCTGCCGTCGGCGGCATTGTCGCCGGTGCGCAAGCAATCCAACGTCGGGTTGCGGCGGACCTGGTGGTGGGCTTGCAAGGATGAGTCGATCAATCCACGTAAGCCCACGCGCCTGCCGCTGCTGTTTGCGATCGACCACCAGCTCGCCATTCCCAAAGGCTTCTACTACGTGCCCGATTGCGCCACGATCCTGCCCGGCGGCGAGGTCATGCAGTGCGGGGCGGATTTCGCCAGCCGCCGCATCGATGGCAGTACCGAGGGCTTCGGCACCGCCACCAAGCGCCGCAGCAGCGGTTGCAGTAGTTGTTCAGGTGGTTCGAGTTGCTCGAGCTGCTCCAGTTGCAGTAGCTGTAGCGGTGGGGGCGGCGGCGATTAGGCAGGCTGTGCACTGTCTGCCAGCGACTGCACACACTCGTCCACGCTCAACTCGTGCAGCATGGCGGGCTGCAGGGTCTCGTCGGTGGCGCGTTGCAGGGCGGAGAGCGCGCGCGGCTTGAGCCGCACGAACATCAACCGCAAACCGCGCGCCGCACATTCGGCGGCAAAGATGCGTAGCGCTTCGATGGCGGAGCCGTCCACGTCGGGCGTTTCCTCCAGGCTCAGCATGATGGTGTGCAGCGGCGGTTCAGGCTGCGCCTTCAGCAGCGCGCGCACCTGACCCAGCACGCGCTCCGTGTTGGCGAAGAACAAGGGCACTTCGGGCCGTGCGATCAGCACACCGGGCAGCGGTTTGGCTTCGGGGTGCAAGGACACATCGACAAAGTCGTGGCTGTTGCGCAGGCGGCCGAGCACGCTCACGTTGGGTTCAGACAGCTTGCGCAGCGTCAGCAGCAGGCTCACGCCAATCGCAGCCAGCAAGCCATGCAGCACGCCCAGTACCAGCACGGCCAGCAGCGCGGCGATCACGACCAGCCGATCCCGATGCCACGTCCAGTACGGCTTGAACACGCTCGGATGCAGTGAGTGGCTGACGGCAAAGATGACGATGGCCGCTAGCACCGGCTCGGGAATGCGCGCGAGCTGCGGCAGAAACAACCACACGATCAGCGCCACTACGGCCGCCGCGCACAGCCCGGCCAGGCGTGATTGCGCACCGGCCGCCTCGTTGGCGGAGGTGGCGGAATACCCCGCGCCCACCGGCATGCCGTGCAGCAGACCCGACAGCAGGTTGGCGCAGCCCAGGGCGACAAGGTCGCGGTTGGCGGAAATGCTGTCGCCGTGCTTGAGCGCGAAGTTGCGGATCGAGCCATACGACTCGGCATAGAGAATCAGCATCAGCGCAAAGCCGAGCTCCGCGCTCTGCATCCATTGCGCGCGGTTGAGATCGGGCACGCCCACGCTGATGTTCTGCAAATCGATATGGCCGACCACGGCGATGCCATAGGCGTGCCAGTCAACCCAGTAGCCGCCGGCAATGGCCAACACGATGACGACCAGCGTCGCCGGAATGCGGCCGCCCCAGCGCGCGAGGCCGAACAGCAGCGCGAGTGCCGCCGCCCCCAGCGCCGTGCTGTAGCGGTTGGCGTTGGCGGCGCTGGTGATGAGCTCCAGTGCAATGCGTGGCGTGTCGCTGTGGTGTACCGCCACGTCGAGAATCTTCGGGAGCTGCTTGACGGCAATCGTCAACGCCAGCCCAAACGTGAAGCCGCGCAGCACGGGTCGGGCGATGAAATCCGACATGCCGCCCAGCCGTGCCGCGCCCGCCAGGATGAAGAGCACGCCCGTTGCGATGATGAGGGCGGCTGCCAGCGTGAGTGCGGTCGCGCCATTGGTGCCGGGCTCGGACAGCACCGTCGCAAACAGCACCGCCGCCGATGAGGATGTGGCCGAGACGATTGCAAACCGGCTCGTGCCAACCAGCGAATACACCACCAGGCCGCACAGCAGCGCGATCAACCCGGCTTGCGGCGGCAGGCTGGCGATGCCTGCATAGGCCACCGCTTCGGGCAGCAGCAGGCCCGCAATCGAGAAGCCGGCAATGATGTCGCGCAGCACGCGTTGCTGGGTTGGCAGGGGCGGGGTGCCCAGCGGGGCAAAGCGGTCGGGGTGTTGCAGCGCGGTGGCGGGGTGTTCGTAGCGGGGTGGCATGCAGTGCGGCGGTCGGGCAATGAAACCGTGATACGGACAGCAGAAAAGGAAGACGCCGCGACCCAACCGGGCCGCGGCGTGCGAGCTGGCTTGCCGGCGTGGCTTACTTGGCGCAGCCCTTGCCGTGGCTCGGGCGCATGCCCTGGGCCTTGGCGTCGGCCTCGCTCAGGTATTCGCCCTGCTTGGTCTTGCCGTAGTAGCGGTCGCCCGGGCAGTGGTAGACCTTGGTGGCGGCGTTGGCCCACACCTTGTCAGGGCCGCCACCAGGGGCGACGGTGGCCGCTGCGCCTGCTGCCGGCTTGGCGGGGGCAGCTGCTGCGGGTTTGGCCGGTGCGGCGGGTGCCGGGGCTGGGGCCGCTGCTGGAGCGGCAGCCGGTGCGGCTGCGGTCGCGGCCGGAGCGCTGCCCGCGCTGGCTTTCTTGTCGACGCCGCCGTGGCCACGGCAGGCGCCCTTGAGCGTCGCGCCGCTGTATGGCGTGCCGTCCTTGCAGACGGCGTGGACGGCAGCCGGTGCCGCCGCTGGTGCGGTGGCTGGCGCGGCCGTGCCCTGTGCAAACGCCGAACCCATCATCAGCGCACCCACCGAAAACATCAACGCAGACAGTTTCATATCGAGACCCTCAACGAGGCACGGAATACGTGCGTGATCGAATAACGCCAGCCGGCAGCGCGCGTTGACCAAACCGAGGGTTTGTCTGGGGACAAACCACTCGGCATAAGGTGTGGCGTTAACGATTGCGCAACAGTTCGGGCGTTTCTAGCCAATGCACGCGCACGGCGTGCGGCGCAAGCGTCATCCAGCATAGGCGAGATCACTCCGCAGGGCGAACCAGAGCCGCTTACGGGGCTTTTACGGGTTCGGTACGACCTTGCGAATGAGGTTGTTGGCTCGTTCTGCGACATACAGGTTGCCGTTTGCATCGACGGTGATGCCGGACGGCTCATTGAACGTCGCGGTACTGCCGTCGCCGTCGTTGCTGCCGGACCAGCCCGAGCCAGCCAACGTGGCGACCACGCCGGCCGGCGTCACCATGCGGACCATGTTGTTGCCGTCATCGGCGACATAGAGCACGCCGTTGGTGCCGATCGTCATCTCGGCCGGCGCCAGGAACGTGGCCGCTGCGCCAACACCGTCGTCACTGCCGCAAGCGCCGGAGCCGGCCAGTGTGGTGACGACGCCCGCGGCGGAGATCTGCCGAACATCGCAGTTGAACCACTCTGCCACGTACAGCGTGCCCGACGGCGCGAGTGCGATGCCCGAAGGGCCGTTGAAGGTAGCGAGCGCTGCAGCGCCGTTGTCCATGCCTGCGGTGGTTGAGCCGGCCAGCGTGGTGACCACGCCGGCGGGCGTGATCTTGCGGATCATGTTGTTGCTGTAATCGGCCACATAGACGTTTTCGTTTGCATCCACCGCAATACCAAACGGGTTGTTGAACGAAGCGCCTGCGCCGATACCGTCGGTGCTGCCGGCGGTTGCCGAACCCGCAAGCGTGGTCACGATGCCGCCGGGCGTGATCTTGCGAATGTCGTTGCCGTAAAACTCCGTCACGTAGACGTTCCCGCTGGCCGCCACGGCAATGCCGGTGGGGGTCAAGAACTTGGCGCTGTTCGCCATGCCATCGACATGGCCCGGGCTGCCCGTGCCGGCCAGGGTCGTGACGACGCCACTCGGCGTGATTTTGCGAACGACATGGTTGCCGTAGTCCGCCACGTAGAGGTTGCCCGAGGCATCCCGCGCGATACCGCTCGGCTGCCGGAACGAGGCGACCGATCCGGTGCCGTTGAGAAAGCCTGCCGTGGTGGACCCAGCGAGGGTCGACACCGTCGACGGCGCGACGGTACACGTCACGCTGACGTTGCTGACGTTGCTGACGTTGCCACTGGCCAGCCCGCTGCCGTTTGCAACGGAGCACGACTGCCAGAGCGGTTTGGCGTTGATCGAGACCGCATACGCACCGCCCGCCGCTACGGGTGCAGAAAAGCTGAAGGTGCCGTCGGCGGCTTGAACGACCGGATCGGTACCGTTGTTGACCAACGTGAGGCTTCCATAATCGAACAAGCCCGCGACCGTGCCCGCAATCGTGTAACTAGACGGAGTTGCGGGAGGAGTGGAGGGAGGAGCCGTAGGGGGTGTGGTAGGCGTCCCTGGGCCAGTCGGTGTTCCGACAGGCGTCGTGGGTTGCGCCGCACCAGGCGGCACATCACTGGTGGTGTCACCGCCGCCACCGCATGCGGCAAGGGTCAGGCAAATCGGAATCACTTTCAGAAGCCGAGCGCGCGCGGAAGTCATGGAGAGGTAGCGGAAAAAATCAGAGGGAGTCTCGGCTGCTCTACCCGCTGCCGCATGGCGCGATGATGCAACGCCACTTCAGGCGATTTAAAGCAAACGTTTAATCGCTTTTGTGCGTGAATCGTTTTGCGGGGAATACAAGACCTGGCAATCAATCGGCGCGGGATGCGCGATCTGTAGCCTTCTCTTTAAAAGAAAACGTTTGCATGCGGGTTTCTTCCCAAGCCGCGTAGAGGGCGCAGGGCGAAACCTTCAGACGAAGCTGTCCAGGCCCCGCACCAGGCGTGTAGCCAGGCGAGGTTGTCGCAGTTGTTCGAGCCACCATTGGAGTGCGCGGCCTTCGCCGTCTGCGCTGCGGCGCCAGCCGACATAGAGCAGATTGGGCTCGCGTGGGTCCGTGGTGTGCTTTTCCACCAATTCACCGCGAGCCAGTAGCGACGCCACGCGATGCTTCGGTAGCCAACCCACGCCAAGCCCGTCGCGCTGGGCGAGCGTCTTGGCGCGCATGCTGGGCACGGCCAGCGTTGGCTGTCCGCTGAGCATGCCGTAGGCGCGGCCTGCTGTGGCCCGTGCCGAATCGGCGACCACCACGGCGCGATGTCGGGCAATGTCCTCGCGCGTGAGCGGCGCTTGAATGGCTGCCAGTGGATGCCGTGGTGACACGGCAAACACCCACTCCACCACGCCCAACTCGAACCACCCGAGGTTGGGGATGGAAGGCGGTTCATTGGTTGCCCCGATGACGAGATCGGCGCGCCCATCGCGCAGCGCCTCCCACGTGCCGGCCAGCACTTCGTGCGTTACCCGCAGCGTCACGCCGGATTGCAGCGCATCGAACGCATGCATCACAGGCATCAGCGATTCGAATTCCAGCAGTTCGTCCGTCACGATCCAGAGCCGGTCTTCCCAGCCGTTGGCCACCTGCCGCACACGCTGCGTGATGCGCGACACGTCCTGCGCCAGCCGTGCCGCTTCTTCGGTGAGGAGCAGCCCGGCGCGCGTGAGTTGCAACCGATAGCGGCGCCGATCAAAGAGCAGGGCATCGAAGCGTTGCTCCAGTTGCCGCGCTGCGTACGACACGGTGGAGGGTGCCTTGCCCAATTGCGCGGCTGCGCGCGACAGGCTGCCCGTCTGGCGGATGGCTTCCAGCAGCGCCAATTCTTCGTCCGTCAACATGTGCAATTCCTTCGAACATGTTCATCGTGCGCATCGTATGGCAAACCGCTTGCCCGCGTCCACACTGCAGTCACGCGATTGTTCAAGTTCAATTTTCGCGAATTTTCCAACCCAGAGGACATCATGAATCGCTTCGAAGGCAAGACCGTTCTGGTCACTGGCGGCAACAGCGGCATCGGCCTGGCAGCCGCCCAGGCATTCGCCAAGGAAGGCGCCCGCGTGGTCATCACCGGGCGCGATGCTGCGGCGCTGGAAACGACACGCGCCACACTCGGCGCCAGCGCTCTCGCCATCCGCAATGAAACGGGCACCGTGGCCGCCGCGCGCGAGCTGACACGTCAATTGCAAGAGGCCGACGTGCGCCTGGATGCCGTGTTCATCAACGCCGGCATGGCCAAGCTTGCGCCGTTCCCGGAGATCGACGAGGCGTTGTGGGATGCAACGTTCAACGCCAATGTGAAGGGTGCGTACTTCCAGATTCAGGCGCTGCTGCCCCTGCTCAACAAGGGCACGTCGATCGTGCTGAACGGCTCCATCAACGCACACATCGGCATGCCGAATTCATCGGTGTATGCAGCGAGCAAGGCGGCGCTGATCTCGCTGGCGAAGACGCTGTCGGGTGAGCTGCTTGGCTCGGGCATCCGCGTGAACGTGGTGAGCCCCGGCCCCGTGACGACACCGCTGTACGGCAAGCTCGGCATGGACGCCGACACGCTGGCCGCCACCGCCGCGCACATTCAGAGTCAGGTGCCGCTGGGTCGCTTTGGCCGCTCGGAAGAAATCGCCTCGACGGTGCTGCATCTGTCGGCGCCTGAATCGGCGTTCATCGTTGGCACGGAGATCATTGCCGATGGCGGCATGAGCCAGCTTTAAACCGATCCGTTGGCGCACGGCCGGAGCGGCGGAAATCAGAAGCTGTGTGTGACGCGCACGGCCACCGTGCGGCCCGCCTGAACGGGGATGAAGTTGCCGGACTGCGCGTTGCCGTACGCGTGGATATTGAAGAGGTTGCGCGCAAAGAGATCGACGCTCCAGGCCTTCTGATGCCAGAAGAGGCTGGCGTCGACGCGCACGAAGCCGGGCATGTGGAATGGGGTGTCGCCATAACACGGGGCGCTGCGCTGCCCGGTTACGCCGAGTCCAACGCCTGTGCCTTTCCACTGGCCGGCCTGCGTGGTGTAGGTCGCCCACAGCGACCCGTTCAGGAGGGGCGTCTGCGGCAGGAACCCTGTGCTCAGCGTGCCGGATACGCGAGACAAGGCCACCCACATCGATGTGTCCAAGCCCGGCAGCACGGTGCCCTGCATCGAAGCTTCCAGCCCTTCGCTGCTCTGTTGCGTGATTTGTGTGTCGAAGCCGGGGGGCGCGACATCTACCAGCCTTACGTTGTGCGCATCGATGCGATACAGCGCTGCCTGCATCGTCAGCGCGCGGTTGGCATCTGCCCAGCGCAGCCCGGTCTCCAGTTGGCGACTCCGCTCGGGTTGCAGGGCCTCGCCCGTGTCAAAGTAGCCAGTGTTGATGCGGAAACCGCGCGCGTAGTCGGCAAACCATGCGGTATGCGGCGTCAGCTTGTAGAGCAGGCCCAGGGACGGCGTCCACGCAGAGCCCTGAAGCTGTGCGTGCGGCAGTTTGGCGACGTAGTTGTTCACGTACAGAGCGCCGGACACTTCCCAGCGGGCGCCAATCGCAACTTGGTCGCGCATGCGAAACACGGATTGCCGTATCGATTGCGAGACCTGAATGCCCGGCACAAACGTGGCCGGTGGCAGTGGGACTGGTGCGAACGGGTTCTGAGGCATTACCATCGGCGCCGCGGCCATGGCCATATCCTGCCGCTCGTGGAACTCATCCCAACCGAGTGTCAACGCGTGCTCGAACGGCCCATGTGCGAACTTGCCCGTCAGTTCGTTCGAGATGGCCCACGCGGTGTTGTCACTGCGGTCGCCCAGATTGAACGTCAACGTGGGTGCCGTGTTGTTGGCCACCGGCACCAGATGCCAAAGCACAGATTCCTCAGTGAGCGTTTCGTACATGCCACGCGAGTGCACGGCCCAATCGCCTGTCAGATCGCGCGATAGCTTGTAGTAGGTGCGAGTCCCGCGGGCGTGCACGTTGTCGTCGGCGTTGCCCAGCGGGCTTTGCATGGGCAGGCGGACGGGTGCGCCATCGAGTGCAAACGTAGCCGGCGGTATGGGCCGGCGGCCCTCGGCGGATTCCAGCCCGACCGTGACTTCGGTGGCGGCATCGTGCCATCCGAGTGCCGCAAGCCCGTAGGTCTTGCGGCGACCGGCGTATCCCGAATCGCTGTTGGCCGTGGTGTCCTCCAGCGCCACCGCCCTGTAGGAGAGGTCGGTCGACCCGATCGGCCCGGCCAGATCTGCCACGGCCTTGCGCTCGGCATGCGAGCCGATCTCCACAGACACGGTTCCCCGAGGCGTCACCGTCGGGGCTCGCAGATTGGCATTGATGGCGCCCACGGCAGTCGGCACACCGCCAATGTCAGCATGCGTGCCCTTGATCACGGAAACATCTTCCACGGCCTCCATAGGCCGCAGCGACGCGATTTTGTCCGGTTGACCATCGACCAAGGTCTGCCCTGTCATGAAACCCCGTGTCGCGTACCGTGGGTTGGCCGTCGGGTCGAGCGACATGGACGTGACACCGGCCAGCGACAGCGCATCACCAATCGAGGGCGCATTCTGGCTGACGAGCAAATCTCTGGGGAGTGTGCTGACGGCGTGGGGCACCGTCGTAATGGGCATCTCGACGTGCTTGATCGAGGCCGTTGTGAAGACGGCAAAATCGCCGTTCGCCCGTGCATGCACCTCAGCTGGCGGGAGGGTTCCGAGGTCGTGCGGTCCGTCGGTTGCGCGCACGATGGTCAGCGTGTGGTCGGGCAACGTGGCGAGCTGCAGGCCGCTGTCTTTGAGTGCCAGTTGCGCCGCCTGTTGGGCCGACATGGTGCCCTCGATCGGGCCCGCCACCAAGCCGTTCGCGAGGCCGGAAGGAAACGACACGTGTTGGCCGGACACGCGGGTGATCTCCATCAAGACGTGCTCGAGCGGTGCGCGCTCGATGGAGAAATCCCAGGTGTCCGGCGGTGCAGCATGGACGGATTGCACCGCACGCACCGCGAATAGCGCGGCAAGCCCAAGTCGCCGCACCCGATGCAATACAGGGTGCGTGCGTGGACGCGAGCTGGCCGGCGCTGCAGGGCATGCGATGGCTCTAGGCAATCGCACAGTGGCAATGCAAGCGAAGACCTGGCCAATGCTGCGAGCGATGCAGCGGCACTGCGTATCCATCCCGCCCAACCGCTTAGAGAGCCGGGTTTGCGGTCGCCCTGGCGTGCAGGGTTCCGTCTCCGTCGTTGGCCCGGATGACGCGGGTCCGGTGGTGACCGCGCGGCGTTGTGTCCATTGCCGCGCGCATTCTTCCTGCCGGGCGGATTGCCCGTTTGTACTGCCCCTTCATGACGCGAGCCCCCCGACCTTTTTTGTTGGTACGTCGCATGGTTTGACGACGCATCGTGTCAGGCATCGCGGCAAACTTCAATGAACGGGGCGGGTTTGATGAGCTTTATTCAGGATGCTTGTTGGCCGTCACATCCGATGTGTTACCCGTCATGAGCTTTGTTGAGTTTTGGCCTGCAAGGTGCGTGCAGGCCAGTGCGCATTAGGCGAGTCCGAACGCCTTGCGCAGGTTCGCATCGACGGGGCTTGCAGGCATGAACCGGCGCAGCTTGCTCAGAAGCGAGGCTTCGCCTTTGGGCGTACGGCGCATCTTCCACGCACCCAGGGCGGCATCGACGATTGTGCTGGCAACGCCA
Source organism: Ralstonia sp. R-29 (assembly GCF_049913345.1). Classification (NCBI taxonomy): domain Bacteria; kingdom Pseudomonadati; phylum Pseudomonadota; class Betaproteobacteria; order Burkholderiales; family Burkholderiaceae; genus Ralstonia; species Ralstonia sp. R-29. The sequence goes on from NZ_CP184378.1 coordinate 1,980,291, forward strand.
TCCGGGTCCGGTGCCTTTTGGATGCTCTTTTGAATGGCCTGCGAAACGACACCACGCTCGGCGTCGTAGGCCGCTACCTTGGAAGCTGCGTGGGGCGCATTGGCATCCAGGCTGGTCTTGGTGAATGAGGGCTCGACCAGCGACACGCGAATGCCGAACTTGCGCACCTCGTGATCCAACGTTTCCGACATGCCCTCCACCGCATGCTTGGATGCGGAATACAGGCCCATATACGGCGCCGGCAGAAAACCGAGCACCGAGCTGATGTTGATGATGCGCCCCGAGCGTTGCGCGCGCATGTGCGGCAATACGGCTTGTGTGGTGCGGAGGATGCCGAACACGTTGGTGTCGAACAGCGTCTGTGCTTCGGCAATCGATGTTTCTTCAATCGCGCCGAGCAGCCCCACGCCGGCGCTGTTGACCAGCACATCAATGCGTTTGGCTTGCGCGATGATGGTGTCGATTCCCTGCTGAACCGAGGCTTCATCGCGGATATCCATCTGGACCAGTTCCACACCGGCGATCGGCTGGGTTCGTGCGAGGTTGCGCACGGTGCCGAAGACGCGGCAGCCCTGCAGGGCAAACTTTGCAGCGGTGGCACGGCCGATGCCCGAGGACACGCCGGTAATCACGACAACTTTGGAATTCGACATGGCAGTTTCTTTCTGTATGGGTGAGTGGGACTTGCGGTGAATGGGGTCTTCAGTGCGCGCTCTTGGCTATTGGCTGGCAATGGCGGTTGATGTATCGGGCTGCCAGCCACCGCCCAGCGCCTTGAACGCCGCCACGGCGGCGCGTGCCGATTCGGTTTGCGCTTGCGCGCGGGCGTCCGATGCACGCAACAGGCTTTCGTCGGCTTGCAGCACTTCGATCAGGCTGACGACGCCTTTTTGGTACGCGGCAAACGATGCGTTCCGCGCGCGGCTGAGCGAATCGACGCCTTGCGTGAGCACGGCTGCTTGCTCCTCGCGTTTGACCAGCGCAGAGAACGCGTCTTCCACGTCTTCCGTGGCACGCAGCACGGCGAGCCGGTAGGCAGCCAGCATCTCCGCCTCTTGTCCCTTGGCCTGATCGATCTGCGCGTTGATGCGACCGAAGTCAAACAGACGCCAGCGCAGGCCGAGTACGCCAGCAAACTGACTGGCGCCACTGCCGAACAGGCTGCCGGCGCCCACCGACGTGGCACTGCCCAGCAAGCCGCTGAGCGAGAACTTCGGGTAGTACTCCGCAATGGCAACGCCGATGCGCGCGTTGGAAGCCGCCAGGCGACGTTCAGCAACGATGAGATCCGGCCGGCGCCTCAGCAATTCACCGGGCGATCCGTTGATGGCGATTTGCGGCGCGGCCGGAATGTCAGCGTCTTGTGCAAGCTCCGCCCGGTGCGTACCCGGCAGCGCGCCGAGCATCACGTCCAGCGCGTTCATCGCCGCATCGAGGCCCGTCTCAAGCTGCGGGATGGAAGCGCGCACCTGCGCGAGCGCGCCTTCGGCCTGCCGGACCTGAAGCTCAGCCGCCAGCCCCTTGCCGTAGAGCAGGTTGATGGTGGAGAGCAGTTCCTGCTGTGTCTGTACCTGATGGCGGGCCACTTTCAGGCGCGTCTGCAGGCCGCGGATGGCGATGTAGATATCGGCCGTCTGTGCGGCCACGGCCAGCCGCGTGGCGACGGCGCCCGCCTGCGAGGCCTGGTAATCGGCGAGTGCCGCTTCTCGGCCACGGCGCAGCCCGCCGAATACGTCCAGCTCCCAGCTTGCGTTGGCGTCGGCCTCAAACGCGTTGCCGTAGCGATCAAAGCCGGGCCTTGCATTCAACACGCGGCCTAGAGGCGTTTCAACGGACTGGTATGCACGCGCCGCTTGGCCCGTGACATTGCCGGACGGCAGCAACGCCGCATTGGCCGCACTCAGACCAGCGCGCGCTTGCGTGACGCGGGCGAAGGCCTGGGCGAGGTCCAGGTTCTGTTCCAGTGCGAGTTGGACGAAACGCGTGAGCTGCGGATCACCAAAGCCGGCCCACCATGCGGATAGATCCGCTGCGGCATGGACGGGCCGCTGCTTGACCGACGTCTGACCCAGGAATCGATCGGGAACCGGCGCATCGGGCTTCACATAGTCCGGGCCGACGGCGCACCCGGTGACCAGGCTGGCAACGAGAAGGGCCGCAAGGGAGTGTTTTGGCAACATGGTGACGTCCATCGAAAGATCATTGAAGTTTTGAGTGACTATAGTACAAATTGGTCACAAGTTGTTCAACTATCTCGACTGGCGTAAGCTGGAGCCCATGAAAACCACTCCTTACCCCGTTTCCGCCCGCGGCCCGGCGGACCATGACGTGCGAGACCAGATCGTCGCCGCCGCTACCGAGCACTTCAGCCGCTACGGCTATGAGAAGACCGCCGTGTCCGATCTGGCCAAGGCCATTGGTTTTTCCAAGGCCTACATCTACAAGTTCTTCGAGTCCAAACAGGCCATTGGCGAGATGATCTGCGCCAACTGCCTGCGCGAGATCGAGGCCGACGTGAATGCCGCCCTCGCCGAGGCCGGGTCCCCGCCGGAGAAGCTCCGCCGCATGTTCAAAGCCTTGACGGAGGCCAGTCTTCGGCTGTTTTCCCATGACCGGAAGCTGTACGAAATTGCCGCCTCGGCTGCGACTGAACGGTGGCAGTCGGTGATCGCCTATGAAGGCCGCATCCAGCAACTGCTGCGCGATGTGCTGCAAGAGGGCCGCGAGACCGGAGACTTCGAGCGCAAGACGCCGTTGGACGAAGCCACGGCGGCCATCTACCTGGTCATGCGCCCGTACATGAACCCGTTGCTTTTGCAGTACAGCTTCGACTACACGGAGGTGGCGCCGGGGCTGCTTTCCAGCCTCGTGCTCCGAAGCCTGTCCCCCTGACGCGCAGATTTTTTAATGTGTGACCATTGACTAAATTGGTCACATGAACAAGAATGAAAGCCCAGATCATCCTGTCGATGGGGCTTTCATGCTTTCGCGTCGCTTTATTTCCTCTACCGCTGTCCTTGCGTTGCCGCTGGCGTTGATCGCTTGCGGCGAAAAGGCCCCTACCGACCCGCGCACCGAGGCGCCCTTGGTGCGTGCTGCGTTCGTGCAGCCTGTGGTGTCGGCATCCCGGTCGTTCACGGGTGTCGTGGCTGCCCGGGTGCAGAGCGACCTCGGCTTCCGCGTGCCTGGCAAGGTGCTGGAGCGGCTGGTGGACGCCGGGCAGACCGTCAAGCGCGGGCAGCCGCTCATGCGCATTGACCCGGTTGATCTGAAGCTCGCCGCGCATGCGCAGCAGGAAGCCGTAGCGGCGGCCCGTGCACGCGCGCAGCAGACGGCGGAAGATGAAGCCCGCTACCGCGATCTGCGCGGGACAGGCGCGATTTCTGCCTCCGCCTACGACCAGGCCAAGGCCGCGGCGGACGCAGCAAAAGCGCAATTGAGCGCCGCTGAAGCGCAGGCGGATGTCGCGCGCAACGCCAGCCGTTATGCAGAACTCGTTGCCGACGGCGACGGCGTGGTCATGGAAACGCTGGCCGAGCCGGGCCAGGTCGTCAACGCAGGGCAGGCGGTGGTGCGCCTGGCGCATGCTGGCCGCCGTGAAGCGGTGGTCCAGTTGCCAGAAACGTTGCGCCCCGCCATCGGCTCGGTTGCGCAGGCCACGTTGTTCGGCAAGGAAAGCGACGGCACACCAGCCAAGCTGCGGCAGTTGTCGGATGCCGCCGATCGGCTGACCCGCACGTATGAAGCGCGCTATGTGCTGGATGGCGATCTGGCCAATGCACCGCTGGGCGCCACCGTTACGATTCAGATTCCCGATCGGTTGGCCGCTGCGCCGGGCGATCTGCAGGTGCCCCTGGGCGCAGTGTTCGATGCGGGCAAGGGCCCGGGCGTGTGGGTCATCCAAGGGGAGCCGGCCAAGGTGTCATGGCGCTCCATCAACATCGTGCGCTTGGGTGACGAAGGTGCCCGCATTGCCGGCCAGGTGAAGCAAGGCGACCGCATTGTCGCGCTGGGCGCCCAGCTGCTGCGCGAAGGCCAGCAAGTCCGCGTGGCGGGTCAGGGCGCCAGCACAGCCATCGCGGGGGTGCGACTGTGAGCCAAGGCCGCTTCAACCTATCGGCGCTCGCCGTGCGCGAGCGGGCCGTCACGCTGTTCCTCATCTGCCTGATCTCGCTGGCGGGCCTCATCGCTTTCTTCAAGCTGGGGCGCGCGGAAGACCCGGCATTTACGGTCAAGGTGATGAACATCATCACCGTGTGGCCCGGCGCCACTGCGCAGGAAATGCAGGACCAGGTGGCCGAGAAGATCGAGAAGCGCATGCAGGAGCTGCGCTGGTATGACCGTACGGAAACGTACACGCGCCCCGGTCTCGCATTCACCACGTTGACCCTGCTCGACAGCACGCCGCCGTCGGAAGTGCAGGAAGAGTTCTATCAAGCGCGGAAGAAGGTCGGCGACGAGGCGGGCAACCTGCCATCCGGGGTGATCGGGCCGATCGTCAATGACGAATATTCGGACGTGACTTTTGCGCTGTTTGCACTCAAGGCACAGGGCGAGCCGCAACGTGCGCTGGTGCGCGATGCGGAGACGCTGCGCCAGCGCCTGCTGCACGTGGCCGGCGTGAAGAAGGTCAACATCATCGGCGAGCAGTCGGAGCGTATCTACGTTGAGTTTTCGCATGACCGGCTCGCGACGCTGGGTGTGAGCCCGCAAGACGTGTTTGCCGCGCTCAACAGCCAGAATGCGCTGACGGCCGCCGGCTCGGTGGAGACGAAAGGGCCGCAGGTCTTCATCCGCCTGGACGGCGCATTCGACGAGCTGCAGAAGATTCGTGACACGCCCGTGGTATCGCAGGGCCGTACGTTGAAGCTGTCGGACATCGCCACCGTCAAGCGTGGTTATGAAGATCCGGCCACGTTCATGGTGCGCAATGGTGGGCAGCCTGCCTTGCTGCTGGGCATCGTGATGCGCGAGGGCTGGAATGGGCTGGACTTGGGCAAGGCGCTCGACAAGGAAGTCGGTGCCATCAATGCGGACATGCCACTGGGCATGAGCCTGACCAAGGTGACGGACCAGGCAGTCAACATCGCCGCGTCTGTTGATGAGTTCATGCTCAAGTTCTTTGCCGCGCTGCTGGTGGTGATGCTGGTGAGCTTCGTCAGCATGGGCTGGCGCGCAGGCCTGGTGGTGGCCGCTGCCGTGCCGCTCACGCTTGCCGTTATGTTTGTGGTGATGGCCGCGACAGGCAAGAACTTCGACCGCATCACGCTCGGGTCATTGATCTTGGCGCTGGGCCTGCTGGTGGACGACGCCATCATCGCCATCGAAATGATGGTGGTGAAGATGGAAGAGGGCTACAGCCGCGTGGCCGCTTCGGCCTATGCGTGGAGCCACACTGCCGCGCCCATGTTGTCGGGCACGCTGGTAACGGCCGTCGGCTTCATGCCTAACGGCTTCGCGCGCTCCACTGCGGGTGAATACACCAGCAACATGTTCTGGATCGTGGGCATTGCGCTGATTGCGTCGTGGGTGGTGGCGGTGGTGTTCACGCCGTACCTGGGCGTGAAGATGCTGCCCGACTTCAAAAAGGTCGAAGGCGGCCACGATGCGATTTACAACACGCCGCGCTACAACCGCTTCCGCCAGTTGCTCAGCCGCGTGATTGCACGCAAATGGCTGGTCGCGGGTGCGGTGGTGGGCCTCTTCGCCCTGGCGATTGCGGGCATGGCGGTGGTCAAGAAGCAGTTCTTCCCGATCTCGGATCGCCCCGAAGTGCTGGTCGAGGTGCAGATGCCTTACGGCACGTCGATCAACCAGACCGACGCGGCCACTGCCAAGCTCGAAGCCTGGCTCGCCAAGCAGAAGGAAGCCAAGATCGTGACGGCCTACATCGGCCAAGGTGCGCCGCGCTTCTATCTCGCGATGGGGCCGGAGTTGCCGGACCCGTCGTTCGCCAAGATCGTGATCCGCACCGACAGCCAGGAAGAGCGCGACGCGTTGAAGCTGCGCCTGCGCCACGCGGTGGCCGATGGTCTGGCCCCCGAGGCGCGCGTGCGGGTGACGCAGCTCGTGTTCGGCCCGTATTCGCCGTTCCCGGTGGCTTACCGCGTGTCCGGTCCAGATGCGGAAACGCTGCGCCGCATCGCCGCCGATGTTCAGCACGTCATGGATGCCAGTTCGATGATGCGCACCGTTAACACCGACTGGGGCACACGCGTCCCCACGCTGCACTTCACCTTGCAGCAAGACCGCCTGCAAGCCGTGGGGCTGACCTCCAGCGCTGTCGCGCAGCAACTGCAATTCCTGCTGAGCGGCATTCCAGTGACGGCGGTGCGCGAAGACATTCGCACCGTGCAGGTGACCGCGCGTTCCGCTGGCGACGTTCGGCTCGACCCCGCCAAGATCGGCGATTTCACGCTGGCCGGCGCCAATGGGCAACGCATCCCGCTCTCGCAGGTCGGCAAGATCGACGTGCGCATGGAAGAGCCCATCATCCGCCGGCGTGACCGCATGCCCACCATCACGGTGCGCGGCGATATTGCGGATGGTCTGCAGCCGCCCGATGTGTCGACCGCCATCAGCAAGCAGCTTCAGCCCATCATCGAGAAGCTCCCTGCCGGATACCGCATCGACCAAGCGGGCTCCATTGAAGAGTCGGGCAAGGCGACGAAGGCCATGCTGCCGCTGTTCCCGATCATGCTGGCCGTCACGCTGGTGATCCTCATCTTCCAGGTGCGGTCGATTCCGGCGATGGTCATGGTGTTCCTGACCAGCCCCCTCGGCCTGATTGGCGTGGTGCCCACGTTGATCCTGTTCGGGCAGCCGTTCGGCATCAATGCGCTGGTCGGGCTGATTGCGCTGTCGGGCATCCTGATGCGCAACACGCTCATCCTGATCGGGCAGATTCAGCACAACAAGGACGAAGGGCTGGACCCGTTCCGGGCCGTGGTGGAAGCCACCGTGCAGCGTGCGCGACCGGTGATCCTCACCGCGCTGGCCGCCATCCTGGCCTTTATCCCGCTAACGCATTCGGTGTTCTGGGGTGCGCTCGCCTACACGCTCATCGGCGGCACGTTTGCTGGGACGATCCTCACCCTGGTGTTCCTGCCGGCCATGTATTCCATCTGGTTCCGGATCCGCCCCGTCAGCGTGAGCGATACGCAGCGCGATCGGCATGAGACCGCGCAGCCTGCTGGGCAACTGCTGCCTGAGTGAGTTTTTACCCGCCTGCCCACGTTACCTCCGTTCTCTCTCGACCTTTGGGCAGGCGTTTTTCTTCCCGACTGGGCGTTGTGCGTGGCATGGGTGTACAGGCACATGGTGTTGACGAAATGTCAGTAATTGACGTATCGTCAGAAATATGAAGCCTGCCGAAGAAAATCACCTCCTGCTGCGCGAAGGTCGCAAGATCGTCGAAGCGCTGGGCAAGACGCTCGCGCCGCTGGTGGAGGTCGTGCTGCACGACCTGACCGACGCCGACCATTCCGTCGTCGCCATCGCCAACAATCTGTCGGGCCGACAGGTGGGCGACGCTGCCACCGAGATGGGCCTGGCACGCATGGCCGACCCGGCTTTCCCGGAAGTCATCGAGAACTACGCCAACCGCTTTCCCGACGGGCGGCCCGCCAAGAGCACGTCGATCGGCCTGAAGAACAGCCGTGGCGACTACGTGGCCGCCATCTGCCTGAACATGGATGTCTCCATGTTGAGCGCCGTGACCACGGGCCTCACGCAATTGATGCGCGTGGATGTGGCTGCGCCGCCGGTGCCCGAATCCCTTGCGCCACGCCGCGTGGAAGACGTGCGCACCGCCCTCGAACACTTTGCCGCCGCACGCAACACCACCCCCATGGCGATGACGCTCGACCAGCGCCGCGAAGCCATGCGCGAGCTGGCCGCCAGTGGCCTGCTGAACCTGCGCCGTGCGTTGTCGGAAGTCGCGCAAACGCTGGGCGTGGCGCGCTCCACCGTCTACACCTACCTCCCTGAAAACACCCCAACCTGAGTCCTGCCATGAGCTTGCCGATTTCCTACGACGACGTTGTTGCCGCCCACGCGCGCCTGCAAGGTGTGGCCCACAAGACGCCGGTGCTGACGTCCGCCACCGCCAACGCCATGACGGGCGCCGAGCTGTTCTTCAAGGCCGAGAGCTTCCAGCGCATGGGCGCGTTCAAGTTCCGCGGCGCGTACAACGCGCTGTCGCAGTTCTCGCCGGAGCAGCGCAAGGCGGGCGTGATCACGTTCTCGTCGGGCAACCATGCGCAGGGGATTGCGCTGTCGGCCAAGTTGCTCGGCATGCGTGCCGTCATCGTCATGCCCAAGGACGCGCCCGTCCTCAAGGTAGAAGCCACGCGCGGCTATGGCGGCGAGGTGGTGTTCTACGACCGCTATACCGAAGACCGCGAAGCCATCGGCCGCAAGTTGGCCGAAGAGCAGGGCCTCACGCTGATCCCGCCGTACGACCACCCGCACGTGATGGCCGGCCAGGGCACGGCCGCCAAGGAGTTGATCGAAGAGGTTGGCCAGTTGGACGTGGTGCTCGCCCCGCTGGGCGGTGGCGGTCTGCTCTCCGGTACCGCCACGGCGGTGCGTGGGCTGAACCCGGCATGCAAGATCATCGGTGTCGAACCCGAGGCCGGCAACGACGGCCAGCAGAGCTTCCGCAAGGGCGAGATCGTCCACATCGACACGCCCAAGACGATCGCCGACGGTGCGCAGACGCAGCATCTGGGCAACTACACGTTTGCCGTGATCCGCGAACTGGTCGACGACATCATCACCGTAAGCGATGCGGAACTGGTCAGCACCATGCAGTTCTTCGCTGGCCGCATGAAGGCGGTGGTCGAGCCTACGGGCTGCCTGGCGGCGGCCGCTGCGCTGACTGGCAAGGTGGATGTGCGCGGCAAGCGTGTCGGCGTGATCATCTCGGGCGGCAATGTGGACCTGCAACTGTTCGCCAAGCTGGTATTGGGTGCCGCATGAGCGAAGCGCGCTACTTGAACGCGCCCGACCTGCGCCCGCCTGCCGGTCACTACTCGCACGCGGCGTGCGCCAATGGTTTCGTGTTCGTGGCGGGGCAGATTCCCGTAACGCCCACGGGCGAGAAGCTCGTCGACGCGCCGTTTGAGGTGCAGGTGCGGCAGGTGCTGGCCAATGTCGACGCCGTGCTCGCTGCGGCCGGCACCGACCGTTCGCGCTTGGTGCAGGTGCGCGTGTACGTGACCGACATGGAAACCCACTGGCCCGCATTCGATGCGCTCTACCGCGCGTGGATCGGTGACCTGCGCCCCGCGCGTGCCGTGGTGCCCGTTCCGACGTTGCACTACGGCCTGGCGGTCGAGATCGAGGCGACGGCGCTCGCACGCTGACGCAAACGCTTGGGGTTGATGCGTGTCACACAAGGTGCCGCGCGGGTGCATGCGCGGCTACCGGTCGGTTGGTCGTTGTTGCAGAATGGATGCAGTTCCCTGCCAGGGCATGCGCCCGGCTTCCAACAACACAACATCGCGCCCATGAGCCAACCCTCGCGGCAACTCACGCAGGAAGATGTACCCATCGGGCAGCCGTTGCCCTTTGCACTGGCCGATGGCGTGGGCCGCCTGCTGTTGCCAGCTGGCACCGTTGTGCCGGTCGCGGAAGACGCCCGGCTGCTGTTTCACCACGGCCCCGTGCTGGCCGCCGACCCCTCCGGCGATGCCGCGGCCGGCCCGTCGCCCGTGCCGCCGGAAGGCAAACCGCGCCTGGGCGCAACCGGTCTGTCGATCGGCACGGTCCTGCAGGTACAGGAGAAATCCGCGCCGCTGCGCGCCGCGCTGCCTTGCCGCCTGATCGGCTATATCGAAGGCGAGGCGATTTTCATCACCCAACCTGCCGATACCAAGCGCACGCTGCGGCCAGAGGCGCGTGATGTGTTGTTGCTGCGCGGTTTCTCTGGGCGTGCGGTGGTCAGCATGCTGTGCAGCGTGGTGTCGACCGGTCAGTTTCCCGCGCCGTATGTCGTGCTGGCCATGCCCACCAAGGTGCACAAGGTGCAACTGCGCAAAGCGAAGCGCGTGCAGGTGCGCATTGGCGCCACGATGCGTGCGGAAGACGAAACGTCGTCTGGCGCCAACCGTGTTGCCGTTATCCGAGACATCTGCCTGAACGGTGCGCTGGTGCAGAGTGTCGATGCGTCGTTCCACCCTGGGGATCGACTGTGCCTCGATTTCAGCGCCTACGTGGATGGGCAGCAGGAGGACTTCTCCATCACGGGGCGGGTTGCCAGCGGCTCGCCGGCGCTGGGCATGACGACCTCGGCGTTTCCGTCATTCGGGGTGGAGTTTTCGCTGTCGAAAGAGCAGACCGCGCGGCTGTCGCGCTTGATCATCGAGCGGCTGGACGAGTAGCGCGTAAACGTGGCCTACGCCTCGCTTGCCAGCATGGTTTCGAGCAGCCATGCGCCCGCCTGGCCCAGCGTGCGTTTGCGTGACCACACCGCGTCCACCAGCACATGGCGTGGCCAGCCGCATGCACGCACCTCGTGCAGGCGATCTGCGGCGAAGTGGTCGACCAGCCAGCGCGGCAGCTCTGTCCAGCCGAAACCCAGCACGGCCATTTCCAGCAGCATCAGATAGCTCGGTGCGGACCACCGGCGCAAGCCGCACGCAGGTGTCCCATCTGTTCGTGGCCCAGCCGGGTCGACGAAGGTATTCAGCTTCAGTTCGCGCGCTTCGCGTAGTGCCGCGTGCGGGACTTCCTTGCTGCCGTATCGCGCCAGCGGATGCTGCCGCCCGACGAACAGGCCGATCTCCGAGCGCTCGGCGATGGTTGCCGCGCCAATGTCGGGCGGATATGCCGACTGCGCTGCCACCAGGCCCAACTGCGCGCGGCCCTGCTGAATGATGTCGACCACGTCTTCGTGCTCCGCGATCAGGCACTCGAGTTCCAGATCGGGAAAGCGCTGCTCCAGCGCGGCAAGCGTCTGCTCATAGCGATCGGACTGGTAGGTGTCGGACACCACCAGCGTCAGGCGCGCTTCCAGGCCGCCGGCCATTTGCGCGGCCAGGCGGTCCATGTGTTCGCTGGCATCGAGCACCCGGCGCACCTGCGTGAGCATGGCGCGGCCGGCTTCCGTCAGCGTCGGCTGCCGACTGCTGCGGTCGAACAGCGTCAGGCCGAGGTCAATTTCGAGGTTGCCGATGGCCTCGCTGATGGTCGATTGCCGCTTGCCTAGCTTGCGCGCGGCGGCAGAAAACGAACCCAGTGTGGCGGCCTCGGCAAAGGCCAGCAGCGCTTCGGGGGAGTGGCGCATTCGTTGCTCCATGTATCAGCAGAAGGGTTCAATATATCGGAAAAACCGATGCTAACGAACTGGTTAGATGCGCTTCTGCCGATGAAAATGACGCCCATTCATCGGAGTGTTGTCATGCAAATCCCCCGCAAAACCCCCCTCGAGCGCGTCTTTCATGCGCTGAGCTTTGAGTTGCTCGCCACCGTGCTCTGTGCCCCGCTGTTCAGTCGGATCATGGGTGTGTCGCTCGCGCACATGGGCGCGCTCACGCTCATGTTTGCCGGCGTGGCGATGGTGTGGAACATGGTCTTCAACACGCTTTTCGAGCGCGTGGAGCATCGTTACAAGCTGTCGCGCACACTGATCGTGCGGGTGGTGCATGCCTGCCTGTTCGAGGGCGGCCTAGTGGTGATGCTGGTGCCGCTGGGTGCGTGGTGGCTGAACGTGAGCCTGTGGGAAGCCTTCGTGCTGGACATCGGCATCATGCTGTTCTTCCTGCCGTACACGTTCTTCTTCAACCTGGCGTATGACACGCTGCGCGCCCGCTGGATGGCACGACGCGCGCTGGCTTGATCCGGAGATTGGCCTAGGGCAAAAGGGCCAGCGCGCGGGCAAGCGCGCTTTCTATAATTCAAATCCCTTTTTTCACGTCACGACGGGCGCACTGGCCACGAGCCGCTGCGCCCGTATGCCTTCATGTCGCCTCTTGCCGCCGTGCCTTTGCCCCGGGCACCCGTGCTGCGCCAGTGTTATGTGGCCGCCTGCGCGGGCGATGCCGTGGGTGTCATGGACGTGCTGCGCGACGTCTCGGGCGCCGACCATGCCGCCACGATGGTCCGCTGGCGTGTCGACGAGCGTTGGCATTGGGCGGCGTCACGTGGCGCACGCATGCTCGACATCCTGTGGCGTGGAGCACGCGGCAAGAGTGTGGCTGCGTGGCCCATGGCGGATGGGGAAGTGCGTGGCTCGGTGTGGTTGGATTACCGCACACGGGGCGTGCCCCTGTCGTCGCAACGGCATGCTGCGACGCTGGCGCTGTTACCGCATCTTGCCCAGGCATTGCCGCTGTGCTGGCAGCGCATGGCCGCCCATATGGGCACGGCGCCCGTGCAGCCGGCCAGCCTCTGGCTGACAGACGCATTCCACCTGACCCCGCGCGAGGCCGATGTGGCAGAACTCCTGGCGCGCGGGTCCGACCCCGCCTGTATTGCCCGCACGCTGGGCATCTCGCTCGATACAGTGCGCACGCACCTCAAGCATGTGTATCGCAAGACGAACACGCACAGCCAGTGCGACGTGGTGCGGTTGATGCTGGCGCTCGCTGCGCGCCGCTGATTCACGCCGTGGCCATCTTTGGCGGCTCAACGGTGGGTGTGCCTTCTTTGAAGAGGGTTTGCAGTTGCGCGCGCAACTCGGGCGAATCGGTGTGCTTGTGCACGGAAACAGCATGCTGCACGGCGGCTTCGAGCAACTCGGCATCGCTGTCGGCGCTGATGGCGACGGAACAGTTGGTGTCGCTGGGGAAGGCGCGGCAATCGATATAGCGGCGGCCCATGACGGTACTCCCGGAATGAGGGGCGCGCGGCGGAAGAATCCCGGCTGCGCGTACCGTCGTTATAGGCCTGCGGGGCTGCGATGGCGTCACCCAGATGGGGTAGGACGCAGGGGGGGCGGCGAGCTTTCAGTCGAGAAAAACGTACTGCGCCAGATACGGGCTGCGGCCTTCCTGGCCCTCTACCGCGCAAGGCTGCGTGGGCGCGATGCCGCCGTGGGTCTGCAGCCGTTGCACGTAGCGCACGGTGCTGAGCCACCCGGTGCTGCCTGCGCTGGTGGCTTGCAACAACAGCAGCGGTATGGCGCCGCCTTCTGCAGTGTTGGCGCTTTGCTGCAGAACCTTTCCGGTGATGCGGCTGCCGTCTGCTGCCTCCCAGCTTGGGCCGGCACCATGTTTGATCACGAGCTTGCCGGCTGCGTCATACAGATCCGCCTGCGGTGCCTTGAAAGCCCACGCCAGCGGCTTGTCGCCATCGCGCTTGCAAACGTAGATCTGCACGCCGGTTGCGGACAGTGCTGCGACGGTGTGGTGGGCGTCCGCCGGCTGTAGCGTGTCTGGCACGGTTTGCGCGAAGGCGGCCTGCGTTGCTGTCCAGGCCAATGCAACCATGGCGGCAGAAAGGATCGGTCGATGCGGTGAGCGTGGGCGGAGATGCATGGAGGCTCCTCGGGCGGAGTGGGACGGCGGGATGCGAGATACGCGAACGCATTTAGCCGACGACTTTAGCACCACGCTCCTTCAACAATTCGCGCAGCACCGAGCGGTGGCAATGCGCCTCGTCTTCGCAATAGCAGCCGATCGACAAGTTCGTCTGGTGCGACAGCGCGGCCAGCATGTCGAGCACGCGGGCAGCGTCGCCATCGCGCATTTCAGTACGGAAGTGACGCACGAAGGTTTGCCAGCCCTTTTCGTCGTGCTCGGCTTGCGCGGCCTGCGCTTGCTTGACGAGTTCGGGTGTGGGAGACAGCAGCGGCATCCACACGTCGTAGAAATCGCGGCTGGCGAATGCTTCCTTGGGCACGCCGCGCGGCGGGCGCCGCACGGTGCCGATGCGCAGGCCTTCATCGGGTTGGCGTGGCTCGCCGAGCCGGACGATGCGTAGTGCCATGAGGTGCCTCCGTGCGGATGCTGCTCGTTGTACTTCGGGCTTACGAACCCTGCCGGCTTTGCACCGTCGGGAAGAACAGGTCCTTCCACGACGCCGGCTTGTTCTTGAGCGTGCCCACGCGCTGCATGAACTCAGCATAGTGTGCCACCCCCACCGGCGTGGTCGTGAAGCGCGAGTCCGGATCGTCGAGGATCTTCTTCACCTCGTCTGGCGAACTCTTCACCTTCGATTGCGCGATGTAGATTTGCGCGGCCTTCGTCTTGTCCTTGGCGATGAGCGCGTTGGCTTCATCCAGCGCCGCCACGAATGCGGCCGACAGCTTCGGGTTGGCGTCGTAGAACTTCTTGGTCGTGTACGTCATGTCCAGCGTGATGTTGCCGAGTACGTCTACCGTGTTGAACACGCGGTGCAGGCCGGGTGCGGCGGCCTCGGTGTAGGAGAACGGCGGGGATGCCATGTGGCTGTTGATTTGGCTGCCGCCGGCCAGCATGACGGCGGTGGCGTCCGGGTGCGGCAGCGGGACGGTGATCGGGTCGAGCTTGTTGAACTGCTTGTCGCCGAAGGTTTTGGCGGCGGCCATTTGCAGCACGACGGCGGGCAGCGAGGTCTTGATGCCGGGGACGGCGATGCGGTCCTTGTCGGAGAAGTCGGCCAGCGTCTTCACGTTGGGGTTGCGGGTCATCAGGTACATCGATGACGAGCTGAGCGACGACAGGCCGCGGACTTCCATGGCGCTGCCGCGGGTTTTGTCCCACAGCGTGAGGAAGCCCGGTACGCCGAGGGAGGCGATGTCCAATGCGCCGGAGAGCATGGCGTCGTTGATGACGTTGCCGCCGTCGAGGATGCGGTAGCTGACTTTCACGTCACCGAGGCCAGCTGCCTTGGCTTGCTTCTCCAGCAGGTGCTCGCTGGCCATGACCATGATGGGCAGGTAGAGGATGCCGTAGCCGTGGGAGATGCGGACTTCTTTGGCTTCTGCGTGAGCGGTGGTGATGGCGCCTGCGCTGAGGGAGGCTGCCAGTGTGGCGGCCATGGTCACGCGGAGGATGGTGCGGCGGGGTTGTTGCATCTGTTGTCTCCTTGTTGTTTGTTGGTGGTGCATTCGGGGTTTCGTCCCCTGCCGGGGCCGACTCACTTTCTTTGTCTTGCCAAAGAAAGTAAGCAAAGAAAGGCGCGCCCGAGATGGCGAAAGACTCCTTGAATTTCCGTAACCGGGCGGAGACGGGGAAAACTCGCTTCGCTCAAACAGTTCCCCGTCTTTTTTCCGCCCGCTTACAAAAATTCAAGGCGCCATCAAGGGCAGGAACGTCAACGGCCAAACCATCACGGCGCATGTGTGGGCGCCGTGATGGTGGTGGCTTAGTTCTGCATGCCCCAGCGTTTGATGGTGCGGGCCTCCAGCGTGCGGAACACCAGGTTCTCCACCAGCAGGCCGATGATGATGACGGTGAGCAGGCCGGCGAATACTTCGGGGATCTGGAGCTGGTTCTTGTTTTCGTAGATGTACCAGCCTAGGCCGCCCTGGCCGGAGCTGACGCCAAACACCAGTTCCGATGCGATCAACGTGCGCCATGCGAATGCCCAGCCGATCTTCAGGCCGGTGAGGATGGAGGGGAACGCGGCCGGGATCAGGATCTTGGTCAGGTACCCCATCCCCGAGAGCCCGTAGTTGCGGCCGACCATGCGCAGCGTGTTCGAGACCGAGAGGAAGCCTGCGTGCGTGTTGAGCGATACGGCCCACACCACCGAGTGCACGATCACGAAGATCAGGCTACCGTTGCCCAGGCCGAACCACACCAGTGCAATCGGCAGCAGGGCGATGGCGGGCAGGGGGTTGAACATGGCGGTGAGCGTTTCCAGGAAGTCCTGGCCGAGCCGGTTGCTGATGCCGAGCACCACCAGTGCGCATGACAGCGCCAGGCCCAATGCATAGCCGGCAAGCAATGTCTCCATGGAGGTGCCGATGCGCGCGAACAGCGTGCCGCTGGCGAGGCCTGCCCAGAGGGCTTGCACGGTGTCGGAGAAGGTCGGCAGCAGCAGCGGGTTGTCGAGCCAGCGTGCGCCGCCTTCCCAGATGAGGGCGAGCGCGATGAGGATGACCAGCTTGCGCAGCCATACCTGTTCGTACAAACGCTCGGCAATCGATAGCGGTTTTTCCACCACGCCGATGCGCTCGAACGCGACGGGCGTGTTGTAGACGGGCGCGCGTTCGCTGACGTTGGTGGTGGGCATGGAAAGGGTTTCAGTCTGCATGGGTTTCCTCCACCGCGCGGGCGAACAGCATGTCGTGGATTTCGGCTTCGAGGGCCTTGAAGCGCTCGGGGTCTTCGTCGCCGCGCGTGAGGCTTGGCAGTTCGGCGCGCACCTGGCCGGGGTGCGGCGAGAGGATCAGGATGCGGCTGCCGCAGCGGATCGCTTCTGGAATCGAGTGCGTGACGAACAGGACCGTGAAGCGCGTCTCGTCCCACAGTTGCAGCAGTTCGTCCTGCATCTTGCGGCGCGTGAGTGCGTCGAGCGCAGCAAACGGCTCGTCCATCAGCAGCACGTCGGGCTCCATCGCCATGCCGCGGGCGATGGCCACGCGTTGCTTCATCCCGCCAGAGAGCATGTGCGGGTGGTGGTCGGCAAATTTGGTGAGGTTCACCTTGTTGATGTAGTGCAGCGCGCGTTCTTCGGCTTCGCGCGCACCGAGCTTGCCGGTGGCGAGCAGCGGAAACAGCACGTTCTCTTTCACCGTCTTCCACGGCAGGAGCTGGTCGAACTCCTGGAACACCATCATGCGATCCGGCCCGGGCTTGGTGACCGGCTGACCCTTCAAGCGGATCTCGCCTTCAGTGGGCGTGAGGTAGCCGCCGATGGCTTTGAGCAACGTCGATTTGCCGCAGCCTGATGGGCCGAGCAGGATATAGCGCTCGCCGGGGTAGACCTGGAAGTCGACGCGATAGGTTGCTGTGACCAGATGCTGGCGTGTCTTGTACTGCAGCGTCACGCCGCGTACGTCCAGCAACGGCGGTGAGGTTGCCTGCATGGTGTTGTCTCCTGTGTGTGTCTTGTAGGTATGGGTGTCCAGAGCCGAAGGGCGCTAGCGGATGTCGACGTGGTACCGGAAATGCGCCGCTGCGCCGCGCGAGCGCCGCCATTCGAGCGGTACGCGGTCGTAACCGCGCGCGATGCGTTCAATGACCATCACGGGGTCACCGGGCTGGATGCGCAGCAGGCGCGCGTAGGTGGCGTTAACGGCCTCGGCGGTGAGCGTTTCTTCGGCGCTCGCGATGATCTGGCCGCAGTGCGATTCGTACAGCGGGTAGAGCAGGTCGCCAAATTCGCTCAGGTCGAGCGTGGCGAGGTCGGCAAAGCGGTCGTGCGGCAGCCAGATTTCTTCGGCCAGCATGGGCTCGCCATCCAGCAGGCGCAGACGCGTCAGGCGAATGACCGGCGCGCCGGTCTCGATCTGCAGGCCGGCAGCGGGCGCGGACGGCGCATCGAGCACATCGCGCTTGAGGATGCGGCTCTCGGGAATGCGGCGCTCGCCGCTTTCGGTCTGAAAGCGGAAGAAGCGGAACAAGGAACTGGCAAAGCTGGCCCGCCGCACAAAGGTGCCACGCCCTTGAAAGCGCTCCAGCAGGCCTTCAGCCACGAGGACGTCCACCGCCTTACGGACGGTGCCAACGGCCACGTTGTACGTCTTGGCCAGCTCGGCTTCGGTGGGGATGGCGTCACCGGGGCGCCAGTGCTGCTGGGCGATCTGCGCGGCCAGGTCGTCGCGCAGTTGCTGGTAGCGGGGCAGGCGGAGATCGGCGGGCATGGTGTGCAGGGTAGTCAACTATTCATCTATATGACTGACCATTGTAGGGAGCTTGGGGGCGGCGGGCATTAGAGGAAAACCCGCGCCCAGAGATCAGACAGCGAACGTGCAACCGATATGGATGCGCGAAAAGCTTCGTTGTGATGTGGGAAGGCCTATCCAATACTAGGCTCCGCCCATGCTCTGGGCGCTTGCTGACTGTCCACCTTTGCGGAACGCCTGATGCCATCCAACGCCCTTTCTCCCAAGTCGCGCCGACAGGCGTTGAAACAGCTTGCAGCGCTTGCCGCAATGGGCAGCACGGGGCTCGGTCTGGTGGGCTGCTCGCGTGGCGACGGGCCGCAGGATGCCAAGGTTGCCGGCGGCCCCGCCGTCATCAAGAAGGCGGGCGACAAGGTCACGTTCAAGTATCCCGATAACCCGGCCTTCGACCTGATCTACCTGGCGGACCAGCTCGGCTATTTCGAAGGCACCAACACGCGGCCCAACTACATCGGCAAGGTGGCGGCGCCGCAAATCATTCCACTGGTGGGTACGGGTGAGATCGACTTCGGCTCGCGCATGGTGCCGTTGGTCATCTCCGCATATGCCAGCGGCGCCGATATCAAGGTGGTGGCCGCCGGCGGCAAGACGCTGGAAGAGGCGCCGCACATGAAGTACTTCGTGCGCAAGGATTCCGGCATCCGCCAGCCGAAGGACCTGGAAGGCAAGACCATCGGTTTCAACAGCTTTGGCGCGTGCGCGGAGTTTGTGACCAAGACCTTCCTGCGACAGAAGGGCGTGGACGTCAACAAGATCAACTTCGTGGTCATTCCCGACGACCAGGCCGAACAGACGCTGGTGTCGGGCAACACCGATCTGGCGATCATCCACGCGCCATTCTCCGGACGTGCCGATCACGCCAATAGCCTCGTGCGGTTGTGGAGCGACTACGACCTCGACGGCGGCCTGGGTGGCATGGCGCCGTACAGCGCGCACGGCAAGTTCATCCGCGAACAACCGGAAGCCGTGCGTGACGTGGTGACGGCATTGGCCAAGGCCGGGAACTGGGTCAACGCCAATCCGGAGGATGCGCGCAAGCTGGTCTCGCAGCGCATCAAGCTGGAGCTGCCGTTTGTCGATCGCTTCGCTTACGTAGATGACCTGGTTATCACCGAGCCGCCCATTCAGTACTACATCGACGTGCTGGAGCGCGAAGGCAAGCTGGCCAAGGGCAAGGTGGCCGCACGCGACATCTACACCAATCAGTTCAATCCGTACGCCAAGGCCTGAAGGACACGACGATGAGCAGCAAGATCGTGGCCCGCGGCGTGCGCATGGATTACACCGTGCGCAACGATGCCGGGCAGACGGAAGATGTGGCCGTCTTGCGGGATTTCGATTTGGACATTCGCGAGGGCGAGTTCCTCTCGGTGCTCGGGCCATCGGGCTGCGGCAAGTCGACTTTCCTGAGCATCCTGGCCGGACTCACGGAGCGCACCGGCGGCAGCATCCGCATTGATGGCCAGGCGCTCGCGGGTATCAACCCGCAGCAGGGCGTGGTGTTCCAGGGGTATGCGCTGTTTCCATGGCGCACCGTGCTGGAGAACATCGAAGTCGGGCTGGAGATTCGCGGCGTGCCCAAAGCGGAGCGCCGCCGCATCGCGCAGGAGCATCTGGAGCTGGTGGGCCTGACGGGTGCGGGTGCCCGCTATCCGCATGAAATTTCGGGCGGCATGAAGCAGCGTGTGGCGATTGCGCGCTCACTTGCCTACAAGCCCGACGTGCTGCTGATGGACGAACCGTTTGCCGCGCTCGACGCGCAAACGCGCGAGATCCTGCAGGGCGAGCTGCTGCGTATCTGGGAGCAATACCGCAAGACCATCGTCTTCATCACGCATAGCCTGGACGAAGCCATCTTCCTGTCAGACCGCATTGCGGTGATGACGCGCCGGCCCGGCACCGTCAAGCAGATCCTGGAGGTGCCGCTGCCACGCCCGCGCCTGCCGGAGCTGCGCAACTCCGAGGCCTTCGTCGCCTTGCGCCAGCAGGCGTGGGACATCCTCAAGGACGAAGTGCAGTTTGCCAGCACGAGCGCAGCGCCACGGCCGCTTGGGGTCACTGCTGACCCACGCGAGCGCGCCGAAGGCGACGCCGTACACCGTCCTGATCGGCACGATGCCGTCGGCCAGGCGGTCGTGCCGGAGGCCGCACGATGAGCACGCGCAAGCTTGCTGTCCGGCTGGGCGACCACGCATGGGGCTTGGCCGGTGTGGTGGGGTTTCTGCTGCTATGGGAACTCGTGCCGCGTCTGGGCATCGTGAGCGATGCCTACCTGAGCCCGCCGTCGCAGGTGGCCGAGGCTATCTGGCAACTGGCGCATAGCGGAGCGCTGCTCAAGCACGTGGCCGCGAGCCTGCAGCGCTCACTGTGGGGGCTGCTGCTGGCAATCGGGCTGGGCGTGACGCTTGGCTTGCTGATGGGCTGGTTCACGCGCTTCGAGGCGATTGTCGATCCGATCCTCCAGCTGTTCCGGCAGACCTCGGCGTTTGCGCTGTTTCCGGTGTTCATCCTCTTTTTGGGCATTGGCGAGCTGTCGAAGGTGGCGATCATCTTCTGGGCGTCTTTCTGGCCGGTGCTGCTGAGCACGATCGGCGGCGTGCGCCAGGTCGACAAGCTGCTGATCCACTCGGCCCGCTCGATGGGAGCGTCGAACCTGTTCGTGTTCCGCAAGGTGGTGTTGCCGGCCGCTACGCCGTCGATCTTCACCGGCATCCGCCTCGCAGGCACGTATTGCGTGACCGCGCTGGTGGCGGCGGAGATGATCGGCGCGCATTCCGGGCTGGGGTTCCTGACGCTGAATTCGCAGGAGGTGTTCCAGATCCCGACGATGTATGCGGGCATCCTGCTGCTTGCCCTGCTGGGGCTGGCGTTGAACACCATCCTGGCGTCCATCGAACGTCGCCTGACCCGCTGGCGCAAGGGTCTGACGCTCAATGCCTGAAGACGGTCAGGCATTGCGGGGCCCCGTGTCGCCGCTCGCGCCGGCATGGCGCAAGCCGCTGGCGGGGGCGCTGGGGATTGCCGTGGCGGGCGCGCTGGCATGGTTCGGTGTGCCTCACCTCGCCGCCTACGTACCGCATTGGCCCGAGCGTTGGCCGACCCGCGTGCAGGCCTGGTGGGCCCACCATCAGCCGGAACCCGACTGGACGGCGTTGCCGCTCGGCCCCGTGCTGCGTGAAGCCCAACGCAACGGTGAACTGGCAGTGGCCGTACGCGCCTATGCACGGCCCGCCCCGCCCGGTGTGCCGACCCCGCTTGAGCCCGACAACTTTGACGCCGAACTCGCGCACACGCTGGCACAGCACCTGCAACTCAAGCTGCGGCTGGTCAACCTGTCGGCGCAGGGCCAGCTTCCCCGCGGTGCCCGTGTCGACCTGATTCTGGCCGGAGCACAAGCGGTGCCGGCAGGGTGGCAGACCGTGCCGACGGCGTACACCGGTGGACGGGGCGCGCTGGTGGTGTTGCGCAATACCCCGTATCGCGCTGCCACGGATCTGCGCGCACACACGGTCTGCGTTGCGCAGGGCAGCCCTTATGCGAGTGGATTGGCCGCGCGTTACGGCGCCGAGCCCCTCCTCTATCCCTCGGCGATTCGCGCCATCTGGGGGTTCCTCTCCGGCGATTGCCAGGCACTGGCTGACGATGCCCAGGTATTGCAGCGGCTCATGCAATTGCCCGAATGGCGCTTCTACCGCACGCTGGACAACGACATCGCCCCGGACAATGCCACCGCCCAGATCGCCTTGCGCGGTGATGACCCCGTCTCGGCGGAGTACGTGGACCGCACGGTGCGTTTCTGGAAGACCGGCGGTCCGCTGACGCATGCGCGTGAGCAGCGCGCCGGAGACATCGCCTTCGAGGTGGGCCAGTTGCAGGATGGACTGGTCTGCCACAACTAGTCCGCTGAATCATTGAAATGGGAGGTGAAGGACATGCCATGCGGGATGCAGCGCTAGGCGCAAAGCGCAGCAATAGCTGGCTATTGCGAGCATTTGCAACGACGCGATGCGCCCGCATGGCGTGGCAGGCACCGACCAATTTCAGTGATTCAGTGGACTAGGCCTGCGGGATCATCCGCAGCGCCAGTCAGTGGCGATGGTCAAACCGGCGCGCCAGCCGTTCGCCGCCGAATTGCACGACCGTCACCAGTGCGATGAGGATGGCGATTACGTTGAACATGACCGCGGTTTCGTAACGCTCGTAGCCATAACGGATGGCCAGATCGCCCAGGCCGCCCGCACCCACGGCACCGGCCATGGCCGATGCGCCGATCATGGCGATGACTGTGACGGTGGCGCCGCCGATGAGCGCTGGCAGCGCTTCCGGCAACAGTACGTGGCGCACGATGTGCCAGCGGCGGCAGCCCATGGCGCGTGCCGCTTCCACCAGACCGCGATCCACCTCATTGAGCCCGACCTGCGAGACGCGCGCAAAGAAGGGGATCAGGTGCGCGCTCAACGGCACCACGGCGGCCCAGGTGCCCATGGTCGTGCCGACAATGAGGCGGGTCACGGGCAGCATCGCCACCAGCAGGATGATGAAGGGGATGGAGCGGAAGGTATTGACCAGCACCGACAGCGCGCGGTGCAGGCGTGGCCGGGGCCGCAAGCCGCCCGGCGCCGATGTGGTGAGCACGATGGCCAGCGCAAGCCCGACGATGAACACCACCAGGCATGCGCTGCTGACCATCAACAGCGTTTCGCCGAATGCGCGTGTGTATTTTTCAAGCATGGACGTAAGCGCGATCCGACGGATCGGCCAGGTTGGCCAAATTGGCAGCACTGGGTTTGGCGGGCGTGATGTCCGAGCGCTGGCCCGAGCGCTGGCGCAGCGGACGCAGCAGCGCCAGCGTGGCTTCTGCATGCGGATCGGCAAACACCTGGCCGACCGTGCCGTGCTCCACCACGCGGCCGTGATCGAGCACCAGCACACGATCGCAGGCATCGCGGATCACCGCCATGTCATGCGTCACCAGCACCACGGTCAGCCCCAGGCGGTGGTTGATGTCACCCAGCAGCGCGAGAATCTGTTCGGTGGTTTCCGGGTCCAGCGCGGAGGTGGCCTCGTCACACAGCAAGATCTCGGGACGATGCACCAGCGCACGGGCAATGCCGACACGCTGTTTTTGCCCGCCCGACAGCTTGGCCGGATACACGTGTGCCTTCTCCGACAGGCCGACCAGCGCAAGCAGCTCCGTCACGCGCGATGCGATGGCCTCGCGCGGCACGCCGGCCACGCGAAGCGGCAGCGCAACGTTTTCAAACACGGTCTTGGCCGACAGCAGGTTGAAGTGCTGGAAGATCATGCCGACACGGCGGCGTAGTGCGACCAAGCCATCTTCATCCAGCAGGCCGACATCCACGTCATCGATCTGCACCGTGCCCGCATCGGGGCGCTCCAGCATGTTGATCGTGCGCAACAGCGTGGACTTGCCCGCGCCGCTGCGGCCGATGATGCCGAACACCTCGCCGCGCGCGATGCTGAATGAGATGGCGTCCAGTGCAAGCGTGCTCGCACCGGGGTAGGTCTTGCTGACGCGTTCGAAGGTGATATGCGGCGCAGGGCTTGGTATTGCACTGAGGTGGGACACGATCGGTTGCCTCAGAACGCCGGGATCACCGAGCCCTGGTACTTGCTCAGGATGAACTGGCGCACCTCTTCAGACTGATACGCCTTCACCAGCGGCGCCACCCACGGCGCGCTCTTGTCCTGCTCTCGCACCACGATGACGTTGACGTACGGGTTGCGTTCCTTCTTCTCCACCGCAATGCCGTCGCGTGTGGCAATCAGCCCGGCCTGGTAGGCGAACGTGTTGACGATGGCCGCTGTGTCCACGTCGGGCAGCGAGCGCGCGAGCACTACCGAGGCACTTTCCACCCACTCCAGCTTTTTCGGATTGGCCGTCACGTCGGCCAGCGTGGCGGTGCCCGTAAAGGGGTCGAAGCCATCACGCAGTTTGATCAGGCCGTGATCGCGCAGGATGACGAGCGCGCGCGTCTGGTTGCTCGGGTCGTTGGGCAGGCCGATGCGGGCACCGGCCGGCAGGGCTTCGAGCGACTTGTATTTGCGCGAATAGAAGGCGATGGGCGAGATGAGCGTGTTGCCCACCGTCACCAGCTTGTAGCCGCGCTGCTTGATCTGGTCGCGCAGGAAGGGAATGTGCTGGAAGGCGTTGGCGTCGAGGTCGCCGTTATTGAGTGCCTCGTTTGGGCTGGCCGTGCCGGTGATGACGATGGGCTGGACCTTCAGGCCCTGCTTTTCGGCCACGCGAGTCACTACCTCCCAGATTTCTTCGTCAACGCCGCCGCGCACGCCCACCTTGATCGGTTTGTCGGCAGCGAATACCGAGCCAGTGCACACGGTCAGGACGGTCGTGGCAGCCAACAGGGCACGGAAAAAATGGCGTCGTTTCATGAGTGTGGACTCGCATGTTGTGAAAGCGTGGCGCCAGTCTAGAAGCGGCGCGCCTTGCCGGTCCAAGAACAAAACCGAAGTAGCAAATTCGCGGCTCATGCACTGCCGCCGCCGTTTTGATTCCGCATATCGAAGCAACGATTGCTTCGTTGGAGCAGCATGGCGTGGCCGGTATGGTGAGCGCTTGTCCAAAAAGCGGAGACCCCTCGTGAGCGACACGCAGGTACCGCGGCAACTGCACCTGAACGTCAACATCCTGCACGCGGGGTTTGTGCCGTCAGCCTGGCGATTGGCCGAGAGCGGCCCACACGCCTTCGTTGACGTGCAGCACTACGTGAACGTCGCGCGAATCGCCGAGTCCGCCAAGTTCGATGCGGTGTTCCTGGCCGACAACGCGGCCATCGTGGACCAGATCCACTTTCGGCCCATCACCGCGCTGGAGCCGACCGTGCTGCTCGCCAGCATCGCAGCGGCCACCACGCATATCGGCCTGATCGGCACCGCCTCCACCAGCTACAACGAGCCGTACAACATCGCCCGGCGCTTCGCCACGCTCGATCATGTGAGCGGTGGCCGCGCGGGGTGGAATGTTGTCACCACGGCCGATTTGCCGTCGGCGCGCAACTTTGGCCGCGATGCGGTGCCCGACCACGCAGAGCGTTACGCGCGTGCTGATGAATTCACCAGCGTGGTCAAGGCCCTCTGGAACAGTTGGGAAGACGATGCGTTTGTCGGCGACAAGGCCAGCGGAAGTTTTGTCGATACGAGCAAGGTGCAGCCCATTGCGCATCGCGGTGAGTTCTTTCGTGTGCAGGGGCCGCTGAACCTGCCGCGCTCGCCGCAGGGGCACGCGGTGCTCGTGCAGGCGGGCGGCTCTGCTGATGGTCGAGAGCTGGCCGCTCGCCATGCCGAGGCCGTGTTCTCGGCATCGCAAGGGTTTGAAGAGGCCTTGGCCTATGCGCGCGGGCTCAAGGCGCGTGCGCAGGCGCTGGGGCGCGGGTCTGAGGCGATCCGTGTGTTGCCGGGCTTGACGACCATCATCGGGGCGACGCAAGCGCAGGCGCGTGCCCGGCGCGATGAACTGGTCGACCTGATCCCGTGGGACTACAGCCTGACGCGGCTGGCCGGCACGCTCGGTGTGCCGGTGGAACGCTTGCAGCTCGATACGCGTCTGCCGGACGACTTGCCGTTGCCCAACAACGGCAATGGCAATCACACGTTCTTCAACGCCACGCTCGCGTTGGCGCGCAAACAGCAGCTGACGGTGCGCGCGCTGATCCGCGAGCTGGCCGGTGGCGGCGGACACCGCGTGCTGGTGGGCACGCCGGAGCAGATTGCGGACGACATCGAACACTGGTTCCGCCATGGCGCGGCCGACGGCTTCAACCTCATGCCCGATGTGTTGCCCGGCGGGCTGCAGGACTTTGTCGACGGCGTTGTGCCCATCCTGCAGCGGCGCGGACTGTTCCGTACCGAATACGCTGGCCACACCTTGCGGGCGCATTTCGGTTTGGCGCGGCCTGCTTTCGACGCTGCCAATCGCGCGGCAGCATAGCCGCATTCATCGTATTGATCTCATGAACAAGCCACGCGATCTTCATTTTCCCAACCGGTTGCAGGATGCGCTGGCCGCGTTGCCCGCCGTGGCCGAACGCATCGGGGCGGATGCCGCCGCGCGCGAAGCCCGGCGTGTGCTGCCGTACGAGGGCTTTACACACTTTCGCGCCTCCGGTCTGGGGTTGCTGCGCATTCCGGTGGAGTGGGGTGGCCTGGGCGGCTCGCTGGTCGACCTGTTTGAGACGATCAGCACGCTGGCCGCCCATGAGTCGAACGTCGCGCACGCGCTGCGCATTCACTACGACCTGACCGAGGTGATCCGTCTGTCGCCGCTCGATGCGTTTCACCAGACGCAGTTGGATCGGCTGCTGGAGGGTGCCCTCTTCGGTGGCGGCTCCACCGAGCGCGGCACATCGCGCCCGGGTGAGGTCACCACCACGCTGCAACGCGATGGCGCCGACTATCGCTTGAGCGGCCGCAAGTACTACACCACCGGCACGGCGTTCGCCGACTACGGCCGCTTCAACGTCAACGATGAGACGGGCGACAACGTGCAGATCATCATTCCGGTCGCGCGCGAGGGCGTGCAGGTGATCGACGACTGGGACGGCATGGGACAGCGCATGACGGCCAGTGGCAGCATCGTGTTTGAGCATGTGCGGGTGCACGCCGATGAAGTGGCCTCACGCGTCAGCAGCTCGCTGGTGGGGCGCCATACGGGTGCGCTGCGCCAGTTGCATCTGGTGGCCGTGGCGGCAGGCATTGTGCGCAATGTAGCGGCGGACGCGCGGCGGTACGTGGTCAACCATGGGCGGCCGGTATTGCACAGCCCGGCGCCCTCCGCGCGGGAGGACCACTTCATCCAGCAGGTGGTGGGTGACATTGCCGCGCACAGCCATGCCATCGATGCCCTGGTGCGTGAGAACGCGCGGGTGCTGGACCGATCTGCAGACGCCATCCGCGATCAGCGGGCTGACGCCGACGCCCTCGTGCTGGAAGGCGCCGTGGCGACTGCGCAAACACAACTGGTGGTGAGCAAGCTGGCGTTGCATGCCGCGCAGCAGTTGTTTGAAGCCGGCAGGGCTTCCATGACGGCGCGCACGCACAACTTTGACCGCCACTGGCGCAACCTGCGCACGATCTTCAGCCACAACCCGCTGCTGCATAAGGCGCGTGTGGTGGGGGCGTATCACCTGAACGGCGAAGCGCAGCACCTGAAGGAAGGTCGCGTTTTCTGATACCTGATACCCATATCGACAAGCGCACCGATGGCGAAGACGATATCCCCTGGCATGAGGCTTACGCCTTGGTGTGCGCCACCACCGTCTGTGCCTGCACGCCAAGGCCGTCAACGCCGAGGCGCATCGTGTCACCGGCCTTGAGATAGCGCGGCGGTTTGGCGCCCATGCCCACGCCAGGCGGCGTGCCGGTGCAGATCAGGTCGCCGGGGTGCAGCGTCATGAAGCGGCTCACGTAGCTCACGAGATGGGCCACGCCAAAGATCATGGTGGCGGTATTGCCCTTCTGCGTGCGCTCGCCGTTGACTTCGAGCCACAGGTTCAGCGCCTGCGGGTCGGGCACTTCATCACGCGTGACCAGCCACGGGCCGACGGGGCAGAAGGTATCGCAGCCCTTGCCCTTGTCCCACGTGCCACCGCGTTCAAGCTGGAACTCGCGCTCTGACACGTCGTTCACCACGCAATAGCCCGCGACGTGCGAGAGCGCCTCTTCGCGGGAAACGTCGCTCGCCGTCTTGCCGATCACCACGCCCAGCTCGACTTCCCAGTCAGTCTTCTCCGAGCCGCGCGGCAGCATCACGGCATCGTTGGGCCCATTCAATGCGCTGTTGGCTTTCAGGAAGATGATGGGCTCGGCAGGCGGCGGCAGGCCGGCTTCGGCGGCGTGGTCGGCGTAGTTCAGGCCGATGGCGATGATCTTTCCGATGCCGGTCCAGGGCACGCCGAAGCGCGGGTCGGGCACTACCGGCAACGCCGACGTATCCATGTTCGCCAACTGTGCCAGCGCGGCGTCGGACAACTGCTGCGGCCCCAGTTCGGCCAGCACGCCGGACAGGTCGCGCACGCGGCCCTGTGTATCGATCAGCCCCGGGCGTTCCGTGCCACGCGGGCCTACACGTACGAGTTTCATTGGTCTTCTTTGGCTTCGTTCTTGGTCTGGCCGGGTTCGGACAGGCTGCGTGCGACCACGCTCAGCACTTCCTTGGCGGTGTTCTCGGAGTGTTGGCGCAGCACCTGCGCCAAGCGCGGACGGCCCGGCTCGCGCAGGGCAGCCATGATCAGTTCATGTTCTTCGTGCGACTCCTGCCAGCGCAGCGTGTCGGCGTTGGCCGCCCCGCGCGCGCGGTGCACCTTGCTCATCAGCGCCGCGTAGATATTCGCCAGCACCGGGTTGGCCGCGCCGTCGATGATGAGTTGATGGATCTCCTGGTTGATCCGGAAGTATTCGGTGCGCCGCCCAGCCGCGTGTGCATCGAGCATGGCCTGGTGCTTGCGTTCCAGGCGCGCCATGGTCACCTCGGACAGGCGCAGTGCCGCCAGTTCTCCGGCGGTCGCCTCCAGCCCGTGCAGGGTCTCGAAGGTCGCGCGCAGTTCATCGAGGTCCAGCGGTGCCACGCGGTAGCCGATGTATTGCCGGTGCAGCACCAGCCCCTCGGCCACCAGTACCTTGAGCGCCTCGCGCAGCGGGGTCTTGGACACATCGAACATTTCGCAGAAGGCGCGTTCGTCGATACGGGCGCCGGGCGGCAGCTCGCCTTCTTCGATCAGCGTACGCAAGCGCGAGGCGATTTCGGCGGACATGCCGAGCGTGCGCAGGCGCGTGGATTGGAGCAGCGGTTGAGTCACAGGCGTCACCAAGATGGGGGAGGATGCACCACAAAAGGCTATCACACGCCAAGAGTTTGCATTCACAACTGCATAAAATCAATGACTTACGGATGTTGTAATTACAGATTACGTATCCTATACTCGGCCACGTTGCGCAACACAAATCAACCAAACCACCTCAGGAGGTCGTTTCGACAAGCGCTACCGGCGGCAGCGCCAGGCCGGCCAGGCGCGCTTTTCGAAACGGCTTCAGGAGCTACAGGAGACAGGCGTAATGGAAACCGCAAGCCAGGCCCCGGCCGTGGCGTTAACGGAGACGAAGAGCTCCGTGCGCTGGAGAATCTTTTTGATGATGTTGATGCTGATTTCCATCAACTACATCGACCGGGCATCGCTGTCAGTGGCTATGCCGCTGATCGCCAAGGAGTTCGACATCGGTCCCGCAGTGCAAGGCCTGCTGCTGAGTTCGTTTTTCTGGACGTACGCGTTCATGCAGATCCCGGGCGGCATGCTGGCCGACCGCTTCGGCCCGCGCGTCGTGATTGCGGGCGCCACGCTGGGGTGGGGCTTCTTCCAGGCGGTTGCGGCAATCTGTACCGGCTGGGTATCGCTGATGTTCACGCGCTTGGGCCTGGGTGCCGCTGAAGCGCCGATCTATCCGGCCGGCGGCAAGCTCAACGCGATCTGGATGACGCAGAACGAGCGTGGCCGCGGTGCCACGCTGCTCGATGGCGGTGCGCCGCTGGGTGCCGCACTGGGCGCCCTGATCATCGCGGGCTTGATCAGCGAATTCCAATCGTGGCGTACCTCGTTCGTGGTGGCCGGTATCGGAACCATGGTCGCGGGCTTCTTCGCCTGGTGGTATGTCCGTAACCACCCGCGCCAGCATCCGTCTGTCAATGACGCTGAAGCGTCCTACATCGAGGCCGCACACGCTGCCGACCTGGCCGCAGAGCCGGCCAACCTGAGCGGCAACGTGCTGGACTTCTTCAAGTACCGCTCGGTGTGGGGCATGTTCTTCGGCTGGATGTGCTTCAACGCATTGTTCTACGGCCTGCTGACCTGGATGCCGACCTACCTGTCGAAGGTGCACGGCCTGGACATCAAACAGATGGGCGGCGCCGTGTTCATCATGTTCTTCTCCGGCTTCGTCGGTGAAATGTTCGGCGGCTGGCTGGCCGACAAGTGGAAGGCTGCCGGCGCATCGCAGGCCAAGGTGCTGCGCACGCTGTTCGGCATTGCTTCCGTGGTCGCCACGATTGCCATCTACACCGTGGCACGCTTCAAGGACCCGGTCGTCGTTGTGGTGCTGCTGTCGGTCACGCTGTTCTTCCTGCGCTGGTGCGGTCTGTTCTGGTGCGTTCCGTCGATCCTGGGCACGCGCAAGCGCGTCGGTTTCCTGGGTGGCACGATGAACCTCGGCGGCAACGTTGCGGGTATCGGCATGCCCATCATCGTGGGTGTGATCGTGCAGGCCACGGGCTCGTACGACATGGCGCTGATGCTGTTTGCGGCTGCCGGTGCCGGCCTGTTCATCTGCTCGACGATGCTGATCGATTACAGCAAGAAGCTGCCGATCTGATCGCCCCACCAGACCACAACCCCATCGCACAACACAATCCACGCCCGCGCAGCTTGCGCGGAGCGGCGGAGGAGACCCATCCATGAAAACCATCCAACGCCATCTGCTGAGCGCAGCCGCTGTTGCAGCGCTGTGCCTGTGCGGCCAGGCTCCACTTCAGGGGGCCACGCCGGCAGCCAAGCAGCAGGCCACACAGGAATTGCCGACCGCGCAGCCCGAAGCCGTCGGTGTCGATTCGCGCAAGCTGATCGAACTCTCGCAATGGATCCGCCGTGATCAGCTCGACGTACGCAGCCTGCTCGTCATCAAGGATGGCAAGGTCGTCTTCGAGCGTTACGGCGACGAACTCGGCCGCGACTACAACCATGAGCTTTACTCCGTCACCAAGTTCATCAGCGCGCTGCTGGTGGGAACGCTGGTGGGCGACGGCAAGCTCAGTGCGCAGGACAAGCCCGCGCCGTTGCTGGCCGCTGCGCGGCCGGACCTGGCTACGTCGCTGGCGGACAAGAAAGACATCCGCCTGCAAGACCTGATGTCGATGTCCAGCGGCCTGTCGTACAAACTGGTGGAAGGCACCGACACGCTGTACTACGGCGTGCCTGATCGTCTGAAGGTAGCAGCCTCTGCCAGCGTGCGCGCCAAGCCCGGCACCGAGTTCGACTACATCGACGTGAATCCGGTACTGGTGGGCGCCACCATCTCGCAGATCACTGGCCAGCCGGAGCAGCGCTACGCAGAAGCCCGCCTGTTCAAGCCACTCGGCATGCAGCACTACCGCTGGGACGGCGCTGACGGCAAGGGTGCGGTGTCGGGCGGCTGGGGCTTGCGCCTGCGCTCGGCTGACATGGCACGGCTTGGCCTGCTGATGCTGAACCAGGGCCGCTGGAACGGCCAGCAGATCGTGCCGGCCAGCTGGGTGGCACGCATGACCACGCCGTCGGGCCCGGCACCCGACTACGGCTTCTATTGCTGGGTCAACAACATCGTCAAGAGCGAGCGCGAGTTCAGCGCCATGGGCTACAAGGGCCAGTTCATCACGGTGCTGCCTCAGCAGAACGCGGTGATCGTGATGAACAGCATCATGTCGACCGAAGGCGGCCTGCGTGATGCGAGGTACCTCAACCTGTACCGCTCGATGGTCAACGACTATGTGCTGCCCGCACTGAAGGCCGGTAACACCGTCAAGCCCGATGCCGAACGCAAGGCCGCGCTCGCACAGGAACTGGCGCTGGCCAACGCGAGCCACGGCAAGCCGGGCACCGCCATGGCCTTCAACGACAAGCCGGAAAAATAATCACCAAAACAACGAGCACGGTCCGGCGCGCAGTGTCCTGCGCGTCAGGGCCGCGCCAACCACGAAGAAGACTCCCATGACCAAACGCATCAAGCTCGGCATGCTCACGCCGTCGTCCAACACGGCACTGGAACCCATCACCAGCGCCATGGTGAGCGGTTTGCAAAATTCCAAGGTACAGGTCAGCGCGCATTTCTCGCGCTTCACCGTCACTGAAATCTCCCTGCGCGACCAAGCGCTGGGCCAGTTCGATCTGGAGAAGATCCTCAACGCCGCGCGGCTGCTGGCCGACGCGCACGTGGACGTGATCGCCTGGAACGGCACGTCCTCCGGCTGGCTCGGCTTTGAGAAAGACGAAGCGCTGTGCCGTCAGATCACGGAAGCTACGGGCATTCCGGCCACCACCTCGGTGCTGGCGCTCAACGAGATTCTGAAGAAGACGGGCGCGCAGGACTTTGCCCTCGTCACGCCGTACCTCAATGATGTGCAGCAACTGATCGTGCAGAACTACGCGCGCAGTGGCGTGCGCTGTGTGGCGGAGCGCCACTTGGACCTGCACGTCAACCACAGCTTTGCCGACGTGGAAGAAGACACGATCCGCGCCATGGTGCGCGAGGTGGCACAGCAAAAGCCGGCAGCGATTACCACGTTCTGCACGAACCTGCGCGCGGCGCATCTGGTGGAAGCGCTGGAAGCGGAAACCGGTATCCCCGTCTACGACACCGTCTCCACCGTGGTGTGGAAATCGCTGCGCCTGGCCGGCGTCGACACGCGTGAATTGCGCGGCTGGGGCCGCCTGTTTGCGGAAGTGGCTTAACGGAACCCGGAATCAAGGAGCACCCAGCATGTCCACCGAACTCGACCTGGTGATCCGCAACGCGGATGTCGTCACCGCTTCCGACCGCTTTACGTGCGATATCGGCGTGCGCGAGGGGCGCATTGCCATGCTTGGCCGCGGCCTGCCGCGTGGCGCGCGAGAGATCGATGCCAGCGGCCTGCTGGCGTTGCCCGGCGGTGTCGACGGCCATTGCCACCTCGACCAGCCCATGCCAGACGGCATGCGCATGGCCGATGACTTCTTCACCGGCACGCGTGCCGCGGTGTGCGGCGGTACCACCACGGTCATCCCGTTTGCCGCGCAGGAGAAGGGGCATTCGCTCAAGGCGGCGGTGGACGACTACCATCGCCGCGCCGAGGGCCGCGCGGTGGCCGATTACGGCTTCCACCTGATCGTGGCCGACCCGACGCCCGAGGTGCTGAAGCATGAACTGCCGGAGCTGATCCGCAAGGGCTACACCTCGTTCAAGGTCTACATGACCTACGACGACCTGAAGCTGTCGGACCGCGAGATGCTGGACGTGCTGGACGTGGCCAAGCAGAACAACGCGCTGGTGATGGTGCATGCCGAGAACGCTGACTGCATCTCGTGGCTGACCGAGAAGCTGGTCGGCGAGGGCCGCATCTCGCCGCGCTTCCACGGCCTGTCGCGCCCTGCTGCGGTGGAGCGCGAAGCCACGCACCGCGCCATCACCTTTGCCGAACTGGTGGACGTGCCCATCCTGATCGTGCACGTGTCGGGCAAGGAAGCTATCGAGCAGATCCGCTGGGCGCAAAGCCGCGGCCTGCAGATCCTGGCCGAAACCTGCCCGCAGTACCTCTACCTGACCGCTGACGACATGGGCCTGCAAGGCGACGATGGCTACGAAGGCGCCAAGTGCGTCTGCAGCCCGCCGCCGCGCGATCCCGAAAACCAGGCCGCCGTATGGCGCGCACTGGCCGGGGGCGTGTTCAGTGTGTTCTCGTCCGACCATGCACCGTTCAATTACGACGATCCGGAAGGCAAGAAGCTTGGTGGCCAGGCGCAGCCCTTCGACCATATCCCCAACGGCGTGCCCGGCATTGAAACGCGCCTGCCACTGCTGTTTAACGGCATCGCGCAGGGCAAGCTGTCGCTGCATCAGTTCGTGGAGCTGACCTCGTATCGCCCGGCCCGTCTGTACGGCCTGTATCCGCGCAAGGGCACCATCGCTGTGGGCGCCGATGCCGACATCGCGCTGTGGGATCCGGAGCGCCGTGTGCGCATCACCAACGATGCGCTGCATCACGCGGTGGACTACACCCCGTACGAGGGTATTGAAGTGACCGGCTGGCCGGTGCATTGCTTCTCGCGCGGCGAGCAACTGGTCGAGAACGGCAAGTACCTCGAACCGGCACCAGGGCGCGGGCAGTTCCTGCCGGCGGGTGCGCCGTCGCTGGTCTGACGCCTCTCATCTGATCTTAGGGTTTCATCATGCGTATTCTGGTCGTCAATCCCAACATCTCCGAGAGCGTGACGGACTTGATCCATGCGGAGGCACAGCGCTCCGTATCGCCGGGCACCACGCTCACCATGGCAACCGCGCCGTTTGGCGTGGCCTATATCGAAACGCGCTTCGAGGCGCTGGTGGGCGGCTATGCCACCGCATGCGTGGTCGCTGAACATCAGGGCCAGTACGACGGTGTGGTCGTGGCGGCGTTTGGTGATCCGGGCCTGGCCGGCATCAAAGAGCTGTGCAACGTGCCGGTGGTCGGGATGACGGAAGCGGCGCTCGCCAGCGCCTGCCTGCTCGGTCAGCGCTTTTCCATCATTGCGATCTCAAACCGCATCCAGGCGTGGTACCGCGAGTGTGTGGCCGCCAACGGGCTGTCGTCGCGCCTGGCGAGCGTGCGTTCGTTGCAGCAGCCGCTGCGTGATATCGGCAGCGTCCAGGAAGACCACGCTGCGCGGCTGGAAGAGATGAGCTTGCAGGCCGTGCGTGAAGACGGCGCCGACGTCATCATCGTGGCCGGCGCACCGCTTGCGGGGCTGGCTCGCACACTCAAGGACCGCATTCCCGTGCCGGTGGTCGACGGTGTATCCAGCGCCATTCGCCATTGCGAGAGCCTGATCGCGCTGGCGCCGACGGGCGCTGCCGAAGGCAGCTTTGCACGCCCGCCGCACAAGCCGAACCGCGGCTTACCGCCAGCGCTGTCGGCGCTGCTGGCTTGAGCGCTTCGTGGCGGGCATCACCGCAGCGCAGACCGTGCTGGCGGCAGCAGCGATGCCGGGCGTGATGCGACTGATCATGGCAATGCAGGGATTGCCGTCTGACGTGCTTTTGATGCGATGAGTGCGCGGCACGCGCCCGTCAGGCGGCCGGCCGCTCGCCCATCGCGCGCAGGAAGGACTGCTGCGCGGCCAACAGTTCTGAATAACTGAGCACGCGGTAGTCCAGCGCGTGTGTGCGGGCGATTTCCGCCACACGCGCGGCCAGCGCCGGATAGTGCCGGTGACTGTAGGTCGGAAAGAGGTGATGCGTGAGGTGCCAATTCAGGCCGCCGAGCCAGTAACCGATCCATGCGGAACGCGGCTGCCAGTCGCACGCTGTGTGAAACGCGTGCTCGTGCCACGTATGCGGCAACTGGCCGGATTCCGGCGGCAGATAGAACGTCACGTCTGCCCAGTGCGTGCCCAGAATCAACGCCACCAGCACGCACGACGCCAGCATCTGCCCGACAAAGTAGCCAAACACCACCCAGCCCCATCCCAAGCCAAGCCGGTGTGCCACCCAGGCCGGCACTGCAACCGCAATGGCAAAGTGGGCCGACTTGGCGGTCAGGAAGGTCAGCCACCCGCGCGCACCGGGCAGCACACGATCTGCCTTGAGCGGCGTGATGCCGAAGCGATCCGACCAGTCGTAGACCCAGTTGATGTACGGCAACGACAGCGCCGCGATCACCGGCCAGTAGCGGTGCTGGTACCGAAACTGCGGATACCATGGTTGAAACGGCGTTTGACGCAGGAAGCGGTTGGCGGCGGTGTCCAGGTCGTAGTGCTCCACGTTGGCGTGGGCGTGGTGGTAGTGCACGTGGCGCACCGTCCAGTACGCCGGCTCGATACCGAGCGGGATGGCGGCCAAGCGGGTCATGAGGTTGTCCAGCCACGGCCATGGAGAGAGCGCCCGATGCGCGCCGTCATGCAGCACATTCACCGCGATCAGCATCGCGATGAACGGGAACGCCAGATACGCGAGCACAAACACCACTGCATTCGTAGCCGCCATCATGGCCGCATACAGCAGCGCCGTCGCCGCAACGAGACACGCGCCCTTGGCGATGAGGCCAACGTCTGCAAAGCGATGGTCGCCCTGCGCCTGCAGGTGCTCATGCGCGGCAAGGCGCAAGTCATCTGCCAACGATGACGACCGTGGCGATGCGTAGCGGAGCTTGGGGAGCTTAGGGAGATTCGGCATGCGTTGACGAGGAGAGTGACGACCCGGCACGCACCGCATGCCACAGCCCGCATGCCACACCATGCAGCCCCAGCGCAGCGGCCAGTGTGTCGGACAGCGCATCACCCGCGCCGCAGGCACCGATCATCAGCACGGGCAACGCAAGCGCCAGCAGCGGCCAGAGCCAGCGGCCCCACGCACGCCCATCCGACAGCCCGCCGAGCGCCAGCGTGAGCAGCAGGATCAGTGCGAACCACAGCACCTGCCAGTGTTGGGGCCACAGGCCATCGGTGCGCACATAGTCGATCACCACGCCAAACAGCAGCACACCGCCGGTTGCGATCCAGCCGGGGGGCGTCGCGTGGGTGTCGCGTTGCAGTTGCGGTGTGCGCAAGCCCAGCCATTGCAGTGCCGGCACGACGTTGGCCCAGAAGGGGTTGTCGCTGTGCGTGGGTTGGTGCACGCCGTAGCGGATGGGCACGTCGGGCAACGCACGCTGATACGTGCCGAACAGCTTGTCCCACAGCAGCAGCGTGCCGCCGAAGTTGCGGTCGATGTATTCCGGATTGCAGCCGTGGTGCACACGGTGGTTGGCAGGCGTGACCATGAAGCGGTCCAGCACGCCCGAGCGGCCAACCAGGCCACAGTGGTTGTAGAACTGCACCGAGTAATGCAGACCGGACACCGCCACGAACATCTCCGGCGTCACGCCCAGCAGTGCCAGCGGCACGAAGAACGGCAGTGAAGTCAGCGACGACAGCCACGCATTGCGTACACCCAGCGACAGGTTGAAATGCTCGCCTTCGTGATGCACCGCGTGGATCGCCCACAGAAAGCCCAGCTTGTGGTGCGTGCGGTGCAGCCAGTAGAAGCCCAGATCCCACGCCAAAAAGGCGAAGGCCCAGCCGGCAACCGGGTGCCAGCTGTCGACCCAATGCAGGCTGACGTTCGCGTACAGCCACGTGAAGCCCGCCACCTCAACACCGCGGCACAGCCACATCAGCACGTGGCCCGAGTTCAGGTTGAGGATGACATCACGCCACGGCAGCGGTTGACCGCGCCACCATTTGAGCGCAGCGAGCTCCAGCAGCACGCAGCCCAGCATCAGGGCGAGCGGCAAGGCAAATGCATTCATGTCGATACCGGTTGAATCGAGAGCGTTGACGCACGTCGCGCCAACCAAAGACGGACGGCCACGCCGCACAGCACGCCCACCGCGACACCCGCAGACAGGTCCAGCGCGACATGACGGCGCGTCTGGATCGTGGCGTACAAGATGCCAAGCCCCCATGCCGCCATGACGAACGTGCGAATGGGCTTGCGCGCATCGGCCAGCGCCCACACCGAGAGCAGCGTCAGCGCCCCATGCAGGGATGGCAGGCAGTTCTGGCTGGAGTCGAAGGCGATGAGCATGCGCTGCACGCTGGCCGGCAAGGACGCATCGGTCAGCGGCGGATAGTGCAGCGTGGTCGGCCACAGCAGGAACACCGCGCCGCTCATCAGTGCGCTCATCTGCATGGCGCGCTCCAGCCAGCGCAGGCGTGACGCGTCCGCTAGCAGATACGCCAGCGGAATCAGCGCGAAGAACGACACATACAACCAGATGCCCGACGTGCTGAACGGAATGGCGCGGTCCAGTGCGGTCTCCGGCACGACCGTGCCCGCGCCCTGCAATACGCCGCAGGTGCCATAGACGAGGCCGACCGAGCACCACCCCAACGCCAGATGACGCAGTCGCGTAGCGAGCGGGCTCATCGTGCCACTCCCGCTGCAGCGAGCCGAACGATGCGGCGGCGCTTGCTGGTGAAATCGGTGGCGATACGCGCAGGCGCTGCGTGCCAGGTCACGCGCGATGTATCGACGCCCTGGCGAGCAAAGACATCGGCCAGATGCGCCTGGCACGCGCTCGCAATGTTGGCGTCGACCGGTTGGATGGACAGCGCCAGCGTGTGCGCATCCGTCTGCACGAGGCGGTAATCGGCTTGCACCGGCAGTGCTTGCGCCAACGCGCGCGAGCACACGTCGGCAAACAGCGTGACCGTGCCGCCGCCCAGCGCGGGCAGGACGAGTGTGTCGTCGCAGCGGCCTTCGACGCGTTCAATCGCCATGGCCGGGTTGCCGCAGGGGCAGGGCCCGAGGGCCTGGTCGCGGCGGATGAGGATGTCGTCCAGCCGGTAGCGCACGATGGGCTGCGTGCTGCGCGTGAAATCCGTGACGAGCGGGACGAAGCGGCGGGCATCCAGCCATTGCGGCTCGATGTGCACGTGTGCCTCGTTCAGATGCAGCGTGCCGTGCGCGCAGGTCGCGCCCAGAAAACCTTCGGTGGCCTGGTAGACCTCACCGACATGGCCGAAGGCTTGCGCGAGCAGTGCGCGGTCCATTGGCTCCAGCACTTCAGCGCCAGAGAGTACCTGCACCGGCGCAATGTCGAGCCGTCCGGCCAGCTTTTCCATGGCCAGCGCGCGCAGCACCTGCGCAGGCCCAACGATGATGGTCGGCTGCAAGGCCTCAAGCGGGGCGCGGTGCGAGTCGAACGGCGCGAACAGATCGAAGAACGAGAACGTCAGCCACGGATTGCGCACCGCCGTGTACAGGTTGCTGTTTGCACGCAGGAACAGTGCGACGCGCTCGCCATGCAGCAGGCCACGCGGCAGCAGCTTGGCGAGCAGGATGCCGGCCCATTGCGCGCGTTCTGCGGGGCTGACGACAAACACGCCGCGCCCGCCCGATGTGCCAGACGACAGGCCCACCGAATACGCGCCCACCATCGGCCGGAAGTCGCGGGATTGCTCGGCCTGCTGCGCGCACGCCAGCACGTCGTTCAGGCGCAGGCCGGCGGTGTTCATGGCATCGAAGTTGGCCATCATCGTGGCCTTGTCCATCAAGGGCCAGTCGTGCATCGGCTTCGAGATGAACGGGCGGAAGTACGGGCTACGCGCCAGCACACGTTGCGTGAAGCGCGCGATCTGGCGTTGCTGATGCGCTTCCAGCGCGGCGCGATCGGGCAGGCGCAACCGGCGCGTCTGCCAGTACGACCACAGCAGGCGATGGAGTGCCGTCATAGCGCGCCCTCGTGCGTGAGGAGGATGCGTACATGGCCGCCCGCATCCAGCGCATGCAGCTGGCGCAGCGTGTCGAAGTAGGCATGGCGATCTTCCATGATCGAGTACGCCAGCACCGACGGCCCGCGCAGTTCGCGATAGCTCAGTGGCGACCATGCGGCATCGGCGGCCAGCAGCACCCAGCCTTCGTGTGTGCACACGAACGCGCCCAGGTGGCCGGCGGCATGGCCGGGCAGCGGCACCAGCAAGACATCACCGTTGCTGTCGGGCAGCGCCCATGCGGACGTGAACGGCGCCAGCTCGGGCGGCAACGCCACCTGCTCGAACTGTTCGACAAAGCGCGTGCGCGTTTCAAAGTCTTCGGGAATCAGCCCGGGCACAAAGGCACGCCGCAACGCCGACACCCCACGCAGCGCGCGCAGATGCATCCATCCTTCACCCGAGCAGATCACCGGCACGCCCGGGAAATCGCGCAGACCGGCCACGTGATCACCGTGGAAGTGCGAGACGATCAGCCCATCCAGATCGGCCGGCCGCACGCCCTGCTGCGCAAGCTGTGCGGCCATCGACTCCGACGTATCGAAGTACACCGGCGTGACCTTGCGGTAGATCGCAAACAGCCCGCTGCGTGTGTGGTCATGAAAGTGCGATGCGTAACCCGTGTCCCACAGCCAGCGGCGGCCGGCGGCTTCGATCAGCCACGCGCGTGCAGGAAACGCGCAGGTGCGCAGGCCCGCGCCGCGCAGCGCCACGCAAGCCGTGTGCGTGCAATAGCCGGCTTCAAAGACGGTTAACGTTGCCATGTTTGGTTGCCATGTTCGCGTAACCAATGGGCTGTGCGGCGGATGCCTTCGGCCATGTCGATGGGCGGCACATAGCCGAGTTCGATGCGCGCGCGGTCGTTGGCGAGCGTCATGTCGTAGTGCAGGGCGGCGGCGCTGTAGCGCGTGAGCAGCGGCTCGCGGTGCGTGATGGCGCTGGCGGCTTCCATTGCGCGCGCCGCCAGTGCCATGGCTGGGTAGGGCACGGCGCGGATGCGGTAACGCAGTCCGAGCTGTTTGCCCAGCAACTGGCCGAGCAGGTCGCGCAGCGTGGCGGGTGCATGGTTGGTGATGTTGTAGGCGGCACCGGAGGGCACGTCTGCCGTGGTGGCGCACTGCATGGCATGCACGACGTTTTCCAGATACGTGAGGTCCATGCGGGCCGCGCCACCACGGGGCAACGGCAGGACGCCGCCGCGCAGCTTCAGCAGGTGCAAGATGCGCGGCAGCATCACCCGGTCATGCGGCCCAAACAACCCGCGCGGGCGCAGGATGACGAAGCGCGTGGCGTGCTGGTGCCGTACCTGCCGCTGGATGGCGTCTTCGGCCAGCATCTTTGTGGCCGCGTAGTGGTTCGCAAAGCGTGCGGGGCGATAGGCCTCAGGCAGGTCGGCGTGGTGCTGGTAGTCGAAATAGATCGACGGCGTGGAGATATGCACGAAGCGCCGGACACCATGTTTGACGGCACCTGCGGCCAGCGCGGCGGTGGCCTGCACGTTGGCCGCGTAGAAGCGGTCATAGGCGCCCCATGGCGATGACAACGCTGCGCAATGCCACACCGTGTCGACACCATCGAGCAGCGCATCGAGCGTGGCCGGCGTCAGGTGCGAGAGATCCGCCGGCACATAGTCCGCGCCGCGGCCGATGAAGGCTTCGCGTTGCGCGGCATCACGCCCGGTAGCACGCACGCGCGCGCCTTGTGCCAGCAGCGCATCGACGGCGTTGCGGCCCAGGCCACCCGTCGCGCCGGTCACTAGCGTTGTCATAGCGTCAGCACCATGCCGCCAAGCGTCAGGCCCGCCGCTGTGCCCACCAGCAAAACCGGTTTACCCGGCTCGATGCGTTGATTCTCCACCGCTTCATGCAGCGCGGTCGGAATTGACGCGGCCACCTGGTTGCCATGTTGCGCGTAGATGTCGATCACGCTGGCTTCGGGCACGCCCAACCGTTTGCGCAGATGCTGCATGCCAAGGTGGCTCGCCTGGTGCGGCACGACGACGTGCATGTCGCGCAGCGTGTAGCGGCTGTCGGCAAACAGGCGATCGAGAAACCCATCCATCAATTGCGACGCGAGCTTGAACACACGCTTGCCGTCCATGTGGAACAGGTAGTCGGTCGGCTGTGCGCCGGTACGCGGGTTGCGGCGCGTGCCGCCGGCACGGATTTCGCAGAAGGTCTTGCCGGCGGGATACGTCTCCATGCGGTAGGCGTGAATGCCCGCGCCCGACACCGCCGGTGCCGCTTCCACGATGACCGCGGCCGCACCGTCGCCGAAGATCAGCGCGGTCTCGGCATCATCCCAGTTGATGCCGCGCGAGGCGAGGTCGGACGCCACCACTGCAATGCGCTTGTATGCGCCCGTGGTGAGCAGGCTGGCGGCCACATGCAGCGCAGTCAGAAAGCTCAGGCAACTGGCGTTGACGTCAAACGCGGGCGTGCCGGCCGGCAGCCCGGCGTGCTCCAGGACGCGCGTGGCCGTATTGGGCAGCGCCTGTTCCTGCACGCCTGAAGCGGAGATCAGCAGGTCGATGGACGCAGCGGGCACATCGGCACGGCGCAGCGCATCGCGCACGGCGGCACCGGCGAGTTCCGATTGGTGCTCGGTCAGCGTGGCATGGTGGCGGACGTCGATACCGGATTTCTTGCGCACATAGC
This sequence comes from Ralstonia sp. R-29, assembly GCF_049913345.1. NCBI lineage: Bacteria > Pseudomonadati > Pseudomonadota > Betaproteobacteria > Burkholderiales > Burkholderiaceae > Ralstonia > Ralstonia sp. R-29. Next base: position 2,021,771 of record NZ_CP184378.1, read on the forward strand.
CTGCGGCATGACCGAGGCGGGTGTCGAGTTCCGCAGACGTGATCCGTTGCTCCGGCAGCGCCTTGCCGGTGGAAAGCAGATGAATCGGCAGCATAGATGCAGGCACACACGGCGTGCGTTGCCCAGTTCCCTCTTCCGGCTGCAGGCGGCGCGGTGCGCACGCCGCAGCGTAATGATCTTGTCTTGTTGTGCCGCGATTCTAGCGGGTACGGCCCACCGCGCCGGATGAAGATTCCGTAACAAACGCCGCGCCTGTCAGGCGCCGTAGCTGCGCAGCCGATCCAGGTCAACGACCGTCACGCCGCCGTATTCCAGCCGCACCACGCCGTCCTTCTCCAGCGCCTTGAGCGATTGGTTGGCCACCTGCCGCGTCATGCCTGAGAGCAGGCCGAGTTCTTCCTGTGTGATCTCAAGATGGTCGCCCGCGCCGGGGTAGAGCACCGGGTTGAACAGCGAAGCAATGCAGCGTGCCAGGCGCGGTGTGACATCGAGCAGGCGGTCGTATTCCAGCAGCGCCATGAAGTGCCCCAGCCGCTCGTTGAGTTGCTTCACCAAGAAGCGGTTGAAGGCGACGCTGTTTTCCACCAGCCACATAAAGGTGGCGCGGTCCATGAAGGCCATGCGCGTATCGCGCAGCGCGACGATGTCGTAGCGGCGCGGCTCATTCTTGAGCACCGTGCCTTCGCCAAACCAGCCGCCGGCCGGCACGCCCGTAAACGTGACGCTGCGCCCCTCGGGCGAGACCGTGCCGATCTTGATGAGGCCAGTGACTACGCCGGTCCAACTCTCCAGCAACGTGTTCTTCGGGCAGATGCAGGCGCCACGCGCATAGGTCTTCTCGACAATGCCGGCGCAGGCGCGGTCTGCCTCGTCGGCAGGCAATTCGATCGACCATGCGGCAATGTGCGCCAGCCGTGCGCGCGTAATGCCGGGGCGGGCGTTTGTGTCTTGATCAGCCACGCTGGATGCCCACCGGCAAGGTGCTCACGTGCTGCACTTCGGGCGTGGCGAGCCAGCCGTGGTGCAGGCTTTGCAGGAACATTTCCGTGGCGTCTTCGCCCCAGAACAGCTCGCCGTTGTGGACGAGTGTGGGTACGCCAAATACACCCAGCGCGATGGCCGCATCGGTGTGCGCACGCAGGGCATCTTTCACGGCCGGCTGTTCGACAGCGGCCGCGCCTTCGGGATAGCCCACCGCCTTGCACAACGCGGTAAAGCCTTCGGGCAACGCCGCATCGTTGCCATCGCGCCAGATGTGCCGGAAGACGGCGCGCACTGCATCGAGCGAACCGCCCATCGCAATGGTCAGCCGCAGCGCCTTGATGGGGTTGAACGGGTGCGCGGGCGGCATGCGGAACGGAATGCCCAGTTGTTGCGCACGAAACAGCGCATGCCGATAGGTGAAGACGCGCTTGGGGCTGATCTCGGCCGGCCCCCTTTGCCCCCAGTGGTGCAGGATCGCCCCAAGCACGACGGGGCGTGGGCGGATGACGATGTCGTTGTCCTGTTGCAGCTTGTCGAACTGCTCAAGCTGCAGGTAGGCGAACGGGGAGATGACATCGAAGAACCAATCAACGGTGGTGGGCATGGACGTTCCTCAGGCCCCTCAGGCCTCAAGCGGTGCGCGCATCTGCAGCAGCGGAGCCAGCGTGAAGGGCGCGGCGGTCATGGCGCGAATGTCGTCGAGTGTCGCATGCGAGAGGATTTCACGCAGCACGAGCCCGGCATCGGTCACATCAAACACCGCATGCTCGGTCACGATGACCTTCACGCAGCCCTTTCCCGTGAGTGGCAGCGTGCAGCGCGGCAGGATCTTGGAATTGCCGTGCTTGTCGGTGTGCGCCAGCGCGGCGATGACCTTGCGCGTGCCGTAGCACAGGTCCATGGCTCCGCCGATGCCGGGCCACCATTTGCCGTTGCGGTCGCACGCCCAGTTGGCGAGGTTGCCCTGCGCGTCCACTTGCAACGCGCCGAGGATGGTCACGTCGATATAGCCGTTGCGCATTGCGCCAAGCGACGTGGCGAGATCCATGATGGCCGCGCCCGGCGGCAGCGTGATGGGCTCGCAGCCGGCGTTGGTGATGTCGCTGTCGATGGCATCGAGCGCGGGGCGCCCGCCAAAGCCGAAGGCGCCGTTCTCGGTGTGGAAGATGACGCCCGCATCGGCATCAAGGTAGTTGGCCGTGAGCGTGGGGATACCCAAGCCGAGGTTGACGACTTCCCCTGCGCGCAATTCCTGCGCGCAGCGGGCGGCGATACGTTGCTTGGGCGTTTCGGGCAGGGCAGCGTGCATGGCGGTCTCCTTGTTTCGTCGTTGTGTGGTGGTCAGGCTTCGGCAGCGGCTAGAGTGACCGGTAAGCGGCCGAGCTTCGTCCAGTGCTGCTTGTAGAGCGCGTGCTGATCTTCCAATGTCAGCCCTTGCACCACCGCATTGACGAACACGCCGGGGCAGCCGACGCGCTCCGGCGGAATCGCGCCCACCTCCACGATCTCATTCACCTCGACGATGGTGTAGTCGCCCGCCATGGCGATGTCGCGCTGGTTCTGCAGCGCCGTGCCGCGAAACTCCACGTTGCCGAAGGTATCGGCGCGCCAGCCTTTGATGATCGACACGTCGGCGCGCAGGGGCCGCTCCACGAAGCAGGTCATGCCGTCCACCGTGATCGTTGGCTTGGGTGCGCCACGCTGGGGAAACATGCCCGGCTGGTCGAGGATGCCCACGCCCACCGGCACGAGTGCGCCGCCCAGGCCCAGCGCACCGGCGCGCACTTTCTCGGCCCAGGTGCCCATCGGAAAGAACTCGGCCACGCGCACGGCGTCGGTCAGGTACGCCTGTGTCGATTCATCCGTCGTGCCGACGTGGGTGCCGATGAATTCGACCAGTTGACCCGAGGCGAACAACTTGGCCTTGAGAAAGCCGCCGCGCAGCCCTGGCGTGTTGGTGATGAGTGTGAGTTGGTCGACGTTGCTGGCGAGCAGCGCCTCAATGCAGCAGGCCGGTTCGCCCGCGCCCACGAATTCGCCCAGCATCAGGCGGCTGCCGCTGCGGACATGGGCGATGGCGTCGTCCACGGAAAGGACCTTGTTGGCGTAGCGCATGGTGTCTCCTGTCATGGCCGGTCATACGGGTGGGGTTCCGGACCGGCCTGCGGCGCAGTGTAGGAGCGGTGCGCTTGCGGCGATGTCTTTTGCATGACATTTGGCGCCGACCGTTCTGGTGTGAGGTGGACCATGCATCAGACACATGAGCGGCACCGGATTTGTGCGGTCGCACAAAAGCGGGCCTGCCTGCCATCTAAACGGGCTGGATGACGCAAAAATGAAATCACCTCTCTTTTATCAAGGCTTCATAAAATCACTCGAATGGTGCGGCCTACGGGTTTAGGTAAAGAGGCGGTGTAAAGTCGATCAGACGCCCGATGTCAAAAAAATTCTTTTTATAGAGGCCCTCAAAAGATTTAGTTCTTTCTGCTTGGAAGTCGAAGCGGGGCATGCTTATACTGGCCTTACCTTGCACTGCATCAAGAGTTGCACTCGAGATGTTCGGTGCGGGCTCTTGTTGTGTTCAGCATGAATGTTCCCTTTTGGATATTGTGCGATTTGCGCGATAGGGATAACTCTTGTCTGCGGTTTTGCGGAGGCGGCATGTCCGTTGAGAAAATCGTTGTTCGTGTGTTTGACACACTGAATGTTCATGTTGAAAGGCACCTGTTCCATGACGACGCGGACAGCGTCATCCTGGTCAATGGTGCATTGGCCACGACGGCTTCGTTCGGGCAGACCATCAAGTATCTGAGCGAGCGCTACAACGTGGTGTGTTTCGACTTGCCATACGCAGGGCAGTCGCGGCAGTACAACCCAGGCCAGTTTCTGCTGACGAAGGACGACGAGGTGGCCATCCTCCTGGAGCTGATTCACCGGTTCCGGCCGAAATTTCTCTATTCCGTCTCGTGGGGTGGGCTGGCGGCGTTGCTTGCGCTGGCGCGCGGCGCGAGCAGCGTGCAGCGCGCCGTCATTGGTTCGTTCTCGCCGTATCTGAATGCAGAAATGATGGATTACGTGAGCAAGGCCCGTGATTATCTCAGTCAGGATGATAAAGACGCCGCTGCTCAGTTGCTCAACAACACGGTCGGGCAAAACCTGCCGGGTGTGTTGAAGTCGATGAACTATCGATATTTGATTAATTTGCCAGAAGAAGAAAGGGCACAAATCAAATTTCACATTGATCAGATATTAGCGCTGCGCCCGGATGACTATTTGCCGACGCTTTCCAATATTCGGTGCGGTATCAAGTTTATTAATGGAGTGCTGGATCAGCACACCCCGGTCGGTGATATTCGGAAAATGACGAGCTATATCAACAATGCGCAGTTTTCTGCGATTGCAGATACCGGCCATTTTCTGGAATTGGAAGGCCGCGCCCAAAAGGCGGCCGTACGCGGCGAGATCATGGCGTTTTTCGAGACGGCAGAGATGCCTGCAGCACATCCGCTGCCCGCGCAGTCGTTTCTTGCTGCGCTGCAAGCGCCAACGTTTGCAGGAGCCAATTGAATGGGTGCGCTGCAAATGGAGGGGGAGATGGTCTCCGCGCTGGTTCGGACAGCGGCCATTGTGGTGCCTTGGCTGGCGTGGCTTGTGTATTGGATTCACGCCGCACCCGGTACCAAGGAGACCGTCCGGATGGAGCGTCGGCTGTCGCGCACGTTGCAGTCCATCCCGCTGATTGTGGGTAGTGCGTTGATCGTGTTGCCGCTTCCGCTGTTCGGGCCCCTGTTTGGGCTCGCGCGCAGCACACCGGCCGAACCTGTCTTCGGGGTGTTGCAGTGGAGCGGGCTGGCAGTGGTGGTGGCAGGGCTGCTGTTTTCGGTCTGGGGGCGTGTGCACCTTGGCACGAACTGGAGCGTTTCCGTCACGCTCAAGGACGACCATGAGCTGGTGCGCAGTGGCCCCTATGCGCTGGTGCGACACCCCATCTATTCCGGTTGCCTTGCAGCCCTGGCAGGTGCGGCAATGATCCGGGGCGCGTGGCCTGCAGGCTTCGGTCTTGTGCTGATCTTCCTGTCGCTCGCCTACAAGGTGCGGCTGGAAGAGCGCTGGCTGTCCGAGCATTTTGGCGAGCCTTACCGCGCCTATCGCCGCCAGGTTCGCGCGCTGGTGCCCGGTCTCTACTGACGGGACGGCCGCCATGGCGCAGATCGTCATCACGGCCATTGGGTCCACCGGAGACGTCCACCCCTTTATCGGCATCGGGCGTGCGCTGGCGGAGCGTGGCCATCGCGTCGTCGTGTGCACGCACGCGCCGTTTGCGGCGCTGGTGGAGCGCGATGGCTTCGGCTTTGTGCCGATCGGGTCGGCGCAGGAGTATGAGGCTGCGCTCGCCAGCCCCGCGCTGTGGAATCCACGCACGTCGTTCAAGACCCTATGGGGATTGATCGCGCCGACCATCCGCCCGCATTTCGATGCACTGGAACGGCTCGCCACCAGCGATACGGTGTTGGTCGGGTCACTCTGGGCCCTGGCGGCGCGCTTGATGCAGGAGCGCCATGGCACGCCGTACGTGTCGGTGCAGGTGTCGCCATCGACGCTGCTGTCGGCACATGCCCCACCCACGCACAAGCGGCTGACGGTGCCCGGCTGGCTTCCGCTGCGCTGGCGCATCGCACTGATGCATGCCATCGAAGATCGTGTACTCGATCCCGCCGTGGGTCCCACGCTCAACGCCGTGCGCGCGGGCCTGGGCTTGCCGCCTGTGAGGCGCATTCTCGGCACGTGGCTGCATTCGCCCGATGGCGTGCTGTGCCTGTTTCCCGAGTGGTTTGCGCCACCGCAGCCCGATTGGCCGGCGCCCCTTCACCTATGCGGCTTCCCCCTGCTGGGTGAGGTGCCGGGCGATGACGCGCCCCACGATGCGGCGTTGGACGCCTTTCTGACAGCAGGCCCCGCTCCTGTGGTGTTCACCCCCGGGTCGACACGGATCGACGAGGCGGCGTATGCACGCGTGGTGGCAGAAACGCTGCGGCGCACCGGTCATCGTGCCATCGTGCTGGGCAAGGCTGCGTCCGCGTCGTTCATGGCGTTCGAGAGGGACCGCGTGCTGCAGCGCCCATTCTTGCCCATGCGTGCCTTGCTGCCGCGCTGTGCGGCCATCGTGCACCACGGTGGCATCGGCACGGCGGCGCTGGCGTATGCCGCCGGCATTCCGCAAGTGGTGACGCCGTTTGCGCATGACCAGTTTGATAACGCTGCGCGCGTGGCCCGCTCGGGCTGCGGCGTGCGGATCGATGGTCCGGCCAGCGGCCGCGCTGTTGCAGCCGCGCTCGACAGGCTGATCGCGAACCCCGCCGTGGCTGCCCAGTGCGCCCGCTTCAAGCGGCAGATGGCAGACGCGCCCGACGCTAACGCCGACGCCGCCCGCTACATCGAGCGCTTGGCACCACCCGCCCGCGCCCGCGTGGAGGCTGACCGGCACGCGATGCCCGCATGACGGCCGCGAACCCGCTTTCCGCCAACGCGGCTGCCGGCACCCCCATTGATTCGCCGCCATTGCACGGCGTGTGGCTGGCGGTGCTGACCGGCGCGCTGTTGCTGGCGACCTTCATCGAGGTGCTCGATTCCACTGTCACTAACGTGGCGGTGCCATCGCTTGCGGGCAACCTCGGCGTGTCACATGCGCAGGCCACGTGGGTGATCAGCTCCTACGCGGTTTCCGCTGCCATTGCGGTGCCGCTCACGGGCTGGCTGGCGGGGCGCCTTGGCGAGGCGCGCCTGTTCATGGCCGCCATCTGCTTGTTTACGCTCACGTCGATGCTGTGCGGCCTGTCGCGCCACATCGAAAGCCTGGTGGGCTTCCGTGCGCTGCAGGGTTTCTTCTCCGGGCCGATGGTGCCGCTGTCGCAGACCATTCTGCTGCGTGTCTTCGCGGCGCGGCACCGCACGCTTGCGCTGTCGCTGTGGGGCATGACGGTGCTGCTGGCCTCCATTTTCGGGCCGGTGTTCGGCGGGTGGATCGTCGATCAGTTTGCATGGCCGTGGATCTTCTTCATCAACCTGCCGATCGGCGTGTTCGCCTTTCTGACGTGTGCGGCGTTGCTCCCGCGCGATCGCCCCGCGGCGGCTGGCACGCCCATCGATGCGGTCGGCATTGCCCTGCTGGTGGTGGGCGTGGGCGCCATGCAGGCGATGTTCGACCTGGGGCGCGATCGCGGCTGGTTCGATTCCCACCTGATCGTCACGCTGGCCATCGTGGCGGTGCTGGCGCTGTCAGCACTGCTGATCTGGGAATCGGCCGAGCGGCATCCGGTGGTCGATCTCACGCTGTTTCAAGACCGCACCTTCACCTTCGGTGTGGTGATCGTGTCGGCCGGCATGATCGTCTTCGCCATGATCGGCGTGATCTTTCCGCTCTGGATGCAGACCGTGATGGGCTACACCGCGCTGCATACCGGCATGGTCACGGCATCGCTGGGGATCCTTGCGCTGGTGTTCTCGGTGCTGGTCAGCCTGTATCTGGAGCGGCTGGATGCGCGGCTCGTGGCCTCGTTCGGCTTCCTGGTGTTTGGGGCTGTGATGGCGTGGGATGCGCGCTTTACGTTGACGATGGCGTTCTGGCAGATCGTTACGCCCACCTTCATCCAGGGCATCGGCTTGCCCTGTTTCTTTATTCCGCTCACGACGATCATCCTGGCCAACGTACCGGACCACAAGCTGGCCGCGGCCGCCGGGCTGTCGAATTTTCTGCGCACGATGTTCGCGGCGGTCGGCACGGCGTTGAGCGTGACGTGGTGGGACAACCGCGCCGGGCACCACTACGGCACCTTGGTCCAATCGGTTACGCCAGCATCTGACGGCACGCGACAGTTCCTGCATGCGCTGGGCGAGGCGGGGCTGCAGGGCACTAGCGGGCTGGGCGCGATCGAGCGCACCGTGCGGCAGCAGGCCTACATGATGGCCACCAATGACCTGTTCTACATGGCCAGCCTGGTGTGCCTCGGGCTTGCCGCCGCCATGTGGCTGACGCGCCCGCGCAAGGGTGTTGCTGCACGGAGCGCGCATTGAATCCATGAGGGATGACGACCATGTCCGCCACTGAACTGACCTCTGAGCCCGCCGAACTCGCGGAACACGTCGGCATACCCGCAGCGCTGGTCGTGTTGTACCGGCCGTCCGACGACGACGTCGCGCATCTCGTCCGCCTGCGCGCACGCACGCCACGCTTGCTGGCGATCGATAACTCGCCACAGGCGGATCCGGAACGCGCGCGATGGTTGACCGAGCAGGGCGTTACCTACCTGTTCAATGGCAACGAAGGGGGGATCGCCGGGGCATTCAACCGGGGCCTGCGCGCGCTGTTTGCCGAAGGGGCGGCCGCCGTCGCGCTGTTTGATCAGGATTCACGTGCCAGCGATGATTACTTCCCCACCATGCGCGAGGCCTGTGCCGCGCTTGGCGACAGCGCGTTCGTGGTTGGCCCGCGCATCTATGACGAGGGCGCCCAGCGCTTCCTGCCCGAAATCGTCAGCAACGGCTTCACGATCCGGCGCGTGAAGATCGACACGTCGGCCGCATTGCAGCGGTGCTCGTTTCTGTTGTCGTCGGGCTCGGTGGTCTCGCGGCAGGCATTCGAACGGCTGGGCACGTTTTCAGAGGCACTGTTCATCGATCACGTGGATACGGAATACGCATTGCGTGCGCTTGCACGCGGCGTGCCGTTCTATGTGGTGCCCAGGCTCGTGCTGTCGCACCAGATCGGCAACAAGCGCGAACACCGGCTTGGCTTTCTGCACATGACATCGATGAACCATCCGGCATTTCGGCGCTACTACATTGCGCGCAACGGCATGCACCTGGCATTGCAGTACGGGCCGGGTTTGCCGCTTGCCATCACGCCCAACCTGATCACGCTGTGGCAGGTGGTGCAGATCGCGCTGTTCGAGCGCGACAAGCGAGCCAAACTCCTGGGCATTGGCTGTGGCATCGTCGATGCACTGCGTGGTCGGCTGGGTTCGATTGAACTGGCGCGGCCACGGCTGGCAGCCCGCTTCTTCAGCCGTTGACCATGTCGCCGCCATCGAGGTGGAGAGGGACACGGCGTGCGCCGATGTTGGCGGCCGTGTTTGCTGCGCTGGCGGTGGTGGCATTGGCCGGGTGCGTTGGCCCTGATCAGCGCGCGGTATCGATGCGCACACCGGCACCCGATGCGCTCGCCCACACGCTGGCCAGCGCTGAGGCAGCTGGGCCGGACAACGCCGCCTGGCCCACGGCGCACTGGGTCGATGTGTTTGCCGATCCGCAATTGACCGCGCTGGTGGATGAGGCCTGCGCCAACAGCCCCGACCTTGACGTGGCGCATGCACGCATGGCGGCCGCGCAGGCTCAGTTGGACGCATTCGGCTCGGTGACCGGCCTGGCGGGTACGGCCACGGCCAGCGTCATGAAGGCGCGCGCGCCGCAGGTGGATGGCGTGGCCAACGTCAACGTGGCCGGCACGAACTTCCCCATTGAATTGTTCAGTGAGCCATGGGCCTCGCCGAGCAGCGTGATTGGCGCGGCGCGATACGACCTCGACCTGTGGGGCCACAACCGGGCGATTGGCCGCGCGTTGTTGTCGGAACGTGCCGCTGCCGCTGTCGATGCCCAACAGGCACGCCTTGCGCTGGTGAGCGCGCTGGTCACGCTTTACAGCCAGTTCGACTACGCGTTTGCCCGGCGCGATCTTCTTGAACACAAGGTGCGCGATGCCCAGCGCCGCCATGCCATCAGCGGCGAGCGCGCCCGGCGTGGGTTGGACAATGGCTACGACGCCGAAGCCACCCGTGCCGCCGACGCTGCCTTGCAGGCGCAATTGCAGCAGGCCGATGACGCCATCACGCAGTTGCGGTTGCAGATGGGCGTGCTGGCTGGCAGCGGCCCCGAACGTGGTCTTGCGCTCGGCCGGCCCAAGATGGCCGAACCGGCCGGCGCAACGCTGCCGCCGACGTTGCCGTTGGACCTGCTCGGCCGGCGGCCGGACATCGTGGCCGCGCGCCTGCGGGCGGATGCAGCCGGCGGCCGGATCGATGCCGCGCGGGCGCAGTTCTATCCGAACATCAACTTGCTTGCCGTCACCGGTTTTTCATCGCTCAACGTGAACACGCTGTTTTCGCGTTCGTCGATCACGCTGGCAGCGGGGCCGGCGCTCTCGTTGCCGCTGTTCGAGCGCCCGCGCCTGCAGGCGCAACTGCGCGCTGAAGAAGCAAGCGCCGACACGATGGTGGCGCTGTACAACAAGACGCTGGACGAGGCGCTGGGTGAGGTGGCCCGTTCCGTCCTCGCGCTCAATAGCGCGGAGGGGCTGGCCCGTCATCAAGCGCAGGTGCTTGCCGCACGTGAGCGCATGGCGCAGATCGCCGACGAACGCCATCGGCGTGGTCTGCTGACGCGCGCGGAACAACTCGCGGCGCAAGCGGCGCTGCTGGATGAGCAACTGCGGCTGGCTGCCCTGCAAGCGCAGCGGCGCGATGCTTGGATCGCCCTCATGCGGGCGCTGGGCGGGGGATTCGACATCAACGTCAACGGGCGCAACACGCATGCATAGGGAGCCACTCATCGATCAGGCGGCGGCTGTGACCGTGCGCGACCCGCGCAAGGTACGGCGGCGCAACGCCATGTTTGCCGCGCTGCTGGGCGTGGTGCTGGCCATTGCCGCAGTCGCCGTCACATATTGGCTGCTGCGCGGCCGCTATCTGGAGGACACCGACAACGCCTACGTGGCCGGCAACGTGGTGCAGATTGCCGCGCAGACAGCCGGCATCGTGCGCGACGTGGGGGTTGGCAATACCGAGTGCGTGAAGGCTGGTCAGTTGTTGGTCAGGCTGGACCCGGCCGACGCGCAGATCGCGCTGGAGCGTGCCAAGGCGCAATTGACGCTGGCCGTGCGGCGCACCCGCGAAGGCAGCCTGACCTCGGCCATGTATGAAGATGCCGTCCGCGCACGGGCTGCGGAGCTGACCTTGACCGAGCGCGCACTGGCGGCACGCTCGGGTGCATCGGCGGAGGTGGTGTCGGAAGAGGAACTGGCGCGGGCGCGCATGTCGGTCGAGCAGGCCCGCGCCAACTTGGCGGCGGCGCGCAACCAAGTGGCGGCAAGCCGTGCCGTGATGGGCGATGTGCGTGCCGAAGACAACCCGGCCGTCGCCGATGCCGCCCAGCAGGTGCGGGCCGCCTATCTGCAACTGGCGCGCATGACCATCGCTGCCCCCGTCGACGGCTGCGTGGTTCAGCGCTCGGTGCAGGTGGGGCAACCCATCGGCGCGGGCGCACAACTCATGGCGATCGTGCCGCTGTCCCAGTTGTGGGTAGAAGCCAACCTGAAGGAGGGTCAGATCCGCAATGTGCGCATCGGGCAACCCGTCGAGGTCGTGTCCGACCTGTATGGCGCCGACGTGGTGTTTCGTGGCCACATCGCCGGGTTGTCGCCCGGCACGGGCGGCGCATTTTCAATGCTGCCGCCACAGAATGCTGCGGGCAATTGGGTCAAGGTCGTCCAGCGGGTGCCGGTGATGGTGGCGCTCGATCCGGCAGAAATGGCCGCGCGCCCGCTGCCGATCGGCGTGTCGATGACGGTGTCGATTGATACGCACGCGCGTGAGGGCAGGCTACTGGGCGCAGTGCCAACGGCGCCGCATACACCCACCGCCGATGCGGCGGACCCCGCCATGGCACAGGCCGATGCCCTGGTGCGAACGCTTCTTGCTGCGGCGCAGGCGGGTGGCCGACCACCGGGCAGCGTCGCCGCAACATCACGCTAAGCTCGTCTGCGCATACTGTGTGTGCGGCGGGAGAGGGTTGCCCAGGCTCGCCGCACCAATCGGCGTGGCGGGTGTCACATTTGGGTGGCGCGTTCGCTTCGCTACCTCATTGCGCCTTTCCCTCCTCCCGCACCAACCTCACAGGACCGCATGCACGTCGACACCCCGCTTATCTCCACCATCATCGGCGGCCTGGTGCTGGCCTTCATCTTCGGCACGCTCGCGCAGCGCCTGCGGCTGCCGCCCCTTGTGGGTTATCTGGTGGCGGGCGTGGTGGCGGGGCCGTTTACGCCGGGCTTCGTGGCCGACCAGAGCCTGGCGCCGCAACTGGCCGAGCTCGGGGTGATCCTGCTGATGTTTGGCGTGGGGCTGCACTTTTCGATGAAGGAGCTGCTGGCCGTCAAGGCCATCGCCATTCCCGGCGCTATCGGGCAGATTGCGCTGGCCACGCTCATGGGCATGGGCCTGGCGTGGCTGCTCGGCTGGGATTGGGGCCCGGGCCTCGTATTCGGCCTGGCGCTGTCGGTTGCGAGCACGGTGGTGCTGCTCAAGGCACTTGAAGACCGCGGCATCGACAATTCGCACGAGGGCCACATCGCCGTGGGGTGGTTGATCGTCGAAGACCTCGTGATGGTGGTGACGCTGGTGCTGTTGCCGGCGCTGGCTGGGGCTTTAGGTGGCTCCGGCAGCACGGCCATCAGCGCGTGGGACATCATCAAAGTGCTGGCGATCACGCTCTCGAAGGTGGTGGCCTTTGCCGCGTTGATGCTGATGGTGGGCCGCCGCGTGATCCCATGGATGCTCGAACGCATCGTCATGACGGGCAGCCGTGAGCTGTTCCGCCTGGGCGTGCTGGCGACGGCGCTGGGCGTGGCCTACGGCGCAACGGTGCTGTTTGGCGTGTCGTTCGCGCTGGGTGCGTTCTTTGCGGGCATGGTGCTGGCCGAATCCGAGTTCAGCCAGCGCGCGGCCGAAGAATCGCTGCCACTGCGCGATGCGTTTGCGGTGCTGTTTTTCGTCTCGGTGGGCATGCTGTTCGACCCACGTGTGCTGATCGATGACACCTGGGCGGTGCTGGGCACGGTGTTGATCGTGGTAGTGGGCAAGTCGCTGGCGGCCTTTGCGGTGGTGCGTGCCTTTGGCCACGGTAACCGGACGGCGCTCACGATTTCCGCCAGCCTCGCGCAGATCGGCGAGTTTTCGTTCATCCTGATCGGCCTGGGCATCGGGCTGGAGATTCTGCCGACGCGCGCCCGCGGGCTGTTGTTGGCGGCAGCGATCTTGTCGATCCTGCTCAACCCGCTGATGTTTGCCCTGATCAACCGCATCAAGCGCGAAGTGGCACCCGAACCGGCGACGGCTGATTGACGTCACCGATTGACGCCACTCACGCAACCCCAACCCCAAACTTTTCGAGCGAGGAACGTTCATGAGCAACCTGACTATCGGTGTGATCGTCGGCAGCCTGCGCAAGGCGTCGTTCAACCGCCAACTGGCGCAGGCGCTGGTGCGGCTGCTGCCTTCAAGCGCGCAGGCCCAGTTCATTGAGATTGATGAGCTGCCGCTTTACAACCAGGATCTGGATGGCAGCCTGCCCGAGCCCGTACAGCGCTTCAAGGCTGCGGTGGCGAGCGTCGACGCTTTGCTGTTTGTCACGCCGGAATACAACCGGGGCATCCCGGGTGTGCTGAAAAACGCCATCGACTGGGGCTCGCGGCCGTATGGCCAGAGCGTGTGGGGTGGCAAGCCGGCGGGTATTGCGGGCGCATCACCCGGTGCGATCGGGACGGCGCTGTCGCAGGCCCAACTGCGCAATGTGCTCGCGGCGGTGGGCGTGAGGACGCTCCCGTTGCCGGAGGTGTTCTTCCACTTTGCGGGGGAGCCCTTCGATGCGCAGGGCGAGGTGGTGGACGCGCGTACGCGCCAGTTCCTGCAGGGGTTTGTCGATCGATTCGCTCAGTGGGCGGGCGAAGTGCGCGCCTGACGAATCGACCAACGAGGTATTTCAAGGCCGGGCAGGGAGGGGCGCTTCCCGCTCGGCCGTTTTGTTTCTGGCGAGGTCAGGCCAGAAAAGCGGCGGCGCTGATGAGCCAGCCTGCTGCGACGCAGCTTGCGATCCAGGCGGCCATGACGGCGCCAATATCCAACCATTTCATGATTGTTCTCCTTACAACACTTGCAATGCTTGTTCAGGCAATCGATGTCTGAACAACTGTCACGAAGTTTAGGTGTTGCAATGCGGAAGAACAATACGGTGCGGGGTGAACAGACTGTTCCAAAGGTAACAACAAATTTCAGCGCTTGCGTGGCGCGGGCTGCGCCTCTGCGGGATCGGTGTGGCGTATGGAAGGCCGTTGGTGCGACGCAACAAAATCAAGTGCCTTACGGGTCACTATCGCGTTCGGAAGGTGGCCGCTACGGTATCGGCAAAGCGCGCTTCTTCGGCAAACGCGGCCTCGTCGTGCCGGGCGGTGCCAAATATGCGTAGCAAGTAGACCGCGCCGTTCCCGAAAAAGGCGTAGCCACGGACCATGGCCGTGCGATCGCCGCCGGTGTTCCACTCGCCTTCCCAATAGATCACCCGGCGGCCCCCCAAGGACCGCAGCGCCGGCGGCTTACTGCGGACCAGGCGTACGGCCCAGCTCGGGCGACCGCCGTGCACGCGTGTTTCCATGTGGTTGAGGAGGATGGCCAGATGCCGCTCGCGCACGGTCTCGAGGTATTGCGGAGTACCTTGCTCGAAGTCGGATCGGCGCACCGTCACCAGCGCAAAGCCTTCCGATGCTGGCGTTTGTTGCGCAAATACCAGGCGGGACGGCCCGAATGGTGACTGGATGGTCGGCGGGACGCTCGGGATGGGCGTGTCACTGCCCAGCCGCAAGGGGCCCCAGCCACGGGGCAGCGCCACGGATGCGCCTTCGTCGACGCGCATGGTGACGGGGTTCACGAGCCGAGGTGCGGCAGGCAGTGGGCGCACCCACGCCAGCGCAGCGAGCGCGAGCCACGCTGCGGCGCATCCACTGCCGATGCGCTGGCGAGCCCTCCCTTCGGTCGATGGCGCCACGTGCGGCTCCTGGTCAGGAAAACGGTGCGATATCACAACGGTGGGCGAGCCAGTGCTTTGCTTGCGGATGTGCTCCGCACAGCAAAGCCAATGCCCGCGTCGTTGGCCGACGCTGTCTTCCCCCGCTCGCACCATAACGGCTTGCGTGGCGTCGCACCATCGGTGGTTGGCCGGGCATCAAATGGACTAATCCGTGGCGGCTCGGAATGCCTGGCTCCAGCAGGTCGAGCATCTGTGGCTCTTTTCACGGAGCCACGGTGTTCGATAGGGTGATTGCCATCCGCTTCCCTCATCGACATTCCCCGTTTTCGC
>NZ_CP184379.1:0-226838 GCF_049913345.1 Ralstonia sp. R-29
ATGACATCCCCAGTGCACAAGATCCTCATCATCGGGGGCGGCTTTTCCGGCATGGCTGCGGCCATCCAGTGTGCCAAGCTCGGCATGCAGATCGACATGGTTGAGATTGACGCGCAATGGCAGGCCTATGGCGCTGGCATCAGCATCGGTGGCCCCACGCTGCGCGCCTTGAAAACCATTGGCGTGCTCGATGTCTTCCGCAAGCGCGGCTACTGCGGCGATGGCGTCAATCTCTTCACATCGAGCGGCCAAGCGCTGGGGCAGTTGCCGACGCCGCGCGTAGCGGGGCCGGATGTGCCGGGCGGCGGCGCGATCATGCGTCCGGTGCTGGCTGACATCCTGGCCAAGGCGACAGTCGCTGCGGGCGTGAACGTACGCCTGGGCTGCACATTCACCACGATTGAGCAGCGCGCCGACGGCGTGGAGGTTGCCTTTACAGACGGCACACAAGACCGCTACGACCTGGTGATCGGCGCCGATGGCTTGTATTCAAAGGTGCGCGAGGCGGTATTTCCCGACGCGCCCACGCCGCAATACACCGGCCAGGGTGTTTGGCGCGCTGTGGTCCCTCGCCCCGCCGACATCACTTGCGCGACGATGTGGCTCGGGCAGAAGGTTAAGACCGGCGTCAACCCGGTCTCGCAAGACGAGATGTACCTGTTCGTGACCGAAGACCGCGCGACGAACGACTACATCGACCCGCAGCGTTGGCCGCAGATGCTGGCAGATCTGCTCGTCCCGTTTAGCGCACCGTTGATGCAGACCATCCGCGGGCAGATCTCGGCACAGTCGCTGATCAACTATCGCCCACTGGAAAGCCTGTTGATGCCGCGTCCGTGGTTCAGCGGCCGCATCGTGCTAATTGGGGATACGGTCCACGCCACGACGCCACACATGGCGGCAGGTGCCGGCATCGGCCTGGAGGACGCCATCGTGCTGGCCGAAGAGATGGACCGTGCCACCACGCTCGATGCGGCACTGCAAGCCTTCCAGGACCGCCGCTGGGAGCGCTGCCGCATGGTGGTGGAGAACTCCGGCCGCCTGGGCGAGATCGAGATTACCGGCGGCGACAAAGCCGAGCACGCTCGCATCATGCGCGACACCCTCATGAGCCTGGCACAGGCCATCTGACGCGGCGGAGACCACCATGGAATCGAATCTTCAGACCGGCGGTGTCGACCGCCTGGGCGGCCGGGGCACGGTTGCGCTGTTGGTCGCGCATTGCGCCGGCATGGTTGACCTAGTCGCTTTGCCGGTGTGGGTCGGCACCCTGATCGGCAGCTATCACCTCGACCCGCAGCAGGCGGGCGGCTTGGTGACGTTGTTTCTGGCAGGGGCCGTGGCGAGTAGTGTGTTCTTTGCGCCGCGGGTCAATCGCTTGCCGACACGCGCATCGGCATCCGCCGGCTTTGCCGTGGCAATGCTGGCGTTTCTCGGCATGGTGACCTTAAGCGACAGCTATGCCGCCATGGCCGGCCTACATGCCGTTGCGGGGTTGGCGGTGGGGTGCAGCCTCACTTTTACGCACGGCACGATCGGGCGTAGCCGCAATCCACATCGGTTGTTTGCTGCGGCGGGCTTGGCGCTGGGCTGCTTCGCCATCGCTTTCCTTGGCATCACGCCCGGGTTGGTCGCGGCGCATGGTGGGCCGATTCTCTTCCGCGTGTTTGCGGGTGTCATGGCGATTGCTGCTGTGCTGTGCGCGGTGGCGTTTCCGACGCTCGAAGCGCCGCGCCGCGAGGTGTCCGCTGCCGAGCCAAGCTTTTCGCCGGCCGTGTGGAGCGGCATGCTGGGTGTTGCCTGCATGGCCCTAACACAAGCCATGGTGTTCAGCTTTGTCGAACGCATTGGCGTGGATCGAGGCTTTGGCCTGGCTGCCGTCACCTCGGTGCTGATCGCAACGGGGTTGGTGAATCTGCTGCCGGCGCCGCTGGCGGGCTTGCTGGAGTTGCATGTACCAGCCCGGCGGGTGGTGCTGGGTGGGCCACTCGCGCAGGCAACACTCGCACTCATCATTACGCAGAGTTCCACGTTGGCTCCCTATGCTGCGGCTGGCGCGGTGTTCGTCGCCGTCATGATCTTCACGCACACCTTCGCCTTTGGCGTATTGGCGAGGATGGACGCCACCGGCCGCGCCGTGGCCGCCACGCCCGCCATGCTGATGACCGGCGCCGCCATTGGCCCGATCCTGGGCGGCACGCTCGTCAAGTTCCTAGACTACGGCAGCCTTGGCATCGCTGCCGTCTTGATGGCCACTGCCGCAGTGCTGTGTTTCTCACGCCTTGAACGCCGCGCAGTGCCGGCAGGAGCCTCCGCATGAAGCCGACTCGCCGCTTCGTCGATCTCTCCATCTATCTGGAGAACGACGTGCTCTCCGATCCGCCACCGCTGGCGCCGAAGATCACCTACCAGAAGCACGCCGACACCTTGCCCGAGTTCGTGGCCATGCTGCCAGGCACGAAGCCGGAGGACTACCCCGATGGCGAAGCCGCTGCGGCCGAGTGGGTCACGCTCACCACGCACAGCGGCACGCACCTCGATGCGCCGTGGCATTTCCATTCAACGATGGACGCCACCCTGGGCGAGGCCAAGCCGTCAATCACTATCGACGAAGTGCCACTGGAATGGTGCTTCCAGTCCGGCGTGAAGCTGGACTTCCGGCATTTCCCCGACGGCTACGTGGTGACGGCCGCAGATGTGGAGGCCGAATTGGCACGCATCGGCCATACGCTGCAGCCGCTGGACATCGTCGTGGTCAACACACGGGCGGGCTCACGCTATGGGCACAACGACTACGTCAACGCAGGCTGCGGCATGGGCTACGAAGCGACGATGTATCTGCTCGAACGCGGCGTGCGGCTGACGGGTACCGACGCGTGGAGTTGGGACGCACCGTTCTCCTACACCGCCAAGAAGATCGCAGAAACGGGCGACACCACGCTGATCTGGGAAGGGCACAAGGCCGGCCGCGACATCGGCTACTGCCACCTGGAGAAGCTGCACAACCTTGAAGCGCTGCCGCCACACGGCTTTGTCATCAGTTGCTTCCCGCACAAGATTCGCGGTGCGTCTGCCGGGTGGACGCGCGCAGTCGCCATTTTTGACGCCGACAAGGAACACATGGCATGAGCTTGCCGACCATTCAACGTATCGTGACGGGGCACGACGCCGAGGGGCGCGCGGTGATCGTCTCGCAGGGGCCCTTGCCAACCGTGGTGGAAATTGCCGCAATTCCGGGCACGGTGTTTCATGAGGTGTGGAGCACTTCGGGCAACCCGGCGCAGGTCGACAACGGCGCGGACCCAACCGTGGGCCCGCTGATGCTGCCGCCACCGAAGCACGGCACGCGTTTCCGTTTTGTCGATATTCCGCCCGATACCTCGGAGTTCCTGGCGCGTGGCGCAACCCGGATGCAGGAAGCGTTCACGCAGGTGGGCGACGCACATGCCTCTACCGTGCGCGCCGATTCACCGCATCCGCTGATGCATCGGACTGAGTCGATCGACTACGGCGTCGTTATCGACGGCGACATGACGCTTGTGCTCGATGATTCCGAGGTAGCGCTTGCCCCGGGCAGCGTCGTCATTCAGCGCGGCACCAATCACGCCTGGGCCAACCGTTCCGATCGGCCGTGCCGGATGTTGTTCGTGCTCATTGACGGCGTGTACGACCCGGCCATCGCTGCTGCCTTGCAGGCCCGCACGCAATCGGAGGCGCCATGAAGTTCGCCACCTTGTCTAGTGCCGGCGCCGACGGGCGGCTAGTCCTCGTGTCGCGTGATCTCAGGCATGCCGTTGATGCCGCGCCGATTGCCGCCACGCTGCTTGACGCTCTGGAGCGCTGGGACGAGGTTGCCGCCCGCCTTCAGGCACGCTATGACGCTCTCAATGCTGGGCGCGTTGCCGAGGCATTCGCATTCGATCCGCAAGCGTGCCTCGCTCCGCTGCCTCGCAGCCCGCAATGGTGTGACGGCTCGGCGTTCCTGAACCATGGCCGCCTGATGGAGCGCGCGTTCAACACGCCGCCGATCCCCGATTTCGACACCGTCCCGGTGATGTACCAGGGCGCGAGCGACGATTTTCTCGGCCCCACGCAAGATGTGCCGCTGCCCGACGAGGCGGACGGCATCGACTTCGAGGGCGAGTTTGGCGTGGTCGTGGGCCGTGTACCCATGAGCGTCTTTGCCTCGCAGGCACTGGAGCATGTCCGCCTGATCGTCCAGATCAACGACTGGAGCCTGCGCGGGTTCGGTCCACGCGAAATGAAGACAGGCTTCGGCTTCCTGCAGGCCAAACCGTCGACCAGCTTTGCACCGGTTGCCGTCACGCCTGATGAACTGGGCTTGAACTGGCGCGATGGTCGCGTGCAGTTGCGCTTGCACGTCGAATGGAACGGCCAATGGTTCGGCCACCCCTGTGGCGGCGAAATGAACTTCAGCTTTGGTGACCTGATTGCGCACGCTGCGCGTACGCGCCGGTTGTCTGCCGGCACCATCATCGGCTCGGGCACCGTATCGAACGCCAGCCGCACGGAGGGCTCAGCGTGCATCGCGGAGCGGCGCGTGATCGAGATCGTCGATGAAGGTCAAGCCAGGACCGCGTTCATGCGCTTTGGTGATCGCGTCCGGATGCTGGCGCGCGATGCCGATGGTTCGGCACCGTTCGGCGCAATCGACCAGCGCGTCGTACCCAGCGGCGTGCGCAACACGAAGGAGCGGTGATGAGAGTGTTGGTAACCGGAGCCAACGGCTTTGTAGGCACAGCGCTGGTGAGGCGGTTGCTGCGTGACCACGATGTGCAGGCATTGCTTGTGGTCGACCAGCGCATCGATGCCGTTCCCGAGGATGATCGCATCCGGGTCATACGTGGGGATTTTGGCACTCCGCAAACACTCGATGTTGCGCTTGCCACGCCTGTGGATCTTGTCTTTCATCTGGCAAGCGTGCCAGGAGCGCAGGCTGAGGCGGACCCCACACTTGGCGATCGCATCAACCTGCATGGCCCGCTGGCGTTATTTGAGCGCCTGGCGCTGCAGACGAAGCAGCATGGTCGGGCGCCACGCGTGGTGTTTGCCAGCAGCGTCGCCGTGTACGGGGTATCACTCCCGGAGCGTATGGATGAGCACGCTGCAGTACGGCCGACGACCAGCTACGGCACACACAAGCTCATCGGCGAGCAGATCCTGGCGGACTGGTCGCGTCGCGGCATGCTCGATGGCCGCTCGCTGCGCCTGCCGGGGATCGTGGCACGGCCCGGGTTATCGGCGGGTCATGGTTCGGCGTTCATGAGTGCCATCTTCCGCGCAGCTCAGATCGGGCAGCCTTATACATGCCCGGTTTCACCCTCAGCCATGGCGTGGTGGATGTCTCGTACCTGTTGTGTCGATAACCTGCTGCATGCGGCGCGGCTGCCAGCCGACAAGCTGCATACCGCGCGGGTCTGGACGCCTCCCGTATTGCATTTGTCGGTGCAGACGGTGGTGGATGCCTTGGAGCAACGTTTTGGACCAGCACGCATTGACTATGCGCCAGTGGAAGTCATTGAGCGGTTGTTCGGCCGTCAGCCTCCAATCGTGGATAGCCGGGCAGTAGCGGCAGGCTTTTTACACGACGGTACGGTTGACCAACTGGTCGAGCGAGCACTCGATCTGTCCAGTCTGCGCGTGA
This sequence comes from Ralstonia sp. R-29, assembly GCF_049913345.1. Taxonomy (NCBI): domain Bacteria; kingdom Pseudomonadati; phylum Pseudomonadota; class Betaproteobacteria; order Burkholderiales; family Burkholderiaceae; genus Ralstonia; species Ralstonia sp. R-29. The sequence continues at coordinate 5,666 of NZ_CP184379.1, forward strand.
TCTAGATTCTGGGGCGCAGTTGCAACGTGAGCGGAGTGCCGTCGACGACCTCGGACATTGGCCGACGCATCGCTTGGAAGCTTATGTTGAATCTAGAGCTTGCCGCTATCCCGCTTGTACGTGCCATAGAGGTTGCATGAACACTGGAAACTTGACCGTCAAAATTTCTCGAAAGTGGGAAGAAGCGCTTGACATATGCGGACTCGAGTTCGTTACTGACGACGGCTCGCCGCTGCCGAGGTTTAGCTCAGGCTCCCACATCGACGTCCATCTATCTGGTGGGCTTGTGCGCCAGTACTCACTGTGCGACAACCCTGAGCGAGTCGACCGCTATCAGATCGCAGTACTGCGCGAGGCGGAAGGCAGAGGCGGTTCGAGAGTGGTTCATGACGAAATCCGGCAAGGCGATATCCTGCAAATCAGCGCGCCGAAGAACCACTTCCCGCTCGCGGACGGCGTGATGCATCACCTGTTGTTTGCCGGAGGGATCGGCGTCACACCGATCTTGTCCATGGCGGAGCATCTCTCGTCGTCGGGAGAGGCATTCGACATGCACTACTGTGTGCGTTCAACAGACCGGGCAGCTTTCATCCAACGGGTTGCCGCATCGGAATTCGAGGGTGCGGACAAAAACTTGGACTACCTGGAGGTAGTTCATGTACTCGTACGAAGACCGCATTCGAGCGGTTCGGCTCTACCTGAAGTTGGGTAAGCGCATCAGAGTGACCATCCGGCATTCGGGCTACCCAACAAAGAATTCCCTTAAAACCTGGCATCGTGAATACGAACAGTGCCATGATCTACGGGCTGGTTATGTTCGTTCGAGGCCGAGGTATTCGGCAGAGCAGAAGAAGACGGCCGTCGATCATTATCTGAGCCATGACCGTTGTGCTGCTGTGACCTTGAGGGCGTTGGGGTATCCAAGTCGCGGAACGCTCGCAGCCTGGATTGAAGAGCTGCACCCCGGCATCGGAAAGCGCATTGCCGGCAGAGCAGTTGGTGGCGTTCCGAAATCCCAGGAGGTAAAGCGGACGGCAGTCATCGAACTGTGCACCAGGGAGCAAAGCGCGCGCGTGATTGCCAACAAAACAGGCGTGAGCAGGCCGACACTTTACAACTGGAAGAACCAGCTACTCGGTCGGGAGGTTCCAGCATCCATGAAACGCCAAAGGAAGCCAGCACCGGAACATGAGCGTTCGGAACTGGAGCAGCAGGTCGAATCGCTTCGCCGCGACATCCGGCAGTTGCAACTCGAGCACGACATCCTGAAGAAGGCGAACGAACTGATAAAAAAAGGAATGGGCGTCGACCCGCAACTCCTGAGCAACCGGGAGAAGACGATGCTGGTTGATGCCCTGAAACAAGCCTACGCGTTGCCAGAGCTGTTAGCCATTGTGGGGCTTGCTCGCAGTTCCTACTTCTATCACCGTGCACGCCTGCTCGTCGCTGACAAGTATGCTGGCACGCGTCGCGTCATCGCAGACATCTTCGAGTTCAATCACCGTTGCTACGGCTATCGTGTAATGACCCAGTGAAACCTGCACAGGTTAGGCGGCTAAAGCGAATGCCTCAGCCGGGGTCTTCATCTTCAGCGCTTGGTGGGGCCGTCGGTGGTTGTAGAACTGAATCCAGTCGGCGATCGCACGACTGGCATGCTGCAGCGTTTCGAAGCGATGACGATGCACGCATTGCTCCTTGAGCGTGCGGATCACGCGCTCGACCATGCCGTTCTGTTGCGGGCAGTGCGGCGTGATGAACTCCTGACGCAGGCCATAGCTGCGCACCAAGGCTGTGTAATCGCGGCTCGTAAAGACCAGGCCGTTGTCGCTGCGAAGCAAGAATGGTGTCGGAACCCTTCCCAGGGTACCGAACCGGGCGATGAGCGCATGCTCCAGCGCGCTCGACGCCGTAGTGGCCTTGCCGCTGCGCGACAGGTGCCAACCCAGCAGCTCCCGTGTGTGGCAGTCGATCACCAGCGCCAGCGTTGCCCAACCGTCTCGGCCGGCCCAGACGCGGCACATGTCGGTCGACCAGCGCTCGTTCGGTGCCGTGGCCACTGACGGCATCGCCTGAATGCGCGGCCGGAAGCCGACGGGACGTTTGCGAACCTGCCAACCCATGAGCTGGAAGATGCGCTGCACGGTGTTCTTATTGAACCCCAGCAGATACGCGACGGTACGGTAACCGAACGACGGCGACTCTTCGATCATCGCCTTGATCGGCTCCGCGAAGCGGGCCTGGACCTTCGGCTCTGCCTTGACTGGCCGGTAATACACGCTGCGACGCGGTACGTTAAACCACCGGCACAGCTTCGAGATCGAGACGGTAATGCCGTCAGCCTGCAGTCCCTGGCGGATCATCTCGATCACTTGTCGTCCTCGCCCAGCAGGGACTGCAATTTTTTTCTTGCGCGCAACTCCAGCATGGCTTCGCCGTACGCTTCCTGCAGGTCCTTGATCTGCCGCTCGTACTGATCTTTCAGGTCCAGCGGGTTGGCCCGCAGCGCATTCTCCATGCCGCGCTTGCCGTCATCCACCCAACCCTCGACCTCGGAGGGCGACAGGTCATAGGCGCGGCTGGCCTCTGCCACTGTCGTCTTGCCCTGAATGATGTCCAGCACCAACGCGCTCTTGCGCTTGGCCGTCCACCGCTTGATGTCTTCTTCCATCTTCGTGCTCATCGTCTTTTCTTCCATTGTGACGTGAGCAGGTTTTCACTGGGTCATTACATGTATTCGTTGTCGTCATAGTCCCATAGCCGGGAGCCTTTGCCCCGCTTGAAAAACTGGGGATATCCTTCGGGCAGCATTGCCGCTGAAAGATGGCCATACATCCCTCCAGGAATAACGCGAAAGGCTCGTTCTCGTAGAGCTTGATCTTGCTTGTTCGTCCAATGCATGAGGCGGGTTCTCCAGATCGGTGTGGGAGTCGACCGTTTGCCGGCAAATAATGAATGATGGCTAGCCGATCTATAGTCGATAAAAATCGAGTTTACAGCTAGCAGAACTCATGCCAGCTGAGTTGGGCCTCGAACTCCGACAATGGGGCTAGAGGCGCACTCTCGGCACTCGAGATTGGTGCGGAAGCGTTCTATTTGGTGCCTTACTGCCCTGTTCTAGGGACAAGTAGCTTCGCGGAGCAATGCACAAAAAGTGGGAGGGGTCGCTAAATATCAAATAAATATTGACTATTTGACTCGGGAGCGCCAAGTTGATGTTCTGTGTGCAGGGTGTGCCACGCCCTTGGTGCAACAGCGGTCTCGCAATGGAACAGTAGGAAATGAATACAACTTCGGAGCTAGGCAGGATGGCTGCGGTAATGCGTCGCCCCAAGCAGGAGCGGAGCGTCGCTCGGTATAACGCATTACTGGATGCGGCGCACGAGTTGCTCAAAGAACATGAGGTCGACGAAGTGGGGCTGTATAACATCGCGGAGAAGGCAGATGTGCCTCCCGCGTCTGCCTATCATTTTTTCCCAACACAAGCGGCGGTTTTTCTGACCTTGGCAGAGCGTTACCATGCGACTTTCCAGGAAATAACACTGAAGTTGGACCCTCCTCCCGATGGGCGGTGGCAGACCTTGTTGCGCCGACGTCTTGAAGCCGCAGCCTCAATCTACAATGCGAATCCGCCAATGCTCAGGTTACTTCTCGGGAGTCATAGCATTCGTGAGTTGACTCTTGCGGAGGCTGGATTCAATGAGTTGATGGCTTGCAAGCTGATTGAAATGTATGAGGGGTTTTTTCGTATGCCTATCGCGCGTCCTGAGGCAGAGCGAAAGTGCCTGATCATGCTGACGCTTGTCGATGCCGTATGGAGTCTTTCGTATGCAAAGCACCGTTGTATTGTCCCGGAGTTCTTGGAGGAAAGCACTCTGGTGGCGATCGCATACATGCGCACATACCTGCCCGAGCGTATCGATCTCAAAGAGCGTCGTTGCATACATCGAATTTGAAGGCGGAGCTACCCCTGTGAGGTGGAACTCTGGCGAGGGGGGCATCGGGACGCGAATTGTTGTTGCGATTCCGGTATTGCGCACGCTGTTCGGAGACGGCACGCTTGCGCACCGCTCTTCTGTGTCCGTCGCGCTGGTTGGCGTGGCCTCCTTTGCGTCCCCGGGGTGATGGACGAAGAGAACGGGTACAAGGCTTGACAGGCCGCCCCGCATCGCCAGACCAACCTGTCCACGAGGGGCTCCGGATCTAGGGGCCGGGTGGCTCGACAACCCTTCTGGAAACCCATCATGCAAGAACAACTCGTTGCTGCACCTCTGTCCCAACTGGTTGAATCCGAAGCCAGCATCCGTAAAGGCGCGCTCGATGCGAACAAGGTACGCGCCCCTCTGACTATTGATTACCGTGCCGCAACGCCACCCGATGTCAGATACTGACCGAAGAGGCGCGCAAACTGGCCTCCATCTGTATTGATCGACGTCGAATAGGTACCGCCGCCGCCAAACACAATGGCAAATGTATGCATGCCGCCGTACTCCCACGTGTTGCGCAACATGTAGTCAACGTGGTTGTCCCGGTAGTGTCCCGGAGTGCCGCCGGGTGTGTCGGATGCCACGCCCAACGGCGTTTGCCACCAAAGAATCGGAAGCCCATTGCCCAGCGCGTCGCGATAGGCCAAGTAGGAGTCCTGCTGTTGGTGGAAATTGGGCGTGTTGACGTTGTTCTCATCCAGGTAGAACGGACCGGTGCGGCCCTTGCACTCATCCACCGATGCGAGTTCGAGGCAGCCGGCATCCCGGTCGCTCGTCTGCGCAACGATGAAATCGGCCCGATCCGCTCCGACGAGCTGCATTTGCTTTGCGGCCACGTCTGGCGTGGCATTCCAGAATGCCGGTGGAAAGCCAATCAGTGCTTTTGGCGCATGCCAACGCGCCATTGACACCAGGCAGCTGCCGATGCTGGCTGCGTTATTCGCCATCCAGCTGCATTCCGGCTGGTTATTGACCACTGCGGGCATTTGGGTCGCGTCATGGTTGGGCGCCTGCGCGTAGATGTAAGGCCAAAAATCCGGCTCGAGGTTGACCAGCACCGCGGTATTGAGGTCGTTAATCCGGTCATACATCGTCCGCACCTGCGACCAGTAGTCATTCATGAAGGACGCATCGCTGATGCCGCTCAGGTTACCGTCGCCCCTCTGAGCCATCTGGTAGAGCGTGAACATTGGGGTGGCGCCATAGCTAATGGCGCTTTGGGCCTTATAAGTAACGTACGCGCCGTCAGGACTGTTCCACGAATTCCAAGCGCCTGGCCCAACTCCTACGAGGTAAAAGTCAACAATGTCGGGACGAATTCCCTGGGTCTTCATATCGTCGATCGATTGCCCCGAACCCAAGCCGATCTGGACGCGTCCGACCTTGCCCATCTTGTCGAGAATCGCGGCGGCAGAGTTATTGTCGGCCGTACTCATGGTGCGCTTAGCGTTGCCATTGCCGGCGCCCGTTTGGGCTGAGCCTGGTGCGCTGCCACTGCTGCTTTGCGTATTCGCGCTGCCGGTGGATGCATCATCGTTTCCGCCGCCGCAGCCGAATATGGCAAGTGCCATCAAAGCTGCCGCTACATGCCGATGAGAGAACAGACTGCGATTCCCGCGCGCGTGCATTTCTTGCCGACGCGTGTCCGCTGCCACACTACCGTTTGTCATTTCCCGACCTCGTCAATTTTCATGCTTATTTGAGAAAGCACCCGACTCAGCAGCACCTTCGCGCTGAGGGGCATCGCGGCCCGGCAAAGGAATCCGCTTGCGCCGGTACCTTTTGCCTACATGCGTGCTATCACGCTGAATCAAATTAGCATCCGTGCGCGCGCTTAAAGATGACCATGAGGAAAGTTGAAGGTCCGAATCGCGCCTTTTCCCGGCCGTTCGAATGGGCCGGCGTGGAGTGAATCGCCCCGCAATTTGACGAGGCCTGTTGGCGCCAGTCGCTCTGCGTTGCGACTGGGCAGGTATAGGGAACCGCTCAATTCGCACACGACTTCGTTGCTTCGCCAGTCGGCAGGGCGGGCGTCTTGCCTGCGTGGCTTCAGAGCTTTTTTTGACAACACGTCCTGCAGCATGGCTTTGTCCAGGCTCAGGTCTGCCACCAGCCGCTTGAGCTTCGCATTCTCCTCCTCAAGCTGCCGCATCCGGCGCAGCTCCGAAGTGCCGACACCCCCGTACTTCTTCTTCCAGTTGTGGAAGGTCAGCCTCGCTGATGCCCCGCTTGCGGCACACCTCCTCGACCTTCGTGTCCAGCTCCGCCTGCTTGAGTGCGAACGCTATCTGCGCCTCGGTAAACTTGCTCGTCTTCATGGCATGTCTTCCATTTCAAATCGTGAGAATCATGCCGGATTCTCTACTTCTCAGCGGTACTGTTTCCTGGTGTAGGGTCAACCTGGATCGGAATATCGGTCACGTCACAGCCACGTTTCGGCTGTGGCCCGCGGCCACGTGATCGACGATGGCCAGATCGTCAGAATACGCGGGCCCCGGACGTTGATACCGAAGCGGCCCTAAACCAGAGGCGTTCGCTAGGCACCGTCTCAACCATTCCGTGGCCACAGGGGCTGGAAGTGGCCCGGCGTATGGAGGATGTGCGCGAGCGGTCCTTGTTGGCCGAGAACAGGGTGGGCCGTCGCTCTGCCGTTTTCCCACTGGATGATCTGGATACGCACGCTGAGATTGTGGGCGAGGTCTTGACCGGCGTGAGTGGCGCTATAGAGGTCAATCATTCCATGCTGGGGGACGACGCCGGCGGCAAATAGATGCTGGCGCCACAGCGGGACTGTCCGGTCAAGGTCGGGCATCGGCGTGTGCCCGTTGTCGGGTCGGCGCACGCCGGTGGACAGCTGGAGCGCCGTGTCGATCAGGCAATTGAGCGAGTCTCCACTAGCAAAGCCGCGTTCGAGGTTGAGCTGTCTCAGCGCGCTATGAAGGCTGCCGTGCATGGGGCCGATGGGCAGCGGCTGCCCTGCCTGCGAGGGCTGAGAAGGGCCTGCGACCTCCGACGTTGTGCTGGGATAGGAGACGCCGTGGGTGCCATAGTGCACACCGGAGCCGAGTGAGCTCAGGCTGTCGAACGCCGAATCCGCACGGCCCTGGTCTGCTGCTTCTTCCGCGGGCGTGTTGAGATCAAAGTGTGCAACAGACCCGGGCGAACCCAGACCGCCATAAACGGAGTCGATCCCATGCTGCTGAGACCCGGACTGCCCGCCGTGCTGTACATATCCCGACGGATCGTCCAGTCCACTGAAACTGGGGAACGCGCTGGATGACATCGGCGAAAGGTGGTAGGGCGAGTCAGCGCGCGGCTGCCGCACGGCATCTGCCGATGGCGTGTTGAGATCGAAACCGTGGCCATAGTGCGCAGCGGGCCCGGGCGAACCCAGACCGCCATAAACGGAGTCGATCCCATGCTGCTGAGACCCGGACTGCCCGCCGTGCTGTACATATCCCGACGGATCGTCCAGTCCACTGAAACTGGGGAACGCGCTGGATGACATCGGCGAAAGGTGGTAGGGCGAGTCAGCGCGCGGCTGCCGCACGGCATCTGCCGATGGCGTGTTGAGATCGAAACCGTGGCCATAGTGCGCAGCGGGCCCGAGCGAACCCAGACCGCCATAAACGGAGTCGATCCCATGCTGCTGAGACCCGGACTGCCCGCCGTGCTGGGTATATCCCGACGGATCGTCCAGTCCACTGAAACTGGGGAACGCGCTGGGTGACATCGGCGAAAGGTGGTAGGGCGAAGGCGTCTGCACCGGCATCTGCTCCGTGTGCTGGGCGGCCTGCCCCCACGACTGTACGCGCAGCGCGATGTTGGCGTCGGCCGCCTGGCGCAGCCGGCCATCGAGCCCATTCACCACGGCTTGTCCGGCTTCGGTCAACCCGGTGGCTGACTCTTCGTCGAGGAACATCCGCAGATCGTCTTCGTTGGCGCCGGTTGCGCGCGCGACGTCGCCCACCCTGGTGTTCGCACTTAACATGCCCAAGGCATTGACAAAGCGGTTGGGCCCAATTCGGGCCATCGTCACTTCGGGCGCCTTAGAAATCGTGGCCTTCATGTGCCGCAAGGCGGTTCGGTAGTTGTCGACTGACTTACTCTTCTTGCCGTCAGCAAAAAGATCCAAATCGTCCTTGAGCGATTCGTAGTCATCATCGAGCCGGGACGCGATGCTTCTCATCCCTTGCTCCTGGAGCCAAGCACTGAATGAGCGAGCACAGCTTGCATACCGGTCATACTTGGTTTGCCCTCTCGTGTCCCGTATGGCCTCCTTGCCGGTCTCTCGGGCGGTGGCTTCCAGCGCCTCGTTGGCAGACGCGCGGTATCGCTCAATGAGTCGCTGGTCTGCTTCCGGAATGTTCAAGGTATTGCGATTCCTCTTGATCTGCGTCGTGCCCGTCACGTCAAACTGCCGCAAATGGGTCAATGCAGCCATCACGTTCTGACCGTATGGCAGCCCCATGTTCACGTACTGACGAGCGAGAGCCGTCGTCTGGGCGGAGTGCAGTGCGTGGGAATCGGCCAACCCGGGATGGCCAGCCAACGCAAGCCACTCGCTAAAGCTCTGCAAGGCGGATCGATAGGTGGTCTCTGTGGAGGTTTTCGTTGCGGGGGCGGCCCGGCTGACGGGAGCATTTGCGCCAAAGGCCAGATCTACAAGCAGCCGATCCGCGTCCGGTATCGCCTTTTCCCACCGGACCTCACGCGTGGACATCTGGGTCGTTCCATGCGTGCTGGACTCCATGTTGCGAAGATGGAACAGCGCAGAGGGTGCATTGTAATCTCCTCCTAACCGAACGAACTTTCGGACATCAAGGGCCAAGTCTTCCGTAAAGAGCCGGCCCTGCATGGGAGACTTGCCAACTTGCTCGAGCCAGGCGCTGAACCCGGTCAGCGCATCCCAAAGGACTTTTTTTGTCCCGTACTTAACTCCGCTCGCCGTTAACCCGGTATTCAGCCTGTTGAGGAGACCCTCATCGTTGCGGTATGGAGCACCGCCCCTTGCCTGGTTGGGGGGCGGCAGCGTCGTTTCCTCGGCTTGCATGATTGCTCCGGCGATGTATCGGGGGCGGGGCTGGACTTGCTCGGCAGCCCCGTCGCGAGCACGGCGACGGCCAGCCGCAGGGTTCGCATCCTGTGCCGAAGGACGGGCCCCGACCATGCGTGCCAATGCATTACCAGCCCGCGCAAACACGCCGCGCCTGCGGCGTGGCGCGGCAGCGTTCGAACTCCCTGCCTCCTGGCCCGCGGCAGTGTGGTGAAGCACCTGTGCGTCGGTGTGCTCGGGCAGCGGATGGTACCCAGTTATTTCGGACGGCTCTGGAGCCTCGGCACGCCACACGCGGTGGTCCATGCGCATCGAGCCGGCAAAACCGGAACGCCCGCTCTGAGGCCCATCGTCGGCGCGGCGGTGCCGGTGCTCGATTCCCAGATTCTTTAGCCCTCGGAGCACGGCGGATGTCTCGCTGGTTTCCGAAGGCGAGGAACCGGTGCGGTGCTCGACTTCCGTATCCGAGTTCGCAGGGGATGCATCGCCTTGCATACCATGGACTTGCCGATGGTACGACTCATAGTCAAAGTTGAAGAAACTCATTTGATTATCGCTGTTGAATTATTAATTTCTATGCTCAACCTAAACCACGCAGTTTCATGGCAATGTTATCGATATCCGTGGATAAATAATATAAACCAATCACGCACCCCTGAAAAACAGGGGCGCCCATTTTCATGCGGCCTCGATTTGTATTTGTACAAACACACGAATTATTGCGCCAAAACCCGAAGCGCCCTGCTAACCGTGAACCACAGCCGATGGAGTCTGCAGAGGCCGTGGATAAGGTTTTGTGAAAATTCTATACAAATCGGCCCATAAGGGGGATTACGCAAACACAAGGAGGCGGTGATACGAACGCTGCACGAGAGGCAAATGCTGCAACGCACTGGGCGGGACAGCCCTAGCCCCCAAGATTGCCCTGCAGTCTCAAGGATCAGGCCGGCGTTATCTCATTCCAAAAAGGCCGGCGCCTATCGAATGCACGCACTCAAATATTACGCTGCATTCTTGTGATCCCAGCGATACGTGGGCGCTGATGACTATTTTCATCTTTGAGTTTTCCCGTGTGTTTGCGCAAATGCAAATCGAGGCCGAATGAAAATGGCCGCCACTGTTTTTCCTGGAAAAAATTGATTGATTTTTACTTATTTGTGCAAATCAACACGCAGGGTATTTATTGATCACGCTGACATCCGCCGATAGCTGAAGCGCGGCACTTCCTGCGCGGCCACCATAGGCCGCCCACCCAAGGGGCTCCAATCCTTCTCCCTGCCAGGCAGCAACGGGGGCAATCAACACCCGGCAAGCTACGAGTTTGCGTCGCGGTGCTGTCTGTCGAAATTCAGCCTCGCTTCCCGGAAGCGGTCCGCGTTCTCCACGATCCAGGTCCACAGCGGGACCATGCGAACGAGCAGCTCCATGCCCGTGTCGGACAGTTCGTACTCGACTCTGGGCGATATCTCTTCGAAATCATGGCGGAGCACCAAGCCGTCACGCTCGAGCTGTCGTAACGTGCGCGTCAACATGCGCTGAGTCACCCCGTGCATGCGCCTGCCGATTTCTGCGTGGCGCAGTCTGCCGTACACGCCGAGCGTGTGGATGACGCCGAGTGACCAACGGCTTCCAGCATGGGCAAGCACCTCCCGCCGCAACCCATCATCATCGTCTCTCAGACCGTCACATATGGTCTGCGAATAGTTGAGAAGTTCATCTCGATCCAACTATCTAGCCCCCAGTATCACGCGTGTACCTTCTTACATGCACGCCCATGCATCGCTAGACTACTGCAACACATTCCCTTAGCAGGCTAGAAATGAACCAAACAGATCCTAACGCTACGTCGCAAAACATTCTCGTGCTCGGTGCCGGCGAACTCGGCCTGCCGGTGCTGCGCAATCTTGCGCGCCGCGCGAAGGACGTAGACGGCGCGAAGATCAGCGTGCTGCTGCGCGCAAGTGCCGTTGAATCCAGTGCACCCGGCAAGCAACAAGATATCGCGGAGATCCGGGGGAATGGGATCGAGATTGTCGTCGGCGATCTTGTGAAAAGCTCTATCGATGAGCTCGCCGAAGTCTTCGCGCAATATGACACAGTCATCGGTTGCGCGGGCTATGCAGCCGGAATCGACACGCCAATGAAGTTGGCGCGGGCTGCCTTGCAGGCGCGTATCCCGAGGTACTTCCCATGGCAGTTCGGGGTCGATTTTGATGTGATCGGTCGCGGCAGTCCGCAGGACATCTTCGACGCACAGTTGGACGTGCGCGAATTGCTGCGCGGTCAGCACCAGACCGAGTGGGTCATCATCTCGACCGGCATGTTCATGAGCTACCTGTTTGAGCCAGACTTCGGTGTGGTCGACTTACAAAACGATGCAGTCCACGCATTAGGCAGTCTGGACACCGCAGTAACGCTGACGACGCCCGACGATATTGGCGCACTGACTGCCGCGATCGTATTCGCCCAACCGCGTATCCGCAACGAGATCGTGTATCTGGCCGGCGACACCGTGACTTATGGGGAGGTCGCCGACAAGCTGCAAGCAGCGCTGGGCCGCCCCTTCAGCCGTTCGGCGTGGAGCGAGCAGTACTTGCTGGACGAGCTGGCACGCGATCCGCACAACATGATGCGCAAGTATCGTGCGGCTTTTGCTCAAGGGCGGGGTGTCGCATGGGACAAGCGTGGGACGTTCAATCAACGCCACGCTATTCCGGTCACCGACGTGGCATCGTGGATCAAGGCAAACCTTGCTTCGGGCCGCAGCGAGTAATCGTCGGTCGGCCTCTCCAGGCAAACGTCATCGACGAAAGCTTCCCAGAACAGAGAGCCGCCCCCAGCGAAGGGGTGGGCTTCCGTATTCGGTACTGACTTCCATCGAGTTCTGCTCGGTGAAGTTGGCGTGTTCAAGCAATGTGGCGGGAGGCGGAAGTTGCTTGTCAGCGGTCGCTGACGGCGCTGAAGATTGAATGACGGGTTGGGGTCGGTAGCGGTCCTTGACCTATCAGCCGGCAACCATCCGCAGCCAGAAGCGGCCATGTAACGCGGTGAGCTCTCGAAGGGCTTCGCCAAACTGATGATTGGCTCGACAATGGGTCAGTCGCGCTCTGGGGGCAAGCTGTGCAAGATGTCGTCGTTACACGCGTTGAGCGGTATTCGGATGAAGTTCAAGCGTGGCGATGACTGACTAGCCACGCATCTAAGCACCATGGCTTAAGCTGCTGCTGGTCAGCTTCACTTTCGGGCAACGCATGTTCAAGCGCTTGGTTCCGCTGCTTTTGGTCTATCTCCTGTGCGGGTGTTCCGCACCGAAGCCCATCGTTCGCGTGTCTGGCCTAGACACGCAACCCTGGGTGATTGCCATCCCCGCTGCCGTCTCTATGGACGGCGCTCTGCTACAGCAGGCGGTTGCGACCTTGCCGCCGCCCGTCGAGCATGGCTTGCACAGCATGCTTGTCGTGCGACACGGAAAGCTGGTCCAGGAGGTGTACTGGAATGGCTACGACCAGGACGCCCAGCAGGACTTGCGCTCCGCCACGAAGAGCATCACCGCTTTGCTGGTAGGCATCGCCATCGACAAACACATCGTCAAAGGTGTGAACGACCCGCTGGGCTCATACCTCGAGACGGCATACCCGCATGCCCCCGCGCTTGGACACCGCATCACGTTGGAGCATCTGCTGACGATGCGTAGCGGCCTGGCGTGTGACGACCGCGACCCCACTTCGCCAGGGCAAGAAGACCGCATGTACCGGGAGCACGACTGGGTCCGGTACTTTCTGGAGCTGCCCGTAGCAGTCCCGGCCGGAACCGCAACTCACTATTGCACTGGCGGCGTGGAAGCTCTGGGCAGGGTCGTGGCCGAAGCCAGCAAACAGCCCGTCCCGACCTTTGCCAACGAAGTGTTGTTCGGCCCCTTGGGCATATCGAATGCGCGCTGGGCCGACTTTGATCAGCATCGACAAACGGATACGGGTGGGCACTTGGCCTTGCGCCCGCGCGACCTGGCGAAGATCGGCCAGTTGGTACTCCAAGGGGGCATGTGGAATGGAGAGCAACTCGTGTCTCGCACATGGATCGAGCAGGCGACCAGCGAGCACACGCTCATCGACAAGAGCCGCAAGTCGTATGGGTACCTTTGGTGGCGTGCATCGGCGCCGTACCAGGGCAGGCACGTACAGATTGTGTATGCCTCAGGCAACGGAGGCCAACTCGTCTTTGTCGTACCGGAGCTGGATCTGGTGGCGGTCTTTACCGGCGGCAACTACAACTCGCCGAAAGCGGCGCTGCCTTTCCAGTTGATGGGCAGGTTCGTGCTGCCTGCGACGCTCTGAACGACGGTTCAACCTGTGGTCTTGCAGCGCCTTGATGCAGACAGCTTGAAGCCGGAGCTCATCGTGCAGCCTGCAGCACGCATTTCCAACGTGTTCGCGCCGAGGAGCAGTCCACTTATTGAGTCGGTCCTGAACAATTTCCCCAGTCCTTGCGGGACAAGGCTTGCGGTCCAAAGAACGTTGCCGCAATTGCAGGAATCAAGCATATTGATGCGGCAATCCTGCAAATTCCGACGAGGCTTGGATGGGTCCGAAGGCGCCAGTCAGCGAGGGAGATTTGTTCCGGCATCCGCTGCGCGAGCAGATCAACCTGAAGCATCCGCTGGTGTGTCTTGCTGATCTGATCGACTGGGACCGGCTGAGCGCGGCGATGAGCGAGAGCTTCGTGTCCAAGCGTGGCCGTCCGGCCACCTCGCCGCGTCTGATCGCAGGGCTGCTGTACTTGCAGCACGCCTTTGACCTGTCAGACGAAGAAGTCGTCTGGCAATGGGTTGAGAACCCGTACTGGCAGGTGTTCACGGGGGAGACGTATCTGCAGAACGAGCCGCCGATCGACCCGTCGAGCTTGACGCGCTGGCGTAAGCGGTTGGGCGAAGACGGTGTGGAAGAACTGCTGGCCGAGACGATCGATGCAGCCAAGCGCGCAGGCGTGATCAAGCCCTCCAGCATCAAACGCGTGATCGTCGACACGACGGTGATGGAGAAGGCGATCGCGCATCCGACCGATTCGCGTCAGCTGGAGCGTTGTCGTGAGCATCTGGTGAAGGCGGAGGCCCAGCACGGATTGAAGTTGCGACAGAACTACAACCGCGAAGCACCGCGCCTGGCCGGCCAGATCGGCCGCTATGCGCATGCCAAACAGTACAAGCGCATGAGGGGCGCGCTGCGCACCTTGCGCTCGCGGGTGGGGCGGGTGATGCGCGACGTTGAGCGGCAACTCGGCTCGTTGGCGGCGCCAAATCGCACAGCGCTGGAAGAATTGATTGGCCGCGCCAAGCAAATTCTGTCGCAGAAGCCCAAGGACAAACACAAGCTCTACGCGCTGCACGCGCCGGAGGTCGAGTGCCTAGCCAAGGGCAAAGCGCGCAAGCCGTACGAGTCCGGCGTGAAGGTGTCGATCACCACCACGCCCAAGGAAGGGCTGGTGCTGGGTGCCCGCTCGATGCCGGGCAATCCTTACGACGGGCACACGCTGGCCGAGGCGCTGGAGCAGGCGGAGATTCTGAGCGGCGCGAGGCCACAGATCGCGGTTGTTGATCGCGGCTATCGGGGCGTGGAGGTCGAGGGTGTGAAAATCTACCACCCGGGCCTGCGGCGCGGCATCACGCGCGGCCTGCGCGCGATGATCCGCAGGCGCAGCGCAATCGAGCCGGCTATCGGGCATATGAAGGCTGACGGCAAGCTTGATCGGAATTGGCTCAAGGGCGCCCTGGGTGATGCGATGCACGCAGTGCTGTGCGGCGCTGGCCACAACCTGCGCATGATCCTGCGGAAGCTGCGGCTTCTTTACGCCTTTGTTCTTGTTGCCCTGTTGAACCGCTGTGGCCCCGCCATGGCGATGGCGTGAGCCCGAGCTGCGGAAAGAACAAATTGTTCAGAGCCGACTATTGAGATCGTGATGGCACAAATAACCGGTAAAACAAGCACTTATTGCATTTTCGCGTCCGCAAAAATCTCGTGAATATGCCCCAGAAACCCGCATGATTTCCGGAGCTGGCACCAAATTGCAAATACATATCGGCCTCTCGACTCTCCCTTCTCCGGCGCTGATAGCCGCCGTCCGCATCCGGCTGAAGTGGACGGCCAAAGAGAACAAACTTATGAGTGACTTCGACACCGACGCCATATGTGTTCAAAGAAAAGGTTGCATGAGGTTGCAGGTGCACTTACCTCTGCAACACGTGCACCGGACGGTTACCGTCATGTGTTTTCGTGCGCAAATGCCTCGAACAGCCTGCTGAAAGGATAACTATGCGGGAACCGAAAAGCTCGATGGATACCGTTGTGTGTCAGCGAAGCCATCGGCGCAGCGTCTCGGTAGCCATTGCCATTGTGTTTTGTCTTGCAATATCGGGGTGCTCGAGCTGGATCAAGGCGGCAATGCTGCAAATTCGGCCGTTCACAGGATTCGAGAATGTATCGCCGGCGTCTTTGGTGCATGTGGAGAGCAGGGCGCCTGGCGAAACACGGGCTTTGGCGAAGCAGTTGCAGGATGCATACTCCGCCGCACAAATGAAAATCGAGCGCACGCACGGCGCCAGCCTCAAAGCACCCGACGTGTATGTGTGTGCAAGTGAAGCCTGCTATGCGAAGTATGTGATGAACGCCGACTCCAGCGCGGAAACGGGACAAGGCGGCCACACTGTCATACTGAATGCTGTTCGGCTCCTGAAAAACGACAGCGGTCTGCCAATTTTTACGCATGAGTTATCGCACATCTTCTGGTACCAGCATGGCCAGCGGTGCGCGCCGCGTTGGTGGCTGGAAGGTATGGCAGTTGCCACCTCGGGCGGTGGGGCGGAGAGCGTCAGCGACGCACAAGCGCGACAGTTCTTGCGCGAAGATCACGTGTTTCGACCAGTCGTGGACAATGGTTGTTTCAGCCCGGCCCGACGCGGCACGTTGAGCTGGGCGACATACTATCGGCAAGCAGCCATGTTCGTTATTTACCTTGAAAAAAACACTCCCCATTTTGCGCAAGCGCTCGAGCTCATGCGCCAAGGCGAAAGTGTGGGGGTAGCCCTCCAAGCCGCGTACGGACAGCCCGTGGCAGCGCTGTGGGAGCAGTGGCGAAGGAATGAAACGGCACCAGGTCCATAACAAGGCTGCGTAATGCGGCAAAACGAAAAAACAGGTCCGGTCATCGCTTCGCTTCCGCTGGACCAGGCAGGCACGCCGTGAAAAGACTGCATCGTCTTCGTATCAAATTGTCCTGACCGTCCGGAATGGGTCGGCTACGGCCGGCCGCGTCGGCCGGCTGTCGGCCATCAAGAGCCACTGCTCTTTTCGCCCTCAATGGCCAATCAGCGCCGCGTTCCGGCCGCTCGGCGCTCAAGGTGGACCCTCCCCGAGACACGAGGAGTTGCCGGTTCTGACACATTGGTCGACGTAACCTGTCAGCTTGCCGGATTGCCCGCCGTGACGATCCACGCCGCGCCGTTGATCATCAACGACCGCTCGCCGGGGAGGCCCGCGAAGGCGGCACGAACTGCAGCCGAGGCGCGGGCGCGGATGTCGTCGGGCTGATCAGCGAGCACACGCGACAGCGGGCCGACCTCGAGCGTCATCCTCAGTGCGTCGTCAATGGCCGTGTCCCGCGTTTCGCCCTCGCCGAACGGGACGGCCGCGTCGAAGGGCGAGATAGCGATATCGGTAAAGCCAGCCGCCGTCAGGATGCGTGCCACGCGCTCCCGGTCGCCGAACGAAAATGGGCCGGGCGCTTCGGGATCGGGCAGCGCGCTCGGCGGGACGATGCCCTTGAGCGCGCCCATCGGCAGGCGCACCCAAGCGTTTTCGGCCGCGCCGCGCCAGCAGACGAAAGCGACTCGCCCGCCCGGCCGGAGTGCGCGTCGCATATGGGCGAACGCCGCTGTCGGGTCGTCGAAGAACATCACCCCGGAACGCGAGAACAGGATGTCGAACGCGCCCTCGGGCAGCTCTGCGCTGCTGGCGTCGGCCACCTGAAACAGGGCCGGCGTATCGGGTCGCGCAAGCGCGCGCTCGGTCGATCAGCGGTTCGGATATGTCCACGCCCAGCACGTGGCCCGCCGCACCGACGCGGGCGGCCAGAGCCAGACTCGATGCGCCCGCGCCGCAGCCGATATCCAGCACGCGCTCACCCGTCGCGGGCGCGGCGGCTTCGATCGCGGCCTGGCCGAACACCGTCACCAGAGCGTCGAGCCGGGCCTGGTTGGTGACCCAGCGCTCCCCGCTTTGACCATTCCAGTCGGCCACCTGATAGGCATTTTGCTCTGCCATGTCATCTCCTTGACTCAACGATGCGCCCTTCGCCGCGCCGATCTACGCCAACCTTTTCGAAGGCGACGACGCAACGAGAGAGGGGAATCTGTGCTCTCAAACCACCATCGACTGCTGGGCGAAGATACCCGCCATTGCGCCCTGCGAGGATGCCTGGGTGACCGAGGGCAAGAAGGGCGTGGCGAGGTCGCCGGCGGCGTAGATGCCGGGCATGCTGGTTTGGCGGCGCTCGTCGACCTTGAGGACAATGCCGGTGGGCGTATCGACCGTGGCGAGGCCCAGTGATTCATGCAGGCTTGCGGACGGCTTGTTGCGTGGATTGGCGAACAGGATGTCGACCACGACGTTGCGACCGGTATCGAGATTAACGGAGGTGATATGGCCCTTCTGATGGGCGATCTCGACGATCCGGCCATCGACGACAGGTGTGTTGCGGCGCGCCAGATCGGCCTGGATATCGGGCGCAATGTCATGACCATCGGCGAAGACGGTCAACGTGTCAGTCCAATCGCGGAACAGCCTGGCCGACTGGTACGACTGCGGGCTGGACCAGACGAGGCCCCAATGCTGGCCGGCGACTTCAAAGCCGTCGCAATAGGGGCAGGGCACGATGGATGTGCCCCAGCTTTCGGCAAAGCCCGGCACATCAGGCATCTGGTCGGCGACGCCATAGCTCAGGATCACGCGGCGCGCCCTCAGGCTTTCGTGATCGTCAAAGCCGTACGACCTGGCACACACAACCATGAAGACTCTGTTTCTGAAGCTGTGCGCAGCCGCGCTGGTCACCACCTCGGTAATTGCAGCCCCCGTCCAGGCAGCCGAGCTGCACGTCATGAGCTCCGGTGGCTTCACCGCCGCCTACAAGGTGCTCGGGCCGAAATTTGCATCGCAGACGGGCAACACGCTCAACACCGCGCTTGGACCCTCGATGGGCAAGTCGCCCGAAGCGATTCCGAACCGGCTCGCGCGCGGGGAGCCTGCCGACGCCGTGATCATGGTCGGCTACGCGCTCGACGATCTGATCAAGCAAGGCAAGGTCATTCCAGACTCGCGCGTGGAACTGGCCGACTCGCGCATCGGCATGGTTGTGCGCGAAGGCGCGGCCAAGCCCGACATCAGCTCGCCGGAGGGGCTCAAGCAAGCGCTGCTGCATGCCAAGTCGATTGCCTACTCGGACAGCGCAAGCGGCGTCTATATCGAGCGCGAGCTGTTCAAGAAGCTCGGTATTGAAGAGCAGGTCAAGGCGAAAGCGAAGATGATCCCGCGCATTCCGGTGGCGTCGGTGGTGGCCACCGGCGACTATGAAATCGGCTTTCAGCAAGTGAGCGAGTTGCTGCCGGTGCAGGGCGCAACCTTCGTCGGAAAGATCCCGGAGTCGCTGCAATCGGTCACGCGCTTTGCCGCGGGCGTCCCCGTTGGCGCACAGCATCCGAAGGAAGCCAAGGCGCTACTTGACTACCTTGCTTCGCCCGGCGTGCAGGCAGACGTGAAATCGACCGGGCTCGATTCGGTGACTGCACATTGAATTGAAACAGGGCGACGGGGCGATGGGCCAAGCGGCCCATGCTATGCATCGCTCGCCATCCTGCCGCGCTTCGCTTCAATGATCATCCGGTGAAATTCCTCGGCGGCCGGTGTAAGCGCCCGGCCGCGCCGCTTCACGATACCGACGCGCCGGTTCACCACCGGCTCCACCAGCGGCACGCTCGTGAGAATCGGGTGGTCATGCCCCGGCATGGCCATCGACGGCACCGCAGCAACGCCAAGGCCCGCTTCAACCAACCCCAGCATGGTGGTGACGTGCCGCGTCTCACAGACGCTTGGCGCACGCGGCGCCACGGCTGACAGCGCCTGATCCAGCAACAGGCGGTTGCCCGACGTCTTGTCCACTGACACGTATTCGTGCGCGTAAAGCTCGTTCCACGTCACGCGCTTCTTGCGGGCGAGCGGATGATCGCGCCGGCACGCTGCAACAAACCGCTCCTGCAGCAGCATCTTGAATTCGATCTCAGGTTCCTGGCTGCCCATAAAGCTCACGCCAAAATCTGCCTCTCCGTTGATGACGGCGCCGAGCACTTCGTTCGCGCTTGCATCCAGCAGCTTGACCCTGATGCGCGGAAAGCGGCGGTGGTAGGTCGCAATCAGGTTCGGCAGAAAGTAATAGGCCACCGACGGCACGCATGCGATGGTCACGTGCCCGAGGCGGCTCGATGAAACGTCGCGGATGCCGAGCAGTGCGACGTCGAGATCGTCGAGCAGTTGTTCTGCGCTGCGGGCAAACACGCGGCCAACCGTGGTGAGCGTGACACTGCGCGTGGTGCGTTCGAACAGAGGCACGCCCAGCGCGCTTTCCAGCTTGTCGATCCGGCGGCTCAACGCGGGCTGGGAAATGCTGATCGCCTCGGCGGCCTTTCGGAAGTTGCCCAACTCCGCCACCGCGCGAAACGTCTGCAAGTCCGTCAAATCAAAGTTGATACCCACCTGCCAGTTCCTCTTCTTGGAAGCAGAACATTCTGCGCGATTTATCACATCGATGACACATGTTGGTGACCCACATCGAGAGGCGCGAAGACATGCGTCGCCCCAGTGTGGTGCTCTCTGCTGAAGCCGACCGGGATTGGTGCAAGGCGATTCCGTTGCTATGCCAACGCGTCATTTTCTAAGGGGCCGGTGTTCGGAGATTCAGCACGGAGAAGCGCCGCGCTTTGTTAAAGAAGTGCATCAAATCTGCCAATATGGTGGTGACCGTTGACACGCGATGTCACTTATCTCAACAAGAATGGTCACCCCCAGTTAGTGGGGTGCGTGGCATGGTTCGTGCAGCCCCACCGACGGTTTGACGACAACAAGAAACGAGAGGGTGTATGAGCAACAAGCAGGTGTTAGAGGTCGCGCCATCAGAGGGCGTGTGCCAAACAGACGGCGTTGAGAATGTCTCACGCCGCCACTTCGTGGCGGGGCTGGGGGCCTTGCTGCTGGGCGGATGTGGAGGTGAGGGCGATGATGCTGCCGCCGCGGATGTTACGCCGGCAACGTCGGGAGGGGGCAGTCAAGTGCCCGGCACGCCGATTGGCAAGACGCCAGTCGCGCCGCCTGACGGCACAGTGCAGATTCAGCGGTTCACGCATCCACGTCTGCTGCATACCGAAGAGGATTTCGCGCGCATGCGCACAAAGGTGGGGGCACACGCCTCGCCCTGGATCGATAGCTGGAACTTATTGATAGCCGACGGGCGTTCTCAGCTGGGTTACACCCCGAATCCGCAAGTCGTGGTGTACCGCGGCGACCCCACCCATGCCGACAACGCCTATCCGTTGTGTAGCGATATATCTGCCGCTTACGCCTGCGCCTTGCGCTGGAAGATTTCGGGCGATCAGCGCTATGCCGACAAGGCCGTGCAGATCATGAATGCCTGGTCCTCGAAGCTGACAAAGATCGCCGTGAGCGACGGCCACTACGACGGCTTGCTCGTGGCGGGATTGCAGGGATTCCAGTTCGCCAATGTGGGCGAGATGATGCGCGACTATCCAGGCTGGGCACCGGCGGATTTTGCGCGCTTCCAGACCATGATGATCAACGTGTTCTATTCGTTGATCTCTGGCCTGCTGACCACACCAAGTAGCCTGTCGGTTTTTTCCAACTGGGATCTGTCCACGATTGCAGCCATCCTGTCCATTGCCGTGCTGTGCGATAACCGCGCGGCGTTCGATGGGGGCATCAATTATTTCAAGTCCGGCCTCGGCAATGGCTGCGTGTTCAACACCGTGAACTACATCCACCCCGGCTATCTTGGGCAAACGCAGGAATCCGGGCGCGATCAAGGCCACAACACGCTCAGTGTGGCGCTGCTTGCGACCATCTGCGAAGTTGCCTGGAATCAGGGCGAAGACTTATACGGATTCGATAACAACCGCGTGTTGGCCGGTGCCGAATATGTTGCCAAGGGCAACCTGACCGACCCCGCAACGGGGGCGTTTTATGCGATGCCGTTCGCGCCCTACACCAACGGCGGCGCGCCCGACACCGTATTTTCCGTCGGCGCTCAGGGAGCGCGGCGCATCGGCTGGGCATCGCTCTATCATCACTACGTCAACCGCAAAGGGCTGTCCGCGCCCTACACGGGCAGATTCATGTTGGCGACCCAGCCGGAAGGCGTTTCGTTAGGCGACGAGCTCGGCTACGGTACGCTGACCTTCACACGCGATCCCATCGCCTCCGGTGTGCCGCCCAGCGGCTTGACCGCCTACGTCACCGGCGGCAATGTGGTGCTGTCGTGGTGGGGCACGGCCTATGCGACGAGCTATACCGTCAAGCGCAGCACCACCAAGGGCGGCCCCTACACCACAGTCGCCGCCGGCATCGTCGATCCGCGAACTTATACCGACCCCTCTCCCGCCGCAGGAGCGTACTACTACGTGGTGACGGCGACGACGCTCAGCGGCGACACCGCGATTTCCAACGAGGCGAAAGCGATCACCGCCGTGCAACTGCACACCCACCTCACCTTTGATGAAGGCAGCGGATCGCAGGCGGCGGACAGCAGCGGCAACATGCGCAACGCCGTGCTGGTGAACGGTGCATGGGGCGCAGGCAGAACCGGTAGCGCCGTGTCACTGAACGGCAGCAATGCCTATGTCAGCCTGCCCAACGACCTGCTGACCGACCTGGCCGATTGCACCATCGCGTTCTGGGTGTACTGGAACGGTGGCAACACCTGGCAGCGCATCTTCGATTTCGGTGCGGGACCGGGTCGTTACATCTTTTTGACACCACGCGGCACCAGTTCCGGCGTCGTTTATTTTGCGATAACAACCAACAACGGCGGCGGCGCGCAAAGAATCTCCGGCAAAGCCGTTCTGCCATCGAAACAATGGGTGCATGTGGCGGTGACGCTGGCCGGAGCCAGCGGCACCCTCTATGTGAATGGTGCACCCGTCGGCAGCAACACTGCCATGACGACCGCGCCGTTCCGCTTGAGCAGCACCAACCAGAATTGGCTCGGTCGTTCACAATTTATCGGAGACCCGTACTTCAACGGCTTGATCGACGATTTCCGCATCTACCGCGGTGCGCTCAGCGCAGCGCAGATCGCGTCGCTCATGGCGAGTTGATTACCACGAGCCCCAATGGCGGGTCCGGCAATCTGATGGATTTTTTTTCTTCAAGGATTTCCTGGATGACCATGTCGAAACAATGATGGATTGCCGCAGCAGCGATGGCGTGTGTGCTGTTCGGCTGTGGTGGCGGCTCCGATGGCACGCAGGGCAGCAGCACGATGGGTGCGGGGACGCAAAGCGGCACCGTTGGCGGTGCCACAGGCGCGACTAACAGAGGCAACAATGGTGGCCAGACTGGCGGTGGCAACACCAGCGGCAGTACGTCCACCAGCACCCAGCAGGGTGACCTGCTCCCGCCAACAGGGCCAGAGGGCATCTAGTAAAGCCCGATTCAGGTTTGCTCCTGAGCGGCAGGAGCCACCGCTGTTGCTCGATACCGCGCCGCGAATTCTGCCGGCGGTTGGTAATTCAAAGCGCTGTGTGGTCGCGCCTCGTTGTAATCCTGGCGCCATGCCGCGATGACAGCGCGTGCATGGGCGAGGCTCGTGAACCAGTGCTCGTTCAGGCATTCATCACGGAACTTGCCATTGAACGACTCGATGTAGGCATTCTGCGTCGGTTTGCCGGCCTGAATCAATTTCAAGGACACGCCGTTGGCGTAGGCCCATTGGTCCAGCGCTCGGCTCGTGAACTCCGGCCCTTGGTCCGTGCGCAGCGCTTTGGGGTAGCCCCTGAAGCACGCCGCCTGGTCCAGCGCCCGTGCCACGTACTGGCCCGAGATGCCGTGGTCCACGACGATGTCGACCGCTTCTTTCGTGAAGTCATCAACGATGGTCAGGCATTTCAGGCGACGCCCATTGGACAATGCGTCCATCACAAAATCAATCGACCATACCTCGTTCGGTGCGGCCGGCAGAACCAGCGGCTCGCGCTTGACCATCACGCCGTGACGTCGCCGCCTGCGCCGCACAGCCAAGCCAGCCTCGCGGGACAGCCGGTGTACGCGTTTGTCGTCTAATTGCTGTCAATAGATTTCCTCTTGGATAGGGTTCAGGCCAGCTGTTTCGTTGTCGTCTTCGTGGTCACCTTCGCGCCACAACATGCCGTTAGATGGTCGCTACAACGTTCCGATGTGATTGCCGCGGTTTTCCCGCAAAGCGCGTCAAGGAATCGTTGCGGCGACGTAATCAGCCTGGATGAACCGGTACCGCACTTGTTGCAAGTACAACCATCCTACGATGGGGAGCGTCCTGCTATCCCGGGATGAACTCCTTGCCGCTTTTCCATATTGAGAGCAGTAGCGTGGCGAGTTTGCGAGCGGTCGCGACCAGCGCCTTGCGCAAGCCAATCCTCGGAATCAGTGACTGCGCCCAACGTCGGAGCGCGCAGTCGCGTTTGTGACGCAGGAGCAAAGCCGACGCGGCCTCGAATAGCATGTGTCTGGTCAGCCTGCAGCCGGTCTTGGATATCCCACCGTTATGGTCCACTTCGCCCATTGGTACTTCCTCGGCGTTAGACCAAGATATGGACCAATGTCGCCGACCCGGCGGAAGCGATCCGGATTGTCGACGGCAGCAGCGAATGCCACTGCTGTCGTCACACCGACACCGGGGACCGTCATCAGACGCCGGCACACATCGCTGGCACGCGCGATCCGTTCAAGCGCCTTGTCGGTCTCACGGACCTGCCTGTCGATATGCCTCCAGCTGTCGAGCAGTATGCCGATTACGCCATGGATCAGCGATGTCGTTGGCGTATGCTGTTCAACGAGCTTCTCGAAGGCGCTGCGCGTCCCAGGAGGAAGCACAACGCCGAAGGTCTTGAGTACTCCGCGGATCTGGTTGTACAGGCCAGTACGCATACTGATCAGTTGACCGCGGGCTCCGAGAAGCAACCGCACCTCGTGGCTCGCGATACTCTTGACTTCGACCGCTCGATACCAGCCACTGCGCGTAAGTTGAGCAATGCCGCGCGCATCATTGCTGTCGGTCTTGTTTAATTGCGTTGCAAGCGCTGCGTGCACGTGGCGGGCGTGAATGCAATCCACAGGAACGCCTCTCTCCCGCAGTCCGTGATAGAACCATACCGCGAGGGGCCCCGTTTCCATGCCGACGCGACGGACCTCGGGAGCTTGCTGCCGGATGACGCTGTCAATGGCTTGTGGATGCGATGCGACTGTTCCACGCCAGACAGGATTGCCGTCCTTGTCGATTACACAAACCACTGTCGATTTCTGCGACACATCGAGACCCACATACGTTTCCATGGCAGCCTCCGTCGGTAGCCGGAGATGCAATTACAGCATGTGATTCGCGTACATACCCTCGCGCTCCAGCAGCACGTGCAGTCGCCGGTAACCAAAGCGCCGGCGCTCATGCGCCAGCTCAACCAGCCGCGCTTTGAGTCGCTCGTTGCCTGGGGCGCCTTGAGCTTCGTAGTGCAGCACGCTGCGGGACAGCCCGACAAGCCGGCAGGCGCGACGCTCGGAGATGTTGACCTTCTGCCGAATCGCCACGACCGCTTCGCGCTTGGCTTGTGGGCTCAGGGCTTTCCCTTGACCACCACCTTCAGCGCTTCCATGTCCAACATCGCCTCGGCCAGCAGCTTCTTCAGCTTGGCGTTCTCAGCTTCCAGCTCCTTGAGCCGACGGGCCTCCGAAACCTCCATCCCGCCGAACCTGGCCCGCCACGTGTAGAACGACGCGTCACTGAAACCGTGCTTCCTGCACAGCTCCTTGACCGCCACGCCAGCCTCCGCTTCCTTCAGAAATCCGATGATTTGCTCTTCCGTAAATCGCTTCTTCATGTCCGTCGTCCTCTTCGGAAACGGACTCTACTAGCTTCCCGGTGGACCGGTTCATTGGGGGCAGGTCAGTGTAGGGTCAATCTTGGCGACGATAGGACCGGACATGTTTGTCATCCTGATGATGAAATGGGTCTTGTTCTATGAGGTGGTGCGCTCCATGCCCGCACGTTGCGGGCACAAGAACGTCTGGGCACCCACTTGCGCAGCGCGCCCCCGGGGCCGTATGCCTCAGCGGTGACGGAAGACCGGTGCCCGTTTGCTGAGGAAAGCGTTCATGCCTTCCTTTTGGCCATCGGTGGCGAATGCCGCCTGGAACAGCCGCCGCTCGTGCAACATGCCTTCGGACAGACTGACTTCCTGCGCGCGGTTCACGGCTTCCTTGGCCATCCGCACTGCCGGTGCGTTGTAGCCGGCGATCGTGTGCGCTGCCTCCAGCGTCGTTTGCAGCAGTTCAGCTGCAGGCACGATCCGGGCCACTAGGCCGGCGGTTTTGGCCTCTGCGGCGGTGATGCTCCGGCCGGTCAGGATCAAATCCATCGCCAGCGCCTTGCCGACCGAGCGGGTGAGCCGCTGAGAGCCACCGATACCGGGTAGGATGCCCAGCTTGATCTCTGGCTGCCCGAAGTGGGCGTCTTCTGCAGCGATGATGAAATCGCACATCATGGCCAGCTCGCAGCCACCACCCAGCGCATAGCCACTAACGGCCGCAATGATCGGCTTGCTGACGGTGAGCAGTTCCTGCCATGCGGCGAAGATGTCGCGTGACTGCAGTTCAGCAAAAGTCTTGTCGGCCATCTCATCGATGTCCGCGCCGGCCGCGAATGCCCTGGGGCTTCCCGCGATGACGATGG
Organism: Ralstonia sp. R-29; assembly: GCF_049913345.1. Lineage (NCBI taxonomy): Bacteria > Pseudomonadati > Pseudomonadota > Betaproteobacteria > Burkholderiales > Burkholderiaceae > Ralstonia > Ralstonia sp. R-29. The sequence continues at coordinate 31,730 of NZ_CP184379.1, forward strand.
CGCCAATGTTGTCATCGATGTCGAAGTGCCGCAGTGCCGCCACGACCTCGCGCGACATTCGCACGTTCAGTGCGTTGAGGCTCTTCGGCCTGTTCAGAGTGATCAAGCCGACGCGCTCGCGCCGCTCGACCAGGATGGTTTCATAGCGCTGTGGGGACACGGGCCCGCTAGCGGCGCGTGTCGGCATTTCGCTTTCAGGTTTGGCCGCAGGTTGGGTGCTCGCACCCTTGGTGCTGGAAGCGGAAGGGGCAGATGGGGCTGGTGCATTGGACATAGACGGTATCTCCTGGATGGTCTGACAAATCGGAAGGGTCAAGCTGTTGCTTGCTTCGGCAGCGTGTTGGCGTACTGCGACTGCGGTTCATCGATAAGCCCGGCGGCCGGTGCGTAGTCTCCCGTTCCCGACATCAGCTCGGCGAGGATGCGCTCGCGGTGCTCATCGAGGGCCGGCGCGCGTAGCGGCGTGGCAGATTCGATGTCGGCAAAGGCACTGAGCTTGATCGGGTTGCCGGCGGTCCGTATCGCGCGCTGCGCCGCGCCCTCCACCTGGATGATCATGTTGCGCGCTTGCAGTTGCGGGTGATCGAACAAGCGGTCGATGGTGTTGATAGGTGCGCACGGCACGCCCGCCGCATTGAGGCGGTCGATCCAATGAGCAATAGGCGCGGTACGCGTGATCGCCTCGATGGCCTGGACCAGCTCCGGCCGATTGCGGCAGCGCAGGTCATTGCTGATGAACCGCAGATCCAGCGCCAACTGGGGGGAGTCCAGTGCATCGGCCATCAGCATGAAGAGCTGGTCGTTGCCGGCAGCAATCACGAAGCGACCATCTTGCCCAGCAAAGGTCTCGAATGGCGCAAGCGATGGATGGCTGTCACCCGTGCGTGTGGGCACTTTGCCTTCCACGTCGTAACGCGCCAGAGCGGTCTCCATGAGCGCCGCCTGGCAGTCCAGCATGGCGATGTCCACGCGTGTGCCCTGTGCGTCACGGGTTCGTTTGTAGAGCGAAGAAATGATGCCAACGGCTGCGAACAGCGCGGCGCTGAGATCCCCAAAGCTCGTGCCCACGCGCGCAGGTGGCGCGTCGGGCCAGCCGGTCAGGCTCATGATGCCGCCCATGGCCTGCACCACCATGTCGTAGCCCGGCAGGTCGCTGAACGGTCCGGTGTGTCCGAAGCCTGAGATGGAGGTGTAGACGAGATGCGGATGGGTCCGCGCCAGCCGCTCGGCACCGTAGCCCAGCCTATCCATGACGCCAGGCCGGAAGTTCTCGACCAGGACGTCCGCCTGGCTGAGCATGCGTTCGAGCAGATCGCGATCCCGCGGACTTTTGATGTCCAGCGCGATGCTCTCCTTGCCACGGTTGAAGCACATGAAGTAGGCCGACTCCTGATCTACAAACGGCCCGAATGCGCGGGTATCGTCGCCGGTCGCGATCCTCTCGATCTTGATGACGCGCGCGCCGAGGTCGGCCAGCACCATCGTGCAATACGGTCCGGCCAGGACGCGTGAGAAGTCCAGAACGGTGATGCCGTCCAGAGGGCCTTTTTTGGGGGGGCGACCTTGTGGGGTGTCCATATGGATGTCTCCTTGTTTGTTGAATCAGGTGCCTGCAACGATCCAACGCGCGGCCTTCTCCGCGATCATCAATGTCGGGCTGTTGGTGTTGCCGCTGGTGATCGTGGGCATGACGCTGGCATCGACGACCCGAAGCCCCTTGATGCCGTGCACGCGCAAGTGGCTGTCCACCACGGATTTCGGGTCGGATGCGCGGCCCATGGCTGCGGTGCCCGCTGGATGGAAGATCGTGGTGCCGATGTCGCCAGCCAAGCGGGCCAGTTGCTCGTCCGTTTGGTACTGGACCCCCGGTTTGAACTCCACGGGGTGATAGCGGGCGAGAGCGCTCTGTGACGCGATCCGCCGTGTGACGCGCAGTGAGTCGGCGGCTACGCGACGATCCTCGTCGGTGCTCAAGTAGTCGGGCGCAATGCGCGGAGCCTCCCGGAAATCCGCACTACGAATCGCGACGTTGCCTCGGCTGCTCGGATTGAGATTGCACACGCTCGCAGTGATTGCGGGGAAATTGTGCAGAGGCTGGCCGAAGGCCTCGAGACTCAGAGGCTGTACGTGATACTGAATGTTGGGATGCAGATAAGAAGGATCACTGCGCGTGAAGATGCCCAGTTGCGAGGGCGCCATGCTCATCGGGCCGCTGCGTTTCAGCGCGTACTCCAAGGCGATCGCGGCCTTACCCCACAAGGTAGTCGCCTGCGTATTCAAGGTGCGTACGCCCTGCACCTTGTAGACGGAGCGGATCTGCAGATGGTCTTGCAGGTTTTCGCCTACGCCGGGCAAGTGATGCACCACCGGAATCTGATGCATCTTCAGCAAGCTCTCGTTGCCAATGCCCGAAAGCTGCAGCAGCTGCGGGGACCCGATGGCGCCGGCACTGAGAACGACTTCACGCGCCGCCCGGACGCTGTGTTGTTGGCCTTGTTGAATGAGCTCGACGCCACAGCACGCTTGTTGTCCGCCTTCACCGCGCTCAAAAAGCAGGCGGCACACTTGCGCGCCAGTCCAAACCGTGAGATTGGGGCGTTGCCTGCGCACGGGTCTGAGGAAGGCCTTCGATGCATTCCAGCGCCAGCCGCTGCGTTGGTTGACTTCGAAGTAACTCACACCGAAGTTATCCCCACCGTTGAAGTCCTCGGTCGCGGGGATGCCAGCCTGTTGCGCAGCCTCGGCGAAGGCATCGAGCACCTCCCAGCGCAGGCGCTGCTTTTCCACGCGCCACTCTCCGCCCGAGCCATGCAGCGCGCCGAAGGCCGCAGTCTGTCCGCCTAGCCCCGCAGCTTCTTCGGCGTCGAGCCGGTAGTGGTCCTCGTGCGCGCGGAAGTCGGCCAGGCAATTTTCCCAGCTCCACGCCTCGTCGCCAGTGACATTCGCCCAATGCGCGTAGTCGCGAGCCTGCCCCCGCATGTAGATCATGCCGTTGATGCTCGAACATCCGCCCAGGGTCTTGCCTCTGGGATAGAGGAGTTGGCGCCCGTTGAGGCCTGGTGAAGCTTCGGTGCGAAAGCGCCAGTCCGTGCGCGGATTGTCAATGCAGTACAGATAGCCCACCGGGATGTGGATCCACGGGTAGTTGTCGGGGCCACCGGCTTCGAGCAGCAGCACCCGCCGGCTCGGATCGGCACTGAGCCGGTTAGCAAGCAGGCAGCCCGCCGTGCCGGCGCCGATGATGATGTAGTCAAAGGCCGGCGTATTCATTTATGTACTCCGAGTTCGGCAAAAGAAGTGAAGGCGCTCATTAAATTAGACCGATCGTATAGTAAATGATAAAAAAAAGAGGCCTAGGACCTCAGGCTTGCTTGAAACATGTCAGCAAACACGCGCAGCGGCTCGCCTTGGCGTTCGAGCTTGGCGCGCAGCACAGCCCCTTCCCAACCTATCCAGAAGTAAGCCGCCCAGCGAGCGCAGTCGGTGTGCTTCGGAATCTCGCCTCTCGCCCTCGCAGCTTCCAGGCAGCGCTCAATGCGCGACTGCCAGTCCAGCAGCACATCGGTGAGTTGTGTACGGAAGGCCTCTGGCAAAGCGCCCATCTCCTGCCCCAAATTGCCCACGAGGCAACCCCGCCGGAACCCGAACCGCTTCATCCCACGCTCGGCATCCCGGCAAAAGGCGTCAATGCGGCTCATGGGCGACAGGCTTTCATCGAGGAAAAACTGGTCGAGCTTGCGCGCGAAGTATTCAGCGTAGAGCGCAATCAGTTCGGCGCCAAAGGCCTCCTTGCTCGCAAAGAAATGGTAAAAAGAGCCTTTGGGTACGCCGACAGACTTCAGTATTTCGTCAATGCCAGTTGCCGAAAAACCCTTCTCGGTCAATGCAGCGACGCCTGCACGGCACAGGGTCTCACGCGTCTCACGGTAGTCGCCGCCGGCTTTCGGCGGACGACCCCTTTTGCGAGGAAGGGCGGCGGTATTGGACATCGGTTCATTATTAGACCGAACGTCTTTTAAGTCAACAGATTCTTCACACCGAGGTGTCTGGCCGGACCTGCGCCCTTACTTCAGGGTGGGCAGCACGAACGCCCTTGCCAATACTCTCGGACCAGCGTTGCACGATGGACTTCTGCTTGGTGTAGAAGCGCGCACCTTCTTCGCCGTAGGCATGCATGTCGCCATACAGGCTCTTCTTCCAGCCACCCAAGCCGTACCAGGCCATCAGCACGGGGATGGGGCAGCTTATTGCATGTGCTGGCCGCCGTTGATGGCGATGTTGGCCCCCGTCATGAATGGCGCTTCTTCCGAAGCCAGATAAATGATCAGGCCGGCAACTTCCTCAGGCTTGCCGAGGCGCCCCACCGGGATCTGCGGCAGGATCTTGGTATCCAGCACTTCCTTGGGGATCGCCGTGACCATCTTGGTGCCGATGTAGCCCGGCGAGATGGTGTTGACCGTCACGTTCTTCTTGGCTACTTCAAGCGCCAGGGCGTTGGTGAAGCCGTGCACGCCGGCCTTGGCGGCCGAGTAGTTGGTCTGGCCGAACGCGCCCTTGGAGCCGTTCACCGACGAGACGTTGATGATCCGGCCCCAGCCGCGCTCGACCATGCAGTCGGCGACCTGCTTGGACATGTTGAACAGGCTGTCGAGGTTGGTGCGCATCACCGCGTCGCGCATCAGGCCGACTTCGGCCTCGCTCGGCGGGCGTACCTTGAGCACGATGTCCGAGGCGGTCCAGAGCGAAGCGGCATCGGGCAGGATCTCGGCGCCGGCGGCGCGGTAGGCGTCGTCGCTGAAGTTGGCGGCATCGCCGGCGCCGGATTCCACCGCGACCGTAAAGCCCAGCTTGATGAGCTTCTCCACCACGTCGGGCACGGTGGCCACGCGCTTTTCCAGCGGGAAGGTTTCGCGCGGGACGCCTATGCGTTGGGCGTCAATATGCTGCACCGGTGCAATTGCCTCTGTCTGCATGAAGGATTTCTCCGGGAGTTTGATAATTAATCGCACAGAGCACCGCCTCGGCCAAAGCACCGATAGGTCAAATCGCTGGAATGCTGTCGAAAACTCGCCTTGAAGCAGGCTGCGAGAACATTCCACACTGTGAGGAAGCGCCTACCCTAGTAGGCAGGGCTGGGGTGATCGGCGCGGCTCACCCGATCGCCCCAGCCCTGGCTCCGGATCGTGCGAAGAGGCTGACGACCCTGCCGCCGGTTGCGACAACGGCACCAGAAAGGCGAGTGCCTTGGGGTTGCCGTGCTGCGCAAGGCCGGGATTTCTCTTCTCCCGGTTTCCTAAAGCAATGCTGCTGTCAGCTTACTTCGAGGTGGGCATGACGAACTCCGCGCCCTTGCCAATGCTCTCGGGCCAGCGCTGCATGATGGACTTTTGCTTGGTGTAGAAGCGAACGCCTTCTTCGCCGTAGGCATGCATGTCGCCAAACAGGCTCTTCTTCCAGCCGCCAAAGCCGTGCCAGGCCATCGGCACGGGGATGGGCACGTTGATGCCGACCATACCGACCTGGATGCGGCGGCTGAACTCGCGGGCCACGTTGCCATCACGGGTAAAACAAGCCACACCGTTACCGAATTCGTGGTCGTTGACCAATTGCACTGCCTTCGCAAAATCAGGCACGCGCATGCAGACTAGCACCGGGCCGAAGATTTCTTCCTTGTAGATGCGCATCTCGGGGGTCACGTGGTCGAACAGCGTGCCGCCCATCCAAAAGCCTTCTTCACAGCCTTCACCAGCCGCCGCGCCGTTGAAGCTGCGGCCATCTGCTAGGAGTTGCGCACCTTCCTTGACACCTTGCCCGATGTATCCAGTGATGCGAGCGTGTGCTGCGGGGGTGACGATCGGCCCCATTTCGGCGGCGAGATTCGTACCATTCAGCACCTTCAAGGTCTTGGTGCGTTCCAGCAGCTTGGGTATGACCTTGTCGGCCACATCGCCGACCAGCACGGCGACCGAAATTGCCATGCAGCGTTCGCCGGCCGAGCCGTAGCCGGCGCCGATCAGTGCATCCACGACCTGATCGACGTCGGCATCGGGCATGACCACCATGTGGTTCTTGGCACCGCCCAGCGCCTGCACGCGCTTGCCATGATGGGCGCCGGTTTCGTAGATGTAGTTTGCAATTGGGGTGGAGCCTACAAAGCTCACCGCCTTCACATCGGGATGTGCCAGTAGCGCGTCCACGGCTTCCTTGTCGCCTTGCACGACGTTGAACACGCCGTCGGGCAGGCCTGCTTGCCTCAGCAGGTCGGCGATGAATAGGCTGGGGCTGGGGTCGGTGGGGCTGGGCTTGAGGATGAAGGTGTTGCCGACTGCAATTGCCACAGGGAACATCCACATCGGCACCATGACCGGGAAGTTGAACGGCGTGATCCCAGCCACCACGCCCAGGGGCTGGCGCAGGGTCCAGTTGTCGATACCGGTGGACACTTGATCGGTGAAGTCGCCCTTCAGCAGTTGGGGGATGCCGCAGGAGAATTCGACGATATCGATGCCGCGCGCCACTTCGCCCTGGGCGTCGGTGAACACCTTGCCATGCTCGGCGGTGATCATATGGGCCAGTTCGTCCTTGTTCTGGTTCAGCAGTTCCAGAAACTTGAACAGCACCCGGGCACGGCGGATCGGTGGGGTGTTAGACCAGGCGGGAAAAGCGGCTTGGGCGGAAGCCACCGCTGCATCCACGTCTTGCTGGTTGCCCAGCCGCACTTGGCGGCTGACGGCTCCGGTGGCAGGGTTGTACACAGACTGGGTGCGGGACCCGCTGCCGGTGATGCGTTGGCCCTGAATGTACTGGGCGACTTCGGTGCTATCAGTGTAGGACATGGTCGGTGTGTCTCGCTGTTGGGGAAAGTTGGAAGAACGCTTGAAGTCTAGGGAGCCGTCCTCATTCCCACAACGCCACACACTTGAATTGATTGTTCATATCGGCAAACAATAGTGACATGAATGACAAAAATATCGCACTCCTATGGAGTCATCTGCACTGGCTTGTCGTCCTGGAGCAGCAGGGCAGCTACACCGCCGCGGCCGCGCGACTTGGCGTAAGCAAGGCGGCCATGAGCCAGCACATCGCCGAACTTGAGCGTGCCGCTGGCGTGCCGCTGGTGCGGCGCACCACGCGCAGCATGCGCCTTACCGAGGCGGGTCAGCGCCTGGTAGATGACACGCGAGCACCGTTTGAGCGCATTGCGCACAGCTTTGCTGGCGTGCGCGACCTCGCGGGCGTTCCCAGGGGGCTGCTGCGCGTGACTGCGCCGGTCGCTCTGGCGTGCCAGCAGTTGGTGCCACGCTTGGCGGAATTTGCGCGCACCAATCCGGAGGTTCGGCTGGAACTGGAACTCTCTGATCGGATCAGTTCGTTGGCGATGGAGGGATTCGATCTGGCGATCCGCCACGCGGCTTCGGTCCCCGACACACATGTTGCCTGGCCGCTATGCAATACGCGTTCAGTATTGGTCGCGAGTCGTGATTACCTGCGCCGCCGCAAGGCGCCAAAGACTCCCGAGGCCCTGACCGCGCACGACTGCCTGCATTACCCGCGCGCGCAAGAAACGCCCATCTGGACGTTTGAGCCCCTGGGCGGCAGACGCGGGGCCGAGCGCGTCACGGTGGCGGTGACTGGTCCATTTTCCGCAAACAACAGTGAAGCGCTGCGCGACGCGGCGATAGCGGGGCTCGGCATTGCGCTACTGCCGGACTTCAGTGCCCAGGCTGCCCTGAAAGCCGGGAAGCTGGTCGAGGTGCTGCCTGGTTGGAAACCGGTGGGTACGTTCGCCGAGCGGCTCTTCGCGGTTCGTCCCTACGCAAGCCACGTCCCCATGGCGATGTCGGCGTTTGTGAGCTTCCTGCGCCAGGCCTGGGCGTCCGGTTTCACGACAAAGTAGGGAGTGGCTACCTTCTCGGTCGCGCCATTTCCCATCTTTCTGAAGTTCTGCGCTGCATCTTGCATTTGAAATACGTTCGGTCTAATATCGGTCAACGGCGTCACGCTGCCCGTCCTTTGTCGGATGGGACTGCATCGTGACGTTTTTTTTTATCAATTTATAGACGATCGGTCTAATTACCTTCAGGAGTACCTTATGTTCAAAGGCATCGTGGTTGAGAAGGACGAGGCAGGCTACGGCTACCGGGCCACCCTGAGGGACATTGACGAAGCTCAGCTGCCCGAGGGGGATGTGACGGTACGTGTGAGTCATTCCACCCTCAACTACAAGGATGCGCTTGCCATCACTGGCCGAGGACCAGTGGTTCGCAAGTTCCCGTTGGTTCCCGGGATTGACCTGGTCGGCACTGTTGAGGAGACCAATCACCCCGAGTATCGGGCCGGCGATTCAGTGCTGCTGAATGGCTGGGGTGTGGGTGAGGGCCACTGGGGTGGCCTCGCTCAAAAGGCGCGCCTGAGTGGCGAATGGCTGGTGCCGCTGCCTGAGCACTTCACGCCGCAGCAGGCCATGGCCATCGGGACCGCAGGCTATACCGCCATGCTGTGCGTGCTGGCCTTGGAGCGTTATGGCGTGACGCCCGACAAGGGCGAGATTGTGGTCACGGGCGCTGGCGGGGGCGTCGGCAGTGTCGCGGTTGCCCTGCTGTCGAAGCTCGGCTATGCCGTAGTGGGGGTGACGGGGCGGCCGGAAGAGCAGGACTACATCAAGAGCCTGGGCGCCACCGACGTACTGGAGCGATCCACCTTCGCTATGCTAGGCAAACCCCTGGGGCGGGAGCGTTGGGCGGGTGCGGTCGATGTCGTTGGCAGCCACACGCTAACCAATGTGTGCGCCACCACCAAATATCGCGGCGTGGTAGCCGCTTGCGGATTGGCCGGAGGAATGGACTTTCCAGCGACCGTCGCGCCGTTCATTCTGCGTGGTGTCACCCTTGCCGGTATAGACAGCGTGATGTGCCCGCGTGCTGACCGCCTGGTGGCGTGGCAGCGCTTGGCCACGGACCTTGACATCGCAAAACTCGGCTTGATTGCAAATGAAATCGGACTCACCGATGTCATTCCAACAGCCACAAGACTGCTGGACGGCAGGGTGCGTGGACGAGTCATCGTCGACGTGAATGCCTGAGAGCGGAAGACCGGACCTGCAGCGGCGCGGGTTCCCATAGGGAGTTCAAACCAAGGAGACAACATCATGCACAGACGAATTTTGGGGTGGATGGTTGGGGGCGCATTGGTATGCTTTCAAGCGCAAGCGGCGCAGTTCCAGTGCCAGGATGACGTGAAGCCTGCGCAGCTCAGCGCCGAGGAGCAGAAACTGGTCGATCAGTTCTGGGCCGAGTCGCTGGTCTATCTCGGGCAATACCTGAAGGTGCTGGAGACGCCGACCGGCCAATGCAAGGGCTCGGCGCAAGCCACGATCCAGACCTACCATTCCGAGACCGGAAAAGCGCAGACGCGCTGCATCATGAAGTACCGCGACATGGAACTGCTCGCGAAACACCTCAAGGCGGTGCTCGCCGAGCCGGACAAGGCAAAGGCATGCTTCGATTCACAAAAGAACTACAAGGAGTTCACGCTCTATACCCCCAGTCCGCAGGTGCAGAAGCTGTCGGCGACCTCCACATGGATCAACCGACCCCTGCTAACCGACTACTACAGGAAGATGGGCGGTGCAATCGGTGCGGCCGGCCTGGAATTGAATGAGAACTTCTTGGCTATCACGTCACGCACTGACACTACAGCGCACTGGACGAGCGATGTCAGCATCAAGGGGCTGCCGACACTGTGGTCTTCCGTGGGGTGGATCCCGTTCTACGCGGAGAACCCCGCCGCCGGCAGCGATCGCTTCCGCGGCGGGTATCTATACGCCGAACTGATGGGGCCGTGGGGTAACTTGCGGATCAAGGAAATCGACGGTGAGAAGGTGGGCGCCGAGATCGGCATGACCGTGCAGTTGTTCAACACCTCCTATCCCTTCCATTACCACCACCCTCAAGAGATCTACATGACGCTGACCAAGCCGCAGTGCATCGATCAGAACAAGTACATGGTCATGCATTGGGACAGCGATCAGTTCAAACAGAAGCGCGGCGACAAAGGTTGGACCGTTGAGATCGATGGTTCGAAAGGAAAATGGAAGAAGTGGTTTGCCAACCAGGACTCCAACAAGGAGTGGCTGACCTATTTTGAACGCAATGCCATCCATGCATTCCATGCACTCGAAGGCTGCAATCAGACGATTCAAAACTCCGGTCTGGTGACTGTCTGGGCACGCTCCACATCCCAGGACAATGAGCAATCCACCCGGTTGTGCCGACCTGCATCCGGCCCCGAGGCCGTGAAGAGGATGCAGCCTGGGGAAAAGGCGGTCTGCGACTTGCACGATTGGAAGCCGTAGAGGGTTGCACTGCGCCCGCCATGGGAAGGTTGTCGTCAATTTCCGCATTGCAGCCGGAGACGGCAGGCGAAATCGTGACTTGGGTCATTGCCATGTATGGCCTCGATCCGATTCACTTTCCGTCGCCGAAGCCGTTGAAGGCTGGCGGCGCCATCGACCATGAGGACAAAATACCGTGGAACTTCGCCACCTTCGATGCTTCCTGGCCGTGGCCCAAGAACTTCACTTCGCCCGCGCGGCCGAACGGCTGCACATCGAGCAATCGCCCTTGTCGCGCGCCATCAAGGAGTTGGAAGAAGCGCTGGGCGTGTTGATTTGCACTGAATCCTGACCCAGGGGGATGCGGTAGAAATCTTGGACTGGTTAAGCAAAGATTCCGAGGCTCCAGCGGTACTCGACAGGGCTCAGAGAGCCCAGTGAGAGTTTGATCCGCTTTTCGTTGTACCAACGGATATAGGAGTCCAGCGCCTGGATGAACTGCTCGATGATTGTGGACTGCCAGTTTCGAGGATAGAACAGCTCGGTTTTGAGTCGACCGAAGAAGCCTTCGCATGCAGCGTTGTCAGGCGAGTACCCCTTGCGCGACATCGAACGCACCAGCTTCGCATCGGCAATGCGCGTCAACCAGCCTGGCCAGCGATAGTGCGCGCCGCGGTCGGAGTGCACGACAGGCCGTGCGCTGCTGGATACAACTGTCTCGGTCGCAGCATCCAACATGGAGTTGACCAACTCAGCGTCCGGACGCGTACTAATGGACCAACTAACGACCATGCCGTCGAAGCAGTCGATCATGGGCGAGAGATACACTTTGCCGGCTGGGATCTGGAACTCAGTGATATCCGTGAGCCCCTTCTCATTGGGCGCCGCGGCCCTAAAGTCGCGGTTGATGAGATTATCTGGCGCCGGGCTGATCTCGCCCATTCCGATTTTCAACGAGTTACCTCGCCCCCGTGGATAGTACATAAATGGACCTATTCTGATAAGTATCCTTATCGCAACAGCGACATGGCGGTCCGGAACTTGAAGACGTGTCTGCTTCCGCATCGCACTGCACCCTCACAAGTGACCGGGCCCATCGAGCAGCGCTGAGCTATGCCGGTATCATCCGAGTTTCGCTCCATGGTCGATCCACATGACGCATCTCACAACCGGCCCTGACTCCTTACTGACGGAAATCCGTGCTCTGATCGAGGACGGACGCCGCCAAATCGCACGCGCGGCGAACGTCGGCCTAACCCTTGCGTACTGGCGCATCGGTAAGCGTCTACTGGCAGAGAATCTCACCGACGGCCGCGGTGAGTACGGTCAGAAGATTCTTGCGACGCTGGCACAACAATTGGAACAGGAGTTCGGCAAGGGCTTCAGCTACTCGGCGTTGACCAGAATGGTCCGGTTCGCTGAGCAGTTTCCGGATGAGCAGATTCTTGCGACGCTGTTGCAAGAATTGACGTGGAGTCACTTCACGGTGCTGCTGCCGCTGAAAGACCCGCTGGCCCGCGAGTTCTATGCCGAAATGTGCCGAGTGGAGCGCTGGAGCGTGCGTGCACTGCGCCAGAAGATCGACGGCATGCTCTTCGAGCGCACCGCGCTTTCCAAGAGCAGCAGCGAGATGATCCGCCAGGAACTGGCGACGTTGCGCGATGGTCGCATGACGCCCGATCTCGTTTTTCGAGACCCATACCTGCTCGATTTCCTTGGGCTATCCGGCGCCTATAGCGAGAAAGACCTGGAGACCGCCATCCTGCGCGAGATGGAGACTGTCCTGCTGGAAATGGGCAACGGCTTCTGCTTCGTCGCTCGGCAAAAGCGCATGACGGTTGGCAAGGATGACTTCTACCTTGACCTGCTCTTCTACCACCGACATTTGCGGCGACTGGTAGCGGTGGAACTCAAGCTGGAGTCGTTTCATCCGGCGCACATCGGCCAGATGGAACTGTATCTACGCTGGCTAGACAAGCATGAACGGGCACCAGGCGAGGAGCCACCGATCGGCCTGATTCTCTGCGCAGGTGCGGATGCTGAACAGGTCGAACTGCTTCAACTGGAAGGCAAGTCGATCCGGGTGGCTGAGTATCTGGTGCAGTTACCACCCGCAGATATGCTGCGTGAACGCCTGCATCGGGCCATTGAACACGCCCGCGAGCGGGCCGCGATGGCAACCGCCTCGGAAGAGGAAAAGACGTAAGGGTCTTGCCCTCTATGCGGGTAATCCGTGGCACAAGAGATTGTGCTGACTCCAGAAGCTACCGCTCGATGTCGCCATCGGGTTCAGGATCAAAAGTCTGCACGCCGCGATCCTGAGTGCCGGCCGATTCCCCGGACGGCAACGGCGTGCCCGGCAAAAACTCCACGTTCTTGGACGGGAGGCCAGGCCGCACATCTGGCCGCGCCACTTCCTGTCCCTGTCGCGCCGCAAGTTCCTGCAGCGCGTCCCGTCGCTCAATGAACACACGGTTCATTACGCCATCAGCAAACTCAACGTTGAGCCGCGCCTCCGCGGCCACGCGTGCCGCTTCCATCTGGAATTCCAGCGGCCCCGTCAGTTCCAGCACCGGCCCAAATTTCTGCTGCGCCAGGCGTAGAGCGATTTCGATGGCGTCCTGATCGTTCTGCCACAGTCGCACCGACTTGCCCTGGTCGACGAGCAACGCAGCACCGTTGCGCTGGTACTCGACGTCGCCGTTGCGCTGCACCTGGTGCGTGATGACGGGGCCGTCATACAAGATGGCGTTGGGCTGCACCGGGCGTGCCGGCCGGATCGTGAGGCGGCGCGGATCTTCGGTCGGCTCTTGTGGGCGCAGCCGCTGCAGCTCGAACAGCGCCGCGGTATCGCCGCGCTGGCCACGGGCGGCGAGATACGCCAGGTAGCGATCCTCGTGCGACGGCCGAGACGCCCGCAGCGTATCGCGCTCGGCATTGATCGCGCGGCTGAGCGCCGTTTCCCGTTCCACGCGCGTCATCCGCGCCATCGACAATGCCGCCTTGACCTGTGCCCGCGACAGCTTCGGATCTTCACCGATAGCGCTGCGTGCCGCACGGAACGCCGACCGGATTGCCTCGCGCCGTTCACGCTCGCTCTGCAGCTGCGCCGCCCACGCCGCACGGTCAGCGTGGCCGAAGACTGCACGCTGAAGCATGAACTCGCGCCACAGCGCCGGCGTCGGCTCCGGCCGCTGTGGTGAGGGCGCTTCAATCTCCCGGCCGGTCTGCGCCCGATAGGTTGTGCGCAGCAGCTGCGCCGCATCTGCCCAGGACAGATTCAATTCCTTGGTCAGGAAATCCGAGACGTTCAAGTTGCGCATGCCGGCACGGATGCGATCCCCGCCATCAGCGCCCTTGGTGATCGCGTACTTGTCGACGATCAGCCCATGCGTGCGTGAGAGCGTATCCAACAGCCGCTGCGCATCCAGGTTCGCCTTGATCTCTCGAAATTCGGCCCGCTCGCTGTCGCTGCCGGCGGCGCGCCGCTCGGACAAATCCCGCGCCAGTTGGTCAAGCACGCTATCCGCCTCGCGTCCCGTCGACAGACGCGCGCGGCTGTTGAACGGCACCACAATGTCGCCAGCGCCGACGGCCGCTGGCCACGACGGCGGACACTGCGAGTGATCGGGGGGAGCGCCAGCCCTACCGGGCTGGCTGTTAATTGCATTTATTCCAGCACCTGAGTGCGCGCGCTCGAACGGCATCGAGCCGATCGCATCGAAGCCCGGGATGTCAGCCAGGTTGCGCGGCCCAGGCCGCTGCCCAAACGGTGCTGGTGTGCCCGCTGCACCTGGTGGTGGCGCAAACTGGTACTGCGTGAACTTCGCAGCACTGGCCGAAAGCAAGCGCGCTTGGCTTGCAGGGTCGCCAGCTTGGTAGGCGTCATACATCCGCGCTGCCACAAAACGCCAAGCTAGATCCTCGGCCGATAGACTTACGCTTCTTCGTTCGCTTGTTCCCGCTCCAGCGAAATCGCCAGCCCGTCGCAATGCGTCAGCTCGTTCGGCTTGCTCGACTCCCAGCTCCAGTAGTGGATCAGCCGGCAGTAGCTCTTGAGCTCGCGTGGGGTGGCCATCCATACCGCCGAAGGGCAGACCTCGCACACGGTCTGCGGATTCGGGCGCCGCGTGGGGTCGATCTGCATCAACGTCAACGCCACCACGCCCGTGCCCGATTCCCCGGTCACGTTGGCCTTGCCACTGCGCTTCGACTCCCCGTTCGCGGTCGGCGGTTGGGTGTGAATCACCCCATCCGAGTCCACGTACTCGTTCGGCCCATCGCCAGGCGTCCCGCTCGCCGTATCCGCTGCGCTCGCCGCTGTCGATTGCTTTGCCATCCAAACCTCCATAGGGTTGATAGAACTGAAACTCGCGCTCGGCCAGCAGCGTGCGTTGCTCATCCGCCGGCGCTTCTCGGTAAATCTTGTAGAACGGACTGCCGCTGTTGAGGTACTTGACCTCACGTGCGCGCACGGCGTGCCACTCGGCCAGCGCCTCCCGGAACACGGTCGGTGTGCTGCGTGACTCGCCAGGCGTGACATATTCCGCATGCGCCCGGGCCTCCATCGCCGCCCGCTTGTCCGCCGCACTCAGCTCAACGAATTCGCGCGAGAACACATATTCCTTGAGGTTGACGCCCTTGGCTGCGCCAGGCGGCTTCACGTTCTCGTATTCGTTGCCACGGCCCGCGTTGCGTGTGCGGACCTCGCCGAACTCGGCCAGTAGCGAGCGGAAGTCTTCGTAACGTGTGATGTCCCGCGCCAGCATGGCGTCCAGGATCGATGAGCGCAGCTCGCGGTTCGACCCGTCGAACGCATCGCCCTTGTATCGGCTGATCATCCCCGACGAATCGGTGAAGGCCACGCGCCGGTTGTCGCGGGGGCTGGCCAAGCCGTACTTGGCATTGACGTGTTCCTGGAAGGCCTCCAGGAAGCGGGTCTGCTGCTCGACCTTGCCGAAGGGGTCAAGGCGCCGGCCCGTCAGTCGATTCAGCGATGGCACTACGATGTGAACGTGCACCTTGCGCTCCACCAGCTCGCCCGTTTTGCGATCGGGATAGCTTTTGAGGCGCGGCACGTGCGCTTCCGCGTAGAAGTTGTATTCGTCCGGCCGGTACGCCGCGAACATGAAGGCCTCAAAGTCGCGGGTGATGTCGGCCAGCACCTCGCGCGACAACTCGTCTTCCTTGAAGGCCAGCGTGATGTGCAGGTAGCGCTCGGCGTCGGTGGCGATCGTTTGGATCAGCGCATCGGTCAGATCCAGGTCGCCGGCGAGAACGACGCGCTCGTCCATCTCGTCGCGGCCGAACTCGCGGTCCTGCTTCTGCCCCTTCTCCAGGTATTCCTTGACGCCATCGTTGTTGCCGCGAACACGGATCAGCATGGTCCGGCGCTCAGTCCACGTTGGCCAGCGTAGCCTTCAGATACCGCCCGATGTACTGCAGGCGGTCGAGCATCTGCATGTAGGCTTCCTCGGACAGGGTGCCGCGCTCGTGGTCGGCGCAGGCTTGGCGTGCGAGCTGCTCGATGTCGCGGCTTGTCTTGCTGAAGATGAACAACAAACGTTCCCGGTGCGGGGTGGCCTTCAGGCGGGCGACCACCTGCGTGCGGTTGGTGAGCACAGCCTGGCGGAAGAACTCCGAAGGGGTGAGACCAGAGGCCGCCACCTTGGCCAGATAGGCCTCACGGTCGGCTTCCGAGAGCCGGAAGCTCATCGGCTTGGACAGGCCGCCTTCGGTCTTCGGTTTGGGCATCGCTGGGCCTTCTTGTTGGGGTGGCGGGCAGAACAGAGACGCGTCGCGCAACGCATCAACGGAGGCGCGGAGTGCCGTCTGCAGGCGGGTTCCACGCGGCCTTGACCGCGGGGGTTTCAAAGGGGCGAGCCCCTTTGGCACGGGGATATTTTACGGGATGCGGAGCATCGCGTAAACATATCCGACGTGCCTACTTTCAGTAGGCCGGAACCGTAGTTTATAAGAATAGATAAGACTAGACCGGAGACAGTCCGGGAATAAAGCGGCGCCCTTCAGAATCCGCAAGACTAGACCGGAGTTCTACAGGAATGTGCCGCATACGCTGATAGAATTCACAGGAATTGACCGGAGAGAGATCAGAGTGACACCAACTGAGTTTCTTGAGGGCATCAAGCCTGCGGCGCGACGCTCAAAGCTGCTTCCGTGGCTCGCGGATATCCGCACGTTGCGCACGGCGGGATGCTCCATCGCGCAAATCCGCGAGTACCTCGCCACGAACGGCCTGACCGTTGGCCTATCCACATTGGCCGCCTTCGTCGTCAAGCATGCCGACGGCACTGCGAGCAAAGACACCGGCCGACCAGTAGCAACGGCAGTCGCACCAAGATCAACAGGCACCCAAGCGTCCATCGAACCTGAGCGACCGGCAACAGAAGGGATTGAGGCCTACAAGACCACTGAGCAGTTGGCCAAGGAAAATCCCAAGCTGAACAAGCGAGCCATCCTCGACCTGTACGCCCGCCAGTTCCAGGTAGATCCACCGAATCCGCTGGCCGAATTGCTTCGCAAACAGGAAGAACGCAAGCGCTTGGCACGCGAACAGGCCGCTGCTGGCGGGGCCGGGCCGACTGCTGCGAGCGGATAGAAGGGAAGGCGGCCAGCGTGAGGAGTGTCCGCGCCCGGATCGAAGGGCACAGGGGACCCCCATTGGGGGACATGGGAGCGCTGGTTACCTTCCGGGCGGTTGTCGCGCGGCCAGCGCGGCTCGCGGGACCGAGTAGCGGGTATCACCGGCAGCGCCCAATTTATGCGTGACCACTGTGCAACCGCGCTTCTCTGCAAGCCCGTTCGCCATTGAGGGCAAACTGCTTACGGCAGGCTGGGCAGTGCCGTCATGCTGCGAGGGTGGGCGGGCCATGCCCGCCCTAGGGGCGCGACGTTCGCGCCCCGTCCAGCTTAGTACTCGTCCGGGAACAGCAACGTCGTCACGCTGCGGTCAGCCTCGGTGATGACCCAGACCTTACGGCTGCCGACCATGTAGCTCGACATGAGGCGTCCGCCCTCTTCCAGCGCGCGGGCGTTGCTGTTGCAATCCTCTTCGCACATGTCGCCCCAGTCGCCCATGGCGTGGCGCGCAACCAGCATGGCGGGCACGACCGGCAACAGGCCACGCTCCTTCATGAAGTCATAGCATCCTGTGGTCATCGCCACGTCGCCCAGCTTGAAGGGCAAGCCACGGCGCTGCTCGACACCTGCGGGGGCCGCACCTAAAAAGTGCTCGGTATAGGTGCCGTCCGCCTTGTGATAGACGTAGCGCTCGCCCATGTTGCCTGCGCGGTCCTTCTGCGCCTGCGCGAACATGGAGGCCGGAACGTTGATCCCCAGCGCCTCCAATTTGCTCCGGTAATCGTCCAGATCGAACGCATACGGCTTGCGCTCCTGCAGGTTCGTGTAGACGTAGCGGTCGGCGTCCAGATACTCGACCGTCAGCAGATACTGCTGCACGGGGCGATCCCAGCCGAGCATCACGCGCACGGGGCGATTCAGGTAAGTCGTTTCAAAATAATGTTGACTCATGGTTCGTACTCATATGGTTTGTTAGCTACCGGGCCCCTAGATTTGGAGCCCTCTCCAGGGCAGGTTTGTCAGGTGGTGTTGCGGCCTGTCAGCGCTGCCGCCGTTCCCCTGAGTTCCTCGCCCTGTGGACAAAGGAGGCGACGCTTGCCACGCTGCAAGGGCGCGCACGGAGGCCGCATGCGGAGCGCAGCCCCTTGGGGCGAGCACCGAACGGGCGAGTACGCGGCGAAGCGAACCCTTGCAGCGTGGCAAGCGTCGACTACCGTCCACAACAGGGCGGGGAACTCAGGGGAACGGCGGTAGTGCCCGGCGACACCACTGGCAGACGCCGCGCGGCGAGCGCCTATTGCGGGCCTTGGCCCGCACTGGAATCCACGTAAGCGGTGGGATGCGCGACACGACACAGCGCAGAGGCGCAGGCCAATCGGCTGACAAGACGGCGGGCATACAGCCCGCCGCAGGAAGAAGGCATTGCGGGCAACAGCGTGGGCCACTACACTGCTGCCTGCGAGCGGGCGACTCACCCGCTCGCAACTCATATCTCACCCCGGCTCTTTCGCTGGGGTATTTTTTTAGGCGGCTTGCTGGCGCAGTAGCGGCGGCACCCAGCGCTTGCCCTCCAGCAAGCGCCCTGCTGCCTCCACCATCGGCCCTTTCTTCATCGACGCGAGCGGCACGGCTTCCGCTGGCGAAACCGCTTCACTGACCGCTTGCAGCACATCGGTCTTGCGCACCTGGCACAAGTAGCCATCGGGCGTCGCGCTCCACCAGTCCGCCATGTCGAGATTGACGGCGCGTGCGAGCGCATCGGTGCAATGCTCGCCACAGCGGGATTGGATTCCATCGACGGTGAGCGCCGTGCAGTGGGCCAGCAGCGCGATCAACTCTTCCTGCGGCATGCTCAAGAGGTGCTCCCACAGCGCGTCCGGTTCGCCCGGCAAGCGCTCGCTCCACGCGGCCCGCGCCGCATCGATTTGTTGCCACGCGCGCGACTGCTCCACGCTCGGATCGGCGGCATGCATGGAGTACGCCACGCTTTTGGCAGACACCTCGACGCCGCTCTTGCAGCGGTAATACACCTCGGGGGCCAGATCGGTCACCAGCGTGAAGGCCAGCGCGGCCAGCGCCACGTGGTGGTTCTCCATCAACATGGCTTGCAAGGCAGCCGTGCGCTGCGCGGTCAACGCGCGCACCAGTTTCTCGGGCATCGCGGGCAGGCGATTGGCATTGCCCTCTTCAGACAGGGCTGCTGCACCGCGCACCCGTGCGCGCGCGGCCTTGGCAGCAGCCTTGCGGTCTTCCGGGCGGATCGCGCCTCGGATCACCTCCACGCCTTGGTCGCGCAGTGCAACGATGACGCCGGCATGGGTCTTGTCCGCGACCGTCTCCAACGCGGCTTCGCGCTCGTTGCGCTCCGTGTAGATGCCCTCCAGTTCATCCGACAAGCGCTGATAGGCTTCGTCCGCCCCCTCGTCTTCGGACAACTCCAGCGTCTCCATCTGCGCTTCGATGGCCTCTTGGCGCTGGTCCAAGGCATCCATCGCAGCCTGCTCATCCTCGGTCGCCTCCCGCCATGTCCTCGGCGCACGACCGTAGGCGTTGACGGTCGCGTAGTCCGGCTGCACCAGTGCCACGGCCCAGGCCCAGCCCTCTTCCGCACGGATCGTCTCCGCTTGCTGTGCCAGTCGTTCTTCCGCCAACTGGTGAGCCAAGGCACCGTCCGCCCAGTACGCACCGTGTTCAGCGAACAGATCAACCTGTTCGCGCCCACCTGCGGCGAGATAGACATCGCGCCCGACGAATTCAGCCACCGTCGAGTCGGAGGCGATGGACGCTTCGCCAAGCAGGGCACGGCGCAACGCCGCAGGCGCACGCTGGTAGGCTGGAGTGCAGTGCCAGACTTGCTCTTGTGCCGCACGGTCGTCGCTCACCGTCAACGCCATCAACTGTTCCAACGACATGACACCCTCGCGGTAGAGCGTGATGAGGCTGGGTGCAACGTTGGCGAGTTTCAAGCGGCGTTGCACCACGGCGACCGAGACGCCGAAGTGCGCGGCCACGGTTTCCACACCGGCACCCTCGTCCACCATGCGGCGGAAGGCTTCGTATTCGTCGGCGGGATGCATGGGCTGGTGCGTGTTCTCGACCGCTGACAGTTCGATGGCGTTTTCATCGGCCACGATGCGCACGGTCACGGCGTAGTCCGCGTCGATCTTGCCTTCGTCGCGCAGCAGCCGCAGCGCGGCGAAACGGCGACGCCCTGCGGCTACAGCGTATGTCGCCTGCTTGCTTTTGCCCTTGGGCTTCACCTCGGTCACGAGTAGCGGGTACAGCAGGCCATGGGCCGCGATGGTGGCGGCAAGGCTGGCGACCTTGTTCGCATCGAGTGCGCCTTTACGGACGTTGGCCTCTGATTCGACCAGTCGGGACAGCGGTACGGTGTTCACATGTTCTTGCATGATGGGATTCCAAAAGGGGTTGTCGTGCTACCGGGCTCCTAGATTCGGAGCCCCCTCGTGGGCAGGTTGGCCAGGCGGTGCGGTGGCCTGTCTAGCCTTGCCGCCGTTCTCCTGAGTTCCTCGCCCTGGGACTAAAGGAGGCGGCGCCGGCCAGGCGGCCAAGGGCGCGCTTTGCGCGGCTTGCGAACCCTTGGCCGCCTGACCGGCGTTGACTACGGTCCCGGATAAGGGCGAGGGGCTCGGGAGAATGGCGCGCGTGGCACGCCGTCACCGCTGGCCAACGCCGCGCGGCGAGCGCCTATTGCGGGCCCTGGCCCGCACTGGAATCCGAACAAGCGCAGAACAGCCGGCCAGGTCGGCCAGGCTGCGTGGAGGGGAAACAACGACAGGGGGGGCCGTGAGGAAAAGTGAAAGTGCAGTGCAGCAAAATCCACGGATAATGCGTACGTCTCCTCCACCCTCCTTGGTGGACTTCAAGCCCAAGCACTTGCTTGGGCTTTTTTTCTGCGGTGGGCCTCGCACCAGTCACGAATTAGCGGCTGCTTCCCCACAGCGGGCCGGGCCTTGGCTTGCCCTCCGCCCGATCCCCTCAGCGACGCGGGACAAGCAGACACCCGGTCCGATACGCGTGATATCGTCAGCGCCATATCAACTTGCGTATTTGGAAACAGATGTACCAGGAGAGCAGTTCATGGTGAGGCGGAAACCCGTGCTCCCGCCTCCACTTGCCGCCGGCACCTATCGCGCCACGTGCCGCGAGGCGGATCTATTCAACGCCCAAGAGAGCGGACACAGCAGCGTGTATCCGGAGGCGCTGTGCGTGAGCGATGGCCGGTGGTGCACCTTCTATCGCGATGGCGTCAAGGTATGGGATTGCAACGCGCACTACGCTGCGGTGCATTTCAACATGGAGGCGGCGGTCGCAGACAAGGCCGGCTGAGCCGCACGCCGGTCACCTCGGAACGCGCTGCGGCACGCACGAAAGGCTACCCTCAAGCCGCCAGCAGCAGTACAGGTGCTGTCTTCGTCGCGTGGGTGACGGGCTCATGCACGGCCAGTTGGTAGCCGCGCGAATAGACCGTCTTGAGCTCCACCCCGTTGGCCTCTCCGAAGCACAGCTTCTTGCGCAGCATGTAGACGTGCTGCTCGATCGAGCGCTCGGCAACGCTGGCACACGTTCCCCACACTGCAGATGCGATCTGCTGGCGTGATAGGAACGCGCCCTGCGATGAGAACAACAACCAGGCCGTTGCAAACTCCCGGGCCGTCAACCGGACGGGCATGCCGTGCAACGTTACCGTCCGAGTGAGCCGACACAGACTGTACGGCCCGACCGCGGTACGGGTGCCGGACTCGGTCTGCTCCGTCCCGCGTTCCGCGCTGCGCAGAACGCGCTGAACGCGGGCAGTCAACTCCTCGGCGGTGAAGTAGCCGGTGATCACGTCTTCGACAGCGCTGTCAAAAACACGCAACATTTCCGCGCGTTCGGTGAAGGTGCCGAACACCAGCGTTGGCCAGCGCAAGTCGGCATTGCAGTCACGCCAGGACAGAACCAGCTGGCCGGCCGTGCTGAACAGCTGGGCATCGATCATCAGCAAGTCGAAGGCCTCGGTGCGCCGGGCGCGCAACAGCGCCAATGCGTCGTCAAATCGCACGCACGTCACGTCCGCTGGCAGGCAAGCCTCCACGTACGCAAAGCTCGAAGGATTGCTAGTGAGGATGGCGAATTTCATGATGGACCCGATTGATGCGGTGCCGGTCAATACGCAAGCCACCGCTTGTTGTGTTTTACGCGAGCATAGCTTTCACAATTCCTTCACACACCCCTCCATTGGGGGATATTTCGAAGGGATCGCGATTTATCGCACGATCAGCGAAGTTGTCATGCTCTTGACATCAATTTGAAATATTTAGGCGGCTCCTCCGTGCACGCGCCGGCGAGACAGCTGCCCGCCTGCATTGCGGGCAGCTTGGCTATCGCTCCGATCAGGTGCCGAACAAATCGAGCTGCTCGCTCTGCGCGATGCGGCGCGTCACGATCGCCGCACGATGTTGTGCGAGCGGATCGGACGCCGGCGCGACGGCGGGTGCAGTAGCGCTAACGGTCTGACCTGCACCCTCTTCCTGGTCGACTTCTTCCCGCGCCGCCTCTTCACGATCCCGGCGACGCAAACGCATGTCCCACAGGCCCATCACGTGGGCCGGCGTCACCCAATGCCCCCAGACCGAATCGGGCGCCAGCGCATTGCCGTGGATCACGATGGCCGGGACATGCAGCAGCGACAGCTGCACGTAGGCCATATGGCAGGCAGTCGCGTCGATATCAATCAACGTGGCGTGCATGGTCTGCTGATAGTTGATGCCGTCGTCGAGCAGCGCGGACGCGGCAGCGATCACCATGCCGCCGGCGCCGGCGGCCGGCTCCGTCAGCGACAGGAAGCCGTTGCGCTCGATCTCGGCCGGCGCGCCGGACATGAGAATCTTGGCCATCAGCCGCGACACCTCGAACGGCGTGAAGAACTGGCCCTTCCAGTGGTCGGCCAACTGCAGCGATTCGAAGATCGGACCGAGCGCATCCTTGTGGCCGCCCTCCAGCGATTCAACCAGACAGCCCAGCATGCGCGGGAAGCACTCCACTTCCTCGCGCTCGTAGCGCTTCACGATTTCCAGGTAGCGCGCCTCGCGTGCCTCGTACTGCAGCAAGTCAACGCGGTTGCTGAGGGACAGCGCCGCGAGTTCGCAGAAATCGCGGAACACCTCATGCCGGCGATGCCGGCGTGCGCATTGCTCAATTAATTTCACCAGCGCCTGCTGGTGTGCGTCCAGATGATTAAACTTGGGCTTAGCCATAGTTCACGAGCCTCCGTGAGAAGTGGTCAAGAAGCCCCGGGGAGTGATCCGCCTCGGGGCTTTTTTCTTTCGGAGAGGCACTTACGAGCGATCCTCTCGCTCGGTTTCCCTCGCTCCCGCCCTGGGGCGGGCGGGGGGTGGGGAGAGCCCTTGCCCTCACGGGCAAGGGTTGGGATGGGGTGGGGTGGGGTTCGAGCAGCGAGCAACACGGCTGGTCGCCGCGTCGCATCAAGCATCCCCACACAAGGCCCCCTCACCGTGTGACGGGGGTTGTGTGCGGATGTGCGACGTGGTGGCCAGCCGTGTCGCTGTGCCGTTGGCGGTGCCGGCATCAGGCGGCCGGCATGACAGCGCCTTGGCGCTGGCGTGAAGGCTGCGTCGGCGCCGCCTGCGGTCTGCGCCGCATGTGACCGGATTAGCCAGGCGCGTGACAGTGCGCAGCGCTGGCGCGGGGCTGGCCCGGGCGCGGGCGGTGCAGGCCGCTTGTCATTCACGGGCCCCCGGCCCGCACTTGGATCTCATGGGCACGACGCCGCGGCCGCCCTCGCCAAGGCGTGATGGTGCGAAATAGAAAGATTCATCGCAGATTTGCACAGTGGTCCAGTGCCGCAGAGTCACCGTTGAAGACATCCGACCACGTATCGCTTCTGTAAGATGGTGGATCCCGATCGAGCACGTATGCACATCACACAAGTCATCTGCTGCACGGCAAACGAGGGCAAAAAAATGAAGCAAGCCACCAATTCACTCGATAAATACCTCTCAAGCAACAAGGTTCCGACTTCTGAGCGGTTTGCATTTCACCGTGCGAATCCGACGGGGTCATTGGACGAATATCGACAAGAGCTGCGACGTAAACTTCGCGACCGCATTCAGTCCAAACGCATCATTTATCTCGACACCAACGCTTGGAAGTGCCTCAGTGACTATGCGCGCGGGAAAGCGAACCTCAACGAGGCAATGGTCAATTTCGCTCAGACGATGAACACTGATCGTGTCCGGGATAATTGTGTGTTTCCCATCGGACCCACGACTCTGTTTGAGCTGCAGTCAATGGAAGATCCGGCTTCGATTTCGACACTCGCGGAGCTCGTTGAAAGGTTTTCCATGAACGTCGGCTGCCAGCCGCCGAACGAAGTCATAGATCAAGAGCTAGCGCTGTTCAATCGAAAGGAAACGCGCGACGCCAACGCAGAACCAGAAAGGTTCTGCCATCCGATGGAAATCACAGGCAAGTTGGAATTGAACATTCCGAAACTGTTGCCACCGCCGGAAGAGCTCGCATTCAAAAAAGCATCGCTCGACATCCTATATGCTTTGCCGACGGCGGCGCACCTTGAAATGGCCTGTACGTCAATTCAGTCGCGATGGGACAACACTGCAGGAATTGACGAAATGAATGCCGGCATGATCGCCTACCAGCACGAGCTAAAGACCTTTCCCGATGCGCTTCTCGTGGAATTGACAGGAATCATGAGCTTTCATGTGCCCGTCGGGCCTCCCATTGGCGGGTTTCGTCCGGAGAAGGCACAAGCACTAATGGCGATGATTCACTGGAGTGAGCAGCCGAATAGTAGGCATCTTGTAACTGCTCGGATCCAAGCGAATCTTCATGCGACCGTTCGATACATCGAGAATCGAAAATTTCGCAAGGGTGATATAGCAGATTTCATCACAGCACAAGTCGCACTCCCCAGCGCGCACGCTCTTTTCACAGACAGGGCTCTCGCAAATCTGCTCGGCGAACCGAAAATCGGCCTCGCAAAGTTCTGTTCCTGTGACGTTGTATCGGGATTCGACAGCTTTGCGGCATATCTCAAGGCTGTATAGTCGGCCTCCGAGTTCGAGCCAAGACTACTGCCTGCGTAAAGTGCCATCAAAGAAAAGGCGCATGCTTTTGATTTGTGCGGCCCCTACACTGAAGTTCGTCGCATCAATGCCCTATGCGTCGCTGCGATGAGCATCCGCTGGCGGGTAGCTTTCCTAGGGCGACGAACCAGAAAAAGAGGCGTTGCCTCAAACAGGTCTGCGCCATTGCAACGACGGTTGGAGGTGGGCGTCCTGCGCCCGGCAGATGACTCAACTATCGACTCGGAAATGCTCCGCACTCTGGCCAGCATTGACGGCGCGCTGCAGCCAGTCGGGCATCTCGCCCTCCCCGTCCCAGGTCTGGCCATCCGCACTGCGGTAGCGCGCCTTCTGCCGCTTGCGCTGCCGCGATGGGAACACGCCTGCCGCCGCCAGGTCGGCATACGAGAGCCCGTAACGCGCAATCTGCAGACGGACCCACGTGACCGCCTCGGCACGGCGCCGCAGGGCCACGGTGGAGCTGGGTTCACTGATGGGGGGCGCGACGCGGTTCGGCATGGGAGATGACGTTCAGAGAGGATGACCACGGATCATCGCTGCGCAAGGTCCGTGCGGGCCCACTGAGATTACTCTGGCGCGGGCGATCCCAGGTGGGGTCGAGATATTAAGCGCGCATTGTGATGTGGGTTCGCCCACTGGTGATGCTCTGGACGAGAGCGGGTCACGATCACGAACGCGCCGACCTCATTGGCGAAGTTGCGAGACGATCAGCCGTCGACGCGACAAAGTCCGCAATCACACGGGCCGCATCCCGTGGCACGGCCTGCAGGAGGCAATGCGGTGCATCCATCTCGACAAGTTGCGTGTCCGATCGAATCTGCTGAATGAGCGCAGCTGCGGAACGCGGTACGACGTTGTCTTGCGCTCCTTGTAGATAAAGGAGCGGCACCTGCACCGCTGCAAGGTTGTCGGTGACATCCACTTCGAGCACGGATCGCAGTCGCACGCGAAAGACTGCCGGCGTCACCGTGGCCACGGCTTGCTGGAACATGCGATGCAAGGGCTGGGTAAAGAATCGGCCAAACAGGAGCCGGCTGCCGATGCTTGCGATGGCGACGTTGAACGGCAGTAGGTTGAGTGCGGATCGGAGTGGACGCATCCGTGGGTGCGGGTTACGCGCGAAGGTACAGCACAGGATCAAGCCTCGCATGCCGAGAGGACGACTGGCTGCGATTTCGATTGCCAACGGCCCGGAGAACGACTCACCGAGCACGACATAGGGTCCGTCGATAGCCTGGACCGCGGCCTGAATCCGAGGAAGCAACGCTTCGTAGGTAAGGGGCTCCGACTCCGGATACGTGATGACCTTTGGCTCGATGCCCTTGTTCATTTCGGCGAGCAGCGGCTGAAACAGTCGGCCGGTCCCATCCATGCCTGGAAGCAGCACCAGCGTGACCGGGGTCTTCTGACTCATCTGATGTCCCATCTCGTTTTTAATGGCGCGAGCACTCGCAGGTGGGGTTCAAAATGGGGTTCAAAATGGGGTTCAAAATATCAAACATAGCTCGTGACTTTGGCTCGCACACTGGTGCTGCTGTGGGCAAGTGTGGGTAGCCTCGTGGGCAACCTGTGGGCAGGCGCAGCCTGTCCATCGGGTTGTCCATCAGGCTATCCACACGGGCCGCGCTAGCGGCTGTCCACAGCCTGGTGGACCACCGCTGCTCGCCTTTCGAGCGTCGGTCGCAATGGCCTCTCAAGTGCCTGCAGAAGCCGCACAAGCAGGCGTAAGATGGAACAGAACGGTGCAACAGAGAACGGCCGCGCTGGATACCCCTGCCTCGCATCGGCAGTCACGCGTTCGCGGCCACAAACGCTACAAAGACCGTAAGCGTTCGAGAATGGTCGTCCTATCCTGATAGACCAAGAGCAGTCATTGTTGCGTCCGCAACCCGGAATTGCGGACGCAATAATGACTACAGAAGATGAACTGAGCTACCTGCCGCTGAAGGTGACCCATGTTGGGGACAACGGCAAGCGCACCTTTGATGCGGAAGACAAGCGCCGGTTAATCGAAGCGTGTCGGCAGCCCGGGGTATCGCTCTCGGGGATGGCGCTCAAGGCAGGCGTCAACGCGAACCAATTGCACAAATGGGTTCACGGGCGTGGGCGCAAGCGTAGACGAGACAACGAACTTGCTGCACTCGGGCGTGAAGCAGATGTACGGTCTGCATTTATACCCGTGGTAGCAACACCGTCCGGGCCGAACCTGATAGCGGGTCCGGCACGTTTGACGGCACAGTTGCCCAATGGGGTGACGGTCGCACTTGAATGCAGCGGGCTGGATGCAGCGCTAGTCAAGGCGATGATCGAAGCACTGGGAGCAAGATGACGTTCCGGTTCGACGAAGGGCTGCAGGTGTACCTGCACCGCGACGCGGTGGACTTCCGCAAATCGATCAACGGCCTGGCGGCGTTGGTCGAGCAGGCCATGGGGCTCGATCCGTTTGCGGCTGCGGTGTACGTGTTCCGCAACCGGCG
Source organism: Ralstonia sp. R-29 (assembly GCF_049913345.1). Lineage (NCBI taxonomy): Bacteria > Pseudomonadati > Pseudomonadota > Betaproteobacteria > Burkholderiales > Burkholderiaceae > Ralstonia > Ralstonia sp. R-29. The sequence goes on from NZ_CP184379.1 coordinate 59,269, forward strand.
GGCCGATCGCATCAAGATCTTGGGCTGGGACCGCAACGGTTTCTGGCTGCTGTTCAAGCGCCTGGAGCAAGACCGGTTTGCGTGGCCACGCCAGGCGGCAGTGGCGACACTGAGCGTCGAGCAACTGCACTGGTTGCTCCAGGGCATCGACATTGAGGCGATGCAGCGGCATCCACGGCGCGCGTATCATCGGGCGGCGTGAACGCCGCACAAGTAGCGGCGGTCTAACTCGTCATGCCGACCACCGTCACCATCACCGCCGAGGAATACGAAGCGCTGCTCGCCAGTCGAGCTGAGCATGACGCACTGCGTGGGGATCTCAAGCGGGCCAGCGGCGAGTTGCGTGTGGTGACGGTTGAGCGGGATCTGCTCAAGGAACAACTGAAGGCATTCCAGCGCCAGCTGTTTGCCGCCAAGAGCGAGGTGCGTGGTTCTGAGCAGAAGGATCTGTTCCTCAATGAGGCCGAGGCGCTGGCCGCTGGCACTGCTGCACCGGCTCAGGAAGAGGAAGGTACGCCGGCGATTGAGGTGCCTGCACACACGCGTAAGAAGCGCGGGCGCAAGCCGCTCGATCCGGCGCTGCCGCGCGTCGAAGTCCGTCACGAGCTGCCCGAGTCGGAGTGCGTCTGTCCGTACGACGGTCAACCTCTGGTCGAGATCGGTGTGGAGATCAGCGAGCAGTTGGATATCGTGCCGCAGCAGATCCGTGTGCTCCAGCACCAGCGCGTCAAATACGCTTGCCCGTGCTGCGATGGTGGCATCAAGACGACGCCGGCACCGGCGCGTGTCATCCCCAAGGGGCTGTTGACGGAATCGGCGCTGGCCTGGTGTATCACGGCCAAGTACCAGGACGGCCTGCCGCTTTACCGCCAGGCGGCACTGCTGCACCGCTTCGGCGGTGACCTCTCGCGCGGCACCTTGGCTGCCAGCGTGGTGCGGGTGGGCCAGGCCGTGCAACCGTTGATCAACCGTAAGCAGTCTTTAAACGACGCCTCTCAGCGTGTCGCAGCCATGGCCCACGGCAAGAGCGCGGCGTAGTCATCGACGGTTGTCGCCAGCGGGAGTTTCCTGAACAGCCAGACGAGATACTGGTACGGATCGAGGCTGTTGGCCTTACAGGTTTCGACCAGCGAGTAGAGATTGGCGCTTGCGTTGGCGCCGGCCACGGTGGTCGCAAACAGCCAGCCCTTTCTTCCGAGCACGAACGGACGGATCGCGTTCTCGCAGGGATTGTTGGAGATCGGCCATGTACCGTCCTCGACGTAGCGGGCGAGCTTGTGCCACTGGCCGTGGAGATACTGCATGGCTTTGCCCAGCAAGCTGCCAGGCACTACGGCCGGCATCTGCTCGCGCAGCAACGCTGCGATGGCCTGCAGGACGTGGGCGCTGTAGCGCTGGCGCAGCCGTTGTCTGCGCGCCGCCGGCCAGTCTGCCGAACGCGATTCCGCAGCGAACAACCTACCGATGAGCTTGACGAAGCGCGTAGCCGTCAACTGCGGCGTGCGCGCGGCTTTCGGCACCGCCTCCTCGGCCTTGATGAAGCCACGGCGCGCGTGAGCCCAGCAGCCCAAGTGGACGAGCTGGTTGTCGACGGCCAGGCCGTTGTAGAGTTCATAGCCGTCGGTGATCAATGCCGTGCCCGGCCGGATTCCGGCGTAGATCGCGCGGGCGTGCGCAGCGCCGCGCCCCGGCGCGTAACTGAACAGCCGCACGGGTGGTCCCGATCCGTTCATCTGCGCCCAGATATAGCTCTTGGCTTGCGCTCGGCGCCCTGGCTCCTTAAGGACCTGGAATGTCGTCTCGTCGCCATGGATCAGATCCGACTCGAACAGCGTATCGCGCAGCAGGTTGATCACGGGCTGCACCGCCAAGCCCACGCGGACCATGCTGGCGGCGATCGTGTTGGCCGAGATGTCGCCGCCGAAGCGGCGCAGCAAGCCGGCCTGACGGTACAGCGGCATGCCGAACTGGTACTTGCCCGTAGCGATCCACGCCAGCGCTGACTCGGTGAACAGCCCACGAGGGATGATGCGTGCCGGCGCCGGCGTGACCTTGATTCCCAGGTCGCAACACGGGCAGGCGTACTTGACGCGCTGGTGCTGGATGACGCGGACCTGTTCTGGAATCACGTCCAGTTGCTCGCTGGTTTCGACGCCGATCTCGACCAGCGCATGACCATCGTTGACGCAGAAACGCTCGGCCTCGGGCAGATCGTGACGCACCACTTCGCGAGGCAGATTGGGATCAAGCGGCTTGCGCCCGCGCTTCTTGCGCGTGTGCGCGGCGACCTTCGTGCCGGGGACATCCTCCTGTGCGGGTTGCGCGCTGGCCGTCAGTGCTTCGGCTTCGTTGAACAGACCGAGCTGGCCTGCATCGCGGGCCTCGCTGGTCGCGCCGAACAGTTCGCGGCGATAGGCACGCAACCGTTCCTCGGCCAGATCGCGTTCGGCCTTTGCCAAGCGCAGCTCGCCACGCAGCACATCGTGATCCCGCTGGAGCTGGCCAAGCGCCTCGCGCGCAGCCAGCAGTTCCTGGAGTTCCTCGGCGGCGATCGTGACGTTGATGGGCATGTCGGCTTGGACCGACATACCCAGGTGCGGTTCAGCTTGCGCGTGCGTAGAAACGCTGCGGATGCTTCTTGACCACGGCGATATCGATGCCGTCGAGCAACCAGTGCAGTTGCTCGACGCTCAGTTTGACGATGTCGGACGTGTCGGGCCAGATGAACCGGTCGGCCTCCAATCGTTTGAGCAACATCCAGAAGCCGTTGCCGCCCCAGCCGAGAATCTTGATGCGGTCGCGCCGGCGATTGCCGAACACGTACAAGGCTTGGGCCATCGGATTGAGCGCCATCGCCTGCTCGACCAGGATCGACAGGCCGTTGATGCCAAGCCGGAAGTCGACGGGCTCGCGATGCAGGAAGACCTTCAGGCCGTCGTCGAACCGGAACACGGCAGCCTCCCCAGCATCTGGACGATCGTGGCCAGTTCATCGAGATTGGCTTCGCCTAATTCGAACTCGACTCCATTGGGCAAACGCACGTGCAAGGCGATTGCCATGCCGACGCTGGGCGGTCGGCCTGCCAGCGATGCCGGCTCGGCGACAACGGGAACAAATGCATCTCGTGAGGGCGGCAACTCAATGGTGTCGGCGCCGCCTTCCTGCTCGTCGACAACCGCCGTAGTGCAGCGATGCTTGCGCTGGTGTGCTGCTATCCATGTCCTCACGAGATTCGGATTGACGCCATACTTCATTGCCGTGCGGGCGATAGAAGCTCCTGGCTTTAAGCAGGCTTGTATCAGTTCCTCTTTAGCCACCTCGTCATACTGCCGCCGGCCATCTCGCTTGCGGCCGATGACGAGGCGATCCTGCAAACTCTCTTCCCTTTCGTCCATGTGTGCACCTGTCCACGTTCATCAACATGGACACGTAGCATCTGTGAACCCTCAGCGCGACGCCAGGGCGTCAATAATTGACGCCTTACGATCAACCTGCTGCGCGACCACCTGCTCGATGCCGAGGTCGTGTATGGCGATGAGACGCCGGTTCAGGTCCTCAAGGAACCCGGGCGAGCCGCACAAAGCAAGAGCGTCCTGTGGGCGCAGATGAATGGCTTGGGGCCACCCGTACGGCTGTTCACCTATAGCCCGACACGCAGCACGGCCCAGGCCGCCACCTTGTACGCCGGCATTCGATCGGGCTCGGCTCTGATGACGGACGGATACGCACCGTATGACGACATCGCCCGCCGATACGAACTCGTGCACCTTGGGTGCTGGGCGCACGCACGGCGTTACCTGATCGAGGCAGAAGAGGCGTTGCCCAAGGCCAAGCGCGCCGAGCATCCCGTGGCCAGGTTCATCGAGCGTATCGGCAAGCTGTTCGGCATCGAGACCCAAACGAAGGACATGACAGCACAGCAGCGGCAGCAGGTTCGTGCAGCACAAAGTCGGCCGGTGCTGGGCGAGCTTGAGGCGTTGCTCCTGCAGCACCTGCACACCGTGCTGCCACAAAGCCTGTTCGGCAAGGCCTTGCACTACCTGCATGGGCAATGGCCCAAACTGACACGCTACGTCGAGAACGGCGCTTGGCCGATCTCGAACAACCCATGCGAGAACGCCATCCGGCCGTTCGTCGTCGGGCGCCGCAACTGGCTGTTCTGCGATACCGTGGCGGGCGCTAACGCCTCGGCCAACCTGTACTCGCTGGTGGAGACCGCCAAGGCCAACGGCGTAGATCCGTATCGGTATCTCGTTGCTGCGCTCAAACTTCTGCCCAAAGCGCAGGCTGCTGACGATTACGAGGCCTTGCTGCCTTGGAGGTTCAAGCCGTCAATCGCGAGTTAGTTGGTCTTGGCGTTCTGCAACAGACATTCTTACCAGCGAGCTCACCGAGATTCTCAACAAGTTTCGCGATGCACTACTAGTCTTCGCGTATGAGGGGACGACGCTTATGTGTGTTGTATAGCCTGTAGGTTATTTTTGGAGAACCAAGCCATGGGCGGATGCGTTTCAAAGACAGGCGGTGCAAGTCCAGCGCACTATTCTTACGAACACTCTTCAACAAATCAGGAGCAGCCTTCGACATCACAAGGTCGGCGAGCTCGCTCCAACACGTCTCCAGAGCTTCAATCTCTTTCCAAACAGGTCTACCGTGACACGGTGCTATGGCACGGTACTTCGCAAGCAAGCAAAGTAAATATCCAGGCCTCTGGTTTTGACACACGCAATAAGCGTTCAGGTGCCACTCAAGGCGTGGAAAATCGGCATGAGGTCGATCCGGCATTCAGGGAGCGGGCATCCGGATATAACTACTTTACATCTCATCGCGAGATCGCAAAGAAGTATGCCCGTACTGCGTCACCTGATAGCCCGGCACTTGTAAGAACGATCGGGATACGTTCCGGATTTGGCTTGGAGCTTGATCCTGATTCTAAGGTCGCTGGACAAGTGTCACAATTTTCAGCACGAACAACCAGTCGGATTCCAAGCAGCCACGTTTTGGGCTCCAAGAGAGACAGCGCAGGCCCTAGCGCTCGAATATTTCAGCAAGAGCTAAGGGACGCTGGCGCCGAAGTTTCTACAAAGATGGCTGGCGAGCTTCTGAAGTATGCGCAAACCGACTCGGAAGATGACTTTGGGGGCAGCGACGATGAGGGGACACACTACTAGCGGCTGTCGGGGGCTCCACCGAAACGTGCGTGCATGTTGCTCGCCAGTTGCGGGACGTTGTTGTACAAATCAGCCTGCTTACGGTTGCACCCATCAAAAGCTGTCGGAGGGCCAACGACGGTTGATAGCGCGACCTTAGGTGCGGTCACAACCGAGGCAAATCGTAGGGGGCGCGCCTGGCCGGGCGTCGCCCCCTTTTCGTTTTTATAAGCAGCCTCAAGACGTTCATTTTCGAGCGCTTACCAAAGACCGGGAGACCACGATGAGCGCCTCCGACGACGATTGGAGCGGCGTCGCATTCGCGCAGAACAACCGCACAGCGGATGTGCTTGCCGCCAACTTGCAGGCCAACGGCATCCCGCCGCCCGGCCACGTCGTGGCGAACATCCAGCTGTACTTGCGCGCCACGGTGGCACCAAAGGGCCTGAAGACCCCTTACCTGACTGTCACCCTGTTCGATGCGTCCGGCAGTCGCGATCTGGCGGCAGCTTACCGCCAGGCGATCAAGGGCGGCTAGGTCGTTTCCCCATCGTGCACGTGATGTGATGGAGCGACGGCAGGTTCTCGTGCACGTAGCACTTGTCGCGCAACACCTTCGGCCAACTCGCCCAACACATAGTCGAACCCACCGGGATCAGTTAATCCTGCATCCGGCGCGCGCGCACAACCGCGCCGGCGGTCTTGATGACGGTGTGCAAGCAGTAGATATCCCACACCAGGCGACGCATGGGACGCGTCGGGCTCTCCTGGTAGAGGGCACGAATCTCCGCCTGGGTGAGCGCGGGATAGTTCTTCCGTTCCGGATTCTTCATGGCAGGCACCGATACACAATAACCCCCGCACCCCACCCACCCCCGCCGTTCAATCGCATAGCTCGGCTTCGGCCAACTCAGGCGTCTCGACCTCGCTAGCGGAAAAAGCAGGGGCCAGCATTGCGTGGCGGGCCTTGGCATCCCAAAGCGACTCAAGGGGCCCATGGATGGTGGCTTCGCGCGACAGCATGTAGCCAGACTGGCCAAGCACATACAGCAAGGCGATGGCCCACCCGCTCAGGAGCTCCCAACCGTAGGGCGAAACCTGCGTCCAGTGATCCATCGCCGCCTCCTTGTCGACCGTGGCTGGCCGAGCGTGCGACGCATTCCAACTGCGTCCGGTGCTGCTAGCGTTGGAGGCACACTGCTGTACAAATATACAGTTTCAACACTTGTGACTGACCCAGCGCGGGGCGGCGCCAGGACTATAACTGGGACCCGCAGGGACGGCGCAACTCGGATTCCGTGGGCGCCGTGTAGATCCAGCCATTCTTGCTGGTGCAGGTATAGAGCCCTTCCCCCTTGAAGGGCATCGCATGGATCGGTTTCGTACGGGCTGCCAAGCGCTGTTCAAGCGCATGCAGGTTGGCCACAGCACGCTCGTCCTGGCGCTGCTGATAGATCAGCCAGGCAATCATCGCAACGATGACGACGCAGACCAGCGCAAGCGGCACCATGCGGAGTTTCGGGTGTGAGGTCATAGCTGTGCACCTCGTCGAGTGGTCTGAGCAAACGGGTCGGCGTGGCTGATGAAGGTGTGTCCCTCAAAATACGCCACACCGCAACGCAGGACCCAATAGCCGGTCTTCGGGTAGACCTCCACCGGTTCACCACCGCACGAGGCAGCACGCAGTGCGTCCAGATCTTCGAAACCGACCGCCCCCACATCTCTTGCCAGGAACCGCGGGTATTGCGCGCCGTTGACCAGGTACAGACGCTCTGCGACGGTCAAGAGTCCGACCATCGCGGCCCCAAGGGGAATCGCGGCCTTCAATACGGTACGGATGGACATCGATACTCCGATGTTCGGTGTGGTCAGCTTTAGCGCCGTGCGGCCAACGCGCGCTGGATCTTCTGATCCGTCTTGTACTGGCTCAGGGCATACACCGACCAGATCGCCGCGGGAATCCAGCCGATCAGCGTGAGTTGCAACAGCAGGCACACGATGCCGGCGAACGGGCGGCCAATGGTGAAGAACTGCAGCCACGGCAAAATCAAGGCAAGCAACAGACGCATCGGGGCCTCATAGTCACGATGGGGCCGGCGACCGGCCGGCGCGGGCGCACTTACGCGCGGAAAGCGAATTGGTTAGGCGTGCGCCGTTTGGCCGGCAGCCGCGTCGGCCGACATCCGGCCCAGCAGGATGGCCGCGCTCAGCGCCATCCCTTCGGTCACGAATCCTTCCGGCACGCCAGCGCATTGCCACTCGGTCGCCGAACCGCCATCCACGAGAACGCGGTACGCGCCCTCCCAACGATTGTCCGATCGGCGCGTGGTACGAACCTCAACGGCGCCATGCTTGGCTTTCACAATGATCGTGTTCACAGGATTCCCCCAAGGATAGGTCTCCCCACCGCGGTCCTGCTCTTACGGCAGGACGACTTCCTAAAGGTAGAAAGTGAACGCTCGGATGTCTAGCATCGGGCACCTCACTCGGGCGCAGGCGCGCCGTGGACGCGGGTATTGCGCTTGAGCCCTGGGGGGCCTTCTCCTGAAAATCCTTCGGTAGCCAACGCACCATTCCGACCGTTCGGCATCGCACGCTGCACCGGCGATATGGTGGTTCCGCTGCGCTGCCGGACCTCTAGGTGATGGTGATGAACACCGGCAGCCGGCCGACTCAGGACGCGATCGCCATATGACTTGGTGAGAGCACCGCCCGCGCAGTCGCCGGCGGCGAGACGCTAGCGTAGGCGAAAAAAACCGGCTTGCAACTTACGGCGCTGGTCAAAGTAGCCGTGGGATTTGGAGGCGGGCGCCGTTATGACGGTCACACCAAGCTAACTGACGTCACCGCGGGCGTACGCGAATCACAGCGCGATCATCATGCGCCGATGCAGATGCGGCCGGTCAACCGGTGCTCCTGGACGCCGCACCCTGCTGTCGGTAGTGCGCAACGATGTTGCTCCTGGACAGGCACTGAGCCCCATATCCGGGACAACGCCGAAGTGCAGCTGCAGTGCGTCTGAAGCATCTGCCCGATCGACCATGGCTGCGGACCTGAAGGCACGCTCATCCGCGTGCGCGCATTGGCCTTGCTGCTCAACAACCGCATCGAACGACGCGTTCAAAAGCTCCCGATCAATCACTGGATGCGAAACGAACCACGGCGCAACAGGGGCGTCCGTGGTGATGGTGCAGATAGTTCGTAGCGTTTCGGGTCTTCATGCGCTGCATCACGACACACGCTAACGCGAATGAAAGGCAGCGGCGAGGCAGGCGCGCACCAACCCAGACATCCTCGCAGGCTTAGCCGTGGGAGACTCAGCACACATCGGATGCAGATCTTTGGTACTGCCTCGATGTTTTTTTCGTCAACTCCATCAAGGTGGAGTCACCTTACTGGCGAGCCGTTTGGCTCACCCGCGTGTTAGAAAGCTGCTCAATCCCTCAAGTCGCTCATGAACGACTCTCACTTGTGGCCCTCAGCAAGGCTTGCAATACGGCAAAGCTTCTGGACTATATTGGCCGCCGCAGAACCACCCGCTTCAGTTGGGAATATCAATGCACCTCCACACGATGGCTACGCTAGCGCATTTCGTGTACCCCGCTAGCAGGTTTCGTGATCATGGCTACCGGAGTTTGCGATCTTCAACAACTAGGGATAGCCGGGTCATGTCGGGATGGAGTTCTATACTGTTACCCGACGCCTGCGGCGCCGCACCTTCGTTGATCGTTCCAGTAGCCGCTATTTGTTAAGAGTTCGGTGAGCGACGTAAAAGCCGACAGCCGCGCAACTCGACGCGGCCGCCGCGACGATCAGCGGGATTCCTGACAACAGAAAGCCACCCTTGTTCCAAGCGGTGAGCCAAAGAACGGCGGACACGGCCGCCCACCGAAAAGAGAAGGATCTGGCACGCAAGCGGAACCAGTCATGCTTGCTTGCCTGGCGATTGTCCGGTTCTCCCGTGGTCAGGCTGTTGGCGTCAGTATTGGTCTGTGTTGTTTCGGATAACATTGCCATACCTGTGATTATCGCGGCGTGTACCGTCCCGCGCCGCCGCTCGACTGTGACTATGTGTCCGCACCTCCGAGCCTGTCATTTTCAGCTGATCCGTTCGAATTCGCAGTTATTTCGCTCTTCGACATCAAAGCTCAATTGTCATTGATATAGAACACATTCACTGTCGTGATGTTCGCTTCCGGCGGAAAATCCGCGACAGCGGGTGGATTCTGCTGATAGTCCACGCACTTCACCACGCCGTTGATATCCTTCGCCAGAACAACCATGTGCCCCGTGTTGTTCGCACGCGTATAGGCAATGCCCACACCTGAGTTGTTCGGCATCGGATTCAAGAAATCGCCCCGGAACGTTGCATCATCGTTGTATGCCCGAACAGCCACGTTCTGCACACCGCCTGCGGCAAACAGAGCTTGGATCTCATCCAACGTGGCGGTGTCCTGTTGCATGATCTCCGCGCGCTGGAAGAACTGCGAGGCCGTCTGGTTGCTCAACGCGGCCACCGAGCAGTAGTAGCAGTTCTGGTCGAGGTTTTGGTTGATGTCGTTGGCCGTCGTGCCGATATCGAGAATTGGCGAAAAGCTTCTGGGCATGGTGCGCTCCTTTTACAGGTGAGGTAGGTATTGCGGCCACGGCCAGCGCTCGCTGGTGTAGCCGTTACTCGAGAAACTCCGTCGCTGGAGAGTCGAATGCGTGAATCACGTGCATGGGGCCGACGTGGCCGAGCCCAAAGGGTGCGCACAGATTAGCGAGCCTGCGCACCTGCAAACCTGCGCATGGCGAGCAACGCTTGCATGTCGCCGACGAATGCGTCGAAGTCGGTCTCTACATTCGGTTCGGCCGAGAATGAGTACCGTGCGGATCGCTGCCAGAACCTATATCCCTGCTGCTTCCACACGGTCGGTACGACAGGCGCGCTTGTGGATTCCCAGTCGGCAATCCACAGGGGATATCTGCTGAAGGCCTCGTCCGCGAGATACGCGTTACCCATGGCAGCGTTCGTGTACAGAATGGGCGTGCAGTCGGCCTTGCGTTCGAAGGCCGCCAGGACCTTTAGAAGAGCCTGCTGGACTTGTTGAACGGGGACTTTCGCAGCTCGGCTAGGAAGGCTGGCCTCTTCGAAGTCCACGGCGGGGCATAGGTCATTCGCCCCGAACTTGCCGATTGCGCTGATCGCGGTATCAGCCTGCGTCTCTGGGTCAAGTTGCAACGTGAAGAAATGATAGGCGCCGCGAACCAACCCGCGATCGGCCATGCGTCGCCAGTTCGTCTTGAAGCTGGGGTCGATCGTCATACCGTAGCTGGCGCGGGCGAACGCGAACGCGATCCCTTTGGATTCCAGGACTTCAGCTCCACTCTCGCCGTTCCATTTGGAGATATCCAGGCCCACGATGGAAAACGCAGGCCGGGGTACCGATGCCGCGCTCGCCACCGGAGCAGTCAGTGACGGCGCGCTCGGGGCCGATGCCGAGGCAACCGTTGGTGGGTCACCAGCGATGGCGTGTGGCGCCGCTCCGATGCTCGGGGAAGGTTTTGCTTCATGTGCTGGGCTGTGCCACCAATACACCGATCCGGTTGCGCCGGAGAGGGTCAGCAGGGTTGCCGCCGCATGAGTCTTGTATCGCTGAACCCAAGCGGCGATGCCGGCTGGGCCTTTCGAGTTCAGATCCGTTGCCGGCGTTGCGGATGGGCGATCAGCTGCGTTCGAAGTTGCGCCGAGCTCCGTTGCCGGTGTCGGCGCAGGCGCAATAATCAGTTTGGATAGATCCCGACGGCAATCGTCCGGAATGCAAAGCATGCCGTTGACGCAGTCGTGCACAAGATCGAATACGGCACCATCGAGTCTGACACCACGATAGATGACGTCGCCCGCATCGCTCTGGATCGTGTCGGGCTCGAATGTGAAATCACCGCGCTTGTTCAGCACCACGTGCGCCGTGCTCGGCTTGGGGTCTTGGAACAGGTCACTGACGTAAATCATGTCGTGCAAGACCGCCGGCTCCGTACGGAACACATAGATCAGCCGGTGTTCCCGCAGCCGCGCCAGCAGCACGCACATGTCCAGAAGCCCCTTGAGTTCGGCGGCGAGTCTCTCGGGCTGCGCGTAAATCTGCGTTCTCAAGTAGAAGTAGCCGAACGCACGACCGGGCTGCAGGATCAACGCGCGCCCGGCCGCTTCATTGAAGTACTCGGTTTGCAAGAAGCTCGCCAGCCGCTGTGGCAGCATTTCGGTGGCGGTCAGCATCTTTGCAATCCACGCAGCTTCCGATGCGCGGAATGCAGGTAGCCTGTCGGCGGTCTGCTGTTGTTCGGGCATGGCACTCGTGTGCATCACTCCTGCCAGGCCACAGGGGACCACTAAACAGCGGCACCCGTAGCTTGGCAGAATGCAATGCGTTGGCTTGATTAGGCGATGACGGACATCCATCAGGCAACGCCGCGGTTCAGCGACATCCCGCGCTTGAGCCTTTGCTTCCGCTTCTATTTGGACTTGTAGGTCTGACTCGCATATGTGAGCGACGCCCAGGGGGAGGCCCTCATGTACAGGTCGAGTTGCTGGTTGGCATTCACGACGCCACCGACGATTGCGCTGCCCACGTTGCCGTTGCCGTAGGTGCTCGGCGGGCTGTCGCTGACGAGGTAGGCAGAAAGGTCCCAAAGCCCGGCGTCTTGACCACCACGATGGACATAGGTCACCTGTTGCTGGCTTCCGGGTTCCCAGTTCTCCTCCACCCATTCGTCACCGGAAATCTGCTGCCACGTGTCTTCTGCACTCACGAGTGCGTCGATGTGGAATACCGGCCCACCGAGAATGGAAAACAGCTTGCAGCCAGAAAGGTCATACGTGAAGAACAGCGTTCCTGCGGCCGCTCTTGCAATCGAGTCAGGCCGCAGGGCGGTCAGCTCCCCCTGTTTCCAGGGCAGCCAGAGGATGGTGGCGGCTTCTCCGGAAGCATCCAGGTCGATTCTGAAACCGGTTTGCGTTGCGTGCAGATACACGTCCAGCAAGCCCGGATATCTACCATTGAGCGCGGCATCAAACTCAACCGTCTGGTCGGCGCCACCGGTCATCGCGGCACGAAGATCATCTTGGAGCGGCATATCAAGGTTCCTGTTCGTATGGAGGTAATCGAAGCCGGGCGGCGGGCGCCACAAAGCGTGCCTCGCAACGCTGTCCGGCCTCGTCGGACGGGGTCATCAGGGCCAGGTTGCGCTCTGGCAGCCTGGCCTGTGTCACGGCAATCGCGGCTGTGCCGATCAGTGCGTGGCGGGGCCGGGAGCGGGGCTGGGCTTAACGGGATCGGAGTCGTCGCCGTCGATTGCCAGAAACTTGCCCGGGTAGTACTTGGCCATCCACATCTCAGCCAACTGCGAACGGGTGATGGGCTTGAGGTAGTAGTTGACGGGCACGCCGATGTTGCCCGCCAGCGCCTTCTGGACGTAGTCGTCCAGCGCGTCCATCACAGAGTTGGTGTCGATGATCTTGTTCTGCTGGCTGTCAATGTTCGCCAGGCCGCTCAACGTGGCCTGGATTCGCGAGTTCTGCAGAGTCACCATCTGCGCCCCGGTGCGCGCCGCCTGCGCGGATGCGTCAACGGAGTCCTGCGCCTGAGCCGTCGCGTTTTGCAGCTTCATTAGTGCGGCCATGGACTTGGCGCCGTCGTCATCGCTGAAACCCTTCACGCCCATTGCCACCTGGTTCGACTTGATCGACGGGATTGAACCCATCGTGACGAGCGAACAGTGCGAGGTGATGTTCTGAGTGCTGAGCAGATTCTTCGCGTCCTGCGAGAAACTGCTATCAACGCCGAACCCGCCTTGGACGTCGGCAAACCAGCCGGAGACCTTGAACTGTTCCTGCAGCTTGTCGGCAAAGGAGTACATCACTTCGCTGCTGGTCGTGTCGGTGGTGTTGAGGACGTGCACCATGCCGATGAAGCATGAACCATAAGTAGCGCCCGACAGGATCGTGATGGATTTTTCGTCGGGGGTATCCGCCTGGCTTGCGATCGTGGCAACGTTCGAGATCGAGTCCGTCTTGATCATCGCGTCGGAGTGGACCTGATTCCAGACACGGATGGCTTTGTCCACGTCGAGGATGAACGGGGCAAGCAGCACCGCGTCCTTGTGCGTACAGGTGACCGAGATGACCAGCGTGCCGGCGATGCTGTGATTGGCCATCTGGCTGTTCACCTGCGACGACGCCGAGGAGCTGGCTTGCGATGAGAAATCGTCGCCGAAATAGCTCACCTGATCGCTCACGAATGCGCTGATGGTGGCCGCATGCGTATTGGAATTCTGGGCGTTCTGGTCGACGGCAAAGTACTGCACGTTCATGCGCATCGAATCTGCCGACAGGGGCATCTTCTTGATGGCGGTGCGATTGTAGTCAAGCGGGCTTTCGATGGAGTCGTTGATGCTCCGGATCGTTGCCTTGAGCGGCTGGGTATCCTTGAGGGACTGAATCTTGGCTTTGGCGAACGCCGAAGCTGCCGCTGAAATTTGCTTGCCAGTATCGTCGCTGGCCGTGATGACATCGGCCGGGTCGGCGCCCATGTTGATCATTTCCTGGATGGTCATGTCCAGGGATCGCTTGGTTGCAATCAGCGAATTGAGGGTGTCTTCAGCCGAATCAGCGGGCGCTTGCGCGGCTGCGATCTTTTCGAGAACGTCGAGACGTTGGGGGCTGACAATGTTGCCCAGAGCGAGCGCGGGATCGTACGGAATGGTCGATGGCATGAGCTGGTCCTGTTAGATACGTCGGGAAACCATGTATTTCCTGAAATCTTGCAAAAACGACTGAAGATAGTTCTCGGCATGAGCGGAATCGACATGAAAGGGCATTTCATGCCAGCGCCTGCTAAAATCCTGGCCAAGTTGATTAGCCAAGCTCAAAGCAGTTAGCGAAAGCCGATGCGTTTTCGACGGTCATTTTCTATTTGGCAACTGCGTACGGCGTGACCTCCATTGCAATTTGAATTGCCTTGTTGACGTGCAGGCCGCCACTCTGCAGGGAGCGACCTCGGAGAATCAATACTCAATGCACTTGGATGCGAAACCCAATCCACGTGACAATGCCTTCGGCATTACCCCGCCTACGTTTATTCCGTCAATTTCGCTCAGATGGCCAGCGCTTGTTGATCAGCGCAACGTCACGCGCAACTACGCTTTATGTGAACGTACACAGCACGGCAGGGGCAACGTTTGCCCATCGATAGTGCAGGTTGATGTCCCCCGCATGCGCGAGGAGGCGACCTCGGCGAATTTCAACCGCAGGCGATCCAAAGAATTTCCGTGCCATTGAACTCCCCCCAGGAGATAATCCGGCAGAAAATGAATTTTTTTGAGATTCCGGAGTTGCGATGAACAAAACCTTTCGCCATTATCCAATACAGGCTTTGCTAACATCAGCATCAACCGATGACAAACCATACTCGGCCAATGAGCAACTGCGTAACCCTACAACGGTGGGGGAAGGGTATGCCCGATTGGTTCCGCACTACAAATGGACCTCAATTCACAAACTGACTTTGCAAAATAGCTGGTCGTCTTGGAATAAATCCGTCAATAATTAATTCTTTTGGCCGAGCCGATCTATAAAACGACCTGAACGGCGGCCACGTCTTCACCGATGTAGCGACGGCAGCGCTGGATTCCGGGCATGGCACTGAATTCTCCGGGCCGGTCCACCGCGTTTGGTTGAAGTTGCCGACCCAGCCGCCAAAGACGTTTTCGTGGTCGATGTGTGGCCCGGGGCATCCCGGTGCGTCCACGCTCGATCGCGCCACCTTGGCCGACGCCAGTACCGGCGAGCACCATAGCCTCGTGGGCAACCTGTGGGCAGGCGCAGTCTGTCCATCAGGTTGTCCATCAGGCTATCCACACGGGCCGCGCCAGCGGCTGTCCACAGCCCGGTGGACCACCACGGCGTGCGGTAATCAGGGCGGACTTCTTCATGATTTTCCAGTGGTTCGGATTCGGACATGCGCTTCGTCTGTCCGGTCAGCGCCATGAAGGCACAAACGGCAACGCGTTAGCGTAGACGAAAAAGACCGCGTTGCAATTTGGAGGCAGGGGCTGCATAGCGTTGGCTGTGCGCACCCCACGCACCGCTCTCGCACTCTGCAGTAAGGCGCGTTGACCGGGGCAACCCCGCCCAGAGGGCACATGATTTAGCGTGAACCCTTCAGCGCCGCGCGATGTTCGTTGTAGTGCTTCGCGATATTGCTTCGGGAGAGACATTGCGCCACTGTGTCGGCCGCGGCACCGAAGTGCAGCTGCAGCGCATCCTCCGAATCGGCCCGATGAAACCCCACCGGCGCGGCCGGAACATCGGCCCCTTCGGCAGCGCACAGACTGATCCAGACTGCACCGTCTTCGTCCGCACCTCGCGCAAGCGGCAGTGCGCGCTCAACCAACCTTGCCACACCGTGCCTTCATGGCGTCGACTTCGGCAGCGAGCTCGGCCTTGTAGTCATAAGTTGATTCATGACCGTCGGTAGCGATCTGGACCAGCTTAACGAGACGAAGGGCGGCGTAATCGTGAAACGGATTAGCACCAAAAAACGCGACCGTCCTTAATCCAGAAATGGCTTCTGCATCCTTGCGTTCTCCAGACTGACGGATACAACGTACCCCGCCCGTCGCCAGTCGTCTGCAGACTCCAATGCGGTTTATGTACTTTCTGAAGGGAGAGAGTAATGAGTTCGCTGCACGGACATGGGCATCTGAACATGACCCATTTTGGCGTATCGTTAGGCGCCACGACAACAAGGGCGTCAGGGGAAATCTCGGCCGATTGAGGAGGCTTTGGAACTGTGTGCAGACGATGATAAGTTGGCGGCGGCAGCGGCTTCGGGGGGCGAGGCTTTTGCTGCTTGGGGCGCTGCTGTCGATTACCACGGCTCGCCTCTCGCTGACCATGAAAGGATGTGATTTCAGCGAGCCAAACCGCAAAGCGCTTAAAGATAGACATTGGCTTGCCCCAGTGCAGGTCTACCCAACCGGTACTTTGTCTTCTTCAGAAGAAATGTGTGCTTGCTGCAATACTCGCAGTCAGCGTCCTGCTTGTATCCCGGGCTTCTGAATTCGAGATTCACGAAATCCACGTTCAACAGGTCTCGCCGTAGTTCTGGAGGATATCGACGATATGGCCGCAGCAAGTCGAAGAGTGTCGCTGCGGCGAAATCAGCTACCGCATTGGTGAATGGGCCCACTCCGGGTGCTTGTTCCCCGCCTCCATCAAGGTAGCGCTCTTTGAGTTGATCTTCGGTTAGTTCTGGTTCTTGTCGCAGTGCGTTTTCTCTCGCGATGCCTCGCTCGCTGATGACCCCCTGGCAGAAGAGACACTCCCCCGCCTCGGGTAGCACTACGCTCAGCCGACCGAAGTGGCTGCGCAGCTTGGCGTTTCCTTCGGCATCTGGGGCGACAACGCCACCAAGTCCAATGTCAATGTAGGGCAGTGCATAAAAGTAGCACGCCGTGTTGAGTGCCTCGCGCCCGATCTCATCGTCTGTGCAGCCGAAGACGACGTCACAGCTTGACAGCGCGTCAAGGGTCGCAGGGTCACCGTCGGCCAGTGTTTCATAGGCAGCGACGGCTACCGACAGACCGAGGTCATGGATGTATTGCTGCAAGACCTTTGCCTTGTGTTCGCCAACATCCTTGCGCTTGAAACCTCGAACGCGATTGAGGTTGCTGTCTTCCAATCGGTCCTTGTCGACAAGGATTAACTCCCCTACACCGGCGCGTGCCAGAAGGGTCGCTGTAGGACTTCCTGTGCCACTGCATCCAACAACGCCCACACGGAGGGAGCGCAGCATGTCGACAAAGGGCCGGCCGAAGGCTGCTTCTTGGCGTGATGTCACGTCGTCTGTCAGGGGGGATTTTGACCGGGTGTAGGCATGGAGGGCAATGCGGTCTCCGACGACCGCCACATGCCTTACGTCAATCGGCTGAGAGCCCTTCTGATGGATACGCGAGAGCCACTGCCCGTCGCATAGCACCATCGCCACCATATGTACTTCCGGACCATTGCGGTTCGAGATGGCGGTGACGAGGGTCTGCTCGTTCTCATCGTCTTGGGTGGAAAAGGCTGCCGCCCCGGCTGGATGACTGTGTGCGAACCCGAACACTAGCCCTTCTTCTTCGCAGCGGCGGAAGAGTTCCCTCAGGTGGTGCAACTCGTACCGGACGTGTGTAGACGAACTGCTGACGACCCATTCCTCGGGAAATGGATGGACCTCCGCAGCGATGTACCGGTCCGAGTTGGGCAAGCCGGGAACTTCCACCGACAGGCGGCGAAACAGCACCGCCGCTGCGCGCTCATGGCCAAGGGGGTGCGTAGGTAGGAATTCGCGCAGTTGCTGCTCCAGCGACGCTAACACGCAGAGACGAGAAGCATTCATTGCCGGTGGGGGTTCTTGAGAGCATCGTCAACGCGCCTGTAGATGCTCATCGCGTTGTCTCTGCCGGGGCGCCATCTGCTCGGCGAGTTATCAAACCAATGTCTAGACCAACGACAAAACTCTCGACCTTGGTAGGTTCGGTTGTCGGAATCCCCAGAGTTGTTCGTATTAATGATGCCCTGGCTATCGCGCTTGACCAACCGAGGAAAGGTCCAGAACATATCGTTGCCACCTTGGTTGTAGTTGGCTGGAATGACTACCAAGATGTCAGCGTGCGGCACGGTGTACATGCCGTTCGGTAAGGGGAAGTTTTTGAAGACCAAGAGACGGGTAGTCGCGTCTTCGTCTATGACAATGCCGGCATCCCGCAGCTCCTCGTAGTCCTCGTCTAGTAGGAGTGCCATACGCCAATTACCCCGCCTGTGAACCGACGGCTTGGGACGAGAACCTCTTTGGGGCCCCGTGTTTGTCCAGCTGGATGATGTCGCCGTCGGCTATCTCTTTGTCGGGCTGGCCAGGCACCTTCATAAACAGCTTAACGTCGGCTGGTAGGGATGCCAGTTCCCGAATTTTTGCTCCCGTAATGCTGTCCTGAGGCCACTGGTAGGGCTCGTTGTCGACGAACAATTCCGGCTTGTTTCCCGGGTTGTTTGGCTGAGTCATGATTTCTTCTCCCGTTCGAGCAGGCTGCACCAAGCGTGGGGATGCATGCATGGGACCAATGGCTTGACCACAGCCGCGCCGGGATTCTTGCTATCGGCTGGCGACGCACCCGGGCGCCACCACTGGCCCCGCTACGCGGTCTCAGATGTCGCCATTCCCCGCAAGGTTGTGTAGGACGAAACGAAGGTCAAACTGCAGAACCCGCGCGGCAAGTGCACTGGACTTCTTCCCGTACCCCTTTCGCCGCTCTTCGACCGGTCCTTCGTCATCGTCTTGAACTTCACGTTGCGATGAAGAGACGGTCTGACGCGCAGTTCTGAGAGCTTGGATCGCCTGCTGTGAATTCCCCTGCGCGAGGGCGGCAAGCGCTGCCTGAAGTTGCGAATCAACAGCCGCGGCGACGCTCGGGTCAATGAGCTTCTGGGCGGGCCAGCTTGCGATCTGCGACCTCAATTGGGCCAGCACAGCAGCAGCATTAACTGGCGTCGACAACGGGATTGTCGGGGCAGCTACCCAAACATCGACATAGTCATGCATGACCAGATTCTGCAGTTGCTGACCAAGTGTGGATTCGGGGTCGAATCCGTTCTCGCCCAAGCCTGCAAAATTCGGAGCGTTACCCGCCACGCCCGCAGCGACGATTCCAGGCAGGCCGGTGCTCTCAAGGCCGAACCCAGGCTGTGCCTGCATTGGCCAAATTCCGCCAGCGCTTGGATACCTCCATACGATCCGAACGGAGTCATCATTCTTACCAACAGCCAAAACAGTCCAAGGCTGCGGCGTCGAGATTTCGCCACGGACGGCACGTCGGCCAGAGGCAGCCACCTGTGTCTTGACGCCCGTAACCGGATCAAGCGTGAAGACTTGGATGGCCTGTGGTGCGTTCGCGCCGTTCTTGAGCACATATCGGTACACAACGCTACCGTCATGCTTTGCCTCAAATTCCGAACGGATGGCAGGGCGGACCTTCGTGCTTGGCACAAACACCGTCTGCCGAAGCATCTGGTTTCCGTTGTCGTCGGACACATAGTACGAAATCGTATAGTCGCCCGTCGCTGAATCACGAGTAATGCTCTCCTGCGCGAGCGCGGCTCGCCCGTGAGTCAAAACGCCAACAACCACAAAGAACGACAACACCCCAATATGTTTTTTCATGATTAAGCATCCTGCCCGATAAGCCACAAGTGATAGTGCGGATGGCTACCTCCTTCCCATGACGGGAAGATACCCAAGTCCTTGCACAGGTTTTCGAACGCGGTATTCCTGGCTGTAAAGTTGTTGATGTCCACAACGACGCCGCGCCGGTGAGCCTTATGTGGGTTCGCCCAGTTGTTCGTGAAGTCGTAGAGTCCGCCCAACGGAAGACTTCCGTCGTTGACCAGTAGCAGCGTTCCGCCGTTCTGGTCTCGGAACCGTGTCGCGAGTTCCACCAGTGCGCTTTGCGCAGCAGGCGTGAAATTGTGGTTCGATTGATGCGTCGCGCTGGCCCCTCTTAGGGTATAGAGCTGAGCATTGTCGGGAAGCGGTGCCAAGCCCGGAATTCGCACCACCACCGCACTCTTTCCCTGTTGGTTGCAGGACTGATCCGTACAGGACGCCGTGATCTTGTGTTCTGCGGCGAAATCCGACGCGGTGAAGTAGAACTTGAATTCCCCGTTCGCATCGGTCGTTCCTGGAATCTGGATCTTCTGGAACGAAATGGGGGTGGTGTCTGTACTCAAGATCCCTTTTGGGCGAGCCGCGGATGTGTGATTGTGATAGCCCGACAACGGCGTCACGTCGACCGAAATCAAAACCTGCGCGCCAGCAACGGCCGCACCCGAACTCGATTTCACAACAGCCTTCACGGTAGCAGTCGAGTAGTGAACGGTACTCACTCCTCTGATTTTGCTCGGAATGATCGCTCCCAAAGCAGTAGCGGGAATCGGGCCATCAGCGGGATCCGGAGCTGGCAGCACCCAACTCAGTTCGATATTGGATGAGGCATAGTGCCAATACGAAAAAGCGTAATACGGCGACTTCAAAATCGTCAGCCATATCGCGCCATAGTGCTGTGGTCCAGCGTCGTGCACCTCGCACGCAGCATCAGCGGGCGTCAGTTGCTTGAAATACCCGGGTTGCTGGGCCTGAATCGCCGTCGGGATATACGCTAGGCACTTTTGCATCGCCATATCCTGGGTATCAGGATCACCCGGATTCCATGCAAAAACGACGTTTTGCGCAACAAATAAGAAAGCCAACCCAATGATGAGTTTTTTCATCGCAGCATTATTTTATTTTTTCATCCCGTCTTCTTTTTTAACGAAGAAGCCCCCCCAACGCCGCACAAACTAAAACACGCAACCAAGGTCCTGCGCGCCAAAAGAGAAACAGCGCTGCTTGACTTAGATGGTATCGAGCAAAAGCTAGTCGAAAGATTGTTCTTGCATAGTCATGCGTCGTGACAGCTCAATGGTGGCACTTCAATATGGCAAAAACAATGCAACACCTGCCCGCCCCCTCCCCTTCCAACGAAGGGGATTGACAAAAGATGACGGGGCGCGAACCCACGATTGGTGCGGGTTTTCTGCTACCGCAAAAATATCGCTCACATCAGAAATAAAAAAATAGAATCCACGTGTTTAAAGCGCAAACATTTGCGCTCCTGCCAGTCACGAATGCCTGCGTTGGAAGCGGAGAAGCGTCGACGTCCCTTGCCCGTGCGGCTGTTCACCTATAGCCCGACACGCAGCGCGGCCCAGGCCGCCACCTTGTATGCCGGCATCCGATCGGGCTCGGCTCTGATGACTGTCAATGTCGGACGGATACGCACCGTATGACGACATCGCCCGCCGTTACGGACTCGTGCACCTTGGGTGCTGGGCGCACGCACGGCGTTACCTGATCGAGGCAGAAGAGGCGTTGCCAAAGGCCAAGCGCGCCGAGCATCCCGTGGATGCGTTCATTGAGCGCATCGGCAAGCTGTTCGCTGTCGAGGTCCAAACCAAAGACATGACAGCACAGCAGCGACAGCAGGTCCGTGCCGAGCGAAGCCGACCGGTGCTGGGCGAGCTTGAGGCGTTGCTCCTGCAGCACCTGTGCGGATTTCGGTGAAGGTGATCAGCCGTTTCGGTGAACGTGATCAAGTGCGGAGGGGGGTACTGCGCGGTCAGGAGATTGTAGCGTAGGTGATCACGATGCCGGTTTGCTGTTGGCGGTGCCGCCGCCGCGCTTGCGCATGGATTCGCCTTTGAGTGCGACCTTGTGGGCTTGGTGGACCAAGCGGTCCAGGATGGCATCGGCCAGCGTCGGATCGTTCAACCATTGATGCCAGTGCTCGATGGGGAGCTGGCTGGTAACGACGGTCGAGCGTGTGCCGACGCGGTCGTCCAGCACTTCGAGCAGATCGCCGCGCGCATTCTCGGACGGCTCCTGCAACCCCCAGTCGTCCAGGATCAGCACGTCGATCTTGGCCAACTGAGCGAGGCGCCGGGTAAAGCTGCCATCGCCGTGGGCAATCTGCAGTTCCTCGAACAAGCGCGGCACGCGCAGGTAGAGCGCGCGGAGAAGCCCTGCCGGCAAGCCTGCTGCCCGAACGCGCAGGCGAGCCAGGACTTGCCCGCGCCGGTTGGTCCCGTCAGGATGAGGCTCTGGGCATTACGAATCCAATCGCATCCCGCCAGTGTGGCGACCAGGCGCTGATCAAGTCCCCGGCTGCCGTCGTAGATCACGTCCTCGACGCAGGCCTGGGTGTGCTTGAGCTTGGCCGAGCGCAGTAGCCGCTCCAGCCTTCGCGTGTCACGCCACGCGATCTCACGGTCCACCAGCATGGCCAAGCGCTCTTCGAACGCAAGACTGGAGCTGGCCGCCAGCACGGACTGCTCCTCGAAGGCGCGGGCCATGCCGTCGAGCTTGAGAGCCTTGAGTTGGCCGACGGTGTGTTGCTGCAACATAGATTTCCTCAGTGATAGTAGTCAGGACCACGCACGTTTTCATGCATGGGGGAATGCCACTCGGGTTGCGACGCCGGCAGAGTGGCTTGCCGGTCCAGATGATTTTCGAGGATGGAGACCACCGACTTGCGCGTGAGCGAGCCGATCGCAACGGCACGGGCGCAGGCCGCTTCGAGTCGCTCCCGTCCGTATTTCTTGACCAGGCTCAGCAAGCCCAGGCAAGCGCGGTAGCCCATCTCGGGATGGCTCTTGTGGGTAAGCTGGTACTCGACGATGATCGCGACGCTCGGGCCGATCGACGCCGCCCAGTTCAGCAGCCGGCCAGGCGTCCATTCGAGGTGCGCTCGGTGGGCCGCCGGCATGTGGTCTTTGACGGTGCTGTGACTGCCGCGGCGAGTGCTACGCGCGTGCAGCGCGACACGCTTGCCGCCGTAAAGGATCTCAACGGTGTGGCGCGTCACGCGGGCTTCCACGGCTTTGCGTACCAGAGCGTGCGGCACGCTGTAATAGTGGCCATCGATGTCGACGTGGTAATCGACGTTGACCCGGCACTGCTTGAACTTCGCCACCTCGTAGCGCAATGGCGGTAGCGGCCGCAGCACCGGCCGGTCCAGCCGCTCAAACCACTCCCGCCGCGTGCCAGGCAGCTTTTTGAAGGGACGGTTGTTCAGCTCGGTGACCAACTTCTTGATCGCCTTGTTCAGTTCAGCCAGGCTGTAGAAGCGATGGTTGCGCAGCCGCGCCAGAATCCAGCGCTCAACGATCAGCACGCCCGTCTCGACCTTGGCCTTGTCCTGCGGCTTGCGCGGGCGCGCCGGCAGCATGGCCGTACCATAGTGGTGGACGAAGTCTTCCGCCGTGCGCGACAGCTCCGGCTCGTAGCGGTCCGGCCGTGCAACCAAGGCGCGCGGGTTATCCGGCACCAGCAGCTCCGGCACGCCGCTGATGAACTCCATCGCGCAAACCATGCCGCCGATCCAGTCGGTTGTCGTCTGGCCTCGCGTGGCACACGCGTAGGTATAGTTCGACGCGCCCAGGACCGCAACGAAGATGCTGGCTTCGAAGGCGATGCCGCCTTCCGGGTCCAGAATGCGCACCGTCGGGCCGGCGAAGTCCGCGAACAGCTTCTCGCCAGCGTGGTGCTGCTGACGCATGGAACGCTTGAGCGTGGCTGCCCAGTCTCGGTAGCGGCAGCAGAACTGCGTGTATTGGTAGATCGGGGAGCCTGGATTGGCTTCCAGATATTCCTCCCACAGCAGATGCAACGTCACGCCCTTGCGACGTAACTCACGATGCAGGTAGGGGAAGTCGGGGTCAACTCGCCCCGCCTGGCTGCCAGCCGGCTTCTGTGCACCAAACAGCCGTCGCTCCAGTTCAGCCTCATCCAAGCCGTCGGCCTGGAACCAGTCCAGTCCCGCCGCCTTGGCCATCGCAGCGTACTGCGACACCGCACCAACACTGACACCCGTCGCCTTGGAGATCTGCCGGTGCGACAGGCCACACGCCCACTTCAGGCGAAGTACTTCCTTGATCTTGCGCATGGTCATCCGGTTGGCCGGCATCGCTCGCTTCCTCGCAAAAGGAACGCAGCGTATCGCCGGCGCTTTAGTCCATGCGCAGTCCCACCCCCGCCACCATTACAGTGCGTGATCGCCCGTTTCGGTCACTTGATCACCGATTTCGGCAACGTGATCACTCATTTCGGATGCGTGATCATCGATTTCGGCGCCGTTGCCAAAGTGATCACGTTCAACCGAAACCAGCGATCATCTTCCCGCCGAAACGGGTGATCACGTTCCGCCGAAATCACTGATCACGCGCCCCGAAATACGCAAGCACCTGCACGCCGTGCTGCCACAAAGCCTGTTCGGCAAGGCCTTGCACTACCTGCATGGGCAATGGCCCAAACTGACTCGCTACGTCGAGAACGGCGCTTTGCCGATCTCGAACAACCCATGCGAGAACGCCATCTGGCCGTTCGTCGTCGGACGCCGCAACTGGCTGTTCTGCGATACCGTGGCGGGCGCTAACGCCTCGGCCAATCTGTACTCACTGGTGGAGACGGTCAAGGCCAACGGCGTAGATCCGTATCGGTATCTCGTTGCTGCGCTCAAACTCCTGCCAAAAGCGCGGACCGCTGACGATTACGAGGCCCTGCTGCCTTGGAATCTTACTCCGGCGCAGCCCTAACTCACGCTGCCACAGTCCGAAAGAACGCCCTGAAAAACCGCTTACTGAGAATCGGCATCCAGCCGCGAGGGAAGGCTGCTAGTCGCTCCAGTACAAATCCTTCTTCGAGAAAAGGATGTGGTTTGGCGTGACGACTACATTGAGCATGTTCTCATTCCCGTTTGCATCGTATTCACCTTCGAGAACATGCAGTTTCGCCCCTCGAATATCGTATCGATCACGCAACACCAGCAAATCTGCTTCTGCTGGATAACTTCCGAGACCGGAGTCCGCTGGCAGAACCATCCCTCCGACCAGGTAGTAGTGATTCTGCGGCGAACCCTGGCTTTTCATCCTGGCGTCAAGCTCGGCAAGTGCCCCGTCGGCGCTGTTCCTGCCGTCGTAGTGATGAAGCCCTAGGATGCTTTCGCCACGCGCATTCCGCCCGCGTGCGCAGACCGCAATGCAGGTCGACAACGCCTTGGTTCCGATGGACGCATATTCGCCTGCAGTCGCATTGATTGCCTCGAACTCGTTGAGGTCCACATCCATGACCTTGCCGATCGGCAGTCCTCGCCCGCTCGCCACTTGTTGAATCTCGGGGCTCGAAAACAGGTCTTGATGCAAGGTCTCCAGCAGTCGATACGGAAGCCGGTCAGTTTCCGTCAGTGGACCGGCATGCGTGAAGTAGAAGTCAGCACTTCCCGAGGGTTGGAGTGTGTGCCCAACGTTCGGTGCAATTTGACGACCGTCTGGCCGCATCTCTTGCCCGAGCGGTTGAGCAAGGGTGTGCGGTCCGGCAGGACCATCGCCATGCTCTGGCGAGTTCCTGCGTTGCGAGGTCGCTGCCGCAGTCGACAAGGACGCTGCCGTGCGTAATCGGATGCTTTCTCCAAGCCGGAAGAGCTCATCGGAAGGCGTTCGACGGATATCAAATACGTCGTGCCGCTCATCGTGTGTTGATGGCCCTGCCGGAACAAATGGACGTGCAATTGTGTTGGGTCCGATCCTGGAGGTGGAGCCTGACGACGGTCCGGGCGAATGCCTAGATAGAGCCTCCGCGCCGGTACGTTGGCGCTTGTGTGTCGGCACCCTGTCGGACTGTATGCCGAGACTGGCGATTCGTTTGCGCGGCGATCTGGGATCACCATCGCGCGCGACTGCGGAAGACTCGCCTCCGTGCGCTGGTGGACGATGCATCGAACGGCTGGCGATCGCCTGGCCCAACTCCGTCAGTTCATCCATTGCGGGTGCCATGTTGGGCGAAGACCCTCCATCTACTCCGGATGCGGTTTCTGGCCGATGGTCACCAGACGAAAAAGAAGGAGAAGCGCTTCTGACGGCGCGTTGGCCCCTCAGCTCGCTCAGAGGCGCGAGCGCCCCAGAATTTGCACGGCGGCCGGCTGGCGGGACGCAATTTTGCTCGGGGGCTGGGGAGGCAACGGGTGACGACGCCGTCGAGAGCGTGTTCAGGTGCGCCGCGTTGCGGCCAACAATGTCGCGGCCATCCATGGGATTCCTCGTTGGCAAGAGTGCCCGATCGTTTCGAGAGGCCAAGCGCTTTGCCCGGCCCGTCCGCCACGTCGGTGTGTTGAGCGTAGGAGACCCAAGCTGGCTAGCAACGCTGTGGCGCCGTCATGTCCGTAGCGCGCAAGCGCAACCAGCGGCCCCGCTTGCTACGGGCAACACTTTCACGTTGTTGCGCCGCCCAGCAAACGACTTCGCACCACAAGGGATCGCGTTGCTTGCTGAAGCCCGGGTGCCGTGACGCAGCCATCTGCGTTCCACGCCAAATGGTTCAGGTTCAGCGCTTCCCAGCCGATCGGGGCCCCGATGCCGACACAGTCGTTCTTGTTACCTGCGGCGCGGCCGTTACCGACGCTAAGCATCACATGGACCAGTCTTTGATCATCAAAGAAGCCGATGGCATGCCCCTCGGGGAGCGCTGCGATTGCTTCACGCCCGTGGACCTGCGCATCTGCTGACGAAACGAGTCCATGCTGGGCATCGACGGTGGCATCCAGAAGGTGCGCAACGACTGCGCAATGCTTGACCGCATCCCAGCACATGGCTGCAGACAAATCCAGGTAGTGCGGATGATTGGGATTGGCCGCGTCGCACGCAATCTGGGCTGCTGCGGCACGTGCCGCGGCGGGACTCGGCGTGCGAAGACGGACCGATAGGGCATCCGCAGCGGCACCTTTCAAAGGCGGGACCGATCTGGGCCTACGGCCCAATCGCGGAAGCCCGCATAGCAGCGAGGCCGACGCGGTACGCGGCCCCGGTGCCGGTGGCGCAGAGGGGCCTGCAGGCACACCAGTGGAGGAGACTTGCGATGACTCGTGGTAAGTCGATCTCGCCACGCTCTTTAAACCACACACTCCCATAAACGCCTGCCCTTTCTGCAAATGAAGGCAGCTTATGCATCGTGGCAAAGAGCGATTCACCGGAACGCGAATTGTTGTTGCGATTCCGGTAATGCACACGGTGTTCGGAGATCGCCACACGTTGATACGGAAGCGCTCGAGAATCGACCTCCCAGCCAAAGAAGTCGTTGCGTCCGCAATTCCGGGTTGCGGACGCAACAATGGCAACTCTTGGGCTATGAGAATAGGACGACCACTCTCGACCGCTTACATTGGAACAGCATCTCGGACTCTGGGAAACCACGAGGCGTCGCCATTTACGCCCGGACACGCACAAGCCGCCATCAACACGCTGCCGGCGTTCGGCGGCTGGTTCGGGAAAAAAAGTTCCAAATCGAAGGCCTCAAGCTCTTCTGGACCTGAAACAAATGCGTCGCAGGAACTCCCAATGTTCCGTTTGCGCCATGTCCCCTATGTTGCCCAAGGAAGCGACCGAACGGGGTGTTGGTACGCGTGCGCCAGAATGCTCGGCCATAGCGGGGAGTCAGGCCCTAGACTAGGGCTCCCGGAGCTTTTCAATCCGGGGCATGGTCACGACCATCTGCAACACCTACATGATGTAGAACGATTCATCGCGAATGAGGGGCTTTCGAAAGTCGATTTGCCAAGTTCTCGAGAGTTTACGCATGACCAATTGGGCGCTCTGCTTTATCGACACGGCCCTATTATGTTCGGATGGCAAACACCGCAAGGCTATTGGCATATGTCGGTTCTCACTGGTGTAGACCACCATACAGGCCACGTCGTTTTCCATGATCCACAACAAGGCCCAGATTTGACGATGCCCCTTAGCTATTTCAATCAACGCCTCGCTTGGCAGGTGCCTCACGCAATGCTACACCGCTAAGCCTTGCCGTGCCGGCGTGAAGTCCGCAGGCCTTCGAGGTTCAAGGCGGCAGAAGTAGCGCGAGTTCGTGTCGTGCAGTCAACTCCCACGGAAGCAGAGACTCGTAGTCGTCCGCTGTCTGCGCTCGCGGGAGGAACTTGAGCAAACCGTGACTGGGGCTGCCGTGATTTGTTGCGTGCAAAGAGTATCGGCACCTCGTGCCTGCCGGGCCTTTGTCAGAAGCTATTGTGCCTCGCAAATTCTGCTGCCCTACTAGTTCAACAGCGTTTTCGCGTTCAGCTCGCTGTTGAGCGCTCAAAGCCAAACATCCTTGAGGCGGTACAGGCCGCCTGGGCCACCCTGCACGGCGTATTCATCGCCGCAGCTGATCCACACGGGATTTTGCCCATGCCCGAAATCAGACATCCGGCACGGCGCGCACAGGTCCACAAAACTATCGCACCGTGTACGTTCTGAACCGGTTTTCCAGACCCAGATACACCCGTCCCGATTCGACCGCCAGATTGCCGCACTTGCAGATGGCACCTTGCTCGGCAATCGAGGGCAGCGTCACTCCGCACGCAAGGCAGTCGTAGTAGAGGCCTGTGCCGGCGGGGAACCATCGCGATCCCGCTTGCGCTGGTTGACGTTTCACTCCATCCATCTCGTTCCTCCAGGTATCGCGTAAGAGCCGCTCGGCCACAGACGGGCCGAGACGACGCGGCCCTCAATTTCCAGCATTGTCCGTCGGGAAACGGAAGGAGTCCCGCAACAGCAGGCTCATCGGGATGCCCAGATTGACGTTGTTCGGTGGGATCGGCTGCTGGAACCACTTCTTGTAGAGCCGCTCTGCTTCACCGACATTACCGAATTCCAGATACCAGCCGGCAAGGTGTATCTGTCGCCGTTGATCGACTGCTTCGATGGTCTTGTTGTGAGCTGGACAATCGGCACGCGGCCGGATGCCGAACTTGTGAATACCATGCTGGATGCGGGCATCGAGACAGTGGCCAGCAACAACAAACGACCTGTGGTCCATTCGGATCGCGGTGCGCACTATCGTTGGCCCGGATGGCTCTCACGGATGCGCGATGCCAAGCTCATCCGCTCGATGTCACGCAAAGGATGCTCTCCCGATAATGCGGCCTGCGAAGGTTTCTTTGGGCGGCTCAAGACCGAGCTGTTCTATCCTCGTGACTGGCGGGCTACGACCGTTGATCAATTCATCGAGGTACTTGACTCCTACATCCGCTGGTACAACACAAAGCGGATCAAGGTCTCACTCGGCTCGCTCAGCCCGATCGAATACCGGGAGAGCCTCGGAATTGCGGCATAACCAGTCCAAGATTTTAGCCGCACCCCCCCTGGGTCAGGATTCGGTGCAAATCAACACCCGATCAACCGAATCGACGAGCTACTACCGTGGCATCTGGATCAGTCGTCGTACTCAAGCGGCGTATCGGCGTAGTCCAGCACGATGGTGTGGATGCAAACCTCGCACTACTCCCGGAACATCTTGAGTGTCCGGTTACGTGGCCATAGACCTGGATCGATATACCAGTCCTCCAGCAACTGCTCAAAAACCACCTTCCAGTTCCGCTGAATCCAGCGCTTGCCTGGCTCGTCGGTGTCATCTGCGGGTATCAGGAAAGCAGACGGTTCCTCGCGGGCATCCTCGTAAGCGTGTCCGTGGCACCGTCTCGACGATGTGAAAAGAAGTGGCCAGAGTAGTCCCCACCAAAAAGTAGTGGGGACCACAGTGGCCACAGAAGCACCGAAGAGAAGTTCACGCAAAGGCATCCCGAATCACCCCATCGAATTCCGGCGGCGGTTGGCCAAGCTGGCCAGCGAACCGGGCGTGTCGGTAGCGCGTCTGGCGATGGAGCACGGGTTGAATCCGAACCTGGTATTCAAATGGCGCCGAGCACTGCGCGCCGGTGAATACGATCCGATCGGTTTGCTGCCGGTGACAGTGGAAGCGCCGGTGCAAGAGATCGAGCAGCCGATCTCGGCGCCAGTTGGCGGTGCTGCGCCGGTGGGCGCCATTGAGATCAGCGTAGGCAGCACACGCGTGCGTATCGAAGGCACGCCCGACGAAGGCACGCTACTGCTGGTACTGCGCATGCTGCGCAGCGCGTCGGGATCGGCAACATGATCGGTCTACCCAGCCGCACGAAGATCTGGCTGGCCGCCGGCGTGACCGACATGCGCTCGGGCTTCAACAGTCTGGCCGCCAAGGTCCAGACCGTACTGGAGCGAGACCCGTTCAGCGGCCATGTGTTCGTGTTCCGCGGTAAGCGTGGCGATCTGGTCAAAGTGCTGTGGTGGAGCGGCGACGGCATGTGCTTGCTGATGAAGCGGCTGGAGCGTGGCCGGTTCGTGTGGCCACGTGCCGATGGTGGCGTGGTGTGCCTGAGCCAAGCACAGCTGTCGATGCTGCTCGGGCGGCAGCCGATACGCACGGCGGAGCCGACATCGGCGTTGTAAACCTACCGGTCGCCGCGTAAACTGCCGGCATGACCGCGGCAGACGCCTATCCGGACGACATCGAAGCACTCAAGGCCTTGTTGCTTGAGCGCGATGCACGCATCGGACATCTGGAAGACGTGGTCGAATCGCACAAGGCGGCAACCGCTACAGCCAAGGCCGAGATCGAGCACCTGAAACTGCTGATTGCGAAGTTGCGCCGCATGCAGTTCGGCCGCAGCTCCGAGAAGCTCGACCGCCAGATCGAACAACTCGAGTTGCGACTGGAAGAACTCGAGGCCGACGAGGGTGCGGCTCCCATCGAGGTTCCAAAGACGCCACGCACCGCACCGGAGCAGGCGCCACGCAAACCACTCCCCGAGCATCTGCCCCGCGCAATCCTGACTCACTGGCCGGAATCGGGTGAAACCTGCACGGCGTGTGGCGGCCCCATGAAGCAGCTCGGTGAAGACGTTTCCGAGCAGCTTGAATATGTACCGGCGAGCTTCCGCGTGATTCGCCATGTGCGCCCCAAACTGGCATGCACGTGCTGCGACCACATCGCACAAGCTGCTGCGCCGAGCCGCCCCATCGAGCGTGGCGTGGCGGGTCCGGGCTTGCTGGCCCATGTGCTGGTCTCGAAGTTTGCAGATCACCTGCCGCTGTACCGCCAGTCGGCGATCTATGCGCGCGAAGGCGTTGAGCTGGATCGCTCGCTACTGGCGAAATGGGTTGGCCACAGCGCGAACCTGCTGCAACCGCTGGTCGATGCCTTGCGCCGGCACATCATGGCAGCCACGAAACTGCATGCCGACGATACGCCCGTGCCGGTGCTCGCGCCGGGCAATGGCAAGACCAAGACCGGACGGCTGTGGGTCTACGTGCGCGACGATCGGAACTCAGGGGACATGACGCCACCGGCGGTCTGGTTCGCCTATACACCGGATCGCAAGGGCATCCATCCGCAGCAGCATCTTGCATCGTTCAACGGCACGCTGCAGGCCGATGCCTACGGCGGTTACCAGGCGATCTACGAAACCGGACGTGTGGCTGAAGCAGCGTGCTGGGCCCATGCCCGACGGCAGTTCTACGAATTGCATGCTGCACGGCCGAATGCCTTGAATACCGAAGCGCTGGAACGCATCGGCGCGCTATACAAGGTTGAGGAAGCCATCCGAGGCAAACCGCCCGATGCGCGGCGAGCGTATCGGCAAACGCACGCCAGACCCTTACTCGATCAACTCCATGCGTGGCTGAGTGCCACGCTGGAGACGCTCTCGCGCAAATCCGACACGAGCCGGGCGATTCTCTACGCCTTGAATCGATGGGAGGTACTTACGCGCTATTGCAACGATGGGCACCTGGAGATCGACAACCTGCCGGTTGAGCGCGCGCTGCGCGGCGTAGCCATCGGGCGTCGCAATTACCTGTTCGCTGGCGCGGACTCAGGCGGCGAGCGTGCCGCCGCGATCTACAGCCTGATCGGCACAGCCAAGCTCAACGGCATCGATCCTGAAGCGTATCTGCGCGCCGTGCTCACGCGCATTGCCGACCATCCGATCAACCAGATCAACGAGCTACTACCGTGGCATCTGGATCAGTCCTCGTACTCAAGCGGCGTATCGGCGTAGTCAAGAACAACGGTATGGATGCAAACCTCGCACCACTCCCGGAACATCTTGAGCGTTCGGTTGCGTGGCCATAGATCTGGGTCGACATACCAGTCCTCCAGCAACTGCTCAAAAACCGCCTTCCAGTTCCGCTGAATCCAGCGCTTGCCTGGCTCATCGGTGCCATCCGTGGGAATCAGGAAGGCAGACGGCTCCTCGCGCGCATCCTCGAGCGTGACGGTGGCATTGGCCGGCGTGGGGTCGGCCGCATTGATCCATTCGACGAACGGCGCCTTGGGCAAGATGATGGCAACAACCCGGTTCGTAACGTAAAGCGGCTCCAGCGGCATGCGGTCGATCCTCGTGTCAGAAGATCGCATGCTAGAGCAAGACGGCCATCAGGCCACGCTTACGCATCCTCGAACGTGACGGTGGCATTGGCGGGGGTGGGGTCGGTCGCATTGATCCATTCCACGAATGGCGCCTTCGGCAGGATGGTGACGACAACCCGGTTCGTAACGTAAAGCGGCTCAAGCGGCATGCGGTCGATCCTCGTGTCAGAAGATCGCATGCTAAAGCAAGGCGGCCATCACGCCACGCTTACAAAAAATTGCGGTAATCAGCGCAGCAGCGGGACACACTCAGTTCCGCGTCCACGCCGCACTCAGTGCGCCTTAATTCACTTTTTCGACAATCTTGAGGTGTCACTATAGAACCTCCACTCGTTCCGGAGTGACCCGATTCCCCACTCCCTACCAACAATGCAGTCGGCAAGCTTCACAGGGACACCCCGAGTCCACACTCAAGTCCCGCACCGACACGCCGGCGAAATTCTTGCCGCGCACCTCACTTCACTTTAGCGAAATAGTCGCAAAAGCCGGCGTTACTTTCCCACGCCACCACAAGTACCGGTTTCATCGGCATCCGATCAAGTGGCTTTCACGATGAGTTCCGCTCTTGCTCAGTGAGGTCTGGTTTTCCTCGCGGTCCCTTATCGGAAACGGCGTATAGATGGAAAATTTGCGTCAGTACCTGCCGGCGAACTGAGAAGCAATTGCCATCCAGAGGTACTGCGTGGAACAGGTCGCTACACCCGGCCGCCGCTGGTGCGGCAGCGGCGGAATCATAGCCAACGGGTTGATGCCGGAATTCTGATTCCTACGCCCAGCGCCGTGGGCGCTGCCGAACCATTGCGCCAGTCCGATTGAACTCAACGTTGCAAAGTGCCCCCCCAATCACACTGGAGTGGGTACCGCGTTTCCCTTGGCTAGACCGCCTCCACAGAACGGCTGAGTCGGCCCAACGAATGCCATATAAAGGGTGCAAACAGGCGCCGGATGTTAGATAACTTGAACAAGCGCCGGTGGTGAAAAACCACTGGAAGCACTGTGAGCCTCGCCACTGTGTAGATATCCCTCATGAGCAGCCTTCTGGATTGGATCGAAAAACACCCCGCCTTGGCTGCGTGGGTACAGGCGGCCGCAATCATTGTTGCGATTGCGGGAACGTGGCTGGCAGGCTGGTTGCTTCAGCGCAGCGAACGGCGCACGGAGAGGCGCACGTTGGCCAAAGCGGTGAGCGAAATTGCCATGGCAGCAGAGGCGCTGGTACGAAGCGTTATGAGCGAGCTACCCGACAAGCAAGCCGTGAGTGCGATCGCTGCGGGAGAGAAGCCTTTCGACATTCGCGCAATCGATGAGCTGGAGGCCGCGATCGCGGCCATTCAACTGCACAACCTCAGTACCCCTGAACTGGTGCGCGATGTCATTGCGTTGCTCGCCAGCATCCGTCAGTTCAGAGAGCAACTGGCCAACGCAATTGCCACGCATCACCGTATGGACGCCACCCATTTCAGCGAGTTCTTCGAGACCTTGGAGAGCGTCCAGGCGGCAATCACCAAGACCAGTAAAAGCATCGCGGCGCACGTGAGCCAGATCTAGTCTTCTGGAGCTCGCCGTGCCATCACTCCGACGGGGAGGATCGTCATGCTCGGATTTGACCCACGCACCGGGAGAATTGTCTGGACCGTTTTTCTCTTTGCGCTGGCTGTATTGATCATCTACAAGATCGCGTCCGTGCTGCTGGTCACGGTATTTGCCGTCTTCTTTAGCTACCTGCTGTACCCACTGATCGAACAACTGGAACGGCGCATGCCGAGACAGGCGCCGCGCAGCGTATCGATCGGTATCGTGTTCATCCTCGTCGTGGTTGTGGCCATCGTGGCGGGCTCGGTGTTTGGCGTGACGGTGCAGGAGGAAGCGGGACGGCTTGCCGATCAACTGCCGAAGCTGCTCGATACCAGCACCATGGCAGATCGCCTTGCACTGCCGACCTTCCTAGAGCCGCTGCGCGCGAGCATTCTGGAGTTCATCCGCGAACAGATCTCGACAAGCTCGGGTCAGGCGATTCCCCTGGTTCGCAACGTCGGCCTGGGTGTCATGCATGCAGCCAGCAATCTCGTCTACCTCGTGCTCATCCCCATCATGAGCTTTCTGATGATCAATGAAGCGCCATCGATCCACGCCGCGCTGCTGTCATGGATACGATCCTCGGATAAGCCCATGTGGGGAAACATCATCGACGATCTGGACACGCTCCTGTCGCGTTACGTGCGCGCACTGCTGCTCTTGTCGTTTGCCACCTTGATTTTCTACAGCATCGCCTTTTACCTGCTGGGCGTGCCCTATGCACTCTTGCTGGCAACCACGGCCGCGGTGTTGGAGTTCATTCCGTTTGCCGGGCCATTGGCCGCCGTGGTGGCGGTCGTCACCGTCGCCGTGTTCAGCGGCTATCCGCACTTGTTCTGGCTGATCGGATTCATCGTTGTCTACCGCCTGTTCCAGGACTACGTGCTGAATCCCTATCTGATGAGCGAAGGGGTCAAGGTCAGTCCGCTCCTCGTCATCGTGGGGCTGCTTGCAGGCGAGCAGTTGGGCGGCGTTGCAGGAATTTTCCTGTCGGTACCCGTCATCGCCGCGCTCAAGATCGTGCTGTCGCGCGCCTGGGCCGCACAGGGCCCGGGCCACGAGGCGCGCTGATGCAAGAACGCCGCCATGCCCAGCAGCGCCGCGGGAATGACGACTGGGATACCACACCACCACTAGAAGGGAGGCGACCATGACGGCTCTACCGAATCCGAAGCTGAACCATCTGCTGTCCGTGCTGCCGCCCGCAGAATGGGAGAGAATCGCGCCCCAGCTAACCTGGGCCGACCTGCCGCTCGGGCACGTCGTTTATGAATCGGGCGACCGCCCCGAATTCGTCTACTTTCCCGTCACGTCCATCGTCTCACTGCTCTATGTCATGGAGAACGGCTCCTCGGGCGAGATCGCGATCGTCGGCAACGAGGGCATGGTGGGCATCGCCATCTTCATGGGCGGAGAAACCACCCCCAGCCGCGCCGTCGTTCAGAGTGCGGGCGGCGCTTACCGCCTCAGTGCCCGCATTCTCAAGCAAGAGTTCGCCCGCGCCGGGGCCATGCAGCGTCTGTTGTTGCGCTATACCCAGGCACTCATTACCCAGATGGCGCAAACCGCTGTCTGCAATCGGCACCACTCGATCGACCAGCAGCTGTGTCGCTGGCTCCTCCTGAGCCTGGACCGCCTGCCCTCCAACGAGCTGCGCATGACCCAGGAGCTGATCGCCAACATGCTGGGCGTGCGCAGGTCCGGGGTCACTGAAGCCGCTTTGAAGCTGCAGACCGCAGGGTTGATCCGTTACAGCCACGGAACCATCGAAGTCCTCGACCGCCCTGGCATCGAGCGTCGCGTCTGCGAATGCTATGCCGTGGTCAAGCGCGAGTTCGATCGCCTGCTTCCTGACCTCGAGGCGCTCTGAACCTCCTCCCCCCGGAGCGCCAGCATTGGCGTGCCGGCATATCAGCGACGGGTGCGACGTTCGCTCAAGCCTTCGGCTGCTTCTTGAGCGCTTCCTTGGCGTCGCCATACGCGGCCTGCGACTTCCCGGCAATCTGTTCGACCTTTCCTTTCGCTGCGGTGGCGTCCTTTCCGGTGACCTTGCCAACGGCTTCAGTCAACTTGCCCTTCGCTTCCTCAAGACGGCCCTTTACCTGATCCTTGTTCATGGCAATGCTCCTGCGCTTTCGGCGCTCAGTTGGTCGTGGGGGATGCCGTGCCCTGACGCGCCGCGCTCGGACCATTCCATCACCCGGCGATGCGCATGCCAAGACAAGACCTTGCCCAACGAAACCACATGGTTTCTCGGCAAACGCAGTGCCGTCTGTACGGTAGTGGACTAACGCACAGCCGGCGCGGTCACCCATGCAAATTAGCTGAACCGTGTCGTGTCGCAAGCTGCGGTGGACCGGACTTGCTCGCGCGTAGCGAACTGTCCTCCCTGGTTCTGCTCACGCGGCGCAGCCCATCGGTACGCTGCCGTACCACAACGCACTGCGGATTGACGTACGCTGAACATGGCTCGTCCACGATGGAGGCAGAGATGCGAGAAAAACGTTTCCTAACAATGGCGGCGATGGCTCTTGCCGCAGGCGTCGGACTCATGACTCCCGGCTGCACAACGACCGGAACGTCTGACTCGGCCGCCCATCAAGTCGACAAGCGACACGCGATTGATACAGCCGCCGACTCGACGCTTGCGCGTCTCTATACTGCCGCCAGCGGGTCGCGCGAACTGGTCGGCAAGGCCCGTGGTGTACTGGTGTTCCCATCGGTCATTGCCGCCGGATTCGGCATAGGCGGCCAGTATGGTAGGGGGAACTACGCGTGGGTGGGGGGACGACCGGGTACTACAGCACGACAACGGCATCGATTGGGTTGCAGATTGGCGCCCAATCGAAAGCAATCATCTTCCTCTTCATGACACAGGAGGCGCTGGACCGATTTCGCAATAGCGAGGGATGGTCTGTAGGCGGTGACGCATCGGTTGCCGTCCTGAAAGTGGGTGCCAACGGCAACATCGCCAGTTCGACCGCGACGGGGCCGATCGAGGCATTCGTTCTCACTAACAGTGGGTTGATGGCAGGCGTGACGCTCGAGGGCACGAAAGTCACCAAACTCAAATCTCTTTAGTGCAGTCGCGAGGAGGCCGCCATGCGCGCCCTTATCTATACGGTCCTGGGGATATGGATGGCCTCGCTGGCCGGTTGCCTGTGGGTTCCTGACGACGGCTACAACGATGGCCGGCAAGGTGGCTATGAACGTGATCATCGTGGCGGTTACGAAGGTCATCGCCAGGGCGGCTACGAGAGCGACCACGGTGATAGAGACCGTGAGCACCGCTAACGAAGCCGTTATTGGCAGCCCCCGCTCACGAGGGGCGATCGCCGCATTTTCGAATCCGCACGAGACATGCCATTGACATGCTGGAGCGTACGCTACCGAACCGTTTTCAGGCCCGCACTACTCTATTCTTCAAGACGATGAGGGACGCTCAATTCGCTCGGACAATGCCCGGGAAACCTTGCGCGTCACCCTCATGATGAAACAACCGTGGAGCGCTTTTTGCCTGGGCTCAGGCACACGGAGTGGGGGGGAATCTACAAAACAAGGAGGACATCATGTCTCTCGGACTCGTACTTCTCATCGTCTTAGCCGTTTTGCTGGTTGGGGCATTCCCAAGGTGGTCCTACAGCAACGGGTGGGGCTACGCGCCAAGCGGTGCGCTCGGCGTGGGTCTGCTCATCGTTCTCGTCCTCTTGCTCATGGGGCGACTTTAAAGCCGACGATCCGGTACGCCCTACGGAACGCGAAGCACAGGCGGCAGCACACTACGAGAAAGAGGCCAACGTGATGCTCGATCGAACCATTCGCGAATTCCCAGACATGGAGCGCGACGCGTTTCGCGAGGTGTGCCTGCGCAACGGCCTCGCGCCCGACGGCTTTGAGGTGTCCTCCACCGAACACTTCTCGTGCGGCTCCCCTTCCGAGGCGCTGGACCGTAGCGTCATCGTCCGGATGGGCAAGACCATGCGGGAATACGACGGTGGTCATGGCCCTGACTGGACAGTCGATTTTGAAGACGACATCCGGTCACACGTCTTCGGGTAAAGACATCACGCAGACATTTCGAGCGACCGTCTCCAGAACCCTGGCCCCGTCTCTCATGGTTTGCAGTACCACTTGCTGGCGAGGCGCCATATGAATCCCATCACCGCATTCATCGTTGTCCTTCTCTTGGCTGTGGGGGCCGCTGCGGGCATGTTCGGCTCGGTTCTGCTGGCGCCCGTGTTTTGGATTGCGGCAATCCTCGTCGCGTCGACACTCAAGATGGCAAAC
The DNA here is from genome assembly GCF_049913345.1 of Ralstonia sp. R-29. Classification (NCBI taxonomy): domain Bacteria; kingdom Pseudomonadati; phylum Pseudomonadota; class Betaproteobacteria; order Burkholderiales; family Burkholderiaceae; genus Ralstonia; species Ralstonia sp. R-29. The sequence continues at coordinate 97,187 of NZ_CP184379.1, forward strand.
GCCTGGCAGAAGTTCGTCATCCTGCGCGCAGGCAAGCTGCAAAGCGTGAAAGGGCCCGGGCTGTTCATGATCCTGCCGATCGTCGACAGCGTCACCGCTGTGATTGACGAGCGCATTCAAACAACCGGATTCAATGCCGAGCAGGCATTGACGAAAGACACTGTGCCGGTCAATGTCGACGCGATCATCTTCTGGCACGTTCACGATGCGCAGAAGGCCGCGCTGGCCATTACCGACTACCGTCAGGCCATCGACCGCGTCGCCCAGACATCGTTGCGTGAAATGATCGGCGCCTCCATGCTTTCGGCACTGCTATCGGACAGGAAGGCGGCAGACGAGCAGCTGCGCGCCGAGATCGGCGAGAAGACTGCGGCATGGGGCGTGACCGTATCGTCAGTCGAAGTGCGCGACGTGGCCATCCCCGTAGCGCTGCAGGACGCAATGTCCCGGCAGGCGCAGGCTGAACGCGAGAAACAGGCGCGCGTCATCCTGGGTTCTGCAGAAGCGGCCATCGCCGCCAAGTTCGTTGAGGCTGCAGGCATGTACGAAGGCCATCCGCAGGCGCTGCAACTGCGTGCCATGAACATCATCTACGAGACCACCAAAGAGCGTGGCGCCACGATCCTGATGCCGACCTCCATGGTCGACAGCATGAATCCCGTTGCGGTGGCCTTTGGGGTTTCCGGCAGCACGGAGCAGACCAGCGCTGTCCTGCCGCTCAAGACGGCTGCCGCTGCGGCCGCCGCTTAAGCCACACACCATCGATTCATAAGAACGGGTTGGAAAGCGGCATTCCCCATTAGTGCGGGCGTGCCGCTTCGCCGGCCATGGCCGCAATCATTTCCCAACCTGATTGCCTACGACGCCACCGACGACTGCGCCGCCCACTGTCCCTACCGCGCTACCGCCTGTCAGGACAGCGCCTGCCACACCACCGACACCGGCGCCGATTGCAGTGTCCGTACCTCGCCGGGACATCCCGGCACACCCGCCCGCAAGCGTCACGACCACCAGCATCGCGCCGCACAGTTGTGCTATCCGATTGCTACGCATGTTGTGCACCTCCGCCCCGATCGCAAGCCACCGCGTGTTGTCGCGGAGAACGCAAAACCAGGACTCGAATTTTCTGTACGGACCACAAGCGGCGTACAGCCAATCAGGGCATTCCTGCGTCAGCACGTGAGCGTGACTGTCGCCCGAACGTCCCGACAACCAGCATCCTCGCTCGCGCGAAGGGTGTCGGTACGGTGGCAGACGCAGTCGTCACCTGCCCAGGTGTGCACCCCTTGAACTCAAGCGGCGGACCCAGGGCGTAAGTCACGCTCAATACGGACCGAGTTCTGTACGGTATCCGAGATGCTTTGTGTGTTGGCGCCGTAGAGAGGGCATAGCTGCGCCACCACGGCCTGCGATCGAGCCGTCAGCCCGCAAAGGATTTCGCGAGGCACTCCACGATCAGATCGCGCAAAGAATCCGCCGTCAGCTCGCTCAGATCGAAAACGACCTCGGAGGTTGACGATGTTCCGCCACGGTTGGAAACCACCATGTGCACGTGAATTTTTTGGTCGAGCGCATCGCCTATCAAGGTGATTTTCGGATATTGGTTGGCGTGCCCTGAGTCCTGTTGCTGCGCCTCCCTGCCGGCGGGAAAAACAAGGAGCATCGTGCTCAGGGCCGTCATTTCGACTTTGAACCCATGGCCGCGTTTCTGCAGGTGGGCGCCGATGTCTTCAAAGACGGGATGCGTTGTCTTCATTCGGAACGCTGCGAAATCGGTTCGAAATCTTTCCACTGCGATCTGTTTGTCGGCAGCTTCTTCCCTCTCTTCGGCCTTGCGCTTGTCGAATGCATCCATTGCCGCGTCAAGCCTGTCATAAGAACTCATATTCTTGCCTCGCTAAGATGGGAGCCTATACCGCAAACCGGCCCATGATTGTCCAGGGCTGGGCGGCCACGTCGATCATGGGCGCTGCCGCCATGGCGATCCTCGTTGCGATTACCCTGGTACGCACGGAACGTGCCGGTTCATTGTTGTTTGTGATCCCAGCGTAGTTTTCCGGTGAGAACCTGTCGGCTCGGTACCGTACAGAAGTCGGTATGTTGTTGGCGCCTTAGATCGAAGCTGTTGCACCGCCACCGTCATGCGCGAATGCATTGGAGCACCAGACCACCCGATCACTGCGTCTGCCACCGTACCGACACCTTTCCAGCGAACGAGGATCTTGGTTCTTGGGGCATTCGCGCGAAACATACCGATGAATGCACTGGGGCCCCTTTTTCAACGGAGATCGCCATGGATGCCTATCCGACTTGCTGTTACAAGGGGTACGATGTCTATCCCCTGATCTACCTGTTTGACCCGCCTCGGGAATGGCATGAGCGCCGTCCAGACCGGTCATACAGCGCCTCTGTGATGATCTGCCTCGAAGGCGCATCTCCGGATGCGGAGCACTCCCGTATTTTTCGCCTGAGCGGTGAACCATGGGAGAGCATCGGTACGGCCAAGCGTGCCGCCATGGAGGGCGCCGAAGACATCATCGACGGCTTCGTTCCCGGTCAGTCCGTGGCCTTCGCGTGATCGCCCATCAGTTTTTGGGCAACGGTCGGGCTCCCCGACGCTGCTTTCACCCGTAACTTGGTTTGCCAACAACCATGTGGCTCCGGGGGGGCTACAGGAGGGTCGTATGGTTCGCATGCGCTACTCAGTCCGCCTGGCCTATGAGATACGTGATCCCACTGCGGATTTCATTTTTAATGTTCACGCCGCGAGGACGTCTCGCCAGACGATCGTCGCCGAGTCACTGCATCTGGCGCCGGCGATGTCGGTCGTGCCTCATACCGAACCGACCTTACTCAATCGCCGTTTGCGTGTACGGGCGCCTCGGGGCGACTTCACGTTGACCTATGAGGCGACGGTGGACATAGAACACCTATTGACGCCCGCCGAATTTCTGCATGAAGTCCCTATTGCGGATTTGCCGCTGTACGTCGTCCCATTCTTGACCCCTAGTCGCTATTGCGAATCGGACCGGCTCATGGAGTTTGCGCAGCAGGAATTCGGCGGCTGCCAACGCGGCTATCCGCTAGTTATCAGGATTCGGGACTGGGTCTGTGGCTACGTACGATTTGTACCGCAATCGACGAGCGAGCGAACGTCTGCGGTCGGCACACTCGTGGAGCGAAGGGGCGTGTGCCGCGACTATGCACACTTAATGATTGCATTGTGCCGTGCTCTGAGCATACCGGCGCGCTTCGCAACTAGTCTCGACTATGGTGCCGATCCATTGCTGGGGTCGCCAGACTTCCACGCCTTCGTGGAGGTCTTTCTAGGAAACCAATGGTATCTGGTAGACCCCTCGCAAGCGGCGGTGCCCATGGGGCTTCTACGAATCGGCACCGGTCGCGATGCGGCAGACGTGCCCATTGCCCTGGTGTTTGGTAACGTCAAACTGTCGCGGCCGGTCGTGGAAGTTCAGGCCCTGTCAAACGCGGATCTGAAAACCAGCATGCCAATCGACACCGCCCAGGGAATCAGCACATGGTGAGGTGCTGAAATTACGACTTATCTTTCGTCCGTCGCAGGAGGCTCTTTTTCAGGGCCGAGAATCACGTCTACTGCGGCGCGGCCTGCCAATTCGCCAATCAGGTGAGCCCAGCGTCGAGAGAAAGGGCCACCGTGGACTTTGATGCGCTTGCCTATCGCTGCGACACCAGGCGGCTTCATGGGGCCGTCAATACTGAACCACAGATCGAACATGTCCTTTTGAGTCCCGATCAACTGCAGATGAATTTCGAAGCCACGATACTCGGTTGTGCGGGTCATGCTGCGCCTCCATTCCTTGCTACCGCCTTTGCAAGCGTAGTGCATCAAAGCGGGGGCGATGGCCATTATTGCAGCGACCGTGCGCCTCTTATTCGGCGAACCAGATTGGATAGTGCGGTTCGGCTCGCCCAGTAGGCTCCTAACCAAAGCGGGAGTTCGATCGCCTTCTGCCCGCCTTTCAGGCGGTCTGAACCGCCTTCTTCCACCGTGTGTCGGGGTCTTACCACCTCGCTCCTTGAGGCCTACCGTCGGTAGGACGCTGATATCTCCTATGGCGCATCAGACACGCGTCGTTTACCGCTCGTATGTGCCGGCATGTCAGTGATGGCATTGTCGGAAGCGACAAGCTTCCTGCACCTATGTACGGTACCGGACCGTCTTTACGCTCCCTAACTCTTACCCTTAATTGACGTAAAAGTGCGCTCTCGCAATGAGAGTTCCTGCGGATCAGGGCTCGATTTGACGCTGAAAGAGTGCTGGACGCAGCTTCGTCCAGATTAGCCGCACGGAAACCTGCAAGAGGAGCACGTCATGTCTCTCGGTATCCTACTACTCATTATCTTAGCCGTAGCCCTCGTCGGGGCCGTTCCAGTGTGGCCCTACAGCAGTGGGTGGAGTTACGGGCCGAGCTGGGCAATTGGCGCTCTTGGCCTTTTCGTGCTCGTGCTGATATTCACGGGGCAAATCTGAACCAGCGCGTCAGTACGCCGCATATCCGTTCGCGTGTCTTCGGATAGGCAAGTGCCCCGTGGCAACGAGTGGTGCTATTCGTTAATTCGTCGATCTTTACCCAAGAATCGAAAGCTGCATGCAGATGAAAAATGTCGAATATGAGTTCGTCAATGATTTTTCAAAAGTCAATTATGTGAGAGATGTCATGCCAAATACCAATTCAAGACGTACTTTTCGAGGTCTTCCGTTGACTACCGCCCAGGATGCTGAGATCCGTCATTACATTAAAGCAAAAGCGCAGCGGCATGAACCGTGGGACACGCCAGAGTTGAAGGCCATGCTCAAAGAAATGCTGACGCCTCCTATTAGCGCGCAAGAGGAGTCGGTTGAATTTCTGGATCAAGCGAAAGCGTTCGCGGAGCGTGCCGCTTCTTCAGTCGACGAGGCAATGGAGCCTATAGAGGCCTATGAGGAGCGAAACGCTGCCAAAGAAGCGGAGGCAATGAAATGGCCATGGCCGTGAGCTATTTTCCATGTCAGGCCTGTCATAAAAGCTCTTTCGTCCCTCACCAGCGGGCTCGTAGAGTTCCCCATGTGTCCGGTTGCTTGCTGGCCTTGAATGCTTTTCTACACATTCAATACGTAGATCAATGCGCACCGATTTGCAGGGCAGATTTGCGCACCCAACTATGCTTTTGATTCGTGGTAGGACGCTATGATCATCTCCAGCCAAGCCTGGGTGAGAGGACGCAAAAAAAATGGATGCCAGCGGACGCCTCCGAGTCGATCTGTATCGCGCGTTGCGGGCGCGCTTGAGAGATCACCCCTTGTCCCGCGTTGGCCCTGGCCTCATCACTGGAGTGGCCGATGACGATCCGAGCGGGATTGCGACCTATTCGCAGGCTGGCGCACAGTTCGGGCTGGACATGCTCTGGACGATGCCGCTCGCATTCCCCTTGATGGCCGCGATTCAATCCATGTGCGCAAACATGGGTCGCGTCACCGGGAAAGGGCTCGCCGCCAACATCAAGGATGTCTTCCCGCCGATCGTGCTGCGCGGCGTGGTGCTGCTCTTGCTTGTTGCAAACACCCTGAATATCGCTGCTGACGTCGCGGCGATGGGCGAGGTTGCGGAGCTTATTTCCGGTGTCGACCGGCACCTCATGACGGCATTCGTTGTGTTTGGCACGCTGGCGCTGCAGATATTCGTTCCTTACCATCGTTACGTCTTTTTTCTGAAGTGGCTGACGGCTTCCTTGCTGGCCTACGCGGCCGTCTTGTTTGCCGTGCATGTACCTTGGGGCCAAGTCGCGCTGCATACGTTGTGGCCCAGCTTCAAGCTCAACGCAAGCGCCGCATCCATGGTCGTCGCGGTCTTCGGTACAACCATCAGCCCCTATCTCTTCTTTTGGCAGGCTTCCGAAGAGGTTGAGGACATGCACGCGCACCCATCGCTGAAACGCGATGGCGCCAAGGCTGGCACAGAACTCCGGCGCATCCGGTGGGACACGTGGAGCGGCATGCTTTATTCGAACGTGACCGCGTATTTCATCATCCTGGCCACAGGCGTGACCCTTCACGTGTCCGGCGTCACCGACATCACTACGGCGGCACAGGCCGCCAGTGCATTGCGGCCGCTTGCAGGAGACTTTGCGTACCTGCTGTTCACCATCGGCATTCTGGGCGTCGGCCTGATTGGCGTACCCGTGCTGGCCGGCTCGGGAGCCTATGCGCTTTCCGAAACCATGGGTTGGAAAGAGGGGCTGGAACGCAAGGTGAGCGATGCACGCGGGTTCTACAGCATCATTGCGGTCAGCGTACTTGCAGGGCTTGCAATTCAGTACTCCCCGATCAGCCCGATGAAAGCGCTTTTTTGGAGCGCTGTCATCAATGGCGTTGTGGCGGTACCTCTGATGGTGGTCATCATCCTGCTGGTCTCGAAAGCCGCTGTCATGGGGGCTTACACCGCAAGCCGACCCATGATCATCCTGGGCTGGACTGCCACGGCGATCATGGGTGCTGCCGCCATGGCGATGTTCCTGTTGTAGGCATCGACACGCAAACACATGGTGCGCGTGTCGACGCTGACTACTTGCAATGGATTGGTGCCGTGCCTCCCTCGATGGCTCTGCCTGCTTTAGCGCGCGAGCTCAGCGCACTGTTGCCCCAGTAGTACCCCAGCGCTGAACGCGATGCCAGAGGAAACGAATCCTTCCGGGATCGCGGCCTCTGCCCAGCCGGTGGCACGCCCATTGTTGGGCGTGAAGCGATATTCGGAAAACCATCGCCGGTCACTACGCCGCGTCGTGCGTACTTCAAGCGTTCCGTTTGCCAGGTCAAGCGAACTGATCATAGAGATCCTCGTTGCGGTTACCTCGGTATGCCGGGATGTGCCGGTTCACTGTTATTTTTGGCTACAGCGTGACGTGACAGCGAGTTGCTGTTGGCCCGGTACCGTACAGAACCTCGTTCGCTATTCCCTAGTTGAACCCGCTACAGCGCCGCCAACATGCGCGAAGACGTCAAGCCGCGCATCAATGCGTCTGCCGCCGTACCGACACCTTTCCAGCACAAGAGGATCTTGGTCCTTGTCCTTGAGGCATTCGCGCGACAAATACCGATGGCTATGGCTGCAACGGTGACCTGATGGGCCCTATCTTACGGCGATTCGGGCCCACCGCGCCCTGGCGCTAGCGCGCGAGATAGCCAGTCAATTGCTTTGCCAAGCACGCCCGTTCCAGGACATCGCCTTCGAACGGTATGGAGATGGCATCCCAACGGTTGCTGGGCAAATGCAGGGGGCGGGAGGGCTGCGGGCAAAGCGGGCGAGCCTTGTGAGTCCAGGTGGCTAGCGCGCCCAGTTTGCAAACCAGTGGTGGGTCCAGGACGAATGCGACGAGGAGGCACGCTACCACTTGCTCGATTGCTGAACCGCCTTCCCGACGACAATGGCTCCATTGTTGGGTGTTGTGGACGGCGCGGTCCGCGCTACTGCGGCCCCGCAGGCCCATACCCCTCTTCTACAGTCAGCTTCGGGACTGCCGCACTCTGCGCTGCTGAGCGCGGCGCTGTTGGGGCCTTTTCCAGCTGGTCTGGAATGAAGCCGTTCTCCGCCAGCTTGGGGATGAGCCCGCGCATGAGGTAGCTGTTCGCAAAGCCCGCGCAATACGTTCTCGCGCCCGGCTCGATCGGCACCAGCATCCTGCGCTCCACTAGCTTGCGGATCTGATACGTGCGTTGGTTCTGCGATAGGTCGGGCATCAACTTGGCCAGGTCGCCCGACTTCACCGTGCCCTCGCGAACCGCTTTCGTCAGCACCGCGAATTCCATCTGGGTGACCAATTGCCTCTCACGTGCAAAGTCGAGCGCCGGCATCAGGATCTGGCTCTGCAGATAGTCGTAATCCGTCAATTGGTTGACCTTCTGGATTTCTTCCTTAATGCCACGCAACACATAGATGCACCACGCTTCCAACCCGGCATCTGTCCCGGTGTCTCCCTGGGCCAGCATCGCGTAGTACATCTCCCGATCGTTGCAGAACACGGCCGTCGGGTTCAGCACGCGGTCTCCGCTCGTCTGCACGTTGAAGCCGTACTTGATGAGCATGGCGTAGGTCAGCAGCCGCACCACGCGGCCGTTTCCGTTCGAGAACGGGTGCACCCACCCGAACCGGTGATGCGCGAGCGCCACCTTCATCAAGTCGTACTTCGGCGGGTCTTCGTGGTTGATGAAGGCAACCAGCTCGTCAATGTAGCTCGGGACTTGCACCGCCTCCGGCGGTTTGTGTTCCGACTTGGCGATCAGGACCGGCCCCGCACGAAACTGGCCAGGCGTGCGATCGCCCTCGCGGACCAGTTCTTGGACCGCGAGGGCATGTAGCTCGCGCAAGAACGTTGCAGTGATTGGTGTGCCGCGCTGGATCGCGTCTTCGGCGAAGCGCATCGCCTCTTCGATGTTGGCGATTTCTCGCAACTGGTCGCTCTTGGTCGACGTCCCTTCAATCTTGCTCTCGACGTAGTCGGCAAGCGTTGTGTTGTTCCCCTCGATCCGTGCCGAGCCGAGACTTTCCATCATGTGGAAGATGGATTTGAGCTGGAAGAACATCGCCCGCGGCGTGGTGCCGCTCAGGCTCAGTCTTCTCAAGTGCTCCAAGTCCGTCAGGACGTCCACCAGTTCCGAGTCGAAGGCGGGATTGAGGAGTCGAAGGTCGTGGTGCGTGAAAGTGGGCATGGAGGAACTGCGATGTTCTGCAGATGTTGCCAACATCTAGAAAGCGTGTCGGCAGGAAGTGGAAACTGTTATTAACATTCTACTTAAAATCAATGCGTTACGTGTTAGGCAACTTTGGAAGATGTTGAACCTGTTGTCTCAGGAATTGAAGTTCAGTTTCAGAGGATGTGAAAAACCGGGCTCGAAACCGCCTCCTGAAGCATCCTATCCGTCTCTTCGTGCGTCCCCGTTCGCCCTGCCCCGGCCTTGGGGTCTCGTTGCCTAGTATCAAGCCAGCAAACCTGTTTCGCCCTTCCGGGCGTGCCGACAGCCCAGCGATGGTCGCGCCAACCACCGACAGCTGCAGTTCACCGTCGACGCTCCGAACGAGTGCTGGGCGACCGATATCACCGATGTCCGCACGCACGGAGCTTAGTTGTACCTGCGGGGGTCATCGATCTGTGGTCACACAGTTGGCGGTGGATGCCTTGATGGCGCCATGGTGTCGCTGCGCAAACACAACCTGCTGGACAACAGCGTGAGCCGGCACGGCCACGGCCACGACAACGCCGTAGCCGTGGCAGACAGCCGTCAGCTGCGCTTGGGTTCGGGCTTGAACTTGCCGCGCACGAAGCGACCGGACTCGGTCTTGCCGTTGAGTTGGCGCACCACGCGCTGAGGATCGGCCGGATCCGCGGTAAAGACGGGCACGTCGCGGCTGTGCGTGATCGTCAGCCCAGGCTTTAACAGTCGCCGGCCGAGATTTGCGATCACCTTGGCGCTGGCCTTGAGGCCCTGCTCGACCGCCGCCGCGCTGGGCTTGGCCACGACCACGGACGCATTGCCGAACGACACCGCCATCGCGCCGCGCCGCAGCTTGGCCACCACCACGGCCCGTTGCGCGGGGCGCTTGGGGGCCGCTTTCAAGAGCGGCCGGTCTTTGGGTGCGGAACGGGTGGACACGGTACAAATCCTGGGAGGGTAGATGGCGCTATCTTGCCTGCAACGGGTGCGCGGCGTCATGCGGTCGCGCCACGGCGAACCACACCGCCTCGGACCGCCGCCGCGGCAACGGGATCGGGGCACCGTCCGTCGCCATTAGAATATTCCAACCAACGTGGCTCGTCTCGTGCGAGAGGCATCACTGGGTCAGGAGGCCGCCCGCCTCCGATAGACCTCCAGCGCCTGACGCGCCACCACGAGATCCTTTTCCAGGCGCTCGACGCGCGCCACGAGTTGCGCGCGCTCTTCCCGAAACGCCTGGCGCACCGCATCGGTCTCCACCGCCCGCCGGCGCTCTGCGCCCTCGAGCCGCGCCGCCAAGGCCACCAGCTCGTCCGACACCTGCACCAGCCGCCCGAACAGTTCACTTTCGCGCGCGCTGGCCGCCACCGTTGCTTGCGTCAACTGCGTCCCCAGCGCGTCCGCGCGCGCCTGCTCGGCCGCGGCGCGTTCGCGTGCATCCCCGAGTTCGGCACGCAACTGCTGCTGCTCGGCCTCGAGCCGCGCGCAGTGTTCGGCCAACCAAGCATTGCCCTCCCCTTCCGGCACCGCTGCCGACGGGACGGGCCCCGGCGGCACCAGATCCTGCAGGGTCACCCGGATCTCGCGCTGCAGGTACGCGCGCAGGTCGGCATCCTGGAGCGTGGCCGGCGCCTGGGGAGCGTGCGCGGTGGCACGGCGTTCGGCCAGCACCGCCTGCACGGTGCGCGTGCTTGGTGTGCGGGCAATGCCTGCGGCCACCATCAGACGCCGATAGACGGTCTCCCCAAACGGGCGGCCCGCGATGCGGTCGATCTCATCGAACGCGCGGCGCAGAAAGGCGCGGTTGTCGGGATAGCGGGCCGAGAGCTGCTGCAGCGCGAGGCAAATCGCGTGCAGTTGGTCATCGGCAAAGGCGGTAGGCGTGCGTGGCATCGACGAAGGGCCGCAGAAGTGCCAGTTGCAGCTGGCTGACGTGCATTATAACCACGACTATTCCGCAATCAATTCCATTGCAGATAAGCACGATGATTTACCATTATTCCCCTAATGGTAAATTCGTGGCATTCCGCTAGAATCACAGCCATCGCCTGCAGGAACGCCATGAATCACCCCGTTTTGCCCCCGCCCAGCAACGCCCTGGCCAGCCCGGTGCTGCCGGCCGCCGCGGACGACGTCGAGCTCGTGCGGCGCTGGCTCGAAGCGAAGCTGGCCGCGGGCCTGGGGATCCGGCCCACCACCGCGCACCAGTACGCACTCGAGGGGCGCCGCCTGCTGTGGTTCGCGCATGCGGTAAGCCGCCGCCTGCAGGACTGGGGCGTCGAGGATGCGCAGGCCTACCTGCGCCTGCTGCGTGCGCCGCCGGCCCACGCGATCGGTGACACCCGCGCCAAGAACAGCACAGCGTGGCGGCCGCTGCGCGGGCCGCTGTCGGAAGCCTCGGCGCGGCAGAGCGCCTTGATCGCCGGGGGCTTTTTCAAGTGGCTGGTGGACATGCAGGCGATCCGGGTGAATCCGTTCGCCGCCCTGCCCCGCGCGCGGCGGGCACGGGGTGCCGGTTCGCAACAACATTTCCTGGAACTCGACCACCTGCGCGCCGTGTTCGCGGCCATCGATGGGCGGCCGAAGGCGGCATTCTGGGATCGGCTGCAGGCCGCGCGCGACCGTCTGGTGATCGCCCTCGCTTTCCAGACCGGGCTGCGGGCCTCCGAACTGGCTGGGCTCACGTGGACGGACTTCGAGCGCCGTGTGGGCCGGCACGGTCCTTACTGGGTCGTGGTCATCCGCCATGCCAAGGGCGGCGACGACCAGGTGGTGCCGTGCGATAGCGCGATGGAGGAGTTGGCCCGCTTCCGACGGCTGCTGGGCTTATCACCCGAACCACGCCGCACCGACACGACGGCCGTGATCCCGGCGGTTCCTGGCGGCAAGCGGCGCACGAGCAACCCGATCGACGGCCTGACCCTGCAGCGGCTGCTGGCGCGCCCGGTCAGCACCCGGCAAGGGCTGTACGGCATCGTGCGGCGGGCCTTTGGGGATGCGGCACAGGCGTTACTGCAGCGGGGAAACGAGGAACTGGCGGAGAAGCTGCAGCGGGCCTCCACCCATTGGTTGCGGCACACGACCGCGACCCATCTGTTGCGCGCCACGGGGAAGCTGACCGACGTGCAAGCCCTGCTGCGCCATCGCGACATCAATACGTCGCGCACCTATGCCCACGACGCATTGGAAGATGTTGCGACGGCAGTCGCTGGAGTGCTCAAGGTTCCTGGCTGAGTCGCGCAGGAGGCTCGGGAGTCCCAGGAGAGGTGTGCCCGAGCGGGGAAGCCGCGCCAGAGTCTGTTTGATGCCAGTGTGGGGGCTTTTTCCCGAAAGCGCCATGCCGATAGTAGGAGTTATCGGCAAGGAACCTTGACCAATCAAAAGCCGCCGAAGCACCCGGTCACGGCAGTAGCGTGCCCGCTTTCGGAGCCGGCATGGCCGCTCACCAGCGCGCGCGCCACCACACCGCTCCGCCCACGACTGCCCCGGCCGCCAGTACCAGCGCGCCTTATGCTCGGGAGCTCGAGCATCCCGCCCGCTAGGCCGCCGAGCGCCACGCATACCAGTGTACCGATCGAGCGGCCGGCCGTGACCAGAGCGCGCGGCCCGCGTTGGCGGAACAGCCGTCGTGACGGGGACAATGCGCGTTCAAAGCGGGACATGCGGGAGTTGCGTGTTGGTCAGCCGCCTGAGGGGCGGCACGGATCGAGCGGCACCGCGCGCTTGGGCAAGCGTCCTAGGAAGGTCTGCTGGCGTGGTGTGGCAAGACAGCGTGGACGGGAGGATGCCACACCTGCGGTGCACCCTACGTAACATCCTTTCCGGCGCCGCCGCTAGGCACTTGTGCCTATGACAGGCCGGCCCCAAAATGAAACTTGTAGCGGCGCTGCGGTTTAAATGGCGCACAGCCTGGGCCTCCTGCAACAAATGGCGTCGTCATCGTAAGCGTACTCAGAGTACGCCAGGACCAGGTACCGTACTCTTCCAACTGCCTCTCGACGGGAGGCTCTCCCTTTATCCTACTGAGCTTCACCTCGCGAGCCCCCTCCAAGACCTGGTTTGACGCGACGGCTCTCCTGAGACAGGAGAGCTTGCATCCGACGACTTAACATTTCAAAGGTCCGTCCCTTTTAGGGACGGAATTCATTGCGCCCTATGACCCATCCTGCTAGGCGCCCAGAGGTCAGTTCCCTTGCGAGCGCTGGGAAGCGCACGAATGCCGAGGTGATTGCGTGCTGCTCGTTGTATCGGCAATAGAAGGAAGGGTGGCGCGCCCCTTTCCCGTTGCTGGCGTTGGTGGCTCTAGAGTCGCTCGGGAAGCCCGAAAGCAATCCGGAGAACCGAGTCCCTTTTAGGGACTGCTTGTCGCGGGAACTCCGGCACTCATCACACGGCTCGCAAAACCCACCTCTCTCAGTCCCTAAAAGGGACGGGGCCATTCCCCCCAAAAAAGAGAGCCCCAAAGGGCTCTTCACTGTCTGCAGCCGCTCGTTGCCCCCGGCTTTTGTCCTATTGAGCTGCATCTCGCGAGCCCCCTCCAAGACCTGGTTTGACGCGACGCCTCTCCTGAGACAGGAGAGCTTGCATCCGACGACTTAACATTTCAAAGGTCCGTCCCTTTTAGGGACGGAATTCACTGCGCCCTATGACCCATCCTGCTAGGCGCCCAGAGGTCAGTTCCCTTGCGAGCGCTGGGAAGCGCACGAAAGCCGAGGTGATTGCGTGCCGCTCGTTGTATCGGCAATAGAAGGAAGGGTGGCGCGCCCCTTTCCCGTTGCTGGCGTTGGTGGCTCTAGAGTCGCTCGGGAAGCCCGAAAACCAATCCGGAGAACCGAGTCCCTTTTAGGGACTGCTTGTCGCGGGAGCTCCGCCACTCATCACACGGCTCGCAAAATCCATCTCTCTTAGTCCCTAAAAGGGACCAAGCCATTCCCCCCAAAAAAGAGAGCCCCAAAGGGCTCTTCACTGTCTGCAGCCGCTCGTTGCCCCCGGCTTTTGTCCTATTGAGCTGCATCTCGCGAGCCCCCTCCAAGACCTGGTTTGACGCGACGCCTCTCCTGAGACAGGAGAGCTTGCATCCGACGACTTAACATTTCAAAGGTCCGTCCCTTTTAGGGACGGAATTCACTGCGCCCTATGACCCATCCTGCTAGGCGCCCAGAGGTCAGTTCCCTTGCGAGCGCTGGGAAGCGCACGAAAGCCGAGGTGATTGCGTGCCGCTCGTTGTATCGGCAATAGAAGGAAGGGTGGCGCGCCCCTTTCCCGTTGCTGGCGTTGGTGGCTCTAGAGTCGCTCGGGAAGCCCGAAAACCAATCCGGAGAACCGAGTCCCTTTTAGGGACTGCTTGTCGCGGGAGCTCCGCCACTCATCACACGGCTCGCAAAATCCATCTCTCTTAGTCCCTAAAAGGGACCAAGCCATTCCCCCGAAAAAAAAAAGAGCCCCCAAAGGGCTCTTCACTGCAGGCATCTAGGTCAATCCTACCCAGGGTTCTCGCTGAATAGCTCATTCATGAGCTGCCGAATCCGCACCTCTTGGGCGTCGGTCAGCATGGAACGTTTGATCTTCAGGGTCAGCGAGTTCACATCCTTCGTAAGACTTCCAGCCTGCTTCTTCCCGGAAAAGAATTTGTCGATGGTGCGCTCAGTCGCAACGGCAGGTGTTCCCTTACGAGTCGCTACTGCGATCACGGCAGGAGCGAGCTTCGTCTCCGCCATCTGCCCCGACGATACCGACGGCCAAAGCTCCTTCGTCGCTGCAAGTGCAGCCTCACCGTGCTTCTTCAACGCGGAGGTGAGTGCTTCCGCAGCATTTCCGCCTAGCAGACCTGGCTCAAGGTCCAAGTCAGCACGGATAAAGTCCGGCAACCCCTCGAATGCCAAGAAGCGATGCAGCCCCTGCCTCGACAAACCAAGGGCCTCAGCCAGGCGTTTCCTGTTCGGAAACTCCCTCACCGACCGCTGAAGCGACAAGGAGATCTCATAGTCGGCCAGGTCGTCGCGACCCATATTCTCGACGAGCGCCAGCACGGCCATATCCTCGTCACTGCACTCCGTCACGACCGCCTTGATGTTCTCCAGACCGAGGATCTTGTGTGCTCGCCAACGTCGCTCGCCCGCGACAATTTGGTACCCGCTCTCCACGCGCCGAACAACGATAGGCTGCATGAGCCCGACCTCGCGAATAGACTCAGCGAGCTCGGCCATCTTCGCTTCATTGAATTTTCGACGCGGCTGCCACGGATTCGGACCAATCTCCACAACCAACAGCTCAGTAGCAGTCCCTTTCGCTTCAAGCTCTTGCACTCGCAGCTGAGCAACAGCAAGCGCGCCAGCAAGACCGGGCGCTGTCTGTGTGCGGTTATTCCGGGGCACTTCACCGTCTTTGATGTCCGAAGTCTTCCGAAGACCGGCGGTCTTGTTCAGCAGGGATTCCCGCAGATTGTTGCTCATTGTTCGTTCCTCCACTTCTCGGCGTACGTCTCATCAATCCAGCGGCAGTAGTCGACCAACGGCTGCCGAATACGCTGAAGGGACTTTGCTGCGCTATGGGAGCTGCTCACGTCAAACACGGTTGAAAACGCCAACGCGCCGGTACTCATTACTGAACTCGCCGGCACCTCGATGGAATGAAGCCACTTCTCATATGCTGACTCCGCCCATGCACGAACAACCGGCGCGGACGAGGTGCGTCCGTAGTCGACCTTCGACAACACTAGTGAAACGAAGTCGTACTTCTTGCCTTGTTCGTATTGAAGGAAGCTCTTGGACACGTCCGAGAACAATTTCCAGAATGACAGCGAGCTAATGAAGTCCAGGCTCTCAGGAACCATCGGCATGACCATAGCGTCGGCCGCCAACAGAGCATTGAGATTCATGTAGGAAAGCGACGGCGAAGTGTCCATCAGAATGTAGTCATACTTCGCGCGCAGTGGCTCGAGCCCATCGCGCAACACGGTCCAGAACTTGAAGCCTGGAGTGACTCGCTGCATGGCCGGTAGGTGAAACTCTGCCCCAATGAGCTCGGTATGGGCGGGGAGCACATCCAAGCCGTCCCAATATGTCGATTGGATTTTTGACTCCAATCCACCTGGCATCTTTTGGTCGTAGATAAATGGCAGCACCGTGTCGTCCGACGTGACATCCTTCTCGGCATACAACCCACACAACTCCGAGAGCGACGCTTGCGGATCCAAGTCCACTACAAGTACCTTGCGTCCACGGAGCGTCAGCCCCTGTGCGATGCACATGGTTGTAGTGGTTTTGGCAGACCCCCCTTTAAGTTGGGCTGTAATCAAGATCTTCCCCTTGCCATCGCCAGTTCCAGAAGCCAGCGGTGTTTGGTAGATGTCGCTGACCTTCTGGACCCACGTACGTGCTTCCGCTAGGGTGAACGTACGGGTCCTACCGGTGCCGGCAGCAGTCCCAGCGGGCAACTCACCATCTCCTTTCGTCGCCAGATACTGGACTTGCGAATGCGAGATGTTGCACATGTCGGCAATCTCGCCTGTCTTGAAGACCGGTGGGGTCTTCCTTGGTCGTGGTGCGAGAATCGTTTCGCGCAGTTCGTCGGTAAAAATCGTGACCTTGTCTGCAAACTGGCTAATCTGCTCCAGCGTAACAGTCCGGTCGATCGCCGGAAGTTGGATCGTTTTTACCATTCTGAGGTTTTCCAGAAAAATTCGACAAACCTCAGAATATAGCAAAATGTAGAAAGCGTCTTTAGTAAACGGTAGATTCTATTGAACAGCTCGGCACTTTTCGACGCTTTAGTTGCAGAAACGCTTCGCCACCGGACAGTTCCCAAATAGCACCCCCGAGTTGATCGACCCTCGATAGGATCCCAATTCCGTCTTCAAGGTGAGGTCCGTTGTGCTGGTTAACACGGAAGTGCATTTTTACGACTCACATCCCGTGCACGACCTGACCTGCGCTTCCCATCCCGAAATCTCCGGCACGGAAATGGTGGAGGCACGAACCATCTGGTCCTCTATCCATTGAATTCTGCACAATCAGTCTCACCATCGAACTCCACGCTCGGCTTATCCGCACAATGAACCTCACCCTGATTGAAGGGGTATGGGCACATCTTGAACACAGCCATGACGTCATTCCGCGCGCACGCACAATGCACCTCACCATGAAGGAGCCCGAGAACCTTCGCGTCACCCCTCCTCCTTCTTAGAAGCCACGGTTTGTTTGTTTTCTTTTTCAAAAACAACCGACCAACAAACCAACAGAAGAACTCGATACTGAATAAATTCAAGGACTTAGGTTAGGAAAGGTGCGGTCTGTTGTGCTTGAGGTGAGGTTTAGTGTGCTGGCAGGTGAGAGCAGTTGTGCGACAAGGTGAGGCGCCTGACTACACCAAGGTGATCCCGCGTGTGCACGATCAATTCGGATACCCGGTGGGTGAGGTAGGTTGTGCGTGCGCCTGTGGATAACCCATAGGCCTGCATTCAGTAAGGCTTCCCGGGCATCGAACCACATTTGTTGGTGAGGTAGGTTGTGCAGGGGCAGGGGAGGTTGGTTGTGCGGCTGTCCCTTGAACGCTACGGTGAGGTTCTATGTGTTGACTGCTCACCATCGCGTGCTACAGTCCACGGGACAGAAAAAGGGCAGACCTAGCAATGGCAGCGGACAACCCAGCAGATGGCACCATCAAAGCGACATCACGGCAGATGGCGCTCGCACTGTTCGAGGACATGTTCGATACCGGCGTGCCCATCAACGAAG
This sequence comes from Ralstonia sp. R-29, assembly GCF_049913345.1. NCBI lineage: Bacteria > Pseudomonadati > Pseudomonadota > Betaproteobacteria > Burkholderiales > Burkholderiaceae > Ralstonia > Ralstonia sp. R-29. The sequence continues at coordinate 114,650 of NZ_CP184379.1, forward strand.
CCAACCGGGAAATTGGCTACCAGCGCAACAACCTCTTCACGGAGATTGTCAACGTAGGCCTGCCAGCACGCCGCTTTCTCGACGCGGCGTATTTCCTCATCGCACAAGACGCTTCCGAGAAGGACTTCTTCAACGTCGACCTGAGTTACTTCAAGTGGCTCATGCGGTATGACAGCCGCAACCTCAAGCACCTGAGGTCCGTTGCGGACGAGTGCCAGAATGGCAAAATTCGCGTTACCAGCACGCCGCCGGGTCAAGAGCCGCGCGACGACGACTCGTGGGTGTCAGTGCAGTTGATGGGTACGGTGGCCATGCATCGTGGTCGAATTGGATTTCGCGTACCTCCTGAGCTACTTCCCCACATCCGTGACCCACAACGCTCGCATTGGTTGAGCCTTCGCATTGCCACGGCGTTCACGCGAAGTCTGGCTCGTGCAATTTACGACCGCATCCTGCCAAGTGTTCAGCAGGGCAGGACCGACTGGATACCGCTCGAGGAGGTCCGCAATTGGCCAGGAAAGATGGGCGCGAATGCGGCCATCTTCAAGTACTTCAAGCGTGATTGGCTGGAGCCTGCCGTGAAGGAAATCAACGAGATTTCCGACATCGAGTTGGAGTACGAAACGCGCAGTGAATCGCCTTCGTCGAAGAAAATTGACCGCATCCGGTTCGTGAATTTGAAGCGCAAAGAAACCGCCGACGCAGTCCTTGTGAATCTCTCCGATGCGAGCGACTTGTACATGACGCTGAAGAATGAGTTTCGCCTGTCGACAGAGCAATTCACGGAAATCTCTGAAAACCGGAGCACGTGGACAGATGATCGGATTCTGCAGGCGCTGGAATACACCCGATATCGCATCAATCAGGGCGTGGTGAAAAAGAGTCCGGCCGGGTATCTCATGCAGGCCTTGCGAGGCAACTGGGCCGTCAGCGAAGCCGAGCTGAAGATGAATACCATTCAGGGGAACCTGCTAACGGCCGAGCGCAAACTAGCAGAGGAGAAGTCATCAGTCCACAAGGCAGTCCAGACCAGCACGGCCATGCACGACGCGGCGACACGAGACCGGGTCAACGATGAAATCCAGTCCGGACGCAAGCACTTCACTCAAGCCGACGCGAAAACACGCAAGGACCTTGTTCGGACGTTCCTTGCGTCCCCACTGCACGGCAAGATTATGGTGCGCCGACATAAACTGACCCCCGCCGATATCACCGAAAGCAACGTCCTGGCTCTACACACGGACATCGTCACGTCCTTCTGCCAGTTCGTCTGTGGGAAGATTAGCAAAGCGGCCCGCGCAGGCGACAACACCTAACTCGGCTTCACTTGACTGCGACGCAAAGTTTGCGCCGGCCTCAGCGGGGTATCCGTGTGCTCGGGACCTAGCACTGTTGCGCTGATGCTGCGCGCGTAAGCGCCTAGCACGCAAGTGGAACCCTTGCTCGTTTTGCGGGCAGGGCATTTGGTAACTGCCCCCACGGTTTCAATTCCTACGATACCCACAGTCGGGCAGATCTTCAGGCTCGACAGAGATGGCCGCTTGTGGTGTCTCGAGGTGAATTTCTTGCCAGAAATGACTGCGACCAGCTTGCGTCCTCAATCGGCCGCAGCCAGTGGGATTTCATTCTCGTTGCTTTGTGAGCAGATTTGCCTTGCTGCCATTGCGTGGCATTGGAGCAAGCAGAACGTCAGACCGAGTGGCGACCTCGATGGACCGGTGGCGGCCAGTCAGCCCCAGCCGGTCAGACTAAATCTCCCTTCAATCGAAAGGAGATAGTCATGAACACGCTAACGAACACCGATTGGCCGCGAGCGCCATGGAACAAAGGGAGATTGATTGGTCAGAAGCTGCCGCTAAAGCTCAAGGAGATTTGGGCCATCCGCGTACGCCTGCAACTTTCGTCTCGTGTACGAGATCTCGCCATGTTTAATCTTGCCATCGACAGCAAGCTTCGCGCATGCGATTTGACCAAGTTGAGGGTGCGGGACGTTTATCACAGTGAGCAAGTTGCCAGCCGCGCGACGATCATGCAGCAGAAGACGCAAAGGCCGGTACATTTCGAGATCACCGAACAGACCCGCGAGAGCGTGGCGGCATGGATAGGGCATGCAAGACTGCACGCACCCGACTATCTGTTCCCTAGCAGAATTCACGACTCTCCGCACCTGTCGACGCGCCAGTATGCTCGGGTTGTCCATCGGTGGGTCGCATCAATTGGCCTGGACGACACCGCTTACGGTACCCACACGATGCGTCGGACCAAGGCGTCGTTGATCTATCGTCGCACAAAGAACCTCCGGGCTGTCCAGTTACTGCTCGGCCACACGAAACTTGAAAGCACGGTCCGCTACCTTGGCATTGAGGTAGAGGACGCGCTTGAGATGGCGGAGCAGACAGAGGTCTAGCGTGGAAGCTCTGGTAGCGAGGGGGCGCTGACCGCCCATTCGCCGCCAAGCGAAGGGGGGCGGAACCGAACAGGTTGGCGAACCGGACCACAGGAGCCGGCAGGGCCGAAGCCCTCCTGCCCGGCCCGCCCATAGGAGCTGCCAGACGTGCGCATACAAAAAAGCCGCGCGTGAGAATGCCAAGCGCGGCTAGTCGACGTCGAGCGACGGCGTCGCGGTCGTCTGCTGTCGGCCAATAACAGTCAGCAGCAATGACCCGCACCGCCATCGCCAAACTGGCCGGCGATGCGAGCCGCGAGGTAATCCCTACACCCTCGCCTCAATCAAATCCGCAATCCGGAAGCGCTACGCCCGCGCGGATTCTGCGGCCTTGGCCAGTTCCGCCATTGCCTGCCTTGCGGAACGAAGCTCTTTATCGCCTATCCGACCGGCCAGTTCTGCTTTGGCTGAACGCCACACCGGGAGCGCATCCGCCACGAGTCGGCGCCCAGATGCCGTGAGGGCCAACTGCTTTCCGGCACGGCCGCGTCCGCCAGTGGCGTGGACCAAATCGCGGCTTTCTAGATTCTGAACAGATCGGCTGAGGGTCGTGGCGTCGACCCCCGCCTGATCCGCTAGCTCGACCAGAGTCGCCCCCTCGGCTTCACCGATACCAACCAAGAGGCTGAATTGCTCTGCCGTCAGCCCGAGCGGCTTGAAACAGGCGTTGTAGTAACGCGTGAGTGAGCGCGCCGTTGCGCGCGCCTGGAAGCCCGGACACTCCGCCGCAACGTTCTTCAAAGCTTCTGGATCAAAACCCTTCATGTCTCCCCCCGGTTGACAACCCTGCCCTCCGGTAATAATGTATATGCATTATTTCGGGGGCACAATGCCAGCATACGTACACGTCAATCTACGCATCATCGACTCCGCCAAGCAGGCGGCGCTTGCTCCACGCTTTCAAGCTGCCCTGCAAGAGGCAGGTGGGCGAATCTTGCATTTCGGTCCTGTTGCGCAGGTTCTGGAGGGGGACGAGGCCCCGTTGCCGATGGCCGGCGTGTTCGAGTTCCCGACGCTGGCGCAAGCGCTCGCCTTCTACAATTCCGAGACTTATGCGCCGATCAAGGCCGATCGTCAGGAAGCCCAGCAAGCGCGGATGTTCATCGTCGAAACGCAGGCCTGATTGACCGCTTCCGGCCAACTGCAGCCGCTCACGTGGGCCAAAGCACCGAGAGCGAGATGACAGCAACCAAATGGCGACTCCAAGCAGCGAAAGGCGCTTGTTTCTGCTCCAGAGGTATTCAGTCAGACTTTGCGGCGGCTCCGGGCGATACGCCGACCACATCCAGACAAAGCACACCGAGCCTAGCCGAAGGGTCGATGACCGGGTCCAGTGCGATCGGGGTGTGGGAAGCTACGCAAACTAGCCTTAGTAGGGGCAGCGATTGCTACACGGACAATTGTTTCAGAGGTTTGGTCGATTCTGCTAACACCGACGGCCGGGCAATGAGGCATCACTGATCATACGGGCTATGTTGCCGGCTGCCGTTTCTGGCGCAGTTCCTTGATAGCGCTTCGCGAAGAGATCCGCTTGCAGTTTCAACGATGAAGTCGACAGCGCGGCCCCGAGCACTGTGCGAGCGCTTTCTAGCGTGCGAGGCGGTTCCCACATGATCCCTGCGCCAAGGTCCTCAATGCGTCGCGCCGCCAAAGCTTGCTCAATGACCTGCGGAACCATTAACAGCGGTACCCCAGCCAGTAGTGCGTCAGCCATGGTGCCGGTTCCGTAGACCACGGCGAGGTCCACGCCCTGGAGCGTGGCATTCAAAGCGACCGGGCGCGGCAAAATCTTGAGGCGCGGCGAACTCAGTCGTTTTATATCGTCTGCCGACATACCAGGCGAAACGCAAAGCACTGTCGCCGCTGTGTCCCTGAGTGCTGCAAGCATGTGCTCGAATCCGGGGACGGACGGGCGAAGATAGGCAAAGATGCGGCGACTCGCACCCGCTGGCCATGGGCACTCAACCGCGTTCGTCAGCATGGAGACGGGGCCAACGTACAGGACATCAGTGCGCGCCCCATAGTGGTCCAATTCCGGAAACGTCGTTAGTACAGTCGGCAGATTGGTGAACAAGTCCGCTACACGCAATATCGGGGCTTGGCCAAATCTGTCCAAAACCGAATTGAAGGTATGCAGCACGACTGAATCTGCTTGCTGCAACCGCTCGACGGGAATGCCTTCCCACGGCCGGATGCTCGGAAGCGGGCTGACGGCAGGCGGCAATTCGAAGCCAATGCAGGTCAGCACAGCAGGTAGCCCGAGAGCGCGCGCCGCGAGGAGTGCCGTTGGTGCGTGGTTGATCACCACAACGTCGGTTCGGTGCAACTCAACGAGGGCCGCCCATGCCTTGACGCGTGCGAGGATGCCAAGCACATCCCCGTATCCGGCCCCAATCAACATTTCGGAGTAATTCGCTGGGGCGTAACTATCTTGAGGGGTGCTTGCGGCAGCCGGGGCTTGGACAAATTTGAAGCCGGCTGGCGACAAAACCTGCTCGGCGACGCGCAAGTCCTTTACCGAGAAAAGCACGTCATGGCCTTGTTTTCGTAGCACTTCGGCTACTGGCAGATCGCGCGCGAGATGCCCGAGATTGGCGCCTAACTCCCAAGCGAACAGGATGCGGCTCATGCTGGAAAAAAGTAATACGAATATCTGATTTTCAAAAATTTCAACTGCTGTAGCGAAACATGCACACCCACCTTAGGAGGTGCTTTTTCCCAGACGTCTTGCTGCTACGCTCCGTGCCCAATAACAAACGCGTCCATACGCGTAGCACGGGGAGTTTTCAGCATGACCGAGGGCAATCACGTCAACGCCACCGGGAGCGTAGCCGATAAAGTCGGGGCTACGCGCATCAGCACGGGCCTTATTTGCGTCTGCATTGTGGCCGGACATCACCAGCGGCCAACGGATGCCAATCAACTGGCGCGCTCGCTTGCGTTCGAGCCTGGCCGTCTTCTCTCGGACGTGGATGTACTTCGGGCTGCAGGAGAGATTGGCCTGAAGGCCAAGTTCGCATCGTCCTCCTGGGAGCGGCTCGCGCGTACCCCCTTGCCTGCCATTGCAACGTTGGACGGCGGGGAGCGCGTTGTTATCTTGCGCATCCTCTCGGATGACAGAGTCGTCGTGGCAGATCCACGGCAGCCGCGCGCCACGCTTTTTACTCGCGAGGCATTTGAAGAGGTCTGGACGGGACAGCTTTGTCTCATCAAGACCAAGCTCCGGCTCGACAATCCCAATCGCCCTTTCGATATTGCGTGGTTCGTTCCAGCAATCTGGAAGTACAAGCGCATTCTGGGCGAGATCCTGGTCGCGGCTTTCGTCATCCAGCTGTTTGGCCTGGTCACACCGCTGTTCACCCAGGTCATCATCGACAAGGTGCTCATGCACAAGAGCTTGTCGACGCTACACGTGCTGGCAGCCGGCATGCTGATCCTGATCGTGTTCGAGGCCATCCTGAGCGTGCTCAAAGCGCAGTTGATGGCGCATACCTCGAACCGAATCGACGTTGGGCTGGGGGCGAAGCTGTTCAAGCATTTACTGCACATCCCTCTGCGCTATTTCGAGGTCCGGCGCGTCGGCGACACTGTGGCCCGCGTACGCGAACTTGAGGGCATTCGCCAGTTCCTAACGGGTTCGTCCATCAATGTCGTGATGGATCTGTTGTTCGTAGTCATCTTCATCGCGGTGATGCTGCTGTACAGCCCGCTTCTGACGGCGGTTGTGCTGGCGTTCATTCCGCTATTCGTTGCGCTTTCGCTGGTGATGCGCCCGCTGATGCGTGAGCGGTTGGAAGAGAAATTCGATCGCGGAGCGGAAAGCCAGTCTTACCTGGTGGAGGCCGTTACTGGCGTGCAGACCGTGAAGGCCATGGCGCTGGAGCCGATTCTGTACAAACGCTGGGAAGAACTGCTGGCGCGGTACGTCACTGCGTCCTTCCGGACCTCACATCTATCCGGGATTTCCGGCGCGCTGGGGCAATCCATTCAGAAGCTATCCACCCTCGCCGTACTATGGGTCGGCGCCTATCTGGTGATGGAGAACAGCCTGACGGTCGGGCAACTGATTGCATTTCAGATGCTGTCTGGGCGCGTGATTTCGCCGGTGCTGCGTGTCGTCCAGACATGGCAAACGTTCCAGCAGGTGGGGCTCTCGGTTGAGCGATTGGGCGACATTCTCAACACGCGTGCGGAGCCCTCACTCAATCCAAACAAGGCGAGCCTTCCCGCGATCCAGGGCGCCGTGCGGCTGGAGAACGTGCGCTTCCGCTACAACGTCGACGGCCCTGAAATCCTGCGCAATCTCTCGTTCACCATTGAGCCAGGCACGACCGTCGGCATCGTGGGGCGCAGTGGTTCCGGTAAGAGCACGCTCACTCGCTTGCTGCAGCGACTGTATGTACCTGAATCTGGGCGCGTGCTCATCGATGGCGTGGACTTGCAGCAAGCCGATCCGATGTGGCTGCGCCGCCAAATCGGTGTCGTGCTACAGGAGAACTTCCTGTTCAACGGCAGCGTCCGCGACAACATTGCCATCCACGTGCCCGGCACCTCGATGCAGCGCATTGTGGAGGTTGCGAAGCTCGCCGGCGCGCATGACTTCATTCTCGAGCTGCCCGAGGCGTATGACACGCCGGTTGGCGAACGCGGCACTGCGCTTTCCGGTGGGCAGCGCCAGCGCATTGCCATCGCTCGTGCCTTGCTCGCCAACCCACGCATCCTGATTTTTGACGAAGCGACCAGCGCGCTGGACTACGAGTCGGAGCGGATCATTCAGGACAACCTGAGCAAGATCTGTGAGGGGCGCAGTGTCTTCATCATCGCGCACCGGCTGTCTACCATTCGCCATGCCGACACCATTCTGGTGATGGACAAGGGCGAGCTGGCTGAGCGCGGCTCACATGCGGAGTTGCTCGCGCGCGGTGGCATCTACGCGCATTTGTTCGCTCAACAAGCGGGGCCCGAATATGCCGCTGCTTAAGTTGATGAAGTTTGACCGGGCAGATGCAAATGGCCAGACAAAGGCCGAACGTCGGCGTGCCCGTCGCAATGCCCCGCTGACTCCGTTGGAGCAGGAGTTTCTCCCGCATCTGTTGGAAATCCAGGAGACACCACCCTCTCCAGCGCATCGCAAGGTGATGTGGAGCATTGTCGGGCTCGTGGTGATTTCGATTGTGTGGTCGTGCATCGGCCAAATCGCAGTCGTAGCGACGGCCCCGGGTAAGTTCATCCCCGACGGGCGGATCAAGCAGATCCAACCCCTGGAAGCGTCGACCATCAAGGCGATCCATGTGCAGGAGGGCCAGCACGTGCGGGCGGGTGACCTGTTACTCGAACTCGATCCGGCCATTAGTGGTGCTGCGTTACAGGCAAGCTCAGACAAGTACGCCTACAACCGCCTGGAGCAAGCGCGGCTCGCCGCCGAACTGACGCACGCCGCGCCTGACTACCGCAACGCTGACCCTGCATGGGTTGCGCTGCAGGAAAGTACGCGCGCCGCGAGGGAAGCAGCGTATACCGCCAAGCGGGAGCAAGCGCGCTCGCAAGTCGAAGAGAAAACCCACAGTTTGGCTGCAGCCCAGGCCACGCTGACGAAATACCGAGAGAACACCGCCATCAGCGAAGAGCGCGAATCCAGCGCGCGACCACTGGTGGAGACCGGTGCCATCTCGCGCGTCGACTACCTCCAACTCAAGCAAGAACTGACCAGCAATCGCAACGATCTTGCTGCGCAAACCAAAACGGTGGACGAGCAACGCGCAGCGCTGCAAGAAGCCCAAAAGCGTCTAGCCGAAGTCGAGCACGACCACCAGGCCGAGGTCTACGGGCAGTTGAGCGACAAGGTGGCCAACGAGCCGGGGCTGCGCGGCGATATGGAGAAGAGCCGCGAACTGCATGAGCTGAAGTGGCTCAAGGCGCCGGTGGATGGCTGGGTGCAGAAGATCAACGTGACGACGGTGGGTGGCGTCGTCAATCCTGCCCAGACGCTGATGACCATCGTGCCGGACGGCATGCCGCTTGTAGTCGAAGCCACGCTTTCCAACGACGACATCGGTTACGTCAAGGTGGGGCAGCCGGTAGAACTCAAGGTCGACACCTTCCCATTCCAGAAGTACGGGACGCTGAAAGGAACGCTAGTGTGGGTGAGCCCCGACGCAGAAGAGAAAAGCAGCGCTTCCATCAGCGATGAGAACGGCGCGGGAGGAAATCAGCCAGAGAAAGCTATCCAGAACGTGAAGTCGGTGAAGGATGGCTATGTCTACAAGGTGCGTATCCGGGCGGAACGGAGTGGCTTTGTGGTGGATGGAAAGCCTGCGCCACTGCAAGCTGGGATGACGGTACAGGCCGATATTGCAACCGACCACCGCCGAATAGTCGAGCTCCTGCTGTCTCCATTGGTTAAGTACTTGGATGAGGGTGCCAAGATCAGATAAAAACTCTGAATGCGAAGAGCGCTATGGGGCTCTGTCAATACTCTGATGATCTTGGACCAAAATTTCAAACAAATGACTGCGGGTGTCTCTTTTTTTGAGGAAATATTTTTGGAGGTGAAATTGAAGAGATTTATTTTTCTCGCTTTCGTAATTTTTTTGATCGACCCAGTGCGGCCTGTATTCTCCCAAGAGGCGAAGGGTGTTCCATTCATCCTAGGTGGCAATGCTTTCGCCAAAGAATATTGGGAGGCGGAGCGCTTTAAGACTCGTATTCATCTGTCAAAGAAGGCTGTTGTCTACATTGCCCCAGATGACCACTACTATCCGGTTGCCTTGGATGAGGCTCGATTAAAGAGAGTCGGATGCGAGTACGTCGTTGATGAATCTGATGGGGTTTCTAACCTTGTCGAGCTACTTGAATCGGGCGGAATAAGAGAGGCTAGTTTTTCATTGCAGAAATTTGAGCCTAGGGAGGCCATATATTTGACCCTAAGCGATTCCAGTGAAATGAGTTTGATGTTCGATCGCGAATATGATGGGCAGGCAAACATACTCGGCCGCGTAGGGGGCAAGCTAGTCGTTGCGGACAAGAATTTAGCGATAAGCCTCTATCGCTGGGCCGCTAAGCAACGTCCTGTTGAAAAATGCGAGTCCTTCATTAGTAAGTATCGATGATCGTCTTTATATTTCGAACTATAAATTTTGTGAGGTAATACTTTGACCATTACTAGCCATGATCTCAATGTGCGCGGCGCTACTGTCGATGACATTGCATCACTAAATGCGGCACTTGCATATCTTCAGCGCAGTTCAACTGCGAGTGCGCTGCTCGATCGCCTGAGGAGCGCCGGAACCGTCATCAATATTGTCCATGGAAATCAGGAAGATGAGTATGCAAACAATGCCATCAACTGGAATCCTGATACTGCCCTGATGGTGAGTGCGGGTGGACTTGTTGTTGGTGTGGTTTCGGCTGCTGTCGACCTGGTTCACGAGATTGCCCACGCTCTCGATAAAAATATTGTTGATGAAACGAAGATTCCGGATCCAGATTATAAAAATGATGCCGAGAAGACCGCAATTCAGCAGGCTAACGTTGTGGCTTCGGAGCTTGGTGAGGCGCAGCGGCTTCACTACGACGATGGCACAATCAATCTGACGAACTCGACCGAGCATACCGTTGCTAATAGTGATGGAAGCATGGCTCTCCAGATGAATACTCCGGATGGTGGCGCCACGGTGACGATGGGCTCGCTTAATGGGTACGACATAATTGCAGGTGTTGACCTTCCCCAAGCAACGGTTAGCGGAAACAAAGTAATAGCAGATAATGCAAGAATCGATGTTGTAAACGGTGCGCAGGTTTCGGTAGTCGGGTCAGGGGACAAGGTTTCGCTTGGCAATGGGGCAAGCGCCGATATTACGTCGTCCGGAACAAATACCGTAACTTGCGATAACAACACCGTAACCGTCTCCGGTAATTCATCTGTTTCTTGTGTCAATGGCAATGTTCAAGCTACGGACAAAAGCCCTAATGCCAGCGTCGACGTCTCAGGTACAGGCGCCTCTGTCGCGGTAAACGATGGGACGGTTCGGTTGGATGATGGTGCCCAAGCAACAGTCTCGGGAGATGGTGTAACGGTAACGACTGGGGCCGGCTTGAGTTGGGGCCTGACAGGCTCAGCGAACGTAGCCACCAATGCTGATGGCAGTGCGTTGACTGGAACGGTGGCGAATGAGGCGGGCGGTATCACCGCGTCGGTGTCCATGTCGCTGGATGTCCAGACTGGCGTAACGACGACATCCGTTACGGGCTACGACCCGGTCACCGGCGTTCAAATTGGTCGCACCGTCCAAACAGATGATGGACACGGTGACCGGACCACAACCAACTACGATCCGAAAGGAAGCGTTACCTCGGAAAAAGACGTCACGACTCAAACTGACGATCAAGGCAACGTCACCACGGTAACGACGACCACCAACTACGATCCCAATGCGGGGGTGGAAACGGGACACAGCGTTAGCGTCAACGACGGTCATGGCGACACCTCAACCAGCACCTATGACGGCAACGGCAACCTGACCTCCTACGGCTGGCAAACCGAAGGCGGAGCCTCCGGCTCCAACACCTACGGCTCGAACGGTCAGATCACCAACGAGTCCTGGAACGACGGCCACGGTAACTCCGGCAGCAACAGCTACGACTCGAATGGCACGCTGGAATCCTCCTCGTGGCAAACCAATGATGGCCACTCGGGTACCAACAACTACGATCAGAACGGCAATCTGGCCTCGGACTCGTGGCAATCCCCGAACGGGACGAGTGGCACCGACACGTATAACTCGGATGGTTCTCGCGCGTCTGACACCTGGCAATCGGGCGGCAGCTCCGGATCGGATAACTACAACCAAGACGGGTCAGTCGCCAGCTCGAGCGTGACCACCGTTACCACCAATGCTGACGGCTCTGTCACCACCTCAACGCGAGAGGACAACTACTCTACCGGCGGCGGTGACAGCTATGGTGGTGGCTATGGCGGTGGCTACGGCGGCGACTATGGTGGAGGTTACGGCGGTGGCTATGGTGACATCTACAACGACACGACCGTCACCACCAACCCGGACGGGTCGTCGGTAGAAGTCGTCAGCACCAATCAATACGGCTACGGAGATACCACCACGACAGTCACGTCGGCAGACGGCTCGTACAACACGACCGAGACGACGGCGATGGGTATTACTTGGGAAACGTCATACAACGCCACCACGGGTGAGTACGACCATTCCACCATCTATAACGACGGTTCGCGTACCGACACGCAACAACAGGCGGACGGGACCACCACGACTACCAACTATGACGCAGACGGTAGTATGGAACGCAGGGAGGTCACAGATGGATCGACCACCACAACGACCTACGGCGACGGGACGGTCACTGTGGATCAGCGTCTCGGTGATAACAATCATCTGATCGACACGACCAACCCCGACGGCTCGCATTCCGAAACGCGCACGTCCAATGAGGGAAGCGACGGCATCACCGACAACTATGATGCAAGTGGTCGCTTGATCAGCGAGGACGGTCACCTCGCTTCGATACCGAGTGACTACACGTCGAACGGAACCACTAGCAGCAGTTGGGAAACCACGTACAACAGCGACGGCTCGAGCTCAACCCATGAAGTTGAGATGGCAGGGAATGGGCAGGTCACGCACGACACTGAGACGGACTCGGATGGCCATACTGTCAGTACCACTACGACGGTCGAGGTGAACGGCGTCTCGGATCAAACGACGAAAAACGCTGATGGATCGAGCTCAACGGCACACTGGGACGACAACGGAAACTACCATTCCACGGATTACGATCCCGAAGGCCACATCACCCAAGACGTGTCTCGGAGTTCCGACGGCTCGTACTCGGATGTGAGCTACGACACTGCCACTGGTAGCACCACAACGAACGGCTACGACGCCTCGACGGGTACATATTCCACCCGAGAAGAGTCGCACGATGCCAGCGGCGCTTACCGAGACGTCGAAACCGACACCCACGCTGATGGCAGCTCCCAGACAACTGAAATCGATACGATCAACGGCATCTCGCTGACACACATCACCGGCAGCGATGGAACGGACCAATATGAGATCGGCAGCTCTAACATCACGGTGGATCAGTACGATCAGTACTGGCAGGACTATTTTGCGGGCGACGGTGCCAGCAACGATCCTGGCGCAGGCGACCCGGGCACGGGTGATCCCGGTGCAGGCGATGGGAGCAACAGCACTCCCGATATGCCAGCCGGAACAACGGACCAGCAGGCAGCTGCGTAGTAAGTAACGGAGGCGAGCCGTGCGAGAGTGCGGCTCGTCTTTTTTTTGTGATTTGTCCGCTTTCCGTCGTGGCAGCAAAGTTGTCTTTCATGTTCGATCGTCTCGCACCCGTTCTAATAACAGCGCTTTGGTGCAGCGCATGTCATGCCGCTGGAGTTACCGGGGGAGCCGAATCGGATGGTGCCGTGCCGTGTCAGGGCTTGAGTGCGGAGCCGATTGCCCTGAGCAAATCGCTGCAGATTGCATCACAGGGGCAGCCGCAGTACTTGATGGCAATCCAGGACCAGGAAAAGTCCAAGGCAGGTGTGCTGAAGGCTTGGTCAGCCTTTCTGCCTTCCGCTGCCGCAACGATTGAGAACGACCGCTACAAGCCGGCAAACGGAGGCACTCCCGCAATCGTCGTCGGTAACTCCATCGTAGGTGGTAACGGCCAGGGGTACACCAGTTACGGCGCTGTCAGCGTGAATCTGAACCTATACAACGGCGGCCGGGACGTCGCCAGTTATCGTGGCAGCAAAGCGCTGGAACGCGCCAGCGAAGCGACACTCGATGCCACGTTCGCTGACACCCTACAGGCTGTCATCGTTGCCTATGGCGACTTGTATAAGGCACAACTTGCCGTGGATGAAACTGGGCGGGTTTTGAAGAGCCTGAAAGTCATTCAGGGCACGGCAACGGAACGCTATCGTGATGGCCATGGGACCACCATCGCCATCGGGAAGGCACGCAATGACGTGCTGGATGCAGAGCGCCAGCTCTACCAGGCTTGCCACACGCTGCGCGATAAGTCGGATGCGCTGGTCAAATCCATGGGTGCGGATGTGTCGCCGGGCAAAGTCCTGGTCGCGAGCGGCAATGTCCCCTCCGCGGATACGGAGATGGCCGATGCCGCCACCATGGATGCCGTGGTCATGGCTGATCCGGCCGTGATTGCAGCACGCCAGCAAGTCGACGCAGCATATGCAAAGGTCGATCAGGCCCGTGGTGCTTTCCTGCCTGTTGTCAGCGCTTTTGCCAAGAAGGATTTCCTAGGGCAGAGCCTCTCCGGCTTCGGCTCAGCCAACGGCGCATTGGGATACCAAAGCTATCGCGTGGGCGTATCGGTTCAGCAGCCGCTGGGCCCATTCACCACCGAGTATGCCGACCTGGAGACCGCGAAGGCCGATGCACTCCGGCAGGAAGCCGCGTTACAGCAAGTCATTGTCGACACGAGAAATCGGCTGCACGCGGCTTTCAATGCCTTACTTGAGGCGAAGGATGCTGTTCGAGCGGCCAAAGACAGCGTCGAGGAATCGCGCCAGCTGCTGGCGCTTACTGAATCACTCTACAAGGCTGGGCGAGTCGCCATCGATAGCGTCGAACAGTCGCGCATCGACGTTCGAAAATCGGAGCGCTTATTGGACGAGCAGACCGCTGAGCTGCGTGTCGCTGGCTGGCGATTGTCCAGGTCTATGGATGCGCGCTCTTTTGCGGACCGAGTGCTTGGAACGATTCCTTCGCCATGAAGAACTCTTTTGGGCCCCGAGAAGTGGGCCGGCTCTGATGCTGGATGGTGGTGTACGGGGGCATCGGCCACTGCTCAGGAGCAGGTGCGCCGCACATCAGAATCCGCACCGGATAGTTGAAAGGTAAACACGGACAGATGAAATATCTTCTGCCAAAACGGTCCACGGCATATCACCAAGTGTTCCTGGCGTGGCTGGGAGTTGCAGTCATGCTCAGCGCGCACGGAGCGCCGCGCGAGGTGGATGGTCGTGAGGCCAGGGCTTTATGCCAAGACCCAACGGTCTTCTATCCGGTGGAGGCGCAAAAGTCGCGCGCTGAAGGTCGTGTCGTTGTTGACACAGTAGTCGATATCGGTGGAAACGTCAGTGAGACAAAACTTACCAAATCGTCCGGAAGCGCGGTCCTGGACGACGCGGCCCTCCGGGCTGCCCGGACTATCAAATGTGTTCCGTTCCGAGACCCTGAATCGGGCACCGTAACGTCGGTCCATTTCCTGAAGCCATTTGTGTTCAGACTGGAGGACTAAGAGCAGTCATCGGTTCACTGACCGCTCTCGGCCGAGGCTGTGTGAAAACACCCCGATGGTCGCCTATATTGAGCCAAGCGTTTTGAAGCGAGGTGGCCGTGAAGCGATTCATCGAGGGTGAAGACCGCCAGCAAGTGACGTTACTGCCTGCGTGCTTGGATGACTATATCGGCCAGGACAATCCAGTACGTGTCGTCGAAGCCTTCGTCGAAGAACTCGATCTTGTGTCCCTTGGGTTCGAAGGCGCTCAGCCCGCCGCCACTGGCCGTCCTTCGTACCACCCGGCGGTACTGCTTAAGCTCTACATCTACGGCTACCTCAACCGCATCCAGTCCAGCCGCCGCCTGGAGCGCGAAGCCCAGCGCAACGTCGAGCTCATGTGGCTCACCGGGCGGCTGGCGCCGGACTTCAAGACCATCGCCGATTTCCGCCGCGACAACGCAGCTGGCATTCGCAACGTCTGCCGCCGCTTCATTGGTCTGTGCCGAGACCTGAAGCTGTTCTCGCAAGCGATCGTGGCCATCGACGGTAGCAAGTTCAAGGCGGTCAACAGCCGCGACCGCAACTTCACGCCAGGCAAGATTGACGGCCGGCAGAAGCAGATCGAGCAGAGCATCCAACGTTACCTCGATGCCCTGGAAACTGCCGACCGCACGCAGCCCGCAGAAGTCGAGGCGAAGGCCGAACGCCTGCAGGACAAGATCAGGAAGTTACGCGAGCAGATGAAGCAACTCGATGACACGAAGGAGGCGTTGAAGAACGAGCCCGACGGGCAACGTTCACTTACCGATCCCGACTCGCGATCGATGAACTCGCAGGCCAAGGGAACAGGTTTGGTGGGGTACAACGTCCAGGTGTTGATTTGCACCGAATCCTGACCCAGGATTTGCATCGAAAACTGACCCACCCCAAAGGCTGTTAGGTGTCGCTTTGTGCGGGTTGTTTGGCGGTGCGTTTCTCCTTCTTGGGCTGGGTGGTGCTGTGCTTGAAACGATAGCTATCGTTGCCGGTTTCAACAATGTGGCAGTGGTGCGTGAGGCGATCCAATAGCGCGGTGGTCATCTTGGCGTCCCCGAAGACGCTGGACCATTCGCCGAAGCTCAGGTTGGTGGTGATGATGAGGCTGGTGCGCTCGTAGAGCTTGCTGATCAGGTGGAACAGCAATGCGCCGCCGGTCTGGCTGAACGGCAGATAGCCCAGCTCATCGAGGATCACCAGGTCGGCATACATGAGTCGCGTGGCCAGATGGCCTGGTTTGCCGGAGACCTTCTCCAGTTCCAACGCGTTGACCAGCTCCACGGTCGAGAAGAAGCGCACCCGGCGGTGATGGTGCTCCACCGCCTGCACGCCGATGGCAGTGCCGAGATGGGTCTTGCCGGTCCCGGGGCCACCGACCAATACGATGTTGTGCGCTGACTCCAAGAACTCACAGCGGTGAAGCTGCCGCACCAGCGCCTCGTTGGCCTCGCTGCAACTGAAGTCGAAGCCAGTCAGGTCTCGGTAGGCCGGGAAGCGCGCCACCTTCATCTGATAGGCCAGCGAGCGCACCTCGCGCTCGGTGAGCTCGGCCTTGAGCAGACGCGACAGGATGGCCACGGCCGACTGGTAGGCCGGCGAGTCCTGCGCCGCCAGGTCGCCCAGCGCTTGTGCCATGCCGTGCAGCTTCAACGACTTGAGCATCTCCAACATGACTTCATGCTGCATGATGCACCTCCCGATCTCGCAAGCTGTCGTAGCGGCCGACGTTGGCCTGCGGTTCGACGTGCAGCGCCAGTGCCTGTGGTGAGGTGATCGGTGCCACGGGCTCGCCTTCCAGGAGGCGGCTGAGGATGTTCAGGATGGTTTGCTTGGACGGGGCACCCGCCTCCAGTGCGAGCTCCACCGCAGTGAGCACGGCCTGTTCGTCGTGCAACAGCACCAGCGCCAGGATCTCGACCATCTCGCGATCGCCACCAGGGCGTTTGAGCAGTGTGGATTGCAGGCGTCGGAAGCCCTCTGGCAGTTCGGCGAACGGTGCGCCGTTACGCAGCGCACCGGGCTTACGCTGCAGCACCGCGAGGTAGTGGTGCCAGTCATAGATTGTGCGCCCCGGAAGATGGCTACGGTCGATGTGCCGCACGTGCTCGGCAATCACCTGGCCTTCGGCCACGAACACGAGCCGATTGGCATAGACGCGCAGACTGATGGGCCGGTTGGCAAACGACGCCGGTACGCTGTAGCGGTTGCGCTCGAAGGTCACCAGGCAGGTTGGTGAGACGCGCTTGATGTGCTCCACAAAGCCATCGAACGGCTGCCCCACGGGCATCAGGTGTGGCCGCTCCAGCGACCAGGCCTCCCAGAGGGTCATGTCCAGCTCAGGATGGCGGGTCTGCTGCCACAGCCGTACGCACTGGTCGGCCAGCCAGTCATTAAGTGCCGCCAGAGAGCCGAATGCAGGGATGCGTTGCCAGATGCGGTGACGGCTGTCCTGCACGTTCTTCTCTATCTGCCCCTTCTCCCAGCCCGAGGCCGGGTTACAGAACTCGGCGTCGAACAGGTAGTGGCTGACCATGGTGCTGAAGCGCAAGTTGACGTCACGCAACTTGCCCAGGCGCACGCGATCCACGGCGGTCTTCATGTTGTCGTAGATGCCGCGACGCGGGATACCGCCCCAGGCCACAAAGGCGTGGTGATGGGCATCGAACAGCATCTCGTGGGTCTGCAGCAGATACGCGCGCAGGAAGAATGCGCGGCTGTGGCTGAGCTTGAACTGAGCCACTTGCAGCTTGGTGCGCTCGCCGGCGATGACCGCCCAGTCCTCGCTCCAGTCGAACTGGAAGGCCTCACCCTCTGCGAAGCGCAGTGGGATAAAGGTGCCTCGCCCCGACGTGCGGGCTTGCTCCTGTTGCTCCTGGCGCCAGCGGCGAGCGAATGCGGCAACGCGATCGTAGGAGCCGGTGAAGCCCAAGGCACACAGATCAGTGTGGATCTGCTTGAGTGTGCGCCGTTGCTTGCGTGGCTTGTTGGCCTCGGTCTTGAGCCAAGCGGAGAGCTTGGCGGCATGGCCGTCGAGCTTGCTCGGACTCTGCCGTGCAGGATAGGCCGGTGCCGTGGTGTCAGCGCGCAGATAGCGCCTGACCGTGTTCCTGGAGATGCCCAGGCGTCTGGCGATCTCGCGCAGCGGGATCTGGTCGCGAAGATGCCAGCGTCGAATGATGCTCAGTATGGCCACGTCGATCACTCCGATCTCCCGCTCGTTGCCGAGCGGGACAGTGTTCTATACGTGGGTCAACATTCGATGCAAAAACCTACCTCGGGTGGGTCAGGATTCGGTGCAAATCAACATCCGCACACTCGACGCAATCAGCGGAGCACCCCTCGCTCGCACGCATTCGTGAACGTGCAGCGCAATTCGGGTGTCAAACGCAGCCTCAAGTTGATACAGAGGGTCATGATTCCGTGCAAGTCAACAACTACGATCGATGAAGGTGGTGCAGTACGGGCGGGAGTTCGCGCCACCCGTTTTGCTGTTTCGACTCAGGATGATGAAGACAAAGCCATGCCGTTGACGCGACGGTTCGATGCCACGGTTGGAGCGATCACGGCAAAGGCGCCGATCGACGACAAGGACACCGAAGATCTGGAACTGACTGGCTTTCTTACGCGTGCGTGGCTTGAGTTGGTCAATCGCAGACCCAACCCGGTGCCAGCGTGCCCGCGTTGCGAATGCACACGAATCCGCCCCGAAAACCCCAGGAGAGCGGAGCAGCTTCCCACATTCTTTTGCCACGGCTGCAAGCGGCAGTTCAATCGGCTGACGGGAACCCCCTTCACACAGCTCGCCAACCGCAGTGCAGGCGCAGCGATGATTCCGCTGCTTTCTCGGCAGATGTCACTGCAACAGGCGGGCCTGCGGTTGGGCCGCACGCAAAAGGCGGTGCTCTCCTGGCTGCTGGCGTTTCGGCGCTGGCTGCTCGAACTCGATCCGTCGGGACGCTGGGAGGCCCGAGTGCGGCTCGGTGTCCGAGTGGCGCCGCATGCAACATGCGTTCGCTGCGGCTTCGAAGGCGGTTTCCAGTCCGGCGGATTCGATCCCCAAGGACGCCGCCGCATCCGCTGCCCGAACTGCGGCCGCAGCCGGCTGCTCGACGCGCTTCAGAAGGAGGGGCAGGCGCGCAATGCGGTGATCGTGCAAGATGCCATCGACACTGCCTTGCGAGTCAAGCGCCAAACTTTCCCGGAAACGTCGATCCCGCACATCGCACGCGCGGCATCCCTGCGTGACGCGGCGCCGAAGGTGGGCGAGCGGCATATGCCACGACTAGACACCATCGAATTGCCGGAGCGCCGCCGCGCGCGCAGCCGTACGGCGCGCATCGAAGACGCCGAACTGACGGCGTTTCTACAGCCCCGCGTCGAAACAGCGCTTGGCGATAGCAGGGAGTCGGCCGCGTGCCCATGGTGCGGGAACGCACACACCGAATACCACGCCGTGCCTAGACCGAGCGGACTGCCGGGATTCCGGTGCAGAGCCTGCTTAGCGTACTTCACACGGGTATCCAATACGCCCCTGACGACCCCAGTCGTGCGCAATCTTGCCCACCGCTTGATCCCGATGCTCGGGTGGAGAGAGCACAATCAACCCGCAGCCGACGAACTTGGCATCCGGCCCCAGACATTGCAGGCTTGGATACGCGGCTGGCGCCAATGGCTGCTCTTGTTGGACCCAAGCGGCGCAATGGAAGCGCGGCTCCTGCTCGGTATCCGAACAGCCAAGACAGACGTCTCCGACAGCAGCCCTGTGCTGAGGGGAAGACCTCGCAAATCCAATCGGCGCAAGTTCCAGGAGCGAATTCGCCGCGACGATGCGAGTGATATCGGCAGCGGAACGGCAAGGGAAGCCGCTGCGTGGGTACCAGAATCTCCCCACACCGAAGGTTCGCTCCCGGCCAATGGATGGATCAACTGGGCATCTACGCGAGAGTCAAAGCGCCGACGCTGGACATCGCGCACCTGGCGCAAGGCTTCGGATGGTTCGTCATTCCTCCGTGCGGATGGCTTCCTGACACGGGTGGTAAGTACCGCCACGGCTTGGCATTTTGAGATCAGCGCCGTGGGCGAGGAACACATCCTGCGCTCTGGCGACGGTTTCCGGAATGGCGAAGCAGCGCGTCTGGCGGCATTCGATGCTATTACGGGACTGCTGATGGCACCTACCTACTCGGCGGGGAATCGAGCGTCATTCATGGGGCGAGCTGGCAGCCAATGAATTCAATGATTTGAATATCTGATTTAAAGTCACATGAATGTTTCTCAATGTTAATAATGCGATTGTAATATTTGTCTTAAATGGGGTGCACATTTAAACTGATGCGCCCGTATCGTTCTGGTGTGCTGGGCATTCGGATCAACTGACATGCCCGTGATGGACGCCACCACCCTCCTGCAGAACCTTTTCACACCCACACGCCGCCTGTACACGCTGGAAGGCGATGGGCCGCTTGCGGACCTTGCGGTGGAAGCCTGGCTCGGTCGGGAAGCGCTGTCCGAGCTGTTTGAATGGCGCGTGGTGGCCGTCAGCGCCAATGCGCGCATTGCACTCAAATCATTGCTGGGCCAGCGCGTCACGCTGGTCACGACGCTGGCCGACGGCACGCAGGCCAAGCGTACGGGTCTCATCCGGCTGGCTGAGAAGCTTGGCGCGGATGGCAGCCTCACCCGCTATCGCCTGACAGTGGTGCCCTGGTTCTGGCTGACCACGCAGCAGCGCCACAGCCAGGTGTTCCAGAACCGGCCGCTGGCGGACATCGTTGAACAGGTGTTGTCGCCCTACGATCCGTATGCATCGTGGCGTTACGCCGCCGGCGCCGAAGCGCGCATGAGCGCGTTCGGCACGCGCAGCCACATCGCGCAATTCCGCGAGACGGACTTTCACTTCGTCACACGCCTGCTGGCCGAAGCGGGACTGGGCTTCACCACGGTCGAAGATGACCAGGCGCACGGGGGCCATACGCTGCTGATCTTTGCTGACAGTACGCAACTGGCTGAAGACGCAGAGTCGGCTGCGGCGGGTGGCATCCGCTTCCATCGCGCGCACAGCCTGGAAGAGCGCGACGCCATCCAGCAGTTGGCCTGCCACAGCCGCACCACCGTGGGCGGAGTGGCCGTGGCCGCATGGGACCCGGAAGGCAAGCAGAACGCGCGTGCGCATGCGCCGGCGCGCTTCGCCACCAGCGCGGGCAGCCCCGACGCGTATCTGTCGATCAGTCCATCGCTGGCCCCCGATGCCGGCAACGCACAGCGCATCGCCGAACAGGTGATGGAGAGCCTGGAAGCGCGGGCGCTGCTGCTCTTGGGGCGCGGCACGGTGCGCACGCTGCGCAGCGGTACGCGTATGCAGGTCGTGGATTGCCCGCACCTGCCGCAAGACGTGGAGGGCGCGTACCCGCTGCTGATGGATCTGGTTGAGCACTGCGGCATCAACAACCTGACAGCGGACACGCATCTCGCACTCGGGCAGCGCCTGGGCGGACTCGATGCCGCACTGACGTTCGACACACCGCCCACGCCGCCAGAAGCCGGCCCAGGCCCGTTCGGTTTCATGGCTGACGAAGAGTCGATCGAACGCAGTACGCCCACACGTGAGGTGCTTGCCGCTGCGCACGCCCACGGCTACGCGGGTCAGTTCCGCGCAATCGATGCCCGCCGCCCTTGGCGTCCGGCAGTAACGCACCCCGACACCGGCCGCCTGTATGCCGAGCCGACCGCGCAGGGCGTGCACAGCGCCATCGTGGTCGGCCCCGACGGCCAGACCCAAGCAGGCGGCGATGGCGAACACCACGCAACCCCGGCCGGAGAAATCCGCGTTCGTTTCCCTTGGCAACTGGGGGAACGTCAAGACGATCGGAGCACCCGCTGGATGCGTGTGGCACAGCGCCAGGCCGGCGCCGGCATGGGCTGGCAGTGGTTGCCGCGTATCGGTCAGGAAGTCCTGGTCAAATTCCAGGAAGACGATATCGATCAGCCGGTGGTCATCGGCGCCCTGTACAACGGCCAAGGCGAGGCCGGCATTGCACCAACGCCAGGCGGGCAGGGCGCTGGCGCCAGCGATGCCACCGCGCTGTATAAGCAGGGCAGCGACAACGCCGGCAGTGCGCAAGGCAACGTCGCCGGCGGCCACAGCCCGGCGTGGCACGGCATGGGCACAGAGACTGACGGCCACCGCAACGCTGCCGCGCACACCGGTTTCAAGAGTGCAGAGCACGGCGGCAGCGGCTATAACCAACTTGTCTTTGACGACAGCGACGGCCAGTTACGCACGCAGCTCGCCACCACGCAGCAGTACACCCAGCTTAACCTGGGCTATCTCGTTCATCAGCAGGACAACCGGCGCGGCAGTTTCCGGGGCCAGGGCTTCGAGCTGCGCACGGATGGCCATGGTGCCGTGCGCGGCCAGTCCGGACTGCTGCTGACCACGTACCGCGATGCCGTGAGTGGCAAGGCCGTGCCCACCGGAGACAACGCCGCCGGCATCGCGCTCATCAAGCAGGCCAAGGCGCTGACCGCATCGCTGGGGCAGGGCGCCGTCACACACCAGACTGCGGCACTCGCCACTGCTAAAGACGGCACAGCACCGCTCGGTAAGCAAGAGAAGTCTGCGGCCGGCATGGTCGACGGCAAGGCGCTCGATGCGGCCAAGCAGGATGCCACTGCCGGCAACATGAGCACGCAGGACAAGGTGCCGCACCAGGGCGAGGCCATGGTGCACGCCACCGGCCGCGCAGGGGTGGTCTTGGTGGCGGGCCAGGACCTGCAACTGGCCAACGGCGAGAGCATTGCGCTGGGCAGCGGCCAGGACACCAACATCGCCGTCGGCAAGCAGGCGCGCGTGCATGCCGGGCAGGCGATCGGCATCGCGGCAGGCTTGTCCAAGGCGGGTGACAACAACACCGGCCTGCAGCTGACCGCTGGCGAGGACAACATCGACGTGCAGGCTCAGCACGATGCGCTCAAGCTGATGTCGCAGCAGGACTTGAAGCTCGTGTCGGCCAACATGAACGTGGACTTTGCGGCGGCCAAGCGCATCCGCCTGGCGACCGCCGCTGGTGCGGCCATCACGCTGGAGAACGGCAACATCACCGTCGAGTGTTCCGGGCCGATTACCTACAAGGCGGCGGAACGCTCCTTTAATGGGCCGGTGAACCAGTCCTATTCGCTCCCATCATTCCCGCAATCCGTGTGCCTCGAATGCTTGCTGCGAGCAGCGGCGGCTGGCGCGCCGGTGGCGGGCGTCTAAGGCATCCACGAATCCCCAAATTGCTATGTACCTGGCCGTTGATTCTCACCACCCGAAAAACTGGCTCGATGGCTTGTTGCAGACGATCGAAGCTGCATCGGACGTTCATTGGTTCGCGCTCGTCGATGGTGTCTTCGACCATGATCGCAAGCCTTTTGCCTCGCCAGTTCCGAAAATGCCTCTGTACGGGCAAACCAGCACGCTGCACGAACTGCTGCCGGTTTCGCCATACCTTATCCCGCTTGAACGGCACGCCGACGCCCCGCTGCGTGATCTGGTGACTGGCCTTGGCACGCATTGCCAAGGCCGGCCGATGCTGAGCTTCCTCGCTTCTTGGCAGCCCGCCGATCAATTGGTGCGGGTGTGGCAACCGTGCCTGCAGCCGGTGGTGGAAGAAGACGGATCTCGCTACCTCTTGCGCTTCGCTGACACACGCGTCCTGCCCGCCCTCCCTGGCGCCATGAATCCCACTGCCTGGGCGCAGTTGACCGCACCACTCATGCACTGGTGTTATGTCGACCGGGCTGGCACCTTGCAAACGCTGTGGCTTTCGGAGTCGCATGTGGAACCCGCGACATACCAAAGCGCGCAACTGGTCCTGCCGCTGAGCGATATTGATCGGATGGTCGATGCGGCCATGCCGGATGCCATCATCGACCTGATGGAGAGGATGTCGCCAGGCACATTGCCGGATACGGATAAAGCACAGGTCTATCGCCTGGTCGCGCAAGCCAGTACGCTGGCGAAGGCGCACAGTGTCGATGCGACACCGGATGTTGTGCAACTGGCGGCTTACGCACTTGCGACTGATGGGGCTGGATTGCGGGAGCCGGAGCTATTGGAGGTCCTCGGGAACCCACGTCGCAACCCCGACGCGTTGCGAGATTTTCTGCGTGCATGCACGAGTGTGGCCAGCGAAACATGACCAGTATGAACGTGACGACATTGAAGCAAATCTGCACGGTTGTTCTCGCAGGTGCGTTGTTCAGCCTAGCTGGGTGTAGCAAGGCCGAAGCACCGATGGCCGCCGTCGAACAAGACGACTCGCTTGGGGGCTCCATCGGCGTATTGAACTACACCGATATTCCGATCGGTGTTGTGTACGTGAATGGCCAGTGGGGTGGGTCGATGATGCCGCACTCCGGAGGTACTGCTTGGACTACGGCCATCTCGGTTCCCAAGAATTGGGACCCGAACTTCAAAGTGACGGTCAAGTGGAGCGACGACGAACTCTACGAGAAGGACAAGAACGCGCTCTACGCGAAAGAGGTGCCGCTTGAGAAGTACCCGCCTAAGGGCGCTTCCTATCTGTACGTTGCATTCTTTCCAAATAAAGAGGTGAAAATCTATCTGACAAACTGGCTTCCTGGCTGGGAAGGCGATCCGTACCACCTTGAAGACCCGACCGATGCATGCTTAAAAAGAAAGCCTCCGAAGGACAGGGAGACTTGCTACGCCCCAGAATATCGCGAGGAATATCGGGCGCTACAGAAGCAGAAAGCACAGGGCAAGTAGTTGCGGCCACCGTCCATATAAGTCACGAAAGACCGTTCACTGAAAGCGCTGCTTCAAGATGACCACTGTTAGTTTTGCGCCGGAATGCCCGGACAAGCCGTTTGAACTATCAAAAGATGACGTGAATCGCCGACAGGCACGGATTGAGGTCAATCTGAAGGGTCCGCAGCCTTGCGAAGAGGAACTACATTTTGGTTTTTTCTTCGATGGCACTCGCAACAACTCCGAGAATGATCGGCCCAGGAAAGCGCACAGCAACGTCGCCAGGTTGTTCGATCTCTTCGATATCACTCCGCGACCCACCGAATTAAAGAGATACCGATTCAAGAGCTATGCCGCTGGAGTTGGCACACCGTTCTATAAAGAGGTGGGAGACCTTGGCATCGGCATCTGCGCCGTCGCGGGCTCCGCTGCTGGATGGGGCGGTGAAGCGCGCATCAACTGGGGTCTGCTGCAGATGCATAACCACCTGCACGCCCACTATCATGGCCAACCGTTGACGGATCAAAGCGCTGACCGTGACTTGGTCAAACAGATGAGCGCGGATCTCAATGCGCCCGAGGTTCAAATTCCGAACCTTGGCAGTCCCGCCACGATCGAGGGCCAGCTGCAAAGCAAGTACCGGGCCCATGGCGAATTCGATCGCAACCTGCGCGCTGGTGTGGGGTCGATGGCGTCCATGACGGCCGTGGCCCGGACCAACTGGCGCGAGGTCAACACCAAGGGGCGCCGCCGGGTGTTGGACGAGCGCAAGGCTGCACTGGCGAAGGCTCTGGGCAACATGCCCAAAGAGCGCAAGCCCATCATCAAGCGCATCCGCCTGCACGTCTTCGGTTTTTCGCGCGGGTCAGCGCAAGCCCGCGTGTTCTGCAACTGGCTGCGGGACGCCTGCGATGCGAACGGCGAAAAGCTCAGCCTGTGCGGCATCCCGGTACAGATCGATTTCCTCGGGCTGTTCGATACGGTCGCGTCTGCCGGCATCGCACAGAGCATGATCGAAACCATGGCCTCGGGGCACGGTGCCTGGGGCCAGAAGCGCTGGATGCGTATTCCTGGCCAAGACCTGGTAAAGCGCTGCGTGCACCTGGTGTCTGGCCATGAGGTCCGTGGTTCTTTTCCGCTCGATAGTGCGCAAGGCGCGACGGTGGAGGAATTTGTCTACCCCGGCGTGCACTCCGACCTCGGTGGGGGATACGAGCCGGGGGAACAGGGGCGCGGCCGCCGCATCGACTGGACTCCGGACGACAGCGCCAAGCTGTCACAGATTCCTTTGTCGCATATGTACCGGGAAGCAGTGATTTCGGGGGTGCCGTTAAGAAGTCCGACGTTAGTGCCGCGCGAACTGCAGGACCAGTTCAAAGTCGATCCCGACCTGATCAAGGCGTTCAATGCTTACCGGAGCGCCACTGCGGACACCAGTGCAGCGACGACGCCGGAGCTGATCCACCATCACTACGGTTATTTCCTGCGCTGGCGACACCGCTGGTTGGGAAAGGTCGCGAGCATGCCAAGCGTGCAGCATGCCGCGAAGTGCGATCAGGTGGACCTTGCTTGTGCTGATGCGGAGCTGGCCGAGGAATTGGAGTGGGTTAAGCGCTACGCGAGCTACGAGAACGTCGTTCCGAGTTGGTCCAAAGGGCACTATTCCGGGTGGATCATGGAAGGAGGCAAATGGGTCACGGAGGCCGCCGGGGCAACCCTCGGTGCCATCGTGGCTGGCGTGGCCGGCGCCGGCGGCCGCCCACTGCTTCAAAAGGAGGTGCCGGAAACGCCTGGTGGGCCGGTGGCCTGGATACCTGCGGTGGGCGCAGTTCAGGGTGCGACGCTGTTCTTCCGCGCCAAACAGGCGATCAATCTCAAATTCGGCAGCTGGGGCCTGGTCAAACAGGCGTGGGAGAACACGGACGTGCCGGCCGCCGTCGATCTGTTCTTCTCCCGGTACGCCCATGACTCGCGCGCCTGGTTTAAACCTCTGGGGGCTGACAATGACGTGTGGGTCCGCAAGCAGCAGGACGCGCTGAATGCGACCGCTGCAAAGGACGCCGCCATTAAGAATCCCGGGCCGCCCAAGATCACGCCAATGACGGCCAAGGTCGGCGTCATGCCGCCACCTCCATTGACGACAGCGGAAAAGGCCCAGCTTCAACTGCAAGCTCGCCTCAAGCAACAGCGTGACGCCAAAGGCCAGACGGAAGAAGACGCACTCAAAGACCCGGCTTATACCGAACAGCTGCCACAGCAGACCAGTGGCCGCGAACTCTGGCAGATGTGGGGATACCTGCGCTGGCGGACCGTGTACGACGACAAGTACATGGACCATCGCGCAAGCTTCCCGCAGCTAGCCGACCTGGACGCCGTTGCGCTCAAGCGCCGCATGAAATCGCTCGATTCCCAATACAAGCAATTGCGCATGCGTTCAGAGGAGCTTGGCAAAACGTTGAACAGCTTCGGCAGTTCGGGAATGCCGCCGGCGGACACGCTCAACGAGATGGCCGGTTTGCATCAGAGCATGCAGGCCACAGAGGAAGAGATGAATGCCATCACGGCGTTCATGGAAGAGTTGGATGGTCGGCAGGATTAGCCCAACACATGCACGGTATGGCGCCAAGTGTTTGGCGCCTGGCCATCTTTAATGGAAGCCCCCATATGAGCGATCTTGTTGTAACCGATGCAGGTAACCACCAAAGGACGGACACCACCGAGGTGATCTTCCGTGGAACGCCGTCACAGGCGATTAATGCGCCGATCTTCCTGAAAGCACTTGTGGTCACCACGATTGCGGTCACCGTCTACGTTTCCGCACATGCGCGCTGGCCAATTCCTTGGTTCGTGCTGCCAGCCTTACTGCTGGCGATCGCGGCACGCGTCGGACTCGCTTGGTTGAGCACCGCCTTCACAGAAATCATCATCGACACGGAACGCATTACGTGCCGGCAAGGCATTCTGAGCAAGCGTATTTCCAGCCTTGAACTGTTCCGAATCCAGGACGTGACCTCGCTGCACCCGTGGTGGCAGCGCCTGTTTGGCATCGGCACTGTGGTAGTCATGAGCAGCGATTCAAACACCCCCGAGTGGCGTCTTCCAGGCATGCGGAATGCCGAGCAGCTGCGGGGCAATCTGAACCGAGCAGCGATTGCGCTTCGAGACCGTAAAGGCATCCGCGAAGTCAATATGGGCCGCGTTTGAAGATGCCCTAGGCGTTCAAAGGGAACATGTGCTGCCGGTGCCAGGCTGCTGTTGTCTTCATAAGACGCGCAGCTAACGCAGAGGCTCTTTCTCGGTCCATCTGGCAGTGAGTTCGATGGAGAACGGGCGGCGCCGGATCATCTACTTCCCAGACTGACGCATTCGACAGTTGAAGTGAGCGGCGTTGCGGAGAAACGAATTGAATGTGGTGTGATGTCTGAACAAGAAAACAAGAACGCACGACGTGTTCAGCGGCGGACGACTGGCGACAAAATTCACGGCACACGTGCTAAAGCGCTGCACGTCCCGGTGTGGCGTGACGGCATGTGGACTAGGCCGGGCCTACCAACATTCGGTTGGGCCTGTGTCGCGGTGGAAGCACGAACGAACGCCGAATGCGTGTGTATGGCCTGCAACAAGGCTTTCGATGGCCCATCGCATTTGCTGCGTCACGCAAGCTATAGCGGGACGGCGCGCGTTGATCCAACTTGCAGCGCAAACATGCAAAGAACTGCGGCCGCAGCACACGCATCGCCGGTTTCAATGGTCATGGATAGAGCGGCTAAGCGAGGGCGCTGGCTGGGCCGAGCGTGGAAACGAAATGCTGACGGACAATCAGTACTTAACACACGAGAGGTCCAGACAATAGTGAGCTTCACCGGAAGGACGTGGGGTTTTACTGTTCGTCCCAAAAAGACGGAGGACGTTGAGTGGAAACGGTCAGGTTTTCGATCATGCGACGAAGCCAAGCTGGCCGCGTTCGATGAGATCACCAGGCGTCTGAAGCAACGAGGCAACAACGAGACGCGGTCAACGAGTGAGAAAGATGCCTAGCGCTGGAAATCGCCGCCTGGCTCCGGATCGATAGGCCGCTACCAGTCGTTCACTAATGCCCGCGACCTCGCGGGCCTCATAAGGAAGCGTAAGTCAAAGATCCCAATGCTGTGTGCCATTCAGTTGCGCACGCCAGCGAGCGAGATTCGTGGGGTCGTTGGTCTCGCCTCGGCTGAGCCCTCGATTGACGAATTTCTGGATGGTCAAGTTGCCGTTGAGCGTTTCGACGATTTGCGTCGCCTGCGCCCGGGGGCCTCCGCCTGTGAACCCGAGGTTGAAGTGAATGACGCGACGGCGGCTTGGTCCGATCACGAGGCTCGGACCGCCGCCCCCGCCCGAACCGCCTTGCAGGCCCATCCGCGGCGTATCGACGATTGGCAGATTCCACTGGAACCCGTTGCGGGCAATCCAATGCTTGGTGTCCTTCTCGCTCGTGGTGGCGCGCAATTCCGCGGGGGCGTTGGGCGAGTCTTTCGAGAACGTGTAGCGGTAGCCGTTCCAATGCAGGAAGGTTCTGGAGGCGGAGTTCACTTCGTACATGTCCTTCGTTTCCTCGCCGCGATGAATCCACGTATCGGCGTTCGCGTCGAATTCAAACCACTCGATGGTTTCGCTCCAGACGAGTTGCGGGCAGTCGATCCCTTCGCCAGCCAGGGCGCCGAGATTTCTTGGACGCACGTTGAGTTGTGCCAGCAGGGCAAACGAGTGTCCGGCAGGGCCATTTCCGGGGCCGCCAAGAGCTTGGATGCTGTCGATGGTCACGTGTGGAACGGTCATGGAGGCTTTCAACATAGCGGGCGATGGAGGCGTTGATTTGATGGACGGCGGCGATCGCTATGGGATTGCCGCCAGTGTCACTTGCGCGGGGTTGCCGATCCACACGGCAAGCGCCGAGTAGTTGTCCATGTGTGCGGAGGCGCGGCCATGCTTGCGGACCTCTTCGGCAAGCAGCACAAGCCAGTCATCGACCGTATGCACGATGCGCAGGCAGTGTTCGATCGTGCGATCCGGCAATTGCTGCCAGACGCCGTCGGTGCAAAGGAGGAAGGCGTCGCCATCGCGTATTGGCACGGCTTCGCCAATGTTCGGTTCGGCATTGGCCTGGGCACCAAGCGCACGGTGCAGCAAGGATGGGCTGATGTCGGCATGAACCGCATGACCGGCGTCCGCAAGCTGCTGCACGAGAGTGTGATCGCGCGTGCGCTCGGCCAGCAGACCGCGGCGGAACCGATACAGGCGGCTGTCACCCAGATGCGCCCATTGGGCGATGCACTGTTGTCGATCGATGAGCAGTGCCGCCACGGTGGCGGCCATGCGGTCTTGTGCAGAATCCCGCCTCTGTTCGGCCAGGATTGCGCTATTCGCCGTATCGATGGCGGTGCGCAGTGTCACTTCTGGCTGGCCGGCATACTGGCCGGCGCAAGCCAGCAGGGTCGAGATGGCCAACTGCGAGGCAACCTCGCCGCCGGGGCTACCTGCCACACCATCACTGATAACGAAGCAACTGTAGGGCTCCCGGCTGACATGTCCGATTGCATCTTGGTTTTCCTGCCGGCTTCCCGCATGGGAGAACTGCGCGTGCGATATCTTCATGTGATCGCAGTTCAGCCGCGGGTGCGGCCGCGGTAGCGCTCAACTTCCGCATCGTAGGCGGTAAGAAAGGCTTTGCCGAAGACGGATGCGAAATCATCTTCGATGGCGAAGACGGTCTCGCGGTGGATCGTGGCATACCGATCCCACAAACGTGCCTTGTACAGCGCCGGCACACCGAGCTCATACCACCGAGGTGGGTTGTCGCGCTCGCGCAGGCGCGGCGGCGCGAAGCGGGCCAGCAAATCCATCAGTGCCGCGCGCATGCCGGCCACCATGCCGATCTGGTGGGCGTGCAGATCCTGGAATGCGTCGCTCACCGCGTTCTGCGGCGACATGAACCCCGGGAATGGCAGGCCGAACATCTGCCTTAGCACCGCGCTGCCGTCGGGCAGCAGTTTGAGCGGGTTGTTTTCGCGGTCCAGCAGCATCGTCATGTCTGCCTTGACCTCGCGCTTCAGGATGCTGCGCGATGACAGCAGCTCTACGGTGCCATTCGCAAACAATGCCAGTAGCTGACCGGCGATGAATAACTGTTCCTCCGACCATTGTGGGGGCTGCGCAGAGGCATCCAGCCCGGCACCTTCAAAGAACGCGCGCCATAAGGTATCCGGGATGACCGGCTGTGCTGGGTCTGGAGCCGCTCTGGGTGCGGTCGCGTCGGTCGCATGGTCGGAAACGCGCGGAGCAGACGGTGCCGGCACCGCTTGGGGAATGCGGACATGGCTCGCCCAATCCGGGGCATGATCGGCCTGAGTGATGGGCGGTACCGCCTGAGGTCGCTGCGGAGGCTGCTCCAACTGCAAGGTGCGATCGGGTCCGGGTGTCGCCGGGCCGGACAGCGCATCCACGCCATCCCGCGATGTCGGCGCAAATAGATCGAGCGGGTCGGTCGATAACTGCTGCAGATCGTGCGTTGGCGCCGCCGATGGACGCCGCTGGTCGGGCGTGGCGACCTGAAGCGGTGGTTGCGCGGTTGACTCTACATCGGCCGCATCCTTGCTGCCGAAGTGCGCATGCAGGACATCGCGCAACTTGTTGCGCATGCTTTTCGCACCGGTGTGTGGGGTAGCGCCGTCCACGATCATGCGCGGGTCGGCGGCGCTGTCCAGTTCGGCGCGCAGCAGGTAGGGGCCGATGCGGACGATGTCGCCCACATTCAGGCGCGAAGCCTGCGCATATCCGATCGGGGTGCGGTTGATTTCAATCGGGGAGACGCTGCTGAGGTTCTTCAGGGAGCAGGCGTCCTCCGCGACCTGCAGCAGCGCTTGCAGCCGCGAGATCTGGCGCGTGTCATCCTGCAGCACGAGATGGTTGTCGTGATCTCTGCCGATGGTTCCGCCGGGCGGGCGAAACACGACAACGGTTCGATCGTCGCGGCCCACGGGTTGACCGGCGTGCTCGATAACGGTCAGTTGCATAGTCAGTACATCGTCGAATAGGGGGAGCGTTCGAATCGGTCTGTGCTGCTTATGACGCCGCCATGCGCTTGTGTCGCACAAACTCGAACGCGGGCCCCCACACCGGATGCCCCCGTTCTGCGGCGGTCAGCTCAAAGCGGGGATTGATGTCGAGGATCTTTGCGAACTCGCTGCGGCATAGCGCGACGCGATTCGTGACGCAATAGCTGAACGCCAAGAGCTTGTGCGCCTCGATTCGCGTGTCGGCATTCGCACTGTCGATCTCGGGGGCGTGGCCCAGTAGCGAAATCGTGCGCGCGTAGTCGCCGGCGCTGTATGCGACTTGGGCGCTGTCGACCCGTGCCCGTGCCATGGATTGCGTCGGTGATGTCGTTGCACAGCCTCCGGTGCCTAGCGCAATGCTGAAAACAAGATAGAAAAATGGCGAGTGCTTCATTTCACGGGAATGGATGGAGGCTGAGAGCAGAGTAAATCGCAAGATAGCGGGATTCTAGTCCCCGGCGATATGCGGTCGGATAATTAAGGTACATCTTGTTTCATTCGTGCGCGCTAATTTTTTAGTGAGTTCCAAACTTCGACTTGCGGACGGAAAACGTTGCACTATAGTTGCCTGACTTTTGGCGGCTGCAGCTTATCTGGCCAAGCTCACATTCACATAGCGTTGATATCTTCACTCGCCTCGCGAAGCTAGCGATAAAGGGGCGGGCCCCCCTCCAGAGGCAGGAAGGGCGCGCGGTGGCGCGCGCTCGCCCCTTGTGTGGAGGCAATTCCTTTTCTTTGAAAAAAAGAAACACGACTAATTCTCCCATGTGATTTTTATTTTTTGATTGCAATTTTTACCGAGATTACTATTTGTTGAGTCCGTGTAAAGAATTTTTTATGTCACATGGTTCTTTTGCTAATGTGATTAATTCGATCATGAAAGAAAGTAAATGAGACCGTGCATTATTGTCGGTGTTGTTTCCATGTCTGTGGGTGTGCTCCAGTTAACCGGATGTCGCACCCCCGAGCGGACCGCTGTGCCGTATTCGGTCACATTCAATGTTGCCGCGGATGCCAATCCGGATTCCAACCGAAAGCCTGCACCGATCGTCTTGAAAGTATTTCAATTGAGGGCGGCCTCGGCATTCGACAGTGCCGACTTCTTCTCGCTGCAGGACAAGCCGGAAAGCGCACTCGGCGGGGAACTGCTGGGCGTCGAGCGGGTGATCCTTCAGCCGGGGGACTCGCGCACGTTGCACTACTCCGGCAATGTCGATGCGCACGCGGTGGGTGTGGTTGCCGAATACCGACTGCTTGAAAAGAGTCGCTGGAAACTGAGCCTGCCTCTGCCGCAGGCCAAGCGCACGAGCCCCTACCGGTTTTGGTCGGGCTCGGCGGACGAGATCAATCTGCCGATCACCGTCAGGAATGGCGGCATCGCGTTCGGCCACGACACGCAAGCCCGGCCATGAACGAATCGCTGTTTTCTCCGGCGCCCGTGGTGGCGTTGCGTCAGCGCGTAGTCTGGACGGAGGGAATGTTCCTGCGTCCGCAGCATTTCCAGCAGCTCGAACGCCACTGGGAGCAATACATTCGCCTGCGGTGCGAACCCTTCCAGAGCTTCTTCTGGGGATTCGACGAACTGGAGATCGATCGGGAACTGCTCGCGCTCGGCAAGGTTGCCTTGCTGGCCGCATCGGGGGTCATGCGTGATGGGACGCCATTCAATCTGGCGCACATACAGGACTGCCCAGAGCCGTTCGACGTACCGGCCGATGCGAAAGACCAATGCGTTGTGCTAGCGCTCCCGTTGTGGCGCGGTGGCGCAGAAGAAGTCTCGTTTGGTGCGCCGGAGCATACCGAGCTTGCCCGCTATGTGGTGCGTGAGCATGAGGTGGCCGATACGAATACGGTCGCGCTGGGCCCGGCACTTCTCCAGACCGGTCGTCTCAACGTGAGGTTGATGCTCGAAACCGAATTGACTGGAGACTGGCAGGCGCTCGGTGTGATCCACGTCATTGAGCGCACGTCCAATGGGGCGTTGCTGGTCGATGACAGCTACATTCCTCCACGCTTGGTGGGGGGGCGCGATCCCGTACTGCTGCGCCACACGCGCGAGTTGCATGGGCTGCTCAACCAGCGCAGCGAGGCGCTTGCCGAACGGCTTTCGCAGCCGGGCCGCGGGGGCGTGTCCGAGGTGGCTGATTTCCTGCTGTTGCAGTTGGTCAACCGATACCTCGCGCTGTCGTGGCATGCGCAGCAAAGTGTGGCAGCACACCCGGAGTCGCTCTTTCGCGATTGGCTGAAGCTGGCCTGTGATCTCAGCACCTTCACCGCACCGGGGCGACGCCCGTTGGTGCTGCCCGTGTACTGCCACGACGACTTGCGCGCGTGCTTCGGCGCGTTGATCGCGGAGTTGCGTCGTTCTCTATCGACGGTGCTGGAGCAGAACGCTATCCAAATCGAACTTCAGGACATCGGCAATGGCGTGAGGGTGGCGACGATCGCAGATCCGACCTTGCGGGAGCACGCTGGTTTTGTCCTGGCCGTGCATGCCGACGTGCCAGCCGATGGTCTGCGCACACGTTTCCCAGCCCAGGCCAAGCTCGGCCCCGTCGAGCGCATCCGCGATCTGGTGCAGTTGCAGTTGCCAGGCATCGGCATGCGTCAGTTGCCGGTCGCACCTCGGCAGATTCCCTATCACGCCGGCCATACCTATTTCGAAATCGATAAAGACAACGCGCTGTGGCAGCAGATCGAACGCTCCGGTGGGCTGGCGTTCCATATCGCCGGTGACTTTCCCGGCCTTTCGATGGCGTTCTGGGCGATTCGTGGTTAGAGGCGGCATTACCGATGAACTCTTCGTCCGATTCCTTTGCGGCCGGCGCAGGCGGCTTCGTTCCACCTAATCCGGGCGGCATGCAGCCGGCGGCCACCAACAGCACGCCGGGCGCGTCAGACGCGCACGCGCCGTCTGGCCAATGGGTGACCAGCGGCAGCAACCCGCTGGTTGCGGCGGCCAATCCGCTGCTGAACCTCGTGCCGCAAATCCGTTCAACCGTGCATCATCCGAACCCTGAGTGGCTGCGTGAGCATCTGGTCACGGAGATCCGGCAGTTCGAGGCCCGTGCTCAACAGGCCGGCGTTGCTTCAGAGGCGATCATGGCAGCGCGTTACTGCCTTTGCACGGCGCTCGATGAAGCGGCGGCGCTGACTCCGTGGGGCGGCAGCGTCTGGTCTTCGCACAGTCTCCTGGTGTCGTTCCACAACGAAACGTGGGGCGGCGAGAAGTTCTTCCAGGTGCTGGAGCGCCTGTCGCATCAGCCCCGCCAGCATCTGGATCTGCTGGAACTGCTGTACTTCTGTCTGGCGCTGGGGTTCGAGGGCCGCTATCGCGTCATCGACAACGGACGCTCACAGCTCGAAGGGTTGCGGCGGCAGTTGGTGCAGACCATCCGCACGGCGCGCGGCGAGTTCGATCCGGCGCTTTCGCCGCATTGGCGCGATGTACCTACGCGTACCGCCACGCGGCGTCCGGCTGTGCCGCTGTGGGTGTGCGCAGTGCTGGCGCTGCTGATTGGTTTTGGGGTGTTCGCCGGCTTGCGTCTCGCGCTGGCGAACCATTCGGATCAGCTGTTTGCCGCGATTGATGCGCTGCATCTGCCGCAATTGATGCCAGCTCAGCCCGCACCTCGGTCGGCGTTGCCACCGCGCCTGGCAAAGTTTCTGGAACCGGAAGTACGAGCGGGGCTGGTATCGGTGCGTGATGACATCGACCGCAGCGTGATCGTATTGCGTGGCGACGGCTTGTTCGAGTCAGGTTCGACGGTGGTGATCGATCGCTATGCGCCGGTTCTGTTCCGGATCGCCGAGGCATTGAACAGCGTGTCAGGTGGCGTCCGCGTGGCGGGCTATACCGACGATGTGCCCGTGCGCACCGTGCGCTTTGCGTCGAACTGGGATCTCTCGCGCGAACGCGCCGAAGCGGTCCGCAGCCTGTTGGCGCCTCGGCTTGCCCAGCCGCAGCGGATCGTTGCCGAAGGGCGGGGTGCAACGGATCCGATTGCGCCCAACGATAGCCCCGCCAACCGCGCGCGTAATCGGCGCGTCGAAATCACCTTGATGCTGGCCCCGGAGGGCAGCACGCCACAGGCGACACGGGAGACGCCGTAAGCATGAGCCACTTTCTCGAACGCATCGTGGGGCAGTTGCGACAGCGCGAGGTCGCCACCTTTATCGGCCTGGTTGCACTGGCTGCCTTGATCTGGATAGCTGGCCCCCTGCTGGCATTTGCGAACCATCGTCCTCTCGAAGGGGTGGGGACGCGCTGCGTGACAATCGCGGTACTGTTTGCCATCTGGGCGGCGCGCATGCTCTGGCGCAACTGGCGGGCGGCGCAGCTTAATGCCCAGATGCTCAACCAGTTGCGCACGGGCGCGCTCCCTCCGGCGGCACAGGGCGCGGCGGAGCCCAATCTGGAAGAGCTGCGCGGTCGCTTTGACGAAGCTGCCACGCTGCTGAAGAAGGTCAGCTTTGCATCCACCGAAGGGGTTCGCAAGGGCGCATCGCGCTGGCTCGACCGCATGTCGCGCCAGTATTTGTACCAGCTGCCCTGGTACGTGTTCATCGGCGCACCCGGCTCGGGAAAAACCACTGCCCTGGTCAATTCCGGGCTCAGCTTTCCGTTGGCCGAGCAGTTCGGCCGCGCTGCAATTCGCGGTGTGGGCGGTACGCGCCACTGCGATTGGTGGTTCACGAACGATGCCGTACTGATCGATACCGCTGGCCGCTATACGACCCATGAAAGCAATCGCACGCTGGATGAAGGCGAATGGAATGGCTTCATCGGTCTGCTGAAGAAGTATCGCGCGCGCCAGCCGTTGAATGGCGCGATATTGACGATCAGTGTGGCCGATCTGCTCGGCGTGTCCGAGGCGGAGCGCACGCAGCACGCGATGGTGCTGCGCCGCCGCCTGCAGGAGCTGCGCACCCAGCTTGGCATCCGGTTTCCGGTGTACCTGCTGGTGACGAAGGCAGATTTGCTGGCCGGTTTTGCCGAATACTTCAGCGCCTTTGGCCGCACCGAGCGCGCCCAGGTCTGGGGTTTCACCTTCGCGTTGGACGATAGCACCGCACCGGGCTTCGATCTGCGGACCGCGTTCGATCGCGAATACCAGTTGCTGCATCGGCGGCTCAACGATGCGCTGCCGGAACTGATGGCTGCGCAGACGGATGCCCGGCATCGGGAGATGTCCTATCTGCTGCCGCAGCAGTTTGCCGATCTGCAGGATGTGCTGGGTCAGTTCGTGGCGGAAGTGTTCTCGACGTCCAGCTTCGAGCCGATGCCGTTGCTGCGTGGCGTCTATCTGACCAGCGGCACCCAGGAAGGCACGGTATTCGATCGTGTCATGGGTGGCATCAAGCGTTATCTGAAAATCGAAGGGGTGCCGCCGGTGGCGCAACCCGGGTCAACGGGACGCAGCTTCTTCCTTAAGAGCCTGCTGCAGGAGCACATCTTTCGCGAGGCTGCGCTGGCCGGTAGCAATCTGCGTTGGCATCAGCAGCGGCGTGTGCTGACGATGGCAAGCTATGTCGCACTTGGCCTGGTGTGCTGCCTGGTGCTTGCAGCGTGGCTGCGCAGCTATTCGCGCAATCGCGCGTATCTGGACGAGGTCGCCACTCGCATTCCTGCGGTGGACGCCCAACTGGGTCGCGCCAAGTTCACCGACACGGCCGACTTTTCGCAGTTGTTGGTTGCTCTGGACGAACTGCGGGCGTTGCCCGGGGCTGGGGGTCTGGATGTGAAAAACCCGCCGCTGGCCTTCCGCTGGGGGCTGTTCCAGGGAACGAAGATCGAAGAGGCTGCCGACGGCACTTACCGCCGTGCGCTGGAGCGGGTGCTGCTGCCGATCGTGGCACGCCAGCTGGAGGCGGCGTTGCGCGATGCCAAGCCCGGCGACAACGAGTACGCCTATGCCGCGCTGAAGGCTTATCTGATGCTGTACGACAGCGTGCACTACAACGCCGCCTTCGTGCAGGCTGTCTCAGATCTCGAAATGGCGCCGCTGCTGCCCGCAGATTTTCCGGCGGCGCAGCGTGCAGCGTTGCGCGCGCATCTCGCCGCGCTGTTCGGCGAGCGGGTGGTGGTGTCGCCGTTTGCGATGAACGAGCGGCTCGTTGCCGACGTGCGCGACCGCCTGCGGCAGGTTCCTTTTCCGCAGCGCCTCTACGGCCAGCTCGTGCGGACGCTGCGTGCAAGCAGCGCAGCCTATGACTTTAGCGTTGCGCGGGCCGTGGGTCCGGACGCATCCCTGGTGTTCCGGCGCCGCAGCGGGAAGACGCTCGATGACAGTTTGCCCGGCCTCTATACGCCCGAGGGTTATCGGAACGCATTCGAGCCGCGCCTGGCCGAAGCGATCGATGTGTTCGGGAAAGAGGAGGGCTGGGTGCTGAACCTGGGGGCGACCAGGGCGCCGAGCACCGCGGATGTCGACGCCTGGACGCGCGGTATCCGCCAGCTATACCTGAACGATTACATCAAGACGTGGGACGACTACCTGGCCGACATCAGCCTGCAGCGCGGCATGACACTGACGCAAAGCATTCAGATCGCGCGCACCTTGTCAGCGAAGGATTCGCCGCTGGTTCGACTGGTCAAGGCGCTGGCCAGCGAGACGGCTCTCGGCACGGCCGGCGGCGATGACAGTGCGATCTCAGCCCGCGCCGAGGACAAAGTGGATGAGGCGCGCAGCTCGCTGTCTCAGATATTCGCTGCACCGGCGGCGAGCGAGCGGCGAGCGGCGCAGCCTGCCGCCAAGCCTGAACTGATCGTGGACAGCCATTTCTCCGGCCTGCGGCAACTGGCACCAAACAGCAAGGGCGAGCAATCCACCGCACCGATGGATGACGTCGTCAAGATGCTCGATGCGCTGTACACCTACCTTACTGCCACTGACGATGCGCTGCGCTCCGGCGCGCTGCCGCCGCCATCCGACGTGCCGGACAGAATCCGCGCGCAGGCCGGGCGGCTACCGACACCGCTGCGCGAGATGCTGTACGACCTATCGAACGCGGCCAACGGCAATGTTGCCGCGGTTGAGCAACGCAACGTTGCGCAGCGCGCGAATGCCAACATCGGTGAGTTCTGCCGGCAGGCGATCAACGGTCGCTATCCCTTTTCGCGCGGCGCGTCGCGCGATGTCGCCCCAGCGGATTTCGCGCAGTTATTCGCACCCGGTGGCCTGATGGACGACTTCTTCCAGAAGAACCTGCAATCGCTGGTGGACACCTCCGTCCGGCCCTGGCGTTTCAACCGCCGGTCGGACGATTCAGCCAGCGCCAATCCGTCGCTACTGGCCTCGTTCGAAAAGGCCGCGGTGATCCGCGATGTGTATTTCGCGGGCGGCGCGCGCACCATGCAGATGAAGGTCGAGATCAAGCCGATCAGCATGGATCCAGCCATCTCGGAGATGGTGCTGGATGTCGATGGGCAGATCGTTCGCTATGCGCACGGGCCGCAGGTGCCGACCACGGTGCAGTGGCCTGGCACGCGCGGCAGCAATCAGGTCCGGCTGCAGGTCTCGGGATCATCGGGAGCGGCCGGCGGCTTCGTCACCGAGGGGCCGTGGGCGCTGCACCGGTTGTTCGATCGGGCCGCGCTGTCGGCAGGGCGTGCGCCCGAGCAAACGGTGGCGAGTTTCACAGTGGACGGCAAGCCGCTGGTCTTGCAGGTCACGGCCAGCAGCATTCGCAGCCCGTTCCGCTTGCCGCAGATGGAGTCGTTCTCGTGTCCGGCGAAATTGTGAGGGCCGCCATGTGTTTCGATGACGGCGACACGCTGCCCGCCTGGTACGGAAAGATTCCTGGCTCGGGCGACTTTGTTAACCGCAGGCTCCCGCAGGCGCTCGCCAACTGGTGGGAACGCTGGCTCCAGCAAGGGATGAGCGCGATGCGGCAGCGTGGTGATGGCGAGATCGAACGCTACTACACCGTGGCTCCGGTCTGGAATTTCCTGATTCCCGCAGGCGCGGGAACGCATTGGGTCCAGCCCGGCTGCCTGGCACCGAGCTGCGACCGGGTCGGGCGCTACTACCCGGTGGTCGTGACGCTGCCGATGCGCGTGTCCGACTACCGCAGGGAACTGCCGGACGTCGCAGATCCGTTCTATTGGCATGTCGGAACGACGTTGCTGGACGCCATTCTCCATGCACGCGCGCCCGAACATCTGGAGCAGGCACTGGCGCAGGCCCGGCTGTGCGCCGACACCGGGGTTGCCGCCCGTAATGGAGAGGGTGCGCGCGTGCTGGCCGAGCCGGTCACGCCGATTGCTCCGATCGGGTGGCCCGGCCTTTCGCAGTATTTCGACCCGTACGGCGCTACCAGCTTTTGGTGGACCAATCGCGCCGATGGGTCCGCGCTGCGCACGCTAGCGCATACCGGGGTGCCGGATGCCGGGTTTTTCCTTCGACTGTTTGGCCCGCAATCGGGCACATGAGGCGAAGTCGGGGGGTACGCACGAACATGAAGACGACAGGGCAAGCGGGTTGGATCGGGTGCCGCGCAAAGGCAGCGCCGCACGCAAGAGAGAGAGGCAGTGCATGATGGAGCAGATATCGAGAGAGCAGGAGCAAGCGTCTGGCGCTGGCAGCGCCTCGAGCGAGCATGCGGCCCGGCCGCTGCCAATGGGCCATCGCTTGGGAGAACTGCAACTTGACGCCGTGCTTGGCATCGGCGGTTTCGGGATCGTCTACCGCGCGTTCGACCGGACGCTGCAACGGGTTGTGGCCATCAAGGAATACATGCCGTCGATGCTCGCCATCCGGGGTGGCGACCACACCGTTGCGCTGCGCGCTGAGCGGTTCAACCAGGCCTTCGACGCAGGGCGTAGCGCGTTCCTCAATGAGGCACGGCTGCTCGCGCAGTTCGATCATCCTGGGCTGGTCAAGGTTCTGCACTTCTGGGAAAGCCATGGCACCGCATACATGGTGACCCCGTTCCATGAGGGGCAAACGTTCAAGCAGTTGTTGGACAGCGGCGTGCGGATGAACGAGACCCAATTGCGCAACGTCGTCGCGGCCCTGCTGGGGGCACTCGACACGCTGCACCGCGCGCAGTGCTTCCATCGGGACATCTCGCTGGACAACATCCTGATCCGGCCCGATGGCGGGCCGGTGCTGCTCGACTTCGGTGCAGCGCGCAAGAAGATCGGCGATCTGGTCGACGATAGCGGCATGATGCTCAAGCCCGGCTATGCGCCGATCGAGCAGTACACCGATGACCCGGCATTCACGCAGGGACCCTGGACCGACCTCTATGCGCTTGGCGCAGTCATGCACGCGCTCATCACAAGTGAACTGCCGCCGGCTGCGGTGGTGCGCAGCATCCAGGATCACTATCAGCCGCTCGCGACCCGCGTGCAGTCGCTCCATGAGCGCTATAGCCCGGCGCTGCTCGCGGCGGTCGATCATGCGTTGCAGTTGCGTATTGCTGACCGTCCCGAATCGGTCGCCGAATTTGCGGCGGAACTCGGCCTGCACGGCATCGAGTACACACCCTATGCGCCGGCGCAGAGGCCGCCCGAACCCTCCAGAAATAGTGAGACTGCGCCGCATATAGCGCCACAACCGAAGCCGGAGGCACCGTACGTCGAAGGGTCTGGCTCAGCCGCACCCGATGCATCGCCTGATACACCGCCCTCGGCGCCAGCCACCGACGCGGCGGTGCGACGAAATGATGATGCCTCTGCAACAGCGGCGCCATCCCCGCCGGCAGCGGCTGATCCCGCTCCCGATATTGATAACAATGCCGATGCCGATGCCGATGCCGCACCGCCTGGGTCGCCGACCGTCACGACCGATGGGCATTCCCGCCGGATGCTCAACTGGGTGAGCAGCGTGGCACAGCGGAGGAACGTGCGCTATGGGGCCGGCGTGTTGCTTGCGGTGGTGATCGTCGGAATCGGGGTTGTCAATCTTGTCCGGCTGCCGCACCGGTTCGCGACCACGGTCGCGCAAACGGGGGCGACGCCTGCTCCGGAAAGCGCCAGACCCGGTGGCGCGACCGTGCCACCGAGCGTGCAACGCGAGGCAGCATCGCCGGCACCGGCCGCGTCGCCGTCGGTCGCTGCTCCTGCAGTGGCGGCAGCCAACGCGTCTCCACCGCTTGCCCGCAACGACGCTGGCTCAGCAGGCGCCAGCGCAAGCGACGCGTTGGCAGCCAGTCTCGATGCATCGGAAGTGGTCGTGCCGATGCCGGCGGCCCCCGGAGCGGCCCCAATCGATGCAGCGGCCGCCGGCGGCGTGCTGCCGCAGCAGCCCCCCAGGCCCATCGATGCCGTGGCGGTGCGCTTTCGCGTGCGGCCCTGGGGGGAGATCTACGTGGGTGGCGTCAAACGCGGGGTAAGCCCACCGCTGAAATCGCTTGTACTGAGTCCCGGCCTCTACGTGATCGAGATCCGAAATGGAAATTTCGCCCCGCTGCGGCGCACGCTGAAGATCGAGGCGGGCAGCAAACCGATCAGCATCGAATACGCGTTCGAGTGATGGCGCTATCGGCACCCCAGCCACTGACAGGAAGACCCATGCCTCGCTCTGAATTGATCGAATCACTGCTCGCCGAGGTTGCGCCTGACGCACCCTGCGGGCCGAATCTCGAATATGAGCCGGACTACCTGCTGCTCGAACAGAGCGCCACAGGCAAGCCCGAACAGCAGTACGGCGACACCGTGATTCCCGCAGAGGCGCCCGATTGGGCGGCGGTGGAACGCCTCGCCCTCGACCTGATGCGCCGGACCAAAGATCTGCGTGTAGCGGCACATTTGACACGTAGCTGGACCGAACTGCGCGGCGTTGTCGGCTATGCGGACGGCCTTGCGCTGATGGCCGGGTTGCTGGACGCATGGTGGGAGGGGGTGCATCCGCAGTTTGGCAGCGGTGACGAGCACGACCCCACCCCGCGCATGAACGCGCTGGCAGAAGTGATCGGTGCCCACG
This sequence comes from Ralstonia sp. R-29, assembly GCF_049913345.1. Taxonomy (NCBI): domain Bacteria; kingdom Pseudomonadati; phylum Pseudomonadota; class Betaproteobacteria; order Burkholderiales; family Burkholderiaceae; genus Ralstonia; species Ralstonia sp. R-29. The sequence goes on from NZ_CP184379.1 coordinate 157,196, forward strand.
ACTGCGCACGGGCTGCGCGCCGCCAGCACCTGCTCGATCGCTTGAGCGTGAAGAGCATCGAGCAGGTGCTGGACGGCCAGGGCGCTGACCTGGAGCACTACCCCGGCGGGCGGGACCGCCTGCAGGCCGATCTGCGCAGCGCCAGCAACGAAGAGCATTCAGCATTGCGCGCCGGCCTTCACGCGCTTGACACGCTGGATGCGATTCGCCAGCGCGTGACGTCGCAGCTCGGCGCCGAATGGTCGCCGGAGGTGAGTGACTTCGAACGGGCATTGCACCGCATCCGTGCCGAGGTGTTGTCCGCCGCCAGCCCGGAGCAAGCGGATGCGGGGTCGGCGTCCGGCCATCCGGGCGATAGCGCCGCCGCGCATGACAAAGCGGCCGCGAGCACCACTCACCTGTGGCGCGCCGCCGAGTTCGCCAGCCGCGACGACGTCCGGTTTGGCCTCGAAAAGATGTGCCGGTACTTCGAGCAGCACGAGCCGAGCCATCCCGCACCGATCCTGCTGCGCCGTGTACAGCGGCTGCTCACGCTGGACTTCTACGAAATCATCCGCGACATCGCACCCGAAAGCCTGCCCCGCCTGGACTTGCTGAGTGGGCATCCGCGTAGCGAGTGACGGGCAACGCTATTCATCATCGCGCAAGCCACAGAGAGGACCTTATGAAAGAGACCAAACGCAAGGCATCGGCCAGTGGGCAGAAATTCATCGCCCGCAACCGCGCACCGCGTGTACAGATCGAATACGACGTCGAGGCCTACGGCGCTGAACGCAAGGTGCAGTTGCCGTTCGTGATGGGCGTGCTGGCCGATCTGGCAGGCAAACGGGCAGAGCCGCTGCCGGAATTGGCCGAGCGCAAGTTTCTTGAAGTCGACATCGACAACTTCGATGAGCGCATGAAGTCCGTCGCGCCGCGCGTTGCGTTGCAGGTGGCGAACACGCTGACGGGTGAGGGCATGCTGAACATCGACATGACGTTCGAGAGCCTCGACGATTTCTCGCCGGCAGCGATTGCGCGCAAGGTTGACGCGCTGCGTCGCCTGCTCGAAGCACGCACAGAGTTGTCGAACCTGCTGTCGTACATGGACGGCAAGCACGGCGCGGAACAGCTGATCGAAAACGCGATCAACGACCCGGGGTTGCTGAAGGCGCTAGTGAGCCCGTCCCAGCCGGCGGACGGTACGACCGAGACGCAAGCCACGCCGGGTGACCAGCACTGATCAGGAGCCATCATGACGAATCAGGTACAGACCACCCCGCAGGGGAGCGCCCACGACGCTATCGCCCACGACGAATTTACGGCGCTGTTGCAGAAGGAATTCAAGCCCAAGACCGAGCAGGCCCGCGAATCGGTCGAGCGGGCGGTGCGTACGCTGGCGCAGCAGGCGCTGGAGAACACGGTCGGCATGACGACCGATGCCTACAGTTCGGTCAAACGGATCATTGCCGAGATCGATGGCAAGCTGACCGCGCAGATCAACCAGATCCTGCACCACCCGGAGTTTCAGGCGCTCGAAGGTGCGTGGCGCGGGCTGCATCACCTCGTGAACAACACCGAGACCGATGAACTGCTGAAGATCAAGGTGCTGCCGCTGTCGAAGGCGGAGCTGGCGCGCACGCTCAAGCGCTACAAGGGCGTGGCGTGGGATCAAAGCCCGTTGTTCCGCAAGGTGTACGAAGAAGAGTACGGACAGTTCGGCGGCGAGCCGTTCGGATGCCTCGTCGGTGATTTTCATTTCAATCACAGCCCGCCCGACGTCGAGATGCTCGGCGAGTTGTCGAAGATTGCGGCAGCAGCGCATGCGCCGTTCATTGGTGGTGCGTCTCCCGAGCTGATGCAGATGGATTCGTGGCAGGAACTGTCGAACCCGCGCGATCTGACGAAGATTTTCCAGAACACGGAATATGCCGCGTGGCGCAGCCTGCGCCAGTCCGACGACTCGCGCTACGTGGGTCTGGCGATGCCGCGATTTCTGGCACGCCTGCCATACGGCGCGCGCACCAACCCGGTTGACGAATTCGATTTCGAAGAGGAAACCGAGGCGGCCAGCCATGATCGCTACACGTGGTCCAACTCGGCATATGCGATGGCGGTCAACATCAACCGCTCGTTCAAGCTGTATGGCTGGTGCTCGTCCATCCGCGGGGTGGAATCGGGCGGAGCGGTGGAAGGCCTGCCGTGCCACACCTTTCCCACCGACGACGGCGGAGTGGACCAGAAATGCCCAACTGAGATCGCCATCAGCGACCGCCGCGAGGCCGAACTGGCAAAGAACGGCTTCATGCCGCTGGTGCACCGGAAGAATTCTGATTTCGCCGCGTTCATCGGTGCGCAATCGCTGCTGCAGCCGACGGAGTATCACGACGCCGACGCCACGGCCAATGCGCGCCTGTCGGGCCGGCTGCCATACCTGTTCGCATGCTGCCGGTTCGCGCACTACCTGAAGTGCATCGTGCGGGACAAGATCGGGTCGTTTCAGGAACGCGAAGACATGGAACGCTGGCTGAACGACTGGATCATGAACTACGTCGATGGCGATCCCCTCAACTCATCGCAGGAAACCAAGGCGCGCAAGCCGCTGGCGGCTGCGCAAGTCGTCGTCGAGGCCATTGAGGACAACCCTGGGTACTACGCGTCCAAATTTTTCCTGCGCCCCCACTATCAACTCGAAGGCCTCACCGTATCGCTGCGGCTGGTCTCGAAGCTGCCGTCGGCCAAAGCCGCGGCCTGATGTCTCTCAATCGTCAACCACCTAAGCGGAGCAAGCGATGGGCGTAGCAATGTTTATGAAAGTCGATGGCGTGACCGGTGAATCAGCGGACGCGCAACACAAGGGCTGGACCGATATCCAATCGTTCTCGTGGGGTGCGAGCCAACCGGGCGCCATGGCCAGCGGCAGCGGCGGCAACGCCGGCAAGGCCAGCTTCAATGATCTGGTGGTGGTGGCCTACATGGATAAAGGCACCACCGCGCTGATCAAGAACTGCGCGAACGGCAAGCACCTGGGCACGGTGGAAATTTCGGCCTGCAAGACGGGGGGCACGCAGATCGAATTCATGCGCGTCACCCTGCAGGAGGTACTCGTCACCTCGGCCCAGGTGACGGGGGTGGATCCGAGCGACGCGGCCGATCGCCTGCTGATGCACTACGGCTTTCAGGCGGCCAAGGTCAAGAAGCAGTACTGGCAGCAGAACGACAACGGCGGCAAGGGCGCCGAAGTGTCGGTGGGCTGGAACATCAAGGAAAACGTAGAAATGTGACGGGACAGGACTGCCGCATGGAAGACACGCTATTCCGCCGCCCGGGGCGCATCGGCATGCGCGCGGCCAGCAAGGCCCACGACCGGCTCCAGCCAGCGCTGCTCGATCGCCTGACCGACACGGCGCCGCAGCAGCGCGCTGAGTCGCCTGACGCACAGATGATCGACGGCGAGCGCCTGCGTGCGGCAGTGCTGCGCGACCTGACCTGGCTGCTCAATACGGCCAACGCGGAAGACGGGCTGACGGATTGGTCCGCATTCGAGCAGGCGCGTGCCTCTGTCCTCAACTACGGCATACGTCCCCTTGCCGGGCGGCAGATATCGGGCCTCGAACTGATGGAGATCGAGACGTCAATGCGCAATGCCATCCTGCGCTTTGAGCCGCGCATCATGCCGGACAGTGTTGAGGTGCGCGGGCTGCCCGAGGGCGGGGCGGGCAATGCCGCGCCGGGGTGGCGCCAGAACGTGCTGATGTTCGAGATCAGGGGGACGCTGTGGTCAGTGCCTTATCCCGTGGAATTCGTGCTGCGTTCGGACCTGGATCTGGAGACAGGCGCGGTCTTCCTGCAATCCGTGACTGGTGCCTGAATTGATGGATACCCGTCTGCTCGATTACTACAACCGCGAATTGGCCTATCTGCGCGAGCTCGGGGCCGAGTTCGCCGAACAGTTCCCGAAGGTGGCCGCGCGCCTGCGTATGCACGATGCCGGGCCACCGGACCCGTACGTCGAGCGCTTGCTCGAAGGCTTCAGCTTCCTGACCGCGCGCGTGCAATTGAAGATGGACGCGGAATTTCCGCGCTTCACGCAAGCGCTGCTGGAGGCGGTCTACCCCGGGTATCTTGCGCCGCTGCCGGCGATGGGCATCGCGCAGTTCACGCCGATCATGAACGAGGGCAGTCTCACGCAAGGCTATCAGCTGCCGGCCGGGACGGCGCTTCAGGCGCCGGTGGCAGAAGGCGAGCAGACCGCATGCGAATTCCGCACGGCACACGATCTGACGCTGTGGCCGCTGGAACTGACGCGGGTGAAGCTGAGTGGGGTACCGGCAGACCTGCCACTGGCCGGGTTCGCACAGCGCAGCGCGGTGCGTGCGGCATTGCGCATCCGGCTCAAGGTGCGTGGCGCCGCGAAGCTGGCGCAGCTGTCTCTCGACCAGTTGGTATTCCATTGTGCCGGTCCGGACAAAGCGGCACTGCAACTGCTGGAACTGGCGACGGCCCATACGCTGGGCGTCGTGTGCCATGAGCCGAGCCATCCTGCCCGGTGGCTGCACATCATGGGGCGGGAAGCGATCGTGCATCAGGGTTTCGCAGCCAACGAGGCCCTGTTGCCGGACGACGGCCGGAGTTTCCACGGCTATCGGCTGCTGCGCGAGTACTTCGCGTTTCCGGCCCGCTTTCTGTTCTTCAGCATCAACGGCTTGCGGCCGGCGCTCGCGCGCGCCAGCGGCGACGAGTTCGATCTGACCCTGTTGCTGGGCCGGCATGACGCGGAGCTTGAAAGCACCGTCGATACGCGGCACCTGGCGCTGCACTGTACCCCGGTGGTCAACCTGTTCGCCCGGCGCGCGGACCGCCTGGCGGTCACGCCCGCTGTGCGTGAGCATCATGTGGTGGTGGACCGTAGCCGACCGCTCGACTATGAGGTGTACGCAGTCGAGCGCCTGGTCAGCGAGCAACGCGAAGACGGACAGGCGCGGGAATTCCGGCCATTCCATGCCTCCTTCGGCCGCGACAGCGGCAACTTCAACGCGTACTACGCGACACGCCGCGAACCTCGGCTGGTGTCTGCGCAGGCCCGCGCCAACGGCACCCGTACTGGGTATGCGGGCAGCGAGACCTTTCTTTCGCTGGTGGACAGCCAGTACGCGCCGTTCGATGAGGCGATGCGCTATCTCAGCGTCGACACGCTGTGTACCAATCGCGATCTCGCGCTGCTGCTGCCGCCGGGCGATGCCTGTCGGTTCTCAATGAAGGTCTCGGCGCCAGTGGAGCGGATTGCGCTAGTGCGCGGGCCGACGCGACCCCGCGCGCCGATCGGCGAAGCGCAGAGCGCTTGGCGGCTGATCTCGCATCTGGGGCTCGCGCGCCATACGCTGACCGATCTCGACGACGAAGAGGGCGCACGGGTGCTGCGCGAGTTGCTCGACCTGCACGCAGACCCGACCGACGCAGCCATGCACAAGCAGATCGAAGGCGTACACCGTGTCGCCTTCCGGCCGGTCTTCCGCCGTCTTCCGGCGGCGGGGCCGATCATGTTCGGGCGTGGGGTGCAGGTCGAAGTCACGGTCGACGATCAGGCGTTCTCCGGAGAGAGTCCGTATCTGCTAGGCGCGGTGCTCGAACAGTTCTTCGCGCGGCATGTGTCGATCAACGCCTTTGCCGAATGTGCCCTGCGCAGCCTTCAGCGCGGGCCACTGGCGCAATGGCCATCCCGTGTCGGTTGTCGGCCTGTGATATGACGTCCGTTTCTCTGCCACCTGCCGATGCGGCACGGCGCGATGCCTGGTGCCGAGGCTTGCAGAAGTCGCCGCATGCCTACGATCTATTCCAAGCATTGCGCTGGCTGGACGCACTCTCGCCCGATCATGCTCCACTCGGCCAGGCGACACATCCGCGGGATGAGCCTGTCAGGCTCGGCGAGACGCCCTCGCTTGCGTTTGCGCCGGCAATGCTGGCAGCCGTGCGCGATGACGGCGAGCGTCCCCATCTCTTGATTAATGGCTTCGGGCTGTTCGGGCCGAACGGGCCGCTGCCGCTGCATCTGACCGAGTATGCACACGAGCGGCTGACACAGTGGGATGACCCGACCTTCACCGCGTTCGCGGATGTGTTTCATCACCGGCTGATCGTGCTGTTCTATCGTGCCTGGGCGGATGCACAACCCACGGTCAGTCTCGACCGCCCCGAGCGCGCACGCTTCGATGCATACCTCGCGAGCCTGATCGGCCGCTCATCGCCAGAAACCACCAGCCGTGCCGCGGACTGCATCGCCCCCCATGCGCGGTACTTTCACGCCGGCCATCTGATCCGGCATACGCGCAATCCGGAAGGGCTCGTCCAGATAGTGCGGTGCCACTTTGACGTGCCGGCCCGTGTGGTCGAGCACGTCGCACAGTGGATACGCGTCGATCGTGCCCAGCGTAGTGCGTTGCGTGCCGATGCGTCGGTACCGCCGCTCGGCGGCATGGTGCTGGGCTGCGCGGTGCGGGACGCGCAGTCGCGCGTGCGTATCGTGCTCGGGCCGCTGACGCTCGCGCAATACCGCCAATTTCTGCCGGGCGGAACCTATGAACGGCCACTGAGGCAGTGGGTGCGCGAGTATGCCGGTATCGAATTCGACTGGGATGTCCAGCTCGAACTCGCACACGACGAAGTGCCGGCGCTGGCGCTCGGCGGCACGCATGAACTTGGCCGCAGCACGTGGATTGGATCGCGCCTCGCTCCCGGACCTGCGCGCGATCTGGTGCTCGACTACACGGTTCGGCATCCTGAGCCGCCGCCGGCTGGCCTAGCCTCGCGCGCGGGCGGGCCTCCATCTCCCTGAACTCCGCTGAACGCATACCACTATGTCCGACATTGCCCGAGTCAGCCTGTTCGGCAAGCTGAACCCGTTCCTCTACCAAACGCTGGAGCAGGCCACTGGCTTTTGCCGGCTGCGCGGCAACCCCTATGTTGAGCTTGCTCACTGGCTGCACCAGATGATTCAGCGCCAGGACAGTGACCTGCATTGCATCCTGCGGCACTTCGAGATCGATGCCGGTGCGGTCGAGCGAAGCCTGATCGGCACGCTGGAGCGCTTGCCGCGCGGCGCCGGCTCGGTATCGGACCTGTCCGCGCACATTGACGACGCAGTCGAGCGCGCGTGGGTCTACGCCACGCTCAAATACGACGCCACCCACATTCGTGGTGCGATGCTGTTACTCGGTCTGGTCAAGACGCCGCCGCTACGCAACGTGCTGTATGCGATCGCACGCGACTTCGAGCGCATCGTTCCTGACGTGCTGGCCGACAAGCTCAACCTGATCGTGACCGGCTCGCCCGAGGAAGCACCGTTGCCCGACACGCTGCCTGCAGCCCGCCGGGACGGTTCCGCGCTCGGCCGCTACGCAGTCGACCTGACAGCGCGCGCGCGCGCGGGCGAGATCGACCCGGTCGTCGGCCGCGATAGCGAGATCCGCCAGATCATCGATATTCTGCTGCGACGGCGGCAGAATAATCCCTTGCTCGTCGGCGAGGCGGGCGTCGGGAAAACCGCTGTCGCAGAGGGCTTCGCGCTGCGCATCGCGGCAGGCGATGTGCCGCCGGCCTTGCAGGACGTTGAACTGCACCTGCTGGACATCGGCCTGCTGCTGGCTGGTGCCAGCGTCAAAGGCGAGTTCGAGAGCCGTCTGCGCGAGGTGATCGATGAGGTGATGTCGAGCGAGCGGACCACGATCCTGTTCATCGACGAAATCCACACGCTCGTCGGTGCCGGAGGTGCCGCCGGTACAGGCGATGCGGCGAACCTGCTAAAACCGGCGCTCGCGCGTGGGCACCTGCGCACGATCGGCGCGACGACATGGTCCGAATATAAGCAGTACTTCGAGAAAGATCCCGCGCTGACGCGGCGGTTCCAACTGATCCAGGTGCAGGAGCCGGAAGAGGACGCCGCGCTGACCATGCTGCGTGGGCTGGCGACGAAGCTGGAGCAGCACCACCGCGTGCTTGTGCTGGGCGAAGCGCTGGATGCCGCCGTGTCTTTGTCGCATCGGTATATTCCGGCGCGCCAGTTGCCCGACAAGGCGATCAGCCTGCTCGATACCGCATGCGCTCGCGTGGCCGTGAGCCAGCACAGTGTGCCGGCGCCGATTGAGGACAGCCGGCGCCGCATTGCCAGCCTGCAGGTGGAGCGCACGATGGTCGAACGCGAGTGCTCGATCGGCTTGGGTGACACGTCGCGGCTGGCGAGCCTCGATACCGAGATCGCCCAGGAAACCACCGTGCTCGGCGAGCTGGAATCGCGCTGGCAGGCCGAGCGGGAGGCGCTGTCCGCCATCGTCGCGCGGCGTACCGAGTTGCTCGATGCGGTATCGCGGCAAGCCATGGAGGCATCTGAGCGTGCCGCGGCGCAGGCTCAGCTTGACGCAGCCTTGCGCGAGCTCCGTGCGCTTCAAGGCGAGACGCCGCTCGTGTTGCCCGCGGTGGATGCGCACGCAGTGGCTGCCGTGGTGGCCGACTGGACAGGAATCCCGGTCGGTCGCATGGTGCGCAACGAGACACAAGCGGTGCTGCGGCTGGCCGACACGCTTGGCGAGCGCGTGATCGGGCAACACCATGCCATTCAGATGATCGCCGAGCGCATCCAGATCGCGCGTGCGCGGCTGGACAACCCGGTGAAGCCGCACGGGGTCTTTCTGCTGTGCGGCCCCTCTGGCGTAGGCAAGACCGAGACCGCGCTGGCGCTGGCCGACGTGCTGTATGGAGGTGAGCACAACGCCATCACCATCAACATGAGCGAGTTTCAGGAAGCGCATACCGTGTCGACCCTGAAGGGTGCGCCGCCCGGCTATGTCGGCTATGGTCAAGGCGGCGTGCTGACCGAAGCGGTGCGGCGGCGGCCCTACAGTGTGGTCCTGCTCGACGAAATCGAGAAAGCGCATCGCGACGTGCACGAGATCTTCTTCCAGGTGTTCGACAAAGGCTGGATGGAGGACGGGGAGGGGCGGTTCATCAATTTCCGCAATACGGTGATCATCCTCACATCCAACGTAGGCACGGAACAGGTCATGCGGCTGTGCCACGATCCGCAGCGGCCGCCGGATGCGCAGACGCTTGCGGACACACTGCGCGCACCATTGCTGGAAGTGTTTCCTGCCGCGCTGCTCGGGCGGCTGACCGTGGTTCCGTACTACCCCTTGTCGGATGCGATGCTCACGCGCATCGTTGACCTGCAACTGCGGCGCATCGAGCGGCGCATCGAAGCGAACCACGGCATTCGGTTGACCTGCACCGCGTCGGCCACCGCCATGATTGTCGAACGATGCCGCACGATCGAATCGGGTGGCCGCATGGTCGACGCGATCCTGAATCACACCATCCTGCCTCGCATCAGTCGAGAAATTCTGTGCACGACAATCGAAGGGCGTGCGCTGGCCGCGATCGAGGTAAGCGCGGCCGCCGGTGAATTCGCCTATGGGTTCGAGGAAGAGAGGGCAGCATGTCTCGAATTTTCACACTGATCAGCCCCCTAGGCGATTCGCTGAAGTTCTACCGGCTGGAAGGCGAGGAGGCGCTCGGGCATCTGTTCGAGTATCGCGTTGAGGCGCTGGCCGACAGCCACAGCCTGTCGTTGCGCGACCTGCTTGGCAAGTCGGTGACCGTGGAGGTCGAACAGCAGGACGGCACGCCGCGCTATCTGAATGGGCTGATTGCCCGCGCGTCGCTGACTGGCCGCCGGGCCGCTCGGCACTATGCCTACGAACTGGTGGTCCGGCCCTGGCTGTGGCTGGCCACACGGCGCTCGGACTGCCGGATCTTCCAGGACAAGACCGTCCCGCAGATCGTGCAGGAAGTTCTGGCGCCCTATGGGTTCCCCATCGAAAACCGGCTCACGGAAACGTATGTGCCGCGCGAATACTGCGTGCAGTACAACGAAACCGATGCTGCGTTCGTGTCGCGGCTCATGGAGTTTGAAGGCATCTACTACCACTTCAAGCACGCTGCTCAGGCGCACACGCTGATGCTGTGCGATGCGATGGCGTCCCACACCGCGCTACCGCAGGATGCGACGATCCCGTTCATCGGCCCTGACCGCACGGCCATCGCCGACCAGGAGCATATCGACAGCTGGCTGCCGGCGCAGGAGGTGAGCGCGGGCAAGCACCAGGCCAGCGATTACGACTACACAAAGCCGCGTGCCGATCTGCTGGTGCAGCGGGTGGACCCGCGCGGGCACGATCACGACGGCTATGCGTCGTTCGAGTGGCCCGGAGGCTATCGCGATGACGGGGCCGGTACGCAGTACGGCCGTGTGCGGCTCGAAGAACTGCAGGCTGCGCATGAGCGCGCTAGCGCCAGCACCAACGTGCGCGGCGTGGCGCCCGGCTACCTGTTCACGCTCGAACGCTGCCCGCGCGACGACCAGAACCGTGAATACCTGATCGTGCGGTGCCAATACCGGTTCCAGGAGAACCCGTACGCCACCGACCACAGCGACAGCGATAGCGATAACGAGGTCCGGCACGATACACAGATGCTGGTGCAGCCGTCGAGCCTGCCTTACCGAAGCCCACGCGCGACGCCGGTGCCACGCACGCATGGGCCGCAGACGGCCACGGTCGTCGGCCCCGCCGGGCAGGAGATCTGGACGGATCAGTATGGCCGGGTGAAGCTGCAGTTCCGTTGGGACCGCTATGGGCAGTCGGACCAGAACTCGTCGTGCTGGGTCCGCGTATCGAGCCCGTGGGCGGGCAGCGGGTTCGGCGGTGTGCAGATTCCCCGCGTCGGCGACGAGGTGGTCGTGGATTTCCTGAACGGCAACCCCGACGACCCGATCGTGACGGGGCGCGTCTACAACGGCGAGAAGATGCCACCTTGGGGGTTGCCGGGGAGTGCGACGCAAAGCGGGCTGCTGTCGCGGTCGTCGCCGGGCGGGACGACCGAGCATGCGAATGCGTTCCGGTTCGAAGACAAGAAAGGCGCGGAACAGCTGTGGATGCACGCGGAACGGAATTTCGATGCGGAGACGGAACTCGATCATTCGCTGTCGGTGGGGAATAACCATACGCATACAGTCGGGAATAACGAGACGATGCAGGTAAAGAACAACCGGCAGAGGAGCGTCGGGCAGAACGAGACGGTGAATATCGGCAAGAACCGGGTTGCGCAGATCGGAGTGGATGAGACGCATGGGGTTGGTGGGAACCGGACGCGAACGGTCGGGAAGAAGGAGACCGTGACGATCACATCGGATCGCGAGGCAACGATTGGCGGCAGCCACACGGAAACGGTCACGCATGGCAAGACGGAAACGATCGGCGAAGGCAAGGCGCTGAACGTCGGGCAGCTTTATCAGACAACGTCGCAGGACATGAAGACGCTGGTTGCTTCGTCGCATACCGAGGAGATCGGTACGCGGACGTCGACGATTGCGAACGCGCATACCCTCATGGTCGGCGGTGAGCACACCGTCAGTGTTGGTGCAAACCACACCACCAGCGTGCAGCACCAGATGCTCGTCAATGCGGGCGACCAGCTTGCGCTCATCTGCGGGATGTCGAGCATCGTGATGAAGCGCGATGGCACGATCACGATCCAGGGTGTCAACGTCGCATCGACCGGCACGGAAAGCCACAGCGTGAACGGCAAGACGGTGACATCGTCCGCCACGGGCGAGCACACGGTCGAAGGCACCATCTTGAAATTGAATCCGTGACGGAGGCCCGCGCGAATGCAGAACTGGCAGCCAACCAATCCGGTGGAACGCAGATTCATGGACGCGCATACGGACTGGACGCGTTTCGCGCAGGACAAGGCCGCGCGGTTGATGGTCTGGCAGACCGACGAAACGGACGCACAGCTCGTGCGGCTGTATTTCCAGGTTCAAGATGAAACGTCGTGTGCGGTGCGGACGATGCGCGCATCGTTCGTCGATGAATCGAGCTATGCGAAGGCGCTGACGGACGAACTCATCGCCTTCTACGACAGCCGGCGTGAGGCATCCCTTGCGCAGGGCGTGCGCGCCGATTGGCAAGCACCGCCCAGCGACGGAACGCATCCCGTGCTGTATTTGCTCAAGGTTGCCGACAGTCTGATGCAACACCATCTGGACATTTTTCCGTCAATGGTGTTCGTGCTGGAGCCGGCGAAAGTGCGTAACGACGCAGCATGGGTGCGCTGGATGGATGGTCTATTGTCAATCATCGCGGCCGCTCCGAAGCTTGGCGAACGTGTGCGCTTTGTCTTGCCGCGCATGGATACCGCGCCGTTCGCAGCACTGATGCAACGGCAACCGGCCGCTGTGCGCATCGTGCACGGCAAGTATTCGATGGCGAGCGTGCCGCGCGAATTGCTGGCGGAATCCGGTGAGCGAGGGGCGAGCGGCGAATTCCGGCGGCAATTTGTGATGCTGACCGAGACGATCGAAAGCGGCAATCCGGCTCGGCTCGAGGACTTGCGCACGGCGGCGATGAAGGTTGCGGAACGCGAGCAGTGGTTTGACCAGTGCGTTGTCGTGCATCTGATTGCGGGGGCCGCATATCTGAAATGGCGTGACCGGGAGCACGCGATCGATGCATACCGCAGCGCTGCCGACAGCGGCATGCGCGCGGTCGAAGCAGGGCATCCGGCCGGGCACAAGCTTGTCGCAAACGGCCTGTTTGGCGAAGCGAGCGTGCACCTGATGCACAAAGATTTCGCGCATGCGGCGTATTGCTACGAACGCGCGGCGGCGTCAACCGTGGCTGCGCAAGACGCGCTGATGACCGTCGAGGCGTGGCGCATGAGCGCGGTGTGCTGGGAGAAGGCGGGGGAGTGCGAGCATGCGCTGGAAGCCGGGTTCAATGCGCTTGATGCGGGACTTCTGATGGATGAATCGATGCGGCCGAATAGCAACCTGCGGTTTGTCGTGGAGTGGATGGTCAAACAGGTCGGTGAATTCGACCGCCGGCGCAATGAACTCAGCGACAAGGTTGCCGCGTTGCGCAGCGGGCGCTGAGCGGGGAGAGTGGCGTGGGACTGCTGGCGGTCAAGCATCTGGATCCCGTTGTCGGGGTCGATGTTCATTCGGTACTGGTCACGCCGGGGACGCCGCCGGTGTTCCTGCCGCACCCCCATGTCGGGTTCATGCTCGACCTGCGGGAGTATGTCGAAGCGGCGAAAGGCGTGGTTGGCAGCATCGCGATGATGCTTGTCGAGGAGAAGGTGACCGAGTACATCGCTGATCATCCCGACGATGTGAAGAAGCTGGAGCACCTGGCCGATGAAGCGCAGCAGCAGCTCAACGACTTGGCCGGGGACGGCAAGCTGCCGGACTTCAAGGACAACCCGATCGTTGCAGAAGGACTGACGCTTGAGAAGGCAGGCAAGGCAATCAAGAGCCGGGTAGATGATGCGCTCGGCTCCAGCGTCAGCACGGGAGGCAGCAGTGGCAGGCCGATCTTCGTGAACGGAATGCTGAGGGCCACGGCCGGGACGCACGCCTATCACGTGCCGGGGTTGCATTTCCCCCTTGGCGAATCGTTTGTGCCGCCGCCGGCGGAAAATCCGGAGCCATCGAACGACGGGGAATCATTCATGGGCAGCCGGACCGTGCTTGCCAACAATGATCCGATGTCGTACATGGCGCTGCAGGCGTTGAGCTGCTGGTCGGTCGGCATGGAGCCGCCTCCGCACAATAGTGCGCATACGGACCGGACCTATCCGTCGATGCCCAGTTCGGTGATGCTGCCGATTCCGGTCGGACGGCCGGTGCTGGTGGGTGGGCCGCCGATCATCAACATGGCTGCAGCGGCGAAGGGGTTGTTCAAGGCGTTCCGGGGCTCGGCGTGGGCAAAAAAGCTGGCCGACAAGCTGCATCTGAAACCCGGCTTCCTGCGCTGCAAGGTGCTGGATGCGGAACCAGTCGATTCAATTACAGGCGAGGTGGTCGTGCAGCAGCACGACTTCACGGTGGCGGGCAGGCTGCCGCTGGTGTGGGACCGCTACTACGCCAGCCACGACACGCGCTGTGGCGCGATCGGGTTGGGCTGGCAGAGCCCGGCCGACATCCGTCTGGAGCTGATGCGGCACGAAGGCGCGGTCGGTATCGCGGCGTATTTCCCCGATCACGCAACGGCCTTCGATGCGATGCCCGAGGCCAGTGGTTGGCCAGGGCGCACCTATGACTGGCAGCACGGACATGCACTGTACTTGCAGAACGACCGGCTGGTCCTGCGCGCGCGCGCCGGCATCGAATACGCATTCCCCTTGCCTGCACGCTGGCAGTCCACCGTGCAAGACCTCCCGGAAGATGCGCCCCTGACGCTGCACCTTGATCGCATGGCCAATCTGAATGGCAACGCTTGGGTGTTCGAGCGCAGGCCAGACGGCAGCCTGGCGCGGCTGGTCGAGCATAAGCGCGAGGCGGCCACCGGACGCATCATCGAATGCACGACAGGCCAGGGCCGCCAACCGGTCAATCGGGCGGGCCTGCTCACCGCCTTGACGCTGATCGACGCGAGCGGGCGGGCCCATGCGCTGGTGACCTACGAGCACGACGACGCCCGAAACCTGACCGCCGCACTCGATGCGATGGGCCAGCCACACCGCTTCGCCTACGTCGAGGGCCATTTGATGACAAGCCACACCAGCGCGCGCGGCGTGGCCTTCTACTACAACCACCGGCGGCACGGCGACGGCATCTGGCGGGTCGAGCGCGCCTGGGGTGACGCCGGCCTGTTCGACTACCGCTTCGCCTACGACCCCGAACAGGGCGAAACCCGCATCACCGATTCGCTGGGCCACACCAGCGTGCTGCAAGCCAACGAGCGCGGCATGCCGGTAGCGCGGATCAATCCGCTGGGCGGCATGTGGACCTATCGCTACGATGCACAGGGGCACACTTGCGCGGAAATCGATCCTGTCGGCCGCACCATCGCCTGGAAGTACGACGCCCACGGCAACCTGCTCGCACAGACGCTGCCTGACAAAAGCACGGTGCGTGCCGAGTACGATGCCGATCACCGGCCAGTCTGCGTCACCTCCCCAGGCGGACAGCAGTGGCACTACACGTGGGACGAACGCGGCAACCTGCTCGCACAGCTCACGCCTTGGCAGGCCGGCACGCGCTACGAATACGATCGGAACGGCCAACTCGTCGCGCATACGGGCCCCCGAGGCGCTGTCACACGCTTCGACTACGACCCAGACGGCAACCTGGAAGCGGTGACCGATGCGCTCGGCCACCGCACCCGCTACACGCACGATGCGCTGGCCAACGTTGTCCAGATCGTCAACGCACTTGGGCGGGTCAGCCAGTACGAGTACGACCGCAACGGCAACCTTACGCGGGCGATCGAGCCGGGCGGGCGGGAAGTCCATTGCAGTTACGACGCCGACGGCAACCTCACGCGCTATCTGGATGCCAACGGTCAGCTCACACAACTCGACTACTCGGCGCTGGGGCAAGTCAGCAAGCGGCGGACGCCGGATGGCGGCGTGGTCGAGTACCGCTACGACACCGAGGAACAACTGACGGGTGTGGTCAACGAGCGCGGCGAGCTGTATCAGCTCAAGCGCGATGCGCTGGGGCGGATTGTGGAGGAGGTGGATTACTGGGGACAATCGCGCTGCTACGAGTACGGCGCCATGGGCGAACTGCTGCACAGCATTGATCCGCTGGGGCAGGCCATCGAATATGCCACCGACACGCAGGGCCGCATCGTGCAAAAGCGCGTGCCCGACCCCCGGCAGCCCGACGGCATTCGCACGGAGACGTTCTCCTATGACCGCGACGGCAACCTGGTTGTGGCCGAGAACCCCGACAGCCGGGTCGAACTGACATATGACGCCGCCGGCCGAGTGGTCGAGGAAAAGCAGGGCGACGACTTCGTGATTGCCAACGTGTTCGATGCGGCGGGTAATCGGATCGAGCGCCGGACCCGGCTGCAGGCGGGCGGCGAGACTATCGCTCACACCGTGCGCTACGGCTATGACGCACTCGGCGCGGTCAGCACCATCCAGATCGACGATGCCGCGCCGATCACCTTCGAGCGCGATGCGCTCGGCCAGCTTCGCGTCGAGCACCTGGGCGCCGAGCTGCGGCGCGAGCTGTCGTACACGTCAGAGGGGTTGCTCGCCAAGCAGACGCTGCTAGCCGGCACAGGCCCATTGTTCACCAACGAATACACCTACGACGCCAACGGCGAGCTGCTGGAGAAGCGCGACTCGCGCTTCGGCATCGAACGCTTCGAGTATGACCCGGTGGGAAAACTGACCAGCCACCTGGATCCGACCGGCAAGCTGCACCGCTTCCTGTACGACCCGGCGGGCGATCTGCTGAAAACCCACATCCGCGAGCGCAGTACCGCAGGGGCCGCCGACGTGACGCAAACCGGCACGTGGGTGCGCGAGGGCGAGTACGACGGCTGCTACTACGCGTTCGACCGCATCGGCAATCTGGTGCGCAAGCAGGATGCGCAGCAGGATCTGGTGTTGCGGTGGGATGGGGATGGGTTGCTGATCGAGACGGATACGGTGCGGCGGGTGTCGGCGACCGGCGTGGACTCAAGCGGTCCGTTGCGCATTTACACGCGTTACGGGTATGACGTGTTTCATCGACGGGTGAGGAAGGAGACGCGGCTTGAGCGGGGCGGAGGCACTCGGACCGCAGTAGCAGGCGCGTCTGATCGGGCGGTGCTGTCCCGCACCAGCGGGTTCTTTTGGGAGGGGGAGGCGCTGGTGGGGGAGGTAGCACAGGGCGATCGCGAGGCTAGGCGGCTGTTGTCAGATACAGCTCTCGATGCGAACACGGCGCAGTCACACTCCCTCGGCAACGCGACCGACTTGGCCGATACCGCAGCGAGGGTAGTAGACAGGTACGGCGAAGCGCGGGAGTGGGTGTACTCCCCAGAGCCGTTTCGACCATTGGTAGTGATGCGAACTGTGTATGCAGAAGACGCGCCGCCGCCGATTGCCGGCCAAGAGTTGGCAGACAGATCACCGCCGATCTCAAAATCGGAACCAACAGAACGGTATGTCTACTACACCGATTCCAATGGGGCTCCGACAAGGGTAACTGCCCCATCGGGCGTAGCCGTCTGGGAGGCTAGTTATGCAGCCGGGGGGCGCGTCAATCAAGTCGGAGGGCGCGATGAGTTCGATCAGCCAATTCAGCTCCAAGGCCAGTACGGCGATCCGGAGACAAGGTTGGCATATAATCGTTTTCGCTATTTTGATTCCCGCGCCGCGCAATTCATCTCGATTGATCCGATCGGATTGGATGGCGGCCTCAATTTGCATCAATATGCAGCAAATCTAGTTAGCCACGTCGATCCGCTTGGTTTGGCGAGCTTTAAAGGAAAGGTAACCGTATCAATTGGCGTTGGTGGTACCTTTGCTGCGTTCAGCCAAACGCGCAAGACTTTGAAGCGTCCAGCTTTGCACGCGGAAATGAATGGATTACATTTTTCGGGGGGGAATGGCCTCCCCTTGCTGCGCGGCCGAGATGTTGTCGTAACCGATGTGCGCGCAAACCTAAAATCAGGTAACGAAACGACAATAGGAACGTGCGCAATGTGCAGACGCAATATTGTCGAAATGGTGGATTTGCGTGGAGCGAGTAGCTTGATATTGCCCTATACCACAAGAAATGTCGTTCATGGGCATATTTTATTGGCATCGAATGATTTCCCGTTACTTGGAAATAAACTTAGAAATATAGATAATTTTTACAACAAGAATCAGCATCAACGCAGATCAGACGACATGTGGGCCGTTCTCCTGAATCACAGAGCACACATGCTTCCACCAACTCTTCCTGGCTATTCTCGGCCGCAATAAAATGAACGACGATGGCCGTCCCTCCTGCTCGTCTGCAATGGCGGTAACTGGCTGACCGAGTTCAGAATGCCACGCCAACCTGCGCCATCACCGCAGGCTGCTGACTGCGGAAGCCCTCGGGCTTATACAGTGGCCATCCGAACGACACGTCGTAGTTGAAGGCCATGTAAGGTCCGGACGGAACGCGCCCGCGCACGCCAACCACGGCGCCCACCAACTTGTCGCCAAGCAGGAACTCAGCGCTGGGGCCGTGTACCTTGCCCATATCAACCCCGGCATAGATGGCTTGGCCTGCTACTCGCCAAGCCAGCTCATTACGCCAGAACCATCCATCCTCAGCCGCCAGTGTCAGCTGACCGTCGAAACCCCGCACGGTGTAGCGGTTGCCGATGGTGAAGTAGTCACTGGGCAGCACGCGCGTGCGCGCATGTTGAATGGACCAGTTGCTGGTGTACTCGAAGACCTGGCTGGCGAGCTTGAATGGCCAATAAAGGCTCGCGTTCGCCGTCTCGATTTGCGAGCGGCCACCGTATCCCGGGTTACCCACTACAACGCCCGGCACATTCGAGTGGTCGGGCAGCGTCTCGCGCCACGCAAAGCCGCCATCCAGCACGACCGGTCCCAGGTAGTGTCGGTGCGACATCGAGGCCTCATAGCCGACAACGTCGCGGCGCTGGACAGCAATTTCGGTGTCGTCCAGGTAGTTGCGATTGATTTTGCGGAAGAGCTTGAACTGAGCGCCGGTACGAGACGTCGCATCGCGATGCAGCACTCCGCTGATACCGGCATTCACTTCAGAACTATTGCCGCTGTAGACGATTGGCTCCTCGAAGCCAGCCACGGTCTGGTTGTAGCGCGAGCGATTGGCACCGACGAATAGCGCGGCGTAGCCCACCGGCACGCTCCAGTTGATGGAGTAGGAACGCGTGCCCGCGTCGGTCGAGCCTCGGTCCGTATTGGACGATGCAGAAATCGACAGTTGGTCGTAGAGGTGCAGCGGCGAGTCGATGACCAGCGAGCCGCTCATCTGGTACTTGCCCGTCGACTTCAAGCCCGTGTTGTCCGCTGACAGCGACGCGTGCCAACGCTTGTCAGTGCCTGGCTTGAGCACGATGTCCGATTCGCCAACACGCTCACCAGGAACGATGTCAAAGCTCGTCTAAGCATCGCTGTTCAATCACTCGCCGCACTGATTGCAGGCTTAGCGCGAGCAAAAACAACGTTCCGACAGCGCAACCTCTTCTGCAGATTTGACCTGAATAGATTGCCCGCAGGCGAACTGGAGCGGCTCGAAGCAATGGCGGCAAGAATGGGAGACTACATTCTCGGCGGCCACCTGTTGCAAGACACCGACGGCGTGTGGACCGAGTAGCTCAACACCCTTCGGTGCCGCCTCGCGGCCCGTTCACCAAGCCTTCCCGCTACCGCCTGTTCGGCTCGGCCAACCGCGTCAGTTCAGTCCAACGGGATACTTCCTAGATGTCATCAATGGCACTCGTTTGCGCAGATGAGGTCAGTTCTTTGAAATAGAAGAATCAAGATGGCTCGTCTCGAGAGCAGCATTCTCGGAAGGCATCTGTTGCAGGGCGCTGAGGCCGGATGGGCTCCCGAGCAAAGCGGACATCAGCCCATCGGCATTGACGGCTGGATCGAAATCAACGCGGGCGGCCAGTGGACTCGTCGCTACACCCTGACTCAAGAGGTTCACCGCGCCCGGCAAAAAAACGGCGGGGTGACATCACCCGCCCGCCGCTCTCCTAACGTCGGTCAGACGAAATCAGACCGCCTCGGCCGCCGGCTCGGGCTCGGCCTCGGCCAAGAACGCGAACGGGTCCACTGCCTTCCATTGCTGGGCCGGTGAACCGTTGAACGTATAGCCCCAAATCGTCTGGCCATCCTTTGCCACCCGGTTCTGTACGTCGAGCACCAGATTCGGATTGGCGATAGACGTGATGTAACCCAAGCGACCCAGGTACCAGAATGCCAGCTGCTGAGTGGGCGTGGGCGCACCGTTATAGGCCGACAGAACGATCGGCACCTGGTTGGCTGCCTGTTGGTTTTTGAAGTCCATTGCCAATGTGTCGCCACTCGATGACAGCAGAACGACGTTCTTCGCGATGTCGACGTCCCAGAGAATGTTGCGACCGCCGTTGATTTTGCTGAGTACCACCGGCGCGCCAACAATCTGGTCAGTGACACCCATCGCGAAGCTCGTGTCGAGCTGCCACTGAATAAGTTTCGTCTGTGTTGCCATGTTGCCTCCTATGAGATTGTGTTCCACACGGGAACACGTATAGGGATAGAAACACGTCAGGCGAGTGTCAAATTATAAAAATCAAAACAAGTATTAATTCCGCATTATCAAACAACCTTAATTCAGCCTTCAACATTCATCACTGCACCATGGCTTCCAACCCAACTAACCTTTTCCAATGATGCACAAGTCTTGCGTAAGCGCTTCCCATGACGGAAGCACCAGACCTCAGGTCCCACATCACTGCCCACGGATGCGGCGAGTTGTCGCGGGCCAGCCATACCCTCGTCGCAACCAGCATTGAAGCAACCCCACTTCGGTAGTGGCCAGCCGGAAAATAGGAGAGTGGAAAATGCAGAATGCCCTGCTGGGCGAAAACAACAGGAAAATACGCAGAGATTTATCCATAATATCAAGGGCTTACGGATGGGATTCGAAGTGTAGGAGGCGAGTTGGCAGATTTAATGCGGAATTATGCGAATTGACACAATCATTGCGTTGAGAGTGGACGGAATTGTGTCAATTCGAGCCAGCTTTGCCTTGTCATTGCGAGCCAAAAGCGGTGACAGAATTAATTCGCTCCACGACCACGGACCTACTTCTATGCTGCCGACGGATCAGGCTCCGCGGCCACAGTTTTCCCCTCTGTCGGTGATCCCAGCGTGCTCGCCTCAATTGCCTGAGAGGTTGTCAGGCGTCAGCATCCGACTGCAGCGCGGACAGACCGGTCGAAGGTGATCGAAGACCTCGGGCCAGCCGGCTACCGCCCCTTCCCTATGGAACAAGTTACCGCCGAAGCCTTCCAGTGAATAGTTTTCCCAGCACGTCGAATATGGCGCGTCGCCATACGGGCCGCGCAAGCGGCTGTCCACAGCCAAGCGCGCCACCGCGCCCAAGTCAACCCTGCACGATTGCTCACGCAGCTTGGTGATCTCGCGCTGACGACGCTGTGCGCCGGCTCTGCTACCGATCGCCGTGTTTGTCGGCGAGGCATGCCACAGATAGCTGCGCTAGCCCACAGCAGACACCATCAAAAGTGCGCCATGCACTCGATCTCAATGATCGGCTCTGGACGCGGTAGGGCCGCAACGATGACTGTCGAACGCGCTGGGGGGGTGGTTGGGAAGGCGAGACTCCAGGCTCCGTTCATCCCGACAAAATCCGATTGCCGGGTAAGAAAGACGGTGCATTTATCGATGTTGGCCATCGACGTACCGGCAGCTTCGGCGATGGCTTTCACTTTCGCCAAGGCCGCTTTAGTCTGCTCTTCAATGTTCTGACCGTCTGCAATCTGCCCTGAAATGTACAGGGTGTTGCCGACCCGCAGGCCCGGGGAATACGGCGTCGCACCCGCCTTGCCTCCCGCTGGCAAGATGGCTTCCCGCGCGGTGGGCGCGCTTCCCATGCCTGTGCAGCCGGCAAGCAAAGCGCCGACGAGGCTCACCTGCATGAAGATGCTGGCAGGGTTGCCGAGCATGATCGCTTCCTCCCGCCGAAATCTAACGTCTTCGGGTACGGTCCTGTCCTTTCACGATAGTGCAAGGCTCCAGTGCCAACAACCTTGCTCGCATGGAACTGCGGTGTTCTTTTCCTGGGTTGGCCAACCCCACCTATTGCGCGAGCAGCTTGGCGATCTCGTGCTGACGCCGGCGAGTGCCGGCCTTGTTGTAAAGTGCCGTGGTCGCCGGTGAGGCGTGCCCCAAATAGCTCTGCATGACGTCGACCGGCACATCCGCTTCGGCCGAGGGCGTACCGAACGCGTGGCAATAGGCGTGTGGATGCAGGTGGTGACTGCGTGAGCAGGTCCGGATGGGCCTGCTCCACGTACACCTTGAACTCTTCCGCTGCCCGTTCCACAAGCTTGCGCACGCCGCGATCGCTGTACCCTAACCGGCCTGCAGCGACCTTCGCGCGCACGCGCGGCCAGGTGTCGGCCTCCGCCGGCACCAGCAGCAGTCCCTCCCCCGTGTGCTCGACTCCGCGGTCGCGCCAGCGCAGCGTCTGGGCGTCGTGGGTCCGAGGGTTCACCAGCACCTGGCGCACCTTGTTGCGCTTGCCCACAATCCTGACCTCGCCCCACAAGGGCTCCCCGCCCGCCAGGGTCGCTGAGCATGATCACATTCCGCCACCGGGATTCAACCTTTTAAGGTACGGCTTCGTGCTCTCACGATAGTTCATGTCTCACGAGGCAACAACCTCGCGAGCCTTCAGCTGAGGCAGTCTTTCAGTGGGCATCTGAGAGGACCGTTGGTAGCGATGTGTTTGGTTTTGCGGCGGCGTAGCTTTGCGGCGTCGGCATCCCGAAGTCGCGCACCGCTCAATCCCAGGGCTGCGTGTTCTCTGCGTTGACAGACACCTTGACGATGCGGGTCAGAAAATGGTGGGAGGACTAGTCGTCCACGTATCCCAACCATTGGAGGGAGGCACGACTCTGCGCACGTGACTACGATCGAAGGACATCGCACACAACGCTGCAGCGTTCGTTGGCGGAAGCGCGCGGGAGGGCCTATGCACGATGTGAAAGAGTATCGACGCTTCATCGCGCCTGGTCCCTTTGGTACCAACACTCGCAGAGCCTGCCAACTGCGCGAGCGGGGACATGCTGCACAACCACCCGCGCGCCTCTACCTTGTTCAAGGTAATTTTCATGCCTCAAGGAGGACGGCGACAAAGACGCTGCGAAAATTCGCAGTGAGCATGAGGATGCTGTTGGCCATTGCCACAGCGGGCTCTTGGCTTACTGGCTGCAGCATGACGCCGACGGTCTACGCCCTGAATGACACCGTGGATGCCAAGGCGACCGGTGGTTTCGACGACTTGTCCACGTTGATGGGCCCGGCACGCAACCTGCGCGTAATTTTCGTGCACGGCGTCTCAGACCACTGCCCCGGCTATGCGTTAGGCCAGGACAGCGGGTGGCTCAACACGAAGGCACTCGAAGTGCTGCACATGCGGCCAACTGATGGGCTGTACATCGAGTCCAAACGCATACATCGCCAGGAAATCTCGGCCCGGTATTTCGAACCAAAGGCAGAGCCTCAGGCTGTAGTGGTGATGGCAAAACGCCAGTACGTTCTCGATCCCCAAGTCGAGTCAAATGCGTATGCGGGCCCGCTAAAGATAGAAGCCATTGAAATCACGTGGTCACCGCTCACGCAATGGGTGAAGCGCCAGCAACTCGCCTATGACGCGAAGGAGACGATGGGAAAATCACCGTGCTCAGCCGTGGCGGTGGATGCATACACGGGCGTCGAGCCCCCGCATCGGAAGGCGCTGAATCGCTCAATCAAGGAAAAGACGCTGGACCTTAGTTTGGCTGACGCTATCCTCTACGTTGGCTCCTACGGCCAACTCATCGAACGAGGTGTGGCCGAGGCACTGTGCCACGGCGTGACAGACACTCCGCCGGACCAAACTTGCCATTGGCCGACAAAGGAACAAGCCGAGTCTGATCCCTATCGCTACATGTTTGTCACCCACAGCTTGGGCAGCCGCATCGTCTATGACTTGCTATTGAATCTTCAGGGTATCGAATCCACAACCCGGAACAATCAGCTGGCCGACAAAACGCTTCAGGATGCCCAGTTCTTCACCAAGCAATTGGTGGGCAAGCTCAATGGCATCTACATGATGGCGAATCAGCTGCCCATCTTGGGCCTAGCGAATTTCGATCCTCATACGCTCGAAAATCAAGGGCCTCAGCCCACGTTTCATGGGGTCGATGGCATAGAACTCAATGGCCCGGACGCAAGCGATGCGTCAGTCAGGAGCGCCGCGCCGGAATCCAAGACCCCACAGTCGCCCAATATAGGCCAGCGCAAAGCTGTGTCCTTCAAGCGCACGCTGCCCGTGCAAGGAACCGAGTTGCCGGATATCGAGAAATGCGACCAGGCGGTTCAGGCCCTTGCCTACAGCCGAGAGGAGCAAATGAAAACGCTACCCGACCAGAGCATGGCTTCAAAAAAGCCGCTCAGCGTCATCGCCTTTAACGACAGCAACGACCTGCTGACCTGGCATCTGCCCTCCTGGTACGCCGGAGCTGGCACCGACCAGAGCAATTGCAAATCAGCGCTCAATATCGAAAACGTATTTCTAACCAACACCGTGTGGTTGCCGGCGCTTCTGGAATTCCCGACCACTGCGCACTTGGGCTACTTCAGAAACCATGCCGTGTGGCAGGCAATCGCGTGTGGCGCAAAGGATGGAGCGCTAAAGGCCTGCTTGCCTTGAACCTCGTAGTCAACCAGTAGCGCTGTGCGGGTGACGATTTCTTTGCGAATGCATGCTCGGAGGGAGTGATGGCTGATAACCCAGCGCCTTCATGGTGCCAGCGATGCAACGTCCATGATCGAAGTAGTGCCTGACAGCTGCCTCTTTTTGCTCTTGAGAATATTTCGGCTTGGGGCGCGCATAGCCCTTTGGAAGATCGAGTCGCTGCTCGTACTGCCGGTACCAACCCTTCAGCGCGTTCTTGGTCGGGTATCCCAACTGGCCAATGGTTGCCCTGACGCGCTTGCCGAGCTTGATGTAGAGCTCGACTGACCTGCTCCCCGCGATTAGTACGCTGACGATGTAGAGTCCGTTCCGAAGAGGAGCGGTCATGAAGAAGCGATTCACCGAAGAACAGATTATTGGCGTGCTGAAGGAGGCCGAGTCGGGCCTGAAGCCAGAGGAGCTATGCCGCAAGCATGGCATCTCGGAAGCGACCTACTACAACTGGAAGGCGAAGTTCGGCGGGATGACGGTCTCCGAAGCCCAGCGCCTGAAGGAGCTGGAGCAAGAGAACAACAAGCTCAAGCGCCTGCTGGCCGAGTCGATGCTGGACAACGCTGCGCTCAAGGACCTGCTGTCTCGAAAGTAGCAAGCCCGCAGGCCAAGCGAGAAGCGGTCCAAGCATTGATGACCGAACGCGCCATGGGTGTCACCCGGGCCTGCGGGCTGGTAGGGATTTCGCGCTCGCTGTTCCACTACGAATCGCGCCGTCGAATTGACGATGAAGCGCTGACCGGTCGGATGATGGCCATCGCCGCGCAGACGCGCCGCTACGGCTATCGCCGGATTCACGTGCTGCTTCAGCGGGAGGGCTGGTTGACCAACCACAAACGCATCTGGCGGCTGTACAGCAAGGCGGGATTGAGTGTGCGCAAGCGGCGACGCAAACGCATTGCTGCTGTCGAGCGCAAGCCGCTGCCGGTGCCAACGGGCCCGAACCAGAGCTGGTCGATGGACTTCGTGTCCGACGGGCTGGCCTATGGTCGGCGGTTTCGATGCCTGAACGTGGTCGACGATTACACGCGTGAGTGCGTAGCCATCGAGGTTGATACCTCGCTGCCGGGCTTGCGGGTGAAGCAAGTGCTTGAACGGCTGAAGGAGATGCGAGGCTTGCCCGCGTCCATCACGGTGGACAACGGTCCGGAGTTCGCTGGTAAGGTGCTGGACGCATGGGCCTACGAAGCGGGCGTCACGCTGTCGTTCATCCGGCCCGGCAAGCCAGTAGAGAATGCCTACATCGAGAGCTTCAACGGGCGGTTCCGCGATGAATGCCTGAACGAGCACTGGTTCGTCTCAATGCGCCACGCCAGGCAGCTGATTGAGGAATGGCGTATCGAGTACAACACCGAGCGGCCCCACAGCTCGCTCGGCTACCTGACCCCGGTGCAGTTTGCGCAGGGGCATGAGCAGAAAGAGTTTTTAACCTCGGACTCCACCTGCGCTTCGTACTAAAACCGGGGGCAGGTCAGCACTTCTAAAGTGCTGTTGACACAGCTCCGCCTGCTTGAGTGCGAACGCTATCTGCGCCTCGGTAAACTTGCTCGTCTTCATGGCATGTCTTCCATTTCAAATCGTGAGAATCATGCCGGATTCTCTACTTCTCAGCGGTACTGTTTCCTGGTGTAGGGTCAACCTGGATCGGAATATCGGTCACGTCACAGCCACGTTTCGGCTGTGGCCCGCGGCCACGTGATCGACGATGGCCAGATCGTCAGAATACGCGGGCCCCGGACGTTGATACCGAAGCGGCCCTAAACCAGAGGCGTTCGCTAGGCACCGTCTCAACCATTCCGTGGCCACAGGGGCTGGAAGTGGCCCGGCGTATGGAGGATGTGCGCGAGCGGTCCTTGTTGGCCGAGAACAGGGTGGGCCGTCGCTCTGCCGTTTTCCCACTGGATGATCTGGATACGCACGCTGAGATTGTGGGCGAGGTCTTGACCGGCGTGAGTGGCGCTATAGAGGTCAATCATTCCATGCTGGGGGACGACGCCGGCGGCAAATAGATGCTGGCGCCACAGCGGGACTGTCCGGTCAAGGTCGGGCATCGGCGTGTGCCCGTTGTCGGGTCGGCGCACGCCGGTGGACAGCTGGAGCGCCGTGTCGATCAGGCAATTGAGCGAGTCTCCACTAGCAAAGCCGCGTTCGAGGTTGAGCTGTCTCAGCGCGCTATGAAGGCTGCCGTGCATGGGGCCGATGGGCAGCGGCTGCCCTGCCTGCGAGGGCTGAGAAGGGCCTGCGACCTCCGACGTTGTGCTGGGATAGGAGACGCCGTGGGTGCCATAGTGCACACCGGAGCCGAGTGAGCTCAGGCTGTCGAACGCCGAATCCGCACGGCCCTGGTCTGCTGCTTCTTCCGCGGGCGTGTTGAGATCAAAGTGTGCAACAGACCCGGGCGAACCCAGACCGCCATAAACGGAGTCGATCCCATGCTGCTGAGACCCGGACTGCCCGCCGTGCTGTACATATCCCGACGGATCGTCCAGTCCACTGAAACTGGGGAACGCGCTGGATGACATCGGCGAAAGGTGGTAGGGCGAGTCAGCGCGCGGCTGCCGCACGGCATCTGCCGATGGCGTGTTGAGATCGAAACCGTGGCCATAGTGCGCAGCGGGCCCGAGCGAACCCAGACCGCCATAAACGGAGTCGATCCCATGCTGCTGAGACCCGGACTGCCCGCCGTGCTGGGTATATCCCGACGGATCGTCCAGTCCACTGAAACTGGGGAACGCGCTGGGTGACATCGGCGAAAGGTGGTAGGGCGAGTCAGCGCGCGGCTGCCGCACGGCATCTGCCGATGGCGTGTTGAGATCGAAACCGTGGCCATAGTGCGCAGCGGGCCCGAGCGAACCCAGACCGCCATAAACGGAGTCGATCCCATGCTGCTGAGACCCGGACTGCCCGCCGTGCTGTACATATCCCGACGGATCGTCCAGTCCACTGAAACTGGGGAACGCGCTGGATGACATCGGCGAAAGGTGGTAGGGCGAAGGCGTCTGCACCGGCATCTGCTCCGTGTGCTGGGCGGCCTGCCCCCACGACTGTACGCGCAGCGCGATGTTGGCGTCGGCCGCCTGGCGCAGCCGGCCATCGAGCCCATTCACCACGGCTTGTCCGGCTTCGGTCAACCCGGTGGCTGACTCTTCGTCGAGGAACATCCGCAGATCGTCTTCGTTGGCGCCGGTTGCGCGCGCGACGTCGCCCACCCTGGTGTTCGCACTTAACATGCCCAAGGCATTGACAAAGCGGTTGGGCCCAATTCGGGCCATCGTCACTTCGGGCGCCTCAGAAAGCATCGCCCTCATTTCCCGCAAGGCGGTTCGGTGATTGTTGGTTGAATGCTTCTTCTTGCCGTCAGCAAAAAGATCCAAATCGTCCTTGAGCGATTCGTAGTCATCATCGAGCCGGGACGCGATGCTTCTCATCCCTTGCTCCTGGAGCCAAGCACTGAATGAGCGAGCACAGCTTGCATACCGGTCATACTTGGTTTGCCCTCTCGTGTCCCGTATGGCCTCCTTGCCGGTCTCTCGGGCGGTGGCTTCCAGCGCCTCGTTGGCAGACGCGCGGTATCGCTCAATGAGTCGCTGGTCTGCTTCCGGAATGTTCAAGGTATTGCGATTCCTCTTGATCTGCGTCGTGCCCGTCACGTCAAACTGCCGCAAATGGGTCAATGCAGCCATCACGTTGTGACCGTATGGCAGCCCCATGTTCACGTACTGACGAGCGAGAGCCGTCGTCTGGGCGGAGTGCAGTGCGTGGGAATCGGCCAACCCGGGATGGCCAGCCAACGCAAGCCACTCGCTAAAGCTCTGCAAGGCGGATCGATAGGTGGTCTCTGTGGAGGTTTTCGTTGCGGGGGCGGCCTGGCTGACGGGAGCATTTGCGCCAAAGGCCAGATCTACAAGCAGCCGATCCGCGTCCGGTATCGCCTTTTCCCACCGCACCTCAAGCGTGGACATCTGGGTCGTTCCATGCGTGCTGGACTCCATGTTGCGAAGATGGAACAGCGCAGAGGGTGCATTGCGATCTCCTCCTAACCGAACGAACTTTCGGACATCAAGGGCCAAGTCTTCCGTAAAGAGCCGGCCCTGCATGGGAGACTTGCCAACTTGCTCGAGCCAGGCGCTGAACCCGGTCAGCGCATCCCAAAGGACTTTTTTTGTCCCGTACTTAACTCCGCTCGCCGTTAACCCGGTATTCAGCCTGTTGAGGAGACCCTCATCGTTGCGGTATGGAGCACCGCCCCTTGCCTGGTTGGGGGGCGGCAGCGTCGTTTCCTCGGCTTGCATGATTGCTCCGGCGATGTATCGGGGGCGGGGCTGGACTTGCTCGGCAGCCCCGTCGCGAGCACGGCGACGGCCAGCCGCAGGGTTCGCATCCTGTGCCGAAGGACGGGCCCCGACCATGCGTGCCAATGCATTACCAGCCCGCGCAAACACGCCGCGCCTGCGGCGTGGCGCGGCAGCGTTCGAACTCCCTGCCTCCTGGCCCGCGGCAGTGTGGTGAAGCACCTGTGCGTCGGTGTGCTCGGGCAGCGGATGGTACCCAGTTATTTCGGACGGCTCTGGAGCCTCGGCACGCCACACGCGGTGGTCCATGCGCATCGAGCCGGCAAAACCGCCACGCCCGCTCTGAGGCCCATCGTCGGCGCGGCGGTGCCGGTGCTCGATTCCCAGATTCTTTAGCCCTCGGAGCACGGCGGATGTCTCGCTGGTTTCCGAAGGCGAGGAACCGGTGCGGTGCTCGACTTCCGTATCCGAGTTCGCAGGGGATGCATCGCCTTGCATACCATGGACTTGCCGATGGTACGACTCATAGTCAAAGTTGAAGAAACTCATTTGATTATCGTTGTTGAATTATTAATTTCTATGCTCAACCTAAACCACGCAGTTTCATGGCAATGTTATCGATATCCGTGGATAAATAATATAAACCAATCACGCACCCCTGAAAAACAGGGGCGCCCATTTTCATGCGGCCTCGATTTGTATTTGTACAAACACACGAATTATTGCGCCAAAACCCGAAGCGCCCTGCTAACCGTGAACCACAGCCGATGGAGTCTGCAGAGGCCGTGGATAAGGTTTTGTGAAAATTCTATACAAATCGGCCCATAAGGGGGATTACGCAAACACAAGGAGGCGGTGATACGAACGCTGCACGAGAGGCAAATGCTGCAACGCACTGGGCGGGACAGCCCTAGCCCCCAAGATTGCCCTGCAGTCTCAAGGATCAGGCCGGCGTTATCTCATTCCAAAAAGGCCGGCGCCTATCGAATGCACGCACTCAAATATTACGCTGCATTCTTGTGATCCCAGCGATACGTGGGCGCTGATGACTATTTTCATCTTTGAGTTTTCCCGTGTGTTTGCGCAAATACAAAGTAAGCGTCCGAGAATCGACGCTCTAGTCATTAAGAAGGGGGGTAAGAGGACTGTGTCCGCAAGCCCCCGGGAATGGGGGTGTGGAGGATGGGCGACTTGTTGGCCAATTGTGTCTTACCAACCAACTGCAGGATAGGCTTGCCGCCCTCATGCAATTCGGAACGGTAGCGCCACTCTCATGCCATACCATCCCTGGAACGAGCTAACAATTGAGCCCTTTCTTAACCAAATCTCAAATCGCTATGGGCGGCTGCATCGGTAAAACTAGCGGGGCGCACGCTCCCGCCACCTATGGGTCCGGTGGATATGAATCGGATGTTGAAACGCGGAACAATCAAGCCCCGTCTTCACGGGGATCCCGTCCTGACGCGGCTTTGAGAGGTTTGGTCCCGCTTGCTAGGCGCGTGTACGAAGACAGCACGCTATATCACGGAACAAAGCGCGAGCACGTGCCATCGATTCGCAAAAACGGCTTCCAGAGGGATCGCAAAACCGACGGAGCGACTGAGGGCGGCGGCGGCAATTTCATGATGCGATTCAGTAGTGGTGGGGTTACCGCATCAAGCGAACACCACTACTTATCAAGCAGCCGTCAGATGGCGAAAGACTTCGCAATGTATGCTGACCCCGACCAGCCGGCGCTTGTGCGCACGATTGGCGTTGCAAACAACGTTCATCTGGAGCAGGACCCCTATTCTGAGGGGCCCGCGCTGCGCACCAGCAACTCGATTCCCCCCGCGCACGTGCTTGGTTCGAAGCGTAGCCCCGCGGGCGCCAATGCAAAGGTCTTTCGCGAAGAAATGCAGAGGGCCGGTCACGATGTATCAACAAAGCAAGCCGGGCAGCTGCTAAGAGAGGTGCAGTCCGATTCCGAGGACGACGCTTACCCTTCCCACGACGAATTCATCATGCGCCATTTGCGTGGTTAAAGAAGTTGTTGAGTCGCCTGCCTATATGCCGGACGTTCACGGCACCTAGGCCTGCGAAGTTGTCGGGGTGATATCGAAAAGAAGCGAGCGGTCTTCTGCAGGTGCCCGTGAGGACTCGGACAGCGCGAGCTAGGATTGCGACGGCATCACTTTCCAAGGCAGCAAGGCCTCGTAGTCGTCAGCGGTCCGCGCTTTTGGCAGGAGCTTGAGCGCAGCAACGAGATACCGGTACGGATCGACGCCGTTGGCTTTGGCTGTCTCCACCAGTGAGTACAGGTTGGCTGAGGCGTTGGCGCCCGCCACGGTATCGCAGAACAGCCAATTGCGGCGCCCGACGACGAACGGCCGGCTGGCGTTCTCGCACGGGTTGTTCGAGATCGGCCGGGCGCCGTTCTCGACGTAACGGGTCAGTTTGGGCCACTGCCCATGCAGGTAGTGCAAGGCCTTGCCGAACAGGCTTTGCGGCAGCACGGTATGCAGGTGTTGCAGGAGCAACCCCTCAAGCTCGCCCAGCACCGGCCGGCTTCGCTCGGCACGGACCTGCTGCCGCTGCTGTGCTGTCATGTCCTTGGTCTGGACCTCGACGGCGAACAGCTTGCCAATGCGCTCGATGAACCCGGCAACGGGATGCTCGGCGCGCTTGGCCTTTGGCAACGCCTCTTCAGCCTCAATCAGGTAGCGCCGTGCGTGTGCCCAACACCCGAGGTGCACGAGTTCGTAACGGTGGGCGATGTCGTCATACGGCGCATAACCATCGGTCATCAGGGCCGCGTCTGATCGGATATTGATGTTCACTCCGGTCGGCAGCGTTTGGGTAATCCATCCGCTTCGTTGCAATGACCGGTGACCGCCGGCATAGACGTTCGGGTTGTCGTCGAGGGACCGAAGTGTGACGAGCACGACTGCCCTCATCGGCTTGGTCAAGATAGGCTCGGATTCGCACCGAAGGACAGATGCTTGCACAGCCCAAACATTACCCTGCAGAAACAAGCGTGTGTTGGTGCACTGAGTCGGAAGGGGAGAGCATGCACGAGCAAGAACTCGACGCCGTTCGCTGCACAGGTCTCGGCGAACTCCGCACGGCGATTCTTGGTGCGTTGCCCCAGAACGCGGTATTGCGACTTGTTGAGGAGTGTCAACCCGCATTGGACGTTCACGCCTGGTGGCTGGTTGGCGACGGCGTTGGAAGCAAAGAGGTGAATTCACTGTCCTTTCACCTATCTTCGGCAATGGTGGTGACCTATCTCCGATTGTCGCTAGCGGAGCGGGCCGAGAGATGTTCTCGTCTGAGAGCATGGGTAGCGAGGACGCTCGACGGTGGCTCGCGCGTGTACGATGGGCAGGAGGGGTTCGATATCAGCGCTGTCGTGCCCCTGAATGTCTTTTGGCCAGACGATCCTTCGTCGATATGAGCAAGTCTCATCGGGTTGGATGCTGACAAAGTACTAAGATCGACCTTGGCTCCCGGACCGTTCTTTGCCCATGCGTGTTGAAATCTTGGACTACCCGGAGGTGGTTCTTCGAGGGGGTGTTGAGATTGAGTCATACCGCATGTTCCGCAGTACGGGCGCGATTGCTGAGAGGGGTACGCCATCTCACCGCGAAGGCGTAAGCGCATCGAACAAGGTTTCGGTTGCGCCAGGACGATCGGCGGCGTGCGCCGGATGCAGGAATGGGTTACTGCGCTGCGAATGCCTGCACGGCCACAACGGGAGTGTCTGCCAGCTACGCCCCTGTGGTGCAACTACCGTTGCAGGGGGAGGGGGAACACGTTTTGCGCGGGTCTTACGAAAATCGAAGAGGTAATGGAGTATAGCTCGCGGAGACGCTAAATCCGGCAAGGGGCAGGGCTTGGTATGTTGGATGCGTTTTGGTTTCATGAAGATGGCTGGCGAGCTCACAGTCCAGTGATTGCTTCTGATGGGCGGATTGGCGTCCCCACCGTGTTTGTTGGTCTCCACTGAAGGACCTTTACTGCGGCTCGGTTCACTGGGCTTCGAGTGCGTTCAACAGGATATTGGTCTGCTCCAATAGGGCATTGTGATACTCGTTGGGCAGGGCAATGTCGTCGGTGAGGGATAGGACGTCGTCGACGCCTGCACGCAGCCGCTTTGCGATTTCCATTCGCTGTACAGGATCCAGTTGCGACATAACTGCAGTCGTAAACTTGTACAGGACGGCCAATCGCCCACCAAAGCGGGAGATCGCTTCAGCATTTGAAGCGATCATTCGTTTGTAAGTTTCCGCGTCAAGTGTGCCAGCGTTTTGTTCTTGTGTTGGCATGGTGCTTTTGAAGGAAGAATGGCTGGGGCGTCAGGGGGGGAGGTCGACCGTTGTGCGTTGACCCCCGCCCGCCAAATGCAGTTACGTGCTCAAGATGCCTTGTAGACGGCGACGGCTTCGATCAGCCGACGCGTGCGCTGATCTAGTCCAGCTGCAGTATTGCCGGACTGCTGCACCAACGCCGCATTCTGTTGCGTGGTTTCGTCCAACTGCGCGACTGCCGCGTTGATTTGGCCGATACCGTTCGCTTGCTCTTGTGTGGCGGAGCTGATCTCGCCGATGAGGCCCGTGACCCGGGACACCTGCTCGACGATGTTGTGCATGACCGTGCCGGCTCTGTTGACCAGTTCGCTGCCTCCCTGAATCTTCGCCACGCTATCGTTGATCAGTGTGGCGATTTCCTTGGCTGCATTTGCGCTGCGCTGGGCAAGCGAACGCACTTCGCCGGCCACCACCGCAAAGCCACGGCCATGTTCTCCGGCGCGCGCCGCCTCAACAGCCGCATTGAGTGCGAGGATGTTCGTCTGGAAAGCGATACCGTCGATCACGCTGATGATCTCGCGGATTTTCTGGCTTGAGGTAGTGATGGCACCCATTGTGCCGATGACCTCGCCCACCACCGATCCGCCAGCGCCGGCAGCTTCGCTGGCGGCACTGGCGAGTTGGCTCGCCTGCTGCGCGGTGTCGGCATTGTTCTTGACGGTTGCTGTCATTTGCTCGATCGATGCGGCGGTCTCTTCAAGGCTTGCTGCGGCTTGCTCGCTGCGGGCGCTGAGATCGCTGTTGCCGGTCGCAATGTTCTCGCTGGCTGCTGAAAGGCCGGCGAGTTGCTCGCTCACGTCGTCAACCAAAGAGCGCAGATTCAGACCCGCCTGGTTGACCGCCCGCAGGATCATGCCGATCTCGTCGACCCGATTGAGGTGGACGTTTTCGCCGGCCTGCCCAGCGGCCACAGCCAGCGACTGATCAAGCACTCTCTGAAGCGGGCGCGCAATCTGGGTTTCCAGCCACAGCGTTGCAAGTACGGCGGCCCCAGCCGCGCACGTGCAGAATCTACCCAGCATCGAATCGCGCAGACCGAACGCGAATCCGGCGATGCCACACAAGGCGAGCATCGCAAATACACCCGTGCGGATGCGCCAGCGGACCGGCATTGTTTGCAGGAGCGACATCCAGGCAAGCAAGCCGGTACGGATGATGAGCCCCTGGTGAAACCGCCGGCTGCCCGCCTTGTTCTCGCGGAAGTCGCGATAGAGCGCCTCAGTCGTGGCGACTTCATCGCAAGTCGGCTTGGTGCGCACCGACATATAGCCGACCAATGCGCCATTGCGCATCACCGGAGTGGCGTTGGCCCGTACCCAGTAGTGATCTCCGTTCTTGCGGCGGTTCTTCACCAGTGCAGTCCACGAGCGACCCGCCTTCAGTGTGGACCACATGTCAGCGAACGCTTGCGTGGGCATGTCCGGATGCCGCACGAGATTGTGCGGCTGTCCCATGATTTCATCGCTGTCAAAGCCGCTGACCTGAATGAACGCGGCGTTTGCGTAGGTAATGTAGCTTTGCGCGTCGGTCGTCGACATCAGGGTGGCGTTGGCCGGGAATTCGTATTCACGCTGCGTAATGGGCTGGTTGTTGCGCATGGCTTTATGTTGGGCGCGGTACCCAAGTTGGGGACGTTGAAAAAGGGCCGAAGGGTGGCCGGCAATGGCGTACGCGCCTCGGATGCCTGCTACAAGTCCAGGCAATGGAGCGACTCCGCGCGTAAGCGCGTTTGTATCCGGAGACGCTATTCGGCTGCCGTGGCCGAGGGTGACGGTGTTTGCGCGACAGGGTCGTGCACCGCCTTGAGCTTTGAGGCGCTAGCGAAACGTTCCGCGCGCATAGTTGGGCGCATGCGTGGCTTCACGTGAGCGGACTGCGGATGCGTGTCCATAGTCAATCTCCCCGTTAAGTGGTCGGCATCTTTTTTTGATTTTCCTGGGCCTGTGCATCGAGCGGCACGCTCTCTTGGAGTGTGTGGATGCAGGCTGCGCGACTGCCGGATAAGGGCGCCGCTTTCTCAAGCAATCGGCCTCAATGCGGCAACCCTGAAGTCAGAGATTGTTGATTTGAGGAAGAGTGAATATTGGAGGTGTGGCTGACAGCACGTTGCGGCCCATCCGGCGACGATGGGGAACCTCTCAGTGCGTGCAAATGTGCGCCACACTTGGATTTGCGTGCCTGAATGAAGCCAAGCTCACGCAGGTGAGACGAAGTTGTGACGCACAGGTCAACCGGAGACGTCTTTTTTCTCAACAATTCTCAGAATCGCGGCGAGCCCTGCCCAGACTAAGGACACCTTCAGCATACTTAGCCCCGCAGTACTTAGAAGAACGTGAGTAGTGGCCAATGCATGTCTGCCGGGCCCGTCGTGGTCGTCGGCTGCAGTTTGCGCGCGGCACGTCCTATGAATTCGAGTTGGTTGGGTATTGACCTTGCAGAAATTGGCTTACGAGGCCCGTTCGCAAGGGGGAAAAAAAGAACAGGGCGGGGGAAACCGTGGGGTGGGAGTTTCGCTATCGGCGCGTGCATTTGCACGCTTGGCCGGATTTGGTCGGTATGCCCGCGCAGCAGGCGCCAGTGGTTGCACGCATCTGTGCGCTGGTCAATCGCAAGCCGACCGTTGCATCGTTGATTCCGTTGATTCTCGACATTCCGCAAGGGGAGGTCTTTGCGGCATTGGAGCAACTGACAGCGCACGCCTGCATCCGTATGCCCGCGTATGTGGCGGAGCCCGTGACCTCGGAGCCACGGAGTGCCGTTGCGTTGGGGCAACCGCACCACGCACCTGAATTAGGGTCAGACGATATGCCGCTCGCCGCTCCGCGTTTCATTACTCGGCTGTGGAGCCGCTTGACCAACGTATCTGGCAGGTGAGCTGAATTGGAACGAGGCGTACTATTCTTCGGACCGGTAGGGTCTGGCAAGACGCAGGCAATCCGAAGCGTGTCGGAGATCGCGGTGGTGGATACCGACGTGCAGGCGACGGACGAGACCCAGCAAATCAAGCCCCAGACGACCGTCGCCATGGACATTGGTACGGTCCATCTTGGCGAGCGCGACAAACTGCGGCTTTATGGAGCTCCTGGTCAATCCCGATTTGATTTCATGTGGGACATTCTGCTGCAGCAGAGCCATGCGGTGGTACTGCTTCTGAACCACCGCAACCCGAAACCCATTGCAGATCTGGCGTTCTATGTGGACGCGCTTGAAGCGCGGCTGGCTGGCCGCACCGTTCCGCTTGTCGTCGGCGTAACCCACGTGGACGAAGCGCCGGACACATCGATCGAGCCCTATCAGTGCTGGTTGAGCCAGCATCCGCTTCGTTTCTTTGATGGCAACGCGCCCGTACTCCGGCTCGACGCTCGCAGCGCGGCGCATTTGCGCATGTTGTTGATCACCGTGACGGCCTTGCTCGAGATGGAAGAGCGCTATCCGAGAGAGGCGGCAACACCGTCGCTGAAACGATGACAGCGACAGCAGCGCTGGAGCTGCGTGATTTCGATCTGGCATTCGGGCGAGGGGGTGTCCTGCGTGGCCTGAATCTGACCGTCCCGGCAGATGGATGCACCGTATTGCTCGGGCCATCCGGTACGGGAAAATCGTCGCTGCTGCACAGCCTTGGCGGCCGTCTTGATCGCCATACGCAAGTCACCATCGGTGGACAGGCGCTCTATTTCGGCGCGCCTTTGTCGGTGGCGCACCGCCCCGCACTTGTCGAACAGAAGCCGTACCTGCTTGTGCAATCTGTGCGGGAAAGTCTGGTGGGCTTGTGGCCAGAGCGCAGTATGTTGAGCCGCTCCCAGCAGACCACGTACCTCGCCGAGACGCTTGTCGCTTTGGGCCTGGATGTGCTCATCCGAGAGCTGGATACCAGCGTGATTGAGCTGCCGCCACATCTGCAGCGCATGGTGGCGATCTTGCGCCAAACGCTGGCGCGCCCTCGCTTGCTCATGATCGATGAGCCTACGGCTGAGTTGGATGACCCTGCCGCGGCCGAAGTCCTGGCACTGCTCGACCGCATCAAGCAAGACCGACCGCTGCTGGTGGTTTCCCATCATCTGCAGCATACGCAGCGCTTGGCCGATCACGTGCTGCTGATCGCCAGCGGCCGCCTGCATGAAGCCAATACGTGCCGCGCATTTTTTGATGCCCCTCACAGTAATGCGGCACGCCAGTTCCTCCGCACCGGCTCGTGCCCAGAGCAGGCGCGCGATGAAGTTGAGCAAGGGCCGGCTGCCGTACGCGAAGAACCCCCTGGTCCGGGGCTTGGCACACTGCCACATCGGCCTGCCAACCCAGTGACTGGACGTGGCCCGGAGGGCTTCGTGTGGTTACTTCCCGGCCAGCTCGCAGGGACGCCACGTCCGGGCGCATTCGATCCACAGGCACACGACCTTCAGGCCTTGCGAGATGCGGGCGTCACCATGCTGCTGTCATTGACCGAAACGCCTTTCGATCAAGAGGCGGCGCTGGCGTATGGGCTCACCACCGCATTTGAGCCGATTGTCGATGGCAATGCGCCGAGCTTCTCGCAGGCCGAACGCCTATGCGGGCACATCGACGCATGGGTACACAACGATCACACCGTGGCGGTGCATTGCCATGCGGGTCTCGGTCGCACCGGTACGGTGCTCGCCGCCTATCTGCTGTGGCGTGACCGCATGCAGGCACGCACGCCTGACGCGTCGCGCGTGTTGCGACAGGTGCGGAGGCTTCGGCCGGGCATGGTCCAAACCAGCCTCCAAGAAGGTTTCCTGGTCGAATTCGCCCAGCGGATGTCTGTACCTATTTTCGCTTTACCAACCCATTGATGGAGAAAGAATAATGAGCTCGACACTTGACGCATCCCTGCAAAAAGCCGTCACCAACATTCCCGACTGCGTGGCGGCGGGCTATGTGGATCTGTCGTCCGGTATGGTGCTGAGCATCAAGACGGTGGACTCCCACCCCTCTGCAGTGATTGAACTGCTCGCCGCCGCGACCGCAGACCTCTTCCAAGGCCCCAATGTGTCGGCTATCGAACGTACGTTCCGCAAGGCTCGTGGTCTGCCAGAGAACCCCGACCATCATTATTTTCAGGAAATCATCGTGAACAGCGAGAACCTCATCCACGTGTTCTTGCGCAGCAAGCGCCAATTGCAAGTGGCCGCATTCGTGTGCCGCAAGGGCGCCAACCTTGGGATGGTGCTGACGAAGGCGCGCATGAGCATGCCGGAAATTGAAGCGGCGCTTTGATTCTGCAAGTGAAGGCCGCATGACAAATCCCCTGAGAGAAGCAGCGCGGGCGGGGCGCGTAAGAAGCATTCTGAGAAATCTTCTTGCAAGCTCCGCACATATCGAGGCCTGTGCAGCCGTGTCATTGGACGGTCTTATGATCGCTTCCGTGATGTCGGACGACGTGAATGCCGACCGCTTTGCTGCGATGTGCGCGTCGCTCCTAACGCTCGCTTCCAGGGCCGCCGAAGAAGCCGCACGGGGGGAGTTGCGCCAGCTCATTCTCGATGGAAAGAATGGCACCATGCTACTGACCCACGCAGGCAGCCTGGGCGTCCTTGCCGTCGCCGGCAAACCTAGCGCGCAGCTTGGAAAGCTCATCCTTGATGCCCGTGCGACAGCGGGACAGCTCGCCGAAGTGGATGCTGACACGCCATGAGTGCTCCGCCATCCTGGCTGCGCGCGCATCCGGTCGGGGTGCTGACGTGGTTACTCAAGCCAGGGCATTCCGTAGAGCGCGCCCTGTTTGAACATTTGCTCGTCCAGGACGCCGCCGTTGCCACCGATGTGCATGAACTTGCGCGGCGTGTGGGTCAAACTTCGGCGGCAGTTGCACGTGCCCTGTTTGCGCTTGTGCGGACAGAAAGTCTGGCTGTACATGTTGAATCTCCGTCGGCGTCTGTCTATCGCGCCGGAGGCTTGGCGCAGCTGCAGGCGGATCTGTTGGAGCTGGGGCGCCCCGGCCAAAAGCTTGTGCTGGCTAGCCACGACGGTTTCTGTATGGCTAGCGTCAGCTGCACGCGCTATGAAGAGGAGGTGTTGGCAGCCTCGGCCGGCACAAGAGGCGGCGCACTCCAGACCCACACATTGCGGTTTGGTTTGCACCGCGTCGATCTCGTTGCGTCAGAGCCTATTGACCGTCGCAGTCCGGCGCTGCTTCACCTCGGGCGCCGCCTGCTGTCGTTCTACGGCCAACAGAATTGCGGGGAGAACGGACTGTGATACCGCCGCTCACTATTCACGACGTCTTTGAAGGACTGGCTGCGCACTGTACCCACCTGAAGGGCGCTGCGGTGGCGACACCCGACGGTCTGGTCCTCGCGTCGACCGGCGCCTTTGATGGCGATGCGCCTGCTGCCTGCGCAGCGGGGCTGGCCACAAGCGTGGACAACCATCTGTCGTTTCTTACACCGTCACGTTGCGACGATGGTTTGGTCTGGGCCGATTCCGGTGTCTGGTACGTGGCGCGCCTTCCCAATGATCATCTTCTGTTGGTCTGGTCTGGCTCAGAGGAGCAGGTCGGGCTGCTGCGGCTTGCGGTGCAGCGTGCGGTCCAACAACTTGCACCCATGCTTTCGACAACACGGTGACTGGCCCTCTCTTCCCGCAGCTTACTCGGTGATGCATCCCTATTGCGAAGGGTTGGCCCAATGCATCGACGATTCGATCCGCGCGCGGAAGCCTGCAGGGCCTGCGTGTTGATTTGCACCGAATCCTGACCCACCCGAGGTAGGTTTTTGCATCGAATGTTGACCCACGTATAGAACACTGTCCCGCTCGGCAACGAGCGGGAGATCGGAGTGATCGACGTGGCCATACTGAGCATCATTCGACGCTGGCATCTTCGCGACCAGATCCCGCTGCGCGAGATCGCCAGACGCCTGGGCATCTCCAGGAACACGGTCAGGCGCTATCTGCGCGCTGACACCACGGCACCGGCCTATCCTGCACGGCAGAGTCCGAGCAAGCTCGACGGCCATGCCGCCAAGCTCTCCGCTTGGCTCAAGACCGAGGCCAACAAGCCACGCAAGCAACGGCGCACACTCAAGCAGATCCACACTGATCTGTGTGCCTTGGGCTTCACCGGCTCCTACGATCGCGTTGCCGCATTCGCTCGCCGCTGGCGCCAGGAGCAACAGGAGCAAGCCCGCACGTCGGGGCGAGGCACCTTTATCCCACTGCGCTTCGCAGAGGGTGAGGCCTTCCAGTTCGACTGGAGCGAGGACTGGGCGGTCATCGCCGGCGAGCGCACCAAGCTGCAAGTGGCTCAGTTCAAGCTCAGCCACAGCCGCGCATTCTTCCTGCGCGCGTATCTGCTGCAGACCCACGAGATGCTGTTCGATGCCCATCACCACGCCTTTGTGGCCTGGGGCGGTATCCCGCGTCGCGGCATCTACGACAACATGAAGACCGCCGTGGATCGCGTGCGCCTGGGCAAGTTGCGTGACGTCAACTTGCGCTTCAGCACCATGGTCAGCCACTACCTGTTCGACGCCGAGTTCTGTAACCCGGCCTCGGGCTGGGAGAAGGGGCAGATAGAGAAGAACGTGCAGGACAGCCGTCACCGCATCTGGCAACGCATCCCTGCATTCGGCTCTCTGGCGGCACTTAATGACTGGCTGGCCGACCAGTGCGTACGGCTGTGGCAGCAGACCCGCCATCCTGAGCTGGACATGACCCTCTGGGAGGCCTGGTCGCTGGAGCGGCCACACCTGATGCCCGTGGGGCAGCCGTTCGATGGCTTTGTGGAGCACACCAAGCGCGTCTCACCAACCTGCCTGGTGACCTTCGAGCGCAACCGCTACAGCGTACCGGCGTCGTTTGCCAACCGGCCCATCAGTCTGCGCGTCTATGCCAATCGGCTCGTGTTCGTGGCCGAAGGCCAGGTGATTGCCGAGCACGTGCGGCACATCGACCGTAGCCATCTTCCGGGGCGCACAATCTATGACTGGCACCACTACCTCGCGGTGCTGCAGCGTAAGCCCGGTGCGCTGCGTAACGGCGCACCGTTCGCCGAACTGCCAGAGGGCTTCCGACGCCTGCAATCCACACTGCTCAAACGCCCTGGTGGCGATCGCGAGATGGTCGAGATCCTGGCGCTGGTGCTGTTGCACGACGAACAGGCCGTACTCACTGCGGTGGAGCTCGCACTGGAGGCGGGTGCCCCGTCCAAGCAAACCATCCTGAACATCCTCAGCCGCCTCCTGGAAGGCGAGCCCGTGGCACCGATCACCTCACCACAGGCACTGGCGCTGCACGTCGAACCGCAGGCCAACGTCGGCCGCTACGACAGCTTGCGAGATCGGGAGGTGCATCATGCAGCATGAAGTCATGTTGGAGATGCTCAAGTCGTTGAAGCTGCACGGCATGGCACAAGCGCTGGGCGACCTGGCGGCGCAGGACTCGCCGGCCTACCAGTCGGCCGTGGCCATCCTGTCGCGTCTGCTCAAGGCCGAGCTCACCGAGCGCGAGGTGCGCTCGCTGGCCTATCAGATGAAGGTGGCGCGCTTCCCGGCCTACCGAGACCTGACCGGCTTCGACTTCAGTTGCAGCGGGGCCAACGAGGCGCTGGTGCGGCAGCTTCACCGCTGCGAGTTCCTCGAGTCGGCGCACAACATCGTGCTGGTCGGCGGCCCAGGTACGGGCAAGACCCATCTCGGCACCGCCATCGGCGTGCAGGCCGTGGAGCACCATCACCGTCGAGTGCGCTTCTTCTCGACCGTGGAGCTCGTCAACGCGTTGGAACTGGAGAAGGTCTCAGGCAAGCCGGGACACCTGGCCACGCGACTCATGTATGCCGACCTGGTGATCCTCGATGAGCTGGGCTATCTGCCGTTCAGCCAGACCGGCGGCGCATTGCTGTTCCACCTGATCAGCAAGCTCTACGAGCGCACCAGCCTCGTCATCACCACCAACCTGAGCTTCGGCGAATGGTCCAGCGTCTTCGGGGACGCCAAGATGACCACCGCGCTATTGGATCGCCTCACGCACCACTGCCACATTGTTGAAACCGGCAACGATAGCTATCGTTTCAAGCACAGCACCACCCAGCCCAAGAAGGAGAAACGCACCGCCAAACAACCCGCACAAAGCGACACCTAACAGCCTTTGGGGTGGGTCAGTTTTCGATGCAAATCCTGGGTCAGGATTCGGTGCAAATCAACAGTGAGTAGTTCCTGCTCGATCTGATCCTTAAAATACCATTCCACGAGCTTTCCAAAGCCTTCCACTTCTTCGATCAGCGAGGCAACGCTGGTTGATGGCGCGATTGTATAGAACGGAATGAACCCGTCGCACTTCCACTCCCGGTCCGTGTGCCGAAGTTAAATCGGCGCATGAGCCTACGAAACCGACAATACACGGTCTGCCACGGCGGGAAGTCGTGGGCAGCATCCGCCAGCCACAGCCCGTCGCGCCAGATAGCGCAGGGCGTTGACCACTTCCCTCAAGTCGCACTCCCGGCGCCGGCCTCGCACGGCGGCGCGTGGCAGCATTGGCTGTACGGCGGCCCATTCGACAAGGTGGTGGTCTTCGGCATCGTCAAGCGCAACGGCGAGGTGAAGGCCCACCGATTGATCGGCACGACCAGACGGCCATCATGGAGCAGATCCAGGCTCATACTCGCGAGGGCTCGCTGTACTACACCGATGCGTGGCAGGCCTATGCCACTTTGCGGTTACGAGGAGGGCACGTGGTAGTGCGCAAGGAGATGGGCAAGCCGGTAGGTCGAGACCACATCAACGGTATCGAAGGCTTCTGGAGGTACGGCAAGAACTGGCTCTATCCGTACTGTGGCGTGCCCAGTCAATTCTTCCATCTTTATTTGGCTGAAACCTGCTATCGGTTCAACCATCCATCGCGATGAAGACCTGAAACCCCTGCTACGTAAGCTTCTGCAGGCAACTCCTACCCTCGAAA
Organism: Ralstonia sp. R-29; assembly: GCF_049913345.1. Taxonomy (NCBI): domain Bacteria; kingdom Pseudomonadati; phylum Pseudomonadota; class Betaproteobacteria; order Burkholderiales; family Burkholderiaceae; genus Ralstonia; species Ralstonia sp. R-29. Next base: position 200,053 of record NZ_CP184379.1, read on the forward strand.
TTCAACCCACTCTGGTCCGGTTTGGGTAGGAATTACCCTTTTTAAACAGGCTCTGAGGCCGTCCGTTCAAACTCTGGGTGGAAATGTTCGTCCAGGTGTGCAGCGAACCGCTCCAGATCGGCTTCGATCTGAGGGTTCTTTTCTACGTCATTGGCGATGAATGACGGAATGGGCTCCAGTCCCAAAAACTGGTTTGCCTTGTGAAAAGGCAGATAGACACTTTCCACACCGACACCGTCAAAGAACTGATCGGGATCGTTGAACGCTTCAAGAGGCGCGTTCCACGTGAGGGAGAGCATGTACTTTTTTCCATGCAGCAACCCGCCCGAACCGTACTTCTTTGTAGGGTCGCCGCGGGTCCTGCCATCGCTTGCGTACAGCACGCCGTGACCCATGGTGAACACCTCATCCATATACTTCTTGATCGTCCAGGGCGCCCCCATCCACCACGCAGGCATCTGGTAGATGATCACGTCGCTCTGGGCGATCTTTTGGACTTCGTGTTCGACGTCATATCCATCATCCACAACGGTGGTGTTCACCGAGTGGCCGAGTCTGACGAGATGCTCGGCGGCGACCTGTGCGAACTTGTGGTTGAGCCCACCCTTAGAGGGCAAGAAGCGCTTGGCGCCATTGATGATCAGTATGTTGCTCACGATGTTCCTTTGTGATGTTTGTGAGATGTCGCTCGTCGTGACGAGCTTGCTTGCGGGAAGTCAGGCCTCGACGTGGATGTTCCTGCCCGCGAGCAGCCCGACCCATGCCCCGAGGAGCGCGACGCCTGCTGCCATGAGTAGCGCCACCGACCAGCCTCGCTGCCAGTCGTGGATTGCGCCCAAGACCATCGGGCCAACCGCCGCCATCAGATAACCGATGCACTGCGCCATGCCGGAAAGAGTCCCAGCCACCTCGGCGGACCGGGTACGCAGACCGATGAAGGTCAGGCCGAGAATCATGCTTGCCCCACTTCCGAAGCCCAGCAGCGCAGCCCAAACCACAGCCAAGCCAGGCAAGTAGATCAGCCCGAGCAGCGACACTGCGGATATCAGGCTCACGGACACAGCCGCCGGCCGCTGGTCCGGCATGCGTCGAATAACGGACGCGAAAATCAGTCCGGGGATGGCTGTCGCGAGTTGCAGAACACCGTGCATGGAGCCGGCTTGGGCAGGCGGCATGCCCTGGTCGATCAGGATGGTGGGAAGCCAACTGATGGCGATGTAGAAGATCATGGCGTTGAAGCCCATGAACAGGGTCACCTGCCACGCCACGAGGGACCGCCAGACGTTGGTTGATTGCGTCAACCGAGCGCCCCGGGCCACCGCCTCGCTCTCATGCACATGACACCGTGGCACCCACACAGCCAACGCGATGCCGGGCAGCAGCATGAATGCGGCAAGAGCCGTTTGCCATCCATAGGCCTGCGCCAAAGGGGTGACCAGTGCTGATCCGAGCGCGCCGCTGGCGCCCATTGTCAACGCGTAAGCGCCTGTGAGCGAGGCAACGCTGCTCGCGAAGTCGCGCTTGATCAGGCTGGGCAGCAGCACGTTCCCGAAAGCAATGCCGACACCGGTCACCGCTGTGCCGCAATACAGCAGCCACATCGCACCGGAGGAGCGCAGGGCAATACCCAGCGCAACGAGTGCCAGTGCCCCGACAAGGGTCCGCTCAAGTCCCACCTTACGGGCTATCGCCGAACTGAGCGGCGAAAAGGCAGCGAACGCGAGCAATGGCAGCGACGAGAGTGCGCCCACTGCCGCTGTGCTTAGGTTGAAGTCTTTCTGAATAAAGGCAAGCACGGGGGCCAGCCCCGTAAATGGAGCCCGCAGATTCACCGCGAGAAGCAGGATGCCGGCTACCAGAGCGAGGTCCGAAGGCGCCCGCCGGATGGTTGAAAAAGTCACGAAGAAAACGCTTCTTGGATAAGGGTGCCTCCAACTTTACGGATTCCGCGCATGAGCTAATATAGAAGAGATGACTAATAATCTCTAAAAAATGACACTGCCACCCCGGATGCGGATCATCTCTCCTGAGCAGTTCAACTCAGACGACTTCAAGCAGCCCGCAGTCGCGGTACGGGTGCACTTGGAAAGCGAGCAATCCGAGCATCCTCAACACAGCCATCGCAAGGGACAGTTGATCTTGATGATCCAAGGCTCGGCGAACTGCGAAGTCCCTCAGGCTCTGTGGTTCGTGCCGCCTCAGCACGCGGTTTGGGTCCCTGGGGGAACACCCCATAGCTGTCGCGCATCACCCGACGCTCAGCTCTACTTCCTCTTCATCGAGCCTGGCGCTGTCCGGATGCCGGATCACTGTTGCACGCTGGCCATCACACCGCTGTTAAGTGAACTGATTCGCCACCTGGCCCGCGGAGAACCGGCTTACCAGGGGGGGGGCAAAACGGAAAGAGTGGTGGCCGTGCTGCTGGACCAACTGGCAGAGGCGCCTGTCCAGCAATTGCATTTGCCGATTTCGCAAGCGCCAGCCATCAGACGCATGCTGGACACCCTCTCTGCGGACCCATCTGACCGCACAACGCTTTCCCAGTGGGCTGCTCGTCTTGCCATGAGCGACAGAACCCTGGCCCGGCTCGTGGTTCGCGAGACAGGCTTGACGTTTGGACGCTGGCGCCAGCAGATGCATCTCATCGTCGCCCTTCGCCAACTGGCCGACGGGACGTCAGTCCAGCAGGTGGCGGGCCTTCTGGGCTACGACTCGGTCACCGCGTTTATCACCATGTTCAAAAAGGCGCTGGGCAAGTCGCCAACCCAATATTTCGCCAGTCTGCGCAACCTGCACCCTGAAGCCCCATAGGTAGAACGAAGGAATGGCAAGCTCACGCCTGGTGGATTGGTCCTTCTTGCCCCGAGCAATAACAGGCTATTCAGGCTGTAACCCTCGACTTTGTAGTTGAGGTAGTGCGCCGGCACGAGCAGCAAACAGGCTTTGCCTTCCTGCCGCGCCGCTAGATGATCGAGTTAACCTTTGGATGGATGGTTCGCTGGCGCCGGCTCGTACGCGACTACGGGCCGCGCGCAGATGTATCGGAAGCCATGGCTGTCGAGATTCACCCAACGTTGAACCGACGCCCCACGATCTACAGGCGTTCCCGGTGGAGTTGCTCGGCCAACTTTGAACTCCTGGTTCGCTTAACTTTGGACTATCCGCGTTTTGATTCACATAGCTCTGAACTTTCGCGGGTGTCCGGTACGTCCTGACTCATGAGACATCCTGGAGGGCTGCTTTGACCGTAAGCGTGTCCGTGGCACCGTCTCGACGATGTGAAAAGAAGTGGCCAGAGTAGTCCCCACCAAAAAGTAGTGGGGACCACAGTGGCCACAGAAGCACCGAAGAGAAGTTCACGCAAAGGCATCCCGAATCACCCCATCGAATTCCGGCGGCGGTTGGCCAAGCTGGCCAGCGAACCGGGCGTGTCGGTAGCGCGTCTGGCGATGGAGCACGGGTTGAATCCGAACCTGGTATTCAAATGGCGCCGAGCACTGCGCGCCGGTGAATACGATCCGATCGGTTTGCTGCCGGTGACAGTGGAAGCGCCGGTGCAAGAGATCGAGCAGCCGATCTCGGCGCCAGTTGGCGGTGCTGCGCCGGTGGGCGCCATTGAGATCAGCGTAGGCAGCACACGCGTGCGTATCGAAGGCACGCCCGACGAAGGCACGCTACTGCTGGTACTGCGCATGCTGCGCAGCGCGTCGGGATCGGCAACATGATCGGTCTACCCAGCCGCACGAAGATCTGGCTGGCCGCCGGCGTGACCGACATGCGCTCGGGCTTCAACAGTCGGGCCGCCAAGGTCCAGACCGTACTGGAGCGAGACCCGTTCAGCGGCCATGTGTTCGTGTTCCGCGGTAAGCGTGGCGATCTGGTCAAAGTGCTGTGGTGGAGCGGCGACGGCATGTGCTTGCTGATGAAGCGGCTGGAGCGTGGCCGGTTCGTGTGGCCACGTGCCGATGGTGGCGTGGTGTGCCTGAGCCAGGCACAGCTGTCGATGCTGCTCGAAGGCATCGACTGGCGGCAGCCGATACGCACGGCGGAGCCGACATCGGCGTTGTAAACCTACCGGTCGCCGCGTAAACTGCCGGCATGACCGCGGCAGACGCCTATCCGGACGACATCGAAGCACTCAAGGCCTTGTTGCTTGAGCGCGATGCACGCATCGGACATCTGGAAGACGTGGTCGAATCGCACAAGGCGGCAACCGCTACAGCCAAGGCCGAGATCGAGCACCTGAAACTGCTGATTGCGAAGTTGCGCCGCATGCAGTTCGGCCGCAGCTCCGAGAAGCTCGACCGCCAGATCGAACAACTCGAGTTGCGACTGGAAGAACTCGAGGCCGACGAGGGTGCGGCTCCCATCGAGGTTCCAAAGACGCCACGCACCGCACCGGAGCAGGCGCCACGCAAACCACTCCCCGAGCATCTGCCCCGCGCAATCCTGACTCACTGGCCGGAATCGGGTGAAACCTGCACGGCGTGTGGCGGCCCCATGAAGCAGCTCGGTGAAGACGTTTCCGAGCAGCTTGAATATGTACCGGCGAGCTTCCGCGTGATTCGCCATGTGCGCCCCAAACTGGCATGCACGTGCTGCGACCACATCGCACAAGCTGCTGCGCCGAGCCGCCCCATCGAGCGTGGCGTGGCGGGTCCGGGCTTGCTGGCCCATGTGCTGGTCTCGAAGTTTGCAGATCACCTGCCGCTGTACCGCCAGTCGGCGATCTATGCGCGCGAAGGCGTTGAGCTGGATCGCTCGCTACTGGCGAAATGGGTTGGCCACAGCGCGAACCTGCTGCAACCGCTGGTCGATGCCTTGCGCCGGCACATCATGGCAGCCACGAAACTGCATGCCGACGATACGCCCGTGCCGGTGCTCGCGCCGGGCAATGGCAAGACCAAGACCGGACGGCTGTGGGTCTACGTGCGCGACGATCGGAACTCAGGGGACATGACGCCACCGGCGGTCTGGTTCGCCTATACACCGGATCGCAAGGGCATCCATCCGCAGCAGCATCTTGCATCGTTCAACGGCACGCTGCAGGCCGATGCCTACGGCGGTTACCAGGCGATCTACGAAACCGGACGTGTGGCTGAAGCAGCGTGCTGGGCCCATGCCCGACGGCAGTTCTACGAATTGCATGCTGCACGGCCGAATGCCTTGAATACCGAAGCGCTGGAACGCATCGGCGCGCTATACAAGGTTGAGGAAGCCATCCGAGGCAAACCGCCCGATGCGCGGCGAGCGTATCGGCAAACGCACGCCAGACCCTTACTCGATCAACTCCATGCGTGGCTGAGTGCCACGCTGGAGACGCTCTCGCGCAAATCCGACACGAGCCGGGCGATTCTCTACGCCTTGAATCGATGGGAGGTACTTACGCGCTATTGCAACGATGGGCACCTGGAGATCGACAACCTGCCGGTTGAGCGCGCGCTGCGCGGCGTAGCCATCGGGCGTCGCAATTACCTGTTCGCTGGCGCGGACTCAGGCGGCGAGCGTGCCGCCGCGATCTACAGCCTGATCGGCACAGCCAAGCTCAACGGCATCGATCCTGAAGCGTATCTGCGCGCCGTGCTCACGCGCATTGCCGACCATCCGATCAACCAGATCAACGAGCTACTACCGTGGCATCTGGATCAGTCCTCGTACTCAAGCGGCGTATCGGCGTAGTCAAGAACAACGGTATGGATGCAAACCTCGCACCACTCCCGGAACATCTTGAGCGTTCGGTTGCGTGGCCATAGATCTGGGTCGACATACCAGTCCTCCAGCAACTGCTCAAAAACCGCCTTCCAGTTCCGCTGAATCCAGCGCTTGCCTGGCTCATCGGTGCCATCCGTGGGAATCAGGAAGGCAGACGGCTCCTCGCGCGCATCCTCGAGCGTGACGGTGGCATTGGCTGGCGTGGGGTCGGCCGCATTGATCCATTCGACGAACGGCGCCTTGGGCAAGATGATGGCAACAACCCGGTTCGTAACGTAAAGCGGCTCCAGCGGCATGCGGTCGATCCTCGTGTCAGAAGATCGCATGCTAGAGCAAGACGGCCATCAGGCCACGCTTACCTTTGACCCGCAATCCACCAACGTACAGGGGATGGTCAGCGCTCGCGGCGTATCCAGCAGTCCATCAAGGCCAGCACGCCCAGGCTTGCCACCCACAGCGGAAAACGCGTAAGTCCGAAGATGACGGCTCGGCAACTAACGAGTGAGGCATACCACTCGGTGGTCTGGGTTGGCTGGGCTGGCAGCACATACACCAACAAATGAACGGTGACGGCGGCCAGCCGACACGAGGCGAATGCGGAAGTGCCTCACCATCAGACGCGTGCGGGACGTTTGCGGGCGGCTTTCTTCGGGGCTTCGGGCGATTGAGATCGCAGCCTCTCCAACTGGCTCGCGATCATGCTAGCCACCGTGCGCGCCACTGCCTTCACATCCCTGCGCTCGTCGGACAGCATCTCCACGGTGGCGTAGATCAATTCCACGACGACGCGGCAGGTCAGTTCCAGATCTGCCTTGCTGACATGGGGAAGGGCCTGTGCCAGCAAGCGCGTTTGCGCGCGCGTAACTTGCGTGTGCGAGTCCAGGCGTACTTCTTGAAGCGCCGGGACAGCGCGTAGAGCACGCATGATCCACACTCCGCCCACCGTTTGCTCGGTGACCTCGTATGTATCGAGGATGAGCCCTTCGAGGGCGAGCTCGAGGTGGGCCACCTCTCCGCCGAAGACGTCTGGGCCGATCCACTTGCTCACACGCTCGTTTTGCTGCTGCATCAGCCGTTGCCCCAACTCGCATAGCAGGGCGTACTTGTTCGGGAAATAGCGATACAGCGCCGGCGGCGTCAGGCCGGCACGCTCACATACCAGATTGGTCGACAGGCGTTCGATACCGACATCAGCAAGCGTCTGTGCCGTGACTTCGAGGATGCGTTCGTAGGTTTCGGCCGCACGTTGCTGCGCCGGCTGCATCTTTGCCGAAAGGGATGGTGTCTCTCTGCGGGTGGAAGCCGCAGCTTTGTTGTTTGGCGAGGGCATCAGGGTAATTCCTAGTCAGCCTTAAAGATAGTTATCACTATATACTCTTCTAAACGATAGTTATAGCTATGACATAGTCATCACTACTTGAATGGGCAATGACCCGTTCGTCAACCAGAGGAGCCTGCTGTGAAAACCTTGACTGGACTGTACTTTGCCAGCGCACTGGCGCTGACCATGCCCGCACTTGCTGCCGACGCCGACGACGCCAAGGGCTTGTGGATGACCGCGCAGAGTGACGCGGTCATCGAATTCAAGCCCTGTGCTCAGCAAGCCGATGCACTGTGTGGGCGGATTGTCTGGGACAAAGACGCGGGCACCTCGGCGGACACATGCGGTGTGCAAGTGGCGCAACTCGGCCGCTATGACGATGGCGCTTGGCGAGACGGTTGGGTCTACGACCCCCGCGACAAGAAGAAATACAAGGGCGTTGTTCGCGTGAAGTCCGGCGATTTGTACATCCGGGCCTTCATCGGCGTGGAGGTTCTCGGACAAACCGAGCAACTCAAGCGTGTATCAGCCCTGCCGACCGCGCCGGTCTGCAAAGCCTAAGGGGACGGCCATGCGAGTACTGCCCCCCATTTTGATGGCTGCTGGACTTTTGGCCGCTACCACTTCGTCGTTTGCCGCCGATCAGGAGACCGCCACTTATGCGGTTGATACCGAGATCAAGGTGGTGTCCGACCAGCGCACACGCGGCATTTCCGACTCTTTGAACAATCCGGGTGCGAGGCTCAGCGTGCAAGCTGCGCACGCAAGCGGTCTGATCGGGCTATTTGAACTGTCGTCCGTGAGCAAGAAACAGTTCCTAGATGGTGACGGCGCCGACGTCACGCTTGGCGCAGGCTACCGGTTCGGCAATCCGGAGGGCTGGCATTTCGGCGTCGGGTTGGCGGCGGAGATTTTTCCCGGTGCGGGCTTTCTGGCGCCGCATGCGATCGACCCGGACACAGGCATGCCGACGGATGTCCGCCGGACGAACTTCAACAGCGAGTTCGCCGTCCTCGAGATTGGCTACGGCGCGATCGAGGGGCGCATTCTCAACGTTCTATCGAAGACCTACCGCGGCATCGACACGGGCGGCGTGTGCGGTCAGATGCTGGCCACCATGGCGGATCCAACCCGCGCGCTCGAGTGCTATGGCCGCGGCGATCACAACTCGCGCGGCAGCTGGCTCTTCGACCTGGACTACAACTATGACCTGACGCCGACCACCAAGCTGAATCTGCACGGTGGCTACCAGCTCATCAACCACTTCAAGGAAGCCAACTTCGCGGATTTCCGTGTTGGTCTCACGCACAAGCGATGGGGCTTCGACTGGACTGTCGCCTGGGTTGGCACGCGTGTACGCACGCGGGAGCTGTACTTGGTTCAGGACGGAGATGCAATGCGTCCGACCGACAGCAACAAACTCGTGTTTGCCGTTTCGCGAAAGTTCTGACCCATGCCTCTTCAAGACACAACGCACTCGCAGGAAGACGGCCGCTTGGTTCTTGCCGTCGATCTGGGCACGTCAGGGTGCAAATGTGCACTCGTCGGTCTGGACGGCAGCGTGCATGCCTGGTCGTTTCGGGCAGTGCCGCTGCATGTCGAGGGCGCTGTGGCAGAGCAGGATCCGCAGGATTGGTGGTCGGCATTTCTCGACAGCGCTGGTGAGCTGCTCGCCGATGAGCCCAGTTTGCGCCGCCGCGTCGTGGCCGTGTGCTGTTCCACGCAGACCGAGGGCACGGTTTGCGTGGACCGTGCCGGCCGGCATATTGGGCGTGCCCTGACCTGGCTGGACGCACGCGGTGCCGGCCCCATGGCTCGACGCGCACGCAGTCGCGCTCTGAACATCGAGGGCTACGGTCCGTTGAAACTCTGGCGTTGGCTGCGTCTGACCGGCGGCGCGCCGTCGTTGTCCGGACGGGACAGCGCGGGCCACATCGCTTATCTGTGCGACCACGAGCGCGAACGTAGCGACAGCACGTACAAGTTTCTCAACGTGCTGGATTACATGAACCTGCGCTTGACGGGGCGTTTCTGCACGACACAGGACTCGATCCTGACGACCTGGGTGACCAACAACCGGGACGCCCACAACGTCCGGTATGACGCCGGCTTGATCCGGCGACTCGAAATCGATCCGGACAAGCTACCGGACATCGTCAAGTCCACCGAGATTCTCGGCCCGGTGCTGCCGGAGGTAGCGGCGGCACTGAGCCTGGATCCGAAGACAGTCGTGGTAGCCGGCGCCGTGGACAACTCGGCCGTGGCTGTGGGTGCAGCGGTGGCCGACTTTGAAGCACATCTGTATCTAGGGACGTCTTCGTGGCTGGGCGCGCACGTGCCCTTCATGAAGACCGACGTGCGCCACAAGATCGCCGCAGTGCCGTGCGCGGTTGACGGGCGCTACTTGGCCATGGCCCTCCAGTCGACCGCCGGAGCAAACCTGTCGTTCCTGCGCGACCGCATCCTGTATCACCCAGATGAGCTTGCCAGCGACGAGGAGCACCCCGCAGTCTACGAAGTGCTGAACCAGATCGCAGCGCGCGTACCGGCGGGGGCTCGCGGATTGATCTATACACCGTGGCTGCTTGGAGAGCGCACCCCGGTGGACGATCCGACCCTGCGTGCAGGGCTCTTCAACATGTCGCTCGAGCACTCGCGGGAGGACATCTTCCGCGCGTTTCTCGAAGGGGTAGCGCTTAATACGCGCTGGATGCTCGAACCCTTTGCGCGCCTGCTCGGGCGTGATGCTGGAACCATCACGGCTGTGGGCGGCGGCGCGCAATCCGACGTGTGGTGCCAGATCATCGCGGACGTGACGGGGCGGCCGATCCGTCAGTTGGCAAGCCCGATCCAGGCTAACGCGATCGGCGCGACCTTTATCGCGGGCGTCGGCATTGGCGCGCTGCGTTTCGACGATCTGACGTCGCTGCGCAAAGCGCGACGGACATACGAACCGGCGACCGGCTTACGGTGCTTGTATGCCGACAAGTTCGAGACCTTCAAAGAAATACGGACGCGCTTGGCACCCCTCTATCAACGCCTGAACACTCCCAAGGTGGACACCATATGAGCACCCTCAGGATTCGACAAACCGTGGTCGACTTATGCATCGAGCTATCGCATCGAGGCTACTTGGCCGGGACCGGCGGCAATATTGCCGTGCGGGTTGACTCTGGCCTGTTTGCTGTAACGCCATCGGCAACAGACTACTTTTTGATGACTGCGGCAGATGTGTGCGTATTGCGGTTGGCCGATTTGACGCAAGTCGAAGGGAATCGCGCTCCGTCAGTTGAGAGCGGATTGCACGCGCGTGTGCTGCGTGCACGTCCCGACATCCATTGCAGCATCCACACGCATCAACCGGTAGCGAGCGCCTGCGCCTTGCTCGGCAAAGACTTGGAGGTTCCCTCCGGCCCGTTCCAAAGATCGCTCGGACGCAGTGTCCCGGTGGTCGGCTACGCCCCCTCGGGTACTGGCTGGCTGTCTTCCAAGCTAGGCCGCGTGTTGCGCCCCGATATCCAGGCCTATCTGATGTTCAACCACGGCGTGTTGTGCTGCGGCAAAACGACCGCTGCCGCTGTCCAGGCCGTGGAGAACTTGGAAACACTGGCGCGCAATCACTTGAGACAGTTGATCGAAGCGCGCGCGGCGCGCGAGCCGGAACAACAAAAGACTCTGCAGCGAGTCGCCGATGCCCTCTCTGTCTGAACCACTCACTATGCAATTCGACACGCTATGAGCAATATCGCCTCCGTCCACTCCGCTGCATCCGCCGCCCAGGAACCTGCGAAGCCCGCCATCTCCGCTTGGCCTGACGTGAAGGATCTGTATCGCCGGTTTGATGCACTGGTTAAGCAACCCATGCGCCCCATCCGCCTGCAGTCTATGGGACGGGTGATGCAGTATTTCGACGACCGCTGTAATGGGTCCAAACGCTTAGCTGAACAGGCCAAGACGGTTATCCCTGGCGGCGTGCAGCACAATCTGGCGTTCAACCATCCGTTTCCGCTCGCTATCGCCCAGGCTGACGGCGCTCATATGACGGACGTCGATGGCAACCGCTACATCGACTTCCTACAAGCAGGCGGCCCCACGCTGCTGGGCTCCAACCATCCTGCCGTGCGACAGAAGGTCAACGAAGTGCTGGATAGCTGCGGACCCGTCACCGGTCTGCTGCACGAATATGAAGTCAAGCTCGCCGAGCTGGTCTGCCAGTCGATGCCGGGTGTTGACATGGTCCGCCTGCTGGGTTCTGGCACAGAGGCCGTGATGGGGGCCGTGCGTCTGGCACGCGCCTATACGAAGAAGAAGTGGATCATCAAGATCGGCGGTGCGTACCATGGGTGGAGCGACCAACTCGTCTATGGCATGCGCTTGCCGAGCACCGGCCGCATGGAAGCCGTGGGCATCCCGCGCGGGGCCACGGCACACACACAAGAATGCCATCCGAACGATCTCGACGCGCTGCGTCGCAAGCTACAACTCAATCGACTGCGGGGCGGAACGGCCGCGGTACTGGTGGAACCGCTTGGGCCCGAGAGCGGTACCCGCCCGGTCCACAACGACTACAACCGCCAAGTGCGTGCGTTGTGTGACGAGTTTGATGCGTTGCTGATCTTCGACGAGGTCGTCACGGGCTTCCGCTTGGGTATGGGCGGCGCGCAGGCGTACTTCGACGTGATACCGGACCTGACGGTACTGGGTAAATGCCTCACGGGCGGTTATCCGATGGCGGGCGCCATTGGTGGACGCAAGGACGTGATGATGCTGTTGGTGGGCGGCATCGGTACGACGTCGCGCCGGGCATTCGTCGGTGGCACGCTGTCGGCGAATCCGCTGTCGTGCGTGGCCGGCTACTATGCTCTGCTCGAAGCCCAACGGCTCGATGCCGCCGGCACCGCCGGACGCGCAGGTGACCGGTTGTGCAAGGGGCTGGCGGAAATCATCAACCGGCTGGGCCTTCCCTATGTGACGTACAACATGGGATCCATCGTCCATCTGCAGACCTCGGGCGTTCTGCTGCTGGACACCAGCAACATCTTCAAGCTCCTGCGCGCCAAGAACGAAGCCAAGGCACGCAAGCACATGATGGAGGAAATGGGCGCGGCCTACACCGCACACGGCCTGATCACACTGGCTGGCAGCAGGATCTATACCAGCCTGGCCGATACCGATGACGTTATCGACGATGCGCTCAATCGGTTTGAAGACGTCTTCAAGCTGGTCTGAGCCATGACGACAGAGCTGATGTTGAAAGAACAGTGGATGCAGGTGCGTGATCGTCTGGCGGCCAAGCAGTTGCTGGTATCACCCGATGCCAGTTTGTCGCTGCGGATTCCGGACGCGGACGCCATGTGGTTTGGGGGCGTGGCCGATACAGAACCCCGGAAGATCGGTAAGCGTGATCCCGCCGCGTTTGCCGCCGGTGTTGATCTTCATGCCTCCGTGTACGCGACCCGGAAGGATGTCGGGGCGATTGCCGCAGGGGGAGGGGTATTTGGCCGGCTGCTTGCTGACCTCGGTGGTGCGCTGCCCGGAGTGTTTGACGAGCAGGTTCGCCACCTGGGCCGGATGAGCGCTGCCGTCAAGAATGCCCTGGAAATCGGACCAGCGTTAGGTGTTGGCGGCAACACGCTGCTGGTGGGCGGGGAGCCCGTCTGCCTCGGCATGACGGCCTCCCGGCTCGCCTTGAATGCCGAACTCTTCGAGAAGTGTGCGAAGGCGTTTGTGTTGGCGGCAGCGACCGGCGGGCGCATCAAACCGTTGCCATGGCTGGTACGCCTGATTGCCAACAACCGCCTGATGAAAGATGAGCGCAGGGCGAAGCTCCGCATCATGGAAGGTGAGTTGCCGGAAGAGAGCCGGGGCTACTGAGTTGCCCATACAAAGCTGAGGGGAGCACATGACAGGGAATGCGTTTTCTGCGCGAGAGGTGGCTGCAGCGCTTGCGGTTGGCACGATCGCGATTCTGATGATCGGTGTGCAGCCAATCTTGCTGGGGGAGTTGGTCGATGCGCAACAGGTCACGCTGGAGGGCGTGGGTCTGGTCGCGATGGGAGAGATCGTGGCACTGGGCATCGGGGTGGCGCTTGGCGACTTCCTAATGCCAGGCACGTGGCTGAGGTCCGCCACCATCGTGGCGGGGTTGACGGCGGCCGCCTTTGATCTGCTCACTACGCGCGCGTCGGGCGACAGCATGATGTTGGCCGCACGTGCATGTGCAGGCTTGGCGGAAGGGTTGCTGATCTGGGGAACCACGGGCGTCGTAGTACGTAGTGCGAATCCTGGCAGGGTCAGCGGCATCTTCTTTGTGGCGCAGACGATCGCACAGTCGCTGCTTGGTGCGGCACTGGCCAATCTGGTCATTCCAAGAACAGGCTGGCAAGGCGGATTTGCCACGCTTGCGGTGCTATCGCTCCTGTCTTGCGGCTTGGCATTTCTTCAGCCAGCAGCCCTGCCGTCGCTGGCATCCGATTCCCAGTCGGGCTTTCGTTGGACGCCAACAACTCTGCAACCGTTGGTCGTCGCATTTCTCCAGCTCGCTTGTCTGGGTGCCTTCTGGGCCTATCTCGAACCATTGGGCAAGGCCGCGGGGCTTGATGCCAGGGCGGCGCAAACTCTGATTTCAGGCGTGTTGGCGATGCAGGTCGTGGGCGGGAGCGTTGCTTCATTTTGTGTGCGGCGGCTTGGCGCCGAACAAGCGCTTCTGTCGGTATCGGTCATGTTCATCGCCATCATGGCGGTGGTACACAAGTTGCCCGCCGGTCAGGTGGCCGGATTTGGCGCAGTGTGCTTGGTACTTGGTTTTGTCTGGCTGTTTGCGCTGCCATTTCAGATCGCGCTGGCATTTCGCGCTGACCCCAGTGGCCGCCTTGCCGGCCTTGTGCCGGCGGCCCAACTGCTCGGTAGTGCGACGGGCCCACTGACCGCTTCGTTTTTCGTGCAGGGCGATAACGTGTCTGCTGTGCCCCTCACGAGCGCGATGTTTGCCGTCTCGGCAGCGCTGTTACTGGCCGCGATGCATCGGCGCGGCGCGTCTGCAGTTGCATAGAAAAGGGGGGCATTATGAACTTTCGGAACAAAGTTGCGTTGATCGTTGGCGCGTCGTCTGGCATGGGACGTGAGTTAGCGGTTCGCCTGGCAGACGAGGGCGCGCACGTTGTCGTCACCGCACGCAGAAGGGAGCGTTTGGATGCGCTTGCCGCTGAGATCGAGCAACGCGGCGGGCGCTGTACGGTGTTTGTCGGCGACGCGCAGGACGCATCCGTGGCGGAGCACGTGGCGAACGCTTGCGTCAAACAGCTTGGCCGGATCGATCTGGTCGTGCTGAATGCCGGCGGTGCGCCAGCGCTCGACATGCGCACGATGCACGCGCAGGAGGTGACTGCTTACATGCGGTCGAACTATGACGTCGCAGTGAATTACCTGTTTCCGGTGCTTCACCAGATGCGGCGCCAAGGCGGAGGACTGGTGGCGCAGACCAACTCGCTGGCAGGGCTTCTTGGGGTGCCGCTGCAGGGGCCTTATTGCGCCGCAAAGGGCGCACTGCGGTTGCTGATTGATACGTGTCGCATCGAGTTTGCGCCTTTTGGCATCCGGTTCGTATCCGTGTACCCAGGTTTCGTTGCAACGGAAGCGACGGCCAATGACGGCATGCCGGCCCCGTTGGCGATCTCGGAGAGCAAGGCTGTCGAGCACATCATCCATGCGCTACGCAAGGAACGCTTTGACTATCTCTTCCCGTTTTCGATGCGATGGCTGACCCGCTTGGCATTGGTTCTGCCGAAGTGGATGACTGCACGGATACTTCGCGGCGAAGTACCGCCTTTGCCCCAGCAGCCTGCCCGTGGCGCTCGTGGATGACTGCTCTCCAATTTCGTGAATTCCATGACCAACCAAGAGATCGAGGATACCGACTTCGCCATCATCCAGACGCTGTTCTCCCGACAGCTGCCCGTCGCGCTGCAGTTGCGCCAGTCGACCGCGAAGGAGCGCCTACGCAAGATCGAGCGACTGCGTGACGCAGTACTACAGCGCGAGGAAGCCTTCTATGCAGCCTTCGCTGCCGACCTCGGCAAACCGTCCGTCGAGGTGAACTTGACCGAGTTGCTGCCGGTGATGGACGAGGCTCGCCACGCCATCAAGCACTTGTCGAGGTGGATGCGGCCCAGACGCGTCGCCCCAACTTTGACGACGATTGGTACATCGGCACGCGTGGTCTATCAGCCGCGTGGACGGTGCCTGATCATGGGACCGTGGAATTATCCGCTCAACACGCTCATGGGCCCACTTGTGTCTGCAGTGGCGGCCGGCAACACCGCCATCCTCAAGCCATCGGAGATGACGCCTCACGTGAACGCCGTTATTGATGCTGTCGTGCGGGAAGTCTTCGATCCGGACGAGGTGGCGATGGTCCACGGAGGAGTGCAGACGGCGCAGTGTTTGCTGGCGCTGCCGTTCGACCATGTGTTCTTTACGGGCTCGCCTTCGGTGGGGAAGGTCGTCATGGCGGCCGCGTCTGAACATCTTGCGTCTGTCACGCTGGAGCTCGGGGGGAAGTCTCCCGTTATCGTCGACGAGACGGCAAACCTGGAGCGTGCCGCAGAACTGATCGTCTGGGGCAAACTGACCAATGCCGGTCAATCATGCATCGCGCCGGATCATGTGTTTGTTCATCGCAGCGTGAAAGAACACTTGGTCAAGTTATGCAAGGCAGAAATCACGCGGCGTTATGGCGCCTCCGAGGCGGCGGTGGCAAAAAGCCCTGACTTCGGGCGCATGATCAATGCGCGCCACACGGCGCGCGTGGGAGCGTTGATCCAAAATGCCGTTGAGCGTGGGGCCAACTTGGCGGCAGGTGGCATGTACGTCGTGAAAGAACGTTATGTCGCCCCGACGTTGCTGACCGATGTGCCGGCGAACGCCAGTATCTGGTCCGAGGAGATATTCGGGCCTGTGCTACCCATCGAAACCTTTGATTCGGTGGACGCGGTCATCGATCGCATCAATGCTGCGCCCAAGCCTTTAGCGCTCTACTTGTGGAGTGAGGCGCGAAAGACCATCGCAAAGGTGACCACCAAAACCAGTTCTGGCGGACTTTGCGTAAACCACTGCATGCAGCACTACGCCCATACGGGCCTACCGTTCGGCGGTATCAACAACTCCGGACTAGGTAGTGCCCACGGCTATTTCGGCTACAAGGCGTTCTCCCACGAGCGGGCAGTTTTGAGGGCTGGCCCTCTGATGCTTCTCCGGCTGTTCTTCCCTCCCTATACCAACCTGAGGGTCAAGACGTCGGGCTGGCTGGTACGCATGCTTGCGCGCATCTGAACGTGGTGTTTTTCAATGCCTGTTCGCTCTGTCTTTCAACACCAATTCTTCATGCCTGTGCACCTTTCGCCTGCTCTGACCCGCGCCGCGCTCACTTGTCTATTTGCTTTGGGAATCGCTTCCAGTTTCGCCGCGCAAGCACAGACCAACCAAGTCAGCATTACCGACGCAGGCAATGACGACTGGAGCATTGCCGTCGGCCCGTCGGTGTTCATGACACCAAAATACCCGGGTGCGCGCTCGAGCTTCATCGTCCCTTGGGTGGATCAGGAAATCGAATACAAACACCGCTTCTTCTCAAAGGGCATGGACTTCGCGGGTGTGTACCTCGCGAACGACGATACGTGGCAGGTGGGCGGTAATTTCCAGTTCGACCCGACTTGGCGTCACGCCGGAGACGACGCACGCCTCAATGGTCTGGGCAACGTCAACGCGACCGTGCGGGCGAAGGCGTTTGCGCAGTACACGGTAGCGTTCCTAACGTTATCTACCGATGCCGAGCAGGACATTCTCGGCAACCGCCAGGGCCTAATTGCCAACGCCGATGTCTACGCCAGCGTTCCATTCGGCCATTGGATGTTCAGCCTGGGCACCGGCCTGTCCTGGACCAACAGCCAGTACATGCGTACCTTCTTCGGTGTGGATGACGGGCAGAGCGCGCGTTCCGGCTTGTCGGTGTTCTCTGCGCGTGCGGGCGTACGCGACGTGCATTTCAATGCCATCGTCACGTGCAAGCTCGACGCCCGCTGGACCGCCAACGCCTCGGTGACCGTCGCGCGTTTGCGTGGAGATGCCGCCGACAGCCCGGTTACCCAGCACCGCGAGCAGATTACGACGATGGCCTCGCTCACTTACCGGTTTCGATGAGGCACGTGCAGGAGCCATCGTGACACAGGCTTGTCTATCTACTACACAGTTGGCGTCCGACTGGTTTGCGCAACACTACGTCTGGCTTGCCGGCCGAATGTGGCGCAAGACGGGATGCCGGTTCGTTGCCGAGGATATTGCGTCCGAGACTTTTGCACAGCTGCTGAAGAGACCTGGTTGGCAAGATACCTGCGAACCCCGCGCACTGCTCACGACCATCGCACAGCGGCTGCTGTATGAAGTCTGGCGCCGTCGAGAGCAAGAGCAGGCTTATCTGTCCTGGACCGTCACGCAACCGATCAGGATGCTGCCATCGCCCGAAGATCGTGCCGTTGTACTCGAGAGGTTAGTCATCATTGACCGCATGCTTGATGGCCACAATGGCAAGGCACGTCGAGCTTTGTTCTACCGTCAACTCGATGGACTAACCCATCCCGAGATCGCGGTGCTCCTTGGCGTCTCGGTGCGCATGGTACAGAGGTACCTGACAGAGGCTCTGCGCCAATGTTATCTGGCCGACGGCCGGCGTGTAAGCGCAGTCCAACACAAGCTTGCACCTACGAAAGTTCCAGTGCGCAAAGAGAGTTGGGGTTTTCGGGGTTGAGATTCACACGGACGGTCGAGCGAATCTAAATGATCTTGGCTGTCCCGTTCACCATCAGCGCGAGGTGCTTTCGCGGTGTCACCGCTGGAAGCGTCGCATTTGCAAGCCCAAATAGGATGGCGACGACGAGGATAGATGTAGGCAGCCACCACTGGTTAATCCGACCACGCTGTCGCTGTTTTCATTGGCCGCGTAGAGCATCTTTCCCGCTGGGTCCAACGTAAAGAACCGTGGCCCTTTGCCCCGGGGTGTACGTCCAGCCAACTGGTTTGAGAAGGCCGGTGTCGGGGTCCACGAGCATCGTGACAATGCTGTCGTGCCCGCGATTGGACCCGAACAGGAACTTGCCGGACCGACCGACCTCGATCTCCGCGCCCGTGTTGTCCCCTGTGAAACTTTCAGGAATCGTAGGGACGAACTGGACAGGAGTCAGTGCTGCCGTTTCAGCGTCGTAGCGGTAGGTCGTAATGGTTGATTCAAGTTCGTTCATCACGTAGGCCAGCGGTTTGGCCGGATGGAATGTGACATGGCGCGGTCCAGCGCCTTCTCGCGCCTGCATGAACGGCGGATTCGCTGACGTGATCTTGCCGTTGGCGGCGTCGAGGCGGAACGCGAAGACGCGGTCAAGCCCCTTGTCCGGAACGATGAAGAATCGTCCACTGCGATCAAACGGCACATCGTGCGGGTGGGAACCGGCTTGCTGCGTACGATGCGGCCCCCGGTTTGCCGGGAAGCTCGACCAGGTCGCTGACGCGTCCGAGGCTGGCGTCTGCTTGAATCGGCAAACTGACGACCGAGCCGGTCGCATAGTTGCCAACAATCACGAATCGATTGGTGGGATCTTCCATCACGCTTAACGAAACATCGCGATTCACGCAATAAATGCGGATCGCGAGCACTCGGCCATCCCAAGATTCGGCAGGACGCAAGCCGAGAACGCGCGGCTCAAACGGATGTACGCCGATCTCGCGGTGGAGAACGCCGCCATCAAGGACGTGCTCTCGCGAAAGTGGTAGCGCCGTCCGCGAAGCGGCAGGTGGTGCAGCTCATGACGAGCGAGTACCGCCTGCCGGTCAGACGGGCCTGCGAAGCAGCGGGCCTATCGCGGGCGGCGTACTACCGTGAACCGGTTGATCGGCTCGCCCGCGATGGCGAACTGATCGACGCCTTGAACGGTGTGGTTGAACGCAACGGCCGCTGGGGCTTCTGGAAGTGCTACCAGCGTTTGCGTCTGGACGGCCGGAGATGGAACCACAAGCGCGTCTGGCGTGTGTACTGCGAGATGGGATTGAACCTGCCTCGGCGCACCAAAAAACGCGTGCCGCAACGCGATCGCATCCCGCTGGAAGCCGGTGTTCAGGTCAAACAGGGTTGGGTGCTGGACTTCATGCACGACGCGCTCTATGACGGGCGTCGCTTCCGCACCTTGAACGTCATTGACGAAGCCAACCGGGAAGCGCTGACGATCGCGATTGGCACCTCGATTCCGGCGCGTCGCTTGATTCGTACCTTGAGCCGGTTGATCGACTGGTACGGCGCGCCCGAGTCGATCCGGCTGGACAACGGCCCCGAGATGACCTCACATGACTTCACCCAGTGGGCCGCGGACAAAGGCATCGCGCTGCGCTTCATTGAACCAGGCGAGCCAAACCAGAACGCCTACATCGAGCGCTTCAACCGAACTTACCGGTACGAGGTGCTCGATGCCTACCTGTTCAAGTCCATCGAGCAGGTGCAGCACATTACCGAGGAGTGGCTGCGCGAATACAGCGAACAGCGCCCTTACGACGCCCTGGGCGGACTACCTCCGCGATAGTTCATGCCCAGGCTTACAGCTGACCCTACACCAAGAAACAGTACCGCTGAGAAGTAGAGAATCCGGCATGATTTTCACGATTTGAAATGGAAGACATGTGCGCGCGCTTAAAGATGACCATGAGGAAAGTTGAAGGTCCGAATCGCGCCTTTTCCCGGCCGTTCGAATGGGCCAGCGTGAAGTGAATCGCCCCGCTATTTGACGAGGCCTGTTAGCGCCAGTCGCTCTGCGTTGCGATTGGGCAGGTATGGGGAACCGCTTAATTCGCACACGACTTCGTTGCTTCGCTAGTCGGCGCGGCGGGTGTCCTGCCTGCGTGGCAGCATCGGCTGCCAATCATGCTTTGCGAACCCCGTATGGACACCAAGTTCAACCATGTGCCGCATGATCCAGCTGCATACGCAGAGCTGCATCAGAGAGTCAGCGGCCTTCAGCTGGAACAGGACGCGACTGCCGCAAGGCAGGCTGCCTCAACGGATTCACCGCAGCGTTCTACGCGCGTGCTGCAGCGCCCCGACGGCATGCCGGCTGCGCGGCGCGCGGGAACCAGTTCACACGCCGATGGGCCCATGCGCCGCCGCGCACCCCTGCCGAGACGCCCGATCAGCGCCACGGCGCCGAGCAGCAGCCGTGCGACCGTTGGCGAAGCATCGTCGTCTCGGCAGAGCCCGCCCGGTTCTCCGGCGTTGCCAGAAGGGCCACATCGGTCGGTGTATCCGGCTTCTGAGTTCTCGCACTTCAGGAGTATCTCGACGGTTGTCGGGGCCATGTATGAGCGCCCGCCCGCTGCCTATGGCATTCCGCCGGATATCAAGTACGCGCCGATGGCGGAGCCCATGGTCCGTTGCAGCGATGGTGCCGTCCGGCGGTTCCCGCGCGCGGAGGGTGACAACGAGCGCTACTTCTCGCAGTTGGGGAAGGGGCAGATCTACGACATTCCGGCCAAATACGTCACCAAGCGCATTGGGGGCATCAAGCTAGCCGCCGACGCCAAGCACGCAGCGTTTGAGGTGAACGGCAATACGGTCAGCCCCATTCAAGTCGGCTGGCAATTCAAGGCCTATCCGCTTGGGAACGGCAAGGTGATGGTGCCGCAGCCCGGTTTTCGTGATTGCACGGGCGCCTGCGAACTGATGATGATGTTCGACCATGGGCACATCAACGGCGATACCGCCCACGGTTACGAAGCGGCCCTTGGCAAAACCCGTGAAACCGCCAACCTGATGGCTTCGCTACACCACCAGACTGGATGGACCCCGATCCTGGTGGAGCACGACCTCAACTACAAGACGGGCCTGTTTGGCGCTGCGCACCCGAGCCGCAAACAGGCGTGGCGGGATCTTGCGAGCAAGATCAATGACATGGGGCCATGCATCCTCCGAAAAAACGGGCACATGGTGATGCTGGACGGCATTCGGGAAGCGAACGGACAGTTTCATCTATCGATACGCGACCCGTTTCACGGCACGGCGGTTGAGTTTCGCGATACGGCCAAATTCTTTACCGATCAGTTCAGTACGCCAGACCGCGCGCATATTGAAGCCGTATTCTTGAAGCGGCCGACGTAAACGCACGGGCCGCAGGTGACGTGACTGGTTGTTTCGGGTCCGGGTTGAAAGAGAGAATTCAACCCCGGCAAGGAGCAACCCAAGATGCCCCGCAAGAGCTTTACCCCCCCGAACAAATCATCGCGAAGCTGCGCCTCATCGAAGTAGCGATGGGCAGTGGCAAGACCGCTCAACCGGCCTGCAAGGAGGCCAGTATTTCCGAGCAGAGCTATTACCGCTGGCGCAAGGAATACGGCGGCCTGCAGCACGACCAAGCCAAACGCTTCAAGGAGGTTGCTTCGGGAAACTGGTGAGCCCCGAGCGACGCCGACGAGCCGTGTGCATGCTGCAGGAACGGTTCGAGGTCTCGGAGCGCAAAGCCTGCCGCGTCGTGGGCCAGTTCCGAGCTGTGCAACGCTATGTGGCGACGGTGCGCGCTGACGAGGATGCACTCACGCATGCCATCGTTGCGCTGGCGGCCGAGTACGGCCGCTGTGGCTACCGACGCATCACGGCGCTGTTGCAGGCCAGCGGTTGGCGGTTGGGAAAGACGAGGACGCAATGAGGAAGAGCAAATTCAGCGAGAGCCAGATCGTAGCGATCTTGAAGGAAAGCGAAGCCGGGCTGGCGGTAGCAGAGATATGCCGCAAGTACGGCATCAGCGCGGCGACGTCTTACGCCTGGAAGAGCAAGTACGCACGCAGCACGGTGAGCACTACACTGCGACCAGTTCTGCGGAACAGACGTTGCCCGCACTGTTGCTCAAGCTGCCCAATGCTGCGGCTGACCATGGGAAGCGGCATCTCCGCCATCGCGACCTTGTTGGCTTTGGCCGCCTGCGTCGGCTTCATGACTGCGGCGTGGATGGTAGTGTCGCAGCCGAGGAATCACCCATGGCCGATGCAGCTTCCTTGATGAGCGAGCGCAGCCAGCGCAGGCCAAGGTCGGCACTGCGATGCTTGTGCCATTGCATGGATTGCTCCATACGCGGAATGCGTACCGGCACGGGGCGAATCGTAATGGGCAGGCTACGGGCGGCCAGCGCGGCAAGCCGGCCGTGCATGGTGGCAATCCGGTCGGTGCCGATCACCAGATGCGCCGGAGCCATGAAGCTGAACGTCGTGGTTTCTATCCGCCGCACGATGCCCAGTTTGTGCATGAACCATTGCTCCAGCGAGGAGTGCTCATCGCCCGGCTGCACGACGATATGGCCCGCGCCCACGTAGCGTTCGGCGGTCAGTTCGCCCGTGGCCAGCGGGCTCTGGTCCCACAGCACGCAGCAGAAAGTTTCTTCGAAGACGACCTCGGCTGGATGCTCGGCCGGGCAGTATTCCTTCGGAATGATGAGCAGGTCGACTTCGCCGCGTTCCAGCGCACGCCCGGGAGACGCAACCTGCGGGCGCAGTTCAAACCGAACGCCGGGTGCTTGCCGATACGCGAGCCGCAAAAGATGCGGCATCAGGGTCAAGGTGGTGTAGTCAGAGACCAGCAGTCGAAACACACGGTCCGACTGCCGTGGCAGGAAATCGGGTTGCGCGGCAACGGTGGCATCGATCCGCACCAGGATGTCGCGCACGGGGTCTTTCAGGCCTTCTGCCCGCGCCGTCAGTTCCATCTTGCGGCCGACCTGGACGAGCAATTCGTCGTCAAAGTATTCGCGCAGCCGCGCCAGCGCATTGCTCATCGCGGCTTGGCTCAGATGGACCTTCTCTGCGGCACGGCTGATGTTCTGCTCGGTCAGGAGCGCATCAAGCGCGACGAGCAGATTCAAATTGAGCTTATTGAAGCGCATAGGCGCTGTCTCCCTTCGAGGTCTTCTCCCGATGCAGTCAGGGCAACCCTGCGACGCAGTGTTGTGGTGCCGCGCTAGGGTTTCCCCTGAAAGTATTCAGGGCGCCAATACAGCGGATGGAAACAATCAATTTGAGCGATCCGCGCGGGCATCTTAATCTAAACCCATTCCGTCACACCACTGAATTTGCGGTGCGTGAGTCGGGATGATGTGCGCCCGAAATGCGCCACGGCCACAGCTTCATTGCGCGCATTCCACGACATAAGAGACACCCAAAAAACGAGGTGTCGAAAGTGAGGAGACAACATGACCAAACACCTGGCCGCGGCGTGCACTGCCGCAGGCTGCATGACACTGGCCGCGCTGGCGCCGAGCACAGCAAACGCTCTGGAAAACGGCGTCTCGCCTTATCCAGCAGGCGCTGCCGCGACGAGCATCGCTGCCATGCCGCCGATCCCTGGGCTTTTCATGCTGGAGCAGTTCAGCTACAGCACTTCCAATGGGATCTACGACAACAACGGAAACAAGCTGCCTGTGCCGTTCAGCGCGTCTGCGCCATCGCTGACGACACGTCTTCTGGCGTCGTATCCGGTGACCGTGCTTGGCGCAGGTCTGTACTCACAGCTTGTCATGCCGGCGGTGTTCCTGCACACCGACATTGCGGGCCAGAGCCAGCGCCACAACGGCTTGTCGAACATCACCGTGTCGCCCGCCATCTTGAAGTGGTCCGTGACACCAAACCTCGCCATCGTCACCGGCCTCGATATCGCGCTTGAGACGGGCTCATACAGCCCCACCCGCCCGAGCGTTGCCGTGGGCTACACGTCGTGGCAGCCCGTGTTCTCCTTCCGCTACAACGTGCCCGACGGCGTCGACGTCGGCATGACCAACCGCTTTCTCGTCAACGAGAAGAACAGCGATACGGGATACCGCTCCGGCACGGCCTATGTGGCCGATTTCACGGCGGGCTGGAACTTCGGCAAATGGAAGGTCGGCGTGGTGGGCGGTTACTTGAACCAGTTCACCGACGACAAGGTGAACGGCACGACCATCGCCGGCAATCGGGCTCGCAGTCTCGCGCTGGGGCCGTCCATCTCCTACGACGGAGGCGCCTTCAGTATCAACCTCAATTATCAGCAAGGGGTGTACGCGGCCAATACGTCCAAGAGCAACACGGTCTGGCTGAACATCGCCATTCCACTGTGGGCAAAGCCGCCTGGCCCTGGCAACGGCATCTAACAACGCATCAGAGGAATTGGGATGTTCCGCTATTTCCCCACGAACTACGTCTGGAATCTGTCCGTCGATCTCGCCATCGAGATGGGCGCGCGCATCGGCGAAATCGAAGAGATGTGCGCACCGCTGCAAGAGGCCGCCAAGCAGCCGGATGCCGCGGGCACGCGCGCGTTTCGCGAAACGTGGTCGCGCATGGCCGACAAACTGTGCGAGCTGGCCGAGGAGGATGAAGCCCGCGGGCGTGTGCTCTCGGCCGGCGACAAGTACAACCGTGCCGCCACGTACTACCTCACCGGCGAGCGCCTGCAGGCACATGGTGCAGAGGGCCGCTTGGAACTCTACAAGCGCTTTCTCGATGTGTTTGCCAAAGGCATTGCCGCAACGGGCGAGAACTGTGAACGCGTGGAGATTCCGTACGGCGATGCCCATCTCTCTGCGCTCTACGTGCGCGCGGAAGGTGTGACGGGGCGCGCCCCGATTCTCGTGCAGATCAACGGCCTGGATTCGACCAAGGAGATGAAGTACCGCGTCGGACTGCCGCAGTGGCTGGCCCGGCGTGGGGTGTCGTCGCTCGTGGTCGATCAGCCCGGTACGGGCGAAGCCCTGCGCCTGCACGACATGCATGCGGTCTACAACACCGAGGTGTGGGCGAGCAAGATCGTCGACTGGCTGGAAACGCGCGATGACATTGACCCGAAGCGCATCGGCCTGGAAGGCGTGTCGCTCGGCGGCTATTACTGCCCGCGCGCGGTGGCGTTCGAGCCGCGCTTTGCGTGCGGTGTGGTTTGGGGCGCCAACCATGACTGGCGCGACGTGCAGAAGAAGCGTCTGGCGCACGAAGGCAGCTTCCCCGTGCCGCACTACTGGGAACACGTGCGCTGGGTGTGGGGCGCCCCCGACATGGACGCCTTCATGCGCATTGCCGAGAACGTGCACCTGGATGGCGTGCTGGATCGCATTCGTGTGCCCTTCCTCGTCACGCACGGCGAGAAGGACTCGCAGATTCCCGTGCAGTGGGCACACCGCACGTACGAACAGCTCATCAACAGCCCCAAGCGCGAGCTGAAGATCTTTACCGACCGCGAAGGCGGCGTACAGCACAGCAGTTTCGACAACTCGGCCAATGCTGGTGCCTATATCGCCGACTGGGTCGCAGAAACACTGGGCGGCAGGAAAGCCCCTTGATCACTCCATAGGTAACCCACTCACGATCGATAGGACATCCATGAACATCATCGGACCCGATGCACTGCTGTTTGGCGTCGACGATGTTGCTGCGTGCGCGCAATATCTGACCGACTATGGCTTGAAACCGGTTGACGTTACGGCCGCCGGAGGGCGCTTCGAGGCGCTGGACGGCACGTCTATTCGCATCGCGCACAAGGACGATGCGTCCTTGCCGCCCTCGCTCGGCACCGCCAGCTTCCTCCGCCAGACCACCTACGGTGTGGCCGACCCGCAAACGCTGGAGGCGATTGCCGCAGAGCTGCAGAAAGACCGCTCCGTCGAACGCCATGCAGATGGCTCCATCCACACCGTGGACGATGCAGGCTTCGCGCTGGCGTTCCAGGTGACGGTACGTCGTCCGCTGGCATTGCCGGCTGAACGCGTCAACGCACCGGGCGCACCTGCACAGCGGCCGGCGAACGTTGTCGGTGTGGACGGCGATGCCGTGATGCAGCCCCGTACGCTATCGCACGTTGTCTACTTCGTACCGGATGCCGCAAAGGCGGAGGCGTTCTATGTGAAGCGCCTCGGCTTTGTCTGCACCGACCGCTTTGTTGGCGTGGGGCCGTTCCTGCGCCCGGCCGGCACGCTGGACCACCACACGCTGTTCCTGATTGAGACGCCGCCGTTCATGAAGGGCTGCGAGCACTTCACCTTCCACCTGGGCGGTCCGACCGAGGTGATGCAGGCTGGCGCGCGGCTGGTCGAAAAGGGCTATCAATCGTTCTGGGGCCCCGGGCGCCATCGCTTCGGCTCCAACTGGTTCTGGTACTTCAACAGCCCACTAGGCTGCCATGTGGAATACGACGCCGACATGGACTTGCACGATACCGACTGGATCGCACGCGAAGCGCCCATGGGCGCGGATACCTCGCAACTGTTCCTGTTCCAGCACCGCGAGAAGTGGGCACCGGGCGGCCCGCCGGCACCTGGGGCGGCGCACGCATCCTGACCGGCTAGAACGCAGCCATGTCCGCGTCCAACCCTGTACCGCTGTGCCAGTTGCATGACTTGATCGATGGCCGCTCGCGTGGCTTTGACCCGCACGGCATCGGCCGGGACACGGTGTTCGTAGTGCGGCGTGGCGAGGCGCTGCATGCTTATCGTGACGCCTGCCCGCATCACGGTGGAACGCCGATGGCATGGCGAAAGGATGCCTACCTCAATGGCGACGGCACCCACATCGTCTGCCATTCGCATGGCGCGCAATTCGATATCGGCTCCGGCGTTTGCGTTCTTGGCCCCTGCCTGGGACAAGCGCTTGAGCCCGTCAAGGTTGCGGTGGCCGAAGACGGCACCGTGCTCTTGATGCAAGACAACAAGGAGACACCACA
>NZ_CP184380.1:0-114084 GCF_049913345.1 Ralstonia sp. R-29
ATGGGCTTCGAACAACTGGCAACCTTGAAGGCCGAATTGGCCGCACAGGCCGAGGAGGCCAAGCGCACGGCACGCGCCCAGGCGCCCCGCCGCACCACCCCCTCCGCGACTGCAGCGACTCCGGTCGACCCCGTGGTGCGGACCATTGGCAAGCTGCAACAGCGCTTCCCGCTGGCGTTCCCCAAGAACCCGGCGCCCAAGGTGCCACTCAGGATCGGCATCTTTGCCGATCTGCAGGCCCAGGCGCCGGATCTGAGCGAAGCCGAACTGCGCGACGCGCTGCGAACCTGGTGCCGGGGCGCCCGCTACTGGGCCTGCCTGACCGAGGGCGCGCCGCGCGTGGACCTCGCCGGCCAAGCCGCCGGGCACGTCACGGCCGCCGAGGCGAGCCGGGGACAACAGCTGCGCGTCGGCCGCCCGAAACAAGACGCCGCGCGGCTGAAGAAACACCCACCGCGTTGAACGGCCGCCGTCGTGCCGAGCACCGTGCGGATTTATACAAAATCTTGTATAGTTGCAACTGTAAGAAAAGGGATGCCGAATGACTGCGACGAAGCCCGTCGAGTTTCGCGGCAGCGCCTTGGATGACTTGCGCGCGTTTCCGGAAAGCGCGCGGCGCGAGGCGGGCTACCAGCTCGATCGGCTCCAGCATGGGCTCACGCCCGACGACTGGAAGCCGATGCCGACGGTGGGCGCGGGCGTGCAGGAGATCCGCATCCAGGACGCCGCCGGCGCCTTCCGGGTCATCTATGTGGCCAAATTGGCGGACGCGGTCTATGTGCTGCATTGCTTCCAGAAGAAGACGCAGAAGACCGCCAAAGGCGATCTGGAGTTGGCCGCCAAGCGCTACCGCGACCTGATGAAACAAGGAGGCTGAATCATGACAACACAACGGTTCGCCAGTGTCTGGGAGGCCATCGAGGACACGCCCGTGCAGGCCGAAAACATGAAGCTGCGCTCGTCCCTCCTCATGGCGCTCAAACGCCACCTCGAGGCGGCGGGCCTCAGCCAAGCCCAAGCGGCCGTGCTGCTGGGGGTGACGCAGCCGCGTGTGTCGGACCTGATGCGCGGCAAGATCAATCTGTTCGGGCTCGATGCGCTCGTCAACATGGCGAGCGCGGCGGGCTTGCACGTCGAATTGCGGGTCTTGGAAGCCGCCTAAGCGGTGCGCCTGGCTCAGCACAACCAAACCGCCTGATTTGGGCATTGATTGCCATGACCACCCGCTGGCTGGCCTGCCCCACCTGCGACCGCCTGTGCGACCACACCCGGTCCACGGCAGATACCGCCCTTCCCTACGCCACCGCGTCCACCTGGATCTGCACGCGCTGTGGCACGGCCCACCTCGTGGCCGACCTGCACAGCGACCAGGCCGCACGCGAGCAGCTCGAAGCGGTGTACGGGCAGCAACGCCTGTTCGACTAAGCGCGCGGCGCACACCCCGCCCCGTCTCCTCCCGCTGCATCGGCGTCCTTGGCGCGGTCCAACGCGTTCAGATGCGCACGCAGGGTCACGCTCTGGGCCGCATCGGCAATCACGCCCGCCGGCTGGGTCGCGCTGTACGCCCACAAGGCATCCAGGCACGCGAGCGCTGCCTGCACCCCCGCTTCCGTCACCGCTCCCGTGTGGATGTCCAGGGCGGCGCAGCGCAAGGGCTCGACATCGGGGCACTGGGGGTCACGCATGCGCAGGACGGCAAAGACCTCCGCATACGCGCGCAGGGTCGCCGGCACCTCGTAGGCCCGGCGGTGCGTGGGCGACACGTAGATCCACGCCCCCTGCTCCGTCGCATGCAGCTCACCGCCGCGGGCCACGTGTTCGAGGATGGCCCGCAAGGGGCCAAAGGAATTTTCGAGCCGCCACGGCTGCGTGCGCAGCGGCGTGGACGTGCTGGAGGCTTTGGGGCGGTACGGCTTGCGCGGGGGACGACTGCGACCCATGCAGAAAACTCCTAGTTGAGGGCGAGGCTGACCGGCAAGGAGTGGCGCCCGAAGGCCCGTTCGACCTCGGCAGTGGCCAGACGCAGGTCGCCGCTGCGCAGCCGTTCGATCCACGGTTCGGTTTCCGTCAGCGGCCCCGTCGCGCTGCGGCCGGCTTCTACCACCTCGACAAAGCGGGCGCGCTGGTCGATCACGTAGAGCTTGGTCTGCGTGCGGTTGGTCAGCGTCGTGCCAGCAAAGCGCTGGCGGAACAGCTTGGCGCGGCGCTTGACGCGTTGCTCTTCGGCCGCGCGTTGCTGGCGCCGGCGTTCATCGGCGGCCGCGACCGAGAAGTCAGTGGGGCCGCAGGCGAGGGCGGCCAGGTAGGCGAACAGCTTGCCGCCCTTCAGGTCCTGCAGATAACCGGCCACCACCGTCACGATGTCGGACAGACGCTTGCCGTGTTGTTTGGCCTGGCCCATCAGCTTGAAAACACCCGCCCGCGACAACCCTTGGCCAGTGAGCCAGGCCAGATCTTGGGGTAGGGCTCCGACCAGGGTGGGGCGTTGATTCTTTGAGAGAGTGGGTTCAGTTAACGTATGGCCGTCTGACATTTTGTCGTGCGGTGGCGTGTGGATAACGTCCTCTGGCACGTCGATCAGGCCCACCAGTTCACAGGCTTTGCGGGTCAGACGCACACGTGCCACGGCAAAGCGGCCGCTGCGGCTTTTACGCTCCTGGGGCAGGACTTCGATGAGTTCGAGTTGGCGGAGCGTGGCAAGGTGGCGATAGACCGTGCGTTGGTCAGCGCCAATGCGCTCGGCAATCACATCCTTGTGGGCAAAGATCGGTGCAAAGGGCTCGTTTTGGGGAACGAAGCGGCACAGTTCCGCGAGGGTCGCACGGGCGGCCCGAGGGACGCCGGTCACGTGCTTTGCAGAGTCATAAGCGCGCAGGATGCGGTTGGGTAAATTGCGGCGTTTGGGGGGCGCGAGGGTAGGGACGCGGTCAGCGAGCCCATGCTCGTCGAATGAGGTTTTTCGAGGGCGAAAGACTTCCTCGCCTGCAACCGAGCGTTGCGCGATAGACATAGCCACGTATCCATTTCGAAAAATGGTCAGACATCGCTTGACGTGGTTGCCTTATCCGCTACACTCCGAAGTGTCGATGCTCTTCCGGTTCCAGCCGGGGAGTGTAGCGGGCGAGGTTCCAGCCAAGCCCAATTTGCAAAAGCCTTCGGTTCCAGCCGAAGGCTTTTGTCTTTCCGGGTCTACTTAATTCATATTCAAGGCCTGAAAACACAAGACCTGGTGTTGATTCGTAATACCAAGTCGTTGATTTTTAAGGAATTATTTCTCTTTCTCGGCGACAACTGCTTCTGCCCGTCGTTCGAGCAGTGCTTTCAGCTCGTCCTGCACGGCCTTTGCTTCTTGTTCGTTGCTGAACTCCAGGCGTACAACATTCCGAGCGGTCCGTAAGTCGCAATACACCGTCCGGCCCGCACGGATCTTGAAGCCAGAAGCCCTCACGGTTGGTTTGGCTTTCTGCGGTTCTTGGCTCGCAAGCCTCACAGCCTGAGTTTGGTCGAGCTCCCCTTTCGCAAGACGCTGGACTGCCTCGACCACTTGGTTTGCGCGCCCCTTACGGGTCAGTGCTGACAGGTCCGCTCCTGCGTTCGCACCGAGCAAAGCTGGTATCTCGTCAAGCAAGTCGAGAACGGCTGGCGGGAGGTGCTCAAACGCCATGAGCGCTGATACAACTGAAGCCGGTGTCCCCGACTGCTCGGCCATCCTAGCCTGGGTGATGCCAGGAAACCGCTTCTGGATGTCACGGAAGCCGAGGTACTTCTCATAGTCCGTGAGGTCGGACTGGAGCAAGTTGGCGTAGAACGCGCCTAACGAAGCCTCCTCCTCCGTGACGTTCTCAAGCACGCAACGGATTGAATCTCGTCCCAGCTCCCGATAAACATCGCACCGGTGATGACCGGAAACAATCTCGAACCCCCCTTCTGCGCGAGGGCGAACAACCACGGGGTGGATCAACTTGTTGTTGCGGAGGTTCTCACGCAGTTCGACGAATTTCTCCGCAGGCATATGCCGGCGCCGGCCGGGAACCTCATGCAGCTCGGACAGTGGAATCTCCGCAGCCCCGCCGGCCTTCCTCGCCTCTTCCAACTCAGCAGTCAATTGTGCGATGCGCACTTCCGCCGAGTTGATGCGGTTTTGCGCATCCATCAGCCGCCCGGGCGAAGTTTTCGCCTCGGACGTACTGGGTTGACCTATTGGCCTAGGCTTGGCTTCGACGTTGGCCGTCTTCGCAAGCAACTTATCACCAATGCCCATTTAGACTCCTTCTTGCGACCAAGCCCGGACGAACTGAGCATCCAAGTGCTCAGCGAGCCGATCGAGCGGGTCCTTGTATCGATGGTACGCGGCAGCGCTGCCGTCAGGTTTCGACAGGTCGTAGACCGTTGAGAGCTGGGCTGACGCTCCTTTGGGGACCGTCGAATCGGGAATCTCAAACGGAAGCACGCGGTCACCGTATGCCTTTTGCAACCAGCCCTTCACCACGCGCGAGACGTCATCACTCTTTGATTTGGTGAGTACCACATTCACAAAATCGAACCGCTTGGAATCGGCTACGCCAGGAAGCTTCTTTGCAATGTCCGAGAACAGATGCCAAAACTGCGTTGAGCTCGCAAAGTCGAGGCCTTCCGGCGGACAAGGGAGTAGAATCGCATCGGACGCCAGTAGGGCGTTGATGGTCAAATAGCTGAGTGCGGGTGGCGTATCGATGACCACCACGTCGTAAGAATCCAGCAGAGGGCGCAGGCCCGCATTCATGATGTCCCAGAATGCGAAGGTGCTATCCCTAAGGACCTTTGCGGGAATTTCGAACTCAGCATCGAACAGTGAGGACGACGCAGGTACCAGATCCAGATTGTGCCAGTAGGTACTTTGCACCGCATAACTCAGGTCGGCCTGATCACCATAGATCAATGGTAATAGTGTCTGCTCGTCCGTAATTTCCGCATCTGGAGCCCATCCGCACAATTGAGTCGTAGTTCCCTGCGGATCGCAGTCAATGACGAGGACTCGCCGACCGAGGAGAGTCAGTGCTTGTGCTGCCGACACGGCGGTAGTGGTTTTCGCCACCCCCCCTTTGAAATTAGCAACCGTGAGAACCCGCCCACGTGCATGGGCAGGGCGGTGCATGCGCGTCGTGGTACTCCTGACCCAGGTGATCGCTTCCTCTAGCGTGAACTCCTTGCTTCGGCCGCTGCCTCGCGACTTGCCTGCTGGTAGATCACCTTTCGTAGTAAGGTATTGGAGGCGCTGCTTGTCGAGCCCACACAGTGACGCGACTTGAGCACTGGTAAAGGTGGGCGGATGCTTGCGAGGGTACGGCTCGAGCATTGCATCCCGGATCTGAGCCAAAATATCAGTTGCCTGAGCAGCTACACCCAATAAGGTATCAATGGACACCGACTGGTCAACCTCTGGCAGTCGAGTACTGATCAAGGCGTTTGTGTTCACGGCTCAGGCCCCGGTATCTGGTGGATTCTTCGGTTTTCGCAAAAATGCGCGCTGACCGAAGAATACGGGGCCTCCTCGTTAACTTCAAGTAAACTCTGAAGAATCCCAGGGGCGCACACCCAACTGCGGGGCAGGACGCCGCAGCTCCTACCCCCGCAGCGGGAAGCGTGCACATTTGCTGGTTGCCTTTCGTCGATGAGTTACAAGCGGCATCGAAGCGAGGGGACGGCTATCCCTCAGTAGACAAAGTTGTCAGGTGCCCGTTGATCGCACTGATAACCTCTTGTGCCGCACGCGGTAGAGGGCGGTTTTCTTTGACCAGAACACGGGCATACTGGTTTTCCGTGAGTGGATGAGCGATGGGTACGGCGACCAGTTGGCCTGCGTCTACTTCTTTTCGAATCGAAAAATCGGTGACAAACGCCACGCCACCGGCATGTTGCGCATAGGCGCGCAACGCCATCAGGGTGTTTGCATTGAAGCTCGGCCTGAGCATCAAGTTTTCCGCTTTGGCGATAGTGCGAATCAACAGGCCCAGACCGTACGTCTGCGGCATGATGCCAACCGGATAGCTGAGGGCGGTTGCGAGCGAGACAGGTCTTGCGCTTTGTGCAAGCGGATGGTCTGGATGCACTGCGGCCACGATGTGGTGGACGGCACTTGCAAGGAACTCAACGCCCTGTGTCGTGGGCGGGTTATAGGCCAAGCCGATGTGCGCGTCATTGGATAACACGTCGCCGATAATCTCGGCGGTGGCCCGCATATTCAAGACGATTTCAACGCCGGGGTATTTCTTCGCGAAGTCAGCCAGCACGTCTTCGATCAGCGTATCGATCAAACCTTCGCTCAAAGAGATCAGAAGGTTGCCGGTGTGCAAGCGCTTGAGTTGATTGACTCCATCGAGCAGCTTCTCGTGGGAAGCCTCCACGCTGCGCGCGTACTCGAGCAGGTAGGGCACCGCATCCGTCGGCATCAGTCCGGTGGCAGCTCGATCGAAGAGTCGTTCGCCGATCATCTCTTCAAGTTCGGTCAAATACCGACTCACCAGCGTTCGGCTCAGAGCTAACTGATCTGCCGCTTTGCGGACCGATTGGTGTTCGAGCAATGCTTGGAAAACGCGCATCTTGGCGCGCGTGATGTCGTACATGCGGTCTCCCTCGGATAACGTGGTCCTCTTTTTTATTGTTATCGGGTCTCGCAGGTGGCTTCATCCCCCGATGGAGTGAAATTAAGGTGTCCACATTTTTAGGCCACCCCGTCCACAAAATCGCGGACACCTACAGTATGTGTTTCGTGTAGAGTCCCGCCACGTTTCGCATAATGGCAGGGCGGTCGATGGTAGCAAACGCAACAGAGCATGTGTTGGGCAGCCGAGAAAATGAGGCGGCCGTGTACCGCCGGCTGAACCGGCGGGTCTTGCCGTTCTTGGCGGTCTGCTACCTGTTTGCGTACCTGGATCGCATTAACATCGGCTTCGCCAAGCTGCAGATGCAAAGTGACCTCGCGCTGAGTGACGCCGCCTATGGCCTTGGCGCTGGCGTCTTCTTCTTGGGGTACGTGCTGTTCGAGGTGCCGAGCAACCTGTTGCTCGCCAAGATTGGCGCTCGTCGCACGCTCAGCCGCATTCTGCTGCTTTGGGGTATCACGTCAGCGGCCATGCTGTTCGTCACCAATGTGGGGACGTTCTACTCGCTGCGCTTCCTGCTTGGTGCCTTCGAAGCTGGCTTCGCGCCAGGCATGATCTATTACCTATCCCAATGGTATCCGGGCGCTCGGGTGGCGCGTGCCATGGCGATCGTGCTATGTGCCGCACCGATCGGTGGTGCCATCGGCGCTCCCGTGTCGACCTGGATCATGGCGCATCTGGCAGGCACCAGCGGGCTCGCCGGGTGGCAATGGATGTTTCTGCTCGAAGGAGCCCCTTCCATTCTTCTCGGGGTAGCGGCGTATTTCTATCTGGTCGACAAGCCTGCCGACGCGACTTGGTTGACCGAGGCGCAGAAGGCCTTCATCGCAAGCCTGGTCGAACGATCCAACACCGGTCGGTCCGAGTCGTTCGCCAAAGCGCTCACCGATCCAAACATGTACGTGTTGGCGGCTGCCTATTTCTGCCTCATCTGTGGCTTGTACGCCGTCAGCTTTTGGTTGCCCACCATCCTCAAGTCCGCTGGGCTCACCGACTTGTTGAAGATCGGCCTGTACTCGGCGGTGCCATACCTGGTGTCAATCGTGGCCATGTACGCGCTCGGCCAGAGTTCCGATCGACGTGGTGAACGTCGGTGGCATAGCGCGGTCACAGCGATGCTGGGCGCAGGCTTCCTGGCCGCCGCTGCCTATTCGACATCATTCCCTGCTGCGTTGGCTAGCATCACGCTTGCCACGGCGGCTGTCTTTGCGTCGTACACCGTTTTTTGGGCCATTCCGCAAGAACATCTGAAGGGCACCGCTGCTGCGGGGGGCATCGCCTTCATCAATTCGATTGGTCTGTTTGGCGGATTCTTCAGCCCGACCATCGTCGGCTGGACGAAAGCCGCGACGGGTTCGCTGCAGGCTGGTTTGCTGGTGATCGCTACGTTGCTGGTCATTGGCGCAATCCTGCTGGCGGTCCGCCGCAGTGCAGCGGCTTCGAAACTGGTGACGCTATGAAGATTCTCGTTGCAGGTTTCCATCACGAGACCAACACCTTCGCACCGTCCCGTGCGACCTACGACATGTTTGTCCACGGGGATGGGTGGCCGGCAATGAAGCGGGGTAGCGATGTGCTGTCGTTGCGTAGCGCAAATGTACCCATTGCGGGTTTTCTCGCGGCCATGGAGGCCTCCGGACACGAGCTGGTGCCGGTGCTGTGGGCGGCCGCGAATCCGTCAGGGCCTGTCACAGAGGAAGCGTTCGAGCGGATCGCGAGCGAGATCGTAGCGGGAGCTCTGCTGCCGAACTTGGACGCCATCTACCTCGACTTGCATGGCGCGATGGTGACCGAGCACTGCGACGATGGAGAGGGAGAACTGCTGGCCAGACTGCGCGCAGCGACAGGCACCAATGTGCTGATTGTTGCGTCGCTCGATCTGCATGCCAACGTGACCGCGCAAATGCAAAAGAGTGCGGACGGGCTCGTTGCGTATCGAACCTATCCTCACGTGGACATGGCCACCACAGGTATGCGAGCAGCACAGCTACTCAAAGATCTGATGTCGGCCAAGGCGCCGGTTGCCAAAGCGTGCCGGCGCCTGCCGTTCCTGATTCCGATCAACGGCATGTGCACGAGTGAAGAACCTGCGCGCGGTGTCTACATGCGGTTGGCACAGGCGGAAACGGGCGGTGTGCTCTCACTCTCGTTTGCGCCTGGCTTTCCCGCAGCCGACTTCCCGGAGTGCGGGCCGACCGTTTGGGGCTATGGCGTAGATGCGGCAGAACTCGACAACGCTGTTCAAGCGCTGTACCGAGACATCCTCGATAGGGAGCAACAGTGGGGAACCACGTTCCTGTCGCCCGATGAAGCCGTGCTTGCCGCAATGCAGATTGCAGGGCCCGCGCAAAATCCGGTAGTGATCGCGGATACGCAAGACAATCCCGGCGCGGGCGGCGACTCAAATACGACGGGCATGCTGGCTGCCCTTGTGAGGCACAACGCTAGGCGGGCCGCAATTGGTCTCATCTACGATCCTCAAGCCGCACAGGCAGCCCATGCCGCAGGGCTTGGAGCGCAGATCCGACTTGCGATTGGAGCGGATTCTGGTGAGCCCTTTGAGGGGACATTCACGGTGGAGAGTTTGTCCAACGGCGAGTGCGTCTTTGACGGTCCGATGATGAACGGCCTGCAATTGCACCTGGGCCTGTCGGCCTGCCTACGCATTGGCGATGTCCATGTCGCAGTGTCGTCCGCACGTGCGCAGATGATGGATCGGAATCAGTACCGCATGGTGGGCATTCAGCCCGAGCTGATGAAGATTCTGGTGAACAAGTCCTCGGTACATTTCCGGGCAGATTTCGAGCCGATTGCCGAGGCGGTGCTGGTGGCCAAGGCGCCAGGTGTTGCGCTGGCCGATCCCGGCGAGCTTCCATGGACACGGCTGGCGCCTGGAATGCGCGTGCGACCGGGTGTGTAGAAACAAAGCGAAATAGAACGCTCGCCGGCGCGGTCATGCCGCCGCCGTCGTATAGCGCCGTTCGCAACGAATAGACACGGGGAAGGCGGAATTTTCCGCAAGCGTCTGGCGCTGATGAAGCGCGAAAACGGGCAACCGCACGAGCCAACAAATGAAGCGTCGGCCGTGTTTCTAAAATAGCCCGAACTGGGGGAATTACGCGCTTCGTCGCGCCAAACACGAGCGGGTTGCCATGGGCAACTTCAAGTTCGTTCGGCGTCGGCGGGCGGCATTGTGTGTACCACCAGTACTGCGTATGTCATGCTAACCAACGCCATTGAACGCTGCATTGTCGCTGCAGAAGATGTTCATTCTATTGCCGACTTCAAAGCTTGGGTCCGCCATGATGTTGGCCTTGTCTTGAGACACGAGTGCTTGGCATGTGGGCACGGGCGGATCACGTCTGCCGGGGTTTCCATGGACCACGTCGTCCTGGTCGATTACCCAATCGCGCATCTGCGGGCGATCGAGAATTCCGCCGGGGGCATCGATACCCCGTTAATGCGTCGATGGCTGGCTACGCACCGGCCGGTCTACTTCGATACGCACGCCCCGTGGCCTGGCATCGATACTGCCTGGCTCGCCAAATTCACGAAGCATGACCTGCGCAACGCTGCAGCCGACGCGGTCTTTGACGAGAAGAACTTTGTCGGCACCTATTTCAGCTTCCACCGGTTGCCAGAGATTGATCCCCCAGCACTGGATGCGACTCTGCATGACTTGACACCGGTCCTCCATGCAGCACTTGTACGAGCAATCTCCAATGCCGAGCAGCAGTGGATTCTTGCCGCACGAGGCCTTTCGGACATGACAGAGAAGGAGCGCGAAATTGCGGAATGGATCGGGAAGGGTAAGAGCAATGCGGAGATCTCTGCGTTGATGGGCACAACAGAGAGCACGGTCAAGCATCACCTGAGCCGGATCATGGACAAGATGGGCTGCTCGAATCGGGCCGGAGTTGCTGTGTTTGCGTCCCGATGGTTCGCGTCGCCGCTAAGCCTCGGGACGAAAGTGCTATAGCAAGAGTTGGGTGGCGGCCGATATGCTCGACGCTCTTTAGTCAGCGGATTGCAAGGACAACAACGACAGCTCGCGTGTCGGTTTGCCGTGTCAGGGAATTCTGGTGCACTAGCTGTGTGTTCCCGGCCGCAGGCAGAGAGGTTCCGATGGAACTCATTACGGAGTGACCTGACCGGATTGTGTCAGAGGGCTGAGCGATAAAATCGTTCTGAAATCAAAATAATCGTTTTGATTTCACGGTCGCGAAAACGGTGTATGATTTGCTCAATGCAGCGACGAAAGTCCCGTTCTGCGGTCCAGGCCATGGAAAATACGCCTGTGCAACTGGCAGAGGGGATATGTACTTCACATTTAGGGAACTGGCGGCTGTGGCGCTTACCGGCTCGAACAACTACTTCCTGAACCTTCAAAAGGACGAGGGGAAGTGGATCATCGCCGTCAGCGTACTTGATGCCGACAAGAGAGCAACGAAGCAGTACCAGGTGCAGACAAATCGGGGCAAGACCAAGACTTGGCGGTACCTAGAGGATGCACTGCTGTTCGTGAATGAGTATTGCGAGAACTGCCAGAACTTGTCGATCGCGATTGAAGGCAAGGTCTGGGGACTGAAGGCAGAAGGAGAGGACCGAGCGGTCCAATCGTAAAAGCGGCCGGCACCAGTGTTACGAGCACCGATGCCAGCCTGACCATCGTAAAACCCGTGAGAGGCTCAAATGGCTGCGCCCATTATAGCGTTTGCTCGCCTTGTGAAAACGTGTGTGCGTAAGTGAGGTCACATGGTTGACTTCAATGCGCTCGCGCAGCAGTGCGCTCCCGGCGTCCATCCGACGACGCTGCAGGCCGTTGTCCGCACGGAATCCGGCTTCAACCCCTACGCGATCGGTGTCGTCGGCGGCCATCTGACTCGCCAGCCGAAAACGCGCGCAGAGGCGGTTGCAACCGCCAAGGCCCTGGCCGCCCAGGGTCTGAACTTCAGTATGGGCTTGGGCCAGGTCAACAAGGCCCACCTGCCACGCCTTGGCCTGAGCTACGAAACGGTTTTTGACGCCTGCGCAAACCTGCAGGCCGGCGCTCACATCCTCCAGGAATGCTATCAGCGCGCTCACGCGCAACTCGGCCCTGATCGCGCGTTGAACGCGACCATCAGCTGCTACTACAGCGGCAATTTCAATCGCGGCTTTCAGGTGGAACGCGCGGGCACGAGCTACGTGCAACGCGTGGCCGCCAATGCGACCACAGCTAATCCGCCTGTCGATGTAGTCCCGGCCATTCCCGTTGTGTTGGATCGGGCCGCCCCCCGCGCGCCCAGTGCCCCAACGCCTGTTCGCTCCGCTCGACAGGCGAAAAGCGCCGCGCCCGAAGCAACCACCGCGACAGCACAAGACCAAGACGAGCGCGCCAGAGCGCGCGCGAAGTGGGACGCCTTTGGCGATTTCCGCCCGCAGTGAATTCCCCCCGGATTCAAACCAGCCGCATCGTCGGCATTCCCGTAGGAGAACGCAGTTGAAATCCCTCCCTAAAATTCCCCTGACCCTGGCGGCCCTGTTTGCAGGTTTGTTGTGCTGTGCACCGGCGTTTGCCGGTGGACTGGACTCCGGCACGCAAGCTGGGAACACCTTCAAGATCTGGTTCTACAGCTTCTGCGGCATCTGCGCCGTCATCTACCTCCTTTGGGTGGGTCTGGAGCTTTGGAGCGACAAAGCGCGATGGGCCGATTTCGGCCTGGCAATCGGCAAGGTGGCCGCGGTCGGCGCGGTCGTCATCATCGCGCCGTGGGCCTGGAACCTCTTCGTCGGTTGAGCCATGACGGAGAAGCCGAAGTACTCCGCATACGCAGGCTTGGGCAGGGTCGCGATGTACTGGGGCGTCCCATTGATCCCGCTGCTGATCGTGGTCGGCGCGTTCGTTTTTCTGGCGTTGTTCGCCGCTGCCTTCATGGGCCCGGGTGGGCTGCTCTTTGGCGCCCTGGCGGTCCCCATCCTGCTGTTCCTGCGCAAGACGTGCGAGACCGACGACCAGGCACTGCGCATCCTCTGGCTCGAAGTGCTCTGCGTGCTCCGCCGGCGCTCCTGGCGCATGTTCGGCCGCACTTTGACCCTGGCGCCGATCCGCTACGGCCAACACCTCAGCGTTTATCGCCGGCCCTTCCGCAAGGCGCCCGCCGAGCGCGCTCAATAAGGATTCCACCATGCAAGCACGATTGACCAGCGACTTTGGCAAGGTGCCGCCGATCGAGGCGTGGCTGCCGCGCATCGAGATGCCCATCACGCGCCGCGTCACCCACTACGAAGACGGCCGGATGATGCTCTGCATGCGCTTGACGGGCATCCCGTTCGAGTCGGCCAGCGACGCGCTGCTCACCAACCTGTTCGATAACCTGAGCGGCTTCTACGCGGGCATCGGCCGCGATCACGGCAACCGCCTTTCGATGTGGGCCACGTTCAAGCGCCGCAAAGTGTCGTTCCGCCAGGCCTATCAATTCCAGTCGCAGTTCCTGCAGGACTTCACGTACAAGTATCTGCAGCGCTTTCACAACGGCAACTACTTCGAGAACGCGTTCTACCTGTCGCTGCTGCTCAAGTACGACGATTTCGATGACGGCCTCAAGGCGATTGAGCAACTGGGCGACGAAGCCTTCAAGTCCCTTCGCGACTACGACCCTGAGTATCTGGAGACGAACCAGCGCAATGGCCTGCCGTTCTCCGAGCCGTATCGCTTCATCGGTGAGCTGGTCAACGGCACAGACCTCGCCGTGCCGATCACGGCCGGTCCCGGATACGAAACGATCCCGGATTCGTGGTTGCACTTCGGCTATGACCTGCTCGTCATCCGCACCGACACCGCCGAGAAGTTTGCCACCTGCTACGACCTGAAGGATTTTCCCAAGAGCGGGTGGGGTCAGTTGAACCCATTGCTCACGCTCGATGCCGAGTTCACCATCACCCAGTCGTTCGGCTGCTTGACGGCTGCCGGCGCCGACAAGGCCATCGAGGGCCAGATCAACAAGCTGGAATCGGTCGGCGACAAGGCGCAGCACCAGATTGCCGAGCTTCGACATGCCCAGGCTCTGATCAGTGCCGGCGAACTGGCATTCGGCCAATACCACGGCGCGCTAGTGGTCTACGGCGACACGGCCAAGGAAGCCATCGACCGCGGCGAGCTGGTCAAGGTGCGTGCCAAGGGCGAGTGCGGTGTCGGTTGGGTGCGGGCCACTGCGTCCGCACCGTACACGTACTTCAGCCAGGTGCCGGGCGCCAAGATCCTGCCGCGTCCGATGCTCAAGAGCTCGCGCAACCTCGCATCGACGTTCTCGGTTCACGACTACTCGGCCGGTAAATCCAAAGGTAACCCGATCGGCGATGGCAGCGCCGTCATGCCGCTGCAGACGGTCTCGAAGAAGCTGTACAGCTTCAACTACCACGCCACGCGCGACGACGAGTTCAACATCGGCGAGAAGATCGCCGGCCACACCGTCATCCACGGTGCCACCGGTGTGGGCAAGACGGCCCTGCAGCTGGCCATCGCGTCGTTCTTCATGCGCTTCGATCCGATGGTGTTCGGCCTGGACTACGGCGGCGGCATGAAGATCTTCTTCAAGATGCTGCGCGGCACATATATCTCACTGCAGCGCGGTGTGGCGACCGGGCTGGCGCCATTCGAGCTGCCGGACACGGGATACAACCGCCAGTTTCTGTACGACCTGGTCAACATCTGCGCACGCGATGCCGACGGGAAGCTCACCGCTGAAGAGAAGAAGCAAATCAAGGATGCCGTCGACACCGTGATGGCCCTGGAGGATCTGTCGCAGCGCACTTTCAGCCGCCTGCTCGAATCCATTCCGAACATGGGCGGCGACAGCCTGTATGTGCGTCTCGGCCAGTGGTGCCATGCCGAAGACGGTCCGCTTGCTTGGATGTTCGACAACCCGCCGCAGTCATTGGTCGATGTCACTGACGAGCGCCACGTGTGTTTCGACGTGACCGAATTCCTGGTCGACAACTACGCACCGTCGGAGCCGTTGTTTGCCTATCTCTTCCACCTCAAGGCGCTGATGCAGCAGGAGGGTGGCTTGATGATGTCCATCATCGAGGAGTACTGGGCGCCGATCAAGTTCAAGCGCACGCGCGAAGAGATGGCCAAGACGCTCAGTGCGGGGCGCAAGGAAGGCGAATTCCTGGTGCTGGTGTCGCAGCAGCCGGAGCAGGGGATGGCGAGTGAGATCTGGCCGCAAATCCGTAGCCAGACGGCCACCAAGATCTTCTTGCCCGATCCGGAAGCGGAATACAGCAGCTATCAGCGTACCAACATGACGCCCAAGGAGTTCGCGGAGTTCAAGCGCCTCTCCAAGACCTCGCGCACGTGCCTGATCAAGCAGAGCAACCAGTCTGCCTTTGCGACGCTCGACCTGTATGGGTTCCAGGACGAGATGGTGGTGCTCTCCGGCAACAAGGAGAACAACAAGCTGCTCGACGAGGTGATCGCAGAGGTGGGTGATGACCCCGACGTGTGGCTGCCGATCCTGCAGGACCGGGTGTTCGAGGCCACCACCCGCAAGAAGCTGATAGCCGAATGCGGCAACGACGCGTCGATTTGGAAACCGAAGCTCGACGAGGCCATGCAAGCGCGCCGGAGATTGCGCCCGAGCGCAAACGAATCCATGCATCGCCAACTTGCCTGAGCACGGGTCGCGCGGACAGCGCCGCCCGGCAATAAGAGCAAGAGGCTTCCGGGGGGAAAGGGCATATCGCCCGCACTACAAACCGGAGAAGCAAGAATGGAAATTCAGCAGTGCAACGGGGTGCTCGCGCGGCACGGGGG
This sequence comes from Ralstonia sp. R-29, assembly GCF_049913345.1. Lineage (NCBI taxonomy): Bacteria > Pseudomonadati > Pseudomonadota > Betaproteobacteria > Burkholderiales > Burkholderiaceae > Ralstonia > Ralstonia sp. R-29. The sequence goes on from NZ_CP184380.1 coordinate 15,439, forward strand.
GTTGCTCACCCAGGTGTTGCCGTGGTTGTCGCGCCCAAAAAAGCCGATTCACCCAAAGGCCAGGCGTGCGCTGATCGCCCTGGCGGGTGCGATGTACCTGTCCACAGCCAATGCGACGGGTATCCCTGTGCTGGATGTGTCGAATCTTGGTCAAGCAGTGTTGATGGTGCAGAACCTCAAAGCCCAGATCGACCAGCTCAAGAGCGAGTACGAAGCACTGACCGGTAATCGCGGCTTAGGGACGATCCTCAATGATCCGCGCCTGCGCAGCTATCTGCCTGACCAATGGCAGGCCGTGTATGACCATGTCAAGAGCGGCAATTTGCAAGGCATCTCGAACGCGGCCTTGCAGATTGCCGCATCGGAGGGGCTAACCGGCGCGTCGACGGCCGGGCAGCAGCGCTACTACGACGTGATCGCAGCCAACAAGGCGATGGCCATGCAGGCCTACAACGCGACGCTCGCGCGTCTGAACAACATCCAGGCGTTGATGCAGCAGTCGAACCTGACCCAAGACCCGGCAGCCAAGGCAGACCTGCAGAACCGGTGGTCCGCTGAATACACGATGGTGCAGAACGAGCAGACCCGACTGAACCTGATGTCGCAACTACAACAGAGCGAACTGCGCCTAGCGGAAGAGCAGCGCGAGCGTGAAGCGAAACGTGAGTTCCTGGGAGGTGTGCAATGAAGCGAATTCTGATGCTTGTTCTCGTTGGTGCGGCGTTCCTTGCAGGCTGTCAGCAACAGTCTTGGGATGAAAAGAAGGAAGAAGCCGCCAAGGCGGAATTCCTGGGCAAGAAGAAGTGACGCTCGTCCACCGCCTGGTTAGTCGCATACCGCAGTAGGGAGGCGCAATGGAAGATCCATCTTCGTGGAAGATCCAAATCTTCACCAAGATGTTTGCCAGGTTTGATCAGAACCTGCTGAACGTCATCAACTCGGGCTCGGCCAAGATCATCACGCTGATCACACCGCTGATGGCAACGGGGTTCGCCATCTACGTGATGCTGGTGATGGTCTCGTATTGGCGAGGCCACAGCCACGAACCAGTGCCGGACTTCATCCAGCGCATGGCGGGCTGGGCGGTGGTGCTCACGCTTGGCATGAACATTGGCTACTACAGCCAGTATGTCGTGCCGTTTTTCAATGGCCTGGGCGATGACATCGCTCGTGCGTTGACGGGAACGCAGGACACAGGCGCCGCTATGGACACGCTGGCGACGACGTATGTGAGATCCATGTGGTTCATCCTGGAAAAGGCCCATGGTCCGGAGAGCATTTTGAATGCGGTGGTGTTCGTCTTCCTGACGTTCCTGCTGGGGCTCCCATTCATGGGCCTGTCCGCTGCTTACATCATCCTCGCGCGGTTCGCACTTGGGTTGTTGCTGGCGATTGGACCGATGTTCATCTCAGCCGCGTTGTTTCCGGCCACGCGACGCTTCTGTGAATCGTGGATTGGCCAGTGTTTGAGTTACGGAATTCTCGTTGCCTTGATGGCAGCCGCGGGAATGATCCAGATCGCCTTCGCCTCTTCGATCGCCCCTGACAAAGCGAATCTGGCCTCGCTCGTGGAGATCTCGTTGATGGGGGTGGCGTTCTTTGTGATCACGCTCAACTTGCCCGGTCTCGCGTCTCAACTCACGGGTGGGGTCGGCATCTCCAGCATGGTCGGCAAGATCAGCCAGGCAGCGCGGATCATGAAAGCGATCCAAGGCGGCTTGAAGGGCTCTGGCGGTAAAGGCGGCAGCGGTGGCGGCTCGATGGAAGGCACGTCGGGCTCCTAACCAAACTCCACGACTGACTCTTCCATGAGAACACTCATCGTCATCTCGCTGGCGGCGGTTTTGGCCGCCTGCAGCAGCGCCCCAGAGGCACCCCAGCCGTCCGGCGCATGGCAACCGATCAATCGAACACTGTCGAAGTAAGGACGGACATGTTCAATCTTTTGAGAAACAAGCTGCAGGGCAGCACCCCTGGCGGAACTGCGCCCATGCCCCGGGTCGATGACCTGGAGCTGGGCAAGTGGTATCTGGAACAGTGCAAGCAACTCGCCAAATCGCGTGTGGAATCGCGTGAGCGGGTGGCCGACGCCGCATTGCTGGCGGTCAAGTGGATGGGTGCGATTGCGATTGTCGCGGTGGCCGGTGCGGCGGCCGTGGTGGTGGTCAAGCGTCCCAATCCGCCCCCGGTCCTGCGTGTGGACAACGCGACTGGCAAGGTCGACGTGCTGCCGACCACGGTCGATGGCAAGGTCACCTTCACCGAGAAAGAAGACCGCGCGGATCTGCGTAAGTACGTCGAGCGGCGAGAGGGCTACGACTGGGAAACCATCCAGGACATGCACGACGCCGTGATGGCGATGAGCGCCGAGAAAGAAGGCGAGCTATACGACAACTTCATCCGCGGCGACCACTCGCCGCTCAAGGTGCTCAAGAACGAAGCGCGCGTGATCCCCAAGGTCGGAGCGATCAGCTTCGTCGGCACGACCGCCCAGGTGATGTTCTCCCGCAAATACGTGCCGCTCAATTCGGCCATCAAGCCGGAGACCACGTACTGGGTGGCCACGATCTCGTACCGCCATGACGGCGTGCCCGAGAAGCGCGACCTGCAAGACATCAACCCCACCGGTTGGAAGGCCACCAGCTACACGGTGACGCGCGACTGGTCGCGCAGCGGCGAGGACACCAGTTCGCCGGAAGGAGCCCACCCATGAAGCGATGGATTCCTGTTGCCGCCCTCACGCTGGCGGCGATTCCAGCGGCCGCGCGCGTGATCCCCGGCGCGTGCGGGTTCGAGAGCCACATCCAGTGCGCCGTCTACGACCCGAATGAGATCTATGAGGTGGCCACCACGCCCGGCAAAGCCATCATGCTGCAGCTCGAACCCGGCGAGACGATCGAGGACGACGGCGCCGGCATGGGCGACGGCAAGGCCTGGAACGTCTCGGCCAACAAGAACTGGATCCTGCTCAAACGTGCGGCGCAGCGGCCCGACACCAATCTGATGGTCGTGACGAATCGCCGGACCTACACCTTCGACCTGGTGACGGCCACGCGCGGTACGCCTGCCACGTGGGTGCTCAAGTTCGACTACCCGGACACGCGGGCCCGCACGGCGGCAGAGGATGCTCGCAAGCGCGCGCAGGTGCTGGCAATGACACGCATCGGTGCGAGCACGTTCAAACCGCGCAACGCGGATTACCAGATGCGCGGTAACACCGAACTGGCGCCGACTGCTGCCTGGGACGACGGCACCTTCACGTATTTCCGCTACGCCACCGCACGGGAACTGCCGCGCATCTACGTCAAGCGGGCCGATGGCTCCGAGGCGCTGCCGGCCTATCACATGGAAGCCGACACGATCGTCGTGCACGAGGTCGCACGCGAATTCCTGGCGCGCCTGGGCAATTCGGTGCTGGGCATCCGCAACGACGGCTATTCCCCTGAGGGCCACTACAACGCCGCCGGCACGACGGTGCCCGGCACGGTGCGTCTCACGAAGGAGCACTGAATGACCTGGATGCACAACGTACTCAAACGCTGGGCAGTCCTGATGCTGCCTGCCGTGATCGCCTCCCTGGGCCTTGGCTATGTCTTCGGCGCGTCGCTGCGCCTGGCGGTATCCGTGGCTGCTCTCCTCGTAAGCGTCCTGCTTGGACACCTCCTCTTCAAGCTGGTGGACACGAGCTTGTCCCGCAGGGCGAGAGCCAACGCGCCCTTTGCGTGGGAAGTCTGGATCAATGACGTCAAGGTCGGCACCGTCACCGATGCTGAGTATGCGGCGATCCAATGCCTGGCGTTGCACGACGGCAGCATTGCGGTGGCTCAGCTGCTCAATCTTGGCCGGGTTGCGATGGTGATCGTCAGCAGGCTATTCGTCGGCCTGACGCTGGGAATCGCGTGGAGCGCGATTGCGCTGGCGCTCCTGGAGCCGGAGGCGCATATCGCGATGATTCGGGCACTGTCCAACGCCGACCCAGCGGCGCTGACGCACTGGACGCGCACGCTCGTGCAATACGGCGCGCTGTTCATGGTGGTTCAGATCTGCGCCATGGCGGTGATGGGCGTTCGCTTTGGCTTCCGCAATCACTACCGCGCTGCGATCGCCACGATGCTGCGCCAGCACTTCAACACGCCCGCCGATGGCGACATCCGCCTTGTCCGGATGAGCTTGCGCAGCGGGCTGCCCACCCCTCAATTCGGTTACGCGCATGACTGACCCCAACGAAATCAACCCCGCGCCGGCCGAAGAGCGCGGCATCCCCTCGGTGCGCCGAGGCAAGAAGCAGACCAATAGCAAGAAGCTGGTCATCCTGATCGTGGTGGTGCTCATGCTGGCCATGGCCGCAGGCGGCGCCGCCTTGTTCGTCAAGCGGCTGACCGACATGAAGCTTGCAGAGAAGGAGGCGGAACGCACCAAGCCCAAGGAGCGTGCGCGTTCCGATCAAGACAACGCCGATCTGGAAGCGCAGAAGCGGCGCATCAAAGACGAGGAAGCGCAGGCCAAGGGCGCGACCGCTGCTACGGGCCTGGGCGGGCTGGCCACCCCCGCTGGCGCCCAGGCAGCCAACAGCCTCGGCACGTCCGGTACCGGGAGCACGGCTGGGGGCAATACCCAGTCGGCTGGCGCGACGCCCGGCAACGGCACTCAGCAGCATGTCGAAACACCGGCAGAACGCCGCCTGGCGGGCAATGTGACGGTGCTGGCACAACGCAAGGGCCAGGCGGCGCCGACACCTGGAGAAGGTGGTGCGTTGTCCGTCCAACCTTCACCTTCACTGGGTGGCGGCGGCAGCAAGAACAGCCTGGATGAGCAACTGACACCGTCGGCAGCCTCACGCGCCGGCGTGGTCCGCGCGGGCTTCCTGCCCGACCTGCGTTACCTGCTAAAGCGCGGCACCATGCTCCCGTGCGTGATGGGCACCAAGACCGTCACGACGTTCCCGGGCATGACTTCGTGTTCGTTGGTGCGCGATGTGTACAGCGCGGACGGCAGCACACTGCTCCTGCGTAAGGGCGCCGAGGTGACGGGGGAGCAGCGCTCGGCATTGCTGCAAGGTCAGGCGCGCATCTTCGCGCTGATGACGCGCATCGACGATGGTCCGGTGACGGTGCCATTGGATTCGCCGGTAACGGATGCCTTGGGTGCCAGCGGCATGGACGCCTACGTCGACAACCACTTCTGGCAACGCTTCGGCGGTGCCGCCATGGTGGCTTTGATCAGCGACTTCGGCCAGGCCGTGGCCAACCAGTCGACCAGCTCCAGTGGCTCGACCACGGTCAACTTGTCCAATACGACCCAGGCAACGCAGAGCCTGGCAGCCGAGACGTTGCGCAACACCATCAACATCCCGCCGACGGGCTACGCCAATCAGGGTGCGCTCATTAATATCTTCGTGGCGCGCGACATCGACTTCAGCAAGCAGTACGAGCTGGTCTCGGCCGTGCCGTCCCTGGTAGGGGGTGCTCAATGACGACTGCGCTCGAACATGACAAGTCCACCACGGTGCGCAGTCTGCTCAAGCAGATGGGCATTGCGCGATTCCTGGCCACGCCTGGCGTGACCGAAATCAAGATCAATCGCCCAGGCGAGATCTGGACCGAAAGCCGTGCGGGTTGGCAGCGCTATGTGGCGCCTGAGTGTTCTTTGGACATGGCTCGGCGCCTCGCCAACACGCTGGTGAACTTCAATAAAGGCAAGGGGCCGCTGACCGAACAGGACCCGATCAAATCGGTGGTGCTCCCGGATGGCGAACGCGGCCAGGTGGTGATTCCGCCGGCGTGCGAGGCCAACACGGTGTCCTTGACCATCCGTATCGCCAGTGCAGACCGGTTTTCGCTCGACGACCTCATCGGCTTTGGCGTGTTCGAGGGCTACCGGGACGTCTCGCCCCACACGACCGTGCCGGAGGGTGTCGATCTGGAGCCGTTCGAGCTGGCGATGATGGCCGCCAAGGAACAGCGCGACATCCGCCGCTTCTTTGTGCTGGCCGTGCTCAACGGCATGAACATCGTCCTGGTGGGCGGCACGGGCTCCGGCAAGACGACGCTCACCAAGGCGCTGGCCGACATGGTGCCGTACGACACCTGCATCGGCACGATCGAGGACACGCATGAACTGTCCCTGCCTTATCACCCGAACCGTACGCACCTGTTCTATAGCGACACACTGCCTGCGAGGGAGGTGGTCAAGTCGACGCTGCGCATGAAGTTCGACCGGGTGTACCTGTCCGAGCTGCGCGGCGATGAAGCATGGGACTACCTGACCCTGCTCAATACGGGCCATGAGGGTGGCATGACCACAGTGCACGCCAATGATTGCATCTCCGCGCTCGCGCGCATCGCGACGCTCATCAAGCAAAGCCCGGTCGGCCTGACCTTGGACTGGAACTACCTGCTGGGCGAAGTCAAACGCACGATTGATGTGGTGGCCTTCATGGACAAGAAGACCAAGCGCATGACGCAGCTGTACTTCGACCCGGTGGAGAAGTGGAAGCTGCAGCGGGGGCTGGCATGAAAACGCCGCAATTCATCGTCGCCGTGGTGGCCGGGTTGGTCCTGGTGAGTGGCTTCGCGATCGGTGGCCAGCTGGCTGGCGCGACGCTCTTTGCCAAGCTGCAGAAGCTACCGGATTCTGCTGTGGGCGTGACCACGCTGTACCGCTACTGGCAGGTCTATGCGGACGTGAAACCGGTCAAGCAGGCCTTGGGCGTATGCAGCCTGGTGGCGGCCGCCATCACGGCGGTCCCGTTCGTGTTCATCGGCATCGCGCTGGCCAAGCTGCACAAGGAGCGGGAACTGCACGGCAGCGCCCGTTTTGCGACGCTCGCCGAGATCCGCAAGTCTGGCCTGGTGGGGCGTGAGCAATGAGCCAGGAAGCCCACCCCGGCGTCATCGTTGGCTGGCATCCGCAGCTTGGGGCCTTGATCTATCACGGCCAGCAAGGCGTGCTGCTGGCGGCTGCCACCCGAACCGGTAAGGGGGTCGGCTTCGTGATCCCGAACCTGCTGCACTACCCGCATTCGGTGGTGCAACTCGACGTCAAGGAAGAGAACTTCAAGTACACGTCGCTGTACCGGCAGCGTAACGGCCAGGAGGTGTACCTGTGGGCGCCGTTCTCAGAGACGGGCCACACGCACTGCTGGAACATCTTCGATGCGGTGTGGCAGCGCCCGGAACACCTGCAGATTGGCGACATCATGTCGATCGGAGACGCACTGTATCCGGCCAAGGTGGAGCCCCGTGCACGTTTCTTTAACGACAACGCACGCAGCTTGTTCCTGGGGTTGACGCTGTACTTGCGCGAGACGCCCGGGATGCCGGTCACGCTGGGCGAGATCCTGCGCCAGAGTTCGGGCAAGGGCAAACCGATCAAGGAGTACCTCAAGGGGATTCTGGAAACGCGTTCGCGCACGGACACCGACCTCGCGCCGCTCTCGTGGCGCTGCGTTGACGCGCTCAACCGCTTCCTGAACCAGCCAGAGACGACGCTGGGGAACGTGCTGTCGACGTTCAACGCGCCGCTGCAGATCTTTACCGATCCGGTGGTGGAAGCGGCCACCAGCAAGTCCGACTTTGATCTGGCCGACGTGCGCAAGCGCCGCATGACGATCTATGTCGGCATCGCTCCGGGCAAGCTCGCCGAGGCCTCCGCGCAGTTGTTGGTCAACCTGTTCTATTCGCAACTGATCAACCTGAACCTGCGCGAGCTGCCGGAGAGCAATCCGGAACTGAAATACCAATGCCTGCTGCTCAACGACGAATCCACGGCGCCCGGCAAGATTGAAATCATAGCGCAGGCCAACGGCTACATGGCCGGCTACAACCTGCGCCTGGCCACGGTCATCCAGTCGGTTGCGCAGGTGACGGAGTGTTATGGGGAGCAGGGCGCCCGCTCGCTCATCACCAACCATGGCGCACACCTGCTGTATCCGCCGCGTGAGCAGAAGGATGCCAATGAGTACTCCGAGATGCTCGGGTACTTCACGGCCATCGCCCGCTCCAAGAGCCGCAACCGCGGTGCACGGTCGAATAGTACGGGGGAGAGCGAATCGGGCCAGAGGCGCGCCTTGATGCTCCCCCAGGAACTCAAGGAGATGGGGCAGGAGAAGCTCATCGTGACGTTGGAGAACTGCAAGCCAATCCAGGCTGAAAAGGCGTTCTTCTACAAGCACAAGGTCTTCATCGATCGTCTTAAGGAAGTCAGCCCGTCACTTGCAGCCTTGGGTGACGAGATGCCCAACGAGGAACAGTTGAAAGAGGCCTTCCTGACCAAGGGCGAGGGCAGTATCGCGCTGCCGCAAGTTGACTTCCAGGCGTACTGGCATGTGTCGCCGGCGCAGGCCTCAATGCAGCCCGATGACAGCCGGCCGGTCGAGGTCGATGAGCTGGCCATCCTGGAGGCCTCCGACATCACCAATGCAGACGCGATTGTGCTGGCCATGCGCCAGGTGATGCCCGAGTTCGACGAGGTGATGGCCCTCGTGCTCCGAGATACCCCCCGATTCGATGCCCAGCAAGTGGATGACAGCCGACCCGTGCAGCCGGACGAGCTGGTCTTCCTGCAGGCGTCGGACTTCACCAATGAGGACGAAATCACCGAGGCCATGTGCGGCGCCATGCCGTACTTCGGCGAGGTGATGGCGATCCTGAACACCGCAGGAGCGAATGCCGCATGAACACCATTGATTTCGACAGCCCGGAAGCCATCAAGGAGCGCGCCGACGAGCTTCGCGCGCAATTAACGGCCGTGGACTGGCGCAAGCAGCGCACTGACCTCGACCCCATTGTGGAAGGGTTGCGCGATTTGGCCGAGCGCGATTGGTACGCCGCGGCGGATGTCTGGCGGGAGTCCGGCACGGATGCACCGTTGCCAGAGTTCATCGACCCCGCAACCGAAGTGGCGCTGGAGCTGCGCTACCAGTCGGCCGAACGTGGTCTTCACCGCGAGCTGCGGGAAACGCCGGCAACGCCCGTCGACCAGAAGATCGACAAGGTTGCAGTGGGGGAAGCGGCCAACGAGCCGGATGCCAAGAAGCCGGCCAATGAGCCGGAGAAGCCGGTGGCCGATCGGCTGACCGATCTTGATCTGGTCTCGGTCAAGGCCACACGCAAGACCGATCGGGCGCGTGCCGAAGCCATGCTGCGGGAAGTGGCAGAGCAGGCGCGGGCGGCTACCAAGGGAAAAGAGCAACTGGGGCCGGCAGCCAAGAAGGAGAGGGACGCCGCTGGCGGCGCGCTGGTGAGCAAGTCCGGCACCAAGCCCATCTTCAAGAAGACCGGTTACGAGATTCCGCAAAAGGTCGCGGCGCTATATGTCGCGCACGAGGGAAAGTTTGTTGACCGCAAGACCGAGCAGGTGCACTTTGAGGACAAGGGGCGCTCGCTCTCCACCGAGAGTAATGACCGCACCGTCCTCGCAAACATGGTGGAGGTCGCCAAGGCAAAGAACTGGGGCACGGTGACGCTGCGAGGCAGTGAAGAGTTCCGGCGCCAGGGGTGGATCGCCGCGGAACTCGCCGGCGTGAAGAGCAAAGGCTTTAGACCGCGTGCGCAGGACCGTGCGATGTTGGAAGCGGCACGGCAAGAGATGCGCATCAGTGCCGGCGAGCGCAGCAAGGAGAAGGAAAACAGTCTTGACGCCGACGACAGCAAACCGGCCGAGCGTTCGGCCGAGAAGCCTGAGCCGACAAGCGCCGCTGCGCCGACGCCGGCAGCCGCCCCGGACAAGGGCGGAAACCAGAAGGAAAGCATCGGCATTGCCGCAGCCCGCATGGTGTTGGAACGCCAGATTGCGAACTGGCCAGCGGCCACGCAGGACAAGTGCCGCAAGGAGTTCGATCAGGTGATTGCCAGCGCTGCCGCCTACAAGGATCGCAAGGTCGACATGCCGACCCCGAAAGTTTCCGAAAAAACCATGGCGCAGCGCCGGTCTGCGCAGCGCCCTGACGTAGACCGAACCAGGGCGGCTGCACCGGGCCAGCCAGGACAGCCTGCCAAGTCCCACGAGCGCGCGGCGGTCGAGCAGGGCATGGAGCTGGACCGCTGAAACCAGACCAACTTTGAATTCTGAACCGTAGAGGAGCCCCTAAATGATCATTGCAGTAATGAATTACTCCGGCAACGTGGGTAAGAGCATGGTGGCGCGCCATCTTCTGGCGCCGAGGCTGGGCGACGCGTCGGTGATCTCCATCGAGTCAATCAATGCCGATGACAACGATGGACCCACCATGCGGGGTAGTGAATTCGGATCCCTGCAGGAGAAGCTCCTGGCACTGGACGATGCCGTGGTCGATATTGGCGCGTCCAATGTGGAAGACCTGGTGAACCGCATGAAGAGCTACAGCGGCTCACATGAGGACTTCGACATGTTCGTAGTGCCGACGGTGCCGGATGCGAAACAGGAGCGTGACACGCTCGCGACGATTAAGGCGCTGTCCGATGAGATCGGTATCGAGCGTGAGCGCATCCGTGTTGTGTTGAACATGGTCGATCCGCGCGATGCCCTGCGGTCCAAGTTTGCCTCGCTGTTTGCATTCCACGACGAACATCGCGGCTTTGTGCTGCGCGAAGACGCGTCGATCCACGAGAACGAACTGTTCGGTAAGTTGGCCAACAGCCCGATCACCATCGGTGACTTGCTGGCCGACGCCACGGATTACAAGGCCATGATCCGCGAAGCGCAGACGTCAGAGCAAAAGACCGAACTGGCACGCAAGGTCGCCATGCGTCGCCTGGCGGTGGGTGTGAACGCTCAACTCGATAGCGTCTTCGCGGCGCTGATGCGCTAAGCCATGGCGGAAACATCTGCACAAGAGGCGCTGTTGGCCGAGCTGCTGGGCGACGTGCACAAGCTGCGTGAGGAAGTCGCGGCGCTCGGCCAGGTGGTGCCGCAGGCACGGGAGGCCATCGAGCGCGCTGGCGAGTTTGCAGCGCTCAAGTTTGCGAAGGAGACCACCCGCGTGGACACGCTCCTGGCTGAGCGCATCGTGCAGATGGCCGCCGCAGTCAAGGACGCGAGCGCCGCGCGCGAGATGCTCGTCGGCGCGGTCACTGTGAAGGCCTCTGAGCAGGCACGGTCGCAACTGCTTGAAGTCGTGCGCGACGTGCTTGGCAAACCGGCTACCTCACCTTCAGCCAAAGGCGTCGGCCGATACCTGGACCGCATTGTGGTGGGGCTTTGCAGCGCGGCCGTGGCGAGTGTGCTGACCACCTGGATTGTTGTAGGACTTGTTTCACATTGACTCCATGAAATTGCCTCTCCATTCCTTGGTTCGAATCGGCACGCTCGCCATGCTTGTTGCAGCGGGCCACGCGAGCGCGAGCGACTACGGTTGCAAGGTCCTGCTGTGCCTGGCCAACCCTGCCTCCAACGGAGGACCCAAAGGGGTTGCCGAATGCGTTGACCCCATCAACCGCTTGTACAACGACCTCGCACATGGCCGCCCCTTCCCGCGCTGCGAAGAGGCGGAGGCCACCGGCAATCGGGCGGTACCGGTCAACGATCCGTTCGACCCATGTCCCTCGCCGCTGCAGCCGGCCGAACCCGATCAATACGTGGTGCAGGGTCAGTCCTCGGCAAACAGTGTTTTTGGTTACAGCCAGACGGCGGCGCCGCAGCTAGGCGCTACTGCAGGACAGCGGGCGTGTGTCGGCAGGTTTGTCGGCCGCTATCAGATGGGCGGCAACGACGATGGCACGACGATCAACGTGTACGACCGGGTTGTCTGGCAGAAGGCTCAGAGTCCGCGTGCCATTGATCTCTACCAGGACAACGTCTGGCAGCAGCGCGTGCATTGGTAGGTGGCGTCCAACACACCAGTTGGGGGGAGTTTATGCAGAAGAAGCAAGAAGATCGGCCGGCGGTGGACTCGGATAAGCAGCGGCAAGCGACAAAAGGTGCAACTCGCGGGCGACGCTGTCTGTCGGGGAGAAAGAGTGTTGAACGTGTTCCTGTACGTCTTAGTGAGGATGTCGACGCAGGGGTGACAGATGATGATTTGCTGTCGGACTGGAAAGCTGAACGCACAGCATTTGGATTGCTGCTCGTCGGATATGCGTTCCTGATGAGTATGGCCCCGCTCCTTGCTCGCTTTCCCAATGAAACGGCGCAGATGGCTTGCACCTCGATACGGCACATCGTGGATTGGCGCGTCTGGGTGGTGAGCGCCTCTGCGATGTGTCTGGCGGCGGTTGCCGCCATCGTGCTCAAACGGCGGCGCTAGACCGCCAGTACAGCCTGACAGCAGGTGGAGGAAACCCGCTGCCAATCGACCATCCGGGGATCTGGACGCACCCAAACCAATTGAATAGGCCCGACCGCTGATGTTGGCGCCGGCGCGGCGCATGCCCAGATGTCGACTGCCAATGACACACCAACACAACTTTTTGGAGGACATCGATGATGAAACTTCGGACGCTTGCCACGCTGAGTGCGCTCCTGGCGACGACACAGGTATGTGCTCAAGTTCCTAGTGCCGACCTTGTCAAGATGAGTTCGATTCAGGTCCAGCAATTGGAGCAACTGCATGCCATTCACGCGCTGCTGGCGTCGCAGGGAGCGCCGCGTGAGCCGAAATATTGCTACTTCGACAGCAAGGCGTTCTCGATTGGCTCGAAGCTCAACGGACAAACGTGTGCCCCTGCGGTCGCGTCTGGCGAGCCATCGCGTTGGGTTGGGGATAGCGAGGCGACCAAATAGGAAGCACCGCTTGACCACAGGTAGCAGAAGGCCAATACCAATGCGTATTTCGGAGGAGTGAACCGATGACGAAGAGCAACGCAACATCAGTTTCGAATGTCGAGCTGGAGTTGCCCATGTCGCAGCCAGGGCATGGCCAGGATGTCCGCGACCTTCTTGCCACGTTGGTAGCCACGCAACTGGAAACGCTGGCAACGCTCAAGGCGATTGAAGCAAAGTTGCCAGCCTCACTTTGGTAAGCAGCTTGCGACCGCCGATTGAAACGCGACGAAGCGAATTCCCATTGTGCCGGCGTGAGCCGGCGCTTTTTTAGGTGATAACAATAATGAAGATCAAACGCTTTGCCATGCTGGGGACTGTGGCCGTTGCTTTCCTGGCCAGTCACGCTATCGCCGACGTTGTGACGGTTGCACAAGTGCTGCCGCTGGAGGGATCGGTGGAACCCTCGACGCGCGCCACTGCGGATGCGGCGCAGGTGTACCTTCGCAAGGTCAATGACGCTGGCGGTGTGAACGGCCACACCATCAAGGTGGTGACCCTCAATGCTTCCGGCAACCTGGAAACGGCGGCGCAACGTGCCGGAGACGTCATTCGGCAACAGCACCCCGCGGCTTTCCTCAACTATTACGGATCTGCACGTACTGCTGCGCTCATCAAGAGCGGTGTCCTGGATGCAGGCCGCACCCCCGTGATCGGTGCCATTGTTTCGTCGACTCAGGTGCGCCAGATGCCCGAGAACCATTGGGTGTTTTATATCCGCGCGGGCCTGAAGGCCGAGGCGGACCGGATGGTCAGGCAAAGTGTGTCGCTTGGCGGCAAACGGATTGCCGTGCTGTATCAGGCAGACGCCTTCGGTGAAGATGGGTTGCACAAGAGCATGGCGACCATGCAAGCGCTTTCGATCAAGCCGGTGCTGGCGGTGCCGTTGGAAGCGAAGATGATGGAGACGGGCAAGCTGGTCAATCTCGCCGAAACTGTCCTGAAAGACGACATCGACGTCGTCCTGATGTTCTCCGATAGCGTGAACATCGGCAGTTTCCTGCGGGCTTACCGGGAGCGGGGTGGCAACGCGGTGGTGACAACGGATTCCACCCCATCTGCCGACGAGCTGGTGCGGGCATCGAGCCCGGACCTGGCGCGCGGTGTGTGTATCGCAGAGGTGATGCCGGCGCTCACCAAGCGCAACACCAGGTTAGCCCGCGCATTTGTGGCCGACATGACGGCAGCCGGCCGCCTCGATCTGGCCAGATCGTCGACCGCGCTGGAGGGCTACGCATCGGCTAGGCTGTTTGTTGAAGCGTTGCGCAAGGTCACTGGCCCGGTGACCGCAGACGCGATTCGGGGGGCGCTGCAGACACGTGGCCCCTTTGACCTAGGCGACTTCGAGCTCAATTACGGCCCGAGGCAGTACGAGGGCTCGCAATACGTTGACATCGGCATCATCGGCCGCGAAGGGCGGGTGCTGAACTAGGAACAGATGACGGGAATCGATGCGCTTGATTCGGAATACCGGTAACAACACCATCCTGCGTCAACTCACGAAGGCAGAGGCGGAATCGGTTCGGCGGTATTGCGGCGCCGGCATGCAAACGCAGGCGCACGACGCACAGGTTGTCGAGGCCATCCTTGCCGAGATGCATAACGGCAAGGAGCCGCGCTATTGGCTGGAGTGCGATTGCCGGGATGGAGAGGCGATCGAGGAGCGGCCGCGCATGACCGCGCGCATTCGAGCCGATGGACCTCGGCACTTCGTGCGCATTGCTGGACGTGATGCGCATTCCTGCGTGCTCAAGACCTTTCGCACCGATCCCTCCGAAGACGAGGACGATCCTCAAGGAGAGCCAGGCAAGCACCCGGCGCTGCACCCAATCCGGAACTCGCTGGACTATCTCGATAAGGTCTACGAAATGGGGGGCAAGCGCCCCAGCAAACGCGCGGGTGGCGGTAGTGGTCCGAATCGCGGACGCCGTTTGCCAAAGCTCGGGCGCATCCTTTACACCCTCTTGGAACAGGCAGGATTCAGCGCGGTTTCCACGGATGACCTGGACACCAGTCAAGCATCCTTGACCCATTGGGACCGCCTGGAGCGATTTGCCGTTGAGGAAGAGGTGACAGAGGCGCTCACGCTCTGGGACATGATGAAGACCCGCGCGTGGACCAAACCGGTCGATTTCATGGCCGACATCGACAAATTGCAGTGGCCCAAGGGCAAGAAGCGCATGGGCTATCTCCTCTTTGTCGCAGACAAGGTGACTGCGTCGGCCGCCACCAAGTTGACCCGTCTGAAGCCAGCTGTGGTGTCGCCGGCAAGTGGGATTCGAATCGGGGGCCGGGACCAGAACTTTGCGAATCCGCCGTACTGGGTGCTTGCAGTCATCGATCGGGACGACAACGGCGTCGCTCGCGTGCGCGAAGCCTTCGCTCAGCATGCCTTCAAGATGAACCGACCAATACCTCTGGACAGCAGTTATGAGCGGCAGACACTGAAACTGCTTCTGGACGCCATGCAGTGGGTGAAAAAGAAGGGCGTCACAGTCACGCTCAAGAAGCCACTGTTCGATAGCGAGGTGACATTGGCCGATGGCACGATCACGCACTGCCGCGCGGATTTCGAGCTGGAAGTCCATGCGCCAATGGGAGCGAATGGGGAGTCGCGTCGCGTCCTGGTCGAAACCATGGGGGCGGATTCGCAGGAATACCTGGACCAGAAGGCGGCCACGCACGCCATCATGCGGCAGCGCGGTGCGATCATCGAGCACGAAGTCCGGAACGACGGCGAGCAGGCCGACCGGGACGATAGGTTGCGCAAGCGCGTGTATGGTCGTCTGATGGCGTTGGCTGGGATACCGCTCGCGGCGGGGCGCGCCTAGTGTGATTCCACGATGCGAGCGGCAAAGATCTGACATAAGAAACTTTCAGATCGGTTCCCATCCGATGGGGGATGCGCACCACATTGTGTTCCTCTACCATCCCGCCCCAAGTCCAAGAAGGGGCGCCTGACATCTTCCGTTGATGGCCATGCAGCGACCCCGCTAAACAACAGGTTTGGGGAGTTCTGCAATGCGCGAGCCGGTATCGGCCAATGCGCGGCCCGCGCTTGCGCAGCCGCGTGCCGCAGTACAACAACAAGAACCAGGCATTTCGGGCGGGGACGACACCCTTGTCAGTCGTACTGACCGCGCCAGGCGCTCGGTTCTCGCCCGCACCATTGCAGGTGCTGTTGCCGTCCTCAGCTGGCTGGGCCCCGTACAAATTTCGTGGCAGGCCGCTCAACAGAGCGCGGCGATCATTGCGACACATGGCAACGATGCCAGCGAGTCACTTCGCAACCTGATCGCGTCGTGGCAAACCACGGGCCGCATTCTCGTTCGTTGGGGTATCCAGCAGGCCGAAGCCGCGCCAATTACCGACCCCACCGCCCCCATTCGTTTCACGCCCGCCATTACCCAGACGACGACGGGTGTCCCGACCATCAACATCACGACGCCGAACCAGGCCGGTCTGTCGTACAACCTGCTGCAGTCGCTGACGGTCGACAATGGCGTGGGCCTGGTAATGAACAACAGCCTCACCGGCGGCGGCACGTTCCTGGGTGGCAACGTCGCAGGCAACCCGAATCTCGCTTCCTCCGGCCCAGCGTCAACCATCCTGACGCAGGTCACGGGCACGGCACCGATCCGTATCAACGGTACGGTCGAAGTCTTCGGCGCGCCGGCAAGCGTCATTTTTGCGGCACCCGCGGGCGTCTATCTGCAGGGTGCGGGCTTTACGAACACGCCCGCAGTGAGTCTTGTCACCGGCACGCCGCAGTTCCTGAACGGCAGTGGTGCCCCGGTCGGCTTCGACCAAGCAACGGCGATCGGCTATACGGTCAACGGCGGCCGCATCCAGATCGACCCCGCGGCGGGTAGCCCCAATGGTGCGGGCATCGAGGGCACAGTGGGGGCGATCAATCTGATCGGCCAGACGATCGGCGTTAACGCGCCGCTGTATGCCGGCAACCAGATCAACCTCATCGCCGGTAACCAGCAGGTGACGCCCGTGGCCACGGGCACCGGCCACGCCGGCTCCGATTGGCAGGTCAGCAGCACCGGCCAGAACAACGCCGCTAACAGCGCGACCGCACAGAACGGCCTGGCCATCGACGCCACGGCGTTCGGCGCCATGACGGCAGGGCAGATCAAGCTCATCAGCACGGCGCAGGGGTTGGGCGTGCGGGCGGCGGGCGATTTGGCCGCCAACACGTCCAACGTCAATATCGATGCGAACGGCAACGTGACGGTCGGCAATGTCTACGGGCAGCAAAACGTCGGCATTGTCTCGACCGGCGGGGTCTCCACGACGGGCACGGCGAAGGCGCAGCAAGACGTATCCGTTTCCGCAAGCGGCGATGTCAACGTCGGCGGCGCCACGCAGGCGGGCAACAATCTGACCTTGAACGCGGGTGGCAGTGTCACAGGTTCCGGAAATCTCTCGGCAACTAAGGCACTTGCTGCGACGGCGGCCAACAGCGTCAATCTGACCGGCAATCTCAACGCCACCGCCATCACCACCACGGCCCAAGGTCTGGACGGCACAGGCGACGTCACGCTGGGCGGCACCGTCTCCGCGCCGGGCGCCATTGCGCTGACAGCGGCGCGCGACGCGAGCGTCGCGGGGCAACTAACCGGTGGCAGTGCCACGACGATCAACGCAGGTCGAAATCTGGCGGTGGCCGGCGCCATTGGCAGCGTTGGCGACCTCACACTGGCGGCCGCCAACGGCACGCTGTCCACGACAGGCTGGGTCACAAGCCAGGGCAACCTGAACGCCAGCGCCGGACAAGACGTGAGCCTCGGTGGCACCACGGCCGTGAATGGCAACGCGACCATCCACGCTGCGGCCGGCAACATCACAACGGCCGGTACGCTCGATGCGGCGAAGGACATCGCGCTCACCGCTGGGCGGACCGCGACGCTCGGCGGCGCCACCCAGGCCGGCGGTAACCTGAACGTCACCACTGGCAACACCGTCAGCGGTGCCGGCAATCTCACCGCGAGCCAAGCGATTGGCATTCAGGCGGGCGGCAGCATCGGCGTCAACGGCGACGTCAAGGCGAGCCAGATCGCGATGCAGGCGGCGGGTCATGACGGTATCGGCGACATCACGCTGGGTGGCAACGTCAGCGCACCGGGCGCGATTACACTCTCGGCCGCGCGTGATACCACCATCAACGGCAGCACGGTCTCTGACAGCGACCTGAACCTCGCGACGCAACGCAATCTCACCGTTGGCGGTACGGTCGGCAGCACTACGGGCAACGTCAGTCTGACAGGGCGCACCGGCGCCGTGACCACCAGCGGTGCCGTCCTGACCCCCGGCAACCTGAACGTCACCTCCGGCACCGACACGAACCTGGGCGGTCTTGTCAGCGCAGCGGGCACCGCCACCGTCACCGCAGGCAGCAACCTGACCACGTCGGGCCAGATCGGCAGTAATGGCACGCTCGCGCTCAGTGCGGGACAAAACCTGACGGTGGGCGGCCAAGTCGGCAGCGGCGTCGATGCCAACTTGCAGGCGGGCAACGCGGTTTCCGTGAGCGGCGCGGTGTCTAGTACGGGCAACACCAGCGTGACGGCAGGCCAATCCATCACGCTGGCCGGCGACGTCGCCGCTGGTGGCAATGCGTCACTCTCTGCCAGCCAGACGACTACGGGCACGGGTACCTTGAGCGCGGTCCAGACGGCCACCGTCACCGCAGGCAGCATTGACCTTGGTGGCCAAGTCAAGGGCAACCAGGTCAACCTGACCGCCAATGGCACTGGCACTTTGGGCGACGTGCACCTAGGCGGCGCTGTTAGCGCACCGGGGACCGTCTCAGTCTCCGCCACGCGTGATGCGACCTTGAATGGCGGAGCGGCGGCCGGCACTGACCTGCAGGCCACGGCCGGACGCAACCTGACCGTCAACGGCACAGCCGCCAGTGTCGGGGGAAATGTCAGCCTGAACGCGCAGACCGGGCAACTGACCAGCACCGGTTCTGTCCTCGCCTACAACGGTAACGTCAACGCCGGCGCGGCCCAGGACTTGAACATCGGTGGCGCCGTCTACGCTGGGAAGAACGCGACGCTTGCGTCGCAGGCCGGCAGCACCACCGTTTCGGGCAACCTGGCGAGCCAGGGCAAGACCAACATCAGCAGCGGGCAAAACACAACCCTGACCGGTCAGCTGCAAACAGGTTCCGACCTGCAAGCCGGTGCCACTAAGGCGCTCACTGTTGGCCAACTGAACTATGTCGGCGGCAATGCGACACTGCGTGGTGCAAATATCACGGTCGGCTCGCAAGCGAACCAGGCCAATGTCGTGCAAGGCACGCTGGATGCGGTTGCCACCAACGGTTTGACGCTCACCGGTAGCAGCAATGCAGCCAACCTGACGCTGGGTGGTGCGGCCGTCAACAACCAAGGCTCGACGCTTGCCACCCAGCAGGCCACCGTCACCACCGGTACGCTCAACAACACTGGCACGCTCGCGGCGAACCAATTGACCGTCAACGCGACCGATGTGGTGAACCGCGGAACCGTCGGCGGCCAGACCGTCAACCTGACCGCGGCCAATAGCGTCGATAACGCGAATGGCCTCGTGGTTGGCACGCAGACACTCAACGTCACTACCAACACGCTCAAGAGTAACCAGGGCGGTACGTTCTTCGCGGGAGACCTGAGCGGGCAATCCCCAACCACGGGAAACATGACCTTCACGGTCAACGGCGGCGCGGGCAGCTTCAACAACGCTGGCGGCCAAGTACTGGCGGGCAACAACCTGACGGTCAACACCCCGAATCAGGGGTTCGATCCGTCGGCGGCCGCCACCGGCACGCTCAATGCCAACAACCTCCTGACGGTGTCGGTCCAGTCGATCAACAACACGCAGACGTGGAACGTGCAGGGTTCCAACGTGGCGATCAATGCTGCGCAGGGCATCACCAATAGCGGCACGATTCAGAAGGCGGGCGACCTGTCGTTGTCCACTGCCGGCACGTTGGCCAATAGCGGTCAGATCGTGGGCGGCGCCAATGTGTCGCTGTCGGCCGGCAATCTCGCCAATTCCGGGACGATTCACGCTGATGGCAATCTGGCGCTCGCCGGCAATATCCAGAACAGTGGGACGACTGAGGCGCTGGGCAATATCACCGTCACCGGTTCCAACTACGACAACCGGGGCGGCAAGACCCAAGCCAATGGCGACCTCAAGTTTGACCTGAGCGGCACGCTGAACAACGTCGCCAGCACGATCGGCGCCAACGGCAATATTCATATCGCCGCGCAGAACGTTATCAACGATCGTAGTGGCCCGGTGGATGCCGGCAGCAGTTTCGGCAAGGTGCTCAACGACTCACTGCTGAACTCGACGATCATTGGCAGCTACGCACCGTGGGTGAGCACCGGCAGCTGCGACACCTGCTCCAGCCCGTATGCGCCCGGCCCGACCACGAACCTGACAATTGGCGATCTGGCACGCACGCCGGACGGCGCATCCGTGCAGTTGGCGACGGGTTACATTGGCGTCTATTCGGGGGGCGGCGACAATGGCGCCTCGCTCGGCTATGTCGACATGTGGCATCTGCTGCCGGCGGGGGCTCAATCGGGCACGCAGTCTGTAGCGCTGCCGACTGTAGACCGCACCATCATCCGCCAAGCCGACGGCACCGCCGGTCAGATCGTCGCCGGCAAGGCGATGGACATCACTGCCGCCAGCCTTTCAAACAAGGGCGGCTTGATTCAGGCGGCGGGCAATGTCACGCTCAACGTAGGCACGCTGGACAACAGTCGTTCTGCAACGCTGACCAGCAGCGTGACGGATGTCGTGAATGCGGGCGAGTACGCGGCGTTCATCGCGCAGCTCCAGCACATGGGGCAGAGCGGCTCCAATGGCGTTGTTGATCCGTTCCAGCCGCGCCAACTGCAGTACGGCCAGCCGCAGGGTTATCCGTCGAGCTGCGATAGCTGCACCACGCCGGCACCGACGGCGTCCCAGGTGACCTTGAACCAGGATGCCTCCGGCAACACGACATCGGCGCCGAGCCAATCCTCGGTGACGCAGACGCTGGGCAAGGCGGGACAGATTCTGAGTGGCGGCAATCTCTCGCTCACCGGAAACGGTGACCTGGTGAACGCGGGGGACATTGCAGCCGCCGCCAAGGTCACGATCACGACGCCCGGCACGTTCACCAACCAAGGCGCCTATATCAGCCAGGTCACCACTACGCCGGGCTGCCTGCCGGGAGCCGCTACCTGTAAGGAAGGTGGTGCTCATGTGGATACCCTCGCCTGGCAACAGACCCCCAATACCGTAGCAGCTGGTGACACGCTGACCGTCAACGCCGCGAACATCCAGAACAACAATGGCACGTTGGCCGCTGTCGGCAATGTAACGTTGACGGCCACCAATGTGCTGACGAACACGTCCGGCGCGATCCAGTCGACGGCGGGTGATGTCACCATCAGTGCACCGACGGTGGTCAACACGACCATGGCACCCGTGACGCTGCACAAGAGCTACGGGAACATGAACCCGAGCTACGCGGGTGGCTGTAACGCCGGGGGCACCTACAAGGAAAGCCAGTGTGCATCGGATGAGATGACACAGGCGGGCCCCGCGGGCGTCATCTCGGCCGCACGCGACGTCAAGCTGTCGGGTACTACGCTGACCAACAACGGGGCGCTGATTACCGGGGGCCGCAATGTCACGGTCAGCATGGCCGGTGGCATTGACAACACCAGCATCGCGCTCAACGCCAACTGGCATGGGTTGTGGGTCGAAGAGACGGGGCTGTTCAGTTCGGATATCCGCCACAACACCAGTGGCGTTGCGGTGCTCGGCAACTTGGCTTCCGGGATTCAAGCCGGCAATGCACTGTCGGTGACCTCCGGTGGACAAGTGCTGAATACCGGCAACTTGCTGGGCAGCACCGTCGACGTGAGCGGAGCCGCGCTAACCAACGGCATTACGAATCCGAATCAACCGACACCGCCGACCGTGGCAGGCAGGCAGGTGATCTCGTTGGCGCCGCCTCCGGGTCCGACTGGAGCGCTGCCGGCAGCAAGCACTGCGGGTAGTGGCCCGACCGCTCAATCGGGAGCCGCGGCTCCGACCACGTCCGGTGCGTCCGGTGGTGCGCCGCAAGCGAATGTGGCCCCCGTGCAAGCGCCGGTCTGGAGTTTCCAGCCGACAATCGTAACGACGCCTGCGGCACCAGGCAGCTCGCAGGTGACCTGGCACTTCAACGCGCCGGCGGCTGGCAATACGACCAGTGCGCCGACTCCCAGCGTCAACGGTGCGACCTATCTGAACCAGAACCCGGCGACCTCGGTGTTGGCGGGCGTGACGCCGAATTCCCTCTTGGCGCAGTTGCCAGCCAATCTGCAGCCGGGCAGCACACCGTTCTACTTCGATCCGTTTACCGAAGACCAGAAGCTGTTGCAGGCCGCTCAGCAGCAGACCGGCCAGAGCAGCTTCATCAGCGGCCTGACGTACGACAACCAGAATCAGCTGTCCGTCACGGATCAGGAAAAGCTGATCCTGTACAAGGACGCAGCTGATTACGCGAAAGCACACAACATCCAGCTCGGCCAGGCGCTGACGCAACAGCAGATCGCCGAGTTGGATAAGCCGATGTTGTGGTACGTCACGCAGCAGGTGCCAGACCCGAACTGCAATACGGTCGCCAGCACCGCTTGCCCGATGGTGAGCGCACTGGTGCCGCAGCTTTACTTGCCGGCAGGCTACGCGGATGCCGTCACCCAGCCGGCGGGTGGCGTGATCGCGGGGCAGAACGTCAACCTGAACGTCGATGGCACGCTGCGCAATAGCGGCCAAGTCACCGCCAATGACACGCTCAACGTCAAGGCCGGCACGATCGACAACGCGCCGAATGTGGTGGACATCGGTACGTCGGCCTACAAGGTGGATGGCGGATGGCTGCAAGTGACCGGCACGCAGGTGCAGCCGGGCGGGTTCATGAGCGCGGTGAACCTGAACGTGCAGGCCAATGCCATCAATGCGATCAACGATGCGTTCATCGTGCGCAATGCGGATGGCACGAAGGATCAGGCCGCGACTGATGCGCTGATTTCGCAGTTGTCGTCCAACCTCGGGTTGAAGTACACGGCTGGAACGGCATCGGACGACATCCACCAGGATTTCATCAAGGAACAGGGGCCATTCCCAAGCTGGGTCGGGGCAGTCGCTGCAGTAGCGATCTCGATCGTGACGATGGGCGCCGGCGTCGGTGTGATGGGAGTCTTGCTGTCCGGCATGCTTTCCAGCATGGCCAGCCAAGTGCTGACGACCGGTACGATCGATTTCAAGCAAGCCGTTATCGCGGGGGTGGTGGCGGACGTTACGGCAGGGCTTACGGATGGAGCGCTGTCTGCGTTGGACCTGAGTGGCGCGGGCGTTTCGACGATTGGTAGCAACATTAGCGTTGGAGACTGGGCCACGGCTGGGACCAATCTGGGCCGATTCGCGGAAGCTAGTCTGGTGCGTTCAGCTATCAGTGCGGGCGTGAATACTGTCGCGTATGGTGGCAGCTTCGGGCAGGCGTTTACGAATGGTCTGGTGGCTGATGCGGCGGCGCTGGGTGCGAATGCGATTGGGGCGGAACTGCCCGGCATCGGCGCGGCAGGCGCGACGCCAGGAAGTATTCTCGCCAACGTGACGGCTCACGCGTTGCTCGGCTGCGCCGCCGCAAGTCTGTCCGGCAATGAATGTGCAGGTGGGGCGATTGGCGGGGCAACGAGCGCGCTTGTGGCGAATCAAATCGCGACTGCCGTAACCGATGGCCAGGGCAATCCTTCCGCCGCTCAATTGGCGACCATCACTGCGTTGTCGATGATCGCCGGTGGCGGCGTGGCTGCAGCGTTGGGGCACGATGCGCTTTCCGCGGCAACCGCAGCCCAGAACGAGGTGCTGAACAATACGTGTGGCAGCGAAGATCCAAACGGATGCGGTAAGAAGCTGGCCGCGCACGGTGCCGCGGTTGGCGGTGCTATCACGGCAGCAGGCTCTGTAGTGGTCGATGCCGCGACTGGCGGATTGAACATCATCGCGACACCGCTAGAAGTTGCGGGTGGTGCTGCACTCGGTGGTGCGGCTGGGGGACTGTTCGGGTCGCTCCTTGACAGGCTTGCTAGTGGTCGTCCGCTCTTCAGCTCGGGCAGCGAGGTAGATGTCTCGACCGGAGATGGCAATGGGGCAAAC
Source organism: Ralstonia sp. R-29 (assembly GCF_049913345.1). Taxonomy (NCBI): domain Bacteria; kingdom Pseudomonadati; phylum Pseudomonadota; class Betaproteobacteria; order Burkholderiales; family Burkholderiaceae; genus Ralstonia; species Ralstonia sp. R-29. The sequence continues at coordinate 39,379 of NZ_CP184380.1, forward strand.
AGTGGTAGCAGCAAAGGCCCCCCTAAACTTCCCAAAGACACGGAGCAGATTACGAATCCGCCTCAGGCTCCGGTAATTCCTCCAGATTGGGAGAGCAGACCTGGCAAGAATGGTGGCGAGGTGTATTACCCTCCTGGCACAGAGCCAGCGGACGGTGAGCACGTTAGAGTAATGCCGCCGGGCACATCTCCTATGCCGGGTTACGAGAATGGATATTGGCGTTGGGTAAATGGAAATAAGCAGCCTATGGACCCATCGACGGGCAAGCCCGGCAGAGGACGAGGGGATACTCACGTACCCTTGCCTCCGGATTCTGTCCCACCACCGCGTCGTTAATTTGCGGCCACAAGAGGATTGTTGTGGCGCTGTTGGAGTCTCTTATGTACGAGTTACCAAGTGATTTTGACGAGGGGCTTCTATCTGGTTGTTATCTGGAGTTAATTAGTTTTGGACCGTCGATCACGAAGCTTGATTTCGCACGTCCCCAGACGACTCCAGGTACCACCTATAAGGTGGCATTCTGCGTAGAGGCAGGGCTGTCGTATTCCCTAAAAGGGACGTGTGGCACCCGGGATTTCGCGAGCCCGGATAGTTGTGCTCCCTTGATCGGATTCTTATTGAAGGACGTTGTTGGCGTAAGTCGAGTGGGTGCTGGATCGCTTCGAATAAATTTTGGCGAGGATGGGTATATCTCAATTGAGGCAGATGATATGGCCGAGTTTGAGTCTTATTCGATATACCTTGACAATGGGGGTGTAATTGTTGTTTGAGATTCGACGATGAAACCCTTCATTACTAATGCGAGTGAAGGCGGCCGTTATCTACTGCGTTTGCAAACCGAAGGGGTGCACAGGGATCAGATAGCGGACGCTTTCTCTAGCAGGAGTATCGTTGCTTATGCGCTTCCGGAAGGGCATACGCTGAAATGTGCGTGGCAGTGCCGTATTTTTCTAGATAATAACGATGTTTTTGAATTCTCTTCCGCTTGTACTGAAGTTGCAGGATGGCAGGAGGTGGGTAGTTTAAATATAGAGCGGATTCGGATGGTTGAAAATTCGGCAGATGCCATATTCAGAAGGGTCGGTATTGAGAATTTCGCCATTGTCTCTGTTGACTGTCTAGTTTATGAAACGCCAGACGTTTATGCAGAGTGCGGCATTGTTCTCCGTGCTATTTCTGGTGAAGAGGTGATCATTGCTGCTGGCGTTTCTCATGGCTCAGTTTCCGTGCAAGCGCCGTTTAGTTCGCTACCTTTCGATCCGGAGTTTTCGCTGCCTGACTACACGCGCGCGAAGTTCTAAAAGTCGGTTGGGTAAGTCGATTGTTGTGACCGGTGATATTGGAGGCACGTATAGCTTGCCATTGGCATTTGTTCTGGGTGCGATCGATGGGACAGTTCCTCTATCAAGCGAGCTACGGGGGCGGCAAACAAAATGCGCCTAGAGTCAATCGAACCGCATCTTGCGGGAAAAATTAGAACGTCTGACAGTGGTCGGCAGCGGAAGGTCATGTTGTTTGCGTGCCAGTTCGCAATGAACGCTGCTCCAGTCAACAATGCAGTTGTGACGCAGGCATTGTTGGCGCTGGAGCACGATCAGCGCTTTACCGCTGAACAGATTGCGGAATTGCATCGCCTGCTGCAGGAGCTTGACGAGAGATATTTTGATCTACAGGACCAAGCCAACGATGATGCGGAAAAGAAAATTGAGGCGCTTCATTGTTTTGGGCTGGCGCGGGCTGTGTCGGCTTTGCTTTTCAGTCAAGACCCAGACCCTATGGTGGCCTCGATGGAGGTGGTGTATGAGGCGTCCGCTACAACGGATAAACCTGTGGACTTGTTTGATGCAGCCATTCAGCTGCTGTCCGGCCCGTAGCGCAAATGGCGTGGGCATTTTTATCGCTATCTAGGTTTGTATGGCAGTAGACAGTGCCTTGGGCTCACGGTGATACGCCGAAGCGGCGGGGCCTGGCCCAGCCAATCTTCCGCTAATCATTGCTTGGCGTGCGGGTGATCCGACGTCGAGCGGGTTTAAAGAAACATATTTGTGTCGATGCCAACTTCAACTGTTTTCGTTCACCCGACAAAGCGAGAGCGAAAAGTGAAGGCTGGTTTCTATTGGCCTGCGTTGTTGTTTGGAACCGCTTGGGCGTACTCGGAAGGCTTGATTGCGCACGGCGGCCGACTGGTAGCCACAGACGCGATGGCTGCCCTGATTGCCCTCTATGGAGACCAAACCGGTCACCCATCGGCGATTGGCGGTGCTTTGCTGCTGTTCATCGCAAAAAACTTCTACTGCGCAATCCGTGGGAGCCATTGGGTGCGTAGATCGTTACTTCAGCAAGGCTATAGGGCACTCATACAGCGACCCGGTAGCCAAGTCAGCGTCGTGTGACGCGATGTAGGGGCCAAATGCCACCACATCAACAGAAAGAGCAGTTTCAGGGGGAAGTTTCCGTGCAGTCACAACACCGCCCAACCAAGCTGGCCGCGCTCATTGGCCTATGCGCCGTTTTCGTGCCACCGGTCGCCGTGGCGGCCGGCATCGTTACCGATGGCGGCACCGCCACGTCGGTAAGCACCGGAGCCAACGGCCGCCAGACCGTCAACATCGCCCCCAGCGTTGGCGGTGTCTCACACAACACCTACACGTCGTTCAACGTGGGGACGGCAGGCGCCGACCTGAACAACACCACGGTCGCCGCCCGGACGATCGTCAACCAGGTCACGAGCACGAACCCCTCGCTCATTCAGGGCAATATCGCCGTGCTAGGCCCGCGCGCTAACGTGATCATTGCCAACCCGAACGGCATCACGGTAGACGGCGGCTCGTTCACCAACACCGGCAACGTCGCGCTCACGACGGGTCAGGTGTCCTTCAACGACTTCACAAACGGCACCGGCCAGCTGCAACGCAACGTGGTGCTCAACACCAGCTCGGGCGCGATCAACATCGGCCCGGGTGGTCTGGCCGGAGCGATGCTCAACCTGGAACTGATCGCCAAACAGGTGCGCGTGGCCGGCGCCGTGCAGAACAGTTTCACCAACCCCAATAGCAAGGTCCGTATCGTCGCCGGGGATAGCCGGGCTGAAGTCGACACCAGCGTCTCGCCCACCGACAACCTGGACCCCTGGGTCAGCTACAGCAGCACGGGCAGCGGTACGCCGCTGGGCTACGCCATCGATATTGCGTCGGGCGGATCACTGACCGGCGGCCGCATCGAGCTGATCGCCACCGACCAAGGCGCTGGTGTGCGCCACGCTGGCTCTGCCTTCGCCACGGCAGGGGACTTCGTGGTTAGCGGCTCCGGGGATCTGCAACTTGTCAGCGGCACCGTGCGGGCAGCCAACGACGTGCTGATCGGCTCAGCCGGTCTGACGGGTGGCGGTGCACTGACTGCCGCGCGCAACCTCCAGATCGCTTCCAATAAGGTGCACCTTGACAGCAGTACCCTGTCGGCGGGCACGACGGGCCAGACCGGTAGCATCGTGATCGGCAGCGCGGGCCAAGTTCACACCGAGCCCGTCACCATCGACCACAGCACGCTGAGCGCAACCGGTGGCGTTGGCCTGTTCGATGCAGGTGCCGGCGTCTCGATGACGGCGACCCAGTTGAATGCCACGCAGAACGTGATCTCGCAGGTCAATTCCCTGACGCTGGGTTCTGATGCGTCTGGCACGAGCGAGTGGACTTCGCAACAGGGCACGGTCGCGATCACCGCGCCCGGCGCAGTGCAGCTCACCGGCAGCAAGATCGATGGCGTGGGTGGCACATCCGTTCAGGCGGGTTCAATCGCACTGATGTCCGGAAGCGGCAACGCGAGCACCGCGCAGTCCTCGGGAGGCGACGTTACGCTCAACGCCACGGCTGGCTACAGCCAGACCGATTCCAGCGTCATCGCCGCAGGCAACGCCACGATTCACGGCAGCAGCGTCGCCATCGCGTCGTCTGCGTTGCCGGCCGCCGTCGCGGCCACGGCTGGCGGCGTACTGATCCAGAGTGATACCGATCTGACGAACACGGCTGGCCTGATCCAGGGCCAGACGCGCAATACCGGTGCAGCAGCCTCCGAGGGTGCCGTCACGCTGCTCGCCGGCGGCACGATTCGCAACGATGCGTCGGCAGGTACGCAGGGCATCCTCTTCGGCAAGAGCGACGACGTGGTGCTGCGCGCCGGTGGCGACATCGTCAACCACCAGAGCCGAATTTTGTCGAACGCCAAGCTGACTCTGGCTGCCCAGGGCGATGTGCAGAATCTGCTCGACAAGACCATTGGCGCGAACGGCGAACAACCGGCGACCTGGACCAGCAGCGGCACCCGCTGGCTCTTCTTGCGCAACCACAGCACGGGCTTTGACGTGGACTACGGCAGCATTCCGGCAGTCGGGCAGGTTCCGTACCTCGTCTCGCAAACCGGTACTACGATCACCGGGCGCAACGTCAGCAACATTGGCGGGCAGATGCTGGCCAACGGCAGCGCCGACATCAGCATCACGGCCGCGAACGTCTTCCATAACGAAGCGCTGGCCAGCGGCTCAGCGCACTTCAGCCGCAGCTGCATGATCTTCTGCCGCAGCAGCGCATCGAGCACCATTGCGACCACGGGCGGCGCGATCTCCGCTGGCGGAAATCTGACGATCCATGCGGGAACGCTCGCCGAGAACATCGGCGGCCAGGTGCTTTCGGTCGGTGACATGACGGTCACGGCGCCCAAGGTGCGCGCGGTCGGTATCACAGGCTACACCGCACTCGCCCGTGACCGCGGCTTCAAGGCGTTCTTTGGCGACAACTGGGCACGCCTGTACGCCGCCGATGTGGGCGGCAACTGGCTGGCCATCGGCGGGGCGTTGACGATCAACGGCCAAGGCCAGATCGAAGGTGGCAGCTTTGATGGGCAGACCGTCACGGCCCGCAACGGCATCGTGACGCTGCGCGCCAGGTCGCGTCAGCCGGTGGCCATTGATTCGCACGTGGGCTTGACCTCGTGGCTGTGGCAGTGAGGCGATGTGGCTGTGGCAGTGAGGCGATGTGTATGTTGCTGAAATTCACGCCGCTGGCCCTGGCAGCACTGCTGCTTGCAACGACCACCCACGCCCAGACCCCGCCGCTCGAAGACCCGGCCCAGCGTGCCTTGCGCGAACGCCAGGAGGCCGAGCGCCGCCGCGAGGCCAACCAACCTCCGCCGCAAATTCAGGTGCCGCAGGCTGTGCCGGACGCCGCGAACGTCGAATCCGTCGCTGAGCCCGGCACCACCTTTGCCATTCACCGGATCCAATTGAGCGGCAATACGGTGCTGGACGACGCCACGGTGGCGGGCATCACCCAGCCGTTTGTCGATCGCGATCTGGGCACCAACCGCATCAACCTGCTGCTTCGCAGGCTCACCGAAGCGTTCGTGCAACGCGGCTTCGTCACCACGCGCGCCTACTTGCCGCCGCAGAACCTCAAAGAGGGCGTTCTGACCATCGCCGTCGTGCCGGGCAAGGTGGAGAGCCTGCAGATCAACGGGAAGACGGTCCGGACCTCCGTGCCGAACCAGCCGACCGCCAGCGGTACGCAGAACGGTGGCTGGCTGACCGACGCCGGTACCGTCTGGTCCATGCCCACCGTGGGTGAGACGCTAAAGCTGACTGACCTAGAGCAGGGTGTCGACCAGATCAACCGCCTGCGCCGCAACCAGGCCGAGGTGCAGATCCTGCCCGGCCAGAGCCCTGGCGCCTCGGTCATTGCGCTGACCAACCAGCCGGGCGACCGCTTCCGTTTCAACGTTGGAACGGACAACTACGGCAGCCGGGCCACCGGCACCACGCGTTTGCGTGCCGGCATCGATGCAGACAATGCGCTCGGCTTCCAGGAGGCGCTGTCGCTGTCCTACATCGGCACGACCGACACCAATGCCGCCATTGCCTCGGCGGCGGTGCCGTTCGGCTACAACACCTTCAGCTATACCGGCTCGTTCTCGGAGTACAACAACCTCATCGGCGATACGGCGCTCGTCTACGGCCGCACCTTTGCGCACACCTTTGGTTGGAACCGCGTAATCGAGCGCGACCAAGCCGGGCGCACCGCGTTTGACGTTACGCTCACGCACCGGCGCACTGAGCGCGAGGTCAACAATCTGCTGCTCGATCCGCAGTTTCTGACGGTGGTGCGGGTCGCCATCAACGGGCTGCGCAAGTTCGCCGTGAACAACCAAGGCGGCTATGCCACCTGGGAAGTCGGCGTCACGCGCGGCATGCGCACGCTCAGCGCTAGCCAGGATGCCCCAGATATCAGACGTGACGAAGCGCACAGCCAGTTCTGGAAGCTCGATGGCAACGCCAGTACGCAGTTGCCCCTTCCGAGCCTTGGCAAGGCTGCGTTGGCGTACCGCGGCCAGGTGTCTGCGCAGTGGTCGAATGTGGCGCTGTTCGGTTCGGAACAGATCTTTGCGGGTGGCATGAGCTCCGTTCGGGGCTTCCGCGAGGGCCTCATCAGCGGAGACCGTGGACTGACCTTGCGCAACGAAGCCGTGTGGGCGAATGCGCCTTCGGCTGGGGGCGTGCGGATCGAGCCCTACGTCTTCCTGGATGGAGGCCAGACGCAGTTGGTGGCCACGCAGCACTGGCAGTACGTGGCGGGTACCGGTGTAGGGGTGCGGCTATCGGCGGCTTATGGCAAGAACGTGCTGACCAGTGAGTTGCTGCTTGGCCGTGCGCTGGTGCAGCCGGCCGAGCTCGGCGCCAAGCCGACGGTCCTGTTGGCGACCTTGAACTGGACTTATTGAGCAACGGGTACGCCAATCCGACACCTAGGATCATGAACATGAAGATTCCCAAAGGCGCAACGATCAAGGCTGCATACCGTTCAGCCTTTCAAATTCCATTGCGTCACCCTTTGCTTACGGTGCTCACCACCGTTGGTCTTCTGATGCTGACCGTAGCGGGTACCAACGGGGAGTTCCGACCCTGGTTTTCATGACGCTGCTCATGATGGGGCAGACACTAGTAACGGTGCCGCTGCAAGTGGCCGGATATCGACTCGTCCTGCGCCGAGAGACGAATAACCAAGCGTGGTCGCTTCAGACGGTCGCCTTCTGTCTTCTTGCGGTGTTGTCGGGCGCAGGGTTCATGTTGATCGCCAAGCTGCGATTGATGTTGGGCTTGATCGGTGCGGTTGGTCAGTTTGGGCTCTATTACCTGTACTACCGCCTCATTCTGGCTTTGCCCGCTTTGGCGACGGATGCTGGACGTTCCCCTCTCCGCCTTTCGTGGAATGCGACGGCAGGGCGCGTCTGGTCGATCTTTGTCGTCATGACCGCTGGCACGGCGCCCATCATTGTGGCGTCCGTGCTGATGCTGACAACGGGACAGGTCTCTATGGTTGGCGTTTCTCAGACGCCGATTGGATCGGTGTTACAGGCGGCGACCGCAGTGATCTCAACGTTCCTGGTCGTGGGGTCCATTTCGGCGATCTATCAGAACTTGCTGGGCGGGTTGGACTTCCCTAGTGGACCTGATGAGGTAGCACCGAGCGACGCTGTCCCACTTGGCTAAATGGCACGCGCCGCTATTGTCGACGCCGACTTTGCACTGAACTTATTGACAAGGATTTCTGACATGAACACAACGATCCACCGCTTCGCCATAACTGCATTGGCCGCAGCATCGATTTCATCCGCATGGGCTGACGCCCTGCCGGCGGGTGCTGTGGCCGTCGTCAACGGCACGCAGATCACGCAAGCCCAGTTGGACCGAGCGATTGCACAGACTGGCGTGGCCGCGAATCCGAACGTCGTACAAGCGCTCAAGCAGCAGCTGATCGCGCGTGAACTGTTCCGCCAGCAGGCTGCCAAGAATGCAGCCTACGAAAAGCTGCCGGCGGTGAAACAAGCCGTACAGGAGGCGCATGACGCGGCCATCACTCAGGCTTGGCTGAAAGACAACATCAAGCCCGCGCCGGTGACGGATGCGCAAGTCAAAGCGCGCTATGACGCGATCGTCTCCAGCCTGGGCGACAAAGAATACAAGCCACGTGTGATCCAGGTGGGCGACGATGTCACCGCCGCGCAGGTCATCGCGCAACTGAAGCAGAGCGGCGATTTCGCCAAGTTGGCACAGCAGTACAGCACGGCGCCGAACAAGGCGCGTGGCGGCGAGATGGATTGGGTGAGCTTCAAGGTGCCGGCCGAAGAGGGCAAGACGCAGAACTTGCCGCTGGCACTTGCGCGCGAGATTTCTGCACTGCAGTTGGGTGCGACCAGCGCTGCCCCAGTCGAAGTGGGTAACCAGCGCTACATCGTGAAGCTCGATGCGATGCGGCCGACGCAAGTGCCTGCATATGACGCCGTAAAGCCGGCCATTAAGCAGGCGTTGGAGACGGCGGAACTCGAACGCGCCACGGTACAGGTAGTCGGAAACTTGCTGAAGACTGCCAAGGTCGTTCAGTGAGGCCCGTCAACTGCAAATCTCGGTGACGCGGTCCGGTAGCCGGTCATGGATGGCAACCGGCCGGCATTAACGGTCAGCACAACCTTCACGCACAAGGAGCGCGCGTGCAACAAGTTTTGAGTAAAACCTTTGGTGGGCTCTCCCGCCCGTATTACTTCCGACATTTTGTATTCGGCCTGATCTTTCCCGTCTTCATCTTCTGGATGTTGTCGCACGCGAAGCCATCGTCCGGGCAGCACGCGTTCCCCTTCACGCTCGTGATTATCGCGATCCTCAATACCGTTCTCTATCCCTACGCACGGTTCGTCTACGAGGGCGTGATTGGCTTCTTGATGGGCTCGAACGTGTTGTTCGTCAATGCCTTCATCGCCCTGTGGTGGAAGTTGGTCACGATGGCACTTTGCTGGAGTCTGGCGATCTTCATCGCCCCGATCGGCCTCGGCTACCTGTACTTCCATCACAGCAGGGCGCGATAGCCCGCTGGCTGCAAAGGAAATCGCTTTGGGACAGAAGGCAACGCCTCCCATGATTTGGCACAGCGGCGGCTGGGTCCGGTCGGCACCGTCGGTCGCGAAACCGCTAAAGCAGACGGCGGCTCCGACGCCGGATCGGGCTGCGAAGCGCGAACTTTGGTTGACCCGCGCCTGGAGACGCAGAGCTGACGGGGCATCGACGCTCTACGCGGGTGATTTCCGCATCCTGGTGTCCTTCACGGGTCGCTCGTGGAGTTACAACATCGAGACGGTTAAGGGCGAGCCGGCGAGTTGGTCGAAGTCCGGCTTCGCCAGCCTGCCAGACGCCAAGATGGCCACCTTCGACAAGATCACGCGCTTGCAAAGAGCGTCAGCGTAAGTCGCCCACCCATACGTCGGCGGCTTCGTAGCGCCGCTTACCGCCCGTTTTGCGGCAGCGTGACGAGGAACAGCAGGTGACCTTGCGCACTTCAGTGATTTGCGCGGATCTTTCTGGGGTGCTACATACCACCAATGGTCGCCGGCGCACCCCCACTCCAGTTTGCGAACGTTATTCAGTGGATGGAAACCCAACAGTTGTTGGAACGGTAAACAGCGCGCAGCTCCTTCAAGAACTCCAACCTTCGCCTGCGCGCGCCCGAAAACATCCGAATCTGGCGAGGCCATCGCCGCCCATCGTTCCTGCCGAAGAAATGATTGCGCGCTTCGGCGGACTTGAACCGTAAATGCGACACCCTCAAAACCTTGCGGTCATGCAGTGGCGCTGACACAAACATGCGCCATGGATGCATGTCGAACAATACGCCAGGCGGATACTGCAGCGAATTGCCTCCGCGCTGTGGAGGGGCGCCCATCCACTCGAATACAAGAATGACTTCGTCCGCCTCGTGTTGGTTGTGCCGGTAACCAGGTCGCGAATCGTAACAGTTCAGACCGCTGTCCCCGTTCCATGCAGAGGTACTGAACGGAATAAATCGCGCCGATTTGATAATCCTGATTGCTTGCCACAAACCTGTATGGTGAAATAGCTGCATTTATATTTTGAACGTCTGGCGAGTTTTAAGAATAATCATGCTACAAAATCGGACCAAGTCTATTGCGTTTCTGTACCTGTTCGCTGCATTGCTGTTATACGTTGCGGTCACCTTGGCGTTGGCGGCGTTGGCTGTGCCGGCCGGCGACAAGGATTTTCTGCACATGGATAGAACGTTTGGCCCGCTGGCCAGCAACGTGCCTGGTGCAGCGATTTGGCCAGCGATCATGGACCTGCACGGCAAGCTGGGCGGAGTCTTTCCGACACCGCTGGCGGTTCTGGCGTGCCTGATTCTCCTGAGCATGGCCGCGCTCTCCCGGGCGAAAAGCATCAGCCGGCAAATGCGGAAGGATGCGGCGACTGCGCGCGACGAAGCTATTCGGCAACGCGTTCGTAAGCACGGCGCATAGTCACGCAGCGCGGCGTTCAGTTGCGAGCTTGCGCGCCACCGGCTGTCGGCCAAATTTCGGCAATCAGCTTCCTCCAATGCTGACTGATTTTAGATGCGCGAATATCTGTATTCAAAAAATCTAATTATTTCGCTTCCTTAAACTGGTGGCGACTATTATTTACTGTTTTGGGTGTGGCGTACATTTAGAATAATGCGCCCGCCTTGTTGCAGTACGTCGGGCGTCTAGCAACAACTGACATGCCACTGATGGACGCCACGACCCTTCTTCAGAACCTCTTTGCACCAACACGCCGCCTATACACGCTGGAGGGGGACGGGGCGCTTGCAGACCTTGCGGTGGAAGCCTGGCTCGGTCGGGAGGCGCTGTCCGAGCTGTTTGAATGGCGCGTGGTGGCCGTCAGCGCCAATGCGCGCATCGCGCTCAAATCGTTGCTGGGCCAGCGCGTCACGCTGGTCACGACGCTGGCCGACGGCACGCAAGCCAAGCGTACGGGTCTCATCCGCCTGGCTGAAAAACTCGGTGCGGACGGCAGCCTCATGCGCTACCGCCTGACTGTCGTCCCCTGGTTCTGGATCACCACGCAGCAGCGCCACAGCCAGGTGTTCCAGAACCGGCCGCTGGCGGACATCATTGAACAGATGCTGTCGCCGTACGAGCCGTACGCCTCGTGGCGCTACGCGGCGGGTGCCGAAGCGCGCATGAGCGATTTCGGTACACGCACGCACATCGCCCAGTTTCGCGAGACCGACTATCACTTTGTCACGCGCTTGCTGGCCGAGGCAGGGCTCGGCTTCACCACGGTGGAAGACGATCAGGCGCATGGCGGCCACACGTTGGTGATCTTTGCCGACAGCGCACAACTGCAGGAAGACGCGGAATCGGCTGCGGCGGGCGGTATCCGCTTCCACCGCGCGCACAGCCTGGAAGAGCGCGACGCCATCCAGCAGTTGGCCTGCCACAGCCGCACCACCGTGGGCGGAGTGGCCGTGGCCGCATGGGACCCGGAAGGCAAGCAGAACGCGCGTGCGCATGCGCCCGCGCGCTTCGCCACCAGCGCGGGCAGCCCCGACGCTTATCTGTCGATCAGTCCATCGCTGGCCCCCGATGCCGGCAACGCACAGCGCATCGCCGAGCAGGTCATGGAAAGCCTGGAGGCGCGTGCGCTGCTGTTCTCGGGCCGTGGCACGGTGCGCACGCTGCGCAGCGGCACGCGTCTGCAGGTGGTGGACTGCCCGCACCTGCCGCAAGACGTGGAAGGCGCCTATCCGCTGTTGATGGATCTGGTCGAGCACTGCGGCATCAACAACCTGACCGTCGATACGCACAACGCGCTCAGCCAGCGTTTGGGCGGGCTCGACGCCGCGCTGGAATTCGACACGCCGCCCAGCGCGCCGGAATCCGGCCCCGGCGTCTTCGGTTTCCAGGAAGCAGAAGGCTCCGTCGAGCGCAACGCCCCAACTGGCGATCTGCTCAAAGCCGCACGCACGCACGGCTACGCGGGAATGTTCCGCGCAAGCGATGCACGTCGGCCGTGGCGCCCGGCCGTGACACACCCCGACACCGGCCGCCTGTATGCCGCGCCCACCGCGCAGGGCGTGCACAGCGCCATCGTGGTCGGCCCGGACGGCCAGACGCAGGCAGGCGGAGACGGCGAGCACCACGCCACCCCCGCAGGTGAAATCCGCGTGCGTTTTCCCTGGCAACTAGGCGAGCGCGCGGATGACCGCAGCAGCCGCTGGGTGCGCGTTGCGCAGCGGCAGGCAGGTTCCGGTATGGGCTGGCAATGGCTGCCGCGCATCGGGCAGGAAGTGCTCGTCAAGTTCAGCGAAGATGACATCGACCAGCCCGTCGTGATCGGCTCGCTTTACAACGGTCAGGGGGAAGCAGGCATTGCGCCCACGCCGGGCGGGCAGGGCGCATCTGACCAAAGCGACAGCACGGCCCTCTACAAGCAAGGCAGCGACAGCGCTGCGAGCGCGCAAGGCAACGTGGCCGGCGGCCACAGCCCCGCTTGGCACGGCATGGGCATGGAGGCCGAGGGCCACCGCAACGCCGCCGCCCACACCGGCTTCAAGAGCGCGGAACACGGCGGCAGCGGCTACAACCACCTCGTCTTTGATGACAGCGACGGCCAGTTGCGTACGCAGCTCGCCACCACGCAGCAATCCAGCCAGCTCAACCTCGGCCATCTCGTCCATCAGCAAGACAACCGGCGCGGCAGCTTCCGTGGCCAAGGCTTCGAGTTGCGCACCGATGGCCACGCCGCCGTGCGCGGCCAGGCAGGCCTGCTGCTGACCACCTACCGCGACGCCAGCAACGGCAAAGCCGTGCCCACCGGCGACAACGCGGCAGGCATTGCGCTGATCAAGCAAGCCAAGTCGCTCACGGAATCCCTCGGCCAAGGCGCCGTCACGCACCAGACCGCCGCGCTGGCCACCGCCAAGAACGACGATGCCCCACTGGCCAAGCAAGCCAAAGCCGCAGCCGGCATGGTCGACGGCAAGGCGCTCGACGCCGCCAAACAAGACGCCAGCGCCGACAACACCGCCACGCAAGGCAAAGTGCCGCACCAAGGCGAAGCCATCGCGCACCTGGCGGGCCGCGCGGGCCTTGTGATGGTGGCCGGGCAAGACCTGCAACTCACCAATGGAGAGAGCATCGCGCTGGGCAGCGGCCAGGACACCAACCTCGCCATCGGCAAGCAGGCACGGATGCACGCTGGTCAGGCGATCGGCGTAGCGGCAGGTCTGTCGAAAGCTGGCGACAACAACATCGGCCTGCAACTGACGGCCGGGCAAGACAACATCGACGTGCAAGCCCAGCACGACGTGCTCAAGCTGATGGCCAAGCAGGACCTGAAGCTGGTGTCGGCCAATATGAACGTGGATTTTGCGGCGGCCAAGCGCATTCGCATCGCCACGGCCGGCGGGGCATCGATCACGCTGGAGGGCGGCAACATCACGGTCGAGTGCCCCGGGCCGATTACCTACAAATCAGCGGAACGCAAATTCGACGGACCGGTGAATCAGTCCTATCCGATGCCGACGTTCCCGCAAAGCGTCTGTCTCGAATGTCTATTGAAGGCGGCCACCTCGGGTTCTCCCGTGGCGCGAGTGTAGACAGGTCATTGAAGAGGACTTTTATGTATTTCGCGGTTGATTCCCGTGATCCTGCTGTGTGGGTAGACGGCTTGTTGCAGACGATCGACGCTGCGCCAGATGCGCACTGGTTTGCCCTGGTCGATGGTGTGTTCGACTACGGCCGCAAGCCCTTCGCCGCACCACTGCAATCCTTTCCATTGTACGGGGCTACCAGCAGGCTGCATGAGTTGCTGCCGGCCTCGCCCTATCTGTTGCCGCTAGACCGGCGTGCCGGTGTGGACTTGGGCAGCATCCTAAACGCGCTGGGCAAGCACTGTCAGGGGCGCCCGATGCTCAGCTTTGTCGCGTCGTGGCAACCGGCAGAACACCTAGTGCGCCTGTGGCAGCCCTGCTTACAGCCGATGGTGGTCGAGGATGGGTCGCGTTATCTACTGCGCTTTGCCGACACGCGCGTCCTGCCGGCACTTCCGGGAGCAATGAACCCTACTGGATGGTCGCAAATCACTGCGCCGCTACTGCACTGGTGTTACGTCGATCGGGCCGGCGAACTGGAAACGCTGTGGCTCTCAGAATCGCATGCCGAACCAGCGACGTATCCGATTGAGCAACTCGTGTTGCCACAAGCAGACATTGACCGGATGATCGACGCAGCCATGCCGGACGCCATCCTCGACCTGATCGATAGGGAATCACCGGGCAGCCTTCCTGATACGGGCAGGGCTGACGGCTACCGCCTTGTCTCCCAAGCCTGTGCGCTGGCCAAGAAGTACTCGATCGACTCGACACCGGACACTGTTGAACTCGCGGCGCACGCGCTCGAGACCAATGGAGCAGACCTGCGGGAGCCAGGGCTCTTGGCTTTGCTGGGCGATGCTCACCGTGAGCCGGGGGCGTTGCAGAGTTATTTGCGTGCGGCCAAAGACGCGGCTATCGAGATGGGATCAGCATGAATGCAAAGACGATAAAACGACTGTGTGCAGTAGTACTTGCAGGCGCGCTGCTAGGTCTCACTGCGTGCAGCAAAGCGGATGCGCCAAAGGCGAACGTAGAAGACGAAACGCTGGGCGGCGCCATCGGCGTGCTCAACTACACCGACATTCCGATCGGGTCGGTCTACGTCAATGGGGAGTGGGCCGGAGGGATGGTGCCACATGCTGGCGGAACCAAATGGATCGGTAGCGCTTCCGTGCCCAAACATTGGGACCCGAACTTCAAGGTGACGATCAAGTGGAGCGACGACGAACTGTACGAGAAAGACAAGAAGGCACTCTACGAGAAACAAGTTCCTGTCGAGAAGTATCCGCCGAAGGGCGGTTCGTATTTCTATGTCGCGTTTTTCCCGAATCACGAAGTCAAACTGTATTTGACTGACTGGGGGCCGGGCTGGGAAGGCGACCCATATCACCTTGAAGACCCAACTGATGCGTGCTTGAAGCGAAAACCTCCGCAAGAACGAGAGACTTGCTACGCACCCGAATACCGTGAGGAATACAGAGCGCTGCAGAAGCAGAAAGCGAAAGGCAAATAGACCGGGGCCCGCTCCGCAGCCACCTTCGCAGACAACTCACCTTCACGCCGCTCCACGATGACCACCGTTCAATTTGCTCCGCTGTGCCCTGACACGCCCTTTGAACTCTCGCAACAGGAGATGTCGCGCAAGCGATCTCTTCAGGATATCAACCTGAAGGTCCCGCCTCCCTGCGAGGAAGAGTTGCACTTCGGGTTCTTCTTCGACGGCACACGCAATAACAGGGACAACGACCGCCCGCGACAGGCACAAAGCAACGTGGCACGGCTAGTTGACTTGTTCGAGGTAAATCCAAGGCCGACGGAATTGAAGCGCTACCGCTTTGCAAGCTATGTCGCAGGCGTCGGTACCCCGTTCTATAGGGAGGTCGGTGACCTGGGCATCGGCATCCACGCCGTCGCAGGAGCAGCGGCCGGATGGGGTGGCGAATGTCGTATCAACTGGGGCCTGTTGCAAATGCATAATCACTTGCATTTTCATTACCATGGCCATCCGCTAACAAATGCGCCAGCTGACCGAGATTTGGTCAAGCAAATGAGCGCCGACATCAACGCGTCCGAGATCCAGATATCGAACCTCGGCAGCAGCGCAACTATCGAACGCGAACTGCAGGGCAAGTATCGCGCCCATGGCGAGTTCGACCGCAACCTGCGTGCGACCGTTGGCTCGTTTGCTTCGCTCATATCGGTCGCGCGCACCAACTGGCGCGAAGTCAACACCAAGGGCCGGCGTCGTGTGCTCAACGAGCGTAAGGCAGCGCTGGCCAAAGCTCTGGGCAACCTGCCCAAGGAGCGCAAACCGATAATCAAGCGCATTCGTCTGCACGTCTTTGGTTTCTCGCGCGGCTCGGCGCAGGCGCGCGTGTTCTGTAACTGGCTTCGCGATGCCTGCGATGCCAATGGAGAGAAACTCAGCCTTTGCGGCATTCCAGTCCAGATCGATTTCTTGGGACTGTTCGATACCGTCGCATCAGCAGGGATCGCCCAAAGCATGATCGAGACGATGGCGTCAGGGCATGGCGCTTGGGGCCAGAAGCGTTGGATGCGTATCCCGGGCCCGGATCTCGTCAAGCGGTGTGTGCACCTAGTGTCCGGTCATGAAGTGCGGGGCTCATTTCCACTGGACAGCGCGCACGGCGACAACGTGGAGGAGTTCGTCTACCCGGGGGTGCACTCGGACCTGGGGGGAGGCTACGAGCCTGGCGAGCAAGGACGAGGTCGCCGCGTGGATTGGACACCCGATGACAGTGCCAAACTCTCGCAAGTGCCGTTGTCGCACATGTACCGCGAGGCGGTCATCTCCGGTGTGCCGTTGATGAGGCCATCTTCGGCACCGCGTGAATTGCAAGACCAGTTCAAAGTCGACCCGGACCTGATCAAAGCCTTCAATGCGTACCGCACAGCGACCTCAGACACCGGCGCAACGACCACTCCGGACCTGATTCATCACCACTATGGCTACTTCCTGCGCTGGCGCCATCGGTGGCTAGGCAAGGTGGGCAGCATGCCTAGCGTGCAGCACGCCGCCAAAACAGATCAGACCGACTTGCTGACCTCCGATGCCGAATTGGCTGAGGAACTGAAGTGGGTCAAGCGCTATTCGAGCTACCAAAGTTTGGTGCCGAGCTGGGCCAAGGGCCACTATCTCGGCTGGATCATGGAAGGCGGGAAGTGGTCGGTCGAGGCCGGTGCAAGCAGTTTGGGTGCGCTGATATCTGGAGTCGCCGGCGTGGGCGGTCGTCCCGCTTTACAGAATGCTGTACCCGAAGCGCCGGGTGGGCCTATCGCCTATATTCCCGCCGTCGGCGCTGTGCAAGGCGCGATGCTGTTCTTTCGCGCCAAGCAGGCACTCGGCTTAAAGTTCGACAGTTGGGGTGCGGTGCAAGGCGCATGGGAGAACACGGACGTGCCGCATGCGGTCGACCTGTTCTTCTCGCGCTACGTGCATGACTCACGGGCTTGGTTCAAGCCGCTGGGCGACGACAACGACGTCTGGTATCGCAAACAGCAGAGCGCGCTCGATGTGGTAGCCGCCAAGGATGCTGCGCTCAAGAATCCGCCTCCGGTGAAGATCACTGCGCTTACGGCCAAGGTCGGAGTGCCGCCGCCCCCATCGTTAACGAAAGAAGAACAGCAGCAGTTGCAACTGCAGGCCCATCTTAAGCAGCAACGCGAAGCCAAAGGACAGTCGGAAGAGGACGCACTCAAAGATCCGGCCTATACCGAACAGTTGCCGCAGCAAGCCAGTGGCCGCGAACTGTGGCAGATGTGGGGCTTCCTGCGATGGCGTACCGTCTATGGCGACAAGTACATGGACTATCGTGCTGCCTTCCCTCAACTGGCGGGCCAGGACGCCGCAACACTCCGGAGACGCATGAAATCACTTGAGTCGCAGCTCAAGCAGATGCGATCTCGCTCAGAAGAACTTGGAAAAACATTGAGCGGAATGGGTAGCACTGGCATGCCGCCTCAGGACATGTTGAACGAATGGGGCGGACTGAATCAGGGTATTCAAGCTACTGAAGAAGAGATGGTGGCCATCACGGCGTTCATGGAGGAGTTGGACAGCAACGGTGGTTAGAAGAGTGGCTGTCCAAAATGACGCTGTGAACATAAAGATAGATAAATGGGGTGAGTTTCAGATTGTGTTGGTCGAGTCAGGCCAAGAAGAAGCGGAACGTTTATCACGTTGCTCCCAGAGCCAAGGCAGTTCAAAGTCAGTGGGTCGATGATCCCTCGCAAGGGCTGACCATGCTGCATTCGGCCTTACCCGATCTGCTTTAGATGGGATGGCTCGGTTCGAGAAGGGTACTGTGTGATTCGCTGCGGACGTTGCGCGCCAGCACGCGCACGCGCGACCTGCTTGTGATCGCGCTACCTGTGAAGGGGTTTTGGATCTCGCGCATGCCATAGTGCACGGTGCCGGGCGAACCGTTCACCGGCTCCTGCGGGAACGTCTGCATCGGGCCATCGAGCACGCCCGCGAGCGCGCCGCGATGCAGACCACCACCCAGGAGGACAGGGCGTAAAGATCTTGTTCCTGTCTGCGGGCAAGCCTTGGTTCAGATTGAGTGGGCCAAGGAAGCTACCGCTCAAGGCAAGGTCATGACCGCGGATCAGCAGCGTATCCAGGAGCTTGAGACCGGCAAAAAACGTTCTCGCGTTTTGGTGCCGACCGACGGATCGAAACGCAGCCGATACGCCGGCACACCGAGCACGAACACCTCCAGCAAACGCGTCTTCTCACGGCTGCTTAGACGCACCGGGTCCCACACCCAGGTCCAACTAAACCGCTTGCCGCAGGCACGGCACTTGAGCCGCCCATCGAACAGTTTGTATGGCCTGCTTGCGGAACATTCAGGACAGCGTTTTATCGTCGAACCAGAGTAACTCTGACTCTGGTCCGGTTTGGGGGAAACTACCCAATATTTACGGCTCGACGAGCTACATCCGGCGCTCGTCTTGTTGGAGTGTGCACTCAAGGCGACTAGATAAGTGCATCGGTCGCAACTACGCTAGAGAACCTGCGGCGCCAAAACGGCGAAAAAACCTGCGCGGGCTGACGCTTTTTGCGGGGAACCTCGATGCAAATTTCAGTGAAAACCGGTCACGGCCAGGTCGAGGTCCATATCGCGCGACGGACAGACAAACGATGGTCAAGTGACTATCGTTATGTTCCGCATCACGGCACACCAACTTAATGGACATCAGCCTACTCGCCCGAGGGATTCCTCTCTAAGGGGATGGCGTTGAACGCGGGCATTCTGATGGCAAAGGAACTTGCGCAGCAATGCGACGCTCAACGTCACACCACGAAGGCTGGGAAAGAGAGATCGGTGCAACGCGCACCCCCTCCCTAACCCATTCGTGGATCGCAAGGCGCGATCCTGCAATGGCTTCATACCAAGCGAACACCGAGGTGGTCCTCTTCATATCCCCCTAATGCCACCGGTGTTCCTGTCTGGAATAGCCCCTTCTGAACCCCTCGCCAGTTTCGAGCGCATCCGCATTCAGTTGGCTACTGAGCCGTGCTGGCATCCACCCAGGTAAAGCCCAGTGCGGAAATGCCGGTGATGAGTTGTTGGAAGTCAGGGAAGCCCGTGGCAACCAGCCCCGGCTCCAGCCAGAACGGATGGAAGAAGAACGAGGCAAAGCCGTCGCGTACCACCAGAGCGTAGGTGGCGTTGGTCAGGATGTCCGCGACGTTGTACGTCAGGCAAGACGACGGATCGATTGCGCAGATGTTGTATTCCACGTTGCCGAGGTTCTCCGGAATCACGCGTTGGCCGTAGTAGTCCTTTTGAATGATGTAGGGGAAAAACTGGCCGACCGAGAAGTCGTGTCCCGGCGCCGTCGAAGCGAGCGTCTGCGGGTTATCCGACGTGTAGTACACCACGCGCTGATAGGTGTTCTTGAAGTACTTCGGCACAGCCTTGATGGCCAATGGCGACGACTGGTAGTGTGGTGCCTCCCACGCAAATGGGAAGTATCCGTTGAGTTGCAGTTCCAGCAACCCGGCCGACAAGCGACCGGCCGCCCATTGGGTCGAATCCTCATTCACGGGCCGGTTCTGCGTGGCGAGCCAGAACTCATAGTCGTTCGCGCTGACCGCGTTGATCAGGTTCGGAATGTTGCTGTACTGGTGCGTGTAGCCGTGCATCAGGACGTGACCGCCGCGCGCCCGGGCGTAGTTCAGCGCCTGCTTCAGCCCCGTTGCGTTGACCATGTGGATGGTCTGCGCCACGCCGCCGTTATAGACACCGTTCGGATCGGTGTACACCGGGATGGTCGCAATCGAGAACGGAACCTTCTGGCCGTACAGGTAGTCCGTCAACTGCTGCATCGAAGACACCGTCGTGGTGGCATTCACGTCTTCCAGACGGACAAGCGCACGGTGCAGCGTGGGCGCATTGGTGCCCAGAATGTCATGCAGCATGTCGCAGATCACCAGGTAGCGGTCACGCGGTCCGATGTACGAGAACGGCATGTCGGCGAAGTACCAGAAGTTTCCCGAGCGAATGACATATGGCACGGCCGGCTTCGTGGTGGGGCTGACCGAGTTGGAGATGGTCACCAAGGTCGTGGCCTTGGTTGCATCGGCTACCGCCGTCACGCCGATGTCGGGGTCTGCAGTAACTGCCCCGGTCGTAGCATTGAAGGCGTAGTACTTGGTCATGATCTGGCTCTTGTACGTGATCGTGTCGTAGAAGCCAGGGTTCGGTGCACTGGCCGACGGCGTCGCATTCATGCCAGCCAGATTGACGAAGTTAATGCCGTAGCGCGTGGTGAACGGATATGCCGTGTTCCAGGCCAGCTCCCACAGGTTGTACTTGAACCAGACGACGGTCTTCTGCGTGGTGCTCACGTCTGACAGGAACGCCGCTGGTATGGGGTTGTTGTAGTAGCTCCCCATGTAGAACGTGGCGGCGTACTGCTCGGTCATGCCCGCCGTGTAGTTCTGCACGGGCAGCATGGTGATGGTGGTGTTGAAGTGCGCGAGCAGGTTGTACAGCATGATCGCGTACGCCTTGCCCAGGTTGGTGTACGGGTCATTGGCGGGCGCGTCGTACAGCACCAGCATCTTGGCCGGCGTGGTCTGCGCTGATGCCGATCCGCCGATCGTCACGCAGATGGCCCCGACCCCGAGGGTGCAGGTGGCGCTCTGAGACAGCTCCGTTAGCGAAACGCCCAGCAGGCCGCCCGCAAATACCAGCGCACAGAGAAACTTTCGAAACAGCGTCTTCATGATGACTCTCCGGCTCATGGGCAATCATGGGCGATACAACGAGCCATCCGCTTGGCGGTAGAGCCCGAGGTTGAAGTTGGGGCCACGGTCGTGGCCACGTTCGGTACCCGTTACCTCGTTTTCCGGCATACCAGGACGGACTTCAGTCATGACCACGGTGCGTGGCGGTGGAATGACCTGTCCGTTTTCATCCATGACGCCGTAGCCGTAGGCGCGCGCGCCACCAGTCACGGGCTTGGGTGTGGCTACCGCCACGACAGTGGGCCGCATGGGTTGCGCAGTTGTAGTCGTCGCCGTTGTATATGCGGGTGCTTCTTTCTTGTTTCCGCTCTCACCGCCGCTGCCGGGGTCCGTAGCGCTGGCCACGACAGCGAGATTGTCCGCATCGCCGGCCCATGGTGGCGATACGATCAGCCACCCGGCAACGAGGGCGGAGGCCAACAACACGCCTCCCCCGATTCGTTTCGCTTTCATCAAAACCTCCCACCCAATCAGGCGACGCTATGCGGGTAACCAATGCACAGTGGCCTTTGTCGCTTCCTTCTTGATGATTTCCAGACCTTGGTGGTCGTTTGACCACACAGGGTATGTAATTGATCAACCCGGGAAATTTCAGGGCACCGCCGCAATCACCATCCCGCGCGGGATATTGCCGCTGGCCGCCGACCCATTCGTCACCGCGGTCAGCTTGCCGGTGGTGCCGTCCACGCGGTAGGCGGTGACGGTGTTGTCAACGCCGCTCACCACATAAGCGAAAGTGCCTGCGGGGTTCAGCAGGACAGTGACGGGGGCGTTGCCGGTGGCAGTGGTGTCGATAAGCGTCAGGGCGCCATTGGTTGGATTGATCGAGAACACGCTCACGTTATTGCTGAGCACATTGCTCACGTACAGGAAGCCGCCTGAGGGTGAAATCGACATATAGAACGGGTTGGTGCCCGCCGCGACCGGTGTGCCCGATGCGGTGAGTGCGCCAGTGTTGCTGACGCTGTAGATGCCGATCGTGTTGTCTGCAGAGTTGGCGACATACGCAAAGCTGCCGGCCGGGTTGACCGCGATGAACTGCGGCGTATTGCCGGTGTTGACCGTGGTGCCCACCTGCGTGAAGGCGCCCGTGCTGTTGTTGATGGCAAATGCCATGGCTGTGCCGGTGGTGCTGCCGCTGTTGGCGTTCACCACGTAGGCGAAGGTGCCCGCGCTGTTGATGGTGACGGTGTACGGGTTGGCGCCTGCCGTGATGGCTGACAGTGCAGTCAGCGCGCCCGTGCCGGTGTTGACCGAAAACGCCGAGAGCGTGTTATCTCCAAAGTTGGCCGTGTACGCAAACTTGCCGTTGGGCGTGCGCGCGATGCTGAACGGCTGTATGCCGGTCACAGTGGGCGAGCCCACCACGGTCAGCAGCCCGGTGGTCGGGTTGATTGACAGCGTGGTGATGGTGTTGTCGTTGGCGTTGGCCACGTACACGTACTTGCCTGCCGGATCAACGGTGAGCGACAGCGGCCCGAGCCCGACGGCCACTGCCGTGCCGATGGCTGTGGGAATGCCAGTGGTCAGGTCCAGCGTGAAGGCGGAGATGGTGCCGTCGTTAGAGTTCACGGCATACGCAAACAGCGGCCGCGGTGCGCACGCCACCGCAATGTTGGTGACATTGCTGGTGCCCACTGTGCCGCTGCCGTTGGTGACGGTGCAGTTTTCCCCTGAAGGCCGGGTGCCTACCGTCGCAGCGTACGGCCTGCCCTGCGCGAGCGCGGTTGGGAAGCGGAAGTTGCCGTTGGCGCTGACGGTAATGGCGTCGCCGCCGTTGTTCAGCAGAGTGACCGATTTGCCCGTAGTCAGGCCGCTGACGGTGCCGCCCACGCCAAAGGTTGTCACCGGTGAGGGCGCGGGCGCTGGCGTGGGGGCGGGCGTGGCGTTGCTGCTCGGCGGGTTGGCCGCTGGGGGCGAGGCATCACCGCCGCCGCCGCAGGCCGTAAGCCCCAAAGACATCGCCGCCGCTGCCATTACCAGCGCCGCGCCGTGGATGCCGCGCGCGCGTGTCGCACTGCGAGGGGGAATCGGTGCGGGCGTTGGTTGCCCATGTGTGCCGCTCGCGCGTTGCGCTTGGGCGATTGACAGCTCGGCCATGGCTCCCCCCGTTCTGGTTGTCGCGAGTGTGTGGACTCGTGTTCCCCAAAGCATAGGAACCCCGACCCATATGCCGACATAGGCTAATTGACCGACGAGGCCCTCCGCTTCATGGACGGGAACGTGCGGTGTGCGCCGGTTGCAAGCGTTTGGCGCGATACTTGGGCCACTGTTGCTTGCCTTGCCATGCTTGGCTCCGCCGTTGAGCGGCCGCACATTCTGATCGCAGGCAATGCGAGACAGGACAATTCGACTCTTTGCAGCTGGTGACCATACGAAAGGCGGCCAGGGCGTTTCACGTCCACGCCGTGCTGGGTTTCCAACTGTGTTCGTCGGCGCAGAGAATATGGTCCGATACACTGAGGACGCCCTCGCGTTAACGTCGCGTACTGAAAAACTGTGCGCCGCCGGTGCAATGGGAATCCTACCGCCCGAGCAAAAATGACTCTCAGAGGTCTGCCGATGTGCAGCGTTGAGTGGACCGAGAACATCTTCCAGAAGGACCGCGGCATATGCCAACCAAAACGAAGCGTGGCCCCACCCACTCGGCCACACACGGGACGTCCTACCGCGCAACCGCAACGTCGCGCTTGCAGAACTGCGTAACCTGAAGATGGCCAAGTCCGCGCACGCGTTCGTGCGCGGCAGCACTACAAAGTTCTACGAGTGGTTGGAAGAAATCAGCCCAAGCACGTTACCAGTGGGCCCGGCCATCTGGATATGTGGGGACTGCCACGTGGGCGACACCGCCGGCCGGGTCGCGATTCAGGTCCGCGATATGGACCAGACAGTCATCGGCAATCCGGCACACGACCTGATCCGGCTGGGCGTGTCACTCGCCACGGCCGCACGCGGATCGGACCTGCCCGGTGTTGTCACCGCGCAGATGGTCGAAGCGCTCATGGCGGGCTACATGGCAGCGCTGAAGGCGGGCCCCACGCATCGGCTTCCGCCCAAGCCTTCAGCAGCGAAGACCGCCATGAAGGCTGCGACCCGCAGAACATGGAAGCAACTCGCGAGCGACCGCATCGAAGACGCGAAGCCGACGATCCCCCTCGGCAAACGCTTCTGGCCTTTGCGCAAGGCGGAGCGCGACGCGCTTGAGGCGCTTTGTCGGGAAACCACGCTACCCCTTCTCGTTACCCGCTTGTACTCCCGAGAGCCTGCGGACCAGATTGAGCTTATGGATGCAGCGTATTGGGTAAAGGGATGCAGCTCGCTAGGGCGACTCCGCTACGCAGTGTTGCTTGCCGTCGGAACAGGGAAGAACCGGCACTATTGCCTATTGGATTTCAAGGAGGCTGCAGCGCCTGCGGCGCCCAGGCAGCCGCAGACCAATATGCCGCGCGACAACGGCGAGCGTGTCGTCGCGGGCGCAACGCACCTTGCGCCGTTTCTGGGAACCCGGATGGCTGCCCTGCGGGTGTTGGATACCAGCGTCTTCGTGCGGGAGTTGCTCCCCCAAGACTTGAAACTTGAGATTGACACGCTGCCGCAAGCGGAGGCCACTGAAGTCGCACGCTACCTCGGCGCGGTAGTCGGTGTCGCGCATGGGGGACAACTTTCGCGAAACGATGCTGGGGTGTGGCGACGCGAGCTACAGCGGCGCCACGGTAAATCCATCGATGCGCCGTTCTGGCTGTGGACGAGCATCGTGGATCTGGTAGGAAGACACGAACGCCAATATCTTGATCACTGCCGGCGCTGGGCGTTGGGACACAGCACCACCACCTAAATCTTTATGGGGCACCTGTGCTAGTCCGCCTCTTCATTGCGAGACGACAGAGGGGCTGCAAGACGGGGGGACGCAGCAGCAGCAGAAGAAGACAGCGCTGATCGCCTTAAGCCTCCATATCGTCGTGACTTCGTTGCAGCGCCTAGAAGTTGCTCACCTCACCGCGTGTTTTAGGAGGAGTCGTCGCAATGACGCTTCGGCCGCGCCTAGCCCTGCACGTGGATGTCGCTGCTGATGATCGTGCCGAAGGAGCGCGGACTGTCGTCGCGGCCATGTGCCGGGGCGGCGACCGTGGCCTGCGGAGCGAGTGCAGCAGTGGCCATCTGTTTGGCTTCTATGGGGATCGCCTCTCATCTTGTTGCCGATAAAAAAGTGCCCGCCGGGGGACGGAGCACAAAACTGTTGGTCGTGTATTCCCGATTCCAGTCATTTGATTCACCTGCACGACCCCGTAGGTGTTGCGTAGCGCCGCCGCGCCTCGCTTGTTCTCCGGTGCCAGGGCTGTGTCTTGACTGACCACGAACCTGCGCCGCCACGCCAGACAATGCACTCTCAGCAAGCGGCTCGATGTAAGGCATTTGTTGTTGCACGACTGATGTGGAGGCTGCGGCCGCCGCGAAGTTCAGCGTCATCGCAACGTCAGCGGTAACTGCGGTCTGCTCAAGCGTGTAGTCGGCCGGCAAGTGCCGAGCATGGCGCTACGAGGTGATTGTTGGCATGGCTCGCGCCTCCCCGCAGGGCATGGAGCGACATCTGTGCCATGTCGGTTTCGGCCTTGATTTTGCGGGGCATGCGTCCGTCTCCAGTCACACTGAGCGGCACGAAGCGTGCATTTCTATATCACGGCTGAAACAAACGCGGCGCTCGCGTACGACGACATAGTAAGAAGGGGCGGCAGGTCCAGCGGCAATCACGCAACATTTCAGTGCGACTCCGGCCGCTCGCGATGTTGCCTGCCGAGTGCTCCGGTAGAACATATCCATGCTGAGGGTGGCTCATCCGACACTCGTCTTTTCAGCCCACACGATAAGTCGCGGGCTTTTTTTCCACGGGTTTTTTTTTGGGGAGAACGGCCGCCACGGCTCCTAGCACTTTAAGCATTGCGGCATGCCGGAAGCGTAGGCATAGCGTCAAACCGCAGCCTATCGCTCGATGTCACCGCCTAGCTCCGGATCCGGGGGCTGCGCGCCTCGATCCGATATATCTGCGCTATGGCCTGGTGATGGCGTGCCAGGATCAAATGTCGGCTTCTCCGGTTGCTTGCCAGATGGTGGCGTTGACCGACTCGTCTCCTGCGGCCGACGGGAGGCCAGTTCTTGCAGAATGTCCCGACGCTCGACAACCATGCGGTTAATTGCGCCATCAGCAAATTCAACATTGAGCCGCGCATCGGCCGCCACCCGCGCCGCCTCCATCTGGAATTCCAACGGTCCAGACAGCTGCAGCACCGGCCCAAACTTCTGCTGCGCGAGGCGCAGGGCGATTTCGATCGCATCCCGATCGTTCTGCCACAGACGCACCGACTTGCCCTGGTCAACCAGCAGCGCAGCACCGTTGCGCTGGTACTCCACGTCGCCGTTGCGCTGCACCCGGTGCGTGATGACGGGACCGTCATACAAGATCGCGTTGGGCTGCACCGGGCGCGTAGGTCGGATCGTGAGTCGGCGCGGATCTTCGGCCGGCTCTTGAGGGCGCAGTCGCTGCAGCTCGAACAGCGCCGCGGTGTCGCCGCGCTGGCCACGTGCTGCGAGATACGCCAGGTAACGATCCTCCTGCGACGGCCGAGACGCCCTCAACGTATCGCGCTCGGCCGTGATGGCGCGGCTGAGCGCCGTTTCCTGCTCCACGCGCGTCATCCGCGCCGTCGACAATGCCGCCTTGACCTGTGCTGCCCGCGACAGCTTCGGATCTTCACCGATAGCGCTGCGTGCCGCACGGAACGCCGACCGGATTGCCTCGCGCCGTTCACGCTCGCTCTGCAGCTGCGCCGCCCACGCCGCGCGGTCAGCCTGGCCGAAGACTGCACACTGCAGCATGAACTCACGCCACAGCGCCGGCGTCGGCTCCGGCCGCTGTAGTGAGGGCGCTTCAATCTCCCGGCCGGTCTGCGCCCGATAGGTTGTGCGCAGCAGCTGCGCGGCATCCGCCCAGGACAGATTCAATTCCTTGGTCAGGAAATCCGACACGTTCAAGTTGCGCGTGCCGGCACGGATGCGATCCCCGCCATCAGCGCCCTTGGTGACCGCGTACTTGTCTACGATCAGCCCATGCGTGCGCGAGAGCGTATCCAGCAACCGCTGCGCATCCAGGTTCGCCTTGATCTCGCGGAACTCGGCCCGCTCAATGTCGCCGCGCGCAGCCCGCCGCTCCGACAGATCTCGCGCCAGCTGATCCAGCACACTGTCCGCTTCCCGTCCCGTCGCTGTGCGCGCCCGGCTGTTGAACTGCACCACAATGTCGCCGGCGCCCACGGCCGCTGGCCATGACGGCGGATGCTGCGAGTGGCCGGGGGGAGCGTCAGCCCTAATGGGCTGGCTGTTAATTGCATTTATTCTTACATCCGACTGCGCGCGCTCAAACGGCATCGAGCCGATCGCATCAAAGCCCTCGATCTCAGCCAGATTGCGCGGCCCCGGCCGCTGCCCAAACGGTGCTGGTGTGCCCGCTGCACCCGGTGGTGGCGCAAACTGGTACTGCGTGAACTTCGCAGCGCTAGCCGCACGCAAGCGCGCTTGGCTTGCAGGGTCGCCAGCTTGGTAGGCGTCATACATCCGCGCCGCCACAAACCGCCACGCCAGATCCTCGGCCGTCCGGCCTACGCTTCTTCGTTCGCCTGCTCCCGCTCCAGCGAAATCGCCAGCCCGTCGCAGTGCGTCAGCTCGTTCGGCTTGCTCGACTCCCAACTCCAGTAGTGGATCAGCCGGCAATAGCTCTTCACCTCGCGCGGGGTGGCCATCCATACCGCCGAAGGGCAGACCTCGCACACGGTCTGCGGATTCGGGCGCCGCGCGGGGTCGATCTGCATCAACGTCAACGCCACCACGCCCGTGCCCGCCTCGCCGGTCACGTTGGCTTGGCTGCGCTTCGACTTCTCTTCCGAACTCCGGGCGTGAATCACCCCATCCGCGTCCACCGTCTCGTTCGGCCCAACGCCAGGCGCCGTGCTCTCCATACCCGCTGCGCTCGCCTCGGTCGAGTGCTTTGCCATCCAAACCTCCATAGGGTTGATAGAACTGAAACTCGCGCTCGGCCAGCAGCGTGCGCTGCTCATCCGCCGGCGCTTCCCGATAAATCTTGTAGAATGGACTGCCACCGTTCAGGTATTTGACTTCACGTGCCCGCGAGGTATGCCACTCGGCCAGCGCCTCACGAAACATGACTGGCGTGGTGCGCGGCTGACCAGGCGCGACGTATTCCGCATGCACCCGGGCTTCCATCGCGGCCCGCTTGTCTTCGGCGCTCAACTCAACGAACTCGCGCGAGAAAACGTATTCCTTGAGGTTCACACCCTTGGCCGCGCCAGGCGGCTTCACGTTCTCGTATTCATTGCTGCGACCGGCATTGCGCGTGCGCACCTCGCCGAATTCGGCCAGCAACGATCGGAAGTCTTCGTAACATGTGATGTCCCGCGCCAGCACGGCGTCCAGGATCGCCGACCGCAGCTCGCGGTTCGACCCATCGAACGCATCGCCCTTGTAGCGGCTGATCATCTCCGATGAGTCGGTGAAGGCCACGCGCCGGTTGTCGCGCGGGCTGGCCAAGCCGTACTTGGCATTGACGTGTTCCTGGAAGGCCTCCAGGAAGCGCGTTTGCTGGTCGACCTTGCCGAAGGGGTCCAGACGCCGGCCCGTCAGCCGGTTCAGCGCCGGCACCACGACGTGGATGTGCACCTTGCGCTCCACCAGATCACCCGTCTTGCGATCGGGATAGCTCTTGAGACGCGGCACGTGCGCTTCGGCGTAGAAATTGTATTCGTCCGGCCGGTAGGCCGCGAACATGAACGCCTCGAAGTCACGCACGATCTCGGCCAGCACCTCACGCGACAGCTCGTCCTCT
Source organism: Ralstonia sp. R-29 (assembly GCF_049913345.1). Taxonomy (NCBI): domain Bacteria; kingdom Pseudomonadati; phylum Pseudomonadota; class Betaproteobacteria; order Burkholderiales; family Burkholderiaceae; genus Ralstonia; species Ralstonia sp. R-29. Next base: position 68,012 of record NZ_CP184380.1, read on the forward strand.
TTGAACGAGAGCGTGACATTCATGTACCGGCTGGCATCGGTGCTGTCCATCGACTGGATCAGCGCATCGGTCAAGTCCAGGTCGCCGGCGAGGATGACGCGCTCATCCATCTCGTCGCGCGTGAACTCGCGGTCTTGCTTCTGGCCTTTTTCCAGATACTCCTTGACGCCTTCGCGGTAGTGCCGGATGCGGATCAGCATGGGCGGCTCAGTCCACCTGGGCCAGCGTGGCCTTCAGATACCGACCAATCAGCTGCAGCCGGTCGAGCATCTGCATGTAGGTTTCCTCAGACAGAGCGCCGCGCTCATGGTCTGCACTGGCTTGGCGCGCGAGCCGCTCGATGTCGCGGCTCGTCTTGCCAAAGATGAACAGCAGGCGTTCGCGGTGGGGCGTGGCCTTCAGACGCGCCACCAGCTGCGTGCGGTTGGTCAGCACCGCCTGGCGGAAGAACTCGGATTGGGTCAGGCCAGACGCCGCGACCTTGGCCAGGTACGCCTCGCGATCAGCTTCCGACAGCCGGAAGCTGATCGGCTTAGACAGGCCACCTTCGGGCTTCGGTTTGAGCATCGCAGAGTCTTCTTGTCGGGGTTGGGCTGCTGGATCGGGCGCGTCGCGCTACGCATAACAGGGGCGCGGAGGGCCGTCCTGTCGCGCAGTTCCACGCGGCAACGCCGCGGGGGTTTCAAAGGGGCGAGCCCCTTTGGCACGTTGTATTTTACGGGAGGCGGAGCATCACGTAAACATACACTACGTGCCTTACGACTTTGATCTAAGTGGTAACTATTCAATACTCTTACCAGAGTATGGTGAGACTCCTGAATAGAGATACAGAATCCTTTAGAATCCGGCGGAATCAATGCAGAACTGATGCAGAGCTATCTAAGAATCGATCGGTAATGATGCGATCACCGCGATACGGTGACTCGCCGAATCTCGTTAGCGGCTCATGAGTCACTTTTTGGCGCGCATATGAACGTTCAGGAATTCCAGAATCAGGTCCAGCCAGCACGACGACGCTCAATAATGCATCCGTGGCTCGCCGACATTCAGGCGCTGCGGGCGGCGGGTTACACCATCGAGCAGGTGCGCCAATTCCTCGCCGCGAATCAGGTCGTCGTGGCGTTCTCGACCTTGGCCGCCTTCATTGCACGGCAGACACCGCAGGAGAAACCGGCGCGCTCTCGGACCGCTCCGGCTGCGAACGTGAGCGAACCTGTCCGGCAAGCCGCTGACACGTCAGCACCGCCGAAGAAAGCGGAGCGGTCTTACAAGACCACGGAAGAACTGGCCAAGGAGAACCCAATGCTCAACAAGCGGGCCATCCTCGACTTGTACGCCCGCCAGTTCCAGGTAGAGTCGCCGAATCCGTTGGATGAGTTGATTCGCAAACAGGAAGAACGCAAGCGCTTGGCGCGTGAGCAAGTCAGTGCAGGGAGCGCAGGGGCCGGGCCGACTGCTGCGAGTGGATAGAAGGGAAGGCGGTCAGCGTCAGGAGTGTCCGCGCCCAGGTCGAAGGGCATAGGGGACCCCTCCGGGGACATGGGAGCGTTGGTTACCTTCCAGGCGGTTGTCGCGCGGCCAGCGCGGCTCGCGGGACCGAGTAGCAGGTTGGACTGACAACGCCCCGACTTCAGCGTCGCACTTGCCTGACCACCCTTCTCTGCAAGCCCGTTCGCCATGGCAGGTAGACCGCTCGCGGCGTATCCGGCCGCAGTCGTCATGCCGCGAGGGTGGGCGGGCCATGCCCGCCCAAGGGGGCGCCATTGCGGCGCCCCATCCAGCTTAGTATTCGTCCGGGAACAGTAGAGTCGTCACGCTGCGGTCAGACTCGGTAATGACCCATACCTTGCGGCTGCCGACCATGTAGCTCGACATGAGGCGTCCGCCCTCTTCCAGCGCGCGGGCGTTGCTGTAGCAATCCTCTTCGCACATGTCGCCCCAGTCGCCCATGGCGTGGCGAGCAACCAGCATGGCTGGCACGGACGGCAACAGGCCGCGCTCCTTCATGAAGTCATAGCAACCCGTCGTCATCGCCACGTCGCCCAGCTTGAACGGCAGGCCCCGGCGCTGCTCGACGCCTGCGGGTGCGGCCCCCATGAAGTGCTCGGTGTAGGTGCCGTCCGCCTTGTGATAGACGTAGCGCTCGCCCATGTTGCCTGCGCGGTCCTTCTGCGCCTGCGCGAACATGGAGGCCGGAACGTCGATGCCCAGCGTTTCCAGCTTGGCGCGGTAATCGTCCAGATCGAACGCATACGGCTTGCGCTCCTGCAGGTTCGTGTAGACGTAGCGGTCGGCGTCCAAATACTCGACCGTCAGCAGATACTGCTGCACGGGGCGATCCCAGCCGATCATAACACGCACGGGACGATTCAGGTAAGTCGTTTCAAAATAGTGTTGACTCATGTTTCGTACTCATATGGTTTGTTAGCTACCGGGCCCCTAGATTTGGAGCCCTCTCCAGGGCAGGTTTGTCAGGTGGTGTTGCGGCCTGTCAGCGCTGCCGCCGTTCCCCTGAGTTCCTCGCCCTGTGGACAAAGGAGGCGACGCTTGCCACGCCGCAAGGGCGCGCACGGAGGCCGCATGCGGAGCACAGCCCATGGGGCGAGCACCGAACGGGCGAGTACGCGGCGAAGCGAACCCTTGCGACGTGGCAAGCGTCGCCTACGGTCCACAACAGGGCGGGGAACTCAGGGGAACGGCGGCAGTGCCCGGCGACACCACTGGCAGACGCCGCGCGGCGAGCGCCTATTGCGGGCCTTGGCTCGCACTGGAATCCACGTAAGCGGTGGGATGCGCGACACGACACAGCGCAGAGGCCCACGGCAATGGTCAGGCAAGACGGCGGGCACACGGCCCGCCGCGGAAGAAGGCATTGCAGGCAACAGCGTGGACCACTACACTGCTGCCTGCGAGCGGGCGACTCACCCGCTCGCAACTCATACCTCGCCCAGCCTGCATGGCTGGGATTTTTTTGTCAGGCGGCGTGCTGACGCAGCAGCGGCGGCACCCAGCGTTTGCCCTCCAGCAAGCGCCCTGCAGCCTCCACCATCGGCCCCTTCTTCATGGACGCCAGCGGCACGGCTTCCGCAGGTGAGACGGCCTCACTCACCGCTTGCAGCACATCGGCCTTGCGCACCCGGCACAAGTAGCCATCGGGCGTCGCGCTCCACCAGTCCGCCATATCCAGATTCACCGCTCGCGCAAGCGCATCGGTGCAATGCTCGCCACTGCGGGATTGGATGCCATCAACGGTGAGCGCCGTGCAGTGGGCCAGCAGCGCGATCAACTCTTCCTGCGGCATCGCCAACAGGTGTTCCCACAGCGCATCTGGTTCGCCCGGCAAGCGCTCGCCCCACTCTGCCCGCGCCGCATTGATCTGCTGCCATGCCCGCGAGTCTTCGAGCGCCGCATCGGCGGCATGCAAGTCGTACGCTACGTTCTTGGCCGACACCTTGATGCCGCCCTCGCCGCTCCGGTAGTACACCTCGCGCGCCAGATCCGTCACCATCGTGTGCGCCAACGCTGCGAGCGCCACATGGTGGTTCTCCATCAGCATGGCTTGCAAGGCAGCCGTGCGCTGCGCGGTCAGCGCGCGCACCAGTTTCTTGGGCATCGCGGGCAGGCGATTGGTAATGCCGCTTCCGGACACGGCTGCTGCGCCGCGCGCCTGCGCGCGAGCGGCCTTGACAGCAGCCCTGCGGTCTTCCGGGCGGATCGCGCCTCGAATCACCTCCACGCCGTGGTCGCGCAGCGCAACGATGACACCGACATTGGTCTTGTCCGCGACCGTCTCCAACGCGGCTTCGCGCTCGCTGCGCTCCGTGTAGATGCCCTCCAGTTCATCCGACAAGCGCTGATAGGCTTCGTCCGCCCCCTCGTCATCGGACAACTCCAGCGCCTCCATCTGCGCTTCGATGGCCTCTTGGCGCTGGTCCAAGGCATCCATCGCAGCCTGCTCAGCCTCGGTCGGCTCGCGCAACATCCGCGGCGCACGACCGTAGGCATTCAGCGCGGCATAGTCGGGCTGCACCAGTGCGACAGCCCAAGCCCAACCCTCTTCCGCACGGATCGTCTCCGCTTGCTGTGCCAGTCGTTCTTCCGCCAACTGGTGAGCCAAGGCACCGTCCGCCCAGTACGCACCGTGTTCAGCGAACAGATCAACCTGTTCGTGCCCACCTGCGGCGAGATAGGCATCGCGCCCGACGAATTCAGCCACCGCCGAGTCGGAGGCGATGGACGCTTCGCCAAGCAGGGCACGGCGCAACGCCGCCGGCGCACGCTGGTACGCCGGAGTGCCGTGCCAGACTTGCTCTTGTGCCGCACGGTCGTCGCTCACCGTCAACGCCATCAACTGTTCCAGCGACATGGCACCCTCGCGGTAGAGCGCAATCAGCGCGGGTGCGACGTTGGCGAGTTTCAGGCGACGCTGCACCACGGCGACCGACACGCCGAAGTGCGCCGCCACGGTCTCCACACCGGCACCCTCGTCCACCATGCGGCGGAAGCATTCATATTCGTCGGCCGGATGCATGGGCTGGTGCGTGTTCTCGACCGCTGACAGTTCGACGGCGTTTTCATCGGCCACCACGCGCACCGTCACGGCGTAGTCCACGTCGATCTTGCCTTCGTCGCGCAGCAGCCTCAGCGCTGCGAAACGGCGACGCCCTGCGACTACAGCGTATGTCGCCTTCTTGCTTCTGCCCTTGGGCTTCTCCTCGGTCACGAGTAGCGGGTACAGCAGACCATGCGCCGCGATGGTGGCGGCAAGGCTGGCGACCAAGTTCGCATCGAGTGCGCCTTTACGGACGTTGGCTTCGGATTCGACCAGTCGGGACAGCGGTACAGCAATGTGTTGTTCTTGCATGATGGGTTTCCAGAAGGGTTGTCGTGCTACCGGGCTCCTAGATTCGGAGCCCCCTCGTGGGCAGGTTGGTCAGGCGGTGCGGCGGCCTGTCAGCCTTGCCGCCGTTCTCCTGAGTCCGTCGCCCTGGGACCCAAGGAGGCAGCGCCGGCCAGGCGGACAAGGGCGCGCTTTGCGCGGCTTGCGAACCCTTGTCCGCCTGGCCGGAGGTGACTACGGTCCCGGATGAGGGCGAGGGGCTCGGGAGAATGGCGCGCAAGGCACGCCGTCACCGCTGGCCAACGCCGCGCGGCGAGCGCCTATTGCGGGCTTCAGCCCGCACTGGAATCGGACCAAGTGCAGCACGGTCGGCCCGGTCAGGCAGGCCACACGGAGCGGGAACAACGACGGGGGAAACCGTGAGGAAAAGCGAAATTGACGCAGCAAAATCCATTGACAATGAATTGCTTTCCTTCACCCACCCGGTGAATTCAAGCCCAAGCACCTGCTTGGGCTTTTTTTCTTCAGCAGCGACCTTTCACACCTGTGATGAGATGGCGTGTGCTTCTCAAACTCTGAGTGGGAAGCGGATGACCACAGGCTCCCTACCCTTGTCCTGGTAAGGGGCAGGCGAACGCCCACACCGATATGCGTGATATCGTCAGCGCTCGGTCAATACAGGTTCTTGAGAAACAGATGTACGAGGAATGCAGGGCATGGTGAGACGCAGGCCCGAATATCCCCCGCCACTCGCCGCCGGCACCTATCGAGCCACTTGCCGTGAAGTGGAAATGGTCCATGCCGCAATGAACGAACACAGCCGTGCTTTCACTGAAGCACTCTGCGTGAGCGACGGTCGATGGTGCATCTTCTACCGCGACGGCACCGAGGTGTGGAGTTGTAATGCGAGCTACGCGGCAGCGCATTTCGACATGGAGCCCGTGTCCAGTAGCAAGGACACCTAACTCGCGCACGCGTCTGTCAGGAACGCCAAGATGCCTGGCGCGCCGGCGATCGGCGTCAAGCCGCCAGCATGAGTTGCGGGGCGGCACTGCGCGATTGCTCGCTCATCTGCTGGACAGTCAACTGATAGCCGCGCGAGTAGACCGTCTTGAGCTCCACTCCGGTCGCCTCTCCGAAGCCCAGCTTCTTGCGCAGCTTGTAGATGTGCTGCTCGATCGAGCGTTCGGCAACACTGGCCTCCGTTCCCCAGACTGCAGAAGCGATCTGCTGGCGTGACAGAAACGCCCCAGGGGACGAGAACAAAAGCCAGGCCGTGGCAAATTCGCGGGCGGTCAAGCGGATGGGCGTGCCGCGTAACGTCACCGTCCGAGTGAGCCGGCACAGACTGTTCGGCCCGACCACGGTACGGGTAGCGGACTCGGTCTGCTGCGTCCCGCGTTCCGCGCTGCGCTGAACGCGCTGAACGCGGGCATTCAACTCCTCTGCGGTGAAGTGGCCGGTGATCACGTCTTCGACAGCGCTGTCAAAAACACGCAGCATTTCCGCGCGTTCGGTGAAAGTGCCGAACACCAGCGTTGGCCAGCGCAAGTCGGCATTGCAGTCACGCCAGGACAGAACCAGCCGGCCGGCCGTGCTGAACAGCTGTGCATCGATCATCAGCAAGTCGAAGGCCTCGGTGCGCCGGGCGCGCAACAGCGCCAAATCGTCGTCCAATCGCACGCACGTCACGTACGCTGGCAGGCAAGCCGCCACGTACGCAAAGCTCGAAGGATTGCTGGTGAGGATGGCGAATTTCATAACGAACCCGATTGATGCGGCGCCCATCAACACGTAGACCCCGCTTGTTGTCTTTTACCCCAGCATAACTTTCACAAATCCTTCATACATCACTAGAAAGAGTGATCTTTGGCCTAGACAGTGCTTAATCCGAAAATCGCCGCAGTTGTCATCAAAATGACATCAAATTGAAATATTTCGATGCAGATCCCGCACAACAGGAGGACGGCGAGAGAGCTGCCCACGTCAACGCGCGATGACCACAAAGAAAAAGGCGCAGCCTTGAACACGTCTGCACCTTTGGTAAGACGGTTCAAGCCGGCGCCCTGCACCCGGCAATGACTCAGGTATCGGCCCGGAAATGCTCCGCACTTTGGCCGGCATTGACGGCCCGCTTGAGCCAGTCGGGCGTCTCGCCCTCCCCGTCCCAGGTCTGGCCATCCGCGGTGCGATAGCGCACCTTCAGCTGGTTTCGCTGCCGCGATGGGAACGCGCCTGCCGCCGCCAGGTCGGCATACGTCAGCCCGTAGCGCGCGATCTGCAGCCGAACCCACGTAATCGCCTCGGCGCGGCGGCGCAGCGTCACGGTGGAACTGGGCTCGCTGAGGGAGGGGCGACGCGATTCGGCATGGGAGATGACGCTCGGAGAGGATTGCCCCGAATCATCGCTGTGCAAGGTCCCTGCGGACCCGCAGAGATTGCCATGGCGCGAGCACTCGCAGGTGGGGTTCGAAATAGGGTTAAAAATATCAAACATTGCTCGTGACGTGGGCTCGCACACCGGTGCTGCTGTGGGCAAGTGTGGGTAGCCTCGTGGGCAACCTGTGGGCAGGCGCAGCCTGTCCATCGGGTTGTCCATCAGGCTATCCACATGGGCCGCGCCAGCGGATGTCCACAGCCTGGTGGACCACCACGGGACCGGCATCGCCTCCGCGCAAAACAACCGCAACGCGGACACGCTGGCCGCGCATCTGCACGCCAACGACGTTTGCCGCCCGCATTGCTTGCGGGCATTTCATCGTAGGCGATCCGGCGCCCGTCTGAGGTATATCTGGCAGGATAAACGACACCTCGGACGAATGACCGAAGGCACGCTTCATTGCTCTACATTATCGTCCGTTTCTGCCCTCAAGAACGCGCCTGTTATCGCATGGTGGATTGGTCCGTAGACACAAATACGCTTGGATTAGGCCATTGATTAGGGAACGCACTGTCACGTACCGCCGAATATTTCAATAGCGATTTTGGGCGTGGGTTGAATATACCTTCCCTGAGAACCAAAGGGCGAGGAAGCTAACAAACGAGCAACTCCCCGCAAAGGATTTCCATCACATTGCTTCAGGCGAAGCGTTTGCTAACATTATTCGACTGGAGGTACCCGCGATGCCACCGATCCCTATCCAGTCCGGCGAGATACTCATTGCCGTACCCGAACTAAGCCGTGTGATTGGCGTACTGCAGTGTAGCTATGAGGTCGACATCTAGCCCTCCCCAGAGGGCGGCTTGACCATACACTTCACCATCAAAGATAAGCGGTATACCCTTGCAACCGTGCGAGGCGGCATCCGGCGTTCGCGGCAGCTCGAAGTGGCCCTGCTGTTTCTGCAAATGCAGTGCCATCGATGGCGAAGGGCGCGACCCCATACTGATTTATGGACGCTTTCGTCTGATGAGCAATCGCTGGAAAGGCCCCAGCGCCTTGATTCTGGCTGATCGGGTTCATCGTGGTCTACCGTCTGTTCCAGGACTACGTGCTGAATCCCTACCTGATGAGCGAAGGGGTCAAGGTCAGTCCGCTCCTCGTCATCGTGGGGTTGCTTGCAGGCGAGCAGTTGGGCGGCGTCGCAGGCATTTTCCTGTCGGTGCCCGTCATCGCCGCGCTCAAGATTGTGCTGTCGCGCGCCTGGGCAGCGCAGGGCCTGGGCCACGAGATACGCTGATGCACGGACGCCGCCATGCCCAGCAGCGCCGCGGGAATGACGACTGGGATACCACACCACCACTAGAAGGGAGGCGACCATGACGGCTCCACCGAATCCGAAGCTGAACCATCTGCTGTCCGTGCTGCCGCCAGCGGAATGGGAGAGCATCGCGCCGCAGCTTGTCTGGGTCGACATGCCGCTCGGGCACGTCGTTTATGAATCGGGCGACCGCCCCGAATTCGTCTACTTTCCCGTCACGTCCATCGTCTCCCTGCTCTATGTCATGGAAGACGGCTCTTCGGGCGAGATCGCGATCGTCGGCAACGAGGGCTTGGTCGGCATCGCCATCTTCATGGGCGGGGAAACCACCCCCAGCCGTGCCGTGGTTCAGAGTGCGGGCGGCGCTTACCGCCTCAGTGCCCGCATTCTCAAGCAAGAGTTCGCCCGCGCCGGGGCCATGCAGCGTCTGTTGTTGCGCTACACCCAGGCGCTCATTACCCAGATGGCCCAGACCGCCGTCTGCAACCGGCACCACTCGATCGACCAGCAGTTGTGTCGCTGGCTCCTCCTGAGCCTGGACCGCCTGCCCTCCAACGAGCTGCGCATGACCCAGGAGCTGATTGCCAACATGCTGGGGGTGCGCAGGTCCGGTGTCACCGAAGCCGCGTTGAAGCTGCAGACCGCCGGGTTGATCCGTTACAGCCACGGAACCATCGAAGTCCTCGACCGCCCCGGCCTCGAGCGTCGCGTCTGCGAATGCTATGCCGTGGTCAAGCGCGAGTTCGATCGCCTGCTTCCTGACCTCGAGGCGCTCTGACCAGCAATACGCCGACTTCATCAGGAATCCAGTTTGGCCTCTTTCCGGCTCCCCTCCCAGTACGGGGGCGTGCCATAGTACTGATGGATGCTGGTGGCCCATTGCGTATCCGCCATGCTAGGCCAGTGATTCTGATCAAAGCCCGGCGCGGCTTCCAGCTGCTTCTTGTCGATGCCCAGCACGAAGCTCTTGCGTACAGTGTCGAGCGTCAGAGCAGACCATGGCACCGCGAACAGCTTCGTGCCGACACCTAGAAAACCTCCGAATGACAGCACCGCATAGGCGATTTGCCCGCGGGGAACATCCAGCATGATGTGATCGATCTTGCCGAGCTTCTCACCGCTCGGGCCAAGAACCGGATCGCCGTTGAGTGTGTCGGCAGCCATGATGACGGGGCCGGGGCCGGCGCCCTTCAGCTGACCGTTGCCGACGATGGCAGCGCGCGGTCCGCTGCTTTGGTGGTCCAATTCGTTGATGTTCATGGTGTGACTCCAGATAAGGTGATTAGCCATTGAACCGGCGACTGCGCCGGCGGGGGGATACGTCAATGCGCACGGCTTTTGCCCTTGTGCCGTAGAGTGGGCTCGACGCGGGAAGCCTGCCTCTTGCTACCGACAGCCAGGCTCCAATCTGTCTTGTCGAGCGAGGTACTGAGCTGACGCTCCGCATACATGGCCGCACCCGGCGAGATTGGGTCGCTCGCCGGAAAGGTCATCTCAAGCGATGCGTCCACAGCGGATTGATAGGTGTGCCCTTCATCCGCGGCAGGTATGCATCCGCAAGCAGCAGGCTCCGACTTTCTGTGCTGTGCGGTGGTAGTGACTTTGTGCATGATTGCTCCCGTGTTGCATTGACGCGCTGCGCAGGCCGCGGGCATCAAGGCTTCGGCTGCTTCTTGAACGCTTCCTTGGCATCGCCATACGCCGCCTGCGCCTTACCGGCAATCTGTTCGACCTTTCCTTTCGCTGCCGTGGCGTCCTTTCCGGTGACCTTGCCAACGGCTTCAGTCAACTTGCCCTTCGCTTCCTCAAGACGGCCCTTCACTTGATCCTTGTTCATGGCAATGCTCCTGCGCTTTCGGCGCTCAGTTGGTCGTGGGGGATGCCGTGCCTTGACGCGCCGCGCTCGGACCATTCCACTTCATTACCCGGCGATGCGCATACCAAAACAAGACCTTGCCCAACGAAACCGCATGATGTCTCCGCAGACGCAGTGCCGTCTGTACGGTAGTGGACTAACTCGAGAGGGGCGGCGCAATCACCCACGCAAATTGGCTGAACCGCGTCGCAAGCTGCGATGGACCGGATCCGCCCGCGCGCAGCGAATCGCCATCCCTGGCTCTTTTCACCAGGCCCTGCATCTTCGTACGCTGTCGTACCGTAACGCACTCCGCATTGACATACGCTCAAGATGGCTCTTCCACGATGGAGGCAAAGATGCGAGAAAAACGTTTCCTAACAATGACGGCGATGGCTCTTGCCGCAGTCGTCGGACTCATGACTCCCGGCTGCACAACGACTGGAACGTCTGACTCGGCCGCCCATCAAGTCGACAAGCGACACGCGATTGATACAGCCGCCGACTCGACGCTTGCGCGTCTCTATACTGCCGCCAGCGGGTCGCGCGAACTGGTCGGCAAGGCCCGTGGTGTACTGGTGTTCCCATCGGTCATTGCCGCCGGATTCGGCATAGGCGGCCAATATGGTGAGGGGGTATTGCGCGTGGGCGGTGGGACGACCGGGTACTACAGCACGACAACGGCATCGATTGGATTGCAGATTGGCGCCCAATCGAAAGCAATCATCTTCCTCTTCATGACACAGGAGGCGCTGGACCGATTTCGCAATAGCGAGGGGTGGTCTGTAGGCGGTGACGCATCGGTTGCCGTCCTGAAAGTGGGCGCCAACGGCAACATCGACAGTTCGACCGCGACGGGGCCGATCGAGGCATTCGTTCTCACCAACAGTGGGTTGATGGCAGGCGTGACGCTCGAGGGCACGAAAGTCACCAAACTCAAATCTCTTTAGTGCAGTCGCGAGGAGGCCGCCATGCGCGCCCTTATCTATACGGTCCTGGGGATATGGATGGCCTCGCTGGCCGGTTGCCTGTGGGTTCCTGACGACGGCTACAACGATGGCCGGCAAGGTGGCTATGAACGTGATCATCGTGGCGGTTACGAAGGTCATCGCCAGGGCGGCTACGAGAGCGACCACGGTGATAGAGACCGTGAGCACCGCTAACGAAGCCGTTATTGGCAGGCCCCGCTCACGAGGGGCGATCGCCGCTTTGCGCCCCGCACGAGACACGCATTCCACATGCTGGTGCGTACGCTACCGAACCGTTTTCAGGCCCGCAGTACTCTATTCTTCAAGACAATGAGGAACGCTCAAATCGCTCGGACTATGCCCGGGAAACCTTGAGCGTCACCCTCATGATGAAACAACCGTGGAGCGCTTTTTGCCTGGCTCGTGCACACGGAGTGGGGGGAACCTACAAAACAAGGAGGGCATCATGTCTCTCGGACTCGTACTTCTCATTGTCTTAGCCGTTTTGCTGGTTGGGGCATTCCCAAGGTGGTCCTACAGCAACGGGTGGGGCTACGCGCCAAGCGGTGCGCTCGGCGTGGGTCTGCTCATCGTTCTCGTCCTCTTGCTCATGGGGCGACTTTAAAGCCGACGATCCGATACGCCCTACGGAACGCGAAGCACAGGCGGCAGCACACTACGAGAAAGAGGCCAACGTGATGCTCGATCAAACCATTCTCCAGTTTCCAGACATGGAGCGCGACGCATTTCGCGAGGTGTGCCTGCGCCACGGCCTCGCACCCGACGGCTTTGAGGTGTCCTCCACCGAACATTTCTCCACCGATGCCCCATCCGAGGCGCTGGACCGTAGCGTCATCGTCCGGATGGGCAAGACCATGCGCGAATACGACGGTGCTCATGGCCCTGACTGGACAGTCGATTTTGAAGACGACATCCGCTCGCACGTCTTCGGGTAAAGACATCACGCAGACATTGCGAGCGACCGTCTCCAGAACCCTGGCCCCGTTTCTCATGGTTTGCAGTACCACTTGCCGGCGAGGCGCCATATGAATCCCATCACCGCATTCATCGTTGTCCTTCTCTTGGCTGTGGGGGCCGCTGCAGGCATGTTCGGCTCGGTTCTGCTGGCGCCCGTGTTCTGGATTGCGGCAATCCTCGTCGCGTCAACACTCAAGATGGCAAACGCCTGGCAGAAGTTCGTCATCCTGCGTGCAGGCAAGCTGCAAAGCGTGAAAGGGCCCGGGCTGTTCATGATCCTGCCGATCGTCGACAGCGTCACCGCTGTGATCGACGAGCGCATTCAAACAACCGGATTCAATGCCGAGCAGGCATTGACGAAAGACACGGTGCCGGTCAATGTCGACGCGATCATCTTCTGGCACGTTCACGATGCGCAGAAGGCCGCGCTGGCCATTACCGACTACCGTCAGGCCATCGACCGCGTCGCCCAGACGTCGCTGCGTGAAATGATCGGCGCCTCCATGCTTTCGGCACTGCTATCGGACCGGAAGGCGGCAGACGAGCAATTGCGCGCCGAGATCGGCGAGAAGACTGCAGCATGGGGCGTGACCGTATCGTCAGTCGAAGTGCGCGACGTGGCCATCCCCGTGGCGCTGCAGGACGCAATGTCCCGGCAGGCACAGGCCGAACGCGAGAAACAGGCCCGCGTCATCCTGGGTTCTGCTGAAGCGGCCATCGCCGCCAAGTTCGTCGAGGCTGCGGGCATGTACGAAGGCCATCCGCAAGCGCTTCAACTGCGTGCCATGAACATCATCTATGAGACCACCAAGGAGCGTGGCGCCACGATCCTGATGCCGACCTCCATGGTCGACAGCATGAATCCCGTTGCGGTGGCCTTTGGCGTTTCCGGCAGCTCGGAGCAAACCAGCGCTGTCTTGCCGCTCAAGTCGGCTGCGGCTGCGGCCGCCGCTTAAGCCAACCACCTTTGATTCATGAGAACGGGTTGGAAAGCGGCATGCCACCACTAGTGTGGGCATGCCGCTTCGACTTCCTGGGCTGCAATCATTTGCCGACCTGATTGCCGACGACACCACCGACGACTGCACCGCCCACTGTCCCTACCGCGCTACCGCCTGTCAGGACAGCGCCTGCCACACCACCGACACCGGCGCCGATTGCAGTGTCCGTACCTCGCCGGGACATCCCGGCACACCCGCCCGCAAGCGTCACGACCACCAGCATCGCGCCGCACAGTTGTGCTATCCGATTGCCACGCATTTTGTGCACCTCCACCCCGATCGCAGGCCACCGCGTGCTGTTGCGGAGAACGCAAAACCAGGACTCGAATTTTCTGTACGGACCACAAGCGGCGTACAGCCAATCAGGGCATTCCTGCGTCAGCACGTGAGCGTGACTGCCGCCCGAACGCCCCGATAACTAGCATCCTCGCTCGCGCGAAGGGTGTCGGTACGGTGGCAGACGCAGTCGTCACCCGCCCAGGTGTGCATCCCCTGAACTCAAGCGGCGGACCCAGTGCGTGGGTCACGCTCAATATGGACCGAGTTCTGTACGGTACCGAGCCGACGACGTTTCGCCCCGGCCTTACGCTGCAGTCTCAAATAACAGTGAATCGGCACTTCCCGACATACCGAGGCAACCGCAACAAGGACATCTATGATCAGTTCGCTTGACCTCCCCAACGGAACGCTTGAAATCCGCACGCTGCAGCGTAGTGACCGGCGATGGTTCTCCGAATATCGCTTCACGCACAGTGATGGAAGCGGCACCGGCTGGGAAGCAGCTGCAATCCCAGAGGGGTTCGTTTCCTCCGGATTGGCATTCAGCGCCGGGATACTTCTGGGGCAACAATGCGCGGAACTCACCCGGTAAGGGAGAAGAGGCAGCGCCACCCGAGGGAGCTACGCCGCCAACACGTTGCATGACGTCAACATCGGCATGCAGGCACTCTGCCTGCATGCCGATGCCTACAGCAGAAACATCGCCATGGCCGCAACCCCCATGATCGCCGTGGCCGCCCAACCCAGGACGATCAATGGCCGGCTTGCGGTATAGGGGCCCATCACTGCGGGCTTCGACACGAGCAGGATGATGACCGCCATCAGCGGAACCGCCACCACACCATTGATGACCGCGCTCCAGAAAAGCGCCTTCATCGGACGGATCGGCGAGTACTGGATTGCCAGCCCTGCGAGTACGCTCAAGGCGATGATGCTGTAGAACCCACGGGCATCGCTCACTTTCCGCTCCAGCCCTTCTTTCCAGCCCATCGCTTCGGACAGCGCGTAGGCGCCTGAGCCTGCCAGCACTGGCACGCCGATCAGCCCCACCCCCAGGATCCCGACGGTGAACAGCACGTACGCAAAGTCTCCAGCAAGCGGCCGCAAGGCACTGGCCGCCTGCGCCGCGGTCGTGATGTCGGTCACGCCAGAAACATGCAAAGTCACCCCCGTGGCGAGGATGATGAAGTAGGCGGTCACGTTGGAGTAGAGCATGCCGCTCCACGTGTCCCAGCGAATGCGCCGCAGCTCGGTGCGGGCCTTGGCTCCATCGGCTTTCAACGAGGGGTGCGCCCGCATGTCCTCGACCTCTTCGGAAGCCTGCCAAAAGAAGAGGTAGGGGCTGATAGTGGTACCGAACACGGCAACCACCATCGATGCGGCACTGGCATCGAGTCTCACACTGGGCCACACCGTGTGCAGCGCCACGCGGCTCCACGGCACGTGCACGGTAAACAAGACTGCGGCATACGCCAGCAGAGACGCCGTCAGCCACTTCAGAAAGAAAACGTATCGGTGGTAAGGAACGAATATCTGCAGTGCCAGGGTGCCGAACACCACCAACGCCGTCATGACATGCCGGTCGATGCCGGAAACGAGTTCCGCGACCTCGCCCATCGCCGCAACGTCAGCGGCAATATTCAACGTATTTGCGATCAGCAACAGCAACACGACGATACGCAACACAATCGGCGGGAAGACGTCCTTGATGTTGGCCGCAAGTCCCTTGCCCGTGACGCGTCCCATGTTTGCGCACATGGACTGCATGGCCGCCATCAACGGAAACGTAAGCGGCATTGTCCACAGCATCTCCAGGCCAAACTGTGCCCCGGCCTGCGAATAGGTCGCGATTCCGCTCGGGTCGTCGTCGGCGACGCCCGTGATCAACCCGGGCCCGACATGGGACAATGGATGCGCATTCAAGCGCGCCCGCAGAGCGCGATACAAATTGGGCCGGGCCTGTCCGTTGCCGTCCATGTTGGCTTCCTCTCCGTCCCCCAGCGCTTGGCTGGAGTTGATCGACGCGATGTTCTAGTACCGGATCTTAGAGCGGCTCGCGTCTTGCTCGTGTATCAGCGTATGGGGGTTTCCCCAGACAAGCGGGGGTGATGCGCAGCATCGCTGGACTGTCGTCTTGCTTCCAACATTTTCTGCGACATGGTGCTTGGAACGCGCATCTATTCCCACTATTCTTTACCAGGAACGGGCGCGCATTCTGGACGCCACCGCTTCTCTATCGAGAGACAACATGGGCGCTTACGACAAGCTTGATGCCGCACTGAATGCGTTCGAAAAGCGCAAGGCGGAGGAGAAGGAAGAGGCTGCAGACAAGCAAAGTGCAGCGGAAACTTTTCGGGCCGAGTTTGCAGCGTTCCGGACGAAGACAGTGCATCCTGTGTTTGAGGATATCGGCGCACACCTGCAAAAGCGCGGCCACGGCTTCAAGGTCGAGATGACCGCCTTCAGCGCGACGCTCCATGTGTTTCCCGACGCCAAAGAACAGGCGGCATCTCTCTCGGAACGCGCCGCCCAATACCCCAAGATCACCCTGATCGGCGACGCACTGGACCAGAAGATTCACGTGCACATGGTCGTTTCCAACCATAACGGTATGGCGTCCACCTCCGAAATAACCTTTGATCTGCGAGAGCTTACCGCGAACACTCTGCGTGACCTAGTCGTGGAATGCCTTGCCAAGTCCTTTGCAGGGTGAATGGGATCGACCATTCTCGCCGTCGAATTGCGAACATCATGTGCGCAACCCTTCAGCCAGGTGCACGTCGCCCCAAGCCTGTCGCAAAGGGGCCACGACGTGCCTCTCCTAAAGGCACTGCCTGCTTCAGCGTGCAAGCTCGGCGCACTGTTGCCCCAGCAGTATCCCGGCGCTGAATGCGAGGCCAGAAGAAATGAAGCCTTCTGGGATGGTGGCCTCTGCCCATGCTGTGGCATGTCCATCATTGGGCGTGAAACGATATTCGGAAAACCATCGTCGATCGCTGCGTTGTTTTGTGCGTATTTCAAGCGTTCCGTTTGGCAAGTCAAGCGAATTGATCATAGAGATGCTCGCTGCGGTGCCCTCGGTATGCCGGACTGTGCCGGTTCACTGTTATTTGGGATTCCAGAATAGTCTTCGGGTAGGGCTCTGTCAGATGAGTACCGTATGGAAGCAGGTCAAATAGTGTCCTAGGTCAATGCTGTTACGCCGTCGCCACTATGCGGGAAGACAGCGGAGTGTCGGGCCACGTGATCCGCACGTCTGTCACTGCCCGGGCACTTTCACAGTTCCTCTCGCATTTCTGCCTACAGCGACAAAGCAGATCCATACCAAGCGCGATGACATCGATTGGAAGCTTGAGTCCGACAGCGCAACGCACGCCATTCACGCCGTGCACGCAGCCCGACCGCCATGGAGAAAAGGAGCGCGGGCAGTTGCGGCGTGACGGAGGATGAGCTCCATGCTCGTCACCTGCATGGCAAGCACCGCAGGCCACACCGCTTTACGCACACTCGTCGCGAGCCAAGTCGGCCGAAACATCGGTCCAAAGAAAGAAGCTCGGGGTCCGTCATTCGCGAATGACCGTCACCCCTCGGCTAGCTTCGAGTGATTGTTCTGATTGGCCCCTGCCGGTTCAGCACATCGACCACCACACGCTCGCCGGAGCGACGCACCGCCACATCCGCACTGCCTTCACCGACTGCTAGGTTGCGGAAGACCACTTCGTCAAGGAAGGGCGGCAGCGACGGAGACTCGAAGGTGATTGCCGGCTCGAGCGTGTCGAAGTCGAGCCCCAGGCAGGCCTGCAAAAGCAGCAGCGGAGCGGCCGCCGCCCAGGCCTGCGGAGAGCACGCCACCGGATAGAACGTCGGGCCTTGGCTACGCTGGCGTGAAAAGCCGCAGAACAGCTCGGGCAGCCGGCGCAGCTCAATGTAGCTGGCGGCCGCGAACAGGCCCTCAAAGATGCGGCTGGCTTCGGGATGGTAGCCGTAGCGTGCCATGCCCGCGGCGATCAGAGCGTTGTCGTGCGGCCAAACCGAGCCGTTGTGGTAGCTCATCGGATTGAAGCGTGCTGCATCGGTACATACGGTACGGACGCCCCAGCCGCAGAATGCGTTGCTGTCCATCAGCGCAGCCACCACCGAAGGCGCGCGCTCGGGCAGCGCGATGCCAGTAAACAAGGCGTGGCCGGCATTGGATGCACGTACACGGCATGGGCGCTTCTCGCCGTCCAGCGCCAGCACGTAGGTGCCCAGTGCGGCGTCGTAGAAACGCGCGTCGAAAGCCTCACGCAGCATGTCCGCCCTGGCCGCATAGACCGCTGCGCTCTCGTGATCGCCCAGCGCCGCACTGATCGACGCTGCTGCCCGCCAAGCACCATAGGTGTAGGCCTGCACCTCGGCCAACGCAATCGGGCCCGGGGCAAGCTGCCCGTCTTCATGAAAGACCGAATCGCGGCTGTCTTTCCAGCCCTGGTTGATGAGGCCTTCCGGCGACTGTCGGCCATATTCGACAAACAGGTCGCCATCGCGGTCGCCATAGTCGTTGATCCAGTCCAGCGCAGCCCGGATGTGCGGCCACAGAGCGCGCATGGTTTCGACATCGCCGGTGCGCCGCAGGTAGGCACCGGCCAGCAGCACGAACAACGGCGTGGCATCCACGCTGCCGTAGTAGAGTCCGAACGGCACTTCCCTCAGCCTCGCCATTTCGCCATGGCGCATTTCATGCAGGATCTTGCCCGGCTCGGCATCGGCCTGTGGGTCAACCGTTTTCGCCTGCATCGCGGCAAGGTATTGCAGCACGCCGCGGGCAATTTCCGGGTCGAGCCAAAGCGTCTGCAGCGCGGTAATCAGGGCATCGCGCCCGAACACCGTGCTGAACCATGGAATGCCGGCATACGGATACGGTCCGTATTCGGTGTTGGTCAGCAACATGTACAGGTCCGATACGCTGCGCCGGGCCATTTCATTGAAGAGTTCATTGGAGGTCGTGATGGATGCCGCGCGGCGGGTCGCACGCCGCAACTCGCGCCGCGACTGCAGCAGTGCGCTGAGGAAGGATTGGGGCTCCACGGGCTCGGGCTGCATCGCTTCGCAGCGGATCTCCATGCGAAGTACCTGCGAGCACGACGGCTCGAGCGTCAGGTTGAAACTCGCGCTGCCACCGCCCAGCTCGGCCGGCGCCGGATCAAAGGCGAGCCGGGTCTCGCGCCGCACCTCGTCCAGACCGGCATAGCTCAGTGTGACCGTCGCACCCGCGACATCCGGCGTATGCACCGTGCCGCGCCGCAGCCGCCGCGTACCACGCACTTCGAAAAGGTCGGCAAAGTCGGCATCGAAGGCAATATCCACGCGCACGCTTCGTGACACGTCGTCATAGTTGCGCACGCTCAGCCGCTCATAGCAGGCGCCGTTCCAAAGGAAGCGCGACCTGCGCAGGTGGATCAGATCGTGCTCCAGCCACAGGCGACCGTTCTCGTCGAACAGGTCAGGATTGGTCAGGTCGCAGGTCAACGAGGCGTTGTCGTCGCGCAATGTGGAGGACAGCAGCATAGGCCGCGCCCCATCGATGGTCAGGCGTAGATAGGAGAGGTGCCTGGTATCGAAATGAAACAGCCCTTCCGGACTGCCTAGCACACCGAGGGCATCGCCGTTATGGTCGAACAGCGCGAAGGTGTCTCCGTGTTTGAGCGTGCGAGGCCGGCGCTCCTGCAGCGAGGCCGCTGCCGGGATATAGAACTGCGCAACATGGGCTGCCGCGGCGGCCGGTGTTGCGCTGCCCGGCAGTTCGTTCGACGGCTCGAAATGCATGGATAAAGTCCCTCTACTCACGCGAGCACCAGTTCGCCGGAATCGCGTTCCGGCGAGTCTGCGGCGCCAGGTTCGGTTAGGCTTCGGTAGATCCGCACGTATTCGCGCGTCATCCGATCGACGGTAAAGCGCGCCTCGAAGGCTGCACGCACGGCAGCGCGCGGGAGGGTGCTCACGCTATGCACGGCCGCCACCGCTTCATCGACGTTGCGCACGATATATCCATTGACGCCGGCCTCAATCACTTCAGGCACCGAGCCGCATGAAAACGCGACCACAGGAGTGCCACACGCCATCGCCTCGATCATCACCAGCCCGAACGGTTCTGGCCAGTCGATGGGGAATAGCAGCGCGAGCGCATTGCCGAGGAAGGCGGATTTTTCATGCTCGTCGATCTCGCCGAGGTATTCGACATTCGGGTGCGCCGCCACAAGTGGGCGGATGGTGCTCTCCCAGTAGGCGCGATCGACCTCGTCAATCTTGGCGGCGATCTTCAGCGGTAGCCCGGCGCGTGCCGCAATCGCGATGGCATGGTCGGGGCGCTTCTCCGGCGAAATCCGGCCGAGAAACGCCAGGTAGTCGCCGCGTGGATTTGCACAGCAGGTCAGTAGGTTCGTCGGCAGGCCATGGTGCACGGTGCCGGCCCAGTTCACCGGGGGCATCGGCGCGCGCTGGGCGGTGGAAACCGAAACTAGCGGGAAATGCGGGAAGCGCGCGTAGAACGGCAGCAGATCCGGCAGGTCCAGGCGGCCATGCAAGGTGGTCACGGCCCGCACCGGCATGCACCGCAGCAGCGGGTACTGCATCATGTCGATATGAAAATGCAGCACATCAAAGCTGCTGGCACGCGCCATGACTCTGTCCAGCATCATCACGTAATACGGCAACGGATCGCGCACGTGCGTATCAAGACGTAGCGCCACGTCGCAGCACGGTACCAGTTCAGCAAGTGTGGCCGAATCCCCGCTTGCGAACAACGTGACTTCGTGGCCCTGCCGCACCAGTTCTTCGGT
Organism: Ralstonia sp. R-29; assembly: GCF_049913345.1. Taxonomy (NCBI): domain Bacteria; kingdom Pseudomonadati; phylum Pseudomonadota; class Betaproteobacteria; order Burkholderiales; family Burkholderiaceae; genus Ralstonia; species Ralstonia sp. R-29. Next base: position 88,452 of record NZ_CP184380.1, read on the forward strand.
CAGGTAGGAGACGATGCGCTCCGTGCCGCCATACAGGCTGGGCGGGCAACGCTCCGCAAGTGGTGCAATCTGCGCAATCTTCATCGGTACCCCCGCGTCTTGTATGTAGCAATACTGGAGGCTGGAGTGACCGCGCCGGAGCCTGGGCCGGCGAACGATCAAAAGGGCCGCCCTCAATTTCAGGCTGTCGTGCCCAGGATTGAAGTGCGCGGTAAGGCCCTGCTCGCGCCGCGCGCGGAAGTCCTGCCTTTACAGTAAATCAAAGCGTCATGAAATTCGTCTTCAATTTGACGCCACTAGGTCAGTTGCACGGGACGTGCAGAAGGCAGCATCGCCTCGCTGTCCGGTGCGCGGGCCAATGCTTCGCCCACAGGCGCAGGATGGGATGTCTCTCGCGTGTCGTCCGTACGCTACCGTTCAAACGGACTTTGCGGCGGACCAGCCCAGGCGGGGTGGGATATCGATGATTCCAGATGTGCAGCAGTCAGATCGCCTGAAGGTCAGGGAGGAGACGATCAAACTCCCGCTTGACCACGGCGTAGCATTCACAGACGCGGCCCTCGAGGCCTGGCCGATCCAGCACTTCGATATTGCCGTGGCTATAGCGGATCAATCAGGCGGTCTGCAGCTTCAGCGCCGCCTCGGTGACACCGGATCTGCGCACACCCAGCATGTCGGCGATCAGTTCCTGCGTCATGCGCAGCTCGTTGGACGGCAGGCGGTCCAGGCTCAGCAGCAGCCAACGACACAACTGCTGGTCGATCGAGTGGTGGCGATTGCAGACCGCCGTTTGTGCCATCTGTGTTAACGCGCGAGCAGAATTCACCCACCGGGGGTCAAATTTAGCTGCGCGCCAACACCCCCTCAAGTCAAAATGCGGCGCTAAGGCCTTTTGCGGTCTTCGCCTCTCCGCTGCCTAAGGTGCACTGCGCGGAATGGGCAATTGATCTATCATCCAATTCCCCCTTCCCCCTCACGTGAGCGCAGTTTGCTCGCGTCGATCCCCTAGTGGCGCTGTACTGCACTTCGAGTGAAGTCAACGTCGCACAAGCCCGCTTGGCAGGAGTGTGCAGTGCTCAACGCCCACGCCCCGACCAAGCGTGAAGCGGTTGCCCAAAATCCTTTACTCGTTTTGCCAAGATGATTCAGATCCATAGCGCAAGCCGACCATCGGCATCCAACAAGCACTGCTCCGGATGCAACTCCGATGATGGCACCTCAATCGAGATGGCCTTCGCATTTCAGCCGATCGTTGATCTGCGCACGGGCGACGCCTACGCACACGAAGCGCTCGTACGCGGGCCCAACGGAGAGCCTGCGGCATCGGTGCTCACGCAAGTGGACGAAGCCAACCGTTACCGGTTTGACCAACGATGCCGCACCACCGCAATTGAGCAGGCGGCTGAGATAGGGATGGACACCTTCCTATCCATCAACTTCATGCCGAACGCTGTGTATCAGCCAGCCGCATGTATCCGTACAACCTTTGAAGCGGCCGAAAAGTACGGCTTTCCAATCAATCGGATCATCTTCGAAACCATCGAGGGCGAAGACATCATCAACCGCCCCCACCTGCTGGAGATCTTCCGCGCCTATCAGTCGTTCGGCTTCCAAACAGCGATTGATGATTTCGGCGCCGGCCACTCCGGGCTCACCCTACTCGCCGATTTCCAGCCGGACCTGATCAAGTTGGATATGGCACTTATCCGAGGTATCGATTCAGATCTGGTGCGTCAACGCATTGTTTGCGGCGTGCTCAGCATCTGTAACGACCTCGGGATCCGCGTCATTGCCGAAGGCGTTGAAACGGCGGAGGAGCGCGACTTCCTCGCTGCCGCAGGTATCACGCTCATGCAAGGCTATCTGTTCGCTAAGCCTGCGTTCAGAGCAATGCCAACGGTATCAAACGCTCGCTGATTGTCACACGGACTTTAGCCGGACCGGCTGGCGGGCACACCGGTTATCCAGCTTCGGGCCTATCCGCCGTCGCTGGCGGACGGCTGATTCACATCAACCTCGTTCGATTGGACAACCGAGCCCGGTAACTTATGAGCACACCACTGCTAAAACTATTCGAGGCGGCCATCACGCAGGCATGGAATGCCATCGTGATCACCGATGCCGACATCTCTGTCGGTTGCCGAGTGCAGTTTGCCAACCCAGCGTTCACAGCCATGACGGGCTATTCTCTGGACGAGCTACGCGGGCACTCCCTTAGGATTCTTCAAGGCCCTGACACCGATCCGGCATTAATTGATGAACTTCGCGTCTGCTTGAAAGAGGCTCGACTCTTCGAGGGCATCGCAACGAACTATCGAAAGGACGGCTCTAGCTACACCGTCCGCTGGAGCATTTCGCCAGTTCGCGACGACAGCGGGTTGGTCACCAATTTTGTCTCGGTGCAGCAGGATATTTCAGATTACGAGCAGGCAGAACAGACAAACAGACTGCTCGCTCGCGCGCTTGATGCAACCAGTGACCCGGTCATGCTGACGGATGCAAAAGCCCGGATCATCTTCGCAAATACCGCCTTCGCCAACTCCACGGGCTACACGGTCGACGAAATCCAAGGCAGCACGCCCGCCATGTTCAAGTCAGGCAAACATGACGAGGCCTTTTATGCGGCTATGCGCCGCTCTCTTGCGAGCGGACGAGACTTCCGCGCCACCTTCATCAATCGGCGCCGTGACGGCTCGCTCTACCATGCAGAACAAAGCATCTCGCCAATATTCGACGAGAAAGGGCGTATAAGCCACTACGTTAGTGTGAGCAAAGACATCACCAAACGCGTAGAGCGGGAACAGGCACTGTTACGTGCAGCCACCAAAGACAAGCTCACCGGCCTGCACAATCGTCACCATGGCGAGCAACTCCTCGCGGAGCGCTACATCACCGCCAGGACGCTGGAGCACCCGCTCGCCCTCGTCATGTGTGATATCGACCACTTCAAGAGGATCAACGACCAGTTCGGCCATCCCACCGGAGACCGCATACTGGTCGAGGTGGCCGACATGTTGCGGCAAGCGGTCCGCAGCCGCGATGCTGTCATTCGCTGGGGTGGCGAAGAATTCATGATCGTGCTCGACGATTGCTCGCAGACGGATACGGTCGACCTTGCCAAGCGCATTCTCGATCGCGTCAACGCCTATGAAGACGGGGAAGTCTCCGCGCTGACTCTTTCGCTCGGGCTCGCAACGCTTGCCCCAGATGAGGGGATCGACGAACTCATCGCACGTGCTGACTCGGCTCTTTACGACGCGAAACGTACCGGGCGTAATCGGCTATCAATCGCGGCTTGATCGGCTAAATAGCACAGCAGGCCACAGGGCAAAAATAAAGGCGGTCCGGAGAGAGGTGGACCGCCTTGAAGGCTGTGGAGAGAGCGAAACACTCAAAGCCAATGTACCAGCGCAGCGGCCAAATGTATTGGGGTCAATACATTTATTGCACGCAAACGTTGCGCACAGGTGACGGTAAAAATTACCCGTGCGGCCGGTTCTGCGAGCCACGGATGCCGCCGGAATCACGTCTGCAATGTCTACGTTGACGCCCAGATCCCGGCCAACGATGTCGCGGTAGGGATGCCCGTTACCGGCCCCCCCCGCACAGATCCCGGCGTGCGCGATTCGCGCACCGGGCTTTTGCCTTGGGTGCATGGCGTCGAAGCGCATATTCGGCCAGGGGTGAGGGATGCGAGCGCTGGGAAGCCACTGTGCTGCCAGCCTTAGAACCCGTGCCCACGTGGTGTTGTCCTTCTGGCTGCGACGCCGAAGCGCGCGCCCCCAGAGGTTGATCACATGTGCCCGGAACGCTTTCAGCGCAGGGAAGTTGGTCGGTACCGCGTGGTAGTTAAAGTAACCCTGTACCACGCGGCGTAACCATTGCCCTTGCTCGCGGATCGATTGATGCCGTCTGCGCTGTAGTCCTTCCTTGATTTGACGTAACGCGGCCCGAAACCGGTCGCGCCGTGTCTTACGCCACAGTAGGAACTTGCCATCTCTGGCGCGGCCACTGATGTTGGTAAAACCAAGGAAGTTGAACGTCTCCGGCTTGCCCAAACCTCGCGCGGCCCGGTTCTGCGCCGCGAAGCGGCCGAACTGGATCAAGCGCGTCTTCTCCGGGTGCACCGACAGCCCAAACCGCTCCAACCTCTGCTGCATGGCCCGCTTGAACCGCTTGGCATCGTGCTGCTTGTCGAAGCCGACCACAACATCGTCGGCGTATCTGACGATCACGAAGTTCCCTTCGGCATGGCGCTTGCGCCATTAGCTCGCCCAGAGATCAAAGACGTAATGCAGGTAGATGTTTGCCAGCAGCGACGAGATGACCGACCCTTGCGGCGTCCCCTCGTCTGTTGACTCGATCACCCCGTCTTCCATCGCGCCTGCCTTTAGTCATTTGCGAATCAATCGGATCACGCGCTGGTCGCCTATCCGGTGTCCTATGAACTTGATCAGCCACTCGTGGTTGACCGTGTCGAAGAACTGGCTGATGTCGGCGTCAAGTATCCAGCTCACGTTTGTACGAGCAATTGCCGTCGCTAATGAATCCAGCGCATCGTGCTGACTGCGCCGCGGACGGAATCCGTAAGAGAACCCAAGGAAGTCTGTCTCGTAGACCGCGTTGAGCACTTCCACCAATGCGCGTTGGACGATCTTGTCTTCCAGCGCAGCTATGCCCAGCGGACGCAGCTTGCCATCAGCCTTCGGGATATACCGTCGGCGGCTGGGCTGCGCACGATAGGCCTGCCGGTGCAGTCGCCCATGCAGGTCTTTGAGATTTCCCTCCAGGTTTTGCTCGTAGTCGTGCCATGTCACGCCATCCACCCCTGCGGCCGCCCTCCGCTTCAGCCAGAAGAACGCCGTCTCCAGCAGGTCAATGTCGAGCAGATGGAACACCGCCGTGAACCTCTCCTTCTTCCTTTGCCTTGCGGCTTGACGCACACGGTCCAGTCTCTGGGACACGCTTTCCCGGCTCAGCGTCCGGCGCGTGTGTGACCAACCCGTGTTCCCCTTGGCCCCACCCCTTGGCTCCATCGACTCCGCTCCCGATCGCTCAGGTTTGTTCGCCGGCTTCGTCGCTACTATGGGTGAGTCCGACTTCTCCCATTCGTTCGTCATCGGCTATGGCTCCTCACCTTCCCGATGCGGCCCGCTCGGCCTGACTCCTGCCGGCGGCCAAATGGGAGACCTCCCGGTTCCCGCATGGAGATCGTACTGACATGCCAGGGTCTAAGACCACGCCGAGCCCACCCAGCGCTTGCGATAGCGCGCAGGGTGTTGTTGCCTTCCGCAAACAGTAGTGCGCAGCACTCGGGAATGAAATAAACATTTCGTGGCTCAATGGCTGACCTATCAGCGCCCATGGGCTACGAGTCCGTGTGGGCAGTATGGGTGCACCTCATATTTCAGACCACGGTGAGCGCAGCGGCCGTGCTGCCTTCAGGATTCAACCAGGCGTCGACTAGGCAAGCTCAAATCAGACTTCAATTTCTTTCAGCAGCCGTCACAGACGATTCTCGTTAGCATGGCGCCGCCCGCCACGGGCAGGTACGAGAGCAAGCGTCGCGTGCAGCAGCCGGAGGAGCCGATGTCATCAGGGCAACAACCGTTTATCGTCGTGGGCGACAAAACCACCCACGTTGGCACCGTCATCACCGGCGACATGACGTCCACCATGCAGGGCAAGCCCATTGCCCGCTCTGGCGACATGACAGTGTGTCCAAAATGCAAGGGCACCTTCCCCATACTTAAGAGCGACAGCATCGTCGTTGACGGCGGCGGTAACACGTATGCCCGCCACTTGGACAAGACCGCGTGCGGTGCCAACCTGCTCGCCAGTCAGGCGACTGGTACCGCATCCGCGATGGTTTCCGGTACCGGCAGTCCGGCCGGTGCAGTGGCAGCACAGGCGGCAACAATCGCCGCACCGACAACGTCCGGCGTTTGCCTGTCATGCCTCATCAAAGCCGCCGCAAGTGGTAGCTCCACTGTCGTTCGGAGCTGATCATGGCGCTTGATGTAGCCGAGCGCTTGAAGCGTCCCTACGAGCTAACCGCTGTCTTTCGTCATCAAGGCTCCCTGGAAGCCATTGCCTTGCTGCAGGAACTGGCTACGTTTTGCCGCGTGCTGGGTGACCAATCGCCCGAGCTGTCCACGTGGTACCTGAAAGGCGAGTCCAGGGAAGAGGCCGCACGGTACGGGGTGTTCGACGCCAACGGCCCGACGACAGCCGCAACCGCGGTTGTTACCGAAGAACTCCGGAAAGAAGTGGATCCGCGCATCATCGGCATTTGGAATGGCAAGACCGACGCCAACGGCGCGTCCCTCCAAATCATCGCGCGGCCTGGCCCCGAGACATCGACTGCCATTTTGCGGGTCAAGCCTGGTGCCTTTCCCCAAGCCTACGAAGGCGCTGTAGCGGTCGTGCAAGCGGCAGCTCTGCAATGGCAAGCAAGCGCCATCACGCTGGAATCTGGCGGGTACTTTCCGCTGAAGGTGTTCAAGGACCGCCCGGGCGTAGGTTGGATGATCTATTTGCCGACGACGCTGACGGTGCAGCAAGTGCCCGAAGCCGGCGCCTTAATTCCCGTCATCGACGGCAAGAAGCAGATTGGCACCATTGTCGTGAGTGTCACGGATGCGCCGTTCTCTGATGCCGACCCTGAACACGTACGCATTGCCAACAAGATCGAAGTCCGCCTGGTGGACCAGGATCTTCTGCCACGCTACGCCGCTCTTTGAAGGCGCTTTATTACATCCCCATTTGGGCCACTCAGGCATTGCCTGACAACGGAGAATACATATGTATGTACTGCAAAACCTCGTTGGCCGCATCAGGAGACTGTCCGCCATGCTCCACGAGGATCGGGTGTACTGGTGGGCTTTAGGTGACCGGAACGAAGTGATCGAAGGCGGAATGCAACCGGGCTTCATGATCGCGCCGGTGCCTGTACCGCAAGCGACGGTCCACATCAAAGGCACCCCTGTCGCGTTCTGCCCGGTCATGCGACCCGGGGACAAGGGCAAGCCGGCGCTCTTGCGATGCTATGTTGCTCGGACATCAGCAGGTTTCGAGGTCGGATGTTTTGCGGACGACCACATTCCGAAAACGATCCGCACGCTCTCGCCGGAAGGCGTGCTCGGTGTCGAATTGGCAGGCAGCCGCGCGGGGCTGTGCGCATTCGTGACATACATTTCCCCGGTGCCGCGGGTCGAGATCATCCACATGGACTGGGAACAATTCGATTCTCGTGTCCCGCTTACCTTCCTCCATCCGCAAGTGCTTCCCTCTGGCGCCTTCGGGCGCGTCCACGGCATATGCACTAGCGATAAGCCAGGGGAACTGCGATTCAAGCTGGTCATCGCCTGCAAGCTAACGCAAGACGCGGCGGGCTGGGCGGAGCTTGACGCCAACCTGATCCACGGCAGTCACGGATGGCAGCTCCGTGATAGTGCCTGGGAGACGCATGCAACCCAGGACCGGTATCTCATGGAGCCTACCTTGCTTTGGGGTGCTGACGGTGCGATGCAGATGATGTCGGCATCGGCGATACCTACTGATCACGATATCGCGCTCCGACGCTTATCGCTCACCCACGGGTGGCAGCGGACCGATATCCTGCGTGCGGAGGAAGGACGCTCGCTGCAGCAAGCGCTCCCCGCGGTAGTCTACGTTCCTGGCGGCGAACCGGTGGTTTCCGGAATCGGTGACAACGCCGTTACCGAGGTCGACGTGCAGCGCTGGACGCTATGGCCGGTCGGGCTTGGCGAAGATCCGGCCGTGGTGACGCAATTGCAATTGGACGTCCAGCGTGTGGGCAAGGCAAAGCGGCATACGCTAGGCACTGTGGAGGGCGCCAAACAGGTGCTCGTTGGCCTCATCGAGGGACCACCCCCGGTGCCGAAGGAAAACCTCAACCTGGCTGCCGGGATGGACAAGTCGTCGGCCTCCGCGGAGACGACTCTATCCGACCAGACTTCGCATACGAGCACGGTGGAGATCATTGCTTCCGAAGCCGGAATCTTTGAGGCGAAGGGCGAGGTGGGCTGGATCTTTACGGGCAGCAGCTCTTTCACCCTTAATGTGGCTCACACATCGGGCTCGAAACACACCGTTACGACGACGCTGACGGACGCGTTCAAGAACAGCCTCAAGCAGGAGCAAAAAGACGGGCATACAGGGGTGCAGCCGCTAGGAACTGCGGTCGTGCTGGGACTCTCGTTTACGGGGTACGAGTTCCAGTTTCTCGATGCGGCGGGAAAGGCGATTGAGGATGCGCCTCAGATGCGAATGGTGATCCCACACACGCCCGCGCTGCGGGTACGCCCCTATGTCATCAACCCGCAACGCTCCCCGGTGCCGGGCGAACTGGTGAGCTATATGCTGGACGCATCAAGAATGCAGCGCCTTCAAAGCCAAGCCATGGTGTTGGCCGACGAAAGGAGAAAGCTCAGCAGCTCATGGGGCCTCACGAGCACCGGCCAGGCCATCTTCCAGCGGGTAGAGCTAGATCAGTTTTCGAGAGGCTTTGCCATAGACTTGAAACTGATGCTCTCGGTCAAGGCAAACTTTCTGGGGGAGAAGGGCGAAATCGGAGGCGGCATGCAGCTCAAGCTGAGCGGGACATGGGCATCTTCCGACCAGAACACTCGCACCTTGTCGACATCGGTGTCCGTGCCAGGCAACCGAAGCGCCGTGGGCAGCTATTACGCCTACAGCTACGACACGTATCTACTGCAGCCGAGTCAGGCGATCGAAGCAGCGTTCCTGGAGAGCCTTGTCACCACGGACTGGCCTGCTGACAAGAACGACCGGCAGATCAACCAAGAGCTACTCGACGATCTGGCGCCGGCGGGAACCGATGCTGAAGGTCCTTGGATGATCACTTATGCGGTGACAGAGAGCCACCGGGTGCAGTTGCTGGAGGATTGGCTGAAAGCCCATGAGCAGCAACTCGATGCCGATCTGGTCTTGCGTCTGCGGGCATCTGGGGCGACCACCACCGCAGAGGTCGCAGACTTGATGGAACAAGGCCGCGTGGCAGGTGCTCAAGTGCAGCAACTGCTGTGAGCGAGTGAGCGCTTTTGTATCCTTTCAGTCCCGTGCCCGGCAGCGTCGGGCACGACAAGCGTGTGAGCGCGATCGTGCGCGACGCAATAGAGATCGATCGAATGGCAAGATTTTCCTTCTGCCGGCGAATCCGTTGTTTTTCCTATTTGATGGATGTGTTGTGCAGGAGCGTCCGGCCAGATTCGGTCAGATCAACGTTCCACATATCGCCGTCCAAGTCATTCATCTCAGAAATGGTGATCAATTCACGGCGCTCCAAATGCGGTAGCGCCTCAACCACCATCCGATCGGCACAGGCAGCGATACGCCGTCCGCCACATCTTTCAGAACGCCAGCATCCGTCATGTTCGTCTCTGCGCCGGCACACGCCGGCTTTGCCTTTGCTCTCAGTGCGAGAAGTACATCACTATCGAGAAGACAAACTGTTGATTTGCACCGAATCCTGACCCACCCGAGGTAGGTGGAGGTGCGGACAAAATCTTGGACTACCTGGAGGTAGTTCATGTATTCGTACGAGGACAGGATTCGAGCGGTCGAGCTCTACATCAAGCTCGGCAAGCGCGTCAGAGCAACCATTCGCCAGTTGGGATACCCGACCAAGAACGCGCTGAAGGGTTGGTACCGGGAGTACGAGCAGCGACTCGATCTTCCAAAGGGCTATGCGCGCCCCAAGCCGAAATATTCTCAAGAGCAAAAAGAGGCAGCTGTCAGGCACTACTTCGATCATGGACGTTGCATCGATGGCACCATGAAGGCGCTGGGTTACCTGACTGTCACCCTGTTCGATGCGTCCGGCAGTCGCGATCCGGCGGCAGCTTACCGCGAGGCGATCCAGGATGGCCAGGTCGTTTTCCCGATCGTGCACGTGCAGGTCGATGAGAAGGTGACCGGGATCTTCAGCGACCTGATGATCGACCTGACACCGAAGGGCTTCCACCACCCCCCGCCACCACGAGGTGACGACGGTGTACAAGCGCTAGCCCGGCGCGGTGTTCGATGCCGGCTTGGCTGCCCGCGGCGGTCGCGGTGCCGGCGCGGCGTCCATCTGGTCAACCGGGTAGAGCGTCAGGAACGTGCGGGCGAGTTCGGGATCACGGCAGGCCAGCCAGTCATCCCACTGTGCGCGGGGGACGATCACCACGCTGCGCTTCTCCTTGTTTGGCGCGTGCATGCGCCGCATCAGCGGATGCGCATCCGCGTTGACTGTCAGCATCGTGAAGCTGACGCCCGGCGGCGCGCCGTCCGGCCGGGCATCCCACTCGCGCCACAACCCCGCGATCGCGAAATCCGGCTCGTCCTTCAGCCAGATCCGGACGCGTGTGCTCTTCTTCGGATCGGCCTCATAGTTCGGCTCGAACAGCGAACGCGCCGGCACCAGGCACACCTGGCCAGCCTTCCAATACTTGGCCCACGTCGGCTTCTCCCCCACCGTCTCCGATCGTGCATTGGTGGTGTCGTAACTCACGCCCGGTGGTTGCCGTCGTTTCGGCACGAACCCGAAGTTGGCTAACACGCATTCGTGCGCGCCGTGCGCTGCGCTAAGCACGATCGGGGCTTCATAGTCCGGATACGTCTCCGCGCGGTAGCTGAAATGCTCCGCCGCCGTGCGGAACAGTTCGTTGATCCGGTCCAGCTCCGACGGCTCGTAGTTATTGCACATACGCACCTCGCAGTCTTGCGATGGACGCCATCATAGGCCACCTGTGTGGATGCCTACCGGTAGGCTTTCTTATTACGCTTCTTGGTGCTCGTGCGTGCTTGGCGCTTTTCGTAGATGGCGTGCATCGACGGCAAGTTCTCGTGGAGGTAGATCTCGGTTTCGAGCACCTTGGCCAGCTCGTCCAGCACGTAGTCAAAACCGCCGGGGATCAGCTGATCCTGCATGCGGCGCGCACGGATCACCGCCCCCGCTTTTTTGATGACGACATGCAGGCAGTAGATCTCCCATACCAGGCGACGCATGGCGCGCGTTGGGTTCGCCTGGTAGAGGGCACGAATCTCCGCCTGCGTGAGCGCGGGATAGTTCTTCCGTTCCGGGTTGTTCATGGCAGGCACTGCAGGACAACGGCCCCGCCCCAACTGGTGGTCCACCGCGTATAGGAGCCGGCAGGCGCACGCACGCTTGAGTCGCCATCACCGTCGCACCAAGCTCACGTGGCCACGACGGGGACCACTGCCGCCGTCAATCGCACAGCTCTGCTTCGAGCAGTTCGGTCGCATCAATTTCGACGGCGCAGAAGGCCGGAGCCAGAATCGCATGGCGGGCCTTTGCATCCCAAAGCGACTCAAACGGCCCGTGGATCGTGGTGTCCCGCGACAGCATGTAACCCGGCTGGCCAAGTACGTACAGCAACGCAATGGCCCACCCGCTGGGGTGTTGCCAACCGTAGTCCGAAACCTGCGCCCAGTTCTCCATCGCAGCAGCCTCCCCTGATTAGCACGCCAGGTCACGAGCGGTCGATGTGTCCGCTCGCGTGATGACACGTACAACGGTATAATACTGTATATACATACAGTTTCAACGTCAGGGTAACCCTGGCGACCAGGGGATCACACTACTGCTGGGATTCGCATAGACCGCGCAAATCGGCTTCCGTCGGCGCGGTGTAGATAAAGCCAGTCGTCGAAGTGCACGTGTACAGCTGTTGGCCGGGGCCATCGCTCGCGTGAATTGGCGTCGCTTGCGCCTCAAGGCGATGTTCGAGCTCATGAAAGCGCTGCACGGCGTGTTCATCCTTACGCTGCTGGTACATCACCCAACCCACCATCCCGACAATGGCGAAAACTGTCAACAGAAACGGTGCCGCACGTAACTTTGGGTGGGACTTCAAAGCGGTCCTCCGTCCCGGCGCCGATCGCCGTCGAATGGATTGGTGCGGCTGATGAAGGTGTGGCCCTCAAAGTAAGCTAGGCCGCAGCGCAGCACCCAATAGTCCGTTTTGGAGTACACCTCCACCGGCTCACCGTGGCACGACTCGGTGCGCAGTGCGTCCAAATCTTCGAAGCGCACCGCCCCCACGTCCCTTGCCAGAAACCGGGGGTACTGCGTGCCGTTGACCAAGTAAAAACGTTCGGCGACGGTCAGGAGGCTGACGATTGCCACGCCCAACGGGATCGCGGCCTTCAATATGGTGGTGGCACGCATTGATGCACTGATGTTCAGCGAGGTCGAGATCATCGACGGGCGCCCAGCGCGCGCTCGATCTTCTGGTCGGTTTTGTATTGGCTCAGCGCGTACACCGACCAGATTGCAGCGGGAATCCAACCAATCAATGTGAGCTGCAGCAGAAGGCAGATGATCCCGGCGAACGGCCGGCCGATCGTAAAGAACTGCAGCCACGGCAGAAGCAAGGCAAGCAACAACCGCATCGAATCCTCTTAAGTGATGGTGATGATCGCCGGCGGCAGACCAACTCGGGACGCGATCCACCATGTGACGTGGCGCGAGAACTGTCGGCGCAGTCGCCAGCGGCGAGACGCTAGCGTAGGCGAAAAAAATCGGCTTGCAATTCTGGCGCTGCGCAGCGGGGAGCGTATTCAGGCGTACGCCGTCATGATGACCGCAGCAGGTTCGCAGGCTTGGCCGCATCCGGCGAGGTGTTGACCGCGTATGCGAATCGCAGCGCCCCTCCAGCGCAATCAGCGTGCGATGACGCAGTTGCGCTCGCTCAGCAGGTGCTCTTGCGCGTCGCGCAGTGCTCTCGGTAGTGCGCTGCGATGTTGCTCTTGGACAGGCACAGTGCCACCGTCTCCGGGGCTGCATCGAAGTACAGCTGCAGTGCGTCCGCAGCATCTGCCCGATGGAACCCGACTGCGGACATGGACGCGAGCTCACCGTTGGCGGAGTACATGCCGATCCAGACTTCACCGTCGTCGGGCACGTCTCGAGTGGCCGGCAGCGCGCGCTCATCTACATGCGCCTGCGCGAGCATCTGCCGCCCCCTCACCTCGAACACCGGGGGCTTCCATCACGTTCAGCATCTCGCCGGGTTCCCGTGGGAACACGCCGGCGAATTCATGTTGCAACCGCCGGCGAGCCGTAGCCTTGGCCAAGGTGAAGTAGGCCTCTTTACGAACCAGCCAAAAGCATTCGACGCCCGAGGCCGCGTACCGCTCCTGTCGCTGCGTGTAGTCCCGCAGGTGCTGATAGAAGCGCAGCAGCTCCGCTCGCGATGGGGCGGCCCGAGACAAAAACAGGACATCAGCCTCCCACTTGTCTCCGCTCGGTGATCTACCTGGCGCCTCTTCACGGCCCGCCATGCCCAGGGCGGATACGCCGCCCGCACGGCCACCTTGCCCGCCAGGTGCCATTGCGTTTCAGGCGCGGTGGCACATTCATCTGCCGTGTGAGCGAAAAATAGCAGTCCGTTGATGCTGGTCTTGAGCACCGCAGGTGCGCGACAGCACGTCATGACGAAGTCGCCGGGCTGCGTCGACTGCTTGAGCGCCTGCCAGTCGGCGCTGTGCATGCGGACCCCAGGGAGACTTCCCGGGGGCAAAGTCTCAGCCCGCAGTCTCCCTGATGATGCAATGAGCGATCATATAAAAAGCCCGCGGGAGCGGGCTTCCTCCAACGTCTTCGGGGACTAGACGATCAGGAAGCGATCAAAGTTTTTGCCTGCGATCCACGCCGGTGCGCGACCACGGCCGGTCCAAGTAGCCCCAGTCTTGGGGTCTTGGTATTTCGGCGCAACGGTGCGGCGAGCTTTCACTTTGGTCTTGGACGACAAGCCGATGTCTTCTGCTGTCAGCCCGTAGTCGGCCACAACCTGTTTAACCTGAGCGATGACCTGCTCAAGCTCTTTGAGACGAGCATTCTCAAGCTGTTCTTCCAGCTTCTGCTTCTGAGCGAGTAGTTCTTTATAGGTAGCCATGGTTTCCTAGGTTTTTTTGTACTGCAACGCGCAGCATAGGCTAAGAAACGGCTCAGGGATAGCGGATTTAATCAACATCAAGGGCCGACTCCGCTCTCGTTGCGGTGGTCGATGTGATGCCGCTGGGAGTGGTTACGCGATTGTGCTCGCGTATGTATGGAGCAATCTCCTTAAATAAGGCGCGTGCTTTTCTCCGGGCCTCTTTTGGCATTGGCATCGGTTTCTCGATGCCTCCTGGCTGGAATTTGTAGCCCCATTGTGCAGTATAAATTTCGCGATGAACTTGGAGTACGCCCATGAGCTTGGCTACCTCAATCAGGCCCGTTGCTTCTAGCAGATAGCGAAGTTCGTCGTCGCGTGCGTGGGCAAGGGCAACGAGGAAGATGTAACGCAACTCAAGGTACGTGAGCTGAGCCCGCACAACCTCTAGATAGAATGCTTTCTCACGGCCATCAACGTCTGACTCATGGATATGCCGAAGAAGAAGCTTGAAGGACTCTACATATCGAGCGTGTCTCTGAAGGTGGGTGTAGATTGCCCGATAGTGAGCAAAAGTTAGCGCAGCTTTGACGGCTTCATCTGGCAGACGAATGCCCGCTTTCCTTAATCTCTTTGCTGCATTTAGTGACGCTGATAGGCCTTGGGAGCGTAGGTCCTCATCCAATGCATTATGCATATGAGCCAGCGCATCGACACCGGAAAATGCTTGATCGTTTGTTCGAATTTTTAGAGCCGCGAGCGTGCCACGATAAATATCGAGCAGCCTAAAGAATTTTTCCTCCGACCACTCTGAGTTTTGCCGCTTTCTGTCCGCACCAATTTCCTTTCGCTGATCGATGAGCTGCTGCCGCTGTAAGAAGATCGTGACTATGAGTCCCGCAAATGCGAGTGCGGTGAACAACGTGTTCAGACCGCCAAACGCGTCGCCGAATACCCCTGCCCCTTCTCCCCCTTTGGTCAGGGTCGACCATCCTGGCCAAACAATCGCAGTGTAGCCGGCGCAAACCCCAATGACGGCCAAAAACAAGAGGGTGGCAAGTACCCATGCAACAGTAGAACGCTCCGAATGATGATCAGATTGCTCACCTTTAGGTTGCTCGATTTTCGCCACTTCGGACATGGTCGCTCCAGGCTTGCATAGGTTTACGACGGCTCGCGAAGATATTGCCGAGTCGGTAACTACTCTCCGTTTCTTCTCCGATTGTACGTGCAAGTCCCATCTCGGAGAATTCGGTAGGGAATGCCTATTCTTCAGTAGCTGAGTAGACGGCCCTCGCTCGGCGAAGCCGGTTATCGCCATCGCCCGCAAGGACATCACTCAGAAGTTGTTCGAAGAAGTGAAGCTGACCAGGGCGGGTGCGAGCACGTACTACCAGATGATTAAGAAGAAGGGCGCAACGACCTAGAAATGATGACGTTAACGTGTCGTTCATATGGCTCCTTCGGGAGCCATTTTTTTTTGGGGGAAGAGGGAAAAACGATCCGGGCAGGTGACCACAGCAGTATAATATGCGTAGACGATATTTCACGTTTCAGCGAGACTCGTACTCGCTTACGGACAAACAGGGGCCTGCATCTACCTGCCCACAAGTGCAAAACCCCGACACCATAGGATCGTTTATCTAAACCGGAGTTGACAATGCAAGATGAAATGCGTGCCGTTCTGATTTATGGGGAGGCTAACGAGAATCTGTTGAGCAAGATTAGTAACACCCTGCCGACTTGGCACCTTTCACTGCTTGATCCGGCCAGGCATGTTATCGACGGTCGCACTCAGGTTTTGCGGAAAGGCGTGGTCGAGATTCACTTGAGAGAGATAGCGCCCAACGTCCTCCGGACGGTGAATGTTCTCCCGCACGATGCGAATCACGATCAGCACGCCGCAAACTGCGCTCTAAAGGAGTTGGCCGATGAGCTGGATGCGGCAGGCTTCAGTTGCGAGGTTACCGCATCCGACAAAGATCTCACCTAGCTTTGCATTGAGATGAGCCGCCCGGTCCACCAGCACCCGTTGCATATCCTGGCGGGAATCCATGCGTGCTATTGACGGCCAATCTTCGAAAGCATTCGAGTTGCGTCGGCTTTGGTGAACCCAGCCGGTTAGGATCGAATGGGATAAACCAGCACGGTGTAGAAGTGTATGCGGCCACCTTGGCGCGTTTCTTCGGGTCAGCGCCCCGGTAATTTTTGCGCGCCACATAAATGGGATAGGTCTTCATAGATCGTCCGGACAGCTACTTGGGCAGATTGAAGAGCAAGACGGATGCGATAACCAAGCCCACCAGGAAGCAAACGAAGCTGCCCCAGCCTAGCCACGGCCCCAGCAAATTCCACGTCTTCACACGGTTATCATCACGCTCAATAAACCTATCCCAGGTAATTTTCCCGGCTCGGTACTGCATAAAGTCTGCAACAAGTCCTCGTTGCAATGCCTTCATCGCCTCAAGTGAGTGGGCGCGGGCAACCCCGGCAAGGACGAGTCCAACTGCAAAACACAAGAGTGCCCACAATGCGCCGGGCGCCTGCCGTATTTGCTGAACCGCCCCCACAAATGCCAACACCCCCGCGAGGGCACCTCCATTGACTGTCAAAAGATAGGTCAGCGCACCTTCCGAGTGGGAAATAACGAGCCCGTTCAATTGAGTCCATCGCTGTAAGTAATAGTCGATTGTTTGCTGTGGTATCAGCGGCCCGTTTTGCGTCATCAAGTCCTCTGCGGCATGATATGTATGCGAAGTTACCTAAGAGTCGGGATCAAGTTCGGCATCCGATCACCGGCCACCAGCTCTTGCAATCCACGACAAACAATGCAGCGAGGCGCTCGTCGGTACTCCCGTGAGCGCTCGAGATGTAGCGGTTACGCGGGACCCGTCGTGAATCTGCTGATGAATACGTTGTCGTTCAAGCCAACGTGATTGATCGCTTCAGCGAACTGAGCGACCGGCACAAATCCCGCGCCTCCGCCGATGACAGCCTTAGTGAACTGCTCCACGGCAACCTTCAGGCTTGCCAGTCGATCTTTGTCGATGACGCGCATACCTTCGGCCGGCGATGCCTCGGCGCCGAACTTAGCGGAGGGGTGCACCATGATCGGTACCGGCACACAAGTGCTGTCATAGTGGGAGACGAACCATGACTTCGCCCCAAGGAGTTGGTTGCAGTAGTCCTTGGAGATTGGTTTGCTCATATCCGCCACACCGCTCTTGCATTCGATGACGTAGTACTTCAGGCCACCGACCGCCCACAGGTTATCTGGCCCGCCATCCTTGTATGACTTGTCAGGACGTTGCGATCCGAAGCCAAGCAGCGCGCCAAGATCCTGCATTGCTGCCTCGAACTGGTCCGTCCGCTCCGGATCCCACTGCAGGTCCGCAAGGACCGCTTTGACGTACAGAAGGAAGCTGTTTGGGTCGAGGAACCTCGCACGAACAAACGCCTCCGAAGCCGCAGCCTGATTGACCGTGGGTGATGAGAGTTTTCTGTAGGAGATTCCCTCGATTGGTCGAAGGATGCGCGGATTGTCGACTACGCCAGAGGCCAATAGCTTCTGCGCGGCGACGGGATCAGTGCGATTGACGTACTCTGCCAACTGCTGCTTCAGATACCCCTTCGCGATCGGCTCTGTGGCGCCGTTTACAGCGGCCTGCAATTGATCAGCGGCAGGTTGCCATTGATTCAGGGCCGCAAGGTCGAATGCTTTGCGGATGAACGGTACAGCCGGGTCGATATGACTGGGAGCACCTTCACCAGCCTTCGCGAGCCGAGCCCGACCAGCCTGCCACCAAGCGTGGCCGTCGGGGGTATTCCTCAACATGCACAGATCAAGGAACGGTCTGAGCTTGGACACGGGCTGTCCTTTGATCTGACGCGTGAATTCCTTGCCCATATCAATCTGCGCGAGAGTCGCCGCAGTAAACATCGCGCGTGCCTCCGGCATGTGGATCCGCTGCGTGAGCCGCGCCCCAAGGAGCAAGACTGCGCAGCGATCTTCACCCGAACGAACTCCACGCCCCATCCCTTGCTCAAGGCGTTGAATCTGCCGCAACAGCTGCAATTGCGTGCCCTCCATGACGGCAGTATCCATTCGGTCAACGAGCCCGAAAACCTCCGGCAGTCCGTCCACAATCAACAATCGGCACGCATCATCCGGCAAATCCACGCCATCGTATCGATTGACAAGGACCGTGAGTCCTACATGCTTCTGCTTCAGTAGCGCGACCCCGCCGGCAATTGTTTCCTTTGCCAGCGTTTGATGCGCAACACTTTCCCAAAACTTGGCACGTGCAAAGGACGGAACCAAGACAACGACGTTCACGGTCTTCGCGACTTCCGCAGCGAGATCTCTGACTTCCTCATCTGTGGCATCTGGATTCACGCCCTGGGGCGCGACAATCATGCGATCGCCGATCTCTCCGGCGCCCTTCACGCGGATTGGATCCGCAATGGCGATCGGATCCGCGCGAAGATGCGTGATCAGGACGCCGTCATCCGCCAGCGTTGCTGTCATGTAGACGCGGCGCTTGGCTCTGGCGAAAGATGGAATTTGGTCGATGGGCAGGCACCTGGGCTTTGCCTGCAACG
Organism: Ralstonia sp. R-29; assembly: GCF_049913345.1. Taxonomy (NCBI): domain Bacteria; kingdom Pseudomonadati; phylum Pseudomonadota; class Betaproteobacteria; order Burkholderiales; family Burkholderiaceae; genus Ralstonia; species Ralstonia sp. R-29. The sequence continues at coordinate 106,979 of NZ_CP184380.1, forward strand.
CGTTCCCACTGAAGACGCAAGTGCACTGTGGAATGACGCCCTTAAGCAAGGGCCAGCTGAACTTCAGCGCGTCCGAAGTTCTGTGGGCGTCGAAAATCTCAATGACCCGGTTCGCCTTTTCCTGCCAAGCCCAAAATGGGACCTGCATCAGGCAGCGTGGATCCTCTCTTGCAAGCTCGACCCAACTCACATGCGAGTACGACTTGAGGTCATCCTCAAAAAGCGCCAGCAGCTCGGCATACGCTGGATGTGTTTTCGGAATATCGATGCTGAACTGATCCGCGACAGCGTCCAAGCATGCGTGCGCATCGTCGATAACGACCGAGCCGAGCGGAATCTCCGCTCCCGCCGAGCCGACGCCAAACACGGACTTTCCGTTCACCAGCTTGTCGATATTTGCGACCAATATCGCTTCGCCGTTCAAAAATCCGGAGTTATTGATGTCCGCCGTTGCGGAAATCCCCAGGTCGTTTGCCTCCTGAAGGACCTGTCTCGCCAAATAGTTATCGGGGGTAACATAAATTGCCGGGCCCATCTTCTCGTTCAGGCAGCTCTTCAAAACCAACAGGCCGACGAGCATCTTTCCCGAACCCGTGTTCATCTTGATGGTGTTATCGACCCTATGGCGTTTCTCCTGCCATTTGTCAAGAACCTCGCCTTGGTTCGCCGACACGAACTTGAATCTCGGGGCACGAACGAGTGTCGTGAAAATCTGGCGAGGGTCCACGATGTCATCCGCCCCGCCATTCCCTCCGCTAAGTGCTCCAAAATCCAGCATAAACGCCCCCCAGTGAATAATCCTTCAGCCTAGCACACCAAATTCACCGGAGCGATGCTCCCAACGAGGGGACCCAAGCATTAAACGGGACCTGATCGTAATACATTTCAAAAATCCAAAAAAATAATGGCTTGTTGACCCGCTCGCACGATTAGTACGGTTGTTTAGCTAATAGGCACACTCTCGATTTCCGATAATCAAGGCGCGAAGGGCACATTTAGACCCGCTAACACAAGTCATCTGCGAATCGAGCACAGATGATCGCAGCGGCAAGCAAGAGCAGTGCGCAATGGATGTCGAGGCGACGTTCTAAGCGAATACGCAGCTTGCCGAAGCCGGCACCGTCGCTTACTTCACTGCGCATCGACTCACTCCACTGAAAATCTACTTTGAGCGCACTGTGTGGTTGTCAGCATCCTGCTGCTCTGCCCCACAGTAAGCAAGGCACTTGGTAGCCATCCGCCCCTAAAAGGGAACATCGTTTGGTTCATTCGGCACAGGCGGAGTTGCCGCCAGCGCGTGGTGCAGATACTCAAGGCGCGCAAGCAGTTCATCGAACGTGAGCACTGTGACATCTTTGAGAACGTGTCTAAATGCGTCGAACGCCTCCTTGTCCGCCCTTGACGTCGGTAGTGTGCCAATGAGGACCACGGCCTGGGGCGAGTAGATCTCCGCGCCATCAAGCGTCCCGTCGTCATCGACTTTTAAGCTGGCCCATCCAGTGGACAGGCGTCGCCGCTGTCCAAGTACTTGGGTAATGGCCCCCGTCAAGTCATTCGACGGACCTTGCTGCTCTGCACGGTACTGCATCAGGAGTTTTGTGCCAGGTGCCTTGATCTCGATGAGTGCAACATTGCCCGTGCCTTGACCCCGCATTAAGAAATCGGAGTGTCTCCCACCCTGTCCGCTCACGCGCTTGCCATGCACGTACGGCGTTTCCTGAACAAAGATCGTAGGAACTACGAACGCCATCGACAGAATAAAGGTGTTCGCCTCGAAGAAGCTCTGCCACTTTGTCTCGGGCAAGTTCTGGGCAAGCTTCTCCCGATACTTAGCGATCATCTCCTGCAGGGTTGCGGATTCGATCTTCGCGGCGAGGTCGTATAACGTCTCCGGGGCCTCTTTCGCAATGGCCGGCGCATTGTCGGCCAGCATGTTCACCATGCCGCGCTGCGCCTCTTTGGGAATGCGGGTACGCGTGCGTCCGACCTTAACCATCTCGAACACGGCTTCAGCGCTGGCGCGCTTCATTTTGGCGGGGAACCGATTCGGATCGACGGCGCTCAACAGCTCGTTGTGGGCCACAAGCATTCGGTCCACCCGCGCCTGTCTCTGGTATCGGCTGGAGATTGAGCGCATGCTTTTCACGAGCTGCTTGATGTGCTGTTCACTGAGAACGTACACACCGCCCTCGTAGGTTGGAGCAGCGCGGCCGCCCCCAATCAAAACGTAGACGCGCGTGGACAGGCTGCCGATGGCAGCGGCAATAAAGCGGTCCTGACTTGAAAAGCCGAGCCCGTTCAAAGGATTGCGTTCCAACCAGTCGGGCGGCCGATCCAGCAGATCCACGACATCGTCGTGAGTGGCGGGCTTCTCATACGGCCCCGTCCGAAGCTGCGCCAAAGTGAGCTGAGCCAGCCCCGCGTACTTTGGCTCGTAGCCGGTGCCGCTTGACGCTGGTTTGAACGGGAAAATGTCCAAGTGATCCGGATAGACGCGCAGCATTCGGGCTTTGTCGGCGAGCTTTGCGCTTGCTCTGTGCACAGGCCGCAAGTGGTAATAAACGTCCGTACCACCGTCGCCTAAATCTACGCACTCGTACACGATGCGTTCTACGAGGCGATCCTTAATATCGAGCGACTGCACAACCGATCTAGCCATGCGCTTCCCCTGTTGAATGCGGCTCGATGTTGCGGCCGTCGATACCTGCTACACAACGACAAAAGAGGGCGACAATTTACACGTCCCGGACATTCGCTGGAGCATGCGTACCGTACAACTTGCGGATCTGGCCTTGACGGCGACGCGCGCCCGCCTTGTTATAGATCGCTGTCGTCGCCCGCGACGCGTGCCCGAGGTAGCTCTGCACCACGTCTTCAGGCACCTCCGCTTCGGTCGCTTGCGTCCCGAAGGCATGCCTGAAGGCGTGCGGATGCAGGAACAGTCGATTCCTGGCCAAGTCGGCGTGGTGTTCAGTGAGCCACGCACGGAAGGCCTCGCCAGCCCGCTTGACCAAGTGGCGCAGCCCTCGGTCACTGTAGCCCGCCCTCCCCTCTTCCGCTTTTGCTCTCGCACGCGGACTGGTGCCTGCCTGCACCGGAGACAGCAGCGGCCCGGCTGCGTCACCGAGCACGTCCCGGTCTGCCCAATGCGCCTCCAGCGCGGCGTAGACACGTCGACTGATCGGAACCATGCGCAGCTTGTTCCGCTTGCCCAGGATCTCCAACTCGCCCCACAGCGGTCCGTCGCCGGCCGCTGGCCGCAGCCCCGACCTGTCGGCGGCGGCCGCCTCGAACACCCGCATGCCAGAATCGTGCAGAAGCAAGAGCGCTGCGCGCACGCTGCGCCAGTACGCACCCTGGGCGGCTTGCTCGTTCAGCCACGGCATCAGCAACTGCCAAACATCATCCGGCACCGCCCGTTCGACGTCGATCGCCTGCACGGCTACGCGCAGGGCAGGCACGCCCTCCCACGGATTACTGTCCAGGTAGCGGCGGCCGACCAGCCACTCGCACAGCGCACTGAGCACCGTTTCCGCATAGGCGCGGCTGCGCGGCGATAAGGTGCCCTGAAACGGCCGCCAGCCCGGCAACGCGCGTGCCACCTGGGGCCCCGCCCAGCGCGGCCCCAGCTCCTTCTGCGCCAGAAAGGCGCGGTACGCCAAACAATCGTCGGTCGTCAGGTCGCTGAAAGCGCGGCCACGCTCCAGGATCGCCCAGGCCAGGAAGCGCTCGGCCTCCTTGCGATACGCGCGCCAGGTCGAACTGCCGGCGGGCCACAGGGAGAGCCAAGTCTGGATCGCTGCGTAGTCGTGGTCGGCATCAATGCGGCAGCGGTGAAGCTCAGCCCGGTTGCGGCCGGCACGGCCATCCAGAGCCGGGGGCAGACGCATCGCCTCGAGCGGTACCGCCTTGCCCTCCCCGGGCGTGAGCGCCGGGGCCAGCAGCGGGACCGGAAGCGTCGCCCCGGTGACGTGCGCACCGAGCTTACCCAGGGTCGCTTCGTTGGCCACCAGCACGCGCACGATGGTCACGGCGGCGGTCGGCCCGATGCGCGGCACTCGTCGCCACCAGGCGCGCCCCCGGTCGTTGGCCAGCGCCATCAACTCGCCGAGCGTTGCAGCACCACCTGCGGCCAAGCGCCTGGCCAGCGGTGCCGCGAACCAGAGCTGAACCCGATGCTCAGGCTTCGGCGTGGGCGATCCAAACTTTTCTTGAAGGGTTTCGAGTTCGCGCAGGCCGACCTGCAGCTCCGGGGACGGGGCACGTCGATGACTGGCCAGCGTGGCCGCCAAGGGCTCGCGTCCATAGCGCAGCGCCAGTTGCGCCATCGCGTGACGGATCTCGCGCAGCGCCTGCAGCGCGGCGGCGTCAGTCCATTCGACATCGGGATCAGAGGACAGCCAGCGTTCGGCCACGGCCACGGAAGACAGACCCTGTAGCCAGCCGCGCAGCGCCGCGAACTGGGCGCGCGTCGGAGGAGACACTGACGAGGAGGATGGCCTGCCACTCATTGTCGCGGATCCATCCGTTCTAGCGCGTCGGGATGAAAGGCGCTACGCGCAATCCCGCCATCGGGTTCTTGCCACTCGCAAATCACCGGAAGCCCGTTTGCCTGAACCGCGCTGCCGATTGGCTGCGTGGTCTCGACGACGCGCATGGCGCGGCCGCTTTGGCGATCACGCACCCAGTCGCCCCGTACAAGCAAACGTGGTTTCGATGCGGCCACGTCGCGCTGAAGTTGCAGCGTACGTCCACGTCCCGCAACCGAGAGGCTGCAAAGATCGCTGTCAAACGGATTGCGATGGATCAAGCCCCGCTTGGTCAGCTTGTCCGCTGTCGCCTGGAACTCCAACGCTGCGTGACCTGGATTGCTGCGGGCTAACTGCCTGAGATGAATGGTGTGGTTCGAAACCTTACCGAGCGTCAGTAGGAAGCTGACTTCGTCACTCCCGAGCCGCCTACGGGCCGCGATCCAGCGATACCCACCACGCACCGCGGAGCCCGCCAGCCAGGCCGCGCCCAACAGCACCGGGATTCCTAACAAGGCCCCGCAAAACGCCAGCACGAACCACGGTACCCAAGCCCATTCCTGAGGCAGCCCCGGAATCACGCCTGGCGCATAGCGCGGCCCGCCAATGAACAACAGGGCTGCCACCACCAGTCCGAATGCGGCGGCCTTCGACTTTTGGGCAAATTCCACCAGCGATTTCAGCAAGTCCATCACGTGCGACTCTCCGTTTTCTTCATGAGTATGCTGACCGCTGGCCGCCTATTGCACGTCAAAATCCAGGCTTTGCATCAGGCCACGCATGGCCTTCACCGGCGACCGCGCCTGCGCGCGGACCATGCCGCGGCCAAACAGAAATTGGATCGTCTCATCGTCCAATCCCTCCTTGCCGTCCGGCACCCGTTGCTGGACCACCGACATGAGGTCCCACATGGCCTGCACATAGCCGACGACCCACTCCTGGGCCGGTGTGATTCGGGGGGCTAAATCCCGCAAGAGCGCAACGGCGCGGTCGTTCGCCTCGGAGTCATCACGGCGTATGCCGTCAAACAAGTCCGGATCCTTGACGCGCAGCGCGACGAGAAAGCTCAGCAGGCCGAGCCAACGAGGTTGCACCAGGAAGCACAGGGCGCAGGCCCGCTCGATCTCGCGCAGCGACAGCTCAAAGGCCTCGGCCCAGATCGTCAACAGGTAGGCAAGATCACCATCCGCGTCCTGATAGGCGTAGCGGCGCAGCACGTGGCTGACGAAGCCGCGCATGAAGTGCGCGTCCCGGTCGACTTCCCACGACCGCGGGCGCGGTAGGGACAGCGAGAGGTGCAGGAACTTGCCGAGGTAGGTCGTGGCATCGGTGTCGGCACCGTACACACCCTTGACGGCCGTCTCCAGCTGACGACGGTTCATGATCAGCACGAAGACCAGGTTCGGCACGTCGAAGTAGTGCTTGATTCGCTCAAGCAGGCGAACCGCGAACGCCGGCCGGCAGCGGTCCAGTTCGTCGATGAGGATCACGACCGGCTTGTCGTTGCTGCCCTGGGTGAAGGTCTCGAGTTCCTTGCGAAAAGCACGGATCGAATCGCGCTCCTTGTCCTGTTGTTCGATGCGGTGCTTGACCCAGGCCTGCGCGGCATCGCCCCCTTTTTCCCCGGCTTTCGCGACTTGCTCGGACCATTCGCCGGAGAGGTCCTCCGTGCCGACCGCTTTGCCGACCATGTTGAGCGTCATCCTCGCGGCCATCGGCATGAGTGCCTTACCGATTTGAGCGGCCCGGTCGCCCAGGCGTTCCGCGAACGTCTTGTCAGCCGCACTCAGCCGCCGCACTTCGGCCGCGAGCAACAGGAACGGATCCTCGACGTAGTCGTTCTCGAACGCGTCGATGCAACCCACGCGGTAACCGTCGGCGTGCAATTGGGCGGCCCAGTGGCGGGCGAACCAGGTCTTGCCCTCTCCCCACGGCGCATCGAGTGCGAGAACCGCGCCCTGGCGCAAGCGCGCGAGATAGCCGGTCAATTGCTTGGCCAAGCGAGCCCGTTGCAGGACGTCGCCTTCGAACGGTTTAGTGATGGAGTCCCAGCGATCGCTCGGCAGATTCAGGGGCGGGAGGGCCTCGGGCAAAGCAGACGCGTCTTGTGTCGACATGGAGAAGTCCGGTTGGCTAGCGCGCCCAGTTTGCAAACCAGTGGGTCCAGGCGAACGCGGCCAGCAGGCCCGCCAGCGCGAGGGTGGCCGCCACTTCGAACCAGAAGCGGCCGGGATGCCCCTGGCGCGTGATGCGCCGGCCGTTGCGGGCCACGTAGCTGCCGCGCTGCCAGAGCCACACGCTGTAGACCAGCGTCAGCACGGACAGTGGCCAAGCCAAGACATCCAGGATGGCGAAGAACACGGACAGCCCCTCCCCCGGGCGATGATGTGAGGTGGATTTCGCCAGCATAGCGATTTTGGGGCCGAAACGCCATGCTGATAATAGCACTTATCGGCAAGGAAATCGGACCAAGAAAGTACCGCACCCTGCCTCGTGAGCCGGTCATTCCGCTCGCTCTAAGGCTGTCGGCGGGCACCGCCGCTATACTCTCGCGCGACACGTCACCGAACTGGACTC